>NZ_CP150334.1:10420000-13105095 GCF_051520455.1 Sorangium sp. So ce367
CTTCGAGCTCGATCTTGGCGACCCGCCCGGTCTGCTTCTCGGCTTCACCGCGGCAGTTGTCCTTCGCGCCGCACGCGGCGCCTTCCTCGGCCTCGCCGGTGACCATCTTGCCCTGGACGACCGCCCGGTGCCCGGAGGCGTCCTTCGGGACGAAGAAGCTGTGGCCCGCCATCTTGATGTGGGCGCTGCCCGACTCGTCGGCGATCTCCATCCAGCAGCCCATCGACTTGCACACGGCCGAGACGACCCCCTCGGTCCGGACGGTCTTTCCGCTGAACTTGCCCGGCTCCTGCAGGAGCACCGGCAGCGGCGTCGTCGAGCTCTCCGTGATGGGCGCGCCAAACTGCTTCTTTTCGAGCCGCGCGATCCCGGCAGCGGACGCCTGCATCGGCGATGCACCCTCGGCGGCGGCGGGAGGCGCGGCCGCAGGAGCCGGCTCGGCGTCGGGCTTGCGCTCGGCGGAACAACCGAGCTGCGCAAGGACCAGGAAGAACAGGGAGGCGATGGGCTTTGCACGCATGAAGACGAGTTTGCCCGACCCGACGGGCCCCTGCCACCGGCCCAGGGAAGAGCACCTCGGCGACGGAGCGCGCCCGGCGGCCCCGCAGCAGGCGGCGGGGGCGCGAGCGCAGCTGGCGGCTCGGCCGCTCACAAAAGCCTGCTACAAGGGCGGGCATGCGAACCGCTCGCGCCCGCGTCGGACGAGGCACGGCGGCGTGCGCGGTCGCGCTCGCCTGCACCTCGACCGCGCACGCAGAGGAGCCCTCGAGCGCCGCGACCTCCACGGATGCCGCTTCCGCCGAGCAGCCACCGCGACCTCCGCGGCCGCCGCTGCCGCCCGCGCCCCCCCGGACCCGCTTGCCGTGGGCCAGGCACATCGAGGTCGGCGCGGACATCGCCCTCGTCAATCGGTTCGGCTCGAACGACGCCGCCGGCCAGCCGACGGGGATTCGCCTGAAGCCCGCGATCGGCGTCGGGGCCCACGCGCGCTGGGAGATCTTCGACTACCTGCGCTTCTCCGCGTTCTTCGTGCACGCCGAGCACGAGCTCGCGCTCCAGGCGGGCGCGCTCGCGCAGCCCGGCCCGATCACGGCCGAGCCACGCGAGGACGGCGCGCCCACGGTCCGCACCCTCGCGCTCGGCGCGCGCCTCGCGCCCACGCTTCCGCTCGGCGAGCGCGCCCGGTCGTGGCTGTCGGTCGGCGTCGGCTACGACCGGTTCGACTTCGATCGCATGCGGGTCTTTGACCCCGGGGGGGAGTTCACGATCCGCGAGCGCGGCGCGTCGTACGTCGAGATCCCGCTGGGGCTCGGGGTGTCGTTCGACGTCATCCGCCGCTGGCTCACGATCGAGCTGGAGACCTCGGGCGCCTTCCTGCTCGGCCGGGGCGGCGACGCCACCCGGGAAGGCCAGGCCATCGACGCCCAGGGGCAGCGGCGCAACGTCGGCGCGCTGCCGCAGGCCCGAGGCTCGTTCGTCCAGACGCTCGGCCTCTCGCTCGTGCTGTGATCGCCGCGTCGCGCGGCGAGCTCAGCTGAGGGCCAGCATGCGATCGATCGGGACGCGCGCGCGCTCGCGCAGCTCGGGCGCCATCTCGAGGCGCGGGGCGAGATCGCGCAGCGCGAGATAGACCTTCTCGAGCGTGTTGAGCCGCATGAAGGGGCACTCGTTGCAAGCGCAGTTGCCCTCCGGCGGCCCCTCGATGAACTCCTTGTGCGGCGAGGCCTTGCGCATCTGGTGCACGATGCCGCTCTCCGTCGCGACGATGTACTTCAGCGCGTCGTCCGCGGTCGTGTACTTGAGCAGCGCGGTCGTCGAGCCGATGTAGTCGGACATCCGCAGGATCGGCTCCTCGCACTCCGGGTGCGCGATGAGCTTCGCGTCCGGGTGGCGCTCGCGCAGCGCGACGATCTTGCGCAGGCTGAAGGTCTCGTGAACGACGCAGCTGCCCTGCCACAGGCGCATCGGGCGGCCCGTCCGCTCGACGAGCCAGCGCCCGAGGTTCTTGTCGGGCGCGAAGAGGATCTCCTGCCCCTCGGGGATCGCGCGGACGATCTTCTCCGCGTTCGACGACGTGCAGATGTAGTCGCTCTCGGCCTTCACCTCGGCGGAGCAGTTGATGTACGAGATCGCGGCCGCGCCGGGGTACCGGGCGCGCCAGGCGCGGAAGCGGTCGACGGGGCAGCCGTCGGCGAGCGAGCAGCCCGCAGCGAGGTCGGGGACCACGACGATGCGCTCGGGGTTCAGGATCTTCGCCGTCTCGGCCATGAAATGCACGCCGGCGAACAGGATGACGTCCGCGGTCGTCTTCTTCGCCTGCTGGGCGAGCTGCAGCGAGTCGCCGAGGAAGTCTGCGAGATCCTGGATGTCGCCATCCTGGTAGTAGTGGGCCAGGAGGACGGCGTTCCTCTCCCGCTTCAGGCGGCTGATCTCGTCGTGCAGATCCAGGCGCGGATCGATGGCGGCAGGCTGGGGCGCGGCGCTCGTCATGGCTAGCTAAGGTAGGCACCGCGCGGCGCGCTGGCCAGGGCCCCCGAGCCGCGCGGCGAACTCGGGCGCGCTCCCGCCACGGCCACGCAGCCGGTGCGGCGTTCGCCGGCGCCCGAGCCGCGCAGCGCGCTCCAGCCGCGCAGCCCGCGTCTCCCTCGTTGACAACGGCCGGCACCGGTTCACGATCGGGGCCCGCGGTGGGCCTGGGGAGGAGCTCTCGTCGTGGGCGGCCACCCATGTCCCTCCTGATCCCCGTCGCCCTGCTCGCCCTCGTCGTGCCGCTCGTCGTGGCGCTCCTGCGCGCAAATGAGCTATTTTGCGTGCGCGTCGAGGGGCGCAACGTCCGGCTGCTCCGGGGCCGGATGCCGCAGCGGCTGCTCGACGACATCACGGACGTCCTCCGCGCAGCGCCGGTCGGGCGGGGCGCGGTGCGGGTCGTTGTCGAGGACCGGCGCGCCCGGGTCCACGTGGAAGGGGATATCTCTCCCGAGCAGGCTCAGCAGCTGAGGAACACCGTCTCCATGTGGCCGGTTCCGAAGATCCGCGCGGCCCCGAAGCGCCGCGCGGGCGCATGACCCCGCCGCCGACATTTCCACCCTAGCGAGTCAGTCCCGCATGGCCGACGACAAACCCCGAGACAATCCGCCGACCTCCAAGCTGGGGCGCCTCGCGCGCCTCGCCGGCCTCGCGCCCCGCACGATCCCGTTCGCCATCGAGGGCGCGAAGCGCGTCCTCGGCGCGACCCGGACCGAGGAGGAGGAGGCCGAGGCGCGGCGGAGGATGGCCCAGGAGGTCAAGAAGACCGCCGAGGCGATGCTGAAGACGCTCGGCGAGATGAAGGGCCTGCCGCTCAAGTTCGGCCAGATGGCGAGCTACATCGACGGGCTCGCGCCGCCGGGATACGAGGAGAAGTTCCAGGCCACGCTGAAGAAGCTGCTCGACAAGGCGCCGCCCCTGTCGCCGGAGGCCGCGGAGCAGATGATCCGCGAGGAGCTCGGCGCCCCGCCCGAGCACGTGTTCGCGGCCTGGGAGCGCGAGCCGTTCGCGGCGGCGAGCATCGGACAGGTGCACCGGGCCACGACGAGGTCGGGGGAGCGGGTCGCGGTGAAGGTGCAGTACCCCGGCATGGACAGGGCCATCGAGAACGACCTGAAGAGCGTCTCGATGCTCGAGGCGATGATGGCGCCCCTCGCCAAGAAGCTGAACGCCCGGCAGACCGTCGACGAGCTCCGCAAGGTCTTCCTGTCCGAGCTCGACTATGCGCGCGAGGCCGAGATGGCGGACCTGTTCCGCCGCATGAACGCGGGGGACGAGGACGTCTCTATCCCGCGCATCCACCACAGCCTCACCACGAGGCGCGTCCTCACGCTCGAGCTCGTCGACGGCATGAGCTACGCCGAGTTCTGCGAGCGCGGCAGCCAGGAGGCGAAGAACCGCGCGGGCCTCTCCATCTGGCGCTTCACCTTCCGCTCGATGCTCCGGTACGGCTGGCTCTACGCCGACCCGCACCCGGGCAACTACCGCTTCCACGAGGATGGCCGCGTCACGATCCTCGATTTCGGCTGCGTGAAGCAGCTCCCGCCCGACCTCGTGGCGGGCATGAAGCGCTACATGCGCGCCGCCATGGACGCGGACTGGAAGGAGTTCGACCGGGCGTGCGTGGAGGTGCTCGGCTACGACCCGGCCGACGAGAGCTGGGATCTCTACCGCAGCTACACGATGGAGCTCATGGTCCCGCTGTGCACGCACGGGACCTGGAAGTGCTCCCCGGAGAAGGCGCGCGAGACGGTGGCGTACCTGACCCGGGGTATCCGGGGGCTCGCCCTCAAGGAGGGAGAGAAGATGCCCACCATCCCCCACGTGCCGAAGATGCCGCAGGACTTCACGTTCGTGAATCGCCTGCAGTGGGGGCTCGCGTCCGTGCTGGCGGGGCTCCGGACCGAGGCGGCGTTCCGGCGGACCATCGATCCCTGGGTGCGCGACGGGGTGCACCCCGTCCCCGATTGAGCGAGGATCGCTGGTAGGCTCGTCGGCGCGGAGAGGCGCGCCGAGGTCGCTTCCGCCGCGGCTCTCACCTTGACCTCGATCCCGCACGCTGTGACATTCGATCGGGGCATGGACGACGAGAGGGCGGCCTGCGAAAGGCGCGTAGGAACGACCCTGCGGGGCAAATGGACGATCGATCGCCTCGTCGGGATCGGCGGGATGGCCGCCGTCTATGCCGCGACCCACAAGATCGGGCGGCGCGAGGCGATCAAGATCCTCCACCCCGAGGTGGCGCGCTCGAAGGACCTGCGCGCCCGGTTCGAGCGCGAGGCGCAGGCCGTCAATCGCTTCCAGCACCCCGGCGTGGTCGAGATCCGCGACATCGACGTGACCGAGGACGGCGCGCCGTTCCTCGTGATGGAGCTCCTCGACGGCGAGTCGCTCGCCGACCGGCTCCAGCGGCTCGGCAGCATCGAACCGGGCGAGATGCTGCGGCACATGGATGAGCTGCTCGACGTGCTCGGCGCCGCGCACGGGCAGGGGATCATCCACCGCGACATCAAGCTCGACAACCTCTTCGTCGAGAAGACCGGGCGCCTCAAGGTGCTCGACTTCGGCATCGCGCGCATGCGCGACGGCGTGAAGACGGCGATGCGGACCCGCACGGGCGCGACGCTCGGGACGGTGTCGTACATGGCCCCGGAGCAGGTGCGCGGCATCTCGGTCGACCACAGGGCGGACCTGTTCGCCGTCGGCGCGACCATGTTCCGGGTGATCGCGAAGCGGCGCATCCACGAGGCGCGCACGGAGTCCGAGCTGCTCGTGAAGATGGCGACCATGGCGGCGCCGCCGCTCGCGAGCGTCGCGCCGGAGACGCCGCACGGGCTGTGCCTCGTCGTGGACAGGGCGCTCGCGTTCGATCGCGACCGGCGCTACCCGGACGCCCGCACGATGCAGGCCGACGTGCGCGCGCTCCTGCATGGAGCGGCGCCGCCGCACGCGTCGGCGCGCCTCGCGGCGGGCGACGTGCCGTCGGCGGGCGCGCCGCCGCTCTCCCCGATGCTCCTGTCGGCGGCCGCCTCGGCGGACGCGCAGGCCGAGCCTCCGCCGCGGCCCGCGGCCCCGTCGGGCGCGAGGTGGAACGAGATGGGCTCGGCGCCCGCGATCGGGTCGGAGCTCGGCCCAGGCAACAGCGGGGCGTCCTCGTGGGAAGCCGCCACGATGGCGGCGCCCGGAGCTCCGCGCGGGAGCGCCATGGATGCGGCCCAGGCGCACGGAGGCCACCCCGGCATGGCGCAGGCCGCCCCCGGCGCTCCGAATGGACCGCCGTCGGCCCTGCACAACACCGGCGCCGGCCACGCCGGAGCGCACGGCGCGCCGCCATCGTGGCAGGGCGGCGGCGCGCCCCACAGCGCGCCGGCCTCGCTCCACAACACAGGCTCGGGCCTGCACAACACCGGTCCGGCCTACGGCGCGCCTGCCCCGGCGCACGGCGCAAGCGCGCCCCACAGCGCACCCGTCTCGCTCCACAACACAGGCTCCGGCCTGCACAACGCCGGCCCGGCTTACGGCGCGCTCGCCTCGGCGCACGGCGCAAGCGCGCCCCACGGCCCGCCCGTCTCGCTCCACAACACAGGCTCGGGCCTGCACAACGCCGGCCCGGCCTACGGCGCGCCCGCCCCGCGGCACAGCGCCGGCGTACCGCACGGCGCGCCCGCGTCGCTCCACAACACCGGCTCGTCGCTCCACAACACCGGCTCGACCTACGGCGCGCCCGCGCCGCCGCACAGCGCCAGCGCGCCCTACGGCGAGCAGCCGGCCGCCGCGTGGGCGCCGCGCCACGCTCAGCCGCGGCTGCCGCCGAAGCTCGTGGTCCCGCTCGCGCTCGGCGGCGTGGCGCTCATGATCGTGAGCGTGCTCGCGGTCTGGATGGCGCTCCGCGACGAACCCCAGAGCGACGCGGTCCAGCACGATCTGCTGCCGGCTCAGAGCGCGAGCGCCGGGCCGACCCAGCTCTCCCCGTCCTCGGAGAGCACCGACGAATCGCGGAGCAACGTGGACGAGCCAGGATCGCGGAGCAACGTGAACGACCCAGGATCGCGGAGCAACGTGAAGGAGCCAGAGACGATGCGCCCGGACGCGCCGAACGCTCCGGCGAGCGCGCCGCCCGCGAGCACGTTCATCATCGACTTGACCAAGAAGAAGCAGCGGACGAGAAAATCACGCCAGGACTGAAGCCAGATCGCCGAACATGGAGCTCCGCCCCCTCATGGTGACGAGGACAACCCCGCGCGCGCGATCGATGCTCGTCGGGTCTGCGCTGGCGCTCACGCTCTCGGGAGCGTGCTCGGACCCGGTGCCGATCGGCCCACGTCCCGACGCCGGCGGCGACGGTGGCGGCGGCAGCGGAGGCGCGCCGCCGCTCTGCAGCGTCGGCGACGTGCAACCCTGCTATCCCGGCCCGGCAGACACCGAGGGTGTCGGCGTGTGCGCGGCGGGCGTGCGGAGGTGCCAGCCAGACGGCCAGAGCTTCGGCGAGTGCGAAGGCGCCGTGGTCCCGAGGCCCGAGGACTGCAGCAGCACCGTGGACGACGACTGCGACGGCGCGACGAACGAGCCCGACGCGGAGTGCGTGTGTACCCCGGGCCAGATCAAGACTTGCTACAGCGGCCCCGAGGGGACGAGCGGCGTGGGGCTCTGCGCGGTGGGGCTGCAGATGTGCGATCTCTCGGGCACGTCGTGGCGGCCGTGCGCCGGCCAGGTCACCCCGCAACGAGAGACGTGCACGGACGACACCGACGAGGACTGCGA
Source organism: Sorangium sp. So ce367 (assembly GCF_051520455.1). Taxonomy (NCBI): domain Bacteria; kingdom Pseudomonadati; phylum Myxococcota; order Polyangiales; family Polyangiaceae; genus Sorangium; species Sorangium sp. So ce367. The sequence goes on from NZ_CP150334.1 coordinate 10,427,288, forward strand.
CGGCTTCGCCTGCAGCGCGCCGCTCTGGGCCGCCCTCTACGGTGATCAGAACACCCAGAGCGCGACCAGCGTCGGCGTCGACGCGCAGGGAAACGTCTACATCGGCGGCACCTTCTCGGGGACCATCAACCTGACCGGCAAGGAGACGGGCGCCCTCGTCAGCATCGGCACCTCCGACGTGTACGTCGCTAGCTTCGACCCCTCCGGACAGCACCGCTGGAGCGTGAGGTTCGGCGGCAGCGGCGCCGAGACGCTCAACGGGCTCGCGGTGACGCCCGAAGGCAACCTCGTGCTCGGCGGGACGTTCTACGGCTCGTTCACGTTCGGCGGCACGACGCTGAGCAGCGTCAACGCGCTCGACACCTTCGTGGTCACGATGACCGGAGAGAAGGGCGAGCAAGGCTGGGCACGCCAGCTCGGCGACGCGGCCGATCAAACGCTGCGCTCGATCGCGGTCGACCCCAGCGGAAACATCGTGATCGCCGGCTACTTCAGCGGATCGTTGCTCTGCGCGGCGTCGCCCGTCCCCGGCGGCAACCCGATCTGCGCCACCAGCGCAGGCGGCACCGACATCTTCGTGCGGAAGTACGATCCGCTCGGCGCCCCCCAGTGGACGAGGATCTACGGAGACGACAAGAACCAGTTCGCCATGGGCGCCGCCGTCGGCAACGACGGCAGCGTGCTCGTCACCGGCCGGTACAACGGCACCCTGACCGTCGGCCCCCGACAGGTGAGGAACACCGGGCTCGGGCCGAACCTGTTCGTCCTGAAGCTCGACAGCAGCGGGAACGGCGTCTGGCTCTCGGACTATGGAGACACGGCGTCGCAGGCAGGCACCGGGATCGCCGTCGCTCCCTCGGGCGCGGTGCTCGTGACCGGGACGTACATGGGCGCGCTCAACTTCGGAGCGGCCGGCACGCTCCCCGCCAACGATGTGCAGACGGCGTTCGTGGCGTCGCTCGCCCCCGACGGCGCGCCCGTGTGGGCGCGGTGGTTCGCCGGAGACGGCATGCAGGAGAGCACGTCGATCGTCGCGGACGCGGAGAACGGCGTGGTGGTGACCGGCTCGGTCCAGGGCGTCGTCGACCTCGGCGGCGGGCCGCTGCCCAGCGGCGGCGGCTTCGACGCCTTCGTGGCGAAGCTCGACGCCGACGGCAACCACCTCTGGGGGAAGGTGCTCGGCGCCGCCGGCAACCAGAAGTCGAACGCGGCGGCCACCGCGCCGAGCACGGGGGTCATCGCGCTCTCTGGTACCGCCGAGGGGAAGATCGACTTCGGCCTCGGCGAGCGCGAGGCGAACGGCACCGACGCGTTCGTCGTGCTCCTGTCGCCGTAGACCCGAGCCGCGGCCCCGGTCACGCGGCGCCGCGAGCGCCCGCAGGGACGAGGTCGACGCGGCCGAGCTCCTCGTTGGTCGCCGCGATGGCGGCGCGGATCGGCTCGCCGATGCCGTAGCGACGGCTCGCGCCGACCAGCGCCTGCGCGGCGACGTCGATCCGATACGGGCCGCCCGGCAGCGCCTCCAGCGCGATCGTGCCCGTCGCGCCGGACTCGACCATCTGGACGACGAGGCCGAACGGCTTGATGGATACGATGTAGCCCTCGATCTCCTCGCCGACGCGGGAGGCGAAGAGGCGCGCCACGAGCATGCGGTGCCGCTCCGTCTCGGCCTTGGCGGCGTTGCGCGCGCGCGCGTTCAGGTGGTGGGCGAGCGACGTGAGCGCCTCGGAGTCGACGCGCTGGTCGCGGCGGCCCTGGAGATAGCGCTTGACCTCGCGGTGCACCGCGAGGTCGGCGTAGCGGCGGATCGGGGACGTGAAGTGCAGGTACAGCGGCGCCCCCAGGCCGAAATGCAGGCCTCCGGCGCCCGTGTACCGGGCAGGGCCGAGCGCCTTGCCGAGCACGGTGCGGATGGCCGGCGCGAGCTCGGAGCCCCTGTACTGCGCCTCGAACGCGGCGAGGCCGAGGGGGCTCAGGCGCGCGCCGAAGCCGGCCTCGACGCCGAAGTTGTGCGCGAACTGCTCGAGCGCGCGGACGCGCTCCTCGGTCGGCTCGTCATGGACACGAAAGACGCAGGGGAGCCCGCGCGCCACGAGCCAGCTGGCCACCGCCTCGTTCGCCGCCACCATCAGCCGCTCGATGAGGCGGTGCGCGCCCGTGTCGGAGCGCGGCGAGACGGCGGTCGGCTCGCGCGTCTCGGCGTCCAGCGTCACGTACGCCTCCTCGCGATCGAGCTCGACGCCGCCGCGCGCCGCGCGGACCGTCGACAGCCGCGCGGCCGCGGTGCGGAGCCAGCGCACGACCGGCCGGGCGGCCTCGGGGATGCCGGCGGAGCGGCCCGTCGTCAGGAACTCCTCGACGGCGTCGTACGAGAGGCGGGCGTGCGAGCGGATCACGCTCTCGTGCAGGTCGATCGACGTGATGCCCCCCTCGGGGTCGATGCGCAGCTCGACCGTGACCGCGAGCCGATCGACCCCCGGGAGCAGGCTCGCCGCCTCGCTGGAGATCGTGTCGGGGAGCATCGGGATGACGCGGCCAGCCAGGTAGACGCTCGTGCCCCGGGCGCGGGCCTCGAGATCGAGCGGCGAGCCCTCGGGGACGAACACGTCCACGTCGGCGATCGAGACGAGGACGCGGAGCGCCCCGTCGGGCCCGGCCGGCAGCACGGAGACGGCGTCGTCGATGTCCGTGGTGACGGGCGCGTCGATCGTGACGGTGATGACGTCGCGCAGGTCGCGGCGGCCGCGCGCGAGCTCACGCTCGACCGACACCGCGGCGACCGCGGCGCGCGACGCCTCGAGGACCTCGCCCGAGAACACGGCGCGCACGCCGTTGCGGGCGAGGCAACGCTCGATGCCGAGGTCGGCCTCCGACGCGACGACGCGCGCAGGGACGACCGCCGCGCCCTCGATGGTGGCGACCACCGCGGCGCCCTCGGGGAGGTCGTCGGCGCTGCCCGGCTTGAACGGCCAGTCCGTGTTGGAGACGAGGCGATCGACCCGGAGGTGCGGCCGCTTCGCGTGCGATACGACCGTCCCGAAGAGCTCGGAGCGATCGCGCTGGACGAGGGCGAGCTGCGACGCGCTGAAGCGGCCCGGCTCCGCCTCGACGACCACCGCGTCGACGACGTCGCCGTCGAGGAACGGGTTCAGATCGGGCGGCGCGATGAAGGCGGTCGCCGGCCCGACGGCAGCCAAGCCCGGCCTGCCCGGCCCCCCCGCCTTCTCCGGAGAGGCCTCGATGTTCAGGAACCCGAAGCCACGGGGGTTGACCGAGATGCGTCCACGAACGGGTGCGTGCATAGGCGCGGAAGGTACGCCAGATCCCGGCGCGTTCGAGCACAAGCTGCCCGTTGAGCTCGAACCAACGCCAGAGAATTACTGCAACACGGTAACAAAGCAGCGCGTGAGGTCGCGGCATCGCGCGCTGCATGCCGAGATGCGCTCGGGGGCCCGGGGTGCCTCGCGCTGCGCTGCGATGACGTGCGGGCGGCATCGCGGTTCCACGTGCGCGGGACGCCGTGCATGGGCGGGACGCCACGGCAAAAGTGCCTCCCTGGACGGTTCGCGGCGCCGGATCGGCTTATACTCGACACATCGTGGAAGACTCAGGGGACATCATCGAGCTAGCGCGTGTGATGCCTCGGGACCGCTTCGTCCGCCAGGTGACGAACCTGCTCCTCGTGGTGTCCGAGGCGGGTCCGGACAACCAGCAGATCGCGTTCCGGACGGTCGCCGCATCGCCGGCGGCGCACCGGAAACCGCCGCCTCCGCCCGGCCCAGCGAGCGAGGTGTTCCAGCTCGTCAAGGCGAAGGGCAATCCCTATCTCGACCAGATCTCGGTGGGCCGCACGCGCAATTGCGACGTGGTGCTGCGCCACCCCTCGGTGTCCAAGCTGCACGCGCACTTCCGGCGGAATGAGCAGGGGCAGCTCGTGCTCATCGACAACGGCTCGCAAAACGGGACCCGCGTGAACGGCAAGGTGCTCTCCGAGAGCGAGCCGCTGGAGGTCTCGGTGGGCGACGTCATCCAGTTCGGCCGGCTCACGACGTCGCTGCTCGATGCGGCGGCCCTCTTCGACCTCGTGCGCGAGCAGGCGCGCCTCGCGAGGGACCAGGCGAACCGGTGAGCGCCCCGCGCGGCGGCGCTCAGAACCGGTACCCCGCGGAGACGTTCGGAAAGAACATCGTGAACGTGCCGTGGGCGAGCTCCTCGAACACGACCTTCTTGCCCGGCGCGCAGTCGACCGTGGGGCGCGCCTCGTCGCACTCGGCCCCGACCACGTAGGTGTTGCCCGTCTCGAGCGGCGGGCCGTCGACGAGGAAGAAGCCGACGCCGAGGCCCGCGCTGGCGCTGAGGCGCCCGAGCTTCAGCCGGAGCCTCAGCTCGGGCATCGCGAACGGGGCGGCGGCGCGGACGGCCCTGCCCGCGTTCTGCACGGCCACGCTGACGGTCCTCTCCGCGTCGGACGCCGTGCCGGTCACCTCGTCGCTCATCTCGGCCAGCACCACGCCGAGCCCGAGCGCGCCGCCGACGTCGAGCCATGACGACAGCCCGTAATGATAGCTGCCGCCGACGATCACCGTCACGCCGGCCATGCCGATGTCGTCGTGGAAGCTGTAGCGGATGGGGAGCCTCTCGTTGCCCCCGCGCGGATCGGCATACGTCGCGTCGAGCGAGCGATCGAGCGTCGTGTGGAGGCTCAGGTACCCGGCCGTGAGCTCGATGGCGGCGCCGATCGGGAACTCGTAGCTGCCGCGCACGCCGGCCAGGACGCCGGACGGGCGCGAGATGCCCGAGCAGCTGTAGCTGCCGCAGCTCCGCTCGGCGTCGCTCTCGAGCGACGAGGCGAAGGCATAGCCGCCGGTCGCCTCCAGCCGGAAGACGCCGACCCTCCGACCCCAGCGCGGGTGAGCGTCGTCGATGGCGAGCGGCAGGACGATGTCGCCCCTCGTCGTCCTGTCGACGGTCGCGCGCAGCGTGCGCGAGAAATAGCCCGGCTCGTGCGCCTCGAAGGTGTGGCGCCCGAGCGGCAGCGCGCCGCGCCACTGCCCCTTGCCGACCGGGACGCTGTTGATGGTCAGATCCGCGCTCAGCGGCTGGGCGACGACGCGGACCTCCTCGCCGAGCGGCCCCGCCTCGACCGTGGCGACGGCGAGCTGCCCCGCGATGACGTTCGCCTCGCGGGGCGCAGAGCCGAAATTGCCCTTGCGCACCGAGTAGAAATGCGGGCCGGGCGCGAGCGCGCCCTCCCACGGCAGCTGGCCGATCAGCGCGCCGTCGATGGTGAGATCGGCGCCGACGAGCCGCTCGTCCTCGACCTTCAGCCGGCCCGTGCTGGCGAGCGGATCGAGCTTCGCGTCCACCGACCTGGTCTCGGCGACCCCGACGGTCACGATCCGCTCGAACGTGTGCCAGCCGTCCTTGACCACGCGGAGCGTGTGATCCCCGGGGAGCAGCCGGATCGGGCCGGCGAGGGGGAGCCGGCCGCGCTGCCTCCCGTCGATGAGCACCAGGCCATCGACGTTCGACGAGATGACGACGCTGCCGATCCGCGCTCGCAGCGTGGCGATCGCGGACGCGACGCTCCGGCGCTCCGGCTCGCCGAGCTCCGCGCGGAGCTCCGTGAGCAGCGCCTCGTAGAGCTCGAGCGCCTCGTCGTAACGCCCGAGCTGATCGAGGCAGAACGCGGCGTTGAGCGTGTTGGGCACCGACGCGACGATCTGACGCGACCTCAGGTAGAGCTCGAGCGCGCGCTGGAAGTCGCCGATCTTGCGCAGCTCGTTCCCTTCCTGAAAGAGCGCCTTGGCCCGGGCGAGCGCCTCGTCCGTCGACGCGGGCGCCGCGGGCGCCGAGGCAGGCGGCTCGGGTGGCACGCCCGGGACAGCCGCCGCCGGCGGGGGCTGCGCGCGGGCCGGAGGCGCAGGCGCCGCGCTCGCCACGGCGAGCGCGCACGCCGCAAAGCAGCGCCGCAGGGCGCGACGGGCGCGCGGCATCGGTCTCACCACCGGTCGACCGGAACCACTGCGGTCGGAGCCGGCGGAGCCGCAGGCGCCCCCGTGGCGGAGGGCGTGGCAGGCTCGGCCACGGGAAGAGCGCCGCGCGGGGCGCGGCTCTTCCTGTCACGGCGCGGGGCAGGCTCGGAGGCCGCGACCGACGCAGAGGCCGGCGCGGGCGGCTGGAGATCGATGCGATCGGGGCGGATCGTGCCGTCGCTCAGCAGGAACACCGTCTCCTTCGTGGTCGCGCCGCCGCGGGTCACCTCGATCTCGAACGTGTCGCCGGCCTTGCCCGTCAGGTCGAGCCGGCCGTCGCTCACCGGACGCGCCGCGCCGTTGACCCGCGCCGTCGCCTCCTTCGGGAGCGTCACGACGGCGGTGAAGGACGCAGGCGCAGGCGCAGGCGCGGGCGCGACGGGCAGCGCGGGCTCGCTCGGCGCGGCGGGCGACGCGGGCGGCTCGTTGCCCGTCGAGGCGCGCAGCGCGAGACCGCCGCCGATCGCGGCCAGGGCGACCACGGTGACCGCCGCCCCGACGAAGCGCCGCCGTGCCGCGCCGGAAGGCTCCTTCACCGCGGTGAAGGAGCTGCCGCCGATGGATCGCTCCTCCCCCTCGGCCGATCGCGAGAGCCCGGACTCGCGCAGCGCGGAGATGGGGGTGGCGCCGGCGCGCCGCTCGGGGTCGATGCCCCGCAGCTGATCCAGCGTGACGACGCCGGTGCCCTCCGCGTGCGGCTCGAGCGCGGCGATGAGCTCCTCCATGCTCTGCCAGCGCTCCGCGGGATCCCGCAGGAGGCCGCGGTGCACGACGGCCGCGAGCGCCGGGGAGACCCACGGCGCCGCCCCGGAGAGCGGCGGCACGCGCTCGGTGCAGATCGCGAGCAGGAGCTCGGCGAGCGAGGCGTTGGGATCCCAGGGGCAGCTCCCGCAGAGCGCCTGGTAGAGCGAGACCGAGAGGCTCCAGATGTCGGAGCGGTGATCGACGTCCTTCGCCATCTTCGCCTGCTCGGGAGACATGTAGATGGGCGACCCGAGCACACCGCCGGCGCGCGTGAGCTCGTGCGAGACGCCATCCCCCGTGCGCTTCGCGATGCCGAAATCGCACACCTTGACCACGATCCTGCGATCGCTCGACGACGGCGGGCGGATGGAGCCGGACGGGCGACGCCCCGAGGGCGGCGGGCGGACCGAGCCGGACGGGCGCCGCACCGACGGCGGCCCCGCCGCGAGCGAGCCGCGCTGGGTGGACGGCGGCGCCGAAGCGAGCGAGCCGCGCCGGGTGGACGGCGGCCCCGAAGCGAGCGGGCCGCGCCGGGTCGACGGCGGCGCGATCGAGGTCGACGGCCTTTGGGCCGAGCCCTCGAACGGCGCGTGCAGGAAGAGGTTCGCCGGCTTGATGTCGCGGTGCACGATCCCCTCGGCGTGCGCCGCCGCGAGCCCGCGCGCCGCCTGGATGAACACGCGCACGACGGGCTCCGGCTCCAGCGGCCCGCGCATCCTGAGGAGCTTGGCGAGGTCGACGCCGTGCAGGAGCTCCATGATGATGAACGGCGTCGCGAGCGTGAGATCCATGCCCAGCTCGAACGTCTTGACGACGTGCGGGCTCTGGATCGCGGTCACCGCGCGCGCCTCGCGGATGAAGCGGCGCACGGCGTGGTCGTCCTGCCCGACGGCGCTCTTGAAGATGACCTTGGCCGCCACCCGCCGCCCTTCGGGCGACTCCGCCTCGTAGACGGCGCCCATCCCGCCGCGCCCGATCAGCCGGCGCACCGCGTACCGGCCGCCGAGCTCGCGGCCGACCAGCGGATCGGTCTCGGCGCCGGCGCGCTCGGCGATGGCCTCGCGCAGCTCGGGATCGAGCGGCCTCAGCATGTCGATGGTGATGCGCTCCTCGCTGCCCGACGCGGCGCGCAGCGCCTCGGCGAACGCCTCGATCGACGGATAGCGCCGGTCCACGTCGCTGTGCAGCGCGAGCGAGAGCGCGGCCGCGAGGCGCGCCTCGATCCACGGGGCGCGATCCTGGATCGACGGGAGCTGCGCAAGAGGCGCAAGGGACGACGCCGGCGCGTCCGCCGCCGTGTCCGCGGGGCCGAGCTCGGCCGTGTCCGCCGTGACGTCGAGCTCGGCCCACGGCGAGACGCCGCAGAGCATCTCGTAGAGCGTCGCCGCCAGGCCGAACACGTCACCCCGCACGTCGGCGGTGCGGTCCCGCGGCCCCGACTCGTCGCGCAGAGGATCGGTGCTCCTCGCCGCCTTGCCAGGGGCGGAGGTGGCCGTGTCACAGCCCTTCGAGAGCCCGAAGCCAAAGACGCGGACGAGGATCTCTCCGCCCGCGAGGTGCTCCAGGAAGATGCGCGGCGGCCGCACGTCGCGGTAGACGAGGCCCGCAGCGTGCACCGCCGAGAGCCCTGCGGCGACCTGGAGCGCGATCCGCACGGCGACCTCGGGCGCGAGCGGCCCCGTCTCGGCGAGCAGGGCGGCGACGTCGGTCCCGTCGAGCAGCGGCATCACGAGGTAGGCGAGATCGCGCTCGAGGTCGTGGCCGGCATCGACGATCGGGACGACATGCGCGTTGTCGAGCTTCGCGGTGACGCTCGCCTCGCGGGTGAGCCGTGACAGCGTGTCCTCGGTGACGACCTCGGGCCGCAAGACCTTGAGCGCGACGCGGCGACCCGAGGGGCCCCGGGCCTCGAACACGACACCGAAGCCCTGCGCGGAGAGGACGCGGACGATCCGATATCCGCCGGTGAGCGCGCCCCCCACGAGCGCCGTCGGATCCGCCAGAGGTGCTGTCCGGCCCATGTCCTCAAGCATACGACGGCCCATCGCGCCCCACAAAGCATGAGTGTCACGCGACCTCGGAGGCGCGCTGCGCGCGGGCGCCGCACCGTCGCGGAGCGCCGGCCACGCACCTACAACGACGCCAAGCCCGCCGCACCGCGGCGCGGCGCGCCCGCCGAATGTAGGCGCGACAACCGCAGAGAACGCGGTGAACGGACCGCCGTATACGCAAGAGCACGGCGGGATACGAGCGGATACGCGGGGACACGGAATAGCACGGCAGGATACGAGGGGATACGCATGAATACGCGGTGATACGCGAGGACACGCAGTAAGCCCTTTGAATCATGGAATATTTGTCTCATTTGTCTTGCCGACCGAAAGCTCACGGCATTAGATTCCCATCATCCCATTCACCGCCGCTCGGTCAGGATCTGGGCAGGACTGGTTGATCTCAAGCGCGCACCCCGATGTGCGCCTCCCCCGCCGGGGGACCTGGAGGCACCATGACCCTGCGATCCCTCGGGCGCGCGCTCGCCGCCCTGACGGCCTTTCTCGTCCTCACGCTCGTCCTGGCGCGGCCGGCGCGCGCCAATGGCTCTTCCGTCGATGAGCGGCTCGCCAAGGTGCTCGCACGACACGGGTTCACCGGAGAGATCGAGTCGACGCTGGAGTCGCGGCTCGGGCGGAAGCTCGACAAGAAGCTCGCGAAGCTCGGGCGTGACCTCTTCTTCGACAGCCTCCTCGGCCTGAACGACGACAACTCGTGCTCGGGCTGCCACGCGCCGACCGCGGGCTTCGCCGACACGCAGTCGATCGCCATCGGCATCGACAACAACGGCGTCGTCGGGCCGCGCCGCACCGGGCCGCGCAACCAGCGCCGCACGCCCACCATCATCAACACGGCCTTCTATCCGACGCTGATGTGGAACTCTCGGTTCTTCGCCGTGTCCGGCGACCCCTTCGACAACAGCCAGGGGTTCTCGTTCACCGCGCCGGAGGGGATGTCGCTCTCTTCCCTGCCGCACCTGCTCAACGCCCAGGCCTTCATCCCGCCGACCGAGATCACGGAGATGACCGGGTACGAGGCGCCGTCATCGCACGATGTCGTGCGGGAGGAGGTCACGGAGCGCGTGAACGACGTGAAGGCGTACCGGAAGCGGTTCGCCAAGAGCTTCCGGGCGGTGAAGCGAGGGGACGACGTCACCTACGAGATGATCGCGGCCGCCATCGCCGAGTTCGAGATGTCGCTCACGTTCGCCGACGCGCCCATCGACAGGTTCGCCCGCGGCCGCCGGCACGCGATGACGCTGGAGCAGAAGCGCGGCGCGCTGCTCTTCTTCGGCGAGGCGGGGTGCGTCAGGTGCCACGCGGTGTCGGGGGAGTCGAACGAGATGTTCAGCGACTTCCAGCAGCACGCGATCGGCGTGCCGCAGATCGCGCCGACCGACGATCCGGCGCACTCGAACGTGGTCTTCGACGGCCCGAACGCCGATGAGGACTTCGGCCTGGAGCAGGTCACGGGCGATCCGGCCGATCGGTACAAGTTCAGGACCTCGCCGCTGCGCAACGTCGCCCTCCAGCCCACGTTCTTCCACAACGGCTCGTTCACGTCGCTGGAAGGCGCCATCCGCCACCACCTCGACGTCACCACGTCGGCCACGGAGTACACGAACAAGCACCTCGATCGCGATCTGCGGGGTGAGATGGGCCCGCTCGCGCCGGTCCTCGCCGCCGTCGATCCGCTGCTGCAGGAGCCGATCGACCTCACGGAAGAGGAGATCAGCTGGCTCTGCGCCTTCGTGGGAGAGGCGCTGCTCGACCCGCGCGCGACGCCGGAGCGGCTCGAGGCGCTCATCCCGGAGGAGCTCCCGAGCGGGCGCGAGGTCCACCGCTTCGAGTAGCCGCGGGCCGGGCGGGCGGCGCTCACGCGGTCGAGCGCCCGCCGGCACCCCGGCTCAGCTGCGGTCCAGGCAGCTGCTGAGCGATTCCTTCTGGATGCTGCACTCCTCGTCGTACTTCGCGGGATCGCAGTTGTCCTCGGCGTGGTTGCGACACTCCAGGTACGACTCCCACGCGTCGTGACAACCAGCCTCCTCGGCGGCCTCCGTATCGGCGCTGCACATCGCGAGGCAGCTCTGCTCCGTCTCGGCGTCCCCCGGGCACTCCACGGCTCGCTCGCAGAGCTCGGGGCACCCCTCCTCGCCGTGCTCGTCGCCGCAGCCCAGGGCGACGAGGGCGATCACCAGGATTGTCATCACCTTCATCGGCCCACCGTATCACGAGCGCGACGCCGCGCGCCGGCGCGGCCCAGGTCGGCGCCAGTGGGCAGCACCGAGGGCGGCGCGCCGGCTCTCTCCGGCGAGCGCTCCCGGGAGGGCGCAGCTCAAGGCAGCAGCCGGGAGAGGAGGCTCCACTTCGCCGAACGACCGGACTTCATGGCGAGGACCGTGGTCACGCCGATCACCCCCGCCGTGAGGGCGATGTTGAGCGGCCCCATGACGCCGAGGAGCCGGTGCAGCGCCGCGGCCTTCGCGGGCGGGCGCGGCGCCGGCGCTTCACCCTCCTTGAGGAGGGGCACGCCGCCGTCGGGCGCCTCTTCGCGCATCTGCTGTCCGCCCAGCATGCTGGCGACGCTCGTGGCGAGCGTCGCGCCCAGGAGGATGTCCTTCAAGCGCACCAGATCGCGGGTCTCACGGTCGATCGATCGCCCCGAGATCACCGTCCGCCCGATGAACCAGGTGGCCGCGGCGGTGCCGAGCGAGATCGCGCTGACGAGGTTGTACCGCTGCCACGCGTCAGAGAGCACCTTGCCCCGCTCGGCCTCGGAATGGATGTCCTTGACCGCCTGGCGCAACGCCAGCCGGCCAAAGAGGGGGCCACCGAACCCCGCGGCCAGACCGAGCTCATGCAGCACCCATGCAGACGTCGAGAGTGTAGCCATGTCGTTCCACCTCGCCGCGACGCACAAGCAAGATCGTGCCCAGGGCTTGACTGCGCGCCAGGAACCAGGTCGTCGCAGGCGCGCCGCCTCGGCAGCGCGCCGGCGTCCGCGAGGTCGGGCCCGGCGCGGCCCCGACGAACGGCGTTTGCCAGGCGCCAGGTCACGTCGAGAGGTACGCCGGGCCGCCGCGCAGCACGGCATTCCCGCGAGCGCCGCTGAACTCTCGTCCTGCGGACGAACCACGCTCGTCGACGAGCGCGGCGGCGGCGGGGCGGAGCACGTCGGCCACGGCCTGCCGCCGCAGCCGGTGGAGCTCGTCGGCGGCGAGGAACCCGTGGGAGGTCGGGAGATCGCGGTCCGCCATGCCCGGCGCTCCGGTGCCCACCTGGTCGAGCGCGCGCGCGAAGGCCGCGGCGACGCGCTCTCGAAGGCGCGCGCCGCCCGTCGTGACGGCCCAGCGGACGAACGCCCAGGCGAGCTCCGCGTGGCGGGCCTCGTCGCGCGCGATCGCCTGGAGCGCCATGCGCACCGCCGGCGGCTCCGCCGCCTGCGCGGCGACCTCCGCCTCGATGGCCGAGAGGGTCTCTCCGACGCAGCCCTCCACGACGGTCGCCAGGGTGAGGGTCTCGAGCGAGCCGAGGTCGTCGAGCGCGCCGTGCAGGGGCAGCGGGCCGACGCCCACCGGCTCCCCCGCGTACGCCGAGGCGATCGCGAGCGCGAGGCGCGCGTGCCGCACCTCGTCGAGCGCGGCGCGGTGCGCCGCTTCGAGCAGCTGGGGAGGCGCGCCCTGCGCCATCAGCGCGAGCGCGAAGCGGCCGAAGGAGGCGACCGAGGCGTGCTCGTTCTGACCACGCTCGGCCCAGCGCCGGGCGAGCTCGCGGCGCGCCGCGGGCGCGAGCGCGCTCAGGTCGGCGTCGGCGAGCGCGCGCTCGAAGCGCCGCAAGTCGGTCTGCGACCACGCGCTCGGGGCGCGCGCGAGCGGCGCGACGCGGGGCTCGCCCCGGACCAGGAGGGGGCGCCCCTCACAGGAGATGGAACCGACGAGGTAGCAGCAGCTCGCCGGATCCGACGCCGTCCGGTTCGCGTAGGGGCCCTGGATCCACCCGGCCGCGCCCTCGCCCTCGGCGCTGCACGTACACGTCCCCGAGCCGGGCGGCAGGTCATCGAGGTGCGGCGCAGCCTCGGAGGCCGCAGGGCAGGCGCCGCCGACCGGCGCCGTGCAGTGCACCTCGTAGCAACACTGGCCGTAATACCCGCCGTCATGAAACGGCCCGACGCAGGTCGGATCCGGATAGGGATCGAGCGGCGCCGAGGCGTCGGGAGGATCGACCTCGCCGCCTCCGCCGGCCCCCGATGTCGCGCCTGCCGTCGAGCTCGAGCCCGGCCCCGATGTCGCGCCCGCCGTCGAGCTCGAGCTGGAGCTCGGCCCCGACGTCGCGCCTTCAGGCGAGCTCGAGCTGGAGCCGGACTCGACGTGCGTGCCGCAGCCCGACACCAGCGCGAGGCTCGCGCCCCACTGGGATGCGACCAGGATTCGAAGCAGGAAGTTTCGCATGGACGGCGACAAGCAAGGCATGTACCGGGCAAACACACGTGTTTCCGGCCGCCGGGAGAGCAGCGCCGTGCCAGCATGTGCCATCGCCCTGCCGTCCCCCACGCGGCATCGGCCGATGCTGCCGGTGGACCTTCCCTCCGGCCGCGGCCCTGGATACCGGGTCTCGATGTCACCAAAGCACCCGGACCGCCGGGCAGATCTGGAGCGGTGCGATGGTGCGTCCGTCCCGAGGAGGCCTCATGCGGATCGTTCTCGATAGCTCCGTCGCCATCGCCTCGATGAAGCCCCAAGAGCCCGGGCACGCGGACGCGCTCGCCTTCCTCGATCGCGCCCGCGCCGCCGTGGCCGCCGGCGCGGCGCGCGTGCTCGCGCCGCCCGAGCTATGGCTGGAGGTGTACGTCGCCGAGCAACGGCTCGCGATGTCGCGGCGAGCCGCGCCCGCGGCCGCGAGCCCGCTGGGAGGCCTCGCGATCGAGCTGGTCGCGCCCGAGGACGCGGGCGCCATCACGGAGTTCCTCGACCAGCTGACGAGGCGCATGCGCGGCCGCCGGCCCTTCGCCAACGCGACCGACCTCGTGTATCTGTGGGCCGCCCGCCGCGCGGATGCGACCGTGGTGACGCTCGATGAAGGGCTGCTCAAGTACCACGGTGTCGTCTGCGATGTGACAAGGCCGCAGCACGTTCGGCTCGAATCCGGATAACGCGCCGCAGCGAGCGGCGAATGCACTTCGCGACAACCGCCGTCCGAGAAACGTCGAAAAACAGCATCTCTGGATGGTCACGGCGCAAGTTTACACTCCGTGCAAATGCACTTGTCGCACCCGGCGAGGGCAGCTATCCCTGAGCGTCGCAGCGGAGCGCGCGGAGCTCGCGAGCCTGGGCTGCGCGGCGAGGCGCATGCGAAGTACATCGCTTATTTCACCGGTCCTCCCGGTGAGCTTGGCCCTCTTGACCACCCTGGCTGCGCCGCAGGCCCACGCCCGCCGCGCCGGGCTCGCGGTGGAGGGGTGCAACGGCTGCCACACCGGCGGCGCGGAGCCAGATATCACCATCGACTATAGCCCCAAGAACCCGGCGGCCGGCGAGACGGTGACTCTGCAGGTGCAGATCCGGTCTGCCAACATCAACGCCGGGGGCATCTATCTCCTCACCGAGACAGGTCGGCTCTCGCCCATCAACGGTCAAGGCACCAAGCTCATCGACGAGCACCAGCTCGTCCACGACGCGCCGAAGCGGGCGAGCGGCGGGGCCGTCCGCTTCGACGCGCAGTGGATCGCGCCGGGCGCGCCGGGCGGGGTCGTCGTCCGGGTGTGGGCCCTCGCGGCCAACGGCGACAACGGCCCGCGCGGAGACGGCGCTTCGTCCGCCGACACGGCGTTTGCCTACGGATGCGCCGGGACGACGTATTACCTCGATCGCGACGCCGACGGATACGGCGACTCCAGCGTGCCCAGGGTCGATTGCACCCGGCCGGCCGATCACGCCGAGCGCGGCGGCGATTGCGACGACTACAGCGTCAACATCCATCCCGATCAGGATGAAGCCTGCAACGAGACCGACGACGACTGCGATGGAGAGATCGACGAGGAGCTCGAGATCTCAACGCAGTATGAAGACGCCGACGGCGACGGCTATGGCTCGTTCTTCGGCGCGACGGTCACGGCGAAGTGCCCCCCCGAGGGGTACGCGCCGAGCTCCAACGACTGCAACGACAGGTCCCCTGACGTCCACCCGGACGCGACCGAGACATGCAATCTCGCCGACGACGACTGCGACGGCCGCATCGACGAGGGCGTGCGGGAGGTGTGCGGCGTCGGGATGTGCGCGCGCGAAGCGACCGCGTGCGCCCCCGGGTCGTGCACGCCCGGCGAGCCGAGCGCCGAGGTGTGCAACGCGCTCGACGACGACTGCGACGGCGAGGTCGACGAGGACCCAGGCCTCTGCGCGCCCGGCGAGGGCTGCCCGAGCGGCACGTGCAGCAGCGGGACGGGCGCCGGCACGGCCGTGAGCGCTGGCAGCGCGGCAAGCGCTGGCAGCGCCGGCGGCGCCGTTGCCTCTGCGGGATCCGCGGGCGGCGGCGCGCCGGACGAGGGAGGAGCGGACAGCGGCGGTTGCGCCGTCGACGCCGGCGACCCCCGCGGCGGGTCTCCGTGGCGGCTGCTGACGCTCGCCTCGCCGTTCGCCCTCCTCGCGTTGCGGCGCCTGCGGAAGAGTGGCACCCTGCGGTAAGCCATCCTTCCAAGCCTGAGGTCAACACGCGTGCTCTACCGCCGCTTCGGTCGCACCGAGATCAAGATGCCTGTCCTTTCGTGCGGAGGGATGCGGTACCAGCAATCCTGGAACGACAAGGACCCCGTCTCGCCCGCGAGCCAGCGCAACCTCGAGGCGTGCATCGAGCGGGCGCTCGAGCTCGGCATCTATCATATCGAGACCGCGCGAGGGTACGGCACGAGCGAGGAGCAGCTCGGGAAGATCCTGCCGACGCTGCCGCGCGAGCGGCTCATCGTTCAGACGAAGGTCAGCCCCGAGGCGGATCCAGCGAAGTTCCTTGCGACGTTCGAGCGGTCGATGAAGCTCCTCCGCCTCGATCACGTCGACCTGTTCGCCCTCCACGGGGTCAACGACGAGACGCGCCTCTCGTGGTCGCTGCGCAAAGGTGGCTGCCTGGACGCCGCGCTCGAGCTGAAGCGGCAAGGCCGCGTGCGCGCGGTGGGGTTCTCGACGCACGCGGCGCCGCGCGTGATCACCGCCATGGTGCAGGACGGCCGCTGCGATTACGTCAACCTGCACTGGTACTACGTGAATCAGCTCGCCTGGCCTGCCATCCAGGCTGCGGCCGAGCAGGACATGGGGGTCTTCATCATCAGCCCCACCGACAAGGGGGGCAAGCTGTACGAGCCGAGCGACAAGCTCGTGCGGCTCTGCGACCCGCTCTCGCCCATCGTGTTCAACGACCTCTTCTGCCTCGCTCGCCCCGAGGTCCACACGATCAGCGTCGGGGCGGCGCGCCCGTCCGACTTCGACGAGCACATGAAGGTCTTGCCGCTGCTCGACCGCGAGGGCGCCGCGCAGGCCGCGCTGGCGCCGATCCTGCGCAGGATCGACGAAGAGCTCGAGCGGGTGCTCGGCCGCGCGTGGCGCGACACATGGCACGTCGGCCTCCCCGACTGGGAAGCCGTCCCCGGGCACGTCAACATCCGCGAGATCCTGCGGCTGTACAACCTCGCCCGCGCGCTCGACATGACGGCTTACGGCAAGATGCGGTACAACCTCCTCGGCAGCGGCGACCACTGGTTCCCGGGGAACCGCGCCGATCGCGTGCGGGAGCTCGACCTCGCGCAGGCCCTCGCGGGCGCGCCGCAGCGGCACCGCATCCCCGAGGTGCTGGCGGAAGCGCACGCGCTGCTCGCAGGGCGAGAGGTGAAGCGCCTCGGCAAACACTGAGTCTGGGCCTCGCGCCGGCCCGGCGAGCGGCGCCTCGGCGGGTGAGCCGGGCGCGCGCCGCTGTCGGTCAGGGACGCGCGCTGACGTCCAGGCGAGCTCCTCGCGAGCCCCACAGGGCCACCAGCATGCCGAGGTGCGCGGCCGCGTAGAGGGCGAGCATCGCCCGCAATGTCAGCGAGACATCGAGGAGCAGCGGAAGCGCCACGCCTGCCCAGCCGATCACGAGGAGCCCCGAGATCGTCAGCGGCCCGCGCGTCCACGGCTCGCCTCGCCGCAGCCCGCGGGCGGCGAGCACATCGAGCGCGCCTGCGGTCCACTGGGCGAGGCTGATGAAGGCGAGATGAGCAGCCCGATCCGCGTGTGGAATAACGCCCTTCTTCGCGACGCCGGCAAGGACGCAGGCCGCGTGCGCAGTGCCGCCCAGGAGCAGCACGATGCCCGCCACGAGAGCGAAAGACGCCAGCGCGGGACGTGGAGACATGCCGCCCAGGGTACCCGAGGAGCGAGCACCCGCGCTGCGAAAGCGGAGACGGCGGACAGCGCACGGTTCTTGCCGCCTCCTGCCCTTGTTCGACATCCTCCCTGATGGGTCAGGGACAGTCGTTCCAAGGAGGTCTCTCATGCGCATTCACGGTACAGGGACGATGGCGCTCCTCTGCGCGCTCGCGTTCGCCGCAGCGGCAGGCTGCAATTCGGGCGGAGGGGACAGCGGAAGCGGCGGTGCGAACGCGGGCAGCGGCGGCGCGGACGCTGGCGCCGGCGGCACGGGGGATGGCAGCGGCGGCTCGGGCGCTGGCACCGGCGGCTCGGGCGCTGGCACCGGCGGAGCGGGCGCCGGCACCGGCGGCACGGGGGATGGCAGCGGCGGCGCAGGCGCTGGCACCGGCGGCGGGGCGGAGGAGCTGAGGTGGTATCTCACGTGCGGCGATCCGGTATGCAGCGGGCACCGGCCCCGCGACGGGGTGAAGCCATGCACCGACGAGAAGGAGGGCGAGCCGTGCGCCGCGCCGGACGCGACGTGCGATCCCGCGAACGACTGCAACGCCCAGCTGCTCTGCACGAGCGACGATCCGAGGCAGCGGCCGGAGGGTTGCCCGAGATCCCGCGCCCGGTACAAGCACGATATCCAGTACCTGCAGGAGACCGAGCTCGCGCGCGTGCGCGATGAGCTCGTCGCCACGCCGCTCGCGACCTGGCGTTACAACCACGAGGGCGAGCACGGCCGCGAGCGTCTCGGGTTCATCATCGACGACAATCCGGCGAGCCCGGCGGTCGCGAGCGACGGCGACCACGTCGACCTGTACGGGTACACGAGCATGGCCGTGGCAGCGATCCAGATGCAGCAGAAGCAGATCGCCGCCCTCGAGCGTGAGCTCGCGGCGCTCCGCAAGGAGCTCGACTCGGCGCGGCAGGCGGCGCGCCCGCCGGCGTCCAGGGCGGCCGGTCGAGCCACACGATAGAAACACGGTAGAGCAGCCGCAGGCGTCGAGCGCCGGGGTCACTCGTCTTCGAAGGCGTGCCGCCGGAGCTCCGCGTCGATCCGCACCACCGACCGGGCATGCGCGCGGCGCGCGTCGGCAAACAGGGCCGGATGAGCGCAGGCCGCGAGGATCTCGAGCGACTCCACGATGCGGGGACCAGGGCGATTGAAGAAGGCGTTGCCGTCAGCAAGGTACACGCGGCCCTGCGCCACGGCCCGGTACGTCGCCCAGGGCAGCACACGGGGGAGGAGATCGAGCTCATCGAGCGTGCGCTCGAGGGTGAAGCCGCACGGCTTGATCATCACCACGTCGGGATCGAGCGCGGCGAGCGCGGCCGGCGAGAGCGTGGGCGCGTGCTCGCCGGGTCGCGTCACGAGGGGTTCCCCGCCCGCGAGGGTGATGAGCTCCGGCATCCACGTGCCGCCGATCATGACAGGCTCGATCCACTCGACCGCGAGCACGCGCGGCCTGCCCGGCGCCGCGGCCGCGCGCGCGGCGACGGCGGCGACGCGCGCGCGCAGCCGCTCGACGAGCGCCTCGCCGCCCGCCGCGCGGCCGATCCCCTCCGCGACGCGGCGAATGTCGGCCCAGATGTCGTCGAGCCGCGTCGGGTGCAGGTTGATGATGCGCACGTCGTGCCGCGCAAGGCGGGCGACGGCCGCGCGGACGTCATCGAACGAGACCGCGCAGACGTCGCAGAGGTCCTGCGTCACGATCACGTCCGGCCGCGCCTCCCGGAGCGCGTCCATGTCGATGTCGTAGACCGCGAGCGCGTCCCGGAGGACGTCGCGGACCGCGGCGTCGATCTCCCGGCTGGAGCGCGCCGGCCTGAGCCGCGGGCGCGTGAGCACCGGGAGGCCGGTCAGCCCCTCGGGGAAGTCGCACTCGTGAGAGACACCGACGAGCTCGCTCTGCGCGCCCAGCGCGCAGACGATCTCGGTCGCGGACGGCAGCAGGGAGGCGATGCGCATGCGCGGTATTCTATCTCCTTGCGATCCGCGTGGGGCGCGGTGCGCACACGGCTCGTGGTGGACACAATGCTCGTGAAGACAGGAGGTCCCCATGAGACTGCAAGGCAAGATCGCGCTGGTCACAGGGAGCAGCCGGGGCATCGGCCGCAGCATCGCTGTCCGGTTCGCCCGGGAAGGCGCCGACGTGGCGCTCACGTACCACAAGAGCAAGGAGGGCGCCGAGGAAGCCCTCGCAGAGGTCGAGGCCGCAGGAAGGCGAGGTCATCTGTTCGCCGTCGACGTCGCCTCCGTCCAGAGCGTCCAAGGGCTCATCCAGGAGGCCATCGCGCGCTTCGGGCGGCTGGACGTGCTCGTCAACAACGCGGGACTCGAGAAGCGGGCGCCGTTCTGGGAGGTGACCGAGGAGGACTACGATGCGGTCATGAACACCAACCTCAAAGCGGTGTTCTTCGGGAGCCAGGCGATGGTCCGTCACCTGCGCGAGGCGGGGCGGCCCGGCAAGATCATCAACATCAGCTCGGTCCACGAGGATCTCCCGTTTCCCCACTTCGCGTCGTACTGCGCCAGCAAGGGCGGTGTCCGCATGCTCACGCGCACGCTCGCCGTGGAGCTGCGCGGCACCGGGATCACCGTGAACGCCATCGCGCCGGGCGCGATCGAGACGGAGATCAATGCCGCTCTGCTCAAGGATCGCGACAAGCTAGGCGCGCTGCTCGAGCAGATCCCGCTGGGCCGCCTGGGAAAGCCGGAGGACGTGGCCGGGCTCGCCGTGTTCCTCGCCTCGGCGGACGCCGATTACGTGACCGGCTCGACGTACTTCGTCGATGGCGGGCTGACGTGGAACTACGAGGAGCAGTAGGCGGGGCACGGCCCCTCGCCGAGAAGCGGCGTCGTTCGACAGCCTGAGCCGAGAAAAGTTTCCGACAGAATGCAATGTAGCGCGACCGAGACCGGCGCCGGCGACCTGCCGCTGCGATGCCTCGGCGCGGAACATCTTTTGCGCAGACGTGGCCCGCGTGACCCGCGTAGCCCGCCGCGACATATCGCATTTTTGCGTCACGCAGCCAGCTCGTTGTGGCACCATGCGCGCATGACCGAGATCAAGACCTATACAGGCGGCTGTCACTGCGGGAAGGTTCGCTACGAGGTCAAGGTGGACCTGAGCAGTCCCGTGGTCATGTGCAACTGCTCCCGCTGTTCGAAGCTGGGCGCGATGCTGGCCTTCGCGCCGGTGGACCAGCTCACGCTCAAGGAAGGTGGAGACGTTCTCACCGACTACCAGTTCAACAAGAAGGTCATTCACCATGTGTTCTGCTCGATCTGCGGCGTCGAGTCGTTCGCGCGGGGAGTCGGTCCCAACGGACAGGAGATGTGCGCCATCAACGTCCGCTGCCTGGACGACGTCGATATCGACACGCTCAAGACCATGAAATTCGACGGGAAGAGCCTGTAGGCCGGGTCCGCGGCGGCCGCGGCCAGCGCACCGGGCCACGGGCCCGGACGGCGCGGCCGCGGCCGACCATCGCCAGCCTCGCGCCGGCGCTCGCGCACCCCCCGCTCCCGCCCCTGGCCAATCCGCAGGCGCGAGCCCGGGCGACACGGGTAGACTGGGCGCCCGATGTCGATCGAACGAGCAAGCGCGCTCCTGGCCTCGGCCCGCTCAGCCCTCTTCATCACCGGCGCGGGGGTCTCCGCGGCCTCTGGCATCCCCACCTACCGCGGGATCGGAGGGCTCTACAGCGAGAAGGCGACCGACGAGGGGATCGCCATCGAGGAGGCGCTCTCGGGCGAGATGTTCCAGCGGCGCCCCGAGGTCACGTGGAAGTACGTCCACCAGATCGAGCGCGCGTGCCGCGGCGCGCGGCTCAACGCAGCGCACGGGGCGATCGCCCGGATCGAGCGCCGCCTCGCGCGCTGCTGGGTGCTCACCCAGAACGTCGACGGGTTTCACCGCAGCGCAGGCTCCACGAACGTCATCGACATCCACGGAGATCTCCACCGCATCCTCTGCACGCGCTGCCCCTACGAGGCGCACGTCGACGATTACGCGGAGCTCGCCCCGTGCCCGCGCTGCCCGGCGTGCGACGCCGTGCTCAGGCCCGATGTCGTCCTCTTCGGGGAGATGCTCCCCCTGGAGAAGGTCGAGATCCTCCGGCGGGAGCTCGCGCGGGGCTTCGACGTGGTCGTCTCGATCGGGACATCGAGCCTGTTCCCCTACATCACGAGGCCGGTCCTGGAGGCCGCGCACTCCGGGGTTCCGACCATCGAGATCAACCCGGCGCTCACCGCGATCTCCACCGCCGTTTCGGTGCGGCTCCCGATGCTCGCTGTCGAGGCGCTGGAGGGGATCCTCTCCCACATCGAGCCCGCCAGCTGAACTTTTCCCCGCGCTGCATGGCAGCTGCTCGGCCTGCCACCAGGCGACGACAAGGGCCGCATTGTTCAGCTGGGATTACCCGCCGAGTCGATGTTTCGCCCGAACTCGTCCCTGGTTCGTGGAACGACCCGGCCAGTGGCTGAGCCGGAGAACGCTACTCGGCCGGCTCCTCGTCCCCCAGCCGGTCGAGCTCGCCCCAGAGCTCGTCCAGGTCGACCACCAGCCCGTCGCACCCAGGCACCGCCTCGACGCGCCCGCCCGCGGCCCCCTGCGCCCACACGTAGCGCCCGTCCGGGCCGAGCTCGTAGATCTCCAGCATCCTCGTCGCCGGATCGAGCAGCCAGTACCAGCGCACGCCGAACGCCGCATACTCGCGCAGCTTCTCGATGCGGTCGCGGTGGACATCGCGCGGCCGAGGCGAGACCACCTCGACCATCACGTCCGGCGGGCGCCGCATGGGCCCGCGCCGCGGCGGGGGCCTCTGCCCGGGCAGCACCATGGAGACGTCCGGCTTGCGGCCGCTGCCCTTGCGGAGGAGGTACTTGAGCTCCGAGCCGGCCACGAAGCCGCCGCGGGCCGCCGCCCACGCGCCGAGCACCCGGATGAGCCACATGACGGCGGTCTCGTGGATCCAGTCCGGCACCTCTTCCTCCACGAGCACGCCGCCGACGAGCTCGCCCGGCTCGTCCTCGGCGAGCTCCAGCCACGCCTCATCGCTGAGGCGGTCCGAGCTGTCCCGAGCAACGGCGGCGCCAGCCATCACGGCTTGTGAGGATAGCACGCTTCCACCCCACGGCGCCGCCCTGCTCCCTGGCCGCGCGCACCGCGGCGAGCGCCTCGCGGAGATCGAGAATGCGCTCGGCGCCTCTCGAGGCGCACAGCTCAATCGCTCGCGGAGGGAGCGAGCGGCACCTTGAGGTAGACGCGATCGACGTCGATGACGACGCCGACCGACTCGAGCTCGAGCTGCGTGCCGGGACCCAGGATGGACAGCAGCCACCGGCCGTCCGGCTGCCGCTGGAAGTGCTCGATGCGCACCTCCTTCTGGGAGACGAGCACATACTCCGCGATCGAGGGGACGCTCCGGTACTGCGCGAACTTGTCGCCGCGATCGTAGGCCTCCGACGAATCGGAGAGCACCTCGACGATGACGTTCGGGTTGAGGAGCGTGTCGACCTCCGCGTCCTCGAACACGGGATCGCCACAGACGACGGACGCATCCGGATACACGTAGCGCCCCGTGGGCGTGATCTTGACGCGCATGTCGGAGGTGTGGACCTCGCAGGCGCGCTCGAGCAGCGCATTGCCAAGCTCGCGCTGGAGGTTCCCGGCCAGCAGGCTGTGCGCCCGGGTGCAGCCCGACATCGCGAAGATCTCGCCGTTCGCGTACTCGTGCTTCTGCTCGGAAGCCCGCTCGAACGCGAGGTACTCCGCGGGCGAGAGGCCGGTGCGCCTGGCAGGATGTCCCATCTGATCTGACGGACAGCTTAGGGTATCCGCGCCCCGGGGGCGAGGCGCCCCGCCTGCCGCCCGCCCTGCGCCCCCGGCGCGCCCTCCCCTACCCCCCTACCCCCCTACTCCCCCTACGCCCCTATCCTGATTCCGCCGCCGCCCCCGCCGGCGCGGCTGGCTCGGCCTTCTTCGGCTGCTTCTTCCGGCGGCTCTCCAGCCACGCCCTGCGCTTCTCCACCCACTTGGCGAGATCCTTCGCCAGCCAGCCGCCCTTCTGACGGCCCACGATCTCCCGCAGCAGCAGCGCGGCCTGGCCGTGGCCGATGCGCATCGCGAACAGGTCGTCCATCACGATCTTCGCCCACCGCGTCCGGCGCACCGAGTCCATGTGATCGACGAACTGCTCTACCCGGAGCAGCACCTTCGTCCCGACCCCCGTCTTGCCCGTCACCACGAGCGCCGCCGTCTTCTCCTTGTCGAGCGCCTCGAGCCTGCGGATCGCACCGTCGATCAGGTTCGCGTGCTCCGCCCACCCGGCGCCGCCCTGCTCCTTCGCCGCGCGCGTCGCGGCGAGCGCCTCGCGCAGATCGATCAGGCCGAAATCCGAGTACGACAGGAAGAACGTCAGCACCTCGCGCCGCGCCGACGCGTTGCTCTGCATCCGCTCGATCGCGGTCCTCACGCGATCCATCGAGAGCCACCGGTAGACGAAGTCGAGCCCGGTCCCCTTGATGTTCTGCGACCCCATCAGCCGCGCGTCGAACCCCGGCGGGATCTCGCGCGTGATGAAGTCGATGACCTTGTCGCCCTTCGCGTCGGCGTTCCACAGCACCGCGATGCGATCGAGGCACAGCTCGCGGAACGCCGCGCGGAACGCCTGGTTGGCCTCGGCGTCCGCGCCCCGCGACAGCGCCGCCTCCACCTCGGCGCGCGCCTTGTCGCGGCGGGCGAGGCGGCGCGACAGCCGCGCCGCGTGGTGGACGATGTCCGGGCGGATGTCGTCCTCGCCCGCCGGCGGCGCGTGCGCCTCCAGGGCCTGCTTCACCGCCGCCTCGATCGCCTCGGGCTCCCCCTTCTTCCCCGCGACCCCGGGGCCGCCCACGATCGCCGCCGCCGCGGCCTCGTCGATCGCGGGCAGCGCGCGCAGCATCCGGGTGAGATCCTCCTCGAAGGCGCCCGCCCGCGCCGGGACGCCCAGCTTCTTCATCTGCTCGTCGAAGCGCTCGAGCGCGCGCTCCTTGCCCCCGTCGCCCGTGATCACCATGTCCCGGAGCCGCGCGTCGAGCCCCTCGGTGATGAACTGCATCATCCCGCCGAGGTTCGAGTTGATCAGCACCACGTGATCGACCCCGATGTCCTCCACGATGATCTGCGCGAACACGCGCGACCGCGCGACCCGGTCCGCGCGGTTGTTCACAACCATCACCGTCGCCTTGCCGGGCGTCGCGTCCATGTCGTGCTTGTCGAACGCGAGCCGCGTCCAGTTCGACATGAACCCGGCGCGCTCGTTCGCGCTCATCCCGTTCGAGAACGTGAGCTTCCGCCCCCGGTACTGCACCGTCGGGTACGTCTTCAAGACGCCGAGATCGAGGATCACGTGATCTGCGATCTCGACAAGCGCGAACTCGCGATCGACGCCGAAATGGTCTGCGAGCGCCAGCACCAGCGCCACGTTGCGCGGGTGCTCCTGGTACGGGAGCCGATCGAGGAGATCGACCGGCAGGAGGTCCGCGTCGATCGGCGGGATCGCGACGAGGTTCGTCCCCTTCCGCTGCGCCTGGTCCTTGAGCAGCGGGAGCATCTGCTCCTCCGTCGTGAACGACAGCCCGTCCGTGGGCATGAAGCGCGCGATCACCCGGGCGACGTCCTCGCCCCCCGGGCCCTGGATGTCCTCGTGATCCGGGTAGGCGTTCGTCAGCGTCGTGATCTCGTCGCGCATCCACTCGGAGCAGAGCGTGTCCACGAAGAGCGGCTGGAGCGCCATGCACTCCCACAGGAACACCTGGGCGCGGAGGTTCCGCCCGGCCGTGAGGATGTTCCGCTGCTCCCAGATCGTGGCCTTGTCGTACGGGCGGTAGATGAAGATCTCCTGCGCCGGCAGGTCGCGCATGGCGTGAATGAACATCGCCTCGCAGCCGGTCGTCTTCACGACGACGTCGTAGCGGAGCGCGTGGAACAGCGCGGCCTTGAGCCGCTCCGAGCCGCTCTTGCCGCGCGTGCCCCAGCCGCCGATCGTGAGCGGGATGCCCCGGCGGGCGCGCTCGATCTGCGCCGCGATCCACGCGGCCCGCAGCACCATGTACGCGAGGACGAGGAACACGATCCACGCGAGCTGCGTCGGGACGTTGCCCGCCGGCGAGACGAGGTACGAGAAGAAGCCGTCGATCCAGACGGGCACCGACGGGCCGGCGAGCCAGTCGCGGCCGCTCTGGAGCAGAGGCGGCAGCGCGACCGCGAGGTACTTGCCCGGCAGGTGCGGCTCGATCGCGTACGGGCGGCCCTCGACCTCGCCCCCGGTGTCGCCGAGCGCGACCGTGAAGCCGAGCTCGCCCGTCATCAGCGTGAACTTCTTCTGCTCGGCCGGCTCCTGCGCCACGAGCGCGCGCATGCGGGCCTGGGCGTAGCGGTCGTAGCGCAGCGTGAGCAGGGCGCGGGCGCGCAGCCGGTGCGCGAGCTTGGCCGGGCCGCGCACCGTGACCGTGCCGCGCGCCGTGATGAGGCGGATCTCGCGCTGGGTCAGGCTGGCGGCGGCGAGCAGGTCGTCGATGCGCGGGACGAACTGCCCCCAGCCGCCGACGGGCGGGTAGACGTGGCGCTCGCCCGGCACGCGCGTCGGCGTGACCTCCGCCATGCCGACCGGCGGCGCGACGAGCTCGCCCGCGAACAGGCGGCCGCTCGTGTGGATCCACCCCTTGCGCTTGTCCGGCATCGGCGTGCGCATCTCGTGGATGAGCCGCCAGAGGCGGAAGCCGCGCGGCTCGCCGCGCGTGAGCAGGTACCGTCCCCGGCCGCGGCGCCGCAGCGTGTACGTCATGTCGCCGCGCGACGCGACGACGAGCGCGCGCTCGACGTCCCTGGGCTCGGCGTCGGCCGGGAGCTCGACCGGCGCGCTCTCGCCCTCCAGGAGCTCCGACGCCGCGGCGAGGAGCGTCTGGCGGATGTGCTCGGCGACCGGGCGGCTCTCGACCTCGAGCAGCCGCAGCGCGGCGGCGGCCTCGTCCGACAGGTCCGGCGAGATCGCCGGGCGGCTCGCGAACTCGGCGAGCAGCTCGACGAAGGTCCCCGGCGGCAGCGGGGCGTAGGGCCCGGCGCAGAGCGTGCGCACCGCCTCGAGGGCCGCGCGGGACGCGAGCGGCGGGCCTGGCTTCGCCAGGGCGAACCGGACGGCGCGCTCGGCGAACGGGGCGGCGTCCGCGTGGTCGGCCGCGTGCCGCGAGAGCTCCCGCAGCGCGTACCCGCGGACGCGAGGCGACCCGTCGCCCTCGGCGAGCTCGACGAGCGCCGTGAGGGCCTCCGCGCCGCCGAGCTCGACGAGCTGGCGCACGAGCTCCTGGCGGACGTGCTCGCTCGGGTCGTCGCGGGCGAGCAGCGCGATGGCGAGCGGGTCCGCGCTCGCGGGCGCCACGCGGGCGGGCGGCGCGCCGGCGGCGGGATCGGCGCTGAGCCGGGGCGCCGAGTCGGGCGCGGGCGTGTCGGGCGGCCCTTCGCCCTCGCGGGCGCCTCCGGAGGCGGCGGCCTCCGGCGCGATGCTCGACCGGCTGGCGCGGCTGGCCTGCGCGCCGTTCCAGCGGCGCGGGTCCCGCGGGGCGCCGGCGAGGCGCGCCGCGCGGTCGAGCGGGATCACCGGGGCGGACGGGCGCGCCGCCGCGCCGAGGAGGCGCAGGGCGTTGCGGCGGAAAATGGGGCCGTCCTTGTCGGCGGCGTCGCGCGCGCGGAGGCGCTCGGCCAGCAGGGAGAACGCCTCGTCGGGGAACAGGAGGACGCCGATCTCGAGGGCGGCGATCTGCACCCAGCGGGACGCGTTGACCCCGCGCGACCACGCCAGCACGGAGCGGGCCGCGTCGAGCCCGAGGTGGCCGAGCCGCTCGCGCGCCGGGAGGCGGTGCAGGAGGGCGACGGCGGCGAGCAGCGCGGCCCGGCGGACGGGCGCGGGGCGGCTCGGCTCGGCGTGCGCCATGGCGAGCCGGAGGACGCCGCCGTCGCGGGCGACGTGCACCGCGTCGGACGGGTCGTCGAGGTGCTGCGCGAGGTGGGTGAGGGCGTGGTAGGCGACCTCGATCTCGTCGAGGCGGTCGGCGATGGCGGTGGCGAAGCGCTCCTGGGCCGCCTCGAGGTCGAGGCTGCGGCCGAGCGCCGAGAGGTCGCCGGCCCGCTCGAGGCGCGCGGCGACCCAGCCGAGCAGGGAGGCGGCGCCGCTGCTCTCGCGCTGCTCGCGCTCTCGCGCCCAGACGCGGAGCTGCCGGGCGAGGAGCTCGCGCCGCTCGGCGGGGGTGGCGGCCGACTGGTAGGCGAGCACGAGCGCGGACTCGGCGCTGCGCAGCCGGTCGACCTCGGCGGCCGCGCCGTCGGCGCACCGGGCGAGCGCGGCGAGCAGCGCGGGCCTCGGGTGCTCCTCGTCGCCCAGGTCGGCCGTGACGCGCGCGACGACGGCGGCGATGGCGCGCGGGCGCAGGCGCACCTCGATCTGGGGGAGGCTGTCCTCGATGACCTCCAGGATCGACCGCGGCGCGGCGGTCCAGGAGTCAGGCGACTCGCGCGAGCTCACGGCGCCTCCGCGAGCGCGCGAAGGCGAACGGGACGCGCACGAGGGCGGAGGCGGCCTTGCGTCGGGGAGCGAGGGGCACCGTGCGGCGAGACCATCGGCGGGCGAGCAGCGTACACCGTCGCGCGGAGCTGTCGCGAGCCGCCGCTCGTGCGATCTGCGCGACCCTTCGCCTTCCCGCGCGCGGACGGCTCGGGCTGCGCCGCCTGTTCAGGGCGAGGCGTCCGCGAACGTGTCGCAGTCCTCGACGCGGCCGCCCTGCATGCCGCGCTTGAACCAGGCGACCCGCTGCGCCGACGAGCCGTGCGTCCACGTCTCCGGGTTGACCCTGCCGGTCGCGGCCTTCTGCAGCCGGTCGTCGCCGATCGCGGACGCGGCCCGGAGGGCCTCCTCGACGTCGCCCGCCTCGAGCAGGTCGCGCTTCTGCGTGGAGTGGGCCCACACGCCGGCGAAGCAGTCCGCCTGGAGCTCCATCTTCACGGAGAGCGCGTTCTTCTCGCCCGGACGCGCGGCCTGCAGCTGGCGCAGGCGGCGCTCGGTCCCGAGCACGTTCTGCACGTGGTGGCCGATCTCGTGGGCGAGCACGTACGCCTGGGCGAAGTCGCCCGGCGCGCCGAACCGCGCCTTGAGCTCACGATAGAAGCCGAGGTCGATGTACGCCGTCTGATCCGCCGGGCAGTAGAACGGGCCCATCGCCGCCTCGCCGATGCCACAGCCCGACCTCACGGAGTCGGTGAACACCGTCAGCGTGGGGGCCGGATAGCGCTGCCCCGTCCGGCTGAACACCTGCGTCCACACGGCCTCGGTGTCATCGAGGACGAAGGAGACGAAATCGACGAGCCGCTCCTCCTCGGGCGAGCTCGCACGCCCGCTCTGCGCGCCGGGGACCGCGGAGCCCTGACCGAGCCCCGACAGGAGATCCTTCCCGAAGACCAGCGAGAGCACGAGCAGGATCACCGTCCCGCCCACACCGAGCTTCGCTCCGCCGGATGCGCCGCGGAGGTCTCGGAGGTTTTCACTGCGTTTCCCAGGTGTCCAGCGCATGGCCAGCGCATGTATAGCGTGGACTGCGCATCGGGTGGTACCTTAGCTTTCGGTCGGGACGTGCGGGTATTGCCCGCCTGGTGATGGCGCCGGCCTGATCGCACGGCGCGCGAGCGAGCGAATCGCCGCCTGGGCCTTGCCGCGAAGAACACGAGGTCTCTCTCGGCGTCTCCCGAGAAGACACCTCTCTGCGCCTTCAGGCGTCCTGGCGGTGCCTCTCCCCGACTCGCCCCGTGCTCTGGCCAGCACTCCCAGGACGGCAGGATCAAGCAGGTCTGGCTCCAGGTGGAGCCAAAGGAGCACGCCTCGGCCATCCTCGCCGCCGCGAAGAGCTGAGCGCCCCCGGCGATCGCTACGCGCTCGCCGCAGGCCGAGCCGCCCCCGCGGCGGCCGCGGGTCTCCAGAGCCCCAGCGCGCGCGCGCACGGCAGCACCACCTGGGCGAGCGCCGCGCCCTGCAGCGCCCGCGCCTCGGCCACCGTGAGGTGGCCGTGCGCCGCGAGCGCCGCGGCGCGGCCGCCGCCCGGCTCGGCCCCCGGCGGGGGCGGGCGCCCGAGCGACGCCGCGGCGGCCTCGAACACCTCGGCCACGGCGCGGCGCACCGGCTCGCCGCCGGCCCCGATCGCCCACGCCACCGTCAGCCAGGCGAGCTCGGCGTGCCGCGCCTCGTCCTCCGCGATCACCCCGAGCGCCGCCCGCACCGCGGGATCGTCGGCTCGGGCGCGCTGCTCCGCCGCGATCACCGCGGCCACGGTCTCTCCGACGCAGCCCTCCTCCGCGGCGGCGCGCGCCAGCGCCGCGAGATCCGCGGCGATCGGCACCGCCGGCGGCATGGGGAAGGCGGCCGGGCCGACAGGGCCGCCCCGGTAGGCGGCCGCGAGCGAGAACCCGAGGCGGGCGTGACCGACCTCGTCGAGCGCGGCGATGTGGGCCGCCTCGACGAGCGACGACGGCGCGCCGTGCGCCATGAGATCCAGCGCGAAGCGCGCGAACGACGCCACCGACGCGTGCTCCTCCAGCGCGCTCCGCAGCCAGCCGCCGGCGAGCGTCTCCCGCTCCTCGTCCGTCAGATCCGCCAGCGAAGGCTGCTGCCCGCCGGCGCCGCTCGCCGTCGCGCGCGCGAGCCACCCCGCCTCGGCCAGCCGCGGAGCTGCCGTGAGGTGGTGCCCCTCCAGGGAAAAGGGCCGTCCCACCGCGGCGCAGTCGAGGGTGTTCTCCTCGACGATCACCTCGTAACAGCACGCGCCGTCACGGCGGGTCGCGTCGCTCTCCACCGACACGATCGTGTCTTTCTCCAGCTCCACGTCCTTGCCGTCGCAGGGCTGGTGGATGGTGGTGAACTCCTCCAGCGCTGCGTCGCGGTCCAGGCAAGCCCCGAGCTCGTCGAACCAATCGAAGCAACGGAGCTGCTGGGCGCTCTCGGCCTCGGCCGCGGCCTCCCCGCAGCCCGGCGCTGCGACGAGGAGCGCCGCGGCCGCCGAGGGGCCAGCGCTCTGCAGGAGACGGGCGATGAGCGTTCGTCGAAAGGATCGGTCGAGCAGCATGACGTGCACCTCCAGCCCATGCCTGCTGCCTCGTGCGCGCGGCGAGGAGCTCGAAACAGGGCGGCTTGTGACCTGCTCTATCGCAAGACATGGTCCACCGCCGGCCGGGGCTCGATCGCGTCGAGACCCGCGGTTCTTGCCGAGAGCGCGGTCCCCCCCTCGATCGTCGCGCCGCAGCGCTGACACACTCCGGCACTCCCCGGCGCGGGCGTGACCGCGCCCGGACCTGCGCGACGGCGCCGCCTACAGGGGGCTCACGTTGGTCGTGAACGACGCGTTCCGCAGGATGCGCCGCTGGCCGAGCGGCGTCGTGAAGCCGTTTTCCTTGTGGAAGGTCGAGGTGCTCCCGCCGCAGCTCGGATCGTCCCCGGCCCACCGCTCCGGGCAATGCGCCATGACGTAGTCGCGATCCAAGTTGCTGCCGCCGAGGCCGTTCCACCGGGTGTGCTTGATGCAGGCGGCGCCGTCCACCGTCCACTCGGCCTCGAGGCTCATGCCAGAGCCCACCGTTTCGGTCTGGATGCCGAGCGCATCCCAGACGTCGATCGCCGTCCCGGTCTGGGTGTGCGGCACGCCGTCGCCGCAGTAGTCCGCGCGCACCATGCGGATGCACGCTTGATGGAAGTACGAGAGATCCCTGTCCTCGCAGCCGCTCGCATTGCACTCCGCCTCGGCCATCCATTCCCTGTAGCCCCACTCGGCGCACTTCCCGATCGCCGCGCCCTGACAGGCGAACGTGAACATGCCCCCGTCGTCCGAGTGGGCCCCCGTCACCGCGTTCCACGTCCCCTTCACCGGGATCGCGTCGAGGCCCTCGCCGCAGATGTTCACCCAGACCCCGGGGCCGGCGTTGTACTTGACCGTGTAGTACTGGATCCCGTCGCGCTCGACGACGTTCGTGACGCGGACGACCACCGACGACCCATCGTCCAGGACCGCCTCGACGTCCGCGCCGATGAAGTCGGCCCCGGCGACCGGCGCGCCGTCGCCCTCGCGCGTGCCGACCAGCGTCGTCGCGTCCAGCGAGACGCCGTTGAAGCGGACCCCGTTGAAGCGGACCCCGTTGAAGCGAACCCCGTTGAAGCGGACCCCGTTGAGGCTCATGCCGTTGAGCCTGCTCATCGCGAACGAGCTCTCCGCCACCGCTTCCTCGTCCTCGCCGCCGTCGATCTCCGCGGCGCAACCGGCGCCGAGGGATATGAGCCCGACCATCGACCCTGCCAGGAACCCTCGCTTCAACATGATCTCCTCCGAACGCTGCCGCTAAAGCCGTGACGCCTTGCGCATCGACGGTCTTCCCTCGGGCGGTCGGGCCCCGATCACGCGAGCGAGGAAGCCCGCGTCGGCGCGAGCGCCGCAGGCCTCGTCGCCTTCACGGTGGTGGAGGGAACGAGGCGCAGATGCGGAGCCCGATCACCGGGTCGAGGAAGGTGCCATCAACGACGGTCCGGTTGTCACTTCGGACCGAGGTTTGATCATAGATATAAGCACCACCTCGCAACAGCACTTTGTCGGTCTCGATCGAAGAAATGGCCCACTCCAGCACGTTCCCCGCCATGTCATCGACCCCGAACGGACTACGTGAGGCGGGGTGCGAGCCCACCTCATCCGGCCCCATCGTGGAGCTCTCCTTGCCGTAGGTCTCATCGAAGTTGGCGTCGCCGGGAGACAGCCTGTCCCCGTGCGGGAAGATGCGGCTGTCGGCGCCCCGCGCCGCGCGCTCCCACTCGTAGTCGGTGCAGAGGCGGGCTCCGCGCACGCGGCCTGTCCTGTGGAGCCACGCTGCATACTCGGTGGCCTGAGCGAAGGAGATGCCCGTGACAGGGAAACGAAGCCAGTCCTGCTGCGCGCGGACCGCCCGCGATGGGTACACGAGCGGCTCTCCCGCCCGCGCGGTATACGCCTGGATCGTGGGCTGGATCGTGAGCTGCCACACACCGTTTGGCAGGCGGCGCAGCCCCAGGGCGCCTGTCATGGCGCCGTTGCCCGCCTGGATGGACGAGCTGCCGCGGGACTCCTTGGGGAGCTCCTGGATGTAGTCGAGCCACTCCTGGAACGTCGTCTCATGCCGCGCAATCAGGTACGCGCCTGTGCGGATCTCGTGGAGAGGAACGGTGGAGAGGAACGCCCACCGGTACATGTCGTCGAGGGCGGCGCCGAAGAGGAACCGGCCCGGCGGGATGTAGATGTACCCGGGAGGAACGTCCCCGGCGTGCGGCAGCGGGATGGAGAGCTTCAATGACTCTCCGCGTTGGACCAGGAACGGATAACGCACGATGGTGCGATTCCGCGCCTCGCAGGTGAGCAGGTAGGAGCCCTGCGCGAGCGCGATGCTCGCGAAGGGCGTCGTCCCGAGGAGGCGCTGGCCGGTCAGCTGCCGGCGCCCCTCCGCGTCGCTCTCGTACCGCTCCAGCGTGATGTCCGCGCCGGGGGGATCGGTCTCGATGGCGACCTCCGCGGGCGCGTTCCATCGCTGCCGGCGCGCGCCGTCGGGATCGTACGTGGTCATGCGCTGGAGCAGCTCGTCGCGCAGCGAGGCGTGGCCGCGCGCGTCCGCGGCGAGCGCGCGCTCGTAGAGCACGTCGCCGAGCCGCGCGCGCGCGTCGTTGCGGGCGCCGTCGAGCGTGAGCGCCGCCTCCAGCTTCTGGCTCACCTGCAGCTGCAGCCGCTCGGCCTCGGCGGCGCGACCCTGCGCGCGCTCCCAGAGCGCCTCCCCCTCGTCGCGGCGCCGGCGATCGAACGCCGAGAGCGCCTCCGCGCGGATCGCCTCGGCCTCCGCGCCCTCGAGCGCCGCGGCGGACGAGGTGAGCGCGGCCTCGTGGATCTTCCTGTCCGCCCGCGCGGCGAGCTGGCGCGCCGCCCTGAGCTCCAGCGCGCCGTAGAGCAGCGCGGCGACGAGCGGGACGCCCACGACGAGGGCCCACCGGACCGCGCGCTGCGTCAGGACGGCGCGCCGCGACGCCCTCAGGAACGCCGCCTCGCGCGGCGGCAGGTCGGCCGGGTCGAGGCCCTTCGCCTCCTTGAGCTGGCGCGCGCTGAAGAGCGCGTCGCGGCGCCGGCCGAGCCGCTCCCACTCGGCGGCCGAGGCGTCGAGGCGCTGGCGCGTCGCGCGCTGCTCGCGCTGCTCCTCGAGCCAGTGGCGCAGCGTCCCCCAGCCGTGGATCAGGGCCTCGTGGGCGATCTCGTAGACCGTCCCCTGCTCGCCTTCGCGGGCGAACAGGAGGCGGCCCTGCACGAGCGCGTCGAGCGCCGCGCGCGCCGCCCCGTCGCCGCCCTTCTCCGCGAGCTCGCCCTCGGCGCGCCGCGCCCGCGTGCCCTGCGGGGTGATGAGCGCGCCGAGCAGCCGCCGCGCGGCCGCGTGGACGTCGGGCGGCATGCGGCCGAGCACGCGATCGGCGTGGCGGGCGAGCGCGCCCTCGACCCCGCCGATCTGCGCGAGATCGGCGCTGCTGAGCGGCGCGTCGGGCGCGGCGCGGGCGTCCCAGAGCTCGGCGAGCGCGAACTGGAGGAGCGGCAGCCCGCCCTCGGCGCGCGCGGTGGACTCGACGAGCGCGTCGACGACCGCGTCGGACTCGAACGCGACGCCCTTGGCCAGCGCCGGCCCTGTGATGGCCTCGCGGAGCTTGTCCGCCGACATCGGGCGGAGCAGGTAGAGCGCGCGCTCGATGTCGTCGCCCAGGCCGGAGATGCCGGCGACGCGCGCGAGGAAGTCGCCGCGCACCGTGGCGAGCAGGCGCAGGGAGGGCGAGCGCGCCGCGAAGGCGCTGAGCACCTCGCCGACGAGCGCCGCCTCGCCCGGGCTGCTCAGCGTCGCGAGCTCCTCCATCTGGTCGATGAACAGCACGAGCCCGCCGCGCTCGCCGAGCCGCGCGCGGAGGTCGCGGGCGAGGGAGCCCGGCGCGGCGCGCACGGCCTCGGCGATGCGCTCGGCGGGCGCGCCGAGGACCGGCTCGAGCGCGGCGGCCAGCGCGGCGAGCGGGTGCCTGCCGGGCACCATCATGGCCGCCTGGAACGCGCGCCCGCCGCCGAGGGCGCCCTCGAGCACGAGCGAGAGCACGCCGGCGCGGCAGAGCGAGGACTTGCCCGAGCCCGAGTCGCCGGCCACGACGATCATGGGCTCGGAGCGGAGCCGGTCGAGGATCGTCCCCGTCTCGGAGCTGCGCCCGTAGAACACCGCGCGGTGCTCGAGATCGAAGACGAGGAGCCCGCGGTAGGGGTTGCCCTCCGGGGCGACGGAGGCGTGGCGGTTCCTGGCGAGCAGCTGTTCGAGCGCGTCGCGCAGCTCGTCGCCCGAGGCGAAGCGGTCGGCCGGGTCGATCTCGAGGCAGCGCTCGATGACGGCCGCGAGCCGCGGATCGACGCCCGGCGCGAGGGCGGCGAGGGGCCGGGGCGCCTCGGTCTGGACGACGAGCGGCAGCTCGGTCATCGGCACGTCGTCGTGCGGCGGGACGCCGGCGCAGAGCTCGAAGAGCAGCGCGCCGAGCGAGTACACGTCGGAGCGGCGCGTCGCGAGCTCGTCGCGCCACAGCTCGGGCGGCAGGTAGTGGGGCGTGCCGCCGCCGACGCTCGTCGTCACGTCGAGCAGGCGCGCCGCCATCTCGGCCGCCTCGCGGAACTCGCCCTCTAGCGGCTCATCGCCGGGCGCGATCGCCGCGTCGGCGTCGCCCTGCGCTCCTCGCAGCGCCTCGCCGCCAGAGAGCGCGTCCGCGCCGAGCGCGTCGGATCGCCCTCCGGGCATGTCCGATCGCCCTCCAGGGACGTCGGATCGCCCTCCGTGGATGTCGGATCGCGCCCCGCGCGCGTCGGGCCGCGCGGCCGGCTCGAGGAGCTTTGCGAGGCCGAAGTCGAGGAGCTTCGCCTCGCCCTCCGCGGTGAGCACCGCGTTGGCCGGCTTGATGTCGAGGTGCAGCACCCCCCGGCGGTGGGCGGCCGCGAGGCCCCGCGCAAGGCCCGCCCCGAGCTCGAGCACGCGGCGCGAGGGCATCGGGATGTCGACGCGGTCGAGGCTCTGGCCGCGGACGAACTCCGAGACGACGAACAGCCGCCCCCGGAGCTCGCCCACGCGGAAGATGGCGACGACGTTCGGGTGCTGGATGCGGGCGGCCGCGCGCGCCTCGGCGAGCAGCCGCGCGCGCACCTCGGCGTCCGCGGTCGCCGCGCGGATGAACTTCATCGCGACCATGCGGTCGAGCAGCGTGTCGTGCGCGAGGTAGACGTCGCCCATGCCGCCGCTGCCGAGCTTCTGGAGGAGCCGGTACTCCTCGAACCGTCTCGGCGGGTGGAAGCTCGACGGGCCGGGGCTGTCCGGGCCGAAGCTCGACGGGGCGAGGCTCTCCGGGCCTACGCTCGACGGCGGCGGGGCGTCGCCCGCCCGCGGCTGCGTCTCCGCGCCGCCGGGGCGCAGGATCGCCTGCGAGAGGGTTGGAGCAATCTTCTCTTTCACGAGGGCCCGCCTCGCGCCAAGCGCCCGGGGACTATACCCGAGCCGAGCGTTCCCTGTGGGGTCCGCCGCCCGACGCCGCGCAGTCCACCCGCGCTCAACCCTGGCCCAGGCCCGTCGACTGGCCCGCTATGTAGCGCCACACGCCCTCGCGGCGCGCATAGATCTGCGTGGAGCGGAACCGCGCGCTGAACGGCTCGCCACGCCAGGTCCCTTCGTCGCGCACCACGCAGGTCACAACGGCGAGCTCGCCGTAGCTGCGCACGCTGACCTCCTCCGCGGTCTGCGCGCTCCAGCGCAGCGCGCCCCCCTCGACCGCCTCCAGGTACTCGGCCTTCCCCCAGAGGGCCCCCTGGGAATTGACGTACGAGAAGTCGTCTGCGAGGAGAAGCGCGAGCTCGGCGAGGTCGCGCGTCACCAGGGCGCGGGCGCGGCGTTCCATGACGTCACGGATGGCTTGCCCGAAGGCGGGGTGTTCGTCGGTCATGGAAGTCCGCGGCTCCACGCAGTGTTACCCGTGCGCCCCGACGCCGTCGACGGCGAAGTCAGGCCGCGACGAGGTGTGGCGTGGCGGACGGCGCCGGCAGGATCGCGGGCATCGGACGGCGGCGGCCTGGGGGGTCCGAAGGCCCTGGGGCGCATCGCGGAGCGCGCGAACAGGCGCATCGTTCAATTCGGTCCATGAGGCCGCGTCAACCGCGTGGCCATCGACCCGATCATGAATCAACGATTTTGTTCCGTAAGGCCCGTATACCGCGGAGAACCCTGTTGCGGTTCCTGGCAAGGCACATCCACCGGGGTAGCGTGGCCAGGTAGTCACGGTCGGCCCAATGCATCCGCAGGCGCTCGCGCAGGGGACATGCGATGTAGATCTCCAGGAGCGCGAGGTGGTGGCCGTTGATCGCTCTGCTCACCGAGCTATCAATCGATTGGTCAACCGAAGCGGACCCCGCTCATCCCGGGTCTACCTGCCGTCTTGAGTCACTACCCCCGCGAGAACATAGCTCTTGTCAGCCGCGAGCGCGACCACCGCCGCACCCGGCGGGAGCCCGGCGGCGCTCGGTTTCCAGCTCGCGCCTGCGTCGTGGCTGATCGAGACACCTTCCGGTGACGTCCCCACGAGGACGTTCGGGCCCGCGTCGCCGAGAACCCAGGTCGGTGAGCGATCCGTCAGACCGTCAGCGAGATGCCACGTCAGTCCCTCGTCGATGGACCGGTACACCCCTCCCGGGTTGTGCCCGGCGAGGAGGGACTCGCCATGCACGTGAAATCGGAGCGGCTCCACGTCTCCCACTCTCCGCCAGCTCCCGCCACCGGCGGCAAGCCGATAAAGACCCCTGCTGTACAGAGCGGCGTAGATCCACGTGTTCTTGACCGCCAGGTCAAACACCTGCGATCCGTCGGGCAACTCGCGGCCGAACGGGATCCACGCCTCGGCGCCGTCGGGGAGGACGAAGACGCCCTCGGAATCGGTCCCGGCGTACACCACGGCCCCCTGGACCGCAAGGGATCGTACATTCGTGTCGATGAGGCCCTTGGAAATTGGACGCCAGGAATGGCCCGCGTCTTCCGTGACGAAGACTCCCGCTCCCTTCGTCCCGGCGAAGAGACGGCGTCCCGCGGGGGCGAAGCACTGCACCGCGGAATCCGGGGGCATGTCGCGTCCCGCCCAGCTGTACCCGCCGTCCGCGGAGACAAAAAGTCCGTCATCGGAGCCGGCGAATGCGGTCGTCTCCTGGACCGCGAGGGCGTGGATTCGTCCTCTGGTGGGAAGCCCTCTCCCGGCCAGGCTCCAGGACAGCCCATGATCGTCAGACCTGTAGACGTGAAAGGAAGAGGTACCTTGTGGCCGGTTCGGGTCGGTTCCGAGCGGCATGGCGTCCCTTCGTTCCGTTGGTTCCGCCGTGCGACCAGCCCGCTGCTCCTCCGGCTGCGGCCGGTCGTGAACCCCACCCATCCACAGGCCACAGGCGACGGCGCCGATGACCACTGTGGTGAAGACGAACCAGCCGAGCCTCCGGTTCACAGACTTTGAAGGGGGAATACTCATCTGCGATCCCAGCGAGCAAGACGTGTTGCCGATCTCGCAAGTGCCCCATGGTCTGGCGTGCGAACGTCGGCACGGGCCTCGGGCCATGCATCCCACGCTGCGGGGGTGACGACAGGCTGGCGGCTGCTAGGACGCGTCGCGATCTACGTCAGCGCTTCCTCTGCGCCGGCCGCGGTCACGGCCTGCTCAAGCCATCGGTGCAACGTGGCCACGTCGACGCAGCCGTCGATCTGCGCCTCCAGCGCGGGACTGAGCGCGAGCCCACGCCGCCCCAGCACCGTGCGCAGCGCGGCGCGCGCCTCGGTCAGCTGGCCCTCCTCGATGAGCTCCTCCTTCACCTCCGGGCTGTCCGCGAGCAAGGTGCGCAGGATCCCCTGCCGGCGCGCCTCGATCTCCGGATCATCGGAGCGAGCGAACCGCCGCTTCAATTCTTCCTGGGTCCACGGTGACATCGGCATGTACTGTAGCATGGAGAGCACCCATTCCACTTCCCGCCGCGGTGCGACCCACCGGGCGAAATCGTCCAGGGCCCGTCCCGAGCGCGCCACCAGGAACGGCACCAGCTCGTCCCGCAACGGCAGCTCGTTGGCCGCGATCCAGAGAAACTGAAACGGCGAGGGGCCGATGCGGTAACAGCCTGGCGCAAACCGCTCCAGCGCCCGCACGCCGTGCAGCCACGACGGTACGTGGGGAGCGATGAGCCACAGCGGCTCCTCCCCCATCCACGGCGGGACGCGCTCCTCGACGCGCTCGACCTCCCGCGCCTGCCGGCGCAGCAGCGCCCGCTTGAACTCCACCACGTCCACGTGATCGCCGGGCATCTTCAGCTCGACAAGCGTTTCCTCATGTCCCCGAGCCTCCGGCCATGGCGCAGCCAGGGGAGCCAGGCCGGCGGGCCGCAGCACCCGGAGGTAGCCGTCGGCCTGCACCCGATCGAGGCGAACCTCTGGCGCCTCCTGCCACGCGGCGGCGCCGCCCGTGACCCGCGCCGCTTCCTCCGCGAACGTCTGCTTCGCGAACCGGTCCAGCTTTCCCACACGGCTCTGATATCGATGCTCGGGCACAAGCGCACTTGAAATAACCACTCTGATCAGCAGAAATAGGGAGATCATTCCGGCAGAACACGCGTAATTGCGTGAGCCTGGGTGCGCCGGGGACCCGGAGACTCACCACGGCCGGCGGGCATGGTCGTGCCGACCTCCGAGGACGAGCCCCGCGTGCATCCTCGAACCGATCCGAGCTTTCCCCGGGCGGTCCGCCGCCCGACGCCGCGCGACGGGCTGGCCAACGGGCGTGCAGATCTGCTCTGTTACGGTGTTGCGGCTCTTGTCTACACCGGCCACGGCGACCTCGCGTGGCCAGGAGCGATCTCGGGGTGGCAGCGAACATGCACAGATCTCCGCGGAACGACGCCGGGCTCCGCCGCGGCTCACGGACCTGGGAGCCATGA
This sequence comes from Sorangium sp. So ce367, assembly GCF_051520455.1. Taxonomy (NCBI): domain Bacteria; kingdom Pseudomonadati; phylum Myxococcota; order Polyangiales; family Polyangiaceae; genus Sorangium; species Sorangium sp. So ce367. The sequence continues at coordinate 10,466,580 of NZ_CP150334.1, forward strand.
GCGACGTCGACGTCCGGCTCGCCTGCGAGCCGCTCGGTGAGTGCGTCGTGCTGGAGCTCGCGGGGCGCGAGGCCATGGATGCCCTCTCGTCCTGGGAGGTGCGCGTCGCCGTCCCCGACGAGGTGGATCTCGCGGCGCTCCTCCGCGCCCCGGCGACGCTCGCGCTCGTCGATCCCGCCGAGGGCTCCGAGCGGCTCGTCCGCCTCCTCGTCGTCGAGGCGAGCTGCGATCTCCGCCGCGGCCGGGAGCGGATCTACGCGCTCCGCCTCTCGGATCCGCCATGGCTCCTCACGCTGCGCGGCGGCTACCGGGTCTTCGTGGAGAAGACCACCGAGCAGGTCGTGACCGAGGTGATGGCGGGCGCAGGCATCCCCGCGGCGGCGATCGAGCCGCGGCTCGCGGGCGCGTACCCGGTGCGGCCCCAGTGCGTCCAGTACGCCGAGGCGGAGTGGGCGTTCATCGAGCGCCTGCTGGCCGACGAGGGGATCTCGTACTGGTTCGACACGACGGCCGAGGGCGAGCACCGCATCGTCCTCGGCGACGGCAACGGCTCCCACGACGGGATCGAGGGCGGCGCGACGCTCCCCTACGCCGGGGCCCGCGGGGCGAAGCTCGGCGCGCGCGCCCTCTCGTCGCTCGAGTGGGAGGAGCAGGCCGTGGTCGATCGGGTCACCGTGCGTGACTTCGACGTGCGGCACCCGGACGTCTACGTCGACGGCCACGCCGGCGAGGGTGAGCTCGCGTGGCTCGAGGTCCCGGCCGGCGTCCCCACGGCCGAGGCCGCGAAGGCGCGGGCCAGGCGGCGGCTGGAGCAGCTGCAGCGCGACAAGGTCACCGTCACGGGGGAGAGCGACTGCATCCGCCTCGGGCCAGGGCGCCTCGTGGAGATCACGGGCGCGGGGGCGGACCTCTTCGAGCAGAGGATGCTCGTCGCCGAGCTCTCCCACCGCTACGCGAGGCCGAGCCGCGACGGCGGCGCGGCCACGCCCTACGGAAACCGGATCGCGCTCAGGCCCACGAAGGCCGCGGACGGCGGAGATCACCCGCCCTTCCGGCCCGCGATCCGCCCGGCGCCCGCGGTGGAGCACATCGACGGCGCGGTGATCACGGGGCCGCCCGGCGAGGAGATCCACGTCGACGATCTCGGCCGGATCAAGCTGCGCTTCCTCTGGGATCGCTCCGGGATCGCGGACGACCGCGCCTCGCACTGGATCCGCTGCCTCCAGCACCCGCTCGGCGCCTCGATGTTCCTGCCCCGCGTGGGCTGGGAGGTCCACGTCGGCTACCTCGACGGCTCGCCGGATCGCCCCTTCGTCCTCGGGCGCGCCTACAACGCGACCGCCGTCGCGCCGTTCCCGCTCCCCGCGGCGTCGGCGACGACCGCGCTCCAGTCGTGGACCACGCCGAAGAGCGGCGAGACCCAGGGGATCACGATGGTCGACGACGCGGGCGCGGAGGCGCTCTCGGTCCACGCCTCGCGGGATCTCTCGGTCAAGGTCGGCGGCCCGGAGACGACGCGGATCGACGGCGACGACGCGCAGGTCGTCGGCCTGTCGCTCACCAGCAACGTGCTCGGGAGCCACGCCGCGCGCGTCGGGGCGACCCAGCGCGTCGACGTGGGGCAGGAGATGCTCCTCTCGGTCGAGGGGGCGAGCTCCGAGCTCGTCGGCGGGGCGGAGCTCGTCGACGTCACCGGCAACCGCGCCGTGCTGGCCAGCGGGTCGTGCGTCGAGGTCGTGGGCGCCGGCTACGCGCTGCTCTGCAACCAGTCGAACGTCAACGTGAGCGGCGGCTGCGCCCGGGTGGTGCTCGGGACGACGTCGATCGCGAGCGGCCTCGGCGTCACGGAGTCGGTCGCGGGGGCGCGCACCTACGCCTGCCGCGGCTCCCGGACGATCCGCTGCAGCAGCTACGCCGAGTCGATCAACGGCGGCAAGCGGAGCCAGGCGGGCGCGGTGCACGAGCGGGCCGCCGGGAACGTCGGCGTCAAGGCGTCGATCGGGACGATCACGGCCGGGAAGGTGTCGATCGGCGCGGGCGGGAAGGTGTCGATCAGCGCGCCGGTGGTGACGATCCAGGCCAGCGGCAGCATCGCGGCGGGCACGATGAGCCTGGGCGGCGGCAAGCTGAAGACGACCGGCGGCGTCACCCACGTGGACGGCGGCACGACCCGGCGCGCCAGCGGAAAGGCGGGCAAGTGAGCGAGCGACCGATCCTGCTCGAGATCCCCGGCGTGGACGCCGAGCTCCGCGTCCACGCGTGCCAGGTCGAGGAGCGCGCCTGCGCCCCGACGGTGGCCCACGCGCGCTGCGCCGCCTTCGTGGGCGGCGAGCCCGCCGAGCTCGCGGCGCTCGATCTGATCGGGCGCGCCGCGACGCTCACGCTGCGCTTCCACGGCGTCGAGCGGCGCTTCGCGCTCGCGGTGGAGGCCGTCGAGGAGCGCGACGCCCACGCGCGCGTGACCCTCGCCTCGCCGGTCGCCCGGCTCGACGAGACGCGCGACTACCGGGTCTTCGTCGACGAGAGCGCAACCGAGATCGCGGCGCGCGTCCTCGGCGATCACGGCGTCCGCCTCGACCTCCGCGCCCGCCGCGCGGCGGCGAAGCGGCCCCACTGCGCGCAGGTCTTCGAGAGCGACCTCGGCTTCTGCGCTCGCCTCCTCGCCGAGGAGGGCATGAGCTGGTTCCCGGACGACGGCGATCCCGCGCTCCTCCACGTCGCCGACGCGCCCGAGACGTTCATCGACGCGGGCGCGGCGATCCCGTGGCGCGACGAGGCGGGGCTCATCCCCGGGCGAGCCCTCACCGCGGCGCGGATCCGCAGGCGGGTGGCGGTCGAGAAGGTCGCGCTCAAGGCGTACGATTTCACGCGGCCGATGCTCGATCTGAGCGGCGCCTCGGGCGAGGGCGCGCTCGAGTGGTACGAGGTCCCGGGCGGCCTCGACGATCCGGACGCGGGCCGCGAGCTCGCGGCGATCCGCCTCGCCGAGCGCCGGGCCGGGGCGACCTCGCTCGAGGGCGAGGCCACAGCGCCGGAGCTCCGCGCCGGCGAGATCGTCGAGGTGACCGACCCGCCCGAGGAGCTCGGCGACGCGCGCTGGCTCGTGCTCGCCGTCGCGCACGAGGCGAGGGCCGAGCCGGGTCCGGAGGAGCTCGCTTACCGCGCTCGCTTCGAGGCGGTCCCGGCGCGCGACGGCTTCCGCCCGGCGCGCCGGGCCCCCGAGCCTCGCGGCGGCGCCGGGACCGCGGTGGTCACCGGGCCGCCGGGCAAGGAGATCGCCCTCGACGAGCACGGCCGCAGCCGCCTCCAGCTCCGCTGGGATCGCCGCGACGCGTCAGACAACCGGAGCTCCGGCTTCGCCCGCGTGACCCAGCCGCAGCTCTCGGGCGCGATGCTGAACCCGCGGGTCGGCTGGGAGGAGCTCGTCGGCTTCAGCGACCGGGGCGGGGAGATCCCCGTGATCCTCGGCCGGTTGTACAACGCCGTCCAGGCGCCGCCTGCCGCGCTGCCCGCGAAGAAGGTCGAGACCCGCCTCGGCACGCGGGCGACCCCCGGCGGCTCGGGCGGCAGCGGCGTCGGGATCAGCGACGAGGCCGGGAACGAGCGCCTCGGGCTCGACACGTCGGGCGACTACCGGGAGCGGACCGAGAACGACAAGCGGACCGAGATCGCCGGGCGATCCGAGCGCGTGGTCGGCGGCGCCCGGACGGTCGAGGTCAAGGAGCGGCGGGTCGAGAAGGTGGCGGGCGCGCTGTCTATCGAGGTGGGCGGCGAGCGCAAGGTGGCGGTCGACTCGAACTACGGGCTGAAGGCGGCCTCCGAGGCGATCACCGTGGGGGGCGCCCGCGTGATCCGCGCCGGCGGCGACTACCTCACCGTGACGCCGAGCTTCGTCCGGATGGTGGGCGGCGCGAAGCAGGAGGTCGGCGTCGAGCACCAGAGCGTGTTCGTCAAGGGCGCCTCGACGCTGCTCGTCGGCGGCTCGGTGAGCACCACCGCCGGCCCGTCGGAGTCGGTGGGCGTGGCCGGCGCGGCGATCGTGAAGGTCTCGGGCGCGCAGACCATCGACGCCGGCTCCTACGGCCTCACCGTGCGGGGGCTCTACGCCGAGAGCTTCGGCTCGCGCAGCGTCGCCGCGGGAGGCGACGTCGCGGAGAGCTTCGGCAAGGTCACGACCACCTCGCGGGGCGCCGCCGACATCACCGGCGCCGAGATCGCCGTCGAGGCGGCCGCGAAGCTGACGATCAAGGCGCAGGGGGTGACGATCACCATGACCCCCGGCTCCATCACCATCTCGGGCAAGCTCGAGGGCCCGACCTCGAGCGTGGAGGAAGGGGTTCATCGCTATGGCTAGGTCGCGCACGGTCCAGCAATCGACCGCCCGCCCCCCGCGGGGCGAGGCGAAGCCCCTCGGCCCCGGGCTCCACCCGGGGGTCGTGGAGATGATCGCCGCGCGCGGCCAGGAGAGCGACGCGCGCCCCGCGTTCCAGGTGCGCTCGAGCGACGGGCGCCGGCTCCTCGCGACGCTCGCCGCCGGCGTCTCGCCCGCGTTCATCGAGGAGTGCATGCGCGAGGGCCGCACCGTCGTGCTCGCGGACGCGCCCGGGGGCGTCGCCATCCTGGGCGCGCTCCAGACGGCCTCGGCGCCCGCGCCGGACGCGCACGGCACGCTGGCGCTCGACGCCCGCCACCTCCGGCTCCGCGCCAGGGAGACGCTGGAGCTCGAGGTGCCGGGATCGAGCCTCCGGATCGAGCCCGGCGGCGCGGTGCGGATCGAGGGCGACCGGCTGGTGATCGACATGGCGGCGCTCGTGCGGATCTTCTCGGCGCGGGTGGAGCTGCCGTGAGCGGCGTCGCGCTGACGATCGAGGGCGATCCGGATCTCTCGCCGTCGCGCGTCCGCGGCGTGGAGCGGCTCGGGGAGGCCTCGGCGTTCGAGATCGATCTCCATGGCCCGAGGGACGCGCTCGTCGCGCCCGGGAGCGTGCTCCGCAAGGCGGGGCGGCTCGCCATCGACGCGCCCACGGGGAGCCGGACGTTCCTCGGCGTCGTCACCCGGTTCGCCGTGATCGCGAGCGATCACGAGCACCTGCGAGCTTACCGGCTCACGCTCGCGTCGCGCTTCGCGCTGCTCGCGCTCACCCGGAGGGCGCGCACGTTCCAGGAGATGACGGCGCCGGAGATCGTCGAGCAGGTGGTGCGAGGGGGCGGCTACAGGACCGTGCGCAAGCGGCTCGCGGCGTCCTACCCGAAGCGCCGCTACGTCGTGCAGTACCAGGAGAGCGACGCGGCGTTCGTCCGGCGGATCTGCGAGGAGCACGGGCTGTATTTCCGGTTCGAGGACGACGGCGAGGGCGAGGTGTTCATCCTCGAGGACGACTCCGCCTCCGCCGAGGACGCCTACCCGGGCGGCGTCGCGCTGGTCACGCGCAGCACGCTGGACGAGCCGGGGCCCGTCGCGGTGGACGCGGCGCGGCGGCTGCGGCGCGCGGCCGGCAAGGTCGTCCTCCGCGATCACAGCCCCGATCAGCCCCGGCTCTCGCTCGAGGCCGAGGCCTCGGGGGGCGTCGAGGCGGAGCGGGAGGTGGAGGTCTACGAGGCGCCCGGCGGCTTCGCCTCGCCGGCGGAGGGCGCGACGCGCGCGCGGATCCGGCTCGAGTCGCTGCGCGCCGAGGCCGCGCGCCTGTCGTTCGACAGCAACGCGCTGGCGCTCTCGCCCGGCGCGCGCTGCCGCCTCGTGGAGGCGCCGGACCACCACGGCGTCGTCCAGGCGGCGGGCGACTGCGTGGTGACCGACGTCGCGCTGCGCTGGGACGCGGGCGACGGGGTCCTCCGCGCCAGCGTCGGGGCGATCCCGGCCAGCGTGCCGTTCCGCCTGCCGAAGGTCACGCCGAGGCCGCGCATCGCTGGCGTGCAGTCGGCCTGGGTCACGGGGGAGCGCGGGCAGGAGATCCACCCCGACCCGCTCGGCCGCGTCCACCTCCGCTTCCACTGGGATCTGCACGGCGAGGGCGACCAGCGGAGCAGCCTGCCCGTGCGGGTGGCGCAGCCGCAGCTGCCGGATCCGATGCTCCTGCCGCGCGTGGGCTGGGAGGTCTTCGTGATGTTCGAGGACGGCGATCCGGATCGCCCCGTGGTGCTCGGGCGCTCGTACAACGAGAAGCAGCGGCCGCCCCTCGCGCTGCCGGCGAACAAGACGGTGACCTCGATCGCGACCGACAGCTCGCCCGGCGGGGGGGCGCGGACGGTGATCCAGATGGACGACGCGGCCGGCCGCGAGCACGTCCTCGTGCACGCGCCCTTCGCCAAGGAGACGACGGTCGGGGGCGATCACGAGGCGCAGACGCTGAAGAATGAAGATCTCCAGGTCGGCGCTGCCCTGCAGGCCGAGGTCGGGGGCGACGAGTCGACCTCGGTGCACCTCGGGTACATCGGCGGCTACGGCTCCCGCAGCGTGACGGTGGGCGCCGCGCAGCGCCAGAGCGCGGGGGGCAACTTCGTGAGCGAGGTCGGCGCCGAGACGGCCGTGGTGGGGGGGATGCTCGTGGAGCAGGCCGGCAATCCCGTGAAGGGCGCGGCCAACCTCGCCGCGTCCGCGCTGCTGTCGAAGGTGGGCGCGCGGGGCGCCGCCGGGCAGATCGCGGCGTCCGCGATGGGCGCGTCGCGCGCGGCCTACGAGGGCTACCAGGCGAAGGGCGCGGAGGGCGCGCTCGCCGCGATCAAGGACAGCGCGGCGGGCAGCGCGATGTCGCTGCTGCCGGGGGGCGAGGCGATCCTGGCGGCGGTGAAGGGGTCGTCGAGCCCGATGCCGTGGGATCACGGCCGGCCCGCGCAGGGCGAGGCGGCGCCGGGCGGCGGGGCCGCGGGGGCCAGCGGCGCAGGCGGCGGCCCGGCGGGCCCCGGCCCGGGCCACCGCAGCGTCGTCGCGAGCGGCTCGTACACCGAGGCGGTGGGCGCCCTCTACGCGCTGACCACGCCGGGCCCCGTCTCGTGGGTGACCGCCGGCCCCGCGACGACCGTGATCAACGGGAGCCACACGAGCAGCGCGGCGAGCGCCGGCCTCCAGGTGGGCGGCGGCCTCGGCGAGTGGCTCGGCTCGCTGAACATCGGCAGCCGGGGGGCGATCACCCGGAGCGTCGCGGGGGCCATGACCTCGGACGTGAAGGGCGCGCTGAAGATCAGCGCGGGCGGCTCGTACACGCTCACCGCGAAGAGCGCGCTCACGCTCGAGGTGAGCGGGAACCTGAAGCTCGGCGGCAGCCCGATCACCTTCCGGTGCGGCGCGTCCGAGATCTCGGCGACGCCGGCGGGCGTCACGATCAAGTCCCCCTCGATCACCATCACCGGGAGCTCGAAGCAGTCGGGCTCGCTCACGCACCGATGAAGCTCACCGTGCTCGGCCTCGGCCTCGTCTCGCCCGCCGGCGCCTCGGCGCGCGATCACGTCTTCTTCCCGCGCGCCGGGGCGCCGCCGCCCCCGCCGTCGCCGTTCATCGGGCCCGACGGGCGCCGGATCGACGCGCGCTACTGCCCGTGGATCAGGCCCTCACAGGCCGACGCGGGCCGCCTCCTCGCGCTCGCCCGGGGCGCTGTCGGCGAGGCCCTCGCTGTGGTGCCCGGGAACGAGGCTGCGGGGATCCCGCGGTTCGTCGTGACGCCGGCGCCACGGCCGGGGTTGCCCGAGGGAGCGCTCTCGGAGCTGGCCCGCGCGCTCGGCCCCGCGGCGCAGCGCTTCACCGGGGCGGCGGGCGCGTTCGCGGCGCTGGCGCGGATCGCGGAGCTGCTCGCGGGCGGCGCGGGCGGCGCCGCGCTCCTCGTCGGCGTCGACTCGCACGCCGGGGTGGACGCGCTCGCCGAGCGGCGGCGGAGGCCGGAGAGCCCGTGGCTGCTCGCGCCGCCGCCGCCGTCCGAGGGCGCGGGGGCGCTGCTCGTGGCCTCCGCGGAGCAGGCGTCGCGGTGGGGGGTGGCGACCGTGGGAGAGATCGTCGCGAGCCGGCACGCGCCAGGGCGCGCGACCGACGAGGACGACGAGCCCGTCGACGCGGCGGCGATGACCGCGCTCCTGCGCGGCTTGCCCGCCGCCGCCGGGCCGATCCAGGCCGTCTTCGGGCAGGGGCGTGCTGGCGCGCTCCGGTGCCGCGAGTGGCAGTTCACGACGGCGCGGTGCGCGGAGCGGCTCTCGCCGAGCTATTTCGATCGCTGCCTCGAGGCGGAGATCGGCGAGCTCGGCGCCGCGGCGGGCGTGATGGGCCTCGCGTGTGCGTTCGCGACGCTCCGGCACGGCGCGGCGCCGGCCGAGGCCGGGAGGTCGTTCGTGGCCTGGGCGATCTCCCGCGACGGCACCCGCGGAATCGCGCTCGGGGCCGCGCCACGCACGGGAGCGGGCAAGGTCGCGGCGGGAGCGGAGGGAGCGCTTCCGGTGATGATGCCGCTGTCGGGGGCGGTGATCGCGCGGGGGGTGGAGCGCGAGGCGTTCGTCCCGCCGCCGGTCGAGGCGGAGGAGCCGGGAGACGAGGCGTGGCTCGAGGAGGGCGCCGGGGAGGCGGGCGCGGCGGCGGCGAGCATCGCGGCGGCGACCGTCGCGGCGGCGAACGACGTGGCGCCGGCGCTCCCGGAGCTGCCGCGCGAGAGCGCGCCCACGCCGCTGGTGCGGTTCGACGCGGGGCGCGTGATCGAGGTCACGCTGGCGGGGTTCTACGCGTCGGTCGTGGATCACTGCGCGGAGCTCGTGGCCGCGCTCGCTCGCGACCGCGTCGAGGGGCGGCGCTCGTGGCTGCCGGAGACGGAGGCGCGGATGCTCCGGCAGATCGACGCGATCGTGGCCGCGGGGCCGCGGGCGCTGATCGAGGTCGCCGCCTTCTGGGAGCGCTGGATGGACAACCCGTGGAAGTCGTTCGCGGGCGCGATCTCGCTCGCCGCCTTCGCGGGGGACGATGCGCTCGCCGCGATCCACCGGGCGGCGCACCTGCTCCCGCAGGACGCCGAGGACCATGCGATCGCCGTGGCCGAGGCGCTCGCGCTGGTCGAGCGGCCTGGGCTCGCGGGGCTGGCGCGGGCGCTCGCCGCGTCGGCGCACCCGATCGCGCGCGCCATCGGCGTGAGCCTTCGCTCGATACGCGGCGAGCTGCCGATCGAAGGGATCGGCGCCGCGCTCGCCGACGAGCACGACGCGGTGGTGCGCGCCGGGATCTGGGGCTGCGAGCGGCTACCTTCGGCGCAGCGTGCGCGCTTCGTCGAGCACTTGCGGGGGCTGTGTGGAGGGGCATCCCCCGACGTGGCCTGGTCGGCGGCGCGGGTGCTCGTGATCGGCGGCGAGGTGGAGCTGGTGCGCGACGAGGCGCTGAGCGCGCGGGTGGGCCTGCGCGCAGCGGAGCTGTTCACGCTGGCCGGGGAGCCGGGCGACTGGCCTCGGCTGGAGGCCCTGCTCGGCCGTCACCGGCCGACGCGCGCGGCGCTCTCCGCCGTGGCGCGCTTCGGCTGCCCGGCGAGCGCCGGGTGGATGATCCAGCAGCTCGACGACGAGGCGCTCGCGGACGATGCGGCGGAGGCGCTGCGCACGCTGTTCGGGCCGGTCGTCGAGGAGGCGCGGGAGCTGGAGGCCGGGGCGTGGCGGGAGGCGATCGGGGCGCTGCGGCTCGATCCGAGGGGGCGTTACCGCGGGGGGCGAGCGCTCTCGACCGCGGTGGCGGCGGAGGAATGCGCGTCGGGGAGGCTGTCGCGTCTCGCCGTGGAGGCGCGCGTTGATGAGCTGCGCGCACGGCTGCGGCTGCCCGATGCAGTCGACGTGAGCGGCTTCTGGGCGAGGGCGGAGGCGAACCTGGCGGCGTTCCTGAAGGTGGCGCGGAGCCGGGCCTGAGCGCTGGGGGCGAGCGGGAGAGGGAGAGAACGCCGTGGCGACGATCAATTACAAATATATCGCGACGACGCGGAGCAATCACTTCTGTCCTGGCTTCGTGCCAGCGGTAGGCCACGCGCCGCCGGTGCCTCCCATCGGTCCGGTGCCCAGCCCGTTCCTGTACGTCGCGCTCTCGTCGAGCGCGACGGATACAGGTGAGCGGATCGAGATTGGCGGCGCGCCGGTGCTCCTGGATGGCAGCACGATGGATGTCCGGGCGCCAGGCAACATCCCTTGCCAAGGGACGGGGGGAGACGCCGTGACGCACGTCGTGAACAAGGCGTGCAATGTCTTCACCTCGTCAACGACGGTAGTATCAGGCGATCGTGGGATCGCCTGCACCGGCGACCATGTGTGGCTCAACGCAGCTGGCGCATCCTCATGCATCGCTCAGGTCAGCGGGGTGCTCCTGGCGGCGGACATCATCCGGGCCACCACGCACTCCGGCGCCACCGTGAACGTGATGGTGGTGCTCGATCCGATCTCCGTCGCATCCGGCGCGATGGTCGACGGGAGCATCGACATCTCGATCCCGGGGCTCATCCCCATCGAATGGAAGCGCCTCTACAGTTCCGCGCGCGTCGGCGAGCACACGCCGCTCGGGCGCGGCGGCTGGACGCATGCGTATCACCAGTGGATCGAGCTCGCCGGTAATACGCTACACCTTCGTGACGCAGACGGCGCGACGATCACGGTGCCCGATACGAAGCCACGCGAGCCGGCCTTTCACCGCGGCAAGCGCCTCGTCATGACCCGCGACACCGGCGGCGGAGCCACCGTCTTCTCGCTCGACACACGCCTCACCCGCACCTTTCGCCCGAGCGGCGGCGGGCGCGCAGTCCTCCGCGAGATCACCAACGAATCCGGACACAAGGTTATACTCGAGTACGACGTGGAGCGGCTCGCACGGGTCGTCGACACCGCGCGCCGCACGATCACGCTCAAGCACGATGGCAACGGCCACATCGTGCGTCTCGATATCTTCCCCCCTGGCGGCGAAGGGCGCGCGCCGATCCACGCCGTCTCGTTCGCATACAACGATGCTGGCGAGCTCGCGCAGGTGATCGATGCGTTAGGCCATACCGAGACGTACGGCTACGATGAGCAGCGCCGCCTCAATCGGAAGACGCTCCCGACCGGCCTCTCTTTCCACTACCTCTACGATGCCGAGACAGGTCGCTGCGTCCGCTCCTGGGGCGACGGCGATCTCCATGCCGGCGATCTCACCTACGATCTCGATCAAGGGATCACGCACTTCACCGGCAACCCCGAACCCCGCGTCTTCAAGTGGCGGCCCGAAGACGGCTCGGTGGTGCGCGAGGCCTCGACCGACGGCCTCTCCGTGCGCGATCTCGAGTTCGATGCCGATGGCCTGCTCCTCAAGGCAAAAAACGCTGCAGGTGACACGCTGACGCTCACCCGTGACGCGCGAGGCAACATCACGCGGATGGCCGATCCACTCGGCCCGCTCGTCGAGCTTTACTATGCGGAGGATCTGCTCGTGCGGCGCCGCGTGGGTGGCGTGTGCACCGATTTCGGCTATGACCACCGGAATCGACTTGTCTCGATAAAGTACGCGTCCGGCGCCTTTCTCGCGCTGAAGTACGACGAACAGGGGCGCCTCGCCGAGGTGCACGGACCGGACGGGCTTCGCGGCGCCTTCATCTACGACGAGCAGCACAACGCCATCGAGGAGCGCACGCCTCGCGGAGGGATCCGCCGCTGGCGCCACGACGCGCTCGGGCGCCCGGTCGCCTACGTCGATCCTTTGGGAAGGGTGACGCGCCGCGAGCTCGACGCCCTCGGTCGGCCGGCCGCGCTGCACTTACCGGACGGGACCTCGCTGCGCTTCGAGCACGATGCGCTCGGCCGCCTGACCCGCCGCACGGATGCGCTCGGGCGCGTCGAAGCGTTCCGCTACGCCGGCCTGAAATCTCCCATCGAGGCGATCCTGCCCGATGGCTCGGTCTGGTCCTTATCGTACGACCTCAACGAGCGCCTGCAGCAGGTGAAGAACCCGAAGGGCGAGACCTTCGATTTCCGCTATGATCGCGCCGGCAACCTCCGCGAACACCGTTCGTATGACGGCCGCGTCTCCCGCGCGCAGCACGGCAAGAACGGCCGCCTTGCGCGCGTGGAGAACCCTGACGGCACCTTCCGCGCGCTGCGCTATGACGGGGCAGGCAGGCTCCTCGCGGAAGAGACGCCGCACGGAGCGATCAGGGTCGAGACGCCCGAGGACCGCGTCGTCGACTACATCGTCGACGATCCGAGCGGTGAAATCCGTCTCTCCGTCGAGCACGACACGCTCGGCCGCGTCGTAAGAGAGACTCAGAACGGCCGGACGATCCGCTACGAGTACGACGGTCAGAACCGCTGCATCGCTCGCCACCTCCCGACGGGGCACGTGACTCGTTATGCCTACGATGAGGAAGGCAACGTCTCGTCGCTCGATCACGACGGCTATCGCGTGGAGATCCAGCGCGATCTCGCAGGTTCGGTGGTCCGCAAGGTCTTCGTTGGTGCGGGCGTGGAGGCGCGGCGCGAGCTCGACCCGATGGCGCGCCCTATCCGCGACTGGGTCGGCGTCGCCGACCGCACGCTCGTGGATCGCCGCTACGCTTACGATCCCTCTGGCGCGCTCGTCGAGCGCAACGATCTGCGCTGGGGGCTCACACGCTACGGCTACGATCGGCTCGGAATGCTGCTCGAGGCGAGCTCTCCGAAGGGGCGCGAGTCCTTCGTGTACGACGCAGGAGGCTCGCTGAAGCCCGCGAGCTCGGCCTGGGAGACGGGGCCGGGCGGACTCTTGTTACGCACCGAAGAGGCTACCTACGCTTACGACAGCGCGAACCGGCGAATTCGCGAGGCTCGATCGGACGGCGAGACGCAGTACCTTTGGGACTGTCGCGGCCAGCTCCGCGAAGCCCAGCTCCGCGACGGCACGCGTGTGCTCTTCAGCTACGATGCGTTCAGCCGCAGGATCAGGAAGGAGATCATCCCGCCCTCCTCACCGGGCGCGCTGGCGATGGCGGAGGCGCCGAAACCCCGCGTGGTCGAGTACCTATGGGACGGCCTCTGCCTCGCTGCAGAGCTCGACTCCGAACGCGGCGTGCGCATCTTCGTGCATGAGCCGGGGACGATGTGCCCGCTTCTCCAGCAGGAGGGCGCCGCGGTCCATGCGGTCATCACCGACCATCTCGGCACCCCGACCGAGCTCATCGGCGTGAAGGGTGACGTCGCGTGGTCAGCGCGCCACGCGGCCTTCGGCCTCATCGTCGAGACCGCGCGACGTGAGGGCGGCGCATCCGCGGCGTCTCCCTTCCGGCTGCTCGGCCAATACCACGACGAGGAGACCGGGCTCTGTTATGTCCGCTACCGCTACTTCGACCCGAAGACCGCGCGCTTCTTGACGCCGGATCCGCTCGAGCTGCTCGGAAGCCGCAACCTGTTCGCCTTCGACGGCAGCCCCACCACCCATGTCGATCCGCTGGGACTCTCCTGCGTCATCATCGGCAACCCGGCGCATGACAAGTTCATCGCCGTGTGCATGACCGAGGTCAAGCCGGACCCGAGCAAGTACGTGATCGCGGTGCACGGGACCGCCCACCACGTGGCGGTGCGAGACGCGAACGGGATGACGACCCACCATACGCCGCGCCAGCTCTTGGAGATGATCGGCGCTGTCGGGAACTACAACAGCGCAGGAAACATCGTCCTCAACTCGTGCAACGTGGGTCGCATGCCAGACGGCGTGGCCCAGCAGATATCTCGCTCCTTTCCGAACCGGTACGTTTACGGTCCGAGTGATGTAGTCTGGAACCTCGGCCTCTACATCGGACCTCCAGTCGGAGTCGCCAATAGCGCGACCTATGTGCCCAAGCCTGGCAAGCCTGAGCCTCCGCCAGACTACACGCGCCCCGGACAGTGGAACTCGTTCTATAATGGCATGCCCCGTCAGGGCAACCGCCACGACCAATACACCACGCTGCCCGACCAGATCAAACCGGGCTCAAACACGCAGCCGCTCAACGTCAAGCCAGGCTCGAACACGCAGCCGCTCGACGTTGCGCGGTCGGACAATGGACTGCCCTTTCGACGCCCTCCGTCGGGCTAATGGGTGTTCAATGAATCTGTGAGCACATCCCTCGTCAATCCAGCGTCATCCGCGGAGCAAATCACAGGTGTCGCGGAGCTCGTTCGCGGACATGTCCGAGAGCCATCTCAACGCCCGCGAGCTAGACAGATGCATGGTAAAGGACGGCGCGATGCACGTCGTCAATTGCGAAGTCGGCGGCGAGCCACAGCTCATCGTTCTCGCCGGCCACGAGCTGATACGGAGGACAGCCACCGACCCTCGCAGCATCAAGCTCAAACAAAGAAGCGCCGCTGCACTTCGTATGAAACGGCACCGAAACACTCTCCCAGTCCCCTCCCGCCGTCAGACGGTAAATGCGCACTGGCATGGAGTACGCGCGTGCACACAGAAAGACTTGCCCCGAGGATGTGGTCAACATGCCCCGCACTTCGTGGCTCTCGCGGAAGGGCGGCAACAACTTCCATTCCCCCTGAACACGATGTGCGATAAATTTCTCCCCCGACGTCAGCATACCTGAGGCGAAGAGCCCGTTCGACCGGTAGTCGATGAAGATCGCCGCGCTCTGCTCATCCACTCCGGGTGGCCATTCGAACCGCTCCGGCTGGCGCTCTCCTCGCCGGAAGATCCACCAGCCAGGCTCATACCGAGGGGATTGTATGACGCGAAGGATGACCTCGCCGGCCCTGGTCACATAGGGACAGTATTCAAAAATACCCTGAGAGAGCACGGGATCGATCGGCGTGTCCGCGCCGTCCGCCCATCTGAACCTGCCGTCGGATCCCGTGACGAGCACCCCATCACCCCACCCACCAACCCACTCGTTCTCGGGGTGTTCCACCCAGCAACCAGAGGCGTCGTCCCAACGAACCACCACATTCCTGCTGACTTGGATCCAGAGCGTGGCACCAGGCATCGGCCCCTCGATGGCGCGCATCCCCGGCCCTGCATAGACAAGAGCCCAGACCTGGTCAGGCCACCGGCCCACCATGCTGGTAATCTGCGGCCGGACGGACGGCTTGAGCTGCGGCTGCTGCGGCTGAGCGTCCGGAGCCCCCGGCAACTCCAGCTTCCGCATCTCGTGGAGCTGGCCGCCCTGGGCCCGCGCGACGTGAAACCCGGTAGAGGCGAGGATCGCCCCACGCAGCCTGTGCAACCGGATGGGCTGCGGCGATGATGCGATGGCCCTGAACATACCGTGCTCGACTCCTCCCTCCCTCGCTCCCTCACCGCTTCCCGCGGATCCGCTCGCCCGCCTCGACCAGCGCCCGCATCCACTTCATCCGCAGCCCCGGCTCCGCCGCGAACCTCGCCTGCCACGCCGCGTCCTCGGCGCTCTTCGCCTCGCGGGTGAGCCCGTAACGCGCGATCGCCGCCGTCGCAGTCGCAGGGCTCGCCGCGATCTCCGCGAGCATGGCAGCGTAGTCCTCGAGCGAGAGCCGGGGACCATCGGCCGCCGGCGAGCGCGCGCTGCCGCCCGACGACGGGGGGGCGCCCGACGACGGCCCCCCGGGCGACGGGACGAACGGAAGCGCCGGCTTCGCGGCCTCGAACATCAGAGGCGCCGTCCCGACGCCGGGCGTCCCGGCAATCGACTCCTTCGGCGCCCCTTCACGCAACGGCGGCAGCCCCGCAGCCGGCAGCCCGGAGCGCGGCGCGTCCCGCTCCCCCACGCGCGACCCAAACGGCAGCGCCGGCCGGCTCGGCCCCGGGAACGCCGGCGCCGTCTCGGCGATCTCTTTCTGCGCGAGCACCGGCTTCGGCAGCTCCGGCGCGGCCAGCGACGGCAAAAGCCCGGGCCCCGACCTCGCCGCCGGCGCAGGCGGCTCCCCCCTCTCCGCGCCCCCCGGCTGCTTCACGAACGGCAAGATCAGCTTCGATAGATCCCGCGGCAGATCCGCCGTCTCGAGCGGCATCCCCACCACCGCCCGCGCCTTCTTCACGGCCGCCGCCCCGCCGCCACGTGGCCTCCGCGTCGACGCCCTCAGCACCGGCGCCTCAGGCCGCACCTCCGGCACCGGCCCGGGCGCGGCGGCGAGGATCGCCGTCGCCTCGGCGCGCACGCCCCCCTCGGCCACGATCCGCTCCTGCCAGGCGCCCAGCAGCCGGAACACGTCGCCCTCGCCGAGCCCGCGCGCCTCGAGGAACCCGAGCGGATCCTCCGACGCCGTGAACGCACGGAAGAAATCGAGCCAGGCGCGCAGGTCCGTGTCGAGCGGAGGCACCTTGCGCTCCACATGCGCCTGCGCCGCGAGGCGGTGCTCGTCGCACGCCGCGAGCAGCGCCCCGTCCCCCATCGCGCTCCCGGCGAGGCGCTCCGACCAGGCCTCCTCCGCAGGCGGCCAGGCTCCGGCGGCGATCGCGGCGTGCTCCAGGCTCGCCTCGAGCGAGACGCCCTCGGCCGTGTACGCCAGCACCGCCGCATAGGCCGAGAGCGGCACGCCCGCGATCTCGGGATCCACAGGCTCCCCAGCGCCGCCCGCCGCGTCACCCATCGCCGCGCACCACCACCTCGCGCAGCACCCGCCGGCCCCTGCCGATCGGGAAGACGGCGCGCGCCACGAGCTCCACCCGCCGCGCCTCGGGCTGGATCAGCACCGTGTCGATCGGCGGCCGCACGACCACGCGCTCCCCCGTGTCGTAACGCGCGCTCGCCACCACCGGAAACTTCGGTAGCGCGAAGACGACCGGCTCGAGCGACATGCCGACGATGCCCACCGGATCCCCGGGCGCGAGGTGCTCCTCGAACTGGAGCGAAGGGTGGGCGACGTTGCCAAAGCGGATGTCCTGATCCTCCGGCGGGAGCGGCATCCGCGCCGCCTTCCACCGCTCGTCGAACGTGCCAGCGTGCTCGAGGCGCGGCGACCAGTGCATCATGATCGCGCCGAAGCCCACCGGCGCATGGCGATCCGACGCAGACACGTGGGGCCGCTCCGGGTGCTCGATCTGCGGAGCTCTCGTGTCCACGAGGTCCGCCGCGCTCCTCGCCGCGCCGACGCCGGCCGGGTTCCGGAGATCGACCACCGAGAGGTCCTCCGACATGCCGCCATACGCGCGCTCGTAGACGATCGGCACCCGCTCGAACGGAGCAGCAGGCCCGATCCCGACGCCGAGCACGCCCTTGAAGAAGAAGCGCTGCCCGTGGACGCGCAGGGGCGTGAGCCGCTGCCTGACCCGCACCGCGACGTCGAGCACCCTCACCTTCTCGGGGGCGATCGCGTCGCCGGTCACCACCACGTCCGTGCCCAGCTTGGCGACGCCGAGATCCGACGGGAAGCGGAGGCTGCTCCGCGGACTCTCGGGCTCCCAGGGCTCGTCGGCGACACGGACCGGCGCGGGGTCGTCGGCGAGCCTCGATCCCCCGCTCCGATCGAGGACGAACGTGCCCTTGACGATGGCGACCAGGACATCGTTGCCCTCGCGATCGAGGAGCGGCACGGGCTGGACGGCGAAGGGGGTCTGGTTCGCGATGCTCACGGACGAAGATCCGACGGTTGGTCTTGCATCCTATACGCACGCACGCCGCGATCCCCTAAGATCACTTCAGGCAAACCTGCGCTCAGCGCCCGGTCATGTAGAACGTGCCGAGGCACATCTCGTCGGTCGTGCCCTCTCCCCAGACGACATCCCTGGGGACCCGCGGCTGTCCGTCGATGATCGGCTGCTTCTCGGGCGTGTTGTCCCAGTGGCACTCGATCGACAGCTTGTCGCCCGGCTCGAGCACCTTGGGCTCGGCGAGCCTGTAGTTTCCCTGCCAGTGGAAGTCCCAGCGCGGGATGTCGAGCACACACTCCGAGCCGCCGCCGGCGCGCTCGATCTCGAGGCGCGCGCGCGTGCCGAGCGTGTGCATGTGGAGGCCCGCCCAGTGGATCTCGATCGGCGCGCTGCCCGCGAGCGCCCGGGAGGGATCGGCCCCCCAGCGGTGGACGACGTCGCTCTCCAGGGCAGGGATCAGCATGGAGTCGCCGCTGAGCCAGGCCGGGTTCGCCCACGGCTGCATCGTGCCCTCCCGCTCGACCGAGCTCTCCAGCGTCACGTCGATCTCCGTGCGATCGGGCAGCTTGCCCGCCGTCAGCGTGTTGTAGTGGACCTGCATGATCAGCCTGGAGCCAGGCTCGATCCGGGTGCCCGAGCCCGGCGGGAAGATCATGCTCCCGCCGCCGGGCACCCAGCCGCCGAGCCAGCGCGGCTTGAGCCCAGGGCCGCCGTAGCAGGGATAACCCGGGCCCGGGTCGGCCGCGTCGAGGGCGTCGAGCTCGGCGAGCTGGTCCGGCGCCGCGATGAAGGCGATCACGTGGTGGACGACGCGCTGCTCGCCGGGCCTGATCCCGAAGCCGGTGACGTACCGCACGGCCTCCTCCGGCCAGTCGATCACGAAGCAGCGGTACTCGTCGGGCCCCGTCTGCGGGGTGTACTCGACAGGCATCTCGAGCGTCCGGTCCACACGCGCGAGCGCGGCGCTCGCCGGCGGATCGATCGGCGGGCCCTCGTCCGCCGGATCGCCCAGGGCCGCGCCGCCGTCGACCCACGCGGCGATGGCCTGGATCTGCTGCTCGGACAGGGAGCGGTCGCCCACGTACTCGGCGCAGCTGTTGTCGGCCGGCCAGGGGGGCATCGTACGCTCGACGACGGCCCGCTTGATGGGCGCGGCCCAGGACGCCGCGGTCTCGTGGCCCTCGAGCGAGAACGGCGCGACGCCGCCGTCGCTGTGGCACCCCGCGCACCGCGCGTCGAAGATGGGTTTGACGTCCCGGTAGTACGTTACGGCGGCCTGGACGCCTCCCGCCGCGGCCCCGGCGTCATCGCCGCCGCAGGCAGAGAGGACGGCCAGCGCCGCCGCGAGCCATGCCCATGAGCCCGTCGTCCCCGCGCACCTCGTCATAGACACCTGCCTCGTATCAGCGGCGCTCGTGGACCCCGCCGCTCGCGGGCTCGCGCCGGAGGAAGAACGCGATGACCTCGGCGAGCTCGTCGCGCGCGGCCACGAGGAGCACCGTGGCGCCCCCCGCGACGACGGAGGAGCCGCGCGGCGCCTCGACGCGGCCATCCGGGCGGTAGACGCCGGCGAAGACGCACGACGAAGGGAAGCTGGCGCTGCCCGCGATGGTGCTCACCGTGCGGCCCGCGATCACCGAGTCGACCGGGACGTCGAGCTCGAACGCGACCGACTCGCCGACGCCGAGCACCATGGCGTGGCGGACGCCCGGGTGCTCGATGGCGGTGGCCATCGCGCCGATGAAGACGTCGATCTCGGAGAGGATCTGGTCCACGCCCGCGCGGACGTACACGCCCCGGTAGGCGGGGTCCCGCATGCGCACCATGACGCGCTTGGCCCCCCCGGCCTGCGCGAGGAGCGCCACAGCGAGGTTGTCGGCGTCGCGGCGGAGCATCGCCACCACCACGTCGGCGCGCGCCACCTCGGCCTCCTGGAGGAGCCCGGCGTCGGTCGCGTCGCCCACGAGCGAGACGAGGCCGTGCCGCTCGAAGGCGCTGTTGGCGATCGCCTCGTCGCGATCGACGGTCGTCACGTCGTGGCCCATCTTCGCGAGGTGGACCGCGACGCTCAGCCCTGCGCGCCCGGCGCCCGCGATGAGAACGCGCATGTCAGCTCTCTCCTTCGTGCTCGTGAGGGTTCGCGCCGGGCGCCGCGTGTCCGCCGGGGAGCTCCACCATGGCCCTGTCGATCCGGTTCACGTGGGCGTGCGCGGTGTCGGCGGCGATGAGGCCGCGCCTCGCCGCGTCGAGCACCGCCGCCTTCTGCGCCGAGAGGAGGGCGAGATCGGTGAGGTGATCGCGGACCACCTCGCCCTGCGGCGTCTGGAGCGCCACCTCCGCGTGGATGACCTGCCGCTGGAACGCGGCGCGGCGCTCGGCGTGCTCCTTGCGGGACACGAGGCCCGACGCGAGCAGATCGTCGAGCTCGGACTGGCCGCGCCGCGCCGCGATGAGCGTGGCCTTCGCGGCGTCGAGCGCGCTGTCCGCCGTCGGGATCGCGACCCGCAGGAACTTGAGCAGCCGAGCGAACGGCAGCGCCTGCGCGACCAGCGTGACGAAGGTGACGCCGAAGACGATCGTGATCAGGCGGTCGCGGTACGGCAGGCCGCTCGGGAGGCTGAGGACCGCCGCCATCGACAGCGCGCCCTTGATGTTGCCGACCAGCATCACGTGCTGCCACCGGAAGGGCACGACCTCGCCCGTGAGCGCCCGGAGCACGCCGAAGCAGCCGTAGACGGCCACCGCCCTGCCCCCGTGCAGGGCGATCAGCGCGAGGCCGATGGACGCCGCCTCGCGCACGAGCATGTCCGCCTGGATCTGCATGCCGACGAGCTCGAAGAGCACCACGTTGAGGCAGAAGCCGCTCGTCTCCCAGAAGCCCTGGAGCGCGAGCACGCGCGAGGGCTCGAGGATGCGGCGCGCGGCCCTGCCGACGATCACCCCGAGGACCACGACGGCGATGACCGGCGAGGCGTGGAGCCGCTCGGCGAGCAGGGCCGTGGCGAACACGAGCACGATGGAGGCGAGGATCGCGGTCAGGTGATCCGGCGTGCGGCGGAGGAGGGACGCGCCGACGGCGCCGAACGCGCCCCCGACGGCCGCGCCGCCGACCATGGCCAGGGTGAGCGCGCGGAAGGTCTCGGCGCCGTCGAAGGTGCCGCTCGCGAGGACCTGCGACGCGAGCACCACGAGCACGAGCGCGGTGCCGTCGTTGAAGAGGCTCTCGCCTTCCATGATGGCCGCGAGCCGGTGCGGCACGCGGACGCTGCGGAAGGCGAGCAGCACGCTCACGGTGTCGGTGATCGAGAGCAGCGCGCCGAGGAGGAGCGCCGCCGCGAACGGGAGCGCGAGCAGCTGCGTCGCCACCGCGGCGGTGCCGAGCAGCGAGATGAGCACGCCCGGCACGGCGAGCGCGAGGATCGGCCGGCTCGCGCCCCTCAGGCTGTCCGCGTCGGCGAACAGGGCGCCCTCGAACACGAGCACCGGGAGGAACGCGATGAGGATGACCTCCGGGTCCATCGGCGCCTTCGGGAGCACGTCGACGACGACGAGCAGCAGCCCCACGAGCACGAGCGCGACGTTGTAGGGAATCGAGACGCGCTTCGCCCCGATCGCGACCGCCGAGCCGACGGCCAGGACGAGGAGCAGGCTCTCGAGCCGCTCCCTCATGAGGCACCTCGCGGCCGCGGCGCGAGCACGAGGGAGGGCGCCCGCGGCGGGCGCGTCGCGATGTGCACGGGGTCCGCAGGAGAGCTCACCGTGGATCTTGCGCTACCTGATCGCCTCCGGAATCGCAAGACGCGAGCGGCATCGCCGGGCGCTCGAGCGAGAGGCACGCGCGCCCGCGCGCCTCTCGCTCGGCCGCCCGGGAAGAGGTGGGGCATTGATAGATCACATGACACGACATCATCGCTTCGTCGTCGTGGAGCAATCCCCTCATCTTGCTGGCATCTTTGGCGGCAACGCGAACAGAGAAGGGGAATTTGAACAGGGAGACGGGGAGACGGGAGATGGGTGCGATTTTACTCCCCGCCTCCCCGTCTCCCTGTGAATTCTCCCGATGAAATTCGAGGATTGCTTCAGGAGCGGCCCCCGACACCGGCTCTCGGCGCGCTCGATGCGCTTCTGTCAGCCTGCCGGCAGCTGAACGCAGAATCGGCTCCCCCGCCCCTCGTTGTCCCTCACGTCGATCCTGCCGCCGTGCGCCTCGACGACCAGCCGGCAGAACGTCAGCCCGAGGCCGCGGCCGGTCGCAGAGATCGCGCCCCCGTCGGCGAGCCGCGCGTACTTGTCGAAGATGCGGTCGCGCAGGTGGGCCGGGATCCCCAGGCCCTCATCACACACGTTGAGCTCGACCCAGCCCGGGTCGAGCCACCGCGCCTCGAGGCGCACCGCGCCCCGGGGCGGGCTATGACGGAGCGCATTGTCGACGAGGTTCAGCAGCACGCGCCGCACGAGCTCCTCATCGGCGCGGAGAAGACAGCTCGGCATGGCGGGGCAGAGCTCGATTCGCTGCCCGCGCGACGCGGCGAGCGGCTCCAGGATCTCAACGACACCTTCGAACAGCGACGCCGGGTCGAGCTCGGCGGGCCGCAGCACGAACATCCCGTGCTGGCGGCTCGCGACGTCAAGCAGGTTCAGCGCGGTGCGCTGGATTACCTCGGCCGAGGTGAGGACGGCATTCCATCGGCGCCGCTCCGGCTCCGGGAGATCCTGCTTTTTCAGGCGCGCCTGCGCGGCGAGGATGATGCCGGCGGCGGGGCTCCTGAGATCGTGCGCGAGGAACTCGCTCAGCGCCTCGTTCTGCCGGTGGAGCTCCTCCAGGGCCTTTTGCCTCTCCTCGAGATCGCGGTTCGCCGCCTCGACCTCGCGCGCCCTCGCCTTGCCCTTCTCCAGGCCGTCGTGGAGCGCGACGTTCTCCAGGGCCACGGCGGCGCTGCCGGCGAGCGCCTGGAGCAGTGACACCTCGCGCTGCGGGATCTCTCGTGGGGAGCTCCAGTAGGTCCCGATCGCCCCGAGCGGGGCGCGCGCGCGGATCGGCACCATGGCCATGCTCCGCACGTAGGTCGGCCGATAGGCGTCGATCGGGACGCGGGGATCGCGCGTGATGTCGCCGATGACCGCCGGCCTCCGATTCAGCATCACCCAACCGCTGACGCACGCCGACATCGGAAACCGCTTCCCCTGCCAGAGCGGGGCGATCGAGTCTTCCTGCGCGTAGTAACAGAGGTCGCCGTCGCGGAGGACGAAGGAAGCGCCGTCGGCGCCCGTGAGGTCGCGGGCGGCCCGATCGACAATCTGCATGATCGCCTGGAGGTCGCGGGCCAGCGAGAGGTCCTGCACGACGCTGATGAGGCGCTCGCAAGGATGGAGATGTCGGAAACTCGGGTCCGAGTCAGCGCATCTCTCGTGGCCCTCGGGTTCCATGTGGAGGGGTCTCTAACGCGCGCTGGCGCGCACGACAAGGCGAGCGCGACGCGTTAAACGACGTCCCCCAGCGCACGTCACCGCCAGTGTCCGCGCGCCCGCCTCGCGCTCGGCGGCCGTACGGCGGCGGCCGTTCTCCGTTCCACGCGGCGAGCTCCAGGCCGACCTCTCGGCGGATGCACGCGCGCCACCCCGAGCGCCGCGCCCGCTCGCGTCCTCGCACAAGCAGCAGAACCCTCCCTCCGCCAGAACCGCTGTCGGCCATCGCTTCATGCCGAGCGCCGAGGGGCGATGTGGTGGGGCAGCGGGCGCCCGCCATCCGGGGCGAGGTCGCGCGGGCGTCGATGCGCCGCGGCGCGTCTAGCGATGAGGCTGGCGCCTCGGCGCCCTCAAATGATATCACCACGTTACGGTTCGCCATGGTGCCAGGCTCGATGACCCCAGCGCCGAGAATCCGAGCAGCATCCCACCTCTTCGCACCAGGTGTCGTGACGGCGCCCACAGCGCGTTTGTTCACCCACCGTGAGAGGCCTGGGGCTGGCGCGCCGAGGGTCATCGCTTCTGGCCCGTTGCAAGGATTCAATGGACGACAGGCTCGCTTCGCTCTCGTGTAAGACACTGCTTGACGGCACACCCACACCGCTGGCGTTGCTCTCCAGCGCGGGGGAGGTGGTGGCCTGCAACGCGGCCTGGGAGCGCTGCGTCGGCCCGTCCGGTCGGCTCCTGGAGCGCGTTCACGAGGACGATCGGGGCGAGCTGTCGGCCCGGATCACCGGCGCGCGCGCCGCCGCGGGCAGCGTCTCCGCCGCGGCGCGCGTCGTGGGCGCCCGCGGGGAGAGCGTCCCGCTCCACTGGACGCTGTGGCGGGCCGACGACACGGCGCTCTGGGCTGCCGTGAAGCCCGATCGCAGGGAGTGGGAGGACCAGGCGCGCATCCTCGTCGACGTGTTCCAGACGATGGATGCGATCGTCTGGTGGTGCGATCGGGCGGGCACGCTCCATGTCTCCGACGGCAAAGGGCTCGAGAGCATGGGGCTCAAACGACATCAGCTCGTCGGAATGAACATGTTCGATCTCTACGGCGCGGACGCGGAGATCATGGGCCTGACCAAGCGCGTCCTCGAGGGGGAGCCGGTCCGCACGGACACCGTGGCCGGGGGCGTGCACTGGATCGTGCACTACGCGCCCCGCCGGGACGATGACGGCGAGATCGTGGGCGTCCAGACGTTCGGCATCAACCTGGCCGACGACGTCCGGCTCGCCGTGCAGGGGGAGATGCTCCGCGCGTGCATCGACAGCATGCCCATCGCCATCCTGGCGTTCGACAGGGCCGGCCTGTGCGTGATCGCGCAGGGCGGGGCGCTCGCGCAGATCGGTTGTACGGAGCGAGGCGAGCTGGGCAAGCACATGCGCGAGCTGTGCGGCGACACCGAGGACGTGCGCGCGGCCTTCGAGCACGCCCTCTCCGGGGAGATCGCGCAGGTCGAGCAGGTCCGGCGAGACAGGATCTGGCGGACGAGGTTCGTTCCCCAGAAGGACGTCCTCGGGGAGACGACCGGCGTCGGCGCCATCTGCGAGGACATCACGCAGCAGCTCCGGGTCGAGAAGCAGCTGCGGGAGCAGCTGCGGTTGACGCAGGATCAGCAGGAGTCGATCGCGCGGCTGTCGAGCCCCATCATCGAGGTCTGGCAGGACGTGCTCATCGTCCCCTTGATCGGCTCGGTCGACGCGGATCGCGCGGCGATGGTGATGGAGTCGCTGCTCGCGAGCGTGGTGGAGAAGCAATCCGCCTTCGCGATCCTCGACCTCACCGGGCTCGATTCGGTCGACACGACGACGGCGCAGCACCTCATCAAGATCATCAATGGATTGACGCTGCTCGGCTGCAAGGGCGTGGTCACCGGCATCCGCCCGCCGGTCGCGCAGACGATGGTCGGCCTCGGCTTCGATCTCTCGCAGGTCAAGACGCTGCGCAGCCTGAAGGAAGCGCTGCGCTGGTGCATGGGCGCGCGCCGCCGCTGAGGCGCCGCGCCGTACCGGGTGGAGCGCGGCTGAGGCGCCGCGCCGGCCGCACCGCTCTCCGTGCGGTGCGGCGCGGCGCTGGCTCGACTCAGTGGCTCGTCGGATCCGCGGGATCCGTGCCCGCGTCGCACTCATCGCCGTCGAGGAACCCGTCGCCGTCGCGGTCGATGGCGATGCGCGTGCCCGAGCCCGGCGGCACGCAGGTGTACGTCACCGGGTGCCCGGTGAGCGCGGCGAGCGAGCGCAGGACGAGATCGCTCAAGGGCGGGGCAGCGGCCCGCGCCGCGGTGAACTGGCCACCTCCGACATAGAGGAGGCCGGTCTCCTCGAGGAGGAACGGGAGCTTCGCCACGAGGTCGCACTCCCCGACCTCGGCGCGCTGGCGGAGCAGGTCGATGCGCGGCCAGGCCGCCGTGGCGTTGTGCGAGCCGAGCGTGACCTGCTGCCCGACGATGGGGGCGAGGTTCGTGTCGAACGCGAGCATGTACTCCACGGCCTGCTCGCGGAGGAGCTCGCCGGGCGCGCCGGGCGGGAAGCCGTTCGGCGAGAACACGCTTTGCTCGAACCCTATCGCCTGGTGGAAGCGGAAGAGCGTGTCCATCACGCCGTCGTGCATGAACCCGAAGCCGCGGATCTGCTCGCCCTTGAAGTCGTTGTCTCCCAGGTGGAAGAGGCTCGGGACGGGGGCCATGCCGAACATGCCGATCTTCTGGTACATGTTGCGCAGGTGGGGGATCTTGAAGCTCTGGCCGTTCTCCTGGCCGATGCTCGCGCCGTCCGTCCCGAAGAAGCCGGGGAAATCGCTGGAACCGGCGTTCCCGTCCGGGTCCAGGGTGTGGCAGGAATTGCACGAGAAGGTCCCGGCGCCGCCTTCGCGGAAGAAGTGGTCGCGCCCGGCCTGTTGATCGGTGTTCAGCGAGTTGTCCAGGTTCCGGATCGGGTTCGGCGGATACGAGAGCTGGAGGATGAAGTCCGTGAACGCCTCCATGTCCTCATTGGGGATGGGCGCGTGCCGGCCGAGCAGGTTGGTGAAGCCGCCCTGGAATTTCTCGAACGCCGCGCGCTCGTCAAAGGCCCCGCTGTCCGGCTGCGCGGTGGACGCGTCGTTGCCGCCCGTGCGGTCGCCGCGCCAGTGCATCGGGCCGTGGTTGGCCATGCCGCGCAGGCTCTGGGTCGTCATCGGCCCTTTCATGGGCTTCAGCGAGGTATCGGCGGGGAACGGCGGGTTGATGTTCGTGAACGGCCCGGGGTTCGTCACGGTGTCCCCGTCGGGGTTGCCGAGATCCCATGCCAGGCTATCGACGTCGCCGAAGACGTGGCAGCTCGCGCACGACGAGTCGCCGTGGGCCGACGAGAAGCTCGCGTCATGGAGGAACCTCCGCCCGCGGACCACGCTCTCCGGCTCGGGGTTGTGGAGGGCGATGTGCGCCGTCTCGGCGTTCGTGGTCGTGTTGACGATCGAGATGGAGTTGTCGAAGCGCGTGAGCACGTACAGGCGGCCGCGCGGCTGGTCGAGCGCGAGCCCGCTCGGCCCGCCGCCGGTGACCTGGATCTGGCTCGCGAGGCTCGGCGTGAAGGTGTCATTCTCGATCTGGGCCGTCTGGAAGACCCCGACCTTGCTCGACCCGAACGCGGCGACGTAGAGCTTCGATCCGTCGCTCGTCACCGCCATGTCGACCGGCGTGGCCAGGCTCTTCGCGTTCTCGGCGTTGGGCACCGGCGCGCAGCACGTCGAGTAATCGATGTGTTTGTTCAGGTGCCGCGGCAGGACCGAGCCGCCGCTGCCGAGCACGGAGATCCGGCTCTCGTGCAGGTGCCCCCGGACGCTCGTGCCGGCGAAGGTGCCCGGGCCCTCGAAGCGATCGAGGTTGAACGCCTCGGTGTTGGAGACGTAGACCTTCCCGTTCGCCGGGTTGACGACCATGTTGTAGAGGACGGTCCCGACGCCGGTGAAGAAGCCCGCGCTGCCGGGCCGCTGGACAGGGGGATTGGCCGTGGCGTCGATGACGAAGACGTCCTTGTCGGGCAGCGAGAACATGACAGAGTCGTCCCAGGGGTTGCCCCCGGCGTCGACCCAGTGGGTCCCGTCGTGCTGGACGATGAGCGACGTCGTCAGCTGCGGCTCCCCGAGGTAATTCGTGAACGGCGGCAGCATCCCGCCTTCGTCCTCCACGATCGCGCGGTGCACGGCGGTCGTGCGGTTGCCGGTGTGGAAGCCGGCGGCGTACACCGAGCTCCCATCCGGGCTGACCGCGAGCGCCCTCGGCGTGTCGGTGAAGAAGGAGAGGATCGTGAGGGGGGTGCCCCCGAGCGATGGTTGGGTCGCGACGGCGCTCGCGTTGAACACCCAGACGTCGGCGCGGCCGACCCCGGGCGTCGTCAGCTGCGGGTCGAACGGCGCGTTCTGGCCCCGGTGGGCGGCGGTGATGAACGCGCGCGACCGCCCGGGACCGCCGAAGACGATGTCCCGGGGCTCGTCCCCGACGAGCAGCGTGCGCACGACCCGCGGCCGCAAGGGGAACGAGACGTCGACGACGCTGACGCTATCGGAGAGGTGATTGACGACCCATACCTCGCCGTCGTTGCGCGCGGCGACGGCGACGGGCTCCAGGCCGACGGTCACGGATGAAATGTGTGTCAGACCACCCGACGAGACGTAGAAGATCTCCAGACGGTTGTCGGGTGTATTGGCCGCGAAGAGCAGGTTTCGGCTTGGTGAGAGCGCGAGCGGTCGGACCTGACCGCTCTCGAAGAGGGTGTACGACGGAGCCGCCTCCGCGCTTGCCCCGACAGCGAGGCAAACGAGCGTGGCGGCGGTGAAGAGCAGGCGATTCTGGGAGCGCAGTGCACGATGTGGGCGCATACCGACCTCCTTGCCAGGGGGCTTTGGCAAAAGGACTCCTCAGTGTAGAAGTGCACGGTTATCCTTGAGGAATCAAGAACTTCCTGATGCCGTTAGTGTGCTCCCTGTTGGGCAGCCAACATGGGTGATGTCGTGATGCGGCCGTGTCGCGTCTGTCACGTATCTCGCCACGTATCTCGCCGCGTATCTCGCCGCGTATCTCGTCGTGTGTCATGTCGTGTGTCTCGCCGCTCATATGCGCGAATTGCCTACACGGTGGCCGCGTCAACGACTGTGGTGTGCGCCGGCGTGGATCGAGACTAGGATCGTTCCCCGTACACATCGAACCTCGGGAGATCGCCATGTGCCGGAACATCAGGACGCTGTTCAACTTCGAGCCGCCGGCGACGG
Organism: Sorangium sp. So ce367; assembly: GCF_051520455.1. Classification (NCBI taxonomy): domain Bacteria; kingdom Pseudomonadati; phylum Myxococcota; order Polyangiales; family Polyangiaceae; genus Sorangium; species Sorangium sp. So ce367. The sequence goes on from NZ_CP150334.1 coordinate 10,494,767, forward strand.
AGGAGGAGATCCGGGCGGCGTCGCTGCAGTTCGTGCGGAAGCTGAGCGGCTTCAACCGGCCGTCGCAGGCCAACGAAGCGGCGTTCGCGCAGGCCGTGGAGGACGTCGCGGCCGCGGCGCGCGTGCTGATGGCGTCGCTGTCCACGACCGCCGCGCCGCGGGACCGCGAGGTCGAGGCGACCAAGGCGCGCGAGCGCTCGCGGCTGCGCTTCAGCCGGGGCTGAGGCGGGGAGCCGCCGCGCCGAGCTCGGGTGGCCCTCCGGCTATCGCGCCGTGCCGCGCGCCTTGCGCGCCTTGCGCGCCGTGCTGCCGCGCCCCTTGCCCTCGCGGCGCGGGCCCGGCGTGGATGGCTCTCCTTGCCGTGGTGGCGCCGCCTGCAGCGATTGCGGTGATTGCCCCGCCCTCGCCTCCCGGGCGCGCCGCTCCGGCAAGCACACGACGCGCGCGGCGATGGCCATGCCCTCGAGGAAGGCCTCGCGCGTCGCGGCGCCGTGCTTCAGGCCGCGCGCCGAGGAGACCAGGGTGTCCGCGAGCTGGCGCCCGGTGACCCCCGCGGGCTCGTAGGCGGCCGCGAGCCCGGAGGCGCGCAGGGCCTCGGCCACGGCCTCGACGAACCGCCCCTCGTGCTCGGCGACGAGGGGGCCGACGAGCTCGTTCGCGGCCGTCGAGAGATCGGCCGCGTCGGCCCCGAGCGCGCCGACGAACCGGCCGATCCACGCGTCGAACGCGGCCACGAGCCGCTCCTCCAGGGGGCGCTCCGCGTCGGCGAGCGCGGCCGCGGCCGCGGCGAGCGCGGTGTCGAGGAAGTACCCCACGGACGCGCGGAAGAGCTCCTCCTTCGTGGCGAAGTGGAGGTAGAGGCCCTGCCGCGAGACGCCCGCCGCGCGCGCGACCTCGTCCATCGACGTCTTCCGGAAGCCGAAGCGCAGGAACACCGTGAACGCCGCGTCCATCAGCTTGCGGCGGCGCAGATCCTCGGCGGGTCTGTCGGTGGAGCTCGGCTCGCCCTCGTTCACGATGGTCAGCATTGACAATAATAGACCAAATTGTCAACAGTAACCTTGACGGTGCGCAGGTGGGCTGTCAGGTACGTCGGGTGCGCCAGCCCGCCTCTCCGGCCGATCCCGCGCTCTCTCCCTTCCGCGCCCGCCGGGGGGTGAAGATCGGCGTGGTCGCCGCGGCCGCGGCGCTCCTCGTCGTCGCGCAGCGCATGGGGCTGTTCGAGATCTTCGGCGAGCCGGCGCGCATCAAGCAGGCGCTCCTCTCGCTCGGGCCGTGGGGGTATGTCGCGTTCGTCCTGGCCTACGCCGCGCTCCAGCCGTTCGGCGTGCCGGGCACGGTGTTCATCCTGGCGGCGCCGCTCATCTGGCCCTGGCCGGTGGCGTTCGCGCTCTCGATGGCGGGCACCATGGCGGCGAGCGTCGTGGGCTTCTCGTTCGCGCGCTTCGTCGCCCGCGACTGGGTCGCCGCGCGTGTGCCGGCGCGCTTCCGCGCCTACGACGAGGCCCTGAAGCGGCGGGCGTTCCTGACGGTGTTCTTGCTGCGCCTTGTCCTCTGGATGCCGCCCATGCTCCACGTCTTCTTCGGCGTCTCCGGGGTGCGCTTCTGGACGCATTTCTGGGGCTCGCTGGCCGGGTACGCCCTGCCGCTCCTGGCGACGGCCTATTTCGGCCAACGGGTCTTCGACGCCCTGCGCGACGCGCCCCCGTCGGCGTGGGCCGGAATGGGGGCCGCCGCGGTGGCCGTCATGGTCCTTGTATGGCTCGCCAGGCGCTGCTCCAGGCGCGACGTCGTCCCTTCCTAACGAATCTCTCCTTTATCGTCATTTGAGAGAGAGAGAGAGAGAAATTGAACAGGGAGGCGGGGAGACGGGGAGATTCATGGGATTTTTACTCCCCGGTAGAGTAGCCCCCCGGACCGACGGGTCCGGGGGGCCCTCGCCAGATCCGGACAAGGAGATTTCCACCATCCGGCTCTTCCGCCGAGAGGACTCAGGGGGACGCCCAGAACTGGACGCGGGTCCTCGGCCTGGGCAGCGGGAAATCCCGCAGCAGGGTCTTGAATCGCTCCCAGTTCAGGTACGCACGCTGGCTCCGCCGGCATAGCCACTTGTGCCATGCCCGTTCGGCCTCACGGATCAAGAGCGCGAGGCTCCGAATGTTTCCGTTTACGCCGAAGTAGTTGCAGTGCCCGACGATGCGTCGTGTGAGCGCGGCGTGCTGCTCCTTGACCGGCAAGTGCCGATGGCGTCGGCAAAAGTCGGCGACGGCCGTGATGGCCCGTCGGAGGCGCGCCTTGCGTGTCTTCATGCCCGGCATCCATCGCCCCGATCGGCTTCGCCGCCAATAGTGCGTGAAGCCGAGGAAGTCGAAGGTCGCCGGACCCTCGCCCCCGGAATCCCGGTTGTCCGGGCGCCCGAAGGGCAGAAGGCGGGTCTTGTCCAGGTGCAGCTTCAGTCCGTACCGCTCGAAGCGTCGCGGCAACACCTCCATCATCCGCTTCGCGTCGTCCTCCCTTTCGAAGCCGATGACGAAGTCGTCGGCGTAGCGGATCAGGGTGGCCTTACCCATGAGCCGCGGTTGGACGTCGCGCTCGATCCACAGATCGAGCACGTGGTGAAGGTAGACGTTGCCCAGCAGCGGCGACAGGACCGAGCCCTGCACCGTCCCATCCTCCGGCACGGAGAACTCCGCGCCGTCGAGGACCCCTACATGCAAGCACTTGCCGACCAGCCGCAGCAGCGACTTGTCGGCGACCCGGGCCTGGAGCATCTCCATCAGCTTCGTGCGGTCGATGCTGTCAAAGAAGGACTCGATGTCGGCCTCCAGGATCCACTCCACCCCGCCGAGCAGCATCCGGTTCAGGGCGCGCAGCGCGTCGTGCGCGCTGCGACCGGGCCGAAACCCGTACGAGACGTCTCGGAAGACCGGCTCGTAGACGACCTCCAGTACCTCCCGCACCGCGGCCTGGACGATCTTGTCCTCGGTGCACGAGATGCCGATCGGTCGCGTCTTGCCCCGTTCCTTCGGGATGTGCACCCGTCGGATGGGCTGGTGCCGGTAACGCATCGACTTCATCCGCGCGTGCAGATCGCCAACGTTGCGCTCCAGGTCCTGCCCGTACTGCTCCTTCGTGATGCCATCCACGCCCACCGCTGCCTCGTTGCGGAGGCTGCGGTACGCTCGCTGCAGCGCTTCCTCGTCGATGAGGTGCGCCAGCGCGAGGAGGACCCCTTCCGGGTCTCGCTCCGCTCTCTCCCTTACCTTCAACAGTCCCGGTGACATGATGTTCGCCGTCATCGCAGCGCTCATGGTTCCCTCCTGAAGTTCCTCTCGACACGGGTCCCCTTTGCTCGACAGGCTCCGATGCCCTCCGTTCGCCCGCGTCGTCGCTCGTATGGGACCCTCCGACTCCCTCGTCTCCTTCGGCTTCGGCTCCGGTTCCCCTTGCTGTGGGCCTACCGCGAGGCGGATGCGCATTTCCTTGCGGAGCCCGCTGGGCTCGGCTGCGAGACACGGGCATCCGCGGCGTGTCTCGCCCCGGGGACGGATCACCGGCTCCCCGTCGTACCGGCGTTTCTCGTGGAGAGACGAGGGCCTCCCAGGTGCCTGGACCGTCCTCTTGCTGCGCGCCGCAGCCAACTACCCCGCCGGGTGCGTCCCCCTCCCGCCCTTGCGAGGTAGGACGCTGTTGCCTTCAGGCGAGAGAACACCCTGGGCACCCGGAAAGTGGAGGATTTCGTGGCTGGCATGCTGCGGCTCGCTCACTCACCTGCCTACGCATCGCCGAGCCCCTCACGAGGTCCGTCGCAAGGCTGGTTTCCGGCTGGTCGGGCGTGACCTTGGCCGGGCGGGATTCGCACCCGCTGGACAGCGAAACCCGATTTTCAGAAGCTACCGCTCACTCCTTTCCCTCGGGACCAGCCTTGCCTGGTCGCACTCTCCCCGCCTCCCTGTGAATCTTCCCGAAAAGTTCGACGGGATGCTTCAGCGTCCCCTCATGAAGATGCTGGCGCCTGCGATGGGGCGGAACGCGCGCGCCGCTTGCTCGCCGACAGCACCGCGGGATAGCGTCGGGGGATGGCGCGAATCCACCTGATCATCGGCCCCGTGGGCGCAGGGAAATCTACGTTCGCACAGCGGCTCTACCGCGACCACGCCGCCCTCCGGCTGAACCTGGATGAATGGATGGCGCGGCTGTTCCGCCCCGATCGGCCCGAGACGGGGATCATGGAATGGTATCACGAGCGCACCGCGCGCTGCATCGAGCAGATATGGAGCCTGACGAGGAGCTCGATCGACGTGGGTACGAACGTCGTGCTGGAGATCGGCCTGATCCGCCGGCGCGACCGCGAGCGGCTGTACAAGCGGGTGGACACCGCGGGGTACGAGCTCACCGTCTACGTGCTCGACGCGCCCCGCGAACTGCGTCGCGAGCGGGTCGAGCAGCGCAACCGCGAGAAGGGCGAGACGTTCTCCATGGTGGTTCCACCGGACATGTTCGAGCTGGCGAGCGACATGTGGGAGCCGCCCGAGGAGCCCGAGCGCAGCGGGCGCGACATGCGGTTCATCGACACCACGGACGGCTGATCCAAGGACGGGAGTCCCGACCGGCGCCCAGCCGCTCCGCCCCGTGTCCGGCCGGGACGGCGACGGCGCCGCTCGGAGCTGCCGGGTCGGGCTGCCCAGGGCCTCGCGCGTTGAAAGCCCGCCGCCGGAGGCTATGCACGAGGCATGCGTGAGCGTCGCCCCAGCCAGACGGCATCCATCGTCGCCCTCATCCGGGCGCTCGCGGACCAGGGCCTGACCGATGTCCCGGGCTTCGAGGATCCGGTCGTGCACCGGCTGTTGTCGCGCGGGTGGAGCGCCGCCCTGGCGCTGTTCGCGCGCCGGCTCCGGGGCCTGGACCCCGCGAAGCGCGCGCGCGCCATCGCCCGGCTCTCCGCGGTCCCGCTGCGCGTGATGGCCATCGACATCGAGCTCGAGCGCGCGGTGGCGCTCGGGTGCCGCCAGGTCGCGAGCCTGGGGGCGGGGCTCGACACGCGCGCTTTCCGGATGAAGGCGCTCTCGGCGACCCGGTTCTTCGAGATCGATCACCCGGCGACGCAGGCCTTCAAGCGGCGCAAGGCGGCGGGGCTGCCGCCGCTCGTGGAGCAGCTGACCTACGTGCCCGTCAACTTCGAGCGCGACGCGCTCGCCGCGTGCCTCTCGGCCGCCGGCCATCGATCCGACGAGCCGACCGCGTGGATCTGGGAGGGGGTGGTGATGTACCTGTCGGACGAGGCGCTGCGGTCCACGCTGCAGGCGCTCGCCGACGCCTCGGCGCCGGGCAGCGTCCTCCTCGTGTACTACATGGAGCCCCCCGAGCCGCGCCGCGCGCAGCGCATCATCCGCCTGCTCACGTGGCTCTGGAGCGAGCCGCTCATCGGCCTGCGCCGGCGCGAGGTGATGCTCGCGGAGGTCGAGCGGGCCGGGTTCCGGGCGCTGCGCGACACGGGCGCAGCGGACTGGGCACGGCAGCTCGGCGCCCCGTTCGCGCCGTCCAACCCGGCCACGAACACCCGGCTCCTCGTCGCCGAGCGGCCCGGCCCGGGCGCTGCCCCGCCGCCCGCTCGCCCGCCGGCCTGACCCGGCCAGCGCCGCGCCTCAGCTCCACGTCGCGGAGCGCCGCGGGTGGCGGGTCTCGATGGCCTCGGCGTGCCCCCGCAGCCCGCGCGCGGCCGGGAGGTTGCCGTGCTCCTCGAAGACGTCGGCAAGGGAGAGCCCGAGCACGACGATCTGCTGGGGCTTCTCCAGCGCGCCGACCGTCGGCGCCACGGAGCCGAGCAGCTCGAACGCCCGCCGCCACGCCATCGCCGCGGCGTCCGGCATGTCGGCGTTGAGCGCCGCGTGGCCGGAGCAGCGGTGCATGTCGGCCGCGAACTCGTGGCTCCCGCGGCGGTTCGCGAGCTCCCCCGCGCGCGCGTACGCCTCCGACGCGTCCAGGAAGCGGCGCTGCTTGCTGTGCAGGCTGCCGAGCGAGGCGTAAGCCTCGGGCACGATCGCGAACAGGCCGCGCCGCTCCGCCTCCTTCAGCGCGGCGACGAACACCCGATGCCCCTCCTCGACAACGCCCGCCGCGATCAGCGAGCGCGCGCGCTGCATGGCGATGTGGACGGCCTCCTCGCCCAGCCCCCGGCTCGCCAGCATCTCCTCGGCTTGCTGCTGGAGCTGCGCGGCCTCGGCGTGCCGCCCCGCGTGAAAACACGTGTCCGCCTCGTGCAGGAGGCGCCGCGCGGGGAGCAGCTCCGGGGCGCGGAGGGGCGACTCGGCGGCGATGCGCACCTCCAGATCGGCGGGGAGGCGCCGCCCGCGCGCCGAGAGATCGGTGATCACGCGCTCGAGCTCGGCGATGGCCGCGCCGTCGGCCTCCGGCCACACGACGCGGGACGCGCCCTCGCCGAGGCGCGCGAGCAGATCGCCGACGCTCGAGTGGACAGGGTCGACGAGGACCCAGCGCACGAGCGCGAGGTCGGGGCAATGCGCGAGCCAGAAGAGGTCGCGGGCATAGGCGCGCGGGTCGTCGATGTGCTGCGGCGCCAGCACGACGACCGCTGTCCCGTCCGGGGCGCCGGCGGCGACGTGCGCCGCGAGGGCGCTGGCGAAGGCGTCGAGCGGCTCGCGCAGCGGGCCGTCCTCGGGCGTCGCGAGCGCCGCCGGGGCGCCGAGCTCGCGCGACAGCGAGCGCTCTCGGGCCGCCCAGCCGCGGCTGGGCCCGTAGACCGGATCGGCCAGGACCCAGACGGGACGGGGCGCCGGGCCTGCTTCACCGAGCGCCCGCAGCAGCGCCAGCGTGTGGCCGTGGACGTGTGCCGGCACGATCACGTGCAGCAGGCGGGCTCGCTCGCCCGTGAAGATGGCGCTGAGCGCGCTGGCGAAGTCGTGGGTCATGTCGCGGTTCCGGGCGGAGTCTTGCTCCGATCGCCGCGGAGGCCAAGCGGAGGCGCCCGCGTCGCGGCGCGGGGCCTCCCCTGCCCCTGCCCCACGAGCGCCCGCCTCCCGGATCCTGGGCGGGGCGGCCATTGCGCGTCGCAGGACGCCACGGTCGAGGCGATGTGTCTCAGGGGCGCGATCTCCGGATCGGAGGGTGTGGTGGCGAGGAGCACGCGCGGGCGCTCGGCGCGGTTTGGCCCGGGCATTGCTGACATGGTCGAGCGCGGAGGACAAGATACCGTGAAAACAGGGATTCGATCGCTGCTCCTGGGCAGCGTGGTCATCGGTTGCGTCGGTGTGATCGGTTGCGGAGGCAGCAAGCCTCAGCCGGAGGGACCGGCCGAGAAGGCGGGCGAGGCCGTGGACGACGCCGCGCGCGACGTCAAGGACGAGGCGAAGGACGCAGCGGAGTCGACGGGCGACGCCGCCGAGAAGGCGGGGGACAAGATCGAGGACAAGACCGACTAGCGGCCCCGAGCGATCTCGGGCCGTTCGCGTGGCGAGGGGCGAGCCCGGACGCTCGCCCCTCGCTGCGCCTCGAACCGTGAGCAAGGCTGGCCGGAGCGCCTCGCGCGCGAGATCGCCCCGGCCGGCGATGAACCCCGAACAACCCCGGCCGCGCCGAGGCGCGGCGCACCATGGAGGAAGGAAGATGAAAGCGACGTCATTGCTCGAGAAGCAGCATCGCAAGGTGGAGTCCCTCTTCAAGCAGCTCGAGAGCGGCAGGTCGGATCCGGCGCTCGTGCTCGCCGAGCTCGCCAACGAGCTCGCTGCGCACATGGCGATCGAGCAGGAGACGTTCTATCCCGCGGTGCAGCAGATCAAGGAGGACGTGATCCTCGAGAGCTTCGAGGAGCACGCCATCGCCGAGCTCGCGCTGAAGCGGCTGCTCTCGACCTCCCCGGAGGATGTCTCGTTCAAGGCGCGCGTGACGACGCTGAAGGAGCTCATCCAGCACCACGTCGAGGAGGAGGAGAAGGAGCTCTTCCCGGCGGTCGAGAAGGCCGTGGACGAGAAGCGCCTCAGCGAGCTCGGCAGGTCGATGAAGGCGGAGTTCGAGCAGCGGCTGGCCGAGGGCTACGAGACGCTCCTGCCGGCGGGCTACAAGAAGACGTCCGCGGACCAGGCGAGCCACGTGATCCACGAGAGCCACGCGAACGGCGCGGCCCGGGCCTGACGAGGCTTGATCGAGGAGAGAGGTCGAGCGGCCGTCCGGCGGTGAGACATGAAAGACGCGATCGGCTGGATCAGCTCTGGCATCCTCGTGCTGACGATCGGCAATCAGGTCTACAAGCAGTGGAGGAGCAAGACGAGCCAGGGCATCTCCAAGTGGCTCTTCGTCGGCCAGCTGGCCGCGTCGATCGGGTTCGTCCTCTACAGCTGGATGCTCGAGAGCTGGGTCTTCGTGGCGACGAACTCGCTCATGGTCGCGAACGCGCTCGCCGGCGCGACGATCGTCTATCTCCAGCGGAGGCGCCGCGCGCCTCCGCCTTCGGAAGACGAGGCCAGGGCCCGGCGAGCGTTCAAGTTTCCACGGGCCGCCGGCCCGCGGGCGCGACATCTGAAGGCCGGTCGCGGTGCGCTGGCTGTCCTGTCTCGCACGAGTGGAATTCGAAGCAAACGAACACACATTCATGCGACACGCGCGCTTCTCTCCGCACAGACACGCGGGAAGCCCGCCAATCGAGCCTGAACCGATCAAGCATGCAAAAGTGAAGCAGGATCGGTCGATGTTGAGCATGCGTCGAATGCCCCCTAGACTCGACGGATGCTTAACACTCGGACTCCTTCATGCGCCGTCGCGCTCGCCGCGACGTTCATCGGTGCTGTGCTGTCGGGCTGCGTCGGTGAGGTGGGCGACGGGTCGCTCGATGGCGAAGGCGGCGGGCCGTCGAGCGGCGCCGGCGCCGTGATCCAGCCGGGAGACTCCGGCAGCGGGCCGAGCACCAGCAGCGGCGGCTCGACCACGGCGGGCACCGGCGGCTCGTCCACCGCGACGACCGGGGGCGCCGGCGGCTCGTCGGCCCAGGGCACCGGTGGCTCGGCCACGGCAGGCGCAGGCGGCTCGTCGGCCGAGGGCGCCGGCGGCGCCGGCGGCTCGGCTGCGCAGGGCACCGGCGGCGCTGGGGGCTCGGCCACGGCGGGCGCCGGCGGCTCCTCCGCGCAGGGCGCTGGGGGCTCGGCCACGGCCTCGACCACGGCGGGCACCGGGGGCTCGAGCGGCGAGGGTTCCGGGAGCGGCGCAGGCGGCTCGGGCGGCGCCACCGGCGCGGCGCAGCTGTGCGTCGATACGATCAACCAGCACCGCGCCACGCTCAACTTGCCGCCCCTCGCGCGCTGGGTCGAGGCGGAGTCGTGCTCCGATGAAGAGGCCGAGTCCGATGGGAACACCGGCGAGTTTCACGGCGCGTTCGGCCTTTGCAAGGAGAGCGCCCAGAACGAGTGCCCCGGGTGGGGAGGCCCACCGGAATCGATGATCACCGACTGTTTGCAGGTCATGTGGGACGAGGGGCCGGGCGAGGATTTCGAGAAGCACGGCCACTACATCAACATGAGCAGCACCCGCTACACGAAGGTGGCTTGCGGGTTCCACACCTTCCCGGACGGCAGCGTCTGGTCGGTGCAGAACTTCCGGTGACGGGCGCGGCGAGCGCTCACGGACCTCATCCGTAGGGCGCCGTGCCTCCGCGGGCACCGGCGGATTCATCTGCTCCCAGGACCGCCGCGCCCTCCTCGAGCTTGCCGGTGAGCCGCACGCGCGTCGCGCGGTGCACCCACACGTCGAACGCCTCCATCATGCGCCGCTCGATGGCCGCGCCCTCGAGCAGGCCGAGCGCGCGCGCGACGGCCTCCAGCGTCGACAGGGCGCCCTCGTGCGGCGCGCGGCGCAAGCCATAGCGGCTCGGCGCGCCCTCGGGCAGCGTGACCGGCTCGGCGCCGCGCGCGTCGGCGTCCCGGTGGACCACACGGCGCGCCTGGTTCCAGTTGCCGTCAGGAACGAGCAGCACCACCGGCTCGCCGCTCGCGTCGTCGGGCGTTAGGGCGCGCGCCTCGGGCGACGGGAAGAGCACGAGCCGGCGGCCCTCCGGCAGCGGCGGGCGCGGCTGCGGCGCGATCTCGCCGCGCACGCGCACCTCCGCGCCCTCGAGCAGGCGCGCGACGAGCCGGCCCGTGTTGGTGCTCCTCGTGCGCTCGATCCGGTGGGTGAGCAGCACGACGCGCGTGCGCACGGAGAGCCGGGGCAGCGCGCCGCAGAGGCACATCGCCTGCGGCAAGCCGCAGCCGCGGCAGCGCGGCGTCCCGCGCGCGCGGATGGGGGGCAGATCGGGCGGCTGCAGCGGGAGGAACGTCATCGCGTCCGGGCCGGGCGTTCTCCCACGCGCCGGCCGTCCCGGTCAAACGGCCCCGCACCGGACAGCGGGATCTCAGGGGAAATAGCTCCAGGGCATCTGTGCCTGTCCCAGGGAAGCCGTCGACCTGGAAGGGAGCCGGAACACGCGCAGCACCTCCGAGACGAACGCCCGTGGATCCTGCGTGATGTAGAAGTGATCGCCAACCAGCGCGCGCAGCTCGACCTTCCCTTCCAGCCAGTGCTTCCACGCCTCCACTTCGTCCAGACGGGCTTCATCGTCGGCGGATCCGTGGAGCAAGAGGGTCGGCGTCCGGAGACGCTTGGTACAGCGGTCCAGCGCAAGGCGGTAGCTCTCCGAGGCGAGGAAATCGCCGCGCAGCATCGGCAGGAACACCTCTCTGAGCTGCGCGTCGGTGCGGAATTCCGCGGGACACCCTCCCAGGCGGATCAGCTCCTCGACGAACCCGTCGTCATCGAGCGGGCTGAGCATGCGGCGTGGGATCAGATGGGGAGCGTGGCAAGCGGACAGGACGAGGCCGGCTGGCGCCCGGCCCCACTGCTCGAGCAATCGGCAGGCTTCGAACGCGATCTGCGCCCCCACGCTGTGGCCTACCAGGAGCCACTGGCCGCTGGGTGGCTCCGCGCAGAGCTCGTGCGCCAGCTCGGACGCGGCGTGCTGAACGCTCCGCATGCCGGACTCGTGCAGACGATGGTCACGCCCCGGGTAGGTCACGAGGGACGCCGAGACGTCCACCTGCGACAGCGCCTTCCAGCTGCGGAAGGCGCTATGGCTCCCACCACCGAAAGGGCACACGATCAGGTGCGGGCTGGACGGCGCAGGCGCGCTCAAGAGGCGGCGCAAACTTCGGGTAGATCTGTTCATGGGTTCTCGGGTCGGTGTGGATGTCTCGAGGAACGATCGGCATCTGAACCGAGGTTAAGCGGTCCACTACACGGGCATGGCCGGCGAGGCGCCACAGACCTGCTTCACCAAGGCCCGCTTGTTGACCTTGCCCACGCTCGTCTGCGGAAAGCTCTCCAGGACCTTCAAACGATCGGGCAGCTTGAACGCAGCCACCCCCAGGCGGCTGAGATAGGCGTTCACCTCGGCGAGCGTGGGCGCCTCGCCGCGCGCGATGATGCAGGCACAGGTGCGCTCTCCCATGGTGGCGTCCGGGACGCCGACGATGGCGACGTCACGGATCGCCGGGTGAGCCATGAGGTAGTTCTCGAGCTCCTCGACCGGGACCTTCTCCCCTCCCCGGTTGATCACGTCCTTGCTCCGGCCTTCCACCACCAGATGCCCGCTGGCGAGCCGCCGCACCAGATCTCCGCTCCGATAGAAGCCGTCAGCGGTGAACGCCCGGCGATTGTACTCCTCCGCGCGATAATATCCGCGGATTGTGTAGGGACCGCGGACCTGAAGCTCACCGACCTCGCCGTCCGCCACCTCGACATCCGAGGCGTCGACGATCCTCACCTCGTCGTCCTCGGCCATCGGGCGGCCTTGCGTGTCAATCACGGCGGACGCGGGGTCGTCGAGCCGCGTGAAGTTGAGCAGCCCTTCCGCCATGCCGTAGACCTGCTGCAGCCCGCAGCCAAGGACGGGCCGTACGCGCGCCGCCGTCTCGGCCTTGAGGCGAGCGCCTCCCGCCTGGAGCCACTGCAAGCTGCTCAGATCGGCCTGCACCCACTCCGCCGCCTCGAGCCAGAGCAGGACGAGCGGCGGGATGAGGGCGGTCACGGTGATCTTCTCCTGCTCGATCAGCCGAAACGCCGCCTCGGGGCTCGGGTCCTTGCAGAACACGACGGTACCGCCGGCGTACAGGGTGCCGAGGGCGCCCGGGCACCCCAGCGCGAAGTTGTGCGCGATGGGGAGGCTCACCAGGTACCGGGTGTTCGCGTCCAGGCCTGTCACATCGGCGCTGAGGCGGATGTTGCAAACGTAGTCGTCGTGGGTACGGGGGATCAGCTTGGGAGCGCCGGTCGTGCCGCCCGACAGCAAGAGCAGGGCGACATCGCGCGCGTCCGGCCCGGCCATGATCTCCGGCGGCGCGTCCACCTCGGAGAGCGGCACGAACTCCTCCGCGTCGCCCACCACGAGGACATGCCGGAGGCTCGCCACCCGCTTGCATACCGAACGGGCGAGCGCCCGGTAATCGAAGCCGACATGCATGTCGGCGATCACGTAGGCGACCGACTGCGAGAGCTCTGCCAGATGCACGATCTCGGTCTCTCGATGCGCCGGCAGCGCCAGCACCGGGATGGCCCCGATCCGGAACAGCGCGAAGCACAGGGGCAGAAACTCGGCGATGTTGGGCAGCTGGACCAGGACGCGCTGCTCCTCCGCGATGCCGAGCCGGCGCAGCCCCGCGGCCATGCGATCGGCGCGCTCGTCGAGCTCCTGGTACGTCCAGCGACGCGCTCCGTCGACCACGGCCACGCGCGCCGGCGTCGCTCGGGCCCGCGTGCGCAGCATCTCGCCCAGGCGCTCGCCTCGCCAGTACCCCGCTTCCCGATAACGATCCACGAACTCAGCGGGCCAATCGACACATCCACTCAACATGGGAGCTCCCTCGCTTTCACCGACGTTCGTCGGCGCTCACTGTCCTGCGCTTCGATGCGCGCGGCCCGGGTCAGCGTTCGGGCGGGCGGGCAGCACGGCCGCGCCGTGCAGGAGGGTCGGGTCGAGATCGGCGGTCAGGCCGGCGATCTCGATGGCGCGGACCCCCGTCACCTCGGAGGGCTCGAGCGCGAACGTCGGGTCGTCACCGACGATCCGGCGCACCGCCTCTCGATGCTCGGCGCGGACCCCCATGCGCACCCGGCTGAGCCTCCTGGCCCCGTTCGGATGGTGGTTCTCTCTCGGATGTTGAGGCGGATCGTAGGGGGTCACGATGAACGGGAGACGATCGTTCGCCGGATAGGCAAACTTGAAGCGGATCTCCTGGCCATCGGGCTTCGTCCGCCGCCACCCGATGGCCCTGCCGACGGGGATCCCTGCCTCCCGCAGCGCGGCGAGCTCACGGTCGAGAGCGTGCGTGTCCACCACGACCGCCACGTCGCAGAAGCCCTCACCGTGCTCGGACCAGCGGATCATCCGCCGGCCCGAGCCGCGCCCGGCCATCAGCTCGATCGGCCACTTGAACCACCGCGCGCTGCGCGGCGTCGTGAGCAGCTCGACGATGGGGCCTTCCGTGAACCAGATGTGCGCGTGCTGGGCTTTTCGCTCGGGTGTCGCGTAGTCCACCTTGAACCCGAGCTTTCTGTAATCACGCACGGCTTGATGAATGTCGCGCACCCATACCAAGACGTGGCTGCAAGAAGTCGCCATGTTCAGTTCTCCCGAGCGCCAGGCGCTCGATCAACGCGCGCCGCTCCCGGCTGCATCGAAGGCCGCAGCGCGCGCCGCCGCGCGCAGCTCGTCGACAGGGAGCGGCTCCGGGGTCTCAGGACGGATGAGCTCGGGCATCCCGATCCGCTCCGTCAGATCACGCCACGCGAGCGACACGCCGAGGGCCCACTGGCCGCTGCGGATACGGCGGGGCGGGTCGGCGATGTCGCCGCACAGGTCGTGCAAGGCGACGACCACAGCATCGGGCCACGTCCGCGCGAACACGTCGTGATAGCTGCGCGTGCGCTGGTCGCCGAGGATCAACGTGCTCTCCACGGCGAGGCGGTCCGTGCCGGGGCCGCTCATGATCAGGCGCCCGGTCGGGTCGCGCGGCGAGTGCATGCGCGGATTCCAGAGGACGGGTCCGTGGGTGTCGGCCAGGGTCAGCACGCCGGCGTCGCATCCGAGCGAGATCCGGTGCATCAGCAGCGAGTGATTGTCGGGATCCTCGGGGTGGACCTGGTTCTGCACGCGGAGCGTCACGGGCACGCCGCCGAGGGTCGCGCTCAGGCTCTGAAACGGCTGGCCGGCGACCGGCGACGGCCGGCCGCCTCGCGGCGCGCATTCGGAGAACGACCACGGGCGCAAGTCACCTGCGGCGCGGCCGATCACGTCGAGCAACGGATAGGCGACCTGGCTGTTGCAAGCGGCGTCGATGAACTGGATGCGCTGGCGCTTCCTGATGTACTCGGCCGCCGCAAGGAACTGCCGGATCGGGCGCACGTTCGGGTACAGCGTGTTGACCGCGTAAGCAGCGCCCCCCCGCTTCGCGGCCTTCAGGCACGCGGTGATCTCCGCGGCGTGCACGGGGTGCTCCTGCAGCACGTGGATCCCGCGCTCGAGCAGCGTCCTGGCCAGATCGGAGCCTGGGCCGCCGGTCGCCCCCGAGCGCACCACCACGCAGACGATGTCGATGTCGCCGGGGATGTCCTCCACCCTGGTGTAAAGCGGCGCTCCGTAGCGCTCGGCGCACCTCCTGGAGAACTCGCTGCCGCGCCCGAGCACGCCGGCCAGCGTGAATGACTCCTGCGCCGACGCGACCGCATCGAGGTAGATGCGCCCGAAGGCGGTGCCGGCGACGACGACGCGCTTCTTCTTGCCGCCGCCGGCGCTCACCAGGTCACCTGCATCGTGAGCGGCCCGCGGAAGAACGTCGCGGTCTTCCACTGGACGTCGGCGTCGAGGCGCAGATCCGGCAAGCGGGTCACGAGCGCTCTCAGCGCTTCCTGGAGCTCGACCCGGGCCAGCGACGCGCCGATGCAATAATGCATCCCACAGCCGAACGCGAAATGCGCCCGCGCGTCTCGATCGAAGTCGAGCCGGTGTGGATCGGAGAACTTGCGCGGGTCGTGGTTGGCCGCGCCGACCGACGCAAACACGGGCTCACCCGCGCGCACCAGCGTGTCGCCCACCTGGACGTCCTCGGCGGCGTAGTGCGGAAACATCGCGGCGGACGCGAGCGGCACGAAACGGAGCAGCTCCTCGACCGCCTGCGGCACGAGGCCAGGATCCGACTTGAGGCGCGCGAGCTGCTCCTGATGGGTCAGGAGCGTGTAGATGAAGTTCGGGATCTGCGAGGAAGTGGCCTCGTACCCCGCGATCAGGATGGCGATGCAGAGCTGGACCAGCTCGCGCTCGTTCAGGCGGTCATTCACGTCGTGCGCCTCGATGAGCGCGCTCATCAGGTCGTCCCCCGGCTCGGCCCGGCGCAGGCGGATCAGCCCCATGATGTACTGGGATAGTTCACCGAGGTTCCGCTGCGTCTGCTCCGCTGTCTGCGTGTTGGTCGAGAGCAGAGAGTCGTTCCACTCCTTGAACCTGGACTGATCCGCCACCGGAACGCCCAGGAGCTCGCAGATCACGGACATCGGGATCGGCAGCGCGTAGTCCCGCACGAGATCCGCAGGGGGGCCTTTGGCCACCATCCTGTCGATCAGCTCGTTGGCGAGGTCGCGGACGTGCGGGCGCAGCTGCTCCACGCGCCGGTTGGTGAACGCCTGGGTGACCAGGTTGCGGATGCGGGTCAGCTCGGGCGGGTCCATCATGACGATCCCGCCGGCGATGCGCGGGAGCGCCCTCGGGGCGTCCGCGCGCTTCGTGGCCTCCTCGCGGCTGAACCGCCGGTCGGACAGCACGAAGCGGACGTCCTCGTGGCGGGTCGCGAGCCACGCCGGCTCGCCGTAAGGCAGCTTGACCTTGAGCAGCCCCGGCGTTTGCTGAGCGCGGGAGTACGCAGAGGCGAGCGCGATGCCGTCGAAGAGGTTGAACGGATACTGGATGGGGGGATTCGTCGCGGTAGTCATTGCGTTCGTCCTTGTGATGCCGCCGTGGAAAGCGGGCGGGAATCGAAGCGCCGGCGGCGCGCGGCCCAATCGCGCAGCCGCTCGCGGTCGAGGGCGCCGCCTGCGGCGAGCGGCAGCTCATCCACGATCTCGATGCTGGCGGCGGCTCCAAGGCGCTCGCCGAGATGCTCGGAGAGGTGCTCCGAGGTCAGCAGCGCCCGATCCATCTTGGTCCGGGCCGCGAACACACGATGGCCGAGCCGCTCCAGCGGGTGGCCGTCCCGGGGCAGCCCGAGGACGCGCTGGAGGCCAGCGCCGTCCAGCGCCGCGTTCCACTGAGGCAGCGTGAGGAACGTCGACTCCGTCTCGGCCCTGCCGTCGCTGGCGTCGTCCAGCATGAAGGCCTGGGATGCCATGACCCAGAACTCTTCGACCGTGGGCTCGGTCAGGACGAGCCAGCCGCCGGGGCCGAGCAGCTCGTTGAGCCAGCGGAGGGAGGCATCCGTGTTCCGCGCGGCGTTGAGCACGCCCCCGCCGATGATCACGTCGAACGAGTTCGGGACGAAGCCCTGGTCTCTCGGCGCGACGTTGATGTCGTAGAGGCCGAAGCGCACGCACCGGTGCCCGGCGAGCCGCGGGGCGGCCTGATCAAGGAAGTACCTGGAGACGTCGGTGTAGAGGTAGTCGACCTCGGCGCCCGAGAGCTCCGGCAGGAGCGACTCGGAGGTCGCCCCCGTGCCGGCGCCGACCTCGAGCAGCCGGATCGGCCGCTGCCCGGGCCATTCCCTGGCAATCCTGCTCACGAGGAGGCTGACGGCGCGGTGCTGGTACCGGGCGGCGATGCTCTCGCGATACAAGGCCCTGGCGAGGTCGGTGCGCCCTTCCGGGAACAACAGGTGAACGGCCCGCACAGCGCCGGAGATCAGGTCGGGCAATCGATCGGCGTTCCGGACTGCGTAGTCGATCGTGCCGGCCGCGCCGACGGTGGCCAGCCACTCGCCCTTCAGCTCGTCCCATGCGCGCGCCAGCGCGGCGTCCGAGAAGTCGCAGACCGGACCCACGGCGCTCAGCCGATCTCCGTCCCGGCGCAGCAGCTTCTGCTCCGTGAGCACCCTGAGCCAGCGACGGATGAGCGGCCGATGCGCGGCGGCGACCCGCGCCCGCGCGAGCACCTCGTCCACGGTGTGGGCGGCGGCCGTGTCGGTAAAAAGGCCGCTGCGGCCCAGCGCGTTGAGCATCGACAGCAGCGCTGTCTGTCCCAGCCGCTCCACGGCCGTGATCGCCCTGTTCAGGTCGGTCCCGGCGAGCTCGGCGTCCAGCGCGGCAGTCGCCTTGGCGATCAGGCGCTGTCCGCTCGCGTCCCCGTCGGCGTCGTCGCTGGCACGCTTCGCGGGGACGGCAAAGACGGCCCAGCCGTCGCCGTCGGAGGGGATCACCGCCGCCGCCGCCACGCCCGGATGGCTCATCACGAGCTCCGCGATGCGCGCCGCTTCTTGCTCGGCTCTGCGCAGCTCGCGCTCCACCGGCACGAGCCCGGCTTCACCGGCGATCCTGTCCACGAGCTCTGCGCCGAAGACGCGCCGCACGGCCGCGGAGGACTCGGCGGACAGCGCTCCACCGGCGCCTGCGCCGGCGTCGTACACGATACGCCGCAGCGCCCCGAGGTCGGCGAGCGCGGCCGCCGGGTGGGCCAGGAGGCTGCGCAGCAGCGCCGCTGACACGATCGCGCAGTCCGGGGCCGCTCGCTCGAGGAACGAAAGGGCCTTGGCCGGGCTCGCGGCGCTCGCGGAGCTCGCGTCCACCGCATGATGGTGGACGGCGGCGCCCGCGCTCCAGCTCGCGAACGCTGCATCCCCGCCGAACCCGGCCAGCGGCGAGAGCACCGCCGTGCGCGCAGGCGAAGGGCCGAGCGCGTCGCGCAGGGCAGCTACCGATTCGCAGAACACCGCTCTCGACCACACGAACGATCCGCGAACCACGGAGAACGGCGCGTCGTCCACCAGGCGCGGCTCACAGGCGCTCGCCCCGTCGAGCGCGGACAGGTCAGCGTCGGTGATCCTCAGGACATCGCCGCCGTCGATCGCTGGTTGCTCGGCGGAGAACCGCGCGCCGAGCAGCATCGCGGCCAGCCGGACCGGCAGGGCCTGAGGCCTGTCTCCGGCGCTCCAGCTCAGCGTGCGGCCCGCGACGGCTCCGCGCTGGCGCAGCGCCGTGACAGCGCGGAACGTCGCGTCGAGCACCTCTGCTCCGGCCCACTCGCGCCCGCTCGACACCAGCGCCGCTCGGCTCCCGAGGCGCTCCAGCCCATCGATGATCTGTCTCACGGTCATGGCACCTCCTCGGGTGGTCGTCAGCAGGCGGTGGCGAAGAACAGGTGCTGGCCTGCCACGGCCAGGGGTGATTCGAGCGAAGGAAGGACGAACCGCGGCACGAAGGCAGCGGCCAGGAGCTCCTCATTCCAGCCGGGCGCATCGACGAACACCTGATCGGTCCCCGCGCGCCGGTCCTCGCTGCCGAGCGGCGGCGAGCCGGCCGCCGGAGACAGCAGGAACTGCATCGCCGTGAGGATCGCGCAGTTCTCTCGTGTGGAGTCCGTGAAGATGAGCCACCCGCCGGGGGCGAGCGCGCGGCGGATGCGGCGGAGCGTCCGACCCGTATGCGCGGCGTTGTGGAGGACATTGCCCGCGAGCACGACGTCCGCCGCGTGCGGCTCCACCCCCTGCGCCGTGAAATCGATGTTGATGTCGAGCACGGCAGTGCGCATCCCGCGATGGCGGCCGAACCGCTCCTGCGCTGCGGCCGTGAACGCGCGCGCGATGTCGGTGAACAGGTAGTCGACCGGCGCGCCGTCGAGGGCCCGCAGCGCGGCTGCCGTGGTGAGCCCGGCGCCTCCGCCGAGCTCGAGCACGCGCAGCGGCCGGTGCCGCAGCTCCGCGCAGCGGCGCACGAGGTGAGCGCCGGCGGCGCTCAGGTAAGCGGTGAAGACGTTGTCCTGGTAGGCGGCGATGGTGGAGAGGTCCTGCCGCTCGCGAAACAGGAGCTGCTGAATCGAGAGCTCGTCGCGCACGAGCGCGTGCAGGCGGAGCAGCGCGGCCTGGTGGACTTCCGCCATCGCAGGCGGGAAGCCGAGCGCGGCATACGCGTCGGGCAGGTCGGCGGCCGCGCCGGCGTCCCGCAGGGCCCGTCGCCACACGTACTTATCCGCCACGTTGCTGAGCACACCGTGGTCGCACAGCGCGGCGAGCCACCGCCGGACGAGCCATGCGTGCCGCGGCGCCGCGCCCAGCGCGCCGACGATCTCCTCCGCTGTGCGCGCTTCGCCTCCCAAATGAACGGCGCCGCTCGCGACGAGCAGCTCCCCCAGGGCCCGCAGGCTGATCGCCTCGAGTCGCTGCATCGCCCCCGGCAGGTGCGCCAGGGCATCCCGCCCCGGCGCGGGCTCCAGCAGCCGAGTGAGCCTCAGCCCCGCCTCGTGGGTCTCGCCGGCCGACGGCACGCCGGGCGCCTCACCGCCAGCGTCGTCGGCGGCGGCCTCCACGGCCGCTGCGGCCAGATCCGCGGACGGGACGGCCTCCGCGTCGGCGCGCGCCGTCGCCGAGCCGAGCGCGGCGAGGATGTCGTGCCGGAGGCGGCACAGCGTGAGCTGAACCTGAGCCTCGCTGACGGCTGCGCCTGGGCTCTCAACGGCGTTGGCGAACGCCGTCAGCTCGCCGCGGGTCGCGCGCAGCCAGCTCACGGTCTCGCGCTCGGCCGGCTCGTCCGTCCCGCCGAGCAGCACGCCAGACCCCGTGGCGTGGGCGGTCCAGAGGACGTCGCCGTGAACCCCGGTCAACCTCAGCTCGCCGGCGTCGCTTCCCAGGGCGAGCTCGACGACCCTCTGCGCCTCTGTCGACACCTCGTTGCGCACGCGCAGGACGATGGGAACACCCGCGAGGCTGCCTCCGAGCACGACAGGCCCGCTCCCGAGCGGCATCGGCTCACGGATCTGCCAGGGGCGCAGGGCGCCGAGCGCGTCTCCCAGGAGGCGGAGCAGCGCCTGGATCGACGCTCTCGTGCACGTCGCCGCGACGTACCTGATCGGCGTGCGCGCGCGCAACACCTGCGCTGCGCCAAGGAACCGCCGGGATGCCGGCGTGGCAGAGGCGACCGCTGCCACGCGGAATGCGGCTCGTGAAAGGCGCGCTTGCCGCAGGCACGCGGCGAGCTCATCGTGCTCGAGCGGCGCCTCCGCCAGCACGGCGCTGCCCCGCCCCAGGAGGTCGACGGCGCGCTCGGTCACCGGCACGCCGTGCCCGGCCGCCGATACCCAGCAGCTCACGCCGGCGCCGAGGGGCGCCTGATCCGGCCGGGTCCAGAGCGGTATCCTGGCCTGATCGGCGAACCGCCGGGCGCCCTCGCTGTCGTCGGCGAGCTGGCCGATGAGGCGAAAGCGCCCGTTCAAACGCTGGAGCGCGGTCAGGTGCAGAGGACCGAACCCGACGCCGCACAGCACGAGAGGCATCCCGCCGGTCACAGGGAGCCCTCCTCGGTAGCGCCGAGCGCGTCGATCGACGTATCCAGCAGATCGAGCGCTGTCACCGCGCCGCTCTCGCGAAGGCGACCGACCGTCGACAGGGGTTCGAGCGCCGCTGCGGCGAAGTGGCGCCCTGCGGGCACCTGGCCCTGGTCCACCGCCAGCGTGGTGAGCGCGGCCAGGGTCCCCGTGAGCTCGGCGTTGCGCCGTCCGCGCATCACCAGCGTGCGCGTGACCGGGGCGCCGTCCCGCAGGCCGTCGAGCTGCGCGACGAGGAGGACGTGAGGCTCGCGTCCAGCGAGGTCGAGCAAGCTGGCCCGGCATAACGCCGCGACCGCCTCGCGGCGTTCGAGGCTGCGCGCGCGGTCGAAGGCCGTGAGGATGTGCTGGCCGGTAATGACAGTATACCAGTCTCCGCGAGCGAGCCGGAGCGACGCCGCGAGCCGCTCCCCTTCGGTGTTGAGGTAAGGCAGCAAGGTCGCCGGACCGGGGAAGAACGGGACTTCCACGTTGCGCGTGCGGGTCAGCACCCCGGAGCGACGCCCCTCTCGCCACGCCGCGAGCGGCTCGCTCACCCCGTCCGTGGCGGCCTGGAGGTAGTCGTCCGCGGCGACTTCGGTGAAGCGGTCCAGCACGCCGAAATAGCTGCGCATGCCGTGAACCTGGCTGAAAGCCCGCTGCGCCGCCCATCGCGGCAAGAGCGCGGTGAGGCCAGGCTGCAGCCCCGCCGAGAGCACGGCCACGCGCCCGCGGGTGCGGTACGCCTCGTCGTCGAGGAGCGCGTACAGCGCATCGTCACCGGCGGCGTCCACGTAGTCGGCGCCGGCTTCCACGGCTGCCCTCGCCGCGCGGTCCGCGATGGCGTGAGATGGACCGGCGCAGTTGAGCACGATCCGACACCCACCGACGAAGCGGCGCAACGACGCGTCGTCCCGAACATCGACCCCCTGGTGCTCGACCGCTCCCACGGACAGCTCCTTCGCGAGGCGGCGGGCCGCTTCGAGGTTTCGCCCGCCGATCCGCAGCGGCCCGACGCCGAGCGACACGAGCCGCCGGGCCGCTTGCGCGCCGACGTCGCCATAACCTCCCAAGATGCCGATCGTCATCCCGCAGCCTCCACCAGCCGCCATCCGTGGGCGCGGCGGCGCTCGTTCCAGAACGCCGTGTACCGCCCGTTGCGCGCCAGGAGCTCCTGATGCGTTCCCGCCTCGACGATGCGGCCGCCGTCGAGCACGAGGATCTGATCCGCGGACACGATGGTCGGCAGCCGGTGCGCGATGACCAGCAGGGTCGACCGGTTCATCAATGTGCGCATCGCGCTCTGGATGTAGCGCTCGTTCTCCGGGTCGAGCGCCGCCGTCGCCTCGTCCAGCAGCACGATGGGAGCGTCCTTGAGCACGGCTCGGGCGACCGACACCCGCTGGCGCTCCCCGCCGGACAGCGACGCTCCGCCCTCGCCGACCCGGGTCGCCAGGCCCTGCGGGAGGCGCTCGATGATCTCTTCCACGCCGGCCAGGCGGGCGGCCTCGCGCACCTCGGCGTCCGTGGCGTCCAGCCGGCCCACCCGGATGTTCGCCTCCAGCGTGTCATCGAACAGATAGACGTCCTGCATGACGAGCGACAGCTGCGTCATCAGGTCTTCCGTGGAGAGCTCGCGGACATCCACGCCGCCCACCCGCACCGAGCCCGCGTCGACATCGAAGAAGCGCGCGATCAGCCGTGTTATCGTGGTCTTCCCGGAGCCGGATGCCCCGATGATCGCCGTCATCGTCCTCGGCGCGATCCGGAAAGACACATCACGGAGCACGGGCGCGCCCGGCTGATAGCCGAACAGGGCATCGGAGAACTCGATCTCCCCCGGCGCCGCGACGGGCCTGGAGCGCTCCGGCTCGGGCAGCGGCGCCTCATCGAAGATGGCGGACAGCCGCTCCAGATCGTTGCCTGCCATCCGCAAGAGCCCGCTCCGCCCCGCGGCCTCGGCCAGCGGCCCCACGAACCTGGCGGCCAGCGCCAGCAGCGCGACAAGCTCGATCGGATCGATCGACCGATCGAGGGCGCGCACCACGCCGACCGCGATCAGCGCGGCGAACGCGAGCTGCACCGACAGCCCGCCCGCGAGCAACCTGGGGAAGGTCTGACGCAGCATCGACCCGCCTGCGGCGCGCTGCCCATCGATCGCCTCCTCCAGCGGCGCATAACCCCCCGTGGCCCGACCGAAGGCGCGCAGCACCTGCTGGTTGCGCGCGAACTCGACGACCCGGTTGCTGGCGAGCGCCCCCGCGGCGTCGACCTGCTCCTCGGTGCGGCCGATCCACGCCGACGACCAGCGGTGCGTCAGGTAGATCAGGGGCGTGCAGGCGATGGCCGTCAACCCGAGCTGCCAGTCGAAGAACAGCATGGCGACGGCGATCGTCGCGGGCGTCAGGATGCCGCTCACCACCGGGGTCAGGAGGTGGGCAAACACGTTGGTGACCATCATGGTGCCGCCCGTCGCGCTCCGTGAGAGACGGCCGACCTTCTCCGAGGAGAACCAGCCGATCGGCAGGCGGGCGACGTGGTTGCCGAGCCGGTCGTGCAGCGTGGTCAGGACGACCAGCGCGAGCGCAAAGCCCTTCATCGTCTGCTGGTAACGGGCGACGCACGTCACCGCGACGACCGCGGCCAGGAGGAGCAGCCAGCGCAGCGCCTCGCCCAGGTCCCCGCCGAGCAGCGCCTTGAGGACCGGGACGAGGAACGCCATCGCCACCCCCTGAACGACGGAGTAGACGATGAGCCAGCCGAAATAGACGTGCAGCGCCCTCGCGTGCTGCGGTCCCAGGATCTTGGTCAGTTGCCGGATCATGAGGCCACCCCCACCGCTGCGCCGGCGACCGCCATGTCGTTCTCGGCGTAGGCACGCCACATCCTGGCGTAGAGCCCGTCCGCGGCGAGCAGCGCGGAATGCGTGCCGCGCTCGCGCACGCGGCCCTCGTCGAGCACGACGATCTGGTCGACGCCGGTGATCGTCGCCAGCCGGTGGGCGATGACGATCACGGTGCGCCCGCGCGCGACCGCGGACAGCGCGTCCTGGATCTGCGCTTCTGACTCCGGATCCGCGTGCGCCGTCGCCTCGTCCAGGATCAGCACCGCGGTGTCCGCGAGCAGCGTGCGCGCGATGGACAGCCGCTGCGCTTCGCCGCCGGACAGGATGGCGTCCTCTCCGATCACGGACCGATATCCCCTGGGGAGCGCGACGAGCCGGTCGTGGATCTGCGCGGCGCGCGCGGCTTCAACGACCTCTGCGTCGCTGGCCTCGGGCCGGCCGAGGCGCAGGTTGTCGGCGACCGTGCCATGCACCAGCTGGACGTCCTGCAGAACGAAGCCGACGTTCCGGTACAGCACGTCCGGCGCGATGTTTCGTATATCGACGCCGCCGAGCAGGACAGCGCCGCCGGTCACGTCATAAAACCTGGGCACCAGCTTTGCGAGCGTGGACTTCCCGGCGCCCGAGGTCCCGACGAGAGCTGTCACCGTGCCAGGCTTGCAAGCGAAGCTCACGTCGGAGAGCACGCTCCTCGAGCCGTCGTAGCTGAACGAGACGTGATCGAACTGCACCCCCGCCCCGCGCGGCGCCTCTGGCGTCGTGGTGATGGGCAGCGACGGCTCGTCGAGCAGCGAGGACACGCGCTCCGCCGCCGCCACGGCCTTGCGCTGGGCCGTGAGCCCCTGGTTCAGCGTGAGCACCGTCTGCGGGATGACCACGGCGACCAGGGTCTCGGCGAGCAGGTCGATGGGGCTCACCCAGCCCTCTCGGATGAACCAGGCGCCGACCGTCAGGCTCACCAGCATGATCACGGGCACCGAGAGGGCCATCGAGGTCAGCGCCTCGAGCCGGAGCAGCGGCCGCACCCAGCCGGCGTACCGGTCGCTGAAATCGCTGACGGCGCGCTGGTAGCTCTGGTGAGCGCGGCCCGTCTGGCCGAACGCCTTCACGACCGCGATGCCGTGTACGAACTCGACGATCGCGGCGCTCACCCTGGCGAAGCTCGCGTCGAGCTGCATCATCTTCTCGGCGAAGCCCCGCATCATCCATGCGTAAGCGACGATGTAGATGGGCAGGGTGGCGATCGCGAGCAGCGCCAGCCGAAAGTCCAGCCAGAACAGGTACAGGAGGCCGCCGAGCGGAAGGACGATCGCCGAGACGAGCTCGACATCGTGGTGCGCGACGAGGTGGTGCAGGTCCTCCAGGTCGTCCTGGACCGCTTTGCGGACCACCCCTGACGTCTTGTCTGAGTACCACCCCAGCGGCACCTCGCCCAGCTTGCGCACCAGCGCGCGCCGCAGGATGGCCTGAAGCCGATGGTCCGCCAGGTGAGTCACCCACAGCGCCATTCCGGTGCATGTCCATCCGACGCCGAGGCCGACCACGATGATCAGCGCGACCCCGGCCACCTTCGCGCTGTCGATCGGGCCTGACGCGACGAGGATCCGCGCGAGCTCGGCGATACCGATGAACGGGACGAGCGTCGTCAGCGCCCCGACGCCGCCCAGGAAGATCCCGAGCCGCGACAGCCCTGCTATCGGGCGGCGCAGCGCGCGGAGCGCCCCGTCCTTCTGCTGATTCTCTCTCATGTGTGGCGCAACGATACCGCGAGGTGCTCGGCCACGACATTCACATGTGGCGGCTCGATGACGCTGAAATGGTTGCCGGGCACGTCGATCAGCTTGAACTCGCCGAGGCAGACGCCTTCCCAGAACGGCGCCGTCAGGTGCCCGACGCCCGCGGTGATGCCGAAGGATTGCTCCTCGTCGCACCGCAAGAACGTCATATCGCCGACGTACGGCTCCGGATCGAACCGCGCGGCGCGCATGCTATGCCTGCAGGTCCTGAACAGCGCCGGAATGAGCTCGGGTCCGACGGGCACCCCGGCCTGGGCGGCCGCCGCCTTCGCATAGCTGGCCAGGCGCTCGTCCTGACTGCGCGCGGACTGCCTGCGCACCGCGGCGGCGACCGATTCCAGCCCGGGGTCTCCGCCGAGCCGGGCCATTGCGCCGGCCGGAATCTTGCGATTGTACTCGACCATCAGCTTCTCGATGGCGCGGTACACGTCGGCGCTTTCGACGTCGTCGCCGAAGACGGCCTTCACCGGATCCAGGTTCAAATTCGGCGCGAAGATCGCCTCGAACGCGAGCTCCTCGTCGGTCTCGATGAACATCGGGATGCTGTCGACGAGCGCCAGGTCCACCGACATGCCGCGCTCGAGAAGCCGGCGGGCCACCTCGGTGGCGAGCAGCCCGCCGAGGCAGTAGCCGATGAGCTGAAACCGCGTGAAACCTTCGTCGATGAGCCGCTGCGCGTAATCGTCGGACACGCGCGCGACGAGCTCCTTCGGGGGGATCGCGAGGTACAGCTCGGGGTCGGCGACGGCGAAGCCCAGGACGGGCCCCAGGTTCTGGGCGGCGAGCGCCCGTCCCAGGTGCTGGAAGTAATCCATGGTGCCCAGCGCCGCGTGGAACATCACGCGCGCCGGCCCGTCCCCGCCGCCGAACGAGAGGATCAACGAATTGCTGCCCTCGCGACGCTGCGCGACCTGCGCGGTCTTGCCGCCGCTGGAGGACGCCTCCGCGCCCGGCCCAGCGCCGCTCGACGCGTGCGCTGCGCCGTCTTGCCTGCGCAGCGCGCGCGCGAGCGCGTCGACCGTCGGCTCATTGAGCATCTGCCGCAGTAGCGTGTCGTAGGCGAACGGCGCCGCTTCCGGCACCTCGTCGCGCAGTCGACCTGCCACCCTGGCGAGGATCAGCGAGTCGGCGCCGCGGTCGTAGAAGTTCTCTCCCTTGCCGATCCGCGCGATGCCGAGAGCGCTCGCCCAGAGCGCACACAGCCGGCTCTCCAGCTCGTCCAGCGTCGCATCGGCCTCCTTCCCGGCGCTGTCGATGAACGCCGCGGGCCGCAGGGCGGCGAGCGCCTTGCGGTTGACCTTGCCGTTCGCCGTGAGCGGCAGCCGGTCGACGACCTGCAGATGAGCAGGCACCATGTGCGCTGGCAGCCGCTGCCCGAGGAAGCTCGTGAGCTCGTCGGTCCCGACCCGGGCCCGGTCGGTCTTGAATCGCGCAGCGAACATGTGCATGCCATAGGCCGCCATCGGATGGTCGTCGTCCGGCAGGCGGAGCACCAGCTCACCGCCGCTCTTCGCGATCAGGCCTTGCCACTGCTCGGTGGACAGGAACTTGGTGGTGCCGCGTTCCCGGTCCGCGCCCGAGGGGTCCATCATGAAGCCCTGGGTGAGCAGGACGTGCGGGTGATCGGCGGTAGGCTCGGTGAACACGAGCCACCCCGACGGCCCGAGCAGCTCCACCGCGGCCGCCACCGCAGCTTCGACGTTGCGGGTGCTGTTGAGCATTCCGGCGCACAGCACGACGTCCGCGGAGTTCGGCAGCAGGCCCTGGGCCCGGTAGTCCTCGTTCAGATCGAGCTGCCCGAATCGGACCCACGGGCGCTCCTGGAACCGCTCGCGCGCGTCGGCCAGGAAGAAGGCTGTCAGGTCCGTGAACAGGTAGTCGACGTCATGGCCGTCGAGCATCGGGAGGACCACGCCGGTGGTGGCCCCCGTGCCGGCGCCGATCTCGATCACCCGCAGGGGGGCGCCGTCCGTATGCGCGGCGGCGATCCGGTACAGGAGCGCCGCGACCGCGTGGTTGTTGTAACGCGCGATCGCGTCGTCGCGGTACACCGAGAGCGCCACGTCGTGCTTCCCTTGCGGGAACAGCAGCTCGAACGGGTTCTGCTGGTTCTCGAGCAAGGCGTGCAGCCGCTCCACGTGCGCTCTGTGGTACTGAACGAACTCGGGCGTACACAGCCCGGACGACGACGCCAGCTCCTCGAACCGCCGCCAGGCGTCGTGGACCGCCGCCGCGTCGGCGCCCCTGCGCTGCGCGTAACGGCGGCTCTCCTCGTGGTACGTGAGCCATCCCGCCTCCGAAAGGAGCCCCAGCCAGCGGCGAACGAGCCAGTGATGGCGGTCGTGGACGCGCGCCTCGCGCAGGATCTCCTCGGCCGAGTGCGTGTCGCGCGGACCGGCGAAGAGCCCGCGCTCGGAAAGCGCGTTCATCATGGACGCGAACGAGGCGTCGCGCAGCGCTCGGTTCGCCTCGGTCACCTGGGCCGCGGTCACGCCCCTGACCTCCTTGTCGGCGAACTGCCGCGCCGCAGACACGACACGGGCCTGCGACGTGGCCAGATCCTCGTCTGAAGGCGCGCTGCGCCGCGCGAGCTCGACAAAGCCGAGCAGCGCGCGATCCGTGGAGTCCTTGCCGGCCACCACGGCCGCGGCGGCGCCGACCGCCGGATGCGCGAGCAGCGCGGCCTCGATCTCGCCGAGCTCGATCCGGTGCCCGCGAATCTTGACCTGGCTGTCCTCGCGTCCGAGGAACTCGATGGATCCGCCGGGGAGATAGCGCCCGAGATCTCCCGTCCTGTAGAGGCGCTGTCCATCGACGGGATGGTTGAAGAAGCGCGCTGCCGTGAGCTCCGGATCACCCAGGTACCCCGCCGCAAGGCCGTGCCCGGTGATGTACAGCTCTCCAGGGACCCACACCGGCGCGTCGCGGAGCGACTCGTCGAGGACGCGGAAACCCTGGTTGGCGAGCGGCACCCCGTAGGGGATGCTCGTCCACGCCGGGTCGACGCGGTCGATGCGATGGTAATTCGACCAGATGGCCGCCTCGGTCGCGCCCCCGAGCCCGATGAGCGTCAGGTCAGGAATGAACCGGCGGATCTGGTCGGGCAGCGTGACGGGGATCCAGTCGCCGGACAGCAGCGCCATGCGCAACGAGCGAACCGCGACCGGCTCTGTCTGCAGGTAGCTCGCCAGCATCTGAAGCTGCGCAGGCACGGAGTTCCACAGGGTCACCTCATGCTTCACGAGGAGATCCGCCCAGTGGGAGGGATCGGCGCCGCGGTCGGGATCCGGGAGAACGAGCGTCCCTCCGAGGGCGAGCGTGCCGAAGATGTCGTACACGGACAGGTCGAAGCCGAGCTGGGCGAGGCCCAGCACCCGGTCCGATCCGGTCACCCCGAAGCGACGGTTGATGTCGTCGATCGTGTTCAGCGCCGCCCGGTGGGTGATCATGACCCCCTTCGGGTCACCCGTGGAGCCGGAGGTGTAGATCACGTACGCCAGCGCGTCGGGGTCGCCCATCGGCGCTTCGGGGAAGGTCTGCGCAGGCGCCAGCGTGTCCACGTCGATCACGCGCAGGCCGTCCGGCAGCTTGGCCTCCGCGGAGATCCACGACTGGGTCAGGACCTGTCGCACCGCCGCGTTCGACAGCACCTTCTCGATGCGCAGCCGTGGCTGCGTGGCGTCCAGCGGCAGATAGGCCCCGCCGGCGAGCAGCACGCCCAGCACCGCGACGACCTGCTCGATCCCCTTGTTCATGACGACGGCGACCCGGTCGCCCGCGGAACAGCCGCCGTCCCGAAGCGCCTGCGCGACGGACGCCGCCCTCATCGCGAGGTCGCGGTACGTCAAGCTGCCCGCGTGGCCGATCACCGCCGCCGCGCCGGGGTCGCGGGCGGCCTGCTCCAGGAACCCTCGGTGCAAGAGGGAGTCCGGCAGCGGACAGCCTGTCTGATTGACCCGCTCGCGCTCCTGCGCCTGCCATCCGGGCAACGCGACCGGCTCGACGGCCTCCCATGCCTCGGGGCGCTCCGCGAGATCCTCCAGCAGCCGCTGCAGCGCGCCGAACATGTCGTCGATGAGGCCGTCCGGGAAGATGCCCTGACGCACGTCCCAGTTGACCTCGAGCCCGTCGGCGTCATCCATGACCTGACAATCGAGGTAGACCTGCGGGGTCTGCGTGACGCCATGGCCGAAGCGCCGGCCGCTGCTGGGTCGTCGCCGTGAGCCGAGGCCGATGGCGCTGGTGAAGACGACCGGCATCAGCGCGGCTTCTCGCCCGCGCCTGCGGGTCATCTCGCGCAGCACCTCGACCCCCGTGAACAGCCGGTGGTCGAGATCGGCGAACATCTGATCGCCGAGCCGCGCAGCCCATTCCTTGAAGCTGCGCCCGGTCGCCGCCTGCACGTCCATGAGGCTGACCGACGTGAAGTCTCCGACGATCCGGTCGACGTGCGGATGCAGCGGCAGGCGGTTGAGCAGCGTGAGGTTGAGGCTGAACCGTTGACGGCGGCTCCAGCGCTGCAGCACCGCCGCATAGGCGCCCAGCACGGCGATCGAGGCCGTGAGACCTCGCTCGCCTGCGCGCTGCCGGAGGCGCTCCCAGCGCTCGGCGGACAGGCGGCAGTGGTGGCGGCGGAAGCGCACGGGCCCCGCTTCCGCGGCGGGTGGAAGCGTCGGGAGCTCGGGCGCGGGGGGCAGATCGTTGACGCGCGAGAGCCAGTACTGGCGGTCACGCTGGTAACGCCCGGTCTCGCGCAGCCGCCGCTCCGCGAAGATGTAATCGCGAAAGCGGAGGTCCAGCGGTCGCAGCTCGTCGCTGCGGCCGGCGAGGATGAGGTCGAGCTCCTCGAAGAAGATCCCGGCGCTCGCCCAGTCGGCGATCAGCGAGTCGAGCGAGAAGTGCACGACGTCACCGCCGCTGGTGCGGGTATGCCGGAGCTCGAACAGCGGCCATGCGGTGGTCTCGTACATCCGGTGGTCCATCTCGGCGCGGATGCCGCATAGCGCGCGCTCCACCTCGGCCGCGGACGCGCCGCGGAGGTCCGTCGACTGGATGGGGTACCGAGGCACCGTGGGCAGGACGCGCTGGTAGCCGTCCTGCTCGATGACGGCGCGCAGCATCTCATGCCGCTCGATCAGCAGGTTCCAGGCGTCGGCGAGGCGCGCAGGGTCGAGCTCTGGATACGTCACCTCCAGGTACCCGTGGCAGGCGACGCCGCCGTAACCGAAGGAGCTCTGGCGCCCCAGCAGGTAGGCCGTCTGCACGTCGGTGAGCGGGAACGGCTCATGACGCCCCTGCTCGTCCGCGGCGACGACCACCCCCTGGTTCGCTGCCAGAAAATCGATGATCTGCGCCTTGTGCGTGCGCAGCACCGTCATCTTGTCTTCCGTGAGCAAACCTTTGGGCGCACGGAACCGGAGCTGCCCCGATTCCGTCCACAGATCGACACCCAGCGTCTTCAGCTCTTCGATGATCCCGGCAACGGGCATGGACGTAAGCTCCTGTAGCTTGTTGACGACAAGCGTCACATCAGACGATGAACTCCCCGGCGAAGCGCTCTCCCGCGCGCCGGGCTCCGGCGCGCCACCGCGGCGGACGCCGCTAGAGCACGCCCTCCTCGATCTCCTGGCCGGCCTCGTGCTCGGCGGCGAGCGCCGCTGCGACCTCGCGCAACGTCGGTCCGTTGAACAGGCGCCTCAGCGGCAACATGATGGCATGGCGCTGATTCACGGCTTCGATGAAGCGCGTCGCGAGGAGGCTGTCGCCGCCCAGCTGGAAGAAGCTCTGATGGCGGCCGACGCTGGCGACGGCCAGGAGCTCGCTCCAGAGCGCCGCGACGGCATGCTCCCATTCACCCTGCGGGGGCTCGACCTCCCGGGCGTCGGGCTCGGCTTCCGCCGAGATCAGCCTGACGATCTCGGCATGGTTGACCTTGCCGTTCGCGCTGAGCGGCAGCTGAGCCAGCACCACGATCCTCTCTGGCACCATGTGAATCGGCAGGCTCAGGGTGACATGGTCGCGCAGCTGCTCCGCGCTGAGCTCCGCGGCAGCAGGGACCACGGCGGCGGCGAGGCGCCCGGAGGCCGCCACGGCCACCGCGTTCCGCACGCCGGGGTGCGACCTCAGAGCCGCTTCCACCTCGCCGAGCTCGATGCGATGCCCGCGGATCTTGACCTGGGTGTCGGTGCGGCCGAGGAACTCCAGCGCGCCGTCAGGCCAGTAACGCCCGACGTCGCCCGTGCGATACCACCGCGCGCCGTCTCCTACGAACTTGCGAGCCGTCAGATCCGGCGCGGCGCGGTAACCGCGCGCCACCCCGAGACCACCGATCCACAGCTCGCCCGGCACCCAGTCCGGACAGTCGCGGCCATGCGCGTCCACCACGCGGAAGAGCTGGTTGCGCAAGGGATAGCCGTAGGGGATCGAACGCCACGACGGCTGGACTCCATCCACCTCGAAGAAGTTGGACCAGATCGAGGCCTCGGTGGCGCCGCCGAGCGCGATGAACCGACACCCCGGCCGCTGCGCGGCGAGCCGCGCGGGCAGATCCGTCCTGATCCAGTCGCCCGAGACGAGCGCCAGGCGGAGGGCGCCCGGCGGCTCCGCCGCGCTGCTGACGATGAGCAGCATGTCGAGCAAGGTCGGAACGCTGTTCCAGATCGTCACCTCATGCCGACACACCAGCTCATGCCAGCGCCTCGCATCGCGCCGCGATTCCTCCTCGATCAAGACCAGCGAGCCGCCGGCGGACAGCAGGCCGAAGATATCGTAGACGGACAGATCGAAATCCAGCGCAGACACGGCCAGGACGCGGTCTTCCGGGCCGACACCGAAGCGTTGATTGATGTCCAGCACCGTGTTCAGCGCGGCGCGATGGGTGATTTCAACGCCCTTCGGCTCGCCGGTCGATCCGGAGGTGAAGATGATGTACGCCAGCTGCTCTGCGTCGATCGCCGCCGGGCTCGGCGCGGGCGCAGACGCCATCGCCTGGCCGAACACACACGGACGAACGCCCTCGGGCCAGCACCTCGGCTCCGGGCCGGTGACGACGACCCGGACCCCTGCCTGTCCCAGCATCCGGTCGCGGCGCGCGTCGGGTTGATCCACCCCGACCGGCAGGTAGGCGGCTCCGGCCGCCAGCACGCCCAGCACCGCGGCGATCTGATCGGGCCCCTTGGGCAGGTTCACGGCGACGACATCGCCTGTCGCCACGCCTTGCTCGGCCAGCGCCGCCGAGAGGCGCAGCGCGCGCGACGCGAGCTCGCCATAGCTCATCACGTCGGCCTCGCCCCAGCGCAATGCGATCCGCTGCGGCTGCTCGCGCGCCAGGTCGAAGAACGCGCGGTGCAGGCTTTGCCGTGGGCTCTCTCCGGCGGTCGCGTTGACGAGCGCGCGCACGCGCCGCTGCGGCTCGGGCAGGAGATCGGGCACGGGCAGGTGCCACTCGGAGCTGCTCAGCCAGCTCAGCTCGCGCAGGTACGCGTCGAACATCGTGGCGATCAGGCCCGCCGGGAACAGGTCCTCGACCACGTCCCAGTTCAGGGCGATGCCGCCCTCGGCCTCTATCACCTGATGGTCGAGCCACACCTGCGGGGTCTGCGTCAGGCCCCACACCTGCTTCCTGAAGGGGCCGCTCGCCGGCGCAGCGGTGCCGCCGGGGACGCCGAGTGCGCTCGTGAACACCACCGGCATGGTCAGGCTCGGCGCGCCGCTCAGCCTTCCCAGCTCGCGAACGAGCGAGATGCTCGAGACGTCGCGATGGTCGAGCGCGTCGCCCAGCTCCTGCTGGACGCGCCGGGCTCGCGTCACCCAGCTCTCGCCGGCGGCGGGCCGGTATCCGACCAACGTGAGCGACGTGAAATCGCCCATGACCGCGTGGATGTCGGGATGCACCTCGCGGCGATCGAAGAGCGTCAGGTTGAGCGTGAGGTCGGGGCGACTGCACCAGCGGCTGAGCACCTCGGCGAACGCCGTGAGCAGGACCGTGGACGGCGTGATGCCGTGCTCGCCTGCGCGTTCGACGATGCGGCGCCATCGGCTCGCGTCGACGCTGCCCTCGTGGCGCGTGAAGCGCGGGCGCCCCACCTCGGCCGGATCTCTGGCGAGCGGCAGCTGCGGCGCCGGCGGCAGCTCTGGCAGCTTCTTCGCCCAGTACGCCCGCGCGGCGGCGAGCGCCTCCGACCCCGGCGTGCACGTCAGCACGTAGTCGCGGAAGGACAGCCCGATCGGCGGCAAAGCAGCGTCGGGAGCCTCGTAGAGCGCGGTGAGCTCCGCGTAGAAGGTGAGGATGCTGAGCGCGTCGAGGATGAGGTTGTCGAGGCTGATACCGAGGCGCGTCCGGTTGCCCGACCGCACCGCCCGCATGCCGAACAGCGGCCAGCGGGTCGGCTCGAAGACCCAGTGTGAGCAGTCGCGCCGCAGCGCCTCGTACGCCTGAGCCGGGTCTTCGCCGGCGTCGACGACCTCTATCGTGAACCGCGGCACGTCCGCGAGGATGCGCTGCTGGCCCTGCTCATCGAAGACGGCGCGCAACATCTCGTGCCGCCGCACCAGCACGTTGACGGCCGCCTCCAGCCGCGACACGTCGAGATCGACGACGTCGTACTCGCGGTAGAACTGGCAGGCGACGCCCCCGAGCGTGAAGCTCTCGTCACGACCCAGCCAGTAGGCCCGCTGCACCTCGGTCGGCGGGAAGGGCTTATGGCGGTTCTCCGGATCGGCGACCAGGGCCGGCAGCGCCGGAGCGCTTGCGCCGAGCGACAACGTGGCAGCGAACTCGGCCAGCGTCGGACGGGCGAACAGATCGGCCAGCTTGACGCCGTCGAGGCCGACCTCGCGCAGCCGGCGCACGAGGCGTGTCGCCAGGAGGGAGTCGCCGCCCGCGGAGAAGAAGTTGTCCTCGCGGCCCACCTCCGGCACCTTGAGCAGCTCGGCCCACACCCCGGCGACCCGGCGTTCCACCTCGCCGACCGGCGCGGTCACGGTCGCCTTGGCCTGAAGGGCCATGGTGTTCACCGCTCGCTGCAAGGCGTTGCGATCGATCTTGCCGTTGGGCGTGAGCGGCAGGCTCCTGCAGCGCCACAGGTGATCCGGCACCATCACGGCGGGGAGGCGGTTCACCAGGAACTCGCGCAGATCCGCGAGCTCCGGCGGCGGTTGCCGCAGATCGATGATCTCGCCTGCCTCAGGCACATCGATCCTCGGATCCTCCGAGGTGATGGCCGCATAGAGCCCGCGTTCACCCAGCACCGCGACAGCCTGGCTGACGCCGGGATAACCCCCGACCGCGGCCTCGATCTCGCCGAGCTCGATGCGGTGCCCGCGCAGCTTCACCTGGAAGTCGGCGCGCCCGAGGAACTCCACGCTGCCGTCGGCCCAGTAACGCGCGCGGTCACCGGTGCGGTACCAGCGCGTCCCGTCCGCCTGGAGAAACTTGTTCGCCGTCTTCTCTCGGTCGCCACGATAGCCGCGCGCCACGCCGGCGCCGCCGATCCACAGCTCGCCCGGGACGAAGTCCGGACAGTCGCGCCCCAGAGGATCGACGACGCGCAGCTGCACGTTGCCGAGGGGCTTGCCGTACGGCACCGACTTCCAGTGCGGAGGCACCTCGGTGACCTCGCAGATCGTGGAGTGGATGGCTGTCTCGGTGGTGCCGCCCAGCGCGATGAAGCGGCAGCGCGGAGCGCGCTGCGCGAGGCGGCCCGGCAGATCGAGGGTCACCCAGTCGCCGCCCAGGAGCACCGCGCGGAGCGGCAGCGGACCGGGACCGTCGCCGGCCGCAGCGAGCGTGATATCGAGCAGGGCCGGCACGCAGTTGAGGACGGTCACGCGATGGCGGCGCAGCAGCTCGACCCAGACCGCTGCATCGCGACGCGCCGACTCCTCGACGCAGACCACGGCGCCGCCGGCCGACAGCGGCGCGAAGATGTCGTACACCGACAGATCGAACTCCAGCGCGGACAGGGCGAGCGTCCGGTCGGCCGCGCCCAGCGAAAGGCGCTGGTTCAGATCATCGATGGTGTTCATCGCTGCGGCGTGCGTGATCTCCACGCCTTTCGGCTCGCCCGTCGAACCGGAGGTGAACAGGATGTAGGCGAGATCCGAGTCCGCGCCGGCCAGCGGCTCCGCCAGCGAGGCCTGCCCCTCCGGGACGTCATCGAGCACGAGGGCGGCGCCAGCGGCGTCGAGGATGCGCTGACGGCGCAGCGCGGGTTGATCCACGCTGATCGGAAGGTATGTGGCGCCGGCGGCCAGCACGCCCAGCACGGCGACGATCTGGCTCGGCCCCTTGGGCAGCTGGATCGCCACCACGTCGCCTGCGCTCACGCCGTGCTCGCGCAGGTAGCCCGCCACGCGCAGCGCGCGCTGCCGGAGCTCCCCGTAAGAGACCCTGCCGCCTTCGCCCCACAGGAGAGCAGGCGCCTCCGGCTGTCGCTTCGCGAGCTCGAAGAAGCCGTCGTGCAGGCGCTTGCCGGAGACGGCCGTCCTTGTCGCGTTCGCGGCGACACGCACCTTCAGCTGCTCTCCCGGGAGCAGCGCTGGCACAGGCTGCCGCCAGGCTTCCTCATAGGCCAGCAGGCGCTCCAGCAAGCGGCCGTGCGCGTCGAACATCGCGTCCAGCACGCCCGGCGCAAACGCGTCTTCACGCGCATCCAGGTTGACCAGCAGGCCGCCGTCGAGCTCCGTGACCTGCGCGTCCAGCCACACCTGCGGCCCCTGGGAGATGATCCAGGACGCCCTCCCGAAGCGCTGCTTCACCACCTCCGGGAACAGCTCGCCCAGGCCGAGCGCGCTCGTGTACACGACAGGGGCCAGCACCTGCTCGCCTCGCTGCCGGGAGAGGTCGCGCAGCACCTCGACGCCCGAATACCCCACGTGCTCCGCGTCCGCGTGGAACTGGGCCTGCAGGCGCTGCGCGCGTTCAGCGAACGTGCCGGGCGCCGCGCCGTCCCAGGCCAGGAGCACCGAGGAGGTGAAGTCGCCCACCAGCATCCCGACGTCCGGGTGCAAGGGCTCTCGGTCGAACATCGGCAGGTTCATCAAGAACCGAGGCTCCGCGCTCCAGGCGGTCAGCGTCTCCGCGAACACCGCCGCCATCGCCATGGCCGGCGTGAGGCCGTGGCGCGCCGCCAGAGACGCGAAGGCGCGCACCTGCTCCGGAGCGAGCCAGCGATGGCGCCGCACCACCGTCGTGGCGCCCAC
The DNA here is from genome assembly GCF_051520455.1 of Sorangium sp. So ce367. Taxonomy (NCBI): domain Bacteria; kingdom Pseudomonadati; phylum Myxococcota; order Polyangiales; family Polyangiaceae; genus Sorangium; species Sorangium sp. So ce367. The sequence continues at coordinate 10,531,140 of NZ_CP150334.1, forward strand.
GTTCACGTGGTAGGGAGCGGCGGGCAGCTCCGGCGCAGCGGGAAGATCGCTCAAGCGAGCTTGCCAGTACGCTCGGTCGGCGTTCCGCGACCGCTGGCCCTTGACGCTCGCGCGGCTGGCCTCGCGCTCCGCCAGGTAGCGCGGATAGCTCGTGTTGATCGGGGGCAGCGGCTGCGAGCCGGCATAGAGGTGCGCCAGGTCGGCCAGCAGCACCCGCAGGCTGAGCGCGTCGGCGGCCACCATGTCCAGGTTCACATGCAGGCGCGTGCCGCCCGCGCGGATCGCGTCCGGCAGGAGCGAGATCTGGATGTCGAACACCTCGCCGGCAGCCAGATCCAGCGTCCGATGCGACAGCGTCCGGCGCAGCTCGGCGAGCGCCTCTTGCGCCGCCTCGGCCGACAGGGCGCGCAGATCGTGGACTTTCAGCCCACGCCCGCGGCTGTCGGGCAGGATCTGCTGGCGGCCATCGCTCAGGATCTGCACGCGCAACATGCCGTGCCGCGCGAGCAGCTCCCGTACGGCAGACTCCAGCCGCGCGGGGTCGACCCGCTCGCCATCGAACTCGTTGTAGAAATGCGCGGCGACGCCGCCCAGCTGCTGGCCTTGCTCGCGGCCGACCCAGTACGCGTGCTGCATCAGCGCGAGATCGAAGGGCGCCGCCTCGTCGATGGTGGCCGCGGCGGGCGAACGCTCGTCGCGTTCGCCCTTGGTACAGCTTCGCTCTCCTATCAGCGCCTTCCAGGCGGACACCCGCGGGTTCGCCGCGAGCTCGGCGAAGTCGACCTCGATGCCTTGCCGCCGCCACCTGCCGGCGAGGCGCATCATCGTGATCGAGTCCATCCCGAGCTCGATCAGGTTGCTGTCTTCACGGACGGTCTCGGCCACCACGCCGAGCACGCTCGCGACCGTCTCCCTCAGATCCGAGGAGGCGACTTCGTCGTGCATTCGCTGTGTCTGTTCGTGCATTGGCTGACTCGTGAGAAGGCAAGCTCAGGTCCGGAACACCATGTCCCCTGCGTCACACCGCCTAGCTGGCGAACCCCGACGGCACCAGGTGGCGCGCCACGCTCTGGAGCTTCTCGCAGGTCTCCTCCAGCTCTCGCTCGGGCGTCGACTCCGCGACGATCCCGGCGCCCGCGCGCAGCCAGACGCTGCTCCCCCGCTGGAAGATCGTCCGCAGCACCAGCGCCGCATCCATCGCGCCGTCGTGGTCCAGCGTCAGGACCGCGCCCGAGTAGAGGCCCCGGCTCTCCGCTTCGTGCCTCCGGATCCAGTCGACAGCCTCCCTCTTCGGGATCCCCGACGCGGTGATGGCGGGGAACAGCACCTGGAACGCCGTCCAGGCCGTGTTGCCCGTCTCGAGCATGCCCGAGAGCCGTGAGGCGAGGTGCTGAACGGTCCCGCGGCGGGATATCGCCATGAACTCGTTCACGGTCACGCTCCCCTGCTTGCAGACGCGGCTGAGCTCCTCGAACGCCAGCTTCACGGACATGGCGTGCTCCGCCAGCTCCTTCGAATTGCTGAGCAGCTCGGCCCGCAGGCGCGCGTTTTCATTGTCGTCCGAGACGAGCGCCCGGGTCCCGGCGAGCGGCTGCGTCATCACCTGCCCTTCGGCGGTCACCTCGAGCACGGTCTCCGGGCTGAATCCGGCGAACTTCAGGTCGCGGCAGTTGACCACGAACGATCGGGCCGGGGTGTTCTGTCGCCGCCCGGCGACGTAAGTCGCGATGAGATCGACGGGCGCGGCGACCGGGACGACGCGCGACGCGATGACCTTGTGGAGCTTGCGCGCCGCGATCTCGGTCGTCGCCGCGGCCACCAGCTCCTTGTACTTCGCCGCGCCGGTCGTCTCGAGCAGCCTCGCGGGGAGCACCTCCGGCGACGGGACGGGGGGGAGATCGGCGACGTCGGTCATCCCGCGCGCATGGCGGCGGTTCGCGGAGGCGAGGACGTCCACCATCCGATCGAGCTCGTCCGAGGTCAGCGCTCGAACCAGCGCCGTGCCGCGCTGGAGGCGGATCTCGACCTCCGGGATGGTCAGGTGAAGCAGGGGCTCTGTGCCGAGGTTCGCCTCGATGCCGTGCAGCAGGTACGCGAACTCGAACGAAGCCGTGCCGTACGCGCGCCAGCCACGGAGCGGGATCGACGCGAGCGCCGCCTCGACCGCGGCGAGGCAGTCCCCGCCGGGACAGCTGTGCTTTCCTGTCGCGTCGATGCGGTGCACACCGTGTACGTCTGCAGTGAGCTCGAAGGCCGCGCCGAGGGCGACGCTCCACTCGCCGTCGCGCTCGTAGACGAAGTACGTCGCGTGCGAGCCCGACCTGGCGAGCGCCGCCGCGAGGTCGATGGGGTCTGCGCCGATCGAGACGCGGCGCTCGAAGTAGTGCCGTTGATGAGAGATGTTCATGCTCGCCCCGCACGTGAGTGATGCCGTCCCGGGCTGCCTGCGCCTCGATCTCTTCGAGGGGAGCGAAGGATGGCACATCCACCCTGTCGCCCCGCATCGCTTCTGTTGTTTTTACACAAAAGTTGCTTTTGCAACATAGGTCACCTCTGGTACGAGAGGCCGCAACCGAGACGTGAGGAGCAGGAGGAGCACGTGAGCTCTTCAGCCCACGTCCCGCTCGCTACGCGCAGTGTTCCAGGCGCGAGCCACGGTCGCGCCCCCGCTTCGTGCTCGGGTGGCGAGCCTTCGAATCGGGAACAGGCGTCACGGTAAACACGTCGACCCAGCGGCAGATGGTCGAAGCGTTCCTCTTCGCGCGCCTTCCAGCATCGACCCGCGGGCCCTGCGAGGGTTCGCAGGCCTATGCGGTCGCACCCATCCAGACGAGATTCTCGTCACGACATGACAATACGACAGCGCCCGCCCCCGCGATCTGCGGGTCGGAGCTCACGCCGACCTGTCATGGACAGCTATCGCAAATGCACCCCTCCCGCCTCACGACACCACGCCCGTGGAGCGTGGCGCTCGCGAGCGCCGATAGGCACGACGCCGAGTCGCCTACATCTTGAAGATGCTGACTAAATGCATATACATACCAATTGCATCAGCGTCAAGCCGGGCGGACGGCGATTTCGTGCGGCGGACACGATCGCTCCCCGGAGGCGCCTCCGCGCTGAATTTAAGCGGATCCGGAGGAAATCGACCTCTCAGATCACAATCGAAAGTCTAACGAAATGAGTCGATGATGCGCTCGTCAGGCGCCTCCCTACTGAGCGCTCACCAGCGCAGCCAACGAGTCCTCCATGCCGCAGCGAAACATGTTCGTTGCACAGCCCTCATTCTCCTGACGCGCGAGGATGTGCAGGCGCGGCGCGGGCGCGCGCCGTCAATGCGGGCCTGCCTTCCACGCGTTGTCCCGCGGCGAGCGCTCGAATGAGGGCCACGCGTCGAAGACGACGAACTGGGCATCGCTCTCCAATCTTGCCGGCACGCGGGTCACGCGCGCCGGCGTCTCCTCGTCGTGGAAGCGTTGGACGATCTCGAACGAGCTGGAGACGGGCCTCCAACCGCCCCTCTCCCACCGCGAGCGCTCGCCGCGAACCTCCAGCGCGCCGCCGTCGGCGATCGCGACCGTCACATCCGAGGCCGAAGGGGGACCCAGGAGGTGGTCGGCCATGCTCGGGCCTGCTGCGCGCGCGAGCGCGCCTCGGACCGGTTCTCCGGAGCGCACCATGTCGGCGACCCGCGTCGCTGCGTGCAACGCCTCGGCGTCTCCGATGGCCTGCGCCCATGCGAGGGTCTCCAGCGGAGCGTACGCCATGACCCAGCTGGCCGCGCCGTCGTCGGCCAGACCCGACACGGGCGCGTCGAGGGCGCCGAGCGCATCCGCGACGTCGTCGCTGCGGCGATCCAGGAGCGCGAGCCACGCGTCACCGCCATCGGACCGCCGCACGCATTCGAGCCCGATCCACCCCGCGACGCCGTTGATGAGCCACCGCGCCCCCGGCTCCGCGCGCAGATCGGCGCGGTCCGCGAGCGAGCGCGCGGCGAGCGCCTCGGCCACCGCGGCCCGTCGCTTGAGGCGTCCGGCGCCGGACACTGCCACGTCCCAGCCGTCCCCTTCCGGCAGCCACAGGACCGCGCCATGGGCCCGGATCTCGCCGAGATCGCGAGGCGCCTGCACGACCGTCGTCACCTCCGGGATGGCCCCGAGCCGCGCCTGAACACACGCGCTCATCGTCTGGACGTCCTCCAGGACCTCGCGCGCCGTATCGGAGCGGGACGGGCCATGCCACGCCGTGACGCCCTCCTGCCGCAGCTGTCTCGGCTCCGCCCCCCTCGGCAGCCACGCCACGGCGAAGTCGAGGCCTTGTGTCGTGCTCCCCTCGACAGGCGTGCTCACGCCTTGGTCGGAGAACGACACCGACCAGCGCCAAAGGCCCGCCGGCGCCACGGCGAGGGCGGGTACCAGCGCATTCCTGTCGAGCGCGCCGGGGCGCTCCGCGAGCCCCAGCGCGCGACGTGTGGACGGAGATCGCAGCGCTCGCTCTCCGTCGTGCCCGAGCCGCGGGACGAGATCGGCCGCGCGCGCCCACACGCCGGAGCCGTCCAGCCACGGCGCCTCCCCCTCTGCGAACCAGCGGGGCGACGCGATCCTGATCTCGAGCTCGACGTCGCACCCGCTCTGCGCGCAGCTGCCCAGATCGACCATGAAGTGCTCGTTCGCCGTGACGACCTCACGAGGGGAGCCGTCGACCTGTGCGCTGTCGATATCCATCCCGGTGCGCAGGCTCCCGTGCAGCTTCGCCGCGCTGGCCCGTACTCCCCGCAGCTTCCAGCGGACGTGGGCGGTGCGCGCGGACGGCGCGATCTTCGCCTCGACCTCTCCGCCCTCCACGGAGAACGCCGACGCTTCCGGCCAGAAACGGGCCTCCCAGGCCGCGTCGGCGGCGTTCTCCTCGCTCTTCGACGCGAAGCCGCTCTGCACCACGATCTGCTCGTGCAAGATCGTCGATGAGCAAGCGATCGCAAAGAGGCTGAGGGCCGCCAGCGCTCCCGCGCCCTGGGCGAGCTGCCGCACTGCCCCGCGCCATCGATCGATCATCCTCAGGGCCGTGCCGCGCGGGTAGGCGAGCCACGCCAAGGCCACGGCGAGGCCGACGCAGCTCAGCTTCAGGACACCCATCTCGAGCACCGGCAGGAGCCACGGCGACCACCCCGAGAGCTCGGAGAGGGCAACATGCACCGGGATCCCCAGCTGCGCGGGTGGATACGAGACGATGTCGATCTCGTGATTCACGAGCGCGATGAACGCAGCCAGCATCGACGCGGCGTACCCCGTACCGGGCGAACGCACGAGCGCGTGGACGAGGAACGTGATCGCGCCGAGCTCCAGCAGGGCGGGCGCGGCGACGAGCGCGTTCACGAGCAGCGCATTCCACGGCTCGAAGCTCGAAGGCAGGGTGAGACCTGTCACGATCCACGCCGAGAGCGTCGGCGCCAGGGCCATGACCGCCGTCAGCAGGAGGGCGGCGACGGCGCGGCCAACCACGCGTGTGCCGAGCGGCGCCAGCGTCGCGTCGATCATCTCGTCGAACCCGGATTGCTGATCTCGACGAGCGAGCGCCCCCACGAACCCCGCCACGGCGAACACGGAGAACACGTAACAAAGGCGGATGAGGAACGGCGCGAGCAGCGCAGGCCGTGGGACCAGCGGCCCCTCGGCGTGCCCGATCACATGGTAGAACGCGCCTGCCACGTTCATGAGGGTCCAGAGCGCGACCGCGGTACGGAAGGCCCACCCTCGGGTCGTCAGCGAGAGGTGCCAGCGCGCCTCGGACAGCGTCGCGCGGAGCCAGGATGGCGCCGTGATCGGCGGCAGCGCTGCGACGGCGGGCGCGGCGGCACGAAAGGTCGCCTCGCCGCTCGGCGACGGCTTGCCGGCCCGCCCGAGCACGAGCGACTCGCGCCCGTGCCGCACGAGCGCGAACGCCAGGATGGCGAGGGGGACCAGGCTCCAGAGGAGCCGATTGACGAGGAGCGGCGCGGTCATGGCCAGCTGCGCCGTCGCCTTTTCATGCGGCGTCCAGCGCTTCGTCTGCGCCTCCGCCTCCCCGAAGCCGCTCACGTCGACCACGGTCGCGATGTCCGTGTGCAGATCACCGCCCCGCAGGACGATCATGGCCACCATCCAGACCAAGATGACCACCGCCGCCACGGCGAACGGACCGGCCGTGCTCCGGGTCCGGAGCGCCGCGGTCAGGTAGAGCGCCCCGAGGCCGATGGCCGACGGCACCACGAAGAGCGCCCACGACGACGCGATCGCCAGGATCGGCGTGGGCCCGACCGCCTCTCTGGGGAACACCCCGAGCGCGGCGAGCCCGGGGACGAGCAGAAAGCCGAGCGAACTCGCCGAGCCCAGGATGCAAGCGAGCCCGACAGCGCCGATGTAGCGCGAGATCAGCAGCCCGCGAAGCGACACGGGCGCGGAGAGCACCAGCTCGTGGAGCCCCGCCGCGCGATCCCGCGTGACGACCTGCGCGAAGATCCACGCCCACGCGAAGATGAGCCAGAACGATTGCCCGGAGGTCATCAGGAAGACCACATGCGGGCTGTTGCGCGCGACGTCTGCCCCGCCCATGTCGCGCAGGTACTCCGCGCTCGAGAGCATGATGAACAGATAGCCGACGAGGCCGACGAACATGAGCGGGACGAGCGAGGTACGCAGCCCCGCCCGCAGCTCGTGCCACGCCTCGACGGCGTAGATGCGCGCGGAGCTCATGCGGCCTCCGCCTGTCGCGTCTCGGCCAGCAGGTAATGATAGGCATCGTCGAGCTTGGGCGCGTGAGCGACGAAGCCGTCGCCGGGCGACACGTCGCGCACCACGACGGCGCGGGTGCCGCTCGGCGTGGGCGAGACGTTCAGCGCATCGTCGGGGATCGGCTCGCCCCGCGCGTACGTCCGCGTCCACAGGCGTCCCGCGAGCGGCGCGGTCAGCTCGGCCGGCGCTCCCTCGGCGACCACGCGCCCCCGGTTGACGATCGACAGCCGCCCGCAGAGGTTCTCCACGTCGTCCACGATGTGCGTCGAGAGCAGCACGACGGCCTCCGCGGCGACCTCCGCGAGCACCCGATGAAAGTGGTTGCGCTCGGCCGGATCGAGGCCGGCGGTCGGCTCGTCCACGATGAGGAGCTGCGGAGATCCCACGAGCGCGAGCGCGATGCCGAACCGCCGCAGCATGCCCCCGGAGTAGGTCGCGACCTCGCGGTGGCCGACGTCGCTCAGGTTGACGCGCGCGAGCAGCGTCGAGATCTCCGCGTCGCGCTCGCGGCGGTCCGTGCGCCCCTTCAGCCATGCGAATCGCTCGAGCAGAGACCGCCCCGTCACCCCCGGGTACGCGCCGATCTGCTGCGGGAGGTACCCGAGGCGGCGGCGGAGGCGGTCAGGAGACGCAATGACGTCGATCCCGTTGAACGTGATCGTCCCCGCGTCCGGCGTCTGGAGCGTGGCGAGCGTGCGCATCAACGTGCTCTTGCCCGCGCCGTTTGGACCGAGGAGCCCGTAGAGCCCCGGTCCGACGTCCAGGTGGACGCCGTTCAGCGCTCGAACGCCGTTGGCGTACGTCTTCGTCAACCCCTTCACGATCAGCCCGTTCGAGTTGGACATGGGATCCCTCCGCTTCCGGTTCAGCGCACGCGCAAGACGCTCCACGTGACACCAGGCATCGTCAGCGCGCGCGCGGGCGCGCCGTCTCCGGTCGTCCGCACCAGCGTTGTCGACTCGAAGCCTGTCGTTGACTCGTTCTCGTAGGCTTGTTCGTCCACCTCGAACACCTTGATGCCGCCGGCGAGCGGCTGGCGATCGAGGCGCTCGGCCGATCCTGGATCGTCGAGCTGGATGCGCCACGTCTGCCAGTCCTGCGCCGCGTACGCCTCCAGATGGGTGGCGTCCGCGCCGGGCGAGAAGCTATTGGTGTCCAGCACGCGCACGTACGCCACGCCGTCGGAGCCAGGGATCAGGCCGCCGGTGGGTCCGCCGGTCACCTCGTTGAGCGCCACGATGTCGGTGTCGAGCTCGTCCTGGCCCGCAGCCATGCGCGCCATGCACGGCGCAGGAGCTCTCTCCGGGTCGGTCATGAAGACCGAGGCGACATAGGGATCGGACGAAAAATAGATGTCTCCGCCCGGCGCCTTCACCGTGTTGAGGAGGCCTCCGCAAGGGGCGGCCTTCACCTCGAACGAGCCGTCGGTCGGATTGAAGAAGAGGATCTTCGACTCGCTGGCCACGCGATCGTACGCCGCGCTCACGCCGTACAGCGGAGCGACGAGCCGGCCGCCATGCTCACGAAAATTGGGCTCCCCGAGGAACGTGTAGTCCGCGGCGTCGATCTGCGCGTCCGACACGTCGATACGCCGGGAGATCTCCATGGCGGCGAGGTCGAGCTCGAGCACCTGCCCCGAGATGAGGTCGAAGAGGAACCCTCGGTCCGGGCCGTCGAACACCATCTTCTCCGCGATGAGGACGGAGATCCCGGCTCCGCCGAGCCCGAGCCGGGCGTCGAGCTCCGGTTTGCCGGCGACCACCCTGTATTTCGAGACGGTGAGATCCTCGGAGCTCACGAGATAGAACATCTCGGTCCGCGGGACTCCCCAGACAGAGCCCCTCCCGGGGAGCTCGATGGCCTCGTCCAGACGGACGGACCCTCCGCTCAGGTCGTCGACCACCCAGACGAACACGGTGCTGTTCGTGAAGTCAGTGTCCTCGATGCGGCTGACGATGGCATAGCGGGGACCGCCGTCGTCCGGCGCCTCGACGCCGCTCTCCCCGGGATCGCTGCCACAACCAGCCATGAGCGGCAGGGACAAGAGGCACGTTATCGCGAGCGGCCATCGCGCGCGCCCCATCACGTTCACGCATCGTTCGGTGAGCCGCCGCAGTCGCCGCCCTTGCTCGCCGCGCCGGGCGCTCGAGCGTGCGGCGGCCTCGACCTCGAGGAGCCTGGTGGTACCTGAAGACTTCATCTCTCGCTTCCTTTCTCGCGTCGGGCTTCGCTAGGGCGCGCCTGTGGATCGCGAATGTCGCGTGAACCTCACGCGGATGGGCGGCGACGTCGCCGTGATGAGCTGGCCTCCCTCGTCGGCGGCAGGCAGGAATCGCTGCTTGCGAGCGCACGCGAGCGACATCTGGCCGAAGCCGTATCCCGGGTCCGAGAGGAGCTCCGCCGAGGCGACGGTGCCGTCCGAACGAACGACCGTGCGAATGACCACCGTTTGCTCGTCCACCGAGAGCGCGTCCGCTTCTCGCGGCCAGGGGCAATTCCACTCCCGCGCGGGCTGCCCGACAGGCCTTGCGCGCGAGGGGCCTCCCTGCCGGCGCTCCGGCGGAGCGCTCGGGTCCACACGCGCGGCGTTCACCGCCTGCGCGCTCGTCCCCGCAGAGGAGGTGACACCGCCGGCATACCGCTCTCCGCGGCCAACGGCGATGTCGAACCCGGTGAAATCGAGCGGCGCAGCCCCGTTCTCCGCCAGGGCGACCTGCCCTGCCTGCGCGGGCGGTGGAGGCGCGGCGGGAGCGGCAGGCGCCCGAGGAGCGGCAGGAGCGGCCGCGCGCGCGGGGGAGCGCTCGGCGGCCCTGGGCGCCGGAGCTTCCGCCTGCGGCGAGGGGCTCGGTGGCGACGGCGGTGGGGCCAGATCGACCACGTGCTCCACCTGCAGCGGCGGGCGCGCCTCGCGCTGGCTCGCCGTCGTGTCGTCCGGGCCCAGGCGGAACGCGATGATCCCGACCGTGCCCTGCATGACGGCCGCCGGCATGAGCGCGAGCACGAGCGCTCGTGCCGAATGTTCCTTGACGGCCCCCAGGACGATCCCGGCCGTGCTGTCGGCCGCGAATGCGCGGGCTCCTCCCCTCGCGCGCCGGGGCTGGACGTGGGAGCGCGCCGCGTCGAGGACGATGCCGGCGACGCTCTCGGGGTGGAATTCCGATCGAATCATTGGTGGCCCGTCCTCTCCGCCGCATGGGCCTCGGCCTCCGGGCGGACGGCGCCGAAGGCGACACGCGCGATCCCCGCGGCTTTCAGCGTGTCGAGCACCGTCATCACGCGGCCGTGCGAGGCGGCGCGGTCGGCCTGGATCACGGCCCGGAGCTGCGGATCGCGCGACAGGGCCGCCCGCGCGCGCTCGCGGAGCGCCGCATCGTCGATCGCGGCCCCGTCGACCTGCGCGGGCCCCTCCGCGGGCAGCACCACGCTCAGCACCGCCTGGACCTCTTCGCTCTGCGACGCGTGCGGCAGATCCAGCGGGACGGCGGGCGCGACGACGATCTTCGCGGTGACGATGAAGATGATCAAGAGGACCAGCGTGATGTCGACGAGCGGCGTCACGTTGATCCCTTCGATGATCCCGCCGCGGCGGGATCTCGCGCTCTGCCCGGCGCTCGCCATGACTAGGCCGCCTCCGGGCGGGACGCCTCGCCGTTCATCGGCTTGTCGATCGAAGCTCCGCCATGGGCCGCGCGCGCGGGCTCGACACGAGAGGACGGATACGCGGCCTCTCCGGTGGCCAGATAGGCGAGCACCAGGTTCGAGAGCGTCTCGGCGTCGTCGAGCATCGCGGCGATCCGGCGCTGCAGGTAGTTGTAAGCGGCCACGGCCGGCAGCGCGACGCCGATGCCCACGGCCGTCGCCACGAGCGCCTCCGCGATCGCCGCCATGACCGCGGCGGAGGCGACCTGGCTCGCGGCCCCGCCGCCCGCCGCCCCCGTGGCCTGACCGAGCTGCTCGAACGCCAGGATCACGCCGATGACGGTGCCAAAGAGGCCGACGAAAGGCGCGTTGTTGCCCAGGGTCCCGAGGTACGCGAGCCGCGCCTCGAGCGCCTTCCGCTCGGCGGCCATCGCGCTCTGCATCCCCTTGTCCGCCGCGGCCGACCCGCGCTGCGCGAGCCTCAGGCCCGCGCGGGCGACGATCGCCCCGACCGACCGCATCGGCCGGAGCGCGTCGAGCGCGGCGGCGACAGAGCCATTCGACAGGTGCGCGTCGAGCTCGGCGGCGAGCGCTCGCACGTCGTCGTCCTTCGAGCGGAAGTAGAGCCAGCGCTCGATCGCGATGGCGATGCTGCCCGCCGAGAGCGCGAACAGGAGCCACAGGACCCAGGACGCGCCGGACTGAACGAGCAGGTTCTTGACGGCTACAACGGTGTGCATCTCATCTCCTCGAGTTCGTGTGCTCGGCGAGCCGCAGGGTCTGTTGGTTCGTCGCGTGGCCGTTCATCCCATCACCTGCCCCTCGAGCTCAGAGCTCCGCCGTGGTCTTGACGTAGAAGCTCCTGCCCGGGCGCGGCGTGCGGAAGAAGTCGAACACACGCTCATCCGTGAGGTTCTGCATCTCGAGCGTCGTGCTCAGGCTCGCGCTGCCGCGCCGGACGACGTATCCGAGCCCGGCCGAGTGCACGAGCTGCGAGGGGATCACCTGCTTGGAGTCAGGCCGCCCGAGGCTCTCCCAGGTGCGGAAGTACTCGTGTACGTAGCGGCTGTTCCACGTGAGCGCGACCTCGTCCTCCGCGGCGAAGACGCGGTGAAACAGGAGGCGCGCGGTGCCGTTGGCGAAGAGGTACGGGCGGTTCGGGATGCGATCTCCCTCGAAGGCGCCGTACGCCCCCTCGCTCGAGGTGTTGCGGAAATCGAGGTAGGTGACGTTGCCGTCGAGCGCGAGGTGCTCCCCGGGCGAGGTCCATCCGGCGGAGCCTTCGACGCCGAGCGACCGCGCGCCGTGGACGTTCTCGTAGCTCTGGTCCCGATCGTTGCCGAGGAGCACGATCAGCCGGTCCGCCGCGCGCAGGAAGCCATTGCCCGTCGCGCGAAAGGCGCCCGCCGGCGTCTCGCGGGCGTCGAGGGTGAGCCCGAGGTTGATGTTGTGGCTGACCTCGGGATCGAGCCCGAGCTTGGCCGCGATGAACGTGTTGTCGCCGAAGACCTCGTCAGGGCTGGGCAGCCGCGTCGCCCACTCGTAGGAGGCCTTCCCGTAGAGCCACGGCGTGAACCTGTACCGGAGCGCGTCGCCGATACCGAAGCGGTGGGTGCTCCCGTCGAGGTCGCGCGCAGGGTCACCGGCGACCGGGCTCTCGCTCGCGACGCGCTGCACGTACTGCTTGACGAACAGGACGTTATCGAGCCGGTCCTCGAGCAGGTCGAGGTCGTACTCCAGGCCGTTCACCAGCGCGAGCACGCTGCGGCGGTCGGCGAGCGGATCGGGGCTATCCGGGTCGCTTTGCCGGCGCTCATCGCCCGTCCGTGTCACGTAGGTCGGCGCGATGGCCAGGCGAACGGCGTGTGACGGCCGGATGCGCCATTCCACGTTGATGCGCGCGAAGGCGGAATGGTCCCAGAAGACCTGGTCGTGGGGGAAAGCGTCCGTCTCGCCAGGCTCGCTGCCCTCGGGGTCGCAGCGCCCCATCCAGTCGTAGTCGCAGGTCGCGACGTCGAGGAAGCGCCCTCGGACGTACGCATAGCCGCCCACCGCGTCGAGCGACACGCCGCGCCCCAGCGGCTGTTCGTAGCGGAGGTTCGCGCCTGCCGACGTCTCTCCGTACGTCACACCGCCGTACGGGACCCTCATGACGAGCTTGTGCTGGTACTCCTTGTCGTAGTCGGTCACGAAGGCGCGCAGGCGCAGGCGCCGCGCCCACGGCCGATCGACGAACCCGAGCTCCACGTGGCCTCCCGCGCTGCGGTACGCGTCGTGAAAGCGGTAGACGCGCGCCGGCGATAAGCGCCCGCGCTCGTCCTCTACCTCGTCGAGCTCGACCGGGTAGTCGTTCTTCGCGTAATCGAAGAAGCCGCTCGCGCGGGCGAACAAGCCGCTCGGCCTGTGCAGGTGGCTGCCGGCGAGCGCCGCTCGGTGGGTGTCGAACGAGCCCACCTCGTAGGACGCGCCGGCGCGCGACGCGCAGAGATCCTGATCGGTGATCAGGTCGACCGCCCCGCCGAGGGCGTCGGCGCCGAGGCGCACCGGGACCACGCCGCTGTAGATCTCGACGCGCTCGACGAGGCCTACCGGCACGTTCGAGACGCCGAACGGATAGCCGGCCAGATCGAGCGGCACGCCGTCGAGGAAGAACCGCACCTGATCGCCCGTCAGCCCGTTCAGCGAGAAGCGCGTTGCCGAGCCGAGGCCTCCCTCGCGGCGCACGCCGACCCCCTGCGTGCGCGCGAGCACCTCGCCCATGTCCGAGGACTCCCGCTTGACGCGGTCCGTCTCGACGACCGTCACGGCCTCGGCCGACTGCCGGCGCCGCTCGGCTTCCGACGGCCCGCGCACGGTCACCTCGATCAGGGCTTCTTCGCCGGATGGCACGAGCCGCAAGGCGATCTCGGCGACGTGCGCTCCGGCGATCTCGGTCTCGATCTCGGCCCGGCCGACGCCGCTCGCCTCGGCGATCACGACGCAGGGCCCGGGCGCGAGGCCCTCGATCTGGAACCGGCCCTCGCCGTCGGTGCGCGTTCGCTCGGTGGAGCCATCCTGGTGCCGCACGAGCACCTCGGCGCCGGCGACGCCGTGCGAGCTCGCGCCGGGCAAGAGCACACGCCCGCGGAGCGCGCCGCTCGCAGGCGCCTTCGGGAGGTGAAACTCGTACGCGTAGAGGATCCGGGAGGCGACCGGGGTGTCCCCCCGTCGCGCAGGCGAGAACAGGAAGCGCTGCGCCGCGGCCTGCGCCGCCTCGTCGAAGCCGTGCCCCGCGGACTGCGCCACGTCCGCCGCCGACACCCGCCCATCCGCCTCGATGCTGAGCCTCAGCACGACGGTCCCCTCCAGGCTCTGCGCGAGGGCGGCCGCCGGGTAATCGGCCTCGACGAACGAGGTGAGGACCGGCGGGTGATTCTCCGGCGCCTGCCGGGGTTCATCGGCGGCGCCCGGAGGCGCTTCGCCCTCCGGCGCGGCGTCCCGGGCCGGCTCCGCCGGCGAGACCGCGCCGGCGTCCTGCGCGTGCGCGGCCCCGCCCGTGAGAAGAGCTCCGGCCGCGACAAAAGCGGCGGCGCCGGCGCTCCTTCGCGCCCGGGACGGGCGCGCTGGGCCTCGACGCGCGGGAGCCTCGGTGTTCATGCGGCTCCATCTATAGCAACCAGTAACCTGTTGCAATAGTTTTGCATGTGAACTCTGGATGCCGTTCATGGCCGCGCGCGGCGATCCGCGCGGGCTCTCTGGACAGGCGAGGGAGAAGGGGACATCGCGCGCGGGGAGGGCGCCGCGCGCGGGGGTCGGCCGGTGCGTGCTGCGGCCCGCGGCGATCACCGGGTGATCGCCGCGGGCCGGCGGGAGATCTCGGAGGCCGGGCCGGGCTCAGCCGGCGGGCGCTTCCCTGAGCGCGGCGCTCGTCTCCACGTCGCGCCCGTCGAGCCTGCGGAACTCTCGGTTCACCATGACGAGCACGAGGAGGAACATCGCGACGTCGATGGCCGTGGTCCCCCAGTAGACCCCGCTCACCCCGACGAGCCTCGGCAGGAGCCACATCAAGGGGATGAAGAGCACCACCTGCCTCAGGAGGGCGACCACGCTCGCGAGCTTCGCCCGCTCCAGGCAGGGGAACAGCACCAGCGCGTTGAAGACATACGGCAGAAGGGGCAGCACGACGATGTAGATCCGGAAATCGAGCAGCTGCTGCGCGGTGAACTCGGACCCCGGCAGCAGGAAGCTGAGGACCGCGTTCGGGGCGAGCATCATCGCGAGCCAGAACGGCAGGACGAACGCGACCCCGGCGAGCCCGAAGAGGCTGAAGGCCCGCTTCACCCTGACGTAGCGCTGTGCCCCGTAGTTGATCCCTTCCACCGGCTGCAAGGCGCGCATCAGCCCGAGCATCGGGGTCAGCATGAACAGGAAGAGGCGGTTGCAGGCGGCGTAGAAGGCGACGTCGTTCTCCGTGCCCTGGCCCGAGACCGCGTTGTAGACAACGACGTTCTGGGCGATGCCCATGATGGTCAAGATCATGCCCGGCATGCCCAGGGAGACGATCTGCTTCCGGATCGCCGGATCGACGCGGATCGTGCGCCAGGCCGTGTCGAACGAGGCGCGCCCCCTCGCGAAATACAGGAGCCCCACGACCGAGTACACGAGCATCGCCGCGTTGGTGGCCCACGCCGCGCCTTGCACGCCCCAGCCGAACGTGTGGATGAACAGCGGCTTCAGGATGACGTCCACCAGCAGGCCGAGGGAGATCATCCACGCCGCGGTCTTCATCTTGCCTTCGCCGCGCACCGTCATGTTCACGGCCAGGCCGTGCACCCAGAACACCGAGCCGAGCGCCGTCACCTTGAAGTACTCGGTGCCGTACGCGAGGATCTCCCCGGTGCCGCCCATCATGCGCACCAGCGGCTCAGCGAACACGTAGGCGAGCACGGTGTAAGGCAAGCTGAGGAGCAGCGACAGCCCGTTCACGCTGCCCAGCAAGCTGTGGAGCTTGCTCTTGTCGCCGGCGCCCAGGTAGATGCTGAGCGCCGTGCCCGCGCCCGTCCCGACCAGGCTGCCGAGGCCGAGCGTGATCTGGGACAAGGGGTAGGCGATGCCGACGCCGGCCAGGGCGCTCTTGTTCATCAGCTGGCCCACGAACACGGCGTCCAGGAAGGCGTTGAGCCCGTAGAGCACCATGGCCAGCACCGCCGGCCACGAGAGCTCCCACATCACTCTCGTCAGCTTCCCCTCGAGGATGAACTGCTTCTGTGTGTCTCTATCGTTCATGGCACAGATCTCCGTCGATTCGGTGTCATCGACTCCACACGGCTGGAACCGCGCCGCCCTCCACGCGCGCAACGACAACGCAGCTGGAAGAAATCTGTTTTCATGCCGTCCCCACATCGAGAGCGCAGACGTGAGCGTCCGCAGGCGCCAGGGTGCCCGCGAAGCCACCTCCTCGGACGAACGCGATCCGACAGGCAGCCCCAGGGCACACCGCGCCCCTGCTCCTCCCTCTCCAGCGTGCTTGCTCCCTCCTACCATGCGAGCTGGCGCACATGCAATTGATTTTTATTTTCATCGCACGAAACGACCGGCGGGAGCAGCATTTCGACCGCGATCTGGAGGGATTTTCTGCCGATCGGCCGCGGAGCGCGCGGCGGTCTGCCCCCGTTGCCCGAGGGTGATCGCGGGGCCCCGGCGTCGCGCCGCGCGAGGATCCTCGGCCCCGGGCTGCGCGCCGTAGTACATAGCCACGAGCACATCCCTGGAAGGAGCGCGCGATGGCAAAGCTCACGGTCTTCGAGACGTTCTCCAAGTCGGATATCGAGGCGCTGCTCGACGCCGGCATCGTCGTCAACCTCGCGTTCGACGCGTCGCACCCGAAGCGGGAGAAGACGGTCCACCTCGAGCTGCTCATCGACGCCACCCAGGAGGCGATCCTGCGGCTCAGGAGCCGCTACAACGAGACGTACATCAAGCTGAAGGGCGCGCTGATGCAGGGCGAGGGCACCTACAAGCTCGAGTGCCACACCTTCGATCAGGACATCGTCGACAGCTCGCCGAAGTCCTATGAGATCCGCCAGAACCGCGCGATCGTGCGGTACGGCGACGCCGGCACCGTCATCCAGGACATCGGCTGGTGGTGAGCGCCGGCGCGGGGTGGCCGGCCGGCGCCGGGATCGGTGGCCGCCTCCGTGTCAAGGAAGCGAATGCCGCTTCAGCGTGGCCCACCCGATCTCGGGGCTCCCCCAGGTCATGCCGCCGCCCTCCGTTGTGCACAACGTCACCTCCGCGCCGCTTGCGCAGCTCGAGTACGTCGAGCAACCGTCGCTGTCCGCCGGGCTCGGTGATCCCGTGCACCGGTTCAGCTCGGCCCACCTCTCGAAGGTGCCGGCGGCTCCGAGGAAGGTGATGTTCGCGCCGTTCGGCGCCTGCTGAGGCCCGCCCTCGTAAGGCACCAGCAAGTCCGCGGTACCCCGGAACGAGATCTCGGTCACCGGCCGCGACGGCTGGCAGGGCTGCTCCGACTCCGCCAGAAGGTCGAACGCGCTGGGAGCGACCGCCGCAAAGACGTCCGCGGCGTTGCAGGCCAGGTGGTAGGCCATCCCGCCGCCATTCGCGACGCCGACCGCATAGACCCGCTTGAGGTCGACGCACGCCTCCTTCTGGACCTCCTGGACCAGGGCGCGCGCGAACCCCACGTCGTCGACGTCGCGTGACGTCGTGCAACATGGACCGATGTTCCACGCCCCGTCGATGCCCTGCGGCCACGCGACGAGGAACCCCTCGGTCTCGGCGAGCTCGCGGTACCCCGAGGCCTCGGCCTCCTCCGCCGGGGTCCCGCCCAGCGTATGGTAATCGAGCACCAGCGGCATGGGGCTCGCCCCCGTGTAGTTTGCAGGGAGGCGAACGACGTACCTGCGGGTGGTGTCCCCGACCGTCACCGTGCGCTCGTTGTCGCCGGGCGAAAGCGTGGTCGCCGGGCAGGCGGTCGCCGTCTCGCCATTGCCGGGCGCCCGGCAGAAGCCGCCCTGACAGCGGAACGGCGCGCCGAGCGGCTCGCAGTCGGCGTCGCCGCTGCAGTAGATATCGCAGAACGCGGCGCTCTCGGCCGCGGCGCAGGCCGCCTCGGCAGGCCGCTCCGCCGCGGCCACGCACTCGGCGCCGGAGGCGAGCGCCGTACACTCGCGGGCGACCGAGCAGGCGCGCGTGCAGACGCCGCAGATGCAGGAGAGGCCGTCCGCGCAGCTGGCATCACAGCTCCTGAGAAAGTTGGTCTCGCTCCCGGTCTGAGGGCCGATGTCCCTGCAGGCCGCGCCGAGGAGCGCCCCGCCCGTCACGCCCGCGATGAGGCACGCCGTCACGACCACCCTAGATCTCATCGCCGCCCCCGCTGTCCTGCTGGATCAAGCACTGTCCGATGTACAGAACGACCTGCGTGTACCTGTCCGGCCTCTCGTGCGCCGCGTTGAAGGCCTCGACCTGCTCGCGCAGCTCGACCAGCTGGGCACGCAGGCGCCCCAGCGTCTCGTACGCCCGCTGTTCGTGCGGATGGCCGGGCCACACGTCGAGGGTATAGGTGCTCCCTCCGACGCGGTCGGCGAGGCCGGGCGCGGAGCGATCCTCGCGCAGCCGGCACAGGATGGTCTTCACCATCGCCTGGAAGTGATCGAAGATCGCCGCCTCCCACCCCACGGGCGAGCCCAGCAGCACATAGAGACTCCCGGCGCTGTATGTCGCCCCGGCGCCCTCCCCGGTCCGCTCGACGCGCGCCGATTCCACGAGGCGCCCCAGGGCGGCGTCGAGCTCCGCGCGCTCGATGTGCGTCCGCTGCAGCAGCTCGTCGCGCGCGAGCGGGCCTTCCCGGTAGATGATCGCCCAGACGAGCTCATCGACGCCTTCGCCGGAGCGGAGCGCGCGCAGCGCGCCCAGCTCGTCCTCGGACACCGCGCGATACACCACCTGAGCCCCCTGCCCCGCCTGGAAGATCAGGCGGCTCTCGCAGAGGTCGAAGAGCACCCCGCGGAGCAGGACGTCATCCTCGCCGGCGAACGCCCTCAAGATCTCGGCCCGCGGCGTGATGCCCCGGCGGCGGATGTGGTCCAGCACGGCTTCCCAGAGCGAACGGCCGCGCTCGACCGAGCTCTCCGTGATCCGCCGGACCCGGCGCTGATAGGTCCGGAGCCCCATGCCGAACATGTCGGCGCCCACCTTGCGGCTGACTCCCTGCCGCTCGAGCTCTGTGACCAGGTCCTGGAACACCTGGTCTGCGAGCTGGGCCAGGGGTGCGCGCCAGCCGCCCGAGGTCGCCAGCTGGGCGATGAGGACGGTGGTCTGACGAACGATGGCATGAATCAGCTCTACCGTCATAAATTGATAAATATCGACGAGAAGCCTCGTTGCGCGCCACAGAGTAACGTCGCACAGGCCAGCGGGGGAGTGACAAACCCGACGCCCCCCGGGCGTGGAGAGGAGCGACGAGCGGCGGGCCATGGGGGGGCCTGCAGGGGAGGGAAGCCGCTTCCCTACGTGGACGATGGACCTGACGAACAGCGCGTCCACGCGGGTTGCCGCGATGACGCTGCCGCCGCTCGCCGTCGGCGATGGCCGGCGCTGCGGAGCCGCGGGCTCATCGAGCCGCTCGGCCTCGAGTCTCCCTCAACGCACGCACCGCCAGCACCAGCTCCTCCAGCGTGTCGACGATGCGGTCGGCGCCCGCGGCCTCCAGCTCCGCGCGCGACCCATATCCCCACGTCACCCCGATCGCCACGAGGCCGTGCGCCTTGGCGCCGAGGACATCGTGTTCGCGGTCGCCGATCATGCAGGCGTCAGCGGGGGTGAGCGACTCGCGCTCCAGGGCGTGCGCGATGAGCTCGGCCTTGGTCGAGCGCTCGCCGGACAGCTCGGCGCCGTAGACGCGGGGCACATGCGAGCGAAGGCCGAAGTGGTCGACGATGCGCTCGGCATAGACGGCTGCCTTGCTGGTGACGAGGCAGAGGCCGTGGCCCGCCTGGCAGAGCTGCGCGAGCGCCTCTGGCACACCGGGATACACGCTGTTCTCGAACAGGCCGAGCGAGCCGAAGCGCTCGCGATAGACGCGCACGGCCTCCTCGATGCGGGCGCTGTCGCGCGTCGCCAGGATCTCGGCGAACGCCTCGCGCAGCGGCGGACCGATGAAGCGGCGCACCTCGGCGAGGCTTACCGAGCCGTGCCCGAGCACATCGGCCGCGTGCACGAAGCAGGCGGCGATGCCAGGGGCCGGGTCCGTCAAGGTGCCGTCGAGATCCAGAAACAACGTGCGCATGGCGGCGCACGTAGCGCACCGAAGGGGGCGGCGGCAAGGGTCGCGAGCAGAAGCATGGGCGGCGCGTCGGAGCGCACGCGCCCGGCGCGCCCCGCGGTGACGCTCCCCTCGGAGAGGTGGGCATCGCGATGACGCTCCAGGTCGACGAGCGGGGGATGACAGATTTGTCCAAGGGGGGCGACGACGATCTCGCCGTCTATTCGAGCGGGTCGCAGCGGCAATAGAACAAGGACGGTCGGACGCGAGCCGAGAGTCCCCGCAGGTCCTGACCAACGCCCCCCTAACCGAAGGTGACGACGATGAATTATCCTGTTCTTTCCTCCCGATGGGTGGTCCGCTGCGCTCTTGGGATAACCGTGCTCTGCCTCGGAGCTTGCAGCTCGGAGAGTGACCTGAACGACGGTTCGGAGTCGGAGAGCGCCGCAACCGGAGGGACGGCGGGCACCAGCGGCTCCACGACCGGAAGTTCGACGAGCGGTGGGACAGGTGTTGGAGCCTCCAGCTCCGCCGGAGTAACCACGGGGACGACCGGAGCAGGAGGAGCCCCGAGCGGCAGTACCAGCGGTGCTTCCGGCACCGGCGGAGGTGGCACCGGCGGCGCAGACCCGAGCGGGCCAGCGTCGGTGGGCAGCACGAGCACGGGCGGCGATCCCGGAACGGGCGGCGGGGATGACGGCCTGCCTCCAACAGGCGACAACTCGGTTGCGTACACCGGCTGCTCGATGGCCAACAACATCGGCACCGGCTACAAGCGCGTTGGCGGCAAGATCATGTGGAACGCCGACAACTATCAAACGGGCGCCATGGTGGTCCAGAACTGGACCAGCCCGAACAGCTCTTCCTGGCAGCTCTTCGACCGGAAGATGGAGTCGATCGGCGGGAAAGACGTCGTCAAAGCCGTCATGGTCCAGATCTGCATCCTGTCGCAGCGGGCCACCGACAAAGAGCTCCGTGACATGGTCAACGCGGCGCGCCAGCACGTCAACCCGGGCACCCATATCTACATCGTGGGCCAGCCGGTCTACAATGCAGGGCACGATTGCTTCATTGCGGGAGCGGGCGGCGCCGATTGGACTGACATGAAGGCGCAAGAGCTGGCCAAGGACCCGACCATCAACGAGAACATGAGCTACCTCGGGAAGTTCATCCTCAACAACGACGCGGGCGAAGTCAGCGACGGCTGCCACGCCAGCAGCCCGAAGGGTGAAAACGTGCTGGGAGAGCAGGCGAAGGCGTTCTTCGGGGGCTGATCGGAGCGCAGGCCCAACGCAACCGAGCTGCGATGTCGACGGGCGCGCGCCATGCGTGGTGGCGCGCGCTCCGGAGGAGAGCAGGAGCTGACCATCGTGGGTGACCTATGATTTCGCTTGCCCCTCCTTGCCACACCGTCTGCATCGCATTCTTCGGGCTGCTGCTCTCGGCAGGTTGCACCTGCGGAAACGAGGAGAGGACCGCGGCGGACGAGGCGATCGCGGCGGATCGAGGCAGCGGCCGCGCGGGCGCCTGGGCTGGAACGGCGCCAAGTTGCACCGGGCTGCCGGCGACCTGCGGGCCATCGGAGAACGAGGACTGCTGCGAGAGCTTGCTGGTCCCCGGCGGATCTTTCGCTCGGAGCTACGACGGCGTGGACTATCTGGACCGGAGCTACCCGGCGACGGTGAGCGACTTCTACCTCGACAAGTACGAGATCACCGTGGGCCGGTTCCGGGCGTTCGTGAACGCAGGCATGGGCACGCAGGCCAGCCCGCCTGGGGATGGTGCGGGCGCACATCCAAAGATCCCAGGCTCTGGCTGGAGCTCGGCGTGGAACACCAAGCTGCCGCCGAACACGGCTGCCCTAAGAGACGCCCTGAATTGCTTCGTGCACCAGAGCTGGACGGACACGGCGGGGAGCGGCGAAAACAAGCCGATCAACTGCCTGGACTGGTACACGGCGTTCGCGTTCTGTGCGTGGGACGGCGGACGGCTGGCGACAGAGGCGGAGTGGAACTACGCCGCCTCCGGGGGCAGCGAGCACAGGTACTATCCGTGGTCGAAGCCAGCGACCTCCACGGCGATCGATGACAGCTACGCGGTTTACTGCGGCGGCACGTGCAGCCTGCGAAACGTCGGCTCGAAGTCGCCAAGAGGCGACGGGAAGTGGGGGCAGTCCGACCTGGGCGGGAACGCGTGGGAATGGACGCTGGACTGGGATCCGGTCCAGTACCCAGTGCCATGCCATGACTGCGCCGCTGTGATAGCAGGCTCCTACCGGGCTTTCCGGAGCGGCAGCAACGACGACCTCGCCCCGACCCTTCGGTCAGCCACCCGCCACGTCTACTACCCCGAGCTCCGAGGCAACATCGGGTCGCGTTGCGCCAGAAACCCTTGAGCCTGTCGGTCACCGGCATGCAGTGTCACGGTCGCCATCGCGCTCTGGCCGTGACGCCGCGCGCCGCCGCGACCGCCTGCGCTACGCGAGGGATCGAGGCTGGGCCGGGCGGCTGGGCGCGTAGGCTCGAAGAAATGCGCGCACCCCCTCGACGAGGAGCTCTCGCATGCGGGCGTCGTTCGGGGCGACCACCGGCCCGAACGCGTTGGCGGCGAGCAAGAAGGTCAGCGCGATGAAATGATCGGCCGCCTGCCGGGGGTTCGGCGCGTCGAGCAGCCCTGCACGCGCAAATTCCGCGAACCGCTCCGCGATCGCCTCTTCCGGAGCGTTCATCATCCAGTGGTCGCGACCGCGCAGCTGCGACAGATGAACGGACTCCATCGTTACCAGTCGCATGAGGGCAAGGTAGTCCACCGAGCCGAGCATCTCGGTCACGATCCGCGCCGAGAAGGAGTTCAAGGCGTCCTCCAGGTCCGTGACGTGCGTCAAGGTGTCCTCGATAGCCCGTCGGACCGCCGCGATGAGCAGGTCACCTGTGGACTCGACGACGGCCAGCAAGAGAGCCTGTTTGTCGCCGAAATAGTCATACACCGTCCTCTTGGAGACGCCGGCGCGAGCGGCGACGGCATCGACGCTCGAGCGGTCGAACCCGTCAGCCAGGAACAACTCCCGGGCCGCCACGAGGATGGCGGATCGCTTCTGCGCGGACCCTTCACGAAGAGCCTTTTGTGCGCCGGTGGAGGACATGCACCTCCAGGTATAGCCCATTTTGGCCTCTTTTTGCCCTGGCCTTTGTACACTACACCGTGTAGTGTAGTCGACGTCAGAGCTCCCTGGGCCGAGTGGACCGCGGTCGGCAGCTGCTTGCCCTGCCTCGTGGCAGCGGGCGGGTCGCGCCGATCTCTCGCGGATGCGCCCTCCGCCGCTGCGAGCTCACACCGAAGGAAGGCGGACACATGGCGACTTCGCGGAACAAGAAGATCCTGATCTCCGGCGCGAGCATCGCCGGCCCCGTGCTCGCGTACTGGCTTCACAGGTACGGCTTCCAGGTCACGGTGGTGGAGAAGGCTGGCGCTGTGCGAAGCGGCGGCTACCCCATCGACATCCGGGGCACCGCGATCGACGTCGTGAAGCGCATGGGCGTGTTGTCGCGCATCGCAGCCGCGCACATCGACTCACGCAAAATCACGTTCGTCGATGGCGACGGCGCGCTCATCGGGTCGATCCGGCCCGAGGCGCTCACCGGCGGCAAGGAAGGCCGGGATCTGGAGCTGCCTCGCGGAGAGCTCACGACGGTGCTCTACGACGCCGTCCGAGAAGACGTCGAATTCCGCTTCGGCGACTCCATCACCACCTTGAACGAGCACGGCGGCGGCGTCGATGTGCACTTCCAGAGCGGCCTGCAACGCCCCTTCGACCTGGTCATCGGCGCTGACGGATTGCATTCGAACACACGGCGGCTCGCCTTCGGGCCCGAGGCGCAGTACCACCGTTATCTCGGCTACTGCTTTGCAGGTTTCACCATCTCCAACACCCTCGGGCTCTCTCACGAGGCGTTCATCAGCAACACGCCCGGGAAGGCGGCCGTGCTGTTCGCGGCCGGCGACAGCGATCGCCTGCACGCCTTCCTGACCTTCGCCCGTCCCCAGCCTCCCTTCTCGGAGTTCGCCGACATCGAGGCGCAGCGAAGGTTGACCGCCAGCGTCTTCGCCGGCGCCCGCTGGGAAGTACCGCGGATGCTCGCCGCTCTGCAGGAGGCCACCGATGTCTTCTTCGACGTCGTCAGCCAGATCCGCATGCCTCGATGGTCGAAGGGAAGGGTCGCCCTTGTGGGAGACGCGGCCCACGCGCCGTCGTTCTTGTCGGGCCAAGGTACGAGCACTGCCATGGTCGGCGCCTATGTCCTGGCGGGGGAGCTGGCTACCCATTCCGACCCTGGCGCCGCCTTCGCCTCGTACGAGCGCGTCATGAGGCCGTTCGTTGAGGTGAACCAGTCGCTCGCCGGCGGCGGCGCGCTCAGTCTGATCCCCGCCACATCGCGAGCGCTGTGGATCCGGAATCAAGCGCTCCGGGTGGCACCATGGCTGACGCGCACGGGGCTCCCCGGTCGCAAGGGCCGGAAGGCCTCGACGGCGCTCACCCTCCCCCTCTACGGTGCCCAGGCCAGCGGATAGCCCTCGAGTCTCCGGGCGGAACGCACGTGCTAAGAAATTAGCACGCGTTGCTTGCTAATTTCTTAGCACCAGGCTACGGATGGACGTCATGCCGAAGCCGCCGCTCACGCGCCGAGAGCGCGAGATCATGGACATTTTGTACCGCCTGCGGCGCGCGACCGCGCACGAGGTGAAGGACAACCTCGAGGATCCGCCGAGCTACTCGGCGGTCCGCGCGCTGCTGCGCCTGCTGGAGGAGCGCGGGCACGTCAAGCACGTGGAGGAAGGGCAACGCTACGTCTACACGCCGGTCGCGGCCCCGAGCGAGGCTCGCAGGAGCGCGCTGGCGCAGGTCGTGCGGACGTTCTTTGGAGGCTCGGTCGAGCAAGCGGTCACCGCGCTTGTCGACACGTCGAAGTCCAAGCTATCGCGGGAAGAGCTGGATCGCATCGCCCAGGTGATCGAGCGCGCCAAGAAAGAAGGGGGTTGAGATGAGCCCGATCGAGATGAGCCCGCTGCCGTTCCTCGTCGATGCCGCGCGGGGCGCCGTGCTCCTCGGGCTCGCCCTCGCGGCGATGCCGCTGCTCCGCCGCGCGCCGGCCTCCACACGCCGGCTCGTGCTGGTGCTCGGGCTCGCGGCCGCGGCGCTGGTGCCGGTCGCCTCGCGGCTCGTTCCGGCGTGGCGCGTGCTGCCGGTGGCCGAGCTTGGCGTCGAGGACGCGAGTAGACCCTTCGCCGAGCCCATCGGGGATGCCATTGCCCCACCCTCCGTCGAGCCCTTCTCCCACGCCGTGGTGCAGGCTCCGTTCGCGCCGGTCGCCCCGGCAACTCAGTCCTTTCCGTGGGGCCCGGTGATCCTTGCCGTGTGGGCGCTCGGGGCATCTGCGGTGCTCGCTCGCCTGGCCCATGGCCTTGCCAAGGCGCGTGGGATCGCCCGGCGCGCGACGCCGCTCTCGTTTCCGGGGATCACGGCGCCCCTCGGCGAAGCGCGCATGAACGCCCGCGTGTGCGTCAGCTCCGAGATCGATGTGCCGGCGGTGACCGGGGTCTTTTCGGCGGTGGTGCTGGTGCCGCGGGAGGCGCTCGAGTGGAGCCCGGCGCGCTGGCGAGCCGTGCTGTTGCACGAGCTGGCGCACGTTCAGCAGCGCGATTGTCTTGCCCAGATCGTGGGGCAGCTCGCCTGTGCAATGCACTGGTTCAACCCGCTTGTGTGGCTCGCGGCGCGCAGGCTTCGCATGGAGCGCGAGCTCTCGGCGGACGAGCGGGTCCTGGCGAGCGGGACGCGGCCGACCGAATATGCCGAGCACCTGCTGGCCATTGCGACGAGCGCGGCGCGGCTCCGTGAGGTGCCGGGCGGAGCGCTCGGGATGGCGGAGCCCTCGCAGCTCTTGGCGCGGGTCGAGGCCATCGTGCGACCGCGGGCGGGGTCTCTGCGCACGTCGGCGGCGCGGGGCGTTGCAATCACCGCGTCGGCTGCGGCGCTGCTCGGGGTCGTGGCCTGCGTCACCGCCGGCAAGGAAGGACCTGCCGCGGCCGTGGCGGCTAATCCGACCAATCCGTCCGGGAAGTCGGAGCCGGTCGCTCCTGCACCGGCGGGCGCGTCCGTTCCGACCTCTACCTCGGCCGTTGCTGGCTCCACGCCGGCCTCTCTGGCCCACCTGACCGCGGAGGTCGCCTCCGTGCTGGGCGCCCCAGCCGATCGCCTGGAGCTCACGATCGATCGCGACATCCAGGCGATCGTCGATGAAGAGATGAAGCGGATGGCGGACGAATGGCGCCCTGTCGCCGCCACGGCGATCGTGCTCGATCCGAAGACCGGCGAGGTGCTGGCCCTCCATGATCCGAGCACCGCCGCGGCGCCGCGCATCAGCGGCTCGACCATCAAGTCGCTCACCGTCGCGGCCGCGCTCGACGAGAGGGCCATTGCGGTGACCGACCGGTTCTTCTGCGACAAGGGAGCGCGGAGCTATGGCAAGGAGATCCTCCGCGACGCGAGGCCGAACGAGTGGCTCGACGTGCCGCAGATCCTCACGCTCTCATCGAACATCGGGGCCTCGCGGATCTTCGACAAGCTGGGCGGCGAGGCGCTCGGGCGCTGGCTCCGGCGCTTTCATTTCGGCGAGGCGATGAGCATCCAGCTCCGCGGCGCGCCGGTCGGCGAGGTCCCTCCGGTCATCGCGGACGGCTCGCTCCGCGGCGTGGCCCTGGCATCGGGCCATGGCGGCGCGATGGCCAGCCCGCTGCAGATGGCCGCCGCTTATGCCGCGATCGCCAATGACGGCGTGTTCAATGCGCCGACGCTCGCCCGGCGCGCCCGGGGCGCGGACGGCAGCGTACGCTTCGAGCACCACCTGGAGAACGAGCGCGTGCTCCGCCCGGAGACGGCGCGGGCGGTGATGGGCATGCTGGAGCGCGCCGTGAGCGATGAGCAGGCGACGGGCAAAGCGGCGCGTGTGCAAGGGGTGCGGGTCGCCGGGAAGACCGGCACCACGGACGAGGAATCGGCGGCGGGCGAGCCGCGCAATTACGCGAGCTTCATCGGGGTCGCGCCGGCCGAGCAGCCGCGCTTCGTCATCCTCGTCGGCGCGGTGGTCGCCGCGGAGGACGCGACGGGCGGCAAGGTGGCGGGGCCGGTGTTCGCGCGTATCACCGCGCGGGCGCTCGGGCGCTGATTCGAGCGCGTCGACGGCGCCCACGTCGAGGGGTACACGCCGCCGCCCTCTCCCCGGGAGGGCTACACGCCCCCGCCCTTTCCCCGGCTACGCGATCCGCTCCTCCCAGTCGATCCGGTACGCGTGCGCGCGCTCCTGCGCGGCGGCGCCGATCCGCAAGAACAGCGGCAGCGCCCTGTCGCGGAGCCACCCCGCGACAGGCCCCGAGACCGCCTTGCGGCTGCCGTTGCGGCGCGCCTGGCGGACGATCGCCTCGACCCGCGGCCGCCGCAGCCGCTCGAACGCCGCGAACGCTCGCTCCGGCTCGGGCTCGTCCCGCAGGCACCTCGCGAGGAGCATCCCGTCCTCCATGGCCAGCGAGGCGCCCTGGCCGGCGTGCGGCGTCGCCGCGTGCGCCGCGTCCCCGATCAGGCAGACCCGGCCGGCGTGCCAGCGCGGCATCGTCAGGATGTCGTGCAGCAGCCACGGACCGAGCACCTCGGGCGTCGCGCGCACCACGTCGGCGATCCAGCCTGGATCGCCCTCGTGAAGCGCGAGGATGCGCTCGCGGAGCGGCCCCGGCGCGGCGGCGCCCTCCGGCGCGGGCTCCCCGCTGTTGTGGAACCACCAGACCTCGCCTTCCGGCGCCGCGAACGCGCCGAAGAACGCCCGGCGGCCAAAGACCATCACGCTCCAGCCAGGCTGAAGCGGCGCGCCAGGGCAGCGCGCGAAGCCGCCGAAATCGATGAGGCCGGTGTATCCCGGCGCCGGCGCGCCGGGCAGCGCCGCCGCCCGCGTGCGCGATCGGACGCCGTCGCACCCGATGAGCACGTCGCCGCGCGCCTCGCCGCCGCCCTCGAAGCGCGCCACCACCTCGCGCGGATCCGAGCAGTCCACCCCCTCGAGCCGCATGCCGTACCGGATCGCGACGCCCCGCCGGGCCGCCTCCTCCGCGAGCGCCGCGTGCAGCGCGCCGCGGCGGATCATCACGAGGCCCGCGCCGAACCGGCGCGCCGCGTCGCGCTGGTCGATCACGCCGATGCGCCGCCCCCGGGCGTTCTCGAACCGGATGCCGTCACACACCGCGCCCCGCTCCTGCACCGCGCGCGCGACGCCCAGGTCCGCGAGCACGTTCATGCCGTTCGGCGCGACGCCCAGGAATGCGCCCTCCTGCTCCAGAGGGGCCGCGCGCGCCTCGAAGATCGTCGCCTCCACGCCGATGCGCTGAAGGAACATCCCGAGCACCGGGCCCGCGATGCCCCCGCCGACGACCACCACCCGCCGCACACCTCGCTGTGTCATCTCGCCACCTCCGACCTCGATTCCTGGCCAGCATGGGTGGGACTGACGCTCATTGCCAGTGATGATTCGTGATGGTAATCGTCACCATCCGTGAACTTGTCGACGCTCGACCTCAACCTGCTGCTCGTCCTGCACGCGGTGCTCGAGGAGCGGAGCGCGGCGCGGGCGGCGCGGCGGCTCCGCGTCACGCCGTCGGCGGTGAGCAACTCGCTCGCGCGGCTGCGCGCGCAGCTCGGCGACCCGCTCGTCGTGCGCAGCGGGCGCGGCCTCGTCCCCACGCCCCGCGCGCAGCAGATCGCGCCGCGGCTCCGGGCCGCGTTCGGCGAGATCACGGGCGCGATCGAGGGGGATCGCGCGTTCGACCCGCGGGCGACCACGCGCGCGTTCACGCTCGCGCTCTCGGACCTCGACCAGATCTGCAGCCTGCCGGCGATCGCGCGCGCGGCCGCGGCCGAGATGCCGCGCGCGACCCTCCGCGTGGTGAGCGTCGACCACCTCGAGGCGACCGGGGGGCTCGGCGGCGGCGACGTCGACGCGACGATCGCGCCCGCGCACCCGCTCCCGCCGGGCCACCACGCCGCGGACCTCTTCGAGCAGGACAGCGTGTTCGTGGTCCGCCGCGGTCACCCGTGCGCCCGCCGCCGGCTCACGCGCGAGGCGTTCAACTCGCTGCGCCACATCGACATCCACATCGCGCTCGGGCGCGGCGGCATCGGCAACCGCGCCGCCGTGGAGGCGCTCGCGGCCCAGGGGTTGCACCGCGAGATCGCCGCCGCCGTCCCGACCTTCTCCGCCGCCGCGGTCATCGCCGCGAACACCGATCTCGTCGCCGCCATGCCGCGCCGCATCGCCGAGGCGCTCGCGCGCCTCGCGCCGCTCACCCTCCTCGAGCCGCCCGTGGCCGCGCTCGTCTTCCGCATGCAGCTCGTCTGGCACGAGCGGACCCACGAGGACGAGGGCGCCCGCTGCTTCCGGGAGCTCGTCATCGCCGCGCTCCGGGACGGCCCGCGCGCCCGAGGCCGCGCGGCGGCGGGCACGAGGAAGAAGCCGAGTGGACCTCGGGATTCGCGGCCTACGTCCCGCTCACCGACAAGGCGATGATGCGGGCGCTCGGAAGGCCGCGGGTCACCGGCAGGGCCACCGGCCGCCGTCGAGGTCGAGCGGCATCTCCATGCTGTTGAAGCCCCAGGCGTTCGCCTGTTCGCAGAAGAGCGACCTGTCGGTCATGTGACCGGAGAACGGATCGTCGTACTCCACCTCGAACACGGCCTTGCCGTTCGCCAGGAAGGAATCGACGAGGAGCTCGCACTCTTCATACTCGAAGCACTGCTCGTTCAGCGTCCAGTCGAAGTACGGCCACAGGTCCGCCGCCTGCTCGATGTCGCCCTTGAGCCCCACGGACAGGCCCACCGAGTGGGCGAGATCCGCGATGAACACGTTGTAGGCGAGCTGGTCTTCATACCGGAGGGGGAACCCGGAGTCGTTGGCGTAACCGTCGACCTCGTCGGGCTCGATGGCGTCGAAGCCCTTGTCCTTG
This sequence comes from Sorangium sp. So ce367, assembly GCF_051520455.1. Classification (NCBI taxonomy): domain Bacteria; kingdom Pseudomonadati; phylum Myxococcota; order Polyangiales; family Polyangiaceae; genus Sorangium; species Sorangium sp. So ce367. The sequence continues at coordinate 10,560,846 of NZ_CP150334.1, forward strand.
CAGACCTGGAACCGGGCCAGCATGATCGGCCCGAGGACATCGATCTGCCGGATGTCGAGCCAGAACGAGCCCTCCCAGTGGTAGTCCGGGTTGCCTTTGACCGACTCCGGGAAGTCGCCGGCGTCTGGCCGATAGTCCTCGAACGCGCCGACATCGACGTAGCAGATGACCTTGGCGCCCTTCGCGTGCAGCGCGGCCACCGTCTCGGCCGGCGTGAACTCCCAGTCGAGGTCGTAGACCGTGGGAGGCGGCGAATCGATGGGCGCTCCCGTGGGATCGACCAGGCCCATGTCCCTGGGGTCGTCCAGGTCCAGGGGGTGGTCGATCATCCAGTGCCACGACGTCTCGAGCGCCGGGATCCAGACGCCGGGGCCCCCGCCGGCGGTTGTCGATGAGGCGGACGCCGATGAGGTGGACGTCGACGCCGGCGTGCCCGAGCTCTGGGGCGAGCCCCCTGCCCCGCCCGGATCCACGCCAGCGTCGCTGCACGCGGCGGGCACCGCCGCGAGGACGAAGATCAACGACTTGACCACCGCGGGCCACGATCGATTCATGAGGGCGCCTCGTCAAGAAAGTTGCCAGTGGACGAACCTTGAGCTCGCAAAGCTTCGCAGGCATCACTTCCACCGATCGATGTCTCGGCAGGCTACAGGCAAACCATGCTGGGTCAACTTTTCCAGGAGGGATGCGGATCGCGTCTGGATTCAGCCCCTGTCCTCACCACGGCACCTCGCGCGCGCGCGCTGGTACTCCGGCCGCGCGGCGATCCGCTCCTGGTAGGCGACGAGCTCGTCGGGCAGCGTCTTGCCGAGCGCGCCGCGATAGATTCCGATCGCGGTGCTCACGGAGATGTCGGCGAGCGTGAGGCGCTCGCCGGCGAGAAAAGGCATGTTGCCGAGCATGGTGGCCGTGAAGCGCAAGGCCTTCTCGACGCTCGCCTCGTGCGCGCGGACCGACCAGTTGCGCTTGTCCGCCTCCGGCGCGCCGAAATGGGCTGTCAGCAGGGCATTGACGGCTGCCCCGATCGTCGCTTCGCCGAACACGGTCATTTGCAGCACGCGCGCGAGCGCCGGATCGCCCTTGCCGGGCAGGAGGGGCGTGGGCCCGTAGTGCTGCGCCACGTAGAGCATCATCGCGACGGACTCGTGGATCGCCACGCCGCCCTCATCCTCGAGGAACGGCACGGTGCCGAGCGGATGCAGCGCGAGGTAGGCTTCGCTCGGCGGATACGAGACCATCTCGACCTGGTAGGGCAAACCCATCTCTTCGCACTGCCACATCACGCGCTGGCCGCGGGCCCCGCGCGCGAAGTTGTAGACCTTGATCATCGGTGGTCTCCTTGCTCGCGATCCATGGAAAACCTATAGCTCATCGGTCGAGCGACGCCGGGCTCGCGAGCAGCGCGCGCGCGCGGCGGTCGCGCAGCCAGAGCCCCGCCCAGAGGAGCGCGGCGATGTAGATCGGAAAGAGCGTGTGGCTGAAGAGCGGGCTCCCGACCCGCACGTGGATCGCGATCGCGCCGCCCAGGTAACCGGTCCACAGGATCGCGCCGAGCACGGCGGTGCGCGGGATCAGGTACGTGACCAGACAGGCGATCTGAAGGTAGCCCAGCGTGGGGACGAGGCTGACCGGGAATCCGAGCTGGGCCGTGGCTGCATCCGCGGGGAACAGCTGCAGCACCTTCACCGCGGCATCGAACGTCAGGAACAGCACGCCCAGCCCGCTCAGGACGCGTCCCGCCCACAGCGCTCGCCTGGACGGCGCCGCTCCCGGCGCTGCGACGCTGGCCGGCGCCTCGGCCCGGGGCCCGGTGGTGAGATCCTGGTCACGATGATGGATGCTGGTGGAGATCGCGGTCATGGGTGCCTCCGTGCTGGGATTCACCCCGTAGACCCCCGGCCCCACGAGGAATCATCGGTCGCCGGAAAAAAAATCGCCGCGCCGCCCCTGACCGGGCGCCCGGCCCGGCGGACGCGCCGGAACGGCGCCTGCGGTGACGCCGGAAGAGCGCCGCGGCCATGCAGGAAGATCGAGCGGCAGGCCGAACCGCGGATCATTCGGCCGCACTTCGGTCGCCCGAGGCAATCCACCACAGGCACGCATCTTGCCTCGCAGTGCACCGTCGCCGTCCGAAGCCCATCAACGGGGATACGTAGTCATGCAGCGGCGGCCTATCTCCGGAGATGCGCGGATCGCCTGCGGCACACCGCGACCTATCCACGGGAATACGAAGATATGCTACAAGATGCCGCGACTCATCCGCGAGAATACGGTGATCGGGCACCACGGTTCGCAGCCTACATGCAAAACGCGAACAGGTGTCGCGCAGCACAGCTGATTGCGACGCTGGGTGGCAATACATCGAGGTACTCCCGCTTGAGGGTTCACACGAATCGCACCTTCGGCACCAAGCTCCGTAAAGAAGGAAAGATCCATCAATGAGCTCCTTGCCGCCGCACCGCCGCATCGATCTCGCCGGGCTGCACGCGTACGCCGACCGTGAGAGTGTCTACCCGGGCGAGCGTATCAAGTTCTACGTGAGCAGCCATACGCCGTACGACATCGAGATCCGGAGGCTCGGTACGGTGGTCGGCGATCGCGGCAGCGACACGATCGTCGCGACACAGGCGCAGCCCAGGCCCATGCAACAACCGGTTTATCCGGGGTCGTACATCCACGCGATCGGCCTCCAGCCGGGCTTCGTGGTGAACCAGATCACCATCGAATGTTGGGTCCGGCCCACGGTGGCGGGCGCTTGGACCGGGCTCGTCACGCAGCACGATTACCCGTCGGCGTGCAGCTTCGGGCTCTTCCTCGACCCGACGCTCACACCGTACTTCTACCTCGGTGATGGAGCCGCGTGGCAGCAGGCCGGCGACTGCGCTGCGCACCTGTGTCTCACGCCGGGCACGTGGCACCACGTCGTAGGTACCTGGGATGGCCGCACGCGCTGCCTCTACGTCGACGGGCAGCGCAGCGCAGCCAACGGTTTCACTGGATACGTCGCCGGTGGTGTGAGTCCGATCCGGCTGGGCGCGTACGGGAACAACGGCGTTGCGGATCAGTTCCTCGACGGCGATCTCGCGATGCCCGTCATCTACACCGAGGCGCTCACCGCCTCCGAGGTCCTCGGCCGGTTCAACGATCGGGGTCGGACGCCTCCGGCGCGTCCCGCGTTCGGCTGCTGGCCGCTCGACCATCGTGAAGGCGTTCTCGCGCCCGACATCTCCGACGACGCTCGCCACGGGACGATGATCAACAACGGGACGTGGAACATCGGCGGTCCTTCGTTCGCCGATGCGAAAGTCACGCAGTTCAGCGCGTGTAGAGCGTCAGTAATAATGACCCCCGCGCGACAGTAAAACTGACCCCCCTCCCTCGCGCCAGAGCGGAGGAAACGGCATGGAAATCAGGGACTTGGACGTGGCACCTCTCGGTTCGGAGGTGCAGGAGATGATCGAGCCGGACGTTATCCGGCAGATTCGCGAGTTCACGGCCCGAGGGTGGGGGTCCAAACGGATCGCCGCGGAGCTCGGCGTGGCTCGCAACACGGTCCGCCGTTATTTGCGCGGTGGAGCCGCCGCCGAGGCGCAGGTGCGCCCTGGTCGTCGCTGCTTGGACGAGGATGGCCGCGCCGAGGCCAAGCAGCTCTTCACCGGCTTGGCGGAGGGCAACGCCGTGGTCGTCGCAGGCGAGCTTGTCAGCCGTGGCATCACGGTAAGCCCGAGGACCGTACAGCGCGTGGTGGCCGACCTTCGCCGCGGGCAAAGGGCTGCCGACGTGGCCAGCGTACGGTTCGAGACCGCCCCTGGTTATCAGATGCAGATCGACTTCGGTCAGAAGCAGGTCCGCATCGCCGGCACATTCGTGCGGGTGCACCTGCTGGTCGCCGTATTGAGTCACTCACGAAGGCTGTTCGTCAAGGCTTTTCTGAGCGAGCGACAGGACGATTGGCGCGAAGGCATCGCAGAAGCCTTCCGCCACTTCGGCGGCGTGCCTCGCACTGTACTCGGGGACAATGCGCGCTCGCTGGTGCTCGGCCGCGAGCGCGAAACAGGCACCGTGACGTTCCACCCGGCTTACCTCGCGTTCTGTCGCGATTGGGACGTCACCCCGCGCGCCTGCGGGCCCTACCGGGCGCGCACCAAGGGCAAGACCGAGTCGGGCGTCAAGTACGTCAAGCGCAACGGGCTGGCGGGGCGCGAGTTCGAGTCCTTCGCCGCGCTCGAAGCCCACCTGGTCCGGTGGATGGGCGAGGCCGACCAGCGCATCCACGGCACGACCCACGAGGCGCCGATGGTGCGCTTCGAGCGCGATGAGCGGCACGCGCTCCGGCCGTTGCCGTCACGGCCCCTGCCGGTGCGAGAGCAGCGGCTCCGACGACGCGTAGCCAACGACGCCCTCGTCGACGTCGACACCATCCGCTACAGCGTCCCGCACCGGCTTGTGCGCGACACCGTGGACGTCGTTGTCGGTGAGCGCGAGGTCCGCATCTATCGGGGAACGGAGTTGGTGGCGCGGCACGAGCGCTCCTTCGAGCCTCATGCTCGTGTCGTCGAGCCCCGCCACTTTGACGGGCTGTGGCGAAGGCCTGCCGCGCCGACGCCGCTAGATGCGCCCCTGAGCGCCCTGGAGGCCATGGGGCGCAGCCTGTCGGACTACGCGGCCGTGATCGGGGAGGTGGCCTCGTGAGCCGCGAGATCGTGCATGCGCGCGTTGTCGAGAGCCTGAGCCGGCTCAGGATGCGCTCCATCGCCGAGCGGCTCGATGCCCTGCTCTCCGAGGCGGCCAGAACCGAGCCGACCTACCTCGATTTCCTCGACAAGCTCCTCTGCGAGGAGATCGGGTCCAAGCAGCGCAAGCGGGTGGCGATGGGGATCCAGATCGCGCACTTTCCGGCGATCAAGACCCTCGAGGACTTCGACTTCAAGTTCCAGCCCTCGATCGACCAGAAGCTCGTCCGCGAACTCGCCACCGGGCGCTTCATCGCTGAGGCCGAGAACGTGCTGGTGTTCGGTCCTCCCGGGGTGGGCAAGACGCATCTGGCCATCGCGCTGGGGCGGGCCGCCGTCGAGGCGGGGCACTCGGTGCTCTTCACGAGTGCGACCGCGCTCCTGGCGACGCTGTCGAAGGCGGAAACCGAGGGGCAGCTCGCGGAGAAGCTCTTGTTCTACACGAAGCCGAAGCTTCTGGTGGTCGATGAACTGGGCTACTTGCCCTTCGAGAGGCAGAGCGCCCATCTCTTCTTCCAGCTCGTTGCCAGGAGGTACGAGAAGAGCAGCACCCTGATCACGACAAACCAGGTGGTGACGCAGTGGGGCACGGTCTTCGGGGACGAAGTCCTCGCCGCCGCCATCCTCGACCGTCTGCTCCACCACAGCCACACCCTGATGATCTCGGGAGACAGCTACAGGCTGAAACAGAAAAAGAAGGCGGGTCTGCTCGGCGGGAACACCGCGCCGATCAGGTGATCCATGGGCGCGGGAGGGGGGTCAGTTTTACTGTCGCAAGGGGGTCAAAAGTTACTGTCGCTTGACAAGCGCGTACGATCCTGACGCCGACCCCGATCGGGGAAGCTCGGTGCGCTTCGCGCGCGATGATCTCCACGATTGCGGGTGGACCGTGACTGACACCGTCGTTATCCCCGCGAACGCACGCCCTGGCCTCTACGGCGCGCGATTTCGGGGTGCGAGCGGCGAGACATGGGTGTCATTCGTGGTGCGCGCGCCCCGCACGCGACCGCGGCCGCGCGTGGTTGTCCTCGCGAACACGCACACCTGGCGCGCGTACAATACGAATCCGTTCGGCGGCGAAGGCGGTGACGTTCCGCAGCACAGCTGCTACGCGCCCCATCGGGGTGGTCAACCCGGCTTCCAGCTCGGCCTGCGCATCCCTCTGCCAGCGGCGGCACCGGACACGATTGCGTACGGTGCCGGGTACCACCATCTGGTGCGCGCGGAGCACTTCACGCACGCATGGCTCGAGGCACAGCGCTATGATTACGACGTGATCGCGGACTCGGATCTGGATCGCGAGGGGCAGCGGGCGCTCGCAGGCGCCTCGCTCCTCGTCCTCGCAGGTCATGCCGAATACTGGACCACGCGAATGTTCGACACCGTCGACGCGTGGCTGACCAGCGGCGGCTGCCTCATGTCGCTCACGGGGAATGCGGTCTGGTGGACCGTCGCGTACGATCGCGATCGGTCGATCCTGGAGTGCCGCAAGGTGGGTCCCGGCCTCGGGACATTCACGGACCGATGGGGCGAGAGCTGGCACGCCGCCGACGGGCAACGCGGCGGGCTGCTGCGCGATTGCGGTCGGTCGTGGTCGAGCCTCTCGGGGCTCATGTTCCTCGCGTACACCGAGGCGGCGAGCTCCGCGGATTTCGCGCCCTACACGGTAGTCGACGGCGCGCACCCGCTGTTTCATCAGCCGCTCGAGACCGGCCTACGCGCGGGCGACAAACTCGGCACCGGGACGCTGGCCGCGGTCGGGCACGAATACGACGTCACGATCGCCACGCTACTCCCACTGCGGCAGGCTCCGGTGCCCTACGGTGCCGCCGAGCCCACACCGGAGCCGGGCATCGAGGTGCTCGCGACCTCGACGTTGCCGTGCTCGCGCGCGTTCGACTATTTCGGGCAGATCCTTCACACGACGGATGGCCAGGAGAGAGGCGCGACGAGCCAGGGCGGCGAGCTGATCTACTGGGAGCGTCCGCGCGGGGGGCGCGTGTTCAACGCCGGATCCGTCAACGCCGGCTCGGCGCTCTGGAGCGACCCCGCGTTCGCAGCGCTCGTCGCCAACGCGCTCGCGCGCTTCGGCATTGTGAGCGCCGGGAACGAGCCGCCGGACAACATGCCGTAGATCGGCGCTACCTGATGCGGGGCAGCGGAGGCGACATGCACGAGAAGGAGATAGTTCGACCCTCAGCTTCGTCGTACCGGTCGCCCTCCATCGATACGTGGCGACTCGTTCACGGAGGGCTCCCAGGACCCCGAGGCAATCCATGAGCATGTATTATTCTCATCTTCTCGTCCCGCTCGATCCTAGCTTGGTCTTCAAGGCGGAGGCGATGACGGCGTTTCTCGAGGCCGCGATGAGCGCTGGGTTCGTCGGGAAGGACCCCGAGCGGTTTGTGCGGACGGACCCCGAGCCCGTTGGGTCCTTCGTGTTCACGATGTCGCGCGGGATGCCCAAGGCCGGCAAGGTCCGCGGGCGCAATCCGGGGTCGTGGCTGCGTCCCGACTCCGCGGAGGAGCTCTGCCATTCCCTGGAGAATGATGACAACGTTCAAGCCACGATCTGGAGCGAGCTCCGACCGACCCGACCACCTCTGCTTGCGCTCGAAGCGCTTCAAGGCGGGGCGCGGGTCGACATGACGCAAGCGCAGTTCGACGACGTCTACTACGTCGCGATCACATGCCATCGCACCCAGGTGCCCGTGTCGATGTCCGAAGGCCGCGACGCCGAGGACGCGGCGCTCGATTTCGGAGCGCGCGTGGATCTCGGGGACGTGCCGCCGTATGCTATCGCCAATTACCCCTACAAGGCCGGGCACATGGAGATCGCCGGAATCGCTGCGGCTCGTTCATGGGTGAGCATCACCTTTGGCAACTACGTTTTTCCGCCTGCCCGGCTCTTCGAAGACCTGTTCTCGCGCGAGGGAGGTCTTCCATTTGCTGTGCCCGACTTCACGGCGCTCGCCGAACGATGCCTCGGCTGCGATCTTCGCCAAACGTGCCATTTTTGCTGACGCGCCTCCCCTGAACGCAGTCTCCACCCTCGAAAGGAGCATCGCAATGTCGAAGGTCGTCGCAATCATGTCCATGTCGCTCGACGGTTACGTCGCCGACCTCAACGATGGCGTGGCCGAGGTGTTCGACTGGTACGCCAATTCGGGGGACGTCGAGATCCACACCGGAGGCTCGGATCCCATGACGTTCAAGGTGTCCGGGCCGAGCGCCGAGCACCTTCGCGGTCTCACGTCCGAACTCGGTGCCATGCTCACCGGTCGACGCACGTTCAACTTCGCGCAGGGCTGGGGCGGAAATCACGCTTGGGGACCGGCGTTCGTGCTCACCCACGACATCCCCGCCGGATGGCCGCGACCCAACTCGACTGTCCACTTCGTGACCGACGGCATCGAGAGCGCCGTGCACCAGGCCAAAGCCGCCGCCGCCGGGAAGTCCGTCGGGGTCCATGGCGCCGACACCATCCAGCAATGCCTGAACGCTGGGCTCCTCGACGAAATCCACGTCGACATCGCGGCGGTTCTTCTTGGCTCCGGAGTTCGACTCTTTGACCGCCTCGCCCGCACGCCAGCCGTCCTCGGCAACCCGACGGTGATCGCGGGCGTCGGCGTCACCCACCTGCGCTACCCGGTACGCAAGGCGTAGTCCTGCTGGCGAGGGTCGAATGGGCGACGGGAGACATCACACGTGCGAAGCTGCGGGAGGCAGGGACAGTTCCATGACGACCTGGATCAGCGGAGTCTGCGAAACGAACGGCATCACCATCCACTACCTTCGAACTGGAGGCGCCAAGCATCCCGTCGTCCTGCTCCATGGATTGATGGGGAGCGGCGCCTGCTGGACTCCCCTGGCGCGGGCGCTCGAAGGTGAATTCGACGTCGTCATGCCCGACGCCCGAGGACACGGCGGCTCGAGCGCGCCGCCCCACGGATACCGGTACGACGATCACGCGAGCGACGTCGTGGGCCTCATCCGCGGCCTTTCGCTCTCTCGTCCGGTCCTGCTTGGCCACTCGATGGGCGGCATGACCGCCGCGGTGGTGGCGAGTCGAGGGGCGGGGGTCCTCCGCGGCCTCATCCTTGTCGACCCTACGTTCTTGAGCCCCGAGCGCCAGCGCGAGGTGTGCGACAGCGACGTCGCCGAGCAACATCGCCAGGTCCTCGGCTTGCAGAAGTCTGACCTCGTTGCGCGGGCCCGAGCCCGACAGCCGCATCGCTCGCCCGAGATCATCGAGCTCCAGGCCGAGGCGAGGCTGAAGACCCGCATGGACGCGTTCGACGTCCTCACGCCGCCCAACCCCGCGTACCGCGACGTGGTGAGCGCGATTGACGTCCCGAGCCTGCTCGTCATCGGTGACGACAGCCCCGTCGTCACGCTCGAGATGGCAACGGAGCTGCGGAGCCTCAACCCACGCGTGCGAATCGAACAGGTACAGGACGCCGGCCACGGCCTTCCCTTTGAACAACCCGAGCGCCTGGGAGAGGTGGTCCTGTCGTTCTTGCGTGGGCTGGCGTAGCTGCTGCGGTCACTCCGGCTCGCCCTCGGCGAGCGCGACGCGCTGGGCGTTCTCGGTCAGGACGCCGCGCCCGTGCCACAGCATCAGCACCGCATAGAGCGCCGCGAGCACGCGAAAGCCGCTGAACAGGCCGAAACGCTGGCCGAGCGAGCCGCCCACCACCGCGCCGATCAGGCCCCCGGCCGGTCCCGAGAGGGAGAACAGGCCGCCCACCCGGCCGCGGCCGAGCTCGGCGGTGAGCGCCGCGAAGCGATTGACGCTCGTGAGGTGCTGCACGCCCAGCCCGAGCCCGAGCAAGACCGCCCCGATCCACAGCGACGCGACGCCGAGGGGGAAAGCGAGCAGGAGCTCGGTCGCGAGCAGCAGCGAGAAGGCGATCGCGTAACGGGCAGCGTCGCGCAGCGGCGACAGGGCACCCCCGGCGAGGAGCAGGGTCAGCACGAACACGGCGCCCTGGAGGGTCACGAGGGTCGCGGCCTGGGGCACCGAGAGGTGAAACTCGCGGATCCCGATCAACACAACGAACACGGCGAAGTAGGACATCGCCATCTGACCACACAGCTCGATGAACATGCTCTGGCGCAGCTCGCGGCGAGACAGGATGATCCCGACCTGTCCGCGCAGGCGCTCGAGGAGCGGCGTGGCCGAGCGCCCGCGGCCAGGTGGAGCCCCGGAGAGCACGCGATCGCCGACGAATACCGTCGCCAGAAGCCCGAGCCCGGTCACAACGAACACGCCGGTGTAGCCGAGCAGGCCGAGGAGCTGCGCGCCGAGCATCGGGCCCACGAAGAACATGCCGAGCGAGTGGGACGCGCGCTGCCACCCTGCCTTGCGCGGGCCGAGGCGAGGAAGCAGGTGAAGAAACTCGGTCTGGGTCGCGACCATGCGAAACGGGTTGAGCAGCCCGAAGAGGACCACGCCCGCGATGAGCTGCCAGGGCCGATCCATGTGGGTGAAGCCGAGCAGGTACAGCGCCGCGCCCGCGAGGCCGCCGAAGCGGAACAGCGGCCGGCTGCCGTGGCGGTCGATCAAGCCCCCGACCGGCATCGAGAGCAGCAGCATGCCGGTGAACTGCAGGCCGCCGACAAGGCCGATCTGCCAGGGGGAGGCGTGGAGCGAGGCGGCATACAGCGGCAAGACCACCTTGGCCACGCCGTTGCTCGAGCCCGCGAGCAGGCCGAGCACCATGAAGCCGAGGAGATAACGCTGGGGAAGAGGCGGCGAAGGTGTCATCAGGCGAACCGAGGCGAGCGGCCGGTCGAGCGGCGCGTTCGTCCGCCGTGCCGAATCGGGGGGTGCTGCCGCGCGGGCGCCTTGCAAACCACGCTCCCGAGCCGGAGCAGGCCCCTGGCGACCGCCTCGCCGCCCCTGGCGCCACGGCAGGAGGCCGGCGCCAGCGTGCGGCCCGCCGCCTGCTGCTCCAGCAGCACACGCGCAGCACGCGCCCGCTGCTGGCGCAGCAAGGGCCCATCCGCTATAGCGGACAAGCGTCTTATGTAGAGGGCGACCGAGGGAGGCCTCGAGCCGACGGGCATCGGCGAGGGCTGGAGGCCCGCGCGTGAAACGACGGCCGCGGATCGTCCCTTCGAGCGTCCGCGATTTGCGCCTTCCGGCTCACGCGGATCCGAGCTCCCCGACGAAATCGCGCAGCGCGGACGCGAGCGCGAGGGGCGCCTCGAGGGGCGACAGGTGCCCTGTGCCGGGCAGGACGCGCAGGCCTGCGCCGGCGATGCGCGGCACCACCTCGCGCCGCAGGACGTCGAGGCGCTCGACCTTGTCGAGCTCACCGGCGATCAGCAGCGCCGGCGCGTCGATCGACGCGACGTCTGCGGAGATGTCCTCCTGCGACGCGACGTGCGGCCAGGCGGCCTTGGCTGCGGGCGCGCCGCGCAAGCTGTCCTCGATCACCTGCTGGCGCAGCGCGGAGCTCAGCGGACGCGCGGTCAGCACATGATCGAGCACGAAGCCGACCGACTCCGGCGAGTCATAGGCGCGGGCCATGGTCGCGCGTTGCTCGTCGCTGAGCGGCATCGGCGTGGGCGGCGCAGGGGCGACGAGGACGAGCCCCCGCAGTCCGGCAGGCCGGCGGGACGCCAGCAGTTGCGCGACCTTGCCGCCCATCGAGTGGCCCACCAGCACGTGGCGGTCGAGGCCGAGCACCTGGATCACGGCCTCCGCGTCATCGGCCAGATCGCCGATGCGATAGCCCTCTTCCGGTGCGTCGGAGTCGCCCCAGCCGCGGTGGTCGATCGCGACCGTGCGGCACCTCGGGGAGAGGGCCTCGGCCACCGCCGCCCACGTGCGCGATGAGCCGCCCCAGTAATGGAGAAAGACGAGGGCGATGTCCCCCTCACCTCGCTCCCGGACATGGATCTGGATCCGGTTCGCCGTGATCTTCATGAGCGCTCCGCCCAGCTCAGCTGTCGAAGGGGGCGCCCTCCAGCAGGGCGCTGGCGTCGAAGGGCTGAAAACCCGGCACGTAGCGGCGGCCGTAGTCCGCGAGGAAATTGCCGGCCGTTGTGTGTGGCTTCCGCTCCACGACGCCGCAGAGGGCGCGCCGCAGCTCCTGCTTCATCTCGAGCCGCGGATAGGCCCTCAGGATCTCCTCGACCGCTCCGCGCGGCAGCGCGTCCAGCCCCATGCCACCGTAATCGATCCCGATCCCGAGATGGGCGACGGCGACCTCCGGCTCCTTGTGCGGGGCGATGCCGAGGGTGGTGTGCAGCGCGATGGCGTCCCACACGAGGGACGCCTTCTCCCGGGGCAGGCCGCGGTCGACGAGAAAGGCCCGGGCCGCGTTGGCGCCGTCGACCTCGAAGCGCTCGGGGCCGGCGAAGCGCTCGGTCAGGCCGAGGTCGTGAAGCACAACGGAGAGGTAGAGCAGCTCGCGGTCGAGGGCGATGCCGCGCTGCCGGGCCGCGAGCTCGCCGAAGTAGTACGAGCGCATCACGTGGTGGAAGAGGTAAGGGGCCGAGACCTCGCGCGCGAGCACGGTCGCGTCATAGGCAAGGCGCGTGTCAGGGGCGTGGATTCCGGCGATCTCTGGGGTCATGGCGGGGGCTCCTGTCTGCCGGCGAAGGCCAAGCTCCAGGAGGGTGCGCGCTCGCTGGCGGGGCGCCCCGCCGAACTGACGTCATTTCCTGCCACGCGCGCGGGCGTTCCCGGAGAAGCGCTCCCGGTACTCGAGCGGTCCCACGCCGAGCCGGCGCAGGAAGGCGCGGCGCAGGTTCTGCTCGTCGCCGAAGCCGCACTGGTGGGCGATCCGCTTGAGCGGGAGGTCGGTGCCGGCGACGGCCTGGCAGGCGGCCTCGAGGCGCATGGCCGCGACCACCTTCGCCGGCGTTTGCCCTAGCGCGGCCGTGTACGCGCGCGCGAAGGTGCGCGGGCTCATCCCCGCCTGCGCGGCCAGGCGCTCGACGCGCAGATCGCCGGCGAGGCGGTCCGCCATCCAGGCATGCAGGTCGGCGAAGGTGCCGCCCTCGGCGGCCTGCGCCGCGAGCGGCGCGCTGAACTGCGACTGCCCGCCAGGCCGCTTGAGGAACACGACGAGCTGCCTGGCGACCGCCATCGCCGCGCGGTGCCCGAGGTCCTCCTCGATGAGCGCGAGGGCGAGGTCGATGCCGGCGGAGATGCCGGCCGAGGTCCAGATCGAGCCGTCGCGCAGGTAGACGGAGTCCGCGTCGACGCGGACGCGCGGGTGGCGCTCCGCGAGGAGCGGCGCGGAGCGCCAGTGGGTCGCCGCGCGGCGACCGTCGAGCAGGCCCGCGGCGGCGAGGAGGAAGGCGCCCGTGCACACGGCGCAGGTGCGGCGCACGCGCGGCGCGCGGCGGGCGAGCCAGGCGACGAGATCAGGCGGCACGGCCGGGGCCTCCGGCGGCCCGCTGCCCGGCACGATCAGGGTGTCGATGGCCTCGCCGTCGAGCGCCGCGAGCGGCTCGGCACAGACCGCGAGCCCGGTCGTGGTGCGTGCCGGCCCGCCGGTCGTCGAGGCGACGATCGCGCGATAAGGCGGAGCCGCGCCCGGCGCGCGCAAGGTGGTCGCGACGGTGAAGGCCTCGAGAGGCCCGGCGAGATCGAGCAGCGCGACGCCCTCGAAGGCGAGCAGGACGACAAGGCGGGGCTGGGTGAAGCTCGCTGGCATGAGGGGACAGGGAGATAGATCAAGGCGGGCCAGGCGGGAGCGCAGCAGAGCGGGAATGCGCTCGATCTCGCCGCCGCCCGCGCGACGACGCTTTCGCCGCGCCCATCGCCGGCCGGGCGCTGATCGGCGGCCCGGCTTTCCTGGTGATGCTCCGCAAGAGTCAGGGCGAGGGCGGAGACGTCAGCCCGGCCTGACCCGCTTGGCCGCAGGCCGGCTCGTACAGCGGGCGATCCACGCGTTCACGTTCGCGAAAGGCGAGAGGTCCACGCCGACGTGGGCCAGGAACGGCAGCGCCGTCACGAGCGACACGTCGGCGAGCGAGAACTGGTTGCCCACGAGGTACTCCTTGCCCTCGAGCGCGCGGTCGAGGATCTCGACCCCGTTCGTGAGGTCCTGCTTCGCGCCCTCGGCTACCTTGGGGTTGCGCTCGTCGGCGGGGAAGCGGTCCAGGGTGTTGCGCACGAGCCGCGTCATCGCCTCGTACAGCGTGACGTTGCCCCAGGCCATCCACTTGAACGCCTCGGCGCGATCGGCGTTGAGCGGCGGGAAGAGGCCCTTGTCCACGCCGAAGCGCTCGCCGAGGTAGAGCAGGATCGCGAGCCCTTCGAAGATCGGCTTCCCCTCCGCGATCAGCAGCGGGACCTTGCCGTTCGGGTTGAGCGCGAGGTACTCGGGCTTGCGCTGATCTCCCGCCGCGAGGTCGAGCTTGACCTTCTCGTAGGGGACGCCGAGCTCCTCGAGCGCCCAGTGCACCCGGTCTGCGCTCGTCATGGGGGCGTAATAGAATTTTAGGTCGGACATGTGGCGAGCAGAACTCCGCCACGCGCGAGCCGCAAGGGGGCTTCGTCCGTCGCGCACGAGCTCGATCTCGGTGGACGGCGCTCCACGCCATCCGTCGAGCTGCTCATGCTGCTCATGACGTCACGTGGCGTCGGCCGGCACGTGACCGAACAGCCGGCGCGCGCAGTCGTGCCCGTACATCTCGGCGAGCCAGTCGATGGCGCCGATGCGGTGAAGGTACAGCAGGGGTCGGGTATTGCTGATGGCCTCAACCAACTGCGGCCTCCAGCGCGCGGAGCTCGGCGTCGAGAGGGAAAACCTTGTAGCGACCCAGACTCAGCAGAAATTCGACCCGCGCCATGCCGGCGAGCTCCGCAGCGCGGCCGGACGAGAGCCGCCCCAGTTCGTACAGCTTGACCGCGGCGAGGGTGCGGAGCTCTCGCGCGAACTCAGCTTCGTCCATCTTCTCCGCAAGGAGCACCTTCTCGGGCACATCCACCACAATCTGTCGAGTTGCCATGTTCCGTCCCAGGTTGCTCGGAGAGGCGGGCAACGCTGTTTTTAGCAAGTTTTAGCACGAAAGGTGCCTGGCGAGCACACGAAGGAGCTTAGCGACCTTCGTCGGCGCGGACATGCGGCTCGCTTGCGGTAGCCGGCGTCGCTTCGTTCTCGCAGGTCGACGTCGATCAGTATCAGGGGGATCGGCGCGCACGGATCGCAGCGATCTCACCGAGATCGAGCAGATCTTTGGCACGACCGGCGGCGCGCTTGGCGCGTTCCAGGGCGTCCAGCCCCAGGATTCGAACCGCAGAGCCGTAGAGCTGGATTTCCTCCGACCCTCTCACAACGTCGTCGAAGCTACCCACTCCGGGCACTTCGCCCAGCAAGTCTATGGCGCCAATGTCCGTGCTCAGCGTGAAGTTGAGCCCGCTCCATAACGTCTGGTCATCCCAGAAGAAGGGCAACTCGGGGGGAAACCCGCGAAGCGTAGGATGGAACGGAGCCAGGGCGCGTGCGAGGCGCCGCAAGTTCTCGCGATCGCGCGAGTAGCACATATCGAGGTCGTTCGTCGTGCGGCTCGAGCCTTGAATTACCAGTGCGAGCCCGCCGATGATCACGAAATCGACACGCTCACCGACGAGCGCTTCAACGACGCGCCGAAAGTCGGTGACCATGGGCTGCCTTCGCTTCCTCGATGAACTCGAGTGCCTTCCGCATCCGCTCGACTCTCTCGGTCGGAGTCAAGCGCAGGTTCTCGGCGATGAGCGATGCATCAACGCCGGAGGGGACTCTTTCGAGTATCCGCTGATCCCAGCTCTTCTCGGCGTCGGCGGGTTCAGCCGCTGTTCGTTCGGCTTGGCGATCATGCATCGGGGTCGGGCTCCTGACCCACTGTACCACGGTGGTGATCCCCGACGATAGCGAGCGAGCATGGCTCCCGAGGCCGGCCGGCTGTCGTCTCCCTGAGCGCATACGCCCGTCGCAGTCTTCCCGCCTTGGACGTCGGAGCGGCCAGGTGGGTCCCACCGCCCGACCTCGCGAGCGCCTTTCTCGCGCGCCATCCAGGTCGATGTCGCACGTCGGGCGCGCGATCGTTCAGCTCGACCTCAGCCCGATCGTGAAAGATGACCGGGAGCGTCACCGGAACCGCGCGCGGGCGTCACGAAAGACCTCCTCGGCCGGTCGCCCCCGGGACGGATCCGCGTCGAGCTCTGCGTCCCGGCGCGTCGCTTCCGTCGGTTGCTCCACGGGCTCCAGCGCCTCTTCCGCTGCCCGGTCTCGCGGAGCTCCCGGCGGGGGCGGTGCGCGGGAGGCTGCCGGCTGGATGCGCAGGGGCGCAGCGCGCCGCAAGGGCAACCTCGTGGACGGCGGCGTAGCGGCCCGCCGGGGCAGCCATCACGAACGCGAATCGACGGGAGAGGACGCGCCGCGCTTGGCTGCCCATCGCAGCAGCGTGTCCAGCGCCGGGCAGAGCGATTGTCCCCACTCGGTGAGCCCGTACTCGACCCGGGGCGGCACCTCGGGGTGCGTGACGCGCCAGATCATCCCGTCGCGCTCCATCTGCCGGAGCTGCTGGATCAGCATCTTCTGCGAGATGCCAGGGATGGCGCGCTCGAGCTCCGAGAAGCGCTGCACCTTCCCTCCGAAGAGGCGGAAGAGGATCACCAGCTTCCAGCGCCCCTTGAGGAGCTCGAGGGCCTGCTCGACACGCTCGGCGGCGATCTCGGGAGTCGCCGGCTCGTCGTACTCACCTTCAGGTGCGTACCCCACCTTTTCGTGCGTTCTTGCCACCCGATGAGCCTAGCCCAACTTTGCGTGCGAGGGGGCCCACGCGCCGGGCCGCGAGTCATCGTCCCTCAGGAGGAATCACCGCCCATGAAAGTACCTGAACCGCTCGCAGGGGACGTCGCCGCGCAGAACGCGCGGAGCGTCGATGCCATGCCCGCCTACTCCCGACGATTCTCGATCGATCCCGAGGAGTTCGCCGGCAAGCGCGTGCTCGTCACAGGCGGCACCAAGGGGGCGGGCGAGGCCATCGTCCGCCGCCTCGGCGCCGGGGGCGCCGTGACGGCGACCACGGCGCGCTCTGCGCTCCCGGCAGGCCAGTCGCCGAACGTCTTCGTACAGGCCGATCTCGCCACGGTGGCAGGGGTGGACGCCGTCGTCCGCGCGGTCCTGGGCGAGCTTGGCGGGATCGACATCCTGGTCCACAGCGTCGGCGGCTCCTCTGCGCCGGGCGGCGGCTTCGCGTCGCTCACCGAGGACATCTGGCACGACGAGCTGTCGCTCAACCTCATGGCCGCCGTGCGTCTCGATCGCGCGCTCCTCCCGCACATGATCGCGCGAGGCGCGGGGGTCGTCCTCCACGTTACGTCCATCCAGCGCCGGCTCCCTCTCCACGACGCGACGATCGCGTACGCGTCGGCGAAAGCCGCGTTGTCCACGTACAGCAAGGCGCTCTCCAAGGAGCTGGGACCGAAGGGCGTCCGCGTGAACTCGATCGCCCCGGGATGGATCCGCACGACGGCAGCCGAGACCTTCGTGAAGCGCCTTGCCGACGACGCCGGTACGGATGAAGACACGGCCCGGCAAGGCATCATGAACGCGCTCGGTGGTATCCCCCTCGGGCGTCCCGCATGGCCCGAAGAGGTCGCGGAGCTCGTCGCATTCCTTGCCTCCGACAGGGCGGCGTCCATCCATGGGAGCGAGTACCTGATCGACGGGGGCACTGTGCCCACCGTTTGACGGCAAACGCCGGACCCACTCGGCACAACAAGTGGAAAACCACCATCCGCCAACCTATGAAGTGATAGCTGACAGATCGTTCAAACCGACGCCGCTTCGCGGCACGGCTCAACTCAGGCGTTGCGCCGGCGGACGTTTGAACTTGCTGCTCCCTCATCCCATCCCCGGGACGATGTCGCGCTGGCCGTGGACGACGCCTTGCTGCTCGTGAACGAGGTCGCCCTACCTTGGGGGCCAGGTCGTCATACCCCGAGGGCAAGCTCGTCCTGGGGGCAGCGTTCTCCTGCGCGGGCCGAGGGCGGCTGGTCGTGGTACAGCCCATCCCCGACGTGAACGGCGCGAGCGATCGCCCGTCTGCGTCAGACGATGCACCTGGACCGCCGGCGTCCGCGCTCGATCGCGGGCGGCTCGGCTCGAAGGAGTGACGAATGCAGATCGGAATCATCGGCGCCGGCTCGATCGGCGGGTCGCTGGCGAAGCTGTTGGGGAAGCTCGGTCACCAGGTCGTGATCGCGAACTCGCGCGGGCCGGACACGCTCCGCGAGCTTGCCGCCGAGACCGGCGCCACCCCCGTCTCGGCCGCGGAAGCCGCGCGCGGCGGCGAGATCGTGGTCGTTACGATCCCCCAGCGCGCAGTCGTGGACCTGCCGAAGGATCTCTTCGCCGGCGTGCCCGCCGACGTGGTCGTGATCGACACCAACAACTACTACCCGGTCCGCGACGGCAGCATCCCGGCCATCGAGGCGGGGCAGGTCGAGAGCGCGTGGGTCGCCGAGCAGATCGGGCGGCCGGTGGTCAAGGCGTTCAACAACATCTACTTCGAGAGCCTGCTCGCTAAGGGCGAGCCGAAGGGCACGCCGGGGCGCGTCGCGCTCCCGATCGCGGGGGATCCGCCGGAAGCGCGGGCGAAGGTCATGCGCCTCGTCGACGAGCTCGGCTTCGATGCGGTCGACGCAGGCGGCCTCGAGGACTCGTGGCGCCAGCAGCCGGGTACCCCCTGCTACATCCACGACCTCGACGCGCCTCGGCTGAAGGAGGCGCTCGCCGCGGCCGAACGGAGCCGCGTCCCCGAGTACCGCAAGGCCTCGGACGACTGGCTGCGATCGCTCATCGCGTCACAGAGCCCGAGCTGATCCGAGCGCAAGCGGAATCGTCGGTCGCAGCGGCTGCCTCGAGGACACAGTATCCTCAGATCGATCCAAGCGTCGCTGATGCAGCGAAGCTTCCCGAGCCGAGGCTGCCGCCGATGAACCACTCGCGGCCGAGGCTCTCGAGCGCGGCGGCCACGCGCAACGCGGAGACGACATCCGTCGAGCTGCTCATGACGTCACGCGGCGCCGGCAGGGCGGCAGATGCCAACTGCATCTGTGCTCAGGTCCGTCGCCGTTCGTCGAGCGTCGCACGGAGCACCTGGAGCATGAGCTGATCCTTGGGTCGGGTGAGCTTCTCCTTGATCACGATGAGCCGTTCGAGCGTGATGACACGTATCGAGATCCCACCGAGATCCAGGCCCTCGCTGTCGGCCAAGAGTTCGTCGTACGATGTCCCTTCCTCGATTGTGCCCAGCAGGTCCAGCGTTCCCATGTTGGTCGCCAGCAGCTGGTGCCCAGTGGAGGCCAGATGAGAGGCGGTTGGTGAAAGCCTCCTCTGGAGATCTATCCGGTAGACGGCATCGAGCTCACGCAGCGCACCGAGCAGCCGTTCGATATTGTCCGGCGTGCGAGCGTGTACGACGTCCAGATCGAACGTGTTGACGGGGGCTCCCTGGATCACGGCGGCGACGCCACCGACGACGATGAAGTCGACTCGATGCCAGGCGAGCACCCCGAGGAGTTCAGCGATCTTCGTCGGACCGGGCATGCGGTTCTCGCGCGCGCCTGCTCTCACGGGCGAGCGTGACGAAGTCGATGTGGGCCTGGAGGGTGGCGACCCGATCCGCTGGCGTGAGGCTTAGCATCCAGCGGATGAGCGTGAGGTCGACGCCGTCCTCATTGTAGACCGGAGGTGCCGCTTCAGGATCGACCATCTTGGGTGGAGCGTATCACGCACGGATGCGACGGACGAGCCCCCGCATCGCGGCGGGCTGTGCCGCACTCCACTCCATCCAGGCATGCGGCGCCAGGCGTCTCGCCGGCCGTCATTGCGCGGATCCTGCCCGATGTGTGACCAGAGACTTCCGCGATGGCCATCCACCAGGCCGCCCCCGATGGGGGCGTGCGCTATCCGCCAGCCTGAGCCGCCGATGCCCGAGGCTTGCGGAGCAGCCTGCCGGGGGGAGGCGCGGGAGGCTGGCGGCTGGATGCGCAGGGGTGGCGGGGCGAAGTGCCCTGACGCAGGGGCGCAGCGCGCCGCGAGGGCCTACTCGTGGACGGCGGCGTAGCGGCCGCTGGGCGTGACGATGACGTGGGCTGTGAGCGGGACGAGCAACTCCGCGGAGAGGTGGCGCAGCTCCAGGGTCATCGCTTCGTCCTCGCGGGTCGGCGTCGGGTCGCCGCTCGGGTGGTTATGGGCCAGGACGAAGCTGTGGGCGGCCATGTCCAGCGCCGTGCGCAGGACGGTGGAGCGGCCGACGTGGAGGGCGTCGTCGGAGCCGCGGGCGAGCAGGCGCGTTTCGCGGACGCGGCCGTGGGTGTCGAGCGCCGCGATCCAGAGCTCCTCGTGGACCAGGGACGCCAGCCTCGGGCCGAAGTACCGCGCCACGCGGGCGGCGTCGGTGAGGAGCGCGCCCCGGCGCGCGCGGGCGGCGTGGTAGCGGCGGCCGAGCTCGAAGGCGGCGGCGAGCCGGGTCGCGTCGAACAGTGCGATCTGGGTGCGCTCGGCCAGCGCCGCGGGCGAGAGGCGACCGAGGGAGGGGAGAGCGGCCGTGCCGAGGATGCGCGGCCCGACGCCGGGCAGGCCGAGCACCATCTCGAGGAGGGCGGCCTCGGTCGCGGTCGGCAGCTCGGCGGGGGCGTCGACGGGGGTGCGGCTCATCGGGCTCATCGGGGCCACCTCCGAGAGCGGGTGAGGGCGCGGGCGAAGAGGCGGCGCGCGAGGCGGAGGCGGGTGGCGACCGTGGGGCGCGGGAGCGAGAGGGAGGCGGCGATCTCGTGCGAGGAAAGGTCGGTGGCGGCGAGCGACAGGATCTCGAGCAGCTCGGGGCGGAGACGGTGGAACGCGCGGAGAAGGCCGCGGGCGACGAGGCGGGCCTCGGGCGAGGGGGCGGCGAAGGCGGAGAGGCGGTCAGGGTCGACCGCGGGGGAGTTCGTGGCGGCGGTAGGCCTTGTCGCGGTAGTGCGAGGCCTGCCGCGAGGCGATGCCGGCGAGCCAGGGGCGGAAGGCGTCGGCGGGTCGAAGCGCGGGGGACGTGCGGAAGCGGCCGGCGCGCATGCTGCGCCAGGCGCCGAGGACGGTGTCCTGGGTGAGGTCGTCGAGATCGTCGGGGAGAACGCCGCGAACGCCGCGGGCGCGGAAGAAGCCTGGCGGTGCGATCCGAGGCGGATACGACGCCTTGACAAAGCACGAACGGCGGAACACCGGGACGTTGGACGTGGGTACTGCGTTGACGTAGCGCAAGCGCCGTCGCTAGCATGCGATGACCGCCCTATGCGCCGCGTCATCGTCATCTCAGACCTCCACATCGGGGGGCATAAGTCCCCGATGCTGGGCCACCCGGAAGTACTGGCCGACTTCCTACGACAGCTAGCGGCCTACGAAGGCCATGACGAACTGGAGCTCGTCATCGCTGGCGATTTCATCGACTTCCTGGCGGAAGAGCCTCTGGAGCCATGGACGCCCACAGAAGATCGCGCGGTCGAAAAACTAGAAGCCATGTTTCAGCGTCTTCCGAGCCTCTTCAACGCCTTCGCGCTCTGTGCGCAGCGGCTGCCTCGGTTCACGATCCTCGTAGGCAACCACGACATTGAGCTCGCTTATCCGCGCGTGCGCGAGTCACTCTTCCGGCAGCTCGGCACCAATCCCCACCGCTGTCATTTCGTCGTCGGCAATGACGCTTACCGAGTCGGCGAACTACTGGTCGAGCATGGCAATCGATATGATCCCTGGAACGCGGTCGACCACGATGGCCTACGACAGATTGCGAGTGCCGCATCCCGCCGTGAGAGGGCCCCACGATCGCTCGAGGTATGTCCTGGTGCTTTGCTCGTGCATGGCGCGATGAACCCGCTCAAGGAGCGCTACCACTTCATCGATCTACTCAAGCCGGAGGGGAAAATCCTCGCCCTGTTGTTCCTCGAGATGGAGCCCACAATTGTCAAGAAGCACCTACGGGAACTGTTCCGCCTCGCTAGTTCGTGGGTGGCCCAGCGCTACCGCAAGGCGGTGTGGACCGCCGATGGCGACGGGATCGCGCCCACTCACGAGCGCCTAGTCGCCGGAGAGGACGCTGCAGACATGTTGCCGGTCGAGGTACGGCGGGCCTTCTACCAGGAACTGGCCGAGATTGAGGCACGACAGGAGCGCCATATCGGGGCCGGGGGCGTACTAGACGCGCTCCACACCATCGTGCTTGGCAGGGAAGAGGACGGGCTTTCGGCAATGTTCGCGCGCGGTGAGGCGATCCCGCGCGAACGTCTGCGAAAGATCCAGGTGGCGCTCCGCAGCGTGCCCAACCGAACGGAGGTGTTCGAAGAAGGCTTCGTCGACGGCGACTGCCACTCGGCAGCGAAAAAACTGGCCGAAACAGGGACGATAAAGGTGGTGGTTATGGGGCACACTCACCTCGCACGCGAGATCGCATTACCTGGCGGCGGATACTATATTAACACAGGAACCTGGGCCGATCTGATCAGGGTCGACCAATCACTGCTCGAAGATACGGACGCAGGGCGCGACGCCCTGGAGGCTTGGCTGCTCCGCATCACGACTAACCAACTCCACGGAATCCGGGAGCACCGTCCGAGCTACGCAGATGTGCGGCTGAACGACGGACGCATAGCTCAGGATCAACCTATACTTCGCTGGTATCGGGAAGACGAGCGAGTCGCTTAAACGCGTGAGGGGAGCATGCCAACGGAGGAGCGCGAGAGAAGCCTCAAGGCCGCGGTGGTAAAAATCTTCGACACTGGCCGCACGCCTATCGGGACAGGCTTCCTTGTCCGGTGGGACCTCGTGGCGACGTGCGCGCACGTGATCAAGAAAGTTTTCCGCGGGACAACCCATGCAGAGCGGCCCCACGGCAAGTCGATCGAAGTCCAGTTCTCTGGCGGCCCCGATGGCAGCTTCCTCCAGGCGGAGGTAGTGCCGGCTTACTTTAAGGAGAACGAGGATGTTGCCCTCCTCCGCTTAAGTGAAGCGGCCCCCGCGGCGGTCGAACCTCTTGCTCTTGCGACGTCCAGCGGTCTTACGGGTCAAATCTTGCGTGGATTTGGCTTCGCTGACCCGGGCGGGCTCTGGATGGCGGCGACCGTAGCAGGGCCGCTTGACGCTGACAAACGCTGGCAGCTCAGCTCAACGAACATATCGCCGGGGTGCAGCGGTGGCCCACTCTGGAACGACGCCGGTTATGTCGTAGCCATGGCTTCGTCAATCAGGGATCCGGACCCGATCACAGGACGGCATCACGACACCTGCTATGGTAGGGCATCGGAGGTCCTGATGGAAGTCTGTCCGGGCCTCACGCACCTTTCTTCCGTCACCAGAAGTGGACGAACAGCGGACACGACAGGCCACATCAACTGGCTGGAGTGGCCAATGAACCGAAGGCAGCAACCATTTCGCGCCTATGTCGTCGAGCCCGCAGCCTATAAGCCGTCGACCCATGCAGCTGTGTTCCGGGCCTCGCTCGGCCGACTGGGGATCTCTTTGCTTACCGAGATTAAGGCGGGTTCTCCGCCGCTTCCAACAGAACGGTTCATCGAGCCATTCGATCTTGTGACATTCCCGGAAGCGTTCTTGCCTGCCGCTGCCCTCGTCCATTTTTTAAAAGACCTAGGCAGGTCACCGATGCCGATGGGCTGCATTCACACTGGGCTCAGCGCAACGGCGGAGGATGAACACACGCACCTGTTCCGGCGTGATCAGTTGCGGGATCTCGTGACTCGTCTCCAGGCGCTCCCAGCCGTAGTAGACCAAGACTTCGAACCCATGCGCCGATGGCTGAGCGATCCTGAAAAGGAGCGCGGGATGTTCAATGCTGGATGCTTCTTCATGGTGGATGCAGATCGCCGTCTGCGCATCTGCCTCCACCTCAAGAACGTTGCTTCCAACTATGAAACAAGTCCGTTGCTAGATAAAAACATGAAAGAGGCTTGCCTCTTTTCGTTGGTCACATTGCGTCCCTCGGATAGGCGAATGACATCCATTGTTGTACAGCCGCTCATCTGCTCGGACGTGATCGAGCGCACGACGAACGTACCGGGCGCTCACCCTATCACCGTGCTGACGTCGGGCGCGGCGGCTCTCGACCGCTGTCCACCGGATCACGTCGACATCGTCTCCGTTGCTACATGCACTCCGCAAGCCCTCGTGCCCGAGCGTGTGTCGGACATAGATGTTCACCAGCAAAGTAAGAAGCGATCAAAATGGAAAGACAAATTCTGTAATTCCTACGAACGAGCAGTACGTTCGGATGAATGGCGCCGGCACCGCTACGCGGCCTTTGTATTAGCAAACTATCGTGTATTTCCCGATGCTTCAAGCGGCAACTCGGGGAAGATTGCGCCTCCACTCGCGGGTCTTTCCGGGGTGTTTCTTCCAACCCCTCTAAAGCCTAAGCCTTGCGACGCGTTCGTTCTCGTGGACGTCTTCGCAAGAACTGATGAAAAATTTGAAAAGGAAGAAGAATGGATGAGCGCCAAGGTGTTCACCGAGAGAAAAGGTGGGCACGTCTTGGGTCATCTTATGGCTCTTGATCCATCGACCGCTTACGCGACGGCGACGGCGCTGGGCTTCACGATCACCCAGCTGCCTCGCGACGCCAATCGGTGGGATCGAACTGGAGAGATCGTGGATGTGGAACAGATCGACATTAGGGTAGATCTATGAATCACAAAATAACCCGCATCAACGTCGATCAGCTTTCTCAACACTGGATGGCGTGGCTCGCTATGCGTCATTTCCTGCCCGCTCGCCTGCTGCGTGAGATTGTCATGATTGTTGTCTCTCAGGGAACGAATGGTCGACTTGGCCTCCAGTGCCTGTTCGAGGAGGTATTCTGCGGGGATACGCTGTGGAACGAATGCTGGATGGTGCGGCCACGTCAGCTTGTCGAGCAGAGAGAGTATGATGGGGAACGTAGGTACTTCATGCGCTTGGTCAGAGCGCTCGCTTGGCAGAATGACGACGACGGTTGGGCACAGACGCTGAACAAGGCGGATGTGGATCAACTCTATCCGGAGTTAATCGATGCCATTGTGCGTTTCGGGACAGCTGATTTTGGGAGGCATCCAGAGTCACTTGAGCGCCAGTTTGGACCAGTAGATAGTGTGCTTCAGGAGAGCTTCAGGGATTTATTGATAGTATTCAAGATTGCGCAACGCGATCATCGAACGCTATCGGTGGATGATTTCTGGCGAGGCATCGGCGCCTCGACTCAGTCCCTTTGCATGCCTCTCCTCGCCGTAGTGATGAAGCATGTCGCAGACTTGTGCGCTGACGCTGATGTATGGGACAAAGCACTCGCTGGATATGAACGAGCGAGCGACATGCTTACGGAATGGGACCCCGAAGCCGGATGGGAGGACGTCACATCTGCCTGGAAGGCGTGCATTATAGGCTCTCGCGGTGCCGCGCTCGCCGTTGCGCATGATGATCCTGCGACGCAGGCACAACTTCTTGATGATGCGTTGCCCGAAGCGAGTCTTGAGACAGATCCGCTACGGGTCGCAAATCTCTCGCTTGATGCATTTGTGGCATTGTCCCATCCCCAAATACAAGGACGCAAGAATCAGGACCGCAGGCTGTCGATTGCTCAGTCCCCATTACTGCGAGACTCTCATAATTTCTACACACCAATGAGCTACTGGCTTCGTGGCAAGCACGAGGAGGCCGGACGACGGTTCTGGGGACTTCTCAGGCGACAAATCGCACTCGGCGCGCGGGTGGATTTTCAGAACACGAAGATGTGGTATGGGTGGAGCATTATCGACGATCTGTCGGAGAGAGTAGAAAAGAACATCCTTCCGGAAGCGTTTCAGCTTGCCGTACGCATGCTCGTCGAGAGCGGCAACAGCGGCGTTATCAAACGAATATCTTGGGCCGCACCGCTGCTAAAAGCATACGTCAACCATGCATGTATAAAAATGGTGATCGACCATGCCCGCCAACACAAGGGTGCAACGATCGCGCGAGCACTGGTTGTCGTCGAACTGTTCAAGAAATGGATCCCGGAGCTACGCGGTCCAGCACACCACGATGCGATTCTTTTGATGTGGAGGCACATCGCGACGCTCGCGACGGAGTTCGAGGCAGAGTTCGAGCAGCGAGTAGATGTCGGGCGGCCTAGCCTGGAGGCCTTACAAGAACTCGCCAAGAAGAGGCCTGAACTGCGGTCTGAGGTCGCCCCACAGGTACAGCAGGCCATTTGTAAACGATTGAGTTCGCCCGCTGATTTCTGGGACGGAAGCAGCAAAGCATGCAATACGGCGAGCGAGTATGCCGACGCCTTCGACGCAACTTCGATGGAATCGGTTATTAGCGCCGTTGTAAACCGATTAAAGAACATTAGCCCCGACGTCGACCTATGGCCGGTGACGCGGGCAGCACTTGCTTTTCTTGTGTTAGAGCCGGTCACAAAGCACGCTAGGGACTATCCTGCGACTGGAAAATCGATCCTTGAGCAGATCCTTCGCATCGGTCTGGAGCAGAAGACTGAGCACAGCATGCTGCTTTACTACATTCACGACTTCGACGGCGCGATGCTCGCGGATGCAGATGTTCGTACCAAGCTCAACGACAAGGGCATCGTCAAGCATCTTCTTGAGGAGGCATCTCAGTTAGGCTCGAGCAACGCGATGGATTCGATCAAGGCTCTCTTGTTCGCCCCGTTGGTTTCTGGTCGTGATGGTATTAGTGGTGCACTCGAGAGTCTCAAGCGCACTCTGCATTCCGCCAAGAACGAACATCTGAGCTATGGCCTTGCATTTGCCTACGATGCAATTCTAATATTGATAAATTTTCAGCAAAAGATTCAGGAGATGTTCCCTGGCGACGAGGAGTGGATTCGCGCAGCGTATCATGATTTGCTCGCTTGTATTGTAGTCGTTTGGCGGGCAGCAGCAAGCCGACCCCTGATTTTTGCACCTTTTTCTCTCCCACCACCCACACAGCCAAATCCAGTAATCATTCACAACTGGGCTTTCGCCTCGCTCCGCTTTGCCGAGACGTTGGACCAGACCGCCGAAGTGGAAGCTGCTCTGCGCGAGGCGAGCACCAATATGGAGCTTGCTCCTCATATCGCGCTCGCTCGTGCCACCCGCGCGGTTGCGCGCCCCATTGACAATAACGCTCTCGAGGAAGCGCGCACGGCGGACCCTGAAATTTTTTATACTACCATCGGCCGCCGTCTCGCGCAAATAAAGGCGAGCACCAGCGACCCGACGGAACTGTGCAGAATCCTTATCGAGCAATGCTTCCGCTTCGGCCCGAAGGAGATCGACGCCGCCGTGTTTCTGGAGGCTGCTCGCCTAGGCCTCCACGGTCATGTCCGTGCATCCGGCCTGCGCGACTACGCGAAGCGTCTCGAAGGAGATCGCGAGCGCAGACTTGTTCTGGCGCCCATCCTCGACCTCTTCAGCGATTAGGCGAAAGCGCACGGCCAAGGACATCGTGGCATCCCAATGGCGCCGGTTACCGGGCCAAGAGGTCCGCTCCTTGCCGGACGCCGAGGTGTTCGAGGAGGCGCCCACGCGTCCCGCCGGCGCGTCCCGTTGACAGGGCGGCCCCGGGCGGTGGGGGAGCTTGCGGTGCTCGACCGATCGCCCCCACGGCCGCCGCTCCCTTCGGGCCTGTAGACGCGCCGCCTTCCACGGACGCGGTTCGCCGGGCGAGCTCCACTCCAGCTATTCAGGAAACCGGAGCGTCTCCACGGCGACGCCGTCCTCGCCCGAGATCATCTTGCCTTCGTCGTCCCAGCTGATGCCGCCCTTGCCCGGCAGCCCAAGCGTAAAGGTGACGCCCTCCGCCGTGACCCGGTCCTCGTCGAGATAGGCGATGCCGATCGAGTCGCCGCCGCGCCCCGGGCCGCCGTAGCCGCCCTCGCCGCCGTCGCCCCCGGGGCCCCCGTTGCAGGAATAGGCCGAGCGGTCCTCCAGCACGCCGCCCGGTGCGCCCCGGCCGCCTCGTCCGCCTTGCTGGGGCTCGCCGCCGTCGCCGCCCTGGCCGCCGTCGGACGTCTCGATCTCGCTGTCGCGCACGGTCACCTTGGCGTGCAGCGCGACGATGCCGATGCTCGGGTAGCCGTTCTCGCCCCCCTTGCCGCCTCGTCCGCCGCAGCCACCGGCCCCGCCCGATCCTCCTCCGGCGCCCCCCTTGGACGCCGCGCCGCATACGCCGAGCCCGCCCCTGCGGCCGCCGCCTCGTAACCACCCGGCGATCGCCATGGGCACGGCCCCTTGCAGCTCTCGGCGGGGTCGAGGAGGCTGGACGCGGGGCGGCGTCGGCCCACGACTCGGCGCGGGCACAGGCGGTCCTGAGAAAGGGCCCGGCAAGGCGGCATCCGCCTAGGTCGCCGGCCGAGGCTCGCGTTGTTCAGGTCGCGTCGGCGTCGCCGGTGCTCGGAGCAGCGTGCGACGACTTCGTCCAGGCGTCGGGCAGCAACTCGTCCAGCCGGTCGCGCGGCCAGCCCGCCTGCAACTTGCCGATGATGTCTGTCGCCCAGGCGAGCGGGTTGACTCCGTGCATTCGACACGAGCCGAAGATCGTGTAGCCGATGGCCAGGCGCTGAGCGCCCTTGTCGGAGCCCGCGAATAGGTAGTTCTTTCTTCCGAGCGCGACACGTCTTAGCTGCCGCTCGACCTCGCCGTTGTCTATCTCGAAGCGTCCATCCGTGAAGCAGCGCCGCCATGCCGCCTCCTGATTGATGGCGTACTGGGTGGCGATGCAGAGCGGCGTGCCTGGTACGAGCCGCAGGTGCAGCTCGTGAATCCACTGATACAGCTCATCCACAACGGGGAGCGACCGCTCCTGCCGGCGCGCCAGGCGCGTCTCCGTGGGCAGCGCCTCCTCCTTGCAGGCCGCCTCGATCCGGTAGATGGCCTTGAAGTACGAGAGCGCCACCGCGGCCCGCGTGTCGCCGCCCTTTGCCGCCTTCTCGAGCTTGGCGCGGATGTGCATCCCGCAGCCAAGCCGACGCTCCTCGGGCACGATCATCTCGCCGCCTTCACCTCCGCGGAGCATCGCGCCATAACCCGCGTACCCATCGCCCTGCAAGTAGCCGGTGAAGCCCTGCAGCAGCGCGGCAGGATGCTTCGCCTTCCAGTCCGGTGCGTACAGGAACGCCACGAGATCTGCCCCGACGAAGGCCCAGATGTGGCCACGCTTCACCCCCGTCGGATGATCTCGATCCAGGACCCGCATCCCCGTGTCGTCGGCGCGCAGGTAGAACGAGTCCAGTACCCGCTCCTCGATCCTCTCAGCCACCGGAGCGAGCACATCGAGCGCGAAGGCCGACCAGTCGCCCAGGGTCGACGGGGACAGCGACACGCCGAAGCGCGCGTACTGCTGCGACTGCCGGTACAGCGGCATCGAATCCTCGAACTTCTCGACAAGGATGCTGGCGAGCAGCCCCGGTCCCGGACGCCCCCGGTCCATCACCTTCTCGCTGTCCGCCGTCGTTACGCCTTGCTCCGGGCAGCGCGGGCAGGCGAGCTTCTCCCGCCGCTCCTCGATGATCTTGAACTGCGCCGGAACGAACTCGAGCACTTCGCTCGTACGATGGCCAATGCACTTCTTGTCCGCGCCGCACTGGGGGCACGTCCGCTCCGCCTCGGGGACGGGCACCACGCGCGTCTCACGCGGCAGGTGCTCGGGAAGCGGCGCGCGCCCGCCCCGTCCTCGCGGCGGCTTCGGCGGCTCAGGAGGTTGCGGCACCAGCCCCTGCTCCGGTTGCGGCGGAGCTTCCGCCCCGAGCTCGGCGAACATCAGCATCAGCTGCTCGGTCGAGATCTGCTGGCTCTTGCGGCCGTACAGCTCCCGCAGCGCGCTCGCGAGCTTCGCCGAGAGCGCCGTATTCTTGTCGCGCAGCTGGACCAGCAGCCCGAGCACCAGCTCGATGAGCTCTGGAAGCTGCCCGGCGGCCGCCAGCTGCTCGAGCTTGTGCCGCACGTCCGCCAGATCGGCGGGCAATTGTGCCTGGGACTGAAGAGGACTGGTCACGTGGCGCGCGGGATAGCTATCCCGCGCGCATCCATCAAGCTTTGCTTCGACGGAGCAATTTTTCTCACGCCGGGCCTCCAGCGCTTGCGCCGCACGGCCTGGGACAGGTCGAACCCTTCGAGCATCAGCGACAGCTCGGCCGCCTCGACCTCGACGTGCGTGGCCCCCTTGGGCAGGTCGCAGGAGAGATGGAATCGCCCGCGAGCCAATTTCTTCGCCACGATCATGTACCCCGTGCGGTCCCAGAACAAGACGCGCATCTGGTCGCCTCGCCGATTCCTGAACACGAACAGATGCCCGCAGAGCGGGTCGGCTCCGAAGCGCTGAGAGACCAAGGCCGACAGCCCATCGAAGCTCTTGCGCAGATCCGTGGGCTCGGCTGCGACGTACACGCGCACCGACGGCGGCAGCGTCAGCACGGCGTCTCCTCGGCCGCGAGCGCCAGTACCCGCTCGAGCGTGGCCGGGTCGAAGCCCGGCCGGACCCGCACGACCCGCCCGTTGGGCAGCGCGATCTCGATCGGCTCTGGCGCGACGGCCGATGCGTCCGTCACCACGTGGACCGGCAGAAAACGCGGTGCCTCGGTCAACGACGACGGCGAGGGTTGCGAGGGCCGGTCAGCGCGCAGCTTCCAGCGCCACCAGTACAGCTGCTTCGGCATGTACCCTTCGCGCCGCGCGAACTTCTCGGCGCTCAGCCCGCTGCGCTCCCATCGCTCCACCCGCTCGGCCCACTCCGCCTTCGTCGCCATCGCTTCCTCCTTCGTCGCGATGGGGACTGGTAACCGGCCTCGACGGGGTGGTCACGATGGCGTTGGCCGGGCGCTTACGCCGCCTCCGCCGCCGCCCTGGCCCGGCGTGCCCCAGCCGCCGTCGCCGGCCCAGTCCGCCTCCCAGCCGGCCTCGCCGATGCGCCCGATGCCCTGGCCGGGGGCGCCGACGGTGCCTCGCGCGCCGTAGATCCCGTAGTTGCCGTCCGTGCAGTTCACGTCGGCCACGTCCCCGAGCCCTCGCCGTCCGTAATTGTTGGGGTTCGGCGTCGGGGTCGGCTCGCCGTCGCGCCCGTCCTCCGCGCCGCCGGGCAAGCCGTCACCGCCCTTGCCGCCGGCGCTTGGGAGCCCGCCGTCGCACGGGTTCACCACGGCAGCCCCGCCGGCCACGGTCTCCGCCGAGCACGCGTCGCCGCCGTACAGTCCATCGGCGCCGTCGGGTGCATGGCTCGGCTCGGGCAAGTCCTCGCCACTATGACCCCCCCACGCATACGAGGGGCGAAAGCTGCTTCGGAGGATCTCGACCTCGGTGTTCGACTGGACGAGCATCGTGCTCGGGCCAAATGAACGCAGGATCATGTCAACGATTCTCGATACACCGTCCGCGGCGCCCGTGTCCTCGGCGGTCGCCGGCACGACGGTCAGCGGAAAGACCGGCTTGTCGGTGACATAAAGCTGGGACCTGCTCCCTGTCTGACGCTGCCACTGGAAGCAATGAAACCCTCCGAGGAGATCGACCCCGGAGGGCAGCACCAGCGGACCATGGAACCCGTCGGCACAGACGAACACGCGCCCGCGCCCGGTGCGCGCGAGCTCGACAGCGCGCTGGAGCGTGCGCACCGGCTTGTCTTTCGACGTGCCGGGGTTCGCGTCGTCACCGCCTCCGAATTCGTTGGTCACGAACACGCCGCAGCCGTCCACCAGCTCATCGGCGGCGAGGCGCTCGAGACAGACCGACTCCGGCGGCGCCTCGTCGTGACACGCCGCGGAGCCGTCACACGGTGCTCCGCCCGCGTCGCTCGCGGTTGGTGCGGTGCCGCAACCGGCCACGACGAACAGCAGTGCGAGAAGCGGACAGGTCGCTCGGGTCGTCTTCATGATCCTCTCTCGGCGCCGCACGCCACGCACCGCCACGGTCAATGAGGGGGCCCTGGATCGGGCGCATCGAACGGACGATAGGCCGTGGCGTCGCCGATCTGGCCCTGGCCTCGGTCGTCCCCAGGCGCCGCATTGCCTCCTGGCCCGCCATTGGCCCCGCCTCCGACCCGGACGAACACGCCCGGATCGATGCTCAAGAAGGCACCAACGAACGCGACGCCATAGGAAGAGCCCCCGATGCCGCCGCCGGCGTCCCCGCCGCGGCCGCCATTGCCTCCCCGCCCGCCGCGGCACGCGGGCAACATTTCCGTTTCCGTGTGAGTCCCGCCGGAGCCGCCACCCCAACCGCCGCCGCCCGGTTGACCCCTTCCGCCGGCGCCGCCTTGAGCCCCGTTGCCCGTGGTGATCTCGGTCGCCTTGAGCGTGAGCGCACTTCCCTGCAACGCGACGATGCCGATGCTCGAGCCGCCGTAGCCGCCCCCCATGCCGCCCCGGCCACCGCAACCGCCGCTCCCGCCCGAGCCGCCGGCCGCGCCGCCCTGCGGTCCGCCCGCGCGACACGCGATCGTGCCGTCTCGCCCTTTGCCGCCGCCGCCGCCTCCCCCTCCCTGGCCGACGACGCCCCTCTTGCCGTCCTCGCCCCGGATGCCGACCCAGCCATACGATTCCGAGAGGTAGCCCGCGCCCACAGCGCCGGCAGCGCGCCCGCCATCGTCGCCTTCAGCGCCGTCGTTCCCCGGTGTGCACGCGCTGCTGCCCGCGCCGGTCCCCGCGAGGCCCTTGCCTCCCGGATTCACCGCCGGCTCCGGCTGTCCCGGCTCCCCGTCGCCCCCTGCGTCGAGCCCGCCGTCGCCCCCGTAGCCTCCGATGGACTCGGTTCCATCGTCGCACACGGTCACAACCGGAAGGGCGCCCGTCGCGACGTCCGCCGTGCAGGCGTGCGCGCCGTGGTTCCCCGGCTCCCCGTCCCACGCCCGCTCGCTGGACGCGTCCTCGCCCGGCTCCCCGTCCTTGCCGTTGCCCGCGACGATCTTGCTGTCCCGCACGATCGCCCGGGCTCCCGGGCTCAAGATCATCGCGATCGACGACTTGCCATCCGGCGCCGAGGCGTCCGCCGCCACGGCGCGCACGCCGAGGATCATGGAGGTCGCGTCGTCCCCGGGGATGGCCCCCAGGTCCTCCCCCTCGAGGATCCGCAGCGGGATCCCCTCGGGCGGCGCGATGACGGTGGGCTCGTCCGGCCCGCCGAACGACCACGCGTACGACCAGTCTCCGCCCTCACAGCGGCGGCCGCCCCAGAGGTCGATCCCGGAAGGCAGCGTGATTTCCTCCTCGAACGACCCGCCGCACGCGTACACGCGCCGGGTCGGCGGCTTGCCGTCGCCTCGTCCGTGCGCGGCGAGCCCGATCGCGTGTTGCAAGGTCTTCACCGGCGCGCCCTTCGTGCCTGGGTTCCCGTCGTCGCCTGACGACGCGCTGACGAACACCCCGCACCCGTCCTTCGCCAGGCTCTTCGCAGGATCGCCGTCGCACGGCGACGCCGGGAGCTGCGGCGGCATCTCGCCGGGGGAGCGGCTCGCACGTGAACGTCCTCGCACAGTCGTGGTCGTAGGAGCACCCGGAGATACCGGCAGCGCCCGTCGAGGCCATCGCGAGGAGCGAGATGGCACGAGCAACCCCGCGGGCTCGATCATCGACCGGACGACGCATGAGCTCCCCTCCGCCTCACCGCGCGTCCCGACGGAGCAGCCCTGCTTGCTCGCGAACCGCCGCCGGAACGGCGCGGAGGCCCTCGGCGGCCGGTGTGGTCCCGCCGAGCGTCGGGCAGCCGTGCAGCGATGGCTCAACGACACGCATGCACGGACGGTACGTCCGCGAGCCGCACAGGGTCAACGGGGTAGAAATCGCCACAAATCGTCGCTTCGGATGAGAAAAAACAGTCCGACGCCGCAAGGCGTTTGTCTGTCCTTGGGTTCGGAGGGCTTGCCAGCGCGATTGCGTGGCGCGCAGGAGCTCGATCTTGCCGCGGAGCGGGTGGATCTCCTCGCGTGTCAGCGCGGGGACGCCTTTGCCACGGTAAAAATACGCCTCCTTGTCGGGGCCAGCGAGCCTCTGCGCTGCGTAGAGCAGACCACAAGCGGTGATCGACACCCGCGGTCCAGCCCCCTCTCGGAACATGGTGCCCCGGGAGGGGGGTCAGCGGGGCGCCCCCTTCTTCTTCGCCTCCACGGCCTTCTCGATCTCATCCTCGATCACACGCTCCATCCTGTCCTCGAAAGCGCGGCCAAAGATGTACGGCACGGCCATGGGGAAACCCGTCTCTCCGGGCTCCCCGTCGCACCAGGTGACGGGAAGCCCAGCCTTCTTGAGGGACTGACGAGCCGTCTCGAACGCGAGCTGTAACGCCTGGACCGCGTCCACACCGTAGGCCGAGTCTCGGACGGGATCTGTAATTCCCTGAATATCTACCGGACAGGCCCAGTCACCGGACGCCTTCTGCACCGGCTTGCCGATGGTCACGGTCACCATCCGGCCGGGCTCGCCTACGACCGAGAGGCGGCGTTCTGCAATGGGTTCGAGCGGGGTGTCGTCCTGCATAGGACGCACCTTGCGGCCCCTTCCCGCAGGGTGTCAAGCAGACGCCCTCTTCACGTACCGTAGTGCCAGTAACACCAGCCGAGGCACGCGACCAATCCCCCCTTCGCTGCCGCCCAGCAACCGGCCCTCAAGCGAGGATCCGGTGGTAGCTGGGAGCAAAATTGCTCCATCGCCTGCTGTCCGTTCCGACATGCCCGGTTGCACTCGTCCAGGGAGTCAGGCAGTTCGACCTCGCCGCTGCCGCTTCAGGTTCGTCCACCTCTGGCGATGCTCCACATCCCATCGTCGTCGCCAGACCTGTGGCTCCGAGAAGACCCAGCACGCACAGCAGCCGTCTCATGTGCTCCCCCGAGGAGCACGTGGAGCCCGGCCCCTGGCCACGTCAAGGACGACCTTGCCGGGTCGCTTCCCATACGATTTGTATTTGAATCGACGATTGGATAGTCTGTAATGCTTGTCAAGTGAACATCCGACATCATATTTTCTGACGTTAGATGGTTTGTGTCATTTGCTCTCATCCGGCGAAGCGTCTCATCGAGGAGTGGATCCTCCGGGGGAGTTCTCTTCGCCGGACGGCGAAGAAGTACGGCCTGCTCACCGCGACCGGCGAACTCAACTTTCACCGCACGACAAGCCTATGTCCCTGGCCTGCTCGGCGTCAGGATGGGCTCTACCGAACGGATACCCCCGGACCCGCGCCCGCCGCCGACCGCCGCGGCCCCCAACCTGGGTCGGGCTCCCTCCACCCTGGGTCCCCAACCTGGGTCGCTCCCTCCGGGGCGATCCCCCCGGGGACTGCTTCGTGCGCAACACTGCATCCGCAAGGCTGCTGCCTACGGAACAGGTGCGGGGCACATCACGCCTCCGCGACCTCGCCGTGCATCGTCGAGAGCAACCCCTCGCTCCACGCGCGCTCGGCGCGACGGACCGCGCGACCGCGTCACCACGGCGGAATGGGACCCAGCCCCCAGCTGTGCGGCCCCACAAGAATTTCTCGAGTCACCGCACTGGAACGGCGCATGCTCAGGGCGAGCCGCGAGCTGGCGTCCAGGCTCGTTCAAGACTGCGAGAAGAGTGCCATGTCCGCCCTCATTGCCGAACAACAGACCTACCCTCTGCGGCTGGATGTACGACCGCTGACGCCCGTGATCGGGGCGGAGATCCACGGCGTCGACCTGCGCAAGCCGCTGGCCCCTGCCACGGTGCAGGCAATCGAGCAAACCCTGCTCCAATGGAAGGTGATCTTCTTCCGCGAGCAGGACATCTCCAACGAACAGCTGCTCACCTTCGGCCGCGCCTTCGGCCCGCTGACGCCGGCCCACCCGATCGCGCTGGGGCTCCCTGAGCACCCGGAGATCTGGGAACGAAAGGCCGCCGAGTACAAAGAGAACCACCGGTCGGACCTCTCCATCCCCACCGCCAAGCCGCCGCGCGACTACAAGGGCTGGCACATCGACATCACCTTCGTCGCCAACCCGAACAGGTACTCCATCCTGCGCGGCGTGGAGATCCCGCCGTACGGCGGCGACACGCTCTGGAGCAACCTCGAGTGCGCCTACGACGGCCTGTCGCCCACGATCAAGGCGCTCGTCGACGGGCTCCAGGCCGTCCACCGCACGAGCAGCTACGATAGCGGAGAGCCCAGGCCGGGCCGCAAGGCCGTAGGCCCGTTCGCCGCGCTTCACCCGCTCGTGCGCGTGCACCCGCGGACCGGCCGCAAATCGCTGTTCGTCAACCCGGGGACGACGAGCCACATCGTGGGCCTGCGAGAGCGCGAGAGCCAGGCGCTGCTCGACATGCTGGCCGACGAGGTGACGCGGCCCGAGTACGCGGTGCGCTTCCGCTGGACGCCCAACGCGATCGCCGTATGGGACAACCAGGCCACCGCCCACGCCGGCCCCATCGACTACGCCCACTTCGACCTGCCGCGCGTCGTTCGCCGCATCACCGTCGCAGGCGAGCTGCCCCAGGGGCCCGACGGGTTCCGCTCGCGGCCGCTCGAAGGCGAGCTGTTCGGCGTGCTCGGCTGACGCCGCGCGCCCACGCCCTCTCCGCGCCGGCGCCCCGAGCAGCCGCTTCGCCTTGGCGCCGCTAGCCCTTCCCGCCGTCCCCGGGCTCGATCGTCTTTTTCCTGAGCACCCGGATGAGCTTCTGCAGGCCGGCATGAAACTTCGCCTCGTCCGTACCGGCGCGCTCGAAGTCCGCCACGACGCGGTCGCGCACGGCCTGGGCGACGTCCGCGTTCCTCGGCTTCCAACCCGTGAACACGTAGTCGTCGAGGCGGATCGGGATCAGGTACGAAGCTCCGCCGTCCCGAGCCTCACGGGCGAGGATCTCCTCAAGCTCGTTCAGAACCCCCTTGCGGTCGAGCGAGTGCCTCGAGCAGATGAGGATCACGCGGTCGTGCTCGTTCACGCCCTTCCGCATCATGCGGTGGAGCTTCTCACCGGGCTCCGCGTGCTCGGGGAAGAAGAACGTCGTGACCCCGTTGCGGTGCAAGGCCTCGTAGAGCTGGCGTGCGAAGGATTCGTCTGGAGCGCCGTAGCTGATGAACGTCGATTGTAGCATCTTGAATACGTTCGTCTCGAGGGAACGGGCACAGTCAATCATGTACTCGACGAAGACCTCCGGCATGCCCGCCCTGGCCAGGAATTCTTTGAGGTTTGGCGCACGGAGAGAGCGGACGATGCTGTCGGAATCGACGTAGCTCGGGCCTTCATGTTGAGCTGGTGGGCTGGCAGTGGATAGAGGGGTGAGATCGACATCCAGCAGCAGCGTGTGTGATAGGACCACATCGTCGAGCTTCGCCCTGTTAAGGGTCGCCCTATGGAGGTTCGCCCCGGCGAGTGTCGCCCCGGTGAGGTTCGCCCCGGTGAGGTCCGAGCAGACGAGGACCGCGCAGGCGAGCTTCGCCTCGGTGAGGGTCGCGCTGATGAAATTTGCGCCATAGACGAACGCCTCGTAGAGATCTGCGCGGGAGAGGTTCGCCGCCGAGAGGGTCGCCTCGGTGAGGGTCGCACGGTAGAGATCCGCGCGGGCGAGGTTCGCCGCCGAGAGGTTCGCCGCATAGAGGTCCGCCTGCGAGAGCTTCGCCCCATCGAGGTTTGCCCCGGTGAGATTCGCCCCGCCGAGGTCGGCGCGGAAGAGGTTCGCCCCACGGAGGTCCGCGCCGATGAGCACCGCGCCACCGAGGTCCGCGTCGGTGAGCTCGGCGCTGGTGAGGTCCGCGCCGGCAAGATCTGCTTCACGGAAGGCTCTTTCCCCCGCCGCGTAGCGCGTGAGCAGTTCCCGTGCGCCAGTCACCCGCTCCGACCCGCCCTCGCCGCGCCGCTCTCCCATCGGTCGCCAAGATCTCCGCACGCCTGGCGCGTTGTCTACCACCGCGGAGGTCGTCGTGCCGTGCCGCTGAACGTTGTCGCGTCACGTCGACCCGTTCCGGATGCCGGCGGAGCGTACGAGTGTCACCACGGATCGCACAGCCGCCCTGTGCGATGGTCGCCGACCAAGATCGGATTGTCTGGATTCTGGCATCTGCGCGAGGGCGCCTGGCAGCCCCGAGCGGGGGTGGATCTCCCCCGGACGGCTCGGCCAGCCAGTCCCCTCAGCACGCCCAGGACGGCGTCCCTCCGGGGCGGGACGGGGGCATTGCGTTCGCGCCCCCCTTGCCGCCTCGACCACCGCCAGCCGCCGGCCCCGTCCGAGCCTCCCCCGGCGCCCCCTCAAATGCCGCGCCGCACACGCCGAGCCCGCCCCTGCGGCCGCTGCCTCCACCGCTGCCCTGGCCCGGCGTGCCCCGGCCGCCATCGCCGGCCCGGTCTTCTTCCCAGCCGGCCTCGCTGATGCGACCGATGCCTTGGCCGGCGACACCGACGGTGCCTTTCGCGCCGTGGATCCTGTAGCTCTCGTTGGTGCAGCCCACGTCGGCACGTCCCCGCGTCCTCGCCATCCGTGGTTGCTGGGGTTCGGCGTCGGCTCGCCGTCGCGCCGTAACCGCCCACTCATTGCCACGATCGTCGATTGC
The DNA here is from genome assembly GCF_051520455.1 of Sorangium sp. So ce367. Classification (NCBI taxonomy): domain Bacteria; kingdom Pseudomonadati; phylum Myxococcota; order Polyangiales; family Polyangiaceae; genus Sorangium; species Sorangium sp. So ce367. Next base: position 10,599,081 of record NZ_CP150334.1, read on the forward strand.
GGCGAGAGCCGCATGGGGGGCGTGGGGCGCCTGGAGGGGGCGCGGCGGACGAGGAGCCGGAGGCGCCGCGCCGAAGGGACTGCGTTCACGCCCCAGCTTGCCGGCCGCCGCCTCGCGATTGCGGCGCCCTCCGCCGGAACCTGAACGAGCGATGCCGCAACAGTTCGTCCGACGGGCCGCTCGTGGCCACTGCGATGGGCTATGGGCTATCTTCGCCCGCGCGCTCAGCGCACCACGAGCGCCGCGCCGAAGCACGCCGTCGCGACCAGCATGGTCACGATCGGCGGCGGCGGAAACGCGCGAACGGCGATGGCCAGCAGCGCCAGCGACACCGCCGCGTTCAGCGCCACGACAGCAGGGAGCGCGGCGAGGGCGGGCGCGGCGAGCACGCAGACGGCGCCGTGCAGCGCGAGCACCAGGCCCATCGCCACGCTGAACCCCCTGAAGAGGCCGAGCAGGTCGCGCGACAGCCCCATCATGGACATCCGGTGCGCCCGCATCACGCCGAGGACCGCGGTCTCTGCGGCGGGCGGCGCGGGGCGACGGAGCAGCAGCGCGGTGATCGCGAGGTGCCCGATCCCGGTGACGACCCACGCCCACGCGCCCACCTGAAATAGCACCTGTGCACGGCTACTCATGACAGCCCTCGTTTCTTTGCCACCGGTCCCTGGCGGGTGCGCTCCACATGCTGCCGTTTGGACCTAGAGCACGGCCTTGGAGATCTCAATACGGCACCGGATGACCTCCGGTGCGATCGTCGTCGTGACCGACAGCTCAGCCGAATCCTCCGCGGGCGTCGTCTGGCATCCGCTCACTACGCGCGATCCGGACACCGCCGCCATGAACTATTCGGCCCTCTTCGACCGGTCTTTCACCGAAAGTCGATCTGGGCCAGCTCCGCCACCACCAACGCTTCGCGTTCGGCGCCGGCGAATCCAGCAGCGGGCTGATCTCGGACGTCGAGGGGCGCCCCGGAGTCCATACCCACTGGCTCTTCTTCTTCTCCGTCCGGTGCCTCGACGTCAGACGTGCGCCCCTTCCTCGCTTCGGTCGGGCGTCCGCAGCAGATTGGCAAATCGTCAGGCACAGACAAGGCTTGGCGAGGTTTCTTCGCCTGCCGCACAGGGGGTCCGCTTCCCAGCCGGCGTCGCTGGCCGCCTGCGTCCGCCATGGCGCCGCCACCCCCTGAGCTGGAGCTCTGCTCGCATTTTCCCGGCGTTTCGTGCCGGCATGGGGCGTGCTCGAGGCCGAGCGTCATGCCGACGCTCGAGCACAACGCCCTCGTCGAGATGTTCCGCGAGGATCTCTCCGGCGCCGAGGCGTCAGCGGCAGAAATGTCTATTATTTCAATTGGTTCCGACTGACGCTTAGCCGAGTCGTCTTCCGGCGTGGCCCAACGCGGGCCCAACGAACCGCCTGTGATGGCGCCAGCGTCCGCCGTGGCGGGGGCGGGGACCTCGCCCGGGGGCGGCGTCTGACCGGGCGGCGCGCCGGAGGCGGAAGCTTCGGCGCTTACCGAGCCCGTGTCTGCTCCAGGGGACGCGGGTTGGCCTCCCCCTACCGAGCCGCCCTTTCCTCTCAGCTCGGGGATCGCCTCGTCCAGGGGGGCAAAGTCGCCCAGCCCAAGCTCGGCGATCTTGCGCGCGGCGCGCTTGTAGTGGTGGATCTGGCCGCTCGACTTGTGTCCGGTCCGGTCGGAGATCCACGTCTCCGTGCGACCATTCGCGAGCTTGATGGTGATCGACCACGCATGATGCAACTCCTGTCACATTCTTTTCGAGGCCTTCCTGCTCGGCGGTAGAGGGTGTTCACGACGGAGTCGACGGAGCCGTCGTAGCTCCACCTTGTCGGCGGTTACTGCCCACTGGCCTTCGATCCGGCGAGCTTGCACCAAGCCACGGCGGCGCCACCCATGCAGGGTGACAACGGGCATCTTCAACTCGCGAGCCAGGTCCGCAACCCACCAGGCGTTTTCGGCGTTCCGCGGCGGCGGCTTGGGCCCCCGCGGGACGGCGCCGTAGCGAGACAGCATCGCAAAGATCAATCGACCGTTAAACTGGTTTTGCTGAGTCGGAGTGATCCAGCCGTCTGCGTTGAGCTGCTTGGCGATCCGTTCTGCCGTGAGCCCCTTGCGCCGCAGGTCGTAGATCGTCGCCATAAGCGCATCCTTGTATCCCGTCTTGCCCAGGTTGTGAACGGGGCGGCGGATGCGCTGATATGTTTGGTGCCCACCGACCCAATGCACGATGAGATCCATCCACGACGTGTCGTTTTCGGTCGTGACTACCACGTGATTGATCAATAGCCTCAACACAGTCTTGTGCTCTATGACCGTCGTTGTGGGCGCGTTCCAAAGCGCAGGCAGATCTGTGGCAAGGGCACGGATAGCGGCGAGGTCCTCGGCCGTCAGGTGTTGAGGCGCCTGCTGAGAGTGCCGTTCGTACGCTTCGCGCAACTCGCGCTCGGCGCGGAGCGCGTCTTCCCAGCTTCGCTCAAGCGTGCGGGCTACAAGCCGGTTCTCTGGCTCCACGCTCCTATACTGCCGAGCGGCGCGCTCTGCTTCGTAGCGTGCACGCTCGAGGCGCTGCTGCCAGAGGGCTTCCTGCTGCGCACGCTGCTGCTCGAGATCGGTGCGGACCCGCAGACTGATCTCTAGCGCGGCCGGCGTCAATGCCGAAAGCGCCAACGCCGTAACCACCCGATCGACACACGGGCCTGAGATGCTGGTGCAAAGCCGACCACCATGGTGAATCGATTCGTCGTTGCAGACGTAACGCGGGTAGAGGCGTCCGTTCTTTTTGCATGAGGCGTACTGCACCGACATTCGCACGTTGCAGCGCCCGCACTTGACGAGCCCCTGCAATAAGGCGCTCCCACGCCGCACGGCGCCCGAGGCCGCCTGCGTACGGTTGGCCTTCAGGCGAAGCTGGTTACGCTCGAACTGCTCCCAGCTGATATACGCCGGAAGGCAATCACGGACGCAGGCCTGCCAGTCCGCTGGCTCCACGAGCGGCGTGCGCCCCGTAGCGCGGCGGCCTGGCTGTTGCCGACGTGGGTCCATCCTGCGCCGCCCATACACATAGGCTCCCGCATAGATCGGATTGCGAAGTATGTTCGCGACCATGCCACGATGGGGACGGTGCCATTCAAGGCCACCGCGGTCTGCCCCGGTTCGACGACGCACGCCGATCTGGAGCCCCTGCTCGACCATCGCGCACAGCACGGCACGCACATTGCCGAGGCGTTCGAACTGCTCGAAAATGAAGCGCACGACCGCCCGGACTGACTCGTCGGGATCGAGGACCACTTCGCCGGAGGCTTGCAGCAGGTAGCCCGAGGGCACTGGCTTGCTCAGCTCTCCACGGCGCGCCTTCTGCAGCTTGCCCTGGAGCAGCCGTTGACGCAGGATGTGTAACTCGGCCTCGGACATCGTCCCTTTCAGCCCCAGCAGCAGTCGATCGTTGTATTGCGACGGGTCATAGAGACCGTCCAAATCTGCAATGAGGGTGCCGAAGCGAGCGCATAGCTCGAGCAGCTGGTGCCAGTCCTTGTTCGAGCGTGCGATTCGCGACATCTCCACGCCCAGGATCATCCCGACGTGATCCAGAGCGACCTCGGCCAACAGCCGCTGGAAGTCGTGGCGCCCCGCCGCCGAAGCCCCCGAGGTTGCGAGGTCCTCGTCGAGTACCAGGATCCGCTCCGCTTGCCAGCCGAGCCCCCGCGCCATCGCTTCGAGGCTGTATTGCAGTCGTGTCGACTCTTGGTTGTGCTGGACCTGGTACACCGATGACTGGCGTATGTACACGACCGCAAGCCGATCGAGGTGGCGACTGCTGAGCTTCGTCGGGCGCGCCTCGATGCTCGTGCAGGACCCTGCCATGGTTGTCATCGGCCGCCTCCTGGCGCGCCGCCAGGCAACGGCTCAGCATGCTGCTGAGGACGCTCACGAGCTGCGCCTGACTGTCCCGCGTCAGCGCCGCCCACAGATGCTCCTCGGTGGTCCTCTGCTGGGGCATGTGGCACCGTCCCTCCCGGACCTCGCCGCTCACGCGGCGCGTCGCTCGACTGTGCACGCAGCCACCGTGCCAACGCCAGCAGCGCCTCTGCGGCAACGACCGGCAGCTCGCTGGGGGTTGAATCCTTTGTGACTTTACCTGTATTCGGTTTGGTTGATGGTAATGAAGGTCGCTCGAGTGTCGTGCAATCGGATGTTCAGCCTCGACTCCGTGGTCTCGAACAGCTCGGGTCGATCGACTCCCGCGCTTTGGAGGTGATCTCTGAAGCGTTCGGCCCCGTGACAACCCGGCAAGGGGTCCCCCTTTGGCCCGACGAAGACACGCCGATTGTCCGGCCAGAGCTCGCGATAAGCACGAAGCGCGCGCACCACATCAGGCGATAGTGCCCAGGCGCGGGGGTCATCGGTCTTGTTCTCATCGAGAACAACGGCTCCCCGGTCAAGGTCGACGTCCGACCATTCGAGAGTTCCGGCCTCGTCGGCTCGCATGCCCTCGCGCGTGAGGAAGCCATAGTAGATCCGGAAGCACAGCGGGACCATCTGACTCCTCATGAGGCGCTGATCCTCGTCAGGGTACAAGTAGCCCTTTGCTTTATTATTTTCTATCTTCGGAATCCACCCGCGCGGCAGCGGGTTGTGCGCAATGATGCGCGCCGGATAGGCAGCCAGTGACAATAGCCGATGGATGACGATCGCAATATTCCGGCGCGATCCGGGCTCCAGGTGCGCCGGCAGCCGTGACATCGCGTGGTCGGCATGGTCGAGTGTGAAGCGCACGAGGGGAACGGGGCCTAGCACGTCGAGCACGTGGCCCAGCCTCTGCTCATATTTATCGGCTGTCCGAATCGCCTTCACATGGTCCGGATACTGCTCGGCAAGCTTTCCAGAAAGAACCCGCTCAGCGAACTCGGCGAAGGTCGTTTCCCCGGAGGCACGGGCGCGCGCTTCGCCCCTGCACAGGTGGTTGATCGCGAGCCGGACGTCACGGAGCGCGCTGCCCTCGCGCGCGGCAGCCTGCTCCAGCAGCGGCAGGCCGAGCACGATCTGCCCGGCAGCGAGCAGGTGCCTGCTGAGCTCGGCCAACACTTCCAGCCGCGCGTTGGCGTCGTGCTCGGTCCGGCACATCGGCAGGCTGAACGTGCGTCGCCCCGCCTCGCCGAGGCTCAGACGCGCGGTCCACGTGTTCCTGCGCAACCGGACTGACCCGGAGCCGTTGGCGCGCTTGTCGCCTGCCGCTGATGGCGCGGTGCCCTGCGGGCGCTCTGGAGAGCTCGACGCTCCCGGTAAGCTCGCACGGGGCGCGGCTCCCGCCTCCGGCGGCGAGGCGCGCCCGCCGGGGCGGCTCGCACGTGCGCGGCGCTCGGTCGATCCGGCTGAAGGAACGGACGAGGTAGCGACTGCCGGCGAGCGCTTGGCGCGCGCCCGCCGCTGCGGTACGTCGGTCATGGGTCGGTCTCCGGGAAAGCGGGGGTCGATCAAGGGCCCGTCCGGCGTTGGTAGCGCCGAGCGGGCCCGCTCTACTTCAGCGCCAGCCTAGCACGCCTCGCATCTGCGTGACGGGGGCTCGCTCGGCCGGTGGGCGGCTGCGGAACAGGTTCGAGCCCGGCAGAGGCCAGCACGGCGGCAACTCGAGTGTTCTCATCCGCCTCGGCGGTGCGACGCGACGCCGGCTCACTGGCCAGCGCCCTAAGGTACGCAACGAACGACTCGCGCTGGACCAGGCGCAACTTGCCGAGTTTGGTGATCAGCAGGGGAAAGCCGGGCGCGCGGATGGTGTCGAGGAAGATGCGCGCCGGGATGCCGGTGACCGCCTCGACGTTCTTCTGCGAGAGCATCTCCGGCTGCGGCGCCGTGATCGTCAGCCCAGCCAGCGGGATTGCGAGCGTTGCGGTTGCCGTCGCCGTCGCTGGCTGGTCGATCACCTTCGGGCTGGACCATCCGCCGGTGGGCGTCTCCAGGCTCGCTCTGTCGATGGCGCGCGTGCCGTTACCAGCCTGACGAAGAGCAAGCGGTGCCGATACACGCGCGAGAGCCGCTCGTGTCATGCCATACCTCCATCCGTGTTGGGTTCGTGCGCAACCGTGACCGCCGCTTCTCGATCGCTCGGACGTGGGCTTGAGCTCGCGGGCGTCCCGCGCTCCGCCGCCTCCCACGCGGCACGCAGGCTGCTTGCAAGTTTTCCTCCCCCCTCCATCGGCGGTCCCATTCGCTTCAGCGCCTCCAGGCGTGCCGCCTCCAGCCTCGACCGGCGCGGCGCCGTCGCCCGGCGCTTCTCTACGAGCTCACCGAGCACCTGCGCCGCGCGCTCCCACTGCTCCGCCGCCCCGGGCGCGTGCGCGATCCTTCGCACGGCGTTCCAGGCCGCTTCAAGCTGATCACACAGGTTGCCGATCTCGGGGTGCAGCCGTGCGATCGCGCGCAGGTGGCACCGGGTCTGCTTGTTCATCTGGAAACACTCTTCCAGGACGTGGCTCGGCGCGCGGACAACTCCGCACGCGAGCTCGTACCAGCGCCGCGAGCTCATGCGTCTACAAAAGCACCGAACCACAAACCTGCCAGAGCGAAGCCTTCATTTTCCGTTCAACTTTAAAGAGCGTTAAAGCACAGTACAAGAGTCGGCTCCTGGCGAGGGCGACGGCATTAAAGTCTGATGTAGCGTGTGACCAAGAGGACGCCGGTTCTCACGTGTCACCGTGACCTGACTGGCATTCGCTGGGGCCCGATCAGGTGACCTCGGTGTGCGGGGTGACCCCTCCCGGCGATCCCACGGCCCGGCCGTCGAGCGGGGCCTCGCCCAGCGCCGCGGCCGCGAGCCGCGCTGGCGTCCACCTGGGCGAGTTCCGCCTTGCACGAGCCGCCCGCCTGGACGAGCTCCGCGGCCCCGTGCGCCGAGTTCGCGCCCCGCCGCGTGCTCGGCTCCACGCCCAGGCCGCCCCGGCGTCCGCCGGGAGGAGCTCACGCCGCGCTCTTCGGGCCGCCCCGCGGTCGTGCCCGCCGCGCGCCGCCCTTGCCTAGGTATGCGACAAAACGGACGTCGGCGGCTCGCCGGAGACCCTCAGCCGACCCGCGCAAAATTACCAAATCGACCCCCTTCGCACCCCCCCAAATCGGCCCCCCGGGAGCTCCCTCGAAGCGGTCTAACTGCGCGTCACCAGAGCGGTTTCTACACCTGACCAGATCCCGGTAACTCGCGATGAGATACCGGGTCGTCAGAATTACCTTTTCGGGCCTCCTCACGGGCTCTCGTGCAGGCTCCGTCCAGATCCCGAAACACCACAACAACGGAGGTTCGGATGTGGTAGGGGAGCAGCTACCCTCGCGCCGTCGACGGCCAGACGCGCGGTCGGCGGGCCGCGCAGGCGGGCGACGCTGCTCCACGGGCGGCATCGTGCGCAGCCCCAGGCGTTCGTCCGTCAGCGCGCGGTCCCCGCGACCTGCCTCACGGCGCGCTCCGAGGAGGCGCCCGCCCGCGGAACGGCCGCGCGCGGGCGACGTCGTGCAGCTCGAACCCCGACAGCGAGAGTGCCGACGACGTCCTCAAGGAGGAGGAACCGATCTGGCGCGCGCTGCGAGCCGTCGCGCTCGAGCGTGCTGGCTAGAGCTCGTCAAGTCGAAGGGTGGCGGGCATGAGCGCGACACCTCGCGCTCGACACGCTACGCGAGCTCCCGTCGCGCCCTCATCGCTGGCTTCACCCACCGGTGAGGGGAGCGCAGGTGCGAGTGTGAGCGCGTTTGCTGGGCCCTCGAGCGCGGCCCGTCGCGCCGCCGTCGGCCAGCTGCGTTGACGGCGCGCTGACAGCCGTGCGCCTGGAGCTGCACGACGTCGGCCGCGCGTCCACGTTCCCCGATACCTGTTCCACGGTCCCGGGCGCGCGTGACACGAGGGGCGGCGAGATGCACAAGAAGGCTCATGACGCGTTGTTACCGCGCGCTCTCATCGATGCCGCAGCCCATCGCAGCGAGCATGATGCTTGAGGGTGAGGGGTTCCGCCCAACGAGGCTGGCCATCAAGGAGAGTGCTCGCTCCGCGTACGCAACCTGGGAGGACGACTCCGGAGTGCCGTGACGCACGCATTGCGTCCAGACCCTCAAAATTCTCATCGCAGCCCCCTGAGCACGGTTGCGTCGGCTCAGCGAAACCCTTCCCGCGCGAGCGCGGCACTTCCGTCCAGCGGTCGAAAATTACCACCCCTTGTCGCTCCCACGCCTGCCTCACGACGGGGTAGGCCGGCCGCTGGAGCGGAGCAGCGGCGCGGTGCCGGCCACAAAATAGGCGACGAGGAGACCTGATCTTGGCGGACAGCCTCCTCGTCGTGCTCCGGTTCTTGTGCTCAGGAATCGAAGCGGTCGCAGTGTTATCCAGAGCGCCATCGACATCAAGCGCTGGCAGCAGCAGCCGCCCTCGGTCGTCGAAGCGCGGCCTGCGCGCTGCCCCGTCTGCGGCGCTGCGAGCTGTCCGCTGGGCGGCGCCATCCGGCTCCAAGGCCACGGCAGGCGTGAGCGGCAGGTCTGGGGCCCCACCAGCCCGGACCGACCCCCCGAGGTGCTCTCGGTGACCGCCCGCCGCTACCGCTGCCTCGATTGCGGCGCTGTGCTCCTCGTCGTTCCTCGCGGTGTGCTCGGCCTTCGCGTGTACAGCGGCGCCGCGATCGGCTTCGCCCTCGCGCTCTGGGGCCTGGCGCTCGCGAGGGCGGCCGAGGTCCGTCGGCGCGTGGGCCCGGCGAAGATCCTCGGCGACAGCGCCGTCGCCGGCTGGGCCATGCTGCGCCGGTGGGCGCGCGACGCCGCGCAGCGACGTCTGTTTGCGGATGCCCCCGACCCAGGCCCGTCCGCCTCGCTCCGAAAGAGCGCAGCCACCGTCGCAGCATCGCTCGCGGCAAGCGCGGATCCGACGACCCGGGCGCTGCCGCTCGAGCAGCGAGCCTTCTTCGGCGCCGCGCGTGCGGCGTGATGGTCTTTGCCCCCAAGGAGACCCCTTCGTACAGCCCACCTGAGAGGATCCCTGCCGAAAACGCCGTCGATCCCGGACAAGGACCGCGCGCCAGCAAGGCGCAGAAAGGACCTGTCCGAATGGCCCTCGGCCCCGCCGACCACGCCGAGACCGTGGCGCTCTATCGCGCCACGATCATCGGCCCTCTCATGCACCGCGTGCTCACCCACGGCCAGCTCGCCGCCGAGCTGCGCACGCTCAGCGAGCAGCGGTTTCGACCGCCGGGCGCGCACAACACGCGCACCTACTCGGTGCCCACGCTCGAGCGCTGGCTGTATGCGTATCGCTCCGCTGGCCTCGACGGCCTGCGCCCGCAGCCACGCAGCGATCGAGGCTTCGCGCAGGAGCTGTCGGAAGAGCTGCGCACGTTGCTGCTCGATATCCGGCGCGAGCATCCCGACGCCTCGGTGCCGCTCATCCTCAAGACGCTCGTCGACGAGGGGCGACTCGAAGTGGGTAAGGTCTCCGAGCCCACCGTACGGCGGCTGTACGCCGCGCACGGCCTCCGCCGCCGCGCCGCGCGCGCCGAGGGCGAGTCGAAGACGCGGCTGCGCTGGCAAGCCGAGCGCCCCGGCGCGCTCTGGCACGGCGATGTCTGCCACGTGACCGGCTGCACCGTCGGCGGCAAAGCGATGCCGCTCCGCATCCACGGGTTGCTCGACGATGCCTCTCGTTACGTCGTGGCGCTCGAGGCGCACACGACCGAGAAGGAGATCGACATGCTCGCCGTGACCGTCGACGCCCTGCGGCGCCACGGCAAGCCCGACGCGCTCTATCTCGACAACGGCTCCACCTACCGCGGCGACGTGCTCAAAACCGCCTGCGCGCGGCTCGGCATCACGCTCCTGCACGCAAAGCCGTACGACCCACAGGCGCGTGGCAAGATGGAGCGTTTCTGGCGCACGCTGCGCGAAGGGTGTCTCAACTACCTCGGTGCCGTGGCGTCGCTCGTCGACATCAACACGACCCTCCGCGCCTTCCTCGACAGGCGTTACCACCCGACGCCGCACGCGGGCCTGCTCGGCAAGACCCCGGCGAAGATCTATGCGGCTCGCCCCGTCGCGGCGGGCGTCGTCGACGAAAAGGCGCTGCGCGTTGCGCTCACCGAGCGTACCCGACGCCGCGTCTCGGGCGACAACATCGTTTCTGTCGATGGCGTCGCCTGGCAGCTCGATCAAGGCTACCTCGCTGGCCAGCTCGTCTCCGTCGCCCGGTGCTTCGTCGCGCCCGACGAGCCGCCGTGGGTCGAGCACGAGGGCAAGCGCCTGGTGCTGCATCCGGTCGACCCGCAGCGCAACGCACGGCGCAAGCGGCTGCCGTGCGGCGGGCCTGCGGCGAACAAGCCGACACGCCCCGTGGATTTCAACCCCGCGCGGCCGCTCGGCCGCTCGATGGGCACTGGCGCCGACACGAGCGAGCGCGGAGGTGAGCCGTGAGCGAGTCCTACGTCCGCTTCTTCACCCTCTCCGCCGCCCCCTTCTCCAAGGAGATCCAGGACGGTGACCTGTGGCTGCCGCCCTCCAAGGAGCAGCTCGTCGAAGAGGTGTGCGAGGCCGTGCACGAGCACGCCCAAGTGCTGCTGGTCGGCGAGCCCGGTGCCGGCAAGACGTGTGTGCTGCGGGCAGTGCGTCATCGGTTGCCGCAGGCAGGCTTCCGGCTGACCTACTGCCACAACGCCACGCTCGGTCGCCGCGACTTCTATCGCCAGCTCTGCCATGCCCTCGGCCTCAACCCCGCTGCGACCGCGGCGGCCGTCTTCTACGCTGTCAGCGCGCATATCGAGACCCTCGGTCGCGAGCGCATCCATCCGGTCTTTCTGCTGGACGAAGCGCACCTGCTCCACCAAGACACGCTCGATCATCTCCACATCCTGCTCAACGTGCGCCGTGAGGCGCTGCCAAGACCGGGGACCGCAAGGGGTCCCCCTCGCCCAGGTCGAGCTGGGTGAAGAAGGGCGCCGCGAACGTCCCCGGAGACTGGAACGGGGGCCTGCAACAGCCGAGCGGCGTAAACAGCCGGCGAAGGAAGCTTCGGCGACCGAGGCCGGTGACCGCAGGTGCCAAGGTGAGAACTGCATGGACCGTCGTCCAGGCAAATCGAAGTCGGTGTTAGAACCCTCTGTACGGAAGGATGCCCCGCCTCGTGCGGGTTTGCAGCCAGAGCCCGGTAGCCAATTGAAAGCACCTGGGTATGCCCGGTATGGGCATGCCGCCCCCCAGCCTCGAAGGGGGAAGCGGTCCGCGCTGCCAGGGGCAAAGCCGACCACCTACAGCACCACGGGTCAGGGCAGTGAACACGGGAACCCCGAGCCGAGCGCTGGCGGAAGCGCCAGCAAGCCACCAGGTCTGGCAATGTCTCGTCCGGGGGGCGGAGCCTCCGTAGTAGTCGGAGCGCGGGAAAGCCGCGCACATGGCAAAGGGAGGCAGTCCATGGGTGAAACGCGTATGGCGCCGGAGAAAGCCGTGTATGCGGCGCCTCAGTCCGATCAGGACTGGCTCCGGAGCGTCCAACGCGAGCTTCACCGGCGAAGTAGAGACGATCTGGACTACGTCTTTCGTAAGCTGTGGGGATTCGTTACAGATCCTCGCACCTTGCGATGCGCCTTCCATCGCGTCGCCCGCAATCGCGGGAGTCGCACGGCGGGTGTCGACGGTGTCACGGTGGTCAAGCTCGGACGAACGAGCGGTGGCGACGAGTCCTTCGTGCAGACACTGCGCGAGGAGCTCAAAGCTCACCGTTTCCGCCCGAGCCCTGTCCGACGGGTGTTGATCCCCAAGGCAGGCACCCCAGGAAAGTACCGTGCCCTGGGTGTTACCGAGCACCGTCGTTGATGCCCATGGTGCGCCTGTGGATCCAGCTCTTTGATGACGGGGCGCTCGACCCACCGGAGAACACCATCGTCGAGGCGGATCAGACGCGATGACAGAGGTGTCCGGGGGCAGCAAGTTGCCGGAGCGCTCCCCGGCCATGCATTACGCCGAGTCCGATGAAATTCTCATTGTAGCTCGTCCCGAGCACGAACGCGCTGGTCGAATCCAGGAGCACAGGAAAAGAGGGAGCGCGCATTCCGTTCTCCTCTCGAAAATTACCAGCACGACTCCTCGCCCGTCGGCGTAACGAACGGAGTAGGTCAGCGGCAGGAGTGGAGCATCGGCGCGGCGCCGGCCACAAAATAGGCGACGGGAGGAGCTCGTTTGGCCGCGTGCCCCCTCCCGTCGTGCTCCGAATCGCTTGAAAGAGCGGAGCCCTCAACAGATCGTCCATTTGGACCTCGATGTCAAAGGCTGGCTTGGTTCCCCGCCCACCGTAGACCGCGCGCGGCCAGCCCGCTGCCCCCGTTGCGGCGCGGCGGGGTGCCCGCTGGGGGGCGGGTTGGGGCTGTGGGGTCACGGAACGCGGTCGCGGCAGGTGCGCGGGCCGCTGGCTGCCGGTGAGCGCGGCGGGCTCGTCACGATCGAGGCGCGCCGCTATCGATGCCGCCGCTGCAGCGCCGCGATCACGGTCGTGCCGCGGGGCGTCGCACCGCGACGGCACTTCGCCGCGACGGCGATCGGTCTGGCCCTGCTGCTCGTCGGCGTCGCCGGTGCAGCGCTCATCGAGGTGCGGCGGCGCGTCAGCCCTTGGTCCGCCAGCTTCGATGCTGACAGCTGGGTGACCGTGCGGCGCTGGCTACGCGCCATCGACCAGAGGCGCCTCTTTGCGGCGGTCCGCCCCAGTCCCCTCGCTGCATCGCTGCGGCAGCGGGCCGAGCGGGCGGCGATGACGCTCGTCGCGATGGCGCCTTTTGCGGCCGAGGTCCCCGAGGCCGCCGTCATGGCAGGCGCCGTGCGGGCCGCGTGATGGCAAGCGGCCCGCTCGCCGAGCTCATGCCGGACCCCACCCGGTTGGATCCTCGGTCGGCGGAGCGCCTTGCGCTTGGATGGCTGTGCGGCCGGTGCGGTGTCACCGGCGCGGAAAGGACACGACGTGCAAGACCCCCTCCAGCCGAAGGACCACGCCGAAGCGGTGGCGCTCTATCGCAGCGAGATCATCGGCTCGCTCATGCACCGCGAGCTCGACCGCGGAGAGCTCGCCGAAGCGCTCGCCGACCTGAGCAAGCAGCGGTTTCGCCCACCACGCGCCCATTCTCCGCGCACCTACTCCGTCCCCACGCTCGAGCGCTGGTATTACGCGTACAAGACCGAAGGTCTCGAGGGCTTACGCCCCAAGCCCCGCAAGGACAAGGGGCGGGCGCGCGAGCTCACCCCCGAGCAACGGCAGATGCTGCTCGAGATCCGAGAGGAGCACCCGAGCGCCTCGGTCTCGCTCATCCTCGACACCCTGATCGCGGCGGGCCGCATCGACAAGGGCGCCATATCCGCCACCACGGTGCGACGGCTGTATGCCGAACACCACCTCGATCGCGTCGCGCTGCGCGATCGCCCGGGCGGCAAGGTGCGGCTGCGCTGGCAGGCCGAGCATCCCGGCGCCCTGTGGCACGGCGATGTGTGTCACGCGTCGCCGATCCTCGTCAACGGCAGCCCGGCGCCGGTGCGCATTCACGCGCTGCTCGACGACGCCTCGCGGTACATCCTCGCGCTCGAGGCGATGAGCGCCGAGCGGGAGGTCGACATGCTGGCGCTCTTCATCCGGGCGCTGCGCAAGCACGGCGCTCCCGACGCCCTCTACCTGGACAACGGCTCGACCTACCGCGGGCACACCTTGCACCTTGCGTGCGAGCGACTCGGCACCACCCTGATCCACGCCCGCCCGTACGACGCCCCCGCGCGCGGCAAGATGGAGCGCTTCTGGAGGACGTTGCGCGAGAGGTGCCTGGACTTTACCGGCGCGCTCGGGTCGCTCCACGACCTCAACGTCCGGCTCTACGCATGGGTCGACGAGCACTATCACCGCACACCGCACGCGGCGCTCTTCGGCAAGTCCCCCGCGCAGGTCTACGAGGAGTATCCCCACGTCACCGACGACCTCGACGAGCGGAAGCTGCGCGACGCGCTCACGGCCCAGGCCCGCCGGCGCGTGCGGCGTGACAGCACGCTCTCGATGGATGGGGAGGACTGGGAGACCGATCTCGGCTTCCTCGCCGGCCGCCTCGTCACGGTGTCGAGGTGCCTCGTCACGCCGACCGAGCCGCCCTGGATTGAACACGAGGGCAAACGCTTCGCCCTGCACCGGGTCGATCCGGTGAAGAACGCCCATCGGCCGCGACCGGCCTGCAACCTCGATGTCGCTCACGAGGCGCGCGTCCCCTTTGACCCGCCGAAGACCCTCCTGGACAAGGCTCTCGGACGAACGCCCCGCGATGACGAGGAGGGATGACCATGGACTTCTGCAGCTACTTCAGCTTCACCGCAGAGCCATTTTCCAAGGAGGTCGAAGACGGCGAGCTCTGGCTCCCCCCGTCCAAGCAGATGGTACTCGAGACGCTCATCGAGGCGGTGCACGCCAGAAAGAGCGTGCTGCTCGCCGGTGACCCCGGCGTCGGCAAGACGTGTCTGCTCCGCGCGCTCCGTCATGCCCTTTCGCCGCAGACGTTTCGCCTGACCTACTGCGCCAACGTGACGCTTGGACGCCGGGACTTCTATCGGCAGCTCTGTCTGGCGCTCGGTCTCGCTCGCTGCAGCACCGCTGGAGACGTCTTCTACGCGGTCAGCACGCACGTCGAGGAACTCGCGAAGGAGCGCGTATTTCCGGTCTTCGTCCTCGATGAGGCCCATCTGCTTCATCAGGACACACTCGATCATCTTCACATACTCCTTAATTACGCATGGGATAGCCGCGCATTGCTTTCGCTCGTGTTGCTTGGCTTGCCCGAGCTCGGCGAGCGGCTCCGCGTGCGCCGCAATCGCTCCCTGTATTCGCGCCTCCATTACCGATTGACCATCGACCCGCTCACGCCGGACGATACGGCCGACTATCTGCGTGTACGTCTCGGCCGAGTCGGCTGCACGAAAGAGCTCTTCACCTCGGACGCCATCGCGATGCTGCACGAGGCGGCCGCTGGCAGCCTGCGCGACACCGATCGACTCGCCACTGCCGCGCTCCGCGCCGCTGCGCGCAAGAAGCGCAAGCTCGTCGAGCGCGACGTCCTGAGCCGCATCCTGCAGCTGGACGCAGAGGAGGCCGGGTGAACCCCGTCCCCGTGGCCGAGGGGGACACGCGGCGCGGCGACGCCGCGGGCAGCGCAGCCGCCGCCCTCGTCGCGGCCCTCGCGCTCGCCCGCGGCGCGCTCACCGCGCGCTACCCGAGCGACCCGGATCCGCTGTGCCCTCGTCTCTACGCCGTTGACGTCGTGCTCCACTACCTCGATCGGCTCGACGACGCTCTCGCTCGCTACCACGCCGTCCTCGACGGCGATGACCGCCTCCCACTCCGCATCGACTGAGAGCGCCGGCGCTCTGCGACCGCCGCAGTCACCCCGGCGCATGCCTCGCTGCGATCGCGGTGAGCGCAAATCCAGCTCGATGATGGCCATCACAGAGCCGGATCTTCCGGCCATCAAGCAGCCTGCTCGGTAACACTAGGTCTCTAGCCTCTTTAAGGCGTCCGCTTGTATCGTGTGTCATGAAGGCGTCGGCTAGCCCTGTCCAGAGGCGAGCGTGTTCAACTTCAATAGTGGTGACACGAGTTACTCGAGCCCACTCCGAAAATGGAAAAGTCGTACCCGTCCAATATATCTCCCCAAGCCAATCACGATTCGCGAGCAGTGCCTCGCGCAGATAGCGGTCTGCCATGCTCATGCCGAGGATCAATAGATCTCCACCAATCGCAAGATGCACCGCGGTAGTCACGGCGATGCTTCCGCGGTGCCGCATATACTCCGATTCGGTCATGACAACGTTTCCCATGCGCAATAGACCATGGGGAAAGTATATGGGGGTCGATATCAGTCCCGGCGCAGTGTCGATCTTTGGATAAGGTGTTACGGGGCTTTTCCCAAGGAAAGTCCGCAGCAGTAGCGTCCCTCCGCCACGCGCAGCAGGGAGCGGTGACGCGGTGTGCGGCTCAATATTGAACGAGACGATCGATCCTGCTCTCCCAGCGATCACGGCCTGTGCCGCCAGTACTTCGGGCGAGAGCCGTCCCGGCTGAATCGACTCAACGAGCAGCTGACGCAGTAGCCGACGGAACTGTCGGTGTCCAAGCTTGCTCGCAAGTCTCTCAAGTTCCTGCGGCATGTCCGGGAATCGCTCAGATGGTCGGCCGCCGGACACCTGCCAAAGCTGATCGACGAGCGTAGTCCATGTTGGGGTAGCGCCACCAGTCACGGCCATCGATGCACCGGCGCCGAGCCAAACCGTGAACCCGCCAGCGGTCGTAGCGAGCTTTTCACAAAGGCCATCGAAGGAGATCTTCATGATTTGTCTTGTTGGTTGATGTTCGACTGATTCGTCGGAACCGATATACCTGACACCTTATCGGTCAGCGAGCACGAGTCTGTTAACACCATTGCCGCATGGTCTTCTTAGCCCCGAGCGTCCCGGCCGTGTCAGGCTCTGGGGTGTCAGCTACCCCCATGGCCTGCCCGATCCGCAAGGCCAACGGAGATGCCGGCCCGTGTCAAGAGGGGCATGCTCTCGGGCCTTGTCTCAAGTGCCCCCGCATCGGAAGGGCGCCCGGCCGGCCGTGCTCCCGGCGAGCGGCACCTGGATCGTTCCGCTGTGGGCGTACGTTGGGTCTCCGGGGTCCTGCCTGTCACAAGGCACGCCTCTCGGAGACACGTCGCCGCTTCTTAGGCCACAGGACGGCCCTACAATTCGGTATCCGAGCCTGAATCCACAGGCCCAGTGATAGCGCCGATGCGACATCCAATCAGTCCCGGGCGACTCGAATCACCAAACATGATACCGCCATACATGGAGATGCGCCACGCAGAGACGGCAGGATCGTCGACACCTTGAACTCCCTCATACTGCACCGTTGAGTTCCCAAGATCGACAGTCGCCCGATCGGCTACCACAAAATTAAGCACATCATCAAAATAACGCTCCTCCGCATCGGTTAATATTAACACGTTGACCGAATACGCTTGAGTGATAAGCGCCTTCCAGTGAAACCATACGAGTCCACGAACGATAAGCGAGAATAGATCCATCAGCATGTTCGCGTTAACCGGAATGCTCATGCTTTGCTGATACAGAGCGTTTTCTGCAATCCAGGCTTGCCTTGAGCCGCTTGCAATCGTGCGATGCAACTTCCGGTTCTTGGCGAGTCTTGCCGGGACCATCGTCTCAAGGTTCGTCTTGGCAGCGGAGTGTCGACCTCCGAAAGGTAGGACCGCGGTCAAGTGGTGCTCGAGTCGAGCCTTCGTCCCGTTGCAAGTGCCGCATGCAGGTACTTGGGGAAGGTTGCTTCTATCGGACGGGAGAAAGAACTCTCTTGCGAATACATGGTCAGGCGCTGTCGACAGCGCTTGCGTACAGTATACGCAGGTCTTGCCCTTGTATTTCTTGCTCACGAAATGCCAGTCTCCTCGTGGGATGAAAGATTGTCAGAGCCGCCATGCCGCTGCAAGCGGAAGTGTCAGGGGCCGCCCGCTCGGATCGCGCCCGGGCCGGCTAAACCTCGTCGGCTCCTCTCGTGCCCGCCCGGGTTCGACTGGGCCCCGACCAGGCTGTGGGTAGGCGCCGCGCCGCGCCCATCATCGTCGACCCCGGCGAGAGCCGCAAGGGGTCGCACCCAGTACGAGGCCGGGGGACCGAGACGTAGGGAGGAATGCCGACTGGCTCAGCAAACGCGGTATTGGCGAGAACAGTGAGTCGATTAGAACTGGTCATGCGGAGGAGGCTACGGGGGAGATGTCGGGGGCGCGGCGTTGTGTGCCGCCGGCGGTAAGATGATGGCGCTCACGCAGCATTCGCCGCACGGGCGCGATCTTTTGGCCCGACCGGCGCACGCCACCGTAGCACCGCCCACGATCCTGCACGTGCCACCGCAGCGGGTCTCGTTGTGTCGATCTCGCAACCCGCCCTGACGGGCGCCGCAGCGCCCCCGCGGTCGCGGGCAGCGAAGCCCTCCGCGCGGCGTCGCACCGCCGCAGGGTTCTCGAGGCGGATGGTCAAAGGCGACGGTCGCCTGCGGTCGCCTGAGATCCGGCTGGCATCGCCCAACGGTGAGAGCCGCGCAGGTGCGACCTCGATGGCGGCCCGTCGCGGCGCCGTCGGCCGGCTCTTAACGGCGCGCTCAGGAGCGCACGCCTGGAGCGGCACGACGGCGTCCGTGCGCCAGCGTCGCCCTCGAGCGCATCCCAATTGCGGCGCGGCGGGCCGGTTACGTCGACGCCACGATGACGCGGGTTCGTCGGCAGCTAGATCGTGGCCTCGTCATCCCGCAGAAGCCCGTCAATCTTGCTTAGCAAATCTCGCTTGACCCGCTGCCGGTTCAGTTCGTCTTCGTAACCGGCCTTGACAGATGCCACCTTGACAACGCCCTTGATCATCATCAGAGCGTCGATCGTTCGCTGCGCCTCATCGTCATCCAAGTCGCGCCGAAAGTGGACAACCAGGCCCTTGACGCTCATTGCAATCCCCTCCCCACACAGAGATCTCGCTGGCTTCCCGAAGCATAATGATATTACGCAATTCACCCATGGCTCCCTACTCCCGGAAGTGTCGTGTTCAGCGGAGAGCGCTCTACGTCCTCCCAATCGGCAGCCGTTGCGGAACCCGGCCCGCCTTCGTCACGCTGTACCGGGAAGCTCGTCAGGGTCCCGGCGCGCCGGGCGAGCTCAGTCCCCGTGGCGGCGCGGACAGGGAGCGGCGACCGAAGCCGCGGCAGTGGAGGCGGCGGGAGTTTCGCCCGCGGGCTCCTGGCCGCAAGCTCGGGAGACGGCACCACAGGCGGAGGAACGTCGAGCGCGCGGGGAGGTAGCGTCGGCGGTGTCGAGAGCTGCGCCGGCGACGACGCGGGACGCGCCGAGCTCTCGCGCTTGGTCACGGGCTCGCCGACCTGGATCACCACGGTCTCCTCGGCCTCCGTCCGGTGTTCGTCGTGCAGCTGCCAGAGGCGCTCCCAGTACCGCGCCGGCGTGCCGGTGAAGGCTTCCAGCTCCCGGGCAAGGCCGGGCGTCATCGGGAGGTCGCTTCTCAGCAACCGTTCCACCTCCCTCGGCTCCAACCCCGTGCTCTCGGCCAGCTTCCTCCTCCACGAAGGCATCGTCGCGCAGAACGACTCGAGGACCCTTCCTGGCCAGGGGACGGGGCGCGCACGGACGTCTGTCAGCTCCGCGAGCGCCGCATCGACGTGACAGTCCAGAAGGCGCCGGTGCCGGTCCCGATCCCCCACGGCCTGCTCCTTCGCATCGGTGAGGGCTGCCTCCTCGTCGTCATGCGCGTGCTCGCGCGCCTCGCGAAGCCCCCGCTCCCGTCCCAGCGCTTCGCGCGCGGTGACCGCGAAGCCGATCGCGACACAGGCTATCATCGCGAGCCCGAGCGGCGAAATGAGCCACATCGCACCAAGTAGATCCTCCATCGTAGTCATCGCGTTTCGTCTCCTGAACGTGATCGTTCTTGTCGGAACGCAAGGCGGTTCTTCGCCTTGTGCTGTCCGAAGACGTCACCAGGGTCACCGCCTGTTAGCTGCCGAAGGACAGCCGAGGATTCAGCGAAGCTGCCGGAGGAGTGCTTCGCGCTCGGCGACGAGCCGCCCACGGGGGAACGCCTGCGCGTGAGTGTTCAGCAGCCGGAGAGCCTCGACGTTGGCCGTGGCGTTGCGGGCCTCGATGGCCCTCCGGGCCTGGTTGATCAGGCTCCTCTCCTGCTCGGTAGCGGTCGATCGAATGGCGCTCGCCGGAGACACGGGCCGGCGATCGGTCGTCATCGAGGAAACGGGCGTGCTGCTCGCCACGGCCTGCGCGCGCGCGCTTCCTTGCTCCCTCGGCGACGAGGTCTCGCGCGCGATCGGCGCGGCCGGTGCCGCCGCGCTGTGCGCGCGTTCTCCGCCAGCGGGCGCCGCGGCGCTGTGCGCGCCGTCTCGCGCAGCGGGCGGGGTGGCAGGGACCACCGCCGCCCCGTACCACGATTGCAGGTCGGGCAGGGACGACACCGAGGAGACGAGCGCGCCGGTCAGCACGGCGAGCGCACCCTGAACGACGATCCTCACGGCCAGGCGGCGTAGCGAGGCCACCCACGACGCGCGACGGTCGAAGCCCAGTGCGAGCGGCACGCAGAGGCGATCGTCCCTTCCCTGCGAGCGCTCCTGCGCCTGCCACCGCTCCCGCTGCACCCGGAGTTCCTGGTGCGCCCGCCAGTATCGCGTCCTCACCGTGTCCAGCGGAAGTCCCTGCTCGGCGGCGATCTCGGCGAGCGGAATCTCTTGGAGGTCGTGCTTGATCACGACATCCCGGTACTTGGGATCAAGTTGGTCTATCAGCTCCCGCGTGAACTTTTCCCGCTGCCGTCTCCGGAGCAGCTCTTCCGGCGTGGGGTACTCGTCTCGGATCTCGCACTCATCGAACGACGTCAGCACCTCGCCGCGGCAGCGTGCGTCACGGACGTGATTGCGCGCCTGGTTGATGGCGATCGTGACCCGGTACGGGGCTGGGTCTCCCCCCGGGTCGAGCCGCCTGTCGGCCTCCAGCCCGCGCAGCAGCGCTTCCTGAGCGATATCCTCGGCGTTTCGCTCCGGCACGCCGTGGCGCCTGGCGAGGCGCCGGAAGAGCTCGAAGCCGGGGAAGACGGTCGGTGGCTTGCCCACGCTAAGCAGCACACTTGAGCGGGCCCAAACGCTTCAAAAAAAAGAACCAACGAGCAATATTGGTCGGACAATGTAAGCCAAGGTATCATCTTCAGCCACGCGGAAGCGGGTCCAGAGGACGACTGAGCACATTCCGTCATACGACCGCCAATTCTCGCCCAAACGGCCGAGGCGTCGCGATTCCTGGCGGTTGACGCCGAGCGGCCGGCGTCAGTACCGTCCCTGGATGCGTTGCATTGCGCATTCGCTCTCGATATTTCTCACGCTCGGGGCCGCAACAGGCTTCCCGATCTCGGCCAGCGCCGATGATGCCCCCCCGAAGGCGCAACAGAGTTCACGAAGTCTGCCAGCGCCGCCGATGTCCCCCCCGAAGGCGGGACCGAACGACAGCTCATCGGTGAAGGACCATGTTCGCCGTGGTCAGAGAGCGCGCAATGCCGGGCGCTGGAGCGAGGCATACGCTGCCTACAAGGCTGCTTTCGACGCCGCAGACCCGACGACCAGCACCGAGCGAGAGCGGGCGGAGATCGCCGGCGAGCTCGGCCTTTGCGAGGTCGCGTTGCACAAGTATCGCGATGCGGCCGAGCACCTTGCTAAAAGCCTCGAGCAGCGTGAAGCGCTGCCGGACGCGCTCGAGCGGCGATTCCAGGCAGGCCAGCGCGAGGCAGTGAAGCGCGTCGCCACGCTCGTGCTGTCGGTGGATCCGCCCGACGCCGAGGTGCTCATCGACGGCGAGCGCGTCGGACGGACCGCGCGCACTTATACGCTCTTCTTCGATCCGGGGGACAAACACATGGTGCGGGGCCGTGCCCCGGGCCACGCGGACGCGTTTCAGGGGTTCCTTGGCGTGGCGGGCGTGGAGCACGAGATGACGATGGAGCTGTCCCGCGCGGCGGCGGGGAGCGCCTCGGAGGCGAGCAGCACGAAGGACACCGCGCCAGCGACGCCGCCCGCCTTGCCCACGCTGCCCGCTTTGCGCACGCTGCCCGCTGCGAGCGCGAACGCTCCCAGCCCGTGGGCCTCCTGGCCGGGGACACTGCGCATCACGGGGATCGCCGTCACGACGGCAGGCGTGGCGGTGGGCACCATCCTCATGATCCACGCGGGCAAGCTCGATGACGACCTGAGCGCCCGGCGTGACTGGCTCCAAAGCGAGCCGTCGTCGAGCACGTCGATGTGCTGGCACGCACCTCGGAACTCGCCATGTGGCGAGCTGGCGCGCCTGCAGGACGCGCGAAACACGTTCGGCCGCGCCGGTCTGGCCACGGTGATCACGGGTGGTGTCATCGGTGCCGTGACCGGCGCGTCCTTCTTCACGGACTTCTCTTTCCTGGGATTCAAGCCGGCTCAGGAACGGCTCAACGTCGCGCCCGTGGCGAATGGGAACGAAATCGGCGCGCGACTCGAGGGGGCATGGTGAGCATGCGAGGGGCCGAGAGAATGGGTCCGCTGGCAGACCGAGGCGCCGTGACGTCGGCCGTCGCCCTCGCAGTCTGCGTGTGGGGAGCTAGCACGCTGACAGCTTGTGCTGCCTACCCCGAGGATTGCTCGGAAAAGCTGGCGTGTGCTCCCGATCCGGAACCTCCGCCCGACCTGTGCGCGGGAGAGCCCGGCTCAGCGCCAGCGCTCGACGAGTGCGGCGTGTTCGTCAGCGAGCAGGGCAACGACAACAGCCCCGGAACGAAGGGAGCGCCGGTCAAGACGCTCCAGCACGCGATCGGGCTCGCCGCGCACGGTCGAGGCCACGGCGAGGCGCCGACCCGGCGCGTGTACGCGTGCGGCGGGGTGTTCGAGGAGAAGATCACGCTGCCCTCGGGGGTCGACTTCTGGGGCGGGCGCCTGTGTGACGGCGGCGATTGGTCGTATGATGGGTCGTTCGGCGGACCGAATCACCCGACGATCATCGCTCCGCAGGTGGGTATCCCGCTGAGAGTGATCGCGGATGACAAAGAGCACGCGACGTCAACGGTCTTCGGCGTGCGCGTCGAGGCGGCGGATGCGTCCGCGGACGACGGCAAGTCGTCGATCGCGATGATCTTGAGCCCTGGGGCCAGGGCGATCGTGCGGCAGAGCAAGATCCTCGCAGGCGATGGCAAGGATGGAGAGCCGGGCGAGGACGCGCCGAGCGTTCGCGCGAACTCCGGCGTGCTGGGGAACGACGGCTCGGACGCCTGCACCGCGGACGCGGCGCTGGGCGCCCTTCCGGTCGTGACCGTGTGCGGCGACGGGATCGAGTCGACGGGTGGCCAGGGGGGCGATGGAGGCCTCGAGACGGGCAGCGACGGAACTTCAGGGCTGCCGGAGCCGCTCGGGAATCCGACCGAGCGCGGCCTGGGTGGATCCGGCGCGGTCAGCATGGCATGCAGGCAGGGGCAGAACGGAGCCGACGGCGCTCCTGCGGAGCGCGCTGCCGGAGCGGATGGCGCTGGCCTCCTGGACGAGTACGGATGGGTCGGCGTCCGCGGGAAGGATGGAGCGAAGGGCGGCGCCGGTCAGGGCGGCGGCGGGGGCGGGGGCGGCAAAGGTCGCGACTCCGCCAGGAACGCGTGTCCGGCAGGTCGGCCCCAGGGCGGTGCGGCCGGCGGCTCGGGGGGCAGTGGCGGCTGCGGTGGCAAGGGGGGCAAGGGAGGCGACTACGGCGGCGCGAGCATCGCGATCGTGGCGTTGCAGGGGAGCGACCTCACAGTCGATGCGAGCACGGTCCTCGGGGCCAAGGGCGGCGACGGCGGGGTCGGCGGAACGGGCCAGTGGGGAGGCTTTGGCGCCGACGGCGGACACGGCGGACACGGTGTTGTGATCGACGCGTCGCGAGGATGCCGCGGCGGCTTTGGCGGCGACGGCGGTCGCGGGGGCGATGCCGGCGGCGGTCTCGGCGGCCACTCGCTCGGCATCGGCTCCGTGGGCGCCTCCGTGGCCATCACGGAGTTCGCGAAGGTCTTGCCTGGACAAGCCGGCAAGGGTGGCAGCGGCGGCAATGCACCCTTCGAAAGCACGCCCGGCCAGGGGAAAGCCGGGATTGCGCTGTTCTGGTACCCGTTCGATACGCTAGATCCGGAACCGGCTCGATGAACTACCCTGCGCTGACAGCGCACGTCAGGATGCGCACATGAGAAAGACCACCGCTGCTATCTTCGTCCTTCTGTTGTCGCCGTGGGCCACCGGCTGCGGAACTGCGCCCGACGTGAACGACCCTGGCGTGACGCCTTGCGAGGGCACCTCGTGCGAGCAAGAGCCGCCCCCGGAGTCGGTCTGCGCCGAGCACGTCGCCGCCGATATCCTCGACGACGGCTGTGGCGTGTTCATCGCTGGACCCTACGGTTTTGGCGACGACAGGAACCCCGGCACGAAGGCGAAGCCTGTGGCCACCGTCGAGCGTGCCGTCGAGCTCGCGCGCACGGGACGAGGCCGCATGTTCATCTGCAACGACGGATTTCCGGTGCGTCAGATCAGGGTGCCCTCCGGCGTGGACCTCCTCGGGGGCTTTCACTGCCGGCGATGGAATCGCGACCCTGAAATCCCGCGAACCACATTTTTTCACCAGCCGATCGCCGACTTCGCCGACCCCATGGTGGTAGTCGAGCCCGCGGGTCCCGAGGACAGCGGGGCCGCGGACGGGGTGTCGACGCTCGCCGATCTCAACCTTGGGGCTTTTGGTCCGCTCGGCGTGCTCGTCCAGTCCAACACGGGGGTGGAGATCGTGCGGAGCGAGATCCGCGCAGACGGCGCAATAGCGGGCAGCGATGGCGAGCAGTGGCCGACCGATCAACCGGACGGACCGGATGGCAATTTCGCTGGCGAGGGGTGCTCGGCGCCCCTCGTCGCCGGCGGACCTGCGGCGGTGAACCGGTGCGAGAGCGGGCACACGAGCGTCGGTGGCAAGGGAGGGGATGGGCTGCCCGACAGCGCCGGGGATGGCGGCGACGGGGAGCCCGTCTACACTTCGCCCTCGCGCGGCGGCATCGGGGAGCGAGACAACCGCCGTTGCGAAAGCGGATTCACCGGGGGCCCGGGGGCTCCGGGAACGCAGGGCGCGCCCGGCAAGGGCATCGGGCGCCTCACCGAGGCCGGTTGGGAGGGCGACACGGGGGGCGAGGGGACGTGGGGCACCCCGGGCCAGGGGGGCGGCGGCGGCGGCGGTCGCCGGGGCGGGCTGGCCGTGTGCGGCGCGGCTTCCAAGGGAGGCGGAGGAGGAGGCTCGGGTGGGGCCGGCGGCTGCGGAGGCCGGGGGGGCCGCGGGGGAGCGAACGGACGTCCGACCATCGGCGTCCTCGCGCTTCACGCCCGGGTGACGGTGCGCGACAGCGAGATCACGACGATCTCCGGCGGCAGGGGCGGCGACGGCGGGCCGCCCCAGGAAGGCGGCCGAGGGGGCCGAGGCGCACCGGGCGCCGCCGACGTGGACGCCGTTCAGGGCTGCTTCGGCGGCCCGGGCGGCGAAGGAGGCCACGGCGGCTACGGCGGCCCGGGGCGCGGCGGCGACTCGATCGGCGTCGCCTACCTCGACGAGGGCCAGCTCGCGCTCGAGGGCGTCATCTTCGAGATCGGACCGCCGGGCCATGGCGGCATGAGCTGGAACCACGATGGCACGACCACGATGGGGCAGAGCGGCGAGAGGCACGAGACGCTTCGCTTTCCCGAGTAGCCCCAGTCACGTCACGGGAGATCGGCGACCGAGTCCACGGGCCAAGTCGCCAGGAACCTGGAAGCCCAAGCGACCATGGCGGCCGGCGGCTCGCCTTCACCATCCCACGAAGCGACCAGGGCTTCGAGCTCGCGCGCGGCGGCTTCGAGCTCGCGCTTGGCAGCGATGCCGCGAGGAGTCTTGGGTGACTCAAGGAGCAGGCGAATCTTCGCAAGCGCCTTTGTAACTTCCTCTTTGTGCAGGACCCCATCTGTCGTCGCCACCCAGTAGGAAGAACCGCTCTGCACCTCTGGCATCAGAGTCCATGCGATTCGATAAGTCGCCGCGAGCACGGTGAGTACCGCAACGAGCGAATCTGTCAGGTTGCTCGCTTCGATATTTCCGCCTGGTGCCGGCATCTCACGCGGCGATGGCTTCACCCATGTATGCTGGTCTGAAAACAGGCAATCGTAGAGCCTGATCTCACCCGGAAGACCCAGGCCCGCTGTCACATCGGGCACGAGCACGGTCCCGATCTCCGGCGGCATGCGCTCGCAACCGAACGTCGCTTCGATGTCGCGGGAAATCCATTCCGCGCACGGCTGCTGTTCCGGCAAGAGTTCGAAGCTAGCGTAGCTCTTCCCGATAGCGGCAGACCTGAGGCTATCATCCGGGCGCGACACGAAACCTGGATCGAATGGGCTTCGATGAACAAGGAAACGCACGTCTCGAAATTCGACCGCGAACAAGTCCTTCGTTTGTTTCACGATCTCAACCGTGCGCAAACCGTGGACAATATAGTAAGGAGCCAGGAAGCTCACATGAAACCAGATCGGCTCACCGGCGGATCTTGGCAGATTAATCGTAAATGAATAGCAGCCGTCCCAGCCGCCGGTGGGGAGGTGTAGCGAGTGATTCATGAGCATGCCAGGGAATCGTTCTGCGATGCGACGCAGCATGGAGTGCCAGCGCTCGTCCTTCGATGCCTGAATCCGCGCGGCCACGAGCCGAGCGTGCTCCTCCGTCTTCTTGCAGAGCTGGACGTCGATATCGCCATCCTTGGTGAGCCCAACCCCACGTGGATAGTATCGATAGACAAT
Organism: Sorangium sp. So ce367; assembly: GCF_051520455.1. NCBI lineage: Bacteria > Pseudomonadati > Myxococcota > Polyangiales > Polyangiaceae > Sorangium > Sorangium sp. So ce367. Next base: position 10,625,498 of record NZ_CP150334.1, read on the forward strand.
GCCGAGCAGCTCATCGATGCTGTGTTTCATGGAATCACTTAACCCTGGCACCAAGCTCTTCATATATCTTGGGGAAACGCTCCCTCATGCAGCTCTTATGTCTCTCGCAGAATATACCTTGCGGAAGATCTCGGCCTCCATTCTCATACAGAAAATCCGCACATGTGTTCGCTACATTGGCGGCATATATCGCCGCCGTCTCTGGTGATGTCAACCCCCAACGCTCGCTTCGAATGGGCATTCCTACGATAACCGAACACGCTGCGTCACCCTCCAAATTGTGACCGAAATATAGATCTGCCTTTGCCTCCTGCCAACCGCTCACGGTTCCATCGTAGGCGACGATCGTAACAAAATTGAAGGCTCGCGGGTCGATCGGTATTTTGCCTGTGCACCCCATGGTCGGAGCGCCGCTCTGCTGGCAGGGATCTGGCGGGCTCGTCGGGCTAGCTGTCGGCCTCTCCGAGCTGTCGCTCGGGCGTTCCTCCTCGTCCTCGTCTTCGTCTTCGTCGTCCGTTTTGTTGCACTGGAGTTTGCGCTCGCTGCCGTACTCCGGCCCGCTCGGCGGCTCCGCCCCGAAGTCCCCCGACGCGACGGAGGTGAAGACAGGAACGGGCGGCCCGACTGGTCCACCTGCACCTTCGCCCTTCACCCACTCCTCGATGGGATAGCAGTCTCCTACCGACCAGTTGCATGCCGTTAGCATGCAGATGGCAATGCCCACAATCATCAGCAGAATTCTTTTGGCGTTCATCTTATGCTCCATCGAAGCACAGGGCCGACGACGACAAGCACGGACACTTAGCCTGGGAGTACAAGGCTGCTCCCGCCGATCCAGTCCACATTGGCGCTCACCGAGACGCCGAGCGGCCCTGCAACGTACGCGTTGGTTTGCGCATGCGCGCCTACCGCGATCCCGGCGACGTGCCCACACAATGTACTTCCGCAAGCCGGCATGAAGTAGATCGCAACGGATGGGCCCGCACTAAAGTCGCCGTTCTTCCAACCATATCCGATCGCGGCAATGGTGCTATTGTAGACACCGGCCCCACCTATCTGGACTGGGGGAATGATGCTGAGCAGATCGTGAACATTGAATAGGATGTTGCCGTTGATGCGCCACGATAATCCCGCGTGCGGACTCACCGCCAGGTGCGTCACGGTGCCAGCCTGGATCCCCCCGAAGCTAATTCCGGCACTCAGCTCGGAGGCGTCGGCCTGCGTCGGAACGACACTGAGCAGGAGACCGAACATTGCCGACGATGAGATCTGCCGGTCTGTCGTCCTCATCGTCTCCCTCACGGTCGTCCGAAACACGCGAGCAGCGTGGCGACGCGGCCCATTCTTCTGATCACAGGATCGGCGTCAAACGGAATCTACACGAGAACACTACACGGGCCAGGGGTCGTACCGTCCAGAGCGTGCGCCAGCGCGCAGCGACCTGCGCGGCTCCGGCGCGTGTCGGCCTGCTGGCGCCAGCTGCCTGTCCACGCCGCCGCGAGAGCGCGCTACCGACCACGCGCCCCGGGCTGCGCGTCGGCTGCAAGCCCGACCCGGCGCGGCGCTGCGCGCAGGCAGCGGTGACGGCGCGCTGTGACCGCCACGCGCGGCGCGGCACAACATCGCTCGCGCGGCCACGCCGCCCGCGAGCGCGGCGCCTGACGGTGGCCTGCGCGCTCAGCGGCGACGAAGCGCTAGCGCTCACGCGCCCGGAACTGCACGACGTCGCTCGCGTGTGCGCGTCGGCGCGAGCGTCACTCGTCGTGGCCCCATCGGCGGGCAGCCATGAGACCGGCTACGGATGGCCCGCTAAGGCTCCGTGGACCCCGCAGCCCGGACGATCCCGCAGGCCGCTCCGCTGCTCGAGGCGTCGCCGCTGTTGCCCCGGCGGCTTCTAGGGGTCGTCGAGCTGCTGAGCCGCGCCTAAGCCGATCACCTCGCGCATGCGTTGCAGATCGCCCAGGAGCGCCATCACTTCGATCACACCGCTCAGTACGCCGGCGAGCGGAGCGGGAGAACTGACGGATCAAGAGCTCGACCATGCCGCTGCGCAGCCGCGGGTCTTCGATCAACGTCGCCCGCGCGACAAGGGCGGGCCGTGTGCGTGACGATTCTGCCGTGCCGCGACCACGCGCGGCTTGGGCGCCCGCGCTCGCAACGAGTGACGGCCTGGCGCGACGCGCTTGAGCACACGGACATCGACGGCCCCGAACGCGCCGGCGTCCATCTCGACCCCCGCGCGCGGACCGGTCGCGGACCTCGATCCTGCGGCCTGTCTGCTCGAGCGCCATGTAGCGCGGCGTCGGCGGCCCCGCGCACCTGCGGCCGCTCCGGAGCGAGGAACGCGGCCCTGCTGTCTGCTCCGGCGCCATCTGCACCGCCCAGAATGGGCGCCAGCTGGCCGATGCGCGCCGTGCCGACTTCGCGCGCGAAGTCATCCAGATGAACCCCAACGCCGGCGACGGCTCCGCGCGCGCCGGCGTCTACCTCGACCCCGCAGCCGCCGTCTGCTTCGGCGCCAAGCCGCACGACGCCGGCGCGATCCCGAGCTCGCGTGCGTCCATCTTGTGGTTGCAGCCGCTCCCGCGGAGCGCCTGGCGTCCCCTTGATCTCCGCAACCGCCCCCCGCCCCCCCGTGTCAGAGAAGTTGGCGTTGCATAGGCTCCCTCGGGTGAAGACTTTTTGTCCCGCATCACGGCTACCGAGAGGACGCGCGCCTGCGCGAGCGGAGGCCGCAAGACCTAACGCAAGAGCGCCTCCCTCGTCGCGGCGTTGAGCCCTTGGCGCGTGTCGCTGCATGCGAGGTGAAGCCGTCGATCGAGACGCACTGCGGCTTGCCGTACGGTGCGCTCTGCTGCTCGGCTTCGGTCCGCCCGTTTCGCGCGCAAGCGCCGAGCTGGACGCGACGGGCGACGACTACATCCCGTGGGAAAGCGACGGGATCGAAGGCGTCGGGACCAGCTATCACTGCATGCTGGTGCCGATCACGGACTAGAAGGCGCTCAAGGCGACTCTGCGGAGCGCGATCGATCGAGCGCGGAACGCGACGGGAGCTGGGCAGAGATCGTAGGCTCCGGCTGCAGGAGGACCACGGCATGCGCCTGCTCTTAGGCAAAAACCACGCCGCCTACCCGCACCCTGGCCGAGGCGTTCCGAACCGGCCTCGTCGCAGGCACGCTTCAAAAACCTTTCCGTTAGGACCGTGGAGCAGTAAGTTAAGCAATGTGGCAGGCCTGAGCATTCCCCCTTGGTTGCAACGATTCGTGGACCTCGCGGAGCTTGCAGACGATGCTGAGGAACTTGGGGGCGCGTTCGCCGAAAACCAAGAGGCGCCCAGTATTGCGGACGACGCGAAGTTGACGACACTTGTTCTTGCGGCGGAGAGAAGCGAACTCCAAGATCTCCAGGCCCAACGGGTCCTCATCTCGGCGGTGACGTTCCTACGTGGGTGGCTCGATCGTGCGTTGCATGACGGTCCAGTGGCCGCTTCCAAATCGGTCTACAAGAGTCCTCTTTATGATCTTACCAGTGCCTTGCGCCGCGAAGCATCGACCTCGGTTGTGCATCGAACTGAGCGCGAGCAGCGGTTCGCAATGATGACCCGCTTCTACCGTCTCGCACACCAGAGGCCGAAGATGGCGTTTCATCAGAGCGAACTTTGTCATGATTTTGGTAACGATCAAGACGTGACAGACCGCTGGGTGCAGTGGGCATTAAGCAAAAGACTGTTGATGGTTGCTGATCAGGCTAACGGTGGAGATCGGCTCCTTAAGATCACAACTGCCGGTATTGACTGGGTAGAATCGACGCTCGAAAGCTGGGGCGCCGAGAGCGACCAACAAGGTCGTTTTCAACTCGTCCTTCGCAGTGGAGAAATTCACATGGGCAACAAGTACACGATCACCAACACCAACTCGACGGTTGGCGCCCAGGGTGTCGGTGATAACATCACGGTTACAGGATCGCTCACGATCGGGGCTCCCGGTGGTACGGTGAGCCAGACGCAATTCGACGAGCACATCAAGGCTGCCAAGAAGGCGCTGGTCGATGATGAAGACCGGCTCGACGATCTGGTTCGCGAGGCCCTGACCCAGTTCCTCACTCTGGCGCGCAAGATCCAGGTCGAGCAGCAGAGCCTCGCGGAGGTCCAGGCCAAGATGAAGGAGACCCTCGATGAAGTGTGGGCTCAGCAGGCCTCGAAGGGTCTCCGGCCGCAGACTCTCCCGGAGGGGCTCAAGGTGATCGAGACCCTCGCAAAGAGCCCGATCACGGCCGAGGTGGCGAAGAAGCTGCTGCTGGGGGCGTGACGGCAGGATGCCCAATGCGGCGCTTTTCTCTCGGTTCCCATCGCCCCCGCTACCCCTTCAGAGCCCTCAACAGCCGCTTCACCGCCTTGTCGAACTTGCTCCGGTCCCCTTCCGCTCCCTTCATGTCCAGCAGCACCCGATCCAAGACGGCCCGTTTCAGGTCCGCATGTCGCGGCGCCCAGTCCTCGCGCACGTAGTCATCTAGCAGGATTGGTATGATCCGTTCGCTAGCCCCGTCGTCGAACTCGCGGGAGAGCATTTCGTCCAGCTCACTGAGCACGTTCGAAGCGCATAGAGAGTGCTCCGAGCAGAGCAGGACGACATGCTCGTACTCGCGGATGTTCCTCCGGGCAGAACGGTGGTGCTTCGTGCCCGGGATGGCATGCTCGGAGCGGAAGAAGACGGGTACCCCGCTGGCTTCGAGGGCCTCGTAGAGCTTTTGGGCGAAGGGAACGTCCTCGTCGCCGTAGGAGAGGTAGACGGAGGCCGGCGTGGCCGTCTTGGCTGGCGTTGGAGGCACTTCAATCGCGACGCGCCGCACGACCTCGTCGATCACTGACCAATGCTCCCTGAAGTCCTCATTGGTGTGCGGCGTTCTACTCCAGCCAGTTGCAGGGAGCCAGTGACCGCCGCGATAGCACCAGTAAATCCGATGCATTATGCCCGGCTGGACCAGGATCGGGATCGTTCGCCCCCAGGCTGTCCAATAGGCCGGGAAGCGATGCAGAGCCATGAGCAGATGTTCCTGCTTTTCTGGGAGATCCGTGTATAGAACGTGCTCCACGCCCTCCACGTCGAGCCGGAAGCCGAAGCCCGGCCAGTTTTCGAATGAACGCTGGATTCTTTCGGAGCGGACTTTAAGCAAAGTTGCGAGCTCGGACGCTTTTGAGGCAGTCTTGTCGAGAAAGGCGGCCGTGGCGTTTATGAATCTTACCGTCGCAAAAACGGGAGTTTTCGCCGATAGCGCGACCCCATACACGCCCTCGACGTCGATCGCCAGAGGCGAGAGCAACACCTCAAGCTCGGCAAGGATCGCAGCTGTCTCTGTGTCTGGGCCGAAATTCGTAAACTCAACTCTTATACATTGACGAGGAGCACTCCTATCGGGCGTCGTCGTGGCTGGCGCTGGCTGCTGCTCGACCACCTCGCGCATGTCTACCCGGCCGTTGCTCGTCGATCCATCGCCTACGGCAAGGCTGCCGACGGTCGAGCCCTCGATGTTGACGATGAAGGTCGAGCCACCCATCGGCGCCTGGACGCTCGTCTTCCCCATTCGCGACCGGGCCTCCGCTTCGGCCATGGCCCTCCATTTCAGGAGTAGTTCCACCGGGAACCGCACCGGGTCGCTGTCGATCAACTTGGCGCAGTTCTGGCACAGCCATAGGGCATTCTCGATTGCGGCGCGCTGCTCGACGGTGAGGGTTGCGTCGTACCGAGGCCCTCCGGAAGCGGTGGTTGCGACGTGGGCTGGTACACCCAAATCGACCGCCTTGGTCGCGTCCTCATGGGGGCCGCTGGTCAGGGCTCGGCAGTTGGGGTTGGAGCACAGGTTCCCGACCCGAGCCGCCAGGGCTCGCTTCGTGGCCTCGCTGAAGTCGTCGCGCTGGGGCATTGCTCGGACAAGGATCAACGGAGAAGGGGCCGCATGCAACCCTCATCGGAAGCGCTGCGCTGCGCTGGTCTCGACGAGCTCCCGAGTCACTAGAAGCACTGCAACTCGCGTAGTGGGCGCTCTACCTCCGCAACCACCTCGCCGTTGACCAGGGCACGTGCCTTCACGAGTTGCGGAAAAAGCTCGTCTCGTCTGGAATAAATTCGGTCGTCTATATGGTAGCCGAACTCGAAGCTGAAGTGGTCAGCTGGGCGGATTGGTTGAAGGCCTGTTGTGCTCGAATGGCGAAAAAGCGTCTGGTGCGCGTTGGACCTCTCAGCGACTCTCATGGCGTGGACCGTTCCGTCAAGAAGCGGGGTCGGAAATGTGACCTCGATTTCCCAATCGTCGAGGCGCTTGCGGCCCAAATTCTTGAGATTTACCTTCAATGTGTACCAGTGGCATTCTGAGGATGAGACAGGTTTCTTCGTGTAGTGCAGGGTAAGCTCCACATCAGATTGCGGCTGAAATCTTTGCGATGGAGGCGTCATGTCGATTCGGCCGGCAGCAATTGCCCCGTCGCCGATGCCAACCCCTCCGATCGTCGAGCCCGAGATGTTGATGTGGAAGGTTGACCCTCCCATACCGGCCGAAGGCGTAGTCGCGATGCTGGACCCCTGGCTCGTCGCGTGCTCGGCCGGCGTACCTTCTGAGGCCGGCAAAGGCACCACCCCGGATAGCTCGCGCACTAGCTCCGTCAGCACCCGGTCCCGTTCGTCGCCCTGGTGCGAAGCGATGGCCTTCCCGTCCCTCGGCAGAAGCTTCAGCCCGGAGAGCCAAATATGGGCCTCATAGAGGCACGACCGGAGCAGGACGGGTACCACCTGGAGCTTCCCGTCACGATGCCGCTCCAAGAGCCGGGGTAGCTCGACCTGGAGGGCGTCGGAGGCCAAGAAGTCCGGGGAGAGCAGCAGGAGGGCGACGTCAGCCTGGTCGATCGCTCGCTCGATCTCCCGGCGGGTATCAGCTCCGGCCCGGACGCACGCCTCGGACCACACGTCCAAGTTCGCGGAACGCTCCAGGGGGCGGAGATGGTCCCGCAGTTCCTCGGCCAGAGCGGCGTCTTTCGAGGCCGCGCTGTGGCGGATGATAAGGCGGAGCTTGGGGGCGGCGAGCATCGATCAGGCGAAGGATCGCGCGGTCATGGACGGTAGGCAACCCCGCAGAAGGGCATCGCGACCGGCTCGAGGACCGGCGCGAGCTTGCTCACCTCCTCGGTGCTGGCGGCAGGCGGAGCAGTCGACCGATCGTCTCGTGAATGACCCGAGCCGACAGCTCATCCCCGAGAGCGATGGCGCGGCTCAGGGTGCTGGCGAGCGAGGCAACCACCGTAGCCCGACGCGACCGTGCGGTCGCGGCGAGCTCCCCAGGCCCAGGGCTTGACAGTTGAGCCCGGGTTGCGGCCATGCCTTCCGACGATGAGGCAGCCCTGAGGTCAAGGGCTTGAGCGCTCTCTTTGCGCGGCTGGTCGGCTTCGGCTCGGCAGCGACGGCGCTCGGCGTCGTCAGTGCAGGTCGTTTCGGCATGGACATCTCCCTTCGCCCTGGTCGGGCGTCGTTCCGCTTGTGCTTGAGCACCTCGTCGCGTCCGCAGGAGCGAGCTGTGGCTCGATCGACGATCCGCATTCACAGGCCGGCGGTCGCCCTGGTGGCCTGGATGCATGCTGGGGTCCGAAACGGGACCGTGGAGGCGCATTCTAGGGGACGGCATGTTCGACCCACAGGCCGATCACCCGGAAGGCTTCCGCGCTCATCCACGTGGCCCTCTTTCACGCTCCCAGCGTGACGCGCTCGTGGCGCACGTTCCCGTAGGGGGAAAGTCAGTGCATCGAGGCCCTCCTTGAGGTCGAGACCGGCCTCGAGCGAGCCGTTGCCCGAGCGGCGCCGAGTCCCTTGTCGATCGAGCGCTGCCGGCGGCGCGCCTTGACCGCGGCCTCCTTCATGCTTTGCGCCTGCTGCTCGATCGACTGGGCTTGCAGCCGCAGGCCCTTGGCCGAAGCGACCGCTGCGCTCTGCGCATCGTAGACCGTGCCGTCGCGCCACATGGCCCACAGCACACCCGACAGCCGCCGCGCCAGCGCCACGACCGCAATGTGGCGACCCCGGCGCTCGTCGATGGTCTTTGCCCATCGACCTAGCGGGTCGTCGCCGCTCTTGTGCCGCAGGATCGCGTGCGCCGCCTGCGTCAGCAGCGCGCGCAGATAGGCATTGCCTTGCTTGGTGATCGCGCCCAGCCGCTGCTTGTTGCGTCCCCCGGAGGTGTCCTCCGAGAGGACCAAGCCCAGGTAGGAGGCGAGCTGGTGGGCGTGGTGAAAGCGCTTCGCTTCGTCCACCACCGAGACGAATGCGGCGGCGATGACCAGCCCCACGCTGGGTGCCGTGGTCAGCCGCACGATCACCGGCTCGTGGGTGCACAGCTGCTCGAGCGCGGCATCGGCCAGCGCGATCTGAGGGGTGAGCATCTCCAGCGCTGTCACCAGGGGTCCAACGAGCTGGCGAGTCTCGGCCGGCAAGGCTGCCGCGCTCAGCACCGTGAGGAAGCCCTCGGTGGTGCACCTCGCGAGCTTGTGTCCGCAAGCGCGCAGGATGCCGCGCACGGTGGTGACGTACTGGGCCCGCGTCTCGACCAACGCGCGCCGGACAGCCAGCTGGTGGCGAATGGCCCGCCGGTGAGGCGACAGCACGTGAGCGAGTGGAATGCCCCCGCGCTCGACGGCGCGCGCTAACGCCTCGGCATCAAGGCGGTCATTCTTCCGGCCGTGCTGGCCGATGCCGAGCTGACGAGCTCGCGTGGTGTCGACGACCAGCACGTCGTGACCCCAGTCGCGCAGCTTGTCGTGCACCGCCCAGGCCTCGCGGCACGCCTCGATCGCCACCCGGGCCGGCGAGGACGACGGGCCGAGGAGATCCTGGAGCGAATCGAATGAGCGAACCGTGCGTCGTAGCACCACGCTCCCGCCCGCCACCTCGCAGAATGAGATCTCATGGACCCCCAGATCCAGCGCTACACTTCGCATGGCTGACTTCTCCTGGACCCCCGTCTTCTGCGTCGTCGAACGCGTGGGGGTGCCCGCAGGCAACCCTGCAGGCGAGAGGTCAGCCACATTGCTCGCTGCTGCGAGCGGCTCTTTCTTGCTCGCTCCTCTCCGGAGCCTGGAGCCCCCGCCGGAGGCCTCCGTCCGCCCATCGCCCGCAGCTTTGTCCGGCTGGAGCGCGCAGGGGGAGTCAAGGGCGGCGGAGCCGGCGAGCTCCGCTCGCGAACCCTTGACGCCTCCGAGCACTCCAGCACCCTCGGCTGCCGATGGGCCGACCTCCACGGTGCTGCGGGCTGTCTTCGCAGACCCCGCCGCGCGAATGCGTCGAACAGAGGCTCGGGTCGGTGCGGTCGGCATCATGGGTCCAGGCGCCCCGTGGGCTGCCTCATCCCATCTAGGGGGAGCGCTCCGTCGTCACGCTCTCCCAACATCCCCGAGAATCCGACGGGTCGAAGCACGGCCGCGCGGGTTGAGCTCCATGGGGCGCGGGGGCCGTAGTTCATCAGGCTTGCCGAGGAGCGGCACTACGCCGAAAGAACCCGAGCCGACCGAGCGGATCGCGCCGGTTGCCACCCGATGGCCCGCCCAAGACGCGGCACACCGCGCTTCTCTGGGCACGCGCTCGTCAGCCTGTGTCAGGCTCGATCCAGCCACGCGGCCGCCCGCGCCGTCCGATATGCTCGCAGCGTGCGTCCCGCTCGCTACCCCCGCTCCGCCGCCGAGATCCTCCGATCCGTCCCGCCGCGCGACCGCGTGTTTTTGCTCCGTCTCGGCCTCGACCTGGACGCCCCGGTCCATGCCGAGCTCTTTGTCGACGGTGTGCAGGCCGCCGACAACGCGATCGCGAACCAGGAGCGATTGGAGCGGGAGCGCCTGGGCTGAGGGTCGCCCGTTCCGTCCTGCGGCCAGGATCTTCAATTCTCGGCGCCATCGAGACCTGCTGGACCCGCGAGCGCATCGACGCCCGCTCCGGAAGAGCTCCGGCGACGTCTTCCGCCACCGCTGACCCGCGAGCGCATCGACGCCCAGCTAGGCGCCGACCTCGCCTCCTGACCACGTTGCGCCGCGGCAGACGTCCGCAGCGCTCGGGGGGCCTCGCAGATCGGGACCCGGGTTTGATTCCCGGCGCCCCCACCATGATTTCGCGCACTTGCGCGCCTGCCGGACGACTCCCAGACGAAACACCACCCTCCCAGAGCGAGAGAGGTAGAAGACGGCGCCGACTCCTGCGCGTGTCAAGCGATAGTAACGTTTACTGCCACTCTACAGCGCGGACGGCCTCAGCGTCGCGGAGGCAGCCTGCGTCGTCTGGAAACCGGCGTGACCAGCGCGTTGCAATATCTTTACCAGGTCGTTCCCCACGGCGAGCCCCGCCCGCCAGCGCTTCACCCGCGCCTCCGGTGATCCGTGTGGGGGAACCGCAGGCCATCGGGCTGGTCTGCGGCACTCCCGCATTGAGCAGGTAGGTGCGGCACATCTCCATCGAAGCGGCAGGGCAGTCGGCAGCTGGCGACCCCGGCCGGTGGAGTTGACCGGGGTTCCGCATTTCGTGCCGCCTGGAGCGCCAAGCCCAGTAGCGCGATGACAGATCCGCCTCTACTTGGTGAAAGGCTTCCGCTCCAGCACGTGCTCCATATGCGCCGTGGGGGGGTTGTCCGGGTGCGTTGACGAGCTCACCTCGGGCAGGCGACCATTGACCCATGGCTTCCGCGCCTCGCTCGTCCGGATCGGCCCTGCCGCGTCGCTTTCAGGCCGGTGGCACGGTCCGGGACAACGCGCTCTACGTCGAGCGCCCCGCGGATCGCGAGCTCCCCGAGGCGCTCGAGCAGGGCGAGCTCTGCTTCGTGTTAGCGACGCGCCAGATCGGCAAGTCCAGCCTGCGCCTGCGTGCGGCCAAAAGACTCGAGGCCAAGGGCGTGGCCTGCGTGCACATCGACCTCACCCTGCTGGGCACCGGCACCGCCACCCCGGAGACCTGGTACTTCGGCCTCGCCGCGGAGCTCGCCGATCAGCTCGACCTGCCCCGGCCAGACGACTTCTGGGAGGCGCACAAGATGTTCGGCCCCGTGCACTGCTGGTCGCGCTACCTCGAGGACGAGGTGCTCGCGCGGGCGGATCGCCCGGTCGTCGTCTTCGTGGACGAGATCGACGCCACGCTCTCGCTCCCCTTCTCGCGCGACGACTTCTTCACCGCGGTGCGCGCGCTGCACCTCCGGCGTCTGGAGCGCGCGAAGGGCGCGAGGCTCACCTTCTGCCTTCTCGGTGTGGCCGCGCCCGGGGATCTTGTCGAGGATCCGACCCGCACCACGCTCAACGTCGGCCGCGCGATCCGGCTCGAGGACTTCACCCGAAAGGAAGCTGCAGCGCTGCGCGAGGGCTTCGAGGGAGTGACCGAGGACCCGGACGCGTTGCTCGATGCCATCTTCGCGTGGACGCATGGGCACCCGTACATGACGCTGCGCCTCTGCGAGGATCTCGCGGGCGTGCGGCGGGGGCAGCCGGTGGACGATGCCGTGCGCGCGCGCTTTCTAGAGCGGGGGAGGACGGAAGATCCGAACCTGCACCACGCGGCGCGTTGGTTCGAGGAGGCGCGGGCGGCACCCAAGGCGGAGCGGGTGCCGCGGATGTTGCGGCTCTACAAGATGCTGCTCACGGGCGAGGACGTCGCGGCGCAGGGGAGCGACCCGGATCAACTCGCGCTGCGGCTGACGGGGATGGCGGCGGAGCGCGAGGGAGCGAACGGGCTGCGGACACTCGGGGTGCGGAACCAGATCTTCGCGGAGGTGTTCAACGCGGCGTGGGTGCGGGCCAAGGAGGCGGACCGGGCGATCGTCGAGCCGCTTTCCCAGTGGCTCGCGAGCGGGCGCAAGCAGGATTACTTGTTGCGCGGGGCGCCGCTCGAAGAGGTGCGCGCATGGGCGCAGGGGCGGGAAGATTTGACCGGTGAGGAGCGGGACTTTCTGCAAGAGTCCGCGCGGGGCGAGGAGCGGCGACTGGCGGAAGAGGAGAAGAGGCGGACGCTGCGGCGGCTCAACGCGGTGCTGATCGCGGTGAGCGCGCTGCTGATGGCGGCGTTCGTGGCAGCGCTGTGGCAGACAGACAGGGCGAGCAATGCCGAGACGGAAGCGAAGAAAGAGACGGAACGGGCGAGAAACGCCGAGGAGCGCGCGAAGAGCGAGGAGGAGCGCGCGAAGCGCGAGGCCGCCTCGGTCAATGTGCGGCGGCTCGCGGCGTTGGCTGACCTGGCGGGGGCTTCCGGGTTAAAGCGGCGACAACTGCTGCTAGCCGTCGAGGCCGTGAAGGCGGGGCAACATGCGAGTAGTTCCCTTCTCACCGTTGCGGAGCAGGCGCTCGGGAACGCCGTACGTGGATTCAGGGGCGAGCGATTGCTCGCCGGGCATTACTCGGCGGTTACGACGGTGGCCATGAGCCTTGATGGTGCCCGTGTCCTGACCGCTTCTGAGGATACGACGGCGCGCATTTGGCGCGCCGATGGCCGGGGCGAGCCCATCGTCCTGCGCGGCCACGAAGCCGCAGTCCTGAGCGCGGTGTTCAGCCCCGACGGTGCTCGCGTCCTGACCGCTTCTCGGGATACGACGGCGCGCATCTGGCGCGCCGATGGCCGGGGCGAGCCCATCGTCCTGCGCGGCCACGAAGCCGCAGTCCTGAGCGCGGTGTTCAGCCCCGACGGTGCTCGCGTCCTGACCGCTTCCGACGATAACACGGCGCGCATCTGGCGCGCCGATGGTCAGGGCGAGCCCATTGTTCTGCGCGGCCACAAAGCCGTAGTCCGGAGCGCAGTGTTCAGTCCCGACGGTGCTCGCGTCCTGACCGCGTCCTTGGATAAGACAGCGCGCATCTGGCGCGCCGATGGTCAGGGCGAGCCCATCGTCCTGCGCGGCCACGAAGACGGAGTCGTGAGCGCGGTGTTCAGTCCCGACGGTGCTCGCGTCCTGACCGCTTCTCGGGATACGACGGCGCGCATCTGGCGAGCCGATGGCCAGGGCCAGCCCATCGTCCTGCGCGGCCACGAATCCGGAGTCCTGAGCGTGGTGTTCAGTCCCGACGGTGCTCGCGTCCTGACCGCTTCTTGGAAGACGGCGCACATCTGGCGCGCCGATGGCCAGGGCGAGCCCATGGTTCTGCGCGGCCACGAATCCGTAGTCCTGAGCGCAGTGTTCAGTCCCGACGGTGCTTGCGTCCTGACCGCTTCTGGGGATACGACGGCGCGCATCTGGCGCGCCGATGGCCAGGGCCAGCCCATCGTCCTGCGCGGCCACGAATCCGTAGTCCCGAGCGCGGTGTTCAGTCCCGACGGTGCTCGCGTCCTGACCGCTTCTGGGGATACGACGGCGCGCATCTGGCGCACCGATGGCCAGGGCGAGCCCATGGTTCTGCGCGGCCACGAATCCGGAGTTCTGAGGGCGGTGTTCAGCCCTGATGGTGCTCGCGTCCTGACCGCTTCTGGGGATACGACGGCGCGCATCTGGCGCTCCGATGGCCAGGGCGAGCCCATGGTTCTGCGCGGCCACGAATCCGGAATCCGGAGCGCGGTGTTCAGCCCCGACAGTCTCAGCGTCTGTAGCGCGGAGTTCAGTCCCGACGGTGCTCGCGTCCTGACCGCTTCCGACGATAACACGGCGCGCATCTGGCGCGCTGATGGCCAGGGCGAGCCCATCGTTCTGCGTGGCCACAAAGCCGCAGTCCGGAGCGCGGAGTTCAGCCCCGACGGTGCTCGCGTCCTGACCGCTTCCGACGATAACACGGCGCGCATCTGGCGCGCTGATGGCCAGGGCGAGCCCATCGTTCTGCGTGGCCACAAAGCCGCAGTCCGGAGCGCGGAGTTCAGCCCCGACGGTGCTCGCGTCCTGACCGCTTCCGACGATAACACGGCGCGCATCTGGCGCGCTGATGGCCAGGGCGAGCCCATCGTTCTGCGCGGCCACGAACTCAGCGTCTGGAGCGCGGTGTTCAGCCCTGATGGTGCTCGCGTCCTGACCGCTTCTGGGGATACGACGGCGCGCATCTGGCGCGCCGATGGCCAGGGCGAGCCCATAGTCCTGCGCGACCACGAATCCGGAGTCCGGAACGCAGTGTTCAGCCCCGACGGTGCTCGCGTCCTGACCGCTTCCGACGATAACACGGCGCGCATCTGGCGCGCCGATGGTCAGGGCGAGCCCATCGTCCTGCGCGGCCACGAACGCCGCGTCTGGAGCGCAGTGTTCAGTCCCGACGGTGCTCGCGTCCTGACCGCGTCCTTGGATAAGACAGCGCGCATCTGGCGCGCCGATGGCCAGGGCGAGCCCATAGTCCTGCGCGACCACGAAGCCGAAGTCCTGAACGCAGTGTTCAGCCCCGACGGCGCTCGCGTCCTGACCGCTTCTCGGGATAAGACGGCGCGAATCTGGACAGCCTCTATCGATCGTCTCATGCAGCACGCCTGCGCCCAAGCTGGTCGCAACCTTGCTCGCGCCGAATGGTCCCAATTCATTCCTGGCAACCCTTATCGACGAACCTGCGCCGAGTGGCCCGAAGCCCCCGCGTCGCCCTAAGCCCCCATGCCCGCCCCACTCCAACCCCCCGGCACCCCCTACCGCTCCGCCTGGTACGTCGCCCGCCCCCACGAGGAGCAGCTCGCCCTCAACTACCTTGAATACGGCCAGCCCGTACTCCTCTGGGGCTCGCGCCGCCAGGGTCGCACCTGGCTCTGGACCCATATCTCCGAGCAATGGAGAGCCGCCGTAAACGACGGCCGCCGGGTCGCCGTCGTTTACCTCCATACCTTTGACGCCGACGCTTTCACCGATCTCGATACCTGCTTACGCGCCTTCGCCGTCGCCTTACTCGAAGCGCTCGACGACAACAGCATCGGAACCGACGCTTATGCCACCGTGGAAGCCACATGGTCTTCCCTCAGGGGCGACCCCAAACGCAAGATCAACGATCTCCTCGCTCGCACCGTTCTCCGCCTTGTGCCGGGCCCGCTCCTCCTCATCGTGGACCGCGCCGACCTCGTCGTCGGTCGGCCCTTTTACAACGACTTCTCCGGCCTGCTACGCGGCTGGGCCGAGAGCTCGGTCGGCAAAGAGCCCTGGAAAAGGCTCCGCCTCCTCGTCTCCGTCTCTACCCCGCCCGCTCGCCTCAGCACCGAGATTAACCAATCATTCTTCTACAACCTCAGCGACCCCATCGAGGTCATGAACCTCGAGCGGGCTCAGATCGCCGAGCTCGCCAATCGCCACGGCCTCCAGCTATCTGACGCCGATCTCAACCGCCTCACGAGCGTTGCCGGCGGCCACCCTTACCTCGTGCGCGCCGTCCTCTTCGATCTTGCCGGCCAGCGCTACACCCTCGCCGACCTCGCCTCCGGCGCGCCGCTTAGCCGCAGCCTCGCCGTCGATCACCTCCACGAGCACCGCACCCGCCTCAACGCCTCGCCCGAACTCGGGCAGGCCTTCGCCTCCCTGGCGAAGGATCCGGCGACCCGCGTCGACGCCAAGATCCTCGACGCCCTCATCCGTCAGGGCCTCGTGCAGCAGGGTGAACGCGGGACGCACCCGGTGCGGTATCGCCTCTACGAACGCCTTCTCCAGCCCGATCCCGCGGTCGTGCCGGTCCGACGCAGGCTGCGCCTGTTCTACAGCTATGCTGCCAAGGACGAGGCTCTGCGCGAACGGCTCGACGTGCACCTGAAGCTGCTGGAGCGGCAGGGCCTGATCGAGCCCTGGCACCAGCAGCGCCTGCTCCCGGGCAGCGTGGAGCGCGCGGAGATCGACCGGCACCTCGACGAGGCCGACCTCGTGTTGCTCCTAGTAAGCCCGGACTTCCTCGCGTCGGACGAGTGCTGGGACGCGCAGATGACACGCGCGCTCGCGCGCCACGAGGCCGGTAAGGCCAGGGTGGTGCCGGTGCTTCTGCGGCCCTGCGATTGGATAAGCGCACCCTTCGCAAAGCTGACACCGCTGCCCAACGACCGGATTCCGGTGACGCGGTGGACCGATCCAGACGACGCCTGGGCCAGTGTCGCGCACGGCCTGCGCCAGCTCATCACCGAGTGGCCCGGCGAGGGCGCGCGCCGCTGATACCTCTGGAAGCTCCCCTCGGCTCTTCCGTAATTTGACATCTCCGGGAGTCATTCCCGCGCGGATTCGATCGCATCCAAAACCGCGGTAGTTGTCCTGCGCGGCAAGAAGCCTCCCCGGCTAGAACCGCACCGCTTTCCCCGGAAGGCCCTGCCCCCTCCCAACAACTGCGCCATCGGCCCGGCCGCCAGCTCGGCAAGGTATTCACCGGGAATCGCTCGCTGCAAGGATGTGCTCGCGTGCCCGTAGTGCAATGGCAGGAGGACGCTCGTCGCCCTGGTTTGCTCACCCCTCCGGTACCGTCGACAGCCCGAGCAGCCGACCGAGCGCGTCGTGAACGACCCGGGCCGTCACGTCATCCCCCAGGGCGACGGCGCGGCTCAGGGTGCTGGCAAGCTCGGCAACCAAGGCGGCCCGGGGTGACGGGTCGGCCGGCGCGAGTTCCCGAAGCATGAGGCTCGCCGGTTGGACCAAGCCGCTTCGCGGCAGCTCCTGTGCCGGCCGCGAGCGAGCGCGATGCTGACGAGGTGCAGGAGCTCGGCGTGAGGCTCAAGAAGATGCTGCGGGCCCTGCGCCGTTAAGCATTCCGGATACCGAGCCGCGGTTTCCTGCCGCGGCTCGGATCCTTGTCTTCGCTGCGGTTGTCACGGCAGTCATTGCTGCCGCAGCGCGGCTTTTGCCAGTATTTATTGCGAAAAAAGAGCCCGGCGCCGCGCAGGACTGGCCGCCCGCCGCCTCATTCCCTGCCCACCCTGCCGTTCGCGACGCCCCTGCCCGGGCGCCGCGTCCACCAGGAGGGCAGCGATGGGACAGCTCCGCGATCGAATGGCCGAAGACCTGAAGCTGCGGCGATACAAGCCGTCGACGTGCGACAATTACCTCCGCTGCGCACGGGCCTTCGTAGCCTATCACCGCAAGCCGCCGCAGCAGATGGGTCTCGACGAGGTGCGCGCGTTTTTGCTCTATCTCGCCGAGCAGCGAAAGATCGCGGAGGCGACGCAGCACCAGTACGTGGCGGCGATCAAGTTCCTCTACGCCACCACGCTCGGGCGTCCGGAGGTCGCTGTCGCGATCCCCTGGCCGAAGGTACCCCAGAAGCTGCCGCCGGTCCTCAGCGGCACCGAGGTCGAGGCGCTGCTCAACGCGATCGGCTCGGTCAAGCAGCGCACGATCGTACTGACGGCGTACGGCGCCGGTCTGCGGATCGATGAGGTCTGCTCGCTGCGGGTCGAGGACATCGACAGCAAGCGCAACCTCATCCACGTCCGCAATGGAAAGCATGGGCGTGATCGGTACGTGATGCTCAGCGCCCCCGTGCTGACCGCGCTGCGCATCTACTGGCGGGCGGAGAGACCCGCTGGACCGGAGCTGTTCCCGGGTCGCAAGCAGGGCTCGGTCATCTCGCACGAGGCGGTGCGCAACGCGCTGCGCGAGGCGGCGAGGCGCTGCAAGCTGCACAAGCGCGTCACCCCGCACGTGCTGCGGCACAGCTTCGCTACCCACCTGCTCGAGCTCGGCACCGACATCCGCGTCATCCAGGCCCTGCTCGGCCATCGCTCCATCCGCACCACCGTCCGCTACGTCCGCGTCAGCCAGGCTCACGTCGGTCGCACCCGCAGCCCGGTCGAGGTGCTCGGCACCCAGGAGGCCAAGAAGAAGCTCGGCTGAGGTCGCGTGCACCCGCATCCCCCGGCGCCGCGGCCCACGGCGACGGGTAGGCCTCGGCTCGAGGTCGCGGATATCGTCCGCGCCCACGGCGAGGCCTACCTGCGCGCCCACGCCGTCTCCACCGCCCAGCGCAAGGTCCTGCGCGACATCGCTGCGTGCAGGACCGCGGTGCTGGGCGGCCATGTCGACGTGTGCACGAGCTGCGGCCACGAGCAGCCCTCGTACAACTCCTGCCGCAACCGCCACTGTCCCAAGTGCCAGAGCCTCAGCCAGGCCAGGTGGATCGCCGAGCGGCAGCAGCGCATCCTGCCGACGCACTACTTCCACGTCGTCTTCACGCTCCCGGCCGAGCTGCGCCCGCTGGCGCTCGTCAACCAGCAGAGGGTCTTCGATCTGCTCTTCCAGTGCGGCTCGCGGACCCTGCTCACGCTCGGCCGCGATCCCAAACGGCTCGGCGCCGACCTCGGTGTCACCGCCGTGCTGCACACCTGGAGCCGCAATCTCAGCTTCCATCCGCACCTGCACTGCATCGTCACCGGCGGCGGCCTCTCGCCCGACGGCTCGCGCTGGATCGAGGGGCGGCGCGGCTACCTCTTCCCTGTGCAGGTCCTCGGCAAGCTCTTCCGCGGCAAGTTGCTCGCCGCGCTTCGGCAGGCCTATGACGCCGGAGAGCTCGACCTGACCGGCGGGGCCGCCGCGCTGGCCAACCCCGCTGCCTTCGCTGCGCTGCTCGACGCGCTCTACCGCAAGCCCTGGGTGGTCTACGCCAAGCCGCCCTTCGCTGGGCCCGAGCAGGTCTTTGCCTACCTCGGTCGCTATACCCACCGTGTCGGGCTGTCCAATCACCGGCTGCGGTGGATGGATGAGCGCGGCGTGTGCTTCCGGACCCGCGGAGACAAGACCGTGACGCTCTCCGCAGACGAGTTTCTGCGTCGCTTCCTGATGCACGTGCTGCCACATCGCTTCGTGAAGATCCGACACTTCGGCCTGATGGCCGCGTGTCACGCCACCACCACGCTCGAGGTGGCACGCACGAGGATCCTGGCGGCGCGAGACGCAGGGCAGTGCGCTGTCGGGGGAGATGAGCACCGGGAAGGCAGCTCTTACGAGAACGAGCCCTCTGCGCGCCACGTCGTCAAGGTCGACTGGTGCACGCTGCTCGCCGAGCTCACGGGGATCGACCTGTCCATCTGTCCTCGCTGCGGTCAGGCTGCGATGGCTCGCCGCCCGCTGCCGTCGTGCGTCGTCGGCTCTTCCGCCGCCCCTCCGGACACGTCATGAGCATCGCTGGCCTGGGCAGAAGCGACAGCACCACCTCCGTTGCGCGGCGGTCAGGCATCGATCCGCCTTCTGCGCCGTCCACCTCGGCGGCGTGCGTGCTGCTGGGCCTCCATCGGCGCCGCGCTCTGCCTCGGCACGTCTGCGCCCAACGTCGTGGCGGCGGGATGCACCACGCGTGCGAGCCCCGCCGCGCCCGCCTTCTGCGGCCTTCTCGGGCAGGATCTCCATAGGCCTCGCGACCGCCTCGCCCGGCCGCGAACCGGCCCGGTCCAACCCGACGTTTGCGGGACTGCGCCGGGACCTCGCCGCCGCTGCTGCTCAGGCGCAGTCCCGCAAACGCCTATTCATTGGGCCCGGGTTGGGCTCACGCCTTTCGAGGGGGGGCGATCCGTCGTCACACCCCTCCAAAATTCCCGGGCATCCGACGGATCGCGACGGTTCGGCACCGCATATTCGTTCCGCGAGCACCCGGAGCTCGCACCCCGCTTGCTCGCGACGCTCCTCCACGTCGAGGTGCCGCCGCACGCGGCGGTCGCGGTGGTCGAGTCGTCGCTCGACCAGCTCATCTCGAGCCGCTGGTGCTCGGTCCGGCGGTCGTCCCCGAGATCATCGACCCGGCCGACGCGGAGAAGGAGGCGGAACTCGCCGTGCTCTCGGCGGTGGCGCACGGCAACGGGCCGAGCGGGCTCACCATAATCCAGGCGGCGCTCGCCGGCCTCGGCCGGCTCGACCAGGCGCACGCGATGGTCTATTTTCAGCTCATCTGGAACGCGTTGCGTGAGCCCATGAGGCAGGCTCTGGAGGCATTGGTCATGGAACGGCAGATCGAAGGCGAGGCGACGTTTCCCCCGTTCGTGCAGAAGCTCATCGATCGCGGCAAGCTCGAGGGCGAGCTCAAGGGCATGCGTGAGGGCAAGAGGGACACGCTGCTGCGGCTGCTTGCGCGTGCAGGGATCGTGCTCGCCGAGGACGAGAGCGCGCGCATCCAGGCATGCACGGACGTCGCGACCCTCGACCGCTGGATCGATAACGTCCTCGGGGCGAAGACGGCCACCGAAGTGCTCTCCTGACGGTTGATGGTGCGGCCCGACAAGGCGATGAATCAGACGGTCTTTGCCGGCTGACGATCGGCGGGACGTTGCGCGGGCGCGGGCGAGCTCCACTCCAGCGATTCAGGAAACCGGCGATCTCCACGGCGACGCCGTCCTGCCAGGTGGGAGACCCCACCTCGGTCGTCATGAAGGGTTCCTCGCCGCTCAGCCCGAGCTGGGCCGTCCGCGCGTGCCCGGGGGCCGGGCCTTCCTCGCCACCGGCCGTGTTTCGCGCGCCTGGGTCGCGTAGGCACCGAGCTGCGCGACGAGGTGCTCGAAGACGAGGCGGACGCGGCGCACGGCGCGCAGATCCTCGTGCATGACGACCCAGGCGTCCAAATGGAAGGCGAGCGCGGGCAGCACGCGCACGAGCGGCACCGGCCGCCGGCTGAGCGGGAGCTGGCACACCCCGATGCCGAGGCCGGCGCGCACCGCGGCGAGCTTCACGATGTCGCTGTCGCTGCGGAACGCATAATCGCGCGGCGTGGTGACGAGCCCGGCGGCGGTGAGCGCGTCGATGATGGCGCGGGAGCCGTCGGCGCCGATGAGGGCGTGGCCCGGCACGAGCCCCGCGAGCGACGTCGGGGCAGCGTGCGCGGCGAGGTACGCCTTGGTGGCGAAGAGGCCGAGCTCGACGCGCCCGGCGCAGCGCCTCACCAGGCCGGCCTGCGTCGGCTCCGCCATGCGCACGGCGACATCGGCGTCGCGGCGCAGGAGATCCTCGGTGCGATTCGTGGCGACGAGCTCGATATGAAGGCGCGGATGAGCGACGAGGAGCGGGGCGAGCATCGGGGGAAGCACCTCGACGCCGACGACCTCGCTGCACGTGACGCGCACGGTGCCGCGGTCGGCATCGGTGGGGCTCGACACGGCGCGAACGAGGGCGCGCGCGCTCGCGGCGATGGACTCGGCGTAGGGCAGCGTGGCAAGCGCGAGCTCGGTCGGCACCAGGCCGTTCGGCGCGCGGGTGAACAGCACGACGCCGAGCTGCGACTCGAGCTGCTCGATCTGGCGGCGCACGGTGGGCTGTGCGACGTCGAGGGCACGCGCGGCGGCGGAGAGGCTGCCGGTGCGCATGACGGCAAGGAAGGCACCGTAGAGGTCCCACGAGGGCTCGGCTGGGCTCATCAAAAGATGATGAGCGGATGGACGCATTTGTACAATGTTCATGAGCACCCGCAGCGACCATGCTCTCCACGTCGCCGGCACCCGCGCCGGTACGCACGACGAGGACAACGACCATGACCACCGCCGCGATGCTCCCTGCGCTCGACCTTGCTCCCTCTGCCCGCCGCCCCGCGCCGCAGCCCACCTGCGAGGTCTCGGCGGGCGGGGCCACGGGCATGCCGCGCGCGCTCCTGCGCCTCGAGGGCGCGCTCGTGCTCGGAACAGCGCTGCTCGCCTACGGGCACCTGGGCGGGAGCTGGGGATGGTTCGCGGCGCTGTTCCTCCTGCCCGACCTGTCGATGCTCGGCTACCTTGCGGGCCCTCGGGTGGGCGCGTTGGCCTACAACGCGGGGCACAGCCATCTGGCTCCGGCGCTGCTCGCGGCCGCGTCGGTCGCGCTTGGCTCGCCGGCGCTGCTGCTCGGCGCGGCGATCTGGGTCGGGCACATCGGCTTCGATCGGATGCTGGGCTATGGGCTCAAGTACGGGACGGCGTTCGGCGACACGCACCTTGGCCGCGTGGGCGCGAAGCGCTCTTTCGTCCCCAGGGGGCGGCGGTGACCAGCCGCTCCAGCGCGTCGGCCACCGTCCCGAGGTGGAGCGTCGCGCCACCTTCGACGAGCGCGCCCGCTGGTCGCGTGGCCGCCTGCGCCCACGCCCCGGGACGAGGTGTTCACGCCGCCATCCTCGGCGCGGGCGGGCTATCCCGGAAGGCGAGGCTCACGCAGCGGAGTTGACGTCACGACGTTCAAACCGCGACGACCCCGCCGTCCACGAACAGCTCGGCGCCCGCGACGTAGCTGCTGTCGTCCGACGCCAGGTAGAGCACGGCCTTGGCGACCTCCTCCGCGCCCCCGAACCGCCCGAGCGGCACGGACTGACTGAGGCCCGAGATCTGCGCCTCTGCAGCCTCTGTGTGGCCGCCGACGAAGCGGCGCATGCCCGGCGTGTCGATGGCCCCCGCCGAGACCACGTTCACGCGGATGCCGCTGCCTCTCAGGTCGGTCGTCCAGGTCCGCGCGAACGAGCGCACGGCGGCCTTGGTGGCGTTGTAGACCGACTGATTCGGGAAGCCTTTGCTCCCGCTCATCGAGCCGTTGAGGACGACGACGCCTCCGCTCTTCATGAGAGGCAGGGCCTTCTGCACCGTGAAGAGCAGCCCTTTGACGTTCGCGCCGAAAATGCGGTCGAAGTGGTCTTCGTCGATCGCGCCCATCGTCGCGACCCCGGAGATGCCGGCGTTGGCGAACACGACGTCGAGTTTGCCCTGCTCTCGCCGGATCCGCGCGAAGAGCCGGTCGAGGTCGGCCAGGTTGGCGACGTCGCCCTGGACGCCGACCGCGCCGCCTCCGATCTCCTCGACCGCTTCGTCGAGCCTCTCTTGCCTCCGACCCGTCACGTAGACGGTGGCTCCCTCCGCGACGAAGAGCTTCGCCGTCGCGAGCCCGATACCGTCGCTCCCACCCGTCACCACCGCGACCTTCCCGTTCAATTTCGCCATTGGACGCTCGCTCCTTGTGGATGCGCACCCCCGATATTCACACTGTGAACATAGTCGCCAGAGTTCACAGTGTCAACATCGCGTCGCGCGAGCGCGCGAACGGCGCGGTTCGGGCCGGTCGTCAGGACGCGAGGGTCACGGGCGCCGCCGCGGTCGCCGAGGCCCCTTCGCGCCGGCCTGGCTCGCGCCGAGCCCTCGAAGCGCGAAGTCCAGGAGGCCCTCGAGCACCTCCGCGCGCGAAGCGACCGTGGCGAAGGCGCCGTCGAGCACCAGCGAAGCGAAGCCGTGGACCACGGTCCAGGCGCGGATCTCGCCGTCGATGCGGCTCTCGGGCGGGATCACCCCGCCGCTCACCAGACGGTCGAGCGCCTCACCGAGGATCCGATCCGCCGTGGGATGGTCCGCGGCGTCCGCACGTGGCTCGCGCCTCATCTGACACAGGCCGCTCGGCCCGTGCATGAGACGAAAGAGCTCCGGTTCCTCGGTCGCGGAGGCGACGTACGCGCGACCGATCGCCTTGAAACACTCGATCGCGACCTCCGCGTCGTCTCGTCCCTCGAGGGCTCGCTCGGCGTCGGCCATCTTGCGTCGCATCCTCCGCGCGAGCTTGTCCGCTTCCGCGCTCGCGACCGCCGTGAGCAGCGCGGACTTGCTGTCGAAGTGCCGGTAGGTCGCGTTCGCCGAGACCCCGAGCGTCCGGGCGGCGTCGCGGAGGCTGAAGCCCTCCGCGCCGGAGGTGCGCACGAGCTCGGTCGCGGTCTCCACCAGCGCATTGCGCAGATCTCCGTGGTGATAGGCGGCCTTGGCGTCCGTCATCCAGCGGAGGGTGACACCGTGAACCTCGCGCGTAAAGCGCCCCATGGCACGCTGACTACTTGCTGCAATCCGTGTATTTTGCACAAATTTTCTTGACGCTTCGAAAGGGACAACTATATGCATAGTACACATATCAAAAACCGCAGTCGAACGAAACGTGGCTCCTTACCAAGCGCCCGGCCCCTCCGCTCGTGAAGGATCCGGCTGCCCGGAGGTCTCATGCCTGCTTCAACACGTTCGCGTGCCGTCGCCCGAGTCTCGCTGTCCGCCCTCACCCTCGCCCTCGCCCTGCCAGCTGCCGCCTCGTTCACCGGCTGCTCAGGGGGCGACGAGCCCACGGAGCCCGAGGCTACCGGGAGTAGCCCCACGTTCCACAAAGACGTCGAGCCCATCCTGCAGAGGAGCTGCATGGGCTGCCACTCCGCGGGCAATATCGCGCCCTTCAGCCTCACCGCGTACGACGACGCCAAGGCTGTCGCGGCGCTCATGGTCCAGACGACCAGGGCGGGCACGATGCCGCCCTTCGCCGTGCGTGACACGGACGAGTGCTCGACCCGTCACGCGTGGAAGGGCGACATCCGCCTCTCCGACGAGGAGATCAGCACGCTCGAGGCCTGGAGCAAGGCCGGCACCCCCAGGGGTGATCCAAAGGACGCGCCCGCCTCGTTCGTGCCGAAGAGCCCCGACCTGCCGGGCATGACCCTCGAGGTTCATCCGAACGAGCCCTACGTCACCTCCGGTGAGCAGGACGAGTTCCGCTGCTTCATCATCGATCCCGGGCTCACCGAGGACCAGTACCTGAATGGTGTACAGATGGTGCCCGGCAACCCCAAGGTCGTTCACCACGGGATCATCTCCATCGATCCGGAGGGGAAGTCCGCGAGCCTGGCCGGCCCCGACGGGAGCTTTCCGTGTGGCGCCGGCGACGTCCCGAATGGCGTGGAGATTGGATCGCTCCAGATGCTCACAGCCTGGGCTCCCGGCGCCGACCCGGTCGATCTGCCCGAGGGGGTGGGTCAGCTGATCCCGAAGGGGTCGCTCATCATGATGCAGATCCACTACCACCCCGCCGGCACGACGGCCGACCCGGACCTGACGCGCATCCAGCTCAGGCTCACCAAAGAGAAGCCGAAGTACGGCTTCCTGTACCACCTGCTCGGCAACTTCGATGATCCGGTCGGCGAGCTTGGCTTCGGGCTGCTACCGGGTCCGGGCGACAAGAACGGCGTCGAGTTCCTGATCCCCGCGGACAGCAAGAACCACGTGGAGACCGAGCAGTTCACGGTCCCCGCCCCGGACTCGCCCGGCTCGCAAGAGATGCCGTTCCCGCCGGGCACGCGCGTCTATGGCGAATTTCTGCACATGCACTACCTGGGCTTCGACGAGAAGGTGACGGTCACGCGGGCGAACGGCGCACCCGATCAACCCAAGGAGGAGTGCCTGGCGCACGCGCCGAAGTGGGAGTTCGGCTGGCAGCGCTCGTACTCGTACGACGCGCCCATCGAGACGCTCCCGACGCTCGAGCCGGGCGATGTGCTCCAGATCCGGTGCACGTACAATAACTCGACGGAGAACCCGTACGTGGTCAAGGCGCTCAAGGAGGCGAACATGATCTCGACGATCGACGTGGCCTACGGCGAGGGGAATACGTTCGACGAGATGTGCGTCGCCGGGCTCTCGCTCGTGTACCGGATGCCCTAGCCCGC
The DNA here is from genome assembly GCF_051520455.1 of Sorangium sp. So ce367. Lineage (NCBI taxonomy): Bacteria > Pseudomonadati > Myxococcota > Polyangiales > Polyangiaceae > Sorangium > Sorangium sp. So ce367. The sequence continues at coordinate 10,650,801 of NZ_CP150334.1, forward strand.
AGCCCCGGCGGGCTTGGGACGGCGCACAAGAAGACTCACTCTGGCACAGGCACATCCGCATCCCGCAGAAATCCTCGCGATTGACGCTGGCCCGCCACGTGCTTCAGGGGCGCGGCATGAAGACCTCGATTCGATGGCTCATCCCCGTTGCGCTGCTCCAGGTGCTCGCCTGCTCCGATTCCGTCGAGCAGCCCGCTGAAACCGGCTCGGGGGGCAACTCGTCCGGAGAAGCCACGTCGTCGAGCGCGTCGAACGGCACCGGCGGCCCCCCCGAGGCGACCGGCGGCACCCCCGAGGCGTCGTCGAGCGCGTCGACCGGCGGCGGCCCCGAGACGTCGTCGAGCGCGTCGGGCGATACCGGCGGCGGCCCCGTGGAGTGCGACGTCGAGGGAATCGGCGCTCCGCCCGGAACGGCCTGCACGAACGAGGGCGAGATATGCGACAACCCCTGCTCGGGGTGCTGGAGCAGATGCATCGATGGCGTGTGGGTCGAGGAGTGCAATCCGTGCCCCGATGCGCTGCCCGAGAACGGGACGAGCTGCGAGGGCCATTACGGCGCGACGCGGTGCAGCTACCGCGCCGACTGCGGCACAGCGAGCGCCGACTGCGACGGAGCGACCGGGTTGTGGGTCGTCGAGGGGGACGGCGACTGCGACGACGAGGAGTACTGGCTCAGCTGCGGCTGAGCGTCTTCCGTGGCGTCAGAGCGACTCGAGGTACGCCACGAGATCGTCGAGCTGCGCCGGCGCGAGCGCGGAGACGTCGCCGTGGCGGTCGCCGCCGCAGGCCGGGTCGAACCGGTCGCGGAGCGTCTTCGCGCAGCCGTCGTGCATGAACGGCGCTCGCGCGGAGAGGCCGATCAGCGAGGGCACCTGGAATGCCTCGCCGAACCCGACATCCTCGTTGAGGTTGTTCGTGAGCATCGGCCCAGCGTGGCATTTCGCGCAGCCTACCTGCGGGTCATGGAACAGGGTCTCTCCTCGCCGGACGGCGGCCAGATCGTCGGGGGGCGAGGCAGGGAACGCCGGCACGCTGTCGAGGAAGCGCCCGAGGAGCTCGATATCCCGAGCTCCGGGCAGTACTAAGCCGCGCATGCGCGAGACGAAGACCTCCTGCATGAGGTGGGTGAGGTCGATCTGGTCGCCGCTCCAGTGGAAGGGAGCTGTCTTGAGCACGCCGCCCGCGACCGTCTGGGTGCGCCGGAGGCCGAGCTCGTCGAAGCGCCACGTGTGACCGTCCTCGTGCGCTTCCGGATGGCAGGAGGCGCACGCGACGCCGCGGGCGCCGTTCGGCGGCTCGTGGAACAGCGCGTGTCCCGGGTCCGCCACGCTGTCGCCGGGGAGGTCGATGCTCACGCCATGAAACGAGTCGATGCGATCGAGCGCGTCGATATGGACCACCTCGATCCGCGCCGGCTCGCGGAACTGGACGACCGCAGCGCCCCGCGCCGTGAAGGCGACTGCGATCGGCTGGCTCGAGCGCTGCACCTGCTTGTTGATACGGCACGTGCCCGAGGCCTCCTCGCTCGTGATGGTGTCGAGGTCGATGAACTCGATGATGTAGGTGCCAGCGCTCACGACCGCGGCGCGCTTTCCGTCCGGCGCGACCGCGATGTCGACCGGGAGCGGCATCTTCCAGAGGGCCGGCGTCGGGAGCTCGGCTCCGTCCCCTGGAGCGGCCGAGGCCGGGGGCAGGACGCTGACGGCGCCGTGCAGGATGTCGCTATCGCAGTAGTCGCCCCCGTAGTAGCCCGTGGGGGCGAGCACGAGGGGCGAGGTCAACGCGCGCTGGTGGACCATCGCCGCGCCGCCGCCGGGGAGGGCGACCATGCGCCAGGCGACCGAGGAGCGGTACTCGGGGGCGACGCCGGCCTTCGCGGTGAACGACGGGAGCGACCGCCGCGAGAGCACCTCTCCGTCCGGGCCGACGACGAGCGTCTCCGCGGATCTGAACCGGCTGACGAGCAGGCGATCGCCCTCGACGATCACGTCGCGCAGGTCGGCGTCGAGCCGTAGCTTCCGGAGCGCGGCGCCGCCCTGGGCCGGGAGCGTCACGAGCTCGCCGCCGGCGCAGGCCACATGGATCGCGTCGAGCGACGCGTCGTAGGCGAGGCCACGTGGCGCGGGGCAGACGGCGCGCCGGTCGAGCACCTTCGCCGTCCCGACATCGATCGTCGCGAGCTCGCCTGCGCGGCGCAGGGCGACGTGGACGCGGCCGGCCCCGTCTTCGACGACGCGCCCGGGCTCGTCGCCGCGCGCGAGGGGGATCGCTCGGGGCTCGCCGCCGTCGGTGTCGACCACCCAGACGCCGTCGCGATCGGGGTCGGCCGCCACGGCGGTGTGCCCGTCGCGGGCGATCAGCAGCGTGCCGCCGCTGATGGGCGGCGGGGGCGCGTCGATCGCGGGGCCCGACGGCAACCGATTTCCGGAGTCGTCGGGGTGAGAGGAGCAGGCCGCGACGCCGGCGGCGATCGCGCTCAAGGCCGCGAGGGCCAGGTGGGTTGTCGTGCAGGAGAGGTTGCGATGCATGAGGCCTCCGGAGGTGGCGGGCTGCTCGGCGAGCGCGAGCAACAGCAAACCCAGAACGCTGTCGGGGAGTCGACGGCGCGCGGCCGAGCAAGAGCAAGGCGCGTGCGCGGGGGCGCGGGGGCGCGAGGGCGCGCGGCGCGCCCGGGAGGAGCCGTGTTCGGAGGTGCGGGGAGCGATGGGCGGCGGCAAGGTGGGTGTGGTCGCCTGGCATCAGTGTTCTGGCATCAGTGTTACGGACAGCCACACGGGGGCAGCGCGGAGCGGGAGGGAGCTCCGGCGCGAGGGCGTGAGGCGGTGCCTCGCGCGCCGTAGATCCCGTAGTTAAATCGCGCGCATGAACGCACGCGTGCAGATCTCGGGTATACCTCCCCCATGAGCAACCTGTCCGCGATCGGCTTCGCTGTTTCCTCCGAGGACGATTTGCGGCGTACGGTCGGCGCCGCGCTCGAGCGCGCCGCTCCGCCGCCGGACCTCGGCGCGTCCGCGGCGCACTACCTCTGGTTCCGCGACGCGAGCGGCGCCGCGCTCGCTGTCCGGCTTGACGACCAAAAGGCGATCGATTGCATCACCCCCTTCTTCGCCGCGCCCGACGGCGGCACGCGCTGGCGAGTGCACACGAGCGCGCCGCACCTCGATCGCGAGTGCCTGCATTGTAGCGGCGCGGACTGCGACGTGCTCGACCCTTCTTCCGGCGTGACGTGCACGCGGACCGCGCTGCAATTCCTGTTCTTCGAGCCCTATCAGGCCTGGCTCGCGGACGAGCGGACGTTCGAGGTCGTCATCGTCGGCTTCGCCTCGTCCCTTTCACTCTGCACCACGCCCGACGACCTCGAGCGCGCGCAGGCGGCGCTCTTCGGCGAGGCAGAGCCCGGTGTCCCGCGCGAGCTTGGCAAGCCCATGCGCCTCGCGGACCAGGCATTCCTGCCGCACGGCATGTTCGGCGCCGAGGGCGAGCTCGGCGCGCGCGCCCGCGCCCTCCTCACGGGGAACGTCGAGTCGGTCACCCTTGCACGCAACGAGATCACCGGGAGCAGGTTCGTACACACGCGCGTCCGTACGCTCGGCGGTCCCATCGACATCGTCGCGCCGGCGGACGCCGTGGAGGTCCCGGAGCGCGCGACGCTCGCGGTCGCCGACTGCTGGCTGGTCGGGCGACCCGTCGAGGCGCCGCCCCCGAAGACCGGTTTCTTCCGCCGCATCCTCGGCAGCGCCTGAGGACGGCGGGCGGAGACGAATGCATGACGACCCGATGGGACATCGAAGGCACTCTGGCGCGCTGGTTCGCCGTCGATGCGGACTCCCAGCTTGGTGTCTTCACAGGACCGTACGCGGCGTGGCCTGCGTCGGTGTTCGATGACTACCAAGCGGTCGAAGCGGCCGACGAGCTCCTCGCGTCCGCTCCCCTCATCACGGAGGCCGTCGTCAGTGCTCGGTTGCGCGCATCAGGGGCGTCTCCAGCACTCCCGTTGCTCGAAGCCTCCTGCGGCCTCTACTCCTTTGATGCAGACATCGGTTACGGGGGACAGACGGTCTACTATCTCGACGCCGCACCCGTACGCCCTCTGCTGGAGCCCGAGGCGCCCCCCATCCTTCGTCGCGCCGCACGCCTTGTCTTCCTCCCAAGCATCCGGTTTGCCACCGTCGAGCAGATCGACCTCTCCGACCTCGTCCCAATCGTCGTCGGCGGTGGTTGAGCGTGTGCCCATCCCGGCGGATTTCTCGCGGCACAGTGCCGCTCAACTCGCCGGCAGAACCGCAGTCGTTGGGCGGATAAAGACCGGGGTACGGTCTTTCAGGCACGGTTTCCGGCACATCCGCCGGGTCGAGCCGGCGCCTGCCGGACGTGTCCGTCGGGGCCGCGCGCCCCCGGCGGCCCGCCTCGGGCATCGCGCGTGACGCCGGGTAACTCTGACGCTAGACTGAGTCCGCCGGTAAGGGAGCAGGAGGAAGCAGCGTGCAAGCCGCCAAGATCCCCATCGTCATCCCCGCAGACCGTCGGGTAGAGCTGCAGGTGCCCGCAGACCTTCCAGAAGGTCCAGCGGAGGTGATCGTCCTCATCACCGCCCCGCAGAAGGCTGCGCCACGCGACAAGCGCGCAGCGCTTGGCATGGATCGGGGTACGGTCCAGATCGCCGATGACTTCGACGCGCCGCTGCCGGAGGACCTACAGCGAGCGTTCAATGGCGAGTAAACCGGAGCTGGTGAGGTTCGAGATCGAAGGTGCCGAAATAGCCGCCCGCCTGGCGGGCGATCGGGAGAAGCCGGTGCTTCTCCTCATCCACGGCTTTCCAAGCTCCTCGGAATCGTTCCGGAACGTAATCGACACCCTCGCGCGGGATTGCTTCGTGATCACCCCGGACCTTCCCGGGTTCGGCGGCTCCGAGCCGGTCGAGCGCCCCTCATTCTCGCGTTTCGCGGACCTGATCGACGCGCTGCTCGCGCGGCTCGGAGCCGGGTCCTTCCACCTCTACCTCCACGATTTTGGAACCGCGGTAGGGCTTCATCTCGCCACGCGCGCGCCGCGCAGGATACGCAGCCTCATCGTCCAGAATGCCAATGCTCATGAGAGCGGGATGGGGCCGCAATGGTCGGCGACCAGGGCGTATTGGGGCGATCCCACGCCGGAGCGGCAAGCCGAGGCGACCGCGCACCTGACCTTCGAGGGGACGCGCGACCAATATCTGGGCGGCGTGCCCCGGGACATCGCCGAGCGCATCGATCCCCGGCTGTGGGAGGAGGACTGGCGGATCATGTCGCTCCCCGGCCGGCTCGAGACGCAGCGTGCGCTGGTGCTCGACTACCGCAGCCATGTCGCGCGATTCGGGGAGATCGCCGATTATCTCGATCGCTGGCAACCGCCGGCGCTGATGCTGTGGGGGCGGCACGATATCTTCTTCGATCTCGAGGAGACCCTCTCCTGGATGAAGGCGCTCCCGCGCATGGAGGCGCACATCCTCGACGGCCCGCATTTCCTGCTGGAGACCCATCCGGCCGAATGCGCCGCGTTGATGAGCGCCTTCGTCAGGCGCGTGGAGGGGCCGCGTTAGGACGCGCGCACCGTGAGCCCGACGCTCGGCAGCTGGGTTCCGGGCGCGTGACGCGGATGCCGTCCCGTGGACGAGCCGGGCGCATCCTGCGTCGACGTACCCCGCTCTGGAGAAGCCTTGCCGGTCAGCAAGAGGCGCCTGACCGCCGCTTGCAGCAGACGGCGCTGACGCTCCCTAGCTGAAGCGCAACACGTTGGCTATCATCAGGTGCATTCATGTCGAAAGTCGATCTCAAGCGGGAACTCAAACATCTCTACCAGGCATCCGCGAAGGAGGTGGTTCAGGTTGACGTGCCGACATTTCAGTACCTCATGGTCGACGGCAAGGGCGATCCCAACACATCGAGGGAGTATGCCGAGGCCGTGGAAGCGCTGTTCTCCGTTGCCTACACGACGAAGTTCATGGTCAAGAAGGGGGCGCGAGGGATCGACTACGCGGTCATGCCTCTCGAAGGCCTTTGGTGGTCGGATGACATGTCCGTCTTCACCTCCAACGACAGGTCAAGGTGGAAATGGACGATGATGATCATGCAGCCTCATTTCGTTGGGGAGGCGGTGATTCAGGCGGCCATGGTGGAAGTGAAGCGAAAGAAGGCGCTCCCCGCGCTGGACGCGCTCAGACTGGAGAGCTTCACCGAAGGGTCGTGCGCCCAGATACTTCACATTGGCCCCTTTACCGAAGAAGGGCCGACCATTCAGCGAGTCCACAATTTTATCGGCGCGCGCTCGGTGCTTGCAGGAAAGCACCACGAGGTGTATCTGAGCGACATCCGCCGCGCCGATCCAGCCAAGTGGAAGACCATCATCCGCCAACCCATGGAGTGATGGCCTCGAACGTTCGGCTCGGGCAGTTCGCCACCAGCACATGAGGGATTCACGTGATCGACTTGCGGGCCTTGACGTCTGAAGATTGGGCCGCATGGCGCGACGTCAGGCTGCGCGCGCTCGCGGACGCTCCCCATGCTTTCGGCTCGACGCTCGAGGAATGGGAAAACGCATCCGAGGCGCGCTGGCGCGCGCGCCTGGAGCTGCCTGGTTCCCGCAACCTCGTGGCCTACATCGACGGCGAGCCGGTCGGCATGGCTACAGGCGCGCCCTTCGAAGGCACCTACGGGCTGATCAGCATGTGGGTAGCGCCGGAGGTGCGCGGCCGCGGCGTCGGAGACGCACTGGTCGAGGAGATCCTGCGGTGGGCACGCGAGCAGGGCGCAAGTGAGCTCCGCCTCGACGTGAAGGAGGACAATCTCAGCGCCATCTCGTTGTACCTCCGCCACGGTTTCATCGACGTTGGTCCGTCTCGCGAATCGGGCGAACGAGCCATGATGAAGCGTGTGTGAGTCGACGTTCGAGCTGGCGGTCGCGTCCAGCGACGGCCGCACAATGCGCAGGTGAACCGCGGATCCGCTGGGCGATCCGCTACTTTGCGAGCTTGCCGATCACCTTGAAGCCGATGTTCGCGCCGTACTTCGTCGCGCCGTAGCCCAGCTGGATGTTGAGAAAGCCCAGCGCTTCCAGGTAACGGGCATTCGCCAGCGGGCCTGCATCGACGCTCTCGAAGCCGAGCGCCTTGCCGAGCTCGAGCACCTGTTTCTTTGCATCGTCGTGGTCACCCGCGACGAGCAGGCTCAAGGGCTCGCCGTCGACCTTCCCGCTGGCCATGTTCTGCGCGAACACGGTGTTGAAGGCCTTGACGACGCGCGCGCCCCGGGCCCACTCCTGGACCTGCTCGGCGCCGCTCTTGTTCAGGTTGCCCGCATAGCTCCAGTCGGCGTTCAGCAGGTTGGTCGGGTCGACGAGGGTCTTGCCCTCGACGTCGCCGAGCTTCTCGATCGCGTCGGCGCGCGCCGGGGCCGGGACGGCCAGGACGATGATGTCGCCCCAGCTGCCGGCGGCCCGGACCTCGCCATGCTGCCCGGCTACCTGGCACACGAGGACGTGCTCGCGGGGCGGCTGGTACGGCTGGTTCCGAGCTGGAAGCAAACCGTCGGAACGCTCTTCTTCGTCTACCCGCCGGCTCAGCACGTGCCGCGCAAAGTGACGGCCCTGCGCGACGACCTCGTCGACGTCATCGCCCAGCGGCCTCTCGCGCTCGCCGATGGATGAGCGCCGTCAGTACCGCTCAGGCGACCACGAGCCCGGCGCCCACCAGCCGACGAGGGCCGCGAGGATCCGGCCCAACGCGGCCCCGAGGCCAGGCGAAGGCTCGTCGCACAGCGTCGGTGCGACCGAGAGTCCCAGCCGGTCCTTGAGGATCTCCTGGGCGCGGCGAATGGATCGTGGATCCCGGCGGTCGAACCAGATGGCTTCGCCAGACGACTCGCTTGCCTCGGGGCCCTCGTCCTCCGCCGGCCCGAGGTACAGGGTCACGGTGTTTCGTCCCAGCGTGGCAGGTGGGTCGATCCGCATGTTCCACAGCATGCTCCGCGCTCGTGACAGATCGGTGGCGCAGGCGAAGACTCTCCGTTGCAGCGCGGCGCTCACCCAGCTGCGGCGGCGCCCCTGGACGAGGCCGAGCGCCTGAAGACGAGCCCGTCACCCTCGCCGTGGACCGCGACGAGCGCATGAGCCTGTCGGCGCTCCTGTCGGGGGAGATGCGCAGTTCCCTGAGTGCCATTCCGTCCACCGTACACGGCGCATGGTCTCGTGAGATCCTCGCCGCTCCGAGGAGGTCTTGACATCGGCCCCCCTCGGCTCGCCTCTCTGTACCATGCGACACCCCCACGCTCGCCGCTTCGAGGCGGACGACCTGCTGTCGTTCAAGCTTGTCGCCGAGATGGTCCTCTCGCCCGACGGCCGCTGGATCGTTTATGTCCTCGAGGAGATCGACGCCGAGGCAGACACCTACGTCTCCAACCTGTGGCTGATCCCCGCGAGCGGAGGCGCTCCCCGGCAGATCACGTTCGGCTCGGACACGAACGAGAGCCCCCGCTTCTCTCCCGACTCCTCGCGGATCGCCTTCCTCTCGGATCGGGACGGCGGCCCGGCGCAGCTCTATGTGATCCGGATCGACGGCGGCGAGGCGAGGCGGCTGACCGACCTCAAGTCGGGCGCCGGTCTCCCCGCCTGGTCGCCTGACGGCGCTGCCCTGGTCCTCTCGGCGAAGGTCGCCTCCGATGCGCCGCCGGGGGCTCCGCGGGTGGTGACGAGGGCCCTGTACAAGAGCGATGGGGTGGGGTTCGTGCTGGACCGCCGGACACACCTCTTCATCGTCCCTGCCGACGGGGGCGAGGCGCGGCAGATCACGCGCGGTGACGCGAACGAGAGCGACCCGGCGTGGTCTCCCGACGGGCGCCTCATCGCGTTCAGCCGGACGCGGTCGGGCCCCCGTGACGCCCACTGCAGCGATCTCTGGGTGATGACGCCGTCGGGCGAAGGGCTCCGGCAGGTGACGCGCAGCTGCCCGCTCGCCACGATGCCCTCCTGGTCGCCGGACGGGCGCACCCTCGCCTTCTACGGCCCGCGCGAGGACGGCGCCTCGCGGCTGCACGTCTGGGTCGCCGACGCGCGCGGCGAGGCGGAGCCGCGCATGATCACCTCGGAGGAAACGGAGGTCGCGAGCTTCCCGCTCGGCAAGCTGATGCCCCCGGCGTGGTCCGCGGACGGGCGCGAGATCGCCGTGGTGCTCGCGACCGAGAGCACCTCGGAGGTCACGCTGGTCTCGGTCGAGCAGGGCGCGCTCCGCAAGGCCATCTCGGATGATCGTCAGATCACCCAGATCAGCGCGGCGCCCGGCGCCGGAGCCATCGCGTTCCTGTGGAGCACCATGCGCCTCTGCGGCCTGCTCGGGAGCGCGCGCTGGGACGGCTCGGACGCGCGGCTCCTCATCGACGTCAACGAGGCGTGGGGCGAGGATCGCGCGTGGCCCGACGTCTCTCTGCGGGAGTTCTCTGGCGCGTCGGGGATGAAGAACGTCGGCCTCCTGATGCTGCCGCCGGGAGGCGGCGGGGGACCCGTACCGCTGCTCGTCCACGTGCACGGGGGCCCGCACGCCTCTGTCGAGTTCGGCTTCACGTACCGGCCGTACTGGTATGTGCTGGTGTCCCGCGGGTGGGCCGTGCTGTCCTTGAACCCGGTCGGCTCGACCGGACAAGGAAAGGAGTTCGCCGATCGCCTGCGGGGGCGCTGGGGCGAGCGCGACCTGCCGGAGCACCTCGCCGCCATCGACGAGCTGGTCGCCGAGGGCACGGTCGACGGCGATCGCGTCGCCATCGCGGGCAAGTCCTACGGCGGCTTCATGGCGGCGTGGGCGATCGGCAAGACGAAGCGCTTCCGCGCCGCCGTCTCGGGCGCGCCGGTGGCGAACCTCGAGTCCCATTTCGGGACGTCCGACACCGGCTACTACGTCGATCCCCACGACATGCGAGGAGAGCCGTTCGACAAGCGAGAGCTCTACCGCAAGCTCTCGCCGGTGTCCTCGGTCGGCGAGGCCACGACGCCCACCCTGATCCTGTGCGGCGAGGAGGACCACCGCTGCCCCATCGGCCAGTCGGAGGAGCTCTTCGCGGCGCTCGCGCGCTCGGGCAAGGCGCCCGTCGAGTTCATCCGCTTTCCGGGCGGCGACCACCACCTCGCCGAGCACGGCAAGCCGAGCCACCGCGTGTTCTATAGCCGCCGCATCGTCGAGTGGATCGAGCGCTACTGCGCGAGAGACCGCGCTCCGGACGCGGCCTGACCGCGACGCGCGCGGCCATCAAGCGGAGGAGGGCGGCTCCTGGACGCAGGTTGGACACCTGGATACGCTCATCGAATGAACGACTTGTTCGACGGTGACTCGAACGATCTGTTCCCGCCCGCCGACCGGGCGAAGATCGAGGCGCTCACGGAGGATCCGGACGCGAGGGTCGGCTACGAGCTGACCAAGGGGATGCTGACCTGGTCGGATGAGAAACCGCGCGACATCGAGCTGTCCACGTTCACGAAGATCATGATGCTCCAGTCCTATCGATCCATGATGTACCGGCCGGAAGCGTTCCGAGATAGCCAGGACGAGTTCATTCGTGAATGGTTCGCGGCATGCCGCGCGACATGGGAGAGGGCGATGGCCAGCGGCCTCCGGTGGATCGGCTTCGCGCCGTCGCGCACCGATCCCGCGAACCTCGCGCTGCTCCTCGAAGCCGAGAGGATCGAGTTCTCGGACATGTAGCCTGCGGGTGATCCCGAAAGCCTCCTGCTCGACGACGTTCAGGACCTGATGGGGAGGAGACTCCCAGCGGCTCGGATCGGGCACGGCGCTGGACGCCAGGTACGTGCTGTGATCGCGCGGCGGCGAGGCCATCGTGGTAAGGAGCTGTGGACCGCTCGGCGCGCCCGTTTCAATGCACGGCGGCCGCCGTGCCGGCTATCGAGAGCGGCGGCTTCAACACGGGGCGGCGTCGAGCCGCATGTCTACGGGAGGACTTATGCAAGTGATCGTCGCGGGCGGTGGGATCGGCGGCCTGGCCGCGGCGCTGGCGCTGCACGCCGCGGGTCATGAGGTGACGGTGTTCGAGGCGGCGCCCACCATCCTGCCGCTCGGGGTCGGCATCAACCTCCTGCCCCACGCCGCCGAGGTGCTGGGCGAGCTGGGTCTTCTCGAGGCCCTGCTGGCCCAGAGCGTGGCGACCCGCGAGCTCATCTATTTCAACCGCTTCGGCCAGCGCATCTGGGCCGAGCCCCGCGGCCGCTTCGCGGGTCATGCCACGCCGCAGCTCTCCCTCCACCGCGGCGCCCTCCAAGGCGTGCTGTTCGACGCCGCCGTCGAGCGGCTGGGCCCCGACCGGGTGCTCTGCGATCGGCGCCTCGCGGGCCACGAAGAGGGCAACGGCCGCATCGTGGCGCGCTTCCTCAACCGCGAGGGCGCGGCCTGGAAGGTTCCAGCCGATCTCCTGATCTGCGCCGACGGCATCCACTCGGCGGCGCGCGCCGGCCTCTATCCGGACGAGGGGCCGCCGATCTACGGCGGTCACATCCTCTGGCGGGGGACCAGCCTGGCGATGCCCTTCCTCACCGGCGCCAGCATGATCATTGCCGGGCATCAGGACCAGAAGTTCGTCGTCTATCCGATTTCCCCACCGGGGCCGGACGGCCGCCAGAGGATCAACTGGGCCGCCGATCTCGCGTTCGCCAGGAGCCTGCGACGGGAGGACTGGAACCGGCGGGGCGACCCCGCCGACTTCCTGCCCAGGTTCGAGGACTGGCGCTTCGGCTGGCTGGATGTGCCCGACCTGATCCAGAGCGCCGAGGCGATCTACGAGTTCCCGCTGGTCGACCGCGATCCGCTGCCGCGCTGGAGCCATGGGCGCATGACGCTGCTGGGCGACGCCGCCCATCCCATGTATCCGAACGGCTCCAACGGGGCGAGCCAGGCCATCCTGGACGCCCGCGCCCTGGTCCGCGCGCTCGCCGCCCACGCCGATCCGGTGGAAGCGCTGGCCGCCTACGAGGCCGAGCGCCTGCCCGCCACCGCCGCCATCGTCGCGGCCAATCGCCGCAGCGGTCCGGAGCAGTGCTTGCAGATCGCCTATGAGCGCGCGCCCGACGGCTTCGACCGCATCGAGGACGTCTTCGCCCCCGGCGAGCTGGAGGCGATCGCCGCCCGCTACAGGGTGCTGACCGGCCTGAAGCGCGCCTCGGAGCCCCTCGCGCCGGCGTGAACCAGGCGCCCAGCGCTCAGACCTGCGCCATGCCGCCGTCGACGAAGAGCTCGGTTCCGTTGATGAAGCTGCTGTCCTCGGAGGCGAGGAAGACGGCGGCCTTGGCCACCTCTTCCGGCAAGCGCCGCCCTGCGAGAGGCGGCGATCGCAGGGCTGGGCGTGGCGTTGTTGCCCGATCACATCGCCGCGGCGGACTTGAGGGCTGGCAAGCTCGTCCGCGTCTTCCCCGAGTGGTACGTGACCGAGGGCATCGTCCACATCGTGTTCACCTCGCGCCGCGGCTTACCGCCCGCGGTCCGGGCGCTGATCGAGCACCTCGCGAGCCACATCCATGACGACGTGATGAAGGACGGTATCGACCGAGGAGGCTGTCGCCCTGAGCTTCAGTCTTCGCTCGACAGAAGCCTCAGAAGGTGAATGTCTGGGCCCTGAGAACATCGGGGCTCTGCGTGTGGCTGCGTGTGGCTGCGTCTCGCCTGCCGGCCTGGCAGAACCAATTGACCCGCGGCAAGCTCGGGAGTAGGATGAGCCCACCATGCCGTCTGTCCACCTGACGCGCCATCTCTTCACCTTCTTCCCGCACCTCGAAGGTCAACACCTCCTCGTCGAGGCGTCGACGGCAGGCGAGGTCGTGGCGGCCCTGGAGAGGCTCGCGCCCGGCATCGGCTTCTACATCTGCGACGAGCGCGGCCGCTTGCGGACGCACGTCAACATCTTCGTCGGCAAGCAGATGATCCGCGACCGCAAGGGACTCACAGACGCGGTCGCTGCCGACGACGAGGTCCACATTCTGCAAGCGTTGAGCGGAGGGTGAAATGGCAAGCCGTATCCTGGTAGGCACGCGAAAAGGCACGTTCATCGTCGAAAAAAAGAACGGCTCGTGGAAGCCGCGCCTCGCGGGCCACGCCGGCGGCGGCGTCAACTATGTCGCGCGCGATCCCTACACGGGCAAGCTCTGGGCGCTGCTCGGCTTCGGCCACTGGGGGGCCAAGCTGTCCGTCTCGACGGATGAAGGCGAGACCTGGAACGACAACCCCGCCCAGATCAAGTATCCCGAGGGCGCCCGCTACATCGGCCAGGACATGTACGAAGACGCCGGCAGCGACTTCGGCGTCGGCATCAAGATCGTCACGCGCCCGGCCACGGTACAGAAGCTCTGGATCATCGGCTTCGGCCCGGGCGGCGCGGTCTACGTGGGCACCATTCCGGGTGGCCTGTTCGTCAGCCGCGACGGCGGCGGCTCCTTCGAGCTCAACCGGCCGCTCTGGAACCACGAGTCACGCGGCGGCGACCTGTTCACAGGCGAGGGCAAAGGCGAGACGAAATGGTTTGGCACGCCGGCCTCCGAAGGTGGCGAGTTCGCCCCCGGCATTCACTCCATCGTGGTGGACCCGCGTGACCCGAAGCGGATGCTCATCGCCGTGTCCACGGCGGGCGTCATCGAAACAGCGGACGGTGGAGAGACCTGGCAACCGCGCAACAGCGGCATGCGGCTCGATCACACGCCCGAACCGGACGCCGAGTGGGGCCACGATACGCATTACATCGAGCAATGCGAGGGCGATCCCGACCATGTCTGGCAGCAGAATCACGTCGGGATCTACTACAGCAGCGACGGCGCAAAGAGCTGGCGCAAGGTGAGCCGCCCGGAGCAAGGCGTGCATTTCGGCTTCCCCATCACGGCGGACGCGAAGGACGGACGCACGGCGTGGGTCGTCCCCGGGAAATCGGACATGCAGCGAATCACCGTCGACGGCGCGCTCTTCGTGGCTCGCACGAAGGACGGCGGTGAGACCTGGGAGCAGCTCCGCAGGGGTTTGCCCCAGGAGCAAGCCTACGACGTCATCTACCGCCACGCGCTCGCCAACAAAGACGGCACGGTGGCGTTCGGCACCACCACGGGCAACCTCTACGTCAGCGATGACGGCGGAGAGGGCTGGACGACCGTCTCCAATAACCTGCCGCCGATCTATTCGGTACGCATGGCGTGATAGGTTGGTTGGCCAGGGAAAGCGGTATACAGATAGCTCCGCGCAGAAGGCGGAGCTGTCCGCACTGCTGGAGCTGACCGGGGCGTCCGACCTGGCCCGACCGGGCGCGGGCGCGGGCGCGCCGGCCGGCCGCGGTTGAAAAAACTTCGCGGCCCCCGAACAGTTTCGGCCCCGGCGGCAGTCTTGGAGGGGAGAGGCCAAGACTGCCATGAAACTTTACGATTTCGCGTTTTCTCCCAACTGCCGCAAGGTCCGTGCCGTCGCCTACGAGCTCGGCGTCTCGTTCGAGCCGGTCCACGTCGACCTGTTTCAACGAGCCTCGCGCGCGCCCCAATTTCTCGAGCTGAACCCGAACGGGCGCGTCCCGGTGCTGGTGGACGACGACCTGGTGCTCTGGGAGTCGACCGCCATCATGCGTTACCTGGCCGCAAAATGCGGCGGCGGCCTGGTGCCGGCCACGGCGCGCGCCCAGGCCGAGCTGGATCGCTGGCTGGCCTGGCAGCTCGCCCACCTCGGACCGGCCATGACCGCGGTCGCGTTCGAGCGCGTCGTGAAGCGCCTGACCGGCCAGGGGGCGCCCAACGAGGTGGTCATCGCCGCCAGCAGCGCCGACTTCGCGCACCTCAGCAAGGTGCTCGATGGGGCGCTGTCCGGGCGCGACTACCTGGCCGGATCGCTCTCGCTCGCCGATTTCGCGCTCGCGTCGCACTACAGCCTGGCGCCCCTGTGCGGGCTGTCGCTGGCCGGGTTTCCGCACCTCGAGTCGTGGCTCACGCGCGTGCTCGGCCGCGATAGCATGCGCCGCGCCCTCGCCGACGCCCAGGCCGCCATGAGGCCCCATGCCGCCTAAAGACGACGCCACGTTCTTGCGATCGGTCGAGCCCCTGCGCGGCGCGATCCGCCTGCATTGCTACCGCATGCTCGGCTCCGCGCACGACGGCGACGACGTGCTGCAGGAGACCTGGCTGCGCGCCTGGCGCGCCAAGGACTCGCTGGAGGACGAGGCGCAGGTCAAGCCGTGGCTCTACCGCATCGCGACCAACGTCTGCCTGGACGAGCTGAAGCGCCGGCCGCGGCGCCTGTTTCCGACGGACGCGTTCCCTGCGACGGAGGACGCCCAGCCCCCGCTGCCGCGCATCGAAGAGCCCGTCTGGCTGGAGCCGATGCCCAGCGCCTGGCTGGAAGGCGTCGAGGAGCGCGACCCCCAGGCGCGCTACGCGCTCAAGGAGAGCGTGGCCTTGGCCTTCGTGGCGGCCCTGCAATGCCTGTCCCCGCTGCAGCGCGCGACGCTGCTGCTCCGCGACGTTGTCGGGCTGTCGGCGGCGGAGACGGCGCAGGCGCTCGCCACGAGCGTGGAGGCCGCGAACAGCGCGTTGTTCCGCGCCCGCAGCGCGATCGGCAGCAAGCTCGGCGGGGCGGAGCCGGTCGACATCGCGACGACCACGCAGGTGGATCCGCGTTTGCTCGAACAGTACGTGCGCGCCTTCGAGGAGGCGAACCTGGACGCCCTGGTCGCGTTGTTCCACGAAGACATGCGCACCACCATGCCGCCGGCGCCGACCTGGGTCTCCGGGCGCGCCGCCAACGAGCGCTTCTACCGGCGGATGTTCGGCAGCATCGTCCCTCGGCAATTCCTGCACTTGCGCATCGCCGCGAACGGACAACCGGCGTTGGCCTTCTATCGTCCCCGAGCCGCCGGCGCGCCACACACCCTGTCGGCGATTCAGCTCGTCACCACGCGCGACGGCGCGATCGCGACCGTCGACCATTTCATGCTGCCCGAGGTGTACCCGCTGTTCGGCGTGCCGTCAGAGCTGCCCCGCTCGTGAGCGAGCCCATGCTGCTACCAGGCGCCGCGCGCTTGCCGGCGAGCACGAGCGCCACGAACTCGGCCATCGCGGCGCGCAGCGCGGGCCCGTCGAGGGCCGCTCGCTGCGCGCGCCGCCGAGCCCTCGCGACATCACGACATCAGCGCTGGCGCTTGCATCGATCCGCGGACCTGGCTACGTCATCGTCTCTGTGACTCCCGCCCCCTCGCCCTACGGTGTCCTAGGCCACCTCGACGTCCCCCTCGGCCTCGGCCTGCTCCGGCTGGCCACGGAGGGGCGCCCCTCCGAAGAGGACGCGACCGCCGTCATCCACGTTGCCCTCGATCGAGGCATACGCCTCCTCGACACCGCCGATTCTTACTGCCTCACCGACCGCGAGGCCCACTATGGAGAGCGCCTCGTCCGCAAGGCGCTCGACGCGTGGTCCGGCCCGCGCGACGACGTGCGCGTCATCACCAAGGCGGGCCTCACCCGACCCAAAGGGCGATGGGCCCCGAACGGCAGCCGCGACCACCTGCGCCGCACGGTCGAGGGCAGCCTGAAGGCGCTCGGCGTCTCGCGGATATTCATGCTCCTCCTCCACGTGACCGACCCCAGGACCCCCCTCGAAGAGAGCCTCGCCGCGCTGGCCGAGCTCCAGAAAGAGGGCCTCATCGAGCACCTCGGCCTCAGCAACACCTCCATCGCAGAGGTCCGCCAGGCCCAGCGGCACTTTCCGGTGCGGGCCCTCCAGGAGGAGCTGAGCGTCCTCGATCGCGGCAGCGCAGCCCGAGGCCTCTTCGAGCTCGCCAGGCAAATGGGTATCCCGTTCCTCGCCCACCGGCCGCTCGGCGGTCACGCCAAGGTCGATGGCCTCCTCAAGAACCGCGCGATCAAGCCCATCGCCGCGCGGCACAGCGTCACGTCCCAGGAGGCGGCCCTCGCGGCCCTGCTCGATCTCGGCCCCCCGGTCCTTCCCCTGTTCGGGGCGACCAAGCGGGAGAGCGTCGAGTCCTGCTTGCGCGCGCTCCGGGTCCCCTTTGGCGCGCGCGATCGAGCCGACCTCTCGAAGACCAGCTTTGCGCCCACGGCCGATGTGCTGGCCTCGGTCGCTCCACCCGTGATCCCCGCCGGCCTGCGCAAGCTCGAGCCCGGAGAGGGCCCCGGCGATGCGCCCGAGGTGGTCGTGGTCATGGGAATTCAAGGGGCAGGCAAATCGTCGGAGGTCGCCCGCTACACGGCCAACGGGTACGCGCGCCTGAACCGCGATGAGCTCGGCGGCACGCTCGACGGCGTGGTCAAGAAGCTCGGAGAGCTGCTCTCCTCGGGGCAGACGCGGGTGGTCCTCGACAATACGTACGGCACGCGCGCGTCGCGCTATGCGGTGCTCCGGATGGCGCACGCGCACGGCGTGCCGGTCCGGTGCCGGTACCTGGCCACGCCCATCAACGAGGCCTACGCGAACGTCGTCCTCCGCGTCCTCGAGCGCTACGGTAAGCTGCTCGGGCCGGAGGACATGAAAGCGCTCGGCAAAGAGGATCCCAACCTGCCGCCGCCGCAGGCGCTCTCGCGGTGGGCTGCGAATTTCGAGGCGCCGCACGTGGATGAGGGCTTCTCGGTGGTCGAGGAGATCCCGTTTGCCCGGCGCGTCGATCCGCTCTTCACGGGCAAGGGCCTGCTCCTCGACGTGGACGGTACGCTGCGAACGACAAAGAGCGGCGAAATCTACCCGCGCGACCCCGACGACGTCGAGCTCCTGCCCGGTCGGCGCGCGGCCCTGGAGCGCTGGGTCAACGACGGATACACGCTCTTCTTCGTGTCGAACCAGAGCGGCATCTCGAAAGGATCGGTGACCGAAGAGGCTGTCCTGGCCGCGTTCTCGCGGACGATCGAGCTCCTCGGCCTGCCGGTGGCCGAGGTCGTGTACTGCCCGCACCCGGCGTTTCCGGTCGGCTGCTTCTGCCGCAAGCCCCTGCCGGGGCTCGGGATATCGCTGATCCAGCGCCACAAGCTCGCGCGCGAGCACCTGGTCATGGTCGGCGATATGGAAAGCGACCGGGAGTTCGCGCAAGCGCTCGGGGCGAAGTACATGACGGCCGAGGAGCTCTTCCCAGGCGAGTGAGCGCCCGCGATGGCGTCCTGCTGCGGGCGCCCCGCGGAGGAAGACCAGCCGGTACGCATGGCGTGATAGGTTCCCTGGAGGTCACGGGGCGCAAGCGAGCGGCGCCCCGGCCCGCGCCCGCACCGCCTTCCCCCCGTGAACGGCCGCCGGGAATATCTATTGATACCAGCTCTCGACGATGGCAATGTCGACGGCATCCATGAAAGCAGCGTTCATTCCCCTGGCGCTCGCCGGAACGTTGTCCGCTTGTCAGCCGAATCGACCCGATGGTCCCGAAAAGCTGAAGGCAGTCGTCGTGTCGTATTTCGACTGCGTCACCCGGAGGGACTTCGCACGAATGAAGGCCTTGACGACGCCCGACTTTGTCATCTACGAAAACGGAAAGATCATCGACAACGACGGACTGATCGCGATCATCAATGGATCCCCGATAGCCAAAGCCACTTTTTCATTGGACGATGTCAAGATCGACGTCGACAACAACTCAGGGAGCATGATCTACATCAACCATGGCAAGTTCACGCAGAACGACGCGAGCACCATGACACGCGACTTTCTGGAGAGCGCGATCTTCAAGAAGGTTGGGAATGAATGGAAGCTGCACTTCGTGCATTCAACGGTGAAGAAATAGACGCGAGCTCAATCGGCGCACATGAGCCGATCGATGATCTCGAAGGTATCGACGATCGTGGTGTAGCTGGCCTCGACGTCGTTGGAGGATCCGCCGATCGCCGTCGAGCACCTCCGCGTGCACGGCGACGATCCCGCCAGCGCGGATCTTGTCCACCCCTTCCTGGAGCAGCTCGTCATAGGTGGTGTCGCTCTCCTCGGGAGAGCTGCTCGGACAACCCAGGAGGAGCGACGCCATGCAGAAGAGCGGAATCGAGAGCTTGCTGAGTGTCATGCTCGTGCGTTCCCGCTCGACTTGTTCACGTTCAATGGTTCTTGCGATCTGGTCGATGTCGCACGATCGCGCAGATCTGCGGCTCGTTGGGTATCACTGCAGCCGCCTGTGGCGGCCTGCGCTACGAGCCGGTCAATCCGCGGGGGACGCGGCGCACGCGTGCTGCGGCGAGAGGGCGCGCGCCCGGGCCGGCAGGGCAACCTGCTTCACGGCTCTTCCCACGAGGGCTCGACGGCGGGTCGCTCGCGCTCGATGATGCGCCCACTCCCCTCCTCCTGCCGGTCGCGGAACGGCGTCGACGCCGGCGGGAAGTCGCGGAGGCCGCGGCGGGCGGTGTAGTCGTAGCGGAGGAAGACCAACCCTGAGACGCGCGGCGAGGCGCGCGGCGAGGCCTCGGCCGGGCTCGGGAGGTCGAACAGGAACGTCCCCTCCGCGCCGAGCGAGACCCGGTGCCCGCGCGCGAGCCAGCTCCAGAACGTGAGCCCCGCGGTGAACGCGTCGCGCAGGAAGGCCTCGTCGCGCGTCTCGTTCACCGGCCGGTAGCTCGCAAGCCAGCCGAGCTGGATCCATGGCCACAGCCCCCGGCCGGGGAGCAGGTCGAGGTCGAGCGTCGCGTCGATGCGGTCGAGCTCCGACGGCACCGGGCTCAGGCGCAGCGACGTGCCCGCCGTGACGAGCGCGTCGACGAACGGCCGGTACCGCAGGCGCGCCCCGAGCGAGGCCTGCGTGTCGTGCGTGGCGCCGTAGGGCGTGTAGACGTCCTTGTCGGCGCCGACGAAGCCCCTCAGCGACTCGTCCACCATGAGCCACGTGAAGCCCGCCCACGGCGAGAGCGTGAGCTCGCCGAGCGGGATGGACCAGAACGCGCTCGCGCTCGCCCTGGCACCCATGGCGTCGCTGGCGTCCGGCTGGAACACAACGCGGCCGCTCAGCGAACCGCCGGGAACCCAGCCGCTCGAGCTCAGGTCGAAGCGCGCCTCCGCGCCGAAGCTCTCCGGCCCGTCGCGCAGGCGCCCGAACCCCGCGGCCGCGATCCAGGCGCGCCGCTCGATCAGCTCGCGGTGCACGTCGAGGCCCAGCTCGAGGAAGCGGACCGGAAGACGGGCGTCCTCCTCGGCGAGCTCGCTGTCGACGAGGCGCGCGTAGCCGCCGACGGAGAGCGGCCCCGGATCCGGGTCCTCTCCCACCGGGGGCGCCGGACGAAGCAGCTCGTCCGCGGGCGCGACCGGCGCGGGCAGCGGCGGCGGCGCGGGCGGCGGCACGCGGGGGCGGGGCGCGCCGTTCGCGACGGCGAGCTCGACGCGGAGCAGCGCCCGGCCGCCGGGCGAGGCGACGCGCAGCACATGCGCGCCCTCGGGGAGGACGGCGACGCGGGACTCGACCTCGCCGCCGAGCCAGAAGAACGGCTCGCGCGTGACGCCGAGGCGGCGCGCGGCGCGGTCCTCGGAGGCGTCGAGCGCGAGGGTCCCCTCCTCCACCGCGCCGCCGCCGGACTCGCCGCCGACGCCGTCGAGCGGCGCCACCGAGAAGCGCAGCTGGCCGGAGGGCGCGGCCACGGCGACCTCGGGACGGCAAGCCGGATCCCCGCCGTCCGCGGGCGCGGCGCGCGCGCGGGGCGACGCGCACTCGTAGGCGGCCCGGGCGCGGATGCGCACGACGGTCGGGCCGACGAACGCGAGCTCCAGGGGGCGCGCGGGGTCGATGTCGTTCCATGTCGACAGGACGCGGCCCGAGAAGGGCTGCGCCGCGCCGGCCGCGGTCGCGCGGATCCAGCCGAGGACGCTCCGGTCCGCCGGAGGCCGCGCCTCGATGCGGTGGCTGCCCCGCGGCACCTGCACGACGCAGCGGTCGGCCATCGGCGCAGACGCCGCGGAGCACGCGACCGGCTCGCCGTCGAGCGCGATCGAGAACGCGCACGGGGTCTCCTCGCGGTCGAGCGCCCGGCAGACGCCATCGAGCACGACCGCGCCCGGCGCGGCGCGGTCGAGCCGGAACTCGGCGCGCGCGCCGTCGGTGATGAGGAGCGACGCCTCCGGCGCATCGACGAGCGCGCGCCGCACCCGCACGCGGAGCGGCAGATCGCGATCGGCCCTGGCCCGGATCTCGAGCGTGGCCGTGCCGGCCGTGGCGTCGGCGCGCGGCGGCACGGCCCAGCCGGTCACCGGGGCCAGCCGCGCGAGGGCGGCCGGCGGGAGCTGGACAGGCGGCGGCGCGGCGCCGGCGGGAGGAGCGGCGGCGGGGCCCTGCGCGGCGTTCCCCGAGGCTGAAGGCGCGGCGCCTTGCTGACCGGCGGAGGCCTCGCGGGCGGCCTCCTGCACGGCGAGCTCGGCGAGCACGAGGGCGCGCAGCGTGAGCCGTCGATCGGGCGCCGGGGCGGCGGAAGCCACGTCGGTGGCCAGGTTCGCGGCCCGGGCGAGCGCTGCCGCGGACCGGTGGGCGAGCCCGATCCGGGTGAAGGCGTCGGCGGCGAGCTGCACCTCGCCGGAGCGCTCGGCGAGGAGGCCGAGCAGCAGCGCGTCCGCGCCCGAGCTGTCGCCCGCAGGGCCCGCGAGCAGCGCGACGCCGCGCCGCGGGTCGACGCTGAGGCGCGCGGCGCGCGCGGCCGCGAGGGGCGCGCGGTCGTCGGGCAGCGGGAGCGGCGGCACGCGCGCGGGCAGGCCGAGCGGGACCGCCACCGGGCTGCCCGGCGGCAGGGTGAAGACGGTGCTCGGCGGCGCGCCCGCGGTCGACGCGCCGGGCAGGTGCGCCGCGTCCCAGGGATCCTCCTCGGCGGGGCGGTCGAGCGCGGCGAGCGCCGGGAAGCCGAGGGCGTCGAGCGCCGCGGCGCGCTGCGCGTGGAGCGCGGCGCGGGCAGGCGAGGGCGCGGCGCGGAGGGCGCGTGTGGCGCCGCGGATCTGCTCGAGCGTGCCGTCGACGGGCGCGCCGTCCGGCGGGCGCACCGGCGTGACGGCGCGGGGGGCGCCGGGCGCGGCGGGGTGCAGGCGCACCGAGGCGCGGAGCAGCGTCGGCGCATCGGTCTCGACGCGCAGCTCATGCGCGCCGGCGGGGACCGGGACCTCGATCGAGCCCGTGGCGCCGGCGCGCACCCAGGCCTCGTGGACGGCGGCGCCAGCGCGCACGCGGAGCACGCGCGCGGGGCCGTCCGCCGGGGGCGGCGCGCCTCGCGCTCCGGGCGCCGGCGCCGCTGCTCCGGACCCGGGCGCTGCCGCGCCCTGCGCTCCAGGCGCCGGCGCAGCGACGCCTTGCGCTCCCGACGCCAGCGCCGCCTCGCCCACCACGGCGGGCGGCGCGAGGACGACGCGGGCCAGCGTGGCGCGCTCCGGGTCGGGGAGCGCGAAGGTCGCGGAGCCATCGACCCAGGCCCACTGCACGATCTCGCGCAGGGACGCGCACGGCGCGCGCCCGCTGCGCGGGATGCGCGCGAGCACCGGCGGAGCGCCCGCCGGCCGCTGGAACGTGCGCGCCCCGGGCGCCACGGCGACGACCGACGTGAGCCCGGCGCCGCCGTGCACCGCGGCCGGCGCGCCGTCGATGAGCACCGGCGACTCGGGGACCACCTGGCTCGAGGCGCTCCGCAGGAGCACCCGCGCGTGGGCCCCCGGCGGCGCTTCGACGTCGATCTGCGCGCGCGCGGCGTCGAGGAGCGTCCAGCGGAGCCCGGACTCCGCGTCCACCTCGCAGAGGCCGTCCGCGGCGGCGCGCCCCGGTGTGCCGCCTCCGGCCGGCGGCAGCACGTCGCGAGGCGGCGCGATCGCGCTCCACGCGGCCACGCCGTCGGGGATGTCGAGCGCGTCCCACGGGGCCTCGCGCGCCCAGGCGGTGCGCGCGAGCGGCGCCGCGCTCTCGACGTCGCCATGGCCGAGCGCGTAACGCTCCGCGAGCGGCGCCCCCGCTGGCCGGCGGCCATCGCGCGGCGGCGACATCGCCGCGCCCAGC
This sequence comes from Sorangium sp. So ce367, assembly GCF_051520455.1. Classification (NCBI taxonomy): domain Bacteria; kingdom Pseudomonadati; phylum Myxococcota; order Polyangiales; family Polyangiaceae; genus Sorangium; species Sorangium sp. So ce367. Next base: position 10,673,768 of record NZ_CP150334.1, read on the forward strand.
GCGGACACGGCCGCGACGTCGTCCGGGTGCGCGCGGCCTCCGGCGGGCTCGCGCGGCGCCGCGGCCCCGGGCTGAGCGGGCACGGGTCCAGCAGGCCAGGACCAGGGCGCGTCCGCGGCGCCCGGCTCCGCGTGCGCCGCGGCGAGCCGCGCGAGGATGGCGCGCTGGAGCGACGTGGCGCCCGCCGCCGCGCGGCCCTGCGCCGCCGCATCACCTCGCGCCGCGACCAGCGCCTGCGCCGCCGTGTAGGCTTGCGCCGCGCGCGCGAACGCCGCGCCGGAGGAGGGCGCCCACCGCACCGACTCGGCGAGGAGGAGCGCCCGGAGCGGCGGCGGCACGGCCGGCCGCGCGGCGAGGTCGAGCGCGGCCTTCGCGGCGTCCGGCGCGGCGGCCCGGTCTGCGGCGGCGAGGAGCCGCGGCGCCTCGGCGTGGACCGGCGCGCGATCGCCGTCGCCGGCCTGATCGCGTCGCGCCGCGCGACCGAGCAGGCCGGCGCGGTCGCGCTGCGGCGCGAGGAGCTCGGCGACGCTGGTGCGTTGCTGGTAGCCGCTGGCAGCGACGGCGAGCTCCCCCTCGACGACGTCGACGGTCGCCGCGCGCGCATCGACCGGCAGCGGCACCCGGATCCACCGCGGCTCGCTCCAGCGCGCGGCGTCCGCGAGGCGCGACCCGGTGCGAACGACGAGCTCCCGGACGACGGCGCCGCCGGCGCGCACCACGACGCGCGTGGTCCCGTAGGTGCGCGCCCGGAGCGCGATGCGCAGCACGTCCGCGCCGGGCGCGCGGAGCTCGAGCCGCGCCCCGGCGCCGAGCGAGCGCCATGGCGTGGCGCGCTCGACGGCCGGGAGGTCGGGGCCTTCGCGGCCTCCGCGCAGCTCGACGCCGCGCGCCCCGAAGTACGGCTCGACGAGCGGCCGGAGGAGCAGCGACTCCTCGAGATAGCGCGCGGTAAGCCATGCGGCCGCGGCCGGGGCGAGGCGCGCGGCGGCCGGGTCGAGGCGCGCGGAGGGCGCGCCCGCCGCGGCCGGGGCGGTGAGCGCCGCGCGCGCGGCGTCGACCCAGCGGAGCAGCGCGCCCGCCTCGCCCGGCGCGGTGGTCGGCGCGGGCGCGCGGCCGCCGAGCCATGCGGCGACGTCCTCGTCGAGGCGGTACCAGGCCAGCGGCGCGCGCTCCCGTGCGGCGACCCGCACGGCGACCGGCGTGCCCCCGGCGCCGCGCGCGGCGGCCGCACGCACGACGACGAAGCGCGCGCTCGACCACGTCGGCACTGCGACGTCGCGCGCGCCGGCCCTGGCGGGAGGCAGCGGCATCCAGGTGATCACATCGGGCACGCTCCCGACGCCGGAGCCGAGGCCGATCCCCACGACGTCGCCGCGCACCTCCAGCCGGTCGCCTGGCTCCACGGGCACGAGGAGCAGCTGCCCCGCGGCGAGCGCGACGGGCGCGGTGGGGTCGACCGCGGCGGGCGCGGCGCGCGCCTCGTCCGGAGCGGGGGCACCCTGCTGCGGGCCGTTGCTCCACGGCACGACGCCGGCGCTGCCGGGCGCCACCCAGACGAGCGGCTCAGCGGCGGCGGCTTCGCGTGCCCCCGGGACGCCTTGGGCGACGCCGAAGGCGAGCACGAGCGCCGCGGCGAGCAGCGCGCGGCGGGCGGCGGCCCCGGGGAAGGCGTCGAGATCCACGGCGATTACCCTTGCACCATGCCCACTTACACCCCGCGCCGTGACCTACCGGGCTACCCGATTTCCGGGTTCGAGCGCAAGCACGCGATCGGCGAGGGGGAGCCGCGGCTCTCGCCGGGGCGGTGTGCGCCGTGGCTGCCGCTGGCGGGCGGCGCTCCGAAGCCTATGGCAGGGAGCAGCGCCGCTCGCGCTTCAGCGCTCCGGCAGGGCGGCGAGCCCTGCCCCATCGAGTTACCGCTCGGGACACCTGCCTGCCAGGCCGCCGAGCAGCCTCGATGCACTGAGCTCTTCGGCGTCGTACTCGGCGAGGCGGACCGCTAGAGCTGTCCGATGCGCCGGGAGGAGTGCTAGGGTGCACATGGGTCTCCCATGCGACTGCTCGATCTGTCCATCCAGAACATCGGTCCGTTCGATGAGGCACGTCTAGAGTTCCTGTCGGCGCACGACGACCCGGTACCGGTGGCGATCATCACCGGCGAGAACGGGACCGGAAAAACGATTCTGCTTGATGCGATCCGGGGATTGTTCGGCCAGTACTACGGACGCCTCGAGCGCGCACTCTGGCGAAACGGGACACCATTCCAGATAGAAGCAGCCCTGTTCATCGACGGACACCTGGAACGATTCCTGTCGAACCAAAAGCAATATTCACAAGGAGCATTCGACTTTCTTCCGCACAATACGAAGGTCGCGCGCCTTCCCACCACCGTAGAAGCGGGGCAGCCGTGTCCCGATTGGGTGGTGGATTTCTGGCGCTCTTCACTTCCCGCCGATGCTTACACGATCAGTCAGCTCACGCGTCAGGAGCCCAAGCTCTTCCTGAAAGATGCTCTCAAAGGCATCCAGCGCAACGCCGCGGTAACCGAGCTCATTTGCACTTTCGACTACCTTCGCGGCAGCGACGATCCTCGCGATCGCCGGGACGGTGAGGTCCTCTACGAAACGATACGCCGCATCGTCGAGCTCAGCGTGCTCGACGGAGAGCTGAGCCACGTGGACCGTCGCGCCTTCATGCCGATGGTGCGGCAGAGCGGCCAGCTCGTGCCGCTCTCCAACCTGAGCAGCGGCAACGCGTACCTCATCCAGCACATGATCGGATTGCTCGGCAAGATGTACGCCGTGCACGTCCTGCGCGAGAAGGAAGCCTCCGAGCTCTGCCAGACGCCTGGGCTGCTGCTCATCGACGAGGCCGAGAACCACCTGCATCCCCGCTGGCAGAAGCGCTTTCTGGGCGACGTGCTCAGCATTTTCCCGAATCTTCAGATCATCGCCACAACGCACTCTCCCTTCATTGTCGGCTCGGTTCCAGGCGCCCGGGTGTTCGTCTGTCGCTACGACCGGGAGCGGAAGACCTGCGTGGTCGATGACGCCACAGACGTCTACGCGAACAAGCCGGTGGAGGAGATCCTGCTCTCCCCCGCGTTCGATGGCACGCACCCGTTTGGCGAGGAGATCTCGCGCCTGATGGAGGAAAGGAAGGCCGCCTTCGAGGCGGGGGACTCCGTCCGGCGGAAGGAGATCGAGAAGCAGCTCAAGGACAAGAACCCCGAGTACTTCTCGTACATCGATATCGAAGAGCGGCTGAAGACGCTACATGGAGACGGGAAATGATCCCGATCAAGCGGCTGCCAGCGCCTGATGTGCTCTCGCGGAATGAAGAGCGCTGGCGGACCGCATTCCTGGAGGAACGCGCGAGGGACCCACAGAAGCGACCCAGCTCCAAGCAGTATGCGCATCCGGACATCGTCTCCACGTTGGAGGCAATGAGCCATCACAAATGCTTCTACTGCGAACAGAGCACGAAACAGACGCAACGCGAGGTCGACCACTACATTGATGTCGCTGAGGATCCGACGCGCGCGTTCACATGGGAGAACCTTTACCTGTCCTGCTGGGAGTGCAATCATCGAAAGCAGCCTCACAGGGCCATCCCGGCGACCTGCTGCGTGGACCCTTGCGCCCCGGATGCTCAGCCTTCCGCTCACCTGATGTTCGAGAAGGAGCTCATTCGAGCTCGAGAAGGCTCGGCCCAAGGACTCGCGACCATCAAGAAGTACAAGCTCGACCGGAAGGATCTGGACCACAAACGGCTGAAGCAGCTTCAACTCTTCAACGAAGCGCTCGTCCGCATCAAGGATGCCCAGATCGCTGACGGCCGGAAAGACATGAACGAAAACGAGAAGGCAGTGCTGCGGAGCTTCTGCCAGCCCGACTTTCCATTCTCGCTCATGTTCAAGGTACACCTCGAGCAGCACCGCCTATGACACCTCCATCGAGGTGTCCTCCGCTACCGCTCGCCGCCCTCGTGCGCACCGCACAGCGCGAGGCAACCCGACTGGTTGACATGTCGAGGAGCACGGCCGCGCCAGGACGCGGTCTGCCCCCTACTCGCCCCGCGCGCAGCGGAACCCGTAGAAAGACAGCGTCCTCTCCGGCAGCTCGCCGATACGGTACGTCGGGCTGAGCGTCTCCTCCGTGTGCGAGAACGCCCCTCCGCGGGAGCCCCTTCCGAAGCCTCCGTCGGTCAGTGTCGCGCAGTTGATGCACGTCGCCGTCAGATCGGCGTGGTAATCGAGGACCCACTCGAACAAGCTGCCCGCCAGGTCGCCGTGTCCCCATTTCCCGTCGCCCGCAGGGGATTTCGACCCGACCGACGGGATCGGGCACACCGTCATCGTGGAGTCGCAGCCGAACACCGCCAGATCCTGGCTCGGGGCCTCGTCTCCCCACGGATAGGCGCGCTGCTCGTTCCCCCCGACCGCGGCGTAGTTCCACTCCGCCTCCGTGGGCAGCCGGCCCTCGTCCCATGCGCAGAACGCGAACGCGAGATACCAGCTCGCGCAGTTGATCGGCGCCGCCTCGTTACCGGCGGGCTCATCGGTCCACGTCCGGAAGTTGGCGTCGCATTGCAGCGAGGCCCGCAATTCGTCCTGCCCCGCGGGCAAGCTCGCGTCCCACGCCGCGTCCCAGCCGCTGCCCTCGATGAGCGGATGAGCGCCCGCCCCCGCCTTCGGCTTTGTCGCCGGGTACCCCGCGACGAACTGCCGGAACCGGCCCACCGTCGCCTCGAAGCGATCGAGCTGGAAATCGGCGACCGTGGCCGGATAACGCGCGTCGTTCAGGCGGTTGAACTGGCCGCCCACCACCACGCCCTCCGTGGGCTCCACGTCAGGGATGCACGCGCCCGCCGCGACCAGCGGGATCGCCATCGCGGAGAGAGCCCTGAAGAACACCACGCGTCTTGTCTCGCCCGTTCGCATCAGAAGCTCCCGGAGATGCTGGCGCCAGCGCCGGACGGCGCGATCCACGGGAGCGCGACGGCCGCCGGCGCCTCTTCGCCGCCCGACCGGACGATCCCATAGGCCGCCACCCCCACCGCGACGAGCCCCGCGGCGCCCAGGCCGACGAAGAGGCCGAAATCGCGGTTCTTGCGCGCATTGTCGGCCGCGAAGTCATAGCCGGGGTCGCAGTACGTCCCGCCGGCGACATCGCGGCAGTTCTCGCGCAATGCGCTGATCGCGGAGAGGTCGTCGATCAGGAACCCGACCGACGCGCCGGCAAGGGCGATCCCGGCGGCTCCGGAGATCCAGGCCCAGGTCGGGGTGCCCCCGCCTCGCGCTTCGTCCGCCTTGGTGGGCGGCGTCGCGGCGCTGACCGCGGCCGCGGCCGCGGGTCGCAGCGTGAGCTCGACCGTCGTCGTCTCGCCCTCCGCGAGCGTGATCGAGCGGGTCTCTGCCTGGTGCCCGGGGGCGCTCGCGCGGATCTCGTGCGGGCCAGGATCGACCGGCAGGGGCTCTCCGAGCGCGGCCGCCGGGAGCGCCGTGCCGTCGCGCAGCACCTCCATGCCGGCGGGCGCGCCCTTGACGACGATGACGAGCTTCGGCACGCGCGGCTCGAGGGCCGCGATCCCCTTGTTCGCGACCTCCTCCAGGCTTCGCCGCCGCTGCTCCCCGGCCGTCTCGCGGTTCAGGACGAGGGCCCGGTGGTAATCGTGCCAGGCCGTCGCGAGCTTGCCCTCGCGCTCGCGGCAACGCGCGATGTTGATCTGGGTGCTCGCCGAGGGGTTGAGCGCGAGGCTCGCCTCGAACTTCGGGCACCCCGCCGCGTCGTCCCCCTTGTCGACGAGCGCGCGCGCGGCCTTGAAGAGCGCCTCCGCGGCCACCGGGTCGCGCGCCGGCCCCTGCGCGTGCGCCGCCGCGCCGCCGAGCGCGACCGCGGCCGCAGACGCGAGGCCGGCGAAGGCGCGCGCGCCTCGCGCGCGGCTGGCACCACGATGGGTCTCCGGGCGGCGAAGGAGCGCCACCGCAACAAGGCATTTCCCGAGCGGGCTCGTCGTCGTTTCCGCCATGTGTGATCGTTCCGCTGCAGCGCACCGCGTGGGCGCGCGGGGAGACCCTACAACAAAAAAAGGCGCACGACCAACCCGTCAATGAGCGAGCGCATGGTTCGGCTTGACGAGGAGAGCCCCTTCCCATGCCATCCGCACCGCTCGACGCAGCTCCCACGTGGCTGTGCGGCGCGCAGCGCGGCAAGCCGCTCGTGAAGATGACAGCGACCCATCGAGTCGATCCGCGACATAAGCGCTCACGAGGAGCAGAGTTCAGCGGCGCGCCATGTACGAGGCGCTTCGACGACGCTCTGCCCTCCCAACCGATCCGGCGCTCCACCCCGGCTCCACATCATGGATCGTCCTCTACTCACCGCCGCGGCCCGTCGTCCCTCCCCGGCGCCTTTGCCCGACCAGCACCGCCCCCACCCAGACCGCCTTCGCCGGCTCACCCGTATCGGCCCCAGCAGCGACCACCTCGGCCGGTCGGCGCGGATGGGAAGCGCGTCAGGAGATCGTCACGGTCGAACGCGGCGGCGGGGTTGGCGCTGGTCTCCATCGGCGTGCTTGCAGGCGGTGGTGCGGCCGTGGCATGCGTCAAGGCAGCGTACAGGGGAGCACGTCCGCGTCCGTGCCCCTCGCGGGCTCACGCGCCACGCATGTGGACGTGCTCGGGAGCAAGCTGCCATACTCCCCAGGTGACCACGCGGCTCGAAAAATTCCGTGAGTACATGGCGCGGTTCAACCCCGCCGGAGATCCGCGCGGCGCGGTCCGCGACGGCCTCTACATACCGCGACCGGGGCGGTCCACGGCCGACGAGGTCGCTGCGCGGCTGGAGATCGACCCCACCTCGTCGCACCTGATTGTCGGCGGCATCGGCTCGGGCAAGACCACGCAGCTCCTGGTCGCGTGCGACCGCTTGAATCAACTCGCGGATACACGCGCCGAGTACATCGACCTGAGCCTCATCCATGATCTCCAGAGCATGGTACCTGGAACGCTGATCATCGCGGCCGGGCTTGCCGCCCGCCGGCACCTGGAACCCGGGGATGACAAGGTGGCGCTCGAGGCCGGCGAGCAGTTCCGGCGCTGGGCCTACGGTCATGATCGTCACGTATGGATCCCCTTCGACGAACCCGGAGAGCCCTATGAGCATAGTGAGCCCGATGATGAGCCGGAGGGCGGCTACCACGACATCATTGAAGAGAAGCCGCTCCTGTCCTCGCCGGAGAAGCCGCTCGATTCGTCTGTGGCGGACAAGGCTCAGCGGCTCGCCCAGATCCGCAGCGGCCTGCGCAGGCGCTTCCCGTACCTCGTGCTCCTGTTCGACTCACTCGACCGGCTGCCGGATCCGGCGGCGTTCGCGACCGTGGTCGAGCAGGACGTCCGCGCGATCCAGAAGGCCGGCATCGGTCTCGTCCTCGTGGGGCCGCTCCGATCCATGTTCGGTCCGCACCGCACGGTCACCGACTACTTTCAGCACTTCTACCCGCAGCACGCGGTCGATGTTCAGCAGGACGAGCAAGGGCGCGCCTTCCTGGTCGACGTCCTTCAAAAGCGAGCGCCATCGGAGTTGCTCCCCGAACCCGTGTGTCGAAAGCTCGCCGAGCGCTCCGGCGGCGTACTCCGCGATCTCATTTCTCTGGCGCGTTCGGCGGGAGAGGAGGCGTATATGCGCGGCGCGGATCGTGTCGAGGAAGAGCACATCGACGTGATCGCCGACGCCTTCGGGCGTCAGCTGATCTTCGGGCTCAAGCCCGCCGAGATCGAGATCCTGCAGCGCGTACGGCAGACGGGGACCTTCGTCCCGACGTCGGACGACGACATGGTGCTCCTCATGACCCGCCGCGTGCTGGAGTATCGGAACGGGAGCTCGCGGTTCGTCGTTCAGCCCACACTGGAACCTCTCCTCGAACAGATGGCCAATCGCCAGGGGGCGGCATGAGCGCTGTTGGGCTCCCGTCGATTCGCCTTGACGAGCTGTGCCGCAGGAACGACGCGGAGCTCGCTCCTGGCGGAATCCGCGCGGTCGTCGTCTCCGAGGGAGATACGCTGTCCCTAGCGCGGCGCATCGCTCACCGTTCCAGGGGGCAGCATCTGGAGGCTCCCCCGGAGGCGTCCGCGCTCGCGAGGCGCCTGCGCGCGGGCGGAGGCGCGCTGTTCGTCGTCTCCGGGCTGGAGGCGTTCTCGGGTGACGAGTGGAAGCGCCTCGATCTGTTGAGGAGCCGCCTCTCGCGCGAAGGGTCCACCGTCCTTGTCCTCTCGCCGAGATCCCTGGATCTGCTGGCCAGAGCCGCGCCCAACCTGTCGAGCTTCATCAGCCCACCGCTATGGAACCTGGAACGCGACCCTGACGATACGGCTGAAGAGGGCATAGAGGCGGCCCAGCGGTCGTCAACTCATGTCAATGACTCGCCGTCACATGCACGGCGGCGCTTGATCCGGCGCCAGTATGAGGAAGCGAGCAAGTTCCCTGGCGAGTTCGTCGTCATGATCGGGACGCGAGTGTTCTTTCATTCCACCGATCGGGAGGAGGCGATCCACTGCTATGAGTCGGCGTTCAAGGAGGTCCCCGACGGCACGCCAGTCTTCATCGAGCCTGGGGTTCGGCTACCCGAACGCGATCCGGTAGTCCGTGGTCGCTCGCTGCGCGGCGCCTGAGCATGGTGATCGTCCAGCGGCAGCCGTTCGGCGTCTCTCGGTTCTTTACGGAGCACCAGGGCCAGCCTCAGGAACATGAGCTGGGTCTGGTCGTCCCGGTCAAGATCCAGTTCGAGCGGTGGCTCGGGGGCACGCTGCTCGAGGCTGATGTCTTCATCGACTCTGGAGCGGACTGCACGCTGCTGAGCCATCGCTGGCTCGAAGCGTGCTGGAGGACTGCGTTGCCTCGCGAAACGCTCCGCTTGCCGCTCATCGGACCTGGGGGCTGGATTCGCGAGAAGGTCTCGATGAGCATCGGCGGCTGCGTGCTCGAGCTCCCACCCTCCCCCCAGCTCGCATGGCAGGTCGGTGGGGCCGAGCGGCCGGAGCTCCGAGAAATGTCAGGCTATGAAGATCTGTTGCTCGGCCGAGATTTCCTCCGGCACCACGGGATACTCCTCGTGATCGACAGTGAAAGCTTCTCGCTCCTGTTACCTGACGACGAGGACAATCAGCGACGGCGCGATCAGGTTCGTCGGGCGCTCGAATAACTCGGGGGAGGAAGTGCTCATCGGGCTGGCTCGATCGCCTTCCTCCTCACGGATCGTCCTCCACCCACAGCCTCGGCCCGTCGTCCCGCCCCGGCGCCTTCTGCCCGACCAGCACCGCCCCGACCCAGACCGCCTTCGCCGGCTCCCCCGTGTCGCCCGGCTGCGCCCCCAGCAGCGACAGCCGCACCGCCCGCTCCCCGGGCTCCAGATCGTCGCCCAGCCGGATCACCGCGCGCCCCACCCCGTCCGTGCCGCGCTTCTCCGTCGCCGCCTCCCACAGCGTCGCGCGCGTCAGGTCGCCGCCGCGGCCCGCCAGCACGCCGTCCGGGATCGTCACCCGCCGGAAGAACGCCGCCTCCCGCGACGCCGGCTTCGCCCCCTCGAGCCGGTACCGGATCCGGTAGTCCGCGTTCTCCCCGGGCGTCACCACGAACAGCACCAGGTGCAGCGTCTCGCCCGCCTCCTGCTCGAACTCGTACGTCATCGGCCGGCCGCGCGTCAGCTCGAACACGTCGCGCCGGCGCACGATCGCCCCGCCGTTCGCCGGCGGCGCGTCCGTGTACGCCACCCCCGTCTCGCCCAGCCCCTCGACCTCGACCCGCCGCGCGCCCGCCGGCGCCGCCACCCGCAGCGACCCCGACAGCGCGACGATCGGCTCCTTCAGCGCCACCTCGCCGTCGACGCGCACCGCCACCTCCTTGCCGAGCGACGCGCGCGCGGCCCGGTAGATCACCGACAGCCGCCCGGCCCGCGCCCCCGCCCCGTCCACCCGCACGTCCTTCGCCACGAGCAGCGGCGTCCACGCGTCGCCCGGCGACGGCTCCCCCGCCGACTGCCACGCCGGCATCAGCAGCCGCCGGCGCACCGGCGCGTGCTCCGGGACGAGCACCCGCTCCGGCCGATCCGCGTTCGACCTCCCGCCCTCCCCCGCCCGCTCGATCCGCACCTGCTCGCGCAGATCCGAGAAGCGCTCCTTCCGCTCCAGATCGTCGAGGTTGAACGCGCGGACGTCCGTCCACGTGCTCACGTCGAACGGCGCGTAGCGCCACGTCTCGTCCTCGGCCAGCGTGACCCGGTACGGCAGCCGGTACAGCGTCTCGTTCACGCCCGGCTCGATCGCGCGCAGCCGCAGGCGCGTCCTCGCGTCGCCCGTGATCTCGATCCGCTCCACCCCCGCCGGCGGCCGGAGGATCGCGAGCCGCGGCTCGGACGCGTCGAACCCCTCGTTCCACCACTCGAACCGCGATCGCGGGAGCGTCACCTTGAGCTCGGCCCGCTCCGACGGCCCAGGACCCCACCGCGCCACCACCGTCGCGTCGCCCTGGTTCGCGCCCCCGCTCGCGTCGATCTCGGTCCGGATCAGCAGCCCGAGGAGCTCTTGACCGGGCGCCATCCGCGCGATCACCGGGTCGCTCGGATCCAGCGCCAGGTAGCGCACGATCCGCACGTCCGGCGGCGTCTGCAGCCGCGCCGGAGCCGCCTCCGCCGGCGCCGCGACGGGAGCGGACGGCTCCGCGGCGGCCCCCGGCGGGAGCGCCCCCGGCGCGGCGCCGGGGCCGCCCTCGCCCGCGGGCGAGGGCATCGCCGGGTGGACGATCTCGCCGATCTGCTGCATCGCCTGCGCCTCCGGCGCGCCGAACCGCACGCCGAAATCCGGGCCGACGCCGTCGATCACCACCGTCCGGATGTCCTCCCGCAGGAGCCGCACCGTGGCCCTCCCGAGCGGGCCGAGCTCGACGCTCGCGGACCCGCTCGCGCCGTCGGCGACCCGCACCGTGCGGCCCGGCGGGCCCTCGATGTCGAGCGACAGCGGGCCCCGGAAGTTCAGCGCGGCCGCGCGGCGCTCGCCGATCACGAACTCGGACGCGCCGCGCCCCTCGGCGCGCGGGTACGGCATCCGGAACCGCCGCAAGAGCAGGCGCGACATCTCGTAGTCGATCCCCTCGCGGCCCCCCGCCTCGAGCCGCCGCGCCCAGCCCCGGAGCAGCTCCTTCCGCGCCGGCTCCGGCAGGTCGGCGAAGCCGAGCGCCGACGCCCGGAGCCCGAGCTGCCGCCGCTCCTCCGCGTCGAGGCTCTGCTCGTAGACCGCGCGCGACGCCTCGCTGCGCTGGTAGCGCCCCTCGAGTCGGGACAGGATCGTCAGCTCGCTCGGCGCGCGCGCGCCGTCGCCGCCGTCGCTCCCCACCGCGGGCTTCGCCCGGAGCCGCACCTGCCCGCCCTGCGGGAGCACGTCGTGCGTGATGAGCAGCGTCGAGCGCGGATCCGTCACCGCGCCCCCGCCGCTCGCCAGCCGCGCCGCGTACTCGCCCTCGCCGAGCGGACGATCCGGATCGCAGCTGACCCGGCTCTCCAGATCGATCGCGTGCCGCGCGACCTCCTCCCCGCGCTCGTTCACGAACGCCGCGACGAACCCGTACGGGTAGCGCCGCGCCGAGTCGCAGGCGTCGGCCCTCACGCTCCCCCAGGTCGTCACCTCCACCGCGTCGATCTCGGCCGGGACCTTGATCACGAGGTCCCGCTCCGGCTCGATGTGGTAGGCGAGGATCTCGTCCTCGGCCGGCAGCGCGCTGCCCAGCGGCGGCGCGCTCGACAGCTGGGAGAGCGCGAACGCCGTCACCCCGAGCAGCGCCATCGCGATCAGCCACCGCGGGTTCAGCGCCCTGCGCGGCGCGCCGTCACGGGCGCGGAACCCCGCCGTCGCCAGGCGCGCCCGCGACGGCGGCCGCGCCGCGTGGGAGCGCGGCGGCGCGGGCGCCTCGTGGCCCGCCGGCGCGCGGCGCTTCGCCGGGGCGGTCACGGGGCCCCCCGCTGCGGCGCCGCCCCGGGCACGGCCGCATCGACCCGGAGCGCGCTCGTGCCCACGGTGACCGCGCGCCGCAGCCGCGAACCGCCGGGCACGGCCGCGCCCGGCACCGCGACGAGCGCGCCGTCGATCGGCAGCAGCTGCGCCTCCCCCGGCCGCGCCGCGATGACCCACGGGCGCCCCGTGATCACGTCGCGCCCGATCTCGACATGGCATTGCGCCTCGCGCCGCGGCGCGGCCGGCGCGCTCCCACGCAGCGCGGCCGCCGCCGCGGCGCGCGCCGCGGCCGCCAGCCCTGCCCGAGGCGCCACCGCTGCCCGCGACGCGTCCGACCCGGCCCGCGGCGCGTCCGCCACCGCTGCCCGCGTCGCGTCCGCCTTCGCCGGCCCGGCCGTCGGCGCCGCCTGCGTCGCGAAGTGCGCCCTCAGGTAATACGGGTTCCGCTCGGTCGTGTAGCGCCGGAAGGGCTCTATCGCAGCGGAGAGATCACACGCTGCGGTCACCGCCCGGGTCGGGCAGAGCTCGTCCCCGCTCGCGCCTGCGCCGGCGCTCCCCGCGCACGACGCGAGCGCCTGAGCCCGCGCGGCCACGTCGATCGGCTCGGGCGTCACGCCGAGCCGCGCGAGCCGCGCCTCGAGGCGCGTCTCCCCCTGCCCCGGCTCCACGAAGCGCCGGAGCTCGAAGAAGCGCCGGATCGCGCTGCCCAGGTACACGATCGCGAACCGCCCCTCGGCGAACCGCTTCGCGTACGCCATCGCCATGTCCGTCGCGCCGCTGAACGGCACCTGCTCGCGCGAGCCGTCGAAGATCCCCACGCGCAGCTCGAGATCGCGCAGCGTCTCCAGCAGCGGCCCCGCGAACGTCGGCACGTGCCCCGGCCGCACGACCTCGTACCCGAACGAGATCACCGCATCCCGCTCGTACGTCCGATCCGCCTCGATCGCCTGCACCGACAGCGCGTTGCCGCCGTCCCCGACCCAGACCTCGTGCGCCCGCTGGAAGTAGCTGCGCAGCCCCTCGGCGCGCCGCACGTCGGCGGCCCCGCTCGGCTCCGCCGTGGGCACCGCCCCGGCGAGCAGCAGCGACTGCGCCGAGAGCGCGTCGGCGAGCGCGAGCCCCGCGCCGAACGCCCCGATCTGCCACCGCGGCGCGGGCACCTCGACGAGCATCGCGCCCGTCAGCGGCGACCTCACCGCCTCCGTCGAGGGCGCCGCGGGCAAGATGGCGCTCGTCGACGCCGCCGGCGGCGACGCCGACGCATGCGCCAGCACGAGCCACGCCGGGTTCCCGCGCCGCTCCGGGCCGCCCTCGGCCGGCCCGGGCTCCGCGATGCCCCACGCCGCCGGCGCCGCGTCGGTGCCGCCGATGCGCACCTCGCGGAAGCCGAGGCGCCCGAGGATCGCCCGCTCCCACGCGGTCGGCGGCGCCGCGCCGGACGCGCCGTCGGGGCGCGTCGCCGCCGCGATCAGCCGCGGCGCCACCACGGCGTCGAACAGCCTGAGCTCCTCGAGCGACGGCGGGCGGAAGCGGCCCGGCTGGACCTCCGTCAAGGACACCATCCGCTTCGCGAGCTCCTCCTCCAGCGTCCCGGTCCAGCGCACGGCCTCCGGCGCGCCGAGCGAGCGCGCGCCGACCGCCTCGGCGACCTCGCGTGGCACGTGCAAGCGCGGCGCGTCGCCGAGGGGCGTGGACGGCTCCGCCGCCGGGCGGAACGTCATCGCCGTCTCGGCGCCGAGCCCCAGGCCGATCGACACGACGGGCAGCCCCGCCGGCGAGCCGACCACGCTGAGCTCCGGCCCGTCGCCGCCGCCCGGCTCGACGAGGAGCACCTGGGGGTTCTCCAGGGCGTCGATCATGGCGGCCACGAACGCCTCGTCGTGGCGCCGGATCGCCCCGTGGCGCGACAGCAGCACGACCCCCGCCGCGTCGAGCAGCTCCGCGACCCGGAGCGCCACCGCCGGCAGCGCCGAGCCGAGCTCTGTGGGCGCGGCCAGCACCAGCCACTCGGGCGCGGACGTCGGGCTCCGGCCGACGCGCTTGCGGATCGCCGCCCGCGGCGCGCTCGGCGTGTCGTCCGGATCGTCGAACCGCGGGCTCAGCACGTACCACGGCCGCTCGCCGTCGCCCTCCCGCGCCACCGACACCCGCGCGCGCTCCGCCGCGCCGAGCAGCTCGTCCGCCGGCCGCCCGTCGCGCAGCACGCCGCGCGCGAGCCGGTGGGCGATCCGCCGCGACTCGATGTCGGCGGCGATCGCGGCCGCCCTCGGGCGCGGGCCGGGCCGGGGCGCCGTGTCCGCCAGCACGAGCGACAGCGCGGCGCTCTCGATGCGCGGCAGCGGCCTCGCCGCGGCCGCGGGCGGCGGCGGCGCGCCGCCCCAGCCGAGCGCCACGAGCGCGTAGCCGACGCCGTTGCCGACGAGGAACGCGGTGAGCGACACCTGGATCGTCGGCATGATCACGATGCCGACGTGCTCCTTGTTCCACATCTTCACGGCGAGCAGGCTCGGGAGCAGGTAACCGAAGCCGAAGTAGTCGACCATCTGCAGCCCCGGCGCGTACCGCACCATGGCGAAGCCGATCGCCATCTTCAGGACGAAGCCGAGCACGTACACGAAGATCATCCGCCGCGGCCCCACGAGCAGCATCCGCGAGAACGGGCGGACCGAGGTGATCCAGCGCGAGAGGTAGAAGACGACGAGCGCCTCGATCGTCGTCGTGAGCAGCTTCGTCGGCTCGTACCACGCCACGGCGAGCAGGCCGGGCACGAGGATGCCGTTGTAGTCCCACCCGTAGCGGACGTTGTTGCGCGCGCCGAGCAGCGCGCCGATGACCAGGATGATGTGGGCCTTCGGCAGCTCGAGGAACTCGAGCGACAGGCTCTCGTTGAGCACCTGGAAGCGCGAGACCGAGAGGTTCGTCGTCCGGAGCAGCACGCCGAGCACGAGCGCCGTCAGCGCCGTGACGAGCGCGAGCCGCGGCGCCGCGCGCAGGAGGCCGCTGTTCCAGAAGGCGTTCGCGATGAGCGGCACCAGCACGAGCCCGATGCTGTAGAGCTCCCGCGAGTGCACGAAGTCGTAGCGCGCCGAGACCTCGGGCACGACGAAGCCCTCGACGAAGAGCCGCACGATCACCGCGCCGACGATGAACAGGTAGAAGCGCTCGCGCCCGAACGCCGTGGACCACGCGCCCGTCCGGGTGATCCAGCGGCCGATCAGCGCGACGAACAGGTACGTCACGATCGACTCCGCGACGATGAACACCGCGGTGACCGGGGCCGCGAAGAACACCGTCGCGAGGTAGCCGGGCACGACGAGCCCCGCGTACGTCCAGCCGAGCGTCTCGGTGAAGAACGTCCCGAAGACGAGGCCGATCAGGACCGCGGTGTGGAGGCTCCGATCGAGCCCGTTCGGGGGAAAGAGCGGCAGGTTCTCGAGCATGCGGCGGGACGGCGGCGGCGGGGCGGGTCGGCGCGCGCCGGCGCCCGGCGCGGTTGCCGGCGCGGGCGCGCTACGGCAGCGTGGTGGCCAGGCCGATCGCGCTCGGCGCGCCCCAGCCCGTCGGGTAGTCCCAGCCGGGCCCCGCGGCAAAGAACTCCGTCTCGCCGCGCACGACGTCGCGGAACGTCGCCTGCACCGCGGGGGTCGTGTAGAGGATCGAGTTGAGGAACCCGACGCGCGGCAGGCCCTGCGCGGCGCGGTAGCTGTTCACCACGGCGATGAGCCCCGCGAACGCGGGCGCCGAGAACGACGTCCCCCCGTACGTCCGCCACTCGCCGAGGTAGTAGACCCAGTGCGGCCTCGGCGAGGTCGCGGCGTGCATGGCGACGTCCGCGACCGCCCGCTTGCCGCCGGATCCCTCGACGACCCCGACCTGCCAGGGAGGGATGGGGAACGAGAGCGTCGGACCGGAGCCGGAGCCGGACCAGGCGATCTCGTCCTCGACCTCGCCGTCCTCGTCGAGCGAGAGCGACGTCCCGCCGACCCCGGTCACGTACGGGCTCGCCGAGGGCGTGTCGGTCTGCGCCGAGTCGCCGGTCGCCGCGACCACGGTGATCCCGAGCGCCGCGGCCATCTGCGCCGAGCGATGGTACTGGAGCCGCACGGCCGGCGGCTCGGAGTCCTCGCGGTGGGCGAACGAGTCCGTGATGACCGACACCTCGCCGCGGCCGATGGCCTCGTTGAACGTGTAGACCATCGACGTGTTGCGCGCGTCGGGGCCCTGGTACACCACGAGGTCCGCGCCCGGCGCGAGGCCGCCCGACCATGACACGTCGAGCGTCGACTCCACATAGCGCGTCGCGACCGGCTCCATGGTCTGGACGACCTCCGGGTTCGCCCGCTCCACGCCGAGCGCCCGCCAGAACGACTGCAGGTCCTTGTACTTGAAGGTCGCGCCGATCGTGACCCCGAGCTTCACGCCCTCGCCGGTGAACCCGAGCTCGTAGAGATCATCGACGTCGTACGCGCCCGCGATCAGCGCCGGGGTCAGCCCCCTCTCGACGCCGGCCGGCGGATCCGGCTCGATCTCCCCGGCCTCGCCCGGGAGCGCCCGGGTGCTCGCCGCGAGATCCGCGGTGATGATGCCGGTCGTGCGAGCGGACACCCACGTCGGCACGGTGAGCTGGCCGAGGGAGCCGAAGACGTCGAAGGGCGGATTCCCCGCCTGAGGGTTCTCCCGCTCGAAGACCCGGAGCTCCGTGTCGAAGGTCTCGTTGAACTGGCTCACCGTGCCGGTGAACTGGATCAGCAGCCGGTTCGTGGCCGTGAAGTTCACCTGCATCCCCTGCTCCTCGAGCCAGAGCTTCACGAGGTGCACGTCGCGCTCCCGCGGCGCGTACGCCGCGATCCACTCGTCCCGGGTGAGGTACTGGCGGAACCGCGGGCTCGCCGGGTCGTAGATCTCGGCGATCCGCTGCTCGAGCAGCCCCGAGTTGCGGATGGGGAAGCCCATCAGCGCGCGGACCACCTCGTCGCCCCCGGCCACGCCCTTGTCGGTGTACACGCCCGGCAGCGGGCTCGGGATGCCGTCCGTGGCCTCGGTGGGCTCACGCTCCTCCTCGGTGAAGTCGGGCAGCTCGTCCGGCAGCTCCTCCCCACCGGCGCCGCCGGCCCCACCGCCGCCGACCTCGGCCGCGCCGCCGCCGCCGCTCCCGGCCGCGCCGCCGCCGCCGCTCCCGGTCGCGCCGCCGGCTCCCCCGCCCCCTGCGCCGCCGCCCGCGCCCCCGCTGCCCGAAGAATCTGCGATCTGCACATCCGACTCGCAGCCACAGCCAGAGGCCGAGAAGGCCACGCTGCTGACCAAGCTGAGCAGACCAAGGACGGGCGCGGCATGAAGCACAGGTGAAGCACGGCGCATAGGCACCAAGGATTCAAACCGCTTCCGACAGGCCGATCCAGCCGAATCGTCACAGCGCGCTGACGTCGCATCACACGTGCGCCGCCCGCAACACAACGCGCGTCG
This sequence comes from Sorangium sp. So ce367, assembly GCF_051520455.1. Lineage (NCBI taxonomy): Bacteria > Pseudomonadati > Myxococcota > Polyangiales > Polyangiaceae > Sorangium > Sorangium sp. So ce367. The sequence goes on from NZ_CP150334.1 coordinate 10,691,232, forward strand.
GCGGAGCGTTGGGAGCACCACGTCGCACCCTGTCGCGAACCGCTTCGCCCCGGCCCGGGATTCACGGCGGCGCCGCGGCCCAGAACACACCGCGGCGCCGCGGCCAGGTCGGAGATCGCGGCGCACCGGAGGACGTTAGAGGCGGGCGCGACGGCTGCGCCTGGTGCCCTGGGGAGCGACCGTCTCGTCGCACAGCCGATGTTTTTGGCGCGGCGGACCCGGGTGGACAATTGTATTGATTCGACCACGATGCGACGCTCAGGCTGCCCGGGGCGTCCCGCGCCCCCCTCGAGGGCCGCGGCCTTCAGCGATTATGGCGAAGACTTACCGTCCGCGGATCCCCAAGCCCTTTCGCATCCCGCGCCGGATGGCCGCGCGGGCGGAGGCGACGCGCTTCGGGTGGCTCACGCCTGACGTGCTCTCGATCGTCGCGGGGGCGCTGATCGCCGCCGTGGCGCCGCTCGATCGGCTCGACTACGTGGCGCGCGGCCTCACCGCGTCCGCGCTCGCCGACGCCGCGCCGTCCGCGCAGGTGCTGCTCGTCACGGCCTCGCCCGAGGCGCTGCGCGAAGGGCTCTGCGAGCGCTCGCTCCCGGGGCTCCTCGAGCGCGGGCGCGCGCGCGGCGCGCTGCTGATCCCCCCGGCCGACGCGTTCTGCGGCGGCGGCGCCGCGAGCCGCGCGGGCGCCGCGAACGCCACGAGCGCCGCGAGCGCCGCGCCGGTCGTCCGGATGCCGCCCGAGCTGCTCCGCCTGAGCGCCGGCGATGTCGTCGGCTTCTTCCCGCTCCCGGCGGGGGAGCGCGCGCCGGAGCTCGGCGCGCTCGGCGTCTCGGCGGCGCCCTGGGTGCTCAAGAAGGCGCCGCAGAGCGTCCCGGCGGTCAGCCTGCGCGATCTCGCGGACGGCCAGGTCCCCGCGAGCGCGCTCGAGGGCCGCGTCGCCGTGGTCGCGGTGGGCGCCGGCGGCGTTGCTCCCCAGGCGGTCGCGACGTCGGCGCTGCCCCCGGCGAGGGGCGTCGCCGCGGTGCTCGGCGGGCTGCTCGACGGCGGCCGGCGCGCCTCGGCGCCGGCGTGGGTGCCGGCGCTGTTCGTGCTGCTCGCGGGCGGGCTCGTGAGGACCGCGCGCCGCCGCTACGGGAGCCTGGTCGCCACGGCCGCGCTGTTCCTCGGCGTGTTCGCGCTCGCGGCGGGGCAGGGCGTGCTCGCCGCGCGGGCCGAGGCGAGCCTCATCGCGCTGCCGAGCGCGCTGTTCGGCCTCGCTGTCGCGTTCGCGGGGGTCATGATCGTGCGCGGGCTCGTCGTCCAGCGCTCCGTCGATCGCGCCGCGGAGCTCATCCAGCGCGCCGCGCTGTTCCGCATGCAGGGCGTCCACACGCTGCCGGACGAGGAGTTCTGGCCGCGCGTGGCGCGCCTCGCGGAGCAGGCGCACCCGGCCGATCTCGTGCTCGTCGCGGAGCTGCCCGCGGGGAGCTGGCACCTCCGGTTCTGGAACGACAGGCAGGGCGGCGGCGAGAGCTTCGTCGCCGAGCTCCGCCGCGACGTCCGCCGCCCCCCGTACAGCAGCGAGCAGGGCGTGCCGGCGATCCGCCTCTCGCGCCGGTTCCTGGCGAAGCAGGACATGCCGGCGGTCGTGGTCCCGCTCATCGCGTTCGGCGAGATCGAGGGGTACGTGTTCTTCTGCGGCCCGGTCGCCGAGCAGACGTTCTCGCGCGAGCCGGAGCGCGCCGAGCACGTCGGCCGCGAGCTCGCGCTGCTCCTGCGCAGGAAGCGCCTCGCGCGCACGGCGCAGGCCGGCGCGGGCGAGGCGCGCGGCGGCGGCTCGCCGGAGGACGATCTGGTCGAGGGCGCGCGCGTCGCGCTCGACGACCTCCAGCTCTTCGGCTCGATGCTGCGCAGCGCGCCGGTCGGGCTGCTGTACGCGGACGCCTTCGGCGACGTCCGCTTCGTCGCGCCCGAGTTCGCGAAGTGGCTGCGGGCGCGCGACGTCACGGTGCCCGCGGAGAGCGCGAGCGCGGCGCTCCCGCCCGGCTCGCTCACGCTGGGCGACGTCCTCGGCGCCACGGCCGCGAGCGACGCCGCCGTGTCGCTCTCCAGCGTGATGGCGAGCGACGACGGCATCGAGCTGAGCGTCAGCGCGCCCGAGCCGGCCGTGCTCTCGGTGCGCCCGCTGCGGCGCGAGTCCGACGGCTCCTCGTGGATCGCGGGCTACGTCGCCGCGCTCATCCCCGTCCAGCAGGCGGCCCCCGTGTCCGACAACGTGCGGCCGCTCGCGGTGCGCGACGCCGCCGATCCGCTCTGCGCCTTCCAGCTCGGCGACGTCGTGGCCGATGCCGTCGCCAGCGCCTCCCGCGCGACGGGCCGGGCCGTGCGGCTCGAGCCCATCCGCGGCGCCACGCACGCCCTCGGGCACCGCGGCGAGCTCGAGCAGGTGCTCGAGGCGTTCCTCACCGACGTCGCGGGCCGCGGGCTCCCCGGCCACGGCCCCGTGGTGTCGGTGCGCGAGGCGCCCCAGGGCGTGCAGCTGTCGATCCTGGACGTCGGCTTCGGCCTGGGGCTGCCGGAGTCGGCGCTCCAGCGCGTGCTCACCGCCCCTGGCTCCGCCCCGGCCGGTCTAGAGCCGCTCGGCCGGCTGATCCTGGCGGTCGAGGACAGCCACGGTCACGCCGAGCTCAAGACGAACGACGGCTGGGGCATCACGCTCACGGTGACGCTCCTCAGGGCGCACCCGCGCGCGTTCGTGTCAGCGAACGAGGGCGGCAAGCCGGCGGCGCAGCAGAACGTCATCGCGATCGGCAGGGCCGGGCCGAAGTAGCGCCGAGGAGCGGGGGACGACCCGATTCCCGAGGTCGACCGGCGGCTCGCCTCGGGACGCCCCTGGTTGGCCCGGTTCTGCTGATTGCGCATCAGTACACCGCAGTTCAGACATACATCGCGCTCCCCTCCTTCGTCCGTCCTGGGTCGATTCGACGGACTTCGATCTCCCCCAGGGCGGCGCGCAGGCGGTTGTTGTTGGTGTCGTCCGCCGATCCGCACCTGGCTCTGGGGAGCTCGTTCCGCCGCTCGTACTCGTCATCGAACGTTCGCTATGATGCTGGCGGGCTGGGGGGCGTGGGCAGCGCCAACCCCCCTGGCGGCACAGCTCGGTGCCAGATCTCCGCCTCCGGAGATATAACTGGTTGAATGCGCCGCCTTTCACGGGCAGGCGAGCAAGGCTATTGATGATCGTCGAAAGAGGGTATGCGCGCCTCGAGAAGATCGAGGAACACGCTGATTTCAGCTTGTTCCGCGCGTGCCGCGAGGACGACGGTGTCCCGGTCTTGCTGAAAGTCCTGCGCGCCGAGAGAGCGACTCGCGCCGAGGTCGCGCGCTTCAAGCATCAGTGCGAGCGCATCGCGCAGCTCGCCTCACCCCGCCTCGTCGCCCTGCACGCCGTCGAGGAGCTCGCCGGCGCCCTGATGGTCGTTCTCGAGGACTTCCCGGGCCGCGATCTCGCGCGGATCCTCGCCGCGCGCCCGTCGCTCAGAATGCCGCTCTGCGAGGCGCTCGATCTCGCGGCCGCGCTCGCCGAAGGCCTCGCCCCCGTGCACGCGGCGGGGCTCATCCACCGCGATCTGCGCCCGCACAACGTGCTCGTCGGCGCATGCGGCGCGGTCAAGATCACGAGCTTCGGCGTCGACGCCGAGATCACCCGCGCGCACGAACGGCTCTACGCACCGGCGGTGATCGCCGACGTGCTGCCCTACGTCTCCCCCGAGCAGACAGGCCGCATGAACCGCGGCGTCGACTACCGGACGGACCTCTACGCGCTCGGCGTCATCCTTTACCAGGTGCTCACGGGTCAGCGCCCCTTCGAGGCCCTGGACCCGATGGAGCTCATCCACGCGCACCTCGCCCTCGCGCCCGCGCCGCCGTCCCGCGTCGACCCGACGATCCCCGAGGCCATCTCCGGCGTCGTGCTCAAGCTGCTCGCGAAGAACGCCGAGGACCGCTACCAGAGCGCCGAGGGCCTGCTCGCCGACCTCGACCGCTGTCGCGAGGCCCTGCGCGGCACGGGGACGATCGAGCCCTTCGTCGCGGGCCAGCACGATCGCCAGGACCTGTTCCGGATCCACCAGAAGCTCTATGGCCGCGAGCAGGACATCGAGGCGCTGACCGCCGCGTTCGAGCGCGCGCTCGAGGGCAGCCGCGAGAGCGTCCTCGTCTCCGGCTACTCGGGCATCGGCAAGTCCTCGCTCGTGCAGGAGATCCTGCGGCCGCTCGCGCGGCAGAAAGGCTATTTCACGAGCGGCAAGTACGACCAGTACAACCGCGACGCGCCCTACAGCGCGGTGATCCTGGCGTTCGACGGCCTGGTGCGGCAGATCCTCACCGAGAGCGAGGCGCGCATCGAGCGCTGGCGCAGCGCGATCCTCGAGGCGCTCGGGCCGAACGCGCAGGTCGTCTGCGACGTCATCCCCTCGCTCGGCCATGTGGTCGGCGCGCAGCCGCCCGTGCCGGCGCTCGCCCCGCTCGAGGCGCAGAACCGCCTGAACCGCTGCTTCTTGCTGTTCGTCTCGGTGTTCGCACGGCACGCGCACCCGCTCGTCCTGTTCCTCGACGATCTCCAGTGGATCGACGCCGCGAGCCTGGGGCTGCTCCGCTCTCTGCTGGCCGACGACTCGCTCGCGGCGCTCTTCTTCTGCGGCGCCTACCGCGACAACGAGGTGTCGCCCGGGCACCCGTTCGTCCGGGCCATCGAGGAGCTAAAGAATGCCGGGCTCGTCGTGCGCGACATCGTCCTCGCCCCGCTCGCGCGCTCGCACCTCCTCGAGATGCTCTCGGACAGCCTGGAGCGCGACGACTGCGGGCCGCTCGTCGATGCGGTGCAGAAGAAGACAGGTGGCAACCCGTTCTTCGTCAAGGAGTTCGTCCGGTCGCTGCACGACCACGGCGTGCTCACGTTCGCAGCCGGGTCAGGCTGGCGCTGGGACCTCGCCCGGATCGAGGCGCTCGCGTACACGGACAATGTCGTCGACCTCATGGTGCGCACCATCGCGCGCCTGCCGCCGGAGGCGGTGGAGGCGCTCAAGCTCGCCGCGGCCATCGGCAACCGGTTCGAGCTCGACATGCTCGCCACGGTGAGCGAGTGCTCGCCGGAAGAGGTGTACGGCCGCCTCGATCCCGCCGTCGGCGAGGGGCTCGTGCTGGCCGGGCGCGAGGGCTACCGCTTCGCCCATGACAAGGTCCAGGAGGGCGCCTACGCGATGATCCCGGAGGCGGACCGGCCCGCCTTCCACCTCCGGATCGGCCGGCTGCTCGCGGGCAAGCTGGACCTCTCCGAGAGCCAGAGCCTCTTCGACGTCGTCGGCCACCTGAACAGCGCTGGCGACCTCGTGTCGGACCCCGCGGAGCGCCTTTCCCTCGCCCGCATGAGCCTCGATGCCGCCTGCCGCGCCGAGGACTCGGCCGCCTTCGGCGCCGCCCTGCGCTACCTTGAGCTCGGCCTGCTGCGCCTCCCGGAGGACGCGTGGACGTCGCAGTACCCGCTCCGCCTCGCATACGCGATGAAGACCGGCCTCATGCTCTCGCTCTCGGGCCAGCACGACGACGCCCTGGCGCTCCTCTCCGATTGCCTGGAGCGGACCGCGAGCCGGCTCGATCGCACCGAGGTGCTGCGGCTCAAGATGAACGTGCAGGTGCTGAGAAACGACCTTTCGGCCGCCCTCGCCGAGGGGCTCGAGGCCCTCAGGGGGTTCGGGATCGACCTGCCTCTCATGCCCGACGACGAGACGCTCGACGCCCACATTCGCACGACGATGGCCATCGTCCGCGAGCGCTCGCTCGAGGCGCTCTTGGACCTGCCCCCGCTCGTGGACCGGGAGATCGCGGCACTGCAGAACGTGCTCCAGGAGCTCTTCTCCCCCACCTACCACATCAGTCCGAACAACTACGGCATCATGTTCGCGAAGATCTTGGAGATCTCCTACCTCCACGGCCTGTCACCAAACTCGATCTACGGCTGCGTGAACTTCGGGTCTTTCCTCTGTGCCCGGGGCGACGTCGAGCTCGGCTACCAGTTCGGCCGCGCCGCCCTCGCGCTCGCCGAGCGATACCCGGACAAAAAATCCGAAGCGATGTTGTGCAACATGTGGGCCGCCCACATCCAGCACTGCAAAGATAGCTTCGACGCCTGCAGGGAGCCGCTGCTCACCGGCATTCACGCCGGGGTCGAGACCGGCCAGTACATCTGGGCTTTCTACAACACGGCCAACCTCAGCACGAATAGCCTCATCCGCGGTCTGCCGATCCCTGACCTCCTCGCCGAGGCGAGGAGCCTCGTGCCGATGTTCAAGCTCGACCGGTTCAGCGCCATCACCTGGATATCCAGCTCGGTCGGGCAGATCGCGCACAACCTCTCGATCGCGACCGAGCGCCCCGCCGTGCTCGTGGGGGAGTGGATCAACATCGAGAACATCTTCGACGAGGCGCGCCGGCACAACTACCAAGCTTGGCATTACTTCGCGAGCTTCTACGTCGTGTTCCTGCTCGTCTTCCAGGGTGAGTTCGAGGAGGGGGCGCGCGCGACCCTCCAGGTTAACTTCGGGTTCGAGCCCAATCGGGCCTGGCTCGGAACCCCGTCTTTCCACTTCTACAGCGGTATCGCGCTCGCGCGGGCCTCGGACGTCGTTTCGCCGGACGAGCGTGCGCTCTTCATCACCCGCGCCGAGCAGTTCGCCGCCAAGGTCTCCCGCTGGGCCGACCTCGGCCCGGAGAACTTCGCCCACCGCCGCGCCCTGCTCCTTGCCGAGCTCGAGCGCGTCCGCGGCGATGCGCACGCAGCGAGCGATCACTACGACGAGGGGATCGCCCTCGCGAAACAGAACCGCTTCCTCCAGGATGAGGCCCTCGGCAACGAGCTCTGCGCGCGCCACTGGCTCGTCCTCGGCAAGACCACCATTGCCCGCGCTTACATGACCGAGGCGCAAAGGGCCTACGGCCGCTGGGGCGCGACGGAGGCGATGCGGCGCCTCGAACGCGCGCACCCCGACCTCGTCCCGAGCGAGCTCCTCCGCGGCGCGACGTGCCCGGAGGCCGCCGCGCCCGCCGGCGCCGCGCTCGACCTCGGCTCGGTGCTCAAGGCCTCCCAGGCCATCTCGGGCGAGATCGTCCTCGACCGCCTGCTCGACGCGCTCATGCGCATCCTGGTCGAGAACGCCGGCGCGAGGCGGGGCTGCCTGCTCCTCGCCCGCGGCGAGACCCTGTTCTTGACGGCCGAGGCGAGGGCGGAGGGGCCCGAGATCGAGGTGCGTATTCCTCACGAGCCCGAAGCCCTCCCTCCGGATCTGCCGGCGTCCCTGCTCAACTACGTCCGGCGCAGCCGGGAGAAGGTGATCCTGGACGACGGGACGGCACGGAACCCCATCATCGCCGGCGACGACCTCTATCGGTACGCCAGATCCGCCCTCTGCCTGCCCATCCTGCGGCAGGCGGAGCTCGTGGGGTTGCTCTACCTGGAAAACGACCTCATCGCCGGCGCGTTCACCCCGGACCGGCTCTCGGTGCTGGAGCTGCTCTCCGCCCAGGCCGCCATCTCGATCGCCAATGCCACGCTCTACGCCGACCTGCTCCAGGAGAACAGCGAACGCCGGCGAGCCGAGCAGGCCGTGCGGGACAGCAAAGAGCTCCTCCAGTCGATCGTCGACAACTCGACAGCGGTCATCTCCCTCAAGAACCTCGAGGGTCGTTACCTGATGATCAACCGGCGCTACGCTGAGCTGTTCCACGTCAGTGAGCAAGCGATCGTCGGCCGGACCGACTACGATATATTTCCCAGGGAGAGGGCCGATGCCTACCGCGCCGTCGACCAGGAGGTGCTGGCCACCGGAACCGCGCTTCAAGCCGAGGAAGAGGCCCTCCAGGACGATGGGCTGCACACCTACATCTCTCTGAAGTATCCCCTGTGCAACGCGGCGGGGCAGCCTTATGCCGTCTGCGGCATTTCCACCGACATCACCGAGCGCAAGCAGGCCGAGGCGGAGCGCCAGGCCCGCAAGACGGCCGAAGCCGAGAGCCGAGCGAAGACCGAGTTCCTGAGGAACATGAGCCACGAGCTGCGCACGCCGCTCAACGCCATCCTCGGCTACGCACAGATCCTCAAGCGCTCATCCGGTCTCGAAGACCGCCAGGCGGTGGGACTGAATACCATCCAGCAGAGCGGCCAGCACCTCTTGACCCTCATCAACGACCTTCTGGACCTGGCCAAGATCGAGGCGAGCAAGCTGGAGCTCTACCCCGAACCGATCGATCTCTCTGCCTTCCTGACGGTCGTCGCCGACATCATCCGCGTCAGGGCGGAGCAGAAGAGCCTTCACTTCGTCTACGACGTCACGCCGCACCTGCCCCGGGCGGCGCTGGCCGACGAGAAGCGCCTGCGTCAGGTGCTGCTCAACCTCCTGGGCAACGCGGTGAAATTCACCGATCGGGGGCGGGTGCGCTTCGGGGTGCAGGTGCTGGCGCAGGACGAGACCGACGAGACCGGGGCGCGCCTGCGCTTCGAGGTGGAGGATACCGGCGTCGGAATGACGCCGGAGCAGCTGGCCAAGCTCTTCCAGCCTTTCGGGCGGGTAGGTGATGTGCGGCGCCGTCCGGGTACCGGCCTCGGGCTCATGATAAGCCGCCAGCTGGTGCACCTCATGGGCAGCGAGATCCACGTGGAGAGCCGGCCCGACGAAGGCAGCCGCTTCTGGTTCGATGCGACCTTGCCGGTGACCGAGATCGCCGCGCCCCTCCGGCCTTCCGAGCGGGTCGCCGTCGGCTACGAGGGGCCGCGCCGGAAGGTGCTGGTCGCCGACGACGTGGTGGGCAATCGGGCGGTGCTCTCGGACCTGCTGAGCAGCCGGGGCTTCGAGGTCCGCGAGGCGGCCAATGGCCAGGAGGCCATCGAGCAGGCCATGGCCGCCTCGCCGGATCTGGTGGTGATGGATCTGGTCATGCCGGTGATGGGCGGCCTGGAGACCATCCATTGCATTCGCCGCGATCGCGAGGCTCGGGGGCTCGCGCGGCTGCCGCTCATCGTCGTCTCCGCGAGCGCCAACGAGGAGGACCGGGCCGAGAGCGTCGCCGCCGGCGCGGACGCCTTCCTCACCAAGCCGGTCGATCAGCAGAGCCTGCTGCGGGTCATCGGCGCCCAGCTCGGGCTCACCTGGGTCTATGCCAGACCGGCCGAGGAGCAAGCCGGGGACAGGGGCGCCGCGGAGCTCGTGGCGCCTCCCCGGGAGGAGATGGAAGTCCTCCATGCCCTGGCCCTGGAGGGCAACATGCGTGACATCCGAAAGCGGGCCGCCTACCTGATCACCCTGGGCGACCGCTACCGCCCCTTCGCCGACCGCCTCGATCGCCTCGCGCAGGACTACCAGTCCCACGCGCTCCTCACCCTGGTCGAGGAACGCCTGCAGGGGGTCGAGCCGATGGCGATGGTGGGGCCGGAGCTGCCGCGGTGCATGGAGGGCGGTCAGCGACCATGAGCAGCGCCACGGCCCCCGATCCGCGCACCCGCGTTATCCTGATCGTGGATGACGTGCCCGCCAATCTCGGCGTGCTGGTGGATAGCCTGGAATGCATGGGTCATCGCGTGCTCGTCGCTCAGGGCGGTGAAGAGGCCTTGAAGCGGGCCAGCCTCACGAGGCCCGACCTGATCCTGCTGGACGTGTTGATGCCTGGCATCGACGGCTTCGAGACGTGCCGCCGCCTGAAAGCGGCTGAAAGTACTCGAGACATCCCGGTGCTTTTCATGACCTGTCTGACCGATGCGGCCGACAAGCTCGTGGGGTTCAGGGCGGGGGGCGTCGATTACATCACCAGACCGTTCGAGATCGGAGAGGTGATGGCACGGATCACGACGCACCTGAGCCTGCGCGAGGCGCACAAGGAGCTCGAAGAAAAGAACGCGGAGCTGCAGCGTGTCCATCAAGAGCTGGAGCAGCGGGTCCGAGAGCGCACGGCCGAGCTGGCCAGCTCGAACGCCGCTCTCCGCGAGAGCCAGCATCTGCTCCAGGCCATCGTCGACAACACCGCCGCCGTCGTCTTCGTCAAGGACATCGAGGGCCGCTACATGCTCGTCAACCGCGGGTGGGAAGAGCTCTTCCAGATGCGCCGCGAGCAGGTCATCGGCAAGACCGACCACGACCTCTTCCCGCGCGAGCAGGCCCATGAGTATCGCGCCAACGACGTGCTCGTCCTGCAGCAGAATCGGGCCATGGAGCTCGATGAGGTGGCCCCCCAGCGCGACGGCGCACGCACGTACATCTCTCTCAAGTTCCCACTCTGCGGCCCCGCCGGCGAACCTGATGGCGTCTGCGGTATCGCCACCGAGATCACGGGCCGCAAGCACGCCGAGGACGTGCTGCGCCATTCCTACTCGCTCCTCGAGGCCACGCTCGAATCGACGGCCGACGGCATCCTTGTCGTCGACGGCGCGAGGCGCGTCGTGCGCCATAACCACAGGCTCGCGCAGATGTGGAGCATTCCCACCGATGTCCTCGACGGCGGATCGGCCGATGTGCTCCTCGCGTTCGTCGGCGGCCAGCTCCGCGAGCCCGAGCTGTTCCTGCGAAGCGTCCGTGACCTCTATGCCGATCCCGAGGCGAGCGCCTTCGACACGTTCCCGCTTCGGAACGAGCGGGTCTTCGAGTGTTATACGCAGCCCCAGCGCCTCGGAGCGCGCGTGGCCGGGCGGGTCTGGAGCTTCCGCGACATCACCGCGCGCGTGCACGCCGAGCAGCAGCGCGATCGGCTCCTCCTGGACGAGCGCCGCGCGCGCGCGGCGGCGGAGGAGGCCACCCGTCTGAGGGACGAGTTCCTCCTCATCGCCTCGCACGAGCTCCGCACCCCGGTCACCTCCCTGCAGCTCTCCATTCAATCGCTCGGGCAAAGGCTCTCGCGGGGCATGGACGCCGAGCGCGTGCGTTCGGCGGTCGCCCTCTCCGGCCGCCAGATCAAGCGCCTCTCCAACCTCGTCGACATGCTCCTCGATGTCTCCCGCATCCAGGCGGGGAGGCTCGAGCTGGACCGGGCGCCCGTCGATCTGCGCGAGCTGGTCGCCGAGATCGTCGCCCAGCTCGGCGACCAGCTCGCGCAGTCGGGCAGCACGCTCGCCGTGCGCGCGGAGCAGCCGATCACCGGCTGGTGGGACCGGTACCGCCTCGAACAGGTCGTGACCAACCTCCTGACCAACGCCATCAAGTTCGGGGAACGCGCGCCGATCGAGATCACCATCACCGCGGAAGGCGGGGTCGCGCGGCTCTCGGTGGCGGACCACGGGCTCGGGATCCCGGCCGAGGTGCGGACGCAGCTCTTCGAGCGATTTCGCCGCGGCGTCTCGTCGCGGAATTATGGAGGGCTCGGGCTCGGCCTCTATATCGCGCGCACCATCGTCGAGGCGCACGGCGGACGAATTCACCTGTCGAGCGAGGTCGGCCAGGGCTCGACCTTCTGCGTCGAGCTGCCGCTCTCGACCGAGAGCGCAGCGAGCCACTCCACCTAGCCGGAGCCGGTCACCCGGTGGGCTCGCCGCTGAACGCCGGGGCGGGCGCGATCGCTCATGGGAGCACGGTGGGCCAGGTTCTTGGTCAACGCCGATGCGGTCCTGTCCTCTGCGCCGGCTCGACCTCTTTTTGACGGGTCACGTCCCGCACGAGGCCCACGATGTAAATGGGCTTGTCGTCCCTGTCGCGGACAGGCACCTTCGTCGTCTGAAAGCTCCGCATCCGCTTGTCCTCGAGCGGCAGCTCCTCCTCGAAGAAGGCCCGCTCGTGCTGGAGGCGGTACGGCGCCCGGCTCGCGCGCCGAAGTCCCGGCGAGACGCGATGTCCGGATCAGGCTACCGCTCGGCCGCGCGCTCGAGCGACGCCCCCCCCAGCCGCGCGACCCAGCTCGTCGCCTCGTCGACGGCCGACCTGGCGAGCGCCGCGTCGAGCGGCACGCCCGCGCGCGCGAGGGCGCCGAGGTCGTGGAGCCGCGCGAGCACGGCGTGGGCCTCGATGGGCAGCCCGCCGGCCGGCACGAGGTCGCGGTACACGCCCGCGATGAGGGCCGCGTGCGACTCGGGCGCTGGCCCCTCCAGCATGCCCGCGATGGTCCCGGCGAGCGCCTCGTAGGCTGCGCGAGCGGCGTCCGCGGCGAAGCCGGCGTCCAGCACCACCCGCGCGAGCCGAAGCCTGTCCGCTGCCGCGTTCCGGGCGGTCTCCGCCGGAGGGCGAGGGCCCGCCGACGGCCAGCGCGCCTGTCCGTCGCCCTTCTCGTGCGTCGCCTCTCCCCTCGTCCCCGGCGCGCCCTGGCCTCCCTCGCCGCTCGCCGCAGGCAGGACGTCGCCGCCCCCCTCCTCGGTCGCGCCCGCATCCGTCGCTTCGGCTCCCTCCGCCACCGCCAGCACCTCCCGCATCTCGCGCAGCACCACCGAGAAGCTCGGCGCCGAGAGCTCCTCCACCGTGGAGTCGGCGCGGAGCGATGCCACCAGCACCTTGCGCTTGTCGCTCAGGATGCCCTCGATGCCTCGCTCGATGCCCTCCTCGGCGCACAGGTAGGTCACGCTCACGCGGTGCGCCTGGCCCAGGCGGTGCGCGCGCGCCGTGCGCTGGTCGAGGCGCGCCGGGTTCCACGGCAGATCCAGGTGCACGACGTAGCTCGCCGCCTGCAGGTTGAGCCCTACCCCGCCGGCGTCCGTGCTCAGGAGCACCCGCACCGCCGGGTCGTCCCGGAACCGGTCGAGCAGCGCCGGGCGGCGCTCTGTCGGCACGTCGCCGTGGAGCATCGCGTGCCCGACGCGCAGCCGGTCGAGCCGCTCGCTGGCCAGCTCCAGCATCCCCACCCACTCGGAGAACACGATGACCTTGTTCCGGGGCTGCGCCGTCACCTCGGCGATCAGCGCCTCCAGCTCGTCGAGCTTCGGCGATGCCTTCTTGCGGCGCCTCGGATCGCACAGCTCGAGCGCGTTGCACGCCTGCCGCGCCTTCATGAGCATCATCATGAGCCGGTCCAGCTCCTCCTTGCGCAGCGCCCGGCGCTCCGCGATCGCGATCAGCCGGGCCGCTTGCGCGCGGTAGTCCGCCTCGAGCTCGCGCTGCTCCCGCGTGAGCGGCGTGTACCGCGTCTGCTCGAGGAGCGGCGGCAGATCGAGCAGCACCTCGGCCCGCTCGCGCCGGAGCGCGACCGGCGCGACGCGCTGCCGCAGCTCCCCGAGGTTCCGGTAGCCGACGATCCTTCCCCGCTCGTCCTGGCGGTGGAAGTCGGCGTTGAACCGCCAGAGCGGCCCGAGCAGCGTGGGGTCGACGAGCTGCAGCAGCGCGTACAGGTCGTCGAGGCGGTTCTCGACCGGCGTCCCCGTGAGGACGAACAGGAAGCGCGACGGGATCGCGCGCAGCGTCGCGGCCGTCTTGGTGCGGAAGTTCTTCGCGCGCTGCGCCTCGTCGAGCACCAGCACGTCCGCCGCGAGCGCCTGGAGCCGCGAGAGCTCGCGCCAGGTGAGCTCGTAGCTCAGCACCGTGTACGCCGCCTCGAGCGCGAGCGCCCCCGTACGCTGCGCGGGAGAGCCGCCGAGCACCGCGGCGCGCTCGCCCGTCCACCGCGCGATCTCCTGCGCCCACTGGTGCTTGAGCGAAGCCGCCGTGACGATGAGGACCCGCCGCGCCTCGCCGCGGCGCCGCAAGAGCTCGCACGCGGCGATCGCCTGGAGGGTCTTGCCGAGGCCCATGTCGTCGGCGAGCAGCGCCCGCCCGTTGCGGAAGAGGTGGAGCACACCCTCGCGCTGGTACGGGAAGAGCGGCAGCCCGAGGGCCTCCAGCGCATCGTGCTCGCGGCCCGCCCGCGCCTGGAGTGAGCGCCGGCGGCGCTTGTGCCAGATCCCCCCCGCGAGCCGCTCCGCCGCCGGCAGCGCCGCGTGGACGATCCGGGCCGCGGGCGCGTGATTCCCGAGAGTTCCCTCCGACGCCATCCTCAGCAGGCCGCCCGCCTGGACGAGGCGCGCGCGCTCCTCGCGGAGCGACGCGGGCCACGCGCCGACCGCGAGCAGGCGCAGGCCGTCCTGCGCGTCGACCGTGAGCGTGGGCCGCGCCGGCGCGTCGATCCGGGCGAGCGCGCGGCGCCACGCCGGGCGCTCCGCGACCGCGCGGCGCACGGCCTCGAGGTGCTTGCACGTGCCGAGCTGATTGCCCAGGAAATCAGGGCAAGAGCAGGTGTCGTGGCGCGCGCTGGCGTCCACGAGATCGACGACGTACCGCCCCCCGCTCCCGCTCGCCACGGCGTAGTCGCCGTCGACTCGATCGCTGAGCGGCGTGACGGAGAAGGGCTCGCTGTGCGCTCGATAGACGCGCACCTCGCGCTCGTACCGGCGGACCGCGTCGATATCCTCGTAGTCATCGCATCGCGGGGAATCCCAGCGGGTCGGCTCGATCGAGGCAGGGCGCACGGCGCAGCTTTGCCGCAGCCGCCGGATGTTCGCAACAGCCCAGAGGAGCGAGCCGAGCATTGCATTTGGAGTCATCCATTTATCATCAAATCGACCGCCATGCGGCGTAGCCCCCTCGCGCAGCGCGGAGGACGTGCGATCTCGAGCGTGCACGAAGCTACCGGGTCGCTCGATCCCGCTCGAGCACCGGCGAGCGAGCCTGGCAAGCGGCGGCCTCGTGCGCGGCCCCCTCCCCAGGATCTCGCTGCCTGCCCGGGGCTACGCCCGCGTGCGGTTAGAGCGGGCTCGTGTTCAGGTGCTGATCCAGCGCGTTCCGCGCGCCGGGGGCGATAGGCAACGATCCGCGTAGCGTGGACCACGCGTCGCGCGCGCGCGACGAAGTCTCGGACACGATGTCTCTCGTGAGCTCGGGTGATGCGGGAGAAGTCCTTCTCCCCGGAGAGCCGCAAGGCGAGGCGGTCCAGACCGGGGCCACAGGCGATCGTGGAGACGAGATCGTAGGCAGGCGAAAGCCGCGCACGACGGCCGTCGGGGTACACGAGCGACCAGTTCTTCAGGTGCTGCCTCATCCCCACGGTGGCTCCGGTCAGGCGGGCGCCGAGCGCTCCGCGCCACAACCAACGGCGCAGCAGCAGGCGACTGCGATCTCGAGGCGTTGGAAATTCGTAAAAGAACTTTGACAGGACCACAATGGGCAAGGTGTAGGGCAGCAACTCGACGTGCGCGAAACCGGCATCCCGCCGGAGAAACACGATCGTCTCCCGCAGGGCGGCTTCGGTGGACCGGAGCGCGGCAGGTACCTCGTCGCGATGCAGCGCGTCTGTAAACTCACGATCGAGCGGAAGCCCTTTCACAGCTAGAGCACCGATCGGATTGGCAACCACAAGAATGAGACGCCAGAAGACGCCAAAAGACGTCTAAAGACGCCAAGAGAACAATAAAATTCTGGCGTCTTTTGGCATCTTGACGTCTTCTGGCGTCCCAACTTCTCGCTGTTGGGGTGCGGCTTCAACCCGTTTGTCGCTCTAGCACAGCGTCCGGCGAGGTCGCGCGGCCGCCGCGGCGTGCGACCTCGCCCGCGGCGGCCCGCGCGCGGGACTCCTCACGCGGTCGCGAGCGGTTTATGAGGAGTCGAGACGAGCGAGGCCGACCAGCGCAACCGCACCGCGCGCACGCGAGCAGCCTTGCCTGGTCGCGCCCTTTACGTTCTTCCTCTCCGTCAGGTACGGCCACCGTCGGGCGGCGGCGTGCCGCTTGATCTGCGGCGTGCTCTACTCGATGGAGAGAGTGACGGCCTCGTCGGTCACGTCCGCCACCTCGATACTTCCGGTGAAGATCTCCTCGAACGTGAAGTTGCGGAGGACGATCGAATAACTCCCCTCGTCGATCGCCGCCGCCGCGGTCGAGAACGAGTGCTCCAGGCTGTCGAGATCGATGTCCCCTTCGAACTCACCCGACGTGATCCAGTAGGGACTCCCCTCGACCAGCACGGGCACCAGGGCGCAATCGTCGTTCGTGGGCTCACCGTCGATGAAGTCGGTCTCCCCGACACCCCAGGCCCCGTCCACGAACGTCGCGCAACCCGCCGTGGCGGCTTCATCGTAAGCGATCGCGAGCTCCGTCGTATCGAGGCTGCTGCCGCCCGCGCCGCCGCCCCCTTCCGCATCGCCGCCCGTGCCCGCGCCGCCGCCGCCTTCGGCGCTGCCGCCCGTGCCCGCGCCGCCGCCGCCTTCGGCGCTGCCGCCCGTCCCTGCGCCGCCGCCGCCTTCGGCGCTGCCGCCCGTGCCCGCGCCGCCGCCGCCTTCGGCGCTGCCGCCCGTGCCCGCGCCGCCTCCGCCTTCCGCCTTGCCGCCGGTGCCCGCGCCGCCCCCACCTTCGGCACGACCGCCCGCGCCGCCGCTGCCAAAGCTGATCTCATCATCCCCGCAGGCCACCAGCAAGCACCCAAGAAAGACGATCGAACTCCACTTCATGCGCACCTCGGCTTTCTGTGACGCGCGAAAGCGTAACATGAGCTACAGGTACGCCCCAAAGTTCGGTCCATACGGCTGAACCCGCAATCTCGCGACGCGCCCCCGGCGGTCGCTCCGAGGTGCGGGAGGTCGCCTCCACCGCTCCGTGATGTGGAGCCTTCGTCACCTGTCGAAGGAAGGATGCTCGCCGAGGCGGAATGTCACTCGATGCGGCGCCGGCGCCGGCGCCGGCGCCGCCACAGCGCGTCCGGCGAGGACGGCCGCCGCTCCCCGCCCTCCGCCGCTCTTCTTTCAGCCCCTCAGGACCCGATCCGGATCCGCTTCTTCAGCGCGGCGAGCTCGTCGTCGACCGCCGCCCCGCCCGGCTTGTCCGCGCTGCCGGCGCCGGCGCTGCCGCGGCCGTGCTCGAGCTGGGCGAACTTCGCCTCCAGCTCGGCCGCCGACAGCCCGCCGCCGGAGATCGCCTCCTCGATCTCGCGCGACGCCGCGACCTGCGCCACCTGCCCCTCGACCTGCTCCTCCATGCGCCGGAACTCGGAGAAGGCGCTCTGGCCGCCCCTCGCCCCGAGCCCCTCGGCGCCGCCGCCGGCGCGCTGCTGCTGGATCTGCGCCGCGAGCGTGCCCTTCCGCGCCTGGAACTCCTCCTGCTTGGCCTCCATGCGCTCGAGCTCGGTCTTCATCGAGAGCACCGCCGAGCGCTGCTCCGCGCGCATCGCCTCGGCGCGGTCGCGCTCGCCCACCACCCGCTTCTTCTGCACGAGCGCCTCGCGCGCGAGCTTCTCGTCGTTCGCCTTCAGCGCGAGCTCGGCGCGCTTCTCCCACTTCTCCGCCTCGGCGTCGAGCTCGTCGACCTTCTTGCGCAGCACCTTCTCGGCCGCCACCGCGTCGACCAGCTCCTTCCGCGCCGCGCGGACCTGGTCCTTCATCTCCTCGACGATGAGATCCAGCGACTTTTTCGGATCTTCCGCCTTGTCGAGGAGCGCGTTGACGTTGCTCGAGATGACCTTTCCCATCCGGTCGAAGATGCCCATGCCGCTAGCGTGCACCGCCCCGCCGCCCCTGTAAAGCGCCCGCGCGCGGGGCCGCGGGCGCCCCCCGCGGCCCCGGGGAGACCGGCGATCAGGGCGCCGGCGGGTACGCCGGACCGAAGCTCGACTCCACCGCCGACCGCGTCGTCAGCAGCGGCGTCTTCAGCGTCTCGTCCTCGTACAGCGGCCTCACCACGCAGGTGTCCTCCCCGCACTCCCCCCCCTCGACGAACGCGACGTCGGCGACCAGCCAGTACCGGGTGTTCCCGTCGGCCGGCGCGAACGTGACGGGCGCCTCCGGGTCGTAGAACCCGGTCGGGCCGAGATCCGCCCCGAGGGAGCCATTGCAGAAGATCTTGATCCGCGGGTGGACCGCGTAGTTCCGGCCATGCGCCGAGTAGTAATGGACGCCGATCCGCGTCCACTGCCCGAACGGCGGAAAATCCACGTTGATGTTCTCGGGCGCGCAAAAATCATCGCTGTCCGGGTCCGTGACGTCGGGGTCGCACGTGATGTTGTCGATATCGAGCCGCGGGTTGTAGCAACCCTGGCCGAGATCGCGCCACGCCCGCCCGGCGCCGCGAGGGGCGTAATAACACGTATTCTTGGCCTCATCCGGGTCCAGATACCAGCTCACCGGCTCCGGCGGCGACGCGCCGTCGCTGAACCACCGCAGCTCCGGATCCGACCCCAGCGTGTCCACGGTGCAGTTGTTGTAACCGCAGTCGTCCGGCGAGCCGGCGACCGCCCACGGCCGCGTGTCGCCCGGCTTGTGCAGGTGCAGATCGAGATCCACCCCCTCGCCGCCGAGGTCGTGCTCCCACTCGAGCTCGACCCGGAGGCCGGGCGCGCCGACGTAAAGGGCATACTCGCACGAGTCGGTCGCGCCGTCGGCGAGGCGCTTCGTGTAGATGACCTTGTACTCCCCCGACTGGAGCGGCTTGTAATCATCCGCCGGGCTCGCCCCGGAGACCGCCGGACACGGGTCGATGCCCGCGGGGCAAACGACGCTCCATGTCTCCGAGCCAGGCTCGGCGTCCACGCTGAACGTGCCTGTCCCCTCCTTCAGATCCACGTTCGCGAACGGAGGCACCCTCAGCGCGTGGCACCCCGCGGGGTTCTCGCGGAAGCACGCCTCGGTCGCGTGGCTGCCGCCGACGCAGGGCCCCCAGACGCCCACCTCGTTGCAAAGCTCGGTGCCCGGAAAACACCCCTCCGCCCCGCGGTACGACGGATCGCCCATGAAGCACGCGTGCGCCTGCCCCGCGACGCAGGAGCACGTCTCGTCGACCTGACCGTCGCAGTCGTCGTCGAGGCCGAGGTGGTTGAGATCGCAGAGCTCCTCGGGGCCGCACTGGGTCCCGCACGGGTTCACGGCGGCGTCGCCGCCGCCGCCGGCGTCGCCGGGGGCAGCCCCGCCAAGGCCGTTATCCGGAACGAAATCACCGCTGCCGCTGCTGCCCTCGGGCGCGCCGCCGCCGCCCGCGCCGCCTCCGCCGTCGCCGGGCGCACCGCCGCTCGCGCCGACATCGACGTGCGGGCCCGAGGCGTGGCAGCCGACCGCGACGAACACACCCGATGTCGCGGCCCCGAGAAATGCGAGGAGCGCAGAGGAGACGCCGAGATGACGCATGAAACCTCCATGTCTCGCCAGCGCGCGGTGCAGCAGCTCGGGCAGGCAGGCGCGCCCGGCGAGACACCGGCGATGAACAGCGAGGTTCCTGGTTTAGCAGACTTGGCGCGATACCAAAGCTCGCACGAGCGTAATCAAAGCACGCTCGTGAGAACGGATGTCCCGGCGCCCTGTCCGGGCATATGTCGCCGGAGGGTGGGTGTCAGTCCGTCGCGCGCGGACCCCTCGCGGCCTCGGCCGCGAGCGCCGCCTGCGCCGCGGCGAGGCGGGCGATGGGGACGCGGAACGGGGAGCACGACACGTAATCGAGCCCCGCCCGCTCGAAGAACGCGATCGAGCTCGGATCGCCGCCGTGCTCGCCGCAGACACCGAGCTTCAGCCCGGGCCGCGCCGCGCGCCCTCGATCCCGCCCGATCTCCACGAGCTCTCCGACGCCGGGCACGTCCAGCGACTGGAACGGATCCTTCGCGAAGATGCCGGCCTCGACGTACGCGCCGAGGAACCGGCCCGCGTCGTCGCGCGAGATGCCCAGGCTCGTCTGCGTGAGATCGTTCGTGCCGAAGCTGAAGAACTCGGCCTCCTCGGCCAGCTCGCCGGCCCTGAGCGCGGCGCGCGGGAGCTCGATCATCGTCCCGAACCGGACGTCGACCCGCCGCCCCTTCTCGGCGAAGACCTTCTCGGCGACCCCCTCGACGAGCGCGCGCGTGAGCGCGAGCTCGCGCCGGGTCATGCTGAGCGGGATCATGATCTCCGGCTCCACCTCGATGCCCGCCGCCGCGACCTCGCACGCCGCCTCGAGGATGGCGCGCGCCTGCATCTCGTAGATCTCCGGCGACGTGATCGCCAGCCGGCAGCCGCGGTGGCCGAGCATGGGGTTGTACTCGGCGAGCTCCTCGCTCTTGCGCTGGAGATCCTTTGCGGAGACGCCCGTCGCCCTCGAGAGCTGCTGGAGCTGCGCCTCGTCCTGCGGCAAGAACTCGTGCAGCGGCGGATCGAGCAGCCGGATCGTCACCGGCAGGCCGGCCATCTCCCGGAAGACGCCCACGAAGTCGCTGCGCTGGAACGGGAGCAGCTTCTCGAGCGCGCGCCGCCGCCCGAGCTCGCCGTCCGCGAGGATCATCTCGCGCACCGCCTGGATGCGCTCCTCGTCGAAGAACATGTGCTCGGTGCGGCAGAGCCCGATGCCCTCGGCGCCGAAGTTGCGCGCCGTCCTCGCGTCGTGCGGCGTGTCGGCGTTCGACCGCACCCGGAGGCGCCGGACCGCGTCGGCCCAGGCCATGAGCTCCTCGAACTCGCCGCTCAGCGCCGCCGGGATGGTCGGCACCGCCCCGAGGTAGACCGTGCCGGTGCCGCCGTCGAGCGTGATGAGATCGCCGTCCTTCACCGTGATCGTGCCGGTCGAGCGCCCGTGATCGTCGTAGATCGTCACCGCCATCCGGCCCTGGCTCACGCTGATGGCCGAGCAGCCGGCGACGCAGCTCTTGCCCATCCCCCGCGCCACGACGGCCGCGTGGCTCGTCATGCCGCCGCGGGCCGTCAGGATGCCGCGCGCCGCCTTCATGCCGTGGATGTCCTCCGGCGACGTCTCGGAGCGCACGAGGATCACCGCCCTGCCCTGGCCCGCGCGCCGCTCCGCCTCGTCCGCGCTGAACACCACCTGCCCCGTCGCCGCCCCCGGGCTCGCCGGCAGGCCGCGCGCGAGCAGCGACTTCGGTGCGCTCGGGTCGATGCTCGGGTGCAGCAGCTGATCGATCGAGCCCGGATCCACCCGCAGGATGGCCTCCCGCTGGCTGATCAGGCCCTCCTTGGCCATCTCGACCGCGATGCGCACGGCCGCGCGGCCCGTGCGCTTGGCGGTGCGGCACTGGAGCAGGAAGAGCTCCTTCTGCTGGATCGTGAACTCCAGATCCTGCACGTCGCGGAAGTGCTGCTCGAGCTTGCCCTGCACCTCGACGAGCGCCGCGTACGCCGCGGGCATCCGCGCCTCGAGCGAGCTCTCGTCGTCCACGCCGGCGCCGGTTCCGGTGCCAGTTCCGGTGCCAGTTCCGGAGACCGACAGCGGGTGCGGCGTGCGCACCCCCGCGACGACGTCCTCGCCCTGCGCGTTGGGGAGCCACTCGCCGTAGAAGCGCCGCTCTCCGGTCGACGGATCGCGCGTGAACGCGACCCCCGTGCCGGAGTCGTCGCCCAGGTTGCCGAACACCATCACCTGGACGGTGCAAGCTGTCCCCCAGGCCTCCGGGATGTCGTGCATCTTCCGGTACACCTGCGCCCGGTGGTTCTTCCAGCTATCGAATACGGCGCCGATCGCCCCCCAGAGCTGCGCGTACGGCTCGTCGGGGAACGGGCGGCCCGTCGCCCCGAGGACGATATCCTTCTGGCGCTGGATCAAGGCCGCGAGCGACTCCGGATCGAGCTGGGAGTCGGGCACCTTGCGCTCGAGCTCGGCGGAGTTCAGGCGCGTCGCGTCGACGCCGAGCTTCGCGGCGGCCTGCCTGCGCGCGCGGCCGAGCGCCTCCTCGAAGCGGTCGCGGGGCACGCCGAGCACGATATCGGCATACGCCAGGATGAACCGCCGATAGGCGTCGAGCGCGAATCGCTCGCTGCCCGTGCGCCGCGCGAGCCCCCGCGCGATCTCGTCGTTCAGGCCGAGGTTCAGGATGGTATCCATCATTCCCGGCATGGACGCGCGCGCGCCCGAGCGGACCGACACGAGCAGCGGCGCCTCGGGGCTGCCGAACCCGGCGCCGCGCAGCGCCTCCAGCCGGCCGATCGCCGCCTTGATCTCGTCCTCGACGCCGGCGGGGAGCGCCTTGCCCGAGGCGTAATAGGCGTTGCAGACCTCGGTGGTGACCGTGAAGCCCGGCGGCACCGGGATGCCGAGGCGGGTCATCTCGGCGAGCCCCGCGCCCTTTCCGCCGAGCAGATCCTTCTGCTGTGCGTCCCCGTCCGCCTGCCCTGCGCCGAAGAAATATATCGATCTCCCCATGGCGGGCGCACGCTAGACCGTCCTCGCAGTCAGGTCGAGATCCCTCGAACGGCGGAATGGAGGTACGACGGACGGCCGACCGCCGACGGCCCCAATCGGATCCAGAGCCGTCGGAACCGCGGCGTGCACCTCACGCGTGCACCTCACAAAAATACCGGCTCTCGACGGCGGACGAGCTATGAAGCCGCGCATGAAGCGCTTCTCTCTCGTCCTCGTTGCGATGTTCGCCGTCCCCCTCACCGCGTGCGACCAGAAGCCCGCCTCACAGGCGATCGCCGACGCGCCGGTGAGCGCCTCGGTCAAGCCGGCCCCGCCGCCGGCGCCCACCCCCGAGCCCGCCGCCTCGCCGCAGCCGCCGCCCGAGCCCGCCGGCCTGCCCGCGCCGCCGGACGTCGCGGCGCCGCCCGCCGACGCGCAGAAGACGGCATCGGGCCTCGCGTCCAAGGTGCTGGCGCCGGGCAAGGACACGGCGCATCCCGGCCCGGACGACAAGGTGACGGTCCACTACACGGGGTGGACCACGGACGGGAAGATGTTCGACAGCTCCATCGTCCGCAACGAGCCGGCCACCTTCCCGGTGGGCGGCGTGATCAAGGGGTGGACGGAGGCGCTCCAGCTCATGAGCAAGGGCGAGAAGCGCCGCCTCTGGATCCCCGGGGCCCTCGCCTATGGCGACACGCCGGCCCAGCCGGGCGCCCCGGCCGGAATGCTTGTGTTCGACGTCGAGCTGCTCGACTTCGCCCCCGCGCCGAAGCCTCCGCCCGCGCCGAAGGACGTGAAGGCGGCGCCGAAGACCGCGAAGAAGACCGCCTCCGGGCTCGCCTACCAGGTCCTGCAGAAGGGCACCGGCACCGAGCACCCGAAGCCCACGAGCCGCGTCGTCGTCCACTACACGGGGTGGACCACGGACGGGAAGATGTTCGACAGCTCCATCGTCCGCGACGAGCCGGCCACCTTCCCGGTGGGCGGCGTGATCAAGGGGTGGACGGAGGGCTTACAGCTGATGGTGAAAGGCGAGAAGGCGCGATTCTGGATACCGACCGACCTCGCTTACGGCGACAAGCCCACACGGCCCGGCGCGCCCGCCGGCATGCTGGTGTTCGACGTCGAGCTCATCGACTTTCGCTGAGCCGTCGGCCGGCGCTTTACATCCGGCCGGCTGCCTGGTCACATGATGGCTGCGGGCGGCCAGGCATGCTGACATCCATCCGACTCAGGAACTTCAAGAGCTTCGCCGATCAAACGGTGGAGCTGTCCCCCTTCACGCTGCTGCTCGGGGCCAACGGCGCCGGGAAGAGCAACTTCCTCGACGCCCTGCGCTTCCTGCAGGGCGTCGGGCTGGATCTACCCCTGTGCGACATCTTCCGCGGCCGCGTCGACGGCAGGCGCGAGGTGTGGCCGGGCCTGCGCGGCGGCACGCAAGGGGCCACGCACAGGGGCGCCAAATCGTTCACCATCGAGAGCCGATGGGCGATCGGGAAGGAGGAGCTCACACACAAGATCACGTGTCAGGTCGAGCCTGACGTGATCGTGGAGCACGAGTCGCTCGAGGCGAGGTCGGCCGGGGGCCCGCTCTTCGACACGCCGGCGTCGGCGCTGAAGGGGCTGGAGGGGTTCGCCTCGGGCGGAGCGATGAAGGCGGCGTCGAAGAAGGGCCGCTCGATGCGGATCGCATCCATGGATCGCAACCCCGCCCGGCGCAGCCTGCTCGGCCAGATAGAGCACCACCGCGGTCGCGGCGAGGACGTGAGCCTCGCGGACGTCATCGCGCTCTGCAACGCGCTCCAGGTCGCGATGCGGAGCACGCTGTCGCTCGACATCGATCCTTCGCGGATGAGGGGTTATGTGCCGCACGAGATAGAGAACCTCGGCGCCGGCGGGCAGAACCTCTCCGCCGTGCTCCGCTGGCTCTGCCAGGAGGCCGAGCACAAGGCCGATGTGCTCGGCTGGGTGCGCTCGATCTTCGCGCCCGAGATCGAAGATATCGAGTTCGCGGAGACGGGCCTCGGCGACGTCATGATGGTGCTCGTCGAGAAGGGCGGCGCCCGCGTCCCGGCGCCGAGCCTCCCGGACGGCGCGCTGCGCGCGCTCGGCAAGATCGCCGGCGTGCTCACCGCGCCGGAGGGGTCGCTCCTCCTCGTGGAGGACCCGGACGCCGGCATGCACCCCGAGCGCGCCGCCGTGCTCGCGCAGCTCCTCGAGGGGGCGGCGCGGCCCTCCGTCTGCCAGATCGTGGCGACGACGCACTCGCCCGCGCTGCTCAGGGGGGTGTCGAAGCAGGCCCTCAGCCGCGCGATCGCGTTCCAGCGCGACCCCGAGACCTGCGCCACGACGACGCGCCGCCTCGCCGACCTCCCGCGCTTCGAGGACCTGGCCGAGCGCGATCCCGGAGAGCTGCTCTCGTCGAAGGCGCTCTCCGCGTAGACGCGACGAACCGATCCCGGTACAGCACCATCATTTCATTGCAGTGTCGCGAGCTCGCGATAACGATAACCATTTTCACTTCGTGAAATGCGTTGTGGATGCTCACAAGGCCATCTAGGGTCCTCCGCGAATCGACAGCGCGGCGCTCGCCGCGCAAACACAGCGTCAAAGAGGTCCTCACATGCTTTCCCAGAAAACTGCACTTCAACTGGTCCTCTGTCTGACCATCGGGTTCTCGGCGGCTGCCTGCTCTGACGATGGTGGCGAGACCGACACCAGCACCAGCTCCAGCTCCAGCTCCAGCAGCTCGACCAGCAGCAGCGCCAGCAGCAGCAGCAGCGCGGGCCAGGGCGGCGGCGAAGGCGGCTCCGGCGGCCAGGGCGGCGCCACCGGCGGCGGCGAAGGCGGCTCCGGCGGCCAGGGCGGCGCCGGCGAAGGCGGCTCCGGCGGCGCCGGCGAAGGCGGCTCCGGCGGCGCCGGCGAAGGCGGCTCCGCTCCCGGCGACCCCCTCTGCGGCGCGGGCACCGCGACCTTCGCTGATGTGCGGATGATCCTGAACACGACCTGCGCGGGGTGCCACGGCAACGCCGGCCCCGCGGCGGCCGGCCTCGATCTCCGCGCGAACGCGGCCCATGGCGAGCTCGTCAACGGCGCGAGCGCGGAGTGCACCGGCCGGATGCTCGTCGTGCCGGGCAAGCCGAGCGAGAGCTACATCATCAACAAGGTGCGCGGCACCGGCCTCTGCGGCGACGACACGCGCATGCCCCCCCCGGACAAGGGCGCTGCCCTGCCCGAGGCCAGCATCAAGAAGATCAACGACTGGATCTGCGCCGGCGCTCCCGCCCAGTGAGCCCGTCTGCCCGGCTCAGCGCCTGTCCCTGCAGCGCAGGCGCTCAGTAGACCTTGCAGCGCGCGCCGCCCGCGGCGCGCGCATACGGGATCTTCGCGCTGCGCCCCTTCACGTAGATCGCCCCGCCCGGAGCGGGCCTCGGGATCACGGCGCCCGTCGCGAGCGGCCGTCCTGCGGGCAGCTCCTCGACCTCGATGACGATATCGTTCCCCTCCTGATCGACCGCCGAGATCGAGGGTCGCCGGCTCTCCTCGTCGGGAGCGCCGCCCGGGCAGGGCACCCCGCGCGCGCTCAGCGCGATGGCCAGCGTATTGGCCGAGGTCTCCGGCGCGCCGGCCGCCCACTGGAACCTGGGATCGCGCGCTTCCCCCACCTCGACGGCCAGGCAGCTGCAGCGCTCCTTGCGCGAGTCGGCGCGCGCGAGCGAGAGATCGTGCCGCACCCCCACCCACGACGAGGGCGCCCGCTCCTCGGGCGTCTGCGGGGCGCCGCCGAAATCGTCGGGCGCGCCGAAAGCCCTGCGCGGCGCCTTCTTCTTCGCGCCCGCCTGATCCGCCGGCGCGGCGGGATCGACGGTGTCGCCCTCCCAGAACGCCGCGGCGCCCGCGTGCTGGTTGCCGCCGCAGGCGGCGAGGAAGACTCCGGAGAGGAGCGCAGCGAAGCGCGCAATCTGGACGCCCGAGGGAAGCATGCAGTGCGATCTTCGCACCGGCGCCGCCGGCGGCCAAGGTTTGTGCTGAGTCGGGGGTGAAAGAGAGAAGAGAGAGAGAGAAACGCCGCTAGGCGGGGACACACACGCTGCGCGCCGGACGCCCGGCGCGCAGCGCAGGAGCCGTCACTTCGGCTTGATCTCGGTCAGGACGAGCAGGTAGTCCGGCGAGTTGTTCGGCGACAGCTTCGCGTACGGGTTCTCCTTGCTGGGCCACCCGACGAAGCGCTTCGTGCTGTACTCGCCCCAGGACGGGTTCTTGAACAGCGGGATGACCGGCACCTGCGTGGCGTAGATCATCTGCAGGTCCTCGACGATGCTCTTCTGCTCCGCCGGATCCGTCGCGGCCGCGAACTTCTTGAACAGCGGCTCGGCCTCCTTGGCGGCGAAGCGGTGCCAGTTGCGGTTCGAGACCTCGCCGACGGCCTTCACGAACTCGGGGGCCATGAGATCGCGGTAGTAGTTGAACGGCGTGGGCTCGGTGTTCGTCCAGCCCATCGACATGTCGAACGTGCCCTTCTGGAGCGCCTCGAAGAACGCGCTGAAGTCGTACGTCTTCAGCGTGGCCTCGATGCCGACGGCCTTCAGGCTCTGCGCGGTGATCTGGACCGCGCGCACCCAGTCGGACCAGCCGGTCACGACGTTGATGTCGAACTTCAGCGGCTTGCCGTCCTTCGCGCGGATCCCGTCGGCGCCCTTGGCGTAGCCGGCCTCGTCGAGGAGGGCGTTCGCCTTGGCGACGTCGAAGGTCGTCCAGTCGCCGGCCGCGGCGGCCTTGTCGCTGCGCCAGCGACCGTAGGCGTCGTCGAGCCCGGTCCCGTCCGCGCCGACCGTGTAGCCGTTGACCGCGACCTTCGCGATCTGGGCGCGGTCGATGGCCATGCTGATGGCCTTGCGCAGCTTGATGTCGTTGAACGGCTTCTTCGTGGCGTTCGGGTAGAGCGTCACGGTGCCGCCGACGAGCGGGAACCAGTAGTGGTTGTTCTCCGGGTCCTTGGCGACGTAGGTCTTGTCGATGTCGGGCACGAAGTTGCCGGCCCAGTCGACCTCGCCGTTGATGAGCGCCAGGTTCGCCTGGTCGTTGCCCGGGTACGCCGGGAAGCGGAGCCCCTCGACCGCCGGCTTGCCCTTCTGCCAGTAGTTCGGGTTCTTGCCGAGCTCGTAGATCTGGTTCTGGAAGGTCTTCACCTCGGTGAAGGGCCCCGTCGCGACCGGGTTCTCGTTCGTGAACGTGACCGGGTCGGCGACGTCCTTCCACTTGTGCTCCGGCACGATCGGCTGATGGCCGATGTAGGTGAGGCCGGGGACGAACGCCTCCTTGAAGACGAACTCGACCGTGGTGTCGTTCTTGGCCTCGACCGACTCGACGAGCTTCCAAACGCCCGTGAGATCGAGCGCCGGGAACTTCTTGAGGAGCCCGAACGTGAACGCGACGTCCTTCGCCGAGAAGGGTTGTCCGTCAGACCACTTGACCTCGGGGCGCGTCGTGAAGGTGAGCTTCTTGTTCGCGTCGCTCCACTCGTACTTCGTGGCGAGCCACGGGACGTACTCGCCCTTCATCGTGTTGTACACGATCATGGGCTCGTAGATGCCCGCGACGGTGGGGAAGCGCGTGGCCCCCTCGCCGAGAAGGGGGTTGAAGTTACGAACCCAGGACGCCTGCTGCTCCCTGGAGATGGTGACGAACTTCGCGCCGCCCTTCGCATCGCCCTTCGCCGCGCCCGTGGCCGCGGGCCCGGCCGAGCCCGCGGGCCCCGTGCTGCCACCGGCCTCGGGCTTGTTGTCGCAGGCCGCCGTGGCGCCGACGGATAGGACGAGCGCCGAAAGGGCAAAAATGCGGCGCGACATGGATCGACTCTTCATAAGCTTGCTCCCTACGCGGCGACCTCGGTCGCCCACGACGATCCTCTCACTCGACCGACAGCTCGCAGCGCCGCAGCGCAGCGACAACAGCAGACCGTACGGCGGCGCCACGGATGAGCCGCGACTGCGGCAACCTGACGCCGGCGCACTCTACCGGCCGAGGTAGAGAAGTGTCAACCTGACGAATCGAGGGGTTCCCCGGCCACCGCGCCGCCCGCGACCTGAGCGGATGCGCACGCCGGGGCCGCGGCGCACCGCAGCAAGCCGCGCGCGCTCGCTCTTGCCCGCGCGATTACCCCCGCGTTCCCGCGCGTTCCCGCGTGCTCAGAACTCGGCCGGATCGCTGTAAGTCCCCAGGACGTCGCGCAGCACGTCGCAGATCTCCTGCTCGGTCGCGTAGGCGCTGGCCGCCGCGATGAGGGGCGGCATCAGGTTGTCACGGCCGCGCGCGGCGCTCCGCACGTCGGCCAGGGCGCGCCGCACCCGATCCTGGTCGCGCTGGGCCTTGACCCGGGCCAGGTTCTCGCACTGAACGCGCTGCACCTCCTCGTCGATCCGGAGGAGGGGGATCGTCTTCTCGCCCACCGCGGCGTAGCGGTTGACGCCCACCATGATCCGCTCGTTCGATTCCAGCTCTCGTTGAAACCTGTAGGCCGAGGCGGCGATCTCGCGCTGCGGATACCCCTTCTCGATGGCGGCCACCATCCCGCCCATCTCGTCGATCCGCTGGATGTACTCGAGGGCCTCCTTCTCCAGGCGGTCCGTGAGCCACTCCACATAGTAGCTCCCGCCGAGCGGATCGATGGTGTTCGCGACCCCGCTCTCGTGGGCGATG
The DNA here is from genome assembly GCF_051520455.1 of Sorangium sp. So ce367. Taxonomy (NCBI): domain Bacteria; kingdom Pseudomonadati; phylum Myxococcota; order Polyangiales; family Polyangiaceae; genus Sorangium; species Sorangium sp. So ce367. The sequence goes on from NZ_CP150334.1 coordinate 10,719,973, forward strand.
ATCTGCTGGGTCCGGAGGGCGATGGTCACGCTCTCCTCGGTCGGGAGCGCGTACGTCTCGTCGAGCGAGTTCGTGTGGAGCGATTGGGTGCCGCCGAGCACGGCGGCGAGCGCCTGGAGCGAGACGCGGACCACGTTGTTGTACGGCTGCTGCGCCGTCAGCGACACGCCGGCCGTCTGCGCGTGCGTCCGGAGCTTCATGCTCTCGGCCTTCTTCGCCCCGTACCGCACCTTGAGGAACCGCGCCCACATGCGGCGCGCGGCACGGAATTTCGCGATCTCCTCGAAGAAGTCGCTGTGGACGTCGAAGAAGAACGACAGGCGCGGCGCGAAGGAGTCGACGTCGAGGCCGCGCGCGACGCAGCTCTCGACGTAGGCGAGCCCGTCCGCGAGCGTGAACGCGAGCTCCTGCGCGGCGGTCGAGCCCGCCTCCCGGATGTGGTAGCCGCTGATCGACACCGAGTTCCAGCGCGGCACCTCGCGCGCGCAGAACTCGATCATGTCGGTCACGATGCGCATCGCCGGGCGCGGCGGGACGAGCCAGGCGTGCTGGGCGATGAACTCCTTGAGGCAGTCGTTCTGCACGGTGCCGCCGACGCGGCTCCGCGGGATCCCGCGCTTGTCGGCGAGCGCGATATAGAACGCGAGCAGCACGGCCGCGGGGCCGTTGATGGTCATCGACGTCGTCACCTGGTCGAGCGGGATGCCGTCGAAGAGCGCCTCCATGTCGCGGAGCGTGTCGACCGCGACACCGCACATCCCCACCTCGCCGAGCGACCGCGGAGAGTCGGAGTCGTAGCCCATGAGGGTCGGGAAATCGAAGGCGGTCGACAGGCCCGTCTGGCCCTCTGCGAGCAGGTATTTGAACCGCGCGTTCGTCTGCTCCGGCGTGCCGAAGCCCGCGAACATCCGCATGGTCCAGAGCCTGCCGCGGTACATCGTCGGCTGGACGCCCCGGGTGAACGGGTACTCCCCGGGCAGCCCGAGATCCGCCGCGTGGTCGACCGGCGCGTCGGCCGGGGTCGCGAGGTCGGGGACGTCGATGCCGCTCCACGTGGTGAAGCGCTCGCTCCGCGGCGGGAAGCGCGCCGACGCCTCGGCGACCGGGCCCGCGCGCCACGCGGCCACCGCGCGCCGGAGCGCCGCGAGCCCTGCCTCGTCGAGCGCGAGCCCCTCTCCGCCCCCGCCGTTCGTGGAACGGAGCGCGTCGGCGTTTCCCGGGGACCCGACCGCTCGGTCCGCCGCGGTCTCCGGAGGGGGGGTGATCTCTCGAGGCGCCATGGCGGGCATTTTAGCGCGGCGCGCGCGCGATGACGCCGGGCAATGCCGGCGAACGCGCCGGGGCGGCGGGCGTGCGCCGCATCACGGGCAGTCCGCGTGGAACACCGCGGAGGCGACCGGCGTCGCCCCGTCCTCCAGCGAGTCCTCGATCGCGCCCGTGATGCGGATCCCTTCCGCGGCGCAGAGCGCCGCCGCGGCGTCAGCCTTGAGCGTCCCGCCCTGAGCGCCGGTATCGACGGTGAACGCCACGGTGACGTCGCTGTCCGGAGCGACCTCGACCGGCAGCGCCGCCGTGGTCTCGACGGGGAGCGGCTCGACGATCGAGGTCTTCTGATCGGCGCTCGTGATCGCGAAGGTGCGCACCGCGACGCGGCTGGGTCCGCTTGCCCGCGCGCTCAGGTGCAGCTCCAGCGCGAAGCTCGCGGTAAGGCCGGTCCCGAGCGCGTTCGAGGAGACGGTCGCCTCGGGCGCCGCGATGGACGGCTCGACGAACACGGCCGCGTCGGTGTTGATGCAGCCGCTCGCCATGATGGCGAGCGCAGTGGCGGCGAGCGTGGTGGCGGCGGAGCGCCTGGCGCGGGCCTTCATGGGCTCACTCTCTCCCGGCCCGACCGGTCCTGTCCAGATCGGCGGCGCCGCGGTTCTGCTCCGGGCGGCGCCGCGCTTTCGCTCAGGGAGGCGGCGGGTTGACGCCCTTGGATCGGGCCAGGGCGCAGCCGAGCTCCACGTTGGTCGGCCCCTTGTCGGTCCGCACGACCTTGAACTCGACGCGCCGGTTCTTCTCCCAGGCGGCCGCGTTGTGGGCCGGATCGATCGGGCAGTACTCGCCGTAGCCCATCGAGCGAACGCTGTTCTTGTTGACGCCGCGCTGCGCCAGCGCCGCGGCGACCGCGTCCGCGCGGGCCTGGGTCAGCTTGAGGTTGTACGCGTCGGCCGAGCGCTCGTCGGCGTGCCCCTGCACCTCGATCATCGTGAACTCCGGGTGGTGCTTGAGCGTCTCGGCCACCGCCTGCACGATGCCGAACGACTCCGGGAGGATCTCGGCGCTGCCGGTCGCGAACTGGATCTTCTCGAGGATGACGATGTTGTTCTCCTCGATCACGACGCTGCCCTTGTCCGGGCACCCGTCCTCGTCCTCGAGGCCGTTGAACGTCTCCGGATCGTTCGGACACTTGTCGGCAACGTCCGGGATGCCGTCCCTGTCGTTGTCGGGCTCCGGGCACCCGTCCTCGTCCTCGAAGTCGTCCCTGTCCTCGGGGTCGTTCGGGCACTGGTCCGACTTGTCGGGGATGCCGTCCTTGTCGTTGTCCGGATCCGGGCAGCCGTCCTTGTCCTGGAAGCCGTCGCGGTCCTCCGGGTCGTCCGGGCACTTGTCGCGCGAGTCGAGGATGCCGTCGCCGTCGCGATCGCCGTCGCTCCCCTCCGGGCAGCCGTCGTCGTCCTCGTCGCCGTCGCGGTCCTCCGGGTTGTTCGGGCAGCGGTCGTCGACGTCGAGGATGCCGTCCTCGTCGTTGTCCGGATCCGGGCAGCCGTACTTCCCGGGGGGCGAGTCCGCCTTCGTGTCCTGGAAGCCGTCGTAGTCCTCGGGCTCGTCGGGGCAGTCGTCCTGGTCGTCCTTGATGCCGTCGCCGTCCCGATCGCCGATCGACGGCTCGAAGACGAACCCGATGGTCGCGCGCTGCGCCGCGGACTGGAACCCGGGCGTGTACCCGACGCCGGCGCCGAGCATGAGGAAGCTGTTCCGCTCGATGAAGAGCTTGATGCCCCCGATCGCCTCGGCCGACAGCTTCTGCTTGGCGCTGTCGCCGCCGCCGACCTGCTGGGTCAGGTAGGTCTCGACCACGAGGTCGAGCGGCGTGAGGACGCGGTAGCTCAGGCCGGCCCCGGCGGTGATCAGGTCGGAGTACTCGAGGTCCCCGTGCTCGAGCTGGAAGGTCGCGCCGTCCTGGCGCAGGCCGAACACCGGGTTCTTCCCGGCGTGGCCGCGGTAGCCGACGTTCGCCGCGATCCGGAACGGGTTGGTCGTGCCGAGCCGCTTCTCCAGCACGAGCTGCGGCCAGAAGAAGAACCCCGGATCCGACGCGAAGTCCTGGGTCCCGCCGACCCCGATCCCGGCCTGGGCGATCACCGCGAGGCCGATCACGTCCTGATCGGGGCGGAGGATGCGCGCCTTCGCGTGGATCGCCAGGTTGCCGAGCGCCTGCGCGTCGAGCGAGTCGTCGTCGTAGTTGGCGCTGCCGCCCGGGCCGATGTCGTCGACCGGCTTGCCCCCGTTGAGCACCACCGGGACGGAGAGCCCGACGACCAGGAAGTTGGCGATGCCGTAATCGAACTGGAACGTCCCCTGGAACGCGTGATTGAGCATCATCTCCGTTCCCCGGTCGTTCTCGGTGAGCGGCAGGATGTTGTGCCCGTAATCGAGCACGAGCCCCAGGCTGATGTCGTTCGCGCCGAGGATGTCCGCCCCGTTGACGGAGAAGAGCCCCTTGGAGTCGACCGCCGGCCGGAACAGGTGCAGGTCCATGCCGTCGCCGTTGGCGCCGTCTCCCGTGCGCGTCTGGGCCGCGGCGTCGCCCGCGCTGGCGGCGGTCATCGCGGCGCCGAGGACGAAGGAGAGCAGCCCGGCGCCCAGGCGGGAGGCTCGGCCGGGGCGCGCCTGGGCCGGGAGCCGGGCGTCGTTCGCCCCAGGAGCGCCTGGGAGCGGTTCGGCGGGGAGCAACGGGGAACGAGGCGTCATGGGAGGGTCCTCGGGGTCGTGTGAGGTCGCTATCGGGCGAGCGCGTGGGGCGCCCGGCGCCACGTACCACCGCGCGAATTCCGGTGTCAAACAGACGACGCGGCCAGCTCGCGGCGCGAGCGATCGCGGCGCCTGGTTGGACCTGCCGCGCGACCTGCCACGCGACCCGCCGCGCGCCCGGCGCCGGGCGCTCCGCCTGGGAGCGGCGCGCGCCCGCCGCTCCCTCGCGAGGGCCCGCGTTCCGCCGGAATCATGAGTCGATGCGCGTGGATGCGCGCCGGCGGGCCGCGCGGCCGAACGCCGGGACGTCCGGGTAGGGCGAAGTTGTCCGGACGATCGGAGCGGAGTATTCCGTGGAAGGTTGGGGCAACAGGTGCTCGGCGCGCGCTCGGGGGTCGAGGGGAGGCCCCCGTCGCTCGCGGACCTCGCTCCTGGAGGATACAGATGCTGTTAACGAGATGGACTGGGGCGGCCGCGGTGATCGCGGCCACGGCGCTGCTCGCGTGCGAACGGGAAGGCGCGAGCGCCGGCGACGGCGGGGGCGGCGGTTCCGGATCGAGCACGAGCGGGTCGAGCGCCGTGTCGAGCACGACGACGGCGGGCTCCGGCGGGGCCACGGGCGAGGGCGGCGCAGGCGACGGCGGCCAGGGCGGCCAGGGCGGCGCCGGCGACGGCGGCGCCGGGGGCGGCGTGTGCGGCGACGGCGCGGTGGGCGGCGCCGAGGCCTGCGACGACGGCGGCACCGCGGCAGGAGACGGCTGCGACGCGGGCTGCGCCGTCGAGCCCGGCTACACCTGCGCCGGCGCGCCGAGCATCTGCTCGACGATGTGCGGCGACCGCCTGGTGCGGGGCGCCGAGGCCTGCGACGACGGCAACGTCGGGAACGAGGACGGCTGCAACGCCGTCTGCGTGATCGAGGCGGGCTACGAGTGCAACGGCGAGCCCAGCGCCTGCGGCCCGCTCTGCGGCGACGGCCTGCTCATCGGCAACGAGGGCTGCGACGACGGCAACACCGTCGATGGCGACGGCTGCAGCCCCGATTGCGACGTCGATCACGGCTACCAGTGCACCGGCGAGCCCAGCGCCTGCGCCCCCGTCTGCGGCGACAGCATCGAGGTGGGCCCCGAGGAGTGCGACGACGGCAACACCGCCGACGGCGACGGCTGCAGCAGCGCCTGCCACGCCGAGGGTGACCGACGTCACGCCCCCCACCGCTGATCCACGCCCTGAGCGGGGGCGCCCCCGCTCAGGGTGTGCGGGTTTTCAGGCTGTCGATCGCGTGGACGGGCGCCTGGTCGCCGGCCATCAGGTGGGCGATCGCCCCGTAGACCAGCCGCTGGCTCTCCAGCATGCTCTTGCCGGCGAACACCGGCGAGGTCACGACCAGGTTGAAGTGGCCCCCGCCGCCGGTCACCTCGGCGGTGGAGCCCTCGATTTTCGCTTCGATGGCCTGCTTCAGGGCCTCGGGGATCGACCCCTGAAAGGTCGTCAGGTGGCTCGGCATGGGCGTTCTATAGGCCATCGCCCCGCCGCGGGAAAGCCGGAGCGCGGGGCTCGGGCCGCGGCGGGGCGCGCGGTCGACGGGATCGACGCGACGGGACGGGCGGGATCGGCGCGGCGGGATCAGGCGCGCGCGGTCGCGCCGGCCAGCTCGATGAGGCCGGCCGCGCCCATGCCGCCGCCGATGCACATCGTCACGACGGCGTACCGGCCGCCGCGCCGGCGCAGCTCGTAGAGGGCGGTCGCGGTGAGCTTCGCGCCGGTGCACCCGAGCGGGTGGCCGAGCGCGATCGCGCCGCCGTTCACGTTGAGCTTCTCCTCGGGGATCTCGAGCGTCCGCTGCACGTAGACGGCCTGCGAGGCGAACGCCTCGTTGACCTCGAAGAGGTCGATGTCGGCCATCTTCAGCCCCGTCCTCGCGAGCAGCTTGCGCACCGCGGGCACCGGGCCGATGCCCATGATGGCGGGGTCGACGCCGACGGTCACGAACGCCCGGAAGTACCCGAGCGGCTTCACCCCGAGCGCGTCCGCCTTCGCCTTGCTCATCACGAGCGCCGCGGCGGCGCCGTCCGACAGCGGCGAGCTGTTGCCCGGCGTGACGCTCCCCTTCGCCGAGAACGCCGGCTTCAGCCCCGCGAGCGCCTCCGCCGTCGTCTCCTTGCGGATGAGCTCATCGGCGCGGAAGTCGAAGGTCGCGCGCTTGCCGTTCTCGAAGCGCACCCCCTTCACGGTGACGATCTCGTCCTCGAAGCGCCCGGCCGCGCGCGCCGCCGCCGCCTTCTGGTGGCTCTTCAGCGCGAACGCGTCCTGGTCGGCGCGGCTCACCTGGAAGCGGTTCGCCACGTTCTCCGCGGTGATGCCCATCGGCGTGTACACCGTCGGACACCGCTCCATCGCCTCCGGCGACGCGCTCAGCTTGTTGCCGGTCATCGGCACCATCGTCATCGACTCGACGCCGCCGGCGATGGCGATGTCGAGCGATCCCATCGCGATGCTGCCCGCCGCGCTCGCGATCGCCTGGAGTCCGCTCGAGCAGAAGCGGTTGATGGTGATCGCGGACCCTTCCTGCGCCATCCCGCCGAGGAGCGAGACGACGCGCGCGATGTTGAGCCCCTGCTCGCCTTCCGGCATGGCGCAGCCGAGGACGAGGTCCTCGACGTCCTCCGGCTTCACCTGGGGGACGCGCTGGAGCAGCGCGGCGACGACCTCGCCGGCGAGCTCATCGGGGCGCTTCAGCGCGAGCGACCCTTTGTGGGCCCGGCCAACGGCCGAGCGGACGGCCTCTGCAATTACGACGTCGACCATGGCGTTCACCTAGTTCCGGAGGGGCTTGTTGTTCATCAGCATGTACTGCATTCGCTCGGCGCTCTTGGGCTCGCCGCACAGGCTGACGAACGCCTCGCGCTCGAGCTCGAGGATCTCGTCCTCGGTCACCTCGCGCGCCCCGCCGCCAGCGCCGCCGCAGAGCACCTCGGCGAGCTTGCGCGCGATCTTCGCGTCGTGCTCGCTGGCGTGGCCGCCGGCGACGAGCGTGTCGATCATCATCTGCAGCGTCGCGATCCCGCTCTCGCCCGGCAGCTTGTACGCGCGCGGCACGGGCGCGTGGTACCCGGCCTCGGCCAGCCCGATCGCGCGCGCCTTCACCTCGTACAGCTGGCGGGCCCGGTCGAACGAGACGCCGTCCGTCTTGCGGAAGAAGCCGAGCGCCTTCGCCTCGTCCGCGCTGGTCGCGACCTTGGCGAGGGCGATGTTCTTGAAGACCTGCGTCACGATGTCGTACGTCGGCACCGTCACGCCCTCGGGGATCCCCTCGAGCGCGCGCCAGAGCATGTTGAGCGTCCCCGCGCCGCCCGGGATCAGGCCGACGCCGACCTCGACGAGCCCCGCGTACGTCTCGGCCGCGGCCTGCACCGCGTCGCAGGCGAAGCAGAGCTCGAGGCCGCCGCCGAGGGTCATCCCGTAGGGCGCGGCCACGACCGGCACGCTCGCGTACTTCAGCCGCTGGGTCGCGTCCTGGTACGCCTTCACCATCTTGCGGATCGCGTCCCAGTCCTTGTTGCCCGCGGCCATGGCCACGAGGAACAGGTTGGCGCCGACGCAGAAGTGCTCGCCCTGGTTGAAGACCACGAGCGCGCGGAAGTCCTGCTCGGCCTTCTCGGCGGCGAGCGAGAGCATCCCGATCGAGTCCGGATCGAGGCTGTTCGCCTTGGTCTTGAAGGTGACGCCGAGCACGCCGTCGCCGAGATCCCAGGCCTCTGCGCCGTCGTTGGCGAGCACGGCCTTCGCGCCCCGCGCGGCCGCGCGCGCGCCGGCCAGCGTCACGTTGCGCGGATCGACCTTCTGGGCGACGTACTCCCCCTTGAGCAGGTCGAACACCGCTCCATCGGCGCGGTAGAACGACGTCGCGCCGCTCTGCTTCATGCGGAGGATCGACTCGGGCAGCTTGATGCCGTCCTTCTGCATGCGCTCGACGGTCTCGGCGAACCCGAGCGCGTCCCAGGTCTGAAACGGCCCGAGCTCCCAGTTGTACCCCCAGCGCATGGCGTCATCGATCGCCACGATGCTGTCGGCGATCTCGCCGACGCGCCGCGCCGTGTACGCCAGCGAGCGGGAGAGCACCTTCCACGCGAACTGCCCGGCCTTGCCGGGGTCGTTGGCGAGCTTCTTCACGCGCGCGGCGGGGTCCTCGATCTTCTCGCACGACCTCGTGGCCTTCTTGATGGCCTCGTCGCCGCCGTGGGGGCGGTACTCGAGCTTGGCCGGGTCGAGCGTCTCCAGGCCTTCCTTGGCCTTGCGGTAGAAGCCGCCCTTGGTCTTGTCGCCGAGGAGCTTCGCCTCGATCATCTTCCGGATGTAGGCGGGCACCTTGAAGACGTCGCGGTCCTCGTCGCGCTCGAGCGCCGAGTAACAGTTGTCGGCGACGTGGGCGAAGGTGTCGAGCCCGACGATATCGCCTGTCCTGAAGCTCGCGCTCTTCGGGTGGGCCATGGCGACGCCGGTGATGGCGTCGACGTCTTCCGGCGCGAGGCCGTCCTCGATCATGAGGTGGATGGCGGTCAGCATCGCGTGGGTGCCGATGCGATTGCCGACGAAGTTCGGGGTGTCCTTGCCGAAGACGAGGCCCTTTCCGAGCACGTCCTCGCCGAGCTTCCGCACGCGGGCGACGACGGCCGGATCGGTGTCGGGCCCGACCACGAGCTCGAGGAGCTTCATGTACCGGACCGGGTTGAAGAAGTGCATGACGAGGAATCGCTTGCGGAAGTCCGCGGAGCGCCCTTGCATCATCTCCTCGATGCGCAGCCCGGACGTATTCGACGCCACGACCGCGTCAGGCCGCAAGACCTCTTCGAGCCGCGCGAAGAGGGCGCGCTTCGGCTCCATCTTCTCGATGATCGCCTCGATAACGAGGTCGCATTGGGCGAGCTCGGCGAAGTGGTCTTCGGTGTTGCCGGTGCGCACGAGGCGGGCGTTCGACGGGTGGAAGAACGCGGCGGGCCTGGCCTTGAGGGCCTTCTCGAGCCCGCCTGCGGCGAACCTGCTGCGGGCGGCCGGGTCCTTCTTTTCGGCGTCGGTGAGGTTCGGGGGCACGATATCGAGGAGCAGGACCTCGATGCCGGCGTTCGCGAAGTGGGCGGCGATGCCGCTGCCCATGACGCCCGCGCCGATGACGCCCGCGCGGCGGATTGGTTTCGTCATGCAGATCCTCCGAGAGAGATGAATGGGGCGCAAACCATTGACGGAAAGGGCCCCGAGCGCAAGCGTATCCGGGGTGGACGGCCGCGCGGGAGAGCGAGCAAGGTTACGCGTCGCCGTCGAGGGCGCGCGCTGATCGGCGAGGCGCGGCGGGGCGCCGCGGGACGCCGGGCGGACCAGCGCGGGTGTGCGACACCGAGCGACAGCTACAATGAGAGGCGGCGCACGTGGGATACCGCACGGGCCAGCGCGGGAGTGGAGGGCGAGCGGCAGCTGTGATGAGGGGCGGCGCACCGGAATGAGGGGTGGTGCATCCGGATGAGGGGCGGCGCATCTGGAGCGGACGCGGCAGCGTCCTCTGGACTACCGACGACCCGTGCGTTCCAGCGATTGGCCGTCCTCGGTGCGTTTCCGTTTCCGGGGGAGCGGGGGAGATGGGGAGTTGGCTTCTTGGACGACCTGTCCAGGGCGCCCGCCTGTGATGCGGGCGTGCTCAGGCGAGGCCGTCCGGGCGTGCTCAGGTGAGGCCGCGCAGGCGCGTCGGCTGGTGTCGGTCGCTCAGTGCCATGCCTGAGCGGACTGAACTGGCTGTCCGGTCCGGTCGTGCTCGGCGAGGAGGCGCTTCGAGATCTCGACGCACTCGGTGCAGGTGGCGAAGCGCGACTTGTGCAGGCACTGGATCCAGGTCGCCGACCCTTGCGCCAGGAACTCCTCCGGATCGAGGTGCTTGCCGCAGGCGACGCAGTGGATGTGCTTGTGCTCGTGGGGCTGCGCCGGGCGCGCGGGCGCGAGCGCCTTCCGCTCGCGCTTGGTCAGTCGCTTCTCTCGCTTCATGGTCTCCTCGATGACGGGTGGCCGCACGGCCTCGTGCGGGCGCGGGTGAAGCTACCACGCGCCGCTCGGCGAGGGTTCCGGACGGCAGCGCGGAGGGCGGCGGCGCGGCGGTGCGGGACGGACCTGCGCGACGCCGCCTGCGGACGGCGGCGACGTGGGGGCGTGTGGGTTGACTTCCTTCAGGTGGTGTGCGTAGCGAGCGGCGAGTGAGCTCCAATGAGGTTCGCCAGCGCGACAGAGGGGCCGTTCTACGTGCATCCGCCGGGCTCAGGCGTCGATCATGCGTTGAGGCGGACGCGGTGGGCCCGCGCGCATTACCCCTCGCCGTCCTCGCAGCCACGGAGCGCCTCCTCTTCGTCCATCTCGGCGACCTCGGTCGCGTAGTACCGAAGGGAGTGATAGGTTCGCCGCAAGGCCTTCAGGAAATCGAGCCCATCCTCGACGTTGTAGACACGCTCGTAGCTAGGCAGCCCTTACTCGAGGATGTCGCCCACCGCGTTCATGCAATTCGGGTGGAGCTTCACGATCTGCACGGGGGGGCCCTCCGACCTGAGGACAAAGCGAGCCAGCGGGACGACCTCCTGGTGCGCCCTGACGAGGTGGATCTCCACGAATTTGACCTTGGCCATCTTGCTCTCACTCTATCTTGATTTTTCAGCTCTTCGTCGAAGTTTGGGCCGGCGTATTTACGCGGCAGCACGCAGGGGAGCCTGCATCGCTGAAGATGGCCGAGGGCGAGGCGGAGACTCCGGGGAAGTAGATCGCTGCGATCGCCGGGACGTGCGCATAGAGGACCGGAGGGATACCTGCGCTCCCACTCTTCGCCGCTGCATTCGACAGCGATCTCGATTGCGCTTCCGGAGCTCAGCGTCGCGCCGAAGGATGCGAAGACGTGCGTCCCTGCAGTGAATCCTGCGCGCACCGCCGCGACCGTCTCGCTGAGGGTGAAGGTATCGCGCCATCGCCATGTGCTGTCTGGATGGTCGATGGACTCGATGTGGAAGCCGCACGTTCCCCCCGGGATCACGAGAGCAGACAGAGCCGCCGCGAGCGCGTCGCCCCGGTCCTTCTCGTCACACCATGCATGGAGCCAGGGACCTGATACGCTCATCACTGGATCACCATGACCAGGTTCCTAAAGCCTTCAAGCTTGATGCGCTTACCCGTGAGCGCGTCGACTAGATAGCCCTCCTCGACGATCTCGTTCTCATTCTTGAGCGGCGCACCCTTGGGGATGATGAACTCGATCCGCTCGACGTCGCTGGCGAGTCCGTTTTCGCTCAGCTTCTTCATCGCATTCTCCAGCTGCGTGAGTGCGTGGTCGATGTCGACCTTCCCGGTGGCACTGTCAATAACCTTCACATCGGTCAGGGCCAGCCGAGGAGCGCCTGCCGCCTCAGGGCGACGCCGCCCAGAAGCGCGGTCGCCGTCCTGTCGCTCCGGGCAACCCGCTGCTGCGCGTACCCCAGCATCGCATTGAGCGAGCGCAGCGCCTCCGAGCCGGCGCCGTCCGACGCGCGCTGGGGACGAGTTTTCCGGCCAATTCCGCGTCGCGCCTCCGCGCCGGAAGCTTTCGTTTCGGCCCATCGCGGAGGGCAGCGGAACGCCGGAGCGGGACGTTCACGTTCACGACCGAGCCGTTGACGACCACGACCACGACCACGACCACGACGGCTGGGGGTGGGCGTGGGGCGCTGAACGCGCTTGGTTGACGCCGACGGGCCTCCCCCTCAGCGCCCGGCCGCCGAGTCGAACCTCGGCGCCGCGTCGAACGTCTCCGCCAGCGTCCTCCGGTACTCGTCGGCCATCTGCACGAGCCCATCGATGAGCAGCGCCACGTCGTGGTCCGCGCAGCCCTCCAGCGACGCCACGCACGACGCCGACACCTCGTCGCCCGTGAGCGACACGCGGAACTCCCCCGTCGTCTGGTCGTTCATCGTGAGCAGGAACCGGTAGAACGGCTCGTGGTTCGCCGCAGGGAGCCCCACGACCGGCGCGCGCAGCGTCAGCAGGCGCCCCGTTTCGTCGATCTCGATGTCCACCTGCGTCGCCGTCTCCGCCGTGGGGTACGGCCGCTGCGCGATGCGCCACGCCCTCGGACCGACACGCACCCGGTTGGCGATGAGCCCGAGCGCCGACAGGCCCTGCCGGATCACCCGCTCGACGCCCGCGCGCGCCGGGCACGGCGGGTACGCGTGCGGCAGCAGGCGGCCGCAGCCCAGGCACCGGTCGCACTCGACGTCGAACGACTCCTCGCACGCCGGGCAGCGGTACACCGGCGCCCGGTCCCTGAGCTCCGCGAGCGGCCGATCCCCCAGGGCGAGCAGCGGCTGGAACGCGCCCGCCGGGACCACCACGCAGTGACCCGCGAGCTCCCCGGCCGCGCCGGACAGCGCCGCGACAACGCCGATCACCCGCCCCTCGGGATCGAGCACCGGCGCGCCGAGGGGCGCCGCCACGTCGAGCTCGAACGCCGGGAGCTGCCCGTCGACCTTGCGCGCCACGTGGCAGACCCGCGCGACCGCGAGGCGCAGGCTCTGCCCCGGGAGGCAGCTCAGCACCGCGGCGCGCTCGCCGAGCCGCGGCTCGGCCGCCGCGCGGACGGCGAGCGCCGCGACGCCGGGCGGATCGGCCGGCGCGACGAGCGCCACGTCGCGGCCCACGTCCGCGGCGATCACCCGCCCCGCCACGCCCCGCCCGTCCTCGAACGTCAGCGCGACCTCCGTCGGGTAGCCGAGCCCGCGCCGGCTCGCCACAACGACGCCGTTGCCGAGCGCCACCCAGCCGGTCGTCACGAGCGCGCCGGCGCGGATCGCCACCACCGAGCGGCGGGCGCGGGCGACGCGCTCGTGGAGCAGCGCGAGATCGCCGTCGCCGTGCGCCGCCAGCTGCGACGTCATTGCGCGACGATCCTCGAGAGCGCCGTCATCAGGAGCTCGATCGTGCCGGGTTTGGCGCCGTCCCGCTGCGCGTAGGCGACGATGTCGCGCAGCCGCTGCTCGGTCTTGGCGGGCAGCTTCGTGCGCACGAGCAGCTCGGACAGGGCCCCGATCGCGAGGAAGTGGCGGAGCATCGGGTCGGCCGGCGCGCGCTCGATCTCGCGCAGGTAGCGGCCGAGGTGCTCGCGCGCGAGCGCCGCCGTGGTGAGCGGATCGATGTGGAGCGGCTTCTCCTCGGGCACCTGGCCGCGCACCGCCACGAGCCGCTCCATCGCGAGGAGCGCCGGCTCCGCGACGCCCGCGGTGTTCCCGCGGCGCGCGCCGCCCTCGGCCTGGATGAGCTCGCGGGTCGCGGCCGCGGTGCAGCGGTAGAGGTGCGCCACCGCGTCGGGCATCGCCTCGCCGTGCTCGTAGATCGCGCGGAAGACCGTGCACCGGATCAGGAGCACCATGACGCCCGGCCGCTCCTGGAAGCTGAGCGCCGCGCCGAGCACCTGCGCGTCCCGGAGCAGCTGGCAGAACCGATCGGCCGCCGCGTTCGCCGACTCCGGGCGGGACGGGATGCTCCGGCGCGACGGAGGCTCGATCTCCACCTCCGGCAGCGCGGGCGGGCGCACCGACAGCGGCGTCGCCGCCATGATGGAGGACGAGCGACGAAAGGGCACGGTGCGCGCGCTGCGGCGATCGCTGACCTGCGCCGGCGTCTCCGCGGCCGCCGCCTGCTCACCCGACAGCGGCGCCGCGGCCGCCGCGCTCCCCGGAGCCGGCTTCGCTGCGCCGCCCTCGGACCCCGGGCTCGCGACGCCGCCGATCGCCTTCGACGCCGCGCCGGCGTCGTGCGCCGGCGGGAGGATGCCGGCCTTGGGCGCGGGCGCGCCGCCGTTCTTCGACGACGCGGCGCCCGCCGCCGGCATCGGCGCCGACGCCAGCGACGGGGACAGGATGTCGGGGATCGCGTCCGCGTCGCGGATGGGGCGCGCGACCGACTCGGGCAGGCGCGGCAGGGGGGGCGCCGCCCACGCGGCCAGCTCCTCGAGCGGCGTCCGCGCCCCCGAGACCGGCGTCGCCGGCGCGCCGGCCCGCACCGACGGAGCGCTCTGCTGGCGGGCAGGCGCGGGCGGGACCGTGAAGCTCTTGAGCGGCCGTGCGCGGCCGGCCGAGGCCCACGTGAGGCTCGCCCGCTGCTCCTCGGAGAACGGCGGCCGCGCGTCGAACCACGCGCCCATCGTCTCCCCGAGCCGCTGCGCCGCCTCGCCGCTCTCGCGCAGCGCCTGGCGCAGCGCCTCCGGCGTGAAGGCAGCGACGCGGCCGACGCGGCGGAGGAGCAACAGATCCTCCCGCATGCACAGCCGGAACGGCTCGGGGCCGCTCGACAGCTCCAGCGCCGTCCTGAGCAGCGGCACCCGGTGCCGCTCCGCGACGCGCACGACAGGGACGTCGATCGACACCCGCTCGTTCGCCGCGTCGAGCGAGACGAAGAGCGTCATCGCCCCGAGCGGAACGATCCACCCCACGCCCTCCTGCAGCGTCGTCGCCTGGAGGCTCGCCCCGGCCTCCGCGGAGGCGCAGTGCGCGACGAAGCGCACCGGGTCGCGCGTGCGCCAGGCGTCGATCGAGCTCCCGTCCCAGTCCGCGTCCGCGGGCGGCTTGCGCGAGGCGGAGAGCACAGGCGACCGGTCCACCCCGCACGCCTCGCACCGCGGCCCACGCAGCGGGAACCCGCACGCGGAGCAGAAGTCGGAGGCCGGGCTCGAGGGGACCGCCACGCCGACAGCATACCTCAGCGCAAGGCCGAGGTGGCACCGCGGTTTGCGCTCAGAGGAACGGATTCAGGTGGAGCGCAACCTTGGCCTCCCGCAGGTTGTGCTGGACCCTGCGGATGAAGTGGATGAACAGGTACGCCCAGGCGGCGAAGGTGACGACGCTGATGACGAGCTGGACCGTCTTGCTGACGCCGATCACCATCCAGAGCGCCGTCAGGAGGAAGGCCGCGAACGACAGCGGGACGAACCACTTCCAGCACAGGTTCATCATCTGGTCGATGCGGACGCGCGGCAGCGTCCAGCGGATCCAGATGACCACGAAGACGAGAGCCCAGCTCTTCAGCAGGAAGAGGAAGACGCCGACGAGCTGGAGCCCGAAGCTCGCCTCCTGCTGGGCCGGCGAGACGCCGGGGATCTGCCAGCCCCCGAGGAAGAGCGCGCTCGCGATGCCGCACATCACGAAGACGTTCGCCCACTCGGCGAAGAAGAAGAAGAGGTACCGCATGCCGGAGTACTCGGTCGAGTAGCCGGCCACGAGCTCGCTCTCCGCCTCGGGCAGGTCGAACGGCGCGCGGTTGCCCTCCGCGAGCGCCGTCGTGAAATACAGGAAGAACAGCGCGAACGTGATCGGGTTGCGGAAGACGAACCAGTGCCAGGGCCAGCCGCCCACGTCGAGGAGCGAGGGCCCGGCGCCGCCCTGGGCGCCGATGATGTCCTGGAGCCGCAGCGAGCCCGTCATCATGACGATGCACACGATCGCGACCGCGCCGGGGATCTCGTAGCTGATGATCTGCGCCGCCGAGCGGATCCCGCCGAGGAGCGACCACTTGTTGTTCGACGCCCAGCCGCCGGTCATGAGGCCGATGGTGACCAGCGACGTCACGGCGATGACGAAGAGGATCCCGATGTCGAGGTCGGCCGCGATGAGGTACTGGCCGAACGGCATGACGACGAACGTGGCCGACACGCCGACGAACACGAGGTAGGGAGCGAGCCGGAAGAGCGCCTTGTCGCTCTCGGCCGGGATGACGTCCTCCTTCATGATCGACTTGATCCCGTCGGCGACCCACACGAGGAGGCCCTGCGGCCCGGCGCGGTTCGGCCCGATGCGGGACTGCATGCGCGCCGAGACGCGGCGCTCGACCCAGGTGATGATCCCCGCGGTCGGCGCCATGAAGAGCAGGATGATCGCGGCGGCCACGCCGAGGAGGATCCCGGCGCCGAGCAGATCGGTCGGGGCGCTCGCGTGGAACCCCTCGGTCGAGAGCTCGATCTCGGACGGGGTCGCGCCGCCCCGCCGGATCCCGACCGCGGACCGCCGATCGTGGCCGCTCGGGATCACGTCGGCCTTCGAGAGGACCTTCACGCCCTCGAAGCGCGTGATGACGTCGCCGGGCTGGAGCCCTGCCTGGCTCGCCGGGCTCCCGTCGCGCACGCCCGTCACGACGAGCCCGCCGGCGGGCGGCGACTCGGCCGCGACCTCGACGCCGAAGAACGCGAGCGCGCGCGCCCCCTCCTTCACGCGCGCCTCGATGACGGCGCGGCGCGGGGTCGGCGGGAGGAAGTCCATCGTGACGCCCCTCACCGTGCCGTTCACGGGGAGCGCCCCCTGCGCGGTCGCGGGGATCTCGACGACAACGTCGCCGTGGAAGGTCGTGTGCACCGCATCGTCGCCGCGGCCGGCGAAGCGGGATTGCAGGCCCTCCGAGAAGACGAGCGAGATCTTCGTGCTGCTGACCTGCGCGCCCTCGATCTCGATGCTCTGGCCGGTGAGCGGCGCCTGGCCGGGGCGGCGGAGGGTGCCGCGGAACGTGACGAGCGCCTCCTTCGCCTCGGCGGTCGGCAGGTTGGTCCCGAGGATCTCGATGCGGTCGCCGAGGTCGACCTCGCGCGGCACGACGTCGACGACGCTCAGGAGCTCGGGCGCCGTCCTGCTCTCGGCGCAGCCGGCCGCGCCGAGCAGCGCGAGGAGGGCCAGGAGGCACGGCAAGAAGCCTCGAGAGAGAGCTCTCCAGGGAGGAGATCCGCGCATGGTGCCGCTTATAAACCGCGCCGCTCGCGCGGTCGAGAATGCGGAGAAAAGCGCTCGGCGCTGTCTACCGACGGCTTGCCTACCGGCCTCGGACGGGGAGGAAGTACCGGCTGCCGTCGAGCTCGTTCACGCCCACGTAGAGCTCTGCCTCGAACACGTCCTTGAGCCGGCGGTAGGTCATCACCTCCTCGACGGTGCCGTGGGCGACCAGCCGCCCGGCGTTGAGGAGCGCCACGCGGTCGGCGTACTGGGCGGCCGCGTTGAGGTCGTGCAGCACCGCGACGCACGCGAGGCGCCGCTCGGCCACCTCCCTGCGCACGACCTCGTGGACCTCGATCGAGTGGCGGATGTCGAGGTGCGCCCCGGGCTCGTCGAGGATCAGCACCTGCGCCTCCTGCGCGAGCGCGCGGGCGATGGCCACCCGCTTCTGCTCGCCGCCGGAGAGCTCGGCCACCGGCCTCCCCGCGAGCCCCACGAGATCGCAGGCGTCGAGGGCGCGGGCGACCGCCTCCTCGTCCCGGCCGGCGGCGAGCATCCACGCGCCCTGGTGGGGCGCGCGGCCCATCATGACGACCTCGCGCACCGTGAAGCCGGGCGCCGAGGCGATCCCCTGCGGCACGACCGCCACGCACCGCGCGATCGCCCGCCGGTCCATGCCGGCGAGCGGCCTCCCCAGCAGGGTCGCCTCGCCCCGCGTCGGCCGCAGGGCCCCCGAGAGGACCCGGACCAGCGTCGATTTCCCCGCGCCGTTCGGCCCCAGGACGGCGCAGAGCTCGCCCGCGCGCACATCCAGGCTGATCCCCTCCAGCGCCAGCCTCCCGGTGGGATAGCTCGCGGCCACGTCACGCAGATCGATCGCCGGCCCCTGCACGCGGTCTCTTTTGTCGAATGATTTGAGTGATATCGAGTGATCTTCCCTTGCGCGAGGTTTCTTGCGGTGGTCCAATCGACTCGAGGCGTAGAGGAGATGGAAACGGCGAAGGAGACTCTGGGAGGCGGCGAGGTACCGCGTCGCGTTATTAAGCGCTACTCCAATCGGAAGCTCTACGACACGAAGGACAGTCGTTACGTCACCCTGCAGCAGATAGGGGAGATGGTCCGGGCTGGCGAAGAGGTCCAGATCATCGACAACGCGACCAAGGAGGACAAGACCGAGGTCACGCTGGCGCTGATCATCTCGGAAGATCTCAAATCGCAGCCGCGCTCGGTCCCGCTCGGCACGCTGAGGGATCTGATCCAGGAGCGCGGCGAGCGGCTGCTCTCGCAGCTGCGCGAGGGCCCGATCGGCCGGCTCATCCCCGGCGCGGTCCCGGGCGAGGGCGGCGTGGCGGCGCCAGGAACGGCGCCCGCCCCGGGGACGGAGCAGGCGACGCCCGCGTCGCCCTCGTCCCATCCGCCCCCGCCGCTCGACGCAGACAGGTCGAGCCACGCGAAGGGGCGCCTGAGCGGGATCGTCGAGAGCTCGAAGCAGACGCTCGATCAGTGGCAGCAGGCCGTCGACGAGCGTATCCGCGCCATCCTCCCGGGCCTCGGGCTCGTTCGCGATCTCCAGTCCGATGTCAAGCGCCTGTCGCAGCGCATTGACGAGCTGGAGGCGAAGCTCCAGGGACGCGCGGGTGAACCCATCGAGGGCGCGGCTCCGCACCAGGCGGGCTCCGGCGCGGACGAACCCGCGGGCGAGGGTCGCGAGGGTCAAGGGAGCGAGAGCAGGCTGGAATAGCCCTGGGCGCTCCTCTGTTCCCCCGGGCGAGCCCATGCCGTTCTTCTTCAGCAAGAAACCTGCGTCCGTAGCGCAGGACCTGTCGTTGGCCAGCACCGATGGTGGCCGAGCCGACGCCTTCGAGATCGAGCTGCTGGGTCATCTGGACACGCTTTACGGCGTGAGCTGCCGGATGACGAAGAGCTCGACGGAGGCGGAGGATCTGGTCCAGGACACCATCGTCAAGGCGATGCGCGCCCGGGATCAGTTCGAGCCGGGCACCAACCTCAAGGCCTGGCTGCTTCGGATCCTGACGAACACGTTCATCAACCGGTACCGTCGCGGAGGCCTCGAGCGAGGCATCTTCGACGGCCCCGACGCCGAGCCGCTCACCGATGCGTGGGTCGGCGCGACGACGATGCGCGCGATGCGCGATCCGGAGACCCAGGCGCTCACGCCGCTCGTGGAGGCGGAGGTGCAGCGCGCCCTCGACGCCCTGCCCGAGGAGTTCCGGCTGGCCGTGGTGCTGTCGGACATCGAGGAGCTCTCCTACAAGGAGATCGCCGAGGCAATGGGCTGCCCCATCGGCACGGTGATGTCGCGCCTGCACAGGGGCCGCAAGCTCCTCCAGAAGACGCTGCGCGAGCACGCGGTCCTGATGGGCATCGTCAGCGAAGACGCGGCGAAGGACGCGCCCGCCGACCTGGACGCGTACCGCAAGCGGAAGCGGGGTGCCGCATGAGCGCTGCGAAATCGATCGAGAGCTGTTCGCGGTTCGACCACGCGCTGTCCGCCTACGTCGACTGCGAGCTGGATCCGGACCACGCCGTCGATCTCGAGTCCCACCTCGTCCAGTGCCCTCCGTGCTTCGAGCAGGTGAGGCTCCTGCGCTCGCTGCGGACGAGCCTGAAGCGGGCGCGGCCGTCGGGGTGCCCGGACGCGCTGCGGGCGCGCGTCGCCGCGGCGGTGGCGCACGAGCAGGCGCGCGACGCGGCGCAGTCGGCCGAGGCGAGGCCGCGCCTCATGCACAGGGGGTACGCGATCGCGCTCGCCGCGGCGGCGGGCGTCGTCTTCGTCGTGGGCGTGGCGCGGAGGCCGGACGCGCCGGCGGAGGCCGCGAAGGCGGACGCCGCGAGGGCGGCGGTCGATCGCGCGGCGTCCACCGAGAGCGTCGAGGTCCTGCTCGACGATCTCGTCACCCAGCACGCGCAGCCGCTGCCGCCGGAGACGACCAACCCGGAGGACCTCCCGCGCTTCGATCCGTTCGTCGGCGTCCCGGTCCGCAGGCCGCAGTTCCAGTCGATACCGGCGAACTTCATGGGCGCCCGCGTGCACACGATGCGCGATCGGCGCGCCGCGCTGCTCCAGTTCGTGGTGCGGGGCAACCACCGCGTGACGGTCTACATGTTCAACTCGCGCGCGGTCCCGGTGCAGAAGGCGCAGCCGATCCTGCAGCCGCGCGTCGTGCGCGAGCGCCCCGTCTACGTGGGCAACATCAACGGCTACTCGGTCGCCGCCGCCGAGCGCAGCGGCGTCGGCTACGCGCTCGCCTCGGATCTCGGCGACGACGTCAGCACGCAGCTCGTCCTCGCTGCGATGCAGTGAGCGCGCCGGCGCCCGCTCTCTGGCGGGCGCCGTTCTCTCCCCTCCCTCGATCATCCCACCCCGACCAACCCCTACCGCGAGAGACCGCATGCGCTTCGTCTTCGTCATGGATCCGCTGAGCCGCGTGACGCACGACAAGGACACGTCGTTCGCCTTCATCCGAGCGGCGCAGGCGCGCGGCCACGAGAGCTACCACTGCTTGCCGCGCGACCTCTCGATCGAGGGCGGCGAGGCGCACGCCTCGGCCTCGCCGGTGCTCATCGGCGACGCGCCCCCGTTCATCTCGCTCGCGGGGGGCGCGCAGCGGCTCCGGCTCGCGGACGTGGACGCCATCTTCATCCGCAAGGACCCGCCGTTCGATCGCAGCTACCTGTACGCGACGCTGATCCTGGAGCGCGCGCGGCGCTGCCCGCTCATCGTGAACGACCCCCGCGGGCTGCGCGACGCCAACGAGAAGCTCTACGCGCTGAACTTCCCCGAGTGGACGCCGAAGACGCTGGTCACCGCGGACCGCGAGCAGATCCACGCGTTCGTGCGCGCCCTCGGCGGCACGGCGGTGATCAAGCCGCTCGACGGCGCGGGCGGCCTCGGCGTGCTGCAGATCAACGAGCGCGACAAGAACGCGCGCGCCATCGCGGACATGATGACGAACGAGGGGCACCGCCTCGCCATGGTCCAGGAGTACCTGCCCGCCGTCGTCCACGGCGACAAGCGCGTCCTCTTGCTCGACGGCGAGCTGCTCGGCGCCATCCTCCGGGTGCCCCGCGACGACGATCACCGCTCGAACATCCACGTCGGCGGGCGCGTGGTCTCGACGGAGCTCTCGCCGCGCGAGCTCGATCTCGTCCGCGCGGTCGCGCCTCGCCTCCGCGCCGACGGCCTCTTCTTCGTGGGCCTCGACGTCATCGGCGAGCGCCTGACCGAGGTGAACGTCACGAGCCCGACGGGCATCCAGGAGCTCGGGCGCTTCACCGGCGCGGATCCGGCGGCGAGGGTGATCGCCTGGGCCGAGGAGCGGGCGCGCGGCCAGGCCGCGCGCGCGTGACCCACCTCGCTCCGGAAAGTTGGCCCGGAGCGCCCGCCTCTGCGAAGGCTCCCCCATGGGCGAGTCATTCGAGCGGTGTGCCGTGTGCAGCGACGGCGAGCAGGGTGATCGGGACGGCGGTGCGCCCGGGGGTCCTCGCGCGAGGACGCGGATGGCGCGCGTGGTCATCCAGGGGCGCTCGCTGAGCCTGTGCCGGACGCACGCGGCGACCGTGGCCGTCGCCATGCCGGAGACGTTCGAGGAGATGCGCGCGCTGTTCGTGGGGCTCCAGCGCGGCGCGCAGCCGGCGCCGCGCGATCCGTCCGTCGAGCGCCGCTCCCCCATCCCGCGCCGCAACCCCGAGGATCGCCGCGTCTTCCCCCCGCGGCCGGAAGGCCGGCGGCTCGGTGCAGGACGCCGCGCCAGCGATCCGGGGGAGTGATCGCGACCGTCGCGCCGGCGCCCTCCTCGCGCGCGCCGGCGCCCTGATCGCGCCGATCTCCGGAGCGGCGCCCGCTCTCCGCGCGGAGCGCCGCGGGCCGCCGCATGCGCGCGGCGCGTGGTAGGTTCTCGCCATGAGATCCCGCCGGCATGTCGTCATCGGGCTCGGGTCGAGCCTGGGCGATCGCCTGGCGACCCTCCGCGCCGCCATCGCGTCGCTCGGCGCTGATCCCGATCTCGACGTCCTCCTCGAGTCGTCGCGCTACGAGTCCCCGCCCGCAGGCGGCCCTCCGCAGGGCGACTACGTGAACGCCGCGGTGCTCGTCGCCACGTCGCTGCCCGCCCGCCAGATCCTCGAGCGCACCCTCGCCGTGGAGCGCTCGCTCGGGCGGACGCGCCCCGATCCGGTGCGATGGGGGCCGCGCACGATCGATCTGGACCTGCTCTGGATCGAGGGCGAGGTCGTCGCGGAGCCGGATCTCGAGGTGCCTCACCCGCGGCTCTGCGACCGTGTGTTCGCGCTCAGGCCGCTGCTCGACGTCGCCCCCGACGCGCGCGACCCTCGCACGGCCGTCGCGTACGCCGCGCTCCCCGAGGCGAGCGCGCCCATTCGCAAGCTCGATCCCATCTGATCGGCGCGGCAGCGGCGCGCGGGCGCGGCGCTCAGCGCGAGCGCGGCGTGCCGGATGCGGCGCGGGATCGGAGGCCGGCGCGGCCGCCGGCGTACGACGCCGCGCTGCCGATCGTGACCACCACGACCAGCAGCAGCGCCCACCCCAGCGCGCCCGCCGGCGCGCCCTCGGCGAAGGCGAGCGCCCACGCGAGCGCCGCGACGACGGCGCCGCTCGCGGCGGCCTCGCGCCGCCCGGCGCGCCCGCCGAACCGCCCCACGAGGTAGCCGCCGGCGACCCCGGCGAGCGCGAACGCGATCACGTTGAGCCCCACCATCGCGAGCCGCACCGAGCCCTGTGCCCCGGCGTCCCCCGCCCGCTCGATCATCCGGCGCAGCAGCGTGTTGACGAGGCCCGCGAGCGGCAGCCACGCGATGAAGATCGCCACCGTCCCGAGCGCGATCCAGTGCCACGGCGGCCGGTCCTCGCCGTCGTCGTCGCCGCTGCTCTGCAGCACGGGGAGCTTGCGCTTCTCCGGCGCTGCCGCGCCGCCCCGAGGAGGCGCCGCGCCTGCCGCGCCGCTGCCGACGACCGGGAGGCGTCGCTTCGGCGCGTCCCCCATGGCGTCAGCTGGGCTTCGAGGTCGGGGGCGGCGCCGCGGCAGGAGCCTTCCGCCAGAACTTCCGCGCTTCGTCCTGCTGGCGGACCAGCCGCCGCTGCTCCTGGATCAGGCCGCCGTAGGCGCGAGGCACTCGCGGATCCTTCGCGAGCGCGTACAGGACCTGGAGCGCCGCCTCGGCGTCGTCCGTCGCGCGGTGCGCCTTCTCGAGCGAGATCCCGAGCCGAGCGGCCATGTCGCCGAGGGCGCGGCTCTCCTCGTTCTTGTAGAGCTCGCGGGCGAACGTGAGCGGATCGACCCAGTCGACCTCGCGCCGCATGGCGGGCGGCGGCTCGTGCGGGCGCATGCCCACGCGCTCGAGCTCGGCGAGCAGGAACGAGCGGTCGAAGGTGGCGTTGTACGCCGCGGGGATCGCCCCCTTGAAGCAGCCGAGGATCTCCTCCGCGACCTCGGCGAACGACGGCTTGCCTTCGACGTCCGCGTCCTTGATCCCGTGGATGGCGGTGCTCTCCGCGGGGATGGGCCGCCCGGGGTGGATGAGCCAGTTGTAGCGCGTCAGGATCTCCCCGGAGCGGCCGATGACGATGCCGAGCTCGATGATCCGATCGCCCGCCGGATCGCGCCCCGTGGTCTCGACGTCGACGAAGGCGATGGGCTGATCGATCCAGGCGCTGCCCGCGTCGATCTCCGACGCGACGCCGACGGCGCGCACCTTGAGGAGGTGCGCGATCCCAGGGTAGTGTCGGCCCGTCGGGAAGCAGCCGCACGGGTCGGCGACCTTCACGGCGTCCTCGGCTTGGCGGGCTGGACGGGTGCAGCCGAGGTCGCGGGGCGCGCCGCGCCGCCCGCCGGCGCGCTGGTCCCGGCGGCGGGGGTCGCGCTGGCCGCGGGGGTCGCGCTGGCCGCGGGGATCGCGCTGCCGGAGGGCGACGCGTCGCCTGGCTTCGGGGGCGCAGGCCGCGGCGTCTTGCCGAGGAGCTCCAGCTCGAGCTTGACCCACGCCTCGAGATCCTCGCCGGGGTTCGAGAGGAGCTGGAGGTTGACCTCGCGACCGTTGATGAAGACGAGGGGCGTCCCCTCGAGCCCGACCCCGTCGGCCTGCAGCTTGTCCTTGTCGATGCGCGCCTTGGTGTCGGTCGAGACGAGGTCGGCGCGGAACTTCACCATATCGAGCTTGAGCCGCTGCGCGTAGCGCTCGAGGTCGGCCTGCTCCAGTTTGTCCTGGTTCTCGAAGAGGAGGTGGTGCATCTCCCAGAACTTGCCCTGGTTGAGCGCGGCGGTCGCCGCGCGCGCGGCGGGCTCGCCGTGGACGTGCGCCGAGAGCGGGTAGAACTTGAAGACGAGGCGCACCTGCCCGTCGAAGCGCTTCACGAGCCCCTCGAGCAGCGGCGACATCAGCCTGCAGAACGGGCACTCGAAGTCGGCCCACTCGACGATCGTGATCGGCGCGTCGGGCGGCCCCATCTCCGGCGAGCCGTCGGTGGCGAGCGTCTTCACCTTGTTCGCGTCGAAGCGCATGTGGAACGCTTCGTCGCGCTCCTTCTTCGACCGGCCGTCCTTGACCAGATCGAGCAGGAGCTGCGCGGCGGGGAGGCACGCCTTGCACGGGCGCTGCTCCTTCACGCACTGCGCGATGCTCACGGGCGTGTCCGGGCAAGGGGAGAGGAGCTCGGAGACCTGTGCCCCCCACTCCCGGCGTTCGCGGGGAGTCAGCGAGGAGGTGTCCACGCCCGGCAGCGAGACCGACACCTCCGGGCTCGCGGCCGGTTTGGGCTCGTTCGAGCTCGGGTTCCCAGGACAGCCCGTGGCGCCGATCGCGAGCAACGGCAACGCGAGGAGCGGCGGCATCCAGCGCAGGAATGACATCGCGGCGCGAGCTTAGTCGGACCCCTTGCGAGATGCTAGCGCGGGTGTAGCGTCAAGAGGTGCGGAGCGTCCTCTACCGCTTCCCGGATCTGCAGCAGTTCGAGCAAATCGTGTGCGATCCGGAGGAGCGTGACCTCGAGCTCGGACTGCCCGCGGGGGAGGTCGTGGCCGATGGCGAGTGGGTGCTCGCCATCTTCGAGCTGGGCGAAAACCGCCGCGCGACGTCGGCCGCGGCGTGCGCGTCGGTCTCACCGGAGGGGGCGCGGCTCACGTTCGAGCCGCGCGACTGGCATCGCCTCGCCCACTTCGCGCGGACGGAGGCGCCCCGCCCCGGATCCGTGCCCGACACCGACGCCGCGGCGCTCCTCCGTACCGCGGACGGGGCCGGGCCCGCCGCGTCATCCGGCGTCCAGGGCGCCGGCCCGGCGGGCCGGGCGCCGCCGCCCCC
This sequence comes from Sorangium sp. So ce367, assembly GCF_051520455.1. Taxonomy (NCBI): domain Bacteria; kingdom Pseudomonadati; phylum Myxococcota; order Polyangiales; family Polyangiaceae; genus Sorangium; species Sorangium sp. So ce367. The sequence goes on from NZ_CP150334.1 coordinate 10,745,064, forward strand.
TGCGCCGCCTCGGCTGAAGGGCAAAGGCTCACGGGTCCTCGTTGTCGACGACGACCCCCACATCCGCGAGCTCCTGTCGGCGATGCTCGAGGCGGTCGAGCTCGCCGTCGTCGCCGTCGCCAGCGCGGAAGAGGCGCTGGCGCGGGTCCGCGGCTCACCGTTTCACCTCGTGGTCCTCGACTGGAACCTCCCGAAGATGACCGGCATCGACCTGTGCCGGACGCTGCGGCAGGAGCCCGGGCTCCGCGATCTCCCGGTCCTCTTCCTGACGGCGCACGCCTCCTCGCAGGACATGGTCGAGGCCTTCGCCAGCGGCGCCGACGACTACATGGTGAAGCCCTTCCGCGCCCCCGAGCTGGGGGCTCGCATCTTCAGCCTGCTCCGCCGGACCCGGCGAGGCACCTCCTGAGGCGCCTCGCCGCGGCGCAGCGGCTCCGCCGCGACGCGAGTTCGCGCTCGGTCACCGCACGCAGATTCCGCGCTCAGAAGGCGACATCGACGTTGAGGTTGATCACGCCGATGCTCTGCGCGTAGTGCCCGCCGGAGTCGGGAGCCCTCGAGTTGGGGTGCAGGCCCGCGGTGATGCTGTCCCCCGTGGTGTCGCGGCTGACGTAGAACAGGTGGGTATACGACGCGGCGAGGTGCAGCTGCTTCGCGACATGGAAGCGCCCGCCGAGGGCGAACGAGACATCGTGGAAATCGACGCCCGATGGATCCAGGGTCTCGTCCGGAACTGCGTTGGAGTCGTACCCGACGCCGCCGAAGACCTCGATCGCAGGCCGCGGCCAGTGGCTCCAGCCCACGCGAACGCCGAACGTGTCGTTCCAGCGGCGGGGGATGTTCTGCACCACGCGGGCGCCCTCTCCGGCGAAGCCGTCGCTGTCGATCTCGCACGCCGCGCCGATCTGGGTGAGGCACTGGTTTTCCATCGAGCTCCACCGCGTCCAGTCGCCGAAGAGCCGGACCTCGAAGCGCTCCGCCGGGACGAAGCGGGCGCCGAGCCGCACGATATCCGGCAGGCCTTGGTGCAGCTCCACGTCGCTCGGGGCGTTCGACACGCCGCTGAAGCGGTTGGTGAGCGTGCCCTCGAGCGACTCTCCCCCCGTGACGTTCGGCCTCGACTGGTACGACGCGCCGATCCAGAGCTGCTCCGGCACCGCCTCGACCAGCGCGCCGACGCCGAAGCTCGCGTGGAAGCCGCTCACCTCGAGCAGCGAGCGCCCCTCGGTCGCAAGGAGGTTGTCGCCCGAGGCGTTGCGGGCGCGCACGGTGTTGACCTGGGTCCGAATCAGGTTGCCGGAGAGGCCGAGGCTGAGGCGGAGCGCCGGGATCTTGTAGGCGGCGGCGAGGGTGAAGAACATCGCCTGGAGCGAAGACTCGATGGAGTGCCAGCGTTGCACGCCGTCCACCGGCCCGGCGAGCTCGCGATTGCCCTCGAACGCCGCGTTCGTGTCCCAGGACGCGGCGCCGCCGAACGGCACATAGACGCCGGCGCCCAGCGCCAGATCGCCGAGCCTGGCCGACGCGCCGAGCATCGGCGCGGCAGCCACGTTGAACAGGCTCGCCTCCCCCGTGTTCGCCCGCGGCACCGTCACGTCATCGGTCGCCGCCGCCGAGTGCGTGTAGGACGCGGCGCGCAGCGCGATATTTCCGTCCAGGAACAGATGAATCCCCTCGCTCTCGGCGAGGCCTGCGGGGTTGTAGTAGACCGCGGTCGGATTGCTCGTGATCGGGTTGCCGTGCTCGCCGCCAAACCGCGCGGTCGCGAACCCACCGGCGAGCGCGGATCCGGTCCAGGCGAGACCGCCGAGGAGGCCGACGGAGATCGCGAAACAGGGGCGGTTGATGGACATATCCGGTGTTCTCGATTCTGAGGGCGGAGGAATGCGGCGCCTGCGGCGGACCCTGCATGGTAGGGTTGCAACACCTGCCACGTCGGGGAAGGTTCTACCCGCTCAAGTCAAATGTCACCTTTCGCACGGTGTCAAATGCTTTTCTCCCGCACCATCCGGACAACGCTCGCCTCAGCTGCCCTCACTACCGCCGCGCTCCTCATCGGCTGCGCCGACCCGGAAGGCAGATACGATGACTTCGAAGCTCGCGATACCACGATCCGCGAAGACCAGAGCAGCGGCGGTGGTGGTGGTGGCAGCGACGGAAATGGCGGCGCTGGAGGCGGCGGGGACAACTGCCTGCCGGAAGCGGGCGCCATCGACGGCGATTTCCTCTTCAGCCTCTCGGCTTATCTCAACCCGCGGGCCCCTTTCCTCTTCGTGGCCAGCCTGACCACCGAGGCCAGCGAAGGCGGCCTGAGCTTCTCGCTGACCTTCCAGCCGCTCGTGGCCGCCGATCGCAGGACGCCCACGGGCGAGCCGTTCGATGTGGGTCCCTTCGCGCTGTCCGCCGATGGGAAGTTCACCGCGCAGCTGCCCACGCTCATCGTGCCGGGCGACGCCAACCCCATCTCCGGCAACGAGCTCGAGGCCACCATCACGCTCACCGGCTCCCTCTGCGCGCCCGCCGACTTCATCTGTGGCGTCGTCACCGGCAGCGCGGCGAGGCCGATCCCCCTGAACCTCAAGGGCTCCAACTTCGCCATGGAGCGAATCGCCGATCCGAGCAGCTACCCGGCGCCGGTCATCAACTGCAAGAGGGACCCGGCGAACCCGCTCCCGTGAGCGCCCGGTCGGGTCACGCCACGGCCTCCGCCGCGGCGGCGCCTTCGAGCTCGATCAGCGAGATCTCGGACGGCGCGCCGACGCGCATCGGCGGCCCCCAGTAGCCCGTGCCGCGGCTCACGTAGATCTGGCTGTCGCCGTGCGAGGACAGCCCGGCCACGTAGGGCTGGTCGAGCCGCACGAAGAAGTTCCACGGGAAGATCTGACCACCGTGGGTGTGGCCGCTGAGCTGCAGGCCCACGCCCCGCTCCGCGGCCTCCAGGATCTGCTTGGGCTGGTGCGCGAGGAGCACGAGCTCCCGAGAAGGGTCCCGCCCCGCGAGCGCGCGCGCGAGGTCGGGGCCATGGCCGCGGCCCATGCCGCGGGAGCTCCAGTCGTCCACGCCGGCCAGGTCGAAGCCGTGCTCGCCGTCGCCGATCGAGACACGCTCGTTGCGCAGCACCGTCACGCCGAGCCGGCGGAGCTCCGCGATCCACGCCTCGGCGCCGGAGTAGTACTCATGGTTGCCCGTCACGAAGAAGACCCCGTGCCTGGCGCGCAGATCGGCGAGCGGCGCGGTGTGCTCGCGGAGCTCTTCCACGGAGCCGTCGACGAGATCGCCGGTGATCGCGATGAGATCCGGCTCGAGCGCGTTCACGCGCGCGACGACGCGCTCGAGCCAGGCCCGGCCGATCGTCGGGCCGATGTGGAGGTCGGTCAGCTGAACCACGCGAAAGCCCGACATGGCCGCGGGGAGGCGGCGCAGGCGGACGCGCACCGGGCGGACGGCGACCTCGCCGAGGGCGCTCGCGGCGCCGGCGACGCCGAAGCCCATGGCGAGCGCTCCGGCCGCGCCCGCGAGGGCGCGCGAGAGGAAGGTACGGCGCTCGCCGTCGAGCGGCTGGTTCAGCAGCGCGGTGACGCCGTGGGCGCCGAGGCGGACGAACTCGGAGGTGAGCAGGAGGAAGAAGAGCAGGACGGCGAGCCCGACCCACGTGTAGACGACGCCGGCGACGACGCCGGCGATGTGCCGGGGCAGCGCGCGGGTGAGCAAGAGGCCGAGGGGCACCAGCGACGCGAGCACCACCAGGGCCACGCTGCCGACGCGGTGCCAGAGCGGGCCGAGCTCGGGCGCGCGGATCAGGCGCTGCCAGAGGTAGTAGTGGACGCCTGCCACGATGGCGCTGAAGACAGCGATGAAGACGACGAAGGAGAGGAGAGGCCGCTGCACGCGTCCAGCATGACCACGGCGGCGCGCGCCTGCCGCTCCCATCCGCGCCGGAGCCAGGCTCGACAACATTTCTTAACGGAGCGACGCGGCGGACGGCGGCTACGACGTGCTCACGCACACGCCGAACCCGGCGGGGTAGATCGCGCTGCCGCCCTGGCACTTGGCGCCTGCGCCGCATTCCGGCGCCCTGCTGTCGATCCGGCAGAGCTGCTTGCACTGGTTCGTCAGCATCGAGCACACGAAGCCGGGCGCGCACGGGCAATGCTCGTCGGCCCGCCCCTCGCCGGGCACCACGCAGCTCGTCGTCCCATCCTCGCGGACGATCGTGCAGGTGAGGCCCGTCGGGCACACGCTGTCGTTCAAGAGCTCGCAGTTCATCGCGGGAACACAGACGGGTATCGGGACCGGAGCCCTCGAGCTCGCCCCGGCGACCGACTCGGCCATCGGTCGCTCGTCGCAGTACGTCCCCGCCGCGCAGCTCTCGACGTGACCACAGCAGTACTGCCGGCACACGCCGCCCTCCCCGTCGGCTGCCACGCACCCCAGGCCAGCCGCGCAATCGGCGGCGCTGTGACAAGGGCCGCCTGCCTCGAAGCGGCCCGCCGGCTGGCAGCTCGGGATCGCATCGCCGTCGTCGAGCACGAGCTGGCAGTGCAGCGTCTGCGCGGCAGGGAGCCCCGTCCCTGTGCCCGCGCCGCCGTCCGAAGAGCACTCGGTCGGCTCGCCGCCTGGGGTGCAGCCATCGCCGCACAGGTAAGCGAAGCGGGTGTAGGGATCCTGCGCCTCCGGAGCGGCCGGGATGTTGACATCCTCGCTCACGCCGCCGCCGCCGGCGCTCGCGGGCGGAGGGCTGCCACCCGATTGGGCCGACTCGCTCTCGCTCCCCCCACTCCCGAACATCCCGCCGCCGCCGTCGTCGTCGTACCCACCCGCCGAGGCGTCGCCCATCGAGCACGCCGAGAGCGCGACAACCCAGGCCGCCACGAGACTGGAAAGCAGACCGGCGTGGTGTGAGCTCATTCCAGGACCACCAGAAAAGCACAAGCGGAATGAGCGTATCATGTCGCCTCCTGCATTCACAGAATGTGCCGATTCTGTGTGTCGTCCCCAGGGCGCCGAGCGCAACCTGGGTGGGGACGCCGTCCTGTGCGCCGCGAACACGGGGGCGCCTCGCCTGCGGGCATCCCTGGCGCAAGCATGACGCCCGTGTCGCACCGAGCGCCGGGCCTCGCGCGATGGTGTGTGATGGCGCCTACCGCGCCTCGATGTCGCGGGTGACCACGTTGCCCGCGCTGTCATAGGCGCGCACCGCGAGCAGGTGCGCGCCCGGCGGCACGATCGCGCCGAGATCCGCCTCAAACGGCTCGACAGCCTCGTCGAAGACGCCGTCGCTCGGGAAGATGGGCCGCCACTCCTCCAGGCCCGCGATCGAGACCTCGATGCGCGCGACCGGACCGAGGCCGTCCCCGACCTCGCCCGTGAGCCGGCGCCCCTGCAGCGCGAGCGCCCGGAACACCGGCGGCGTGCTGTCGACAAGGACGGTGCCCGACTCGAGGCTGTGGCGCAGCGTGCGCTCGGGCGGGTTCGCCAGCTCGTCGCTCGCCTCGACGAGGATGCGGTACTCGCCTTCGGGAAGCGCGGTCGTGTCCCATACGTGCTCGGCGCGCGTCACCTTCTCGCCCGGCTTCAGCAGGCTGCGCCAGGTCGACTGCCCCTCCATCCGGTAGGAGAGGCGGTAGCGGAGGTCGTCCTGATCTGGATTGTCGACCTTCCATGTCAGCTGGAGCGCGCTCACGGGCTTCGGTGCCTCCCCGCCCGACGGCGGGAGGCTCGAGCGAGAGGGCTTCGTCTGCCCCTTCGGCGCGGCCTCGATCGACGTGACCACGGCGCGCGCGTTGTCGGTGACGAACGAGAGCTTCACCTCGCGGAGCACCGCGCCCGGATCGCGGCGCCAGCGCGCGCGGATCTGCGCGAAGCGCGCCGGAGGGCTCTTCACGTCGCCCGGCGCGGCGAGCGCTGTGGACCACGGGCTCCAGGTGCCGTCCGGCGCGTCGGTGTTTCCGCTCCGGGTCTCGAGCTCCAGCGCGCCGTCGGAGCGCCACGAAAGGCGCCCGAACGTGGCCCGCAGCCCGGCGTCGAGCACCTTGCTCGTCCACACCGCGTCGGCGCCGCCGACGCCCTTCACCTCGTGGAAGACCGCCGGGTCGGTGGTCGCGACGAACCTGCGCCGCCCGGCCATCAGGAAGGCGCCGACCTGGCGCTCGTCGGTGTCGGCGACGAGCCGCGCGACGTGGTTGTCGCTCACGGCGTAGAGCTGGCCTTCCGCGCCGGTCCCGACGTACGGCGTCAGGTCGTCGCCGAGGCCGAGCGAGACGTAGTGGGTGTCGTCGTCGCTCATCATCTTCTCGGCGACGCCGCTCCGATCGAAGCGCATGAGCAGGCCCTTGCCGGGCTTCGGCGCGCGCGCCGGCTGCGGCGACGGCGGCCCGCTCCGGTTGCGCTTCGGGGGGGCAAACGCCTCGGCGTACTTGTTGGCGATCGCGTAGATCGCGCCGCCCTTCGCGCCCGGCGCGATCGCGATGGCCTTCACGTCGTCGGCGTCGAAGTCGTAGAGCACGGTCGCGCGCCCGGGCGCCGTGAGCTTGTAGAGGAGCGCCTTGCCGTTCGAGCCGGCGTAGACGGCGCCGTCGTCCCCGACGGCGACGCACATGAGGTGCGGCTCGTCGCTGTCGAAGTACACCTGGGCCTTGCCCGCGGCGTCGACGCGGAACAGCTTCCCCCCCGAGCCGGTCGCCGCGTAGAGCGCCTTCGCCCTGGGATCGTACGCGAGGCCCCACACGTCCTCGGTGTCGGGGAGCTCGGCGAAGACCTTCGCCGGACCGCCGTTGCCCGCGCCGCGCGGCAGGCGGAAGAGCTTGCCCTCGGGGAAGGTCCCCGCGATGACGTCGCCACCTTCCGCGAGCGCGAGCGCGCTGACCGCCATCTGCCCGGTCGTGGCCACGAGCGCGACCCGGCCGCCCGAGACGCTGTAGATCTTCCCCTCGTTGCCCGTGCCGAGCAGCACCGTCCCGTCCGGCAGCACCACGGAGCTCCAGATGGACGTCGCGTCCGGCAGCGGCGTCGCGCCGAGCGTCAGCCCGGCGCGCACGGCGCCGTTCGAGTCCACGCTGACGCCGGTGAGATCCCCGCCCTTCAGGTCCTCGAGCGATCGGAGCTCGAAGCTGCGCGTGCCCACCGCGTGGGCCGGCAGCGCGACGAGCCCCACGGCGGCGACGGCGGCGGCGAGGAGCCTGCGCGGAGAGGGGACGGCGCGAAGGTGAGGCGTTCGGGAATGGGCAGAAGAGCGCTCTGTGCTCATGGGTCGCAAGATGGAGGGGGGTCAGGGAGAGGGGGGTCAGCGAAGAGAGGGAGGCGGGAGACCGGCGGGCTCAGCGGAGGATAGGCCGGACCGTGACGCTCACGGAGTCTTTCCCGACCAGGAAGCGCTTGAGGGACACCGGCACCTGCACCTGCGCGCCGAAGGTCTCGGGCGCGTCGGACGCGGAGCTCGGGCGCAGCGTGTCCATCGCGCCCGGGGGGAGCCGCGAGGCGACCTTGCCGCGGTACGCCGCGCCGTTCTCCCGGAGCCGGAACGTCGCGACGACGCTCTCCGCGTCGTGGGTCTGGCTCGGCAGCATCGCCACGAGCTCGGCGACGTTGTTCGGGGTCGCCATCGGGCGCTCCACCTCGTAGCCGGGCGCGAGATCGATGTCCACCTGGCCGCCGGCGAGCTCGCGCGGCACCGGCACCTCGATGACGCGCGACTCGATGGGGCCCTGATGGGGCTGGAGATCCAGGCGGATCCGCGCGGGCGCGCCCGCCTCGATCTCCGGCTCGAGCACCTTCGCGCCGCGCAGCAGCACGACCTCGCGGTCGAACGTGACCTTCACGCGGGTGTCGACGCGCTCGATCGAGACGTCCTCCCAGGGGTTGTTGAGCAGGGCCCCCATCGCCCGGACGAGCCGGCTGCGGACGAAATCGTCGCTGCTGAGCGGGGTGCCGTTGCCGGCGCCGAAGTCGACGAGCGAGATGGTGCCGTAGCGCCCGATCTTCACCTGGCTCACCGCCCGCCAGGTCATGTCCCGCCGCTCGGCCGTCGTCGCCTCGACGGCGTTGCCGACGGCCATCGAGACGAAGGCGGGCGCGAGGAACTGATCGTGCGCGACCTCGACGTTCCACGTCGGGTGCGGCGCGCCCGCCACGCCGTCGATCTGGACGCGCATCGGGAAGACCGGCGCCTTCGCCGAGCTGTCGACGACGATCGCGGCCTGGCGATCGTTCACCAGCGTGCCCAGAGGCCGCACCGCCTCGCCGATCTTGAAGCTCCGGTTCTGGCTCGCGAGGATCCAGTGGACCCGCGCGATCGCGGCGGGGAGGTTCGTGACGCCGCCGTTCATCATGGGGTGGCCGAACGCGACAAGCTTGTCGCCCGACACGCGCGTGACCGTGCCGATGCCCATCGCGGAGATGTCGCCGCGCACGAGCTCGACGCCGATCGCCCCCCCGTCGACGTACTTGGTCGGCGCGCCCGGCTCCGGGCTCGCGGACGAGCCGCCGCCGGCCTGCATCGGATCGAGCCCCATGGGGCCGAGCAGATCGCTCGCGATGCGCAGCGACGTCCCGCCGAGCCCGCCGAGCATCACCGGCGTCGAGGCGCGCGCGAGGCTCGTCGATTCGGGCGGGGCGAGCGACGGCGCGACGCGCGCGGCGATCTGGCTGGCGTGGCCGGCGAGGTCGTAGGCGTCGACGGCCCCCAGGAAGCCGCGGCTCCCGTGCAGGCGAGCGGGCGCGGCGGCGCGCGGCGGCGGCGCGCCGCCGGCGCGGCTCACCGGGGCCGGCAGCGGGCCGCCGACCTTCGGGGCGATCCCGCGCGGGAGCGGACGCGCGAGCTCGTCGAGCATCGACTTGATCGGGGTGACGCCGGCGATCGCCTCCGCGCCGAAGAGCCAGCCGTACGCGTAGGCGCCGATCATCTTGCCGTTCAGGTAGATCGGGCTGCCGCTCATCCCCGCCACGGTGCGCGCGACCTCGAGGCGCGGGTGCTGCGTCTTGACGAGGACGAGGTCCTGGTTCGGCCGGAAATTGCGGAGCGTCGAGATGACCTCGACGTCGAACTTCTCGGGCGTGGTGCCGGAGAAGACGGTGAGGCCGTACCCCTTCATGCCCGGCTTCACCTCGGAGAGCGGCAACGTATCGGGCGGAGCGGAGATCGCCTGGGCCGCGCCGACGCCGACGGCGACGCTGCACGCCGCGCCGGCGAGCAGGCTCAGGGGGATGAGGCGGCCGTCGCGGTCGACGAGGGCGCGGATGGCGCCCGCGATCGCCCTCGCGCTGCGGGTCGCGAGCGGGGCGGCGCGCGCGATGAGGAAGGAATCCGGACGAAAACACGGCATGTTGCGCAGAGGCACGGGCCAAGCTTAGCCCGGATTTGGTAGCGCGACAGAGCGGGGGCTCCGGGCGCGCCGGGAGGTCGCCGCGCTGCCCGGGATCGCCGTTTTCCAGAGGCGGGGCGCGCCGGCGACGCTAGGCTTCGCCCCGTGAAGGATATCGCGGCGACCGCGACGCTCGTCCTTTCGTTCGCCGCCTGGGTGACCACCCACGTCGCGCTGGCCGCGCGGCTCGCGCTCCGGAGCCAGCCGCGCTGGCGCGGGCTCGTCGCGCTGGTGGTGCCGCCGCTCGCGCCGATGTACGGCTTCCGGCTGGGGTGGCGGCGGACGAGCACCCTGTGGCTCGTATGGTTGATCGTGTACGTGCTCGCGCTCCTCGTCGCGCGGGCGTGAGGAGCAGGGCGTGGCGCCTGACGTGAAGGCCGACGACGTGAGGGCGGGAATGACGGCGAAGCGGCGCCCGGGCGCGCCGCCCGCGATCCTCGTCGGCACGATGAATTTCGGCGGTCGCACGCCGCCCGATGAGGCCGAGCGCATCACCCTGCGCGCGCTCGAGCGAGGGATCACCGCGTTCGACACGGCGAACCTCTACCAGGACGGCGCGTCCGAGCGGATCCTCGGCCGGGCGCTCCGGGGCCGCCGGGCCGAGGCGCAGATCGCCACCAAGGTCGGCCTGCGCCGCGTCCGGGGCAGGCCCGAGGGCCTCGGGCGCGAGCGCGTGATCCGCGCCGTCGAAGAGAGCCTCGCGCGCCTCGGCACCGACCACGTCGACGTCTGCTATCTCCACGCGCCGGACACGGAGACGCCCATCGAGGAGACGCTATCGGCGATCGACGCCCTGCTCGAGCAGGGGAAGATCCTGCAGTACGGGGTCAGCAACTTCGCGTCGTGGCAGATCCTCGAGATCATTGCGCGCCGCGACGCCGTCGGGAAGCCGCGCCCCGCCGTCTCTCAGGTGCTCTACAACGCGCTGATCCGCCAGCTCGACGTCGAGTACGCCGCCTTCGCGCGGCGGTACGCGCTGGCCACCGCGGTGTACAACCCGCTCGCCGGCGGGCTCTTGACGGGGCGGCACGCGGGGCCGGAGGCGACGCAGGCGGGCTCGCGCTTCGAGGGCAACCGCCTCTACCAGCGCCGGTACTGGAGCAGGCGCATGTTCGAGCTCGCGGCCGGCTACGCCGCGGTGGCGGCGGACGAAGGGATGAGCCTGCTCTCGCTGTCGTACGCCTGGCTCGCGGGGCGGGACGTCGTCGATTCCATCCTGGTCGGCCCGGTCCGGGCAGAGCACCTCGACGCGGCGGCCGACGCCGTCGGGCGCCCGCTCTCGGAGGAGGCGGCGCGGCGCATGGACGCGCTCTACCGCGATCACCTGGGCACCGACGCGAGCTACGCGCGATGATCGATCTCCTCCTGCCCGAGGCCAGGGACCTCGATCTCGCGGGCCCCCTGGCCGACTACGCCGCCCGCGGCCACGCCCGCCTCGGGCGCGTGATGACCGACGCGGGGCTCGCGGCGCTGCGCGCGCGCTCGGATGACCTGATGCTCGGGCGCGTCACGTACCCCGGTCTCTTCTTCCAGCACGACGCCGCGTCGGGCCGCTACGAGGATCTGCCGTACGGCAAGGGCTACCAGGGGCCGAGCACGTCGTACCGGAAGCTCGAGAAGCTCGAGAAGGACCCGCTGTTCCTCGCCTGGATCGAGAACCCGCTCTTCGAGAGGATCGCGCGCGCGCTCATCGACGGAGAGGTCTCCATCTACCGGGCCGTGCTCTTCAACAAGGCCGCGTCCGGAGGGACGCCGCTGCCGTGGCACCAGGACGGCGGCAGCTACTGGGGGCTGGATCGCGACCCCGAGCTGCAGATCTGGACAGCGCTCGACGACGCGCCCGCCGGCGGCGGCTGCGTGGAGGTGCTGGAAGGCAGCCACATCGACGGGCTCGCGACGCCGCTCGGCGGCGTCATTCCGATCGACCGCGTGCGCGCGGCCGACGCGGACGCCCGCAAGATCGCGCTGCCGGCGCGCGCGGGCGAGGCCCTGCTGATCCACAACTACCTCTGGCACTGCTCCGCCATGAACCGGAGCGGCCAGCCGAGGCGAGCGTTCACCGTCTGCTACATGAGCAGGGCGACCCGCTGCCTCCGGAAGAAGAAGGCCCCACGCACGTTCACGCCGGTGTTCTGAGCTCCCCCGGGCAGGCGGCCTCGGCGCGGCGGCCCCCCGCTCTCCAGCCCTCTCCTTCCCTATTCCCCTGGCTTCCCCGGAACGTTCCCCGGCCGGCGTGACGTTTCGACAATTTTTCGAGCCGGTGTCGCATCCAGTTCGCCCCCGTGTCGTAAGGACGGACGCCTGCACCCGCGGCAAAGTGCCGCGCCCCCGCGGCGACCTGCCGCGGCGTGGAGCCTCAATTACCCACAGCGGCAATCTGCCGCAGTCACGCGGCACTTTGCCGTCTTGTCGCACCCCGCCAGCAAGCCATAACTGCGCCCGCGCGTCCCTCCGACGCCCACCACAACCCTATGGCTCGGTTCCTGTTCCCACGATGGGCCAACAAAGTGGTTCCGCTGGGGCTGCTCTTCGGAGTTCTGCCCCTCGGCGCCGCTGTGATCGGCGGATTCTGGTACTACGGTACCAACAAACATCTCGAGGTCGGGTATCAGCCGGATCAACCGGTTGACTATTCCCACAAGCTGCACGCCGGCGACCTCGGCATCGACTGCCGCTACTGTCACAGCACAGTAGAGGTATCCAGCTTCGCCGCGGTTCCCCCCACCGAGACGTGCATGAACTGTCATGCCAAGGTGCGGCGGGACAGCGAAAAGCTCCTCCTCGTGCAGGAGAGCTGGGCGACGGATCAACCCATCCCCTGGGTGCGCGTCCACAACCTTCCTGACTACGCCTATTTCGACCACTCGGCCCACCTGGCCGCAGGGGTCGGCTGCGTGAGCTGTCACGGACGCGTGGACCAGATGCACAAGGTCCGGCAGGTCCAGCCGCTCACCATGGGATGGTGTCTGGACTGCCACCGCGATCCGGGTCCCAACCTCCGCAATCCCGCCGACGTCACCAAGATGGATATGGCACCCGCGACGGCCGCCATGGCGGGCGCCGGCATCCCCGCGAGCCACGAGCCTTACAACGATCGCGTGCCAGCGGTCACTTCCTCCGGGCGGCAGGTGCAAGCGCCGCTTCACTGCTCGGGGTGCCACCGATGAGTAAACGAACTCCTCTCCCCCTCGCCCAGGATCTCTCTGGAAAGACCTACTGGCGCAGCTTGGACGAGCTCTCCGGCTCGCCCGACTTCGTCGACGCGCTCGGGCGCGAGTTCCCGCCGGCCGCGTTCGAGCCGCCGGAGGGCGTCGGACGGCGCACGTTCCTGAGCCTCATGGGCGCGTCGCTCGCGCTCGGCGGCCTCGTGGGCTGCCGCCGGCCTGTCGAGCAGATCCTGCCGTACTCGCGGACCCCGGAAGAGGTCATCCCGGGCAAGCCGCTGTTCTTCGCGACGGCGCTGCCGATGATGGGCACGGCCTTCGGCGTCATCGTCGAGAGCCACGAGGGGCGGCCCACCAAGATCGAGGGCAACCCGAAGCACCCCGAGAGCCTCGGCGGGACCACCCTCCACATCCAGGCCTCGATCCTCGACCTTTACGATCCCGATCGCAGCAAGTCGGCGCGCGAGGGCGCGACCGAAAAGTCCTGGGACGACGCGGCGGCGTTCCTCCGCACCGAGGGCGACAAGCTCCGCGGCCGCGGCGGCAAGGGGCTCACGATCCTGACCGAGGCGCACCGGTCGCCGACGCTGGCCGCGCGCCTCGCCGATCTCCGCAAGACGCTGCCCGAGGCGCGCGTCGTCCGGTACGAGCCCTTCTCGCGCGACGCCGCGCGTGAGGGCGCGCGGCTCGCGTTCGGCAAGCCGCTCGAGACCACGCTCGACCTGACGAAGGCGCGCGTGATCGTCGCGCTCGACGCCGACCTGTTCGCCTCCGACGGCAGCCCGCTCAAGCAGGGGCGCGCGTTCACGGCGGGCCGCGCTGTCGACAAGGACCCGAAGGCGATGAACCGCCTCTACTCCGTCGAGAGCACCTTCACGATCACCGGCGCGGCCGCGGATCACCGGCTCCGCATCCAGAGCCGCAAGATCCCCGCCTTCGCCTTCGCCCTCGCGACCGAGCTCGGCAAGCGCGGGGTCGCGCTCGACCCGCAGCTGCTCAGCGCGCTCGCGGGCAAATCAGAAGGGCTCGACGCCAAGGCGACCCGGCACGTCGCCGCCATCGCCGCCGACCTCGTCGCCAACCGGGGCGAGGGCGCTGTCGTGGCCGGGCGCTCGCTGCCGAAGGAGGTCCACGGGCTCGTGCACCTCATCAACCTCGCGCTCGACAACACGGGCAAGGCGGTCCGGCACGTCGCGCCCTTCGACGACTCGCGCGAGGGCCCCGAGGCGCTCGTCGAGCTCGCGCGCTCCATCGAGAAGGGCGACGTCGAGACGCTGATCATCCTGGGCGGCAACCCGGCCTTCGACGCGCCCGCGGACGCGCGCTTCGCCGACGCGCTCGCCAAGGTGCCCGTGAGCGTGCACGTCTCGACGCACGTCGACGAGACGAGCGAGCGCACCCGCTGGCACCTGAACCGCGCCCACCCGCTGGAGTCGTGGAGCGACGTGCGGGCGGAGGACGGGACGGCCAGCATCGCGCAGCCGCTCATCGCCCCGCTCTTCGGCGGCAGGACCGACGCCGAGGTCATCGAGCTCCTGCTCGGCGGCTCGCGGACGGCCTACGATCTGGTGCGGGCGACCTGGCTGACCGCCGAGGGCGCGAAGCGCACCGAGGACGACTTCCGCCGCGCGCTGCACGACGGCCTCGTCGCGGGGACCCAGCTCGCGGACGAGCAGGTGGCCGCCGCGGCGCAGGGCGCGATCGAGGCGCTCCGCGCGTTCGCGCCCGCCGTGGGCGAGGGCCTGGAGGTGACCTTCCGGCCCGACGTGCACACGTGGGACGGCCGGTTCGCGAACAACGGGTGGCTCCAAGAGCTGCCCCACCCGATGACGAAGCTCACCTGGGGCAGCGCCGCGAACCTCTCGCCCTCGACGGCGGCGCGGCTCGGCCTGAAGGACGGCGACGTCGTGACGCTGACGGGCAGCGGCGCGTCGGTGCGGATCCCCGTCCTCGTCGCGCCGGGGCAGGCGGACGACTCGGTGGGCATCACCGTCGGCCAGGGGCGGCGCGCGAAGCTCCGGGTCGGCCATGGCGTCGGCGTCGACACGACCCCGCTGCGCAAGAGCGACGCCTTCGAGCTCGCCGGCGGCTTCTCGCTGGAGAAGACCGGCGAGGTCGTCGAGCTCGCGCGCACCCAGGAGCACTTCGTGATGGAGGGCCGCCCGCTCGCGCGGGAGGGCACGCTCGCCGAGTTCCAGAAGGACCCGGAGTTCGCCCAGAAGCAGGTCCACGTGCCGCCGCTCCTCAGCCTGTTCAAGGAGCCGAACCGGCGGCAGGGGCACGCCTGGGGCATGACCATCGACCTCAACGCCTGCCTCGGCTGCAACGCGTGCGTCGTCGCCTGCCAGGCCGAGAACAACATCCCGGTCGTCGGCGCCGACGGCGTGCGGCAGACCCGCGAGATGCACTGGCTCCGGATCGACCGCTACTTCCAGGGCACGGACCCGAACGAGCCGGAGAGCATCTCGCAGCCGCTCCCCTGCCAGCACTGCGAGAACGCGCCGTGCGAGCAGGTCTGCCCGGTCGCCGCCACGACGCACAGCCCCGAGGGGCTGAACGACATGGCGTACAACCGGTGCGTCGGCACGAAGTACTGCGCCAACAACTGCCCTTACAAGGTCCGTCGCTTCAACTTCCTCGAGTACAACCAGCCGGACTCGGAGGAGCAGAAGATGCAGTTCAACCCCAACGTCACCGTTCGATCGCGGGGCGTCATGGAGAAGTGCACCTTCTGCGTGCAGCGGATCAACCACGCCAAGATCGACGCCAAGCGAGAGGGGCGGGAGCACATCAAGGACGGCGAGGTCGTGACCGCGTGCCAGGGCGCTTGCCCGACGCAGGCCATCGTCTTCGGCGACCTCGACGACCCCAAGAGCCAGGTGGCCGCGGCGGCCGCTAGCCCGCGCGGTTACCGATTGCTGGACGAGATCAACACCAAGCCGCGGGTCACGTACCTCGCCAAGATCCGCAACAAGAACCCGGAGCTCGCCGACGCATGAGCGCCACAGCACCCCTCCAGGTCGATCACCCCCGGCTCTCGGACCGCGCCGCCCTCTTGGACGAGGCGCCGCTCGTGCAGGGGAAGGACGACTTCCGCTCTCTCACCGACAAGATCTCGGGCATCGTCCTCAGCAAGCGCCCCCCCGGGTGGCTCGTCCTGCTGTGCCTTGCCATCAGCATCCTCTTCATCCTCGCCGGCTCGCTCGTTCACCTCGTCGGGACCGGTATCGGTATCTGGGGGCTGAACACCACGGTCAACTGGGCGTGGGACATCACCGGCTTCGTGTTCTGGGTCGGTATCGGCCACGCCGGCACGCTGATCAGCGCCATCCTCTTCCTCTTCCGCCAGAAGTGGAGGACGAGCATCAACCGCGCCGCGGAGGCGATGACGATCTTCGCGGTCGCGTGCGCCGCCATCTACCCGGTGGCCCACCTGGGCCGGATCTGGTTCGCCCACTGGCTGTTCCCGATCCCGAACCAGATGAGCATCTGGCCGAACTTCAAGAGCCCGCTGCTCTGGGACGTGTTCGCCGTCTCGACGTACGCGACGGTCTCGACCCTCTTCTGGTTCGTCGGGCTCATCCCTGATCTCGCCACGATCCGCGACCGGGCCACGACCCGGACGAAGCAGATCGTCTTCGGGATCCTCAGCCTCGGCTGGCGCGGCTCGCACCGCCACTGGCTCCACTACGAGAAGGCCTACCTGATCTTCGCCGGGCTCTCGACGCCGCTCGTGCTCAGCGTGCACACGATCGTGTCGTTCGACTTCGCCGTCTCGATCGTCCCCGGCTGGCACACGACGATCTTCCCGCCGTACTTCGTCGCCGGCGCCATCTTCAGCGGGTTCGCGATGGTCGTCACGCTGATGGTGTTCGCGCGCAAGGCGTTCGGTCTCGAGGGGCTCATCACGATGCGGCACCTAGAGAACATGAACAAGGTCATCGTCGCGACCGGCACCATGGTCGGTTACGCGTACGGGATGGAGCTCTTCATCGCCTGGTACAGCGGCAACGGCTACGAGCAGTTCGCCTTCCGGAACCGCATCCTCGGCCCGTACGCCTGGGCCTACTGGACCATGGTGAGCTGCAACGTGATCTTCCCGCAGCTCTTCTGGTTCAAGAAGGTGCGCACCAGCATCCCCGCGATGTTCATCATCTCGATCCTGGTCAACATCGGGATGTGGTTCGAGCGCTTCGTCATCATCGTGACGAGCCTCCACCGCGACTTCCTCCCCTCGAGCTGGACCTACTTCCGCCCGACCATCTGGGACATCTCGACGTTCTTCGGTTCGTTCGGCCTCTTCTTCACGCTCTTCCTGCTGTTCGTCCGCTACCTGCCGATGGTCGCGATCAGCGAGGTGAAGGGGGTCACGGCGGCGGCCGATCCTCACGGCTCGCACAGCAACGACGAGGCTCATCATGCAGCGTAACAGCGACGCCCGACGCCAGAAGCGCTCCGGGAAGCCCGCCTCGGCCGAGGAGGCACGAGCGCACAAGGACTCCGCGCGCGACAGCCAGCCCGACGTCAAGCCGCAGGGCCACGTGCCCGAGGACGACGCGGAGTACGACGAGCCCCGCGAGAGCGGGCCGCACGGTCAGGCCGCGCTCGCGATCGAGCGCAAGCTGGAGCGCAAGGCCGAGCACGAGGCGGACGGCGAGTCGACCCTGTTCGGGGTGATGGGCTACTTCACGACCCCGAAGGACATCTTCCACGCGTGCGAGGCGCTCCGGGACGCCGGGTACAGCCGCTTCGACGCGCACACGCCGTTCCCCGTGCACGGGCTGGAGAAGGCGATGGGGCTCAAGCCGTCTCCGCTGCCGTGGCTCGTGCTCGGCGGCGGGGCGGCGGGGCTCGCCAGCGCCATCGCGCTCGCCTGGTACACGCAGTACCACGACTATCCGCTCATCATCAGCGGCAAGCCGTCGTTCTCGTACCAGGCCTTCATCCCCATCTTCTTCGAGCTCACGGTCCTCTTCGCGGCGCTCACGTGCTTCTTCGGGCTCTTCGCGCTCGGGCGCCTGCCCACCTTGTTCCACCCCACCATGACGCACCCCTCGTTCCCGCGGGCGACCGACGACGCCTTCTTCATCAGCGTCGAGGCGAGCGACCCGAAGTTCGACTCCACGGAGACGCGCAACCTCCTCCAGCGCCTCGGCGCCCAGGGCATCCGGGAGGTCTCCTCGTGAAGCGCTGGTGCATTCCCCTCCTCGTCGTCCTGGCAGGCTGCCGCGGACAGGCGAGCAGCGATCCGCCGATCCACCTCTTCGGAGACATGGACTGGCAGCCCAAGTTCCAGCCCGAGGAGGGCACCAGCCTGTTCCCCGACGGGCGGGCGATGCGGCCGATCGTCGAAGGCACGGTGGCCCAGGGATCGCTCGACGAGAGCGAGGCCTACCGCACCGGCAAGGACGGCGAGACGTTCCTGGCGTTCGCGCCCATCACCGTCGATGAGACGGTGATCCGGCGCGGCCAGGATCGCTTCAACATCTACTGTGCGCCGTGCCACGACCAGAGCGGGAGCGGCCAGGGCATGGTGGTGAAGCGCGGGTACCCGCCCCCCATCGACCTCGCGTCCGAGCGGGCCATCGGCCTGCCCGACGGCGAGATCTTCAACGTCATCACGAACGGCGTGCGCAACATGCCGTCCTATCGGAAGCAGATCCCGGTCAAGGACCGGTGGGCGATCGTCACGTGGGTGCGCGTGCTGCAGCACAGCCAGCACGCGCGCGTCGACGACGTGCCCGAGGCCCAGCGGGGCAACATCGCGAAGGAGAGCGGAACTCCATGAAGTCCCACGGAAGTGCTCTGGCCGAGGACGCGAAGGTCCTCGATCCGGCGGTCGCGAAGCGGCTCGTCTCGGGGAGCATGGTGCTGGCGATCGTCGGCGTGGTGCTCTCGGCGGCGGCGGCGGTCTCCGACGCGAAGCGCTTTGCGTTCTCGTACCTCACCGGCTTCACGTGGCTCGTGACGATCGGGCTCGGCGCGCTGTTCTTCGTGATCATCCAGCACCTGACCCGCGCGCGCTGGTCGGCGGCCGCGCGCCGCCACATGGAGTGGATGAGCGGCATCCTGCCCGCCTGCATCGTGCTCTTCCTCCCGGTCGCGGTGCTCGCCCATGACATCTACCATCACTGGATGGGGCCCGACGCGGCGAACGATCATGTGCTGCACCAGAAGGCGCCCTACCTGAACCCGACGTTCTTCTACATCCGCGCCGTGGTGTTCCTCGTGGCGTGGGCGGGCCTCGCGCTCTGGTTCATCAAGACCTCCCGCGCGCAGGACAAGAGCGCCGATTTCCGGCCCACCGCGAGGATGCGCGCCGGGGCCGCCCCGGCCGTCATCGTCTTCGCCCTGACCATCTCGTTCGCGGCGTTCGACTGGCTGATGAGCATCGACCCGCACTGGTACTCGACGATCTTCGGCGTCTACGTGTTCGCCGGCTCGGCCACGAGCTCCCTCTCGGCGCTCGCGCTGATCACGATCGCGCTGCACAAGGCGGGGCTCCTGCGCAAGGTGAGCAACGTCGAGCGCCAGCACGACATCGGCAAGCTGCTCTTCGGATTCACGATCTTCTGGGCCTACATCGCGTTCTCGCAGTTCATCCTGATCTGGTACGCGAACATCCCGGAGGAGACGATCTTCTACCAGCACCGCTGGGAGGGCTCGTGGAAGGTCGTGAGCCTGGCCTTGCTGTTCGGGCACTTCGTCGTTCCGTTCCTCGTCCTCCTGTCGCGGCACGCGAAGCGGAGCCCGCTCGTGCTCGGCGCGGCGTCGGTGCTCCTCCTCGTGATGCACTACGTCGACCTCTACTGGCTCGTCATGCCGAACGTGGATCACCACGGCGCGCACCTGAGCTGGATCGACCTCGCCGGCTTGCTCGGCCCGCTGGGCGTCGGAGCCTGGATGCTCGCGCTCCAGGCGTCCAAGAGCCCGCTGTATCCCCTGAACGACCCTCACCTTGCCGAAGCGGCTCGGATCGACAACCCGTAAGGAGCCGGCCATGAGCGAAGCGACCGACAACACAGCGACCGATCACGCCGAGGCCCAGGCCGAGGTGGATCGACCGAACAACTCGCTCATCTTCGTGATCGTGATCGCCACGCTGCTCTCGATCGTGGTGGTCGTGCTCTTCGTCAACGAGATCTTCAAGTCGACGATGGAGCGCGAGATCTCGACCAAGGTGCTGGAGCCGCCGAGCAGCGGGGTCCGCAGCCTGCGGGCCTGGGAGAAGGAGCGGCTCAGCCGCTACCAGTGGGCCGACGAGAAGAAGGGCGTCGTCCGCATCCCGGTCGATCAGGCCGTCGCGCTCACCCTGAAGGACTACCAGGAGAAGCGCGTGAGGACCGTGGCCGCTCCCGCCGCGACGACCGAGGGCGCGCAGCCCGCGGACGGCGCGGCGAAGCCCGCCGAGGGCGCCGCCGCCGGCGAGCCGTCGAAGGGCGAGGACGCAGCGAAGCCGGGCGACAAGGACGCGGCGAAGCCCTCGGACGCGGCCAAGCCTGCCGAGACGGCCAAGCCCGCCGACGCCGTGAAGCCCGCCGAGGCGGCCAAGCCCGCCGCGCCTGCAGGCGCGGCGCCCAAGCCCGCAGCCCCGGCGACCCCCGCTCCGGAGCAGTGATGTCCCGCCCGCTGTCTGCCCTGCTCGCCGTTCTCGCGCTCGTGGTGGCCACGGTCACCCCGGCGCGGAGCGCGCGAGCTGCGGACACGACCATCCCGACGGAGCTCGCCGGCATCGACATCGAGGAGCGGCCGGGAGCCCTGCTCCCGCAGAAGCTCCGGCTCCGCGACCAGTCGGGGCAAGAGGTCGAGCTCGCCAAATATGCGGCGGGCGACAAGCCCCTCGTCCTGGTGCTCGGTTATTTCGAGTGCCCGATGCTGTGCTCGCTGGTCCTGAACGGCGTGCTCCAGGCCATGAAGGAGAGCGCCTGGACCGCGGGCCAGGAGTACCGCGCGCTCGTCGTCAGCTTCGACCCCCGCGACACGCCCGAAGCCGCGCGCAAGAAGCGGGCGAACTACATCGAGGCGTACGGCAAGCCGGTCACCGGCGACGGCTTCGACTTCCTCGTCGGAGACGAGGCGTCGGTGCGCGCGCTCGCCGACGCGGTGGGCTTCCACTACCGGTGGGACGACACGACCAAGCAGTACGCACACGCGGCGGGCGCGTTCGTCTTCACGCCCGACGGGCGCCTGTCGCGCACGCTGTACGGCATCTCCTTCCCACAGAAGAACTTCGGCCTCGCGCTGCGCGAAGCGGGCAGCGGGCAGGTCGGGAGCGCCTGGGATCGGGTGCTCTTGTTCTGTTTCCATTACGATCCCAACGCCCGAGGGTACGTCCTGGCGACGAGGCGGCTGATGATGGCGTCAGGCGTCGTCACCGTCGTGCTCATCGGGCTCTGGCTCATTCGCTTCTGGCGGACTGAACGCGCCCGCACGAGGGCGCGTGTAAACGAGGCTTCCTAGATACAAGGTGGCGGAGCCACAACTATGGTGATGAAAAACCCGATCGAACTCGGCTCCTTCTGGCTGCCCCGCCAGGGCTCGACGCTCGCTGAGCACATCGACGCCGGCTGGGACGCGGCCTACTGGGTCTCCGTCCTCTTCTTCATCCTGGTGGCGGGGGCGACGGTGCTCTTCGCCATCAAGTACAAGCGGCGGAGCGAGCGCGACAAGACGAGCCCCATCGACCACAGCACGACGGTCGAGGTCGTGTGGACGCTGATCCCGCTCGCCATCGTGATCGCGCTCTTCTTCGTGGGCATGCGCGGCTACGTGCACGCGTCCGTCGCGCCGGCCGAGTCCTACGAGATCAACGTCACCGGCGAGATGTACCTGTGGACGTTCACCTACCCCGACGGGACGACGACCGTGAACGAGCTCGGCGTACCGCGGGGCCGCCCGGTGCGGCTCATCATGAGCTCGAAGGACATCCTCCACAGCTTCTACATCCCGGAGTTCCGCGTGAAGCAGGACGTGGTCCCGGGGTCGTACACGTCGCTGTGGTTCGAGGCGACGGAGGCGCGGGAGACCGTGCTCCTGTGCACCGAGTACTGCGGCTCCGGTCACTCGGACATGCTCGCCACGGTCAAGGTGCTGGAGCCGTCGGACTTCGAGAAGTGGCTCGAGGGCAACAACAACAGCGACCTGCCGCCCGAGGAGCTCGGCAAGCTGCTCTTCGCCAAGCGGAGCTGCGCGACCTGCCACTCGCTCGACGGGACGCGCATCCAGGGCCCGTCGCTCAAGGGGCTCTTCGGCCGCGAGGAGGAGTTCGCGGACGGATCCAAGCTCATCGCGGACGAGAACTACTTCCGCGAGAGCGTGTTCAACCCCGGCGGCCAGGTCGTACGCGGCTACCCGCCGGTGATGCCGTCGTTCAAGGGGCTCCTCAAGGACAAAGAAGTGGACGCGCTCATCGCTTATCTGAAGTCGGTGAAGTGAGCGCCGGGGAGAAGCAGTCATGTCGCAGACCGTAACAACCCTCGACGTCAATACGGCACCCGCCGGCGGCCACGGAACGGACTACATCCGGGCCCAGAGCGGGATCATGTCGTGGCTCACCACGGTCGATCACAAGCGGATCGGCCTGATGTACCTCATCAGCACGTTCATCGCGTTCGCGATGGGCGGGGTGTTCGCGCTCGTCCTCCGGCTCGAGCTGCTGACGCCGAAGGAGACGCTGATGAGCGCGAACACCTACAACCAGATGTTCACGCTCCACGGCGCGGTGATGACCTTCTTGTTCATCATCCCGAGCATCCCCGGCGCGCTCGGCAACTTCCTGCTGCCGATCATGATCGGCGCGAAGGACGTCGCCTTCCCCAAGCTGAACCTCCTCAGCCTGTACCTCTACTGGATCGGCGCGCTCTTCACGCTGTCGTCGCTCGTCACGGGCGGCATCGACACCGGCTGGACGTTCTACGTGCCGTACTCGAGCACGGTGACCACGACGTCGGTCCTGAGCGTCACGTTCGGCGTGTTCATCCTGGGCTTCTCCAGCGTGCTCACGGGGCTGAACTTCATCGTCACGATGCACAAGCTCCGGGCGCCCGGGATGGGCTGGTACAAGATGCCGCTCATGCTCTGGGCGATCTACGCGACCAGCATCGTCCAGATCCTCGCCACGCCGGTCCTCGGCATCACGCTCCTCCTGCTCATCGCGGAGCGCGCCTTCCACATCGGCATCTTCGACCCGGCGCTCGGCGGCGACCCGGTGCTCTACCAGCACTTCTTCTGGTTCTACAGCCACCCGGCCGTCTACATCATGATCCTGCCGGGAATGGGCATCATCAGCGAGCTCATCTCGGTCCACTCGCGGCGCAGGGTCTTCGGCTACAAGGCGATCGCGTTCTCCAGCGTCGCCATCGCCCTGGTCGGCTTCCTCGTGTGGGGCCACCACATGTTCACCTCCGGCCAGAGCGAGTTCGCGGCGATCATGTTCTCGTTCCTGACCTTCCTCGTCGCCATCCCCAGCGGCGTGAAGGTCTTCAACTGGATCGCGACGCTGTGGCGCGGCTCCATCAGCTACAGCGCGCCGATGCTGTACGCGCTGTCGTTCCTCATCCTCTTCTCGATCGGCGGGCTCACCGGCGTCTTCCTCGGGATGCTCAGCGTCGATCTGCACCTGCACGACACGTACTTCGTGGTCGCGCACTTCCACTACGTGATGGTCGGCGGCACCGTCATCGCCTACATCGGCGGGCTCCACCACTGGTGGCCCAAGATCACGGGCAAGATGTACTCGGAGCGGCTCGCGTCGATCTCCTGCGTGCTGGTCTTCATCGGCTTCAACGTCACGTTCTTCTCGCAGTTCGTCCTCGGTAGCCGCGGGATGCCGCGCCGCTATTACAACTACCTGGACCAGTTCCAGCCGCTGCACGCCTTCTCGACCGTGGGCTCGTGGATCCTGGGCCTCGGCTTCCTCGTGATGATCATCTGCTTCATCAAGTCGCTGCGCTCCGGCGCTCCGGCGCCGGCGAACCCCTGGGGTGGGCTCAGCCTCGAGTGGACCACCGCCTCCCCGCCCATCACCGAGAACTTCGTCCGCACCCCGGTCGTGACCAAGGGCGCCTACGACTTCAACACGGAGAACGCATGAGCGCGCACGCCGAGGCCGCCGACCGGCCGAACAAGGCAGGCACGGCCCTGTCCCCCGACTTCCACGTCGCCCATCATTTCGATTCCGCCGACACGCAGTTCGACGCCGGCAGGATGGGCATCTGGCTCTTCCTGGTCACGGAGATCCTGCTCTTCGGCGGGCTGTTCTGCGCGTTCGCCATCTTCCGGGGCTGGTTCTTCGACTCGTTCGTGGAAGCCCACCATCACCTCGACAAGGTGATGGGCGGCGTCAACACGATCGTGCTCATCTGTTCCAGCCTGACGATGGCGCTCGCCGTCCGGTCTGCGCAGAGGAGCGACCAGAAGACCACCACCCGGCTGCTCGTGGTGACCCTGCTCTGCGCGGCCGTGTTCCTTGTGATCAAGTACTTCGAGTACCAGCACAAGTTCCACGACGGCCTCCTGCCCGGGAAGTACTTCACCGCCCAGGGCTTCACCACGGCCCACGCGGGGACGTTCTTCGCCATCTACTTCATGATGACGGGCATCCACGGGCTGCACGTCGTCATCGGGATGGGGCTCATCACGTGGATCCTCATCCGCAACCTGCGCGGTGAGTTCTCGAGCCGTTACTACTCGCCGGTCGAAGGGGTGGGGCTGTACTGGCACCTCGTCGACCTCATCTGGATCTATCTCTTCCCCCTGCTCTACTTGGTGGGCTGAGGCCTAGAGGACAGCATGTCGACACACGCAGAAGCAGCTGGCGCGCACGGGCACGGGCACGGCCATGGCCACGGCGCAGACCACGTGCCTCACGTCCTGCCGCTCAAGGTCTACATCGCCACGTGGCTCGCGCTGCTCGTGCTCACGGTCGTCACCGTGGGCGCGAGCTACGTCGACCTCGGCGCGGCCAACCTGGCGATCGCGGTCCTCATCGCGACGACGAAGGCGGGCGTCGTGGCGCTCATCTTCATGCACCTCAAGTGGGACCATAAGTTCCACACCCTGATCTTCGCGTCGTCGCTCATCTTCCTGGCGATCTTCATCGGCTTCACCATGTTCGACACGGCCAACCGCGGCCGGGCCGAGGGGATCGAGGCCGAGCGGCCGGCGGACATCAAGGCGCCGTTCGACGGCAAGCGCGCCGCCGACGACTGGAGGATGAAGCGGGCGCACAAGGCGCCGCCGCCGCCCGCGCAGCACGGCAACGGAGCCGCAGAGGCCAAGTGACCGGCCCGGGGCCGAGCGCCCCGCCGGCGCGAGGCCGAACGTAACCCAGCCAACAATTTCAAGTCACGGTATTCGCTGGGGTTTTTCCTGACACCCCCCGGATGTGGGCCGGGGCGCACCTCGCGCGTGCTCGCGGCTTTCGTGCGCGGTACAAGGGAGCGGATGCAAGGCAACGTCGGAAGGTTGCTCCGGGATGGACGCCGGACGCCTCGACCGCGCCCTGGAAAGCCCCCCTGTCCGCGCGCGGATGCAATCCTCCTTTCAGCCATGGTCGCTTGACGCAGGGCACGACCCTGCCAAGAGCAGCGCGCCCCCTGCGGCGCGCCGACGGCTCGCGGTCCTGCTCTCCGGGCCGAAGCCCCCCTCCTGGGACACCGCCGACAGGTGGCTGATCCAGCTGCGGTGGGGGGCGATCGCGGGGATGATCGCGACCACGGTCGCGGGCAGGAAGCTCGTCCCCGACCTCGGGCTCGCTCCGCTGATCGTCGGCATCGCCGCGATCGCGGCGGCCAACGTCGCCTGGACCATCCGGGTCGGGCGCGCGCGCCGGCCGGACGGGGGCGAGCCGTCGGCGCGCGAGCCCGCGCAGGATCACGCGCGCGCCCAGCTCGTGGGCGACGTGATCGCGAACGCCTGGATGCTCTGGTTCTCGGGCGGGCTGGCGAACCCCTTCGCCGTCTTCCTCGCTTTCCATATCGCCCTCTCCGGCCTCCTGTGCCCGCGGCGCACGACCGTGCTCGTCGGCCTGTTGACGCTGGCCGCGATCGCCGTGCTCACGTACGCGACGCCGCTGCCGCTCGACGCGGCGCCGCTCGGCGGCGAGCGCATCCGGCGGCTGGGCGACCTCGTGTCGCTCACGTCGCTGACGCTGTTCCTCGGCTTCTTCGTCGTCGTCTACGCGCACAGGCTCGAGGAGCTCCGGCAGCAGAGCCAGCGGAACGAGCGGCTGGCGATGCTCGGGCGCATGGTCGGCGGGATGTCGCACGAGCTCAGCACGCCGCTCGCGACGATCCTCCTCGCGAGCAAGGACCTCGTCGACGTGGCGCGCGAGACGGGCTCCGAGGACGCCGCGCGCATGGCCGAGACCGTGGCCGGCGAGGCGCGGCGCGCGAGCGACATCATCGGGCTGATGCGCGGCCAGATCCGGCTCGATCAGCGGCTGGAGCCGCTCGAGCTCACCCGCTTCGTGCGCGACCTGGCGAAGGTCGAGCTCGCGCGGCTCGGCTACCGCGGCGAGCTCGCGTTCGACACGCCGCGGCCGGTGCAGGCGGACGTGCTGCGGCCGGCGCTCTGCCAGGTGCTCGTCAACCTGCTCGCCAACGCCGCCGAGGCGACGGCCGACTCGGCCGAGCAGCGGATCGAGCTGAGCGTCGTCGAGCGCGGCGACGTCTGCGAGATCGCGGTCTCCGACAACGGGCCGGGGCTCAACCCCGACATCGCCGGGCGGCTCGGGGAGCCGTTCCAGACGACGAAGATGGAGCAGGGAGGCATGGGGCTCGGGCTCTACATCAGCTCGATGATGGCCTCCCGCATGAACGCGGTGCTGCGCATGGAGAGCGTCGAGACCGGCGGCGCGAAGGCGACCTTGCGCCTCCGCCTCGACGGGAGCACGGGCCCCATGGACGCGGATCTGCCCGGCGCGCTGAAGCGCTCCGGGGCCGCCTGAGGTGAAGATGACGCGACGGATCGAGACGGCGCTCCTCGTGGACGACGACGATGCGTTCCGCACCACCCTGCAGGGCGCGCTGCGCCGCCGCGGGGTCGTGGCGAGGACCGCGGCGACGATCGACGAGGGGCTCGTGGCGCTCGAGTACGAGCCGGTGGACCTCGTGGTCATCGACTACCGCATGCCGCGCGGCGACGGGCTCAGCGCGCTCGCCCAGTACCGCAAGCTGCAGCCGGACGCGGCGATCGTGATGCTGACCGGGTTCGGGGACATCCCGCTGGCGGTGGCGGCGATGCGCGAGGGCGCCGACACGCTGCTCAGCAAGCCCATCGACGCGGACAAGCTGCTGCGTGAGGCCGCGAGCCTCCGGGAGCGCCAGCGGCCCCCGCCCTCGGCCTCGGCGGCGCCGACGCCGCCGCCGGGGAGCCTGAAGCTCGACGATCTCGAGCGCGAGGCGATCCGCGCCGCGCTGCGGGAGTCGGGCGGCGTGGTGGCCACCGCGGCGAAGCTGCTCGGGATCGACCGGCGGACGCTGCAGCGGAAGCTGAAGAAGCTCGGCTAGCCGCGCGCCGGCCTTCCCGGGCGAGCCGAGGCTAGGCCTTGCCGAGCGCGTCGAGCGCGCCAAGGACGTCCCTCACGACGTCCTCGGTCTCCTCGATGCCGACCGACAGGCGAATCAGCGCGGGGGAGATGCCGATCGCCGCGAGCTGCTCGTCGCTGAGCTCGTGGAAGCTCATGATGCAGGGCTGCTCGATGAGCGTCTCCACGCCGCCGAAGCTCGGGGCGATCGCGGCGATGCGCGTGCCGTCCACCACGCGCGAGGCCGCCTCTCGCCCGCCGCGCACGGTGAAGCTCACCACGCCGCCGAAGCCGCGCATCTGCTCGGCCGCGACCTTGTGATCCGGGTGCGACGGGAGCCCCGGGTAGAACACCCGCTCCACCGCGGGGTGCGCCTCGAGCGCGCGCGCCACGGCGAGCCCGGTCGCGTTCTGCCGCTCGATGCGGAGCGCGAGCGTCTTCATCCCGCGCCCGATCAGCGCCGCGGCGTGGGGATCCATGATGCCCCCAAGGACGCTCCGCATGTCGCGGATCAGCGAGATCAGCGCGCTCGATCCGGAGACCGCGCCGCCCAGGACGTCGTTGTGGCCGGACAGGTACTTGCTGGCGCTGTGGACCACGAGGTCGATGCCGCGGCCGATCGGGTCCGAGTTGCAGGGGGTCGCGAACGTCGCGTCGACGACCGTCTTCACCCGCGCCTTCTTGCAGATCTCGGCGAAGCGGGACAGGTCGATACAGTGGAGGTAGGGGTTCGTCGGCGACTCGCTGAGCGCGAAGCGGGTCCGCGGCCGGATCGCCGCCTCGAGCTGATCGAACGCGCCCGGGTCGATCAGCGTGTGCTCGACGCCGAGCCGAGAGAGCACGTTGATCACGAACTGCCGCGTGCGGCGGTACACGTCGCGGAACAGGATGACGTGGTCGCCCGCCTTGAGGAGCGCGAACGCCGTGGTCGTCACCGCCGCCATCCCGCTCGCGAAGAGCAGGGCGTCCTCGGCGCGGTCGAGCGCCGCGATGCGCTGCTCGACCTCGCGCACGGTGGGATTGCCGTAACGGCCGTACTCCTGCCGCTCGGGATCCGCGTCCCCTCCGGCGAAATAGCGCTCGAGGTCCGCCGTGTTCGCAAAGGTGTAGGTCGCCGTCTGCGCGATCGCAGGCGCGAGGGTGTGGGAGGGGCGCTGGCGGAGTACACCCGCATGCACGGCTTCGGTCGAGTTCGGCAGAGCGGTCTTCATGGTGCTGGGGGCTGGATACCTCGTGGAACCGGCGGTGATAATTGTCGCACTTGACGCGTCGGAAATATAGGGAATACCATCGGATATGTCGCAACGAGTCGAGCGCCTTGCGGCGGCCATCGACGTACACGCCGAGAACGTCGCCAAATTCAAACGTGGTGAGCTGACCCCCGACCAGTTCCGTCCTCTACGGCTGGCCATGGGTGTCTACGCGCAGCTCGCGCACGTGAAGCACATGCAGCGGATCAAGATCCCGGGCGGACAGCTGACCGCAGCGCAGCTGGAAGCGCTCGCGGAAGTGACCGAGCGGTGGGGTCGCGGGCTAGCGCACGTCACAACACGCCAGGACATCCAGCTGCACTACCTGGAGATCGAGGAGACGATCGACCTGCAGCGCGCGCTGGCGCAAGCTGGCGTGACGACGGTCGGCGCGTGCGCCGATACGCTCCGCAACGTGACCGCGTCGCACCTCGCGGGCGTGGTCGAGGACGAGGTGTTCGACGTGACGCCCTACGCGCACGCGGTCACCGAGCATTTCCTCTTCCACGAGCACAACCGGCGGCTACCGCGGAAGTTCAAGGTGGGCCTGTCGGGCAGCGCGCGCGATCACGCGCAGATCATGATCAACGACGTCGGCCTCCTGGCCAAGGTCGGCGATCTCGGCCAGGGCTTCGCCGTCTACGTGGCGGGCGGGCTCGGCTCGACGCCCGAAATCGCCCACCTCTGGCGGGAGTTCATCCCGATCGCCGATCTGCTGCCGGCGTGCGAGGCGGTGGTCAGCGTGTTCTTCCGGGACGGCGAGCGAAAGAACCGGAAGAAGGCGCGGCTCAAGTTCCTGATCCGCAAGGTCGGCGAGGCCGAGTTCCTGCGCAGGCTGGACGAGGAGTTCGATCGCATCAAGGCGGCGCGGGGCGACGCGCTCGCGGCCGACGTGGCGCGGTACGTGTCCGAGTACCGGGAGAGCGACCCGCCCCCGCTCGAGCCGTCGCGGGAGACGCTCGGCGACGGCGCCTTCGCGCGCTGGAAGCGGACCAACACGATCCCGCAGAAGCAGCCCGGCTACCGGGTGGCCACCGTCAAGCTGCCGCTCGGCGACATCACGGGCGAGCAGCTGAAGCGCCTGGCCGACATCTCCCGTCGCTTCGGCAACGGCGAGGTGCGGGCGACGAACACGCAGAACTTCGTGCTGCGCTGGGTGCCGGAGGCGAAGATCCTCGGCCTGCACCGCGAGCTCTCGCAGATCGGCCTCGCCGAGGCGGACGCGGGGCACATCACCGACGTGGTGACCTGCCCCGGCGGCGACTACTGCACGCTCGCGATCACGAAGAGCATGGAGGTCGGCACGCGCATCCGGGATCACCTGGTGCCGAACGGCAGCCGCCAGGAGACCGAGGACTTCGTCAGCGCGCTCGGCGAGTTCGACATCAAGATCTCGGGGTGCCCGAACTCGTGCGGTCAGCACCACGTCGCGGACATCGGGATGACGGGCCTGATGGTGAAGGGCAAGGACGGCGTCGAGCGCCCGCACTACTCGCTCCGCGTGGGCGGCTGCTGCGGCCCGAGCGCGCGCATCGGCGAGCGCCTCGACGGCCGCATCCCCGAGGAGGAGACGCCCAAGGTCATCGCCGCGATCGCGCGCTTCTACATGGCCGGCCGCGCCGAGGGCGAGAGCTTCCGCGACTTCGTCACGCGCAAGGGCGTGCAGGAGATCACCCGCGCCGGCTTCGCCGCCGCCGAGGGCGCCGTCTGACCGAGCCCCCGCCGTCCCGCGCCCCGCTCAGCTGCGGCGGCGCGGGATGAGGGGGGGATCCCCGGCGAACGGGTTCATCGACAGCGCGGCCAGCACGCCGGCCGCCCCCGCCTTCACCTTCTCCATCCCCGGAGCGACCGGCGCGAGCTCCTCGCGCTCCTCGATGAGCTCGGGGGGGATCTCGAGCATGAACCGGCTCGGCGTCCTCGGCACCATCTTGCCGCGCGAGCCGCGGTGCTTCGCCCGCGTGAGGTAGAGCCGATCGCGGGCCCGCGTGACCGCGACGTAGAAGAGCCGCCGCTCCTCCTCGATGCTGTGGCCGCCCGTGTCGCCGCCCTCCGCGCCGCTCGGCGCGGCGTCCGTGGCGCGCTCGTCGAGGCTGCGCTGGTGAGGCATCAGCCCCTCCTCCAGGCCGATCACGAACACGTACGGGAACTCGAGGCCCTTGGCGCCGTGCATCGTGGTGAGCGTCACCCGATCGGTGGCCTCCTCTTCCTCCGAGTCCTGCCGCAGGGCGAGCAGCCGCAGGAACTCGGCGAAGCTCGCGCGGTCCCCCTTCCCCTTCTCGTCGCGGCGCGCGAAGACGTTGAGCAGGCCCTCGATGTTGCCCCAGCGGCGCGCCGCGGCGTTGGCCGTGGACGAGCCGGCCATGATGTCTTCCTTGAAGCCGGCGTCGGCGAGGAGCGCGCGGGCGACCTCCGCGGAGGGCTCGCCGCGCTCGAACCGCGCGCGCGTGGCCTCGATGATCCGGAGCAGCTGGCGGCAGCCCTCGATCGCAGCGGCGGTCAGCTCGTGGACGGCGTGCGGCCGCGACACCGCCGTCCAGAGCGACGCGTCGTGCGCCGTCGCGTAGGCGCCGAGCTTGGCCACCGCGACGTCGCCGATGCCCCGCGCCGGGTAGTTCAGGATGCGCCGCAGGCACATCTCGTCGCCTGGGTTGAGCGCGACGCGGAGGTAGGCAATGAGATCCTTGACCTCCTTGCGCTCGAAAAACTGCTGGCCGCCGATCATCCGGATCGGGATCTGCCGCTCCTTGAGGGCCGACTCGATCGCGGCCGCCTGGAGGTTCGAGCGGTACAGCACGGCGATGTCCTTCGGCCGCGCGGCCTCCCGCTCCAGGAGGCGCTGCGCCTCCGTGGCCACGAAGCTCGCCTCGACGTCGGGGTCCACGCAGATGATGGACCGCACCTTGTCGCCCTCCAGCCGGGTGGCGATGAGCGACTTCTTGTGCCGCCGGGCGCCGGACTTGGCGAGCACCGCGTTCGCGACGTCGAGGATCGGCTTGCGGGAGCGGTAGTTGTGCTCGAGCTTGACGACCTTCGCGCCGGAGAAGTGCTCCTCGAAATCGAGGATGTTGCGCACGTCGGCGCCGCGCCAGGCGTAGATCGACTGGTCGTCGTCGCCGACGACCACCACGTTGCGGTGCTCGCCGCAGAGCAGGCGCAGGAGCTCCAGCTGGGCGCGGTTCGTGTCCTGGTACTCGTCGACGATCACGAAGCGGTAGCGCATCCGCCAGCGCTCGAGGACGTCGGCGCGCGCCTGCCAGAGGCGGACGACCTCGCAGATGAGATCGTCGAAGTCGAACGCCTGGAACGAGCGCAGCGCCGCCATGTAGCGCGGGTACACGAGCATCGAGATCTCGTCGTACTCGTCGATGCCCTTGCCCTGCCGCTGCGCCTCGGCCCAGGTCTCGGCGTCGAGGAACGCGTTCTTGGCGTTCGAGATGCGCGAGAGGATCGCGCTGACGTCGTAGCTCTTGCCGGCGCGGAGCTCGCGGAGGATCTCGCGGATGACCCCCAGGGCGTCGGACTGGTCGAAGATGGCGAAGGAGCCGCCGCGCAGGCCGAGGGCGCGGGTCTCCGCGCCGAGGACGTCGAGCCCGAAGCGGTGGAAGGTGCACACCTTGAGCTCGCGCGCGACCTTGGAGCCGACGAGCTTGCCGACGCGCTCGTGCATCTCGGCGGCGGCCTTGTTGGTGAAGGTCATCGCCAGCATGGAGCGCGCCGGGATGCCGCGATCGAGAAGGCGGGCAATCCGCGTGGTCACCACACGCGTCTTGCCGGAACCTGCGCCGGCGAGCACCAGCATTGGCCCGAGCTCGTGCTCGACGGCCGCACGTTGAGACGGGTTCAATAAGTCCGACACCGTGCCGTGGCCTAGCCCGGCGCGCGGCGGAGCGGGAGCTTGATTTTGTCGGAGCGCGGAGGAGGCGCGAGATGCCCGCTGGAAAGGCTCAGATGCCGGGCGGCGTGGCGAACTGCCCAGGGAACGGGTTCGCCTCCCGGCGGCGCTGGACCTCGTCGAACGTCCAGGGCGTCGTCCCGCGCTCGTTGAAGAGGGCCACGCCGATCACGCCGACGTTCCTCGTATCGCCGTGCTTCTGGTTCGCATAGGAGCCGCGGACCGAGCCGAAGCGGAACGCGGCGACCGTGTCGACGGACTGGCGGAAGCCGTCGATCTCGAGCTCGCCGTGGGGATCGATCAGGTAACCGCGCTTGCTGAACGCCGCGGCCTGGCCGTCCATGACGTCGAGGCCGTCGACGGAGACGACGCACTCGATCCGGGTCGGCGTGAGGTTGCGCAGCACGATGCTGTAGCGCTGGCCGGCCTCGCCGACGACGTGGCTCTTCTCGCCGGCGACGAAGCCGCTCAGGAAGCCGCCGCCCTCGCCGCGGAGCCCGACCGCGACGGCGCCGCCGGCCAGCGTGAACGCCTGCGGCGACGTGCGGCGGAAGCCGGACGCGCTCGCCATGGCGCGGGCGCCCTCGGCGTCGTTGTAGAACAGGCTCGCGACGACGAAGGGGCGGTTGACGTCGGCCCGGACGAACGGCGCGGTCGAGATGCGCGACACGCGCGTCTCACCCCACTGGGTGCCGAGGCCCGGGCGATCGATGGGCTCCGGCGCGACCTGGCTGCTCGGCGCCTTGCGCGCGGCCCCCTCGGCGCGCGAGGCGCCGCCCGTGGCGGAGGGCCGCTCGATCTCGGCCGAAGGCGCCGCGGGCGAGGCGTCGGGCGACGGCGGCGCGGCGGGCGCGCCCGGCTCGTCGAACGCGGCGCCGTCCTGGAACCCCTGTGCGCCGGAGGGCTCGGGAGCGCCCGTGATCGTGCGTCCCCCCTTTGCCGTGGAATCCGCCGGCCGGGCCGCTGTGCTGCCGCCGCAGCCGGCGGTGCCCGCGAGGAGCGATATCGCCAAACAAGCCAGCCCGATTCGTCGCATCCGGTTCATGGTCCCTCCACTCCGCATTTGCGGTGTCGACCAGAGAACGGGCGCGACGAGGCTACCTTACAGCCGAGCGCGCCTGCGCCCCGGCGTGCGCGGACGGCGGCGCGGGCGCGGGGGGTTCACTCGCCGCGATCCAGCGCTGCGCGAGCGCGAGCCCGAGCGCGGCCGACGCGACGGCGAGCGCGCAGACGGCGAGCGCGGTGGCGCGCGACGCCGCACGGGCGACGCGCGCCGGGGGTGCGCGCCGCGTCGAGCGCGCCCTCGGGCGGCGCGAGAGGCGCGCGGCGCCGGCCGACGCGGCGAGCAGCGGTCGGCGAAGCAGCTCGGCGGGCACCTCGCCGCGCACAGGCGTGCAGGCCGCGACGGCGTCGGCCGCGGTCGGGGTGAGCGCGCTCGCGCTGACCACCGGCCCGGCGCTCGAGGGCGATCCCTCGTGCAACCGGACGTGCACTCGGCGCACGGCGGCTTCCATGTCGGCGGCCGTCTGGAAGCGATGCTCGGGCGCCTTCGCGATCGCGCGCAGGATCAGCTGCTCGAGCGCCGCCGGGATCGGCTGCGGCGCGAAGCGCGACGGAGGAGGAGGCTCCTGCTCGCAGTGAGCGAAGCGGAGCGCGTCGCCCCGGCCGCGCAGCTCGTCGAAGGGGCCTCGCCCGGCGACGAGCTCGTAGAGGACGAGGCCCATCGCATAGATATCCGCGCGCGGATCGATCGGCTGGGCGGCGCACTGCTCGGGCGCCATCGTCCTGGGTGTGCCGATGACGGCGTCCGGGGCGGTCAGCGAGGCGCTGGCGTGGAGGAGCTTCGCGACGCCGAAGTCGAGGACCTTGAGCGTGCCGTCGTCGCAGAGGAACAGGTTCTCGAGCTTGAGATCGCGGTGGACGATGCCCGCCGCGTGCGCGAGCGACAGCGCGGACAGCGCCTGCAGGACCAGGTCGAGCGCGGTCGGAACCGCGACCACGCCGAGGCGCGCGAGCTCGGTCCGGAGATCGCGCCCCTCGAGGAGCTCCATGGCGAAGTAGGGGCGGCCACCGTCGGTCACGCCGAGATCGAACACGTCGGGGAGACCCGGGTGGCGCAGGCGAGCGATCGAGCGCGCCTCGGCGCGCAGGCGCGCCGAGAGATCGCTGCGGCCGGCGTGGCTGCGGTGCAGCACCTTCACCGCGAACCGGCGACCGAGCGCCCGGTGCTCGACCTCGTACACCTCGCCCATGCCGCCCTGACCGAGCAGGCGCAGCACGACATAGGGTGTGCCGGGGAGCGGCTCCCCCTCACCCGGCGCGCGGAGCGGCCACGCGCCTTCGGACGGCTCGCCCTCGCCTTTCGCGCGGAGCGACCGCGCGAAAGGCGCCCTCGGCGCGAGCGACACCCCGCGCGCGTAGAGCAGCGTGCGCGCCCCGGAGCACTCGGCGGACGCGCCGCTCATCGCGCCTCTCCGACCGCGAGGTGCGCCCGCGCGCTGCGCTCGCCGTCCGGCGGCGCGGCGCGCCCCGCTCCGCCGTGAGCCGGCGTCTCCTTGCCCCCGCCTTCGCCCAGCGCCTCCGCGAGCGCCGCGGCCATCGCGTCCGCCGTCTGCCAGCGGAGCCCCGGATCCTTCTCGAGCGCGCGCGCGACGGCGTGATCGAGCGCCGGAGGCACCCAGAGGAGCGAGCGAAGCCGCGGCGCCGGCGTGTTGAGGTGCGCCCGCATCACCGCCATCGAGTCGACAACCGGAAACGGACCGCGCCCGGTGATCGCCTCGAAGAGCAGGAGGCCCACCGCGTACACGTCGGTGCGAGCGTCGACCTCCTCGCCGCGGATCTGCTCGGGCGACAGGTAGCGCGGCGTGCCGAGGACGTTCGAGCCCGTCGACGGCTCCAGCCCCTCGCGGCTCACCTTCGCGATGCCGAAGTCGATGAGCACGGCGTGCTCGGCCTCCGGCACACCGGGCGCGCTCTCCAGATCGGCGACGCCCTGCTCGGCGCAGCTCGCTTGCGCGAGGAAGACGTTCGCCGGCTTGATGTCGCGGTGGACGATGCCAGCGCGGTGCGTCGCCGCGAGCCCGCCGAGCACCTGGATGGCGATGTGCACGGCGGTCGGTGTCGCGAGCGGTCCGCGCGCGTCGAGCCGCTCGCGCATCGTCTCGCCGAAGAGGCGCGGCATGACGAGGAAGGGCCGGCCGTCGCTCGTCACGCCGACCTCCTCGACCTTCACGATGTGAGGATGGCTCAGCGTCGAGAGAGCGCGCCCCTCCTGGACAAGGCGCGCTCCGATCTCGCTCGACCCCTCGTGCATGGCGCGGAGCAGCTTGAGCGCGCGCAGCTGGCCGCGGCGCCCGGTCACCTCGAAGACCTCCGAGCACGAGCCTGCCCCGATCCGACGGAGCACACGGTACGAAGTCCCCGGCAGCGGCTGTCCGTCTTTCTTTTGCACCATGTCCGTCGACCTCCCTCGCGGGGGCGCGCGGCGGAGCGCCGGCGCCTTCGTTCGGGAAGGGAATCGTCGCTCTCGTGGCAGAAGTTGCGCGAACAAACCGCTCAGATCATCAAAAAACGCGCAATCAACGGATGTGCAGTGGGGGGCGCTGCGAGCCGTTCAGGGCTGCACAAGGGGCGCGAGGCCTTCGCTCAGTGATAGAGGAACCACCGGACGCCCGGCTTGATCTCCATATGGTAATGGTCGACGTGCGCCGCATTGAAATTGGGCGTCAGCACGTATGTAAAAATCCCGAGGTCCGCCGCTTCGCACACGATGGACCGGAGCTCGCGCGCCTCGGGGAGCTCGGGCTGGGGCGCGCCCTCACCGCAGGTCTTGTCCCCGATGCGGCCGTGGAAGTGGCGCGCGACGCTGATCCAGGTGCCGTCGCGCTTCTTGAGCGCGCCGACGTCGATGGCCAGGCCGGCGGGGTGCCGCGTGCCCGGCGGAGCCCACGTGCCGCGGGGCTTCTGCGCTGCATCGCTGCGCAGCGCGACGTCGCCACGGTGCTTGACCGGAGACGTCGTCGCCCGGGTCGGCCCCGCGGCTTTGCGCCGAGCAGCGCGGCGCGCTCCGACCTTGCCGGCGTCCTTCTTGGCCGGCCCGCTGCGCGCAGCGACC
The DNA here is from genome assembly GCF_051520455.1 of Sorangium sp. So ce367. Taxonomy (NCBI): domain Bacteria; kingdom Pseudomonadati; phylum Myxococcota; order Polyangiales; family Polyangiaceae; genus Sorangium; species Sorangium sp. So ce367. Next base: position 10,781,370 of record NZ_CP150334.1, read on the forward strand.
GTCCGCGTCCGCTGGCCAGGAGCCTTGGAAGCGGCGCCAGGATCGGCTTCCAGGGCGCCCTTCTCCTGCGGCGCGGCCCCCGCTGCGGCCTTCTCCTTCGGCGCGGCCCTCTCCTTCGGCCCGGCCTCTGCCACCCCCTTCTGCTTCGGCCCGGCCTCCGCTGCGGCCCCCTTCTCCTTCGGCGCCGCCTCCGCGGCCCCCTTCTCCTTCGGCGCCGCCTCCGCCGACCCCTTCTCCTTCAGGCGTCGCGGCCGCTCCTCAGGTGCCTTGGACGTCGCATCGAGCGCGCCCTTCTTGCCGAGCTCCACCGGCGGCGCAGGCTCGACCGGCGAGGCCTGCCTCGTCGATTCCTCGCGGGCAGCGCCGTCCGCGGCCTCTGCCTGTTGCACCGCGCTGTCAGCGGCCTTGGCATGAGCGATCGGGTGCCCGTGCTCTCCGTCGCCGTCCACGCCCTCGCGGCCGCGCATCGGCACGTTGGGTCGATACATCGTGTAATGGACGACCTCGTCGATATCGTGCCTCGAGAGCACGGCCGCGAAATCGTCGAGGGCGAGCGCGAGGCGCGCGTCCAGGATCTCGAACATGCTCGTCACGCGCTGCTCGGGCGGGAGCACCGAATGAAAGTTCACGCCGTTCAGACGACCCGTGAGCCGGATCGGAGCGCGCACCCCGGGCGCGTGGTCGACCTTGAGGTACAGTATCTTCCGGCGATCCAGCTCCGCCAGCGCCTCTTCGTTCGTCATGTTGGCGTAGCGGTACGCCGGAGACGCCTCGGCGACGCTCGCCGCCGGCGTCATGAGGAACGGCGACGCGGCCGACGCGGGCGCCGGACCGAGCGTCGCGACGGACGCAAGCAGCGCGCAGGCCAACGGCTTCATCAGACAGCGAAGTCGGGAAAACGCCACAGCGGCCGCACTCTAACGTGGCCGGGCTGGAAGGCTAGAAAATGGGCGGTGGCTGGACCCGTGTGCAGCACCTGAATCGCGCCGCCCCGAGCGCTGACCATCGCGGAGGGACATCGTGGCGGCTAGGCTGAGCGCGCGCGGCCGCGACCCCGGGTCGCCGCGATCCCCGCGTAAGCCCCCGCACCGCGCGCTCCCCTCCGCGACGAACACGCCTTGCAGCCGCCCACACCCATCGAACCGAGCCGAGACGCCCGCGCACTTGCCGGCGACGAGACACCTGGCGCGCCGGCAGACGCGAACGCCGCGCATGCGAGCGCCGGTGAGCGCGAGCGCCCGCGGCCGCCCGAGCCGACCGCGGCGCGCGCGCTCCTCGCCGCTGGCATCACGACCGCCGCCGTGACGGCGGTGTCCTACGCCGCGCCGAAGAGCTACGCCGGCACGCTCGTCGGCCTCACGTTCTTCGCGGCGACGTCCTGGCTCGTGCTGAGGTACGACGAGTCGACGATCCGCGCCCACGGCCTGTCCCTCGGAGGGCTCCTGGAGCCCGTGCCGCTGTCGGCGAGGCGCCTCGCCCGCGCCGCGCTCCACGCCGTCGCCTGGGCGACGCTGGTCGCCGCGATCGTCTTCCCGCTCTTCTGGCTGGGCTACCGGCTGTACTGGGGCGCGACCTCGCCGTTCGTGCTGCGCCCGCCGCCCTCGCTCGCCGACGAGATCGCCGCGCAGCTGCTCGTGGTCGCGCTGCCCGAGGAGGCGTTCTTCCGGGGCTACCTCCAGAGCGCCCTCGACCGCGTCTTCCCGCCGCGATTCCGCGTCGCCGGCGCGACGCTCGGCCCGGCGTGGCTCCTCTCGTCGGCGATCTTCGCGATCGGCCACGTGCTCACGATCCAGCACCCGGCCCGGCTCGCCGTCTTCTTCCCCGCGCTCCTCTTCGGATGGCTGCGGGCGCGCACAGGCGGCATCGGGGCGCCGCTCGTGTTCCACGCAGCGTGCAACCTCCTCTCCCTCACCCTCGCCCGCGGCTACGGCCTGTCGCCGTGAGCGCCGCCGTCTAGGGCGCGGGCCGCGCGTCTCGCGGCGCTCCGCCGCGCCGCCGCGTCACGCCGGCGGTCGCGACGTCGGAGGCGGTCGCGAGGCCGGCGGCGGTCGCGACGTCAGCGAGGGTGGCGGCTGCGACGTGTGCGGGCCCAGCGGGAGGCCCGAGCTGGAGATGCCCGCGCGCGTGTCGACCGCCCAGAGGACGATCGCGGCGACGACCGGGCCGATGAAGATCCCCGCCGCGCCGAACAGCTCGAGCCCGCCGAAGATGGCGAGGAGCGCGATGAGCGGGTGCATCCCGCCGTGCGAGCTCTGAACCCATGGCCGGATCACGTTGTCCGAGAGCCCGATGAGGACCGCCGCGGCGCACATGCCGATGCCCGCCCCGATGCGCCCGGTGACGAACAGGTAGATGGCCGCCCCCAGCGTGACCGGCGTGGTGCCGATCATGGGGACGAGCGAGAGCAGCGTGGCCAGGAGGCCGAACAGGAACGCGCCCGGCACCTTGCAGGCGAACAGCGCGATCGTCGTCAGCGTCCCCTGGACGGCCGCCGTCGCGAGCAGGCCGAGGACGGCGCCGTGCACCGTGTCCTGGATCGACGTGAAGAGGACGTCCGTCTCCTCGTTCCTGAACGGCGACTGCGTGAGGAGCCAGCGCAGCAGCAGGCCCCCGTCGCGGAGCAGGTAGTAGAGCCCGACGACGAACAGGAACGCGTCGACGATCGTCTGCGGCACCGCGGCGACCATGCCGCCCGCGAAGCCGGCGATCGAGCTGCCCACCCGCTCGAACAGGTTGCTCACGTACGTGCGGACATCGTCCCCGGACAGGCCAGCCCTGTTGAGGAGCGCCGTTATCCTCCCGTCGTTCAGGAGGCCTTCGACCCGCTCGATCGTGTTCGACCAATCCCGCGCGAAGAAGCGGCTTATCGAGGCGGAGGCCTCGATGATGATCACCGCGAGCGGGATGCACACGAGGATGATCACGCCCGCCGTCGAGATCGCGGGCGCGAACTGGCGGAAGCGGCCGAGTCGAGGCGCGAGGCGGCGCTGGAGCGGGGAGACGAGGAGCGCGACCAGACCGCCGAGCAGGACGGGGACGAGCAGCCCCTTCACCATCCAGAAGAACAGAGCGATGAGCCCCGCCCGGAGGGCGAACGACAGCCATCGATCGGACTGAAAATCTTGCTGCATCGCCGGGTGCGCTCGCTCCTGCGCCGCGCTCAGCGGCCCCTCGTGGGCCAAGGTAGGGTGGGCCTCCGGCAACCACCAGCGATTTCCGCGTTGCGCAAGCGCGGCGCCTCGGTTCCAGGATACAGTCAGGCTCGGCTGACGACCGCGGGGCGCACGGCCGCCTCCACAGCCGCATCAGCTGGAGGGAACGAGGATGAGCAACAGCGGAGGCGGAGTTCCGCCCGGCGGCGGAGGCTGGGGCAACGCAGGCGGCGGCTGGGGAAATGGCGGCTGGGGGCCGAGCCCGCCCGGCGGCCAGGGCGTGGCGCCGGGCGGCGGTGGCGGCGCGTCCTCGGCGGGCGGATACCCGCCGCCGGGCGGATACCCACCGCCGGGCGGAGGGTACCCGCCGCCTGGCGCAGGATGGGGCGCGCCCCCCGGCGGCTATGGCGCGCCCCCCGGAGGCGGCTGGGGCCCGCCGCCGGCTCACGGCGGTGGACCGCCTCACGGCGCCCCGGCGCAGGCCTATTCCGACAAGGACCAGGCGACAGCCTTCATGCTCGCCGTGTTTCTCGGGACGTTCGGCGTCGATCGCTTCTACCTGGGCCAGACGGGGCTCGGGCTCCTCAAGCTGTTCACGTGTGGTGGACTCGGCTTCTGGAGCCTCATCGACACGATCCTGATCGGCACCGGCTCGATGCGAGACGCCCAGGGGCTCGTGCTCAGGCGCGACGCGCCCGTCGGTCACCCGACCAAGAGCCAGTCCACGCTGTTCTTGCTCTCCTATTTCCTCGGCTACTTTGGCGTAGATCGCTTTTATCTGGGACAGACCGGGCTCGGCATAGCGAAGCTCTTGACGTGCGGCGGGCTCGGCATCTGGTCGCTGATCGACATCCTCATGATCGGCATGGGCCGCTTCCGCGACGCAGAGGGCAACTCGCTGCGGTTCGAGCGCTGATCGAGGGGCACGCAACGTCAGGAGGAGAGCGGGCGGGCCAGCGCTGCCTGGCCTCGCTGGCCGTCACGGCGTAGCGCCCGGCGGCGGGGCTATTCCAGCGCGAGCATCCGCACGGAGCGAGGCACGAGCCGCACCTCGAGCGCCCCGCGCCGCGCCTCGAAGTGCGCGTCGTCCAGCACATCGCGCGCGCGCTGGGCGCTCACGGTGACGCGCGCCACCACGTCCGCGTCTCCGGGGTTCAGCAAGAAGAGCACCCGCGGCGTGCCCGACGCATCCTCGTGCAGCGTCGCGAAGACACTGTCGGGATCACACGCGAAGGCCGGCAGGCCGAGCGCGTCGATGGCGCGAGACACCGCGGCGTCGGCCGCGGCGGGGTCGTCCTGGAGGAGCGCCGGCAGGTTCTGTCCGGGGGCGAGGAGCCGCTTCAGATCGTAGGGCCGCGGCAGCTGGCGGAAGGCGCCGTCGAAGGTGGGCTCGCGGGGGCCGAGCGTGATCAGCGTCCCCTGCCGGGACGTCGCCTCGAGCCACGCGAACAGCTCCGGGCTCAGGCCGCCCGAGGTGGCGCAGATGACCCAGCGCGCCCCGACGAGCGAGATGTCGCGATCCTCGCCGCCGACGTGGGCGTAGGGGACGCCGCGCGCGTCGAGCGCCTCCTCGAACGCACGCACGAACGTGTCGGACTCCACCGCGAGCGGGTAACCGAGCCCGAGGTCGTCCTCGAGGCAGCGATCGCGGGCGCCGAAGTTCATGATCGAGAAGAACGCCCCGGTGAGCGGGCCGAAGGCGTGCATCACGCGGGAGAGCCGGCGCTCCGTGCGCGGCGTGACGATGCGCACCGGCGCCGGGCGGCGGAGCTCGTGGAACCTCGTGGCCTCGAGGGCCGCGGAGAGCTTCCGCCAGAAGGCGGCGAAGGGGCGAGGGCGGCCGCGCGGATCGATCGGCGCGCCGATCCAGCGGTCGCGCTCGACCGCCATGTAGATGTTGTACCCGCGCAGCCCGTACGCGAGCGCGGCCATCATCACGAACACGCTGTCGCGCTCCTCGAGCGGCGGGAAGAACGGCGGGAAGCCGGCGCCCATCTCGCACGCGAAGGGCGGCAGCGAGAGCGCCTCGCAGCGCACGGCGAGCTCGCTCGTCCGGCGGGCGAGGATCTGCCGGCTGCTCGGGCTCGCGACGCTGTAGTAGTCGAGGCCGACGAGGTCCACGACGCGCGAGATGCGCGCCGGGTTGAGCGGCGTCGCGTCCTGTCCCATCGGGAAATTGTGCATCGTTGGCAGGCCGTCGACGCCCGCCGCGGAGAGCGCCCTCGCGAAGCGCCCCATGGCGGTCTCGAGGAGGTGCTCGTGGAACTCGCTCCAGTCGAGGTGGCGCGCGAGATCGGCCGGCGTCTCGGCGTCGAACGCGACAGGCGGCGTGATCGTGGCGAACCGCAGGTCGCCCTCCTCGGCCTGCGCGCGCTCGCGGACGATCGCGCGCACGAGCGCCGCGCCGGCGTCCTCGGTCGCGTCGCCCTCCGGCGCGGGCTCCACCCTCTTCGTCGCGTAAGCGCGCTGGAGCGCCTCGATCGTCCGGTACTTCTCGCGCAAGAAGTCGCGGTACAGGGAGATCGCGTCCGGGTGGTAATCCTGGTCGTACGCCCCGTCGCGGAAGTAGAGCGCGCCCTCGTTGTCGATCTGCAAGAGCACGATGGGCCCGTCCGGGTAGAGGTGCGGCTTCAGGACCGGGGCGAGCGCGTTGAAATAGCGGGCGACCTCGTCGTGGAATGCGTTGCTCGCGTAGCTCGGGACCGGGAACCCGTACGGCAACATCGGGAGCACGACCGGGTTGTTCCGCGCCGAGCGGGCCTGGCAGCTCGGGTCCCAGATGACGCGCTCGGGGATGCCGAAGCAGGTGAGCTCCGCGTTGATGTGCGGGCCCGGGCGGGCGATGACGTAAAAGCCGAGCTCGTGCGCGAGGCGGAGAAAGGCGCCGACGTCGCGGCGCGGATCGAGCCGGCCGAAATCGAACTGCCCCGGGCCGGTCTCGTGAACGGCCCACGGCACATAGATGTCGATCAGGTGAACGCCGAGCGAGCGCGTGGCCTCGAGGCAGGCGCGCCAGTGCTGCGGGTCGAGCCGCCAGTAGTGCACGCTGCCGGCGTACAGCGGGACCAGCTTGCCGCCGATGTCCAGGCCGCCCGGGACAAGGCGTACCCCCCGCGCGAAACGTTCCTCTGGAGAGATCGCGTCCTGGGTCGTGGCCACGCGCGCGCACACTAGCAAGGATCGCGGGGAGATCGATACCGCCGCGTTCGGCCCGGCGCGCGCTGGATGGGACGGCGTCGGCGCCGTGGCACAGCGCTCAGCGCTCAGCGCAGGATCGTCACCGAGCGCGCCACGAAGTCGTAAACTGGCCCCCAGTAGACCCCGAGCAGCACGGTCGGAACCGCGAGCGCGCACGTCGTCGCGCCGAGCAGCGGCCGCACCGGTGTGGGCTCGGTGCGATCGCTCCTGTCGAGATACATCGTGCGGAGCAGGCGCGCGTAATAGAAGAGCGAGATCACGCTGTTCAGCACGCCGACGACCGCGATACCCCAGCTCCACGCGCCCCCGGCGGCGAGCAGCGCCGAGAAGAGGTAGAATTTGCCGATGAAGCCCGCCGTCGGGGGCAGGCCGGTGAGCGAGACGAGGAACACGGCCATCGCCGCGGCGACGAGCGGGGCGCGGCGCCCGAGCCCACGGAAGGCGGCGAACGTCTCGTCTCCGCCGCTCTCCTCGGCCACGGCCATCACCACCATGAACGCGCCGAGGTTCATGAAGCAGTAGGTGACGATGTAGAAGGCGATCGCGGCGACGCCGGCGCCGCTGAACACCGAGAAGCCGAGCAGCATGTACCCCGCGTGCGCGATGCTCGAGTAGGCGAGCATGCGCTTCACGTTCTCCTGCTCGAGCGCCGACAGGTTGCCGACGGTCATGGTCGCCATCGCGAGGCACCCGAAGAGCACCGGCCACGGCGTCGCGACGCCGGGCGGCGCGCTCCCGGCGCCGAGCGCGTCCGAGAAGAAGCGGATCAGCACCGCGAAGCCGGCCGCCTTCGGCCCCACCGAGAGGAACGCGGTCACCGGGGTCGGCGCGCCCTCGTACACGTCGGGCGTCCACATGTGGAACGGGGCGGCGCTTATCTTGTAGCCGAAGCCGGCGAGCATGAAGGCCGTGCCGACGAACACGACCTCCGGCACCTTGCCCTGCTGCGCCGTGAGCGCGGCGATCCGCGCCGCGCACTCGTCGAGCCGCATCGACGCGGTGATGCCGAAGATCCAGCTCATCCCGTAGAGCATGATCCCCGACGCGACGCCGCCGAAGATGACGTACTTCAGCGCCGCCTCGCTCGATTTCGCGTCGTCGATCTTGAAGCCTGCCAGCACGAAGCTGATGACGCTGACGAGCTCGAGCGACAGGTAGATGAGCAGCAGGTGGCGGCTCGCCGCCATCAGGTTCATGCCCAGCGAGAGCACGAGGATCAGCGTGAAGAGCTCGCCCGATTCGCGGCGGAGCTCGGGCTCGATCCCGGGGGCCCGCGGGGGCACCGAGAAGAGGACGATCGCCCCGGTGACGAGCGCGAAGATCACGCGGAAGAGGTTCGAGAAGCGATCGAACGCGAGCAGTCCGTGGAAGAGCGCGCGAGGGGCGGCGTCCGTCGCCAGGAAGTACGCGCCCAGCCCGCCCGAGCAGGCGAGCGCCGCGAGGCTGAGGCTCACGAGGCCGGCGAGCTTGAGGCGCGCCGGGGACGCGAGATCCCACACGACGAGCAGCAGGGCCGCCGCGATGAGGACGAGCTCCGGCGCGAAGTAGGCGAGGCTCGCCACGTTGTCGAGGGTGCGGGGTTCCACGGCTTACCTGGCGCTGGCGAGGGCGCCCTGGCCCGGCGAGGCGCCCTCCTCCGGGGCGCCCGCGCGGGCGTACGCGGCGCCGCCCGCGCTGTCTGCGCTCGGCGCGCCGGCGATCTGGGACTGCCCCGGCCTGTCGACGAGGCGGTGCACGTCGAGGGCCCCGCGATCGATGAGGCTGAGCAGCGGGCGCGGCCAGAAGCCGAGGACGAGGACCAGCGCCGCGAGCGGCGCGATCGACGCGAGCTCTCGCCCGCTGATCTCCGGGAACTTCCCGCCGAACGGCTCGAGGTACTTGCTCTGCCGCCACGACGCGCGGAACGTGCCGAGGAACATCCGCTGGAGGGCCCAGAGGTGGTAGGCCGCGGTGAGGATGACGCCGACGGCGGCGAGGATCGTGAGGGCGCGGTAGCGCGGGAAGGCGCCGATGAACGTCATCGCCTCCCCCCAGAAGCCGGACAGGCCGGGCAGGCCGAGCGACGCCATGAACGCAAAGCCGACGAGCGCGGTGTAGAGCGGCATCTCCGAGGCGAGGCCGCCGAACCTGTCGATGTCGCGCGTGTGCACGCGGTCGTAGACCACGCCGACCAGGGTGAAGAGCATCCCGGTGATCAGGCCGTGGTTGAACATCTGGACGAGGCAGGCCTGGATGCCCTGCGGCGTCATCGCGCCGAGCGCCAGCAGCGTGAAGCCCATGTGGCTGACGGAGGAGTACGCCACGAGCTTCTTCAGGTCGCTCTGCGCCATCGCGCAGAAGGCGCCATAGAGGATGTTGACCACCCCGAACACCGCCATGGCCGGCGCGGCCCACTGCGTCGCCTCGGGCAGCAGGGTGAAGTTGATGCGGAGGATGCCGTAGGTGCCCATCTTGAGCAGCACCCCCGCGAGGATCACGCTGATCGCGGTCGGCGCCTCCACGTGGGCGTCCGGCAGCCAGGTGTGGAACGGGAACATCGGGATCTTGATGGCGAACCCGACGAAGAGCCAGATCCAGACCACCTTCACCGCGGCGACGCCGAGGATCGTGAGCCCCTGCGCCGCCCAGGCGACCCGCGAGAGCTCCGGGATCGAGAAGATGCGCTCGGTGGCCTGGCCGTCGACCAGGTAGGTGTGGCCGGCGTTCAGGTAGAACCAGATGAACGCGAGCAGCATGAAGACGCTGCCGGCCAGCGTGTAGAGGAAGAACTTGATCGCCGCGTACTCGCGCCGCGGTCCGCCCCAGATGCCGATGAGGAAGTACATCGGCAGGAGCATCACCTCCCAGAAGACGAAGAAGAGGAACAGGTCGAGCGCGATGAAGACGCCGAACATCCCCGTGACGAGGAGGTTGTACATCGCGAAGTAGCCCTTGAGCTGGTCGTGGACGCTGTAGCTCGCGAGGGCGCCCACGAACGAGATCAGCGCCGTGAGCAGGACCATCGAGATCGACACGCCGTCGACGCCGACGAAGTACTCGACGTTCAGCGAGCGGATCCACACGCCGTGCTCGATGAACTGGTAGCCGTCGTTCCCGTCGGCCCTGGTGAAGCCCCGATCGAACTGCGCGTAGAGCCACGCCGCGAGCACGAGGTTCACGCCCATCAGCACGACGGTCATCAGCCGGAGCTTCCTGTCGTCCCGGTAACGCAGGAGGTGCGCGAGGAAGACCGCGACCACGCCGAGCAGCGGCAGGAACGTCAGGATCGAGAGGATGTGGTCGCCGACGAAGCCAAGGCTGCTCCCGCGCTCCGCGTGGATGCCCATCGCGACGGTCCGCGCTACCTCCAGCACGCCGGCCGCGCCGGCCGCCACCGCGTCCGACTCGACGACGACGTGCCCGTAGAGCTCCCGCGCGCGCACGCCCGCGGTCTTCCACCGGACCACGACCTTCCGGCTCGCGCCCGGCGGGAGGGTCGCCGCGGTGCCGCCGCCCTCGAGCTCCACGCTGACGCCCGGCGGGACGCGCGGGTCCTCGGGGGACGTCCGCACGATCACCCGCGTCACCTTCAAGGGGCCGTCGCCCTGGTTCTCGATCGTGAACGAGCCGACGTGATCCGGCCCGCTCGCGGCGAGCTCGACAGGCGCGCCGGGCGGCTCCGCGCGCAGCGCGATCCGGCCGCGCGGCCCGGGCGCCCTCGGCGCTTCGAGCGCCTGCGCCAGCGCCAGCGGCGCCGCCCCGAGCACGACGGAGAGCGCGACAAGGAGGGGGATCAGGAGCTTCATCGAGGTGGACCTGGCCGATCTCGCGAGGGCGAATCCACGGCGCATGCTGACGGGAGAGAGGTTCGACATCGGCCGTTCACCGCAGGAAGTAATGAACGATGCTGAACAAGGCGACGCCGCCCAGGAGGAAATAGACGTAGCTCTGGATGCGCCCGGTCTGCAGGGTGCGGAGCTTCGCCCCGGCGCTCAGCGTGCCCTCGGCGACGAGGTTCACGACGCCGTCGACGAGGTACCGATCGATGGCGCCCGTGACCCAGGCGGCGGCCCGGGCCAGGACCGCGACCCCGTTGACGATGCCGTCGACGATCCAGCGGTCCATCTCGGCGAAGAAGAGGCGCAGCGATAGGGCGGCGCGCACCACCGTCGCGTCGTAGATCTCGTCGACGTAGTACTTGTTCGAGAGGAGCTGGAAGCCCGGGAGCCGCCGCTCTTCCTCGGCCCAGCGCGGGGAGCGACGCGCGCCGTAGCGGGCGCGCGCGCGCGAGAAGGCGACGACCGCGCCGCCGACGGAGAGCGCCATGAGCGCGAGCTCGAGCCCCAGCCCGTGGCGCCGAAACGAGACGTCGGCGTGGGCGAACACCGGATGGAGCCACGCCTCCAGCAGGGGCTCGCCGTGGCCGCCGACGAAGTGGCTGGAGAAGCCGAACACGACGCCCGCGAACGCCGACAGGACCGCCAGCACCGCGAGCACCCAGGTGATCGCCGGCGGCGACTCATGGACTTTGGTCTCGATCTCCTTGCGGGCGTGGGGCCCCTCGAACGTCAGGAAGTAGCTCCGCCACATGTAGAACGAGGTGCCGAGCGCCGCCGCGAGGCCCATCGCATAGATGAGCAGCCCCGGGATCGGGCCGGTGTTCTCGGTGCCGAACGCCTTCCAGAGGATCTCGTCCTTGGACCAGAAGCCTGCGAAGAACGGGATGGGCGCGGCGGTGATGGCGAGGCACGCCGCCTGGTACGTCCGCGCCGTGAGCGGCATGACGCGGCGGAGGCCGCCCATGTTGCGCATGTCCTGGGCCGCGGCCTCGTCGTGCTCCACCGCGTGCATCCCGTGGATCACCGAGCCCGAGCCGAGGAACAGGCACGCCTTGAAGAAGGCGTGTGTCATCAGGTGGAACACGGCGGCCCAGTACGCCCCGACGCCGACCCCGATGAACATGAAGCCGAGCTGGCTCACCGTGCTGTAGGCGAGCACCTTCTTGATGTCGTACTGGAAGAAGCCGATCGTCGCCGCGAGGAGCGCCGTCGAGGCCCCGATCAGCGCGATGACGCCGCCCGCGACCGGGCTCAGCGAGAACAGGAAGCTGAGGCGCGCGACCATGTAAACGCCGGCCGTGACCATGGTAGCGGCGTGGATCAGCGCGGAGACGGGGGTCGGGCCGGCCATCGCGTCGGGCAGCCACACGTGGAGCGGGATCTGGGCGCTCTTGCCGGCGGCGCCGACGAAGAGGAAGAGACAAGCCAGCGTGATCAGCGCGACGCCGCCCCACACCGTCTTCGACTCGAGGGCATCCTTGAGGAACGCCTTGCCGCTCGCGTCCTTGATGACGAGCTGATCGTGGATCTCGCGGAACGTGACCGTCGAGCCCACGGTCGCCACCACGATCTCCTTGCCCGGCTCGACGCGCATCCGCTCGATCGCTGCGATCTCGAGGCCATCGCCCCCGATCACGGCGCCGTCGCCCGGCACGATCACCACGGAGTGCGCCCCGGCGTCGATCTCCTTGCGGATGAAGGGGGACACGCCGAACGGCCGCGGGCTCGAGGCGAGCTGAGCGGCGTCGGCGATACCGAGGTACACGCGCGCGCCGGGATGACCGGTGAAGGTGAGGTATCCCTTCGCCCCGGCGAGCGGCTGCGCCCTGCGCTCGCCCGCCTTGCCGCCCGCGCCGTCCTGCACCCCGGCGGAGGCGCCGTGATCGCCGCGCGCCTCCGCGGCCACCGCGATGAAGCGCGCGCGGTAATCGGAGAGGAACCGGCCGTCGTCGAGCCACCTGGCGCCGAGACCCCAGAAGAGGAGCGCGAGGCCGCACACGAAGCCCCAGTCGCCGATCCGGTTCACGACGAAGGCCTTCATGCCGGCAGAGGCCTTCTTGTAGTCGCTGTACCAGAACCCGATGAGCAGATAGCTGCAGAGGCCGACGCCCTCCCAGCCGAAGAACATCACGATGAAGTTGTCCCCGAGGACGAGGAGCAACATCGAGAAGACGAAGAGGTTCAGGTAGGTAAAGAATCGCCAGTACGCCGGCTCGGCCTCCATGTACGAGGCGGCGTAAACATGGATGAGCGTGCCGACGCCGGTGATGATCAGCGTCATGAGGCAGCTCAGCGGATCCATCACGAACGCGAAGTTCGCGTCGAGCGATCCGATGCGGACCATCTGCCAGGCGAAGCTGTAGAGCGCGCGCTCCCCCGGAGCGAGCCCGATGAGCTGGACGAAGCTAGCGAGCCCGAGAGCGAAGGCGCCCAGCATGGCGCCCACGGCGACGAGCGTGACGCCGAAGCTCCCGATGTGGAGCCGCCTCGACACGTCGCGGCCGAACGCGCTCCGCTGCAACGCACGGCCAAACAGCGCGTTGATCACCGCGCCGAGCATCGGCAGGAGCGGAATCCACCAGAGTGGCGCCAGCGCCGTGTGGACGTGCGTGACCTGGCCGGAGTAGTCGGGCATCGTTGGGGCAGCCGGTGAGAACATGGGCCGGCACGCGCGTCTTGCTCTGCAACCACCCCGCGACGTGTCAGTCGGCTCTGGTGACTTCCCCCGCGGAACCGGAGGAGCCGCACGTTAATGGAGGGCCACAGGGCGGGTCAATACTTCCATCGGCCCTGTTCCGCCGCGAGACGCGCTGTTTCTGCGCGGATCTCGCACCTCGGCGAGGTCAGCCGTCGGTCGTCCGCTGGTCATCGTCCTCGCGCGCGGCGCCGCCGCTCGATGACGGCGCCGCGCCGCCGAGCTGCGTCACGCGCCGGATCGCGAGCCACAGATCCCGCCTGCCCTCGCCGGTGATCGACGAGAAGCCGATCGCGCGGCGGAGACCACCGCCCGCCATGCGCGGGGCCGCCGCGGACAGCTGGTCCAGCGCGCGCCGGACCGACGAGCGCTGCACCTTGTCGACCTTCGTCGCGACGAGCAGCAGCTCCACCGGCCGTCGCGCGACGTCGCGGGACGCCTCGATGAAGCGGATGAGCTCGAGATCGTCCTCCTCGAGGCCCCGCCGCCCATCGACCAGGAGCAGCACCGCGGCGAGCGTGACGCGCCCGCGCAGGTACCCCTCGATCAGCGACGCCCACGCCGCTTGCTCGGACTTCGAGCGCCGGGTGAAGCCGTACCCCGGCAGATCCACGAGCTGGAACACCGCGCCGTCGCGGGCCCGCGCCTCGTAGAGGTTGATCTGCCGCGTCGAGCCTGGGTTCGAGCTCGTCCGGACGAGCCCTTTGCGCTCGACGAGCGTGTTGATGAGGCTCGACTTGCCGACGTTCGAGCGCCCGGCAAACGCCACCTCCGCGCTGACGGGCGGAGGGAGCGACGCGAGCGATCCCGCGCCGGCGACGAAGGACGAGTCGACGATCTGGAACGGATCGAGCTGCCGCTCGGCGCGCGCCGTCGGAGCAGCTTGAGGCTTGGGGGCGCGGCGGGAGGTGGTCACTTAGAGCGGGGCGGCTGGAACTGCGGCTTGCACTCGTCGCACTGGCAGAGCGAGCGCAGGTACCGGAAGGTGTAGATGCCCGAGTCGTGCCGGTCGCCCCACGTGAACTGGAGCGCGTAGTTGCCGACCTGCTCGATCTCGCGGACGTTCAGGTCGCCGCCGGGCACGAAGTTGATCGTGCCGCCGTGCCCCTGGCAGTTCGCGCACGGGCAGTACCCGCGCAGGAGCTCGTGCGGAAGGACGCTGCGGTGGCCGTCGGCCCAGTGGATCTCCATCACCGTCGCGCCGTGCGGCGCCTTGACCTGAGTGGGAGTCAGCTTCGGATCCTGCGGCATCGTGCCCTTCCAGCGACGGCAGTACCACGCCGATCCGGCGCTGCAAAGCGCCGCGGCGCGTCGGCCGCGCGCCGCTCCGCTTTTCTCGGATTCAGCGGTGTCTCCGAGGTTTCCAGGGCTCCCGCGGGCTCGACCGCGCCGGCGCCCTCCGCGCCCTGCCGGGCGCCTCGGGCTAGCCGGAACGGACCGCGGTTACCCACGTCACGCATGTCACCCTGCGGCGACCACGCGCGCATCGACGGGGGCGAGCGTCGCCTCGACGCGCTCGAGGATCCGCACGACCGCGGCGCCCTCGTCGAGCGGCGTCAGCGGCGGCGCGCGGTCCTCGACGCAGCGGAGGAAGTGCTCGATCTCCACGGCGAGCGGCTCGCGCCACGGCACCTCGAGCTCGCGCCCGGCCGGCGCGAGCTCGAGGTGCGCGGCGCGCTCGCCGGCCGGCGCGCCCGCCGCGGCGCCGCGCGCGTCCAGGAACACGATGCGGTCGGGCGCGCGCACGTCGTCGAAGACCGCGACGCCCGCGCTGCCGGCGAGCCGCAGCCGCCGCTCCTTCGTCGGGCTCGACGAGCAGAGCTCGATCCGCGCCGCGAGGCCGCTCTCGAGGCGCGCCTCGAGCGTGACGAGCTCGCCGCACGGCGAGAGGTGGGCCCGCGCCTCGGCGAGCGGGCTCGAGTCGAGCGCCGAGAGCAACGAGAGATCGTGCGGCCCGAGCGTCCAGAGCGCCGACCGGGCCCCGCCGCCGGCGCCGGCTGCGCCGGCGCTCATCGACAGGCGCGCCGCGCTGAAGCTCACGAGATCGCCGAGGCGCCGCTCGCGCGCGAGCGCGACGAGGCGCACCACGGAGGGGTGGTAGCGGAGCAGGTGGCCGACCATGCCGATCCGGCCGAGCGCCGCGGCGCGGGAAGCGCAGCGATCGGCCTGCGCGGCGGAGAGGGCCAGCGGCTTCTCCACGAAGACGTCGGCGCCGGCCTCGAGGGCCCGCAGCGCGAGCTCGGCGTGGCTCGCCGCGGGGGTCGCGATGATCACCGCGTCCACGCGCGCGGCCAGCGCCTCGTCGATCGTGCGCACGAGCCGCGCCCGCGGGGCAATCGCGCGCGCCCGCGAGAGGCGGCCGCGGTCGACGTCCGCCACCGCGACAACGCGCGCCCGCGCGCTCTCCGACAGCGCGCGGAGGAGCTTCTCCCCCCACCGCCCGCAGCCCACCAGCGCGACCCGGACGTTCGCGGCGCTCACGGCGCCCCCGGCGCCGCGGCGGACTCGGCCGGCCGGAGCGTGAGCTCGCCGAGGATCGCCTCGCCCTCGGCGTTGCCCGGGTGGATCGAGGGCCCGTTGATGTCGACGAGGAAGTCGTACCGCGCGCGCGCCTCGCCCTCGATCGTCGCGCGCACGCGGACGTGCTGGAAGCAGGCCGACTCGGTGGTGGCGCTCCAGGCGGGCGCCTTTCCCGGGTGCCGCGCGCCGATCGCCTCCGGCACGCTCCGGCCGCCCTCGGGGCGGTACTGCTGCACGACGCCGAGCGCCGCCCTGCGGTCCGAGGCGTTGAACCTCGATTGCGTCCAGAGGACCGCGCCGCCGGCGGCGGCGCTGGTGCCCACGAGCAGCAGCATCCGCACCGCCTTGCCGTAGTCCATCCGCGAGCCGTATAGCCCCGGCGCTCGAGGAGAGCCAGCCGGGGCGGCGCGCCGCCTAACCCACGAACGACCCGAGCCCGCGGAACCTGCGGTACCGATCGTCGACGAGCTCCTCCGGCCCGAGCCCGTCCATTGACGAGAGCGTCGCCCAGAGCGCCTTGTCGAGCCGCACCGCGGCGTCGTCGTGATCCTGGTGCGCGCCGCCGGTCGGCTCCTCGACGATCGTGTCCACGACGCCGAGCTGCAGCAGATCCGGCGCGGTGATCTTGAGCCGGGCCGCGGCCTCGTCGGCGCGGGAGCCGTCCTTCCAGAGGATGGCCGCGCAGCCTTCCGGCGAGATGACCGAGTAGCAGCTGAACTCGAGCACCAGCACCCGGTTGGCGACGCCGAGCGCCAGCGCGCCGCCCGAGCCCCCCTCGCCGATGACGGTCGCCACGATCGGCACCCCGACCCGCGCCATCGAGGCCAGCGCGGCGCCGATCGCCTCGCTCTGGCCGCGCTCCTCGGCGCCGATGCCCGGGTAGGCGCCCATCGTGTCGATGAACGTCAGGATCGGCAGCCCGAACCTGTCGGCCATCTCGTAGAGCCGGATGGCCTTCCGGTAGCCCTCCGGGTGCGGCATCCCGAAGTTGCGCTTCACGTTCTCCTTCGCGCCGCGCCCCTTCTGGTGGCCCACCACCACCACGCTCCGCCCGTGGTACGTCGCGAGCCCGCCCACGATGGAGCAGTCGTCGGCGAAGCGCCGATCGCCCTTCAGCTCGACCCAGTCGGTGAAGAGCCGCTTGATGTAGTCGAGCGTGTACGGCCGGTTCGCGTGGCGCGAGAGCAGCACCTTCTGCATCGGCGTGAGGCCCGCGAAGATCTCGCGCGCCAGCCGGCCCGTGTTGTCCTCGAGCTGGGCGAGCTCCGGCTCGAACCGCGGGTCCGCCGCGGCGAGCGCGCGCAGCTCCCGCACCTTCTCGATGAGCTCTGCGACAGGTTTCTCAAAGGGTAGGATCGAAGCAGCCACGGCCCGGACCCTAACGCTGCAGCAGGCGGACGGCTACGGCGCTGTGCTGCCGCGCTGCATCGTCCACGGGATGACGCGCGCGCACGCCCCGGCCGATCGGCCGAGGCGCCGCGTCACCTCGGTCATTCGGGCAGGGCGTTCGTCGGCTCGGCGTGGATGAAGGCGTTCGCCGGGACCTGCGACATCGGCCGGCTCCGGATGACGTTGTAGATCGTGACCGGCTTGTCCTTGCCCTTCACCTTGGCGGGCTGGAGCTCCTCGGTCTCGAACCTTCCCCCGAGCTGCGCGTACGTGCTCTCGCTGATGACGATCTGTCCGGCCAGTGCGATGGAGCAGAGCCGCGCCGACGTGTTCGCCACGTCGCCGATCACCGTGTAGCTGAGCGCCTTCGAGCTCCCGATGTACCCGGCGACGAGCGGGCCGGTGTGGATCCCGATGCCGACAGCGAGCGGCAGCTCGCCCTTCTCGAGCCGCTCGCGGTTGAACTCGCCGAGCACCTCGCCCATCTTCAGCGCGCACTCCACGCTGCGGACCGCATCGTCCCGGTGGGCGACCGGCGCGCCCCAGAGCGCCATGATCCCGTCGCCCATGAACTTGTCGAGCGTGCCTTCGAACTGGAAGATCGTGTCGACCATCCGCTCGAAGTAGAGGTTCAGCATCTCGACGAGCTCCTCGGGCCGCTTGCTCTCGGCCATGCGCGTGAAGCCGCGGATGTCGCTGTTGAAGACGGTGCACTCCTCGACGTGCTGGCCGCCCTGCTTCACGGCGAGCTGGCCGCTCAGCACGCGCTCGGCGATGTTCGGCGAGAGCAGCCGGCGCAGCTGCTCGCGCGTGACGATCTCGTTCTCGATCTTCTTCCCGAGGATGTTGATCTCGATGAACATCGCCGCCTGGTAGGCGATGGCCGTCACCAGCTCGAGGTCCTTGGGCTGGAACTGCGCGAGCGTCTCCGAGTCGAGCCAGAGCACGCCGAGCACCTCGCTGTTGTGCTGCAGCGGGGCGACGATCGCCGAGCTGATCCGGTTCAAGATCATGCTCTTGCCCTTCGACGCCGCGAAGTCCATCGCCGCGTCGTGGGTCAGCACCGCGGCCCGCTCGTGGACGACGTGGTTCAGGATCGTCGACGACACGCTGATCGGGGCCGTCGTCCCGTCGCGCCGCTGCATTGCCTGCGGGGTGAGCTCGCCGTTCTCGTTGCGCAGGAAGATCACCCCGCGGTCGGCGCGGATGAACTTGAACACGCTCGTGAGGATCTTCTCGAGCAGCTTCGTCGTGTCGCGCTCGGCGGCGATCTCGCGGGACAGCTCGTGCGACAGGCGCAGCCGCTCGTAGTCGGCGCGCAGCTGGTTCATGTCGTTGGCGATCCGATCGAACGCCAAGAACCCCTTGTCGACCGCGGCGATCTGCGTCCCGATCTGCCGGGCCTGATCGTTCACGTCGATGCGGGTGCCCTGCGCGACGAACGAGCCTCCGTGCGCCCCCGAGCGCCCCGGCAGCGGCGCGGTCCCGCCCGGCCC
Organism: Sorangium sp. So ce367; assembly: GCF_051520455.1. Classification (NCBI taxonomy): domain Bacteria; kingdom Pseudomonadati; phylum Myxococcota; order Polyangiales; family Polyangiaceae; genus Sorangium; species Sorangium sp. So ce367. Next base: position 10,799,638 of record NZ_CP150334.1, read on the forward strand.
GGCGCCCAGCGGCGGCGGCGGCACGTACGGCTGCCGCGTCACCGGCGGCGCCACCGGCGTGCCCGGGAGCGGCGGCTGCGGCGGCTGGCGCTGGTACTGCGGCTGCTGCGGCGGATACCCGTGGCCCTGCGGCTGCGCCGGCGCCGCGCCCTGGTGGTTGACCACGGGCGGCCAGCCCGGGACGAGGGGCGGCGCGACCGGGGCGGCCGGATCGTCGAAGCGCCCACGCGTCGACCCCAGGGCGATCTCGTCCCCGTGCTTCAGCGGCGCTTCGCCCCGGACACGCTCGCTGTTGATGAACGTGCCGTTCAGGCTCCCCAGATCGCGCAGGACGAAGTGATCGCCCCGCTGCTCGATGATGCAGTGCTCCTTGGAGACGATCTTGTCGAGCAACTGGATGGAGTTGTTCGGGTGGCGCCCCAGCGAGTTCACGGGTCGCAGATCGATCGCCTGCTGGCCCTCGGCGGTCTGCAGGATGAGGCGGGCCATCGGTTCTGGCAGATTACCCAGCCGGGCACGGACCGACAATCTTTCCGGCCGAAGTCCAGCGCCGGCCGCGGGGAGCGACCGTGCCGGGCCGCGCAAAATGCGCCTTCGCCCCGCTGGAAACACCTGCGCCGAGCTCGACCGCCCGGGGCGGCTGTCGTCGGCTGTCGCATGGATACCTGACCGGATGATTAGCTGACCGGGCCCTGCATCTCATGGAGGCGCCGCCTGGAACGGCTATGCGCCCACATGCCGCCGCGTTAGTCGGCCGCATGGATTCCGCGTACCTCCTCGCGATCGATCAGGGCACCACCGGAACGACGTCTCTCCTCATGGATACGTCGGGCGCGACGCTGGGCCGCGCGACGCGCGAATTTCGCCAGCACTTCCCGGAGCCGGGCCTCGTCGAGCACGACCCGGAGGAGATCTGGCAGAGCGTTCAGGATGCCGTGGGCGAGACGCTCAGGGCCGCGGGCGTGGCCGGCAGCGCGATCAAGGCCATCGGCATCACGAACCAGCGCGAGACGACGCTCGTCTGGGAGCGAGCGACCGGGCGCCCGATCCACCGCGCGATCGTGTGGCAGGACCGCCGCACGGCGGCGCGCTGCGCCGAGCTCCGCGCCGCGGGCCACGAGCAGGCGGTCGAGGAGACCACCGGCCTCGTGCTCGATCCGTACTTCAGCGGCACGAAGCTCGCGTGGCTCCTGGACAACGTGCCCGGCGCGCGCGCGCGCGCCGAGCGCGGCGAGCTCTGCTTCGGCACCATCGACAGCTTCCTCGTCTGGCGGCTCTCGGGCGACGCGGCCGGCGGCTCGCCGGTGCACGCGACCGACGTCACCAACGCGTCGCGCACCCTGCTCATGAGCCTCGCCTCGCTGAGCTGGGACGACGCGATGCTCGCGATGCTCCAGATCCCGCGCTCGCTCTTGCCGCAGATCGTCGGCTCGGCGGGCCGCATCGCGGCGACTCGCGGCTTCCCGCACCTGCCCGACGGGATCCCGATCGCCGGCATCGCGGGCGACCAGCAGGCGGCCCTCTTCGGCCAGGCCTGCTTCGCGACGGGCGACGCGAAGTGCACCTATGGCACCGGCGCGTTCGTGCTGACCAACATCGGCGATCGCCCGCTCAGGAGCCGCTTCGGCCTGCTCACCTCCGTCGGGTGGAAGATCGGCTCCGAGGTGGTCTTTGCGCTCGAGGGAAGCGCCTTTATCGCCGGCGCGGCGGTGCAGTGGCTCCGCGACGGCCTGGGCCTCATCAAGAGCGCGGCGGAGATCGAGGCGCTCGCCCGCAGCGTGCCATCGAGCGAGGGCGTCACGTTCGTCCCGGCGCTCTCGGGCCTCGGCGCGCCCTACTGGGATCCGGACGCTCGCGGGATCATCTCCGGGGTGACGCGCGGCACGACCGCGGCGCACCTCGCCCGCGCGACGCTCGAGGGAATCGCGCTCTCCGTGACGGATCTCGTGCGGGCCATGGCCGACGACCTGGGCCACCCGCTGCGCCGGATGCGCGTGGACGGCGGCGCCGCCGCGAACGACCTGCTCATGCAGTTCCAGGCGGACGTGGCGAACGTCGCTATCGAGCGCCCCACCGACCTGGAGACGACGGCGCGAGGCGCGGCAATGCTCGCCGGGGTCGGCGCCGGCCTCTTCCTCACGAAGGAGGACGCGGCCCGCATGTCCCGTGTGGGGCAGAGCTTCCAGGTCGAGATGAGCGAAGCGGCTCGATCCGCCCACCTCCACCGCTGGGCCGACGCCGTCGCCCGCACGCGCGCGAAGCGCAGCTGAGCACTCGCCGATTCCCCTGAATTTCCACGCTGTTTTCCGCTTGAACCAGGTCTTCCGAAGCTCTCTCCCGAGCCGTCATCGCGCCGCGGCTCGGCGGCCGAACGGGCTTCCGGATCAAGGAATCAACCCTAGGTTGCGAGAGTTAGGCCCAGAAGCCCCCAACCAGCGTAGAGTGCTATGACGACGGCGCATTTCCGTTCAAACTTGGTGCACTTGAACCGAGGCGCGCGGCCAGCCCACCGCCGCCTCGCTGCTTTCGATGGAGACGAGGAGGACATGCCGACTACCGAGAATGCTTCAGCCGGCGGGACGGCCGTTCGCGACATCCCGATCGACTGGGAGGCGCTGGAGGACGCCTTCGAGAACAACGCCCCAGAGGTGCACTCGTACCTGCACCTCGGCACGGGCGACGTGCTGCGGGTGGTCGACGGCGTGGCGGATCCGCAGATGCACGCGCGCATCGCGGCAGACGCGAACTACCTCCGGATCGATCCCGTGAGCTCGCGCGAGCAGTACCGGTGGATGGAGCGCTACATCCCGATGGTGGAAGACATGGATCTCCAGGCGAAGCTCAGCCAGGCGATCGATGGCAAGGGCGCGTTCCGTCGCTTCAAGGATGTGTTGATGTCCTACGGTCCGGAGCGGGAGCGCTGGTTCGCGTTCCGCAGCGAGCGGCTGCGGATCTTCATGGAGGCGTGGCTCAGCGCCCACGCGCTGAACCCGGTCCCTCGCCCGCTCTGGGTGCCGGAGGTGCCGTCTCGTCCGGAGCCGATCGTCCCGGCGGTCCCTGCGGTGGAGCCGCCGGCGCGCGAGCGCGAGGAGACGCGAGAGCCCCGCCGCGGCAAGAGCGTGGAGAGCCTGCGCAAGAACCTCCGCGACATCGCCGAGGCGCTCGGTCCGCGGGATCTCGACACGCTGACGGCGTTCGCGGAGTTCCTGAAGGCGCGCCGCGCGGCGCGCTCGTTCGCGCACCACTACCACGAGGCCCAGGGGCCGGTAGACGACGACGCCGGGCCTGCTTCGCAGGAGATCGCGAGCGAGTCGCGCAGCGACACGGCGTGAGGGCGCGCCGCCGGCGCCGCGATCGCGGCGCCGGGGCGCTGGCCTGAGGGTGGGTGGGGGAACGGAGGGGAGCGGCGGCTTCGATCGCCGAGCGGTCTAGAAGTACCAGTCGGTGCGGGCACCGATGTACTGGCCGACCTTCGACCCGACGCCCGGACCGGCGCCAACGCGCTGCAGGTAGCCGGACATCGCCGCGTCCCTCGCCGCATCGTTGTAGATGGCGAGCGAGTAGATGAGCTTGAAGTGCGGCCGCGCGCCGGCGCTGAGCTCGCCGGTCGGCACGAGGGTCGGGACGACCGAGACCTTGACCGCGGTGCCCAGGTCGCCGTCGCCGTCCTTGCGGCCCTGGAACGAGGCCTCGACGACGGGGTGGAAGTTCTTGTGCGCGAAGATCGTGGCGTTCGCCTGGACCGAGAAGTCCATCTGCTTCTCGAGGGCCGTGGGGGGCGCGGCGCCATCGGCCTCGTACGCCGCCTTCGTGTAGTGGAAGGTGGCGAGGCCTTCCAGGGCGGCGGCGTCGCCGAGCCGGAAGCCGAGGTGCTCGACCGCCTCGATGGCGAAGGAGCCCGCGAAGGTGCCCTCGTCGTTCGCGGCGCCCCAGGTCTGGTACGTCTTCGCGCCGCCGGCGGCGCCGTTGGCGATGCCGGTGCCGAAGCGCACCGCCGTGTCGCTGAAGTTGCCCTGGCCGAGGCCGAGGTGCAGCTTCGCGCCGATGACGCCGCCGAAGTCCGCCGGCGCGTTGTCGGGCACCGCCCACCCCTCACCCCGCTTCGCGGCCGGCAGGACGTGGAACTCGCCGTGGACCTTGACGTGGTGCTTGGCCTCGCCGCCGAACTCCGCCTTGTAGTTACCGGCGAAGATGGTGCGGAAGCGCTCGACGTCCACGCCGCCGTCGCCGTTCACGTCGACGTTGTAGGGGGGGGTGGTGTTTCCAAAGCCGCGATACCCGAGGATCGCGAGCTGCAGGCCGCCGTACTTGATACCGCCGCCCTGGCCGCTGAGGTCGTCGAGGTAGAAGTAGTCGCCGATGGGCGCGTACTGCTCGCGGAAGAACTTCGCGCCGCCCCAGACGCTGAGGCCCGGGACGAGGAAGTTGCCGGCCTCGATGTACGCCTGGTTGAACTGCACCGTGATCGACTGGCCACCGTTCGAGGACGGCTGCATGAACGGCCCGCCGTACTGGTTCCAGATGGCGAACGTCATCTCGGACTTGACGTAGAAGTCATCCGGCGTCGCGCCCTTCACCACGTGCGCGACGAACGACGGCTCGGAGTAATCGCCCTCTTCGTAGCGGCCGCCGATGCCGAACCCGAGCAGGTTCAGGGACGCGCCCTGGACGTTCTGCCCGTAGACCGGGGACCACGCCATGCCGAGGCGTGAGTACCAGTGCCACTCAAAATTCTCGCTCCCCACCGCGTGAGCCGACCGCGGCGCCGCCGTGAGGCAAAGGGCGGAGACGGAAAGCAGCCCGAGGGCTCGGACAGCGGCGCGCCGACCCGCGATTCGCTTGCTGGGGACCGACGACCTGTCTCTCATAAGTGATGTCATCGAACGACGCTCCTATCCATTCTCTGGGAGTGTGCTTTGGGGTGATGGGAGGTGATTCGGCCAGATGGCCAAGCGCGGCAGAGGTAGTGGCCTGTCAAGAGAATCCAAGTTGACTCTGTAGGAAAGAGCCACCCGCTGCCACACATGCGGGGCCCGCGGGGGGCACAGTTAACAGGAACGTTCTGTTCATGTCAAAGGTCTCCGAACACCCTTCGGCAGTTTGTCATCTTCTGCGGCGCGTTATTATTAAGTAATCGAAATCACTTGGTTAAGCAGGACCGGCTCTCTTCCGCGGCCAGGAAGGGGGGCCTGAAATGACGCATCGTACCAAAACAGGCTCGCGCTGGCTGAAGTGTTGCCAGAAGAATTCACGGGTGCCCCCTGGTGCGTTACTCGGTGCGCGCCACGCGCGTGACACGGACAGGAAGGCTGCATTGGCGAGCCCCGACCAGCTGCGTTTTCGCAGGGCGATGGCGCCGCCGCGCGCGACGCTGTGGCGCGTGTTTCGGGACCTCGAACCTGGCATTTCATGTCGACACCCGGCCGGGGCGTCGCCGAGGTGCTCGTCTCTCTCCTGGGTTGAACCCAGGCGAGCCTCCGGCCCCGCTGAGCGTCATTGACGCTCGCCGGCGCAACGAATGCGCCGCGCCAGCGAGCGGATCCTGCGCGCGCGCGCAGGACCGTGCCGCAGAGCGCAGGCAGATCGCTCATGGTCGACACGATAACGCATCGCGTTGCAACGGCGCAACGACCGCCGCTGATCCAGAGCGGGTCAGTCTCGATTGCAGTGCAGCGCGGGTGGACATGTTCTTGTCCAGGAAGGGCGTTGCGCTGTCGCCCCGAGACATCCCATCTGCTTCGGCGAGGCCGGGTGGTGCCTGGCAGGCCTCCGGGCGCGGTTGCGGCGAGCGCCGCCAGGCCACCGGCTCGCCGCGCCGAGCGCCTGAGTCGTTGAAAGAGAGGCCTCCATCCTCCGCATGAACGACGGCTCGTGAGCCCTCTTCACGATGTCTGGTGCTGTCCTTCGTATCGAGAGGTGGAATCGACCCGCGGGATGGACTTCTGCTCTCCTGCCGCCCGGTCGTGCGGCTCGACGTGGCGCGCAGCCGGTCGCTCGGCGCGGCTCAGCGAGCGGGCATGATGCTCAAGGAGACCCGGGCCCGCGCGTTCTGGTAGTACGCGTCGAGCGCCTGGGCGAGCCGCTGCCCGACATACCAGCGCTTCAGCGCCGGGGCGACCTCCTCGTAGCGTTGATCCTTGAATGGCGTGGCGCCGGAGCGCAGGACGATCTTGAGCTCGAAATCGGTGGGCTCGAGCATCGGCGCGACCATGCGATCCAGGTACAAGCTCGCGCGCGCCTGGCGGCGCAGCAGCGCGTCGAGCTCGTCGGAGCTCATCCCCTCGGCGGCCGCCGCGGCGAGGAGGCGCGCGCGGCCGCGAGCGCGCTGCTCCAGCGCGATCCGGGCGGCCTCGGCCCGCTGCGCCACCTCGGCCGAGGTCGGCGCCGGCGAGATGGGCAGGCTGGCGAGCAGCGTCTCCGCGATGTGCCTGTCGAGCGCGGCGCGGACATGCCTGTCCCGGTACAGCCCGGGCTCCGCGTCGGGATCGGCGAGCGCCTCGAGGCGGGCCTCGAAGGCGAGCTCCCGCTCGAAGATGAACTGAGGCCGGCGCACGCCGCCCGTCTCGGGCGCGTGCCAGCGCACGACGACGCGGTCGAGCGGCACCGGCGCCGCCGCCGACGGCGCGACCTGGCCGTGGGCGCTCGGGGTCAGCGACGCGAGCGCGAGCGACGCGAGCAGCGTCGTGAGGAGCCCGGAGCGGCGCACATCGGCAGGCTAGCGCAATCGCGCCGCGCATCCCATTCCTGGCAGCGCCGCGCTCGCGGAGCGTCCGGGGCGCGGGCAGCGGGTATAGAATGGCGCCACCATGTACAGGCAATTCGCGCTCGAGGGCGAGGTCCACGCCTTGCTCGACTGTGTGCCGCTCTCGGTGCGGCGGAAGCTGGACCTCGCCGAGATCAAGATCTCGCTCGCGGGGTGGCAGGCGCTGTCGCGCGCGGAGCGGCTCGCCCTGTGTCACCTGCCGGCCGACACGGACGAGGACGTCGCCGTCTACGCCGAGGTGCTCCGCGGCTTCGCGGAGCGCGCCGGGGTCGCCCTCGCCCCCCTCGCGGGCGCGCCGGTGCGCCGCGCCGCCTGGGATCGGGACAGCGTCAGCGCGCGGCTGCGCGAGCGGCTCGGCCCGGACGGCGCGCTCGACGAGAGCGCGCTCGGCCGCCTGGCGGAGCTGACCGAGGAGGAGCGCTACGCCATCGTCAAGCTCGCCGATCCGAAGCGCGGGCCCGAGAAGCTGCGCGCGCTGCTCGGCGAGCTCGGGCTGTCCCGGGACGCCGGCGCAACGCGCTCGCCGTGAGCCAGGTCGCGGCGAGGATCCCGGGCGCGACGAAGGCGCGGCTCGCGCGGGGCGAGCTCGTGGTCCCCTCGCGCTGACGTCCGCGGCGGCGGAGCGTCAGCGCGCCGCGCTCACCACTTCACCATGACCTTCGACGGGTTGACCTCCGCGGTGACGCGCGGAACGTCGACGAGCACGTCGAGGAAGTCGCTGCCCGGCTGGCTCAGATCGAGGTTCGCCGCCTTGGGCTCCACGCGCGCCACGATCGCGTCGGCGTTGACGGCGCCCACGTCCTCCGGCGTCCCCGTGATCCTCACCTGCACCACGGCCGGCGCGACCGTCGCGCGCGGGATGCCGATCACCTCGACCTTGCGCTCGAACGTCCGCGTGGCGAGCTCGCGCCCGATCTCGAGCGTCGCCATCACGCTCTCGAAGCTGTACGTCACGAGCTTGGGCGGCCGATCGAGCGCCAGCTGCCGCTGGTAGGCGCCCTCTGTGAGCCCGCTGATGTCGAACGGCGCGGTGCGCGCGAGCTGCATCACGTCGACGACCGAGCGCGGGCCGCGGGCGCTGACCATCGGCGGCTCGACCGAGACCATCCCCTTCACGAGGAACCCCTGCGCGGCGTCCCCGGTGCGGGGGACGTGCACCGGGACGGCCCGGGTGACGACGTCGTCCCAGCCGAGCTCGATCGTCGACGGGTACAGCTGCTCGACCATCAGCCCGGCCGGCACGTGGAACATCGAGGCGTCGAGATCGATGTGCGTCACCGTGCCGTTGCGGAGATCGAGCCGCAGCGTCCCGAGGCTCTCGGCGCGCAAGTCGTCGAGCTGCGTTCGGGAGCCGCGCACCGTGACCGCGACCTCGTCCGGGATCTGGGTCATGAGCTGCCGGTTGCTCGACTCGGGCGGGAGGATCGAGACGACGCTGAGCATCAGCGTGCGCTGCGCGTTCTCCGCGCCGTGGATGAAGGCGTAGAGGCACAGCGCGAAGGTGATCGAGAGCAGCTTGAGGCCGAGGTTGTCGAGCAGCGCCGAGCGGAGCGCCTCGCGGATGCCGGCAAGCGTCATGGCTCATCTCGCGGGGGCATCCCCTCCGCGCTCCCCTTGGATGCGGCGGTCGCCGCGACCTGCCCGGTCGGGACGAAGGTGCGCTGCGACGGGACGGGGGAGTCGGTCGCGGCCGCCGCGGGGACGTCGACCATCGCCGGCCGGCCGCGCTCGGACGGGCGATCCGCGTCCTGCGGCGCGGCCGGCCCCCCGGCGCCGGCCCCGGCCGCGGCGCGCAGGTCGGCGCTGGATCCCGTCGCGGCGCGCGCCTCGGCGCCCGAGCGCATCGGCGTGGACGTCGACATCCGCGCCATCGGCCGCGCGTCGGGGTCCACGGCCGCCTTGATCATCGAGGTCGTCTTCGAGACCGGCGCTGCAGGCTTGGCCTCGATCGGCGCGGGCTTCGCGGCGGCGGGCTTGCCGGGCTCGTGGGCCTGCCCGGCGCCTTGCGTCGCGCCCACGGCGGGGCCGCGCGCCGCCGGCGTGGGGAGGCTCGCGCGGCCGACCTGGGCGACCTTCTTGGCGAAGCGCCGCCTGCGCGACGAGCGGCCGAAGAGCCCGAGCAGCGCGTGCCGCAGCGACTGGCCGTCGAGGTTCGAGACGATGTTGCCGCTGAAGCAGAAGCTGATCGTGCCGCGCTCCTCGCTGACGACGACGACGACCGCGTCGGTCTCCTCGGTGATCCCGAGCGCGGCGCGGTGGCGGGAGCCGAGGCTGGCGTCGAGGATCTTGGTCTCCGGCATCGGGAAGAAGACGCCGGCGCGCGCGATCTTGAGGTCTCGGATCAGCACCGCGCCGTCGTGCAGTTTGTTCACCGACTCGGGGACGAACAGCGAGACGAGCAGCTCCCGGGTGACGACCGAGTCGATGTGGATCCCCTCGCTCTTGACGAACTCCAGCACGTTGGCGTCCTGCTCGAAGGCGATGATCGCGCCCATGCGGTGGCGGGCGAGCTCGGTCGCGGCGGCCACGACCTCGTCGATGACGCGCGACTGCTGCTCGCGTCCGCTCGTGAACCAGTTGCTGCCGCCCACGCGGATGAGGGCGCGGCGGATGTCGTTCTGGAAGACGACGACCACGATGAGGATGATCGAGGAGAGGAGCCAGGAGAGGAGGTTGAGGAGCGTGGTCAGGCCGAAGATCTTCGCCCCGAGATAGATGAGGAAGACGATGCCGAGCCCGAGGCCCATCTGCATCGCGCGGGTGCCGCGCAGCACGAGGAGCGCGCGATAGACGACGTAGGCGACGATGAAGATGTCGAAGAAGTCCCGGATGACCTGCGTCGCCGGCCTCACCGAGAAGAGGCGGAGGAACCCTTCAACCATCGCCGCGCGCCCCCTGGGCGACGGGGCCATCCGGGCGCCGACGGTCGCCGGCGCCCGCGCGCTCGATCGCGCGCATCACGTCGAGGGCCTGGCGCACGGGGCGGACGTCGTGGACACGGACGGCCGCGGCGCCGCGCGCGGCGCACGCGATCGCGGCGGCGACGGTGCCGCCGAGGCGGTCCGGGGGCGGCGCGAGCGGCGCTTCCCCGCCGTCGCCTCGCCCCGCGGCCTCCGAGGCCGCGGCGCGCGCCAGGAACGACTTGCGGCTCGGCCCGACGAGCACGGGGAAGCCGAGGGCGCAGAGCTCGTGCAGCCTGGCGCACAGCTCGAGCGACTGCCGCGCGTTCTTCGCGAAGCCGAGGCCCGGATCGAGGACGAGCTCGCCCTCCGGCAAGCCTGCCTCGAGCGCCCGCGCGGCGGCGCTCGACCACTCGCGGGCCACGTCGGCCACGACGTCGCCGTAGGCGTCGTCGGGGTACGCGGAGAAGCCGGCCATCGCCGACATCGGGCCGCGGCTGTGCATGAGCACGAGCGACGCCCCGCGCCGAGCGCAGAGCGCGCCGAGCTCCGCCGCGCTGTCGAGCGAGATCGAGTTGACCACGGCCGCGCCATCGTCGAGCGCGCGCGCCGCGACGGCGGGAGAGGTCGTGTCGATGGAGACCACCGCTCCCCTCTTCACCGCGTCGCGCACGCTCCCGCCGATGCGCGCGATCTGCTCGTCATCCGGCACGGGCCGCGCGCCCGGCCGCGTCGACTCCGCGCCGATGTCGATCATGTCTGCCCCCTCGGAGAGCATCGCATCGATCTGCGCGAGAGCCGTATCTTCATCCGCAAAGCGACCGCCATCGGAGAACGAGTCCGGCGTGCGGTTCAGGACCCCCATGATCACCACGCTCCTGCGGCGTTCGAGCAGCATGCGCAGCGGGGACATTTCCTGTGGGTAGCAACTTTTGCGCCGAACGGCAATTGTCTGCTCGAATCGATGTTTTCCAGGAGCAATTGGAACATCGCGAGGGAGGTCCGGCGCGTCGCGCTCCGCCAACGCCGGCTGGGCCGACGGGCGCGCGCCGGCGTTGGACGGCGCACCGGCGTCCACATTCGCTTCAGGCGCCGGCTTCCCGGCGGCCGCCCCCACGCTCGGGCGGGGATTCAGCGCGAACCATGGGGAAGACACGGGACGGAGGGAACGGAGGGCGCGCAGAGAACGGAGGCAATCAGGCAAGGGGAAGCAAGGGGAGCAAGGGGAAGCAAGGGGAAGCAAGGGGAAGCAAGGGGAAGAAGGGGGAAGCAGGGGCGCGCGGCGCCGGGGCGCCCCCCACGCTCCGCGTGCCGCTGACTCGGCCTTGCTTCTTTGCTAGGGTCCCGCCTACACATCGACATCGGCGGCCCCTCGCGGTCGTCCGGTGGAGGAGGCGGGGACACGCGCGAGCGTGCCCTGTCAACCGTTTCTCAGGCTGCACCAGCGGACGAGACCGAGCGGTTCCATGCTGCGCACGCGTATCCGGGCAGGTCCCCTCGCCGGCTTCGTCTTGAGCGCCCTCTTCGCGGCGTGCTTCGCCGTGCTCGGCGTGGGCGAGCTCTTCATCCCTGCGCTCAGCCCCGAGATGGGCATGCCTGCGCCCGTGACGCTGCGCGTCCCGTACGGTCCGCGGATCGTGCGCGACACGCACGACGGGAGCTTCACGCTCTCGTACGAGCACAGGCGCGTGATCGTGCCGCGCGGCACGGTCCTCTCGGAGCACAACGAGGATCACAACGCCGCGATGGCGTACGAGACGGTGCGGCGGATGCGGCGGCCCGGGCTCGGCGCGCGCCTCGCGAGCCTGTACGCCATCTACCTCATCGTCTGCCTGATGCTGACGGTCTACCTGCGTCGCTTCGGGCAGAACCGGGTGCGGCTGCTCCGCACGCAGGTGGGCATGTTCGTCCTGATGACGAGCTCGCTCATCGTCGCGAAGCTCCTCCTGCTCTTCACCGCGCTGCCCGAGTTCTGGATGCCGGTCGCGGCGCTCCCGCTCTGGGTGGCGATCGCGTTCGATCGGCGGACCGCGTTCCTCGTCGAGGTCGGGGTCGCGTTCATCGCGTCGTCGCTGCTCCGGTTCGACGTCGTGCTCCTGTCGGTGCTGCTCGTGCGCGGCATCGCCGCGACGATGTTCTTCTTCAAGCGCAAGGGCTCGCGGCAGCTGTTCGTCGCGGGCAGCCTGGCGGGCATCGCCGGCGCGATCGGGTTCATCGCGCTGACCGTGCTGTTCGAGGGGAGCTTCGATCTCGGCGCCGATCTGAAGCGCTGGCTCGGCTCCAACGTGCTCGCCTGCGTCGGCGGGGGGCTGCTCGTCGGCGTGCTCGGTCGGAGCCTGAGGGAGCCGGCCGAGCGGGCGATGGGGCACGTGCCCCGCGACAAGCTGCTCGACCTCACCGACCTGGAGCAGCCGCTCCTCAAGAAGATGGCGGCAGAGGCGCCGGGCAGCTGGGAGCACGCGCGCGCGATGGCGAACCTCGCCGAGGCCTCGGCCGCGGCGATCGGCGCCGACGCGCTGCTGACGCGCGTGGGCGCCTACTACCACGACCTCGGCAAGACGGTGCAGCCCAAGTACTTCATCGAGAACCTCCCGCCCGGCGAGCGATCGCCGCACGAGGAGCTCGATCCGGAGGTGAGCGCCGACGCGATCATGGCGCACGTCGTGATGGGCACGAAGATCCTGCGTGAGGGCAACATCCCCGAGCCGGTGGTCGAGTTCGCGTACACCCACCACGGCACGCAGGTCGTCGAGTATTTCTGGCACAAGTGCGTCGAGCACGGGAACCCGAAGGACCTGACGCAGGAGCACTTCCGCTATCCCGGCATGAAGCCGCAGACGAAGGAGACGGCCATCCTGATGCTCGTCGACTCCATCGAGGCGGCGTCGCGGACCATCTGGCCGCCCGAGCACAAGAAGTTCGAGGAGATGATCCAGCGGGTGATGTTCTCGAAGCTCGCGTCTGGCCAGCTCGATCAATCCGGGCTGACGATCGAGGACCTGCGCATCATGACGAGCCGGATGGCGTCGACGCTGGTCAACATGTACCACGGGCGCATCAAGTACCCGTGGCAGCGCGAGAGCGATCGCGCCGGGCACACGCCTGCGCCGCCGACGGTCACGCCGCACCCCACGCGCCCCGGCACGCCCACGCCCGTCCCCGCGTCCAGCGCGCCGGGTCGAGACGGGAGCGCCGCCCCGCCGCCCTCCTCGAGCGCGCGGGGCGCTGTCCCGCCGTCCCCCGCGAGCGTGCGAGGCGCTGCCCCGCCGCCCCCCGCGAGCGTGCGAGGCGCTGCCCCGCCGCCCTCCTCGAGCGCGCGGGGCGCGGTCGCGCCCGTCGTCGTGGACGAAGCCGGAGGGCCCGTGAAGGACGAGAGCCCGGCGGAGTCCGTGCGGACGCCGAGGAAGACGCACTGAGCAGGCCGGGCGCGCCGCGCGCTCCCGCGGAGGCCGAGCGGCCTGCTCCAGGAAAGGAAGGTCCGATGCCTCCCACGATCGAGCAGAGCTTCATGAAGGCCCTCTTCCACGGCATCATCGCCGAGGACATCATCTTCCCGTATCCCGAGATGCCCGCCGAGGACCGGGAGACGACGTCGATGATGCTCGACAGCGTGCGGAGGTTCTTCGCGTCGAGCGTCGACAGCAGCCGGATCGACCGGGAGCACGCCATCGATCCGGGCGTCCTGGCCGAGATGAAGCGGCTCGGCCTGATGGGCCTGCAGATCCCTTCCGAGCACGGCGGCGTCAACCTCAGCAACATGGCGTATGCGCGCGTGATGCAGGAGATCGGCGGGCTCGACGCGTCGATCGCCGTCACGCTCGGCGCGCACCAGTCGATCGGCTTCAAGGCGATCCAGCTCTTCGGGACGGAGGAGCAGAAGCAGCGCTATCTCCCGAAGCTCGCGACCGGCGAGTGGATGGCGGCCTTCGCCCTGACGGAGCCGGGCGCCGGCTCCGACGCCGCGGCGATCAGGACGCGCGCAGAGATGTCGGCCGACGGCTCGCACTACACCCTGAACGGGTCGAAGATCTGGATCACGAACGGCGGCTTCGCCGACGTCTTCACGGTGTTCGCCCGGACCTCGGCGCTCGAGGAGGGCAAGAAGCCGAAGCTCACCGCCTTCATCGTGGAGCGGAGCATGGGCGTGAAGAGCGGGCCGAACGAGCAGAAGCTCGGGATCCGAGGCTCGTCGACGACGGAGCTCTTCTTCGACGACGTGAAGGTCCCGCGCGAGAACGTGCTGGGCGAGGTCGGCAAGGGCTTCAAGGTCGCCGTCGAGGTGCTCAACAACGGGCGCCTCGGGCTGTCGGCGGGGTGCGTGGGCTCCTGCAACACGCTGATCCGGATGGCGCTCGATCGGGTCCAGGAGCGGCGCGCGTTCGGCCGGAGCATCGGCGACTTCGGGCTCATCAAGGACAAGATCGCGACGATGCTGGCGCACACGTACGCGCTCGAGTCCATCACGTACCTGACGGCGAGCCTCGCCGACGCCAAGGTCCCCGACTTCTCGATCGAGAGCGCGATCTGCAAGGTCATGGGGAGCGAGACCCTGTGGTTCGTGGTCAACGAGACGCTCCAGATCGCGGCCGGCATCGGCTACATGGAGGACTACCCCTACGAGCGGCACCTGCGCGACGCGCGGATCAACATGATCTTCGAGGGGACGAACGAGATCCTGCGCTGTTTCATGGCGCTCTCCGGGATGAGCGGCCCGGGCAAGGCGCTCTCGGACGTCGCGAAGGCAATGCGAGAGCCCATCAAGGGCTTCGGGCTGCTCAGCGATTTCGCGCTCCGCAAGGCGCGGTCGGTGCTCGGGCGCGAGCGGATGTCGAAGGCGCACCCGCTGCTCAGCCGGGAGGCGGTGATCTTCGAGGACTGCACCGCCGAGCTCGCCACCCACAGCGAGGACATGCTCCGGAAGCACGGGCGGGAGATCGCGGAGATGCAGTACGCGCAGCGCCGCATTGCGGAGATGGCCATCGACCTCTACGGCATGGCCGCGTGCATCTCGCGCACGACCCGGGCCATCGAGCGGCGCGGGGAGGACGGGGCGCGGCGGGAGATCGATCTCACGACCGTGTTCACCGGCATCGCGCAGAAGCGGCTGAGGCAGCACGTCGCCGATTTCCAGAAGAACGACGACGAGCTGCGCAAGGCCATCGCGGTGCGAGCTTATGCGGATCGCGCCTACCCTTTCGATATCCTGTAATCGCAGGCTGCCGCACCTCGACGGACATCGATTCACCTCGAGTCACATCGAGTGACATAGCGTCACACACGCGCCACGCGCGCTTCGGCGCAGACCGCTCATTCATTGTGAGCTGCGCTCTGTTTCGGGACGTTTTCAGCTCACCGCCCGGACGGATTGCTCTATAGTTTGATCAGGCGTAGTATCGGGGGTGGGCCCTTCGACAGGAATCGGGTGATCACTTGTCCCAGGCTAGAGCATTGGGTGGCAGGTGCGGAGCCATGAAGGAGACTGCTGAAGGTCGTGCCGTCATGGACAAGTACCGTCTCGAGCGCAGGCTCGGGGGCGGTGGGATGGGTGATCTGTGGCTGGGCTTCGATAACAAGCTCAGGCGGCGGGTCGTCATCAAGTTCATCCGGAGCTTCGCGGCGACGGAGCCGGAGCTCATCGCCCGCTTCGAGCGCGAGGCCCGCGCGTCCGCGCGCGTCCGGAGCCCCTATGTCATCGAGACCTATGATTACGGCGTCGATCGCGGCTGCGCGTTCATCGTCATGGAGTACCTCGAGGGAGAGGACCTGAATCGCCGCCTCGAGCGCGAGGAGCGGATCCCGCTCGCGCAGGCGACGGCCTTGTTCACGCAGCTCGGCAAGGCCCTCGACGCGATCCACGCCGCGGGGGTGATCCACCGGGATCTGAAGCCGGGGAACATCTTCATCACCTCTTCGGCGGGCGACGATCTGGTCAAGGTGGTCGATTTCGGCGTCGCGAAGTCGTCCTGCTCGCGCGATCGGATCACGAAGACGGGCATGGTCCTCGGGACGCCCAGGTACATGAGCCCCGAGCAGACCATGGCGCCCAGGCAGGTCGATTACAGGAGCGATCTCTGGTCGATGGCGGTGATCCTTTACCGCGCGATCACCGGCCAGTGTCCCTTCGCGGGCGCCAACATCAATGAGCTGGTCAGGCACATCTGTCAGACGTCGTTCCCGAAGGCGTCCAAGCTCGCGCCGGAGCTCCCGCCCGGGATCGACGCGTTCTTCGCCCGGACGTTCGAGTTCGATCCGGAGGCGCGGTTCCAGTCGGGCAAGGAGATGATGGAAGCGTTCTCCGCGATCGTGCAGGTGCCGGCCTCCCTGTCGTCGTCGGAGTCGCTGCGCGCGATCCCCGTCCCGCCGCCGTCCGAGCGGAGCGCCATCGTGAAGCGGAGCGCGGTAGGCGCGGTCGCGGCCCCGCTTCGCTGCGCGATGGATGATCAGACGACCATGGCCGCCATGCTGGCGGCGCCGGCGAACGACCTCGGCGGCCCCACGGCGACCGACGCGGCCGTCGAGCCCGCCTCCGCCTCGTGCGACCGGCACAGCGAGGTCGTGCTGGACAGCCGCGTCCTGCCGCCGCTCCGGGTCCCCTGGATGGTCGCCGTCGGCCTGCTCATCGCGGCCGCTTTCGTCGTTTGCCACAGCGTGGCTCAGGGCGCGCCGTGGTCGCTCGAGGCCGCGGAGAGCCCGGCGGCCGGAGGACCGTGATCTCGCGGGGCGTCGCGACGCCGCCCTGGCGCTCGCATCGCCGGCCATCGCCAGGGCGCGGCGGCGCCTTTACCGCGCGCTGGTCGTGGGCGCCTCGGTGATGCCGGACGTCCACTTGAGCCTCGGGGCGCCCTCGTCGATCCAGCGGTCGCGCACGCGGCGCGCGAGCTCGGGGTGCTGGGTCGACTTCACGGCCATCGCGGCCACGAGGCATGTCCCCGGCCACGACTCGTAGACGGCGATCGCGCCGACGTACTCGTCGCTCGCGAGCACCGAGTCGACGCTGCCCTGGAGGACCTTGAACACGAGCGGCCGCACCTCACCGTCGATCTCCTGCGTCGTGCGGATGATCTGCGCCTCCCCGAGCCGCACGCCATAACCGTCGGCGAGCGGCGCGTTCTTCGCCCAGAACTCGTCGAGGCAGCTGTCGGGGTCGCTCGGCCCCGTGGTGGTCGTGTAGACGACCGACAGGGCGGCATAGTGCTCGTCGCCGTACCGGAAGGTCGCGCGCGTCGGATAGGTCAAGATGCGCACCCTGCGCCAGCTCTTCCAGTCGACCAGGGGCACGTCGAGCGTGTTGAACCGGTCCTGCCGCCTCCCCCACGGCTCGGCCAGCAGCCGCTCCAGCGCGGCCCGCTCGGGGTCTGCCGCGTCGCCCCCCGGGTTCTCGCGGGTGACCGACGTCGGCGTCGGAGGCAACCCCGGAGGCCTCGTCGGGGGAGTGCTGCTGCAGGCGACGACCGCGAGGGACGCGAGGACCGGGACCACCTGCGCGGCCCTCCGGCGTGTGGACGAGCGCGCAGTCGACCTGGAGCAGGACATGAGCAACACGAGCCTCGGCGAGCGGCCTCATCGACGGCGGTCACGCGGGCGGATCCCGCGGCGCCGCTACAATCCGACCTCGCGCATCGCGATTTTATTCTTGTCGAAGACGCCCAGACCGAGCTCGCCCGCGATGCGAATGTACGAAGGTTCACGGCTCGCCTCTTTCAGCGTGGGCAACCCGTTCTCCTTGCGCCACGTCTCGACCACGCCCCAGCCGATCACGTCCATCGCGACCGGATCGGTCGTGGCGTAGACCGACTCGTGGAGCACGCGCCGCTTCGGGTTCTTGTCGAGCGGGCCCTGGTCGTAGATGAGCTTGAAGCCGTCCGTGATGTGCAGGCGGACACGGCTCTTCACGATGTCCTGCCCGTAGAGCTCCGCGATCTGCGGGCTCGCGGTGTGCTCGTGGAAGGAGTGCGGGTTGATGGTCGCGCCGTGGGTGATGTTCTTGAGGCAGCCGGTATAGCCGCAGATCGAGTGGTCCTTGATCAGCGAGACGTTGATCACCGCCGTCGCCTGGGTGAACGGGCGCACGAACTTGGTGGGGATGCCGCAGACCGAGATGCTCGACATCACCGCGTCCTTGTTCTCGTGAACCGCGGCGCGGATCCCGGCCGGGAACTCGGCCGCCGGCTTGGCGCTGCGGTCGGCGCAGCGGGTGCCGGCGAGGAAGGACGGGTACTGCTCGAAGATCTCCACGTTCTCCGCGGGGACGCCCGCCGCGATCACCCCGCGCACGATCTCGAGCACGAGCTCCTTGTTGGTGGCCATGGTCGCCCCCTTCTGGCCGGCGATCCCGTTGGTCTTGATCGCCACGCGGTCGTCCTTGTGGACGAACCGCGCGAAGGCGGCCCCGAGATCGGCCTTCCCGGTGAGCTCGGCCATCGCCCGCTCGAGCATCACCTTCGCCGCGGACGCGTCGGGCCAGAGGCCGTTCGGCTGCATCGAGTTCGACTTCGTGACCTTCACGATCTTCCCCGGAATGGAGAGCGGCGTGAAGCCGGGGGGCGGCGAGGCCGCGAGGCTCAGCGGCGCCTCCGCGAACGCCGCGCGCGGGCCGAGGAGCGCGGCGCCCGCGGCGCCGGCGACGAGCCCGCCGAGGAAGCCTCGGCGCGAGCGCCCCGCGGGGCCGGGATCAACGAAGCGACGGGGATCGTGGGGCATAAGACCTCGTGGTGAGCGCCTCGCGGCGGTGGTGGATGCCGCCGGTCGCGGGGCGCCCGGGGCGCTGATGGTAGCCGAGCTTCTCGCTCGAGACACGGCGCTCGGCCGCCCGGCGGCGAGGTCGACAGCGCCGCGCCGGCCGCGCCGCGCGCCTCCGCCATGGCGGCGCCAGGCCCCGGAGCGCCTCCCACCCGGGATTTGCTCGGGTTTCCAGGCAAACGCGCGCCGGCACGCCGCTCGCTTGGCGGTGGTGGCGACGCCGAGGAGACGAACGCCGATCGCGGGTGCGCGGAGGGCGACGTCCCTGGCACGAGACGGGATGACCGGAAGGAGACGCGGCACGATGCAAGCGACATCGAAGGGGACAGGCTCGCCCGCCGGGCCGGCCGATGCAGCGCAGGACAACGAGGTGATTCGCCCGTGGCGAGAGCGGGCGCTGGCAGCGCTGAGGGACTCGGCCTGGACCGCGCTGGGCGGCAAGGTCGCGGCCTACATTGCGGGGTTCTTCGCGCTGGCGCTCGTGGGCTCCGGGCACGCGCTGAGCCTGCTCCCGACCCGCCCGGCAAACCCGGCCCGCCCGACCGATCCGACCGCGGAGCTGGCGATGGTCGCCGGCGATCCAGCGCCGCTCGGCTCCGCCGGAAGCCCGCCGCCCCAGGCCGGAAGCCCGCCGCCCCAGGCCACCTCCGAGCCCGGCGCCGACGCGGGGGCTGCAGCGGTAGAGCCGCCGCCGCCCGGCGATGGCGGGGCCGGCGCTCCCGCGGGCGGCGTGACCGCAGACGGAAAGGTCGTGCTGAACCTAGCGACCGAGGCAGACCTCCGGCGCCTCCCCGGCGTCGGCCCGGCGAAGGCAGCCGCGATCCTGGCGCTGCGAGCCAAGCTCAAGCGCTTCCGGAAGGTCGATGACCTGCTCCGGGTCAAGGGGCTGGGCCGGCGGTCGCTGAAGCGGCTGAGGCCGCTCGTGCTCGTCGATCCGCCCTGACGCTGGACGCGAGCCGCAGCGCCAGCTCGCCTCCTCGGTCGAGCCGTCCAGACAGGGAGTCTGCCAGGACCGGTAAACGTGCGGAGCGTGAGATATCGAGTCAAGGCGCGCTCGTTCTCTTCGGTATCCCCGCAACGAGATCGCGCGCGACTTCAGACATCGCGGACGCGGCGCGCGCCGACTCCCGGGGACCGGCGCGGTCTGGCGAGCTCTCGCGCGGATGCCCCCTTGCCCCCCCGGGGCGCTCGGGCACACTGCGCCGCGATGCACGTCCACTTCGTCGCCGTCGCGGGCACCGGCATGGGTGCGCTGGCGGGGCTCTTCAAGGCCGCAGGGCACGACGTCTCGGGCTCCGACGTCTCGTTCTACCCGCCCATGGGGCCGGCCCTCGAGCGGTGGGGCGTCCGCCTCCTGACCGGCTTCGATCCCGCGCACCTCGACCCCCGGCCCGATCTCGTCGTGATCGGCAACGTCTGCCGCCCGACGAACCCCGAGGCCCGCGCCGCGATCGACGGAGGCATGCGGGTGACCACGATGGCGCACGCGCTCGCGGATCACATGCTCGCCGGCCGCTCCCCGCTCGTCGTGGCCGGCACGCACGGCAAGACGACGACGAGCTCGATGTGCGCGTGGATCCTTCACGAGGCAGGCAGAGACCCTGGCTTCCTCATCGGCGGCCTGCCGAAGAACTTCGAGGCGAGCTTCCGCCTGCCCCGGAGCGCCTCCTCGGCGAGCGACCGCCGCGGCCTGCCGCTCCTCGGCGAGGCGGGCGCCGGGCGCCGCAGGACGCCGTTCGTCGTCGAAGGCGACGAGTACGACACCGCCTTCTTCGAGAAGACGCCGAAGTTCTGGCACTACCAGCCCGAGGTGGGCGTCGTCACGTCGATGGAGCACGATCACATCGACATCTACCCCGACGCCGCGTCCTACGAGGCGGCGTTCCGCGGGTTCGTCGAGCGGATCCCGGAGACCGGGCTCGTCGTGGCGGCCGCGCACGATCCGCGGGTCGTCGAGCTGGTGTCGCGATCGGCGCGCGCAGAGGTCGCGTGGTTCGCGCTCGAGGGCGACGACACGCACGGGCGGCCGCCGCACTGGCTCGCCGCGCCCGCGGAGGCCGGCGAGAGCGGCCAGTCGTTCGATCTGTACGCCGGCGGCGTCCTGGCCGGGCGCTTTGCCCTGCAGATGCCTGGGCACCACAACGTGCGCAACGCCATCGCCGCGATCGCGGCCGCGGCGCAGGGCTTCGGCGTGCCGCTCTCGACCGCGACCACGGCGCTCGCCGGCTTCGCGGGCGTCCGGCGCCGGCAGGACCTCCTGTTCGAGGCGCGCGGGGTCCGCGTCTACGACGATTTCGCGCACCACCCGACCGCGGTGGACGAGACGCTGCGCGCGCTCCGGTCCAGGCACCCGGGAGGCGCGCTGTGGGCGGTGTTCGAGCCGCGCAGCGCGACCGCGTGCCGCGCCCTGCACCAGGAGCCTTACGCGCGCGCGTTCGACGCGGCCGACCGCGTCGTGCTGGCGCCGCTCGGGCGCCCGGACATCGCCGCCGGCGAACGGCTCGATCTCGACAGGCTGGTGCGCGACATCGAGCACGGCGGCAAGCGCGCGGAGGCGGCGGCCTCGGTGGACGCGATCGTCGCCGCGATCGCGCGCGACGCGCGGAAGGGCGACACGATCGCGCTCCTGTCCAACGGGGCTTTCGGCGGCATCTACGAGAAGCTCCGCGGCGCGCTGTCGGCGGAGGCGCGATGAGCGGGCGCGGATCAGCCGAGCTGCTCGAGCTCTCCGAGATCGCCCTGCGCGTCGCCGAGGAGGCGGCGGCGCTCGTCCAGGCCGGGTTCCGGGCAGGGCCGCGCGGCCTGCGCGTGGAGGAGAAGGGGCCGCACGATCTCGTGACCGAGTTCGACCGGGCGAGCGAGGACCTGCTCGTCGCGCGGCTCGACGCGCTCTCGCCCGGCGTCGCCGTCGTCGGCGAGGAGCAGAGCGCCGCGCGCCGCGCGGAGCCGCGCGGCGGGCTCGTCTGGTACGTCGATCCGCTCGACGGCACGACGAACTTCGTCCACGGCCATCCGTTCTGGTGCGTGTCCGTCGGCCTGATGGATGACGACGTGCCCGTCGCCGGCGCCGTCGTCGCGCCCGCGCTCGGGCTCCGCTGGACGGGCTTCCAGCCGCGCGGCGCCGCTCGCGCGCCGGTGGGCACGGCGGCGATCGACGGAGCGGCACGCCGCAACGGCGAGCGATGCGCGGTCAGCGCCACGGCGTCGCTGGAGCGCGCGATGGTGGCGACCGGCTTCCCGCCGATCCGCGACCGGGCGCCGGACAACAATTTCGACGCCTTCATGACCGTCAAGCGCAACGCGCAGGCCGTGCGTCGTTGCGGCAGCGCGGCCATCGATCTCTGCATGGTCGCGGACGGAACCTACGATGCGTACTGGGAGCGCCGGCTGCACGCATGGGACGTCGCCGCCGGAAGCGCGATCGTCCGCGGCGCGGGCGGCGTCATCACCGCGCTCGACGGCGGTCCGCCGAACTACCACACAGGCAACATCGTGGCGTCGAACGGCCTCGTCCATGCCCCCATCGTCGCGCTGTTCTCTCCCCCGGGCTCGCCGACCTGCTAGGCGCCGGCCAGCTCGGGGCCACCCGTACGCCATCAGGCGCTCATGCATGACGCGTGCAGGACTCACGGGTGAATCGGGCGAGATCCCTGCGCGATTCATGCATGACCCGTGCGAGCGATGTGAACCGCCACCAGCGACCAGCGACCGCGACCATCAAAACATGAGAACGTGCGGAAGAGCTGTTGACGGAGCCGCCCAGTGAACTATCCTATGGTTGTTCCCTCTGCCGACTTCGTGAGGCGCTGGACGATTGAATCCCGAGTAAGCAAGAACCAGGGAGCCAGCAACGATACCGTGGTGAGCTAGGCCCGGAACCATTCACCGGGAAGCCTGAAGCGGTACTTAGGCTCCCACCTAGCAGCTATGCTAGGGGTTCAAGTCCTTCGGCCCACGTCCTCGGCGGTACGGAACATCTCTCCCCTGCGGGCCGTCCAAGCGGCCCGCAGTTTTTTGATGCCCTCGACATGCGCACGGCGACCGGCGCACCGCGGCATCACCTGACGGCGGGGGTACCCCGCCTGGGCGCGGCGCTGCGGCGCTGCGGCGCTCGCGGCACCGGACAAGGCCAAGCACACCGCACAAGGAACGGGGAGCCCGCAGGGCGGCGCGGGCGGGGCACGCGGCGCACGGCCCGGCTTTTGTTTCCGTTCTCATCCCCCTTCCGGTAGCTTCGGGCCTGCGATGGATACGAGATCCCCTCGATCTGCAGGTGCGCAGCACGACGAGCAGCGCCCGCTCGTCGGCGCAGCGCGGTTTGGGTCGTCAGGCCTCCTCGCGCGCCGCCTCCCCGGCAGCTCGCGCTTCGTCCGGCGCCTGGCCTTGACGCTCGCGATCCTCACCGTGCCCGGGGCTGCCCTGGCGGCGGTGACGATCAAGGGCCGGGCCACGGGCATGCCCAAGCTCCTGAACCCGGTCTGGAACGAGGCCAAGGACCCGAAGGCGAACCGGTACACCTTCCGCGAGCCGTCCCCGACCGTCCGCGCCGATGTCCGCGCGCTCTTCGGCTACGCGCCGAAGGAGCTGTGCATCGCCGCGCTCGGCGAGAAGGGCGCGCCGCTCAAGACGCCGCGCTCGATCGTCATCGCGGGCGGCCGCACCTCCCCGGTGACGATCGTCGTCGCCGAGGGCCAGCAGATCCAGTTCGAGAACCAGGACCCGTTCCCGCACAAGATCTACGACGTCGGCAACAAGGGGCTCCAGCCGGTCGAGATCGCCGCGGCCAAGACCCGCGCCTGGACACCGCCAGGCCCCGGCAAGTACGAGCTCCGCGACCAGCTCGCCCCGAGCGTCCGGTCGTGGATCGTCGTCGAGCCGAGGGCGGTGGCCGTCGCCTACCCGGATCGTCAGGGCAACTTCGCCATGGAGATCGAGGCCGGCACGTACACGCTGCAGGGCTACTTCAACGGCGAGCCGGTCGGGAAGGCCATCGAGGCGATCGTGAAGCCCGGGCCGGACGAGCAGTTCATCAAGGAGCCGGTCGTCGTGGGTGAGGCCGGCGGACCGAGCGCGGAGGCTGGAAAGTAGGCCATGCTGCTGTCGCGTTTCTGGTACGGGGTGCTCGCGCTCGCGCTCGGCGCCGCGGTCTTCGTCCTCTTCGTCGCCGCGCAGCTCTACAACCGCTCGAGCCACCGCGCGATGAGCGAGGCGCTCAGCGCCGACTCCAGCGCGGTCGAGTGGTTCCTCAACGACGACGCCCGGAAGCGCTCGAGCGCGCTCATCCGGGTCGCGCTGAACCCGGCCCTGCGGACCGCGCTCGCCAAGTCGTCGGCCGAAGCCAAGCCCGGCGCCGATCTGCGCGAGAAGGCCCGCACCGCGCTGCGCACCGCGACCGCGGAGGTGCCCCCGGAGCTCAAGTTCGATCACGTGTGGGCCGTCGACGCGGCGGGCCGGGTGATGGCGTCGGTGGACTTCGAGCACCGCGAGGACTGGGAGCTCGGCGGCTACCCGCTGGTCGCCGACGCCCTCCACGGCTGGATCCGCGATGACGCGTGGGTCTGGAAGGGCCGCATCCTCCGCGTCGTGGCGCGCCCCGTCGAGCAGGACGTCAACGGCGAGCCGGTCGGCGCCGTGATCGGCGCCAAGATCATCGACGACACCTTCGCCCGCGCCGTCACGAAGCGCACCGGCGCCGCCGTCGGCTTCTACGCCGAGGGGGCGCGCGTCGCCTCCGGCGCGCCCGAGGGGTTCGACAAGGCGAACCTCGACCAGATCACGCAGGATCTGAAGCTGCTCGACGACAACAAGGACTACATCGAGAAGGGGCGCTCGGAGGTCCGCGTCATCGGCCAGCACCTCGGCGTGGTCTACGCGCGGCTGCCCGGCGAGGCGTGGGAGCTCGGCGCCGGCTACGCGGTCGGCCGCCTCGCGGCGTCGGTCGAGTCGCCGCTCAACTTCCTCGACAAGGCGAACAACGACGACAAGAGCGAGGTGCCCACGGCGCTGATCCTGGCCGGCGTCCTCGCCATGGCCGCGATCGGGCTGGTGCTCTCGTTCCTGGAGCACACGCGGCCGCTCCATGTCTTCCGCGGCGAGGCGGCGCGCTTCTCCAAGGGCGAGGTCGACGTGCTGGCGCCGAGCCGCTTCCGCGGCGCCTTCCGGAAGATCGCGGCCGACATCAACGACGGCGTCGAGAAGGTGGCCGCGAAGGGCGGCGCGCCCCGGAAGGCCGCCGACCTCGAGCAGGTGCTCGGCCCGATCCCGACGCAGCCGGCGATGAGCGCGTTCTCGGTGCCGCTCGGCCCCGGCGAGCCGCGCCCTGACTCGCGCCCCTCGTACCCGAAGCCCATGGTGAGCCCGCGCGGCCCCACGCGGCGGCCCGGCTCGCACCCGCTCAGCGGCCCGCCGCCGGCCCGCGACTCCGTGGAGCCGGTCGAGGCGATCGAGGAGGTCTCGGACGCGGGGATGGCGATCTCCACCCTCGAGCCCGCGGGCGCTCCCGGGCGCCCGCCGCCGCGGCGCCCGCCGCCGCCGCCGCCGCCCAGGGCGCCGGGTGCTGCGCCCGCCCTGCCGAACCCGCTCCCCGAGCCGATGAGCGCGCCGGCCGCGCCGCTCGCGCCAGCGCCGCAGCAGGACGGCGCGGGAGATCCGGACGAGCTCACCGAATGGAACGCCGTCTACGAGGAGTTCCTGTCGGTCAAGCAGCAGTGCGGGGAGCCCACGAACGCGCTCACCTTCGAGAAGTTCAAGGGGACCCTGCAGCGCAACAAGGACGCGCTCGTGGCTCGCCACAACTGCTCGCGTGTTCGCTTCACGGTCTACGTGAAGGACGGCAAGGCGGCGCTCAAGGCGTCTCCGGTGAAGTGAGGCCGAGCGGCGGGGATCGCCGCGCGGTGGGGACGGGGGGGGTCATGAGACGAGGATCTGCCGGCGCCGCGGGCGCCGCGTTCGCTGCGATGGTGGCCGGCGGCGCCGCGCGCGCGTCGTCGGGGCTCGACTCGCCCGACATCGGGGTGCTCCAGCTCGGCCGCGGCGGGGCGTGGGTCGCGCGGGCGGACGATCCGCTCGCCGCCTACTTCAACCCGGCGGGGCTCGCCGCGCAGCGGAGCGGGGCGCACGGCGGCGTCCACTTCATCCAGCTGGCCCAGTGCTTCACGAGGCTCGGCCCTGGCGGCCGCCCCGTCCCGCCGAGCGCCACGACGGCGATCCCGGCGCCCGGCAGCGACGGGGGCCCCGACCCCGCGGTGTGCGCCGAGGGCGGCCTGTTCCCGAACCCGCAGCTCGCGGCGACCCTGCGAGTGAGCGACGCGCTCGCCCTCGGCGTCGCGGTGCTCGGCCCGCACGGCGTCGGCGAGCGGGCATGGCCCGAGTCGCTCCGGTACACGCACCCGAGCTTCGGCGACATGACGCAGCCGTCGCCGCAGCGGTACCTGCTCACGTCGCTCGACGCCCTGATGTTGATGCCGACGCTCTCGGTCGGCTTCACCCCCGCGGAGGGGATCTCGCTCGGCGCCGGCTTCATCTGGGGCACGGCGGCGATCGATTTCGTCAACTTCAGCGAGGCGCTCTCGGGCGAAGGGGGCGACGACTTCAAGGCGCACGGCGATCTGCGCACGCGCGCGGAGGCGACCGACCTCTTCATCCCTGGCTTCGTCCTCGGCGCGCGCTGGGCGGCGGCGGCTCACCTCGACCTGGGCGCATGGTTCAAGTGGCAGGACGCCGTGCGCGCGAAGACCGATCTCACCATCGAGTCTCGCTACTGGACGCCGGCAGGGGCGAAGGACGAGGACCCCTGCAAGGGCGAGGCGCCGAAGTGCAACGTCACCGAGGAGCAGGGCGCCGGCGATCTCAGGATGCGGATCCCCATGGAGGCGAAGCTCGGGCTCCGGTACCACATGCCCCGCGCCGGCGCGCGGCGCGCGGCGAACGCACGCCGCGCCTCCGCCGCCGAGCTCCACGTCCGCGACCCGCTGGCGGATGACCTCTTCGACGTGGAGCTCGACTTCACCTGGGCCAACAACAGCGCGGTCGACGCGATCGAGGTCCGGTTCCGCGAGGGCATCCCCGTGCGCGGCACGAGCGTGGGCACGGTGCCGCCCAACGCCGACGTCCCGCACCGCTGGCGAGACGTCCTGGGAGTCCGGCTCGGCGGCGATTTCGTCGTGCTCCCGAGCCTCCTCGCGCTGCGCGCCGGCGGCTTCTTCGAGAACAAGGGGCAGGACGACGCCGATCTGAACCTCGACTTCCACCTCGGCTACCGGATCGGCGTCGGGGCCGGCGTGACCGCGCGCGTCGGCCCGGTCGACATTTCAGCGGCGTTTCAGCACACGTCCTTCGGTGCGCTGGACAACGGCGGGAACGGGCGCCTCAAGGCCGTATCCGGCGCTGCGCTCAGCGGCTACCGCAGCGTCCAGAGCGTCAACGGCGGCCGCTTCGAGAGCAGCCTGGACGAGTTCGGTCTGAGCGGAACCATGCGCTTCTGAGCGGGCGGCTGCTCGGGCGTGGCTCCGGCGTGGCTCCGGCGTGCCTCTGGCGTGCCTCGGGCGTGGTGGAGCGGAGCGCAGGACGCGCGGCGCAGCGGAGGCGCGCCGGACCGCCGGGGCGGTCGACGCGGAAGGCGGTCGCGCCTATAAGATGCCTCCACCATGAGTGAATCGAACGTCCGCAACCTGGTCATCATCGGCTCCGGCCCCGCCGGGCTCACCGCCGCCATCTACGCGGCGCGCGCCAACCTGAAGCCGCTCCTCATCGAGGGCTTCAGCGCCGGCGGCCTGATCCCGGGGGGCCAGCTCATGTTCACGACCGACGTCGAGAACTACCCGGGCTTCCCCGAGAAGATCACCGGCCAGGAGCTGATGCAGCGCTTTCGCGATCAGGCCGCCCATCAGGGCACGGAGATCGTGACGGCGGACGTGACCAAGGTCGAGCTGACGGGCCACCCCTTCAAGGTGTGGGTGGAGGACACGCTCTACCTGGCGAAGGCGGTGGTGATCGCGACGGGCGCGCGCGCCAACTACCTCGGCCTCGAGAGCGAGGACAAGCTCAAGAACAAGGGCGTCAGCGCCTGCGCGGTCTGCGACGGCGCCCTCTTCCGCGGCCAGGACGTCGTGGTCGTCGGCGGCGGCGACACGGCGATGGAGGAAGCCACCTACCTGTCCGGCCTCTGCAGCAGCGTCACGCTGGTGCACCGCCGCGACGAGTTCCGGGCGTCGAAGGCGATGATCCAGCGCGTGGTCGAGAACCCGAAGATCAAGATCCTCTACAGCCACGTGGTGGAGGAGGTGCTCGACGTGAAGGCCGATATGGTGACGGGCGTCCGCGTGAAGAGCACGAAGACGGGCGACAGCCACCTCGTGCCGGCGGCGGCGATGTTCGTCGCGATCGGCCACACGCCGATGACCGATCTCTTCGTCGGGCAGCTCGACACGCACCCGAACGGCTACCTGAAGACGGTGCCGGGCTCGACGCGCACCAACATCCCGGGCGTCTTCGCCGCGGGCGACGTGCAGGACTGGAACTACCGCCAGGCCGTCACGGCCGCTGGCACGGGCTGCATGGCGGCCCTCGACGCGGAGCGCTGGCTCGCGCAGCAGGGCGGCCACTGAGAGGACGACCATGGTCGAAGCGCTGCGCGAAGAGCTCGCCGATCTGACCGCCTCGCTCCGGGCGTTCCTGGAATGGCACGCAACGACCGGCGCGGACGGAATGCCGGGCCACCCCGCAGCGCTCCACGAGGCGCTGGGCGCGACTTCTTCGGACGGCGCTACGCCGGCGCCTCGGCGGCCGGAGCGCGGCTTCTCCGGGCAGGATGCGCCCTCGCCGCCGGTGGCGCGAGGGGGCAGCAGCGCGGCGTTCTCGCCGCCGCCGCGCGGTGGCGCCGCGGGCGCCCCGCTGCCGCATCCGGAGCAGCGCGGAGCCGCCGCGGGCGCCTCCCTGCCGCATCCGGAGCAGCGCGGTGGCGCTCCGCAGCCGGAGCAGCGCGGCGGCTTCGAGTCGCAGGGGGCGTGGTCGCCGACGCAGACGCAGGCGCAGCGAGGTCCCGAGCCGTCGCCCCGGCCTGCCGTGGGCGCCGCACCGGCACCTCGCGCGGATACGGCTGCGCGCGCGAGCGCAACGCTGCCGGACACGAAGGAGGAGCGCGCGGCGCGGCTCTCGCTCATCGCGGAGGAGGTCCGCACCTGCCAGAAGTGTCCGCTCCACGAGGGCCGCACCCACACGGTGTTCTCGCGCGGCGACCCGAGCTCCGCGGTCGTGTTCGTCGGCGAGGGGCCAGGGGCGGAAGAGGACCAGCAGGGGCAGCCGTTCGTCGGCGCGGCGGGGCAGCTGCTCGACAAGATGATCGCGGCGATGGGGTACCACCGCGACGAGGTCTACATCTGCAACATCGTGAAGTGCCGGCCGCCGAAGAACCGGAAGCCAGAGCCGGCCGAGATGGCGGCCTGCAGCCCGTACCTCACGGCTCAGCTCGCGCTGATCAAGCCGAAGGTGATCGTGGCGCTCGGCGCCACCGCGGTGCAGGGGCTGATCGGCACGAGCGAGGGGATCACGAAGCTCCGCGGCACGTGGAAGCTCTACAAGGGCTCGATCCCGATCATGCCCACGTTCCACCCGGCCTACCTGCTGCGCCAGCCGAGCGCGAAGCGAGAGGTCTGGAGCGACCTGAAAGAGGTGATGCGCCACCTCGGCAAGAGCGCGCCCGACAGAGGCTGAGGTGGCCCCGTGCGCTTCCGGGCGCGGGCAGCCAGCGGCGCAGGTGCCCGCCGCCGTCCGCGCGGGCGCCGAGCCGCACGCGCTCGCCGCTGTCGGCGCAGGCGCCGAGCCGCACGCGCCCGGCGAATCGAGCCCGGCCGAGCGGCTTTCGCTGCTGTCGATCGTGCGCTGCGCGCTGGTCCTCCTCGGCGCCCTGCCCTGGTGCCTCCCCCTCGCGCGGAGCCGCGCGCCGCTCGGAGAGCTCGGCGCGGCGCTCGATCGTGTCTTCGCGCCGATGTGCCACCGGATGCCCGAGCGATCCCTCGCGCTCGACGGCGTCGTCATGCCGCTCTGCAGTCGCTGCGCTGGCATCTTCGCCGGGATCGCGGCGGGCGCCGCGATCGCGCGCCCTCGCCTGGCGATGACGGCGTGGCGCCCGATCCTCATCGCCCTCGCCGCGCTGATGGCGGTCGACGTGGCGACCCAGGACCTCGGGCTGCGCCCCGTCTGGCATGCGAGCCGCCTCGCCACGGGCGTGGCCTTCGGTTATGCCGCGGCCGCGGCGTTCCTCACGCAGATCGCTCGCCGCCCGCTCTGAGCGCTACTTGCGGCCGCCCATGGCCCTGCACTCGTGGACGGGGCCCTTCGTGGCGTTGCGAACGCAATCGCTGTACGCGGCGAGGCCGTCCTTCCACTTGCCCGTGTCCTGGAGCGCCGAGCCCAGGTAGAGATAGGGCAGCGCGTCGCTCGGATCGGCCGCAATGGCCGCGCGGGATGCCTCGATCGCGTCCTTGTACCTGCCGCGGTTGAGGAAGCTCAGCGCCTCCTTCTTCAGCTTGCCCGCGTCCTCAGCGCTGGCCGCCGGCTCCGCCGCCTTCTCTGCCTCGGCCTTCTCCGCCGCAGCCTTCTCTGCCTCGGCCTTCTCCGCCGCAGCCTTCTCTGCCTCGGCCTTCTCCGCTGCGGCCCTCTCTGCCGCGGCCTTCTCCGCGTCGGCCTCCGCCTTCACCGGATCGGGAACGGCGCCGGCCCCTTTTGCAGAGGACTCCGTCAGCGCCGACTCGGTTTGCGCAGGCGTCTTCGCCCGTGCCGGAGAGGGAGCACCCGCCGCAGCCAAGAGCTTCGCCTCGACGGGCGCTGGCTTCGGAGCCGGCGCGGCCATCGCGACCGGCGCAGGTGAGGACGGCTTGCTCGAGAACACCGCCTTGGCGACGACCGCAACGGAGATCACCCCGGCGAGCCCCGCGACCCCCGCGACGATCCGACGAAGGCGCGCCCGCCGGGCGAGGGTCTCGGGCGACAGCTGATGAACCACGACGAGCCGCTCGTCAGCGTGATCGTCGGGGCCGCTGGCCACCTCGGCGAGCGGCGGGAACGACTCTTCCTCCTCGCGCCGAAAGAACGCCGCCGTGGGCGAGGAAGGGTCGATCAGATCGAGCGCATCCTCGTCGGACGCCAGCTCATCGGGCGGGGACGCAAGGGCACCCGGCTGGGTCAGGGCGCCGGCTTGTGGAGCCATGATCAACGGGTCGTGCTCGAGCGCCTTGTGAGGGTCCGCGTCGTCCGTGTCGCCTGGAACGGCGCGCTGCGCGGCGAGCGCCTCGGACGCCGGCGCGAGCGCGGCGACCGGTGCAGCCGCGACGACCGGTGCAGCCGCAGCCACCGGTGCAGCCGCAACGACCGGTGCAGCCGTAACGACCGGTGCAGCCGCAACGACCGGTGCAGCCGCAACCACCGGCGCAGCCGCAACCACCGGCGCAGCCGCAACCACCGGCGCAGCCGCAACCACCGGCGCAGCCGCAACCGCCGGCGCAGCCGCGGCCACCTCCGCGACGATCGGTGCGGCGGGCGCCTCGAGAGCCGGCGACACAGCGGGAGCATCGTCCGCAGCGCTGGCTGCCAGCGCAGGAGCGGCGGAACACTCAGCTACCTCGGCGACGACGTCCGAGCCGCTCGCGACCGGCCTCGCGGAGTCCCTTGTCGCGACGGCCGGCCCCTCAGGCGCCGCCGACACCCGCGGCTGGGAGGCCCGGGGACGGAGACTTCGGCCCCTGTTCGCGCGGGCCGATCCAAGAAGTCGCTTCGACATGTCCGAACCATCCTCCCGTGATTGTCACGCCCCCGATGGCGCAGGGGACCGGCGACTCGCCCTATTCATGATCCAGGCCGACCCCAACGGCGAGCGCTCGCCCGCGCATTTCCGTGCCTTCGCAGCACCATCGCCTGTGCCGGATCGTGCCGCGGTCACCCCAGCCAACCCTACCCGCGCTCGAACGAGCACACACGCGATCTCGCCCCACCGCGTTCGACAGCCCCCCCGCAAAAATGCGCACCGAGCGCACCCGCTGCCCCCTCCAGCCGGTGCGCCCCGAAGGCACGGCGATCCAGGCGATGGAGCCCCCCGGCGCCGCGCACGTCAGCCTCCACCGAGCTGCACCGGCCGCCCCGCGACCGGGGCAGCGCGGAGCAGGACGAGCGTGTCGAGCTTCTTCTTCGCGTCGGAGGCCATGACCGTGCCCGCCAGGTTGTGCGCCATCTCCCAGGACACCTCGTCGTCCGCCGAGAAGAAGGCCACCGTCGCGCTGCACGCGGCGATGTCCTTCGTGAGCTGCTCGCCGGTGTTCGACAGATCCGGGCCGGCAAGCCCCTTGCGCTGCTTCTTGCCCATGCCGCCGCCGAACGGCCAGATCGCCGTCGCGAGGTCCTTCAGCACCATCGTGCTGACGGCGCAGGAGGGCGGCTTCGACACGCGCCCCTCGGGGACCACCGTGATCTCCTTCGGGAGGTCGTCTCGACCGTCGGTCTTGATGACGACCTTCGGCGCGCCGGCCGCGCCGAGCTCGGTCACGACCGCGGCGACGGCGCTCGGCTTCGCCCTCTTGTCGGCCAGCAGCGTCACGGGCTTGCCCTCGATCGGCAGCTCGCGGATCACCTTCGTCAGCTTCTCGGGCCCCTCCTTCTGCGCCAGATCCACGCGCTGGCCGCCGATGTAGGGGCCCATGGAGTCGACGAGCAGCTCGGGCATGCCCTTCGGCTTCGGCGGCGCGACGGGCGCCTCGACGCTCGGGGCCGCCGTGGCAGCCGCGCCAGGCTCGGAGGGCTTCGGCGCGCTCTCGCACGCCGCCGCGGCCAGGAGCAGGCCGGCGGCGAGCGCGATGCGCGGCGAGGCGCCGACAAGGAGGCAGGAAGCTCTCATGGCGCGGCAGTGTAACCAACCGGCCTGGCTCCGCGCACCTCCGCTGTGCGAGAGTTCGCGCGATGGCTTCTCCGCTCGTCGAACGGCTCGCGCAGCTCGGCTCGTCCGCCCGAACCGCCGTCGAGGACGAGCGGGGGCAGACCAGCTTCGCGGCGCTCCTGGAGCGAGCCCTCCGCGTCCGCGGCGCGCTGCTCGCCGGCGGCTCGCGGCGCGGCGCGGGTGAGGCCGAGAGCCCGAGCTCCCTCGAGGGGGAGCGCATCCTGCTCCTCGTGTCGCCCGGCGCGGCGTGGGTCTCGGCCTTCCTCGGCACCCTCCTCGCCGGGGGGATCGCGCTGCCGCTGTCGGCGCTCTATCCGCCGGCAGAGCTCGAGTGGCTCGCGAGCGACGCCGGCGTGCGGCGGATCATCGCCGACGGCGATCTCGCCGCCGTGGCCGCCCCGATCGCGCAGGGCCGCGCCGTGCTCCGCGTGGAGGATCTCGAGCGCGCCGCCCCCGGGCGAGACGCGGCGATCTCTGACATCGCCGCGGACGATCCGGCGCTCCTGCTCTACACGAGCGGCACGACCGGCAAGCCGAAGGGGGCGCTGCTCACGCACCGCAACCTGGCCGTGCAGGCGGAGCTCCTGCGCGCGGCCTGGGGCTTCTCGGATCACGACCTCTTGCTGCACGCGCTGCCGCTGCACCACCTCCACGGCGTCGTCATCGCGCTCATGACGTCGCTGCTCGCGGGCAGCGCGACCAGGATGCTGCCGCGCTTCGACGCCCAGCGCGTCGCCGCCGAGATCGCGGGCCGCTCGGTGACGTCGTTCATGGCGGTGCCGACCATGTACCAGCGGCTGTTCGAGCACGTCGACCGGGGCGGCGCGCCCGGCTTCGCCGCGGGGGCGCAGGCCCTGCGGCTCGCGACGAGCGGCTCCGCGGCGCTGCCGGTGACGCTCGCCGAGCGCTGGCGCGACCTCACCGGCACGATCCCGCTCGAGCGCTTCGGGATGACCGAGATCGGCGTCGGCATGAGCAACCCGCTCGATCCAGGCGCGCGCCGGGCAGGCTGGGTCGGCTTCCCGCTGCCGACCGTCGAGGCCCGCATCACGGACGACGCGGGCAACGCGTGGGCGCCGGGTGAACAACCGCCGGGGGAACGGCCGCCGGGCGATCCCTCGGCGCCGCGCGACGCCGCGGTCGCGCGAGGTGAGCTCTGGATCCGCGGGCCCAGCGTCTTCAAGGGATACCTCGGGCGCGAGGACGCCACCGCCGCGGCCTTCCAGGACGGCTGGTTCCGCACCGGCGACGTCGCGGAGCGCTCCAGCGACGGGCGCTTCCGGCTCCTCGGGCGGACCTCGGTCGATATCCTCAAGAGCGGCGGATACAAGCTGTCCGCCCTCGAGATCGAAGAGGCCCTGCGGGAGCACGGCGCGATCGCCGAGGTCGCGGTGATCGGCGTCCCTGACGAGGCGTGGGGAGAGCGCGTCGTCGCGGTCGTCGTCGCCGCGCCCGGGCGAGAGGCGGAGTGCGCCACCGGACCGCTCCGCGCCTGGGCGAAGGAGCGCCTCGCGCCCTACAAGGTCCCACGCGAGTCGATCGTCGTGCGGGCCCTGCCGCGCAATGCGATGGGCAAGGTCGTCAAACCAGAGCTCGTGAAGACCATCGCAGCGGGCATTGCCGTGGAGGAGCGCGGCCCTCTCGCGCGGTAGACGCGCGAGACGCGCGGTCGTCGCGGCTTGACCGACGCGCTCGGCTCCGGCCTACTCGACGCCAATGCAGCCTGCCAGCCCCATGGTCCAAGCCCAAGCCGCGTACGGCGGCCTCGCGGTTCAACCGTTCTCGCACCCGACGTACACGATCAAGCGGCCTTTCTGGTCGCTGCTCGGCCGCAAGTTCCACGTCTATGCGCCCGACGGCTCCCTCGTCTGCTTCGTCAAGCACCCGCTGCTCAAGCTGCGTGAGGAGTTCACCCTCTTCGCGGACGAGTCGGAGTCGCAGCCGCTGCTCACGATCCGCTCGCGGCAGGTCATCGCCCTCAACCGGTGCCTCGACGTCCTCGACGCGCGCACCGGCGAGCGCGTCGGCACCATCCGCTCGCGCGGGCTCAAATCGATCGTCCGCGACACCTGGGACATCCTCGACCCCGCGGATCAGCCGGTCGGGCTGATGCAGGAGGACGGCGCCGCGCTGCTCCGCCGCATGTTCCCGCTCCTCATCGGGAAGTGGCACATCGAGCTCCATCAGCAGGAGGTCGCGAAGGTGAAGCAGGTGTTCCGGTGGTTCGTGAAGGAGTTCACGCTCGACCTGTCGATGAACCAGGGGCGAATCGACGCCCGGTTCGCCATCGCCTGCTCCCTGCTCGCCCTCATGGCCGAGACCGCGCGCGAGTCCCGCTAGGCCCCCACCCGAGACCCGCCGCGGCCTCGCGAGCGGCCCGCGGACGCCGCGGCCGGCGCGGCCTTCGGACGCACGCGCATTCGCTCGCTCGCCGAAACTTGGCCCATTTCCGCGAGCTCTGCGAGGGTCCGGCGCGATGCGCCTCGATCCTGTCTCCCGCCTCGACTCCGCCTCCGAGGAGGGCCGACCGACGTCCCCCCCTGCGCCCCCGTGCGGCACGGCCCGCTTCGCCCCGAGCGGGCAGGGCGCCGACTCCGAGCGCGAGCTCAGGTCGCAGCGCTTCCTCTGGGCGAGCGCGCCGGCAGCACCCGACGGGCAGCTCCGCGCGACGATCGAGGAGGCCGTCGAGCTCGCGCTGGCCCTGCGCGGCGCGCTGCCGCCGCGGGTCCAGGAAGGCGCGCCGGTCGAGGTGGTGATCGCCGACCAGATCTTCCGGGCCAGGGCGCTCGGCGCCGCGGGCCTCGCCGTCGCCCTTCCGCGCCTCGCGGGCGGGCGCTCAGCCTCGCCGCGCGCGCTCCACCCGGACGACAGCGCGACGCTCCTCGCCTGGCTCGGCGCGGCGCGCGAGGCGCCCGTCGCCCTCGTCTTCGACGCGGACGACAGGTCCGCGCAGGTGCTCGCGCCGGTGCCCCTCGCGGACCTCGTCGAGAGGAGCACGCGCGGCGGGTACGGCGCCGTCTCCTCCATGTCCCCGCGCGGGCAGGCGCGGAGCCTCGCGGCGCGCGGGGAGGACCGCCCCGTCGGGCCGGCGCAGCCGAGCGCCGGAGCGAGAGCCCCGGTCGAGGCGCTCCCGGCGGGGCCGACAGCCGTGGACGAGGCGCCCCAGGCCGGACCGACAGCCCCGGACGAGGCGCTCGAGGCCAGGCCGACGGCCCCCGAAGCGCACGGTGCGCCAGCGTCGCCCGCCTCCGCCGAAGGGCGGACGGACGGGCGGCTGCGCGGCGTGCTGCCCCCCCGCTCCTCGAGGATCCGCCGCGCGGACGCGCCGGCGGCCGTCGCCGGGAGAAGCGCCGTCGCGGCGCGGGCGCCGGGCGCGAGCACGCCGCCGGCCACGGACGAGACGGCCGGGATGGCGCCCGCCAGCGCCGAGCCGGCCGCGCCGGCCGCCGAGCCGGGCGCGCCGCACGAGGAGCGCGGCGCAGCGATGACGCTCAGGCCGCCGCGAGGGGCGTACGAGGCCGCGCCGAACGCGCCGAGCGTGCCGAGCGCGCCAAACGCGCCAAACGCGCCAAACGCCGACGGAGCCCAGGCGGACGCCGACGCGCCCCCGCAGGCGCGGCGGGAGCGGAAGGCGCCGCGCGACCGGATCCTCAGCGCGGCGGAGTGGCGCGCGCTCGCCGTCGAGCTCGACAACGCCCGCGGCCCGAAGCCGGTCCGGGTCATCGAACAGCTGTTCGCGACCCACTACACGCCGCTGCTCGGCGCGACGCTCGCGGGCGAGACGGACGCTGCCGTGCGCGGCGTGGTCGACAGCTGGAGGACCAGCTTCGAGCACAGCTACCGGGAGGCGTTCTCGGCGCTGCGCGTGACCGGCAAGCGGCCGCCCATGGTGTTCGACGCCCCGGACATCGCCTCCCGCATCGCCCGGCTCAACGGGGCGCGCGGGGTGAAGCTCCTGCTCGTGGACGCGATGCGCTTCGACCTCGGCGAGCGGGTCGCCGCGCACCTGAAGGAGATCCTGGTGGATCGGGCCATCCTGGTGGAGCGATCGCTCCTCTGGGCGGCGCTGCCGCCGACGACCACGGCGCAGATCTCGCTGCTCGCCCGAGGACCGGACGGGCTCCGCGAGACGATGCCCCCGAGCGAGGCGGAGCCCGCCATCGCCCGCGGGCGCGCGGTGGCGACGCTGCGGCGCGAGCGGGTCGGGTCGCGCGAGCTGATGAAGCTCGACCTCGTGGAGGCGCGCCTGCGCGCCGCTGGGCCGCCGTTCGCCGAGCGGATCGAGGCCATCGCGGAGGAGGTCGCCGATGTGATCGCGCGGTTCATGGCCAGCCTGCCGCCGCGGACGCTGCTGCTCGTGTTCGGCGACCACGGGTTCCGCATGGCACCGATGGGAGACGGCAGCGCGACCGGCCCGGCGTCGCAGGGCGGAGGCTCGCCCGAAGAGGTGCTCGTCCCGGCGCAGGCGTGGCTCGTCGGCGGCGTGCACTGAGCGGCCCTGGACTCGACAGGGGCGCGCTGGCGTCCCTGGACGGCGCTCCCCAGTTCCTGGACGCCCACCGGCCCCCTTCCCGGAGGGCACGGCCGTGTCATGACGCCCAGGAGGGCTACAGGGAGGGATCTGCGCCGGCCGAGAGAAACGCGGTGAGCGCCGGGAGGACGACCGCCGGATCCTCCAGGTGAGGAGCGTGCCCGAGCGGCACCATGTGCAGCGTGGCGCGGGGGATCGCCGCGGCCGCGGCGATGCCGAGCGGCGCCGGGAACACGTCGTCACGCTCGCCCCAGAGCACCAGCGTCTCCGCGTCGATCTCGCCGAGCCGCGGGAGGCGATCGGGAACGGCGCCGAGGGCGGGGAACAGCGCGTTGAACGCGGCGACGGGCGCGACCCGGCCGTCGGGCACGGCGTAAAACTCGCCGTGCAAGGCGGCCAGGCGCTCGCCGAGCGGGGTGGGCCGCGGCGGACGGATGCGGCGGAAGAGCGCGGGGCCGAGCACCCGCGCCAGGCGCTCCGGCGGGGCGCGGAAATAGGCGCGGCTCCACGCCGTCATGACGGGACCGACCCCCATCGCGCCGATGAGCACGAGCTTCCGCGGGCGC
Organism: Sorangium sp. So ce367; assembly: GCF_051520455.1. Lineage (NCBI taxonomy): Bacteria > Pseudomonadati > Myxococcota > Polyangiales > Polyangiaceae > Sorangium > Sorangium sp. So ce367. The sequence continues at coordinate 10,837,058 of NZ_CP150334.1, forward strand.
GCGCGCTTGCGGAGCGCGATCTCCGCCGCGACCAGCGCGCCGAGGGAGTGGCCGACGAGGGCGGCGTCGCCGAGATCCAGCTCGAGAAGGAGCTCCTCCACGGGATCGGCGAAGAAGCGGAGGCCTTCCTCGAACCCCCCGCCCTCGAAGGGCGGAGACGACGCGTGGCCGAAGCCGGGAAGATCCACCGCGACGACGCGGTGGCGCCGCGCGAGCTCGGGGAGCAGCGGGAACCACGTCGTCGCGGCGTTCCCGCGGCCGTGCAGGAGGACCACCGGCGAGCCGCTGCCGCCCTCCAGGTAGCGGAGCGTCGAGCTCAGCGCGGCGCGGCGGTGCACAGCGAACGGCGGCGCGCCCGCGGCGAGCTCCGCAAGGATCGCGCTCTCGACCGGGCCAAGGCGGGAGACGACGGCGTGGACGTTCGTCACAGGCGCATTCCGTAGCGCGATCGAAACGGCGCGGGAATGCCGCAGCCCAGGAGCAGCCCAGAACCAGAAGAACCAGCGGGAGAGGGCCGCCGCCGCGCCCCCTCCTTCAGTCCCTGCCGTGCCCGGGGCCGAGGATGAGCTGCATCTTGGCCACGGGGTCGAAGCCCTCCACGTGCGGCGGGTGGTGGCACTGCGTGACGCAGCTCTGGGGCGGGGCCGAGAGCACGATGAGCCCCTTCTTCTCGGGATCCTTCGCGTGGAGCGAGCCGGGGCCGTGGCACTCCTCGCATTGCACGTTCTGCAGCGACGCGTTGTGCGTCACCGTGGAGCCGCCCGGCTTGCCGTACCCGGTCACGTGACAGCTCACGCAGTCCAGGTTGAACTCCTTGAAATCCTGCTGCAGCGTGGCGTAGGCCCGCGCGTGCGCGGTGCCGTCGAAGACCTTGCGCTCCTCGTCGTGGCAGTTCGTGCAGGCGTCGATGCCGATGTAGCTGGCCTCGCCCTTCGCCGGCTTCTCGGGGACGCGATCCGCGAAGGCCTGCTTGTTGTGGTCGTTGACCCGCTTGTAATAGGCGAGGAGCTGCCCGGCGACGTCCTTGTCGGCCCCGAGCTTCTCGCGCACCTCGACCGAGCTGTAGCGGAAGAAGCTGCCGGTCACCTTCGTCTCCGCCGCCTCGAGCTGCGCCTTCTCGGCCCGGAGCTTCTCGAGATCCGCCTTCCGCGCCTCGACGTCCTTCGCCGCCACCCGCTTGTCGCCCTCCCAGCCGTTGAGGCGGATCTCGAGCTCCCGGATGCGCTCCGACAGGCTGATGAGCTCCCCGGCCTTCGCGACGCCGCCCGCGTCGGCGAACACGAGCGGGCCGCTGCCGCCGCCTCGAACGAAGAGATCCACGACCGCCACCGACTGGAGGTGGTTCGGCGTCTCCACGACAAGCGTCGACCCGATGATCTCCGGCGGCTTCGGGCCGTCGTTGCCGTCGCCGCGCTCGCTCGGCTTGCCGAGCACCAGCACGTGCAGCTCCGGCACGTTGTCCGCGAGCCGCAGCGCCTCGCCCCTGGGCAGCGCCGCGAGCCCCACGAAGACGCTCGCGCCCTGCTTCTTCGCCTCCTCGACGCCGGCCTTCATCGCGTCGATCGCCGGGCCGGCCTTGACGCCGTCGGGGTAGGCGCCGGCGCGGCCCTTCGGGTCGCTCACGCCGATGAGGCCCACCTTCACGCCGGAGACGTCGCGCACGACGACGCCCTGGACGCCCTTCGCGCCCTCGAGGTTCTTGCCGAGCAGCACCGCCCCGGATTGCTCCTGGTACTTGCCGAGCGCCTCCGCGCCGAGCGCCCAGTCGTTCTCGCCAGGCGCCCACGCCGTCAGCCCGATGTCCTTCGCCGCGAGCGCCATCGCCTCGGCCTTCCACGCGTCCTGCGAGGAGCGCTCCGGCTTCACCTCGGGGTCCGTGAAGAGCATCGGCCCGGCGCCGACCACGAGCCGATCCGGGGCCTCGCCGCGCTGGGCCTCGATCAAGGCGGCGAGGTGGTCGATGCCTCCCAGCTGATCCTTCGTGCAGCCGCACGGCTCCAGCGCGCCGGCGACCGTGCTGAGCACGTAGAGCCGCACCGTCGGCTTGTTCGCGTTCGCGTTCGCGTCCACGTCCGCGTCCGCGCTCACGGCGGCCGTCGCGGGGAGCTTGCACCCCTGACAGGCCGAAGCGAAGGCCGCCGCGGAGATCGCGACGAAGGGGATCAAGAGCGCGTATCCGCGACGCACTCCGTGAAGAAGCGAGCGCTTCATGCTCGCGCTATAGCACAGGGGCCCGGGCGCACCTCCGGGGCCGCGCCGAGAGGGCGGGGGCGCGATCAGAAGCCCGACGGCGCGAAGGGCAGGACCGTCTTCAGGTCCGCGTCGTTGAACCGGAGCTGCAGGCCGATGAAGTAATCCCGGCGATCGGCGTTCAGGATGTCGTCCATCCCGCCGAGCAGCCACAGCTTCCGGATGAACTCGTACGCGAGCGCGACGCGCCAGCGCGGCGACAGCTCCTCGCCGAAGCCGAAGAGGTCCTGGCGGAGCTCGAACCGATCGTCGAGCAGGTGGAGATCGAGGCCGAGGCCGCCCGTCGACTCCTTGATGCCGAACCGGCCCGTGAAGGGGCCGAGCCGCTTCGCGAACTGGAACGAGAACCGGAAGGCGTTCGTCGTGATCGTGCGGACCTCGCGGTAGTGCGCGGGCTCGTTCGGGTTGGTCGTGTCGACGTCGATCTGCTGGAAGTCCGTCTTGCCGCGCGGGTCGTTCACCAGCTCGACGACGTAGTACTTGTCCTCCGTCGGCTGGAGCCTGAGCTCGACGTAGCTCTTGATGGTGTTCGCGAGGAAGTTGTAGTCGGTGCGCAGCCCGACCACCGTCTGGAACCGGCTGAGCCCGCCGACGAGCTCGCCGACGTTCTCGACGACCGTCTCGACCTCGTTGATCAGCGTCTCGTCCCGGGTGATGCGGCCGAGCGTCCCCTCCCCGCGGTCGACGCGCGCGGCGACGCTGTCGACGTGCTTCAGCGCCGACTCGAGGCTCTCGGTCGCGCGGCCCACGCGCTCTGCAGCGCTCCGGAGCTCCCCGGGCTGCCCGTTCCGGCCGGGCACCTCGGCCGCGGCCGTCATCATGCGGATGTCGCGGCTCACCTGCTCGACGTTGCGCAGGATCTCCCGCAGGCGCGGGCCCGAGTCGCCCGTGATCTGGTTGATGTTGTTGATGGTCTCCGTGACGCCCGCGCGGTTCTCGCGCACGGTCGCGTTCATCTGCTCGGTGACCTCGGCGAGGTTCTCGAGGATCTGCGCGAGCCGCTCCTGCCCGCCCTCGGAGCCGACGGTGTTCCTCAGCGTCTCGGTGACGGCCTTGACGTCCTTCAGGATCTCGGAGACCTGCCCCTGCATCGACTGGATCGTGGGCTCGTCGATGTAATAGAGGACCCTCCCCTCGTCGGGGATGCGCGGCTTGCCCTCGGTGCCGGGCGAGAGCACGACGAACGACTCGCCGATGAGGCTCGTCGCGCGCTTGCCGATGGCCGCGTCCTCGTAGAGCGGGACGTCGGGGCTCATCTTGATGTCGATGCGCGCCTGGCCGTTGTAGAGCGAGATCTTGTCGACGACGCCGACCTGGATGCCCGAGATCATCACCCGCGACTGCGGAGATACGCCGATCGCGTCGGGCAGCGTGGCCCAGACGCGGTAGCCGTTCCCGCCGCCGACGTCGCGCGAGACGAAGCGGTACCCGCCGTAGGCCGCGCCCGCGAGCACGATCGTCATCACGCCGACCTTCGCGGCCTTGGAGACCTCAGCCATGCTGCGCGACGGCCACGGTAGCACGAGCCGCCCGCGGGACCGCGCGGCTTTCGCGGCGACTCAGGTGAACGAGCGCCGGGGCGGGAAACCTGCTAGCCGAGTCGAATGCGGTCATGGTGGGCCAGCGGGGTGCTTGGCGCGGCGCTCGCCTCCGCGGGCGTGGCGGCAGCGGAGCCGCCGGCGCTCACGTGGGAGGCGACGACGCGCTCGCCCCAACCCCCCAAGGCGGTCTCGCCGGAGATCGCCGCGCTCGCGGCGCGCTGCGGCAGCGCGGACACGGCGCTCGCCGCCGTCGCCCAGCGCAACGTCGAGCGGCAGCTCCAGGGCGGGGAGATCATGGCGCCCGACGAGCTTTCGTTCACGCTGCGCGCCGCCGGCGCGCCGCACGCCTGGCCGAGGGGATGGTCGATCTCCGGCCGAGGGCTCGGTCCGGCGGAGATCGGGGCGCGGATCGACGGGTGGCTCTCGGGGTGGACCTCCCTCGGGGTGCGGCGATGTGGGGTGGCCCAGGCGAAGAAGCCGGACGGGACGGTGATCGTGTCCGCGATCGGGGTGGACGCGCTCGCGGATCTGTCGCCGCTGCCGACGACCGCGCGGGTAGGGCAATGGGTGACCCTCGAAGGGACGATGCGGGTCCCGGCGACCGCGGCGAAGGTGGTGCTGCTGGGGCCGCGGGGCGCGCCCAAGACGGTGCTGAGCTCCCTGTCGGGCGCGCGGCTCCGCTCGAGCTTCGCGGTCGACCAGCCGGGGAGCTGGCTCGTGCAGGTGCTGGCCACGGTGTCGACCGGGCCGAGGCCCGTGCTGGAGGCGATGATCTTCGCGGGGAGCGCTCCGCCGGGCCGGTTCGTCCGCGCTGCAGCGCCGGGCGAGGAGGCCGCGAAGGGGGCGCAGGGCGACGAGGACGCGATGCTGCGGATGATGAACGCCGCGCGGGCGTCGGAGCGCCTGCCCGCGCTCGCGCGCGACGCGGCGCTCGCCGCGCTGGCGCGGGCGCACTCCGAGGAGATGATCAAGGCGAAGATGGTGGGCCACGACGTGGGCTCGGGCGATCCGGCGGCGCGCCTCAGGGCGGCCGGGTACGAGGCGACGATCGCGGGGGAGAACGTGGCCAGCTCGGGCACGACCGAGGGAGCGCACCGCGCGATCTGGGCGAGCCCGTCGCACCGGGGCAACCTGCTCGACCGGCGCTACCGGAGGACCGGCGTGGCGGTCGTGCGCGACCCGACCGGCCGGGTCTGGGTGACGCAGCTGCTCGCAGGCTGACCGCGGGCGTCGCGGCGCTGCGCTGACGTACGCTGTTCCCGTACCCCGCGGGCGGACGCGCCTCGCGGCGGGCGGGCGGGCGGGCGCCCGCGGCGCGCCAGCCGCGCGCCAGCGGCTTCGCCGGGCGTGTTCCATGCCTCGCCGGGCGGCGGCCGTTCCGCGCGTGTATCCTTGCGAGCGATGGCTGCACGCCCGCTTTACGTCGGTATCGACCTCGGCACCACGAACTCGACCGCGGCCGCCTTCGACGGCGAGAAGGTCACCCTCGTCAGGAACTCCCAGGGCGCGACGCTCACCCCGAGCGTGGTGCGGATCGACGCGCGCGGGACGATCACGGTCGGCGCGCGCGCGCGCCGGTTCCTCGAGAGCGATCCGCAGAACACCCGCGCGGAGTTCAAGCGGCTGATGGGCACGGCCCAGCCGATCGAGTTCGCGGCGGCGAAGGTCGCGAAGAAGCCCGAGGAGCTCGCCGCCGAGGTGCTGCGCTCCCTGCGCGCCGACGTCGCGGAGCACCTCGGGGTCCTGCCGGCCTCGGCGGTGATCTCCGTGCCCGCGCTCTTCGAGCTTCCCCAGAGCGCGGCGACGTCGGAGGCCGCGCGGCGCGCGGGGTTCGAGCGCGTCGAGCTGATCCAGGAGCCGGTGGCCTCGGCGCTGGCCGCCGGCTGGACGGTCGAGGAGTCGACGGGCAGCTGGCTCGTCTACGACCTCGGCGGCGGGACGTTCGACGTCTCGCTGCTCGAGACGCGCGACGGGCTGCTGCGCGTCGTCGGGCACGACGGCGACAACTTCCTCGGCGGACGCGATTTCGACTGGGCGATCGTCGACTGGGCGCTCGCCGAGATCGCGCGCACCCAGGGCGTCACCGTGAGCCGCGCCGACCCGCGGCACGCCGCCGCGCTCCGCAAGCTCAAGCTCGCGGTCGAGGAGATCAAGATCGAGCTCACCCGCGCCGACGAGGCGGCGCTCGCGGTGCCCGCGGCGTTCGAGGTGGACGGCGCGCCCGTCGACGTCGACCTGGTCCTGCAGAGGTCCACGCTCGACGCGCTCTGCGCGCCGATCATCGACCGCTCGGTCGAGGTCTGCCGCCGGCTGCTCGCGGCGCACGGGCTCGACGCGTCGCAGCTCGCGCGCGTCGTGCTCGTGGGCGGGCCGACGGTGATGCCGGCGCTGCGCGAGCGCGTCCGGAGCGCGCTCGGCGCGCCCTTCGGCGAGGGGCTCGATCCGATGACGCTCGTCGCGCAGGGGGCCGCGATCTACGCGGCGACGGCGGGGCTCGACGCGCGGGCCTCCTCCTCGGGCGCGCGGCCCAAGGAGGAGGGGCGCCGGCTGTGGCTCCAGTACCCGGCCATGTCGAGCGATCTCACGCCCCACGTGGTCGGCCGCGTCATGGAGGGGCCAGGGGCCGCGCCCGAGCGGATCCGGCTCGCGCGCGAGGGCGACGGGTGGACGAGCGCCGAGGCGCCGCTCGACGCCGAGGGGGCGTTCGTGGTGACCCTCGACCTGCTGCCGCGCCGGCCGAACGTGTTCAACATCGAGGCGAGCGCGGCCGGCGGCGCGCGGGTGCCGGTGCACCCGCAGGCGATCACGATCGTCCAGGGGCTCACGATCGGCGATCCGCCGCTGTCGCGCACGATCGGGGTCGCGCTCGCGGACAACTCCGTGCGCGTCTACTTCGAGCGGGGCGCGCCGCTGCCGGCCCGGCGGACGTTCGTGCACCACAGCGTGGAGAGCGTCCCGAAGGGCTCCAGCGCGTGCGTGCTGAAGATCCCCGTCGTGCAGGGCGAGCTCGACGTCGCCCACCTCTGCCGCGTGGTCGGCACGCTCGAGATCGACGGGAGCGGGCTCACCGCGACCCTGCCCGCGGGCTCGGCGATCGAGCTGACGCTCGAGCTCGATCGGGGCGGGCACCTCTCGGCGCGCGCGCTGATCCCGTCGCAGGGGCTCGTGTTCGAGCGCGTCGCGCACCTGCTCGTCCCCGAGGCGGCGCCGGAGGTGCTCGACGCCTCGATCGCCGCCATGCGCGAGCGGCTCGCCGCGGTGCGCGAGGCCGCCCTGCGCAGGGACGCGCCGCACGCGCTCGGCAAGGTCACCTACGTGGAGTGCGCGCTCGCCGAGGTGGAGCGCGACGCCGCCGCGGCGCGCGGCGGCGACGCCGACGCGGGGCAGAAGGCGCGGCGCGCGCTGCTCGATCTCGACGTCCTGCTCGAGCAGGCCGAGGCCGACAAGCGCTGGCCGGAGCTCGACGCCGAGGCCCAGGCCGCCGTCGCGAGCGCGTCGACGTGGATCTCGCAGCTCGGATCGAGCACCGAGAAGGCGCTCCTCGAGGAGGCCGCGCAGGGCGTCGCGCGGGCGCGCGCCGAGAAGAACCAGGTCGAGCTGCAGCGGCAGCTGCGCCTGGTCCGCAACCTGAGCAGCGCGGCGTTCCAGCGCCACCCGAAGGCGTGGGTGTGGATGTTCGAGGACGCCGCCTCCGAGGCGCACCAGGCCTCGGATCTGGTCCGCGCGCAGCGGCTCGTGCGCGACGGGCGCGGCGCGGCGGAGCGCGGCGACACGGCGGCGCTCAGGACGATCACCGAGGAGCTCTGGCGCCTGTTGCCGGTCGACGCGCAGAAGCGCAGGCTCGGCCACGAGTCGGGGGTGCGGTGATGGACGACGCGCTCGGCCGCATCCGCGACAACCCGTTTTACGTGCTCGGTCTGCGCCCGAGCGCGAGCCGCGCGGAGATCGAGCGCGAGGGGCAGAAGCTGCTCGGGATGCTCGAGCTCAAGCTGGCGAGCGCCGCGACGTACCCGACGCCGGTCGGCCCCGGCGCGCGGACGGCCGACAAGGTGCGGCAGGCGATGGCGGCGCTGCGGGATCCGGAGCGCCGCCTGGCGCACGAGGTCTGGGCGCGGCTCGACCCGAGGCCGCCGCCGAAGGACGATCTCGACGACGACCTCGGCGAGCTGCCGCCGCCGGAGCCGCCCGGGGAGGATCCGCGCGCGCCGTGGCCCGAGGCGCTGTCCGCGCTCGGCTGGAGGGCGCGGTGATGGGCCACCTCGCCCTCGCGATCATGGCCGTCCTCATCGTCGTGACCGCGGTCATCGTCGCGCCCCTGCTCGTCAAGCGGCGGATGGCCGCCCAGAGGGCGACCGACGACCACGCGCTCGGCCGCACCTTCGCGCGCATCCTCCTGGGCGTGCTCGCGGTGTTCTTCGTGTCCACCGTTCCGCGCGGGTCGCTCGTTGGCCTCCTCGTGCTCGCGCCGGCCCTTGCGCTCTTCGGGCCCTGGCTCGCCGCGCGGCACGTATTCATCCCGCTCGGCCTGCCGCGCGCGGCGTACGGCGCCGCGAGGCGCTCGCTCTTCGCGTGGCCCGCCGACCCGCGCGGCGGTGCGGCGCTCGCGGCGGCGTGGGCGCTCTGCCGCGCGCGGCGTCCGGACCCGGCGGCGGAGGCGTGGATCGGCGACCTGCTGGAGGGGACCGGCCAGCGCCACGGCGCGGAACGGGGCGGCGACGGCGGGGCGGTCGCTGCGGGCACGGAGCCGCTGCGCGGCGCGGGCGTCGCGGCCGGCGCGATGCTCGCGGCGTACCGCGGCGACGTCGAGGGCGCGCGGGCGCTCTTCGCGAGCGTCGCCAGCCTCGACGAGCACGCCTGCCCCCGCGAGGCCCGCCGCATCGCCGCGGCCTGGCTCGCCGCCGAGGCGGCCGCCCGCGGCGATTGGGCGGCGGTGATCGAGCGCGCGGCCGACGGGGGCGGCCGGGCGACGGCCCTCCTCGGCGCGGCCGCCGCGCGGCTGCTCGGCGACGCGACCGCGCCGGGCGCTGTCGAGCTCTGGCTGCGCTGGCTCGCCGCGCCTCGGCGTCGCGCCACGCTCCCGCTGCTGCGCCGCGCCCTCGCCGCGGGCGACGGCGCGCCCCGCCCGGAGCCGGAGCAGCCCGAGCCCTGCGCCGCGAAGGTCGCCGAGGGCGATCTGTGGAGCCGGGCGGTGCTGCTCCACGCCGCGCTGCTGCTCCGGCCCCGGGACCAGGTCTCGGGCGACGACCTCAGGCGGCTCGGCGGCGCGTGGGACGCGGCGCTCGATGACGAGCGCGCGCAGGCCGAGCTCCGCGAGCGGGCGGCATCGCTCGGCGCCTCGGGGGCGCAGGCGGCGCTCGGTCCGCTGGCGCGCGCGGTCGAGGAGGACCTCGCGGCGACGCTGCGCGCGGCGCGCGTGCCGCGCGCTGCGTGGGACGACCTCGGCGCGACCATCGGCCGCACGCGCCGGCGCCTCCGCGACGAGCTCCTGTCCGAGGTCGAGATCGCGTGCGACGCCCTGCGCCGCCGCGTCGACGAACGGCGCGAGCTGCCGGCGCTCTCGGAGTGGCGCGAGTGGACGTCGCTGCGCGCGCAGTACGAGGCCGCGGCGGTGCTCGTCGGCGTGGAGTTCCGCCGCCTCGCGTTCCCCAAGCTGCACGCCGACGTGTGCCACGCGGCCGTCTGGCTGTTCAACACGCGCAAGGAGCGGGTGATCGCGAACGCGATGTTCCGGTGGCTCCTCGCCGAGGCCGAGGCGCTCGGCGACTCGCGCCTCACGGCGCTCCAGCGCGGCAACGTCGAGTGCGGCGTCTGACGCGGGCGAAGGGCCTGTCCCGGTAGGAGCCCTACGCGCCGCTCCGTTCGCCCGCGGGCCCGTCCCCGCCAGGGGCCCCGGCGCCCGGCCGCCTGAGCGTCACCAGGAGCTCTTCCTGGAGCGGCTCCGGCTGGATCGTGCAGTGGGTGAGCGCGTGCTTCTCGCGCAGCCGCCGGGCCACCGCGGCGGCCACGTTCGTGCCGTGGTGCCCCTTGGCGAGGACGACGTGCACGGTGAGCACGTTGAAGCCGTCGGAGATCGACCAGACGTGCAGATCGTGGAAGTCGACGACCCCGGGCACGCTCCGGATGGTGTCCTCGACGTGGGCGAGATCGATCTCGATCGGGCTGCCCTCCATGAGCACGCGGGACGTGTCGCGCACGAGCCGCCAGCCGCCCCAGAGCACGAGGGCGCCGATGGCCGCGCTGATCACCGGATCGGCCCGCGTCCAGCCGAAGGCGAGGATGAGCACGCCCGCCGTGATGGCGCCGACCGAGCCGAGCGCGTCCGACAGCACGTGCGCCAGCGCGGCCCGCGTGTTGATGTTGTGCCCGTGCTCGCCGGTCGAGAGCAGCAGCGCCGCGACCACGTTCACGAGCAGCCCCAGCGCCGCGGTGATCGCCAGCGCCTCGGCGTGCACCGCCTGGGGCGCGCGCCAGCGGTGGGCCGCCTCGATGAAGATCCAGATCGCCGTCAGCGCCAGCGCGATGCCGTTGGCGAAGGCCGCGAGCACCTCGGCGCGCCGGAAGCCGTACGTCCGCTCGCGCGTCCGCGCCTGCGCCGCGATGCGCTGGGCGATGATGGCCAGGCCGAGCGCCGCGGCGTCCGCGAGCATGTGGCCCGCGTCGGCCAGCAGGGCGAGGCTCTTCGACCACCACCCGACCGCCGCCTCGACGACCAGGAACGACGTCGTGAGCGCGAACGCCGCGATCAGCCGGCGGAGCGGCGCGCGCCGGAGATCGTGGCTGTGGTCGTGGTGCTGCGGGTCGCCGTGGTCGTGGTCATGGCCGTGATCGTGGTCGTGACCCGGGGCATGGTGATGCCCGTGATCGTGCCCCTCGCCGCGCCGAGCGCCGCGCCCGTGCTCGTCCGAGGCGCTCCCGTGATCGTCGCGCACCCCCATCGCCGCGCCGGAGCGGCTCACACCCGCTCGAGGATGGTCGCCACGCCCATCCCTCCGCCGATGCACAGCGTGATCAGCGCGGTCGCCTTGCCGGCGCGCTCGAGCTCGTCGAGCGCCGTCCCGATCAGGCAGGCCCCGGTCGCGCCCAGCGGGTGCCCGAGCGCGATCGCGCCGCCGTTCACGTTGACGCGGTCGAGGTCGATGTCGAGCTTGCGCGCCGTCTGCAGCGGCACCGCCGCGAACGCCTCGTTGATCTCCCAGAGATCGACGTCGCGCGCCTGCATGCCCGCCTTCTTGAGGGCGCGCTCCGACGCGGGCGCGGGGGCCGTCAGCATGATCACCGGCTCGGCGCCGGCCGTCGCCGTGGCGCGGATCCTCGCCCGCGGGGCGAGCCCGTGCGCCTTCACGTAGTCGCCGGACGCGAGCAGCACGACCGCCGCCCCGTCCACGATGCCGCTCGAGTTGCCCGCCGTGTGGACGTGCCGGATCGACGCCACCTGCGGATAGCGCGCCAGCGCCAGCGCATCCACGGTCTCGCCGGCGGGGCCCATCGGCGTCGACCCGAGGCTGGCGAACGCCGGCTCGAGCTTCGCGAGGGCCTCCATCGTCGCCCCGGCCCGCGGGTGCTCGTCCCTGTCGAGCAGCGGCTTGCCGTCGAGATCGACGACCGTGAAGAGGCTCTTCGCGAAGCGCCCCTCGCCCGCGGCCCGCTCGGCCTTGCGCTGGCTCTCCAGCGCGAAGCGGTCGACGTCCTCGCGCGAGAAGCCCTCGATCGTGGCGATGAGATCCGCCGAGATGCCCTGCGGGACCATCGCGAGCTTCTTGCGGAGGGCGAGGTTGTTGCCGTCGAGGGGCGCGCCGTCCGAGCCCATCGGCACGCGCGACATGCTCTCGACGCCGCCGCCGACGGCGACCTCCTGCTGGCCGGACATGACCCCCATGGCCGCGAAGTTCACCGCCTGCGCGCCCGAGCCGCAGAAGCGGTTGACGGTCACGCCGGTCACGACGTCCGGCCAGCCGGCCGCGAGGATGGCGGTGCGCGCGATGCACGCGCCCTGCTCGCCCGCCTGGGTCACGCACCCGACGACCACATCCTCGACGTCCTGCTTGCGGATCCCGGTCTTCTCGGCCAGGCGATTGAGCGTTTGCGCGAGGAGCTCTTGAGGGTGCACGCCCGAGAGCGCTCCCTTGCCCGCCTTGCCGCGCCCGCGCGGCGTGCGAACGGCATCCACGATGAAGACGTCTCGCATGACAGGCCTCCGAGCCCGGTGTCCGGCCCGTGCTTAGCACACCGCCCGTTCCCGGGGCAGCCTGGTCGCGCCGGCTCTCGGTGGACCTGAGCCGGCGCGGATCGGCTATGCTCGCCGCCGATGACGGACCGGTCGCAGCGCATGGTGTGGGTCGATCTCGAGATGACGGGGCTCGACGAGAGCTCGTGTGCGATCGTGGAAATCGCGACCATCGTCACGGAGCCCGACCTGACCGTGGTCGCCGAGGGGCCGTGCCTCGTCATCCACCAGCCGGAGAGCGTCCTCGCGGGAATGAGCGACTTCGTCCGCGATCTCCACGAGCGCTCGGGGCTCCTCGAGCGCATCCGCGCGTCCACGCTCTCGGTCGGCGACGCGGAGTCCGAGACGCGCGCGTTCCTCGAGGCGCACTGCGACAAGGGGACGGCCGTGCTGTGCGGCAACTCCGTGTGGAAGGACCGCGCCTTCCTGCAGCGCTACATGCCGGAGCTCCTCTCCTTTCTGCACTACCGCATCGTGGATGTCTCGACGCTCAAGGAGCTCGTGCGCCGCTGGTATCCGCTGCGCGCCGCGCCCAAGAAGCGCGAGATCCACCGCGCGCTCGATGACATCCGCGAGTCGATCGAGGAGCTCAGGTGGTACCGGGCCAACGTGTTCCAGCCGCTTCCGGGGAACGAGCTCCGCTGAGCGATCGCGGTGAGCCGAGGGGCGCCCGAGGGCCGACCGCGCCCTAGGGCTTGCGCCGGCATCCCCAACCTCGGTCGGCACCCCGCCCTCAACCTCGGTCGGTTCACCCGGCCCTCAACCTCGGTCGGCACCCCGCCCTCAACCTCGGTCGGTTCACCCGACCCTCAACCTCGGTCGGCGCCCCGTCCTCAACCTCGGTCGGCACCCCGCCCTCAACCTCGGTCGGTTCACCCGCCGCCCGCCCTCCAAAATCCCGCCGAAAAGGCGGCTCTGCTGGCAATCGAAGAAAAATTGTCCTCGAAGTGAGAAAATTCGATCGATCGAGGCAATGCATTGAGTAGGGTAGCCATGCGTCCAGGCCTCCGGCACGAGGTCTGCGGCGTAGACACCCCGGCGGCCCCAATCCGCCGGGGTGTCGTTTGCTACCCGGCCTGCGCGATTGCCTCAGAACAGCTGGTCGCCGTACCACCGTTGCCCGGGGCTACCCTTGGCTTCCACGGCGGGAGTCGCGACCAGCGGGGCGGGCTCAGCACGGCGCGTCACCCCGGATTTCGTCGCCGGCGCCTCCACGGCAGAACCCGCCGCCTCGGAGGCGCCGGGTTCGCACTGTACCGGGGACGCTGTCGGCTCATTGTGATGTGGATCACTCACGTGAACCGGCGGTCCGGCGGGTGAGGGCGGTATCCCACGTCGGGCGATGTACGAGCTCAACGGCACCGCGACGGCGGCGCTCGTCAGCGCGACGAGCAGCAGCGCTCCGCCGGCCAGCAGGACGTTGCTGCGCGAGCGCGGCGCGGCGATCTCGACGACGGGGTGCCGCATGGCCTCCGGAGGGAGGGTCCCGGTGGGCAGCGTGTTGCGGGACGCCGGAGCGGGCACGCTCCGCTCCGTATCCGGCGCCGGCTCCTGCAGCGACGAGGCGGCCGCTGCTCGAGGGCGCGACCCCCCCGGCGGTGGAGCGCCCCCCGCGAGCGGCGCCGCGCCCACGAGCAGCGGCCGCACGGCGGCCATGAGCTCGTGGACCGTCTGGAATCGCGCGTCAGGGTCCTTCGCGAGCGCCCGGGCCAGCGCCTCGTTCACCTGGGCCGACACCCCCTCGAGCGGCGGCGGCACCTCGTCGAGCGCGCACACATCCAGATCGTCGCGGCCGTCGAACGGGCGCTGACCCCCGAGGAGGCAATACAGCAGCATGCCGAGCCCGTAGACGTCGGTTCGTTCATCGATCGCGCGAGAATCGAAGAGCTCCGGCGCCCGGTACCGCGCCGCATCCGCCATGGCGTCCTCGGGCGCCCCGAACAGCGTGTGCAGCCCGAACGCCCTCAGGACAGCGGCGCCCTGACCGGTGATCACCACCGTGTGCGGGCCGAGATCCCCGTGCGAGAGCCCCAGCGCGTGCGCGGCGCCCAGCGTCCGCGCGACGTCGACGACGAGCTCGTACGCGACGGAGCGAAGCCGGGGCAGCAGATCCTCCACCGAGGGATCGTCGCTCTGCCGGGCAGCGATCCACCCCGCATCTCCCTCCATCCCGCCCGCGATCACAGGCACGATGCCGTGCACCCGCGCAGACAGCGAGAGGAGCCTCTCCATCGCGCCGCGGAACGCATCGGCGTCGATGCCCATGCCCTCCTGGACATAGAGCGTCACCTCGCGGCCATCCGCGTCGAGCGCGCGATACGCCTCCGCCGGAGCGGGAGAGTCGAGGCTCGCGACGATGGTGTACCCCGCGAACTCCTGCCCGAGGATCACCATGGCCCCTCCGCCTCGATCCGCGCGACGGGCACGGAGGATTCAGGCCTCGCGCGCTGGAAGGAGAGGACAGCGCGGCGCGCGTTCTTCAATGCTGGCTGCGGTGTTGGATCAGCCCAAAAGATTCTGCTCACTGCGTCGGACCTCCGGCACGAGGTTCGAGTCCATGACACCCCCGGACACGGCGCGGGGAACATCGGTTGGCGGGGACAGTAACAGAGGTCTCAGGCGCGCGGAAGCCGTCGCCAGCGCGGACCGGCGCCGCGGAGCGCGCGAGGCGGGTCTATCACTTTCCGGAACGACGGCTCGACGGCGGAGTAATACGCCCTGAAAAAGCGCGCTCCGGGCGGGGCGACTTGGGCGGAGCCGCCGGGCGTGCGCGCTCCGGATCTTCGCTGGCGAGGGCGAGCATTGCTTGCTTTCTCGGTGAATCGTCAGGCTCCATGAGCAGAAAGAGGATCGCGCTCTGGAGCGTCTCCTCGGCCTGGTCAAAGCGCTCTGCCACGATGGAGCCGACAGGGCTGCGCCCGTCGCCGGGGAGCAGGAGGCGCGGCTCGCACTGGAGCCCCTGGGCGATCAGGCCGAGGGCGCCGAGCCCGAGATCCCGCTCGCCGCGCTCGACCTGCCGCAGGTACGTGGCCGAGAGCTGCGCCCGCTCCGCGAACTCCTGCATGCTGAGCCCACGGAGCAACCGGAGGATGTGGACCGCCTGGCCGACCTCCTTGGGGAGCGTGTCGCGCATGAGCGCGAGCCTAGCAGGCAGAGCTCGCCCGAGCCCCCGAGAAGGCAGGCCGCCCCGCGTGAGGAGCGCGCCCGCTCGCCGGCGCGCCGAACGCGCCGCGCCGGCGGCGCTACAGGTACCCTTCGGCCTGCAGCGCGAACATGCGGGCATAACGCTGGCCACGGGCGACGAGCTCGTCGTGGGTGCCCTCCTCGACGATGCGCCCGCCGTCGAGCACGACGATGCGGTCGGCCATGCGCACGGTCGGGAAGCGGTGAGAGATGACGATGGTCGTCCGCCCCTTGGACAGGGACCGGAACCGCTGGAAGACCGCGTGCTCGGCCTCGGCGTCGAGCGCCGCGGTCGGCTCGTCGAGCACGAGGATGTCGGCCTGCTCGCGCATGAAGGCGCGCGCGAGCGCCACCTTCTGCCACTGCCCGCCGCTCAGCTCGACGCCGCCCTTGAACCAGCGCCCGAGCTGCGCGTCGAGGCCCCCGGGCACGACCGTCACGACCTCGTCGGCGCCGCCCTCGGCGACCGCGCGCGCGACGCGCGGCTCGTCCGCGAGGTGCTCGACGCTGCCCAGCCCGACGTTCTCGCGCAGCGTGAGCTGGTATTGGTTGAAGTCCTGAAAGACGACACCGATCCTCCGGCGGAGCGCGTCGGGATCCCAGGCGCGGAGATCCTTGCCGTCGAGCAGGATTCGCCCCTCGGTGGGCTCGTACAGCCGCGCGAGCAGCTTGATGAACGTGGTCTTTCCGGCGCCGTTGTGCCCGACGAGCGCCAGGCTCTGGCCGCTCGGGATGTGGAGATCGATCCCCCGGAGCGCCCAGCGCGACTGGCCAGGATACCGGTAGCCGACCCCCTCGAACCGCACGCCCCGGTCGCGCGCGCCGCCTTCCGCCAGGGGCGCAGGCGCGTCTCCGCGGTCGACCGCCAGGGGCGCAGGCGCGTCTCCGCGGCCGGCCTGCGGCGCGGGCGGCTCGCCGGTCGGGATGGACAAATACTGAAAGAGGTTCGACATGTAGAGGTTGTGCTCGTACATGCCGCCGACGCCGGCGAGCACGGCCTGGAACGCCTGCTGGCCTTGCCGGAAGGCGGCGACGTAAAGGACCATCTCGCCGAGCGAGAGGCGCCCCGCCGCGGCGCCGGCCGCCATGGCGCCATAGCAGCCGTAGAACGCGGCGGTGCCGAGGAGCGACAGGCCATAGGCCCACCCGGCGCGGCGGACCGCGAGGGCGCTGTCCTCCCGGTAGAACGACGCCGCGAGCGCCTTGTACCGCTCGAGGAACGTCGGCCCGAGCCCGAAGAGCTTCACCTCCTTGGCGTGGCCGTCGTTGGCGAGCACGTACTCCAGGTAATTGAGCCGGCGGGCCTCGGGAGAGCGCCAGTTCCGGAGGCGGAACGCCGCGCCGGAGAAGCGCGCCTCGGCGACCGTGGCGGGGACGGCCGCGAGCACGAGCGCGAGCACCGCGAGGGCGCTGAACCCGACGAGCAGCGCGGCGTACCCCGCGAGCGTGATCAGGTTCTGCACGAGGGAGAAGCTCTCGGTCACGACGGCGGCGGGGCGGGACGACGCCTCGCGGCGCGCGCGGGTGAGCTGGTCGTAGAACTCGGGGTCTTCGAAATGGACCAGCGAGAGCGAGAGCGCCTTCTCGAGGATCATCCCGTGGATGTCGATCGAGAGCCGCGCGCCGAGCAGCTGCCGCGTCAGCGAGAGCCCGCGCTGCGCGAGCGCGAGCGCGGCCACGAGGCCGAGCTCGACCGAGACCCACACGAGCGCCGCGCGCTCGTCGCGGGCGACCACCGCGTCCGTGATCGCCTTTCCCACGTAGGCCACCCCGAGCGGCAGCGCCGCCGCGGCGAGCGTGAGCGCGCCGAGGGCGACGCTCGCCGCCTTCGACGAGCGCCAGACGAGCTGGAGCGCCCGTGGTGTGTAGGCAAAGCTGTCCCGCAGGCGGGAGAGGCCGAGCATCGACGGCGGATTCTAGCCACGCCGCGGCGCTCCGCCCGCAAAGACCGGCGAGGGCGCGAGGGCTGAGGGACGCGAGCGCGACGATCACGGGCGGCCGCGGTCGCGGGCGCGCGGCGGGCGAGCGGATGCGGTGGCGGACGCGCGCCCGGCGCGGTATCCCGGGCCTCCGAAAGAAAAGGAGGCTCTTCATGTCGAGCATGTCCACGTTGACCATGGGCTACGGCGCGCTGCTCACAGCGCTCGGCGTCGGCGGATTCGCGGCGACGAGCGCGCCGACGGCGCTCATCCCGGCCGGCTTCGGGGTCGTCGCGATCGGGCTCGGCCTGCTCGCGCGACAGGAGAAGTACCGCATGCACGCCATGCACGCGTCGGCCATGGTCGGCGTCCTCGGCTTCCTCGGCTCCGCCCGGGGCCTGACCCAGCTGCCGACGCTGCTCTCCGGCGGCGACGTGGCGCGCCCCCCGGCCGTCATCGCCCAGTCCGTGATGGCCGTCCTCTCGGCGGGCTACGTCGCCCTCTGCGTGCGATCCTTCATCACGGCGCGCCGCGCCGCCGCCCGCACCTGAGCGCGACGCGCGCCGCCTCGCGCTCGAAGCGCGCCGCCCCGCCACGCGGCGCGCGCCGCCTCGCGTGAGGAGCGCGCCGCCCCGTGAAGAAGCCCAGGCGCGCCTTCTCAGTCCCCTCTTCCCATCGCCGTCCAGCCGGCGCGCTCGGTGCGGTCCTGTCGGGCGCGAGAGCCATCGAGCGGCGCGCTCCTGCCGATCCGTAGAGAACGGCCGCTGCGGCCCCTCTCGCGTGGCGCGTGGTGGATGAGCCCCCTCCCCTCTCCTCACCCGCCTTACTCTGCACGTCCCATCTCTGCGTGTCCGATCTCCGCGCGTCGGATCAGGGCGCTCGCACGCCGAGGACCACTTCATGTCGATTATTTGACAATCCGGACCACCAGTCCGGAATGCTATAAATCCGCGCGCAAAAAGCCAGATCGGTGCCCTCGATGCCCGTGCATGATGTACTGTCATCGTCACCAGACCATCAACTACGAGAAGAGCGAGCACCATGCTTCGACGCGTCATTGCATTGGGGCTGACGGCGCCTTTTTTCCTTTCCTGCGAGGGGAGTGGTGGTGTCATCCAGATCTGGAATTGCGAGGAGTGCCTCAAGGGCTGGACCTGCACGGCGGACGCCTGCATCCCCCCGCACTGCAGCAATGACGTCACGGATGAGGACGAAGGAGAGACCGACCGCGACTGCGGCGGCTCGTGCAAGCCTTGCGGCTTCGGCGCCTCGTGCGAGACGGGCATCGACTGCAAGGAGGGCGTGTGTCGCCTGGGGGTTTGCCAGGCTCCGACCTGCGTCGACGGCGTGGCGAACGGCTTCGAGACCGGCGTCGACTGCGGCACGCGCTCGTGCCCGCTCTGCCCCGCGGGCGAGGCGTGCCTCACCGGCGAGAACTGCGGGTCCGGCGTGTGCAGGGAGCGTGTCTGCCAGCCGCCCTCGTGCGACGACGGGGTCCTGAATGGAAGCGAGCTCGCCGTGGATTGCGGCGGGGACTGCCGGACGTGCCGGTAGCCCGGAGCGCCCAGCGACGTGACCAGGCCTCGCGACCCCACCCCGACGAAGCGTCGGCGCGTGGGAAGAGCGCCCCTCGCCTCAGAGGAACTGGACCACGGGCACCGTCTCCAGGCTGACCGTGCCGCCGGTCGCGATCCAGCGGAAGCCATCGATGAGCGCGGTCGAGTCGAAGCGATCGTCGCCGGTGTCGAACAGGATGAACCGGAGCGAGATCTCCTCGCCGCCATGCACCGGCGCGCGGGTCTTGAGCCACCGGGTGCCGCCGTCGCGGCGCGGGCTGAACCCCGTCCCCACGAGCTCACTCGAGCCGAGCGGACATCCGTCGCAGACATCGAAGAACGCGATATTGACGCTGACCGGCCTTCCCTCCCCGTCGAACGAGAGATTGCCGTTGTACGACCCGGGAGGCGCGGGCGTCGCCAGCGCGACGAACTGATCGTTGAAGTCCTCGCAGACCCACTCCGGGTATTCGAACGTATAGAACTTGAAGAGGAACTCGTAGCCGGTCGCGTTCGTCGGCGCGCGGAGGACGACCTCGAGGCCGACGTCGTCGTTGATGAAGCTGGACGGAGGACAGGAAGGGTTGTCCTGAGGGAACCCGGGCGGCGCGGAGCCGGGACCATAGCTCGCGCAGCTCCCGGACCAGCAGGCGTCGGGGTGGCCAGGCAGGCGTGCGCTCCCCGTCGAGAGCGCGAGCAGGCGCGCGCCGCCCTGCACGTGCACGTTGGGACCGAACCCATCGAAGAGGCCAACCGCGGGCGACCGCTCTGCAGGCGAGCCGTCCCCGCGGACATACCTCGCGGAGAGCACACCCCACCGCCTGTCCTCACGGGACGCCACGGCGCAAAGGTCGATCGCCTTGGCCCCGTTCGCCGGATCGAAGTCCTCCAGCGAGAGGCCCTCGTCGCACGGCGGCGGCACGTCGTCGATCACCCCGTTGCAATCCTCGTCCGCCGGCGCGGGGATCTGGCCGCTCGCGTCAGCCTCGGTGACCTGGACCTCGATCGCGCCTGGATTCACATTTTCATCAACATCGTTGCAGTCGCCCTCCGCGGGCGTGAACCCGTCCCCGTCGCCATCCACGTTGGGATCGGTGATGGGGATTGCGTCACCGGGGCCCAGCCCTGGCTCGCCCGGCTCATCGAGCCCGCCGGGGCCGTCCTCGCCGATGGTCCCCGAGGGCTCCTCGCGCCCGTCTCCCCCACCCCCCTGCACGGACGCGCCGCCCACCGCGGAGCACCCGAATGCGACGGCGAGCACCGCCATCACGGCCATGCCGGCGCAGGGGAGAGCCAATCGTTGTTCGATCATGCTGCACTTTGCCAGAGAGAACGGACCGACGTCGCGCGCAACCTCGAGCGGGCGAGCGCAACCTCGGTTCGAATGCGCGGACAGGCACGCGCAGCTCAGGCAGGTGCGCATCCTCAGGCGGACGCGCGATCGCCGGACGCAGGCAGGGGCGGGCGCCGCTGCCGGACGCGCTACATCCGCTCCGGCGCCTCGATCCCGAGCAGGCCGAGGCCCTTCGCCAGCACCTCCGCCGTCAGATCACAGAGCGCGAGGCGCGAGCGGCGCACGTCGTCGCTCTCGGCCCGGAGCACCGGGCAGCGCTCGTAGAAGCTCGTGAACGAACCGGCGAGCTCGAAAAGGTAACCGCACAGGCGGTGCGGCTCGAGCGTGGCCGCCACGTCCTCGAGCACGGCGCCGAACCGGAGCAGCTCCAGCGCGAGCGCCCGCTCCGCCGGCTCGCTCAGCACGATCCCGGCCTCGCGCGGCGACTCCACGCCGGCCTTCCGGAAGATCGAGCGGATGCGGGCGTGCGCGTACATCAGGTAGGGCGCCGTGTTCCCCTCGAACGCCAGCATGCGATCCCAGTCGAACACGTAGTCCTTGATCCGGTCGCTCGAGAGATCGGCGTACTTCACCGCGCCCACGCCGACCGCCCGCGCCACGGCGTCAGCGGCCTCGGCGTCGAGCTCGGGGTTCTTCTCCCGCACCACCTTCGACGCGCGCTCCGTGGCCTCGTCGAGCAGGTCCGAGAGCTTCACGGTGTCGCCGCTCCTCGTCTTGAACATCTTCTTGTCGGCCCCGAGCACCGAGCCGAACGCCACGTGCTCGGCCCGGGCCGGCGGCGCGAGCCAGCCCGCCTCGCGCGCGGTCGCGAAGACCATCGCGAAGTGCTGGCTCTGCGGCGCGCCGACGACGTAGACGATCCGGCGCGCGCCGACCGTGGTGAGGCGGTGGCGGATCGCGGCGAGATCCGTCGTGGCGTAGCCGTAGCCGCCGTCCTGCTTGCGCACGATGAGCGGCAGCGGCTCGCCGCCCTTGCCGGTGAAGCCGGCCGGGAAGACGCAGAGGGCGCCCTCGCTCTCGCGCGCCAGCCCCTTGCGACCGAGCTCCTCGATGACGTCGGGCAGCATCGGGTTGTAGAAGCTCTCGCCGGCGAAATCCGCGTCGGTCAAGGTCACGCCGAGGCGGCGGTAGACCGACTCGAAGTAGCGCGTCGACTCGCGCACGAGCTGCCGCCAGAGCGCGAGGGTCTGCTCGTCGCCGCCCTGCAGCCGCACGACCCGGCGGCGCGAGCGCTCGGCGAACGCCGGGTCGCCGTCGAACTTGGCGCGCGCCTGCCGGTAGAACGCGTCGAGATCGCCGACCGAGAGCTCCTGCGAGGCCGCGGCCTCGCCGAGATCGAGCATGTGCTCGATCAGCATGCCGAACGGCGTGCCCCAGTCGCCGAGGTGGTTCTGGCGGATCACGCGGTGGCCGAGCGCCTCGAGCACGCGCGCGAGGGCGTCGCCGATGATCGTGCTGCGGAGGTGGCCGACGTGCATCTCCTTCGCGGCGTTCGGGCCCGAGTAGTCGACGATCACCGTCTCGGGCTCGGCCGCGGGCGCGATCCCGAGCCGCCCGCCGCCCGCCGTCTCGGCGAGCTCGCGCGTGAGGTACGCGTCCTCGAGCGTCAGGTTCACGAACCCGGGGCCCGCGATCTCGACCTTCCGGCAGATCCCGTCGAGCTGCAGGGCCGCCACGATCGCCGCCGCGACCTCGCGCGGCGGCTTGCCGATGCGCTTGCCGAGCGCCATGGCGGCGTTCGCCTGGTAGTCGGCGTGGGTGGAGCGGCGCAGGGAAGGATCAACCGCGGCGTGCTCGGCGCCGAACGCGGCGGTGATCGCCGCCTGGAGTGCGCGGGCGAGGGCGTGGACGGGATCGGCCATGGCGCATCCTTTGGCCCGGGCGCCCGGCCAATTCAATAGGCAAGCCGGCGCGGCCACGCCACATCAGCCCACCTTTGACAAAAATCGGGGTAGGCCGGACAGTTCACGCCCCACGTGAGCGCTCCCCCGCCCCCTGCCCCCGGCGATCCGCCGCCCGCCGCGAGCAACGCGCTCGCGGAGAGCGCGGCGGCCCAGCTGGTCGGGACGGTCCTCTCGGACCGGTACCGGATCGTGGAGCTCGTGGCGACGGGCGGGATGGGCGCGGTCTACAAGGCCGAGCACCTGCTCCTGCGCAAGTGGCTGGCCGTGAAGCTCCTCCTGCCCGCGGCGAAGGGCTCCCCGGAGCTCACGGCGCGCTTCGAGCGCGAGGCGATCGCGGGCGCGCACATCCAGCACCCGAACATCGCCTCGGCGACCGACTTCGGCACCCTCCCCGACGGCTCCCGGTTCCTCGTGCTGGAGCACGTCCGCGGCACGACGCTCGATCGCATCATCAAGAAGGGCCCCTTGCCTGCCCCGCGCGCCGCGGAGATCGCGCGGCAGATCGCGGCGGCGCTCGCCGCGGCGCACGAGCGCGGCGTCATCCACCGCGATCTGAAGCCGCGCAACGTCATGGTCGAGGACGGCACCGACGCGGTGAAGCTCATCGATTTCGGCCTGGCGAAGGTGCCGATCGAGCGCCTCTCCACGACGGACGCGCACAGCAGCGAGGCGCGGCCCGACGCCGGCCGGATCACGCTGAGCGGCATGGTCTTCGGCACGCTCGCGTACATGGCGCCCGAGGCGGCGCAGGGCATGGATCACGTCGACGAGCGCTCCGATCTCTACGCGCTCGGGCTCATCCTCTACGAGATGCTCGCCGGGAAGCACCCGTTCGACGCGATCCTGCCCGTCGAGATCTTCCGCGAGCAGCTCCACACGGCGCCGCCGCCGCTCCGGCTGCGCGCCCCGGGCACGGCGGCGCCGCGCGAGCTCGAGGCGCTCGTGATGCGCATCCTGCGCAAGGACCCGGCGGAGCGCCCCGCGAACGCCCGCGCGCTGCTCGCGGCGCTCGACGCGGCCGTGCCGAGGTCCGAGGCGCTCGGCCTCCTCCCCTGGAAGGAGCCGCTCTCGAGCGGGTCGTGGCGGCTCAGCGACCCGCTGCGCGCGATCCCGCACGCCATGCCGCCCGAGCTGCCGGCAGGGCAAGACCGCGCGGGCGCGGCCGGCGGCGCTGCGGCCAGGGGATCCGCCGCTGGCGGCGCGGCGACCGGCGGCGCCGAGGCCGATGGGTTCGACCTGCAGCTCGGGGCCTCCGGCGCGGACGGCGGGGCGCCCGGGAAGGCAGCGCGCGGGGCGGCAGGGAGCCGGCCACGAGCGCGAGGGCGCGCGTGGGGCTGGATGCTCGGGGTGGCCGCCGTGGCCGCGATGGGCGCGGCGGGCGCGCTGCTCCTCGGCCGGCTGCCCGCGGGCGCAGGCTGGCTGCGCGCGGGCGCCCCGGCGGCCGCCGGCCCGGAGCTCCAGGCGGCGCCCGCGGCGGCGCAGACGGCCCCCGCCGGGGCGCCGGCCGCCCAGGCGCAGGATGCCCTCGGCACCCCTCTGCAAGCCCCCTCCGAGGCGCCCGTCGCGAGCGCCTCGGCCCCCGGCTCGGCCGACGTCGCGGCGGCGCTGGACGCGGGCGCGGCGGCGCTGGACGCGGGCACGGCGGCGCCGGACGCGGGCGCGTCGGGCGCGGCGCTCGCCGGCCCGGAGCCGCTCGAGGGCGCCGGGCTCCCGGCCGAGCGCGAGCGCCTCGTGGCGACGGTCCGGGCGAAGCGGTGGGGCGACGCGGAGAGCGCGCTGCTCACGCTGCTCGAGAAGGATCGCGCCGCCTTCGAGCAACGCGACGTGATGACGGCCGCGGCCGCCGTCGCCGTGAAGAGCTCGTACCGGACCGACGGCCGCGCGGACGCGATCTTCGACGCGCTGGAGAGCCGCCTGGGCCCGGAGGGCCTCGACATCGCCTACGAGATCTGGAGCGGCTACGGGGGCACGCAGGGCGGAAAGCGCGCGGCGGCGCTGCTCCGCCGCCCCGAGGTGCTGAAGCGCGCGAGCGTCCCGCTGCGCATCGCCGTGGCGCTGCGCGAGGCCCCCTGCCGGCGCAAGGAGGCGCTCTTCGAGCGCGCGGCGCTCGAGGGGGACGCGCGCGCGCTCGTGTTCCTGGAGATGCTCCGCTCGTCGCAGTGCCAGCCGCGCATCGGGCAGTGCTGCTTCCACCACCACGAGGGGCTCGAGCGCGCGGTGCGCGCCCTGCGGGACCGGCTGCGCTACTGAGCCGACCGCGCCCGCGTGGCGCGGGCTCCCGGCGCGACGCGGTCCCGAGGGCCGCCGAGATGGGCTAGGCTCGCGCCCCCGCGTTCCACGGCGCCCAGGAGGCCAGAGCACGGCGACGGGGCGACAGGCGGCGCGCGGACGACAAGGACGAAGGATCAGGAATGAGCGACAAGACGAATGAGGAGATCTACAGGGCGTATCTGCTGGCTTACGCGTGCAGCGGCGACGCCTCGAAGGTCGCGGTGCTCCAGGACGCGCGCCCGCTGACGGCGGTGGTCGCCGCCGCGCTCGCCCTGGCCGAGCGGGACCGCCAGGCGAGCGAGCCGCCGGACACGTGGGATTCCCTGAGCGAGCGCCTGCAGGCCATGTTTGATGGGTTCGATCCGCACGGGTACGACCTGGCGGGCGGAGGCGACGAGTCGCTCGAAGACGAGGACGAAGACGACGAGGACGAAGACGGCGACGAGCCGATCGCCTCCTGAGCCGACCGAGGCGCTTCATCGAGGAGCGGCCGCGCAGCAGGCGCCGGCGACACGGCCATTCGCCCGGCGATCACGGGCGGATGGCCTGCTGTTCCGTCATTCGAGCAGGGTAGGGTGAGTACCCCACCACCCGCCGTTCAGCCGGCTCGTGTGCCGCAGAGTTCGAGGCGCGGCGCGCGACGCTGCCCCGCTCACCCCCCGAGGGTCGCGCCGTTCGAGGCGATGACCTCACGATACCAGTGAGCCGAGTCCTTGAGCACACGCTTGCCCGTCGGGTAGTCGACGAAGACGAGGCCGAATCGGTGTTTGTAGCCGTGAGCCCACTCGAAGTTGTCGAGGATCGACCAGTGGAAGTAGCCGTTCACCACCGCGCCCTCGGCGATCGCCCGGCGGAGCTCGATCAAATGACGCGCCATGAAATCGATGCGCTGGGGGTCGTGCACCTTCCCGTCGAGCGAGATCCAGTCCCGGGTCGACAGGCCGTTCTCGGTGATCACGATGGGCCGCTTGTACCGCTCGTAGAAGAATTTGGGCCCCCAGTAGAGGCACTCGGGGGTGACCGACCACTCGAACGCGGTGATCGGGTGTCCCACCGGGTGGGGCACCACCTCGGCTGCGCCGTTCGCCCCGGCGCGCACCGGGACTCCCCAGTACACGTTCACGCCGCAGAAATCGACCGGCTGCGCGATGATCTCCATGTCGCCGCTCCGGACCTCGGGCAGCTCGTTCGCGAACAGGCGGAGCCCGTCCTCGGGGTACCTGCCGAGGAACACGGGATCCATCCACCACGTGTTGGTCCACGTGGTCCGCGCGTTCACCGACCACGTGGCCGCGCGCGCCGCCTCCAGATCCTCCGGCGACGAGGTCGCGGGGTATTTCACCTGCGCGACGGGCGCATAATAGACGTTGCACCTCCCGGGGCTCGCCGCGCGGATGGCCTGCACCGACTTGCCGTGCGCGAGCAAGACGTGGTGGCAGACCCGGAGCACCTCGGCGAAGCGCAGCCGGTCGCCGGGGGCGTGGCGCCCCTCGTAGTGGCCGGCGCCGGCGAACACCTGAGGCTCGTTGAGCGTCATCCAGTCCTTCACCCGATCGCCGAGCTTCCTGACCACGACGCTCGTGTACTCGGCGAACCAGTCGGCGCTGTCGCGGTTCAGCCACCCGCCCTTGTGGTAGAGCGCGAGAGGAAAGTCCCAGTGGAACAGCGTGATGTGGGGCTCGACGCCCGCCTCGAGCAGCGCGTCCACGAGGCGATCGTAGAACGCGAGCCCGCGCTCGTTGACGGGGCCCGTGCCCTCCGGGAGGACGCGCGGCCACGAGGTGCTGAGTCGATAGGCGCGGAGGCCGATGTCGCGCATGAGGGCGACGTCCTCCGGGTACCGGTGGTAGTGGTCGCACGCGACGTCGCCCGTCTGGCCGTTCCACACGGCGTCCGGCTTCCTGCAGAACATGTCCCACACGGACGGCCCCTTGCCGTCCTCGTGCGCCGCGCCCTCGATCTGGTACGACGCCGCGGCGGCGCCCCACAGGAACCCTTCCGGAAAGCCCTCTTCGCTCTGCTGTCGCGTCATGGTGGCCGCCACCATACCAAAGGCGGCCGCGTTTCGGCGCCGCGGCGCACCGCGGCGTCAGCCAGCGTCGCGCGCCTCGTAGCCGGCCTCGCGCACGGCCGCGAGGAGGGCCTCCGCCGCCGCGCTCCCCTCGACGACCGCCTCTCCCCGCTCGAGGCTCACCTCGCTCACCCGCGTCACGCCAGGGACCTTCGTGAGCGCCTTCGAGACCGCCTGGACGCAGTGGCCGCAGGTCATCCCTTCGATAACGATTCTGCGCATCTCCCCCCTATGCCCGCTCGAGGCAGCAGCGTCAACGAGGCACGCGGGTTGCGGCGGTTGCGGCGTCCACGCCCGCGTGATGTGCTCTCGAGCGTGACTGCCCTCGAGCACACGGCGCTTGTCGGCCACGGCGGCGTGCACATCGTCGAGGGCGCCGGGGGGACGCGCCGCCATGCGCTCCACCTGGTCAAGCTGGTGGTGCCGGTCGAGGGGCCTCTCGAGATCGAGGCCGAGGTCGGGCGGCCGTTCGAGGTGCGCGCGCCCGTGCTCACCGGCGCCGGGGTCGCCCATTCCATCGGCTCTCCCGGCGCGACGGTGACGACCTTCCTTGCGCCCGAGGGGCTCGGCGCCGGCGCGCAGGCGGCCGCCCGCGGGCGGGTGCTCGTCCTCGAAGGCGCGCAGGCCGAGCGGGCGCGCGCGGCGGCGCGCGACGTGCTCCGTGGCCGGCTCGATCACGCGGCGACGCACGAGCTCATGAGGGCGTGCGCCGGTGCATTCGCGCCGGGCGGCCCGCCGGTCGATCGCCGCGTGCTCCGCGCCATGCGCCGCCTGGCGGAGCAGGCGCCGGGCCGCCCCGCGCTGGGCCCGCTCGCCGCCGCGGACGGCCTCTCCCGCTCGCGGCTCTCCCACCTGTTTCACGGCGCCTTCGGCCACCCGCTGCGCGATTACGTGACCTTCCTTCGCGTGCTGACGGCCATCCGGGCGCTCACGGACGGCACCCCGCTGGCGCAGGCGGCGCTCGCCGGTGGCTTCCACGACCAGGCCCACCTGACCCGCGCGATCGTCGCCACGCTGGGCCGCACACCGGGCTCGATCGCTCGCAGCCGCTTCGTACAAGCCGAGGCCACACGGCCGGGCCCATGGTGATCCCCTGAACCCAAGGAGGATCCATGCCCCCCCGCGCTGTCGGCGCAGCCCGCGTCGCCCTCGGCCTCATCGTCCTGCTCGGCGGCATCAACGGATTCGTGCGCATCGTGCCGGTCCCCGAGCCGCTCCACCCGTTCGTCCAGCTGCTTGTCGACAGCGGCTACATCTATGCTGTCAAGGTCGTCGAGATCGCCGCCGCGGTCCTGCTCCTCCAGGGCCGCCGCCGTCCCCTCGCGCTCGCGCTGTTATGGCCGGTCGTGGTGAACATCGCCCTGTTCCACCTGCTGCTCGACCCCCGCGCCGGCATCAACGCCGTCGTCCTCCTCGGGCTGCTCGGCGCCCTCACCTGGCATGATCGCCACGCGTTCGCGCCGCTCCTCGCCGAGGGGCGGTCCGGGTCGCCCGCCCCGAAGGGCGACCCGGCGCGCGGAGAGCGGGCCTCGCTCGCCTAGAACCCGATCCAATGCGCGCTTCGGGAAACCAACAGCAGAGAAGAAGACCGCCGGCGGACCCGCGCGGCGGCGCCGGTAGCTACGGCGCGCTGTCCTGGAGCACGCCGTCGGGCACGAGGCGGAGCGAGCGAACCGCGCCCTCACGCGCGAGCAGGAGGGCGCCGAGCACGCCGGCCTCGCCGCCCAGCGGAGAGGCGACGACCGGCACATCCCCGCCGCGGACGGCGTGGCGCGGCAGCTCCTCGCGCACGCCGGCAAGCAGGATATCGGGCGCGGCCAGCAGCTCGCCGCCCAGCACGATGAGCTGGGGGTTGAGCAGGTTCAGCAGGACCGCGATGCCGCGCGCGAGCTGCGTGCCCGCCTCGTGGAAGATCGCGCGGGCGCTCTCGTCGCCGGCGAGCGCCGCGCTCGCGATGGCGCTGACGGCGTGCGGGCGGGCGAGCGCGGCGAGCTGGGGTGAGCGCGCCGACGCCGCCTCCGCGGCGCGCCGGAGCGCCATGACCGAGGCGAACGTCTCCAGACATCCGCGGCGCCCGCAGCCGCAAGGCGGGCCGTCGTCCGCAATGCGGCAGTGGCCGATCTCCCCGCTGTATCCCTGCATCCCGAAGAACAGACGTCCATCGGCGACGAGGCCCGCGCCGACGCCGAGCCCGACATAGATCCACACATACGACGCGTGCCCCCGCGCCGCGCCGAGCTCCCCTTCCGCCACCGCCGCTGCCTGAGGCAGGTTGTACACAGGCACCTGCATGCGAAGCGCGCGGCTGAGCTCCGCGCGCACAGGGAACCGCTCCCAGCCCAGGTTGGGCGCAAGCACGCAGACGCCGCTCGGCCGCTCGATGAGCCCAGGCAAGACCGCACAGGCGCCGCGCAGCCTCTTCCGCGGCACCCCACTCAGCTGCAGCACCTTCGGCAAGAGCTCGACGATATCGCGGACCGTCCGGTGCGGATCGCGCAGGACGGTGGGCTGCTCCAGCCGCGCCCGCAGCCGCCCGCGGGCGTCAGCCACGGCCACGGCCGTCTGCTCGACACCGATCTCGATGCCGAGGAAGGCCGCGCTGTCGTCGTTGAACTCGAGGAGGCGCGCCGGGCGCCCGCCGCGCGATTCGGTCCCGACATCGCGGACGCTGCCGCTGTCGAGCAGCTCCTCGATGATGGCCGAGACCGTCGGCTTGGTCAGCCCGCTCAACCGCGCGAGGTTCGTGCGGGAGATCGGGCCGTGCTCTTGCACGAGGTCGAGGACGAGGGAGCGGTTGAGCTCCCGAGGGGTGCGGTTGTTCGCCGTCTTGTCGTTGGCACGGACCATTCGAGCAAAACCAGACTTAGCCGTCCTCGCGCAGCAAAAGCAAGGGGGGTCGCAGCCGAGCTGTCACGAAAGCGCGCGCGGCGAGCGCTTCACCCGTGGTTCCCCGCCTCACCCGTGGTTCCCCGCGCTTCCGCCCTCTCCTCGCACGTCTTCCGCACGTCTTCCGCACGTCTTCCCGCTTCCTCTCGCGCACCGCACGCATCGCTGCCTCGACGCCCCGCCACCTCGCGGCGCGTCAGAGCTGCTTATGTCAGCACCACAATCGTCGCTGCCCGGACGGCCACCGGCGCAGCGCCCCTCCCGCCTTCCACGTAGCAAACTGCCCCGCTTCAGGGGATGGGCTCCTACAGCCCGCACCCCCGTGTGGCGGAACGCCGCATCGCCGCAGGTGAGATGGAAACAGGGAGCGCGCGCGCTCCTCTCGACGTTCGACCCGCCCGGACCTGGCGATCGCCCCGCTCCCCGCTCCCGCGAGGCCGCGAAGATCCGCGGCGGGCGGGCTCATCTCTTCTCCGAGGGAACACCGATTGCAAACGACAACGGGCAACGAACGACAAGCGGGGATGACAGACGGCAGGCGCTCACCGGCAATCGACGCTCAATGAACGACAAACGGCAAACGCGGAAAGCGAGCAAACACCGAGTCGATGAGCGAAGACGCCGTGGGGCGTGAAGGAGAGCGTTCGTCAAGGCGCTGGAGTCCGGACATGCCGACGCACTGTCACCCCAGGTCGAGCCAGGGCTCGACGCGTTGGAGGACACGGCGACATCGCGCAGCGACGCGTTGCCCAGCTCGCGCGCGATGCGCATGGCCGAGGAGACGCCCGGAGCGCCGGGCCGCTTCCTCACGAGGAGTTTTCACGATCATGAAGATGACACATGTTCTGGGTGCAGTGTTCGCTGTGACGCTCGCCGCCTGCACGGCGACATCCGATGATGCCGAGGTCGCGGATCTCGCGGATGCGGAGGAGACCTGGGCCGCGGAGGGCGCGCTCGCGGTGAGCGACGTGGCGGAAGTACCGGCGTATTTCGAGCGCGAGAGCGGATTCACCCGCGCGCGGCCCGGCGGCATGTGCGGGGGCATCGCCGGTATACGCTGCGCGGCGGGCCTATATTGCGACTTCGCCCCCGAGGCGAACTGCGGCGCGTACGACCGGAGCGGCGCGTGCAAGCTCATGCCCGACGCGTGCCCGCAGCAGTACGATCCGGTGTGCGGCTGCGATGGCCGCACGTACAGCAACGGCTGCGTCGCGGCCACGGCCGGCGTCTCGGTGAGGAGCGCGGGCGAGTGCGGCCCCACGATCGTGGGGATCGGCGAGAGCTGTGGCGGCTTCACCCTCGGCGGGCCGCGCGTGTGCGGCGAGGGGCTCTACTGCAAGTACGCGCCCTCCGCGATCTGCGGGCGCGCGGACGCGTCCGGCACCTGCACGGAGAAGCCCGAGGTGTGCACGAAGGAGCTCGCGCCCGTGTGCGGCTGTGACGGCCAGACGTACGCCAACGCTTGCACGGCGGCCGCGAGCGGCACCTCCGTCGACGCGCGGGGCGCGTGCGTGGACGCGCCGATCGAGTGAGCGAGATCGCCGCCCCGCTCCGCGGCGGATCGAGCGCGAGGAGCGCGGGCGGCGCGGCGCGCGTTCACGGCTTCTTCTCGACGGACTGCACGTCGAGCTGGATGAATTGACCGACGTACGGCTCGGGCGCCGGGGGGACGCCGTCCACGACCAGATGCTTGAAGTTGGCGATGCTGGTGTGATTCGGATCCTCGCCCTTGAAGGACACCTTGGATCCGCCCCGGATCGGAATGGTCTTCGTGTGGTCGATCTTGAACGTGTCGTGCCCCACGGTGGGGTTATCGTTGAGCCAGTAGACCTCGGCCGGGTCGGAGACAGAGATGCTGTAGCGGTTGTACGTCGCGTTGTCGGGTGTACCGCCCACGCGGAAGTGATTGCCGTCGGACGTGCCGCCCTTGTAGGTCTCCGGCTCGACGACGCCGCGGAGCCGGACGGTCACCAGATAGACCGTGTCGGGCGAGCCGCCGAACGTCTTGGTCTCGTCGACCAGCGCCGAACACGGACACTCGTCGCTGTTGCCCGGGTCCCGGTCGCACGGCATCTCCCAGCGGAAGCCGTCGATGCTGTCGGCCGCGGCGAGCAGGTTTTCTTCTTCGCCGCCGCTGCCACCGGCGCCGCCGCTGCCGCCGGCGCCGCCGCTGCCGCCGGTCCCGCCGCTGCTGCTGCTGGAGCTCACGCTGCTGGAGGCGCTCGTGCTGGCGGCCGTCGAGGCTCCCCCGCCCGAACCCGCAACGCTCGTCGTGCTGGAGCTGGACTGGTCGTCGGCAGGGGGGTCGGCGTCGGAGCCGCAGGCAAGAAGGAACAACATCGCAGGAGCTACGATCAGAGAGACTCTCATTTTACACCAGTCCGGCGAGGGCGCCGGCAGTTAAGGCTGGGGACGCGAAACGTGGTTGCCCAGGTATCGCGCCTCGTTCGCGTGGCCAGTTCAGGTTCGTGAGCGGCCCGGTACCCTACCGGACGAAGCCAAAGGAGGATGGGCGCGACCCCAAATGTGAACGTTCACATGTCGGGCGTCAATGCGAATCGACCGACCCGCGGGGTTCCTCGAGCGCGCGGGGGGCGAGACCGAGGACATGGGCCTGCGCTCGCGGTAGGATGCCATGGCGTCCGGGGGCGCCGCGCTCCGTCGCGCCGCCTTCACGCTTTGCAGCGAGGTTGAACGTGAGATCGTGGATCTCTGCCCGTCGAATCCTGTGCGTCATCCTGGTCGCGCCGCTCGCCCTCGGGATGGGCGTCAGCGAGCAGGAGTTCCTGTGCGAAAACGCGGCTGCGCATCTCGAAGAGTGCTGTCCGTCGTTCGCCGCGACTCCCGCGCTCTGCCAGCAGAACGTCGGCTGTAACGGGAACGAGGAGCTGTGGCTCACGGCCGACGAGAGCCGGTGCATCCAGGAGAGGGAGTGCGGCGATCTCGTCGCGAGCAACGTCTGCGAGCAGGCGGCGGCGCGCATGAAGCTCGCCGAGGGGGGGAGCGCAGGCGTCGCGCGCCCGGTGGTGTGTCAATGAGGCGGCGTATCCGCTCGTCGAGCCGGCGATGGGGCGGCGCGGCCGCGCTCTGCGGGCTCCTCGCCCCGGCCCTCGCCAGCGCGCAGGAGGCGCCGCCGGCCGCGCCGCCTGGGGCGCCCGCACCCGAGGGCCCGGCGGGGTGGAAGCGCGGCTTCGGCGTCAAGCTGCACGCCGGGGGCTCGTGGCAAAGCTTCTATTCCCTCGCCATCTATGGAGCGAGCTTCGGCGCCGCCGCCGGGGGCACGCTCGAGCACGTCGCGCTCTGGGGGGGGTTCGAGGGCTTCGTCGGCGCTACCGAGTTCGGCCTCCCCGCGCGCATGTTCCGCCCGAGCTTCGCGGTGGAGACCCACCTCGGCGATTTCCGGCTCGGCGGAGGCGCTGGCCTGCTCCTGCTCGCGGTGACCCGCGCGACGTCAACGTCGTCCATGACCTCGACGGCGTTCGGGTTCAGCGGGCACCTGAGCTACGACCTCGTCACCCTCGATCAGCACGCGATCTACCTCGAGGCTCGGATGAACGTCGATCTCGCCTCGGCGATCCTCTGGGGGCCCTCGGGAGCCCTGGGCTTCCGCTACTGAGTTTATCGACCAGGAGTCCGGCCGGGGATCCAGGGAGAGATTTCAACGCAAAGACGCAAAGTCGCAAAGTCGCAAAAATACGTGAGATTTATTCTTTTTTGCGTCTTTGCGCCTTTGCGCCTTTGCGTTAAAATCTCTTTTCACTCGCCAGACATATCGCTGGCAGGCTGTCCGATCCGCGCAACCGGAGACGGCCTTCGGCGCCGCTACGGCTCTCCGCCGCCGACGCTGCCCTCGCCGCGCCGGTGCACCCGCGCCCGCCGCTCCCGGTTCCTCGCCACCTTCGCCGCGCGGCTCGCCATGAGCTCCGGCGTCGGCTTGCGCCCGAGGTGCGGCACCTGCTCCGTGTGGTGCTCGTCGAACGACCCCGGCTCGCTGCCGAGCTCGAAGACCGCGACCTCCCGCTGGCCCCGCTCGCCGAGGCGCAACGGCATCACCGCCGCGCCGATCCCCGCCCCGACGTAGACCGCCCCCTGGCCAGGCTCCCCCCGCTTGCGCGTGCCGTAGAGCCCGTGAATGTACCGGTGCCCCGCGATCTTGCCGATCGAGAGCTCGTTCAGGCGCGCGACCGTCACCTGGCCGGCGTGCGTGTGGCCCGACAGCACCAGCGGGATGCCATGGCGCCAGAGCCCGTCCGCCTCCTCGGCGATGTGCGAGAGGCCCAGCGTCGGCAGATCGCGCCGCATCCCCTTCACCGCCTTCTCGAGCGACGCGTGGCCCGTATACGCGTCGTCGAGCCCCACCACCTGGAGCCGCTCATGGCCCAGCGTGATCACCGTGCTCGCGTTGCAGAGCACCGCGGCGCCGCCCCGCTCGAGCGCGCGCTTCACCGCGTCGGCGCCCGACCAGTGATCGTGATTCCCCAGCACGGCGATCACCGGCGCCTGGAAGCCGCGCACCACCTCTTCCAGCTGATCGAGGTAGAGCTGGCTGTGACACACGAAATCGCCCGTGAGCACGACGAGGTCGGGCCGCTGCAGGTTCGTCAGCGCGACGGCCGCGCGCTGCACCCGCACCGACGTCACGCGACCGACATGCTGATCGGTCAGGTGGGCAATCCGGAGCGACGACATCTGATCCAGGTAGGCCGCCGGCCCCGCGAAACGCCGGAGCCGAATCCCCATGGCCGGGTCCGCTCCCTCGGGCGCGGGCTCCCCCCCGGAGGCGCCAGCGCCTCGCGTGAAGAGCCTCCGCCACCGCTCCCTCGCAAGTACTGCGCTGCTCACGATGGCCGAGTGTACGGGTGAGGCTGAATGGCCGCCACCTTTTCTTTCGTCGAAGACGCCTTGACACCTCGATTCAGCGGACCGCGGCAATGCATCGACGTGACCGACGTGCGCGTCGCGATCGCCGCCGTCCGCCGCCTGGCCGCACGCGGGACAGCGCCGATCTTGGAAAACTCCGCGCTCGTGCGACTCAGGCATCCATCATCGCGCCTGAGCTCGTCGGACCAGGTCGCGATCGATGGATGCCAGGGTAGGACAGCCGGCGAGCGCCATGGCGTTCGAGAGCTCATCGCGCAACCCCGCGAGCACGCGCGCGACGCCCTCGCCGCCGAGCGCGCCGAGTCCCCACAGGACTGGGCGTCCGACCAGCACCGCGCGGGCGCCGAGCGCGATCGCCTTCAGCACGTCGGTACCCCACCGGATACCGCCGTCCATCAGCACCGGGCACCTGCCGGCGACCGCGTCGGCGATCGCAGGGAGGGCCTCGATCGTCGCGGGGGCGCCGTCGAGCTGCCGCGCGCCGTGGTTGGAGACGACGACGCCGGCCGCGCCCGCCTCGAGCGCGCGGACCGCGTCGTCCGGCCTGACGATGCCCTTGAGCAGAATAGGGAGCTTCGTGAGCGAGGCGAGCCACCCGACGTCGCGCCATGTCAGCGAGGCGTCATGTCGCGAGGCGACGTA
This sequence comes from Sorangium sp. So ce367, assembly GCF_051520455.1. NCBI lineage: Bacteria > Pseudomonadati > Myxococcota > Polyangiales > Polyangiaceae > Sorangium > Sorangium sp. So ce367. The sequence goes on from NZ_CP150334.1 coordinate 10,871,740, forward strand.
GGACGCGAGCAGAGAGCCCCGCTCCTCGGCCGGGGCGGCCGCCGCGGCGTCGATGAGGTTCGCCATCACGAGCCCCTCGGGCAGCGCGAAGCCGTTGCGCACGTCCGCTATCCGGCGGCCGAGGACCGGTGTGTCGACGGTCAGCATCAGCGCCCGGTAGCCGGAGGACTCGGCCCGCTCGACGAGGGCGCGCGTGAGGCCGCGATCCTTGTGGACGTAGAGCTGGAACCACTTCGGCCCTGGAGACGCGCCCGCGACCGCCTCGAGGCTCGTCGTCGAGAGGGTGGAGAGCGTGAAGATGGTGCCGAGCTCGGAGGCCGCCCGCGAGGAGGCGATCTCACCGTCGGGGTGCGCGAGGCGCTGATAGGCCGTCGGCGCCACGAGGATGGGGAACGGCACCCTCGTGCCGAGCACCGTCGTGCTCATGTCCCGCTCGGCCACGTCGACGAGGACGCGGTAATGGATCTCGAGGCGGCGGAAGGCGCGCCGGTTCTCGCGGAGCGTGCGGCCCTCGTCGGCGCCTGATCGGTAGTAGTCATAAGCCATCTTCGACAGCCGGGCGCGCGCTGCGCGCTCGAAGTCGTCGACGGTGAGCAGCGACGGGGCGGGGCGAGGGTCTTGCACGGTGTTCTCCTGGAGATCCCGGCGGCGCGTCCCGACCGCAGGGAGCGGCCATCCTACCAGCTGGCCCCGCGACCAGCCGGCTGGCGAGCGCGCTTCCCCGCAGCCCGGCGCGGCCGCGACGCCCGCGGGAGCCCGGCCGCTCCGGGCGAGGGGCGCGTCCACCACCGGGCCTCCGGGCGGCCGCCCTCGAGCAGGGGGCGCAGGCCTCGGCCTCAGTTGCAGGCGGCGAACTGCCCGCTCGCGGGCTGGTTTCCGGCCTTGAGCTCCAGCATCGCTTCCACGGTGGAACCGTTGATGTCGGTGACGCGGACATGGTACGGCGCATTCCCCATGTTCCCATCGCCGACGACGAAATAATTGTACGGCTCCCGCGTGGCCGTCTTCCACGTGCCGTTGATCTCCACCTCCAGCTTCTCGATCGGGTGCGCGTGCCCCTCGACGAGGATCTGGTTCCAGTTCTTGTTTGTCGGCTCCTTGAGCCGGAAGGAGACTGCACCCGTCGTCGGGCACGGGATGTACCGCCACGAGATCTTCCCCGCCGCGCCGCCGTTCGTGGTCCCCAGATACCCTTCGCGCTCTTCGCCGATCTTGAGAAAGGCGTTCTTGCTGAGATCGATGTGGCCCGTCTTGCACTTCGGGTTCGTGCCGATCGGGCACTGGTCCACGACCATGGCCTGCACCTTGCGACCGTCGTCCCGGGAGACCTCGACGCACGCGCCGCACATCGCCGCCGCGTTGTAGTCGGCGGTGTTCATGGCGGCGAAGTACTGGCCTCCGCCGAACGGGACGTGCCCGACGACGTCCGGGTTGCGTCCGACGATCGGGTAACTGCAGTTCACCTCGGTCGAGCCCATGTCGAGCGTGTAGAAGGTGATGGATCCGTTCGCGTACTCCGCGGGATAGTCGCAGCTCACCGGCTGGCTGCCCGTTCCCGTCGAGGTGGTCGCGCCGGTGCTCGTGGCGCTGGGCTCGCCGCCGCCGCCGCCGCCGCTCGTCGAGGAGGTGGAGCCGGTCGTCGTGGAGCTGCCCGGGCCAGCGCCCGCGCCCGCCGTGACGCCGTCCCCGCCCCCTTCCCCTGCGCCGGCGCTGGCACCGACCGCGCCCGCGCCGCCCGGCCCGCCGGCGGCGGACGAGGCGCTCTCCGCGCTGCCAGCGTCACCGCCGCCGCCGTCGCTGCAGCCAGCGACGCCGAGCGCGATCAGCGACACGAGCGGCCATGAAATGCCCTTGGGCAAATAACCTAGCTTCATCTCGACTCCTTAAGATTTACGATAGGGATGGATTCGCGAATCCACGCGGTTGGCTTATCACGGCCCCGCGGCGCGCTGCTCGATGAAGGTGCCGGCCGCGTTCGTGTACGCGATCCACAGCGAGCCGCCGCGATCCGCCTCGATCGCCACGTGCTTGAACGACTTGCCCTCCACCGCGACGCAGCGCGCGTGAAACCGCCCTTCGCCGTCGAGCTGCCCGAGCTCGAGCGCGTGGCGCGCCCCGGGCTCGCGCGAGACCGGCCGGACCCGGGCCACGTGGATCGGCGAGACGCCCTGCGTGGCCGCGATCGGCGCGGGGCTGAGCCCGTTCGGGTAGAGCGACCAGACCGCGGGCATGTCGTCGCGCGGCGCCTCGTCGACGCGGATCGCCGCCATGCCGAACGCCGAGATGTCCTTCGCCGCCGGCAGGAGCACGTACGCAGGCCCCGAGGCGCCGATGGCGAGCGCGCCGCCCATCCGCGATTCCCCCGCGTCGCCGACGAAGACGACAGCGTCAGGGCCGATCTCGAGCTTGCCTTCCGCCGTGAGCCCCAGCGTGCGGGCGTGCACCGGCGTCAGCGCCGAGCGCGCGTCGATGTACATCGCCAGCGCGCCTCCCTTCCAGGGCGACAGCGCGACGAAGGTGGCGCCGCTGCCCTCCTCGGAGAGCGGCACGGCGGCCCCGTCGTCGAGCACCGCAAAGGCCTGCGTCACGGCGCCCTCGGTCGTCTTCCGATCCGAGAGGAACGCGAGCAGCGTGTGCCCTCCGGGCAGCGCGACGGCGGAGATCCCCGTGCCGCGGCGCCCGGCGCCGATGGGCGGCCCCTCGCCGCCGCCGAGCGGGGTCCTCCGGATCGTGCCGCCGTGATCCATGCAGTACACGAACCGGGAGGCCATCACGCACGCCGGCCACGAGGCGCGCGCTGGATCGCCGCTGCCATCCCCGGCGTCGGGCGCGGCCTCCGCGGGCGGAGAGCCTGGCGCGGTGAGCCCGCCGAACGACGGCGCGACGTGCTGCGCCACGCCGTCGCGGTTGAAGATCACCCGGAAGTCGGCGCGCTCCGCCTCGTCGGGAGACCAGAGCAGCGCCGGCCCCCGGAGCGAGAGCGAGAGCGGCCCTCGGCGCAGCGTGCAGCCTGCGCCCAGCGCGGCGGCGTCTGGAGCTGCCGCGTCTGGCGCGGCGGCGTCCGAAGCTGCAGCGTCTGCCGCTGCTGCGTCCGGTGCCGCCGCATCCCCCACCCCCGCGTCCAGCGACGGCGCGCTCGGAGCGCTGGCCGCGCTCGCGGTGGGCGCAACGGAGGGCGCCGGCGTTGCAGCACCCGCGTCGGGCGCCGGCCCGGCGCCCGGCGTACCCGAGCCGTCACGGCAGGCGGCGAGCGCCGCCAACACGAGCACGCGCGCGCGCAGGGGGGGATAGCTCACCACCGCAGCCCGACTCCGAGCAGGGCCTGGATGTTCCCCGAACGCATGCGGAAGCTATCGGGCGAACGGCGTGTAGCGTCAACCCGGGAGGCATCGCCGGATGCCGTGACGTTCGAGCGCGTCGCACCGAGTCGAGATCCAGGGCTCGGCGAGGGAGGCCCAGAGAACACAGCACCGCTTTCCGCTCGGCAGCCTCTGCGCCTATCCGATGCAACCTCCCTGAACGGTCAGCGCACCTGGCGATGAAGATTGAGCCATCAAGGCGCCAAGGACGCCAGAGAAACGGAGAGATCTCCGCCTCGTGGCGTCCTTCGGCGCCTCGACACCTGATCATGCCCGTGGCCCGTCGAACGAAGGGGAAGTCCACGCGAAGGGCGAAAGGTGTTTTCTCGCCACATCTGGCGATGCCGGTCGCGCGAAGTAGATGTGCGCTATGCCTGAAGATGTGCCGCTACTCGCACCACCGGTACACCGCAGCGGGCAGCGTCTCCGGAGAGATCCTTGCTTGACCGGCACCGCTCAGCTGGGGTCGTCGAGCACCTCGGCGAGCGACGCGGCGACGACAGCCCGCTCAAGCCATCGTTCCAGAGTTTCCGGGTTCTTCTCGGCCAGGATGCGCTCCCGCGCCACGTCCGGAACGGCGATGCCTCGAGCCCGGAGCGCGATCAGCACAGCACGCGCCGCCTCCTCGGCACGGCCTTCCTTTCGCTCCTCGGCCCGGAGGTTCCTCTCGTAATCCTCGAACCACGCCCGGATCTCTGCGCTCACCTCGTCCTCCTCGTCGCTCGCCGGCTCCTGTCTTCCGAGCCGGAAGTGTACCAGCAATGGCTTGGCGATGCTCTTCTCCCAGGCATCGTCCGGCAGCGCCGCCAGATCCGCCAGCGCCTCACGCAGGAGGCGGCCCGAGCCGAGCAGCCGCAGGAGCAGCGTCGCGCGCGTCCGGGGCAGCTCGGCGAGCACCACGACGCGCATCGCCAGGCCCGGCACGGCGTGGTAGACGCCTGGCTGCACCGGCTCGCATCGGTAGGCGTCGAGCACCGTCTCAGGGCGCCCTGGGCCGATGACGACCAACGCAGGGAAGTCCACCCCCGGCTGCGGCGGCGCGTCGACGTCCTCGTCCGACACGATGGAGCCGGACGCAGAGCGGGCGCGGCGCTCGAGCTCGTGATGCCACGTGAGCTGCTTGCGCAAGCACTGGCGGATCAGACGAAGGCTCGGCGTGCGGTGAAACGGCTCGAACAGACTCGGCTCCGCCGAGAGCTCGCCAAGCAGGCCCATGCCGGCGCGCTCGGCGTGCCGCGCTGGATCAGGCACGCTGTAGACATCGATTTTCTGTGTCGCTGCCAGGACCTCCACCTCGGTCTCCGCCGCCGAGACGAGGCTCAGCCCGTCTCGCAGCAAGCTCTTGGAGAACTGGTCGGAGCGGTTATGCATCGGAGCGCGACTCTAATCCATGCAGACAGCACGAACCACCAGCAATCGACGCGGGAGAGACGAATTAAACGCTCCAGAAATCATCACAACCAGCGAGCGACAAACGCAACGTCTCACTGAACAACAACCGCTTACGGACATGGGAAGCCAATCATGCAACAATCGTCTTCGATCGTTGCGTTCACGGCGACGCCGAGATCGACAGGGAACCTCAGGGAGCGCAGACGCGCGCGTACAGGGCGCCATGGTCGCTCGCGATCATGATGTGAAGGAGCGCCCTCCTATCGAATCGATCCTATCGAATCGTTCGAGAAGGCCGGCGCGCGCGGCGACACCGGCGGTCCGGCGCCGGGGAGCTCGACGGTGAACGTGGCGCCGGCGCCGGGCGCGCTCTCGACACGGATCGAGCCGCCGTGCGCCCGCGCGATCTGGCGGCTGATGTACAGGCCGAGCCCCAGCCCGCCGTAGTGCCGGTCGGACACGGCGCGCTCGAAGCGATCGAAGATCCGCTCCTGGCGCGCCGGGTCGACGCCGATCCCGTGATCCTTCACCGAGAGCCGCGTCGTCCCGGCCTCCTCGCCGAGGACGATCTCGATGGGCTTGCCCGGGCCGAACTTGATCGCGTTGGCGACGAGGTTCGTGACGATCTGATCGACGCGGGAGCGATCCCAGGAGCCCACGCTCCGGCCGCTGATCCTCAGCGAGACCGAGCAGCCGGCGCGCGCCAGATCCAGCTCGAACCGCGCGATCACGTCGCGCACGACCACGCCGAGGTCGACCTCCGCGAGGTCGAGCGAGGCCCGATCCGTGTCGATCCTCGAGACCTCGAGGAGCTCGCGGTTCAGCCGGGCCAGGCGCGTCGCCTGCCGCAGCGCGCGCTCGACCTGCCTGCCCATCGCCGGCGGATCGCAGAGCCGACCCGAGCGAAGGCTCCGATCCATGGCCTCCAGCGAGAGCGTGAGCGACGTCATCGGCGTGTTGAGCTCGTGCGTCGCCACGGTGAGGAACTCGTCGCGCATGCGGATGGCCTCCTGGGCAGCGCGGTACAGCCGCGCATTGTCGATCGCGAGCGCGGCCCTGTGCGCCACGTGCTGGACGATCTCCAGGTCGGCCTCCCCGTAGCAGCGCCCCGGCGCGGACGAGACGACGCTCAGCGCCCCGATCGGCCGCCCCCGCGCCATGAGCGGCACCACGATGACGCTCTGCGCCCCGAGCTCGCGGATGAGCCTCGCATGCTCGTCGTCCTCGCAGTAGTGCCGGAGCTCTTCCTCGGAGCACCCGGAGACCAGCAACGGCTCACCACACCGCAGCGCCCTGGCCGCCGGATGGGGCGAATCCATCGCAGGAGAATACCGGCGCCGCAGCTGCTCGAGCAGCGACTCCTTGGCGGAATCCCTGTGCGCCCAGATGCTTCGCCGGATCTGCTCGCCTTCGACGACATCGGTGATGCACCAGTCGCAGAGCGATTGCACCGCGAGCCGCGCGACGCGCGCCAGCGTCTCCTCGTAATCGAGCGACCCGGCGAGGATCTCCCCGGCCTCGGCCAGGAAGGCCGCGCGCCGCTCCGCCGCCTCGGCCCCCGTCCTCGCGGCCTGCTCCCTGGAGAGGAGCCGCGCGTTCTCCAGCGAGATCGCGGCCTGCGCGGCGAGCAGCGACAGGGCGGTGAGCCGCTCCGGCGGGAACGCGCCGGCGAGGAGGTCGTTCTCGAGATAGAGCAGGGCCGCCACCTCCGCCTGCCTCAGGATGGGCATGCAGAGGACCGACCTGGGCTTGCGCCGCGCGAAGTACGCATCGCCGGAGAACTTGCCGTCGAAAGCCTCGGTAGAGCTCAGGATGACGCGCTCCTTCGTCCGTTGCACGTAGCGGACGAGCGACATGGGGACACGCTGTGAAGCGCCCTCCCCGGAGCGCGGGAGGAGGATCTTCACCTCCCCGCTCTCCTCCAGGATGGCCTCGGCTCCGATGGAGAGGCGCTCGTCCTGGTGCAGGACGAGACAAGCGCGCTGCGCGCCGCCCTGCTCGAGGACGACCGTGAGCAGCGTCCGCAGGAGCTTGTCGAGGACGATCTCGCTCGAGAGGGTCTGCGACGCCTTGATCACCGAGAGCTGGTCGAGCTGCTCGAACCGCGCCGCGAAGGAGGCGGTCGGGGCGAGCGGCCTCGCGTCCCAGAGACGCGGATTCCGCTGATCGATGTGCCGGACCTTGCCGTCCGCCCCCCAGCGGACATAGCAGGCGCGGGCCTCGCGGAGGTAGGTGTCGGCGATCAGCTCGAACCCTCGCTCCCGGTAGAACCCCGACGCGATCTCGTAGGCCAGCGCCTCGTCGTGGACGAAGCCGCTCGCGCGCCCGGCGCGGATCGCCTGCTCGTAGAGCTGGGCAGCGTCATCCCATGCGCCGCGGAGACGCGCGATCTCGGCGCCGATCAGCGCCGCCCTGTGGCCGAAGTTCTCGGGGCAGCTCTCCGCCCAGGTGTCGATCTGCCGCTGGTGGGCGGCGAGCGCCTCGAGGTGCCGGCGCCGCTCGGCGGCGTCCGCCGCGCGGCAGCGCGCCGCCCGCGCGAGCGCTCCATAGAAATGGTACTCGGCCACCTCGAAGAACGAGCCCGACGTCCAGAGGAGCGGCCGCGCCTTCTCCGCGGCCTCGAGCGAGCCGTCGATATCGCCCGCGAGGAAGCGCGCTTGCAGCTTGCGTATCCAGTACCAGCAGGTCGCGATCGCGAGGCGCGGATCGCCCTCCAGGCGCTGCTCGAACCGGCGCTCGTCGAAGTCGGCGTCGCTGAACGAGGAGAGATCGGGCAAGAGGCCCCGGAGGGCCCGGATGAGCCGGAGCTGCGCGGTGACGATGTCGACCTCGAGGCCGAACCGCGCCCGCCGCACGAAGTCGAGCGCGCGCTCGGCCTCGCGCTGCACCTCGCCGAGGGGCTCTCCCGAGGCGAGGAGGATCGTGATCAGGCAGTTCTTGTTGTACGACGCATACGTGATGTCCCCGGTCTCCTGCCCCGCCTCGAAGCCCCGTCGCAGGAGCTCCACGCCGGCGCGCATGTGCCTCACCCACGGGTTGACCCGGTGCCCGAAGCCCAGATAGACGCGGGATTTGAAGCGCAGGGCCCCGCGGCGCTCCAGGAGATCGAGGCCGAGCCTGGCGAACCGGTAAGCCATGCGGTAATCGCCGAAGCGCGGCCCGAGGAGCATGCCGAACCAGGTGTAGGCGATGCACGATGCATCGCAGTTGCCGCGCTCGAGGCTGAGGGTCGTCATTCGCATCACGACGAGGCAATTCAGGTTCGCGTCGGTGAACAGCGCCGGCGACTGCGCATGGGTCAGGACCTCGAGGGTCGCGCGGCATTCCAGGTCCGTCATCTGGGGTGAGTCGATGAGGTCCTCGACCGAACGGCTCCCGAGCAGCTCCCAGACGCGCTCGTATTCCTTCCGTACCTCCTCGTCCGTGGGGTGCGGAGACCACGTGACGCCGACGCGGCGGAGGTAGTCGAGGCCGACGTCGACGCCGCGATCGCTGCGGTCCATGGTCGTGTAGAGGCCGAGGCGCACGCACGTGACGGCGGCCAGATCGACGAGGCCCGCGGCGCGGCGCGAGAGCGCCGAGAGCCGCTCCTCGGCCGCCGAGAGATCGCCGGTGAGGTACTCGCACTCGGCCCGATGGAGCTCGAGCTCGAAGGTGAGCTCGTACCGTCGCTCCCAGCGATCCTCCGGGAGCAGCGCCCTGCCGGCGGCCAGGTACCTCAGCGCCAGTACGCAGGCGTTCGACCCCCTGGCGCGCTTGCCCGCGATGAGGTTGAGCTCAGCCACCCGCTCGCGCTCCGCCGGTGATGTGATCAGCGGAGCGCCTCGGTCGAGCTGATTGACGATCTCGAAGATCTTCTCCTCGAGCGCCTCCGGCGCCGCGCGCGACGCGAGCAGCCGGCCGATCCCGAGGTGCATCGCCGGCCGCTCGCCTTCGGGGATCAGCGAATAGGCGGCCTCCTGGACCCGGTCATGGACGAACCTGTACGAGGCGTCCCTGCGCAGGACCAGCCCCACGCGGACGGCATCCCAGAGGTCCGCGTGCGTCTCCTCCACCGAGCCGCCGCGGACCATCGCGAGGAGGTCGACGCCGGCGGCGCTCCCGAGACAGGCGAGGTGCTTCAGCGCCTCCTGGGCGCCCGGAGGGAGCCGCACGAGCTTGCCGACCATCAGGTCGATCACGTTGTCCGTGAAGCCCTTGTCGCGGATCCTCGCGACGTCCCATCGAAAGATCTCGGCGCGCTCGTCGAGCTCGATGAGCCGCTCCTCGTGCAGCGCGGTGAGGAACTGGATCGCGAAGAAGGGGTTGCCGGCCGTCTTCTCGTGGACGAGGGCCGAGAGCTGCGCGGCGTCCTCGCTTCGGCAGCGGAGCGCGTCGCCGACGAGCGCGCCGAGGTGCTCCCGGGAGAGCGGGCCGAGCACGATGTCCGAGACGCGCACGCCGTCCTTCCGCACCTTGTCGAGCGCCATCATGAGCGGGTGGGAGGGCGTCACCTCGTTGTCGCGGTACGCGCCGACGACGAGGAGGTGGCGCGTCTCGGGGTGGGTCATCAGATCATGAAGGAGCCCGAGGCTCGCGGGGTTGGTCCACTGGAGATCGTCGAGGAAGAGCACGAGCGGGTGCTCCTTCCGGGCGAACGCCCCGATGAACCTCCGGAACACGACGCGGAACCGGTGCTGCGCCTCGGCCAGCGGGAGCTCAGGGACCTGCGGTTGCCGGCCGATGACGAGCTCGACCTGCGGGATGACGTCCACGATGAGCTGTCCGTTGGGCCCCAGCGCGTCGAGCAGCCGCTGCCGAAAGGCCGCGATCCTGTCCTCGGGCTCGGCGAGGATCTCGCTCACGACATCCCGGAAGGCCTGGACGAGCGTGAAGTGAGGGATGCCGCGTCTGGATCGCTCGAACTTCCCCGAGAGAAACAGGGCTCGCTCCCGGACGATCGGCCTGTAGAGCTCGTGAACGAGGGCCGACTTTCCGCTGCCGGAATAGCCAGAGACCAGGACGAGCTCGGGGACTCCCGTGTCCAGGACGCGCTCGAACGTGCGCCGCAAGGCGCTCACCTCGCGCTCGCGGCCATAGAGCTTCTGCGGGAGCTGGACGCGGCCTGAGATGTCGCGCTCACCCAGGGAGAACGGCTCGATCCTGCCACACGCCCGGTGCTGCGAGAGGCACCGCTCGAGGTCGTGCCCGAGGCCGCGGGCGGTCTGGTAGCGATCCTCCGCCATCTTGGCGAGGAGCTTCAGGACGATCGCCGAGAGGACCTCGGGCACCCCGGGGACGATCGCGGAGGGCGGCGGCGGGGCGAGGGCGACGTGGCAGTGCACCCACTCGAGCGGATCCCGCGCCACGAAGGGCAGGCGCCCCGTGAGCATCTGGTAGAAGGTGACGCCGACCGCATAGAGGTCTGCGCGGCTGTCGATCGCTCGATTCATTCGCCCCGTCTGCTCCGGAGACAGGTACGGCAAGGAGCCTTCGATGAGCCGGGGAGTCCCCACCGGGGGCTGCTCGCGCGGGAGGCGGGAGGCAAGGCCGAAGTCGGCGAGCTTCACCTCGCCCGTGGTCGCGTTGACGAGGATGTTCTGGGGCTTGAGATCCTTGTGGAGGATGTCCCGCTGGTGGAGCTCCGCCACGCAGGTGACGAGGCGGACCGCGAGCTCGAGGAACCGCCCGGCGCTCATGGGCGCGTCGATGAGGTGATCGAGCGACTCGCCGCCGAAATCCTCCATGACGAGCGCCGGCAGCCCCTCGAACGTCTCGAGGGCGAGCGGTTCGACGAAGGCCTCGTGGCGGAGAGCCTTGCCCATCGTGTACTCGCGCCGGAGACGCTCGATGTCCTGCGAGCAGCCGCTCCTCGGGTCGATGACCTTCACGATCACCGGGCGGCCATCGACGCTCCGGACCGCGCGAAGCAGGCGGGTTCTTCCGCCCTCGTGGAGGGTCCCGGTGATCGTGTAAGGGGACCCATGCTCCCGCGATCGTGACATCGTCAGACCCCTCCTGTATCGATACACTATCGATACCACGGGGACCCCGCTGCGCCCGCCCCTGGACGGACGGCGAGCCCAGGAGGGGATTCACGAAGCGATCGCCCGGCTGCTCGAGCCGCCGGTCGCACCGGACGGGCGAGCCAGCCTGTGGACCGAGGGTCGGATCAGGATCGGGAATCTAGAAGGCGAACGGCACGTCGATCTGCAGGATCTTGTGCTCTGACGCCTTCATCGGATCATCGAGCCCCATCGCAAACGCGACGCCGGGGCGCAACCACATCTTCTCTCCCAGCTTGAAGTGGCCGCGCGGCCCCACGGCCACCGTGGTCGTCTCGCGCGTCGCGCGGGAGGCGTCCTTCTGCACGGAGACCGGCGTCGAGAGCCAGCGCTGGTGCCGGAGCTCGGCGCCGATCGACAGCATCGGGACGACGAAGTAGCCGAGGTGCAGGCCGGCGGTGAAGTTCGTCTTCGACGAGTCGGGCTGCACGTCCTCCCCGCGGACCCGCAGGAGCTGGAGCACCGTGGCCTCGGCCTGCGCGGTGAAGCCGTGCGCGACATAGGCGAACCCGACGCCCGGGAAGACCGTGAAGTCGTTGACGGCGAACATCGCGTTATCCATCGCCGAGCGGGCGTAGATCCCGGCCGTCCTCGCGGGGCCCATCTCCGGGCTCGGCGTGTTGCCGCCGCCGGAGCCCACGGGCACCGTGAGGCCAAGGAACAGGGCGAGTCGCAGCTCCGGCGTGAGCTTCAACGCGTAGGTGGCGCCGACGACAGGGTTCAGGAACCCGAAGCCCGAGTCGCCAGCAGGCGGGGAGTTCGAGACGACGCCGAGCCGCACGAGCGGGGCCAGATCGTCGGTCACCTTGTAGCTGAAGAGCAGCGTGGACGCGACGGTCGAGCCGGAGGAGCTCGCGGAAGGAGCGCTGTAGAAGGCGATCGCGGTGTCGGAGCGCACGACGGACACGGCGACCACCGGGCGGAGCTGAAACGGCAATGAATATGGAGGGGGCCTGGGCTTGTCCGCCGGCGGAGGCGCCGCCGGATCCGCGGCGGCGGGCTCCGTCGCGGGCTGAGCCGACGCCTGAGACGCAGGCAGGCAAAGGAGGCTCGCGCCGAGGAACACACGGAACAACGGACGACATGGATGCTTGTTGGTCATGGGCAGAGCAGGGGGTTGGGCTGGAGGACAACCGCTGTGGCCTCGTCGCCGGCGCAACGAGACGACCTTCGGAACTGCCGTCGGCTCCGCTGAGCCTGCTCCCACTCTCTGCGCAGAGAGGTTTCGCAAAGATGACAGGGACGAAATTATGTTGCGTGTTCGACACCTCTGTTCGCGGGAGGTGTCGTCACCTGCGCGCCGCGGAACCTCGGAGAAACACGCCGGCCATCCAGAGGAGCCGCGGGGGCGCTCGGCGCGGAGCGCCGCCCCGCCGCCCCGGCCGGGCGACTACTGCTCGAGCACCGTGATCGAGCGGTCCCAGTACGACGCGACAACCGCCCGCGCCCCGTCCTTCGAGACCGCCACGGCGCACGCGCCCTTGCCCGTGGGCAGCGACGCGACGACCCTCGGCGGGTCGCCCGCGATGACCGCGACGCCGCTGCCGACCGGCGGCCACCGGGTCCCGCCGAGCGCCACGAAGAGCGTCTTCCGGTCGGGCGACGTGACGCCCGTCAGCGGCACCCCGCGGAGCGGGAGCGTGCTCTTCACCTGCATCGTCGACAGGTCGATGACGCTCGCGGTCCGCGCCTCGGCGTTGAGCGTGATGCCGTACCGGTCCTCGTCGAGCAAGAAGCCCGCGGTCGGCCCGACGCCGACGGGCGTCTTCCTCGTCTCGGTCACCCCGGCGACGCTCAGCAGGATCGCCGTGTTGGACAGCCGATCCGGGAAGAACACGGCGCCGCCATCCCGCGTGATGTCGCCCTCGCGCGGCTCGCGCCCGACCGCGATGCTCCGCCGGGTCGCGCCGAACGGCGACTCGCTCGGATCGAACAGGTCGATCCACGCGCCCGCCGGCCGGCCCGCGTGCGTCAGCGCGCCGAGCGCCGCGATGTAGGGGCGCCCCTCGGCCTGCACGAGGAACAGCTGCCCCGTGGCGTGCGGGAGCGTGATGTTCGCGAGCCGCACCCCCGTCGGCAGCTCGAACTTCGTCACGCGCTTCGTGTCCGTCGTCGCCGCGACCACCGTCCTGCCGTCCGGCAGCGCCACGATGTCGCCGGGCGTCCGGCCGACGTCGAGCAGGACCGGATCGCGATCCCACGCGGTCGTGTCCATCACCGGGATCCGCGCGGCGTCCTCGTGCCGCAGCACCGCGACGTAGCGGTCGAACAGGAGCCGGATGTGGTCGCCCTGCGCCGGCATCGACGCCTTGTGGATGAGCTCGCCGCTCTGGAGCTTGTACTCGCGCAGCGAGGCGTCGTCGGCGCTGACGTAGATCGACGCGCCGCTCGGGTTGAAGACCACGTCGAGCGGGTGCACGTCCCCGATCCGGAACTCGCGGGCGCGCCAGCGGCCCTTCGGCTCCGCCGGGGGCGGCGCGGGATCGGCGGCGTCGGGGCCGAACGCCGCGGGGTCCGGCGCGTCGTCCAGCGTGTCGCGCGTGTCGCGCGCGGCGCGCGAGGCGGCGCCCTCCGGCGCGAGCGCGGTCAGCGGGGGCGCCTCGCCGACGGGCGACTTCAGGCTGGTCAGGGTGGCGATGATCACGGCCGCGACGCCGCTCGCCACGGTCACCGCGGCCCGCGCCAGGCGCGGCTCGCGGCCGGAGAGCGACCCGACGGAGCCGCGGTGGCGCTCGCCGAGCCACCCCTTGCAGGCGCGGCACTTGCGCGCCCCCTCGACGATCCGCGCGCCGCAGCTCGGGCACGGGACGCGACGCTCGCTCATTGCAGCACCCATGCGACCTTGGCGCGATCGCCGAGCGCGAGCGCCGTGCCGCCGTCCGGGGCGAGCCGCACCCGCGTCGGCTCGCCGCCGAGCGGGTGGACCTTCGCCGCGTAGCTCTTCAGATCGACCAGGGCCACCGAGCCCGCCCCGTCGCCGCTCAGCGCGACGACCGCCTGCGCCCCGTCCGGAGCGACGGCCATGTCGAGCGCGCGGCCGGGGAACGTGACGGCGCGGAGCAGCTCGCGCTTCGACAGATCGAAGACCTGGATGGCCCGCCCCTCGTTGCACCGCACGATCGCGCGCCGGTCGCTCCGGACGAGCGCGATCTGCTCCGGCTCCCGGCACGTCGTGATGCGCGCCTCCTGCCGGACCGCGCCCGACGGGAGCCAGGTGAGCGGCACCAGCGTGTTCTCGGCCCGGAGGGCCACGAAGCCCGCCGAGCCGTCGGGGATCATGAGCGCGCTGGCCGGGTTGCCCACCATCGAGGTGCGCACGCGATCCTGCTCCGAGCCGAGCCGGCTCGGGTCGAACGGATAGGCGACGCCGCCCGACGGCTCCCGCTGGCCGGACAGCGGGAGCTGGCCCGTCGTCGTGATCGCCCGGCTGCCGCTGTCGTCCACGGCCACGGGGCCCACGGCGTCGTCGCCGAACTGGATGCGCTCGATCTCGGCGTGGTACTCGGTCGCCAGGATCGCCACCGCGTGCGCCGCCGGCAGCGAGGCGAGCGCGCGCCGGCCCGAGGCGCCGACCTGGATGTCACCCACGGCCTCGCCGAGCTCGATCGTCTTGAGCAGCCGCGTCGTGGCGGCGTCGATCACGTAGATGCGCGAGGGCGCGGTCGCGTAGACCACGTCGCCCACGCGGTGCAGGCGCCGGACGTGGGGCGCCTCGGAGACGAGGCTCAGCGCCTGGCCGGTCCGGGAGCTGCGCACCTCCAGGCCGGCAGACAGCGCGACAACGAAGCGGTCGCGGTCGAGCGGGAGCGCGTCGAGCGCGTCCTTGGGGAGCGAGAAGGGCCCGGCGATCGAGGGCGCCTCGGCGAGGTGGCCGACGTCGTTCGGGCGCTGCCAGACGCAGCGGCCGAGCTGGCACGACTCGCCGCTCCAGCACGGCGCCCCGCACACCGGGGCCGGGGGAGCGACTGGCGACGCGGCCCGGGACGGCGCGAACCGGTGGGGCGCCAGGTAACGGAGCGCGCCGCCGGTGCTGATGAGCCCCAGGATCGCGCCGATCGTGACGAGCGGGCGCCAGTGGAGGGAGAGCCAGCTCGCGTCCTTGGGCGCATCGGGGATCGAAGGCGCCGTCGCCGTCCGCCTGGGCGCGTCGGCCGGCTCCCCGCACTCGGGGCAGAGGGCGACCCCGGCGGCGATGCGCTCGAGGCAGACAGGACAGGTCGCCTCGCCGGCGCCGGTTGAGCGCCGGGGCGGCGGCTCCGCCCACGGGACGGGCACCGGGCTCGCCTCGGCGGCGTGGCGAGCCTCCCGCGCCTCAGCGGCGCTGGAGCCGGGCTCGGTATCGCTCCGCGTCTCGTGGTCCACCGCGCACCTGCGTCTCTTCCGTGTCCGTGACGAGCGGACCTCGCGTAACCCGAGCGTGCCCGGAAGTCGAGCCTTTCGTGCCGGCGCGGCGGCCCCGGCGACGTGGCCCAAGCCACGAGCGGCCGGCGCCGTGGACGAAACGACGTGGCAGGAGATCGCACCGCCACGAAAGACGCCTCGCGCGGCGGAATGAGGACCGCCGGCGCGGCAGAGGGGAACATGGTTGTGGCCGTCAGCTCGGCAGTCGGTGGTTGGGCGTCAGCTCGGGAGTCGGCCGGCGGCCGCCGGGTGGCCGAAGCGTCGATATCACCGGATTGACGTGCTCCCTGCTCCCGGCGCGCTCGCGCCATGATTCGCCTCCCGGCGCGCTCGCGCGCCATGATTCGCCCAGCGAACACCATCAAGAGAAAATCCCAGCACCATCAAAAGAATAGGCACATTTACCGGGTGCAATTCCACCAGATAACGCGCCACGTCAGCACGCCGGGGGGACACCCTCATGCTAATTTACCGGCGGGGTCTTGGGACGGCATCTTAACACGAGGTTGGCGATGAAAAAGACGGCTGGGTGCGTGGCGGCGCTTGCGCTTGTGGGCGTGCTGGGTGCGTGCAGCGCAGTGGACAATCAGGGCAATAGCAGCAGCGGGGGCCAGGCGTCATCGCAGGGGCAGGGCGCAGGCGGGCCCGGCGGGACCACCGGCGGGCCCAGCGGGACGGGCGGCTACGATGACAGCTTCGGCTCGGTCAATCCCACCGTCGGCAGCAGCGGTGTCGGCGGGAACCCCGGGGAGGACCAGGAAACCGGCAAGTCGTGCGACGGCAAGTTCACCGGCCGGGTGCGCGACTTCCAGGAGGCGCACCCCGACATGGAGCCGCAGGACGAGGGCAAGTGCATCAACTGCGACGATCACATGATCGTCACGGACATCCTCGGAGAGGACCTGAAACCCGTCTATGCCGGCGGGGCCGAGGGCACCACGACCACGACCGGCAAGGAGAACTTCGACGTGTGGTTCCGCGACACCGAGGGCGTGAACATGCCGATGAACATCACGCTGCAGTTCGAGGACCCCGAAGGCGACGGCGTGTGGACGTACAACAACCGGGAGTTCTTCCCGATCGACGAGGCGCTGTTCGGCAACGAGGGGCGGACGCACAACTACCATTTCACCTTCGAGATGCACATCGGCTTCCAGTACAAGGGCGGCGAGCAGTTCACGTTCGCCGGCGACGACGACGTCTTCACGTACATCAACGGGCAGAAGGTGGTCGACCTCGGGGGCATCCACGCCGAGCAGCTCGAGGTCGTCGACCTCGACGAGCTCGGGCTCGAGATCGGGAAGACGTACCAGCTCGACTTCTTCTTCGCCGAGCGCCACGTGACCGACTCTCACTTCCGGATCGACACCTCGATCGAGTTCCTCAACTGCGGCATCCAGGTCAACTGACGCCGGCGACGGGCGAGGCCGCGCGCCTGGCCCTCCCGTAGCGCCTCGTCGGGGTGCCCCCTCCCTGCGACGCTCGCGCGCGCGGCGATCAGTCAGCGCAGGTGAACGTCTGCGGGCATGCCGCCGACGGCTCGCAGGCGTCGCCGCACTCCTCGTAGCAGCGCACGCACGCATCGTGGCTCTCGTCGGTGGAGCAGGACGGCACCGCGCCGCGCAGCTGAGCACAGCGCTGCTGCGCCTCGTCCGTCGAGAGCCCCCCGCAGCCACCCGCGAGCGCGACCAGCGAGAGCAGCGCCGCGACAATCCCCAGCCTTCGAGCCATCCGAGCCTCCCTTCGAGCCGTCCAAGCCTATCCGAAGCGCCGCGACAGGGCGCGGCTTTCCGCCGCGCGCGCTCAGCCGTCCGCCGGCCTCGGCACCGTGACGAGCCCGTACGTCCCCGCGCCGCTCACCTGGATCCACGCGCGCAGCACCTGGATCGGCCGCCCCGCCCGCGCCACGGCGGCCACCGCGTCGCCCAGGTCGCGCGCGCACGCGGCGTGCAGGTCGTCGGTCGTCTCGTGGTCCTCCGCGGAGCGGCGGATCCAGACCGCGGTCGACGGCATCGCCGCGCCCTCGTGCCTGTCCTGCCAGCGCCTGCCGACGAGGTGCGCGCGGAGCAGCTTCCTCGCTTCCGGGGGCGTGTCCGGGTGGAGCTCATACACCATCGTCGCGATGAACGACCTCATGCGCCCGAGCCTGCCGGAGCGCCGCGCGCCCGTCCAGCTTCGCCCGCCAGAAGTCCGGCCTTTGAACCTGCGTTCCTGTACAATGCGCGAGCGAGCATGACATCTTCCACCATCGTTGCCGTCGTCGGCGACGTGCATGGCGCCATGCACTCCATGGTCGAGCTGCTCGACGCCTGGGAGCACCGCCATCGCCGTCACATCGATTTCGTACTGCAGGTCGGGGACTTCGAGCCACACCGCCACGAGGACGATCTGGCCACGGCCTCGCTCCCGCAGAAGTACCGGGATCTCGGTGATTTCTGGGCCTTCGACCAGGGTTTGGCGAGCTTCGAGTGGCCGATCTACTTCATCGGCGGCAACCACGAGCCCTACGGGTTCCTCGATCAGTTCCCCAGAGGCGGCGAGCTCGCGCCGAACTGCTACTACCTCGGCCGCGTCGGTCGCGTCGAGGTCGCGGGCCTCAGGGTGGTGGGCCTGAGCGGCATCTACTCGGAAGACGCGCTCGCCTGGCGGCCGCCGCTGCGCGAGATCAAAAGTCAGAAGAAGAAGCTCTTCGCTTACTACACCGAAGACGAGGTGATGAAGGCCGCGAGCTACGGCAGCTGCGACATCCTCGTGTTGCACGAGTGGCCGCGCGGAGCGATCGAGCCCGAGCAGGAAGCGGAGCTCGCGGGCATGCGCCGCGCGCACCGTCCCGAGCAGGTGGGCAGTGAGCTCGCGCGGCTGGTCGTCGATTCGCTGCGGCCGAAGCTCGTGGTCGCGGGCCACATGCACTGGCGGCACCGCTCGCGGATCGGCCCGAGCGCCTTCGCCGCGATGGGACACATCGACACCGGCAAGGACGCGCTCGGCGTGTTCGAGGCACGCGCCGACGGCTCGATCGTGGAGATCGAGTGAAGCGCGATGGGCTCACGAGCAGAGCCCGGCGCTCAGCGTGCCAGTCGGACGAGCGAGCGGGCTCGCGCGGAGTTCCCGCACGCCCAGGCGGCGAAACGGTGGAATAGTGCCCCGCCCATGCCTCCGAGCGACCTCGACCCCCGGCGTATCCTGCCCATCGCGGACCGGCTCCACGCGGACCCCGGCTACGCCGGACGCGGCGTCACCATCGCCTTCCTCGACTCCGGCTTTTACGCCCACCCGGACCTCACAACGCCCCAAAACCGCGTCCTCGCCTACCACGACCTCTTCGCGCCCGAGGCGGGCCCCTCGGCGCTCGAGCACGGGGACGCCTCGTCGTGGCACGGCATGATGACCTCGGTCGTCGCCGCCGGGAACGGCGCGCTCTCCGACGGGCGCTTCCGCGGGCTCGCCTCGGAGGCGAACCTCGTGCTGGTCAAGGTCGGCTTCGCCCACCGCATCGTCCACGACGACATCCGGCGGGGCATCGAGTGGGTGATCGCGCACCGCGAGCAGTACGGAATCCGTGTGCTCAACATCTCCTGCGGAGGCGATTACGAGGAGTCGTACCTGACCGGGAGCCTGTCGCGCGCCGCCGACGACGCGACCCGGAACGGCATCGTGGTCGTGGCCGCCGCGGGCAACGCAGGGCACGACCCGGGGCACCGGGTCCTGCCGCCGGCCAGCGCGCCGAGCGTCATCGCCGTCGGGGGGCTCGACGACGGCGGCGCAGGAGAGCAGACGTGGAACTACCACTCTTCGTACGGCCTCACCCTCGACGGGCTGCAGAAGCCGGAGCTCATCGCGCCGGCGATCTGGCTGGCGGCGCCCATCCTGCCCGGGACGCCGACGGCGGCGCAGGCGCAGCTCCTGTCGCTGCTCGACCGCGCCCGGGACGAGGAGCTGCCCGGGCTGCTCGTCGAGCACGCGTGCGTCGATCCGGACCTCGACGCCATCGCCGGCCGCGAGCCGTACCTCGTGCGCCAGCTCGCGGCGGCCAAGCTGCGCGACCAGAAGGTGATCTCCGGCCATTACAAACACGTGGACGGGACGAGCTTCGCCGCGCCGATCGTGAGCAGCGTCGTGGCGCAGATGCTCGAGGCGAACCCGCGCCTCTCCCCGCAGCAATGCCGGCGCATCCTGATGAAGACCGCGCGCGGGCTGCCCGGCATCGCGCCGGAGCGGCAGGGCTTCGGCGTCGTGCAGCCCCGCGCCGCGGTGGCCGCCGCGCGCGCCGCCTGAGCGGGAGACCCGGCGAACGCGGCGCTCGCGCCGGGGGGAGCGCCGGGCAGCGGTGCCGGCGAGCTTCACGGTGACGTCGGCGCTCGCCGTGAGCGGCCCGTCGGCGGCGATCACCTTGACGCGGCCCGGCGACGCGGTCGTGAGCTCGCCGGCATCCACGCGGGCGAAGAGGTGGCTGGTCCCCCCTGCCCTGCGCCGTGACGTCGCGCTCGGGGCCGTCTTGGAAGCGGCCGATCGCCGCGAGCTGCACGGCAGCGGACTCGCCGGAGGCGAGCGCGACCGAGGCGGCGCCCGGCGCGACGCGCAGCCGATCCGGCGGCCAGCGCCCGATTTCGAGCACGAACGGCGCGAAGAGGACCCGGATCCCCGTTCGTCCCCATCGCACCGAGCATGGCGGCGCGAGGCGCGCGCCCTATCCAACGTGGGTGCGCGCCGTCGCCTGCCGGCCGACGCGATCGGCGGCCATGAACAGGCAGACGCGGCCAGCCTGGGGGAATACCTTGCGTACCCCGCCGCCGGCCGGTAGCTTCCGGAGCGCCTCAAGGCTCGTTCGTCCTCGACCTCTGATCCGGCCGCCTGCTGCAACGTGGTTGCCTCGTCCGAACGTGGGAGACGGCCGGTCGTCGGGGAGCGTTTTCGCGTGCGGCCCGCGGCACGATCCGGGCCGTCCGCGAGGGAAGCGGGGATCGTGCAACGGGATTGGCGGCAGACATGAGCAAGCGGCTTTATGTGGGGAACCTGGCGTTCCATTCGACGGAAGACAGCCTGCGCACCGCGTTCGAAGGCGCCGGCGTCGAGGTGCTCTCGATTCAGTTGATGACGGACAGGATGACCGGGCAGTCGCGCGGGTTCGGGTTCGTCGAGGTGAGCGATGCCCAGGCGCAGGCGGCCATCAATGCGCTGCACGGCAAGGACCTCGATGGCCGTACCCTGACGGTCAACGAGGCGCGCGAGCGCACCGGCGGCCCCGGCGGCGGCGGCGGCGGCGGCGGTGGCGGCTTCCGCGGGGGTGGCGGCGGCGGCGGCCGTGGAGGTGGCGGCGGCGGGCGCGGCGGTGGCCGCGGCGGCGGCGGGCGCGACCGCTGGTAGCGCTGAGAGGTCGACCCCGACGGCGCGCTCAGCGCCGCGCGGGGCCCCTCGCCCTCTCGACAACGGACCCCGGGGCGCGGAGCGCCGGGGGATCCCCCAGGAAATAAAGCAAGAAACGCCAGCGCGAAGGCGCGGCGACCCGCGCAGGAGCCCGGCCAGCGATGGCCGGACTCCTGGCCGGGTAGAGCAGAGCTAGCTGGAGCGCTTCGCGCCAGGGCGGCGGAACGGCGCGCGGCCGGCGAAGACCTGGCCGTCGCCGAGCGCGTAGGAGATCCGGAGCAGCTGGTTGTACTTCGCGACGCGATCCGAGCGGGACGCAGAGCCGGTCTTGATCTGGCCCGCGTTCGTCGCGACCGCGAGGTCGGCGATGAACGTGTCCTCGGTCTCGCCCGAGCGGTGCGAGATGATCGACCGGTAGCCGCCCTCGGCCGCCTGGCGGATGCACTCGAGCGTCTCGGTGACGGTGCCGATCTGGTTCAGCTTGATGAGGATGGCGTTGGCGAGGCCGTCCTCGATGCCCTTCGCGAGGCGCGCGGGGTTCGTCACGAAGAGGTCGTCGCCGACGAGCTGGACCTTCTTGCCGAGCCGCTCCGTGAGCAGGCGCCAGCCCTTCTCGTCGTTCTCGGCGACGCCATCCTCGATGGACACGATCGGGAACGCCTTGGCGAGCTCGTCGTAGATCGCGACGATCTCCTCGCGGGTCTTCTGCTGCTTGTCGAAGGTGTACCGCTCGGTCTTCGCGTCGTAGAACTCGCTGAGCGCCGAGTCGAGCGCGACGCCGACGTCCTCGCCCGGGCGGTGGCCGGCGGCCTCGATGGCGCGCACGACGTACTCGAGCGCCGCCCGGTTCGACGGGAGGCGCGGGGCGAAGCCGCCCTCGTCGCCGACGGCCGTGACCATGCCGTCCTTCTTGAGCAGGCCCCTCAGGGTGTGGAAGATCTCGGTGCCCGTGCGCAGCGCCTCGGCGAACGACTCGGCGCCGTAGGGGACGATCATGAACTCCTGGATCTCGAGGCCGTTGTCGGCGTGCACGCCGCCGTTCAGGATGTTCATGAGCGGCGTCGGGAGGACGCGCGCCGCGGCGCCGCCGAGGTAGCGCCAGAGCGGCAGGTCGACCGTGTCCGCGGCGGCGCGGGCGGCGGCCATCGAGACGGCGAGGATGGCGTTGGCGCCGAGCTTCGACTTGTTGGCGGAGCCGTCGGCCTGGATGAGCACCTTGTCGAGCTCGGCCTGGTCGAGCGCATCCATCCCGAGGACGGCCGGACCGAGGACGGTCTCGATGTTCTTCACCGCGGTGAGCACGCCCTTGCCGAGGAAGCGCTTCTTGTCGCCGTCCCTGAGTTCGACGGCCTCGTGCTCGCCGGTCGACGCGCCGCTCGGCACGGCCGCGCGGCCCGTGCCGCTCAGCGTGGTGACCTCGGCCTCGACGGTGGGGTTGCCGCGCGAATCGATGACTTCGCGCGCGATGACGCTCTGGATCTCCGACATGACCTCTCCTCAAGGGGATCGCCTTCGCGCGACCCCGGCTGCTCTCGAAGGGGGCTCGAGAAGCGGCCGGAGCATAGGCACGGCCCCCCCCGGATGTCGACGCTCCGGTGCACCCGCGGCGCGCGGCGCGGGATCCGGCGAGGACCGAACGTCGATCCGCGCGTTGCGCGCGAGGTGGACGCGCGCCCGGGTCGACGGTCGGTGCGCGCCTGGCGTAAGCTCGCGCCCGCGTGGAAACGTCCATCGGCGTCTTCGGTGAGGAGATGCTCCTCTGGCTCTGCATGCTCCGCCAGTCCCCGCGGCGGCCTCCGGCCGATCACGTGCTGCGGCAGGCGAACCTGCTGCTCGAGGAGCTGAAGGGGTCCAGGCTCGCGCAGGGGATGCCGGTCGCGTCGGTCGACGACGGGATGTTCGCGATCGCCGCGTGCGCGGACGAGTTCGCGATGTCGCTGCCGGACCTGCGGCCGGTCTGGGCGCAGCGCCCGCTCCAGGCCTCGCGGTGGACGACCAACAACGCGGGCGTCGAGTTCTTCGAGCGGCTCGAGCGCGTCCGGAAGGGCCCGCTCCCGGTGATGGCGACGTACGCGTGCGTGCTCGGGCTCGGCTTCCGCGGGCGCTACGGGCTGCCGGGGCAGAACACCGACGATCTGCTGCGGATCCGCCGCGAGCTGTCGCTCAAGCTCGGCGTGGATCCGGATCGGGACTGGAAGGGCGGGGTGCTCAAGCCGGTGCAGGTCGAGGGCGTCGCGGTGCAGCACCTCCCCACCCAGTCGTTCTGGCGGTCCGTCCTCGTCGGGCGGGCGCTGGCGTCGCTCGTCGCGATCGCCGGCGCGCTCGCGCTCGCGTGGACGATCGCCCAAAGGGTCCGATGAGCGGCTCCTTCGTTTACGAGCTGGCGAGCGTTCACACGCTGGTCGAGCAGGCGAACCTGGGCAACGACCAGGGGATCTACGCGGTCCCCTGCTACCTGGTGCTCGGCGAGCCCGGGTCGGGCCGCTCCACGGTGATCCGCTCGATGAACCTGACGTGGCCCGTGAGCGGCGGGCAGCTCCCGATCGGCGTGCCCGCGGCGCGGTGCTCTTACTGGCTGGCGAAGGAGGCGCTCTTCATCGAGCCGGAGGCGTCGGTGCTCGGCCCGCGGCGGGAGCCGGCCGAGCTGTCGCGGCTCTGCGACGAGCTGCGCCGCTCGCGGGAGCGCGAGCCGATCGACGGCATCCTTCTCGTCCTGAGCATCGCGGAGTTCGTCGAGCTCGACGAGCAGGGGCTCGACGCGTACGCGAACCGCATCCGCGCGTACCTCGTCGAGGTCGGCCGGGCGCTGCACGCCGACGTGCCGACGTACGTGGTGCTGTCGCGCTACGACACGCTCTGGGGCTTCGCCGAGGTGTTCCAGTGGACGGCCGAGCGCGGGCGCGAGGAGCCCTGGGGCTTCACGCTCCCGCTCGAGACGAGCCCGGACAACGCCGGGCCGCGGATCCTCCAGGAGCTCGAGGGGCTGAACGCGCGGCTGGAGGCGACCTGCCTCGCGCGGGTGAGCTCGGAGGACGCGCCCGAGGCGCGGACGCGGGCGTTCCAGCACCTGGCCGAGGTGCGGGCGCTGATGCCGCGGCTGCGGCAGCTGTTCGGGGTGATCGCGATGGCGAACGCGTTCGAGCGGGCGCCGTGGCTCCGCGCGGTGGCGATCGGCAGCGCGATGCCCGGGATGGGGGACCGGCTCCGCGCGGGGGTGACGCGGTTCATCAACATGGGGCTGGCGCAGCCGCCGCACGTGGCGGTCGCGATGCGGCCGGGGGGGCTGCCGATCCACGCGACCCTGAGGGCCGTCGTGCTGCCGGAGCGGGACATCGTGCCGCTCCGGCAGCGGTGGCGGGACGACCGGTTCACGCTCTTCTGCTTCGTGGGCGGGCTCTTGCTGCTGCTCGCGGCGGGGATCACCGAGATCATCCTGCGGTACGCGATGTGACGGTGTGAGCGGGCGCCGAGGGCGGCCCCGCCGGCCCCGGCCGTCCAGTTGACATGGCAACTCGTGGGCTCAAACGCCCGCGATATGCCGGATACGTCGGAGGCATGGAATCGACCTGCTGTCCAGGAAGCTCGCTCCGTCGAGCCTGGGCGCGCGCTCCCGGTGCGACCAGGCACAGCCCAGCTCAAGGGGTATCACGTCACCGCGAAGACCGGCGAGGGCCCGGGCTCCGCCACGTATCGAGCCCATCGGGACGCCGACGGCATCGACGTGGCGATCAGGATGCTGCACACCGATGACGCCCGATCCGGCGAGATCATGCGCTTCAGGCACGCCTACCGCGCGATACGGCAGCTCGACTCGGAGAGGGTCGTCAAGGTGTACGCCGTCGAGGAGCACGAGGACGGCCTGGCGCTCGTCACCGAGGTTTTCCCGGGCGACCCGCTGTCCGCGAAGACGGCCTGCAAGCTGGGCGTCGGCGCGTCGCTGGACGTCTTGATCCCCGTGGCCGAGGCCCTGGCCGACATCCATCGCCATGGCCTCATCCATGGCGATGTGAGGCCTACGAACATCCTGCTCGGAGAGGACGGTCAGGTGAAGCTCACGGGCTTCGGCGTGGATTCCATCGTGACGCGCGAGAAGGAGGAGATCTATTGCCGTCGCGTCCTCTCGAAGGTGCTCCCCTATATATCGCCGGAGCAGACCGGCCGCATGAACCGGAGCGTGGATTACCGCACCGACATGTACTCGTTCGGGGTCGTCCTCTACGAGATGCTCACTGGGCGGAGGCCGTTCGAGGCGCTCGACCCCCTCGAGCTGATGCACGCCCACATCGCCGTGACGCCCGTCGCCCCCTCGGAGCTCGACCCGGAGGTGCCCGACGCGCTCTCCGCCGTCACGATGAAGCTCCTCAGCAAGAACGCCGAGGACCGCTACCAGTGCGCCGAGGGGCTGAGGGCCGATCTGGAGGAGATCCGAGCGCGATGGCAGCGCGGCGGCCAGATGGGAGCGTTCAGCCCTGGCCGCCACGACAGGAGAGATCTCTTCCGGCTCCCCCAGAAGCTCTACGGCCGCGAAGGAGACATCCGGAAGCTCGTCGGCGCGTTCGACGACGTGCTGCGGGGCAAGCGGACGATCGTCCTCGTCTCGGGCTATTCGGGCATCGGCAAGTCGTCGCTGGTCCAGGAGATCTTGAAGCCGCTGGTGCGCGAGAAGGGCTACTACATCAGCGGGAAGTACGATCAGGTCAACCGCGACACGCCCTACAGCGCCATCGTCCACGCGTTCGACACGCTCGTCAGGCAGCTCCTCTCCGAGAGCGAGGAGCGGATCACGCGGTGGCGCGACGCCATCCTGGGCGCCCTCGGGACCAACGGACAGGTGATCTGCGACGTCCTCCCGTCGCTCAAGCACCTCATCGGCGAGCAGCCGCCCGTCCCCGCGCTCGGCCCGGTCGAGGCCCAGAACCGCTTCATCCTCTGCTTCCACAACTTCGTGTCCGTCTTCGCCCGGCACGCCCACCCGCTGGCCATCTTCCTCGACGATTTACAATGGGTGGACTCGGCCAGCCTGAGCCTGCTCACGAGCGTCCTCGCGAGAGAGGACGTGGAGTCGCTCTTCTTCTGCGGCGCTTACCGCGACAACGAGGTGAGCCCGACCCACCCCTTCCTCGTCGCCCTGGAGCAGCTCACGAAGGGCGGCCTCGAGGCGCGCGACATCGTCCTCGCGCCCCTCGGCCTCGCGCACCTGACCGAGCTCATCAACGACAGCCTGCAGATCGGCGGCGGAGAGGCGCTCGCGGCCGCGATCCTGAAGAAGACCGGGGGCAACCCGTTCTTCGTGAAGCAGTTCATGCGGCACCTCTACGACACGAAGGCGCTGGTCTTCGATCCACCGGCGGGCTGGCGCTGGGACCTGCGCCAGATCGAGCGGCTGGAGTGCACCGATAACGTCCTGAGCCTCATGACGGAGACCATCCGGCGCCTGCCGCAGGCGACGCAGCGGGTGCTCCGGCTGGCCTCGGCGATCGGCAACACGTTCGAGATGGACGTCCTGAACACCGTCAGCGAGCGGCCCCCCGACGAGACGTACGCGAGCCTCGAGCACGCCGTCGCCGAGGGCCTGATCGTGAGCGCGGACGAGCAGTTTCGATTCGCGCACGACAAGATCCAGGAGGCCGCATACTCGCTGATCCCGGAGGGAGACAGGCCGGCGTTTCACTACAGGATCGCGAAGCTCCTGCTCGGCAAGCCGCGCTCCGGCGACGGGCGCGCTCTGTTCGACGTCGTCAATCACCTGAACAGCGCCGGCGATCTGATCCGCGCGCCGGAAGAGCGCATGGAATCGGCCAGGCTCAACCTCCAGGCGGCCGGGCGCGCCCAGGAGTCGTCGGCCTTCACCGCGGCCCTCAGGTACCTGGAACATGGCATATCGATGCTGCCCGGAGACGCGTGGACCTCCAGCTACGAGCTGACCTTCACCTACCACACGAAGAAGGGGCTCCTGGAGTCGCTCTGCGGACGCCACGACGACGCGCTCTCCACCCTCGCGGGGAGCTTCGAACGAGCGGTGGGGCGACTCCACAAGACGGAGGTGCGCCGCCTGAAGATGAACGTGGAGATCCTCAAGAACGACCTTCCCGCCGCCATGGAAGAGGGGCTCGCCGCGCTCCGGGCGTACGACATCGACCTGCCGCCTTATCCGGACGACGACGCGCTCATGGCCGAGATGGAGCGGACGATCGCGATGATCGGCGACCGCCCGATCGCATCGCTCGTCGATCTGCCGGCGCTCGACGATCCCGAGATCGCCGCCCTGCAGGACGTGCTCCAGGAGATGTTCTCGCCGACCTACCAGCTCGGCACGAACAACTTCGGCATCACGGTGATGAAGGCGCTCCAGAACTCGCTGACATATGGCATCTCGAGGAACTCGATCTACGCCTACGTGAACTTCGGGACGCTCCTGTGCGCCAGGCTCGACATCGAGAAGGGGTACGAGTTCGGGCGGGCGGCGGTCCGCCTGAACGAGCGCCACCCGGACGCGAAGTCCGAGTCCATGCTGTGCAACATGTGGGGAGCGTGGGTCCAGCACTGGATGGATCCCTACGAGCGCTCGAAGGCGTCCCTGCGCAAGGGCGTCCACGCCGGCATGGAGACGGGGCAGTACATCTGGGCCTTCTACAATGCGTGCAACGCGAGCATGAACGGCCTCCTCCGGGGGGAGCACCTCCACGACGTCATCGAGGAGGCGAGGCTGTATCTGCCGCTCTGCAAGCTCGACAAGTTCAACGCGATCACGTGGATCGTCGGGGCCGCCGGGCAGCTCTGCGAAACCCTGAGCACGCAGGACGAGGGCGACTGGAAGCGCGGGGCCTGGGTCGACATCGACGCGGTCACCGAGGCCGCCCACAGCATCGACAACCGGGCGTCGCTCTACTTCGTGAACGTCTTCAAGGTCCTCGCCGGCGTGTTCCAGGGCGCGTACGAGGAGGTGGCCGAGATCTGGGGCTCGACCGATCCGGCCAGCCTCGGCATGCTCGCCGCGTGGCACGCGAGCCCTTGTTATCACTTCTACGGGGGGCTGGCCTTCTCACGGGCCGCGTGCGCCGCCGCCCCCGCGCTCAGGGCGGCGTACCTCGCGAGGCTCGGGGAGTGCGCGCGCAAGGTGGAGTCGTGGGCGGCGCTCGGCCCGGAGAGCCACCGCCACCGCAGCTTGATCCTGGAGGCCGAGGTCGCCCGCAGCGAGCGGCGAGAGGGCGCGGGCGCCCTCTACGATCAGGGGATCGCGGCCGCGCGGGAGGGTCGCTTCCTGCACGACGAGGCGCTGGCCAACGAGCTCTGCGCTCGACACTACCTCGACCTGGGCAGGGCGTTCGTCGCGCGCGCCTACATGACCGAGGCGCACAGGCTTTATGGGCGCTGGGGCGCCGTGCGGCCGATGCTGCGCCTCGAGAGGGACTTTCCGCACGCGCTCGCGCCGGAGGCGCTGCGCAGGCGGACCGACCTGGCGCGGGACGGGGGCGCCGACGTCCGCGGCGCCGCCGTGGGTCACGGCGCTCGCCCGGGGCTCGATTTCATGACCATGCTCAGGGCCTCGCAGGCGGTCTCCGGCGAGCTGAACCTCGGCCGGGTGATCGAGGCCCTGCTGACGATCGCGGTAGAGCACGCGGGCGCCGAGCGGGGACTGCTGATCCGCGCGTCGAGCGCCTCGCACACCGCGCACGACGTCGAGGCCGAGGTCGTCACCCGGCGCGGCCGGGTCGAGGTCACCCTTCGCCAGACGCCCGTCACCTCGAGCGATCTCCCGACAGCCGTCCTCCAGTACGTGATCCGCACGAGAGAGAGCGTGATCCTGGACGACGCCGCCGTACCCAACCTGTACTCGGAAGACGCCTACGTGCGCGCGCGGCGCCCCCGCTCCGTGCTCTGCCTCCCCCTGGTGAAGCAGGGCACGCTCGTCAGCGTGCTCTATCTGGAGAACAACCTGACCCCGCGCGCCTTCACCGCGGATCGGATCGAGGTGCTGGAGCTCCTGGCCTCCCAGTCCGCCATCTCGCTGGAGAACGCGCGCCTCTACACCCAGCTCCAGCAAGAGAACGGCGAGCGCAGGCGGGCGGAGCTGGCGCTGCGGGAGAGAGAGGCGCGCATCCGGCGCCTCGTGGACTCCAACATCATCGGGATCGCCGTCTGGGACCTCGACGGCAGGGTCATCGACGCGAACGACGCGCTCCTGTGCATGCTCGGCTACAGCCGTGAAGATCTGACCTCGGGGACCCTCCGCTGGGCAGATCTCACGCCGCCGGAGTTCAAGGAGACGACCCAGCGGACGCTCGAGCACGTCCGCATGACAGGTGAGTTCGGGCCGCTGGAGAAGGAGTATTTCCGAAAGGACGGCAGCCGCGTCCCGGTGGTGATCGGCGGCGCGCGGTTCGAGGGATCGGAGAGCCAGGGGGTGGCGTTCTTCCTCGACGTGACCGAGCGCAGGCAGGCGGAGGAACGCCAGAAGCTCCTGATGAACGAGCTGAACCATCGGGTGAAGAACACGCTGGCGATCGTCCAGGCGATCGCCGTGCAGACGCTCCGCATGGCGGACTCGCCCAAGGCCTTCACGAGCGCCTTCCTCGCCCGGTTGCTCGCCCTGTCCCAGACCCACAACCTCCTGAACCAGACCGCGTGGCAGGGCGCCGACCTCCACGACGTCGTCCGCGCCGAGCTGGCGCCGCACGCGAGCGGCGACGCCGAGCGCGTCCGCCTGGCCGGCCAGGACGTCCGCCTCCGCCCGGAGGCGGCGGTGACGCTCGGCATGGTCTTTCACGAGCTGGCGAGCAACGCGGCCAAGTACGGGGCGTTATCGCAGCCGTCCGGCCACGTCGCGGTCACATGGGACGTGATCAGCCAGGCGCACGAGCGCCTGCTCCACCTGGAGTGGCAGGAGACGGACGGGCCGCCTGTCCGACCGCCGCGCCGCAAGGGCTTCGGCTCACGCCTGATCGAGCGCGACCTCGGGCGCCAGCTCGCCACGGAGGTGCGCCTCGACTACCTGCCTGGGGGCGTACGTTGCGTGATGGACCTGCCCCTCGAGCGCGTGGGCGCAGGATGAAGCCGGTCCCAGGAGGCGAACGTGGGCTGGAGGGGCTGCGTGTCCTGATCGTCGAGGACGAGCCCATGATCGCCTCGTCCCTCGAGGACGCCCTGACCGACCTCGGCTGTGTGGTGATCGGCCCGGCGCTGAACATGAAGGACGCGACGCGCCTGGCCCTCGAGGCCGAGATCGACGGGGCGAGCCTGGACGTCAACATCGCCGGCGAGAAGGTCTATCCGGTGGCCGACATCCTGAGCGAGCGAGGCATCCCGTTCGTCTTCCTGACCGGATATGGCAAAGCCGGGTTGCGCGAGTCCGATCTCAGCCGTCCGGTGCTGCAGAAGCCGTGCAGTCTGGAGCGCTTCGAGGAGATCCTGGCGGGGTGGCGGTGAGCCATTCCACCGGGCTCCCGGGCGCAGCGGCGCCTGCGCGAGCTCGACCCTGCGCGCTCTGCCGAGGACGGCGCGCCCGTGTGGCGCTCCGCGACGGGCGGCGCGGCGCGGCGCGCCATGGCGGACATGGCCAGCGGCGCGGCGTCGACAGGCCACGTCATCTACGCTGGTTCACGCTCGCGACACGGCACCACACTTGCAAGTCCGACGTTTGCAAGAAAGGAGGTTCTTATGGCGGAACAGCAGCGTCAGCCGACAGGCCAGGACGTGTCCGTGAGCAAGTCGCAGCAAGGCAAGCCCGGCAGCCAGGCGACAGGTCAGACCCCTTCCCAGGGGGCCGGCGGTCAGTCGACCGGGATGCAGCGCCAGCAGGGCGGCGGCCAGATGGGGCGGTACAGCGCGGCGGGCGGCGTCTTCAACCCGTTCGCGATGATGAGCCGGATGATGGAGGACATGGATCGCATGTTCGACGACTTCGGCTTCGGAGGGTTGCTCTCGCCGTTCAGGCAGGGCCGCACGATGGGTGAGCCTGGCGGCGGCCGGGGTCTCTCGTCCCTCGGGGGCGGCCTCTGGTCGCCGCGCATCGAGCTGGGCGAGCGCAACGGTCAGCTCGTGGTCAAGGCCGATCTCCCCGGCGTCACCAAGGACGACATCCGGGTGGAGCTCCGCGACGACACCCTGATCATCGAGGGCGAGCGCCGGCAGGAGCAGCAGGAGCAGCGCGAGGGGATGAGCTACACCGAGCGCAGCTACGGGTCGTTCACGCGCGCCATCCCGCTGCCCGAGGGCGTGCAGGTCGACGACGTGGACGCGAGGTTCGAGAACGGCGTCCTCGAGGTCTGTCTGAAGCTGCCGCAGCAGCAGCAGCGCGGCCGCTCGGTCGAGATCAAGAGCGGCGGGCCCTCGCAGGGGACGAGCGCTGGCGGCGGCCAGATGTCCGAGAAGAACCGGCCCAGCTAGC
This sequence comes from Sorangium sp. So ce367, assembly GCF_051520455.1. Classification (NCBI taxonomy): domain Bacteria; kingdom Pseudomonadati; phylum Myxococcota; order Polyangiales; family Polyangiaceae; genus Sorangium; species Sorangium sp. So ce367. The sequence continues at coordinate 10,902,687 of NZ_CP150334.1, forward strand.
CGATCTCGATCTGGGTCCCACCGGGGCGGCGGCTCGCCGTCGCCCCGGTGTCGCCTGGCGGAGGGGGTCAATCGCCAACCGAGCACGACCCGCAGGCGCGCGCGGCGGCCACGCCGCGCGGCGGCCCTACTTTGCGTCGCGCGGCGTCCCGCCTCCGGGCGCCGCCTCGCGCCCTCCGAGGATCGCGAGCTCGGTCTCGATCCACCGGTCGAGCTCGCCCTGCAGGCTGAACAGCGCCAGATCGAACTCCCGCCCGTTGATGACGATGAACGGCGTCCCCGAGAGCCCGGCGCGGTCGGCCTCGGCCTTGTCGCGCGCGACCACCCGGGCGGCGGGCTCGCCCGCCATGTCGGCGCGGAACCGGGCCATGTCGAGGCCGACCTTCTGCGCGTAGCCGAGCAGGTCCTTCTCTTCGAGCCGCTGCTGGTTCTCGAACAGGAGGCGCTCCATCGGCCAGTAGCGGCCCTGGCGGTGCGCCGCGATGGCCGCGCGCGCCGCGGCGTCGGCGTGCGGGTGCGATCGCAGCGGATACACCTTGTGGATCAGCCGGACGTGGGGCGCGTGGCGCTCGACGACCTCGTCGAGGTGCGGGACCGCGCGCCCGCAGGAAGGGCACTCGAAGTCCGACCACACGACGATCTGGATCGACGCGCGCTCCGGCCCGCGAGAGGGCGAGTCGGCGAGGTCGATCTGCTTCACGTTCGGACCGAACCTCACGCCGTACGCGGCCTGGGCCTCCGCGCCGCTCGCGCCGCCGCGGATCTTGTCGGCGAGGAGCTGCGCGGCGGGCGCGCAGGCCGCGCAGGCGCGCGACTCGCGGACGCACTGCGCGAGCGACACCGCCTGATCGGTGCACGGCGCGTAGAGCTGCGAGACGAGCTGCCACCAGGTATCGCGCTCGCGGCGCACGAGCTCGGCCGTGTCCACGCCGGGCAGCTCTTCCGGCGCGCCGCCGGGCGCGTCGAGCAGCGACGCGCCGGAGGAGCTGCCCGGGGGCCCGGGGAGCGGGACCTCGGGGGAATCGGCGAACTGGGGTTCCTGCCGCTCCGCGCCGCCGCAACCCGGGAGCGCGGCGAGCGCGAGGAGCGCGGCGAGCGCGATCCGTCGTGCACCTGATCTCGGAATGAACACGCGCGGATGCTACACCCCCGCCGCGGCCGGGCCAGGCCGAAGCGCCGCTCGAGGCGCGCTGCCGGCGCCGCGGCCCCTCAGAAGGCGGCGCCGAGACCGAAGGTGGTGCGGCCGGGCGCGAGGGCGACGTGCGGCGCGAACCGGAGCCGGAGCGGGCGGAGGCGGATGTACTCGTAGCTCTCGGGCCCCGGGGGCTCTTCGTACTCGAGGAGCGCGACGTCGACGATGTTGGCCGTGAGCGCTCCGAGGATGGCGCCGAAGACAAGGCCGGTGAGCTCGCCGTCTCTGTTGGGGGAAGCACCGCCGACGACCTGGCCGAGCAGACCGCCGCCGAACGTGCAGCCGACGTTGAGGCCGAGGCTGAGGAAGCCCTTGCCGAGGTGACCGTTGGCCCAGTGGGTGACCGGGCCGCCGAGCACGAAGGGGCCGGCGGTCATCCAGGCGAACATCTCGTTCTCCGTGGCGGCAGCGAGGGGTCCGAACGCGAGGGTCCCGCTGAGCACGAGGAGGTGCTGCCAGCCGTACCAGACGCGCTCTGTCTCGCGCTGCTCGCGCCAGGGAGAGCCCCCGGGCTGCCAGGACCCCGGGCTCGTCGTCCAGCTCGGGGGCGCCTGGGGAGCTCCGGGCGGCGCAGCGGGCGCAGGGAAGGCCTCGGACGCGGGCTGCATGGCGCTCGCCGGCGCCGCCGTGACCACCACGGCCGCTGCACAACCGATCCACAGCCCGCCGCGAAGCATGCCTGTCATCCTGCGATCCTCTCTCCCTTCTTCCCGCGCTCAGGACCTCTTTTACTTCCTTTCTCTCGGCCGCTGCGTGCAAATCCGGCGCCGCTTTCCTGCGAGCGGCGATGGACGGCGGCTCAGCCGGCGCGCGCCGTCAGACCCAGCGCCGCGTCGACCGGGCGTAGGTCTCGTAGGCAGCGCCGAACCGGGCGCGCAGCCGCCGCTCCTCGAACGCGATGTACCAGCGGTCGACGATCGCGACGAAGACCGCCGCGAGCAGGAGCGACGTCGCCGCGCCGCTCAGCGCCGCCATGCCCGCGGCCGCAAGGCCCATCCCGAGGTACATCGGATTCCTGGACCACCGGAACAGCCCGCCGGTCACGAGCCTCGTGGGCTCGGCAAAGGTGTTGATCTCCGTCGCGGCCCGCGCGAACTGCGCCCGAGCCGCGACCGCCATGACGACGCCGATCGCCAGCGGCAAGGCGCCGAGCCAGCGAGTCGACGCCGGGAGCACCGGCGGGAACGGCAGGACGGCGTGAGTCAGCCACATGACCGCCACCACGAGGAGGAGCAGGACCGGCGGGAGCAGATTGCGCGAGGGTGCGTTCGAGGTGATCATGCCCCACCAGTCTAGCGACAGGGCAAAACGCGGAGACTCGCGTTCGGGAGAGACGATGAAGCGCCCAGAAAAGCCGCGCAAAGAGCCTCGCCAGGCGCGCTCGCGCTTCCTCGTGGAGACCATCGTCGAGGCCGCGGCTCGCGTTTTCGACGCGCACGGCTACGACGGGGCGAACACGAACCAGGTCGCCAAGGTCGCAGGGGTGAGCGTCGGGTCGGTGTACCAGTACTTCCCGAACAAGGACGCCCTCGTCACCGCGCTGCACGAGCGCCACGTGCGCCACATGCTGAGGCTCGTCGAGCAGGTGGACGCGGCGGCCGACGGCGTCTCGCTGCGCGGAGCGACGGAGGCGCTCGTCGAGAGGAGCCTCGAGCTCCACCGGTCGGAGCCGCGGCTGCAACGGCTCCTTCACGCCGATCTCCCGACGCTCGAGCAACAGCGCACGCTGAGCGCGGCCAGCCGGGCTGTCTTCGATTGCACCCGGCGGCTGCTGTCGCGCCACGGCGCGGAGATCGTCCAGCCGGATCTCGATCTCGCCACCTACGTTGTCCTGCGCATGTTCGAGGAGCTCGTCCACGCAGCGGCCCTCGATCCGCCCGCGGGCGTCGAGGACGGCGCGCTCCGGCGGGCGATCACCGACGCGCTCATGGGTTATCTCACCGTCGGCGCGACACCGGCGCGGGCGGCGAGCCCCGCGGACCGGCCGTAGGCGCGGGCCCGCGACAACTTGCCGCATATTCCGCGCACGGCGGCCGTGCCACAGGTCGTGCGCCGGGCAGCCAGCAAGAGGGCCCTGCACGTTCCTTCGGAGGCAGGACGACCACCATGACCCAATCGCCGAGATCCACGTTGCTTGCGCTGGCGCTCGCCAGCTTCGCCGCCTTTGCTCCAGGCTGCGGCGACGATGAAGCGGTGACGCCGGCTGGGACCGGCGGCTCCGGCGGCGAGTCTCCCGCCGGGACCGGCGGCTCCGGCGGCGAGGAGCCCGCCGGGACCGGCTCTGGCGCGGGCGGCGGCGAGCCCGTGGATGACGAGGACAGCGACCACGACAGGGACGGCTTCACCCCGCGCGAAGGCGACTGCGACGACTTCAACAACACAGTCCACCCCGACGCCGAGGAGCGGAATCTCGATGGCGTCGACTCCAACTGCGATGAGTCCGACGCGCCGGTCAAGACGCTCGTGTGGAACGGCGGCCCGGAGCCCGACCTGGTGGACGCGATCGACCTCATGGACGAGGACGGCGACGGCCAGATCTCGCTCGCCGAGTTCGCCGCGGCGTGCGCCAAGTCCGCGTCGCTGACGGGCCCCGCGCGCCCCGGCGTGGTCCAGATCAACTCATCCTGCAGCCACTCGAACAGCTGCCGCGGCATGGTCTACCAGTCCTGGAACGAGCTTTACGAGCATACCTGCCGCGCCATGAACGGATGCTCGGGCTGGAGCTGCGTGGAGACCGCCGAGGATCAGGATCGAGACGGCCCCGCGGCGTTCAAGGCGGCGACGTGCGACCACTGCCACTCCGGCTCGGCGGGCTCGTTCGGCGTGAAGGTGCGGCCCACCGAGGACATGGCCACTTACGTCGCCGAGTTCTGGGAGCGCCGCTCGGATCTCTACCTGCAGTCCATCATCGCGTTCGGGATCGACGGCGTCCACCCGGAAGGCTACGCCTACTCGAACATGCCCGGCGCCTACCACCTGCTCTCGCTCGCCGAGATCGATCGGCTGATCGCCTACCTGCGCACCCTGACGCCCGAGGGCAAAACCTTCGACCCGATGGCGCCGGCCGACCCCATCGAGCCGAGCCCCTGAGCGACCGATGAGCGCGCCGCGAGGCCCGGCCGGCAGCCAGGCGCCCGTGGCGCGGGCGCTCCCGCGAGGCGCGCTCGGCCTCGGGCTGCGCCCGCCGCACTACGACGCGATCGAGCAGCTCCGGCCCCCGCTGGGGTTCTTCGAGATCATCGCGGAGAACTACCTTGGCGCGTCGCCGCTGCCCCGGGAGCGGCTCCGGCGCATCGCCGAGCGCTACCCGATCGTCGCCCACGGCGTCTCGCTGAACCTGCTCGGCGAAGCCCCCCTCGACCGGGATCACCTGTCCCGGCTCAAGGATCTGATCCAGGAGCTCCGGATCCCCTATTTCACGGATCACCTCTGCTGGACGGCGTTCGAGGGCGTGACGCACCACGACCTCCTGCCGGCGCCGTACGATCCGGAGCTGATCCCGTACGCCGCCGGCCGGGCGTTCGAGGTCCAGGAGGCCCTCGGTGTGCCCTTCGGGATCGAGAACCTGTCTTCTTATGTTGCGTGGGAGCGCGACACGATGCCTGAGTGGGAGTTCTATCGCCGCGTGGTGGAGGAGTCCGGCTGCTGGTGCATGCTGGACATCAACAACGTCTTTGTCTCCAGCGAGAACCACGGGTTCAATCCGCGCGAGTACCTCGACGACGTGCCCTGGCATCGGGTCTTGCAGGTCCACGTGGCCGGCCACCAGGTCTTGCCCTCGGGCCTGCGGCACGACACGCACGATCGTCCGGTGTGCGACGAGGTATGGTCGCTCTACGAGGAGGCGTGGCGCCGGGGCGGCCCTTTCCCGACGCTCCTCGAGTGGGACGCGGAGATCCCGCCCTTGCACGTGGCGCTCGCGGAGCTCGACAAGGCGCGGCAGGTGCGATCGTCATGAGCCCGAGAGGTGGAGATCCTCCGGGCTGGCTGCGGGAGCTCCAGCGCGACTTCACCGCCGTCCTCCGCGCGCCGCTCGACGCGAGCGCAGGCCGGTTCCGGGAGCGGCAGGAGCGATATCCCGCGGGGCTCGTGGCGCAGGTGAAGGGCGGGCCGGGGGGCCTCGCGCCGGCGGAGCGGCTCGCGATCTATCACCGCCAGTACTGGATGCGGCTGTTCACCGCGCTGCAAACGAGCTTCCCCCGCGTGTCGCGGGCGATGAGCTATTGGCATTTCAACCACCTGGCCGCGCTGCACCTCGCCGCGTGCCCGCCCCGACACGCGGACCTCGACTCGGCGTCCAGCGGGTTCGCCGAGCGGCTCCGCGGCGCGCTGCGCGGCCCTGACGGCGTGCTCAGCGGCCGCCAGCCGGGGCGCCCGGCGCGCGGGCACGAGGACGCGTGGCGCCGGCGGATCGAGCTCTCCAGGGCGCCGATGGCGATGGTCCGCCAGGCGCTAAGCATGGACGAGGCGGAGCGGCTCGCCTACGAGTCGCCGTTCGAGGGCCTCTGGCGGCCCACGCCGGAGGAGCTCGCCGGGCTGGCCGAGGCGCGGCTGCGCTTCGCGGTGTCCTTCACGCTCACCCACGAGGACTGGGACCTCGCGCGCTTCTCGCGGCTCACGGGGGGCGACCTGGGCGATCTGGAAGAGCGCCCCATGGACGCGAGGCGTCGCCACGCGTCCACCCGCGCGTGGGTCTTCGCCCGGAGCGCCTCCGGCACGACCACGACCTCGGTGGATCCGCTGTTCGCCCGCCTGCTCGAGCGCAGCCGGGAGCTCTCGTTCGGGCAGGCCCTTGCCGTCGTCGAGCAGGGCTGCACGACGGCGGAAGCAGCGCAGCTGCGGGCCAATCTGCAGGGCTGGATCGCGCTCGCCCTCTCGAACGGCTGGTGGACGGGCCTCGCGGGCGCCGGGACCGCTAGCCGCGGTCCGTCTTCTTCAGCTCGCCCTTGAACCGCCACTCCACAGCCGCCTTCACGCCCAGCGTGATCACCGACACGCCGGCGAGGAGGCTGGCGACGGCGAACGCGGGCACCACGCGGACCATGTTGGCGTAATAGACGCGCTCCACGTGGAGCGGCAGCGTCACCTGATCGGACGAGCCTGACGAGACCACGTACACGGCGCCGAACTCGCCCATCGCCCTGGCGGTGCACAGGATGACGCCATACAGGAGGCCCCAGCGGATGTTGGGCAGCGTGACGCGCCAGAAGATCTGCCATCCGTTCGCGCCGAGGACGCGGGCGACCTGCTCGTCCTCTGTCCCCTGGGCCTGCATCAGCGGGATGAGCTCTCGCGCGACGAACGGGAACGTGATGAACACCGTGGCGAGCACGATGCCAGGAAGGGCGAAGATGACCCGGGTGGAGACCTCGAGGCTCGTGAACCCGAGGCTCACCGCGTAGGTCCTGTTCACGAACGCGCCGAAGAACCCGTTCGCCCCGAAGAGCAGGACGAAGCACAGGCCGGCGACCACCGGCGAGGTCGAGAACGGCAGATCGATCAGCGTGACGAGCAGGCTCTTGCCCCGGAACTCGAACTTGGCGACGGCCCACGCCGCCGCGACGCCGAAGAGCGTGTTGAGCGGGACCGCGATGGCCGTGGTGAAGAGCGTGAGCTTCACCGCGTGGAACGTCGCGCGGTCGAAGACCGCCTGTCCGTAGGCCCTCAGCCCCTCGCTGAAGGCGTGCCAGAACACCACCCCCAGCGGGAGGACGAGGAACACGCCGACGAGCGCAACGCACAGGCCGATCAGCAGCCGGCGCGCGCCGCCGCCCTCGGCGGAGAATGCCTTGCCTGCCCGGGAGCGCGCGGCGAGCATCTCGTGCCTCGGGTCCGCCGGCCGCGGGCGGTCAGCCCGCCGCCCTGCCTGCGTGGGCGCGCGCGGCGGCGCGCTGGAGCAGGTTGATCGCGAGGAGGAGCGCGAAGGACGCCGCGAGGAGCAGGACCGCGACCGCCGTCGCGTCGGCGTAGGTGCCAGTCTCGTTCACCTCGATCATCTTGATGATCACCTGGGACGCGATCTCGGTGTCCGGCCGGTTGCCCGAGATGAAGATCACCGACCCGTACTCGCCGAGGCCGCGCGCGAGCGCCAGCGCGAACCCCGTGAGGAGCGCCGGCGCGAGCTCGGGCAAGACGACGGCGCGGAAGATCTGGAACCGGCCGGCGCCGAGCGTCGCCGCCGCCTCCTCGACGTCCCGGCTCAGGTCCTCGATCACCGGCTGCACCGTGCGCACGACGAACGGCAGCCCGACGAAGGCCATCGCGATCACCACCCCGAGCGGCGCCAGGGAGATCCTGTCATACACAGTCCACTCGATAGGCCACTCGCGCCATCCGCCCCCGTCCGCGAACCCCCGCCACGCGGGCCACGGATACCGGAAACCCAGGTTGGAGAGCCACCCGCCGAGCAGACCGCTCTCGGCGTACAGCGTGGAGAGCGCGATGCCCGCCACGGCCGTGGGCAGCGCGAAGGGCAGGTCGATCACCGCGTCGATCACGCGCGCGAACGGGAACGTGTACCGGCCGAGCACCCACGCGATGAGCAGGCCGACGACGACGTTGAGGAGCGCGGCGACGAGCGAGGCGCCCAGCGTGAACCGCACGGCCGCGGCGACCCAGCCGCTCGTGATCACCCCGAAGAACCGCTCCCACCCGAGCTCCGCCGTCTTCAGGAACAGCGCGGAGAGCGGCAAGAGGACCACGAGGCTCAGGTAGAGCACCGTGACGCCCAGCGAGAGCGAGAGCCCGGGGAGCACGCGCGCGCGGCGCGACATCACTTCTTCCGCATCTTGTCGAGCTCGGCCCCCTGGCTGAAGTGGACGTTCATCACGGTCGGCCAGTCGCTGAAATGGTCCTTGAACCGGAACAGCGAGAGCGGCCTGAGCCGCTCCGCGTGCTTCTTCGCGATCGCCTCGCTGTACGGGCGGTTGTAGCGCTTCGCGATGAGCTCCTGGCCCTCGTCGGAGAAGTGGAACTGGACGTACGCCTCGGCGACGTCCTTGACGCCGTGCCGCTCGGCGACCTTGTCGACGACCGCGAGGGGGACCTCGATCGTGATCGAGTCCGAGGGGATGACGACCTCGAACTGGTCGGCCGTGGCCGGATCGGCCGCGATCTGGAGGATCTCGTTCTCCCAGCCGAAGAGGACGTCGCCCGTGCGCTGTACGATGAAGCGGGTCGACGAGCCGCGCATGGCCGGGTCGAGGATGGCGTCGTCATAGACCTTCGCCGTGAACTCGCGCGCCGCGGCCTCCGCGTCCGTCCGGCCCTCGGCCTTCGCCTTGCGCTCGGCGTGCGCCCAGGTCGACAGGTAGATCCACCGCGCCCCGCCGCCGGTCTTCGGATCCGGGCACAGCGCCGTGACCTCGGGTCGCGCGAGGTCTTCCCAGCCCTTCACCTGCTTGGGGTTGCCCTTGCGGACCAGGAAGATGACGGCGGACGTGTACGGCACCGAGCCGTTCGGCAGGCGTTCCCGCCAGGTCGCGGGGAGCAGGCCCGCCTTGGCGATGGTGTCGATGTCGAAGTCGACCGACAGGGCGGCGACGTCCGTCTCCTTGCCGGCCGCGATGTCGCGCGCCTGCTTGCCCGACGGGCCGTGATCGGTCTCCACGTCGACGTCCTTGCCCGTCGTCTGCTTGTACCACCGCTCGAACGCCGGATTGAGCTCCTGGTAAAGCTCGCGGGTCGGGTCATACGACGCAACCGAGAGCTTCGCGACCCGACCTTCCGCGCTCGCATCGGGCGCCGTAGCCGTCGTCTTCTCCTCGCACCCCGCGGCGGCCAGGAGCAGGGTACCCAGCGCGAGCGCGGAACGGAGCAGCTCTGTCTTCATCGATCGTCGCCTCCGTGGGGGAAGGGCGGCCACTCTACCCCCGCACAAGGCGCTTGTCGCGACGAGCGCGACCCGACGCAGAGAGCCACGCGTCGAGCGCCGTCCCGGTGACCTTCGATTTCCGCCCACCTCTGCGACGTGCAGAGCAGAGCAGAGCGACGGTCACCCGCACAGGAGACGGGCCCAGATCGGCGTTTTCGGCGCGCAAGCGCACTCCCGTGCGCTGAGCACCGAAAACGCCGAGGTGGGCCCGTATCCGAAGCGGGTGACCGTCGCTCTAGGCGGCCGCGCTCCGGCGGCCAGAGGCACCGTTTCCGCCGTCGTTGAGCTTCGCTTCGTGCTTTGCGACCCACTTGCGGAGCCGCTGCGACAGCGGTGACCGCCCGTTTTCGTAGTTGGCGACCGAGCTGCGCGCGAGGCCGAGCTTCTCGCCGAGCTCGGCCTGCGAGAGCCCGAGCTTCTCGCGAAGCACCTTGAGCGTCGTCGAGTCCGCCGCCCCTTGCGCGCGCGCCGGTGCGCTCGGAGGGGTGGGAGGCACGGCCTCGACCGCGCGCCCGGGCCGCTGTGCGCGCTCGACCGCCGCCGGCTGCTCGGCGCGGGCGCCTTCAGGAGCGGCGCGCCGCGCGACGGGCGCTCGGACGCTGTTCGTGCTCCCCGCGAGCTTCTCGCCGCAGAACGGGCAGAAGTCGAACGCGAGGACCTTGCCCGCGTCGGTGCGGAGCTCGATTCCCTGGATCGACGCGGGAATCCCTTGCGCGCGGCGCTCTTCGCTCCCCCACCCGTACACGAGCGTGAGCCCGCGCTCCTCTTGATTCACCGGTAGCCCGGTCTGACTCATCCGAAGGCAGACCGTCCTGCCGTCGCGCGTGCACTGTCGTCCGATCATGGGCATCGTCATCTCCTCTTTTCCGTGCGGGCGCAGGCGTACCCGGTCGAACTTTTGCGCAGTACTGCTCACCTGTCAAGGTGGACACACGCCAGGTCGAACTTTTGCGCGATACTGTTCATTTGTCAAGGCAGAATAACGGGAAGCCTGGGCGAGGAAGAGGCGATGATGTAGGGATCGTCGACGGGCTCGTTCCCGTCGGTTTCAGTTTCAGCTTCAGCTTCAGCTTCAGCTTCAGCTTCAGCTTCAGCTTCAGCTTCACTCGTTCACTTTTCAGCTCCAGCGTGGGACCCGCGCGTGGAGTGTCCACGTGCCCTCGCGTTCCTGGGGGAGCTTGCAGCCGATGAGCCCCGTCAACGTTTACCACTGCCAGCGATGCATCGCGCCGCTGGAGGCCCCGCCGGGAAGCCGCACGATCGTGTGCCGCTACTGCGGAACACACAACGAGCTGCAGCGCCCAGCGCTGCAGCGCGCAGTCCCGCCCGGCCCGCCCGTCGCCGCGCCTCGCCCCGCTGTGGTGCCGAGACGCACGTCCGCGGCGATCCTCCTCGGGGTCGCCATCGCGATCGCCATGCTCGTGAGCATCGCCGTGCTCGCCCCGCGGGGCGCGCGGGTCGCCAAAACGTTCAGCGGCCCGCTCGAGCTGGAGTGGTCGAACGAGCGCAAATTCGTCGTCAAGTCCGACGAAACGCTCCACGGCGACGTCGCCATCTTCGAGGGCAGTTACCAGATCACCTTCCACGGCTTCCCGGAAGGCACCCGGTGGAAGGTCGGGGAGAAGAGCGGGCGCATCGAGAGCAATATCTATGACATCATCAAGCTCGATAATGTCGAGGGCCAGCTCGGAAAGCTTCCAGTCGCCAGGTACCGCGATCCCCTGCTAGGGCCCAAGGGGAAGCTCGAGATCGAGCTCCCCTCCGGACAGGCAGCTTCCATCGAGCTGCGCCAGGCCGACGCCGCCATGTCCGTCCTGTCGGTGCTCGATCGGGTCAAGAATGGTCCGGTCGTCTTCGAAGGCGAGCCGAAGCAGGAGAACGATCTGAGCAGCGTGCTCCTCCTCGAGACAGCTTCCATGAAGCTCTTCGGCCAGGCGGTCCTGCTGCAAGACGTCGATCTGGTGGCCGTCACGCGCCGGCTCCCCGAGATCAAGGGCCGAAAGACGTGCACCGGGTACAAGGACCGCGCGGGCGAGCCGCTCTCCGACCTGACGATCCGGTTCAAGGAGACCGAGGCCACCGTGTTCGATAGGCGGACCGGGCTCGTCGTGCAGAAGAAGGTCTTTCCGCCGGATGAAGAGTGCCCGATGTTCAGGTTGTCGATCGACGGCGATCGCGAGCGAGAGCAAGACAGCTACCCGCCGACGCGGGACATCGAGTCATGGCTGACCTCCCTGGTCCAGCGTTAGCCGACCGAGACGACGGGCCATGTACCGCGCCGGCGACGCGCCGAGCGCCTTGCGGAACATGGTGACGAAGCTGCTCGCGCTCTCGTAGCCGAGGTCGCTGGCGACGCTCTGCACGCTCGCTCCGCGCGAGAGCCGCTGGAGGGCCAGGACGATGTGGAGCTGCTGGCGCCAGCGACCGAAGCTGAGGCCCGTCTCCCGGACGAGCAGCCGGTTGAGGGTCCGTTCGCCGACGCCGATCCGGCGGGCCCACGTGCCCATCGTCGCGCTATCGGCGGGGTTCTCCGCCATCGCGTCGACCAGCTTTCGGAGGCGCTGGTCGGCCGGCATCGGCAGGCGATGTTTCTCGATCGTCGCCGCCGCCAGCTCGTCGAACAGGACGGCCACGAGCCGCGCATCCGGCCCGTCGAGGTCGTACAGCGCGGGGCGCGCCGCGAGACGGACGAGCAGCTCGCGAAAGAGCGGCGTGACCGAGACGGCGCAGCACTCGGCCGGCAGATCGGGAGCCACGGCTGGCTCCATGAAGACGCCGTAGCCCTCGAGCGGCGCGCGCCCTCGTATCTTGTGGAGCACGCCGGCGGGGATCCACAGCGCCGAACGCGGCGGGACGATCCACAGCGCGTTCGACGCCTCGCACGTGACCTCGCCGCGCTCGAGGAAGAACAGCTGTGACTCGCGATGGCTGTGGAACTCGCTCTCCAGCCCGCCGGTGACCATGCTCAGGCCGACTGCGTTGGCGGGCCGCGCGAGCGTGCTTCGCCACTCGCCACGATCCTCGCGCGCGAAGCGACGCGAGAGCGACTCCATCGCCTCGGCCGCCGATGCGCGCGGCGCGTTCGCGATCTGGACGTCGCCATGAAAGGTCCACCCGGGGGCGCCGATCGACGACGCGGGCGGGGCCGACGAGCCTTTCGAGGTGGAGCCGGCGGAGGGCGAGGCCGACGCCGGCGATGCCGCTGATGACACGGGCGACGCGGGACGCTTCCTTCGCTTCGAACCCATGGCCGGATTGCGAAACAAAATGTCCTCATCTCGGAATGCGGTCAAGGTCGCCGGCTGCGATGGTTCCTCTGCGCGCTCCGGCGGCCGTGCCGGAGCCCGGGAAACCGCTCTTCGGCGGACAGGAACGCGGAGGCTCTTCGATGCGGAAGGTGATGACCGCGCAGCAGATCGAGGCGATCGTCGGCGCCCCGATCCCGGCCGTGCGCATGAAGCAGATCGGCGCCCTGGACGATGGATGTCGGCGCGTCCTCGCCCATGCTCCGGTCGCCGGCTTCGGTTTTCGTGACGAACAGGGAGGCTGGCGCAGCACCTTCGTCGGAGGCGCCCGCGGCTTCGCGCACGTGGAATCGCCGAAGCGCGTTCGGTTCGAGCTACCGGCGAGACACCCGACGCCTAAGTCCGGCAGCGGCGCCTCCTTCGTCTTCCTCGTGCCGGGGATCGGCGAGGCCCTTCGGCTCAACGGCTCCGTGGCCGAGCGACGCGGCGGCCGGATCGTCGTCACCGTCGAGGAGGCCTTCGTGCATTGCGCGAGGAGCATCCTCCGATCCCGCCTCTGGGAGGGGCCGCGCGCTCGCGCCGCCGCCGCCGTCGAGCCGCCATTGCCGCGTGATGGCGCGCGCCACGAAAGCGAAGCCGGACCCCTCGGCGATCCGAGCGTCGCTCGCTTCCTCGCGTCGAGCCCCTTTGCCGTCCTCTCGTCGTGGGACGCCGCGGGCTCGGGCGATACGAGCCCGCGAGGAGATTTCCCGGGCTTCTTGCGGATCCTCGACCACGAGACGCTCGTCATCCCCGATCGCCGGGGAAACCGGCGGACCGATACGTTCCACAACGTGGTGACGTGCGACAAGGTCTCCCTCGCTGCCGTGGTTCCAGGGCGCGACGACGTTCTCCACGTGAGCGGCACGGCGCACGTCACCGACGAGCCGGCGCTCCTGTCGACCATGGCGCTCGCGGGAAAGCCACCGCAGGCCGCGCTCGTCATTTGCGTGGAGCGCGCGGAGCTCCTGGCGAACGAGGCCCTTCAGCGGTCGAAGATCTGGCAACGCTCCGCCGACGTCGACGTCGACGTCGACGTCGACGCGGGCGCCGTCCCCGATCTGATGGCGCTGGCGACTCAGCACCTTGCGCTCAACAAGGGCGGCGGCGCGAAGGCGGCGATGATTCGCCTCCTCGGCAGCGGCGCCGGCGCTTTCCCGAGGCTCCTGCGCTGGCTCATCGATCTCGGTTACCGCAAGGGGCTGACGGACGAGGGCTACGACCGCGGCGCGACGAGGGCGGACGACCCGGAGGGCCAGCGCGAAGGGCGCCTGCGATGACGATCGGCTCGGACAGCGAAGCGATCCGGTTCAGATCCGGTTCAATCCACGCGAACCACGGCGACCTGCGCAATCTTGCCGGGGGGCTCGACATCGACGGTGACGAAATGGCGCCCGATGCCGTCGAGCCGCTCGGGGATCGCGCCGCCGCCGCCTGAGATGTACGCGGGGATCCCCGCGTTCTCGAACGCATAGAACGAGTGGATGTGGCCGTAGAACGTGAGATCCACGCGCCCGTCCGCGAGCATCGTGAGGAGCTTGTTCGCCTCGGCGCGGCTCGCGAATGCGCCGTTGCGGGAGCCCACCGGGTCGAGGGGCGCCAGGTGCATCGTGACCACGTGCAGGAGATCCTGCCCCTCGGTGAGCCAGCCGTCGAGCCACCCGTAGGCGAGCGGATCGATCGTCGCGCTCGCCGAGTCGAGCATCGTGAACTGCACACTCCGGAACGCGAAGCGGTAATTCCCGCGGCCAAACCACTCGTGGTAGAGGTCGTCCCGCGTGCCGAGCTCGTGGTTGCCGAGCGTCGCATAGCAGGGAAAACGGAGCGTCTTCATCTCGCGCTGGAATCGCTCGAGCTGCTCGGGCGAGCCCCGCGACGTGAGATCGCCGCTGATGAGCGCGAAGCGGACGCCCTCCGCCTCGTTCATCTTCGCGTAGATGTCCTGAACGCGGTCGATGTCCTCCTGGACGTCGGCGAAGACCGCGAACCGCCACGGCTCGCGCCGCGCCTCGTCCGGCGGGCGCAGCGAGAGGGTCGCCTCGGCGCCGGGCGGCAGGGAGAGGCGGAAGGTGCGCTGGGTCGGAAACGGCGCCTCGACGAGCTCCACGGGCACGCTCTTGTCCCCGACGCGCGCCGAGAGCTCGGCGTCGGCGAGCATGTTCTCGATCGTGATCTTCCACGGCCCGCCCGCCTCGTCGGTGAGGCGGATCGAGAGCGCGGGCGCGCTCGCCCAGAGCGCGAGCTCGCCCGCGTCGAGGCGGCGGACCGCCGCGAGCCCCTCGTCCACGGTGACGCGCGCCTTCCCCCGTGAGGCCTTTCCCACCTCCAGGTCGCGGCGCGCGCGGCCCTCGGCCACGTCCAGGCAGGAGAGGGCGAGCGGCGCGGTGAGGACGACGAGCGCGAGGAGAGCGTCTCTCAGGATCATGGCGAGTCTCCGGGGCGGAAGAGCAGCGCGAGGCGCCCGACATACGCGGAGCCCGCCTTCACGTCGGCGAGCAGGCCCCAGCGCGGCGAGGCATGGAGCCGGCCCTCCAGGCCGAAATGGCCCGGGACGCCGCTGCCGAGGCCCGGGAGCTTCGCGCCGCCGACATACCCGTCGTGCCGGTGGTCGTAAACCACCTTGGCCTCGCCGCGCGGATACCCCGCGTGCCCGAGGTACGCGCCGAAGGCGAAGCGGGGAATCAAGAGCTCGTTCCCCTCGAGCGGGCGGCGGCCGTGGCGGTAGCCCTCGACCGCGATCCCCCAGCCCATCTCCGCGAACGAGCCCCGCAGCGTGCGCCCGAGGTGGGCGAGATCGAGCCGGCCCTCGAGGCTGACCTCACCGGTGGTGATCGAGAAGTCGTCGGAGGTGTAGCGGTGATGGGTGAGCGCGCCCTCGATCTCGAGGAACGAGCCGTCCGCCGCGCGCGGGCCGTCCGGCGTGCCGGGGCCGATGAAGCGATGCGCGGCCTCGACGCGGAGGCGCGCATTGTCGTCGTTCAAGGCAAACCAGCCGGAGCCCGAGAGGCGGAGAGAGCTCAGGCGCAGATCGATGCCTGGCACGAGGAACGTGCGGTACGCGAACGTGGGGTCATGGACGTAGGCGAATCCGAGCTGCGTCTCGACCCAGGGCAACGACGAAGGAGGGCTGCCGGTGCCGCCCTCCGGGGCAAGCACGCCATAGAGGTCCGCAAGAAGGGAGATCCCGAACAGGCCCACACCCGTCACGGTGGTGAGCACGATCGGCGCGATGACGCGCCGCGAGGCCCCCGAGGCCGCCGCGCTCGCGAGCCCGCCCACGGCGAGGCCGGCGCCCGCGCCCTCGAGCGCCAGGAGGGTCCAGCCCGTGCCCGGCTCACCCAGGATCAGGTGCCCGGTGCCGTGCGCGATGACCCCGGGGAACACCGCGCCGGCCGCGGCGACGGCGCGGCGCCCGGTGGAGACATCCTTGGTGGGTGGCGCCGCGGTCGCTGGCGCCTCGCCTGGCGCGGCCAGGGCCGGGGGGCCTGGCGCGCCATCACCCGCCTCGACCTGGGCCGGCGCGACCACGAGGAGGAGCATCAGGGTGAAGACGTGGCCTGTTGTGCGCGGGGGCCTCAGCATCGAGCTCTGCGTGGCGGGCGCCTACCGTGGCACGGCCGTGCCGGCTTTGCACGCGTCGAGAGCATCTGACCCCACCTCCTCGACGATCCATCCTGAAGAGCTCGCGGCGACGGGGTCCCTGACGCTGTAGCCGGCGCCGCAGGTCGGATAGTGTTGTTCGGCAACCAAGGAGAAGCCGCGAAGATGATCCGATCCTCACGCGCCGCGACGGCGGCCATGACAAGCCTGTTCCTGCTCCCGCTCGGAGCGTGCGTCACGGTGTCGGGGGCTCGGCCTCCCGCGGCGGCCACCGCCCCATCACCCAGCCCGGAGCCCGCGGCCCCTGCGACGAGCCCCGCTCCAGCCGCGACCGCGCCGGCGACAGCCGCCACCGCGCCGGCAACAGCCGCGCCCGGCCCGGCGGCCCCCGCGGTGGTGGATCTCGATGCGCTCTACAGCGAGGCGATCTTCAAGTCCGCCGTCGTCACGCCCGCTGCCGCGCGCAAGCTCGTGCCGCTCAAGCCCGACGCGAACGGCACCTACACCGTGACCACCTGGGCCGGCTGCCGGGGCGACGGCGGACCGAACAAGTGCGGCGCCTACGTGGCGCAGCAGCCCGTGAACGTGAAGTGGGACGTGTGGGTCACGAGCAACGGCGAGCTCCAGAACAAGTGCAAGACGTGGACAGGCGATGTGGTGCTCCAGATCCAGGTCCTCGGCCTGTCAGCCCCGCAGCCGCCGCTCCCCGCGGACACGACGGAGCGGCAGTTCGTCACGTTCTCCGGGGTGCCGGCCGCGAGCATCTTCCGCCCGTGCACGGACGCCCGCGTCGACACCGACTCCTGCGACGGGACGAAGCTGCCTGGAAAGCAGCCTTCACTGGCGCCGGCCGATTACTACAGGTGGTTCACGAACCATGCGATGTCGTCGTGGCAAGTGCCGGAGAAGGGTCAGACGCCCACGGGCTTCCCCTGGACCAGGCTGGGCTACTCGTACAACTGGGCGCCGGGCGCGGACATCTACGGGGCGTCCGAGTACGTCATCTCCGGCGGCACGAAGCCGGTGAAGCTCACCGTCGCCGCCGTCCAGACGGCCAAAGACTACTGCAAGCCTTAGCTGCGGGCTACGCCTACAGCCCCGGTGCGCCCTCGCTCTTCTTGTCGGGCACGAGATAGATGCCCGGCAGGCTTATCAGGGTCATGGCGAATTTGGTCGCGAGATTGATGGCGAAGATCTGCCGGATCACCTCGAACGGCAGCACAAAGGCGAAGGCGCCGAAGCAAAACAGCAGGTTGTCGACCGGGACGCTGACCGCGTTGCTCGTGAGGACCGCGAGCCACTGGCGCCTGGGGCCCGACTTTCTCAGATAGGCCTCGCGGACCCGGTGGAAAACTTCGGTATCTAGCAGCTCGCTCACGACCTCCGCGACGATGCTCGCGAACACGATTCGCCACACCGGGCTCAGGATCGCCGAGAACTGCTCGCCGAGCCCCCAGGACGGATCGGACGGCACTTGCGCGGCCCAGAGGAGATAGAGGGCCATCAGGAGATTGACGCCGCCGGCGCAAAGGATCAGCGTCTGGGCGCCGCGCTTGCCGATGGTCTTGTGGACCATGTCCCGCAAGGTGAAGGTAAGGGGATAGATGAAGGTCCCCATATCCACGGCCAGCGAGAAGACGACGCCGATCTTGAGGCTTGCGATCTGACTGATGAGCTGCGCCGCGATATAGAGCGAGATGACGATGATGGCCGCCGGTCTGACGGCGTTCGTCAGATCTTGGCTCGCGCTCCTGGACGACGATTCGGACATGAGAGTTGTCTCGTTTCTAAGGCGGGCTCGGGGACCGCCGCGGTCTTGAGCCCGGGTGCCCAGGATGTTCATGCGTCGCTGGTGCCTCGCGCCGCTGAACCACCCGGGCGGGATGAGGGGCCTCGCGTCGCTGGACCGATGGCGTGGCGCCGCGAGCCTAGCTGGTCGCCGCTGGCGAGGACAAGGAATCAACGACGACCCCGCAGAGGCTCGCTGCGTGGCGTGCCCGTCTCCGTGCTCGCGCCGCTCGGGACGCGTTTGAGAGAGCCGCTCGCGAGCGCCCGGTGCACCCGCCCCGCCACGTCCGCGCAGAGCGCTCGCGTCCCGAACCCCGGGTGGCCGATCGTCGCGTACGCCCTCGACTCCACGCCCCTCGCGATCGCCACCGACACCGCACCGGGCACGCGGGCGATCTGCAAATTCCGCAAGGGACGGTATCGCCGAAGAGGTGGTGAGCGCCATGAGCTCCGGCCGATGCGGAGTAGAAGGTAGCGAAGACAAGAATCGACGAAGTCGCACACGCCCAGGGCGAAAGACCAGCAAGGCCCACGGTTCACGGACGAGCAGCGCGAGATTGCATCGGAGCTGAGCGGCTGGGCACGCTCGGTCGCCGGAGGGAGCCCCTCGGGCGGCAAGACATGTGAGACGGTCGACCATCACAACAGCGTCGACCTCCGATGGGCAGAAGCTCGACCATCTCCTCGCATTCAAGGTCACTGATAGGGCAGAGTTGTCGCGGGCGACGGGGAGCGCTCGACAGCACATACACGAAGCGTGTAGGCTCACTCTTCATGGCTAAGGACCCGCGTTGCTTCGCCAGCATCACTCTCTCCGAACGCCTGGGTCTCGGCGGCTTGCGGGTCTTCGGAGCCGCGACGTGTCTAGGCGTGCTGATGTTGCAGGGCTGCCGTGACCGCGCCGACGAGCTGCGGACCCCTGCACCTCCTGACGTGCCCCCGACATCGTCTTCGATTCCGACCCAGGCCTCGGCGTTCGTGCGCTCCCGCACCCCGGATTTGTCCGACTGCGGACGCGGCCTCACGCGGCGTGTCGTCGTGCGGGTCAGGGGACAGCTCTCCGCCGAAGGGGGCACTCTGCAGTCGCCCGAGGTCCGGGCTGCTGCTCAGTTCAAGGTCGAGGATCCCGGCAAAACGGACGGCGCCACTTCGATCACGTCCGTCGACCTGCCGGACTTCGCCGCGTGCGTGCGCCCTCGCGTCGCGGCGTGGAGGTTTCCCAAGCCCTCGCTGCGTCCGCCCGCCACTTCCGCGACAGCCCACGCCGTGAGGTTCGGCTTGATCTTTGCTCCCAATTGCTATTAGCGCGATCCGAAGAGACGCTGCCCGCCCCGAGCTGTCTTCCTTCCGAGCTCAAAATGAAAATTCGAGTGAATCTAGAATGGCTGCTTCGCGCGCCGGGGCTCCCGCCAGCACGCCTGCTGCCACCATCGCCGCCGGCCTCCATGGCTCTATCGAGGAGGCATCTATAGCGGGACTCGAACGAGCCGTGCGACTCACGTCGACTTTCCGAACCAACGGAAGGCGGCGATGATCAGGCCGAAAAGGTAGACCACGATGCCCCAAAGCACGGAGAGCCCACCATGGCGAGCCCGCAGCCAGTCGAGCCATGTCGGCATGAGGCTCCGGCGGTTCTCGCCCACTCCCCGGCTCATGCCCCGCACGTGGCCACGAAACTTGAGCTCAATTCGGCCCTGCTTGAACTCCAGCGTCCTCAGCTCGCCGTCCACCTGTTCAAACTCGATAACTTCTCCTGGACGGAGCTTGCGCTCTTCGCCATTGAGCGCCTCGAAGTAAATACTCCCCGACTGGACCGTGGACATCCGGTGCACGCGGGATCGGTTGGCCTTGTGCGCTTCATCCTTCAGGAACGACAGACGACTCACCGAGATCTGCGGGCTCAAGGCGTTCCTTGAGGAGTCGCGGAACCTGATGTCGAGGTCGACTTCATCGCTGGGCTCGAGCAGCACCGCCTTCGCCATGTCGAGATCGCACTGTTGCCGCTCGCCTGATCTCATTTCTACCGGACCGCTGAGGCTGACACGCAACGGTTGCATCTTGCCCGACAACGATAGCCGGTACCCGTCATCAGCGGGTTCGTGGCTGATCCGAACGCGCGTATCGGCAGGTAACTCCAGAGGCTCGAGGGTCATGCTGCCTGCGCGCGAACCATCGCCCGCAGCGGACAGGTGCACATTTACATCGGCTGCACCGGAAGACGGAAGCGGGCGGGCGTCGGCGTCGTCCACGCATGGAAGTACGGGAGTCGTGCGCAACCCAGAGGCGCCCAAGGTAGAGAGATTCATCGTCTCTGTCAGCTCTTGGTTCGGCTGCGAGAGGACGAAATCCACCTCCGACACCTCCAGATCCAGCTCGATCTCGGTCCGGCTCTCTCTGGTGAAGAGCAGTACGCCGATCAGGAGCGTGCCCCCGAATGCGGTGAGAACGGCCCAGCGCTGCCGTGCAGCAGGCGGCCGCGAGACGTCCGAGAGCTCGACGAGGCGGGCCAGCCGTCCGAGGGCTTCAATCTTCTCAGCGGAGACCTGCCCACCGGAGCGGATGGCGTCCTCACTGGCAGCGGTCACCTCCCTGTGGAGCTGATCGCGAAGCTGGTCGTGTGCGAGCCTTGGTGGGCTCTGTCGAGTGAGAGACATCAGCAGCCCCTGTCAGCCAACGTGAACAAACCGAAACCCGATGGCGGCAGGTCCGCCGTCCTTACGCGTTGCGCCGACCTCCAGAAGGTAGACGCGGCCTGCCTTGAGATCCGAAACCGGAATCGGAACCTTGAATCCCCGGCCAGCCGGATAGTAGCCATGCTCCTGCAACACCTGCTTCTCCTGGACGAACGGCCCGAAGCGTCCATCAGGTTCGACTCCGCGCAAGCTGTACATGACTTCGACGAGCTCGACTCCGGCCATGAGGACCACGGTGTACACCGAGTTTCGATCCATTGGATTCGCCTCGGTCCGCTGCTGGACTCGGACTGGCAGATAAGCATCGTTTTCTTTGCCGCCGACGGCATGCCGCGTCCAGGCGAGCATGGCGAGCTCGTCCTTCTTGAGATCGAAAGCAGCCAGAAGATCGGTCGGCCAGCTGTAGAGCGTGCTCCCCGCAGCGACGATCGTATCCATGCGATAAAAGTGCCTGGGCTTCAGGGACTCCGCGCGCACATGCGTATCACCGTCGCCGAACGCTGGCCATCGCACGAGCAAGTCCTCGCCAGAACGTGTATCGAAGTCTTCGACGATCTCCGTGAACGAGACGACACGAAGGTCGGTGCTCCCCACATCCTTCACATAGAGGCCCTCGCAGCGATGCCCCCGGATGCGGTAGGCAAAGGCGTTGTCACGCGGTGGATTCAAGCTGGCATCACAGGTCAGTTTCTGCGCAGATGCGGAATTTCGAGAAGAAGGCGCCAGAGGCGAGCCGGAGCCCCCGGCCGAGGCGGAATTCAGCGCGGTGGGCGCCGAAGCCGATCCGCACCCCCAGCCGAGCAGCGACAGGCAGAGCGCAACGATCGGAATCGACGACGGACAGGTCCGTGGCATGCGCAGCTCCAGGTTTGGGGCCAGAAGTTCGACGCGACTCTCGCTGGATCGAATGGTCATGAACGTCAATTGGGGCGATTCGACCGGGTACGAGCTATTGGAGCATAGGAGCGCGAGCTGGCCTGGTGCTGCCGGTCGCTGTTCCGGTGCCCAACCCAAATCTATCGGATCCCCAGCAATAGATCGAACGATCCGTGCTCACGCCGCACGTGTGGTTGACCCCGGCGCTGAGCTCCACGAACCGAAGGTTGCCCGAAACGGGGACGGGCACGCTGCTCCTGGTCTTCGTTCCATTGCCGAGTGAACCATTCGTATTCTGGCCCCAGCAGAATGCCGCGCCATTGGTGCTGATCCCGCATGCGTGTCCACCCAGACCGGCGGTGACCGACCGAAATTTCAGCGCAGTGGCGACTCGGACAGGCGTCAGCTCGATCTCCGTCGTGGATCCGTTTCCCAATGCGCCGTCCTCGTTGGACCCCCAGCAATACACATCGTTGTTGGCCGCCAGCCCGCAAAGTTGATGTTGGCCCGCTGCCACGGATTTGAATGTGATGTTGCCCAGCACGAGCGCTGGGCTCCAGGTGTTCGGGGACTCTGTGCCCTCTCTGCGTAGGCCAGTCCCGCTCATTCCGCCCCAGCAGTAAACAGACCCGCTCGTGGTGAGCCCGCAGGTGTTCCGCAGGCCTGCGGTGATCGACGTGAACCTGAGGCCGCCCGAGACAGGCACCGGGATCCGGCTGTCGTGACCGGAGTTGTTGCCCAGACGACCTTCCGCGCCGTGCCCCCAGCAGAATGCGCTGCCCTCGATCGTGACGGCGCACGTGTGGAATCCGCCTGCGGCGACGGAGGCGAACACGAGCGGCCCCTGCTGGACCCCCGTCTCCACGTCGAAGCTGTTCGCATCGGAGCCGTTGCCGAGCTGGCCGTAGTTGTTCACTCCCCAACAGGACGCGGTGCCATCGAACGTCACACCGCAAGCGTGTCGCAAGCCCACGCTGACGGACTTGAAACGCGCCCCCGAGAGGGTCAGCGTTTCGGAGGTATTCTCCCCGAGCAGATCCCCCCAGCACCGGACGGTCCCCTCCGGATTCACGACGCATGTTCGATCGCCTCCCGCGCTGACGCGCGGGAATGACGGCTGCAGCTTTACCGGGTACTTCCACTCTCGCAACGTTTCAATGACTCGTGCGATGCTGATGGCTACACCCGTGGGCGGCTCATCGGCGCGGAGCAGGCCGATGATCTCCCACCGATCGTTCAGCAAGGCGCCCCCGGAGTGGCCCGTGCGAATGAACATCGAGTCAAAGATGACCTCGTCGTTCTCGATCCTCGCGACCCGGTCGGGATCTGAGCTCACGCTCCAGTTATTACCTGATGGGTTTCCCAGCGCGTAGACAGCGTCTCTGCGCGCGATGGGGCTCACACCGAGCCGAGTGAAAGATAGACCATCGACGTCGACGCCAAGCTTCCTGGGGTTCGCCACGCTCACCGCCGCGAGGTCGAGCCGATCGCCCGCTCGCCTCAATACATTCGCCTCGACTTGCCGCTCGAGCCCTCTGAGCTTGACGCGCACGCCGCTCGGGCAGTGCCCCACGACATGTGCTACGGTCGCGATATAGAGGTGTCCCTCGTCCACGCCGAAGATGATGCCTGCGCCGTCGATTTCACGGCACCTGATCATCACGACGAGGCGCATGATCTCTTCGTCGGGTTCACCGCCAGGATGCGCGCGCTCCGGAATGGATGCGGAGATCCATCGTTGCGCTTCCGGAGGGGAGCGCTCGGGCATCCCCCTTTCGCCGTTCTGCTTCGAGGTCGCCGCTGTGGACGGAGGCGGCCGTGCACAGCCGGCCACACAGAGCGGCAGAAGCATGACCACGAGCTTTGTCAAGAGACACGCTCGCCCGAGCGACGTCCGACCCCGCAGCAGCATCACGACCGAGTATACGAGCCCGCGGCGCGGCGGGGAACTGCCCTGACAGCACGAGGAGCGTCCCACGCCCTCGATGCGCTGGCTACAACCTGAGCATCCCCACGGCCACGATACAGCCGGCGACCCGCACATCGGCCGCGCAATAGTGGCGATGTATGTAGTATGCGGTCGAACATCGTCCGCCTATCGGACCTCGGCGCCGCTGGCGAGACGCCGACACGCCGAGCTAGCGCCCGAGCAGGCGCAGCGTCGGCGGATCGTCTTCGGCCACGAGCTCGGTTCTCAGCCCGATGGTGAACCCATTGCCGCGCCAGGCGGCGCGCCTGCTGCCATACGCGCTGAGCCAGCATACGAACTCGCAGGCCGTCCGCAGCGGCTCGACCAGCACCTGTGCGATGTTGAAATTTGCTTCTCCCGCCTCCGAGCGAATCTCCTCGGCTGGATTTCTGACACACGGAACCAGGTGGGATTTCACCGCCTCGATGGTTCGAGGTACCGTCGGTGATTGGCCCGGCCGCTGATGCAGAGAGAGGGTGGGGCCCCTCGCCATCCAGCCTCGGTGCGGCGGTCGCCGGCCCTCTCCCCTACCCCAGCAGCGACGCCGCCACCCTCGGCGCCTCCCGCGCGGAGCACCCCATCCAGCCCGAGAGCCGCTCCGCCGGCTCGCCGCTCGCGAGCGCCCGGAGCACCCGCTCCGCCACGTCCGCGCGGAGCGCCCGCGTCCCGAACACCGGGTAGC
This sequence comes from Sorangium sp. So ce367, assembly GCF_051520455.1. Lineage (NCBI taxonomy): Bacteria > Pseudomonadati > Myxococcota > Polyangiales > Polyangiaceae > Sorangium > Sorangium sp. So ce367. The sequence continues at coordinate 10,926,643 of NZ_CP150334.1, forward strand.
CGATCGCCGCGTAGGCCTTCGGATCCACGCCCGGCGCGACCGCCATCGACACCGCGCCGGGCGCCGGGCACGCCGGCACGCGGCCGCGGTCGAACCAGGCGGCGCACAGCGCGAGGCGGCGCTCGAGCGCGCCGCGCCGGAGCAGCGGCTGCACGTAGAGCACGCGCTCGCCCACCTCGATGCCGCGCGCCGCGAGCAGCGCCCGGCCCTCCGGCGCGAGCTCGGCGACCTGCTCCTCCGCGTCGCGCGCCGCCGCCGTCCCGAGCCCCTGCTCCAGCTGGTAGACGATCCCCCGCGCCGCGCCCGGGAGCGCGCGCACCTCGGGCGAGCGCAGCGGCGCGAGCAGCGCCTCGACGAGATCGCGCGCGAACGCCACGAGCCGCCGGAGCACGCGCGACCGCGCCCCCGCGCCGAGGTCCTCGAGCGCGGCGAGCCGCACGTCGGGCAGGAGCAGCGTCGGGCCGCGCGCGAGCTGGCCGAGCAGCCGCTCGCCGTCGAAGATCCGCCCGCCCACGTCGACCGAGAACCGCTCGTGCGGCGCCCCGACGAGCTCCTCGACCCAGCGCGCCCGGTCGTCCTCGAGCGCGGGCGCCGCGGGCCCCGGCGCGAGCCGGGCCCGGAGCGCCGCGATCCGCGCGAACGGGTGCCCCTCCGGCACCGCCGGCGGCTCGGCCTCCGCGCGCCGCTGCGTCGAGGGCGCGCCCGGCGACGAGCGCGCGCCCGACGCCGCCCGCGAGCGGCGCGCCGCACCGCCGCCCCGCTCGACGAAGCGCTGCACGAGCCGCTCGTGGAGCGCGTCGCTCAGGCGATCCTCGATCGCCCGCGTGCGCTCCTGCCACGCCGCCGCGTCGCGGACCCAGCGCGCGTGGTTCGAGATGTACGTCCACGTCCTGATCGACGCGATCCGCGTGATCAGCGTGTCGATGTCGCCGCCCACCTCGTCGATCTCGGCCACCCGGGCGGCCATCCAGCCGGCGTCGAGCGCCGCGGTCGGGCCCGAGAGCTGCCCGTAGATCTCGGCGAGGAGCGCGACGTGCGACTCGAACAGGAGCTTGCGGAAGTCGGGGATGCGGCAGACCTCCCAGAGGAGCCCCACCGCCTCTTCACCCCGCGCGCGCGCTCGCACCTCCGGGTCCTCGGCGAGCCTCGCGAGCGCGGCCGTGTCCTCCGCGTCGTCGACGAGCCTCAGCGAGCGGACGCGCGGGCGCGCCCGGAGCGACGCGAGGAGCGCGTCGATCGAGCTCATGTCGAGCTCGCTGCTCCGCCAGAGCAGCCGCCGCACGGGGGGGAACCGGTGCGCCTCGATCGCGAAGGCCACGCCGTCGGGGAGCGAGAGCGGCGCGACGGTGCCGAAGGTCCCGTCCGCGAGGTGCCTGCCCGCGCGACCGGCGATCTGCGCGAGCTCGGCGGGGTCGAGGTCGCGCACGGCGCGCCCGTCGAACTTGCGGAGCGCCGCGAACGCGACGTGGCGCACGTCGAGGTTGAGCCCCATGCCAATCGCGTCGGTGGCGACGAGGTAGTCGACCTCGCCCGACTGGAAGAGGGCGACCTGCGCGTTGCGGGTGCGCGGCGAGAGCGCGCCGAGCACCACGGCCGCGCCGCCCCGCTGCGCGCGCAGCCGCTCGGCGATCTCGTAGACCTGCGGGGTCGAGAACGCGACGACGGCGCTGCGCGGCGGCAGGCGCGAGAGCTTGCCGGCCCCGGCGCTCGCGAGCCGCGACAGGCGCGGGTGCTGGACGATGCTTGCGGTCGGCACGAGCTCGGCCACGAGCGGCCGCATCGTGTCGGCCCCGAGGAACCAGGTCTCGCGCCGGCCGCGCGAGAGGAGCAGGCGCTCGGTGAACACGTGGCCGCGCTGGTCGTGCGCGGCGAGCTGGATCTCGTCGATGGCCAGGAAGTCGACCTCCAGATCGACCGGCATCGCCTCGACGGTGCACACCCAGTAGTCCGGCCGCCTCGGGACGCGCTTCTCCTCGCCGGTCACGAGCGCGACGCGGGCCTCGCCGACCTGGATGCTCACCCGGTCGTAGACCTCACGCGCGAGCAGGCGCAGCGGCAGGCCGATCATGCCCGAGTCGTGCGAGAGCATGCGCTCGATGGCGCGGTGGGTCTTGCCGGTGTTGGTCGGGCCCAGGACGGCGGTGATGGGGGAAGCGTCGACCATGGCGCACGCAGCTTAGTACCGGACGCCGCAGTTACGCCCCCGCGCGACGCGCCGAGGGCGTGCGCCCGGTGCGTTCCCCCACGGGTGACCCGCGCTGCGAGCCGGCGCACCCGCGACGGAAGCGTAGGCACCGTCGGCGAACGACGGATCTGTCCTAGCGCGCCGTCGGGTCCGCGAGCCAGGCAGCGAGCGCCTCGGGCGGGAGCGCCAGCCTGGCATCGTCGAGGCGATCGGCGCCGAGGCGCTCGAACCGTTCAGCCAACACGGAGTGCTCCATCTCGGTCAGCGGCCGGCCCAGCTTCTTCTCGAACTGCCTCGCCAGCACCCGGAGCTGCCCCTCCTTGCGCCCCTCCTGGAGGCCCTCCTTGCGCCCCTCCTGGAGGCCCTCCTTGCGCGCCTCGTCGCGTAGCGACTGCTTGAGCTGCTCGAACCATTGCTGAACTTCCGTCACGATCTCCTCCTCTTCCGCGTCTTCTGCGGTGCGCGCCGAGGGCTCTGCCGGGGTCTCGAAGCACAATCGTGCCAGCCAGGGCAGGGCGATGCCCCTCTCCCAGGCGTCGTCGGGCAGGGCGACGAGCTCGCGGATGGCATCCCGGAGCACGGTGCGCGCGCCGAGCAGGCGCAGCAGCAGGGTGTCTCGGGTGCGCGGCAGCTCGGCGATGACAACGAGGTCGATCCGCCATCCCGCCGCGGCCCGGTACAGGCCGGGACGCCCGGGCACCGGGTCGAAGCCGAACGCATCGAGCATGGTGGCGGGCCGGCCGCTGCTGAGGACGCACAGCCGCGGGAAGGGCACGGTGCCGCCGGCGCAGCGCTCGAGCTCGTGGTGCCAGTGGAGCTGCTTGCGGACGCAGCCGCGCAGCTCGGCCGGACCGGGGGTGTCGTGGAAGGGCTCGAACTGGCAGGGTTCTGCCGCGAGTTCGCCGAGCAGGCCGAGCTCTGCGCGCAACGCGGCGCGCGTGGGATCGGGCACGTACCGGATGTCCATGGTCTGGGATGTTGCGATGACCTCGACCTGAGTGTCGGCGCCGCCGACGAGATCGAGGGTCTCGCGCAGGACGCTTTTGCCGAAGGCGTCGAATCTGCTGCGCATCGATGCGGCGACGAGAATGGGATTCATCGGACGCGCCAGCAAGCCAATTTTCGCGCGAGTCGTGCTGTTTTTGCGAAATGATGGAGAGCGGCGTCGCGTATGGGGAGGAGAAGAACTGGGGCTATTACATGCGCCGCATCGATGTCATTTAGAAATCGTATCTTCAGCGCTGCACCGCCACGGCGTTGGGGGGGGGCGCGAATCGATGAACAGGAGAGTGGCAGTTCATCGCGCGGAGGTTCGGGGTGTGCGCGCACCTACCGCGGGAGAGCGCGAACGACGCGGCGGTCGAAGGCGCGGGCGTTGACGCTGAGGATCGAGCTCGCGCACGCAGCGCGCTGGCCCGTGTCACGGACGAGCACGGCAGCTCGCCCCTACCTACCTCTTGGCTGCATCGACGTCGGCGATCGGCGGGCCCCGAACGCCTGAATAGCCGGAAAATTTCACCAATATTGCATGCACGGGAGCAGAGCCCTGAGCCACCTGGGCGGGAGCAGCTTCTCCCTCGTCAGCGACATCGCCCCTGGCCTCGATGCCGCGGAGCGCCCGGAGGGCCTGGGAGCCGCCTGTCGATGCGGGGGAGGAGAAGATGCGACAGCAGCCCGCTCGCGCTCGGCCTTCGTCGCGTCGCCGCGCCCGTGGCATGATGAGGCGAGATGCCGGCCGCTGTAAGGAGCGCGACATGGGACCCGGCCTCTGCTAGACCGCGGAGGCCCGAACGGAACGACGCTGGGACGCGGAAGGCTCGATCGCATGCTGTCGCTTGAAGCGGGGAGCGTCGTCGGTGGGAAGTATCGCCTGGAGCGGCCGCTGGCGGGCGGCGCCATGGGCTTCCTCTGGGTGGCCCGGCACCTCCAGCTGGACGTCGAGGTCGCGCTCAAGTTCATGATGCCGCAGCACGCCGACTCCCCCGTCGCGCGCGCGCGGTTCGAGCGGGAGGCGAAGGCCTCGGCCCAGCTCCGGACCCCCAACGTGGTCCACGTCTACGACTACGGCCTCGAGGGCGACACGCCCTACCTCGCGATGGAGCTGCTCGAGGGAGAGGACCTCGCGGCGTACCTCGCACGCCACGGGCGCCTCGAGCCGGAGGAGCTGCTCGGCATCGTGAGCCAGGTGTCCAAGGCGCTCCGCCGCGCGCACGAGGTGGGGCTCATCCACCGCGACCTCAAGCCGGCGAACATCTTCCTCGCGCGGCAGGGCGAGGAGGTCGTCAAGATCCTCGACTTCGGGGTCGCCAAGGCGATCGGCACCGGGCTCGCCGCCGACGCGACGAAGACCGGCACGCTCATCGGCTCGCCGCACTACATGAGCCCCGAGCAGGTGCGCCGGAGCAAGACGATCGACTTCCGCAGCGATCTCTGGTCGCTCGGCGTGATCATCTTCCAGTGCCTCACGGGCCAGCTGCCGTTCCCCGGCGAAGAGCTCGGCGACGTGCTCGTGGAGATCTGCACGGGCGACATTCCGGTCGCCTCGCAGCTCGCGCCTGCGCTGTGGCCCGAGCTGGATCGTTTCCTGGAACGCGCGCTCAAGCGCGAGCCCGCGGAGCGCTTCCAGAGCGCGAGCGAGCTCGCCCGCGCGTTCGCCGCGGCGGTGCAGCGCACGGCGGTCCCGGACTCGCGCGACTCGCTGGACTCGACCGAGGCGCTGGCTCACGGCGTCGCGCCGGCTCATGGCGTCGCGCAGGCTCTCGGCAGCGCGCCAGCTCACGGCGTCGCGCCGACTCACGGCATCGCGCAGGCTCTCGGCATCCCGCCGGCTCACGGCGTCGCGGGCGCTCACGGCGTCGCGCCGGCCGGGGGTGGCACCGTGGCCCTGGACGACGCGGTGACCGCCGGCGGCACGCTGGCGGCGGGCGGGACGGTCGTCGAGGACCGCACGCGGGTCCCGGGTGGCGTGGTGAGCGCGGGCGACACGCTGGCCGCGGGCGGCACGCTGACCGCCAGCGGCACGCTGGAGGCCGTGGGAGGCGCGCTGTCCCCGCCCGTGGATCGTCGCGCCCCGTCGCGGGCGGTGCTCGCCGTGGCCGCCAGCGTGCTCGTGGTCGGCCTGGGGATCGCCGCAGTCGTCCTGCTTCGCTCGCCTGCTCCCGACGTCACCGCTTCCCCTGCGGCGACGTCTCCGCCGGACGCTCCGGCGTCCGCTGCACCGCCGACCCGGGTGGAGGAGATGCCTGCCCCGCCTCCCCCGGACACGAGCGCCGTCCCCGCCACGCCGGCATCGTCGGCCCCGACCAGCGCGGCCTCCGCCTCGGCGCCCCCCCCATCGGCCGCCCCCCCACCTGGCGCCGCGAAGGCCACGCCAGCCACGCCAAGGCCTGCGCGCCCGCAGGCGCCTCCCCCGGCCAGGCGGCCCTCCCAGGGTGCGCCCTCCAGCAAGGGCGCTTCCGAGAAGGATCCGACCTTCGGCTTCTAGTCTCCCGTCTCTGAAGAGCGCGAACCAAAACCGTCGATGAACTCGACCGTCTCGTCGAGCGGCGCCCGGCCCGTACGGGTGTAACCGGCCGTGGGGTCCTCGTAGCCGATCGACATGCCGCAGAAGAGGATGAGCCCGTCCGGGGGTGACAGCACCTGCGCGACGGTCTTGCGAACCTGCGACCACGCCATCTGCGGGCAACTGTGCAGCGCTTCGGCGCGCAGCAGCAGCATGACGGTCTGCAGATACATCCCGGTGTCGGCCCACTGGGCGGGGCCCAAATCACGGTCGATGTAGCAGAACAGGGCGGCGGGCGCGCCGAAACAGTCCCAGTTGGCGATCGCGGCCCGCTGCCGCGCCTCCCAGTCCTCGCGAGCAATGCCGAGCGAGGCGTAGCGCTCCCTGCCGAAGGCGGATCGGCGCTCTCTGTACGGGGACTTCAGTCCCGGCGGGTACATTTCGTACTCCCGCTCGTCCCAGGGGTCGCCTGCAGCCACGCGCGCAACGGCGAGCCTCTTGAGCTCAGCCAGCGGCGCGCCGGTCACCACGTAGATGTTCCACGGCTGGAGATTCGATCCGGATGGCGACCAAGCCGCTGCGGATAACACGCGCTCCAGCACCTCCCTCGAGACGGGCTGGTCGGTGAATCCGCGCACCGCCCGTCGGCTCCTGACTGCCTCATAGACGTCCATGACCGCCTGCCTCTCCAGATCTTCTCATTGAAATCACAATCCTATTCGACCACTTGGCCAGGGTCGAATCGCCGCGTGGCGGAGCGAGACCGACTCATGCGGACCACGCTCATCGCCTCCACGGACGTCGCCGCTCATGTCGTCAGGCACCTCGCGCCCGCGCGCGAGGACGAGGACGAGGACGAGGACTTCGGGCACGGCGACCTCCTCTACGCCGCGGACGCCGTCGACCAGGCCTGGGCGCCGCTCGCCCGGTGGCTCCTCCACCACGAAAGCCCCGCGGGGAGCGCGCCGGATCCTCCGAACTAGTGCTCTGACAGGATTCTGTTGAACCATTCGGACCCGAAGATTCGCTCGGCGTCGCGGACGGTGAACGTCCAGTTGATCTTGCGGCGAGCTCGGTCCGCAGCTGCGTTCCACTGCCGTACGCGAGCCCGGAGCGCCGCGAGCGTTGGGATGCGGTTGCGGCCGAGGCACTCCCTCGACACGAGGCTGGCCTCGATCTCCGCAGCATTCAGCCAGCTCGCGTGCTTCGGCGTATGGTGAAACTCGAAACGGGAGGCAAGCGCATGGCCCCGCTCGGCCCCGAAGGCCTTGATGAGCGATGCAGGGGTGTGAGTGTTGAGGTTGTCCAGGACCAGATGAATCCGACGCGCCCGCGGGTAGGTACGCGCAATACGCTCGGCAGCGAGCGCGAAGGACGGACGCGTCCGGTCCTCCGTCGCATGGGTGAGATGGCGCCCGGTCTTCGGCTCTACGATGGAGAAGATGTTGGCCGTTCCCCGACGCACGTACTCGTAGTCGATGCGCCGCGGCTTTCCTGGGCGCATCGGCCTGTCGGGCCTTGCGTTGTCGTGCAGGACGACGGGGCGCTCATCGAGCGCTACGACTGGTTCGCTCGGGTCGTGGGGCCGGGCGTACAGCTCCAGCACGTCCTTCATCCGCTCGACGAACGGCTCGTTGATCTTGGGAACGCACCACATTTTTTTCCCGCCAGGGCTTGATGTCCTGGTCGGCGAGGGTCCTGCGTATGGTCTCTCGGCTAACCGAGCGAACGATCTTTCTGCGCTCGGCTTCGTCGGTGACCAGGGCAATGGTCCATCGCGCCCGCCCTTCGGGCGGCGGGCCACAGACCATCGCGATCAGCGCAGCCGTCTGCACACTGTCGAGGAGCTTGGAGCGGCGCCGCCGGGACTCCTCGCTCAGCGCGTGCTCGACGCCACCCTCCAGGAAGCGGTTGGCGACACGCCGCACTTCGCGGCGGTATGTACCCGTCGCCTCCGCTGCCTGCGTGATCGTCCAGCCCTTGTCGAGCAGACGCAGCGCCTGGACCCGCCGTGCGACGAGCATGCCCAGCGGGCCCTCCCGCTCGCGTCGGCGCAGCGCCTGCTGGTCCTCCTGGCTGAGCTGGAGCCCTCTGAACCGGGGCCTCGGCTGCTTTCGTTCTTCCCTCACGCCCACCCAGACGCACGAGCCGGGCGAAACGGATCGTCAAATCTGCGGGGCGGCACTAGAGGCGCCTGGGCGCCTTGGCGGGACACCGGCGAGATGGGAGCCGGACAAGCCTCGCCCAAGGTCGTGGTACAGTGGGCTCAATGGACCGGATGGACGCACGCCTTCGAGAGATGCAGTTCCTTGCGCAACTAGATCGCGAGGGGACGCGTGAATATCAGGAGAAGTATGCTGGAACAGCCGACCAGCAGATGATCGCGTCGCTGCTTGAAAACGGCTACCTAAACGACTTCTACGATCACGCAGCAAAAGTGCACCCCGACGGCGTATTCCATGCGCTCGCTGCGAGACCAGATTTCATTACCAATCTTGTTGGCATGCTTATCATTGGACAGCCGGTCACTCTGAGAATCGGCCATAGGGGTCGCGTGCGGCTGTCCGAGCTTGAACAGCAACTCAAGACGGGGCGCGACCGTGATGAAACCGGTCTGCTCTGGGCCAAGCGTCACATCGAGACCGACCTCGCTATTGCTCTCCTGTCAGCGAGCACGGAAGCGTCGTTGTCGGTCGTCTTCCTCGACATGAACGGGCTGAAGGCGATCAACGACACATACGGGCACTCGGGGGGCGACGAAGCGATCCGTGCGTTCTTCCAGGCCGTCATGTCAACGCTCGGGCAGCACGGGGAGGCATACCGCAACGGAGGCGACGAGGCCGTGGTCATCTTGCCGAGAACCACCGACGATGGAGCAGGCAGGCTTCTCGGCGCGTTCGTGCGGCAACTCGGCAAGGAGGTCCTGCGGCTCGGCGAGAGCAGAGTCGAGGTGGCGCTGACGGCCTCGTGCGGGAGTGTGAGCACCACGAACCCAGCCGGGAATGCCAAGGCGCTCCTCAAACGCGCGGACGAAGTTCAGTACCGCGCGAAGAACAAGTCGAAGGAACAATCACCGCGGGTGAGCGCCATCGCCGTCGGCGAGACTGAGGTGACCACCTACGCGCCCGTGGTTTGATCTACACAGCGCCAGCGGAGGGGGTCGAGGCGCTTACGGCGAGGTGGTCGCAGTTGACGCGGGGTGGTCGCGTTTCAGGCAAACGCGACCACTACTGGGCGGCGAGGCGCCCCGGCATGTCGGACATGGGCCCGCGCCTGGGCGGCGGGTGGTGGCCTTCTTTGCAGAAGACTGGCCTCGTTTGATTCCGGGCCTCGCGTGAGCGGCTAAGTTCGGCGCAAGTGACCCCCGCGTGCGTTGGCGCGCACCGGGGGTCGTGGCCGAAACCTCACAGCGCGAGGTCCCGACAGTGCAACTGTACTTGATCCCGCCGGACGGTGGGCAAGGCGAAGGTGCGCCCAAGCGCCGCCGCCGTGTTTCTCCCTGTATTTCGCTGACCCAGACCCAGCGCAAGCGCCTACGGGCAGCCTTGCGCAGCCTTCGAGCGGCGTACGGCTCGTGGTCCTGCTTGGCCGAGGTGATGGACATGTCCGTCATCGCGGTCGAGAGCATCGCGAACGGACGGGCAAACGGCTCGCCTGCGACCGCGCTTCGCGCCGCCAAGGCAGCGGGCGTCACCGTCGAGCAACTGCTCGGTGGCCTCGCTCCGGTCCAGCGTTGCCCAGCCTGCGGGAGGAGCGGATGAAGCCCCGGCGGAAGGGGGCCGGACGCCCGTAAGCGCCCGGCCAACGCCATCGTGACCACCCCGTCGAGGCCGGTTACCAGTCCCCATCGCGACGAAGGAGGAAGCGATGGCGACGAAGGCGGAGTGGGCCGAGCGGGTGGAGCGATGGGAGCGCAGCGGGCTGAGCGCCGAGAAGTTCGCGCGGCGCGAAGGGTACATGCCGAAGCAGCTGTACTGGTGGCGCTGGAAGCTGCGCGCTGACCGGCCCTCGCAACCCTCGCCGTCGTCGTTGACCGAGGCACCGCGTTTTCTGCCGGTCCACGTGGTGACGGACGCATCGGCCGTCGCGCCAGAGCCGATCGAGATCGCGCTGCCCAACGGGCGGGTCGTGCGGGTCCGGCCGGGCTTCGACCCGGCCACGCTCGAGCGGGTACTGGCGCTCGCGGCCGAGGAGACGCCGTGCTGACGCTGCCGCCGTCGGTGCGCGTGTACGTCGCAGCCGAGCCCACGGATCTGCGCAAGAGCTTCGATGGGCTGTCGGCCTTGGTCTCTCAGCGCTTCGGAGCCGACCCGCTCTGCGGGCATCTGTTCGTGTTCAGGAATCGGCGAGGCGACCAGATGCGCGTCTTGTTCTGGGACCGCACGGGGTACATGATCGTGGCGAAGAAATTGGCTCGCGGGCGATTCCATCTCTCCTGCGACCTGCCCAAGGGGGCCACGCACGTCGAGGTCGAGGCGGCCGAGCTGTCGCTGATGCTCGAAGGGTTCGACCTGTCCCAGGCCGTGCGGCGCAAGCGCTGGAGGCCCGGCGTGAGAAAAATTGCTCCGTCGAAGCAAAGCTTGATGGATGCGCGCGGGATAGCTATCCCGCGCGCCACGTGACCAGTCCTCTTCAGTCCCAGGCACAATTGCCCGCCGATCTGGCGGACGTGCGGCACAAGCTCGAGCAGCTGGCGGCCGCCGGGCAGCTTCCAGAGCTCATCGAGCTGGTGCTCGGGCTGCTGGTCCAGCTGCGCGACAAGAATACGGCGCTCTCGGCGAAGCTCGCGAGCGCGCTGCGGGAGCTGTACGGCCGCAAGAGCCAGCAGATCTCGACCGAGCAGCTGATGCTGATGTTCGCCGAGCTCGGGGCGGAAGCTCCGCCGCAACCGGAGCAGGGGCTGGTGCCGCAACCTCCTGAGCCGCCGAAGCCGCCGCGAGGACGGGGCGGGCGCGCGCCGCTTCCCGAGCACCTGCCGCGTGAGACGCGCGTGGTGCCCGTCCCCGAGGCGGAGCGGACGTGCCCCCAGTGCGGCGCGGACAAGAAGTGCATTGGCCATCGTACGAGCGAAGTGCTCGAGTTCGTTCCGGCGCAGTTCAAGATCATCGAGGAGCGGCGGGAGAAGCTCGCCTGCCCGCGCTGCCCGGAGCAAGGCGTAACGACGGCGGACAGCGAGAAGGTGATGGACCGGGGGCGTCCGGGACCGGGGCTGCTCGCCAGCATCCTTGTCGAGAAGTTCGAGGATTCGATGCCGCTGTACCGGCAGTCGCAGCAGTACGCGCGCTTCGGCGTGTCGCTGTCCCCGTCGACCCTGGGCGACTGGTCGGCCTTCGCGCTCGATGTGCTCGCTCCGGTGGCTGAGAGGATCGAGGAGCGGGTACTGGACTCGTTCTACCTGCGCGCCGACGACACGGGGATGCGGGTCCTGGATCGAGATCATCCGACGGGGGTGAAGCGTGGCCACATCTGGGCCTTCGTCGGGGCAGATCTCGTGGCGTTCCTGTACGCACCGGACTGGAAGGCGAAGCATCCTGCCGCGCTGCTGCAGGGCTTCACCGGCTACTTGCAGGGCGATGGGTACGCGGGTTATGGCGCGATGCTCCGCGGAGGTGAAGGCGGCGAGATGATCGTGCCCGAGGAGCGTCGGCTTGGCTGCGGGATGCACATCCGCGCCAAGCTCGAGAAGGCGGCAAAGGGCGGCGACACGCGGGCCGCGGTGGCGCTCTCGTACTTCAAGGCCATCTACCGGATCGAGGCGGCCTGCAAGGAGGAGGCGCTGCCCACGGAGACGCGCCTGGCGCGCCGGCAGGAGCGGTCGCTCCCCGTTGTGGATGAGCTGTATCAGTGGATTCACGAGCTGCACCTGCGGCTCGTACCAGGCACGCCGCTCTGCATCGCCACCCAGTACGCCATCAATCAGGAGGCGGCATGGCGGCGCTGCTTCACGGATGGACGCTTCGAGATAGACAACGGCGAGGTCGAGCGGCAGCTAAGACGTGTCGCGCTCGGAAGAAAGAACTACCTATTCGCGGGCTCCGACAAGGGCGCTCAGCGCCTGGCCATCGGCTACACGATCTTCGGCTCGTGTCGAATGCACGGAGTCAACCCGCTCGCCTGGGCGACAGACATCATCGGCAAGTTGCAGGCGGGCTGGCCGCGCGACCGGCTGGACGAGTTGCTGCCCGACGCCTGGACGAAGTCGTCGCACGCTGCTCCGAGCACCGGCGACGCCGACGCGACCTGAACAACGCGAGCCTCGGCCGGCGACCTAGGCGGATGCCGCCTTGCCGGGCCCTTTCTCAGGACCGCCTGTGCCCGCGCCGAGTCGTGGGCCGACGCCGCCCCGCGTCCAGCCTCCTCGACCCCGCCGAGAGCTGCAAGGGGCCGTGCCCATGGCGATCGCCGGGTGGTTACGGACGCCCGCCTGCCGCGCGCCACCCCAGGAAGAAGCCGACGATGGAGGCGATCCTCGTGGAGCGCGGCATCGTCCTGGCGACGCTCGCCGGCATCCCGAAGCGCGACCGCCGCGACGTGGAGGCCGAGGTGTTGCTCAACGCCTGGAACGCCATCCGCCGCGGGCTCTACAGACCCGACCCGAGGGACAAGCCCAGGGACGCCCTGCGGAAGTGGCTACACGGGATCGCCTGGCGCCTTGCCTCGCACTACTTCAGGTCCACGTACGTGCGACGCGTTGTCCCCCACCCGTCGCCGCTCGGGTTGCTGCACGAGCCCGTCGGCATCGACATGCACGCGCAGATCGAGGCGCGCGAGGTGCTCGACGCCATGAGCGAGCTCCCGCCCTGGCAGCGGGATGCCCTCCTCTCCGTGGACGATCCGGAGAGCCTTGCCGCCTACGCCCGACGGCGCCGGATGAACCCGCACACGGCAGCGTCGAGGCTCCGGATCGCTCGGGAAGCGCTCGCGCTGAAGTTGAGGCGGTGGCGGCGGTGAGCCACCCCGACTTCATGAAGCGCGTGCTGAGCGCCGAGGACCTCTCCCTCGTCGCTGGCGGAGTTCGCGCGCTGGCCGACCTCCCAGGCGTGCGCCCTAAAACCGCGACAAACTCCGGACCGCCGTCCTCCACGTCCTCATCCACGAGAAGACCAAGCCCTCGCACAAGGCGGTGCGCCATCCAGATGGCAAGAAGCAAACCAGCTCGGCGCTACACGTCATCGCCGTGATGGCGCAGTGGGAAGCGGCAGGAGGGCACCGAGTCAACTCTCCGCCATACTAGCCGCTCAGGGACGATGCTACAGTAGACCTTCGCCTGAGACAGGTGCGACATGTGGCACATCCTCGCACACTCAAGAATCTGCGGCAAATATTCCCTGGATAGAAGTTCAGTAGATGCAGAGATTCCTGGAATTGCAACCTGAGGCACGTTGCCCTAGCCTGGGCATAACTAAAGCTGAACTGTAGCCTACAGCTTGAGCTTCCCGCAAGCAAGACGCCCATCTAAGAGATCCACGTGGAGACTAGTGAACATGAGAACGCCGTTCTTCGAAACCTACAGTTCATGCTGCTTGTTAATAAAACAACGGCAAGCACGGGAATAGTTCAGAAGCTTACCCAGGAGCTTTCTGGCTGGAAGAAGAAGCAGGCCACCAGCCCGTCGACTATTATTGAAAGCTCTTTCCTTTCGGAAGAGGAAGATGCTCCGTATTATGCGTGGTTTCACATCGACACGTCGGAAGAAACTGGCCGACCTCCAGAGTTTTTTCTTCACATAGGTCTTCGGCATAAGCCCAAGAGTCGGCCACCGAAAAACATGATATCGAGGAAGGAGTCTGGAAAGGTTGCGGAGTGGTTTTTCTCCATCGTGGAGCCGATTACAGCCGGAGGTATTGCTCTCGTTGAGGCCGAATTGCAGCTAGACAATTGGCGTAGAGCTGACGTGGCTCCGGTCCCACAGCTGGTTGTCGACGGCACATGCTCGATGGAGAGCTGCGGAGTTGAATACAAGGCCAAAGGTCCTGGTGATATCAGGAGCTTTCGCTGGTCATCTCTTGATCCGCAGGCCACAAAGGTGTGGATCTCATATATACTAAAAGACGTGTCGATTAGTCGACATACATGGGAGGAGGGGGGAAGGCAATGCGTTCAGCATCTGAGGAAGATCTTCTAAACACAATAAGGAAGATTGTTCGTCAATCGCAGGACGCTACGGATCCATGGATTTCGACTGAAAAAGAGTCCTGGGAACCCGGCAGAGCGCAGTCGAACGATCGGGCGCTACATGAACAGTTTTTGGTCCTATTGCAGGACGAGTTGCGCGCATCGAAAGACATCAACAAAGACATCAGTAAGCGAGTCGCGACCGTCGAATCGGTCGCCTCCAGCGCCGAGCGCATTGCGATAGAGGCACTGGTTGCTGCGAAGGGTGGAGTTCGTGATGCGGCGCTTGGTTACCCGAACCGGCTTCACGAGCTGATTGCCGCCGCAATCAGGGGACGAGCGCCGAAGATAAGTGGTGTTACGGCGGCATACTTGAGTCCAGACGGCACGAGCTTTGTTATTACTGGTCCAGAATGGACTGAAGAGCTAAGTGAGGCAGGAGCAACTCTGGCGTCCGAGCTGCAAGGCGTCTATGCACCTCATGGTGACCCATATATCGATGGCTCGTTTGTTGAAGGGGAAGGGCGCCCCGAGGAACTCTGGATTAAGGTATTCCCGTGAGCTTGTCTCATGAACATCTGGCGAGAAAGAACTTCGAGCAGTCTGCGGGTGCGTGCACACCAGAGTGGCGCGTCACCATGCTGTTTTATGCCGCCGTGCACGCTGTCTCGCACGTTCTTTTTCCTAGCTCGCACGCGCCGATGACGTTCAAGCACAAAGATCGCGGCAAACGAATTTTCGTACATCCGAAGCTTCGTGCCGTAGACTCTGACTATCGCGAGCTATATGGCTTGTCAGTGACATCTCGCTACATGTCCGCATGTCATCCAATGTCCGTAGCCAAAGTAAATAGGGCATTTACGCTGGCGGTGCGGGTATTGAGCCTCGCTGGTATCTCAACTAGCACTGCGCCTCCTGTATCCGCGGCACGCGCCGCAGACTCAGGTGCGGGAACTGCACATGCAGCAGGCTCCGCCCCATCTAGTCAGGCGGATCAGGCGGGAACAAGCTCAGCTGCACCATCGGCCTCGGCATCCCCGCAGGCGGAGGCTCCGACGGTGGCGGTTCCGGCCCCGCGGGCGTCGTAGGCCCAGCGGGCGCAGCCGGCGCGCTCCCGACCAGTCGCAGGAACCCGCGTCCGTTCGGCAGCGCCCTGGCCGGCGCGGTGGGCGTCCGTCCCCGGTGGCGGCTCGGCAGCCGCTCATCCGAACACGCGACAGCCCGCACTGTGGTCGTCAGATGCGCGCCCCGCTTCATCCGGGGACACGGCGACCATCGGCGCGCTGGTGTATCATGGTGCTCATGACCGACCGCGAGATGCGCGAGCGAGCGAATGCGATGTTGAAGGATGCGGCTAACGCAGTAATTGCCGGCGGTACGGGCGCTGGAATAGCGCTGGCGTCAGGCGCTGGACCTAGCATGGCTGCCATCCAGGGAGGAGCTGGCCTCTTACCATGGGCGCTGACGACTGTGTTCGCCATCGCCCGCGGCTGGAAGGAGCGCGAGGTCGCTAAGTGGTGGTACGAACTCCTGCATGGTCAGGAAGACGACCAGGTTACGCCTGAGGAGGTCGCCGGGCTCATCGACGCACACCAAGAAGAGCCGTTTGTTCGAGAGACGGTCCTTCGGTCGGTTCGGGCGCTCGGTGAAGCAGTCGATCCAGCAGTAGTGACGCCTCTTGCGGTACTGGCCCGCGAGTACGTTAGCGAACAGAAAACACCAGACGCGTTCTTTCGTGGCACGGCTCGCGTTCTCGCAGACCTTTCCGGCGGCGAACTCGCCGACCTGAGAAGAGTAGTCTCGTGGGGGCTCAGCACGTGCAGTGAGGATCGCTGCATGCTCGTCGCCTTTGACCAAGATGTTATTTCCGGCAAAAACAAGGACGAATGGCCTAAAATCCCGTGGCGCGTGCTTATGTTCGCCGGCAAATTCAAGTCGCTGGATAAAGCCGACGGCGTACTTGATGGTGTCAGTAACCCGAATCGGCTACTGCGGCTGCTGGAAATGAACGACCTCGCTACCCGGCCATCTAGCTCAGCATGGGGCGTCGACCCTCTACGGATTATGGTGGAGACCGAGACGCTCAGCAGACTTGCTCGCGTACTCGGTCCATCTGACTAGGCGCCCGAGACGAGCGGGCCAGCCGCGACGAATCGGCCGAACGACGTTGGCGCCGCGTAGCCCGCCCGGAGCCCGCGGATCTGCTCGCCTCGACCGCGGGGAGTAAGCGCTGCATGAAGCGCCGTCGGCCCCAACCTCGGTCAGCTGGTGCAAGATGGGGGCGATGGAACCGGCTCAGTCAGCCCGTCGCGTGCTGCTCTTCCGCGGGAAGCGGGGGCGGGACGGTGATCGGCCCGAGGGCGAGCTTCAGCTCGTCGGCGACGAGCCGGGTGCGGGTGCGCGCCCAGTACCTGGGGGCGAGCTCGAGGTAGCGGTCCCGCGGCCAGTAGGGCATCACGCGGATGACGTCGGCGAGGTAGGCCTCGGGGTCGAGACCGTGGAGCTTGCAGCTTGCCACGAGCGAGAAGAGGTTGGCGGCGGCCGAGGCGTGGTCGTCGCTGCCGAAGAAGAGCCAGGACTTCCTTGCAACCGCGATGGATCGCAGAGCTCGCTCGCTCGCGTTGTTCTCCAGGCGCAGCCGACCATCATCGAGGAAGCGCCGCAGGGGCTGCTCTTGATTGAGGGCGTAGCCGAGCGCAGTAGAGACCAGGCCGCGCTCGCGGGGACGCGCGTGCTCGGCCCTCGCCCACGCAAAGAACGCGTCGACCAAGGGGCGGACGACGGCGTCACGGCGCACCTTGCGCTGTGCGGGCGCAAGATCCGCGAGCTTGCGATCGACCGCAAAGATGGCGTTGATGCGACGCAGCCCCTCGACGCCGAGCTCGTGCTTGCAGACCGCCGCCTCCCAGAAGTTGGTACGGCAATGCGACCAGCATCCGACTTCGGTCGGGGGCGGACCGCGCTTCTCGTCGGCAGCAGCGCCTCTTGGTGGTGTGCCGCGGAAGAGGGCGTCATAGATGGCGTGAGCGTCGGCTTGAATGTACCGAGAGAAGCCGCGGAACATCTCGCAAACCGCAGCGCTGGTATGCTTGGGCTGGTACTCGAAGAAGACGTGATCCTTGTCCGCGAGGACGACGAAGAAGTGTCCTTTGCGGCACGGCCCGGGCTTCTTGTCCTTGCGCTCCTGGATGGGCCCAGGCTGGATGGAGACCCCGGTAGCGTCCGTGGACAGGCAGAAGGCGGTCTCGAAGGCCTCTTTGCGCGCGGCCTCGACGATGGCGCCCAGGGTCGCGCCCGCGTCTTCGGCGTAGCGGCACATCGTGCCGCGATCGAGCGACGCGCCCTGAAGCTCCAGCTGCTGCTCCAGTCGATAGAACGGGACACCGAGCAGGTACTTGCTGATGAGGATGTGCGCAATGATGGACGGCGCGAGAAGCGACCTCCGGAACAGCTCCTTCGGAAGCGGCGTCGTGATGAAGACCGTGCAGGTCTCGCCCTTCGGCGCCGGCGGCGGCGCATCGAGCGCTGTGGAGCAAGCGCTCGGCTCGCCGGCCGCTGCCGTGTTCTCGGGGCTGACGCTCGCTGCGGGCGTCGGCGCCGGGACCTCTCTCGCGACGACCTGGAGCGGGGCAGCTTCCCCCTCGCCAGCGCTGCTCGCATCCGTGACGGACCGCTCGGCCTTGTACACGACGCGTGCGAGCACGATGCGGCGCATTCCGCCGCGCTCGTAGCCGAGTCGCGAGGTCTCCTCGACCCCGATGCGCGTCGCCGTCGCATCGAGCTCAGGACAGGAGAGCTCAATGCGGACGACGGGCAGGTCCGACTCGGACAGGTCGCGACGGCCCTTGCTGCCGGTCCTTCGTTTCGGCCCCTTGGGGTCGTCGTCCTGCCGCTCGTCGCCCGTCTTGCGCTCGGCGTCGTCGAGTGCCTTCTGGAGACGCTGGACCTCGAGGAACATCGACTCGAACGCGAGCTGCTCCGCGCTCACCTCGGCGCGCTCCGCTTTCGCCACGAACAGTCGACGTTGCAAAAGCTGGAGTTGCTCGAGCGCACGGGTGTAGGCGCGCCGAAGCTGCGCGAGCGCATCGCGCGCTCCGACGAGCTCGCTCTTGGCCGCTGCGAGCTCCGCTTCGAGCTGCGCGATGCGCTGCTGCTCGGGCGTCGGCGTCGGCTTTGCGGCAGCGTCGTGCACGACGCCGCTCTACGTAAGCGGAGCGTACTTGTCGAGTGAATTCGTGCGGCTCAGTGGACGCGGCGCGATGCACGCCTTCGCGGTTTGGACGTCGGCGCGATCTCGATGCCGTCGAGCAGCGTCTCGAGCGTCGCGTCGTCCACCTCGACGTGCGTGGCGCCCTCGGTCGGGGGGTCGGGCAGCACGAACGCCCCGCGATCAAGACGTTTGTACCTCACCACGAACTGCACGCCCTTCGCCCACGGGCGAGCGTCTTGTGCGCGTGACGCACCCGTTCCACCCGCTCAGCGGACGGCAGCTCGTCTGCGTGGGCGAGCGGTACAACCGGTACGGGACGCGGCTCCTGCTGCGCGTCGACGAGGCGCACGTCTACTCGGTGCCGCGGCAGTGGACCGACGTCGTCGCGCCCGATCCGGAGCTCGTCATCGGCGAGGGGCGCGCGCTGCTCCGGGTAGCCGATCTCCTGGAACTCGCCGGCCTGGTGTCGCACCTCGTCGAGCAGGCGGGCCGGGCTCAAGCGCGTAAAGGGAATAACACCGCACATGTAAAGCGAAATGTGCCGCCTACAAAGAAGAGACGACCCGAACATGCGAAAATGCGCGACAAGATCTGACCAATACGCGTTGCGCATGTTTGACATCGGTCACCGATGCGGCCTAGTTATCGTGACTCACATGTCGGAGGGCTCATGCCGAAACGAGGCGACCGGACAGAGCCGAAGACCGCAGCGCTCCGCGAGGACGGCACATTGAACCCGTCCCCCGACGAGGTCAGCGATCCGAAGTTCCAGACGGGCGGCTTCTTCGATTCTCGCGACCTGATGCAGGTGAGGTACGAGATGTTGCGCCGCGTGTCGATCGACAACCTGTCAGTAACGCAGGCCGCCGCCGAGTACGGGGTCTCTCGCCCGACGTACTACCAGGCCAGAGCGAGCTTCGATGAGTCGGGGCTTGGCGGACTCGTGCCAAAGAAAAGGGGCCCCCGTGGGCCGCACAAGCTCCAGGGTGACATTTTGGCCTTCGTCGAGAAACGGATCGTCCCGGGGAAACCGCTCCGGGCGCGCGAGTTGGCGAGGCTGGTCTGGCAGGTGTTTTCGGTCGAGATCCACCCCAGAACGATCGAGCGGGCGCTCGGCGGAAAAAAAACGACACAGCGGGCACCCGAGCGGGTGCCGAGGAAGCCGCTGCGAGGGTGAGAGTGACCGAGCAATACGAGGCATTGCGAGCGGCCGCTCTTGGCGAACGGCTCCCCCTCGAAGCGAGGAGCGGTCTTGCGCTTTTGCTTCGGCGAGGCATGTGGGCTTGGGCGCGGGCAGCGGCCGCCCAGAGCACGACATCGCGCACGACGCAACCGTCGCCTCCAAGCTTGACCCCCGATGATGAACAACGAGCCGTTGTTCACCTCTTCGCAGCGATGGCGAGGAGTTCCACTCCCCCGAGGAACCATGAATGAATCGCGCAAAGTTCAGTCGCACCATCTCGAGCGTGAAGCTTACCTCTACATCCGACAGTCGTCGATGAAGCAGGTGGTCGAGAACGTTGAGAGCACGAAGCGCCAGTATGCGCTTCGGGCGCGCGCGACAGCGCTCGGCTGGCCCGACGATCGCATCGTCGTGATCGACTCCGACCAGGGAGAGTCGGGCGCATCCGCGGCTTGGCGCGAAGGGTTTCGGCGGCTGGTGACGGATGTCGGGCTCGGGCGTGCCGGCATCGTGATGGGGCTCGAGGTCTCGCGGCTCGCGAGGAACAACGCCGACTGGCATCGACTGCTCGAGATCTGCGCCCTGGCGAACACCCTGATCCTGGACGAGGATGGCGTGTACGACCCGACGAACTTCAACGATCGTCTCCTTCTCGGCCTCAAGGGAACGATGAGCGAGGCGGAACTGCACGTCCTGAAGGCGAGACTGCGCGGCGGGGTCCTGAACAAGGTCAGGCGCGGTGAGTATCGATGCGTTCTCCCCACCGGCTTCGTCTACGATGAGAGCGGGACCGTCGTCCTCGACCCGGATGCGCAGGTGCGCGAAACGATCGCGCACCTCTTCGAGACCTTCGCCCGCGTCGGCTCGGCACACCAGACGGTCAAGGCGTTTCGAGACGAGGGCCTCCGTTTCCCTTCTCGCCTCCGCGCCCCAGCCGCGGGCGTGATCTTCCGTCCGCTCACGGCATCGGCGGCGATGCGGACGCTGCGCAACCCGCGGTACGCCGGTGCCTACGCGTACGGACAGCGTGTGTACAGTCGTACAATCGATGGAAAGAAGACGCAGCGGAAGCGCGCGAGCGAGGACTGGCTTGCCTGCATTCCCAACGCCCATCCTGGTTACATCACGTGGGACCGATACCAGGAGAATCTCCGGCTCCTCGCGTCGAACGGTCGCGGGTACGACGCCGCGCGTGCATCGCCGCCGCGCGAGGGCAGCGCGCTCCTGCAGGGGCGCGCCGTCTGTGGGCGATGCGGGCAGCATCTTCGCGTACGCTACAGGGAGGCTCGAGGGAAGCTCGAGTCCTGGTACGTCTGTGACCGCGCCACCGATTCCCATGCCGAACCGAACTGCCAATCCCTCGCAGGGCCTCCCATCGACGAGGCGGTCGGGCTCTTGGTGACCGAGAAGATGACGCCTGCCGCCGTCGAGTTGGCGCTCGAGATTCGGAGAGAGGTCGAGACTCGGTACGAGCAGGCGGATCAGCTTCGGTGTCACGCGATCGAGCGGGCGCAGGTCGACGCTGACCTCGCACAGCGCCGCTTCATGATGGTTGACCCCGCCAACCGTCTCGTCGCAGATACGCTCGAGTCCAATTGGAACGACAAACTTCGCGTACTGGCGAAAGCGCGCGACGAACGCGAGCGCGCTCGACACGACGATGGGATCGCGATCGACGAGGCGCTTCGCGATCGACTCGTCGCGATGACGACTGACTTCAAGCGGCTGTGGTTCGACCCGACGACGCCGAATCGGGAGCGGAAGCGAATGCTCGCCTACGTGGTGGAGGACGCGACGCTCGTGAAGCAATCTGCCGACGCGACCACGAAGATCCATATTCGCTTCCGAGGCGGTCAAACGACGACCATTACGACCGTTAACCCGAAAGCTTCCTGGGAGAAAGTGAAGACGCCGGCGAAGATTGTGGAGCTCGTCGACCGGCTGCTCGACCATCACATCTACGACGAGATCGCCGACATTCTTAACGCGCGTGGGCTCCATCCCGGCGGGGCCGCGTGGCCCGGCCGTGGCGGGGCCCGCTTCACGCCGAAGCGCGTGCAGTACATCGTGCATACGTATAACTTGAGACCACGCTTCGATCGACTGCGCGCCCGCGGGCTTCTCACCAAGGAGGAGCTCGCCGCTCGCCTTGGAATTCACGAGTCCACCCTGATCAGCTGGGTGAAGCACCGCATCATCAAGGCGCACGCGTACAACGGCCACGCGTGGCTTTACGAGGAGCCGGCGACTCACCCCAGGAAGCACTGCAGCCGCTGGGATCGCCTCAGCGACCGGGCAGCGGCAGCCCGTGCATCACGGAGCCGGAACCAACGTCCTCGTCTGAATTCGAAAGAGGTGTAGTATGAAGACAGGTGGTTTGAAAACAGGCAGAGTCCGCTGCCGTCGAAGAAGAGGATCTTGATGCTGGTCCGCCGCTTGCCGATGAACGCGAACAGCGCTCCGCAGCGCGCCTCATACCCCACACGCTCGCGAATCAGCCCCGAGAGCCGCTCGAAGCCGTAGCGCATGTCCACCGGCTCCAGCGCGACGAACACCTGCACGCCGGCCGGGATCATCGCGCGCCACCGCCGAGGGCGCGGACCACGTCGGCCAGCAGCGCGGCGTCGAAGCCCGCTGCCACGCGCACGCGCGCGCCACCGACCTCGACGACGAGCTCCGAAGCGCTGCTTGTCACGGCGGGCGCCTTCGGCACCAGCCGCAGAAAGCGCGGCCGCTCGGTCCGCGACAGCCGGCTCGACCAGCCGTGCAGCGTCGAGGCCGCAAATCCGCGGCTCCGCGCGAACTCCTCCGCCGTTTCACCGCTCTCGCGCCACGCCCGAACGCGCTCGGACCACATCACTTCGGTCGCCTTCGTCCTTGTCATGCACGCCATCATGAACTGGACAGCGCGGCCAGGGGGAGACGGCGCTTCGCGCAGCGCTTACCGCGGGGAGTCAGGGTTTCACGCGCATCCCGAGGCAACGGCGTCCTGTAGGCTATGACATACCCCGTCCTGTCGGCATCTGCCGCGCGCCCTTCAGAGCGCTTTCCCTCGGCAAAAGCGCTATAATCGAAGGACCTTAGACGAAAGCGCCCTGCCTCCGGCTGGTCCCCGGAAGCAGGGCTGCGAAACGCCAGGCAGTCGCCTACCTCGCGCCCATTGCACCGCGAAGGGTACGGCCGCGCCTGGGGAGAGGCAAGGGTCCCGTGGCGAACGTGCTCCCACGCGAGCGGCAGCTTGCCGTGCTCGCGGCCTTGGTGGACGGCAACAGCGAGCGCGCGGTCAGCCGGATGACCGACGTCAGCCGAGCGGCAATCAGCCGCTTCGGGCTCGCTCTCGGCGCCGGTGCGCAGCGCCTGCATGACCGGCTCGTGCGCGGGCTCCGCTGCGAGCTGATCCAGGCCGATGAAGTGTTTTCCTATGTGGGTAAAAGCAAGCCCGCGTGACGGCTTCCGACGCGCCCGGAATAGGCGAAACGTACTCCTTCGCGGCCATGGACACGGCATCGCGCCTCGTCATCGCCTGGCGTGTCGGCAAGCGCGACATGGAGACGTGCAGCGCCTTCGTCGCAGACCTTCGGTCTCGACTCCTGGTGATGCCGCAGATCACCACGGACGGATTTGCGCCGTACATCGCTGCTGTAGCAGCGCACTTCGGGCTCAGCGTCGACTTCATGCAGACTGTCAAAAACTACCGCACTGCCTCCTACCGCGGCCCGGACCATCGGTACGAGCCTCCCCGTGACCCGTTCATCACGAAGCACACGATCTACGGCGCACCCGACGCGAAGAAGGCTTCTACGGCGTACGTGGAGCGGCTGAATGGCACCACGCGCCATCTGCTCGGACGCATGAGAAGGCTCTCGTACGCCTTCAGCAAGAGCCCCGAGCACCATAGGGCCGCCGTCGCCCTGCATTACACGTACTTCAACCTCTGCTGGACCCCGCGCACGCTGCGCGTCACGCCCGCGATGGAGGCTGGACTCACCCGGCACGTGTGGGATCTGGAGGAGCTCCTGGACGCCATCCTGACCGAGCCGGCCGACGAGAAGCCGCAGCCGCAGCCACTGGAGCACTGGCAGCCGGAAGCGCCCTCCAGGCCGTTGCCCGGCGGCCGTGGCTTCCTGCGGCTCGTCACCGCGCCGACGCCCGCGCTCCGCCGTCCGACCGTCCAGCCGGACCCGCCGCCCGTCGCACCGGTTACGCCTGCTCATGACGCACCTCCGCCCGGCCCGGTGCAACTCGATCTCCTGTCGTGGCGACCGAAGCCGAGGGCCCCCGAGCAGCTCTCCCTCTTCCCTGAACCCCCGCCCGAATGACGGCCAGTTTTGAAGACTGGCCTTTGAAGGCCACCACCGGGCGGCGACGCAGCCGGCCATGTCGAACATGCACCCCTGATTCATTCACTCTCCTGGGAAAGCGACGGTAGTTCAACAATCGATCGATGCCATCGGCGGTGCTCTCTCTTGTGGGGCCAGAAAATCCACACGCTCGGGCACGTGCGGCGGCTGGCGCGCGCGGGGCGCCGGCGGAGGAGCAGGGCGCCTGCTCGGCGACGTCCGTGGCGAGGCTTGCCCCCTTGCGTTGGGAGCCCCCGCGGGGTTCCCGTTCAAAGGTTCGCGGTCGTCAGCCAGTGGGGGTTCTTCGTCGTGCCATCGTAGCGCTCCGTGGTCTTGAAATGCTCGTGGTCCCCTCTGGCCCCGAGCTCGGCGGTGCGCGCCAGGATCGCCGAGACGCGCTCGCTGCCGAGCGGCTGGAACGTGTAAGCCGCCTTGAGCGCCTGCTTGAGGACACCCAGGCTATCGCAGCCGGTGATGACCACCGACGTCGGCAAGCTCATGGGATAGTGCAGGCAGGTTATCGGCGAGACCACGCCCGCCTTCGCGATCTCCCCGCCGGCGAACGGCTTCATCCCCAGCACCCCGATGCCCTGCTGCGTCAGCACCGGGAGCACCGCCTTCTCGAAGCTCCGGTAATGGGGATCCAGGACGTTGAGAGGCATCTGCACGGTGTCGAGCGGGACGCCCTGCCGCTCGGCCATCTTCAGCATGGCGAGGTGGATGTCCGGGTCCTTGTGCCCCGTGAAGCCGATGAACCGGATCTTGCCGGCCTTCTTCGCGGCCACGAGCGCCTCCATCGCGCCGCCGGGCCCGTAGATCTGCTCGGGATCGCTCATCCGGATGATCTCGTGCATCTGCACGAGATCGATGACGTCGGTGCGCAGCCGCCGGAGCGACTGCTCGAGCTGCGCCTCCGCGGTCGCCCGGGTGCGGCCGTCGAGCTTGGTCATCAGGAAGACCTTGCTGCGGTATCCGTCCTGGAGCGCCTTGCCCATGCGCTCCTCGCTCTTGCCATCGTGGTAATCCCAGCAGTTGTCGAGGAAGGTGACCCCGTGATCGATCGCGAAGCGAACGAGACGGATGCTCTCCTGCTCGTCCTTGGGGACCGCCATGTGGAAGCCGCCGAGGCCGAGGAGGCTGACCTTCACGCCGGTCCGCCCGAGAGCCCTCGTCGGCATCACGCCGCCCGCCGGTAGCGTGACGTCCTCTTCCTCTGGCGCCCCGGAGGAAGGCCCCTCGGGAGGCTCCGGAGCGCCCGCGCCCGGGGATGTAGCGTTTTGCCGCAGCTGCGCGCTCCCCGCACACGCGCCGAGCGCGAGGCTGGCGCCCGCGGCGTGGAGGAAGGTCCGCCGAGAAGGTCGCTTCGTCATGACAGGGCAACGCTCCTTTTCAGGGCGAAGCCAGACTGCAGGGGACATGCCATGCGCACACAGGCACGAGCCCACGTTCACGACCAAGGTGGTGACCGCTGGCGGATGGAGGAGCTCATGGCCGTCCGAGACGCGACTGGGCGTGAGCAGCCTGGGGGGAGGACCGCAGGGCGGTCAGCGCGGCCTGGTAGACGGTCTGGAAGCGGGCCTGCTCTGGCGCGAGCGCGGCGGCGCGTTTCAGCGGCTCGAGCGCTTGATCCTGGTGGCCTTGCCGGACCAGGGCGAGGCCCAGCGAGTGGAGCAGCTCGGCCTGCTCGGGAAGACGGGTGATTCCGCGCCGGAGCAGCGCGACGCCGTCCGCGTCGCGACCGAGCTCGCGATAGAGGTCGGCGAGGTTCACGTAGGTGGGGACGTAACCGGGCTCGATGCGAAGCGCGGCGAGGTAGGCGTGCTCGGCGTCGCGCGGCTTGCCCGTGCGGGTGAAGATCAGGCCCAGGTTGTTCTGGGCCTCGGCGCGATCGGCATGGAGGGTCTGGGTGGCGATGTACTCGCTCAACGCCCCGTCCAGCGCCCGCGCGGCGCGCTCGGGCAAGGCGCCGAGGTCGACGCCCGCAAGCACGCGCGCGGCTTCGACGCGCACGCCGCGCACGGGATCGGCGAGGAGCGGCGCGGCGACGGCCGCGGCGTGGCGAGGGTCGTAGCCCTCCAGCGCGCTGAGCGCGGCGCGCCGGAGCAACGGGTCGGGATCGGCGAGCGCCGCGCGGAGAACGGCGAGCGACGCGGCCGTCGGTGCGGCGCGAAGCGAGGCGACCGCCGTCGCGCGCGCGATGGCGGGGATGGCGCGATCGGTCGCGAGCCGCTGGAGCTCAGCGGCGACGGCCGGGTCGCCGGGCGCGGTGCTCGCGAGAGCGAACACCTCGGCATAGGTCTGGTAGCCCTGCGCGGGGCGGCCGAGCCAGGCTCGCACGGCGTCAGCGGCCCAGCTCGCCGGCTTCTGAGCGTGGCAGTCGGTGCATGGGTTCGGGATCCCGAGGCGGACCGAGAGATCCGGACGAGGCACCCGGAAGCCGTGATCGTGACGGACGTCGACGCCCATGTACGTGCGCGCCGGCATGTGGCAGTCGACGCAGCGCGGAGCGACGGGCGCGCCGGGCGTGACGACGGCGTTCGCGGCGTGGCGGTGATGCGCGGGGACATCGAAGCGCGCCGGCTCATGGCAGGACGCGCACACGCCGTTGCCCTCGGCGCGCAGACGGCCGGAGTGCGGCTCGTGGCAGTCGCTGCACGTCACGCCGGCATTGGCCATCTTGCTCTGCTGGAACGAGCCATAGGTGAAGACCTCGTCGCTCATCACGCCGTCGGGCGTGTAGAAGGGCGCGGTCAGCAGCTCGAGCGCGACGCTGTCGAGCAGCGGGGCGCCGTGCCGGAACGGCTGCGAGAGGGTCTCGCGGCGGCTGTGGCAGAACGCGCACGTGGCGCTCTCGGTGCCGCTCGAGGCGCTCTTGGCACGCTGCGCGGTGCCGCTGGGCAGCCGCGTCCACGTGGCGTCCTTGCGCTCGTCGAAGCGCACGTCGAGGCCCTTCGAGGGGTCCGGCGTCCTCGCCTTGGTCCAGTCGAGGTGGCGCGCGCCACCGCCGTGGCAGCCTTCGCAACCGACGCTGAGCTCGGACCAGGTGGTGGTGAAGTGATCTGCGGCCGCGTCATACCCTTTCGTGACGTGCGTCGAGTGGCACTCGGCGCACATGTGGTTCCAGTTCTGGCTGGCGGCGGTCCAGTGCAGCACGTCGCCGGAGCGCACGTCGTCGCGCTCGTGCAGGTGGTACCAGCGCTGCCCACCGCGTGCCTGGGGGCGCGCGTCCCACGCAAACGGCAGCGCCTGCAAGCGCCCGCCCGGGCCGGCGACGAGGTACTGCTGGAGCGGCTCGACGCCGAAGGTGTACAGCACCTCGTAGCGGTGCAGCTGGCCATCGGGGCCGTCCGTGGTGACCCAGTATTTCCCGCCCTGGCGATCGAAGCGGTGGACCTGCCCGGCGTAACGCAGACGCGCCCCGTCGAAGTTCCCGAGCACGGTGGCGGCGGTCGCGTGCTGCATGGCCCGCGCGTGCTGCGAGCCCTGCCACGCGGCGTGCTCCTCGGCGTGGCACGGCGCGCATCGATCGCTGCCGACGAAGCCGGCCGCCGCGCGCTCCGGCGAGCGCTCCGCCGGGCTGACCGGCGTCGCGGCAGCCGGCGAGGCCTCCGCGGGCCCGCCTCGCGCCGCCCCGGGTTTCACCACCGAAGCGCTCGCCGTGGATGCGTCGGCCGGCGTGAGCGAGGACGCGCTCCTGGGCGCGCGCCAGACCACGAGCCCGATGAGCGCCAGGGTCACGACAGCGAGGGGCCACGAGCGAACGAGTCGGGAATCGGCCATGTGCAGAGCGGAAGTGAGCGCCGCCGCGAGACGCGGGTCGCGCAGAGACGCCCGGGTCTCGCGTGCGGCAGGGTGCGCGTTTACTCGGTGAGGATGACGCCGCGGGCGGTGGCGTACTGCGCCCACGCGGCGGCGAGCTCGGCCGCCACGTCCGGATGAGCCGCGGAAACGTCGTTGATCTCGCCGCGGTCGGTGGCCAGATCAAACAGGCTCCAGGCGCGCGGCGTCGGGCCATAGGGCGCGCTGAGCCACAAGAGCTTCCAGTTGTCGCGAATCACGTAGCGGTGGTTGCCGTGCTCCCAGATCAGCGTCTCCCCCGGCGCGCGCAGGCCGGTCGCCCGATCTTCGAGCACCGGCAGGATCGAGTGCCCGCTGATCGGCTCGACTTCCCTGCCCTTGTAGGTGCTCCCCGGGTTGGGCACACCGGCCAGCTCGAGCACGGTCGGCAGGAAATCGATCACGTGCGTGGTTCCATCGAACTGCGGCCTGCTCTGGTGCTGCCCCGGCAGCCGTGCGATGGCCGGAACGGCGATGCCGCCTTCGGTCGTGTAGCTCTTCCACAGCCGGAACGGCGTGGCGCTCACTTCGGCCCAGCGGGGTCCGACGCCGATGTACGAACCCGGTCGACCCAGGTTCTCGAGCGAGTTCTCCACCGCCCCGGAGCGGCTCGGGTCGGTGGCGGCGAAGCCCTCCCGATTGCCACCTTCCGCGCCGTTGTCGGACTGGAAGAAGATGAAGGTGTTCTCGTACTCGCCGACCCGCTTGAGGTACTGGATCAACCTGCCGATGTTGGCGTCGAGGTTCTCGACCATGGCAGCGTAGATCTCCATGCGCCGCGCCTCGTAGATCCGCTCCTCCGGCGTCAGCTCTTCCCAGGTCTTCGGGTTGCTGCCGCCGCTCGGCAAGCGGGGATTCGGCGTGAACGACTGCGGGATGACGCCGCGGCTCTTGAGCCGCTCGAGGCGCCGCTCGCGGATGGCGTCGTAGCCCGCGTCGTAGCGGCCGCGGTACCTGTCGATGTACTCCGGCGGCGCCTGAAGCGGCCAGTGCGGCGTGGTGTACGTCGCGAACGCGAAGAACGGCTTGCCATCGGCGCGGTTGCTCTCGATGTACTGGATGAGCTTGTCCGTGTAGAACTCGGTCGCGTAGAAGTCGCGCGGCGGCTGCGTGTACACGCCGTCCTCGCGATACAGCTGCGCCTGCGCGGTCGTCGGCGGGTCGGCGAACTCGTTGAAGAACGTCGCCACGCCGGGGAGCAGGACGTACGATTTCTCGAAGCCGCGCGCCGGAGGGCTCTGATCCTCCGTGTCGCCGAGGTGCCACTTGCCGGCGATGTACGTATGGTATCCGGCGTCTCTCAGGATCTCGGCGACGGACAGCGCGTTGTCGGTCAGGTGGCCCTCGTAGCCGGGCTGCCCTGCTTGCGGTCCAGTACCGCCGCCCATGCGGCCCAGCCCGACGGCGTGGCTGTCGGTGCCCGAGACCAGCATCGCGCGGGTCGGCGCGCACAGCGATCCGGAGCGGTGCCCGGTGAGGATGCGGCCTTCTGCTGCGAGCGTATCGAGGTTCGGTGTGGTGATCTCGCCGCCGAACGCGCCGAGGTCCGAGAAGCCGAGATCGTCGGCCACGATCGTGACGATGTTGGGCAACTCGACGATCGGACCGCCGCCGCCCGTGCCGCCGGCACCACCATCTCCGCCGCCACCATCTCCGCCGCCCGTGCCGCCGCCGCCCGTACCGCCACCGGCACCGCCGCCGCCCGTACCGCCGGTACCTCCGCTGCCGCCGGCACCGCCGCCGCCCGTACCGCCGGCACCGCCGCCGCCTTCGCCGGTCGCGCCAGCTTCACCCGAGTTGCCACCGCCGCCGACACCGCTCGTGCCGTTGCCGGTGCCGCTCGTGGAACCGCCCGACCCGCCGCTCGAACTGCCCGTCTGAGCCGCGCTGCCACCGCTGCCCGCGTCGTCGTCGCTCCCGCAGCCGATCGGGCCGAGCAGCGTCGCCAACAACCAGGGTCCGCTCGCGAGCGCCGAACCAATCCATCGATGACGTTCGAAGAACCGCTTCATACCTGTCTCCTTGGGAGTGCTGGAAGCGCCGCATGCCGGAGTCGAACGTCGTCGCGAGCGAGGTTCCGCCGTCCTCCCGAAGGGACGCCTCGGCTCGCGCCCCGGCCAAAGGTCAGCCGGGCGCGCCACGAGAAGGGCGGACGCTGACGGTGATGAGCCGCGTGGCTCGGCCGTCACGACGAACGACGGCGCCGCACGTCACCGGGGACGCGGGGGCGCTGCTTCGCTGTTCTCCTCGCCGCAGCCTGCGCCGCGGCACATGCGGCTAACTACAGCAAGAACGACAAGCGCTTGTTCGACAGCACGCCTCCGAGCGAGCACCGAACATCCGCATGGCCACGAGGCAAGGAAACATACGTCCGCTATAACGGACATCGCGACGTTATACAAGACAATTCTCTCGCCGCGGAGCGGCGGTCCGAGGTCCTGCCAGAAAAGCCGGTCGATCACGAGTCGTCGCCGGAAGCAGCATCGCGCGGGCGCCCGCTACCCGACCAAGGTCGGGTGACGGTCAGCGCCGGGCATCCGTGGTGGTCGGGTAGACTCGGGCCGTCCCGCGGGACGATCGACCTTCCACGATCGATGACCATGGCAGTACTGACGCACGAGAATTCCGGTGGAGAGGGCTCCGGCGAGCCGATACCGATCGACGTGGTTCGTCTGGAGCCGCTCTGGGAGGAGGGCGAGGTCGTCCTGTCGCGAGGGCTCCGTCGCAGCGACGGCGCGCCGATCCTCACCGCGACCGGGCCGATCGCCCGCCTCGAGCGCGAGCTCGCGCTCCGCCACGCGATCGAGCCGTCGTGGGGCGCACAGCCGCTGGGGCTCGCGCGCGCGGCGGGACGGCTCGCGCTCGTCCTCCGCGACCCAGGCGGCGAGCTCCTGGCGGGCCTCGTCGGCCCCGCGTGGGAGACGACGGCCTTCCTGCGCGTCGCGATCGGCCTCGGCATCGCCCTCGACCGCGTCCACGACCGCGGCATCATCCACAAGGACCTCAAGCCGGCCAATATCCTCGTCGACGTCCGGGCCGGCGCCGTATGGCTCACCGGCTTCGGCAGCGCGTCGCTGTCGCTGCGCGAACAGCAGAACGCCGGCGCGCCGGTGCCCGCAGGGACGCTGGCGTACGTGGCGCCGGAGCAGACCGGGCGCATGAATCGCTCGGTCGACGCGCGCAGCGACCTCTATTCGTTCGGCGTCACGCTCTACCAGCTGCTCACCGGCGTGCTCCCGTTCAGCGCCACCGAGCCGGCGGAGCTGCTGCACGGGCACCTGGCGCGGGAGCCCAGGCCGCCGCACGAGCTCGTGCCGGCGATCCCGCTGCCGATCTCGGAGATCGTGACGAAGCTGCTGGCGAAGACCCCGGAGGACCGCTACCAGTCGGCGCGCGGGGTGCTCACCGACCTGCGGCGCTGCCTCGCCGAGTGGGAGTCGTTCGGGCGCGTCGAACCATTCCGGCTCGGCGCGCAGGACGTCTCGCGGCGGCTCCGCGTGCCCGAGAAGCTCTACGGTCGCGAGCGCGAGATCCACGAATTGCTGGCGATCTTCGGCCGCGTCGTGTCCGCCGGCGCCAAGGAGCTCGTGCTCGTCACCGGATACCCGGGGGCCGGCAAGTCGTCGCTCGTGAACGAGCTCCGGCGCGTGCTGTCGCCGGCGCGGGCGCTGTTCGCCAGCGGGAAGGCCGACGAGTCGACGCGCGATGTCCCGTACGCGTCGGTCGCTCAGGGCCTCCGCACGGCGGTGCGCGCGATCCTGGCGCAGAGCGAGGGCGAGGTCGTGCGCTTTCGCGAGTCGCTGCAGCGCGCGCTGGGACCGAACGGCAAGCTGATCGTCGACCTGGTGCCCGAGCTGGCCCTCGTCCTCGGTGAACAGGCCCCCGTCGCCGAGCTTCCGCCGGAGGAGGCGAACAACCGCTTCTACGCGGTGTTCCGCCGCTTCCTCGCGATCTTCGCGACCGCCGAGCACCCGCTCGTGCTGTTCCTCGACGACCTGCAGTGGGCCGACGAGGCGACCCTCGCCCTGCTCGAGCACGTGATCCGTCAGGACGACGTGAAGCATCTGCTGGTCGTCGGCGCCTACCGCGATCAGGACGTCGGCGCCGGGCACCCGCTTTCGCGGGCGCTCGAGCGGATGACCGCGGCCGGCGCGGCGCTGCGCGAGATCGCGGTGCCGCCGCTGCAGGTGCAGGACGTCGAGAAGATCCTCGGCGGGGCGCTCGGCTGCAGCCGCGAGCACGTGCGCCCGCTGGCGCGGCTCGTCTACGAGAAGACCAGCGGCAATCCGTTCTTCGCCATCCAGTTCGTCTCCGCGCTCCACGATGACGCGCTGATCGGCGTCGACCCGGTGAGCGGCAGCTGGACCTGGGACGTCGCGCGGATCCAGGCCCAGAACTTCACCGACAACGTCATCGAGCTGATGATGACGCGCTTCGGCGGCCTGCCCCCGGCCACGCGCGAGGCGCTGAAGGACCTCGCCTGCCTCGGACGCACGGCCTCGGCGCGGACCCTCGAGGACGTCCACGGCGAGCACGTCCACGCGGCGCTGGCGGAGGCGATCCGGTCGGGCCTTGTGTACCAGCTCGACGGCGCCTACTCGTTCCTCCACGACCGCGTGCGCGAGGCGTCGTACGCGCTGCTCGGCGAGGCGGAGCGCCCGGTGGCCCACCGGCGGATCGCGCGGCGGCTCCTGGCCAGCACGCCGGGCGAGCGACGCGAGGAGGCGGTGTTCGACATCGTCAACCAGTACAACGGCGGCTCGTCGCTGGTCGTGGACGACGAGGAGCGGCTGCTGCTTTCGGAGCTCAACCTGCTCGCGGGCAGGCGGGCCAAGGCCGCGAGCGCGTACGCCCAGGCGCTCAAGTACCTGACGCAGGCGCGCGCGCTGCTGCCGACCGACAGCTGGCAGCGCTGTCCGGCGCTGGCGTTCCCGATCGAGCTGGCCGTCGCCGAGTGCGAGTGGCTGAGCGGCGCCAGCGACTCGGCCGAGGCGCGGCTGTCGCGGCTCTCGTCGCATGTGACCGACCCGGTCGACCTCGCGGCGATCGTGTGCGTGCAGATCCACCTGTACACGACCACCGATCGGTTCGACCGCGTGGTGCCGATCGGCCGCGATTACCTGCGCGGCGTCGGCATCGCGCTGCCGGCCGCGCCGACCGACGACGAGGTGCGCGCGCAGTACCAGCACATGCGCGCGCGAATGGGCGAGCGCTCGATCGAGTCGCTGCTCGACCTGCCGCCGATGACCGACCCGCGGCGCCGGGCCGCGATCGACGTGCTGTCGCTGCTCGCGACGCCTGTGTACTTCGTCGACAAGAACCTCTACGCGCTGCTCATCCTCCACATCGTCCTGCTCAGCCTCGAGCACGGCAACACCGACGGCTCGGCGCTGGCCTTCTCGCTGCTCCCCAGCATCATCGGGCCGCGCTTCGCCGCGTACCGCGACAGCTACCGGTTCGGCCAGCTGAGCGCCGACCTTGTCGAGAAGCGCGGGTTCGACCGCTACGCGGCGCGCGTGCTGATGGTGTTCGCGACCCACGTGATCTCGTGGACCAGCCATTTGCGGGCCAGTCATTCGATCACCAAGCGGGCCTGCGAGAAGGCGCTCGAGAGCGGCGACCCCTACGGGGCGTACTGCGCCGGGTTCGCGATCACCTACCTCCTGGCCGCGGGCGCGCCGCTGGCCGAGGTCCTGGGCGAGGCCGAGGGCGCGCTGGGCGTCGCCCGCCAGGCCGGCTCCGCGTTCGCCATGGAGCTCATCGGCGCCCAGCTCGACCTGATCCGGACCCTGCGCGCGCCGCTCGGCGGCGACGGAGCCCCGACGGCAGACGACGAGCGGCTCTTCAGCGACCCGTACGATTCGGGCGCCCTGCTCGCCGTGTTTCGCTGGGTCCGCGAGCTCCAGGGCTGCTTCCACCGCGAGCGCTACGACGAGGCCGTGGCCCTGGCCGAGCGGGCGCGCGAGCGCATGGATGTCGCGGAGCGGTTCTACGAGGAGGCCGAGTTTCACCTGTACTCCGCGCTGGCCCACGCGGCGGTCAGCGACGGGAGCGCGGACGGCGGTCACGTCGAGCGGGTGGCGGCGCACCACGTTCAGCTGGCCGCGTGGGCCGAGGATTCGCCGCGGACCTTCGGCTGTCAGGCGGCGATGGTGGAGGCGGAGCTGGCCCGCCTGGAGGGCCGCGAGCTTCTGGCGGAGCGCGCCTACGAGCAGGCGATCCGGCTCGCGCGCGAGGAGGGCTTCGTGCACTTCGAGGCGGTCGCCAACGAGCTGGCGGCGCGCTTCCACGAGCGCCGCGGGTTCGCCACGATCGCGGCGGCGTACACCCGCGAGGCGCAGGGCCTCTACGACCGCTGGGGTGCGCGCGGCAAGGTCGAGCTGCTGGCGCGGCGGCTGCGGGCCGGTCGCCCGGTGGCGTCGTCCCTCGAGACGCTGTTCGAGCGGCTCGACGTCGCGGCGGTGCTCCGCGCGTCGCAGGCGCTGTCGAGCGAGATCGTCCCCGAGCGGCTGATCGAGGCGTTGATGCGCACGACGGTCGAGAGCGCCGGGGCGACGCGCGGGGTGCTGGTGACGCTGGCGCGCGGCGAGGTCGAGGTCGCCGCGGTGGCGACGACGTGCGAGGGGGGCGTGGCGGTGCAGCTGCGCGGCGCCGGAGCGCCGGCGGAGGAGCTGCCGGAGAGCGTCCTTCAGTACGTCGTGCGCACCCGCGAGAGCGTGCTCCTCGACGACGCCCTGCAGGCGCACCCGTTCGCGGGCGATCCGTACATCGCCTCGCGCCGATGCCGCTCGCTGCTGTGCCTGCCGCTCGCCAAGCAATCGCGGCTGATCGCGGTCCTCCAGCTCGAGAACACGCTCGCGCCGCACGCCTTCACGTCGGAGCGGATCGCCGTGCTGACCCTGCTCGCGTCGCAGGCGGCGATCTCGCTGGAGAACGCGCGCCTCTACGCCGAGGTGGGCCGCTCCGAGGGCCGGCTGACGCGGATCATCGACACCATCCCGACGCTCGCCTGGTCGGCCCGGCCCGACGGGTCGGCGACGTTCTTCAACCGCCAGTGGCTCGATTACACCGGCCTCACGCTGGCGGAGGCGCAGGCGCAGCGCCACCCGAGCGCGACCCACCCCGACGACACGGAGGCGGCGCGCTCGTACTGGCAGCGGCTTGTGCGGTCGGGCGAGCCAGGCTCGTTCGAGGCCCGCCTGCGCCGCGCCGACGGGGTCTATCGCTGGTTCTTGACGCGGGTGCAGCCGCTCTACGACGAGCACGGGATCGTCGAGTGGTACGGCACCAGCACCGACATCGAGGATCGCAAGCAGGTCGAGGAGGAGCTCGACGCGCGGGTCCGCTTCTGGACGCTGCGCTCGTCGATCTCGAGCAAGCTGGCGGCCTCGCCGACCGACCGCCTCGACGCGGAGATCGACAAGGCGCTGGCCGAGGTCGGCGGCTTCTTCGAGGTCGACAGCATCTTCATCTTCTGGTTCTCGCACTCGGGCACCGACGCCGTCAGCACGCACACGTGGGCCAAGTCGGGCGTGGCGCTGCCGCCGAGCACGGTCACGATGTTCCGCGAGAGCGTGGACGAGCTGCGCCGCGGCGAGGACGTGCCGGTCCACGACGTGAGGCGGATGCCGGAGCACAAGCGCGACGAGGGGCTCGCGCTCGAGGCGATGGGGATCAAGTCGATCATCGCGCTGCCGCTGGTGGTCGGCGGGGTGACGAGCGCGTCGCTCAACCTGGCGTGCACCTCGCGGTACGTGCTGTGGAGCGACCCGATCCGCCAGCGCCTCCGGATCCTCGGCGAGGTGTTCGCCAACGCGCTCGTGCATCGCCGGGCCGAGCTCGACCTCGAGCGCTCCGAGTCGGCCCTCCACCGCGCGCAGACCGACCTCGCCCACGTCACCCGCATCACCATGCTCGGCGAGCTGGCGGCGTCGATCGCCCACGAGATCAACCAGCCGCTGACGGCGATGATGGCCGAGGCGGCGGCGTGCACCAACTGGCTGGCGGCGCCGCAGCCGAAGCTCGACGACGTCCGCGACTCGCTGGCGGCGATCGCCAGCGAGGGCAGCCGCGCCGGCGAGATCTTGCGGCGGATCCGGGCGCTGCTGTCGCGCTCGTCGATCGAGACCAACTCGTGCGACCTCACCGCCGTCGTCCACGCGGTGCTGCCGGTCGTGCGACGACAGCTGCTGCAGTCCGAGGTGGTGCTCGAGACGGCGCTACGGCCGAGCTTGCCGGCGGTCGTCGGCGACCCGGTCCAGCTACAGCAGGTGGTCCTGAACCTGATCCTCAACGCGAACGACGCTTCGCGCGACGTCGATCCCGCTCGTCGCCGCATCACCGTTCGTACGTTCGTCGAGCGGGGCGACGCCGAGGGGTCGGTCGTTGTCGAGGTCGAGGACTGCGGCATGGGCATCGGCGAGGCCGACCCGGCGAGCCTGTTCGAGCCGTTCTTCACCACCAAGACCAACGGCCTGGGGATGGGGCTGGCGATCAGCCGCTCGATCATCGAGCGCCACGGCGGCCGGCTCTGGGCCGAGCCCAACGCGTCCGGTATCGGTGCTACCTTCGGCTTCTCGCTCACGGCGATCTCGCGCGACTTGCAGCGGAGCTCCGGATGAACGCGACCTCGACCCTCTCCTCCCCGGCCCCGAAGGTCTTCGTCGTCGACGACGACGCGTCGGTGCGCGCCAGCCTGAGTCGGCTCCTTGCGTCCGTCGACCTCACGGTCGAGACCTTCCCGTGCGCCGAGAGCTTCCTGTCCGCCGATCGCTCCGACGCGCGCGGCTGCGCGGTGCTCGACGTCAAGCTGCCGCAGCTCGACGGCCTCGAGCTGCAGCGCCGGCTCTCGGACGCCCGGGTCAACCTGCCGATCATCTTCCTCACCGGGCAGGGCGACATCCCGATGTCGGTGCGGGCGATGAAGGCGGGGGCGGTCGAGTTCATGACGAAGCCGTTCCGGCCGGCGGACCTGATCGCGGCCGTCCGCGAGGCGATCGAGCGCGATCGCGTGGCCCGGATCGAGCGCGACGACCTGGCCGGGCTGACCAGCCGCTACGAGTCCTTGACCGCCCGCGAGCGCGAGGTGATGCGCGGGGTGGTCGCCGGCCAGCTCAACAAGCAGATCGCGGCCGAGTTCGGCACGCGCGAGGCGACGGTGAAAGAGCAGCGGGCCAAGGTGATGGAGAAGATGCGGGCCGGATCCATCGCCGAGCTGGTGCGCTTCGCCCTGCGCCTCGGCCACCTCGATGGGGCCGACGGAGGACGGGGGCGATGAACGACGAACGGCTGATCGCGATCGTCGACGATGACGCGTCGCTGCGCCGCTCGCTCGGCAACCTGCTCAAGTCGACGGGCTTCAACGTCGAGACGTTCGCCTCCGCGGAGGCGTTCCTCGCCGCCGGCAAGATCGAGGCGATGGACGTCCTGGTCCTCGACGTCCGCATGCCGGGGATGAGCGGCGTCGACTTGCTCGTCGAGCTGACCCGCCGCGCGTCGCGGCTGCCGGTCGTCGTCCTCACCGCCCACGGCGACGAAGATGTGCGCAAGCAGTGTTTCCGCGCCGGCGCCGTGGCCTTCCTGACCAAGCCGTTCCAGCCCAAGGACCTGCTCGACGCGATCCATCGGATCACGCGCGGCGACTGAGCCGCTCAAGCGCAGCCGCCGAGCGGCTGCCGTGCGAGCGCGGCGCTAGCCCCGGTCGAGGCCGAGCGCGCGGGCCACGCCGGCCCCGTAGGCGAGGTCGGCCTTCATGCAGTTCGCGACGTGCCGGCGCTGGATGTCGACCGACGCGCCGCCGAGGGAGCGAGCTGTGTTGTCGAACAGCGCCTGC
This sequence comes from Sorangium sp. So ce367, assembly GCF_051520455.1. NCBI lineage: Bacteria > Pseudomonadati > Myxococcota > Polyangiales > Polyangiaceae > Sorangium > Sorangium sp. So ce367. The sequence goes on from NZ_CP150334.1 coordinate 10,963,847, forward strand.
CGCTGCGCCGGCGACATCAGGCGGAACAGGCGACCTGGCTGCTCCCAGTGGTCCTCGTCGGCGCGATGATCCCAGTGGGCGGCGTCGCCCGCGACGGGCAGCGGCGGCTCACCGGCGCCGGCGTTGTCGTCCCATTCGCCGTGTCGGTTCGGGAAATAGCTGATCGTGGCGCCGAGGTTGCCGTCGACGCGCATCGCGCCGTCGCGGTGGAAGCTGTGAAACGGGCACTTCGGCGCGTTGACGGGGATCTGGTTGAAGTTGACGCCGAGCCGGTAGCGCTGCGCGTCGCCGTACGAGAAGAGCCGCGCCTGCAGCATCTTGTCGGGCGAGAGGCCGATGCCGGGGACGATGTTGGCCGGCGAGAACGCGGCCTGCTCGACCTCGGCGAACACGTTGTCGGGGTTCTTGTCGAGCTCGAGGACGCCGACCTCGATGAGCGGATAGTCGGCCTTCGGCCAGACCTTGGTGAGGTCGAACGGGCTATGCCGGTGCGTCCGCGCCTGCGCCTCGGTCATGACCTGAATGCAGAGCTTCCAGCGCGGAAACCGCCCCGCCTCCAGGCTCTCGAACAGGTCGCGCTGGTGGCTCTCGCGGTCTCGCCCCACCACCGCCTCGGCCTCGGCGTCGGTGAGGTTCTCGATCCCCTGCTGGCTGATGAAGTGAAACTTGACCCACACGCGCTCGTTCGCGGCGTTGATCATGCTGAAGGTGTGGCTGCCGAAGCCGTGCATCGTGCGATAGCTGCGCGGGATCCCGCGGTCGCTCATCACGATCGTCACCTGGTGGAGCGCCTCGGGCAGCGACGTCCAGAAGTCCCAGTTGCTGTCCGCGCTGCGCATCCCGGTCCGGGGGTCGCGCTTGACCGCGTGGTTGAGGTCGGGGAAGCGCAGCGGGTCGCGGAAGAAGAACACCGGCGTGTTGTTGCCGACGATGTCCCAGTTCCCCTCCTCGGTGTAGAACTTCACCGCGAAGCCGCGGATATCCCGCTCGGCGTCGGCGGCGCCGCGCTCGCCGGCGACCGTCGAGAAGCGCACGAACACCGGCGTCCGCTTGCCGACCTCGGCGAGGAGCCTGGCCCGGGTGTACCGCGTGACGTCGTGAGTCACGGTGAACGTCCCGTAGGCGCCCGAGCCCTTGGCGTGCATGCGCCGCTCGGGGATCACCTCGCGGTCGAAGTGCGCGAGCTTCTCGATCAGCCAGAGGTCCTGCAGCAGCGCGGGGCCGCGCGGACCGGCGGTCTGGATATTCACGTTATCGACCACCGGCGCACCGGTGGCATGCGTCAACTTCGGTTTGGACATGCGTCGACGGTAGTTCGCGACCAGTCCGGAGCAAACCCGACGATGGTCGGGTGACGTCGTCAGGCCACGTTCCCCGGACCGCGCGGGCGCCGCGGCGAGGGCGGCCCGCAATCCTGGTCAGGTGAGGTGCTGCTTGAAGAACGCATCGGTCCGCCGATTGGCCAGCGCGGCGTCGGCAGCGTCGTAGCGTTCGCCGCCCGGACGGGCAAACGCATGGTTGCGGCCCGGGTAGGTGTGGATCTCGACGTGCTGGTTGTCCCGCAGCGCGGCGTGGATCGTCGCCTGGGCCTCCTCGCCGATGTATTCGTCGTCGCCGGCGAGGTGCATCAGCAGCGGGCGCTCGATGTTGACGCCCTCGGTCACGTATTTTTCGGTGCCTCCGCCGTAGTAGGCGACGAAGACATCGGCATCGGCGCGGGCCGCGGTCAGGAACGTGAGCAGTCCGCCGAGGCAGTAGCCGGTCACGCCGACCTTGCCGGAGGCGCCGGGCATGGCGCGGGCGGCCGCGACAGTGGCCGCGATGTCGCGCGGCCCCTTGTCGAAGTCGTAGGCGCCATACAGGGCGAAGCCCCTGGCCACGTCGGCTTGGTCGCTCTCGGACATGTCCACGCCCCGCTGGGCGCGCCAGAACAGGTCGGGACAAACGGCGATGTACCCCTTTTCGGCGTAGGCGTCGGCGATGCTGCGGATCCCCGCGTTGACGCCGAAGATCTCCTGGATCACGACGATCGCCGGCGCGATGGCGGCCCTGGGACGCGCGACGTAGCAATCGAAGCTGCCATCGTCTGTCTGGACGGTGAGACGATCGTTCATGCTGGGCTCCTCCGGTTGGTTGATGGCCGGCTCAGGGCACGAGGTGTGGGCGGTTCGAAGCGCCCGAGCACGACCACGGGGGCCGTGAGCGGCGTCGGCGCCAGCTCCGGCGTCGAGAACCTGAGCCGGTATGGACGGGATCTTCGGCCGGGAACACCCGACCAAGGTAGGATGGCCCCCTCGCTCCCTCGAGCGGAGCCTCGGAGACGCCTCCGTTGTCGCCAGCACCGGCCCACCCACGTTGCGCCCCATGACGACCTCGCACGACCCCGCAGCCGTCTGCTTGCGCGACGACGGCGAGCTCGCGCTCTACCGCAGCGGTGAGGGACAACCGGCGTTGATCTTGCGGCCGGTTCACGCGCCTGCGGCGGACCTGTTGCAGAAGCTGGAGAATGAGTTCGCGCTCCGCGAGGAGCTGGATCCGGCGTGGGCGGTGTGCCCACGTGAGCTCGACTCCAGGCCAGGCCGCACGAGGCTCTGGCTGGAGGATCCCGGCGGTGAGCTGCTCGCCCGTCGGGTCGGGCGCGCCTGGCCGATAGGCGACTTCCTGCGCGTGGCGCTCGGCTGGACGCGCGCGCTCGACCAGCTGCACGCCCGCGGCATCGTGCACAAGGACATCAAGCCCGCGAATGCGCTGGTCGATGTGGACAGCGGCGCGGTGTGGTTGACCGGCTTCGGCGCCGCCGCGCGCGCGGCGGACGAGCAGCGCGCGCGGCCGCCGACGCTGGTCGGCAGCCTGCCATACATGGCGCCGGAGCAGACGGGGCGCATGAGCCGAGCGGTCGATACGCGCAGCGACATGTACGCGCTGGGCGTCTCGTTCTACGAGCTGTTGACGGGTGGCCTGCCGTTCGCCGCGTCGGAGCCGATGGAGTGGATTCACTGCCACGTGGCCAAGCAGCCAGCCGACCCGCGCGATCGCGTGGCCGAGCTGCCGGCGCAGCTCGCCGCCATCGTCATGAAGCTGCTGTCCAAGCCGGCGGAGGAGCGCTACCAGACCGCGGCCGGCCTGGCGCGCGATCTGGAGCGCTGCCTGCTCGACTGGAGCGCGCACGGCCGCATCGAGCCTTTTTCGCTCGCGAGCGGGGACGCGCGCCATCGCAGCATGCCCGAGCGCCTGTACGGACGCGACCGCGAGCGCAACGCGCTGCTCTCCGCCTTCGAACGGGCGCGCACGAGCGGCGCTCCCGAGCTCGTGCTCGTGTCGGGTTACTCGGGGATCGGCAAGTCGGCCCTCGTCGACGAGCTGAGGCGGGCCATCGGCCGGCGCGCGGCGTTCGCGTCGGGGAAGTTCGACCAGTTCAAGCGCGACATCCCGTATGCCACCTTCGCCCAGGCGCTCGAGAGCCTTGTGCGGCAGGTGCTGGGCCGGCCCGCAGAAGAGCTCTCGGCGTGGCGAGAGGCGCTGCGGCACGCGCTCGGCACACACGGTGGCCTGGTGACGAACCTCGTGCCCGACGTCGAGTTCATCGTGGGGCCGCAGCCGCCGGCGCCCGAGCTGCCCCCGCACGACGCCAAGCAGCGCTTCCAGCTGATCTTTCGGCGCCTGATCGCGGTGTTCGCCAGGCCCGAGCAGCCGCTCGTGCTGTTCCTGGACGACCTGCAGTGGCTCGACGCAGCCACCCTCGACCTGATCGAACATCTGGCCTCGCACCCCGAGCTCTCGAACCTGCTGATCGTGGGGGCGTACCGCAGCAACGAGGTCGACGCCGAACACGCGCTGCACCGCCTGGTCGCGCGGCTGCGCGCGGCGGCCGGACGCGTGGAGGAGATCTCGCTCGCGGCGCTGGCCCCGCCCGACGTGGCCGACCTGCTCGCGGACGTCCTGCAGGCGGACGCCGCCGAGCTCGCGCCGCTCTCGGAGCTGGTGCGCGAGAAGACCCACGGCAACCCGTTCTTCGCGATTCAATTCATCAACGCGCTCAACGACGTGGAGCTGCTCCATTTCGACCCAGCGAGATCACGCTGGCGCTGGGACCTCGAGCGCATCCGAGCGCGCGGCTTCACCGACAACGTGGCCGAGCTGATGATCGAGAAGCTGACGCGCCTGCCGGAGCCCACGCGCCGCGCGCTGATGCACCTCGCCTGCCTCGGTATCTGCGCGCCGATCGAGGCACTTTCGCTCGCGCTCGGCGCCGGCGAGCGTGAGCTGACCGCCGCGCTGGACGACGCGCTGCGGAGCGGGCTCGTCGTGCGCGTGGAGCGTGAGTATCGCTTCTTGCACGACCGCGTGCAGGAGGCTTCCTACGCGCTGATCGACCCGCGCGAGAGGCCCGCCCTGCACCTCGCCATCGGCATGAGGCTCTCCGCGGGGTCGGCCGAGCGCGCGCGCGAAGAGGGCAGCTTCGACATTGTGAACCAGCTCAACCGCGGCCTCGACCTCCTGCGCACGCGTCGAGAGCGCATGCAGGTGGCGGAGCTGAACCACGCGGCGGGGCGCCGCGCCAAGGCCGCGTCGGCGTACACCTCGGCGCTCGTGTACCTGGCGGTGGCCGATGCGCTGCTCGGCGAAGACCGCTGGGAGAGCGACCACGCGCTCGCCTTCGCGCTCGGCCTGGACCGCGCGGAGTGCGAGCTGCTCGCCGGCGAGCTCACGGCCGCCGAGGCGTGCTTGAAGCAGCTCGCGCCGAGGGCTGACAACCTGGTCGACAGCGCAGCGATCGCGCGGCTTCGCATCCTGCTCTACACGACGGCGGGTCGAAACGGCATGGCCGTGCAAGTCTGCCTGGACTTCCTGGGTACGATGGGCATCGACTGGACGCCGCGGCCCACGCGCGACGACGTGGAGAGCGAGTTCCAGAGTCTGTGGGACGAGCTGGGTAACCGCAGCATCGAGTCGCTGATCGAGCTGCCGGTCAGCAACGACAGCTGGCGCGCCGCGCTCGACGTGCTCACGGCGGCGCAGCCGCCCGCGCTCTTCACCGACAGCGCCCTGCACGATCGTCTGGTCGCGCGCATGGCGCGCCTCAGCCTCGCTCACGGCAACAGCGATGGCTCCTGCTACGCTTACGCGGTGCTGGGCGTGGTGCTCGGCTCCACCTTCCGCGACTATCCCGCCGGCAACCGCTTCGGCAAGCTGGGCTTCGATCTCGTCGCGGCGCGCGGCTTCGAGCGCTTCAAGGCGCGCGCGTACATGTCCTACGGCGCCCACGTGAACACGTGGGCCCAGCACATCGACACCAGCTTGGCGCTGGTGAGGCGGGCGCACGCGGCCGCGCTCGAGGCGCTCGACTTGACCTTCGCCGGCTTCAGCAGCGAGACGCTGGTGACGCTGCTGCTCGGGAGCGGCGCGCCGCTGTCGGAGGTGGCGCGCGAGGCGGAGCGCGGGCTCACGCTCGCTCGTCGTACCGGCTTCGGGCTGGTCGAGGACATCATCACGTCGCAGCTGCGGCTGATCCGGCTGCTCCGCGGCCACACGCCGAGCTTCGCCTCGTTCGACGACGACGACTTCGACGAAGCCAGCTTCGAGCAGCACTTCGCCGAGGACCAGCAGCTCGCCTTTGCCACCTGCTGGTACTGGATCCGCAAGCTGCAGGGGCGCTTCTTCGCGCGCGACTTCGCGGCGGCGCTCTCCGCGGCCCGGCAGGCCGAGGCGCTCTTGTGGACCTCGCCCGGCCATTTCGAGGTGGCCGAGTTCCACTTCTACACGGCCCTGGCGCGCGCCGCGCTCTACGACGCGAGCTCGCGCGAGGAGCGCACGCGCCACGCCGAAGCGCTGTACGAGCACGAGCGCATCCTCGCCTTGTGGGCGCGTCACTGCCCGGACAATTTCGAGAACCGAGCCAAGCTGGTGGCGGCGGAGGTGGCGCGCATCGAGCGGCGCGAGCTCGCCGCGGAGCGGCTCTACGAGGAGGCCATCGACTCCGCGCGAAAGCACGGCTTCACCCAGAACGAAGCCGTGGCGAGCGAGATGGCCGCCCGCTTCTATGCAATGCGCGGGTTGAGCGGCGTGGCCCTGGCCTATCTCAGGTCGGCGCGTGATGGTTACGCCAACTGGCAGGCGACGGGAAAGGTGACGCAGCTCGAGCTGCTCGAGCCGCGCCTGCGCCAGCCGCCTTCGCTCACGCGCTCCGGCGCCGGTGCGGCGCGCGTGGAGCAGCTCGACCTGGCGCCCTTCCTCAAGGCGTCTCAAGCGCTCTCGGGAGAGATCCAGCTCGAGCGCTTGATCCGCACCTTGATGACCATCGCGCTCGAGGGGGCCGGCGCGGAGCGGGCGCTCTTGATCACACCGCGGGGCGAGGAGCTGTGGGTCGAGGCGGAGGCGGTGACCGCAGCCGACCACATCGAGGTGCGGCTCATTCGTGAGCCCACGCCAGCGAGCGATGCGCCCGCGTCGATCCTGCGCTACGCGATACGCACACAGCAGCCGCTCCTCCTCGGAGATGCCGCGCTCGACGCGCGTTTTGCCGCCGACGAGCACGTGCGGCGCGCGCGCCCGCGCTCGATCTTCTGCGTACCGCTCGCCAAGCAGGCGCGGCTGTCCGGCGTACTCTATCTGGAGAACAACCTCGCGTCGCACGCCTTCACGCCCTCGCACCTCACGCTGCTCGAGCTGCTGGCCTCGCAGATGGCCATTTCGCTGGAGAATGCGCGGCTCTTCGACGACCTGCAGCGCGAGAACACCGAGCGCCGCAAGGTGGAGGAGCTCTTGCGTCGCACCAAGGCCTACCTGGCCGAGGCCGAGAGTCTGACGGACACGGGCAGCTTCGGCTGGACGTTTGCGACTGGAGACCTGTTCTGGTCAGAAGAGACGTATCGCATCTACGAGGTCGACCCGAGCACCAGGCCTTCGCTCCCGCCGCTCCTGGAGCGCGTACCCAGAGAGGAACGCGCGAGCGTGCAGCAGGCGTTCGAGCGCGCCAAGACCGAGGGGCAGATGATGCTGGAGCACCGGCTGCTCTGCGCTGGCGGGCGCGTCAAGCACCTGCGCATCCGCGGGCGCGCCCGCACCAGCTCGGATGGTAGCGCCGAGATCGTGGGCGCGGTGATGGACGTGACCGCATCGCGACGCGCGGCCGAGGACCTCGAGGAGGCGCGCGCGCAGCTGGCCCACGTCGCGCGCACCACCACGCTGGGCGAGCTCGCCGCGTCGATCGCGCACGAGGTCAATCAGCCCCTCGCGGCCATCGCCGCGGACGCGAGCGCGGGCGTCAACTGGCTCGATCGCGCGGAGCCCGACCTGGTCGCCGTGCGTGAGTCGCTTGTCGCGATCGTGAACGACGGCCATCGTGCCGGCGACGTGCTCGCGCGTATTCGCCGTCTCTTGACGCGCTCGGCCGCGCACCGCGAGCGTTGCCACCTGGACGCCGTGATCAGCGCGGCGCTGCCGGTGGCAGAAGCCGAGCTGGCGCGGCGTCGCATCGCGCTCGAGCTCGGGCTCCGATCGGGCGGGGCGCAGGTCTTCGCCGATCCGGTCGAGCTGCAACAGGTCATCCTCAACCTCTTGCTCAATGCGGCCGAGGCTTCGCGCGATCTGCCGGAGGCGCGCCGGCGCGTGCGCCTGGAGACGGCGCTCTCGGAGGGCGACGGCCGCGTCCTGGTCGTTGGCGCCGTCTCCGACGCGGGTGTCGGCCTTTCGCACGTGGACGGCGCGCGGTTGTTCGAGGCGTTCTACACAACGAAGCCCGGCGGGCTGGGCATGGGATTGTCGATCTCGCGCTCGATCCTCGAGCGCCACGGCGGCCGACTCTGGGCCGAGCCAAACCCTGTATTTGGCGCGACGTTTCGCTTCGAGCTGCCGGCCGTCGAAGGAGCCTGAGCGACGCAGACAGCGATGAAAGGCCGCGGACTCTCGTGTCCGCGGCCCTCGCCCTCACGACTGGATGAACTCCAGCAGATCCGGATTGACGACGTCCGGGTTGATGGTGCACAGGCCATGCCCCAGGCCCTTGTAGACCTTGAGCGTGCCCTTCTTGAGCAGCTTGATCGACAGCAGCGCGGAATCCGCGATCGGCACGATCTGGTCGTCGTCGCCGTGCATCACGAGCACGGGCACATCGATCTTCGCGAGGTCGTCGGTGAAATCGGTCTCCGAGAACGCCTTGATGCAGTCGTAGTGCGGCTTGATGCCGCCCATCATGCCCTGCCGCCACCAGTTGTCGACGACCCCCGGCAGCGTCTTGGCCCCTGGACGATTGAATCCATAGAACGGCCCTTCGGGCACGGCGCGGTAGAACTCGGCGCGGTTCGCGACCAGCGCGGCGCGGAATCCATCGAACACCTCGAGGGGAAGGCCACCGGGATTCTTGTCGCTCTTGACCATGATCGGCGGCACGGCGCCGATGAGCACGGCCTTGGCCACGCGGCCGTCCTGCCCGTACTTCGCGACATAGCGGGCCACCTCACCACCGCCCGTGGAGTGGCCGATGTGCACCGCGCCCTTGAGACCGAGGTGAGCGGTGAGCTGCGACACGTCGCTTGCGTACGTGTCCATCTCGTTGCCGTCGAAGGTCTGCGACGAGCGCCCGTGACCGCGGCGATCGTGCGCGATGACGCGAAAGCCCTTCGCAAGGAAGAACATGAGCTGCGCATCCCAGTCGTCTGCCGACAGCGGCCAGCCGTGATGGAACACAAGAGGCTGTCCGCTTCCCCAGTCCTTGTAGAAAAGTTCGACGCCTTCTTTGGTCTTGAAAATCGGCATGTGGCGCTCCTTCTATCTATCGAATGGCGTGACGCAGGAACGAGGCCACCTGTTCGGCGGCGAGCTGCGGGTACTGGTGCTGCGGGGCGTGCCCCGACTCAGGATACACGGCCAGATGTGCGTTGGGGATCTTGCGGTTCAGCGCGAACCAGTTGTCCACGGCGGTGCTGATGTCGTTGTCGCCGCTGATGATGAGCAGCGGCGTGCGCGTGACCATCAGCTTCTGCAGCCGCCCGGCCTCATCGGCGTGATACTCCTCGGCCGCGGCGAGGTAGGCCTTGATCGCCTCGGGGGTCGACGGAATTTTCTCATCGACCCCGGGGCGCACGCGGATGCGGTCCCGCGACTCCTTCGCCATCTTCCGGCTGAACTCCGATCTCGGCTCGAAGAACAACACGATCTCATCGTCCAGGTCGTTCACCGGCTTGAACGCGCGGTCGATGAACGCCTGTTGAATGTCCACCGCGCGTTTGCCGGGCGGCGCCGTGCCCACGAGGATCGCGTGCGTGACGCGGCCGGGATGTTCGACCACCACGGTCTGCGCCACCGTGCCGCCCCATGACCAGCCCAGGAGGACGAATTTGTCGAGCTTCATGGCGTCCGCGAACGCAAGCACGAAGTCCGCGGCCTGGCCGATGCCGGGCGGCAGCTTGCCTTCCGAATAACCCACGCCCGGATAGTCCACCGTGATGATGCGGTTGTTCTTCGCCAGCTCATCGAGGAACAGCGGATCCCAGGTATCGAGCGTGCCGCGCATGCGCGTGATGAGCACCATGGGTTGGCCCGTGCCGATGCTGCGGTAGGCAATCTTATCGCTTCCGACCTGTACGTACTGCGTGGGTGCGCTGGCTGCCATGTCGCCTCCTATCTGTGCGTGGTGCGTGGGTGCGCTTGCTGCCTTGTCCGCAGGCAGCCCGGAGCAGCCCACCACGGCGAGTGCAAGCAATAGAACGAAACAACTCTTCTTCATGACGGAGACCTCAGGCGATGCGCGCGTTGATCCAGCCCACCACGTCGGCCATCACCCGCTCTTTGCCGAGGTCGTTGAGCAGATCATGGAAGTGCCCTTCGTAGAGCTTCAGCGTCTTGTCGCTCGAACCGGCCTTGTCATGGAAGAGCTGGCTGCCCGCGGGCACGGTGGCCTTGTCTTCGGTGCCGTGCATGATGAGCAAGGGCAGCGTGAGGGTCCCGAACTCCGCGCGCATGCGGTCGGTGGCCTTGAGCAGCGCCGCCACCGTGCCCGCCGGCTGGACTTCACCATGGGTCAGCGGATCCGAATTCAGCTTCTGCAGGGCTTGCGGGTCGCGCGTGAAGTCCTTCTCATGCAACTTCAGCACCGGCAATTTTGGCGTTACGCGCCCGAGGAAACGCACGAGCGACAGCACGGGCTTCGGCGCCCACACCTCGAACGCAAAGCTCTCGCAGATGAAGCCGGCGATCTCTCTCTGATGATCCAGCGCCCAGGTGCAGGAGATCACCCCGCCCATGCTGTGCCCCAGCAGGAACACGTTGAGGCCGGGCTCGCGGTTTTTCACCAGGGCGATGAACGTCCCCAGATCGTCCGTGTACTCGGCGATGTCATTGACGAACAGGCGCGGCCCCTCCGATTTGCCACGCCCGCGATGGTCGTAGGCGTACACGGCGAAACCCGCCGCCGACAGCTGCTCCCCCGACCACTTGTATTGCCCGCTGTGCGCAAGAACGCCGTGGCAGAGCACCACGGCAGCGCGCGGCGTCCCCGCCGGCCGCCAGGAACGCATGTGGAGGCGCGTGCCGCCGCGGCCGGTGAATGTTTCTTCTTTCATGGGAGGTCCTCGTTGGAGATGGCGTTTGAAACAACTCGAGCGTGCGTGGGTGGCTCAGCGGGCGGCGTCGTCGCGATGGTCGGACTCGGGCGCGGGCACGCCGGTGATCTTGGGCGCGCACTCGCGGGTGAACCATGCCGCGCTGAGCGGCTCCCCGGCGAGGAGCCGCCGCGCGGCCGGGCCGACCTGCTCGCCGAGGAGCATGCCGCACAGCCCGATCAGCGCGATGATCGGCGGCGCGGGTGCGCGCACGTTCAGCACGCTGTAGAGGGTGCCGACCAGCACGCCGACGCCCAGCGAGATCAGGTAGAGCTTCATGCGCTCCTAGTGGCCGCCCTCGGAGGCGTTGAACATGGACTTGGCGTAGATGATGCCGAGGCCATAGGCGCCCCCGAGCTCGGCGGCGATCCCGGTGGTCGCGCCGTACGTCTCGCCGCGGGCCCAGTCGCGCTGGAGCTCGAGCAAGTACTGCAGGGCGGTCAGCGGGCGTGCGCCGGCCTGGACCATGCGCGTGACGGCGCGCTCGTGCGCCTCGTCGGACACGTCGCCGCAGGCGTCGGTGATCACGTAGACCTCGAAGCCCTGCTCGATCGCCGACAGCACGGGGCCGACGATGCACACCGAGGTCCACAGGCCGGCGATGACGAGGCGCGACTTGCCGAGCTTGTTGACGCGGGCGATGATGTTGGCGTCCTCCCAGCAGTTCATCGTGGTGCGATCGATGAGGTCGAGCTCCGGCTGGGCGGCGCGGATCTCGGCGAAGATCGGGCCCGAGAAGGTCTTCTCGGCCACGGTGGTGAGGATCGTGGCGACGCCGAAGACGCGGGCCGCGTGGGCCGTCAGGGCGGCGTTGTTGCGAAGCAGGACACCGTCGATCGAGCGGGTGGCGAACGCCATCTGCGGCTGGTGGTCGATGAGGATCAGGGTGTGATCGCCGGGGGTGAGCAGCGACTTGGCGGGAGCGGCGGTGGCGGTGGGCATGGTCCGTGAGTCCTTTTTGGTGAAGAGGAAATGAATGAACGAACGGTGACTGTCAGAGCTCGAGAGGCAGCCACGAGGCGATGAAGTCGACGTCGCGGATGCCGCCGGCGTGGGCACGGGAGCGGCCGCGGAAGAAGCGGCTAGAACACGGCGCAGGGGCAGGCGAGGCCGGGGTGGTGGTGATGGCGGCGGGCGCGCCGGCTCAGCGCGCGGGCGACCGCGCCGGGGTCGTAGCCGCCGTACTGCGCGGGCGGGGCCCAGTCGGGGCTGAACGGCAGCGGCGGGGGAGCGAGGCCGCCGAAGTCGCCGCTGGCGTGGACGACGTCGCCGCCGACCACCGTGAGCACCGAGGTGATGTTGCGGATCTCCGCCTCCGGCACCACGAAGTAGTCGTCGGACAGCACCGCGAGGTCGCCGAGGCGGCCCTCGGCGACTAGGCCTCGCTGGCCGTCCTCGCCGGAGAACCACCCGTTGCCGGCGGTGTAGAGGCGCAGCGCTTGTTCACGCGACAGGCGGGCGCCGGGGCCGAGCAGCTCGGTGCCGCCAACGCTGCGACCGGAGACCAGCCAGCCGAGGCCGACCCACGGGTTGTAGCTGGCGACGCGCGTGGCGTCGGTGCCCCCGCCGACGGGGATCCCCGCGGCGAGCATGCGCCGCACCGGCGGGGCGTCGCTCGTCATCTCCGGGCCGTAGCGGTGGAGGAAGTGCTCGCCCTGGTAGGCCATGCGGTGCTGGATGGCGATGCCGCCGCCGAGCGCCGCTATCCGGTCGATGTTGCGCGCCGACACCGTCTCGGCGTGATCGAAGAACCACCGCAGGCCGGCGAACGGGACCTTGCGATTCACGTCCTCGAACACGTCGAGCATGCGCGAGATCGACTCGTCGTAGGTGGCGTGCAGGCGGAACGGCCAGCGACTCGCGACCAGGTGCTCGACAACGGCGCCGAGCTGCGCCTCCATGTGCGGCGGCAGATCGGGCCGCGGCTCGAGGAAGTCCTCGAAGTCGGCGGCCGAGTAGACGAGCATCTCGCCGGCGCCGTTGAGCCGATAATAGTCGTCGCCGCGGCCAGGGCTGACGGCCTTGGCCCACTGGCTGAAGTCCTCGAGCTCTTGCCCGGGGCGCTGGGTGAACAGGTTGTAGGCCAGCCGCACGGTCAGCTGCCTGGCGGCCGCGAGCTCCTCGATGATCTGGTAGTGCTCGGGGTACTGCTGGAAGCCGCCGCCGGCGTCGATCGCCCCGGTGATGCCGAGGCGGTTGAGCTCACGCATGAAATGACGGGTGCTGTTGCGCTGCTCGTCGGGGCCGAGCCTGGGGCCCTTGGCCAGCGTGGCGTACAGGATCCACGCGTTCGGCTTGGCGACCAGGAGGCCAGTCGGCTCGCCGTGACGGTCGCGCTGGATCACCCCGCCCGGCGGGTCGGGCGTGTCGCGCGTGTAGCCGACGGCGCGCAGCGCGGCGCGGTTGAGCAGCGCCTGCGCGTAGAGGTGGAGCACGAACACCGGGGTGTCCGGCGCTGCGGCGTTGAGCTCGTCGAGGGTCGGCATGCGCCGCTCGGCGAACTGGAACTCCGACCAACCGCCGACGACGCGGACCCACTGCGGCGGCGGGGTGATCTGGGCCTGCGCGCGCAGCTGCCTCAGGGCCTCGGCCAGCGAGGCGACGCCGTCCCACCGCAGCTCGCTGTTGTAGGTGAGGCCGCCTCGGATGAGGTGAAGGTGTGAATCGATGAGGCCGGGGATCGCCCGCCGGCCGCGGAGATCGATCTTGCGGGTGCCGGCGCCGGCGCGGCGCAGCACGTCGGCGTCGTCGCCGACCGCGACGAATCGCCCGTCCCGGATCGCCGCCGCCGAGGCCGCGGGCGCCTGCGGATCCATGGTGGTGATTCGCCCGTTGAAGAGGATGAGCTCGGGGTCCGCGCTGGTTGTCATAGGCAGGGTCCGCGCGGAAGATGGCAGAGAGATGGTGGACGGTAAACCCGACCTTGGTGGGGTGAGGGCGCTCCGGCGTCTCGTAGCGCTCCTCCGTCTCGAACCACGATTTGATCGGGGCTAGCGCCGCGCTCGCGCGATCGTAAGCTGCGCGATGCAGCTGACATACCTCGGGACGGCGACGCTCGTCATCCGCATCGGCGAGACACGGTTCTTGACCGATCCGGTGTTCGACGAGGTGGGGACTGCCTACGACTTCGGACCATGGTTCGCGCCGCGATCGTGGTTCGCGACGGAGAAGCGCTATGTGACACCGGAGAGCCCGGCGTCGCTCGGCTCCTTCGACGCCGTCCTTCTGAGCCACGATCATCACGCCGATAACCTCGACCTGGCCGGGCGTGCGCTCGTCGCCGACGAGGCGCGCGTCGGCCGGGTGGTGACGACGGTGCCGAGCGCGCGGCGGCTCGCTCGCCCCGCGGCGACCAGGGACGCGCCGGGCCGCGGCCTCGGGCTCGGCGGGCGCGCCGTCGGGCTCGCGCCTGGAGCGAAGACACGCGTTGGACCGGCCACCGTCACGACGATCGTCGCCCGCCATGGTCCGGGCTACGCGCCGCAGGCCCATGAGGTGACCGGCTTCCTCGTCGACGTGGACGATGGCCCGCGCGTCTGGATCTCGGGCGACACCGTGCTCTTTCCAGCGCTCGAGGCCACGCTCGCGGAGATCCGACGCCAGCGCCCCGTCGACCTGGCCGTCGTCCACTGCGGCGCGGTCGGCTTCCCGCGCGCGCCCGGGCTCCGCTGCGCGCGCTTCACGTTCGACGCGGCGGAGGCGATCGCCGCGTGCCGCCTGCTGGACGCGAAGACCATCCTGCCGATCCATCGCTCTGGATGGGCGCACTTCCGGCAGTCCGAGGACGACCTCCGCGGCGCGTTCGTCGCCGCCGGCCTCGAGGAGCGGACGCGCTTCCTCGAGCTCGGCGGCACGCTCGAGCTCTGACGCACCTGTCGCTCTCGAGGGGTGCTTGACTCCGGCAGCCAGCGCTCCTATGACATTCGCACATCTAGATACATGAATACATGAGTCTTTCCGAATACATCGAGACGCTGAACCTCCTCGGGGACGAGAGCCGGATACGGCTCTGCGTGCTCCTCCGCGAGCGCGAGCTGCGGGTGACGGATCTGGTTCGCGTGACGGGCATCGCGCAGTCGCGCGTCTCGACGCACCTCGGGCGGCTCCGCGAGGCGGGGTTCGTGCGGGATCGGCGCCAGGGGCCGCAGTCGTTCTATGCGCTCGCGGTCGATACCCTGCCCGGGACCGCGAAGGCCCTCCTCGATGAGGCCACGAAATCGCCCGACCCGACCCTGGAGGGCGACCAGCGGCGCCTCCTTGAGCTCGACGCCGAGCGGCGCGGCGGCCTCCCCGAGTCCTTCGCCGGCGAGATGGAGAGGCACTACTCCCCGGGCCGCACGTGGCAGTCGCTCGCTGTCGGCATCGCCGCGTTGCTCCGCCTCGGCGACGTCCTCGACGTCGGATCGGGCGACGGCGCGGCGGCCAGCGCGCTCGCGCCTTACTGCCGCTCGCTCACGTGCATCGACTCGAGCAGCCGGATGATCGAGGCCGCGAGAGAGCGGTTCTCGACCCAGCTCCACGTCCGCGTCCAGGTCGCCGATGTCCACGCGCTGCCGTTCGGAGACGCCTCCTTCGACTCGGTCCTCGTGTTTCACACGCTGACCTACGCCGAGGACCCGCCACGGGCGCTGGAAGAGTGCGCCCGCGTGCTCCGCCCGGGCGGTCGCGTGGTCATCCTGTCGCTCGACGCGCACCAGCAGCGGGAGATCACCGTGCCCTACGGCGAGCGCCACCCCGGCTTCTCGCCCTCCGACATCCGCGCCATGCTCACCCGCGTGAAGCTCGATGTCGCCGCGTCCGAAGTCGCCTGCCGCGAGACAAAGAAACCCCATTTCCAGGTCGTGCTCGCCATCGCCGACAAGCCGACCCCCGGTCCCTCCAAGAGCGCCAAGCGAGGCTGATCATGCCGTCCAACAACACAACGCCTCCCCTTCATCCACTCCAGAAGCTCCTCCAGAGCCGCATCGTCATCATCGACGGGGCGATGGGGACGACCATCCGCACCTACGGGATGAAGGAAGCGGACATCCGGGGCCAGCGATTCGCGGATTCGAAGAAAGACCTGTTGAACAACGGCGATCTGTTCTCGCTCACGCAGCCGGAGATGATCTGCGATATCCACCGGCGCTTCCTCGAGGCCGGCGCGGACATCATCGAGACCAACACCTTCGGCGCGACAAGCATCACCCAGAGCGAGTTCTTCGTGGACGACCCGCGCGAGCACGGCGGGCGGAAGGACCCGGCCTTCTATCAAGGGATCATCGACGACCCGTTCCTCAACGACCTCGCCTGGGAGATCAACGAGCAGTCCGCGCGGCAGTGCCGCGAATGGGCCGATCGCGTGGCGAACGCCGACGGGCGGCAGCGGTTCGTCGCGGGCGCCATCGGCCCGCTCACCGTCTCGCTGTCCAACTCCCCGGACGCCGACGACCCCGGCTTCCGCGTCGTGACGTTCGATCAGGTGAAGCAAGCGTACGTCCACCAGATCCGCGCCTTGATCGCCGGCGGCTCCGACGTGCTGCTTGTCGAGACCATCTTCGACTCGCTCAACGCGAAGGCCGCGCTCGTCGCCATTCGAGAGGTGTTCGACAAGGACGGCAAGACCCTGCCGGTGATGATCTCGGCGGCGGTCGGGCGCGGCGGAGAGACGATGATCTCCGCGCAGACGGTCGAGGCGTTCTGGAACGCGGTGAAGCACGTGAACCCGCTCGCCATCGGGCTGAACTGCTCGCTCGGTCCGGACCTGATGTATCCGTTCCTGTCCGACCTCTCGGAGAAGTCCAGCGCCGCGATCTCCTGCTACCCGAACGCCGGCCTGCCCAACCCGCTCTCCCCCACGGGCTTCGATCTGGAGCCGCCGGACATGGCGCGCCACATCGGCGGCTTCGCCGACGCAGGCCTGCTCAACATCGCCGGCGGCTGCTGCGGCAACACGCCCGAGCACATCGCGGCCATCGCCAAGGCGCTCGCCGGCAAGCCCCCGCGCGCCCTCGACTCGAGGCCCCCCGCCGAGGCCCCGCCCGGCGACGCGGCCTCTTCCGGCGCGCCGATCCCCCTGCGCCTGTCCGGCTCGCAGCCGTTCACGCAGCAGCCCGGCGTCTACATGATCCTGGGCGAGCGCACCAACGTCGCCGGATCGCCGAAGTTCGCGAAGCTCATCAAGGAAGGGAAGTTCGAAGAAGCGGTGAGCGTCGCGCGCCAGCAGGTCGAGAACGGCGCCAACGTCATCGATATCTGCATGGACGAGGGCATGATCGACGGCGTCGCCGCGATGACGCGCTTCCTGCTGCTCCTGGCCAGCGAGCCCGAGGTGGCGAAGGTCCCGTTCATGGTGGACTCGTCGAAATGGGAGGTCATCGAGGCCGGCCTCAGGTGCATGCAGGGCAAGGGCATCGTGAACTCCATCTCGCTCAAGGAGGGCGAGGCGAAGTTCCGCGAGAGCGCGAAGACCGTCCTCAAGTACGGCGCCGCCGTCGTGGTCATGGCCTTCGACGAGCAAGGGCAGGCCGCCACCTACGAGGACAAGATCCGGATCTGCAAGCGCGCGTACGGCATCCTCGTCGACGAGGTGGGGTTTCCTCCCGAGGACATCATCTTCGATCCGAACATCCTCACGGTCGCCACCGGCATGGAGGAGCACAACAATTACGCTGTCGACTTCATCGAGGCCACCCGCTGGATCAAGGCGAACCTGCCGCACGCCAAGGTGAGCGGCGGCGTGTCGAACATCTCGTTCAGCTTTCGCGGCAACAACCGGGTGCGCGAGGCCATGCACTCGGCGTTCCTCTACCATGCCATCCGGGCCGGCATGGACATGGGCATCGTCAACGCGGGCATGCTCGAGGTGTACGAGGAGATCGAGCCGGAGCTCCGCGAGCTCGTCGAGGACGTCCTGCTCAACCGGCGTCCGGACGCGACGGAGCGGCTCGTCGACTTCGGCGAAGCGCTGAAGGCCAGGAGCGCCGGCGCCGCCGCGACCGAGAAGAAAGAAGAGGAGTGGCGCAAAGGCACCGTCGAGGAGCGGCTGTCGCACGCGCTGGTCAAGGGCATCGACACGTACATCGATATCGACACCGAGGACGCGCGCGCCAAGCTCGGCCGCCCGCTCTCCGTGATCGAGGGCCCGCTGATGGATGGAATGAGCGTCGTCGGAGATCTCTTCGGCGCCGGCAAGATGTTCCTGCCGCAGGTGGTGAAATCGGCGCGCGTGATGAAGAAGGCCGTCGCGTACCTCACGCCGTTCATGGAGGAGGAGAAGGCCGCGATGGCCGCCGCGGGGCAGGAGGTGAAGACGCAGGGGAAGATCGTCCTCGCCACGGTGAAGGGCGATGTCCACGACATCGGCAAGAACATCGTGGGCGTCGTGCTCGCCTGCAACAATTACGAGGTGATCGACATGGGCGTCATGGTCCCGTGCGAGAAGATCCTCGAGCGCGCCAGGCAGGAGAAGGCTGATCTTATCGGCCTGAGCGGGCTGATCACGCCGTCGCTCGACGAGATGATCCACGTCGCCCGCGAGATGGAGCGGCAGAACTTCAAGCTGCCGCTCCTGATCGGCGGGGCGACGACCAGCAAGGCGCACACGGCCGTGAAGGTGGCCCCGCATTACAGCGAGCCGGTCGTGCATGTGGTCGACGCGAGCCGCGCCGTGCCCGTCACGACGAGCCTCCTGAGCGAGGAGGGCAAGGCGGCGTTCGTCGCCCAGCACCGCGCCGAGTACGAGAAGCTCCGGCGGCTCCACGCGGCGCCGAAGCACAAGCTCGTCTCCCTCGAGGCCGCGCGCGCGAACCGGACGCGGATCGAATGGCGCGCCGAGGACGTGCCGGTGCCCGAGTTCACCGGCGCGCGCGTGCTCGAGGACTTCCCGCTCGCCACGTTGCGCGAGTACATCGACTGGACGCCGTTCTTCCACACGTGGGAGCTGAAAGGCGTCTATCCGCGGATCCTGGATCACGAGAAGTACGGCGAGCAAGCGCGCCAGCTCTTCTCCGAGGCGAACGCGCTGCTCGACACGATCATCGAGAAGAAGCTGCTGACGGCGCGCGGCGTGTATGGCTTCTTCCCCGCGAGCGCTGTGGGCGACGACGTGGAGGTGTACACGGACGGGACGCGCGCGAAGGTGCTCGAGCGGTTTCACTTCCTGCGCCAGCAGACGGCGAAGGAGAGCGGCGAGCCGAACCGGTCGCTCGCGGATTTCATCGCGCCCAGGGAGACCGGTCTCCGGGACCACATCGCCGGCTTCGCGGTCACCTCCGGGATCGGCCTGAAGGAGCTGTGCGAGCGGTTCAGGGCGGTGCACGACGATTACAACGCCATCATGGCCGAGGCGATCGCCGATCGCCTGGCCGAGGCGTTCGCCGAGTGCCTGCACAAGCGGGTGCGCGACGAGTGGGGCTATGGCCGGCAGGAGGATCTGACCAAGGCCGAGCTCATCGAGGAGAAATACCGCGGCATCCGGCCCGCGGCGGGGTACCCGGCGTGCCCGGATCACACCGAGAAAGGCACGCTCTGGCGGCTGCTCGACGTCGAGAAGAGCACCGGCATCCAGATCACCGAGTCGTTCGCGATGTGGCCCGGATCGAGCGTGAGCGGCCTGTATTTCGCGCACCCGGAGGCCCGGTACTTCAGCCTGGGAAAGATCGATCGCGACCAGGTGGTCGACTACCACGCGCGCAAGGGCATGACCGTCGCGGAGGTCGAGCGCTGGCTCGGCCCGAACCTCAACTACGACGCTTCAAACTAGCGGAAATCCCGCCGGGGATCGGCCTCGCGAAGGAAGAGAGATTTTAACGCAAAGGCGCAAAGACGCGAAGACGCAAACCTGAAAAAAGATCTGTTTTTTGCGACTTTGAGGCTTTGCGACGCTGCGTTGAAATCTCTATCTGTTCTTTTTTGCGACTTTGCGTCTTTGCGTCTTTGCGTTGAAATCTCTATCTGTTCTTTTTTGCGACTTTGCGTCTTTGCGTCTTTGCGTTGAAATCTCTCGCCGGATCAGGCCTTGAGCTCGTCGAGCTCGCCGGACTGACCGAAGGAGCCGAAGTTCGTGATCGGCCCCCCGCCCTCCTCGGTGCAGCCGACCGCGTTCGCCAGCGTCGTGAGCAGCTTGTTGTGGGGCGCGTCCTTGTCCTGCACCGTGCTCGACTGCCGCGTCACCTTGATGTACTGCCCCGTCTTGAAGTAGCCGCCGCAGCTCCCCGCGATGATGTACGGCAGGTCGCGGAAATCGTGGCGCAGGCCGTCGGAGAGCTCGTTCATGAACACGACGGCGCTGTTGTCGAGCACCGTCGCCCCGCCCTCCTCGTAGCCCGCGAGCCGGTCGAGCAGATAGACATACTCGCCCATGAACCAGCGATCGATGTTGAAGAGCATCTCCTCGTAGCCGTCGACGGCGCTCCCGGTGTCGTCGTCCCTCGTGTTCCCGTGCGAGAGCTTGTGGTGGTTGTACTCGTGGGCCATCCCATCCCACTTGAAGATGGGCCCCGCCGCGCCCGAGCCCCATTGCAGCGTCGCCGACCGCGTCGCGCCGGTCGCGATCGCCAGCGCGAGGATGTCCATCTGCATCCGCCCGACCTTCTTGAACTCCGCGTCGAACCCCACCGTGTCCGGGTCGATCCCCTCGATCTCCGCCGCTCGCTCCGGCGAGAGCTCGCGCGGGATGATCCCCGAGCCGCCCATGCCCACCTCGAGGTCGCGCACGGTCTGGAAGTGCATGTCGAGCTTGTCGCGATCGGCCTTGCTGAGCTTCTTCTTGAGCAGGGCCTCGTACTCGACCGAGACCAGGTCGAGCACGCTCTCGCGGCGCTTCGTGAGCCGCACGAGCGCCTCCTCTTCGAGGTCCGTCCCGCCGACCAGGTCCCGGTACGCGAGCCACGGGTTGTTCTCGCCGCTGACGGGCTGCTCGCTTCCGGTGTACGAGATGTGCCCGCGCACGTTCGGCGTCTTCGCCCCGACCATCAGCGTCAGCGCGGGCGTGCCCGGCGGGTTGATCTTGTTCGCGATGAACTGGTCGAGCGAGATCCCCGCCGCGTACTGGGTGCCCTGGACGAGCGGCTGCGCCGTGAGCTTGCAGCCCATCCCCTTCGCGTGATCGTCGCCCGCGCTCGGGTCGAACCCGTAGCCGCGCGGCACCATGTGGATGCCCCGCGGGATCAAGAGCTTGTCCCGGTACGCGGCGAGGGGCGCTATCGCCCGCGTCGCCCCGAACGAGGCGGCCGTCAGCGCGCCGTACTGCGTGCTCGGGAAGAACTTGGTCATGTTCACGCCGTTGCACATGAAGAAGGCGATGAACCGGCGCGGCGCGCTCGCGTCGGCCTTGGCGTCGCGCGGGCGCAGCGACTCGAGGAGCGGGAGGCCGAGCATCACCCCGCACGCGCCCCGCAAGAACGTTCTGCGATTCATTGGTCCACCTCTTCCACGGCCCGGTACCTGAACGTCTTCGTCTGCGTGAGCGCGACCAGCAGCTCCTTGATGTTGTACCCGGACGCGCCGAGCTTCTCGTCGAGCTCGGCGATCGTGCACGCGTCCTCCCGCGAGAGCTGGCGGGCATTGCCGTAACGGTACCAGTTCGTCAGATAACACCGCTGCGCGACGGGGCTCTCCGCGAGCTGCTGCGC
The DNA here is from genome assembly GCF_051520455.1 of Sorangium sp. So ce367. Classification (NCBI taxonomy): domain Bacteria; kingdom Pseudomonadati; phylum Myxococcota; order Polyangiales; family Polyangiaceae; genus Sorangium; species Sorangium sp. So ce367. The sequence goes on from NZ_CP150334.1 coordinate 10,985,058, forward strand.
GAAATCCACGGCGCCGTCGAAGCTGATCTCACCGTCCCCGACGGCGATCGTGCCTGTCGCGTCGATCGTCTCGCCGTCCTCGTCGGCGCGGTAGCGCCCGACCGCGTCGAAGTGCTCCAGCGCGAAGCCCGGCGGGTTGATCACGGCATGGCAGTCGTTGCACGCCTTCGGCGACGTGTGCACCTCCACCTGGTCGCGCGTCGTCTTGATCTCGCCCTGAATGGGCGGCAGCGTCGTGTTGATGTCCGCCGGCGGGTCCGGGAGGTCGGTGCACAGGATCTGGCGCTGGATGAACACGCCGCGGTGGATCGGCGAGCTCTTGTTGAAGAACGCGTGCGAGCTCAGGAAGCCGGCCTGCGTGAGGAGCCCCGCCCGCTCCGCCGGGTCGAGCGGCGTCTCCACGAGCTCGCTCGTGAACGACCCCTCCACGCCGTAGATCGGGGCGAGCCTGTCGTTCACGAAGCCGACGGGCGCCGTCATCAGCGTCCTGAAGTCGCCCTCCATCTCGAGGACGACGTGCCGGATGAACTGCCTCGTCTCGGCCGCCATGGCCGAGGACACGCTGGCGTCGAAGTCCTCGTAGAGCGCCGGATCCTTCGAGAGATCCGCGTAACGGCTCATGTGGAGCCACTGGGCGTGGAAGTCGTCCAGGGCGCTCGTGGCCCTGGGGTCGGCGAGCATGCGCCGCGCCTCGGCCTCGATGCCCTCGGGCGTGCCCAGCGCGCCGCCCTCCGCCGCTTCGAGGAGCGCGTCGTCGGGCAGGCTGTTCCAGAGCAGGTAGGAGAGCCGCGTCGCGACCTCGTAGGCGTCGAGCGGGATGATCCCCCCGCCGTCGAGCTCCTCGCTGAGCTCGATGCGGTAGAGGAAGTGCGGCGACTGGAGCATCGCCTCGATGACGTGGCGCACGCCCTGCTCGAACGGCGTGCCCGCGTCGAAGAGGCCGTTGCCGCGGGCGTAGGCGGCGGCGTACGCCTCCTCCTGCTCCGCCGAGAGCGGCCTCCTGTAGACGCGCTTGCCGAGCTCGCGGATGAGCTGCCGGGCGCAGGCTGCGCCGTCGCCCTCCGGCGCGCACGGCACGATCTTGCCGAGCACGGCCTGGTCGACGACGGCGTCGGCCGCGATGGTCTCCGCCGCACGGCGGTAATCGCGGGCGAGGCGGTCGGAGACGAGGAGCCCCTTGGCGTTGTTGTTGAACCCCTCGAACGCCGGGTCCGCGAGGAACGCCGCCGAGGCCTTCATGTCCTTGCCGAAGAGGTCCCGGATGGTGTTGTCGTACTGCGCGTGCGTCAGCCGCGTCAGGCGCGGGGTCGGGCCTGGCGCGGTGACGCCGGGCTCGCACTGGGCGCCGGGGTCGGGACCTGGGCCGGTGCCGGTGCCGGTGCTGGTGCCGGGACCGTCGCCCGGATTCGATCCGCCGTCTCCAGACGATCCCGAGCACGCGGCCGCGCTGGAGAGCGCGATGGCCGCGAGCAGCATCCTCGGGGTGCTTCGATTCACGGGCAGCTCCTTCGTGAATGAGCTCGAAGAAAGAAGAATCTACGAGCGCTCCATGGAACAGGCTATCGGGGCCAAGAGCTCAGCGTCAATGCGAGGCGATGGTGGAGCGGTCGGTTCTTTCGGTCCCGTCGGTCCCGTCGGTCTCGTCGGTCCCGTCGATTCCGCCCGTTCCGCCGAATGCGCCGGAGCTGTTCACCGGAATCGGCGCAGCGCGGCGATGACGCGCCGAGACGGGAAGGCGCCCAGGTGGGCGCAGGAAAGTGCCTTATCCACGATTCAGGAGACAGCGCCTGATCACGCACGCCAGGAGCGCTGGTCGTTCCTGGTCGTTCAAGGTGCCGGGGGCATCTGCGGCTGACACCTGCCCGACGAACAGACCGCCGTCATCCCGCCCGGGAACACGGGCGCGCACGGAGGGCACGCGCCCATGCCGGCGGGACAGACCAGGGCATCGAGCTCCGCGCTCTGGTTGAGGGCGACGATGCCTGTCCCGTCGCACCCCTCGCAGCAGCCGAGGCCGTCGCGCAGGGCGCAGTCCGAGTCGACAGTGCACTCCGTCAGCGGCGACTCGCGCACGTCGAGGACGACGCAGCGCCCCGCCTCGCACGTGGCGGTGAAGTACTGGGTCGTGCGCTCCGCCTCGGTGACCTCCGGGCACGCGCCGCACGCGACGCCCCCGCACCCCTGGATGATCTCGTTGAGCTTCGTCCCGGCGCGGTTGATGGCCCTGAAGTTCTCGGCATTGGCCGTGTCACAGGCGCCGCAGCAGCCCCGCGACACGAGGATGCAATCGCTCGGCGCGTTGCAGACGCCTATGTCGGGCAGCTCGCCCCGACAGGCCTCCTCGCACGCGGCAAGGGAATCGAAGCGGTTCTCGTTGCCCTCGCAGCCGCCGTAGGTGAACTCCCTGCACGCGCCGGCGGCCGGGTCGTACCAGTATTTCGGGAACGCGGCCTCACACGGACCAGGATCCGCCGGGAGCAGGCACCGGACGGGCAATTGCCCGCCGCCGCCACCGCCGCCGGTCTCCGCAGACGAACCGCCTCCGCCCGGGTCCCCGCCGCCCGAGCCTGCGGGATCCACCTTTCCGGAGCAGCCTGCGGCGAGCAGAAGGGAGCTAAGCAAGCCAAGACCCAGGGATAAGCGCCGAGGCATGCCGGGCGAGTTGCAACGGGCATGCCCTGGGCGTCCGGTCGATGCGCCCGCCGATCTCGGCCCGGATCGCGCGGGCGCTGGGTCTCGGTGTGCCAGACGGCGCGGCACACCATGACGGCGTCGTCGAGGGGACCGGTCCCCGAGCTGATCGCCGTCAGGGGTCGCGCGTCAGCCGGACATTGTAAGTGGTGCTCTCGAACGCGATGCTGCCGTCCGCCCTCTGCTGGTCGACGAGAAGATCGAAGGCGGGCACGTCGCGCGCAGCGGCGCATCCGGGCTCACGACAACCGCAAACGCCGCTTTCACACAGCGCGAGGTATCCGCAGTCGACAGGCCGCCCGCCCGCGAAACAGCCCTCGGACGTTTCTTCCCACGCCCCCCCGTTGTGCACGCATTCGTAGGAGCCTGAGCCTGGGGACGACGCCTGAAGCTCGCACCAGCCCTTCCAGAGCTCCCGGGGGTCGATGGCGAAACGCAGCCGGCGGTCGGTGAGCTGCGCGCCGAGCATCGTGAAATCGAACCCTTCGTAAGGCAGGCCGATATTGTAGTCGCCGAACAGCCCGAGGTTTTCGGGATAGGGCACGTCCGGATCCACGGCCGGGGGCAGGGAGGCTCCCGTGCCGAAGCGCACCTTCCCCTGGATCGATGTGCCCTCCACGGTGTCGATGTCGATCTGGATCACGTCCGATCCCGAGCGGAACTTGAAGTTCTCGACGTATCCCTCCCAGTGAGCGATGAGCAGGGAGGCCGTGTCGGATCCCTCGCCGCCGGAGCTGGCCTCACCGCCGCCCGAGCTGGCCTCATCGCCGCCGATGGGCAGGTCCTGCGGCTGACAGCCGGTGTTCCCGAGCGAGGCAGCAGCGAAGAGCAACGCGAGCGCGACGCGAGTCGAATGATTCATGGTTCCTCCTGTCTCTTGCGGTCCATCGGTACATGGCCGGCGCGAGGAACATCCGTCTCTGTCAGTCGATATTTTCTCGGAACGCGCAGGAGGCGCGGACGCGGCCCGCGTGCACCGAGCCCGGCGCTTCGCCGAGGAGCCGCTCGGCCTCCGCGCGCGCCTCCGGCGCCCGCCCTGCGGCGCAGAGGGCGAGCACGCGCGCGGCCATGCGCTCCTCGCGGAGCTGGCCCTCTGGAAACCGGGCGCCGAGGTCGTCGAGGCGATCGAGCGCGGCCGACGGATCGCCGTCCCGCACGGCGTCCTGCGCCTCGCGCAGCAGGGCCATCTCCGCGGCGAGCGTGCTCGGCCTCGCCGGCTGTCCGCCGCGCGGGCGCGCCGGCCCGCGTTCGCCGTCCCCTGTCGAGGACGCCCGCGCGGCGTCCTCCGCGCTGGGGTCCAGCGGCCGCGGCGGTGCCGGCGCGACCGCGCGGGCCTCGCGCGGGGGCGGGGGCGCCGCCGTCGGCGCCGGCGCGTCGACCGGAGCTGCTGCGGGCGGAGCCACCTCGGGCGGAGCCACCTCGGGCGGTGTCATCGCGGGCGGAGGCGCCGCGGGCGCGCTCGCCGGCGGTGCTGCGCTGGCCGGCGGAGGGACGTCGACGGTCGCCCTGCCGGTGAAGAACCCGCCGGCGAAGGCGACGGCGCCGATCAGCGCGCCCGCCGCGAGCATCTTGCCCGAGAGCACGCCGCCGGCCGCCTTGCCCGCGAGCACGCCGCCGCGTGCCCCGCTGCCCGCGAGCGGCGACGGGGGCGCCTCCCCGGACGGCTCCTGCGGCGCGCCGACCGCCAGCTTGCCCGCGAGCGCCGCGCGGAGCCGCGCCTTGTCGGACGGCGCGAGCCCGTCCGCTCGGGCCGCCTTCAGGAGCGCGCGCGCCTTGTCGCTCGGCTCGCTCATGGCCACCCGCCCCCGCGCCTCGCCAGCGCCAGCTCGAACTCGCGGCGCGCGGCGCGCAGCCGCGAGTAGACGGTGTTCAGCTTCAGGTCGAGCGCCGCGGCGATCTCCGGCGCGCTCAGCTCCTCGATCTCCGCCATCACGAGCACCGCGCGCTTGTCGTCGTCGAGCTCCGCGAGGAGCGCGTCGACGAGCTTCAGCGCCTCGACCTGCTCGAGCCGCTCCGCCGGCCCCGGCCCGCGGTCCGCCACGCCGCCCGGCAGCTCCTCGAGCCCGCCCTTGCGCCGGACGAGGCGCCGGTGATCGCGCGCCACCCGGCAGAGGATCGCGAACAGCCACGCCTTCACGCTCGACCGCGGCTCGAGCTCGCCGAGCCGCCGGTGGACCACGACGAAGACGTCCTGGAAGGCGTCGTCCAGGCTCGCCTCGCTGACGCCGAGCCGGCGCAGGTTTCGCCAGACGAAGTCGGCGTGCTCGTCGTAGACCGCGTCGAAGTCGAGGGCGACGGGCGCGTCGTGGGCGCCGAAGTGCGGATCGAACACGGACCCCGCGAAGGGAAGCGCCGACGCGGGGGACGTCCTCGTCACGCGAAGTACATGGCCGGCGCCCTCTGGATCCGTCACGGAAATCGCACCTCGACCCCCAGCGAGGCGCGGAGCGTGGCGGCGGCGCTCCGGTGGACCGCGCCGATGCCGACGAGCACGAACCGATCGCGCGTCACCGGGAACGGAACGTCGATCGTGAGCGGGACGCGGAGCCGGTCCGAGAGGGTGAAGGTCGCGAGCGCTCCGGGGTGCGGCGCGACCCAGAGCGCCCGGTTCGAACCGGGCGACGCCGCGCCGAAGCTGTCCGCGCTCATGACGCCGACCTCGACGCCGGCGCAGGGTCCGAGCTCGATCGAGCGATAACGCATCGCGTAACACACGCGCAATCCGCCGGTGGTCAGCTGGACGTCGCCGCCCATCGTCGTCCGCTCGACGAACGCTTGCTGCGCGCCGAAGTAGGTGCCGGAGAGCTCGACGCGGACGGCTCCGATCAGCATGCCCGCGGCGATGCCGGCCCCCGGGGCGACCGCCGGGAGCGAGGCGGTGTCGAGGACACCGGAGGCCCTGAGCGTGCCGCGCAGCTCGAGGGGGCGCGACGGGCCCTGCGCCGGGGCCGCGCTGGCCCCTGGCGAGGGTGAGGCCGCAGGCGGCGCCTCGGCGGCGGTGGGCGCGTCCGGAGATGCGTCCGCCGCCGCCGAGGCGCCGGCGCCCGGATCCCCGTCGGCGCCTGGATCCGCGCCGGAGATGTCGCCGGGCGCCGCGCCGGTGTTCGGCTCCGCCGTCGGGGTGCCGCGGCTCGCTGCGTCGGGATCGATGGCGAGCGCGATGATCAGCGCCGCCGCGTCCGCGAGCTCGGCGCAGGTCTCGCCGTGGAGCTCGCGCGACCGTGTCGTCTCGCCGAGCGTCGTCGAGAGGCGGAGGTCCCACGACCCGCGCCCGTTCCGGGACACCACCGCGCGCGCCTTCAGCGGCGGCTCGCCGTTCGCCTCGGATGACCGCCCGAGGCGCTGCTCGATCTCGGCCAGCACGCGCCCTCGATCCGCGCATTCCCCGGGCGCGATCCAGTCGAGCTCGACGCCGCCCGCGCTCGCCGCGGTGTCGGCGCGGGCATCACCCGCCACCGCGGCGAGCGCGGCGAGCGCGAGCGCGCCGAGCGCGGGCGCGGAGACGACGAGGGAATCCGCAGCAGCGAGGAGATCCCGCCGACAGGGATCGAGCAGGCGCATCACGTCCTACGGATGGAGCGGCGGCAGCTGCTCGCGGAAAAACGCGTTGTACTTGGGATCGTTGTACCGCTCGTACTCGATCGCGAACGGGGTCAACTGGCTGACGCCGCCCTTGTACCGGATGGTGAGGGCCATCGGCGTGACCTCGCGGTAGTTGCTGGTCAGCGGCAGGTCGTCGTTGGTCTTCCCGCCCGCGGAGAACAGGGTGAGCAGCACCCCGTCGGGGTCGTCGTGCACGACGCGGAAGCCCTCCGGGACGCGCTCGTGGCCGCGGATCAGCGTGGTACAGCCGAGCTTCTGCATGAAGCTCTTGAACTGCCGCTTGCCGAAGGGGAAGCGCGCCGTGGACTTCTGGAGCTCCGCGGGGATCGCGTCGACCTCGCTGGGGTCGCTCCAGAGCATCTGGAACCGGATCTCCGGGTCGTTGAGCGAGGACACCGACGTCCACCGGGCGGCGATGGTCTCGTCGCGCGGGATCCCCGCGTGGACGAAGAGGATCCGGTCGAAGATCAGCATGTTGGGGAGCGCCTCGAAGAGGCGCATGTAGGCGGCGAACACCTCGTTCGGCGCGATGGCCGCGAGCGAGCTCATCGCCTCGGAGGGCCGCACCGGCGCGAGGACGCGGCCGTTCAGCTCGACGTAGTACTCGTGGTTGCCGCGCAGCACGAAGACGCTCTCGGGCGCGGCGAGGAAGAGCTGCATCACCGTGCGCAGGATCCCGTTGTAGCTGAACCTGCCGCGATCGATGTAGTCGCCGAGGAACACCAGCATCATCCGCGGGTGGTTCGCGGGGTCGTCGCGGTGGGCCTGCACCTTGGCGAAGAAGTCGGCCTGCATCAGCGCCCCCTTGAGGCACGAGTAGCAGCCGTGCAGATCGCCGATGACCAGGAGTTCGACGTCCTCGGCGGGGTCGGGCGAGGCGACGTAGACGTGGCCGTCGAGGAAGGGCGCCTGCCCGGCGAAGCCCGCGAAATCCGCCGCGCCGTCGAGCCGGCCCGCGCCGCGCGCGCGCTGCTCCTCGAGCTTCGCCTCGAACCTGCGCATCAGGTCCATGTCGACCTTGGCCTGCTCCGCGAACGTGGCTGCGTCGCTGGCGTAGTCCCACTCGAACGCCTTGAAGAACGGGTGATCGACCTCGCGCGCCTGCTTGCGCGTGGCCGGATCGATCACCACCGCGCCCTGCTCGATCGTCTCGATGTCGACGTCGTCGATCTCGATCGGGGACGCCGACAGGAGCGACGAGAGCTCGTCGCGGAACCGCTGCTCGTTCGGGTGGACGACGCCGTCGGCGAGCATGAGCTCGTCGACGGTCGCGAGCAGCGCCTTCCGGTTGTCGTCGTCGAAGCCGTCGAGGAGCTCGAAGCAGCGGAGCTTGATCTTGGAGAGGACGAAGTCCTTCGGGTCCTCTCCCTCGGCGACGCTCTCGGTGAAATGGCTCTGGATCTGGTGGTCGATCTCGGAGAAGACCTCGTGGAAGTGGCTGGTCCACCGGCCGACGACGTCCTGGTTCTCCTGGGCCTCGCCGGCGAGGGCGTCGCGCGCGCGCTGCCGGACGAGGTCGTGGATGTAGCCGCGGATGAAGGACTTCTCGGTCGGATCGAGCTCGCCGTCGATGTACCCGAACCCCGTGAGGTAGTAGATGATGGCGTGCATCTGCTGCTCTGCGACGCGCGGATCCGGGCTGAACGACATCATCAGACAGCTCTCCTCTTCGCGATGGTGCCCCAGGGTAGCGCAAGACGGGCGCGCGGCGGCGGCGAGCGCGCCTCACGGCCGCGTGGGCGAGCGCGCATCGCGGCCACGGCGGCGAGCTCACATCACGGCCGCGCGGGCGGCCCTGCGCGCCCGACGAAGGCGCGGATGCGCGCGCGGTCGGCCTCGGACAGCGCGTATCCCGGGGGCGGCATATTCCGCTCGTCCACGACCCGGCGCGCGATGGCCTCGCGGAGCGAGGCCCACGCTGCGGGCGTGGAGAGGTCGACGCCGCCCTCGCCGCGCGGGCGGTGGCAGCGCGCGCACGCGCGGGCGAACACGGGCGCGATCTCGCCCCAGGCGGTCCCGGCGCCGTCCTCTGCGGCGAAGCGCCGGAGGGCGCCCGACGCGAGCAGCCACACGTCGCCGCTCGGCGAGCCGACGAGCCTGCCGCCCTGCGGGAGGGGCGCGCCGTGGGTCTCGCGCGCGCCGGCCTGCTCGAGCACGCCGAGCTCGTCGCCGTCGGCGAACCACGCGCGGTCGCCGGAGACGGCGAGCCCGTGGAGCGCGGCGCGCGCCCGGAACCGGAGGCGCAGGACACCGGCGCCATCCTCCGCGTAGAGCGCATCGGGCGTCGCCGCGAGCAGCGCGCCCGCGCCCGTCAGGGCGAGCAGCGGCGCGACGCCGTCCGCCGGGAGCGGGTACGATCGCAGCGCCCTCGTGGCGACGTCGAGGGCGCCGAGCCCATCGCCCCCGGCCGAGAAGGCCACGCGCCCGGCCCCCGCCGCGAGCGTCGCGAGCGGGCCCGTCGCGTAGCGCGTGACGGTCTCGCCGTCCGCCACCGCGATCTCGCGGTCCAGCGCGAAGGTGGCGCCGCCCTCGCCGAGGCCGATCGCGGACCGCACCGCGGCGCGCTCGAGGCCGTAGCGGTCGGAGACGACCTCGAAGGCCCCCTGGCCCGGGAGCCGGAGCAGCCGGCCCTCGGCGTCGACGCCGACGATCCACGTGCCGTAGCCGTCGGGCGCGGGCAGGGCCGCGGCGCTCACCCAGCGGTGGGGCGCGCGCTCCACCCTGGCGAGCGCGCCGTTCACGAAGACGGCCGCGGCGCCGTCGTGGAACACCACGACGCGGCGCCCGTCGTCGGCGACCGCGCGCACCGGGCCGAGCTCCCCCGGGGACGGCCACACGACCTCGCGCACGACGAGCGGCGGGAGGGGCGCCGCGGCCTGCAACGCGCATCCGGCGAGCGAGAGCGCCAGCGCGGAGGACGAGAGCGCTAACGCGGAGGACGAGAGCGCCAGCGCAGAGGACGAGAGCGCCGGCGCGCAGGACGAGAGCGCCAGCGCGGCGGCCGACGCCGCTCGGCGGAGGAGCGTCACGGCGACCGGAGCAGCTCCGGTACCACCTCGCCGTCGCGCAGGTGCTCGCGCGGGGAGATGCCGAAGGCGAACAGGAAGGTGGCGAGCAGATCCGGCGGGGCGATCGGCCGCGGCCCGCCCTGGAACGTCTTCGCCGGGGCCGGCAGGAGCTGCTCGGGGTCGGTCTTGCCGAACGCGAAGCTCCCGCGGAAGCGCGGGGAGATCACCATGGCGGAGTTGTTGGGGTAGTGGTCGCGGCCCATCGCCGTGTTGAGCTGGGGCGTGCGGCAGAAGTCGCTCGTCACGAGGATGTGGGTGTGATCCGAGAGCTTCTTGCCGGCCCGGGTCGGGTGCGGGGTCTTGTCGAGCGAGCCGAGGAGGGCGGCGATCAGGTCGAAGAGCTCCTGCTGGGTGGCCGCGTGCTGGCGGTAGGTGCTCGTGTGCGTGTCGAACCCGCTGCTCGAGAAGCTCACGCAGCGCACAACGTTCCGCCGCATGGCCTCGATCGCGAACGCGGCGTTGACGGCCGCTTGCCTGGCGTAGCGGGCCGCGTGGTTGAACTCCGGGTGCGCCTGGATGAGCTTGCCCCTGGAGAACACCTCCTGGAGGCCTGAGCTCAGCATCGTGCCCAGCCCTTCCGCCTGGATGGCGAAGCCGCGCAGGGCGTCGGTGTGACTGGATCGCGCGGCGAGGGACCTGGCCTCCTCGGAGAGGAGCGCGGTCACCGCGGCGCGGTCCTCGTCGGTGTCGTAGTGGCGCGCGCGGGAGAGCGAGCGGCTGAGGGTGCCGATCTCCCCGACCATGAGCGGGACGGCGCGCCGATCGAGGCGGTCGCCGACGAACGCCGAGGGGAACTGGACCGAGACGACGGGGAAGGTCTGGCCCGCGCCGAGCTCGCTCCCGCAGATCGCGTCGACACTCGAGGCCACGGTGCGGCCGCCGCTGAGGTGCCGTCCCGTGGTCGAGAACGCCGTGCCATCGGGGTGGCTCACGGTGTTCATCGCCAGGCCGTTGAGGATGCACAGCCGGTCGTGCATGTCCGCGAGGGCGCCGATGCCGGGGCCGAACACGAGGCTCGAGCCCCTGGGCGTGACCGGCGCGAAGCTCTTCGCGCCGCCGGCCGCGGGCGCGTCGACCCAGAGGCGGAGCCCCGCGGTGTCCGTGTTGTCGGTCGTCGCGGGGCTCACGAGGCCCCTGGCCTCGTTCCGAGGATCGGCCCAGAGCGTCACGTCCCAGCCGCCGGACGCGTGGATGAAGAGGAAGAACTCGTCCTCCGCGGCCTTGCCCTGCGCCGCGAGCGCGCGCGCCGGCAGGCCGAGGACGCCGGCGAGCGCCGCGCCCGCGGCGGCCTCGAGCAGCGCGCGGCGCGGGACGGCGAGGCGGCGGGGGCGGGGGCGGGGGTCGTGGCGAGGCATCGGGCGCGCGGCTCAGGATACCCTTCGCGGCCGCGCGCGCCCGCACGACATTGCCGTCGAACGAGCTCGTGCGTGCCGCCTTCGTGACGGCCTCTGGGTTGGTAGGCGCGCGCTGGCGGCCAGAGCGGCGCACGCTGACGGCCGGCGCTGCCCGCTTGCTACTGAGCTCGCCCTTCCTCCATGCTCGTGATGCCCCGCCCGTCGAGCGCCCCCATGGTTCAGTACGTCGCTCTCGGCATCTCCGACTTCCGCGATCTGCGCGAGCGCGGGCTCGCCTACGTCGACAAATCGCACCTCATCCAGGAGCTCCTCGACCGCCCAGGGCTCGTGGGGCTCCTGCTCCTGCGGCCGCGGCGCTTCGGCAAGACGCTGAACCTGTCGATGCTCCGGTACTTCTTCGAGAGGCGCGACGAGGACCTCTCGCACCTGTTCGAGGATCTCTCTATCTGGCGCGCGGGCGAAGCGTACCGGGCGCACTTCCAGCGCTATCCGGTCGTGTTCATGACCTTCCGGGACGTCAAGGCGCCCGCCTTCGAGGCGTGCTGGAAGGCCATCCAGAAGAAGATCGAGGCGCTGTTCGACGAGCACCGGGCGCTCCTCGACGGGGACGCCCTGAGCGAGCGCGAGGCGCGCGATTACCGCGCCATCCTCGACGGCACCGCGGACGAAGTCCTCTATCAGCGCGCGCTCTTCGATCTCTCCGCGTATCTGCACCGCGCCTCCGGCGAGAAGGTCATCATCCTGATCGACGAGTACGACGAGCCGATCCACGCCGGCTTCGTCGGGGGCTACGCCCGCGAGGTCCTCGACTTCTTCCGCGCCTTCCTGACCGGCGGGATCAAGGACAACCCTCACCTGTCCAGGGCCGTTCTCACGGGCGTCCTGCGGATCGCGAGGGAGAGCATCTTCTCGGGCCTCAACAACATCGGTGTCTATTCGCTCCTGCGCACCGAGTTCTCCACCTGCTTCGGCTTCACCGAGCCCGAGGTGATCGCGCTCCTCAAGGACGGGAGCGCGCTCGACAGGCTCGAGAGCGTCCGCAAGGCCTACAACGGCTACATCTTCGGCGAGACCGTGGTCTACAATCCCTGGTCCGTGCTGAGCTTCCTGGCCAGCGACGACAGGCGCACCCGCAGCTACTGGGTGTCGACCAGCGCGAACGAGCTCATCAGAGATTTGCTGGTGCACCACGCGCTCGACGTCGAGGACGACATCGCCATCTTGCTCGAGGGGGGCGCGATCGAGCAGCGGCTCGACGAGAACGTGGCCTTCGACCAGCTGCCGGGCAGCCCGCGAGCGCTCTTTGCCCTGCTCGTGTTCTCGGGGTACCTGCGCGCCGAGGCGGTCGAGGCGGGGACGACCCTCGTGCCGGCGTATCGATTGTCGATCCCGAACGACGAGGTGCGCGAGGTCTATATCAGCACCTTCCGCGACTGGATGGAGGGGCGGCTGTCCGGGCAGGGCGCGAGCTCGCGGCGGCTGGTGCGGGCGCTGCTGAGCGGCGATGTGGCCACCTTCGAAGAGCAGCTCCGGGCGTTCGTCGTGAACGTCCTCTCGTACCATGAGGCGCGCCGCCTCGGCCCGGAGGAGGTCTATCACGGGTTCGTCGCAGGCCTGCTCGCCACGCTGGAGCCCGACTACGAGGTGCGGTCCAACCGCGAGTCCGGCGAAGGGAGGCCCGACGTGCTGGTGCGGCCCCGACAGCCGGGCAAACCCGGCGTCGTGCTGGAGATGAAGGTGGCGCGAGGCGGCCAGACGCTGGAGCAAGCGCTGGAAGAGGGGCTGTCGCAGATCGACCGCAGGGACTACACGGCCGAGCTCCGCGCCGCTGGCGCGTCTCCGGTGCACGCGCTCGCGGTGGCGTTCAGCGGCAAGCAGGTGGCGGTGCGCGCGGCGGCGAGGGGCAGCCGATGATCCTGACAGCAATCCTGGTGCTCAGACGCGGACAGCGGAGCGCCCGCCGGTGGAGGTGTTCGTCAACCCGGCGGTAGCGCGCTGCGACCTCCTTCGCACCGTCCCGTCCAAGGGCCATCCTCCGCGCGGGTGCGATTCCGGAAGGATGAGCCGGCCATCGATGCGGGTGGGATGAGAAATTTCGTCGCCGAAATGCAATGCAACGCCAGGTGCCTCGTGGCATCGCTCACGCGCCGGGAACGCTGGCCAGGCACACACGGAGGATGGTAGAGAGCGAGCGTGACGCTGGCGCGCGGTCACGTGCGTTGGCGCGCCCGAGGTGGAGCGTGCGAGGTCCTCGATCAGCATCCTGGCTTCCGTCGTGGGCAGTGTTGCTGCTCGCGGCTGCTTCCGCGCGTGCGGAGGCGCCTCCGAAGCGCTCACGAGCCGTCAAGGAGCTCATTCGCGAGGCGGGGGCGGCGCTGGATCGGCTCGACGTCGCGCGAGCCCGGGAGCTGTGGGGCGAGGTGTACGATATCGAGCGGTCGAACGTCGCGATGTGCAACATGGGGCAGCTCGACCTGCGGATGGGCCGCTGGGAGGAGGCCGTTGTGGAGCTCTCGCAGTGCGTCGAGCACATGCCGGCCCCGCGCACGGAGGTGGAGCGGCGCCTGTATGACCACCGGCACGCCGACCTCGCCCGGGCCCGGCGGCGCGTGGGTGAGGTGGTCCTCATGCCGCCGCCCGGCGTCGTGGGCATGTTCGTGAACGGCCGGGGGCTGAAGGACGGCAGCCGCGTCTACGTGAGGCCTGGCCAGCACGAGGTGATGGCGGTCGGGCAGGAGGGGCAGGTCGCGCGCGCGGGTGTGAGGGTGGAGGCGGGCGAGTCGAAGCAAGTGCCGCTCACGTTCGACAAGCCGGCACAAGCGCCGGAGGACCACGCTCAGCCGCCGAAGAGGGCTTCCGGGCCTGGAGCGCCCGGGCCTGCGACACAAAAAGGGCCGCCGCAGGGCGCAGGCCGGCCCGGGCCGGACTTCCGGATCGTCACGACGGGCGCGGTGGCCTCGGTCGGGTTCTTGGTGGCAGGCACCGTGTGCTTGCAGAGCGCGCAGGGGTACGGGCAGGAGGCGACGGCGGCTCGACATCATGCCCGGGTGATGGGCGCGGTCGACCCCGCATTTCAACCCGACTACAACGAGATGATCGATGCTGCCGCAAACGAGAAGCTGATGCGTCTCCTGGGTACCAGCGCGTTGATCGCTGGGGCGGCAGCAGGCGCGGCCACCCTCGTGTACGTCTGGTTGCCGAACGACGCGCAGATTCGAGTGACGGCGCACGGCGCGGAGCTTCGCGTTCGATGGTGAGCGTCGGCGATGTCGCTTTGGACCGTCAGCGAGTGAGCATGCCGACGCTGGCACGGAGGCCTTTCTGATGCGGCGTCCGATGTTGCTGTTCGTCTCCGCGATAACGCTGCTCGCGTGCGAAGACGAGTGGTTTGTGCCGCTGCTGCCGCCGCCGGCCGATTCGGCTCCAGTGCTGTGGATGTGGGTAGGTGCGGAGGACGATGCGCCTCCCTGTATCGACGGCCAGCCGCCGAAGTGGGAAGGCTGGATGGTTGACGCGCCTAAGGGGCTGCCGGACACGTGCGATGCGTGCGAATGCGGTCCGGCGGCGTGCGAGCTGCCCTCCACGGTCATGGTGAACGCGATGACCTGCCCAGGCGGAAGCACCTCGATCGCGCTCGACGCCGGAGCGGGATGGGATGGGACGTGCGCTGCGCTCCCGTCGCCCGTCCAGCCGGACGATTTCGCGTCCGTCGTCTACGTGCCGCCGTCACTCTCGCCGTGCACCCCCTCGGCGACATTCGAGCCGCCGCCCGTTCCTGCAAGGTTCGTCCGGGTGTGCGCCGGCAACACGGCGCAGGAACCGCCGGGGTTCATCCCCTGCATGCAGGCCAGCAGCGAGGGGACCTGCAGGCGTGGCCTGACACGACACGAGTTCTTCGAACAGCTGATCGACAACCGCGCCTGCGCTCCGTGCGAGTGTGGTCTCCCAGCGGGGGGCAGGTGCGTCGCCGACGTCGGCTTGTATGGGGACAGCGCATGCAGCGACCGCATGGACGCGGGGCTCCCCGTCGGCCTCGGGGAGACGGCCTGCGCGGACGTCACCTCACCCCTCCCGCTCAGCGCGATGCGCGCCACGCTCGTGGAGGAAGAGCCAGGCGCCTGCTCCCCCAGCGTCGCTGCCGTGCTTGGCACCCTGGAGCAACGCGAGCCGCACATCGTATGTTCCTATTCCGAGATCTGGTGGGACACCCCGTGAGGCGGATGACGATGTCCATGTCGAGCGCGCGGCTCACGCTCCTGGCCGTGCTGTCGCTGCCAGCGATGGCGTGCGCCAACCATCCGGACATCGCGGGGAAGGCGGTCGTCTCCCTCGACGGTGAAACGCTGAGCTACGATACCGGCGATGATGGACGGAGGTTCGTGAAAACAGGGGAGAGGTGGTCGACGGGGTGCTACCTGAAAGACTCCTTGCCGGAGATGTCCCTGGACCGCGCGCGCGACGACGACCCGCCGATCAGCTCAATTGTATTGCTCGTCAAGCGCGAGGATGACGGCGGCGAACCTCTACCGAATGTCACGATGCACGCAGGAGAGGATTTCTACGATGGCTTTTGCCACGTCGTGGCGACGATCGGCAGCGACCCGCGCGAGGTGGAGTTCTCGACGGGCGATTGCGAGCTGCAGCGAGCCCTCGACGGCCATCCCGCGCTGCTCGTCTCCGCTCTGTTTCACGTCAAGGAGTGCGACGAGTAGGTCACGACCGGCGCGGCCGGAGCCACGCGCGGCGCCGGCCGCGCCGTGAGCCCGCTGATAGTACCCCTAATACAGATGAAACTCCGGGTGCCGCACGAGCCCGTAACAGACGGCCGCCCACCCCGCCTCCTCCGGCGAGAACCGCGACCTCGCCGCGCCCTTCGCGCGGTGCCGCGCGACCGTCCCCTCGTACAGCGCGAAGAACTTCCCCTGCCGATCCGGCGGCGCGAGGCGTGCCGGGTAGCTCAGGAACGTCCGGTGCAGCACGTCGAAGCGCGGGGCGAACGCCGCCTCGTCCGGGTCCTGCGCGGGCAGATCGAACGCGAAGATCAGCCGCCGCTCGATCGGGACGCGCTCCTTCGCCTTGAGATCGTGCTCCAGGGCGCGGTCGCAGAGCGCGATCCCGAGCCGCTCGAACGCCGCCAGCATGAGCGCGTTGGTCTGCGTGGCGCGCGGGAGATCCAGGCCGTGATCCGGGAGCCCGAGCGCCGCGAGGTAGTCGCCCCACGTGTCGAACAGCGCTGCCTTGTCGTCCCCCCGCGCGCGGCGCTCGACCTCGGCGGGCGCGAGGCCGCCGAAGAGCCGGAGATACGTCCTCAGGTACGCCTCGGCAGGGATAAGCCGCAGATCCTCCCTCGGAGCCCGGCTCTGCGCGACGCGCCCCGTCTCCCGGAGCGGCGCAGCAGGCCGCGGCGCAATGGCCTCCGGCGGGCCGCACGCGCCGGCCAGCGCGGCCACCGCGGCCACGCCAGCGAGGGCGAAGGCCCCCGTCCGCCCGGGCGCCCTCCCCCGGCCCTGCATCACCGCGCCCCCTCGCCGCGCGTCCCGCCGCCCCGCTCCCCCGCCCCGCCCTTCGCCGCCCCGCCCCGCTCCGCCTCGCCCCTCACCGCCCCTCCCCGCTCCAGCGCAGGCCGCACGTTGCTCGCGCGCGCATATGCCGGCGAGCGGACGATCGCCTCGACCAGCGGCCGCATCCGGTAGCCGCGCGACACGAACCGCTCGCGCAGCGCGCCGAGCAGCGCCTCGTCCTCCTCGCGCAGGGGCCGCCCCAGGAACGACTCTGTGACGCGCGCGACCGCGCACGACGCGAACTCCGGCATACGCGTGAGATCGGCCGCGGCGCCGGCCGGGCCGCGCTCGGCGTGATCCGCCGAGGCATAGGCGCCCCGCAGCACGCCGCGCTCCCGGCTCGAGAACACAGGGTCATAGAAGCGCTGGCACGATTGCCCCGTCTTCCCCTCCGCGTTCAGCTTGCACACCGGGTTCTCGATCGGGAACCGCTCGGCGGGCAGATAGGTCCACGTCGTCTCCTCGACCCGCGTGAAATACGCCGCGAGCGGCTCCAGCGTCGCATGACAGCTCGCGCAGCCCGGCCGGATCATGAGATCGGGCTCCTCCGACGGCGGGAGCTCCGCGTGCTCGGCCGTGAAGCTCTTGCACAGGAACGCGCTGTAGAGCGCCGCCGCCCGCGCGCGCCGCGAGGAATACTTCGTGAGGAACACCGGCGTCGTGAGGATCCCCGCCGCGCGCGGCCCGCGATCGGGGATGAACGTCCAGGTCGAGACGTCATGCGGCGCGACGACCGGCGGCACCGCGCCCGGCAAGAACAGGGGCGCCTCGTCCTCGCGCATCCCATACGATGGATGCAGCGAGCAGCACGCCGCGGGCGCGCTCGACCGGTAAAACTGCGCGAGCGGCCCGTTGATGAACGTATAACGACCGGTGAGGATCTCCCGGAAATCGCGATCCGCCGCGAAGACGTGATTCATCGTGTGAATCGCCTCCTGCGACCACCAGAACTTGTTCCAGCCGCTGATCGTGTGCGGCGCGGAGCCGATGGGATCCTCGATGCCGAGCGGGGTATTCGCCGGCAGCACGAAGGCGCGCGGATCCCTGCCCGCGCTGTCGGCGGGCAAGCAATGCTCGAGGCCGATGCCGCAGCCGCAATCGACGCTCATCACGGGCGCGAGCGCGCTCCGGCACGAGATCGGCTCGCCCCGGTGCGCCTTCGCATAACGATCCTCGCGCACCGGCGGGCGCGCGCGGCCCGGCGGCAGCGGAGCCCCCTTCGGCGGCGGGGGGATGTCGCTCGCGTAGATGTGGCCGACCTCGGCCGTCTGCGCCTCTTCCTTGCAGACCCGGACCTCGACGGTCGGCGTCTTGCCGTCCGGCTCGACAAGGAGCTGCGGCAGCGGGACATAGGCGCTGTCCGGGTCCTTCCACCCGTCGCCATAACGCTGCGTCGGGACGACGGAGAGGTAATCGCGATAGAGCCAGTAGGGGCGCACGAGCGTCGTCCGCTCGTCGAGCAGCCGCTGGGAGATGCGGGCGGGCGTCCCCTTGATGGGCGCGTAGGCCGCCACCCCGAGCCCGCTCTCGGCGTCGGAGAAGCAGAACTCGCCGTCGATCACCGGGTTCAGGCGGCGCTGGTTGACGCGGTAATAGACATAGAGCGGCTTGCCCTCCGGGCCGAGCACCTGCACCCGGCGGAGCGTCGTCGCAGGCGGCGTGAACAGCCCCGCCGGGCCGAGCTCGAGCCGCAGGACATCCATGTAGATGCGCGTGAGCCGCTCGGCATACCCCGGGCCGTCGAGGTGGCGCTCTATCCAGGCGTCCAGATCGAAGCCCGGCGACTCGAGCTCTGCGAGCTCCTCGCGCGTCGGGAGCCGCCCCTTCAGATCGAGGGAGAGCGCCCGGAAATACCGGTACTGCTCCAGCGTCGGCGCGGCGGCGGACGGCGGCGCGAACGAGGCCGCGGCCGCCGCCGCGAGCGGCGCCGCCACGGCCAGCGCGCGCAGCGCCCTCCCCCTCATGCGTCGACCTCCTCCGCGGCGGGCGGCGGGGCCTCCTCGCCGGGGAGCACCCCGGCCATCAGCATCCCGAGCTCCGTCCGCGATACGGCGCCCGCGTCCCGCGTCGCCACGATCTCGCCCCGGTACATGACCGCGATCCTGTCCGACAGCGCCAGGATCTCGTCGAGCTCCGCCGACACGAGCAGCACCGCCGCCCCCGCGTCACGCGCCGCCACGATCTCGCGGTGGATGTGCTCGATCGACCCGACGTCCACGCCCCGGGTCGGCTGGCTGGCCACGAGCAGCTCGACGGGGCGGCTCATCTCCCGGGCGAGGATCACCTTCTGCTGGTTGCCGCCCGACAGCGCGGAGACGGGCGTCCCCGGGCCGGGCGCGCGGATGTCAAAGGTCTTTATCAACCGCCTCGCGTTCTCCTCGCGGGCGTCGTCGCGGAGCACGCCCCGCACGGCGAAGGGAGCCTTGTAGTAGGTGCACAGCACGAGGTTGTCCGCGATCGCGTACGAGAGCACGAGCCCGTGGCGCTGGCGGTCCTCGGGCACGTGCGAGACGCCGCGCTCGATCAGGGCGCGGGGCAGCGCGCCGGTGACGTCGCGGCCCCGGAGGAGCACGCGCCCGGCGCGGGGCGGCGAGAGGCCGGTGATGGCCTCGCAGAGCTCGGTCTGGCCGTTGCCCTGCACGCCGGCAATCCCCAGGATCTCGCCGGCGCGCACCGAGAAGCTCACCTCGCGCACCACGTCGGCGCCCGATCCGCGGCGGCCCGCGACGCCGAGGCGCTGCACCTCGAGCACGACGTCCTTGGGGCTCGCCGGGGCCTTGCTCACCTGGAGCGCCACCTCGCGGCCCACCATCATCGCCGCCAGGCCGCGCTCGTCCGTCTCGGCCGGGATCGCGGCGCCCACCACGCGCCCGGCGCGCATGACCGTCACCCGGTCCGCGACAGCGAGCACCTCCCTGAGCTTGTGCGTGATGAACAGGACCGAGACCCCCCGCGCCGTCAGCCCCCGCAGCACGCGGAACAGCTCGTCCGCCTCCTGGGGCGTGAGCACGGCCGTCGGCTCGTCGAGGATCAGGATCTCCGCCTTCCGGTAAAGAGCCTTGAGGATCTCCACCCGCTGCTGCACGCCGACCGGGAGGTCCTCCACCCGGGCGTCGGGATCGACGTCCAGCCCGTGGCGCGCCGAGAGCTCGCGGACCTCGGCGCTCGCGCGCCGGCGGTCGAGCAGGGCCCCGCGCACCGGCTCCGCGCCGAGCACGACGTTCTCGGCCACCGTGAACACCGGGATCAGCATGAAGTGCTGGTGCACCATGCCGATCCCGAGCGCGATCGCGTCGATCGGCGAGCGCAGCGCAACCGGGCGCCCGCTCCGGAGGAGCGACCCCTCGTCCGGGCGCAAGAGCCCGTAGAGGATGTTCATCAGGGTCGACTTGCCAGCGCCGTTCTCCCCGAGCAGGGCGTGGATCTCGCCCTTTCGGAGGTCGAGATCGACCTTGTCGTTCGCCAGGACGCCGGAGAACCGCCGGGTGATCCCCCGGGCCTCGAGGACGGCCGTCACCGCCGCCCCTCCCGCTCGTACGGCAGGCCGTCGGCGGCCGGCGGCGTGGTCTTGCCGATGACGCCGGTCAAAAGCAGCAGCGTCAGGAGATAGGGCACCAGCCCGACGACCGACGATTGCTGCAGGAACGACCACGACGGCGGGATCTGGTCGCGGAAGAGCTGCAGGTTGATCTGGAACGCCTGCGCCGCGCCGAAGACGAGCGCCGCGGCCCACGAGCCGAACGGCGTCCAGTCGCCGAAGATCATCGCCGCGAGCGAGATGAAGCCGCGCCCGTTCGTCATCAGCGGCTCGAAGGACGGCACCGACTCCAGCGTGAAATACGCCCCGCCGAGCCCGGCTATCGCGCCGCCGATCACGACGTTCACGTAGCGCACGCGGGCCACGTCGATCCCGACCGTCGCGGCCGCGCGGGGGTGCTCGCCCACGGCCCGCGCGCGCAGGCCCCACCGCGTGCGGAAGAGCACGAGGTGCGTCAGCGCGACCAGCGCGATGGCGGCGACGGCGATCGGCTGCTGCTCGAACACGGGGCCCACGACCGGGATGTCCGCGAGCAGCGGGACGCCGATGCGCGGAAGGACGCCCGGCGCGTGAGGCACCTGCCCGCCGAACACGCTGCCCGACCCGAAGAAGAGCTGGCGGTTGAAGAAGCCGGTGAGCCCCACGGCGAGCAAGTTGATCACCGTCCCCGCGAGGATCTGGTCCACCGAGAAGGTCACCGCAAGCGCGGCCAGCAAGAGCCCCAGCGCGGCGCCGGTGGCGACCGCGATCACGACGCCGAGCAGCAGGCTCGGCAGCGGCGGGAAGCCCAGGATCGAGCTCGCGTAGATCGACCCGAACCAGCCCGAGAACGCCGCCGCGAGCATCATGCCCTCGATGCCGAGGTTGACGACCCCGGAGCGCTCGCAGAAGACGCCCGAGAGGGCGCCCAGGGTGAGCGGGGTGGCGACGGCGAGCGTCGTGGCCGCCATGCTGGCCACGATCGTCAGCGGCGGCACCTGCGACGCGCCGACCAGCGTCACGACGAGGACCAGCACGCCCACGACCACCGCGATGAATGCGTAGCGTCGATAGCCCATCTTCGTCCTTCCCTGCTCCCGTTCCCCGCTCCGGTCCCCTCGCTCGATCCGGCGCGCTAGCCGCCCCACCCGCGCGTGAGCACGAGCCGCTCGTGCTCGCCCCGGACGCGGTAGATGCGCCTGACCAGGGCGTCCGCCGCGACGAAGAGCAGGATCAGCGCCTGGATGATGGAGATCACGTCGATCGGCACCTGCGTCAGGTACTGCATCCGGGTCGCGCCGCTGCGCATCACGCTGAACAGCAAAGCCGCCAGCACCGTCCCGCCGGGGTGCGCCTTGCCGAGCAGGGCGATGGCGATCGCGTCGAAGCCGTAGCCCTGCGAGAACCCGAGCTCGTGCCGGTGGTGCAGCGCGCTCACCTCGATGGAGCCTGCCAGCCCGGCGAAGGCGCCCGAGAGCGCCATGGTCGCGATCACGGTGCGGCTCACCCGCACGCCGGCGTAGCGCGCGGCGTCGGGGCTCTGCCCGGCCGTGCGGATCTCGAAGCCGAACGTCGTCCGCCGGAGCGCCCACCCGACGAGCGCCGCCGCGAGCAGGGCGAGCGGGAAGCCCCAGTGCAGCCGGAAGCCGTCCACGAGCGCCGGGATGCGCGCGCTCTCGTCGATGAGCGGCGTGCGGGAGAGCACGTTGGACGCGCCCGGATCCTTCATCGGGCCGTTCAGGAGGAAGCTGACCGCGTTGAGGGCGACATAGTTGAGCATGATCGTGCTGATCACCTCGTGTCCCCCGGCGCGCGCCTTGATCCAGCCCGGCACCGCGGCCCACAGCCCGCCCGCGAGCGCGCCGAGGAGCAGCGTCAAAGGGACGTGCAGCGCCGCGGGCAGGCCGCCGCCCACGAGCTGCGGCAGCCAGTGGCCCGCCCAGGCCGCGGAGAGCGCCCCGAGCGCGAGCTGCCCCTCCGCGCCGATGTTGAAGAGGCCGCCCTTGAGCGCCAGCGAGACCGACAGGCCGGCCAGGATGTACGGCGTCGCCCAGACGAGCGTCTCGCTCACCGCCCGCGGCGACCCGAGCGCGCCCTCGAGCATGCCGGCGTAGGCCTCGATCGGGTTGCCCCCGGCCAAGGCGATGAGGACGCCGCCCAGGACCATCGCGGTGAACACCGAGAGGGCCGGCAGGAGCAGCGGCCGGAGGGGCCGGATCAGCTTCTCTCGCATCCTCAAGAGCCCAGGGCGATCACGGCCCCTTGGCCGGCGGCACCGCCGTCTTGAGCGTCCCGTCGAGCAGCCCTTTCCGGAGCTCCTCCATCTTCGCCTTCACCTCGGCGGGGACCTTGGCGTCGAGATCGTGATACGGCGCATACCCGGACTTGCCCTGGAAGTTCCCCGACGGCAGCTTCCCCTCCTTGGCCGACTTGATGAGGTCGAAGGTGCCGTCGGAGATGAGCTTGACGGCGCTGGAGAGCAGGACCTTCTGGGCCTCGGGCACCGTGAAGTACTGGTCGGTGTCGACGCCGATGGCGTAAACGCCCTTCGTGGCCGCGCCGAGCAGCGCGCCGTTGCCCGTCTTGCCGCCGCCGCCGAAGACGATATCGACCCCCTTGTCGATCATCGAGACGGCGGTCGTCTTCCCCCACTCGGGATCGGTAAACGTCTTATCGAAGCCGACGTCGTTGTGATAGACGACGCTGAGCTCGATGTCGGGCTTGACGTGGCGCGCGCCGGCGCGGAAACCCTCCCCGAAGCGCCACACGGGCGGGACGGCGTCGGTGGCGAGCACGGCGCCGATCTTCCCCGTCTTGGTCATCATCGCGGCCAGCGCGCCGACGAGGAAGCCGCCGTGGTCCTCGGGGAAGACCAGGCCCACGACGTTCGGCTTGGTCGCGCTCTGGAACTGGTCGATGCCGATGAACTTGACGCCGCTGAACTGATCCGCCGCGGCGCGCGTCGCCTCCGTGAGCCCGAAGCCCGACGTGACGACCACGTCGTACCGCTCCTCGGCGAACGTCGCGATGTTCTTTGGGTAGTCCTTCGGATCCGTCGTCTCGATGTACTGCGTCGTGGCGCCGAGCTCCTTCTGCGCCCGCTGGAGCGCCTCCCAGGCCGACTGGTTGAACGACTTGTCGTCGATCTTGCCCATGTCGGTGACGAGGCCCACGCAGAACACCTCGGGGCTCGCGCAGTCGGCCTTCTTGCTGCTGCTGTTACACCCCGCGAGCGCGCTGGCGAGGGCCAGCAGGACCGCGATCGCGACGCGCCGCTTCTTCAACATGCCGGATCTCCTTGGAAGGCCCGCATTGGACACCGGGCCGCGCACCAAGGCAACCACCGTATCGCACCGGCGCACCTTTGCTCACACGGGCGCTCTCATCTGCTGCGCGGGAGCACGGCGAGCTGCGCTGGAGCACGGCGAGCTGCGCGGGAGCACGGCGAGCTGCGCGGGAGCACGGCGCGCCTCCCCTCGAGATCGCGATCGGGGGAGCAACATTTTTTCCTCGAGCGTTGTCACAGTCGATCGGCAGCGCCCGATGAGCGACGGGGCGCGCCGGCGCAGCCTTCCCGAGGAGGTCCTTCCATGAATGGTCCCGCCGTTCGATTCACGCTTTTTTGTGCACTCATCGCGTCTGCCGTCATCCCTTCGGCGGACGCGTCGGCCTGCGGTGGAGTCGAGATCATGCCCGCGATCGACCACCGCGTGATGGGGATCGCCCAGGCCGAGCAAACGCTTCACGACGGCCGGTTCACCGCGGCGGCGGGGAGCGTGATCCGGATGTTCCCCGAGATCCGGCGGATCTCCTATGACAAGGACCCGCTGATCAACCGGGCCTTCCGCGTCCTCGCGGTGGCCACCGCGCGCGCGGACGGGGCGCTCCAGGTCGGACCGCAGCTGCCGCGCGAGCTGCTCGAGACGTGGGGCGGGGCGTCGGCCGAGGAGCGCAAGGGGAACATCGACTGGTCGATCCGCGCGCTGCGCCGGCTGAACGAGCAGCGGAAGAACGATCCGGCGCTCCAGACCGACCTGGGCGAGGCGCTCGCCAGGGCGCCCGAGCACCGCGGCGAGGCGCTCAAGCTGCTCGGCGATCTGGCGGAGAAGGACCTGCTGACGAGCCCCGAGGCCTACGCGACGCTGGCGCGGCTGCGCGCGCTCTCGGGGGACAACGCGGGGCACGACGCCGCGGCCACCCGGTGCGAGACGATGGCGCAGAACAAGGCGCTCTGCCGGACGAGCGGCGCTGTCGGCGCGGTCGGACCGCAGAGCTGACGCCGATGCGCGCCCGTCCGCTGCTCGCCCTGCTCGCGGCGCTCGCCTCGGGCGCCGCGGGGTGTACCTCCGAGGACGCGCGGGGCCCCGCGATGGCCGCGGCGCCGCGCGCGAGCGGCAGCGGCGCCGGGGCGGCCGCTCCGGCCGCCGTTGCCGCGGCGCCGGCCGGCGATCCGGCGCGCGGGGAGCGGCTCGTCGCGGAGCTCCAGTGCAACCGCTGCCACGACGGGACCGGGCAGGCGCCCGCGGCGCGCGACGCCCACTGCGTCCAGTGCCACCAGGACATCGCGGCGGGCCGGTTCCAGGCGCCGGCCGCGGCCATGAAGCGGTGGAACGAGAACCTCGTGCAGCTGCGCGACGTGCCGTCGCTCGCCGCCGCCGGCGACAGGCTGCGCCGCGACTGGATCCGCGCCTTCTTGCTGTCACCGCACGACGTGCGCCCGCGCCTGCACGCGACGATGCCGCGGCTCCCGATCGGGCCCGAGCAGGCGAGCGATATCGCGGCCTACCTCACGCGCGATCGCCGCGATCACCGCGAGGGGCGCGAACGTCCGAGTGCGTCGCTGGAGGGCGCGAGCGCGGCCCGGGGGCGCGAGCTCTACGAGGCCAAGGGGTGCGGGACGTGCCACGCCTTCTCCGGGGCGGCCGGGGTGACGGCGGTCGCGCCCGTGAAAGGGATGGAGAAGGAGACGCGCGCCGCGATCGCCCTGGCGCCGGATCTGAGGCACGCGCGCGACCGGATGGAGCCCGCCGATCTCGCCGCGTGGGTGCTCGACCCCGCGGCGATCAAGCCGGGGACGCCGATGCCCCAGGTGCCGATGTCGCCCGCCGAGGCGCGGGACATCGCGGCCTTCGTCACGACCGCGGAGCTCTCGCCGCGGGCGCCGGCGAGCGCGCCCGAGCGGCTGCCGCTGCTGTCGCGGCGGGTGACGTACGCCGAGGTGGATCGCCGGGTGTTCCGCGTCACGTGCAGGCACTGCCACTCCGAGCCGGATTACGCGCTCGGCGACGGCGGGCCCGGGAACACGGGCGGCTTCGGGTTCAAGCCGCGCGGGCTGAACCTCGCCACGTACGAGGGGATCGCCGCGGGCTACATCGACGATCAGGGCGAGCGGCGGAGCGTGTTCTCACGCGGGCCGGACGGCGCCCCTCGCCTCGTCGCCGCGCTGCTGGCGCGGCAGGCGGAGGAGGCGGGCCACGCGGCTCCGGCGGTGCGCGGGATGCCGCTCGGGCTGCCCGCGGTCGGGCCGGAGGAGATCCAGCTCGTCGAGAGCTGGATCGCGCAGGGGCGGCCGCAATAGCGAACGAGCGGGAGGGGGCGATCGCCAGGGTCGCTCCGGCCTTGTCGTGGTGCCCCCCTTGCTTCCACGGTGACACCGAGGAGGTGGCCAGTGCCTCGGTGGTCTCAACGCGCTCAGCACGCGGGCTCGCCTCCGAGCGGCGGAGGCAACGGGCCTCCGGGGAGGATGTCCATCGGAAGGCGTCTTTCCTTGCTCGTGTTGAGTCAGCTGATCCTGGCCGCCCTGGGCATCACGATGTCCATCGTCGCGCTCAAGCGGCTGGCCATCGAGACAGCCTACCTGCGTCACTATGTCTTCCAGCCGTTCGTCGTCATCAGCAGCGGTATCGAGTCATCGAACGCGCTCTATGCCCTGCTCGCTCGCCCGCCGTCGGACGTCTCGGTGGAGGTCCGGGAGCCCATGATGCGGCTCCGCTCCTTCATCGATCGGTACCAGCGCGATTGGTTGACAGCGACCTCGACCCTCCCGGAGGCCATCCACCTCCGCGCTGCGCTCGCTCGGGCCGGTGAGCTCGTGCTCCTGGAGGAAGAGCGCGAGGCGGCGGACACCATCGCCGCCGTCGTGATGCACCTCGAGCGCACGACCGGGCTCATGGGTCCAACGCCCGCGCCGCACGTGCGGCGCGCCGACGTGGAGCACCTCAGCGACGCCCTCGTCAAGCTGCACAGGATCAACCTGCGCTACATGGAGGTCGCTTACGACGCGTTCGACCACATCCGGCGGCGCATCCTCCTCGTCTTCATGGCCGTCGGCCTCGGGGGCGTCACGGCGGCGTCGCTCTTCGGCCTCGCGGTGCGCCGCGCGATCGCGCCGCGCATCCACCGGATGGTGACCGCCGTCCAGCGCTTTCGCGAGCGCGGCGTCTACGAGCCGCTCGGGGACCGGGGGGACGACGAGCTCGCCGTGCTCGCCCACACGCTGAACACGAGCTTCAAGGCCATCGCCGAGCGCGACAAGGATCGCGACCGGTTCCTCGCCGTCGCCGCGCACGAGCTGAAGACGCCGCTCACCACCATGAAGGGGTTCTCGCAGGTCGCGCTCACCCACCGGAACGACACGGCCATCCGCGAGCGCGCCCTCACGATCATCGATCGCCAGGCGACGCGCCTCGGCCGCCTGGTCCAGGATCTCCTGTGGTCGGCGCGCATCTCCGGAGGCGAGCTCCCCTTCAAGCCCGAGGCGATCGACGTCGAGGAGCTCGCCCGCCGCGTGATCGGGGAGTTCGAGCTCGTGGCCAGAGATCACAGCATTCGCCTGGTACCCCGGGGAGACGCGCACCTCCTGGGCGATCCAGCGCTCGTCGAGCAGGCGCTCTGGAGCCTGCTCGTCCAGGCCGTGTCCGTCGCGCTGGAGCGCGATCCGGTGCTCGTCACGATCGACGCCGGCTCCGCCGCGCGCGTGCTCATCACGATCGAGGTCCGGGGCGGGAAGGATCTCCCGGAGGACCTCGAGAAGCTGCTGGAGCCCTTCGCCGTCGTCGCGTTCGAGGGGCGGCGTGACCAGCCGCGCAGCACGGGCATCGGCCTCCACCTCGTCCAGGGGATCGCCCGGCTCCACGGCGCGAGGTTCTGGATCGAGCGGAGGGCCGGTGACCTCATCGTCTTTTCACTGGAACTGAGGCGCTAGCGAGCAGAGGGAACATGCTGCGAAACCGCGTGCTGGTCATCGACGATGACCCCGATTTCCGGGAGCTCGTCGCCCTCAGCCTGAACGGGTGGGGGCTCCATTGCCTCCAGGTCGCCGACTGCGCCGAGGCGCTCCCGCTCCTCGAGCGCGAGCGCGACGGGCTGCGGGCGGTGCTGTGCGACTACTTCATGCCAGGGCTCTCTCCCAGCGTCTGCGCGAAGGCGATCCTCGCGCGGGTCGATCCGGCGGTGCGCGTGGTGCTCGTGAGCGCGGCGGTGGACGTCTCGGCGCTGGCCGCGGAGCTCGGGCTCGCGCGGTTCCTCCCCAAACCCTTCGATCTCGACCAGCTCCACGACGTGGTGCTCGGCCCGCACGAGCCCGCCGCGTGAGCGGCGCGGCCGGTGGCAGCGGGGCGCACCCGGACGCGGCGCGCTCCGTGGTAGCCTCCCGGCCCTCGCCGCGCGCGGGCGGACCGCGCGCCGTGCGGCGCTCGGAGGTCTGCGTCATGACAGGACAGCTTCTGGAAGAGGGCTTTACCAACCCTGGAATCGATCCGCGGCTCACGTGGCGCAACCCGCCGGCGCGCTGGGCGGTGGCGCCGGAGCGGGGCGCGCTCGTCGTCGAGCCCGCCGCGAAGACGGACTACTGGCAGCGGACGCACTACGGCTTTCGCAACGACAACGGGCCTTTCCTCTTCACCCGCGCCGGCGGCGACTTCGTGATGACCTGCCATGTGCGGTTCCGGCCGGCGCACCAGTACGATCAGGCAGGGCTCATGGTGCGGATCGCGGAGTCGTGCTGGCTGAAGACGTCGGTCGAGTTCGAGCCGGACGGCCCGAGCCGGCTCGGCGCGGTGGTGACGAACGCGGGCTACAGCGACTGGTCGACCCAGCCGTTTCCCTCGGATCGCCGCGAGATCTGGCTGCGCGTCCGGCGGGAGGGGCCGGATTACCTCGTCGACAGCTCGGACGACGGCGCGGCGTGGACGCAGATCCGCATGGCCCACCTTCACGAGGACGACGGGGCGCGCGAGGTGGAGTGCGGGCTCTACGCTTGCAGCCCGCTGGGCGAGGGCTTCGTGGCGGAGTTCGATCTGCTGCGGATCGCGCCGGGGCGCGCGGCGTGAGCCCTCGAGTCGTCGAGCGGGAGGGCTCGCCGTCCGGGAGCGCTCGGATCAGCGGTCGAGCGCCTCGAGGTGCGAAGAGAGCACCTCGGTGATCCAGCTCATCACCGCGCGCACGCGGCGCGGCACGCTCCTGCCGTGCGTGTGGAGGAGCGAGACGGGCATCGGCGCGCAGGTGAGGGAGGGCAAGACCTCGACGAGCTCACCCGCGGTGATGCTGGCGAACTTGCCTACCCGCGGCGCCTGGATGATGCCCAGGCCCGCCACACACGCCGCGAGATAAGCGTCAGCGCTGTTGACCGTCACCACGCTGCGCATCGGCCACTCGCGGTAACCGCCGTCGTGGGGGTACTCGAACGACGGCGCTTCGGCGCCGAGCGTCGACGAGTAATGCACGAGGAGGTGCCGATCGAGATCCTCGATCCGGCGAGGCGCACCGTACTGCCGCAGATAGGACGGGCTCGCGAGGTTCACCATCCGCAGGACGCCGAGCCTGCGGCCGACGAGCCCGTCGCCCCCCGGGGCGCCGACGCGCAGGACGCAGTCGAAGCCCTCGCGGAGCGGCTCGACGCGCCGATCGGTCGTGCTGAGGAGCACCTCGAGCTCGGGGTGGCGCGCGAGCAGCTCGGGCAGGCGCGGGATGATGACGTCGCGCGCGAAGTTCACCGGCAGATCGATCCGCACCCGCCCGCGCAGGCCCCGCGCGGCCTGGAACATCGCGCCGAGCTCGTCGGCCTCGAGCGCGAGGCGCCGCGCCCGCGGGAGGAGCTCCTCCCCGTCCGGCGTGAGGCGCACGACGCGCGTCGACCGCTGGAGGAGCCGGGTGCCGAGCTCGGCCTCCAGGGCCTTCAGCCGCAGCGACACGCGCGCCTTGGGCATGCCGAGGTGCTCGCCGGCGCGCGTGAAGCTGCCGAGCTCCGCCACCTTCACGAAGATCTTCAGCGATCCGACGTCGACGGTCATTGTTTCGATTGGCGAAACAGTGTGTCGGAGCCTCGCGCCTTCCGCAACCGGGATCGGATCGCTATTCACTCTCGCAGACAGCGGCGAGCAGCCGCCACGGACAGCGGCGAGCCGCCGCGTCGCCATCGAAAGGACCCGACCATGAGCACATCCAAGCGTAGCCCCGTCGCCCTCGTCACCGGCGGAAGCCGCGGGCTCGGAAAGAGCATGGCGCTCCACCTCGCGGATCGCGGCGTGGACGTCATCATCACCTACCGCGGCGCCGCGGCCGAGGCGGCGGATGTGGTGAAGCAGATCGAGGCCAAGGGGAGGACGGCGGCGGCCATCGCGCTCGATCTTGGGAGCACCCGCGGATTCGACGCGTTCGCCGCCGCGGTGAAGGCGGAGCTCGCCGGTCGCTTCAAGCGCGATCGCTTCGATTACCTTGTGAACAACGCCGGCATGGCCGGCCACGCGAGCTTCGCCGAGACGACCGAAGAGCAGTTCGACGCGCTCATGAACGTCCACTTCAAGGGCACGTTCTTCCTCACGCAGAAGCTCCTTCCGCTCATCGCGGACGGCGGGCGGATCCTCAACGTCTCGTCGGGGCTCACGCGGTTCAGCTTCCCGGGCTACGCCGCCTACGCCGCGATGAAGGGCGGGGTGGAGGTGCTCACCCGCTACCTGGCGAAGGAGCTCGGACCGCGGAAGATCGCGGTGAACACGCTGGCGCCCGGCGCGATAGAGACCGACTTCGGGGGAGGCGTCGTTCGCGACAACGCCGAGCTGAACAGGATGATCGCCGCCCAGACCGCCCTCGGCCGGGTCGGCCTCCCCGATGACATCGGCAGCGCGGTCGCCGTGCTGCTCTCGCCCGAGGGCCAGTGGATCACCGGCCAGCGCATCGAGGCGTCAGGCGGCATGAACCTCTGAGGCGCTCCGAGCTCGCGGCAGGCGCGTGATCGTCGGGCCCGCGCCTGCAACGAGGGCAGCGAACACCACGAGCATTCCGACACAGAACGGCACAGGCCATCGAGCGTAACCGGGGCTTTTGCGAAGGAGCGCGACTGGCACATTTGGTGCTGAGTGGCAGCGCATCGCAAGGAGGCGAGCGCTCATGAGCAGGGAATTGCCTAACCATATCCTTCGAATCCTCGGGATCGGCATGCTCGCCGGCCTGTCGGTGACGCTCGGGTGCCAGGGAGAGACCAGCGTGCCAGCTGGCACAGGAGGGGCCGGCGGCGCCGGGGGTGAGGGCGGCGCCGGGGGTGAAGGCGGCGCGGGCGGTCAAGGCGGCGCGGGCGGTCAGGGCGGCAGCCCGGAGACGTGCGAGTCGCGGCGGGGCGACCACGACGACGCCTGTCCCGCGGACGCGCCGTGCGCGATCACGCTCGACGTGGAGGTGACGTGCGCCGGGCACGACTTCGCAGCGGGCGGGGTGCGGGCCGTTCCGGCGGCGGGCGCGACGTACCTCGTGACGAGCAGCAACGCCCCGACGCGGCTGTTCGAGCTCGACGGCGGCGGGGCGACGCAACGCGACTTCGACGTGCAGTCCAATACCGTGAGCGTGGCGCTCTCGCCGGACGGAAGGGCGTACGCCGCGGTGGATGAGACGCAAGGCCCCGGTGACGGCTACCCCGGCGGTGTCGTGTTCCTGCCGCTCGCCGGAAGCGCGGCCGACAAGCAGATGGTGTTCGATCGCGACGACAAATACGTGCCGGTCATCGATGTCGCGGTGGACTCCCAGGGCGAGCCGCACATCTGGATCCTCACGGACGCGCCGGAGCTCGTCGAGCACGCGACGCGCACGTCCGGCGGCGCCTGGGACGTCGCGCCGGCGAGCCAGCTGGCCGACAGCGGTTGGCCCCGCTTCGTCCTCGCGCCCGACGACGCGCCGCTTTCGTTCGGCATGGTCCAAGCGGGCTCCGGCAGCTGGCAGCTCCAGGTGCTCGACGGGGCCACGGAGCAGAGCCTTGGCGCTCCGGTCCCCGAGAGCTCGCCGATCCGTTACGAGCCCGTCCTGCCGCCGAAGCCCGCCGCTCAAGCGACGATCCCGCGCTTCGCGGCGGTCGTGCAGCACCCCGACGGGCTGCGGCTGGCGAGCGCCGGCGACGGCGAAGTCGCGATCCCCGGCACAGCGACGCCGGCGTACAGCTGCCAGCGCGGCTTCGGCGACTCCCCGTCGCCGGGCTGCCCGGCCGACTGCCACGAAGTGACCTCCGGGCTCGAATGGTCGGCCTTCTCGGCCGCGCGCACGAGCGACGGCGACGTGTGGATAGCATTCCTGATCAGCCACCTCGACTGGACGATCGCCTACGAGGTGCAGAACGCCGATCTGCCGACGTGCGTCGGCAACATCGCGGCGGACGCGAGCCGCGGCGAGCTGCGCCTCGTGCGCGTGCCTGCCGCCGGAGGCGCGCCCGAGGTCGCTGTGACGCTGCCGCTCCCCGCGATCGCAGGCGAGAGCCATTTCAGCGATGTGTACCAGCGCCACCCGCTCGTCGATGTCTCCGCGTTCGGCACGGAGCTCACCGTGGCCATGCGCACGCAGGCGTCACGCGTGGGGCCCTTCACGGCCCGCGTGCTGCGCGTCGACACATCGCTCCTCGCGCCCGCCGCGCCAGGCGACTGAGACGCGCGCCGCACATCGACGCATCGGTCCTCGACTCCACGAGCGCAGCCGCCGGATCGGATTCGGGCGCGCCACGGCTGGCGGAGCCGGCGCGAGGACAGGAGATCGAGCCCTCCAGATATCGAGCCCTCCAGATCACGATCGAGCTCCGGCAGCTCGACAGGGAACCACGGCTGCGCCTCGTTCCGAATGCGCATTTTGACACAGAACGACACAAGCCATCGCGTGGGACATCGGCTTTTGCGCGAAAGATCGACTGGCATGTTTGATGTTAAGTGCCAGCGCATCGCAGGGAGGCGATCACTCATGCGCCAGGAATTGCAAATACACATCTTTCGAATGCTTGGGACCGGCATGCTCGCCGGCCTGTCGGTCACGCTCGGGTGCCAGGGCGATACCACCGCGCCAGCTGACACGGGAGGGGCCGGTGGCACCCAGGATCAAGGCGGCGCGGGCGGTCAAGGCGGCGCGGGCGGTCAGGGCGGCGCGGGCGACGCCCCGGCGACGTGTGAATCGCGGCGAGGCGATCACGACGATGCCTGTCCCGCGGACGCGCCTTGCGCGATCACGCTCGACGTGGAGGTGACGTGCACCGATGCCACGTTTGCAGCGGGCGGGGTGCGGGCCGTGCCGGCGGCGGGCGCGACATACCTCGTGACGAGCAGCAACGACCCGACGCGGCTGTTCGAGCTCGACGACGATGGGGCGACGCAACGAGACTTCGACGTGCAGTCCACTACCGTGAGCGTGGCGCTCTCGCCGGACGGAAGGGCGTATGCCGCGGTGGATGAGACGAACGGCAGCGGTGACGGGTATCCTGGCGGTGTCGTGTTCCTGCCGCTGGCCGGCAGCGCGACGGAGAAGCAGGCGGTGTTCGATCGCGACGACGGCCACGTGCCGGTCCTCGATGTCGCGGTGGACTCCCGGGGCGAGCCCCACCTCTGGATCGACACGGGCGCGCCCGACAGCGTCGCGCACGCGACGCGCACGTCCAGCGGCGCCTGGGACGTCGCGCCGGCGAGCCGGCCGAGCGGCAGCGATTACACCCGCTTCGCCCTCGCGCCCGACGACGCGCCGCTGGCGTTCGGGCTCGTCGAACCGCTCCCAGGGGACCGGCAGCTCACGGTGCTCGACGGCACCACGGAGCGGAGCCTTGGCGCCCCGGACTCCGCGAGCTTCCTGCTCGACTACGAGCCCGTACCGCCGCCGCAGCCCGCCGGACATGCGACGCTTCCGCGCTTCGCAGCGGTCGTGCAGCACACCGACGGGCTGCGGCTTGCGAGCGCCAGCGAGGACGGCGGCTTCGACGAGGTCGCGATCCCCGGCACCGAGACGCCCACGTACCGCTGCCAAGTCGGCGTCGACGGCCCACTTCCGGGCGCTACGAGCTGCCCGGCCGAATGCCACATGGTGGCCTCCGGGCTCGAATGGTCGGCCTTCGCGGCCGCGCGCACGAGCGATGGCGACGCGTGGATCGCGCTCCTGATCAGCCACATCGACGAGACGCTCACGTACGAGTTGCAGGACACCGGTCTGGACCGGGTGTGCGTCGGCCACACCGTGGCAGACGAGAGCCGCGGCGAGCTACGCCTCGTGCGCGTGCCTGCCGCCGGAGGCGCGCCCGAGGTCGCTGTGACGCTGCCGCTCCCCGCGATCGCAGGATGGAGCTACTTCAACGATCTGCACGAGCAGCACCCGCTCGTCGATGTCTCCGCGTTCGGCACGGAGCTCACCGTGGCCATGCGCACGCAGGCGTCACGCGAGGGGCCCTTCACGGCCCGCGTGCTGCGCATCGACACCTCGCTCCTCGCGCCCGCCGCGCCAGGCGACTGAGACGCGCGCTGCACATGGACGCGTCGGTCCTCGACCCGGCCGCGCAGCCGCCGGATCGGATCCGGGCCGCCTACGGCTGGCGGAGCCGGCGCGAGGACAGGAGCTCGAGCCCTCCCGTGCGCTCCGCGATGCGCTGGAGCGACGCGAGCAGCGCGCCGGCCTGCTCCTCGCCGAGCAGCGCGCGGAGCCGCCTGTTCACCGCGGCGCGCGCGGCGCGCCCCGCCTCGACCGCCGCCCACCCGCGGTCGGTGAGCTCCACGAGCCGGTTGCGCTGGTCGTCCTCGGCGACGCGCCGGCGCACGTAGCCGAGCTGCTCCAGCTCCGCCACCGCCTTCGAGGCGCCCTGCGCCGTGATGCCGAGCCGCTCCGCGAGCTCCCTCACCTTCACCGGCCCCGGGACGAGGTGCTGGAACACGTATCCATGGCTCGGCCGGAGATCCCCGTGGCCGGCCCGCTCCACGCGGCGCATCACCTCGTCGCTGTTCGCGGCCGCGATTGCGGCGAAGAGCAGCACGAGGTCCTCGTCCGGGCGCGCAGGCTTCACGGCCGGAGCGTGTAACCCGCAACCGAGGTTGCGCAAATGACGTTGACGGCCGCGGGCGGCGGCCCTATTCATCAACCAAGGTTGCGCAATATAGGTTGCGCATCATCGGGGTCGGGCGCGAAAGGGCCGGGCGGCTCGCCCGCGCGCGCCCGGGCCCGTGCTGCCCCGAGGAAGGGACGAAGGGACGAGCGATGCACCTCGCCATCCATGGCTCCTGCGACCCGGCGTTCGCGCCCGTGCGCGCGGCGTTCGCCTCGAATTTCGAGCGGTTTCCCGAGCTCGGGGCCGCCGTGTGCGCCGCCGTGCGCGGCCGCGTGGTCGTCGACCTCTGGGCCGGCTTCCGGGACGCGGCGAAGACCTTGCCGTGGCGCTTTGAAACGATCGTGAACGTCTTCTCGGCGACGAAGGGCGCCGTGGCGCTGTGCGCCCACGCGCTCGCGGAGCGGCGCGCGCTCGACGTGGACGCGCCGGTCGCCGCCGCCTGGCCGGAGTTCGGCGCGGCCGGCAAGGGGCGCGTCCTCGTGGCCCAGCTGCTCGACCACAGCGCCGGCCTGCCGGCGCTCCGCGCCGAGCCGAAGGAGGGCGCGCTCTACGACTGGCAGGCCATGACCGCCGCCCTCGCCGCGGAGGAGCCGTTCTGGGAGCCGGGCGCCCGGCACGGCTACCACGCCGTCACGTTCGGCTTCCTCGTGGGTGAGGTGATCCGGCGCGCGAGCGGCCAGCGGGTCGGCGCGTTCCTCCGGGAGGCCGTCGCGGGCCCGCTCGGCCTGGACTTCCACATCGGCACCGGCGCCGAGCACGACGGGCGGATCGCCGAGGTGCCCCCGACCGTCGCGAGCCCGAACGGCCTGGGCGGCGCGTTCGGCGCGAGCTTCCGCGACCCGGCGTCGCTCACCTCGATGGCCTTCACCAGGCCGCGCGACCTCGTGTCGCCGGGCCTCGTCAACACCGCCCGCGCCCGGCGCGCGGAGATCCCCGCGCTGAACGGCCACGCGAACGCGCGCGCGCTCGCGCGGATGTACGGAGCGCTCGCGAACGGCGGGGCCCTCGCCGGCACCGCGCGCGTGCTGTCGCCGGAGGCGGTCGAGGCCGCGCTGGCGGAGCGGTCGGCCGGGCTCGACGCCGTCCTCCTCGCGGAGAGCCGGTTCTCGCTCGGGTTCATGCTGCAGAGCGCCCTGCGCCCCTTCGGGCGCGGCCCGCGGACCTTCGGCCACCCCGGCGCGGGCGGCGCGCTCGGCTTCGCCGACCCCGACGCGGGGCTCGGGTTCGGCTACACGCCGAACCAGACGATCGCGAGCGGCCAGGGCGGCGATCCGCGGTGGCCGGCGCTGATCGAGGCCGTGTACTCGTGTCTATGAGCGCTGATCCCGCGCGGCCTGGGCGCGTGCGTGGTCTCGCGAGCGAAGAGAGAGCTCAACGCAAAGACGCCAAGAGCGCAAAGGCGCAAAAATGCACGAATCGCTCTGATTTGCGGCTTTGACGTCGAAGCCATTCGCGAGCTCGTCACCCACACATACGAAATCGGGGAACAGAGCGCGCTGTACGTCCGCCGGCTGGACGAGCGCCTGCACCGATCTCATCAAGGACTGTTCCGAGGCGCGCATCGTCGTTCACGGCTTTCCATTGTCAACGCTGACCTGCACCGGAGTTCAAGCATACCGGCGATCAGGCGATGCGCGCCGCGCCGCGCCTCGCGCCGCCAGGGCGGAGCCCTCCTGTCGTCAGCTCGTGAAGGGCTCCCGCCAGCGACGAGTACGTGGCCAGACTGCCTAGCTCCACGTCCACGAGGCTCCTGGCGAGCTCGGGGCGCACGCCGACCAGGAAGAGGCGCGCGCCGAGCAGGGCGACCGCGCGGCTCGTCTGGCCCAGCGCGTGGGCGACCTGGGCGTCCACCGCTGGCACGCCGGTGATATCGAGCAACACGAAGCGCGCCTCATACCGGCCCACCCCCTCGACCACGGCCGTGAGCACCTGGAGGGCGCGGTCCCGGTCGATCGCGCCGATCAGCGGCACGAGCAGCACGCCGGGCAGGAGCGGGATGAGCGGGCAGCCGAGCTCGCGCACCGTCTCCGAGAGCGTCCGCTCGCTCGCATAGGCCATCTGCAGCGCCGCGTTCTTCGCCGAGAGCGACTGGACGAGCTCGCCGCGCTCGAGGGCCGCGGCGAGCAGCGACGCCCAGACCCCGACGGTGCCCTCGTCGCCGGCCAGCTCGCGGAGGGTCGGCCCCATGAGCGCCACGACCCCCCAGTCGCGCCGCTCGGTGCGGATCGGCAGCAGCATCATCATGAGCGCGCCGCTCGCGGCCGCGGGCGGCAGCAGGTGCTCCGGCGGAAACGCCTCCAGCCGATGGCGGCCGCCGATCGGGGGCGTCGCGCTGCCGTCACGGCTGTAGACGCCGGCGACGACGAGCGTCTTCGCGTCCTCCCGGAGCGCAAGGCAGGCCCAGGTCGCGCTGGTCTTCGCGAGCCATGAGAGCGACATGGACTCCTCCTGGGAGCCGCTGACCAGCGCGAGTCCCACGTCGTGATTGGACCGCACGAGCATCCCGAGCTGCGCCACGAACTCGGCCTCGACGCTGAGCCGAGCCCGCGCGATCGAGAGGTGCGCGCCGTCCAGGAACGACTCGACCCGCTGCGCCGACGCCGCATCCCCGCCCAGCCGCTCGCGGCGCCGCTCGTGGGACCGGCGGAGCAGGCGCACGATCGCCATCAAGGTGCCCATATCGGAGGAGATGTCGACGGCCTGTTTGTAGGCGCGCTCCAGCGCCTTCGCCGGAGGGGGCGCGGCGCCCTCGATCGCCGCCTCATACGCCTCGAGCACCAGGGCGACCCCCGGCCATACCGCGGCAGGCGGTGTATCGGGCGCCAGGGGCCGGGGCGCGAGGAGCAGCTCGACCATCCGTCGATCCAGGTCGCCGCCGCCGTGCTCCCGCGGCGCCGCGTCCTCGTCGAGGAAGGTCTGGACCACGTCGCATCCGCACGAGATCCGCGGGATCAGCGTGTTCGGCGTGAGCACGAGCTCTGGCAGAGCCGTCTCGCCGGAGAGCATCGAGATGACGAGCTCACACGCGGCGCTCCCCAGCATCTCGAACTGCTGGCGCACCGTGGTCAGCGGTGGGTCGGAGGTCTGCGCCTCCGGCACATCGTCGAAGCCGACGATCGCCAGCTCCTCGGGGATGCGGACGCCCGCCGCCTTCAGCGACGGCATCATCCCGATCGCGTTCTTGTCCGTCCCGAAGACCGCAGCCGTGCACGCGTTCCGCCGCGCGATGAGCTGCGGGGCAGCGTTCTCGCCGCCTGTATACCAGTTGTCGTCGGTCCGGATGACCAGCTCCGGGTCGAGCGGTATCCCCGCCTCGGCGAGCGTCTCTCGGTAGGCGTCGAAGCGCTCGCGCACATCGGACTCGTGGAAGCAGCCGACGAACGCGATGCGCCGGTGACCGTGTCCGATCAGATGGCGCACCGCGCCCCGGATCCCGCTGTGGTTGTCCGGGATCACCGACGGGCAGTTGCCCTTGTGGACATGGGTGCCGACGACGACGAGCGGGACCCGCGCGGCAGCGAGCTGCTCGATGCCGTCCACCCCGATCACGACGATCCATCCATCCACCTGTTCTCTGGCGAGCGAAGGGGCCTGGAGCGAGGCGGCCGTGCCGCGCATCACCAGCATGCGACAGCCGTGCTTTCGCGCCGCCTCGTGGATACCCGTCAGGACCGGGTTCCAGAACGAGCCGTCCAGGTAGGGGGTGATGACGCCCACGGTCATCCCACGTCGCATCCCATGAACGCCTGTACCGCCGGGGGGCGGCTCTGCAAGGCGATTCACATCACGCGTCGAGCGGCCGGCATCTCCTCCCGTCGTTTGCTGTCCGGCCGCGCCATCTCCCTGGACCGGGCCGTCCGATCTGCCACCCCGCGGCTCTGGCAACCCGACTTCACTGCCCCGGCTACCCTCGACCATCACACCGCTCTCCCTGCTCCCCCGTCCCACGGCTGCGCGCGCTTGTCCAGCCTTACCATGATCCGGACGGGCTCTTCTGCGACGCCTCGATGTCGAATCACTGGCTCGCCAACGATTTCGATCCATTCGTGCTGAACGCTAACGCTACCAATCTTCCCATCGATCCCCATGAACTGGTCGCCATGATCGCGCCACGCAGCCTGCTTGTCCTCGACACCCCGCGCCAACGTCAGTTGAGCGCGCCCAGCCGGCCATACAACCGTCCTTGCAGGGACGGAGGTCTATGCCGCGCGGGGAGAACATTCACACCATGTCGAACATCGCCAACCAGCGACATTGCACGAACCCCGGAGAACGACCTCACGACGGATGGAGGCGACTGAGGAAACCCATAACAGCGGAGCGGCGCCCGCGGCGCAGGGCTCACCGCGCGGCGCCCGCGACGCGGCACAGCCGGAAGCCGATCGTGGGATCGCCGCGCAGATCCGGCGGGCTCCCCATCCGGAACGAGACGCGCACGGCCCACGCGCAGTCGGCCCAGGAGCCGCCGCGCAGGACGCGCTGCTTCGCGGTGGCCGGCCCGCCCGGGTCGGCGCGCGGGCTCTCGGCGTAGTAGCGCGCGTCGTACCCGTCGCTCGTCCACTCGCGGACGCCGCCGCTCATGCCGAACAGGCCATATCCGTTGGGCGGCAGGCTGCGCGGCGGCCGGATCGAGAACGCCTCGAACCTTTCGAAATCGCAGAGCGCCGAGGAAGGCGGCCCGTCGCCCCAGGGATAAGGCCGGCCGACGAGCCCGCCGCGCGCGGCCTTCTCCCACTCCGCCTCGGTCGGCAATCGGTAGGTGATCCGGTCCCCGGAGAGCGCCTTGCCGAGCGCCGCCGCCTGATCCCACCGGACCGCGACCATGGGCTTCTGATCGTAGGTCCACGGGCGCGCCGGATCGCCGCGCGCGACCTCTCCGAACAGCGCGGACGCCGGCATGACGCGGCCACCTGATTGCCACTCGACGTCCGGCGCGTGAGCGTGCCAGTCGCTCGCCGCGACCGTCTCGCTCTCGCAGTATTGCCGGCGGATCTTGCCGTCGTTGTGGAGGCTGAACGCCGCCGCGTCGATCTCGCCCTTCTTCGTGGGCCTCGCAGGGGGCCCACCGCCCGGCGGGGGCGGCCAGCCGAGGAGCGCATGGTACGCGGCCCAGGTGATGGGGACGTCGGTGATCCAGAACGCGCCGAGCTCCACCGAGTGCACGGGCCGCTCGTCGGGATCGCCGTCGCCCGCCCCCATCAGGAACGGGCCCGCAGGGACGTAGCGGAACACGAGGCCGTGCTCCTCGATCTGGAGCCGATCGAGGAGGCGGCCGCGCGCCTCGGCGAGCTCCATGTCCCCGGGTGCGAGGCCGAACGCGGCGTCGCACGCGGTGGCGGCCAGCTCGAGGCGCCCCTCGCCCGCGAGGCGCGCGGCGAGGGAGAGGAGCTCTGCGGCCGAGGGGAGCTCGCGGTCCGCGGACAGGAGCCAGCTCGCGTCGGGGGCGCTCACGGGAGCTCCCTCTGCGCGCGCAGCACGGTGAGCGGGTTTCTGCGCTGCGGCGCCGCCTCGTGCTGCGCGAGCCACGGATCAGGGGCGTTCACGTCGCCGGCCATGACGAGCGAGCGGGCGCGGCAACCGCCGCCGAAGGAGGCGGTGCCGGCGCCGTCGCCGGGCAGGCCGCGGATGGCACGGAAGCGCTCGCTATCGCGCCAGATCTGCTCGAAGGGGGCGCGGCGGAGGTTCTCGGCGACGAAGCCGGGGCCGAGGAAGCTGCACGGGTTCACGTCGCCGCCGACCGAGATGGAGCACACGGTGTTGCCCGCGCCGCAGCCCCAGTTGTCGTGCACGACCGCCCGCGTCTCGCTGCGGCTCTTCGGCGAGAAGGGGTCGATCGCGCGCGCGGCCGTGGCGCGGCCGTCGCCGGTCGCGCCGAGCGTGAAGAGGGCGCCGAGGGCCGCCTCGTAGTCGTCGAACGAGGGCCACAGCTCGGCGCGCGACTCGGCCGCCCCCACCGGGTAGAGCGGCCGGAACACCGCGGTGTGCGCGCCGGCGGCCGCGGCCAGCTCGGCGAACGCCGCGGCCTCGGGCGCGTTGTGGCGCATGACGGTGAACGCGAGCGAGAAGCGCGCGTGCTCGCGGAGCATCGCGACCTTCTCCAGCACGCGCGCGAACGTGCCCTCGCCGCGGACGACGTCGTTCGTCGCGGCCGTGGCGCCGTCGAGGCTGACGTTGAGCCACACGAGCGAGCGCTCGCCGAGCTTCTTCGCGGTCTCCTCGGTGAGGAGCAGCGCGTTCGTGGTGAGGCACGGGTGCAGGCCGTGCGAGGTCGCGAGATCGAGGAGGTCGAACAGATCCTTGCGGAGCAGCGGCTCACCGCCGGTGAGGCCCAGCCGGAACGAGCCGAGGCGCGCCAGGGAGCCGAACAGCACGTCCAGCTCGGCCAGGGTGAGCGGCGGCTCTCGGCGCGGGAGCTCGCCGGCGAAGCAGTGCGAGCAGGCGAGGTTGCACGCGGCGACGACCTCGAGGTGCACGGCCAGCGGCCCGGTGAGGTGACCTTCGGGCGGCGCCACGTCGAGCGCGACGCCGTCGAAGAAGAGGTCATGCGTGAAGAAGGCCCGCTCGTAGAAGACCGAGGCGAACGCGGCGAGCGCGCCGCGGCGCTCGGCCGGCGCGGCGTCGACGATCGCGCCGATCGGGGTCTCGCGGGCGCGGAGCAGGATGCCGGTGGTCTCGTGGTCGAACGGCAGGTAACGCGACGCGCGGCGATCGAACACGGTCGACCCGAAATGCTGCGGGACGAGGACGAGCGGCGGGCGCGCGGTCACGGCCCGCCCCCGAGGTCGACGTCGAACGAGCACCGGACCCAGACGTCGCCCCGCGCGTCCGGCAGCCCCACGATGCAGGCGCCGGTCTTCAGGACCTCCTGGAGGTGCCAGCCGGCGCTGCTCTTCGTGGCCGCCTTCACAGGCGCGAGCGCGCGCCACCCGCGCTCGTCGAAGCCCGGCAGCTTCCACGCGTCGCCGCCCGGGTCGCCCGAGGTCCCGACGATCGCCGCGCCGGCCCCCGAGAGGACGTCGAGCCGGCGCCCGATCGACCTGTCGCGCGTGGGCTCCAGCGCGGCGCGAGGCTCGGTCTCGTCGGAGTAGCGCAGGGAGAGCGCGAGATCGGCGGGCGCGTCGCCCTCGTGGCGGAGCGCGATCGCCAGGACGTGCGCGCCCGGGCGCGCGTCGATCCGGCTCGATCGCACGGGCGCGCCGTCGAAGAAGACCTCCGCGCCGCGCGCCGTCCAGATGCGCAGCGTGAGCGGCAGCGCCTCCTGCGGGTCGATCCAGCGGAGGATGCCGCCGCCGCACCCCGCCGGGACCTCGCAGCTCGAGTAGTCCTCGAGCACGAGGCGCTCCGACGATTTCTCGTAGCGCGCCAGGTCGTTGACGACGAGGTCTCTCTTCTTCTCGGCCACCCGCCGAGGCTAACAGGCCGCGTCGCGACCGCGTCAGCCGCCGTCGTCGCCCGGCTCGCCGCCGGCCCCCGGCGAGCGGCACTTCATCACCATGCGGATCTCGTTGCCCTTCTCGTTGTGCCGCACCTCGTCCATGAACGTGCGGATCAGCATCAGGCCGCGGCCGCTCGGCTTGTCCAGGTTGGCGAGATCGGTCGGATCCGGCAGGTTGCGCGGGTCGAAGCCGGGCCCCTCGTCGCGCACCACGTACGTCGCCTCGGTGCGCGTCTCGCGCGCCACGACGACAACGCGCCGATCCCGGTACGGGCTCTCCGCCCGGCGGCGCTCGACGAGCGCGGAGAAGGCGCTCGGCTGCTCGTCGAGCAGCGTCGAGCTGACCTCGAGGTTGCCGTGCACGATGGCGTTCACGAGCGCCTCGCGCAGCGCCACCGCGACCTGGATCCGGCCCGTCTCGTCGCACAGCCGCATCCGCCCCAGGCTCTGCTCGACGTGGCCCACCAGCGCGGGGACCTTCGCCACGTCGTTGTCGAGCTCGAAGTGGGACTCGGTCGCCGTCAGGCATGAGAGGAGCTGCTGCTCCCGCCGATCGAGCCGCGCCACCGCGAGGACGTTCTCGACCGTGTTCACGAGCTCCGCCGCGAGGTTCCGCTTCGCGACGTAGCTCGCGGCGCCGCGCCGCAGCGCCTGCACCGCGATCTCCTCGCTGCCGTGCGCCGTCATCAGGATCACCGGGAGGTACGGGTGCTCGCGGCGGATCGCCTCGACCAGCTCCAGGCCGTCCATCTCCGGCATCTGGAGATCGGTCAGCACGATCTCGGGCATCGACCTGGCGATCGTCTCGAGCGCCTCGACGCCGTTCTCGGCGTACACGGGCTCCATCCCGGCGCGCTTCTTGAGCAAGCTCCCGGAGAGGCGCCGATCCATCGGGGAGTCGTCCACCACGAGCACCCTCACCATCGCGTCACCTCGCTATCAGAGCGCCGCTCGCCCTGCACCGGCGGCGCCGGGTCCGCCGGCGCGCCCTCGCGCACGAACGCGGCGAGCTCGGGGAGCAGGCGCTCGATCTGCGCCCGCAGCGCGAACTGCGCCTCGGCCAGGCTGCCGAGCTCGTTCGCGCGCGCCATCTTCTCCAGCGCGAAGGAGGCCTCGAACGCGCCCCGCGCGCCGAAGCTGTCGACCCCGCCCTTCAGGCTGTGCGCGGCCCGCTGGAGCTTGCGGGCGTCGCCGGCGGCCACCGCGTCGTCGATGTCGCCCATCCAGCGCGGGCACTCCTCCAGGAAGACCTCGGCGAGCTCGCGCAGGAGGTCGGCGTCGCCGCCCGTCCGCTCCAGCGCCTTCGTGCGATCGAACATCGGCCGGGCCGCGATCGAGGAGGGCGAGGGCAGGAGCCGCTCCTCCGATCGGGTGCTCGGCGGCCCGCTGTCGGACGCCGGCGAGGGCGCCGACGTGTACGAGCTCGGCGCGCCGAGCGACATGCGCGCCGGGTCCTCGATCTCCAGGGCAGAGGGCCCGGCGGCCAGCCGGTCGATCATGTCGTAGAGCTCGTCGACCTGCACCGGCTTCGACAGGTAGCCGTCGAAGCCGGCCCGGAGGCAGCGCTCGCGGTCGCCCTTCATCGCGTACGCGGTCACGACGATGAGCGGCATGTGCCCGCCCTCGCGGCGCTCGCGGGCCCGGACGACCCGCGCGACCTGGAGGCCGTCCATCTCGGGCATCTCCACGTCGAGCAGGGCCACGTCGTACTGCCCGCCCGCGATCTTCTCGACGGCGAGGCGGCCGTTCTCGACGATGTGCACGTGGTGGCCCTGCCGCTCCAGCCAGCGGCGCATCAGCTTCTGGTTGATCGCGTTGTCCTCGGCGACGAGCACGCGCAGGCCGCGCGCGCGCGTCCCGGGCGCGGCGCGGCGCGGGTCGGCCGACCGGAGCGAGGTCCGCGTCGGGACGCCGAAGGCGTGGAACACGGCCTCCTGGAGGTGGGACGTCTTCACGGGCTTCGTGACCATGGCGAAGACGCCGAGATCGCGGCAGCGCGCGACGTCCGCCTGCGCGGACGTCGAGCTGAGCAGCATGAGGACGCGCCCCTTCAAGATCTCGCGCTTCCGGCAGTGCTCGACCACGGCGAAGCCGTCGACCTTCGGCATGCGGGCGTCGACGATGGCGAGGCCGAACGAGCTGCTCGGCCCGACCGCGTTGCCCCCCGGCTTGCCCCAGGGCAGCGCCCACACGCCCGAGTCCTCCGAGAGCGCCGCGATCGCCGCCGCCCCCGAGTCGACGGGGACCGCCTTCATCCCCCAGCCCTCGATGGTCTCGGCGAGGATGCGCCGCGCGGTCGCGTTGTCGTCGGCGATGAGGACCTTCGTGCCGAGGAGGTCCTTCGGGATCTCCAGGCGGCGCGACCGGGCGGCGCCATCGAGCGCGCGGAGCTGGAGGGTGAAGTGGAACGTGCTTCCCTTGCCGACCTCGCTCTCGATCCAGATCTTGCCGCCCATCATGTCGACGAGGCGGGCGCAGATCGTGAGGCCGAGCCCCGTGCCGCCGTACTTGCGGGTGGTCGAGCCGTCGGCCTGGGCGAACGCGTCGAAGACGAGCCGCT
Source organism: Sorangium sp. So ce367 (assembly GCF_051520455.1). Classification (NCBI taxonomy): domain Bacteria; kingdom Pseudomonadati; phylum Myxococcota; order Polyangiales; family Polyangiaceae; genus Sorangium; species Sorangium sp. So ce367. The sequence continues at coordinate 11,029,168 of NZ_CP150334.1, forward strand.
GCTTGTCCGGGGCGATCCCGATGCCCGTGTCGATCACGCTCACGCGCAGCACCACGGCGTCGCCGAGCGCCTCGCCCGCGTAGAGGCTCGGCGTGCCCTGGCTGTCCGCGCTGGCCTCCTCCTCGGCGGTGGGGGGCGCGCGCGAGACGACCTCGGCGCGGACGACGACCTCGCCGGCGTCGGTGAACTTCACCGCGTTGCTCACGAGGTTGACGAGGACCTGGCGCAGGCGCAGCGGATCGCCGACCAGCGCCTCGGGCACGTCGGGGCCGACGTCGTAGGCGAGCTCGAGCCGCTTCTCGTGGGCGCGGAGCGCGAGCGTCTTCACGGCGTCGCCGATGATCTCGCTCGGGTCGAAGACGACGGGCTCGATCTCGAGCTTGCCGGCCTCGATCTTCGAGAAGTCGAGGACGTCGTTGATGATGGAGAGCAGCGCGTCGGCCGAGATCTTGACCATCTCGAGGTACTCGCGCTGCTCCGGGGTGAGCTCGGTCTGGAGCGCGAGCGACGTCATGCCGATGATGCCGTTCATCGGGGTGCGGATCTCGTGGCTCACGCTGGCGAGGAACTCGCTCTTCGCGCGGCTCGCTGCCTCGGCGGCCTCCTTCGCCTGCTGGAGCTCCTCCTCGACCGCCTGGCGCTGCATGAGCAGGGCGCGCAGGCTCGCGGAGTGCTCGCGCTCGTTCTCGAGCGAGGCCTCGCCCATGGCGTCCGCGCGGCGCTTGGCGATGCTCGCCATCACCGCCATGGCGGGGGTGGTGACGGCGTAGACGATGACCCGGAGGAGGTTGTCTTCGTCGTACGATAAAAGGACGCCATCCTTGGAGAAGTAGAGCGCGAAGAAGACGCACGAGATGAGCGCCGTGACGATGCCGCTCCAGAGGCCGCCGCTGAACGCCGCGAAGACGATGATCATCGAGAGGATCGCGGGCGGGTTCGGGACGGTCCAGTCGAGCGCGGCCTCGAGCGTGGCGACGGCGCCGATGACGAGCAGCGCGAGCAGGGGGCCGAGCAGCGGGAGCACGAACTTCTCCCACGAGGGCCGGCTGAGGCGCCGCTGCAGCGCGGTGGGGAGCGGCAGGAACGTGCCGCGGCCGTCGGCGTCGCCCAGCGACGGGCGGGGCTCGCCGCCCAGCGACGGGCGAGGCTCGCCGCCCAGCGACGGGCGGGGCTCACCGCCCAGCGACGGGCGAGGCTCGCCGCTCAGCGACGGGCGGGGCTCGCCGCCCACGCCCACCGATGCGCGGGGGTCCGCGTGAGCGGTCCCCGGCGCGGCGGCGGGCGGGGGATCCTCGGCCTTCGGCATGGCTTCATGGAGATAGCGGGGTCGCGATCGGGCGTCCACGGCCGCGAGGGCCGGGTCCCATGAACGGGCGGCGCCCGGGCACGGCGGGCAAGTAGGAGGGACGCCCCTCGGCCCCGAGCAGCACGAGGCCGGGCAGCGCGGGTCGCGTCGCCGGCGGACGCGGCGCTGGCGGCCCGCGCCGCCGTGGCCGCGTCCGGGGCGCCCGCAGCCACGCTCACCGCGGCGCGCTCACCCCTTCACGCCGCCGGTCGTCAGCCCCGCGATCAGGTGGCGCTGCACCACATAGAACGCCGCCATGACCGGCAGCGACACGAGGAGCGCCCCCGCCGCGAACCGCTCCCACTGCGCGTCGTACTCGCCGATGTACCGCTGCAGCACCACCGGCAGCGTGAACATCTCCTCCTTGCCGAGCAGCGTCGCCGCGAGGATGAACTCGTTGTACGCCGTCATGATCGCGAACAGCGCCGTCACGGCGATCGCCGGCCGCGCCGCCGGGAGCACGACCCGGAGGAACGCCTGGAAGCGCGTCGCCCCGTCGACCATCGCCGCCTCCTCCAGGTCGACCGGGATCGCCTCGAACGCCGCCCGGAGCTGGAAGATCGAGAACGGCACCGCCGTCGACGCGTAGCAGAGCACGAGCCCCGTCCGCGAGTTGAGCAGGCCGAGCGCGTCGAGCAGGAGGTACAGCGGGATCGCGCTCGCCACCGTGGGGAACATCTGCGTCGCGAGCAGCGCGCGCAGGCCGCGGTCCTTGCCGAGGAACTGGAAGCGCGCGAGCGCGTACGCCGCCGGGACCGCGACGGAGACGCCGGCGGCCGCCGTCGCGAGCGCGACGACGATCGAGTTGGCGAGCTGGCGGGGGAAGAGCCAGATCGGCTCGCCGCCGACCTTCTTCGACGTCGTGACCACCGCGACGATGTGCTCGAGCGTCGGCTGGTTGGGGATGGGCAGCACCTCCGGCACCGGCGGGCGCGCCCCGGAGAAGGCGATCGAGGCGACCCAGAGCACCGGGTACAGCGCGAACGCGACCGCCGCGACCAGCGCGGCGTGCACCGCGATCGACTCGACAGGAGAGGGCCTCCGCGTCACGCGACCTCCGTCGCCGCCGCCGGAAGGGGCGCCGATCCAGCCTCGGCCCCGCCCTGCGGGATGGCGGAGACGGGCGTCCGCCGCCGCCGGAAGCGAAAGGCGCGCGTCGCGAGCGTCAAGAGCAGGAAGATGAGCACCGAGTACGCCGCCGCGTAGCCGTACTGGGCCTCGCGGGTGAACGCCCACCGGTACGCCTCGGAGACGAGGATGTCCGTTGTGCCGTCCGGGTCGCCGCCGGACACGAGGAACACGACGTTGAACATGTTGAACGTCCAGATCGCGCCCAGCGTCACCGCGGGCGCGAGCACCGGCTTGATCAGGGGCAACGTGATCATCCGCAGGCGCTGCCACCGCGTGGCGCCGTCGACCTCGGCGGCCTCGAGCACGTCCTCCGGCACGGCGGTGAGCGCGCCCAGCGTGACCACCATCATGAACGGGAACCCGAGCCAGACGTTGGTCGTCACGTTGGCCGTGAACGCCGTCGTGAAGCTCGAGAACCAGGAGATGGGCTCGATGCTCGTCCCGAGCGCGGAGTTCACCGCCTCGATGAGGCCGGTGACGGCCCCGAACTGCCGGTGGAACATGCCCTTCCAGGACAGCGCTGTCACGTAGCTCGGCACGGCCCAGGGCACGATGAGGAGCACCCGGTAGAGCGCCCGGAGGCGCAGGGTCGGGCGGTGCAGGAGCAGCGCGAGCGAGACGCCGAGGAGGACGTGGAGGCAGAGGTTCACCGCGGTCCAGAGCGCGGTCACCGCGAGCACGAGGTAGAACGAGCCGCTCGCGAAGAGCGGCCCGCCGCGGGCCGTGAGGATGCTGATGAAGTTGGCGAGGCCGACGTACCTGAGGCCCTCGCCCCTGCCGGCGAAGAGCGACGTCGCCGCGCCGATGACGAGCGGGATCACCACGAGCACGCCGATCGCGACGACCGCGTGCGCCACGTACTTGTAGGCAGGAAGCGAGCGCCCGAGCGCGCGCCGGAACGACCGCCAGTGCGCGGTGCCGGGCGCCGCGCCCCTCGCGGCGCGGACCCACCGGAGAGCGAGCAGCAGCGCGAGCGCGCCGAGCGCGACGAGGAGCGGCGCCGGCGAGGCGGGGGGCGGGAGCGGCCGGCGGACGTCGTCGAAGCGGCGCTTGGCCTCGGAGAGCGCGACGTCGGGGGGCGCGTCGCCCCGGAGCACCTTGCGGATCGCGCGCGTGGCCGGCTCCCAGGTCGAGCGCATCGCCGGCGAGGTCGGCATCGGGATGGCCGCCTTGGCCTGCTCGGTGAACGCCGCGATGAAGGCGTCGCCGGCCGGGACGGCCACGTCGCTCCGCACCGGCGGCGTGCGCGCGACCTCGAGCCGCGTGGCCGCGGCCGCGGCGCCCGCGAGGTGGCGCGCGAGCGCCCGCGCCCCGGCGCGCCGCGCGCCCTGGGGCGAGAGCATCACCGCCTCGACGGTCATGAACGGCCGCATCGGGAGGCCGGTCTCGCGCACCTTGGGGAGCGGGACGACGCGGGCGCGCCGCCGCGCCTCCTCCCCGAGGCCGCCCGCGAACCACGGCCCGCTGATCACGAACGCGGCGCGGCCCGCGTTGAACAGGTCGGTCACCAGCGCGCCGTTCGCGTCCTCCGGGACGACCCGGCGCTGGATCAACGTTCGGACGAGCTCGAGCGAGCGCTCGGGCCCCGGGCCGACGAAGCCGAACTGGTCGTCCTCGCCCAGCATCGCGCCGCCGAACGCCGCGAGGATCGGCATGTGCGCGTAGGCGTTCGACGCCTCGTACGCGAGCGGGTACACGCCCTCGGGGAGCGAGCCGGCCAGCGCCGCGATGTCCTCGAGGGCCGCCGGGGCCTCCTTCACGAGCGCGGTGTTCATGTAGAGCGCCACGCACTTCTGGCTGATCGGCAGGCCGAGGATCTGGCCCCCCTGCCGGACCGCCGCGAGCGCCGGCCCCTGGAACACGGCCTCGCCGCCCGGCTCGAGCGCGTCGCCCACGGGCGTGACGAGGTCGCGCGCGCGGAAGTCGCCGAGCCGCTCGTGGGCGTCGATGAACAGGTCGGGCCCCTCCCCCATGGGGATCGCGGCCTGGAGCTTCGATGCGTAGGCGTCGAACGGGACGGCGAGGACCTCGACCTCCTCGCCCTCGAAGGCCGCGACGATGGCGTCGAGCGCCCTGGCCTCGTCGTCGCGGTAGGCGTGCCACAGCCGGATCGGCGCGGCGGCCGCGAGCGCCGGCAAGAGGAGGATCAGCGCGGGCGCAGCGAGCGCGAGCGCGAGACGACAGCGACGGCTCGGCACGGTCGCCTCACGCTTCTCGCAGGCTCAGCCCGGAGTCCGCGTCGAAGAGGTGCACCTGGCGGAGCGCGACCCGCACGGTGTCCCCCTTCGCGACGCGCGCGGCCGGGTCGAGGCGCGCCACGAACGGCGCCCCCGCGACGGTGCCGTGCGCGTACGACTCGGCCCCGAGGGCCTCGACGATCGCCACCTCGAACGGGGCGCCGCCGTCGCCCGAGGCGAGGTCCACCTCGTGCGGGCGCACGCCGACCGTCACCTGCCGCCCGGACGAGAGCGCGCCCGGGAAGTCGGCCGCGTCGACGTCGATGGCGAGGTCGCCCTGGGCCGCGACCCACCGGCCGCCCCGGCTCTCCAGGCGCGCGTCGACGAAGTTCATGGCCGGGCTGCCGAGGAAGCTCGCCACGAACCGGGTGCGAGGCCGGGCGAAGACCTCGAGGGGCGGCCCCGACTGCTCGACGACGCCCTTGTTGAGCACGAAGATCTCGTCCGCGAGCGTCATGGCCTCGACCTGATCGTGGGTGACGTAGACGCTGGTCGCGCCGAGCCGATCGTGCAGCTTGCGGATGTCGACCCGCACCTGCGCGCGCAGGGCGGCGTCGAGGTTCGAGAGCGGCTCGTCGAACAGGAAGAGCTGCGCCCGCCGCACGATGGCCCTGCCCATGGCCACGCGCTGCCGCTGGCCGCCGGAGAGCGCCCGGGGGTGCCGGTCGAGGAGCGGGCCGAGCCCGAGCATCTCCGACGCCTCCTTCACGCGCGCCTCGATCTCGGCCGGCGGCGTCTTCCGGAGCTTGAGGCCGAAGGCGAGGTTCTCGCGCACCGTGAGGTGCGGGTAGAGGGCGTACGACTGGAACACCATCGCGATGTCGCGATCGCGCGGCTCCAGCCGCGTGACGTCGCGGTCGCCGAGCGCGATCGTACCGTCGTCTGCCTCCTCGAGCCCGGCGAGCAGCCTCAGCAGCGTCGACTTGCCGCAGCCGCTCGGTCCCACGAGGACGGCGAACGAGCCGTCGGGCACGTCGACAGAGACGCCGCGCAGCACGTGGGTCTGGCCGAATCGCTTGTTGAGTCCGCGCACTTTGACAGACGCCATGTTGGAGACTCTCTTGGAAGGGAGGAGTGCCAGGCAGGATCAGAGACCATGGATGATCTGGTCTTCCGGGATGAGCAGCGCCCCGCTCACCGGAGGCAGCTTGACGGTGACAGCGCCGTTCGCGCCCGCCCTATATGTCTTTTTTTCGGGCGAGAGCACATCGACGAGCACGGTCCCCCGCGTCAGCCCCGTCGTCATCGCCGCCCCGTTGAAGCTCGTCGAGCTCTGCTTCCGGGGGTGCGTGTTGAGCACCACGAGCGCATAGTCGCCGTCCGGCTCCCCCCGCTCGAACGCGAAGATCCCCGCGTCCTCGTCCCCTTCGCCCGTCCGCTCCGTCGACCAGCGCACCCGCTGCTCGCCGGCGGTGAGCGCCTGGTAGCCCCTGCGAAGCGCCGTGAGCCGCTGGATCCACCGGAAGAGCGGGCGCTCCGTGTCATAGCCGCTCTCCCAGAGATCTTCGCGGTTCGCCGGATCGTCGCCGCCGCTGAAGCCCTGCTCCGTGCCGTAGTACAGGCAAGGGATGCCTTCCTCCGTGAAGAGGAACAGGAGCGCATTCTTGAGCGCCGCCTCGGGATCGGCCTTGAAGGGCGAGGCGCCCGGGCCGACATGGAGGAAGCGCGGGACGTCGTGGTTGTCGATGAAGTTGACGAGCGCCTTCAGCGGCGGGACGCCGATGCCGTTCGCGTTCGGCTCAGCGCCGTAGTTGAGCGCCCGCGCGTCCCAGAGCTCCTCGATCCGCCGCGTGGACCGGGCGTCGCGGAAGACGTCGCGAAAGACCCGATAAGCTTGGGGGAAATACAGCACGGAGTCGACAGAGTCCCCCGTGATCGGCGCGGCGCCCGGACAGCCCCCCTCCGCCTCGTCGGCGTTCTCGCGCTCGAGGTTGCCGCCGAGCGCCTCGTCGTGCGGGTGGGCCGGGACCTCGTGCTTCGTGAAGCTGCCGACGAGGTCGTCCTTGCCGTCGAAGGCCTCTCCGAACATGAAGAAATCGGTCTTGCCCATCGCCGCCAGCTGCAGCCGGACGTTCTGCGTGAAATAGCGCCAGAACTCGTGCTCGACGTGCTTCAGCGTGTCGATGCGAAACCCGTCGACGTCGGTGAGCTCGACCCAGCGCACGAACACGTCGACCATCGCCCGCTTCACGTCGCAGCGGGAGGTGTCGATGTCCTTGAGGCCGCCCGGGAGATCGCCGTGCACGAGCTGGTCGACATCCTCGAAATCGAGGATGCGCCCCTTGCGGTTGTAGACCTCGGGATCCTGGAAGAGCTCGGGCTGCGGGGGGAGGTGGTTGGTCGCGGGCTCGTGGCGGAAGACGATCGGCGCCGGGCCCGACTTGCCGGGCGACGTCCGCGCCTGGACGCCGCGGGGGTCGAACTCCGGATCGTACTCGTTCACGGCCTCGAGCTGGAGGCGCCCGTCCTCGCCGCCGCCGTGGACGTCCGCGTCGGGCTGCCCATTCTCGTTGATATCATAATAGAACAGCTGGCCGACGTGGTTCGTCACGATATCGAGGATGACCTTCATGCCGCGATCGTGGGCCGACGCGACGAGGCGGCGCAGCGACGCGAGGTCGCCGAAATGGGGGTTCAGCTCGGTGAAATCCTGCGTCCAGTAACCGTGGTATCCGTCGACGCCGGCGTCGGTGTCGACGTTCTTGACGATCGGCGAGATCCAGAGCGCGGTGACGCCGAGCGCCTCGAGGTAGGGCAGACCCTCCTCGAGCCCCTTCCAGTCGCCGCCGTGCCACCTGCCCGGCGCCGAGGACACCCGGTGGTTGTTCCCCGCGTCGCCGTCGGCGAAGCGGTCTATCAGCACCTGATAGATGATCTCCTCCCGCCAGTCGCTCGCGTGCGCCGCGAGCGAGGCCGACCGCACGGGCTCCTCGTCGAGCTCGGCGCACGCCGCCGCGAGGAGCGCCAGTGAGGCGACCCCGGCCGCCCGCGCGAGGGCGGCCGCGCGCGCCGTCCGCCAGAGGGAGAGTCTCGATCGCCGCCGGTCCATCGTGATCACCTTAGCTCGGCGCGTCGAGCCATCATGCATCCACGCGAGCCGACACACGCGCCGGACGAGAGCCCATCTCGACGGATGAGCCCGATGGGCAGCGGCGCGGCCGGCGCGAGCGCGTCCGGGTCAGGCCGCCCGCGCGCTCCGGCAGGAGCTTCTGGAGTGTCAGGCAAAGCCGTAGTGTCTGCAGGAGCCTTCCGAGCCGCGGAGCGCAATGCGCAGACGAGCAGCGGCGCGGCGGCCGGCGCGGCCACCACGCGATTCTGCCCCGCCCTCAACGCTCCTCGCACGGCGCGAACGCTACACCAGCAGCGGTGGCCCGGTCCACGATTTCTGGACGTAAAAAGCGGGTTTTCGCGGCGCGACACCACCGACGCACACGCAATCGCGCCGCGCGCAACGCAGGCGCACAGCCGGGGCCGGGGCGCGCGTCGCCAGCGCCTTCGCCGGCGAATCCCGATCGTGTGGGCGCCAGCCCATCCGGTCGACGCGACATTCGCGTGACATTCACCGCGCCGTCGCGAGCCCTGTTGTTTCGCCGCGGACGCCAGCGACACGGGCTGTCGTTCCGTTGACGGTCCTGGCGTCGCATGGCACCGTCAGATTCGTGACCTTCTCGGCGCCTCCCGACCTCGTTCAGGCGAAGGCCAGTGCCGGAGATCACAGGCGCCGGTTCCAGGCGGGCGGGACCGTGGGCGAGGGCGTGATCTATATCGAGCGCCCCGCCGACAGGGAGCTCTTCGAGGCGCTCCTGCGCGGAGAGCTCTGCTATGTGCTCTCGACCCGGCACACCGGGAAGTCCAGCCTGCGACTCCAGGTCTCGACGCGGCTCCGCGCCGAGCAGGTGGAGTGCGCGAGCGTCGATCTCGGGGCGCTCGGCACCGACACCACCTCGCCGGTGAGCTGGTACCTCGGGATCGCGTCGGAGATCGCCGAGCAGCTCGGGCTGGAGCCGCCGGACGAGTTCTGGGACGCCCACTGGCACCTCGGGCCGGTGCACTGCTGGTTGCGCTGGCTCGAGGACGTCGTGCTCGTGGAGATCTCCTCCGCGATCGTCCTGTTCATCGACGAGGTCGACGCCACGCTGGCCCTCCCGTTCTCGCGGGACGATTTCTTCGCCATCCTCCGGGCCTTCGTGAACCGGCGCGCGGAGCGCCCCGCCAACACCCGGCTGACGTTCTGCCTGCTCGGGGCGGCGGCGCCCTCGGAGCTCGTCGCGGATCCGGCGCGCGCGCCGTTCAACATCGGCCGCCCGATCCGGCTCGACGACTTCACCCGCGCCGAGGCGCGCGGCTTCCGCGCGGGCCTGGAGGGGCTCGTGGCCGACCCCGACGCGCTGCTCGACGCGGTCTTCGCGTGGACCTCGGGCCACCCCTACATGACGCAGCGGCTCTGCGCCGATCTCGCCGGAGAGCGGCGCGATCTCGACGTCGACGAGGCCGTGGCGCGGCGGTTCCTGGACCAGGGCCGGACCGAGGACCCGAACCTGCGCCACGCGGAGCGGTGCCTGGAGGCGCAGTGGCCCCGCTGCGGGCGGGCGCCGGCGCTCCTCCAGCTCTACAAGCAGCTGCTCGACGGCCACCGGGTGGGCGTCGACGCCGGCGATCCGGTCCAGCGGACGCTGCTGCTCTCGGGGCTCTCCGTGGAGCGGACGGCGGCCTCGGGCGCGCCGTACCTCGACGTGCGCAATCGCGTCGTCCGCAGGGTCTTCGACCGGGCGTGGGTCCTGTCACGGGAGGCGGACCGAGCCACCCGGGAGCCGCTCGCGCGCTGGCTGTCGCACGGCCGGAGAGACGACTACCTCGTGGGCGGCGCGGCGCTCGCGGAGCTCACGTCGTGGTGCGATGGGCGGGCGGACCTCTCGGCGGAGGAGAGGGCGTTCCTCTCCGCCTGCGCGCGGGCGGAGGGCCAGAAGCGGTCGACGCGGCGGCTCATCAGCGTGCTCGCCGTCGCCGTCACGCTGCTCGGCGGCCTGACCCTCGTGCTGCTCTGGCAGATGGGGAAGGAGGAGCGGGCGCTGGTCCGCGCGCGGCAGGAGTCGCGCGAGAACGACGCCCGGCGGCTCGCGGCCCAGTCGGCGAAGGAGCGCGCCGAGGGCCTCTTGCCCCGCGCGCGCCTGCTCGCCGTGGAGGCGGCCCTCGCCACCAGGGCGAGCGGCCGCCCCGCGGGCCCCGCCGTGGTGCAGGCGCTCGGCGACGCGGTCTGGGGCCCCGCCGTCGACCAGGAGGTGCTCGTCGGGCACGGCGGCGCGGTCCACCACGCGGCCTTCAGCCCCGACGGCCGCCTCGTCGCCACCGCCTCGGCCGACGGGGCCGCGAGGATCTTCCGCCTCGGCGGGCGCGACGAGCCGCTCGTGCTGCGCGCCGCCACCCCCGGCGGCGTCGTCGCCGTCGCCTTCAACCACGACGGGAGCCTCCTGGCGACCGCGTCGACCGACGGCGCGGTGCGCCTGTGGCGCCCCGACGGCCACGAGGTTCGCGCGCTCGGCACGAGGGACGCCGCGCCGACCAGCGTGGCGTTCAGCCCGGATGGCAGCCGCGTCGTCGCGGGGACGACGGGCGGCGCGATCTACGTGTGGCGCCTGGGCATGGAGGGCGAGCCGCCGCTCGTCGTGCCCCTGGGCGAGCGGCTCATCCGGCGCGCGGTGTTCAGCCATGACGGGGCCCGGATCCTCGCCACGGCCATCAGCGGGACGGTCCACGTCGTCCGCGCCGACGGGCACGGCGCCCCCGCGGCGCTGAAGGGGCACGGGCCGGGCGTCGAGAGCGCGGACACGAGCCCGGTGGACGACCGCATCGTCCTCGCGACGGGCGACGGAACGGCGCGCATCCCCGGCGCGAACCGGCGTGAGCCCGTCGTCCTCCGCGGGCACGAGGGCGCGGTGCGCAGCGCCGCGTTCAGCGCCGACGGCGGCGCGGTCGTCACGGCCTCCGCGGATGGGACCGCGCGCGTCTTCCGCGCGGACGGCAAGGGCGCGCCGATGGTCCTCGAGGGCCACGAGGGGGTCGTGAACAGCGCCGCCTTCAGCCGCGACGGCGCGAGCGTCGTCACCGCGTCGGAGGACGGGACCGCGCGGGTGTGGCGGCTCGGCGGGCGGGGCGAGCCGCTGCTCCTGCGCGGCCATGAGGGGCCGCTGACCGGCATCGCCGTCAGCCACGACGGCAGCAGGATCGCCACCGCCGGGACCGACAAGACCGCGCGCGTCTTCCGGGCCGACGGCTCGGGCGAGCCCGTCGTCCTCCGCGGGCACGCGGAGCACCTGCTCAGCGTCGACTTCAGCCCCGATGGGAGCCGCCTCGTCACCGGCTCGGCCGACAAGACGGCGCGGATCTGGCGCGCCGATGGGCGGGGCGAGCCGATCGTGCTCGGGGTCCACGACGACCGGGTGGTGGGCGTCGCCTTCAGCCCGGAGGGCACCCGGATCGTCACGACCTCGTGGAACGGCATCCTGCGCGTGTTCGAGGACGGCGTCCCGGGAGAGCCCGTCGTGCTGCGCGACGAGCGCGCGGGGCTGCTCCGGGCGGCGTTCAGCCCGGATGGCCAGCACATCGTGGCGACGTCGGGGCCCAACGTGAAGGTCTGGCCCGCGGACGGCCGCGGCGTCCCGCGCGTCCTCCCGTCGGGGTACGAGGACCGGGCGATCGCCGCCATCGCGGTGAGCCCGGACGGGAGCCATGTCGCGATCGCCGCGCTCGACGGCGGCGTGCGGCTGCTCCGCGTCGACGGCCAGGGCCAGCCCGTCCTCCTGAGCGGCCTCGGCGCGGCGGTCCGGACCGTCGCGTTCAGCAGCGACAGCGCGCGCCTCGTCGCGGTGTCGAGCGACGGCATCGCGCGGGTGCTCCCCGTCGACGGGCAGGGCGAGGCGATCACCCTCCGCGCCGAGGGCGTCACGCTGACGGACGCCGTGTTCAGCCCCGACGCCACCCGCGTCGTGACCGCCGCAAACGACGGCGCGGCGCGCGTCTTCTCGATCGCGGCCGAGTCGCTGATGGCGCGCGCGTGCGCCTACGCCGGGCGCAACTTCACGCGCGAGGAATGGGCGCAGCTCATGCCCGGCATCGACTACCGCGCCACGTGCCCCGAGTGGCCAGGCGCCCCCGAGCAGGACGCCGGCGCAGCGCCGCGGCTGGACGTGCGCTGAAGCAGGGAATCGTCGGTGAGTGTCCGAGCGTGTCGGCGCGCTCCGCGGCGGGCCGTGATCGTCTCTATCGGCTGCACGCGGAAACGTGAACCCACGTGAACCCACGTGACCCCGCGTGACCCCACGTGACCCGCGCGCTGCGCGCTGCGAAGCGCCTGGCAGCAGCCCCACAGGATGCCTCTCCCACCTTTGTTCCGTGGGGGCGGACGTTCTTGTCATGGTTCGCGCTTCAGCGGGAACCATGTATGCTCGGCCAGGCTTGCTCGCCCTCTGCCGCGCACTGCGCGGCCCCTGATCGCTGCCCGGTCTATGGCCCCGCTCGACCCGCACGCCGAGGAGCCGAACCTCGTGGACACCGCCGCTTCGCGGATCGGGACAGCCCTGAACGCCAAGTGGCGGCTCGACGATCTGCTCGGCGTCGGCGGCATGGGCGCGGTGTTCGCGGCGACCCACCGCAGGGGGACGCGGGCGGCGGTCAAGGTCCTCCACATCGAGTTCGCGCGCAACGCCGAGCTGCGGGACCGCTTCCTGCGCGAGGGCAAGATCGCGAACCGGGTCGATCACCCGGCGCGCGTCGCCGTGGTCGAGGACGACCTCAGCGACCGCGGCGAGCCGTTCCTCGTCATGGAGCTGCTCTCCGGCACCACGCTCCAGCGGCTCGCGAGCAGCGCCGGCGGCACCCTCCCCCTCGCCCAGGTGCTGCCCGTCTTCGACGTGGTGCTCGATCTGCTCGAGAAGTGCCACTCGATCGGCATCGTCCACCGCGACATCAAGCCGGCGAACATCTTCGTCACGAGCGCCGGCCACGTGAAGGTCCTCGACTTCGGCATCGCCCGGATGCGCGACCCCGAGCGGCAGGCCACGCGCGCGGGGCTCACGTTCGGCACGCCGGCCTTCATGTCGCCCGAGCAGGCGATGGGCGTGTCCGGCATCGACGGCCGGTCCGACCTCTGGTCGGTCGGCGCGAGCCTGTTCACCCTGCTGTCGGGCAAGCGGCTCAACCGCGGCCGGAGCGAGTCCGAGTCGTATTTCCTGGCCGCGACGCAGACCGCGCCGTCGATCGCGACCGAGGTCCCCGACCTGCCGGTCGAGATCGTGGCGTTCGTCGACAAGGCGCTCGCCTTCGAGCGCGGGGGCCGCTTCCAGAGCGCCGCCGCGATGCGCGGCGAGCTCCGCCGGCTGACGGCCGCGCACGCCGCCGGCCAGCTGACGCCCTCGCGCGAGAAGAAGGCGCCGCGCGTGCTCGTCCGCGGCAACGACACCATCGACGAGGACCAGGATCCGCCGTCGATCGTCGAGCAGACCTGCCAGCGGCTCGTCGGCGTCTGGAGGCAGCTCGCGCTCGTGCTCAGCAACATCCGCCAGTACGGGTGGAACCACCCCCACGTGAACAAGGGCATCCACTTCGCGTTCGACGAGATCACGCGGACGCTCTCGCAGAACCCCCTCGGCGTCCGCTGGGAGGTCACCCCGAGCGCGTTCACCTCGGGCGGCCAGCCGATCTGGCAGCCCGACAGGCCCCCGTTCGATCGCATCCCCTACCAGCTCTTCGCCGACGGCGTCCGGAAGATCCAGATCAAGGCCGGCATCACCGAGGCCGAGCTCCGCGATTTCGCGGCCATCCTGCTCCGCGACCAGAGCTTCGGCATGGGCGAGGACGACGACGCCGTGACCGCGCTCTGGGACCGGCGCTTCGAGCACATCGCGTACATGGCGATCGACCAGTTCGCCGAGGGCGACGCGGACCTGGAGGATTTCGAGGAGCAGTGCCGTGAGGTCGCGGTGGGGGCGCGCGCCCTCGCGCAGATCGAGAGCCTGTGGGACGAGAGCTCGCTCGCGGGCAGGGCGCTCCAGCGGAACGTCGAGGCCGCGCTCGCGGAGACGGGCGCGGCCGCCTCGGCGCTCGCCATCGACCCGCTGACCCGGAGCACCCTCGGCGCCCAGATCGCGCTGCCGTCGGAGCAGTGGAACGAGCGCTACATGGACGCGTTCGTCGACGGCTACGTGGACGCCGTCCGGCACGGCGACGAGGACCGCATGACGGGGGCGCTCACCGCGTGGACCGCCGACCAGATCGTCCTGCACAGCTACGAGCTCGCGTTCGAGGTGCAGACGATGCTCCGGCGCGCGTTCTTCGCGCGGCTCGACGGCATGCAGCGCGGCGCGGCGGGCGCGGCAGGTCGATCCAGCGCCGCGCTGCCGCAGCTCTCGGCGCGCGCCGTCGACCGGACGCTCGCGCAGGCGATGTTCCCGGTCGAGGCGCTCCGGGCGATCCTCAACGATCTCGCGACGGCGCACCCGGAGGAGCCGGCGGCCACCGGCGCGGCGGCCACGGGAGCGTCGGCCCCCGGCGCGGCGGGCCACGGCGGGGCGGCCGCAGGCGCTGCCCTCGGCGGCGCGGCGGCCGCAGGTGTGGCGGCGCAGGCCGGCGTGGGCCGGAGCGCGGCGCAGGCCGGCGCAAGCCGGAGCGCGACACAGGTCGACGCGGGCCGGAGCACGGCGCAGGCCGACCCAGGGCGCAGCGCGGCGCAGACCGGCGCAAGCCGGAACACGTTGCAGGCCGGCGCGAGCCGGAGCGCGGCCCAGGCCGGCGCGAGCCGGAGCGTGGCGCCGCTCGACCCGGCGATCGTCGAGGGGCTGGCCCACGCGCTCGACGCGCTCGAGGACGGCTCGCTCTTCAGCGCCGCATGCCAGTGCCACGGCGCCGTGCAGTCCGAGCGCCTGCGCGAGGTCCTGTTCGTCTACATGCGGCGGTGGGCGCCGGGCCGGGAGGCCGAGCTCGGGGACCTGCTCTCTCGCGCCCCCGCCCCCCTCGCCCTGACGCTCCTCCAGCTGCTCGCGCAGCTCAAGACCCCCGGCGCCCTCGCCGCGCTGGAGGCCGGCTTCGCGAGCCCGCACGTCGAGGTGCGCATCAACGCGCTCGCCGAGCTCCCCGACGCCGCCGCGGGCGAGGGCGGCTCCGCGGGCTCCGCCGCCGACCGCGTCCGGGAGGAGCTCCAGAAGCTCCTCGACGACCCCGCGCCGCTGGTGCGCTGCGAGGCCCTGCGCCTCATCGGCAAGCTCGGCGTGCTCGCCGCGGGCCCGACGCTCGTGCGGCGGATCGTCGCGCCGTCGTTCCACGACCTCTCGGGGGCAGAGCGGCGGCAGTGGCTCGAGACCGTCGCGCAGCTGAACCCTGCGCGGGCCGAGAAGCTCGCGATCGAGCTGCTCGAGAAGCGCCAGCTCATCCCGTCCGAGGCGATCGAGCAGACCCGCGAGCTGGCCGCGCACTTCCTCTGCCAGGCGCGGAGCTACGAGGCGCTCCGCGCGGTCAAGGAGGCGACCAAGCCGCGCTGGTGGAACACCCCGCCGGTGCGCGACGCCGCAGCGCGCGCCGCGGTCGCGATCGCCGCGCGCCTCGTCGCGCCGACCCGCCCGAGCGATCGTCCCCTGGCGCAGGCGCACCCGGACGCGAGCGCGCCGCCCTCCCGCGCGAAGCGCTCGTACTCGCCCGTCTCGGTCCGGCGCGTGAGCCCGGGCGGGCCGCTCAGCCTGCCGGATCAGCTCGAGCCGTGGAGCACCCCGCGCCCCGGATCCATGGCCCCGAACGGCGGCGACGCCGGCCGATCCGCCTACAGGCCGCCGCTCGTCTCGCCGGTGCCCGCCTCGACGAGCGCCGCCTCGGCGCCTCCCACCTCCGTGCCGTTCAGCCGGCGTGGGCCGCCGCCTTCCTCCACGTCGTCGACCAGCCCGACGGCCGCGCCGCCGCCGATGCCGCCGTCGATGCCGCGCCCGGCCATGCCGCCGAGGTCCCCCGCCCCGCCCTCGAGCGCCAGCGCCGCGCCGTACAGCGCGCGGCAGGGCCCCGCCTCGTTGCCGTTCGGCGCGCCGTCCCGCACGGCCATCGAGCCTACGCCCGGCAGCGCGGTGCCCTCGACGAAGCCGGCGCCGTCTCCGTCGCCCCGCGGCGGGAGGAAGCCGTGAGCGAGGAGAAAGCCAACCTCCACGAGAGCACCGGCGACACGGCGATCTCGGGCGTGAAGGCCGACGGGCGGCGCCGCGCGGCGCTCGGCCTGGTGCAGATGATCTACCGGCTCGCGAAGGCGTGCCTCCTGCACAGCGACTCGAACCAGGCGGTGCTGTCGCTCGTCCCGTCCGCGATCGACAGCATCGTCCAGTTCTGCGAGCTGTCGGGGAGCGAGGCCGCGACGATCGTGTTCGCGGGCAACACCCTCTTCATCAACGGCCAGATGCTCCGCGCCTCGCGCGAGACGTACGAGGTCGCCCTGGAGCTCGGCAGCTTCTTCGAGGCCTGCGACGTCTCCGAGCTCGTGCTCGACAAGACGGTCCGTCGGGCCGAGCTCGCCGCCTTCGCCCGCCTCCTCGCCGACGCCCAGCGCGACCGCAGCATCGCCGCGCGGCTCCTCCAGTCGAGCCTGCGGGGCGTCCGCGTCCGCAAGCTCACGAACCCGTTCCCCGGCGGGGCCATCGACGGCGACGGCACCCGCATCGGCCGGATCAGCCGCACCTACGCGGCGGCGATCCTCGTGATGCGGTCGTTCTACGCGGCCCTGCGCTCGTCCCCGGTGATCCTGCCGCAGCGGGTGAAGCGCGTCGCGCAGAAGCTCGTCGCCGCGGCCGAGGAGGACGCGCGCCTGCTGCTCTCGGTCGCCGCGGGCAAGATCGCCGACCCGGACGAGGGGGGCCTCAGCGTGTCCACGGCGATCGTCGCGCTGGGCATCGCCCGGCAGCTCACGACCGACAGGAGGATGCTCGGGAGCCTCGTCACCGCGGCGCTGCTCTACGACGTGAGCCGGCTGCGGCTCACGGGGGTGCTCGCCGGCTCGGCCGACGGCGAGGAGCCTGTCGCGCGCTCGCTCCTCGAGCGCGGCCTGAGCGACGACGAGAAGGAGCGGCTGCCCGCGAGCGCGGCCGTCATGTTGACGGCGCTCGGCAAGCTGCACGCGCCCTCGATCACGCGCACGGTCATCGCCTACGAGGCGCTCGCGCTCCGGCAAGGCGGCCGGCAGGGCCCGCTCTACGGCGGCCGGCGCAGCCCCACGGTGCTCGCGCGCATCCTGGCGGCGGCCCGCCAGTTCACGGAGCTCCGGACGGCGCCGTTCCCGACGATCGAGACGGCATCGGGCGGCGCCTCGTCGCTCGACGCCGTGCTCCAGCGCATGATCACGGGCGCCGAGAGCGCGACCGACCGGGCGATCGGCAAGCTGCTCGTCGGCGCGCTCGGCATCATCCCGACCGGGACGTTCGTGCAGCTGAGCACCGGCGAGCTCGGGGTCGTGCTCTCGACGCCGCTGTCGCCCGCGCACTTCGCGCAGCCGCCGGTGCGCGTCCTGTTCGACGAGCAGGGCCACCTCCACGGCGCGCCGTTCGACGTCGACCTCTCGCAGCGGGCGCCGGGCGCGGAGCCGTGCTTCATCGTCCGGCCCGTCGAGGTCGAGCCTCACCACGAGCGGGCGATCCGCGCCGCGTTCGGCTTCCGTTCCGGGAGGGGCGCCGCGGGGGTGGAGTCGCGCGTGACGGCCGCTGCGCCGGTGCTCTTCGGCGACGAGGTCCCGCCGACGGAGCCGGGCGACACGCTCGCGCCGCGCGCGGTCCGCTCGGAGGAAGGCGCCCGCGCCGCGCAGGCGCGCAAGGAGGCCGCGTGGCTCGGCAGGCCGCTCGCGGGCTCCGCGCAGGCCGGGTCGTCGCCGACCAGCATGCAACCCCGGCAGCCCGCGCCGGCCGAGCGCCCGGCGCCGGCCGAGCGGGGTCGCGACGAGAACCTCATCTCGACGCAGCCGCCCCCCTCGACGGCGGCGGCGCGCGCGGCGATGGCCGTCCCTCCTCCGCCGCGGTTGCCGCGGGATTCGCGGCCCTTCGGGCAGGTCGCGTCGACGAGGTACTCCGTGCCGGCGCCCGAGCCGACGCGCCCGTCGCGGCAGATCGAGCGCCGGGACGACGCGCCGGCGCGGGATCCGGGCGTGGGCCAGCTGCCGACGATCGGCCCTCCGGCGGCGTTCCCGGCGTCGCGGAGGTCGGGGGATCTCCGGCTCGGCGCGTCGTCGCGCCGGTCGGATTCCCGAGTTGATCCGGAGGATTGGGACTGGGACGACGAGCTCCCGACCATCGATCCGCCGCCGCCGGGACCGCCGCCGACCTCGCGGAGCCCTTCCTTCGCGTCCGAGCCTCCGCCCGCCAGCGCGCTCGATCAGGCGCCCACGTACACCCCGCCCCGTCCTTCCAGCCACGCGTCGGACCGCGCCCCGGGCTATCCGCCGCCGCATCCTTCCAGCCACGCGTCCGACCGCGCCCCTGCCCCTCGCTATCCATCGCCGCATCCTTCCAGCCACGCGTCCGACCGTGCCCCTGCCCCTCGCTATCCATCGCCGCATCCTTCCAGCCACGCGTCCGACCGTGCCCCTGCCCCTCGCTATCCGTCGCCCCATCCTTCCAGCCACGCGTCGGACCGCGCCCCTGCCCCTCGCTATCCATCGCCCCATCCTTCCAGCCACGCGTCGGACCGCGCCCCTGCCCCTCGCTATCCATCGCCCCATCCTTCCAGCCACGCGTCGGACCGCGCCCCTGGCTATCCGCCGCCCCGTCCTTCCAACCACGCGTCGGACCGTGCCCCGGGCTACGCGCCGCCCCGCACCCCTAGCCCCACGCCGGCCCGTGCCTTCAGCCACGCGTCGGACCGCGCCCCTGGCCACGCGGCGCCCCGTACCCCCAGCCCGCCCCCGGCCCGTGCCTCCAGCCATGCGCCGGGCGGTGCCCCAAGCTACGCGCCGGAGCCTGTCCCGACGGAGCGGAACGCGCCGCGCGCGTTCTCCAGCGCCGGGTCCGGCTCGAGCCTGGACGAAGCGGACCTGACGTGGACCGACGAGCTGCCGACGCTCGATCCTCCCCCGCCGCCGAGCACGGAAGAGCTCGAGCGCGATCGGCTGCTCGCGGCGTACCTGGCCGAGCGCACGCCCTTCCCACAGGCTGGTCTCCATGAATGGAGCTCGGCGCCCAGCGAGGCGCCGGGGCGCGCCGAGGCGGACGTCGACGGCAGGTGGCGCGGCGACGCGCTGTCTCAGCGCCCGGCGCCCGACTCGCGGGCGGTGGCGCCGATCACCATGGCGCCGATCACCATGGCGCCGATCAGCTCCAGCTCCTTGGGCGCCACGAGGCGCCCGCGCGCGCCGATCCCGCGGGAGGAGCCCGAGGACGACGGGGGTGATCCTCCGGCGCCGGAGGGGCGGGACCGCTGATGGCCTGGCCCGCTGCGGCGAGCCGCGGGCTCGCCGCGCTGCTGCTCGCCGCGCCGGCGTGCGCCGACGACGGCGGGGATCCCCCGCCGGTCGAGCACGCCTGCAAGCTCGGGTACCTGGGCGAGGAGGGCGCCGACATCCGCATGGAGGTCATCGCGCTCGACTCGAGCGACGCGGCGCACCCGGTGAGCGACGGCGACGGGATCGACATCATCATGCCGCCGCAGGGCGGGCGGGTGCTCTTCCTGGGCGTCCGGGCGACGAACCTGAGCGCCTGCGGCGTCCAGCTGTCCGGCTCGCTCCGCGATCCCGCGTCCGGGCGTGTGATGTCCGAGTCGAGGACGGTCAACCTCAGGCCGACCGGCGACGGCTGGGGAGCGAGCGTCGACGCCGACATCTCGACCTTCGCGAACGTGGGAGTCTGCCCGAACAACTGGTCGGGCAGCGACATCTTCGATCACGACTACGAGATCGAGGTGCAGGTGAAGGACAGGGAGGGCCGGACGGCGAAGCAGGTGCGGCAGGTCCGGCCGGCGTGCAACGAGCCCGAGTTCGAGGTCGAGTGCCGCTGCATCTGCAAGCACGGGTACGTCCTCGGCGAGGCGTGCGAGTAGGCCGGAGCGCTGCGAGTCCAGCAGCGGAGCGGATGATCCGAAAAATAAAAAATCGTTCGCAATGCGATCTCGTGATGCGCATGCACCACCGCGCGTAAGAGACGAAGCGGCGAAGAACACGGCAAAACGCGCTGGTTCCCGTGGACACGCTCTGTTACTGAGCCGCGCGTGGGGCAGCCGGACCAGTTCGCCAAACGCACCTTTGCCGCAGAGACGGAGCGGATCACCGGCGGTGCTGTCACATGGCAGGATCCGCCCGAGATCGGCCTGGTGAAGGTGCAGAGCGATGGGCTCCTGCTCGTACGCCACCCCGACCGTATTGCAGCGCTGCCCGCCCCGTGGCCAGAGGCCGGGAGCCACGAGGAGGTCCTGGTCGAGCTGAAAATGCCAGGAGATCATCTCGATTTCCCGGCCGTGGAGCGCGCGCTGCTCCGGCGGCAGGCAAGGCAGGTGCAACGGGCGGAAGAGAGCACTCATGCGTGGTCGGGCCAGGAGCCGCTCTGGCTCGTCGCGCCGCACGTGCCCGACTGGCTGCGGGCGCAACGCGCGCTCGTCACGATCGGGCCGGCTTGCTACCGTGTGGAGCCGTCGAGCTTCCCCTTCCTGTGGATCGCAGCCAACGACCTTCCGCTGCGCGACGAGCTCGTGCCCTTCCTGGTTGCCCGCTCCGGACGGGCGCTCGACGAGTTTGCCCGGTGGGTCGCCTCGCGAATGCCGCTCGCGTGGGTGCTCGGCATGGTAAGATTCACCGCGATGTCGGCGACCGTGCGCGAAGAGCTGTTGTGGTGGGTTGGCAAGGGTGAGGACCCCGAGGTCAAGGCGCGGGAGCGAGAGATCCTTCAGGCTCTGCTCGGTGCAAACCCGGACGTACAGCAGAAGCTGGTCGAGAAGGGCATCGAGCGGGGCATCGAGCGGGGTCGCCTCTCGGAGGCCCGAACCGCGCTGCGCAGGGTGCTCGCGCAGCGGCAGCTCGCGCTGCGTCCTGAGGAGGACGCACGCATCGAGGGCTGCGCCGAGCTCGAGGTCCTGGAACGGTGGCTCGAGCGCGCCGTCACCGCCACGACGGCGGCCGAAGCGTTGACGTAACCGCGAGCTGCCCTGCCTGGAGGCGCCGCTCGTGCGGCGACCGGCCGCGCCAGCCGGCGCCAGGCCCGCGACGGCGCGGCCACGTGCCCTACACCCCCCCGCCTCGCCCGCGCCGGCGCGGCCACGCGCCCTACACGTCGAGGTCCTTCCACCGCCTCGAGCGCCGGGAGAAGATCAGCATCCCCACGAGCGAAGCGACCCCGATCGCCGCGAACGAATACCAGATCTCGTAAGGCCGGTAGGTGTCCCAGAGCAGGCGCGTGGCCTCGGCGGCGTCGATGTGCAGCGTCTCCTGCAGCGTCCTGAAGGCCTGCTGGCGCGACACCCCGAGGAGCTCCGAGAGCGACGCCACGTCGCCGTTCCAGGCCTTCCCCTTGGCGAGATCGGTCTTCTCGGCGAGGTAGCGCAGGGCCAGCGTGGCCTTCTCGCCCCGGGTCCCATAGAGGATCCCCGCCATCTGCGCGCCGATCGCGGGGCCGATCGCCGCCGGGATGTTGACGTAACCGAGATAGAGCGCCTTCTTTCCCTTCGGCGCGATGAGCGCGAAATACTCGCTCTTCTTCGGGCCGGTCAGCATCTCGCCGATGGAGAAGAGCAGGATGCCCACGAAGAGGACGTAGAGCGACGTCGTGGTCCCTGCGACGAGGATGCCGAAGATGGCGACGAGGATGCCCAGCGTCATCGCCGAGAGCACCTTCATCCTCGCCACCAGGTACGAGAAGGGCACGAGGAGCAGGACGATGCTCACCGAGTTCAGGTTGATCACGTTCTCCTGCTTGAGCTGGACCCCGCGCGGATCCTTGATATCGAGCCACGACGCCGGGAGCCAGGGGTTGTTCTGCACGAAGGAGGTGCTGCTGATCCAGTCCGTGTAGAAGTTCGGCATCAGGTCCCAGAGCTGGTACATCATCAGCCAGAACCCCGAGAGCAGCAGGATCACGGTGATGAGCCGCGCGTCCCAGATGTTCTTGATCGTGTCCTTGAAGACCTTCCACGCCCCGGAGGTCTTGTCAGCGCCGGAGTCGACCTCCTTGTACGTGAACAGCATCAGGAAGTTCAGGGAGATGATGGCGGCGCAGCCATAGAAGACCCACGACCAGCTCTTGCCGTGGAGGTAGCCGGCGAGCGGCGGGCCGATCGCCGCGCCCACGTTCACGAGCCAGTAGAAGAGGCCCCAGCCGACCGATGAGTTCGACTTGTCCATCGACTGGGCCAGGGTGCCCTGGATACCGGGCTTGAAGAGGGCCGTGCCCGTCGCGAGGATGACCACGCCGAGCAGAAAGCCGGTGAAGCTCCGCTGCGTCGCCATCAGCAGATAACCGATGATCTTCAGCCACACCGTGATGAAGATCGTGCGCTTGTAACCGTACCGGTCGGCGTAACCGCCGCTGATCATCGGGAGCAGCGACTGGATGAGGGCCCAGACCATGTAAATGGTGCCCTTGTCCTGCTGGCTGAAGTGGAGCCCTCCGGGTTCGTCAGCCTGCGCGATATAGATGGGCATGACGACACGCACGCCGTAGTAAGCCAGCCGTTCCCACATTTCCATGATGCAGCCCATCCAGAAGGAGCGCGGCAGGCTTTTCAGGGTCTGAGCAAAGGAAAGCTTCGGCGGCGCCTCGACGGCCGGCTCGCTCACGGCGGCGTTGGTCATTTCATGCTCCTCGTGCGCCCGGGCCCCGGGCAAGCCCTCGTACCACACCGAGAGCAGCGTACACACCTGGATCACAGGCGCGTCCCGCCGCGGTCCGTCAGGGGCAACTACGATTGAGCAGCTCCTTCGCGGCGAGCGAGCGGGCGCCGGTCTCACGCGCGTCGAAACAGCCGGTCTTCACCGCCGCGCTCTGCAGTCCGATTCACGCCTCGACAGCGCAGATCATGGATCATCCTGGACAGCAGAACCGGGAGCCAGCGGCGCTCGCGCCATGTCGCCCACCGGGTGGGTGGTTCGCTCGTGATCCGTGAGGGGCGTTTCTTGTCAGGGCATGGCGAGACACGCCCCGCGACCTCCACCTGCCCGCCGCGGGACGTGGCGACCGCGGTCCCCTCCGGCCAGCGCCCGCCTCGCCTGCCGTGCCGCGCAGCGGCGCCGGCCGAGCGGCGCTCCACCTCGGCCGCCGGCGAGTCTTTGCCTGCGGCGGCGTCCTGATGGTAGGGCAAACCCCGTGATGCACGCGCGGCGGAGCGGCGATCGATCCGGCGGGACCACGCTCGAGCAGGCGATCGCGCGTTTCCTGACCTACCTCACGGCCGAGCGGCGGGCCTCGCGCCACACCGTGGCGGCGTACCGGCGCGACCTCGAGCAGCTCGCGCGCTTCGCCCGCGAGAAGGCGGCCGCGAACGCCGATCACCGCCCTGCGCGAGCGCGCAGCAAGGCCCCGGCCCCCGGCAAGGCCCCGGCCACCGGCGAGGCCCCCTCTCCGGACGAGGCCACGGCCGTGGATGGCCTCGACGTGCTCCTCCTGCGCAGCTGGCTGGGCTCGCTCGCGCGCACCCACGCGCCCGCCTCGATCGCGCGCAAGGTGGGCGCCGCCCGCGCCCTGCTCCGCTACCTGGAGCGGCGCGGCGAGGTCGACAAGAACGCGGCGGCCCAGCTCGCCCTGCCCAAGGTCCGGCGCCCGCTGCCCACCTTCCTGGACGTCGACGCCGCCGCCGAGGTCATGGAGATCCCCGGCGCCGAGACGGCCGAGGGGCTCCGCGACCGCGCCATGCTGGAGACCCTCTACGGCGCGGGCCTGCGCGTCTCCGAGCTCTGCGGGCTCGACCTCACCCACGTCGACCGGCGCCCGGCCGACAGGGCCGCGGTGCGCGTCGTCGGCAAGGGCGACAAGGAGCGGATCGTCCCGCTCGGCTCCCACGCCCTCGCCGCCATCGAGCGCTACCTCGAGCGGCGCGACGAGCTCGCCGATCCGACGACCGGCGCCCGCGACCCCCGCGCCCTCTTCCTGTCCCGCCGCGGCGCGCGCATCGGGGTGCGCCGCGTCCAGGCGCTCGTCCAGCGCTACGGCGCGCTCGGCGCCGGCCGGGCCGACCTGCACCCCCACGCGCTCCGGCACACCTGCGCGACCCACCTGCTCGACGGCGGCGCCGACCTCCGGGCCATCCAGAAGCTGCTCGGGCACGCCTCGCTCGCCACAACGCAGCGGTACACGCACGTCTCGATCGACCACCTGCTCAAGGTCTATGACGCCGCTCACCCCATGGCGCGGAAGCGGGGCCCGGCGTGAAGCGAGCCTCGAGCTCGCCGGGCCCCGCGGTCCCGACGCTGGCCCGCGCGTGGGCGGGGCGGCTCGCCAGGAGCGCGCTCGGCGCCAGCGTCTTCGGCGTCGTGGCCGCGTCGCTCGACGCCGGGTGGGCCACGGCGGGCGCCGGCGACGACGCCGCCTTCCAGCTCGCCACCTACCTCGCGGACACCGGGGTGTTCGCGCCCGTCGCGCTCGTCGTCGGTCTGCTCGCGGGCGCCTCCGCGATCGTGGTCGACCCGTCGAGCCCGCCGTCGCCGGCCACGCTCGTGGGCGCGCTGCGGGTGCGGGCGATCGGCCGGCCCGCCGACATCGCGGCGTTCGTGCCGCTCGCGGTGCTCGCGGCCTTCCTCTGGATGACCCTGTCCGCCCACCTCGCCCGCGCCCTGCTCGGCCTCGAGGCCGCGCCCCTCCTGGTCGGCACCGCCGTCGCCGCGGGCGCGCTCGGCCTCGGCCTCATCGCGGGCCTCGCCGTGCTCGCCCTCACGCCGCCGCTCCGGCGCGCGCTCGCCAAGGCCAGCGACGGCCGCCCCGCCTGCGTCGATCCGGCGGTCACGGGCGGCGTCGCGCTCGCGATCGCCGCGGCCCTGTTCGCGTTCGGCGTCGCCACGGGCGGCGTCTCGGGCGAGGGCGGCTTCCTCGGCGTCTACGGCATCTTCAAGCGCCCCGAGCTCGACCTGCGCGCCCCGGCGCTCCTCCTGGTCGTCGCGCTCGCCGCCTTCCTCGCGCCGGTCGCCGTCCGGACGGCGCGCGCGCCGGTCGCGCTCCTGGCCGCGCTCCTGCCGCTCGCGCTCACCGCGCGCGCCGCCTCCGCGCTCAACGCGGAGCCCGCGGTGGCGCAGGCGATCGAGCGCGGCGCGCCCGTCGGAGGCAAGAGCCTCGCGGTCCTGCGCCGCCTCACCGATCGCGACGGCGACCGCGCGGCCGGCCTCTTCGGCGGCGGGGACTGCGACGACCGCGACGCGCGCGTCCACCCGCTGGCCGAGGAGATCCTCGACAACGGCGTCGACGACGACTGCTCCGGCGGCGATCTGACGGCCGCCGCGCTCGCCGCGCTCGCCCCCGCCCCCAAGGCGGCCCCGAGCGCCGACGCTCCCGCGGCGCGCCTGCCGGCGGACCTGAACGTCGTCCTGGTCACCGTCGACACGCTCCGCTGGGACCTCGGCTACGCGGGCAACCCGCGGCCCGTGTCGCCGAACCTCGACGGCCTCGCGGCCCGCTCCACGGTGTTCGAGCGCGCGTACTCGCTCGCGTCCTACACGGGCAAGAGCGTCGGCCCGATGCTCATCGGCAAGTACGGGAGCGAGACCCACAGGAACTGGGGGCATTTCAACAAGTTCAGCGAGGAGGACACGTTCGTCGCCGAGCGCCTGAAGCGCGCCGGGGTGCGCACGATGAGCGTGCACGGGCACCGCTACTTCGGCAGCTTCGGCGGGCTCGATCGCGGCTTCGACGTGGTGGACATGTCCGCGGCGCCGCCGGAGGGCGCGCCCTGGGACGTCGACAACAAGGCGACGAGCGCCGCGCTGACCGACGCCGCGCTGCGGCTGATCGGGTCGGCCGAGAACACGGGCGGGCGCTTCTTCCTGTGGGTCCACTACCTCGACCCGCACGCCGACTACCTCCGGCACGACGACGTTGCGGGCTTCGGCGCGGCCTCGCAGCGGGATCTCTACGACGGCGAGGTGGCCTTCACGGACCGGCACATCGGCCGGCTGCTCGACGCGATCGCGGCGGCGCCCTACGGCGGGCGCACGGCGATCGTCGTGACGAGCGATCACGGCGAGGCGTTCGGCGAGCACAAGATGTTCCGCCATGGCTTCGAGCTCTGGGAGGAGCTCGTGCGGGTGCCGCTGGTCGTCCACGTGCCGGGCGCGGCGCCGTCCCGGGTCTCGGCGCGGCGCAGCCTGATCGATATCGCGCCGACGCTGCTCGATCTGATGCGGGTGCCCGGGCCTGCCGAGGGCGCGGCCGCGAGCGACTTCCTGTCGGGCGCGTCGCTCTTGCCCGACGTGTTCCTCGCCCCGGGCGAGCAGGCCCAGGCGCGCGACGTGCTGATCGACATGCCGGCAGGGCCGTACAACGACGCGCGGCGGTCGTTCCTCCGGGGCGACATGAAGCTGACGATCTCGGGCGGCGCCCGGTTCGAGCTCTACGACCTGGCGAGCGACCCGGAGGAGCGGAAGAACCTCTGGGGCACGACGGCGGCGAAGGAGATCGAGCCGTACTACGCGGCGGCGCGGGCGCGCCTCCGCGAGGTCCACGTGACCGGCCCCCGCAAGTGACCGGCGCCCGCGCGTAAAACCGCCACCCGACGCGACCGCCGCGTGAAGCGGCCGGCCCGTGCGGCTGACCGCCAGCGCCGGTCGGTGTGGCCGGCCGCGCGGCGCGCGGGTCCGCCCTCCGCGGCGGACGGACCCGCGCTGGGCTCGCGCAAACGCGCCGAAAATTACTTGCGCATTAGCAACTAATGCGTAATAGACAATATTGTGAGTAAGCAAAAGGTCCTGGGCTCGCCGCTCGAGCGGTTCACGCGGATGATGTTCTCGCGCATCATCGCGGGGCTCGCGCGCGCGCTGCACGAGGAGGACTTCAGCGTGGCGCAGGTGGCCGCGCTGCACCTCGTCGATCAGGACGGCCCGGTGCGCGTCACCGCGCTCGCCACGTCGCTCGGGCTCTCGGCCTCGGCCGGGAGCCGGCTCGTCGATGGCCTGGTGCAGCGGGGGCTCCTGGCGCGGCAGGAGGATCCCGAGGATCGCCGCGCGAAGACGCTCGCGCTCACGCCGCTCGGCCGCCGCTTCGTCGACCAGGCGAGCGCGGAGCGGGTCCGGGTGATCATGGAGACGGCCAGGTCGCTGCCGCCCGAGATCTCGGCGGCGATCCTGTCAGCGATCAGCGCGTTCCAGCGAGAGTGAGCCACGTTCACGGAACGTGGTGCGTGAAACCCCTTGTCTGAAGAGGAGGTCAGCATGGATATCGTCGTGTTTCTGTCGCATGAGCTCCCGGCGGCGCTCGGCGCGCTCCGGGAGGTGGCCCTGGCCGACGGCCCGCTCGCGCGCTTCGACCCGGAGCAGCGCGCCGTCCTGGAGGAGCTCGCGGCCCTGCACGGCGCCCGCGCCGACGTCGACGGGCTGCCGCGCGTCGCGCCCGAGGCGGTGGCCAGCGCGATCCCGGATCCGCACCGGCGCAAGCGGCTCGTGCAGCTCGCGCTCGTGACCGCGATGGCGGACGGCGAGGTGACGGCGGCCGAGGTGGACGCGGTCGAGGCGCTCGCCCGGGCGCTCGGCGTGCGCGAGCAGGGCGTGGGCGTGCTCCGCCTCGTGGCGCGCGGCCACAGGGGGCTCGCCAAGGCCGCCGTGAGGCGCCGGCTCGTCGGCGCGTTCGCCGGCGAGGTCCTGAGGAAAGAGGGCCTGGCCGGCGTGCGCAGGCTCCTCGGGCCCTTCTTCCGCGCGGGCGCCGAGGATCGCTCGCGGGCTCTCCGCTACAAGCAGCTCGGGCTCCTGCCCGAGGGCACGTTCGGCCGGGTGTTCTGGGAGCACTGCACAGCGCGCGGCTTCCTGTTTCCCGGCGAGAGCCGGGACGCGATCCCGGAGCGCATGGTGTTCCACGATCTCGGCCACGTGCTCGCGGAGTACGACACCGATCCTGCGGGCGAGATCCAGGCCGGCTCGTTCCAGGCGGGGTTCGTCCGGCGCGACGGGTTCGCCTTCCTGCTCTTCGTGATGCTGCAGTTCCACCTCGGGATCCAGATCACGCCCGTCGCCGCGCCGCAGGTCGGGCTCTTCGAGGCGCGCAAGGTGCTGCGCGCGGTGGCGCGCGGCGCGGCCTGCAAGGTCGATCTGAGCGATCGCTGGGACTTCTGGGGCGTCGTTCACCTGCCGCTCGGCGAGGTGCGCGAGCGGTTCGGGATACCGCCGCTCGCCCCGGTGGCGGCGCGGCAAGAGGCCGCCTGAACGGCGCGCCGTGGGCGCCGCCTCGCTGGCGAGGCGCCCACGGCGCGTTCACCGCCCAGGTACCGTTGGCTCGATGCCCCAGCTGCGGTAACCACGTCATCGATGAGCCCGGCAGCGAGACTCGAGGCAGCCGCCCCGCCGCCGCTCCTCGACCGCGTCGACCTCCACCGCATCGAGGCCGCGCGGGCGCTCGATCCCCGCACGCGGTCCGAGCTGGGTCAGTTCCTCACGCCGCCGCCGGTTGCGTCGTTCATGGCGTCGCTGTTCGAGCTGTCCTGCGAGGAGATCCGCGTGCTGGACGCCGGCGCCGGTGTGGGCAGCCTCCTCGCGGCGTTCACGGCCAGCGCATGCGCCCGCCGGATACGCCCGAGCGCGATCCGCGCGACGGGCTTCGAGATCGACCCGCGGCTCGCGGCGTACCTGCGTCGGACGGCGCGGGCGTGTCGTGACGAGTGCGCCGGCGCCGGGATCGACTTCGCTGCCCGCATCATCGAGGCCGACTTCATCCGGTCAGCCGTCGAGCAACTCGACGGCGGCCGGCCTCGCCCGGGCATGCCGCGCTCGTTCACGCACGCGATCCTGAATCCACCTTACAAGAAGCTCAACTCGGGCACCGAGGCGAGGGCGGCGCTGCGGCGCGTGGGCCTCGAGACCAGCAACCTGTACACGGCCTTTCTTGGTCTCGCGATCCTCCTTCTGGAGCCGGGCGGGGAGCTCGTCGCGATCACCCCCCGGAGCTTCTGCAATGGTCCTTACTTTCGACCGTTCCGGGAGCTGTTCTTCCGAGAGATGTCGCTGCGAAGGGTGCACGTCTTCGAATCGCGCAAAGCGGCGTTCGCGGAGGACGAGGTCCTTCAAGAGAACGTCATCATTCACGCTGTCAGGGGCGGTCGGTGCGAGTCCGTCACCATCTCGTCGTCGCGCGGTCCCGGAGGCGAGCTGCTGTCGGTCCGCTCCGTGCCAGTCGAGCACGTCGTCCGGCCCGGAGATCCCGAGCTGTTCGTCCACGTGGTGCCGGACGACGCCGGGGAGAGGGTCGCTGCCACGTTCGCGCGCATGCCCTCCCGATTGGCGGACTTGAACGTGGGCGTCTCGACGGGGAAGGTCGTCGACTTCCGAGCGCGTGAGTTCTTGCGGCAGGAGCCCGGCAGGGACACCGGTCCACTGATCTACCCCACGCACCTCGCGTCAGGCGTCGTTCGCTGGCCCAAACACGGCAAGAAGCCGAACGCCCTCGTGGACGCTCCGGGAACCGCCGATCTCTGGATGCCCAGCGGGAACTACGTGCTCGTCAAGCGCTTCTCGTCGAAGGAGGAGCGGCGGCGGGTCGTCGCCGCCCTCTTCACGCCCGAGAGCGCGCCGGGCGACAGGATCGGGTTCGAGAACCACCTCAACGTGCTTCACCGAAACGGCAAGGGGCTGCCGGCCGTGATGGCCCGCGGCCTCGTGGCCTTCTTGAACTCGACGCTCGTGGATACACACGTTCGGCAGTTCAACGGGCACACCCAGGTGAACGCGACTGACCTGAGGAACCTCAGGTACCCGACCGTCGAGCAGATCGAGCGGCTCGGGCGGCGCGTGCCCGATCCCGGCCTTCCACAGGAGGAGCTCGATCACGTTGTCGAGGACGTGGTCCGCCTATCCTCATAAAGGCGTTCACGAGTCATGGGCCGGTGAACCGCGCGGCTCCTGCGCACGCCCAGCGTCAAGAACAGCGCCGACATGCTTCCACTGTCCAGCTCTCATCTCGGATGAGCTGAGCGCGCAGACGTGTGCATGTCGCGAGGGGTCAAGCAGCTCTTCGGCCTCGCGTGGAGCCGACAGCCCCGCAGCGGTGTGCCTCCCGCTTCAATCGTCGTCGTCCTCACGCCGTCGACGCGCTCGCGCCGGAAGCGCACTCCCCTCGAGCAGTCGTTCGTACTTGGTTTCAAGCCATCCGTGGACATCTCCGCCGTCGAGCGCCCCACCGCGGAGCTCGTCGATGACCTGCGGCTCCTCCGAGGGAAAGCGCAGGAGGAGGACCCGGAGCACGTGCCCGGCTCCAAGGTCGGCGAGCACATGCACCGTCCCGGCCTCGCCATGGCCCGCCAGTATCACGAGACGAGCTCGCGACGCCGCGTCAAGCAGCAAGGGTCGTGTCGGTTCGTCGCTCTGCCACGCTCGCGAGGCCAGCTCTGAGAGCACCTCGTGTGCCCGTGCGGCTTCTTCCGGTGAGGCCAAGCGAAAGGGCCAGCACGGGCCAGCCCACTGTCGTGCCATGGCCTGTTGCCACCCCGCAACCGTGCCCTCGATCGAGATCCCCGTCTCTTGGGATATCGCCTCGCACAGCTGCCTCCACGGCTCGCTCCGAGTGACGCTCTGCTCGGACCGCTGCTCGACGCGCCATGGGTTCCACTGCTCGCTCGCGGTCTTCCAACGGGCAAACACCGCCGGTTCAAACACCTCATGGTACGGCGCGAGCAATCCTCGAACAGCGCCAACGTTTGGACCGATACCCAGGATGCGCTCGCCGTGGGTCCAGCACAGCGTCGCGCGCGACTGGTCGAAAAGAATTTTCTTCGCCAGCTCTGCGAGAACGCCCCCAGATGCCCCGCCGCGCCCGCTCCACACCACAGGGTTCTCCTCGGACGAGTAGCGTAGATCCCAATCTGGGTCCAGAACGCCGTTCCGCCTGGCGCATGACGCTGTGATGGCCCACCCGAGACCGGCCCGAGCGGAGAGCACGGGGAGGAGCCGGTGGACTGGGAACGAAGGACGGCGCTCCCGCGCGTCGGCTTCCTCGATGAGCGTCTTCAACGCCTCATAGTCGTCCCGGTCGCGGAAGAGGCACCCCCCGGGCGCGCGGCAGTCCGGGCGGCCCCAGCGGGAAAACCCGCTCCGATGCTCCTCGCGCGCCAGCTCCTCACGCACCGCGCGCTCGAACACGTCGTCCGGCATCATCGGCTCCCCCAATCGGTCGAACCGGCACGGCGGATCCGGCTCCGGCATCGGCACGAGGTCCGGCACGCTCTCGAGGAGAAAGCCGCGCGGCGACTTCGTCACCGTCGACCACGCGATCTTGGCCCCCGTGAAGTACATGCGATCATTCACGCCGTTGGACGCTGCCACGACGAGGTAGCGGGGCTCGCTCTCGGCGATCTGGCGGATGGCGTCGAGCACGACTTCGCGCGGCGCCCGCCTCGGATCCCCGTCCACAGGGACTTCGCGGCAAGCGAAGCGGCCCGCCCCGGCGACCTCCTCGCGTCCGCGCAGGTACTCTCGCACCGAATCGTCGAGCGCTGGATCCAGGATGAGCACGCGAACGTGTCGCTCGCGTTCCATCCAACCAGCCGGCACCGCGAGGGCCCGTTCGAGCGCGGCGCATCGTCCGGGCGTGTCGAGGAAGTACCGCTCCCCTTCGGGGTCGCCGTTCAACAGCTTCGAGAACTTCGTTTCAAGCGTCGAGAACTTCGGCTCGTCCGCGCTGGCGAGCTCTTCTATGTATGCCCGAAGCACATCCTTGCTCTCCCGCTGGCCCTGCTGCCGACGTATCTCGTCTCCCAGTCGCGACATCATGCTCTCCTCGGCAGCAAGGATAGATTACCGGCAAGCCAGATGGATGCCGACCGACTTGCCGGCCAATAGAGGCCTCGCTCCCGGAGCCCCGGCGCGCCGTTCTGCGCCTTGCCGGCAAGCGAACGGAGACCGAGTCATGTCCGCGAGCCCGAGCTCGTCGTCGCGCTCGTGCCCGGTGAACCCCAGCGCCTTCTCGCTGGAGAACGACGACGGCAACTGGCTCGTCAACCAGCTCGTGCGGGCCGGCGCGCACCTCCCGGCGCGGATGGCCCGCGCGGCAGCGACCGCCCCCACGGGAGCCACAGACGCCGCGAGCCGCGCAGCGCGCCGGCCGCTGATCTCCTCGGAGGGACGCCTCGCCCCGTTCTGCGGTAACCTCCTGCGCCACCCATGAGCGACCTCCGCCAGCCCGCCGAGACCAAGTACGAACACGAGCTCGCGGCCCTCGCCGCCAACGACACGGCGCCCAGGCCGCCCGGGTGGCGCCTCTCGCCGAGGGCCGTCGAGACGTACATCCTCGGCAGCGACAAACCCGTCGGCGGCGTCGCGATCACCCCCAAGTACATCGGCGATCGCGCCCTCGTGCAGGTCGCGCTCGCGACGCTCGCCTCCGACCGCGCGCTCATGCTCGTCGGCGAGCCGGGCACCGCCAAGAGCTGGCTCTCCGAGCACCTCTCCGCCGCCATCAGCGGCACGAGCGCCCTCGTCGTCCAGGGCACCGCGGGCACAAGCGAGGAGCACGTCAAATACGGCTGGAACTACGCCCTGCTCCTCGCCGAAGGGCCCTCGCAGAAGGCGCTCGTGCCCTCGCCCATCCTCCGCGCCATGCGCGACGGGCGCTTCGCGCGCTTCGAGGAGATCACCCGCACCTCGTCGGAGATCCAGGACGCGCTCATCTCCATCCTGTCCGAGAAGCAGATCGCCGTCCCCGAGCTCGACCAGGTCGTCCCCGCGCAGCGCGGCTTCAACCTCATCGCCACCGCCAACACCCGCGACCGCGGCGTCAACGAGATGAGCGCCGCGCTGAAGCGCCGCTTCAACTTCATCACCGTCCCCGTCGTCGACGACCTCGAGCAGGAGATCAGCATCGTGCAGAAGCGCGAGGCCGAGCTCCGCGGCGACTACCAGGTCGGCGTCGAGCCGCCCGCCGAGCTCGCCAAGCTGCTCGTCACGCTCTTCCAGGAGCTCCGCGCCGGCGTCACCAAGGACGGCAAGACCAAGGTGAAGACCCCGGGCTCCGTCCTGTCGACCGCGGAGGCCATCAGCGTGCTCTTCAACAGCGGCATCCTCGCGCAGCACTTCGGCACCGGGAAGGTGACCGCCGACGACCTCTCCCGCTCGCTGCTCGGCGCCGTGAGCAAGGAGGGCGGCGACGACCTCAAGGCCGTCCGCGAGTACTGCGAGACCGTGGCCAAGGGCCGCGCAGGGCTCTGGAAGGAGTTCTACGCCTCCGCCAAGAAGCGCCTCGCGATCTGACGGAAGGGATCCGATGGACCTCGACCGGCTCGCCGCCGTCCACCTCTTCCCGGTGCGCCACCACTCGCCGCGCTCCAGCGCGACGCTGCGCGCCTACCTCGACGAGGTGCGCCCGAAGGCGATCTTCGTCGAGGGCCCGAGCGACGCCACCTCGCTCCTCGAGGCGCTCGTCGACCCGAAGACCGTCCCGCCCGTGGCGATCCTCGGCTACCGCACCGACGGGGAGCCCGCGTCGTCCCTGTGGCCGTTCGCCGCCTACTCGCCCGAGTACGTCGCGGTGAAATGGGCCTTCGAGCACGGCGTGCGCGTCGAGCTCATCGACATCCCCGTCGGCACGACGCTCGCGCCCTTCGACGGCGCCCTGGTCGGCCACGACGACGCCGACGATCCGGGCGGCCACGAGCGCGAGATCGACGAGGACCGCGGCGGCGAGCACGGTGAACACGGCGAGCACGGCGAGCACGGCGAGCACGCGGATGACGGCGGCGCAGGGGACGGCGGCGACGGCGGGCCCGCCAGCGCGGAGGGGGAGCAGGAGAGCATCTATGCGGCGTGCGCGCGCGCCCGGGGCTTCCGCTCGTTCGAGGAGTTCTGGGAGGCCTCGTTCGAGGCGCCCCGCTACGATCCCGGGCCGTTCCGCGAGGCCCTGCTCGCGTACGCGGACCTCGTGCGCAGCGACGGGGACCGGCTGATCCACCGGGCGCGCGACGCCTACATGGCGCGGAGCATCCTCGAGCGCATGGGGCCGGACCTCGCCCCGAACGAGGTCGCGGCCGTGCTCGGCGCGGCGCACGCGGCGGCGTTCGCGGCGCGCGACGTCGATCCGGCGCTGGAGGCGCGGCTGCCGGCGCCGATCCCGTGCGCCGTGACGCTCATCCCGTTCAGCTTTCCGCGGCTCTCCGAGCAGCTCGGCTACGGCGCGGGCAACCGGGCGCCGCAGTACTACCAGCGCGCGCACGACGCGGGCGGCGACTTCCGGCGCGCCACCCTCGAGGTGCTTATCGACTTCACGGAGCACCTCCGCCTCCGCGGCTTCATGGCCTCGCTCGCCGACACCATCGAGGCCTTCCGCCTCGCGGTCTCGCTCGCCGAGCTCCGCGGCAAGGCGGAGCCCGGCCTCGACGAGGTGCGCGAGGCGACGATCGCCACGATGTGCCGCGGCGACGCCACGCACGTCGACGGCTTCCTCTGGCCGGCCGTCATCGGGCGCAACGTGGGCCGCGTCGGGGGCGGCATCGGGAAGAACTCGCTCCAGGAGGAGTTCTGGCGCGAGGTGCGCGAGCGCAGGCTCCCCGCCACCGACGCGCCCGAGTCGTTCCGGCTGTCGCTCACGAACGAGGTCGAGGTCGGCACGAGCGTGCTCCTGCACCGGCTCCGCATCGCGAAGATCCCTTACGCGGCGTACGCCGGCACCCGGGCGGCCGGGCGCG
Organism: Sorangium sp. So ce367; assembly: GCF_051520455.1. Taxonomy (NCBI): domain Bacteria; kingdom Pseudomonadati; phylum Myxococcota; order Polyangiales; family Polyangiaceae; genus Sorangium; species Sorangium sp. So ce367. The sequence goes on from NZ_CP150334.1 coordinate 11,063,662, forward strand.
GCGGCGCGGGCGCTCGCGGGCAGCGGCGCGGGCAGGCGGCGAGCGAGGTGCCGCCGGACGAGCTGCTCCGGCAGCTGAGCGAGACGTGGGAGGCGCAGTGGACGCCGGCGACCGACGTGGCGCTCGTCGAGAAGATCGTCCTCGGTGACACGCTGGAGCAGGTGGCGACGCGGCTGCTCGAGGAGGACCTCGCGGCGTGCCACACCACCGGCGAGGCCGCCGACGTGCTGCTGAACGCCGTGCTCGCGTCGAGCGCCCGCGCGGCGGCCTCGGCGCTCGACGCGTGCGACCGGTTCGCCGCGGGCGACAGCGATCTGCCGTCGCTCGCCCGGGCGTGCCGCGCCTTCGCGGGGCTCGCGTCGTTCGGGTCGTCGCGCTCGCTGTCGTCGCTCGGCGACGGGGTGATCGCGACGATGCTGGAGAAGACGTTCGCGCGCGCGGTCCTGCGCGTCCACGGCGGCTGCACGGGCAGCGACGAGGCGGTCGCCCCGGCCAAGGAGGCGCTGCGCACGCTGCACGACGTGGCCCTGTCGCAGCCGATCGTCGACCGCGCCGCGTGGTTCGAGGCGGCGCGGGCGCTCGTGGACAGCGACGCGGTGAACCCCACGGCGTCGGGCCTCGCGTGCGGGCTGCTCTACCTGGCGCAGGTGATCGATGATGCCGAGGTGGCGCGGATCGTCGGCCTGCGGCTCGGGAGCGCGGCCCCGCCCGAGGCGGCGGCGTCGTTCCTGGCCGGCTTCCTCGAGGTGAACGCGCTCGTGCTCGTGAAGAGCCGCCCCGTGGTCGAGGCGCTCGACGCGTTCCTCGGGGGCATCCTTCCCGAGCGCTTCAAGGACACGCTCCCGGTCCTGCGGCGCGCGTTCGGGGCGCTCGGCGCGACCGAGCGGCGGTACCTGCTCGAGAACGTGCTCGCCGCGCGGAAGCTCGGGGACAAGGCCCGCGCGGCGCAGGCGGTGCTCCTGGAGAAGGACCGCGAGAAGCTGAAGGAGATGAGCGAGGACCTGTCGCAGGCGATGGACGACCTCGACGACCTGCTCTGACGCGGGGCCGGGACCGCGGCGCGCCGCGCGCCGCGCTGGTTGCGCGTCCGGCCGCCGCCGGCTCATGATGCAAGCGGATATGGCAATCCAGGAAGTGACCGCCCAGCCGTCCCATCCGCTCGCAACGCTCGAGAGCGACTACGGCGACGCGGTCGTCCACCTCGCGTGGGACCTGCATAAACGAACCAAGGAACGGGTGCTGCTATTCGGGCTGGTCGAGCTCCTCCCTGCGGAAGTGCCGCCGCCAACCGACGACGGCGAGCAGGTCCGTGAGCTCAGAAGGAGCGAACGCCGCGTGTACGTGCGCCACACCGTGATGCCCGCCGGACGAGCACTGGAGTGGTATCTTCGCTGCCGACGCGGGGACGCGGTGCTACCGACGGACGATGGAACGCTTCCGGCTCCAGGCGACGAGCAAGCACGACGACTGCGGCTGCTCGATCTCGGGGAAGAGCCCCCATGGCCGAGCCTTGCGCTTGCAGTGGAGCAACAACAGGAAGCGCCTTTCGTCCCCACGTGGCACGGGCAGCCACGTATGCACCACATGATTCCCTTGATCGACTTCGACTTAAAGACGCTCTGGCCACGTGAAAACGAGTGCCGCAACGCGGTCGAGTTCCTGTCGGAGCGGCTTCACTTCGATTTGGACGACTACCCGGAACTCTGGGGCTCGGTACACCTCATGGCACCCAACCCACGCTTCCGGAAGATGGAGGGGAGACGGCTGTCGGCGAGCACGGAGCACATCGGCCGGATGCTCTACCGCCTGCATCCACGAGCGGGAAAGGACCTTACCGGCCTGGAGCTCGCCGTCGACGAGCAGCGGGCTTCGGGTGAGTGCTCCACGGCGAGGGTCGCCCTCGAAGCGCCTCTCGTCCGCGTGACGTTCAGACATAGAATCGGAAGATTCCGAGAGACGATTCACGATCCGCTTCGCGGCCTACTCCACACGCGCCACACCGTCGTCCTGGCTAGCGTAACCGGAAACCTCTCTATAGGCGAAAACCGCAAGCGTGTTGTCCCGGTTCCCGCCACGCCCCGACGAGCCGCCGAGGAGTATGAGGTTGCTACACGCAGGACCGAAGGCCAAACCATCAAGATCGGCTCGGCACGGGGGCCGCATGTCCCCGGAGCCGAATCGCGCATTTGGGCTGCACAGCGCGCCCGCAAGGCGCAGGATGCAGTCCGAAGCCTGAGCGAGCGATTGTTCGACGATGACGTCCAGGAGGCGACTGACATCCTCCGGAGCCTCCTCAATGAGGCGACGAGAGAGGTCCTCATCATCGACCCCTACTTCGCCCGCCCAGAGCTGGTCAGATTTGCCCTGGCCGTAGGACAGATCGACGCACCGATCTCGATCCTCACATCCGCCGAAGTGCTCAAAGCGATGGACCCTTCCTCAAACAACATGGAGAAGGGGGACGTACTCCACGCAGAAATCGAGAACTTGGCGACGCAGAAGGATATCAACACGTTCAAGATCCGCGTCATGCCAGGCGAACGCCCGGTCATCCACGATCGCTTTCTAGTGGTGGACGACCGCATTTGGCTCCTAGGCTCATCCTTCAATGAGTTCGCATCGCGCGGCACCATGATCATCTCGCTCTCGCACCCGGAACTCGTGCGTGACAAGCTCCGCCAAGCCTGGAACGACGCAGAGGAACTCGCTTCGTGGCTCCACGAGCGGCACGCATCTCGAATCATAAAATCACCGATCAGCTCGACGCCGCAGGAGAAGGGCTCATGAGCGCGCCGTGGCTCGACAAGGCGACAGAGAAGCAGCGAGCGCCGACCGAAGGCGATGAACGCACTGCTGTGCTCAGGCGCGCCGCAATGGATCTCTCGTCAGGCCCCGTCGACGTCACGGCGTTGATGCACGTGTACCATGGCAGCGAGGGCCTACCCCGTAATGCGCTCGTGGCGTTCGAGGACACGTTCGTCGACGCCGTACTGGCCCAACCGGCTCGACACCGCGCATGGATTGACGCCCTGCGATCCGCCATCACGACGTGTACTGCCACCGCGCACACGCTCGCAGATGAACGCCTGGATTCACGCGACCGAGAGGCGCTCGAAGCTGAGGCTCGGCACTGGCAGAATTTGCGTGATCCGTTCCTCGTGTGGGAAGCTCGAAGGTACGACGGCCCCCTCAAGGATGCGGGGGGGTTCGAGTTCGATGTCCTCTTGCGGCTTGATCGAACGGCGTGGCTCGAGGGGCTCGACGCGCTGCCATGGCCCAGCTTGATGTGGAACACCGTTTGGCTGTCGGACATCGCTTCAAATAGGGAGCTCCTCCTAGAGCTCGTCCGAGCCGCTCCGCCCGTGTTCGATGAGGAGGGTCGATGGACCCGCAGCGTTGCCCTGCTGCTCGTTGCGGAGCTCCTCAGAATGCACGCCGATCGCCTCGACGATCAGGGCACGCGAACCCAATGGTTGCGCGAGGCGTATGGCCTGCTTCTCACCCGCCCAGATGGCGCGACGATCGCGTGCGCGCTACTCGCCGATTTGTCGGCGCAGCATCTGAGCGACGTCGCGAGACAACCCGGAGGCGATGGCTCCACCTCGAGCCTCGCGTTGGAGACGCTGGTGGAAAGCTTAGTACACAGCGGCGTCCGGGTGGCTTTCCTTCATCGCTTCTGGAAAGAACGCGAGGCGCTGACGCAGCGCGAGGTCGGTGATGGCTCGGCCCGACGTTCCGTGCGTGCCCGCTCCTTCCAGAAGCCTGCGCACATCGGCGAGGGCCGTCGGCAGCTCAGCTACAATGCCTTTCCCCTGCTTTATGGGTCTGCCCGCGTGCTCGACGCAGCCGATGCTCCCGACGAGGAGCTGGAAGGATACTGGGCGTGGCTCGTCGAGATCCTCGACGGTCGCGCCCCCGGCTTCTCGAGCGCGGCGCTCTGGTCGCATTGGGATGAGGCCGTGCAGCCGCTTGCTCGGCTCCTCGCGCGCCTCCCCGCCCCGGCCACTGCATGGCGCGTGGCCTATGCGCGCCTCGAACCACAACGACGCCGGAGCCAGTTCCTCGTCCGTTACGAGGACGATGACAGTGACGAGCCGAGTCTCATCCTCGTGCGCATCGGTCTGTTCGCCTGCGCGTTCCTCGGGGCCGCGGAGGACGCCGCACGGCCTGGAGCAGGCCTCAACGCGTTCTTCTGGACTATCTACGATGCAGTTCGACGCCTGTGGTTGACCGCGGCTGCCGATCCTTCCGACTCAACAAAAAAGCTCGTGGCGACGTGCTTCGCATTCATGCCCACCGTCTTCGGGGATGCCTTGAAAGATGCGTTGAAGCGCGCCGTTCCCCCGATCGCCACCGAGCCGTGGCTCGTCTGCTTGGCAGCGCACCACCTCACGCAGAACGGCGTTGAGCCACGCCGGGTCGCCGAGTTCCTCGCTGCTGCGGGAGCCGATTTGGCGTGCAGCCTCCAGGACGTCTTCACGTGGGCCTCCCTTACCGGGGTGAAGGACGATTTCCTCCCGGCGTTCAAGACGCTCGCAGGCGCTATCGATCTGACACTGCCCGACGAGGTGTCCGAGACCGCCGAGCAACGGCTCGCGCGCCACGAAGCACTGTTCGTCCAGCGAGTCCCTTGGGGCAAGGACATGCTCGACCGCCTGCAGAGAGACGGCTGCGCACCGGTCAAGATTGAGCCTTTGAACGAGCTCAGCACCACATGGCTCATCCAGGCACGCGCGTCGGCACAGCTCCGCGAGACGTTCGCGCTAGCGCCCGAGCTACGGATCCTGGCAGCTACCGGGGGCTTCGACGGTCGAGACATCCTCCGAGCGGCCGAGTATGCTGCAGGTGCCGGCGAGATCGATCCCGATCTGCTGCTCATCGCAACCGAGCGCAGGGACCTCACCGAGCGCCTCCCGTTTCTGCCTGGTCCTTGGGGGCAGCGGATCCCCTGGGTTCCCGTGGAGAATGTGCTTCCACCACTCATCGAGTCGATCCGCCTACATGCGCGCGACTTCGACCTTTTTAGCCGCGTCGATCCCGTCCACGGACGCGCCTTGATGGGCCGTGAGGATGAGATCTCGCGCCTCTCGTCGCACCTCCTCCGCGGTGACGCCGTGGGCCTCTTCGGGCTGAGCAAGGTCGGCAAATCCTCGCTCCTTCAGGCCGTGGCGGAGCGCTTCGATCCCGTCGGTGCCCCGCAGGCGCTCATTCACTTCACGCCCGCGCCCGAGGAGGGTGCGCTGGTTCAGGCGCTGGTGGTCGCGCTGGACGTGCAGAACATCGCCGATGTGCAGCATCCCGCAGGACACGGGCTCGACAAGCTGCTCTTCGTCATGGTCGAACAGTTGCGCGATCGGCTCCTTCGGGCAGCCCCCCACGCTGTCTTGCCCGAGCGTCAGGCCGATCTGCTGGACGACTTCGAGCGCCTGCTCCAACTCGCGCTCGCCATCCAGCCTCTGCCTATCTGCTTCATCCTTGATGAATGCGATCTGCTCTTCGAGGACCACCTCGGCGAGCACGGCATATGGCGCATCGAGAGGCTCTTCGAGCGGCTACGTCGAATCGCGCGGCGCACTCGGCGCGTCTCGCTTGCCTTGGTCGGACGAGACCCAGGACCGCTCCTGCGCTCCGACCGCGGAGCGGCAGACAACCCCTTGCGCTCCTACTGCGAAATCTCCTGGCTGGGCCCGCTTCGACGCGACGAGAGCGACGATCTTCTCACGCGCCTATGCCTCCGAGTAGGTCTCACCGTCGGGTCGATGACGAAGGAAGCCGCTTGGGCGTCAACCGGCGGATTCCCGGTGCTACTACGGCAGTACGGCTCGGCCCTGCTCGAAGTGGTGAAGCGCGATCAGCCTGATAGCCGGCACGTCGTGCACACGGATGTTCTCTGCGCCGAAGCCGCGATGTTGGTCCGGCAGCGTGCTCTGGTACTCGAGGCCGGACGCGAGGTTCGCGCCTTGCTAGCGAGATCTTCGCCGCCAGCGCTGGGGCTCTTTCAGGAGCTCACCGCACCGAGCATCAAGGACCCGGGTAAGGTCGTCGCGGCGCACGGCGGCTGGGAGGGAAGCGCGGCGAAGCATCTCCAGCGCTATGGCCTGCTGACCGGCAGCGCCGAGATGCCTCGGATCCCGGAAGCGCTCCGACCGCGTGGCGCCCACGCGCCGCCAGTGCGCACGCGTGCGGTGCAGCGGCGGAGGGCGCGCCATGGCGCATGAGCACAACCCCTATCGCTTGGGTGAGGATATCGAAGTCGTCGTGCCGCGCACCCACCTGCTGCGCGACGTACAGCAGGAGCTGATGTCGGGAGGAGGGCTTGGATACCTACTCGGCAGCTGGGGCGTGGGTAAGAGCGTCTTCCTCGCCCAGCTGCACAAACAGCTCCAAGGTATCCCGGGCGTCCAGTCGCTCTTTTTCCGCGAGCCACCGATGTTCAGGACCATCGATGCGCTCTGCCGGAAGCTGGTTGATGCGCTCCTTGTGGATGTCCCCGTCGAACAAGGCAGGCTCGAGCCTCTGCGCCAAGATCTCTATCTGCTCGCCGAGCCTCTCAAGGTTATCGAGAGGTACCAGAATGACGTGAAGTCAGATCCGCATGTACTCGTCCTGCTCTACGATGAGCTGAACGACTACGTTGATCCGTCGGGCTTCGGGCGAGAGTGGTTCAAGCGGATCGAGAGCGCCAGAAAGGCGCGATCCGCCCGTCTCAAGGTCTTCGCCACGGGAGGCCTAGGGATCTTCGACATAGGGGAATCGTTGGCCTCCCCCTTCCTCTCACGCGCGCGCCGGTTCATCATGCCGGCGTTCACGCGAGACGAGCTACGCGCGTTATCTTCACCTCTCTGGGAGAGAATGGGTATCATGGTCGATGACGAGATCATCGATCATCTCCTGCTGCACTCGGGAGGAAACGCCTACCTCGCACAGTACGGTCTCCACGAGCTATGGGAGCGAGAATCCATTCGCATCGAGGACGTCGTCGAGATCTATGGCTCCTTCAGAGAGAGGCGGCCGGATTTCGTACGCCGCTTCCGCCGAGCGATCGCGGACGTGAAGCTGTCGCGTCTGCCCATGAGGTTCTGGGACGTCATCTTGCGAGGCGGCGGCAAGCTCCGCCGACGAAAGGTGGATGAAATATTTGCAACTGAGGAGAACCCGCTTCAGTTCGAGATCCTCGACATCCTCCATCTGCTCCAGTCCGCAGGCCTAATCCGGGTTTTGTCGGCCGCCGACGCCGATCCCATCCTCGTCACAACGATCCCCAGCATCCTCAACTTTGAGCCTCGGCGCGCCCGCAAGAGCAAGCCGACGCTCCGGAAGCAGCTCATCGCCGACCTGCTCGACATCCTCGTCGTGGTGCGCTCCATGGCGCTCGACATGTTCAGGCAAGGCGGCGAGCTCGTGCAGGAGAAGCTGTTCTCTGCGCTCATCACATCCAACCTGATTTCCCGGGGGTGGAAGGCCGTACGCGAGGACAGGCGCAGTACGGGATTCGCCGACGTCAGAGCGACGCACGACGATTTTCCGTCCGAGCATGCGATCATTGAAGTCAAGCGCTGGGCTCGTGATTTCAGGATTCACCAACAAGTATTGGACTACAAAGACGACTCCACGACCGCGCTGGCGGCGGTGATGATCAGCAAAGCGCAAAACGGCGACTGGCGAGAACAGTACAAGCAGCGATGTCTCACGAAAGAATGCCAGGTGAGGGACAGCGCGTGGATCGAGTGCAAAGGCCCGCTCCGTGGCTACTATCGCGCTAGATCGATCGAAGGCCCCGAGGTCGACCACTTCCTGCTACAGCTGCCGCGGCGTCGTTGAGCTCTCCTGCTTACTTGGCCACCTGTGTACAAGCACATCGCTACGGGCGCGCGCCGGGGCCGGCCCGCCGCCAGCGGGGCTCGCTCGCCTCACTCCTCCCGGCCGGCCCGCGACCAGCCGCCGACGTTGACGTCCGGGTGCTCCGCCAGGAAGCTCTGCAGGCCGGGCGGCGGGGACGCCCACGCCGCGAGGCGCTCCGGCGCCTTCTTGGCGGGCACCACCGCCGAGCGCGAGTAAGAGCTCCACGCGCCGTCGCCGCAGGCATAACACGCAGCGCGCGCGAGCTTCGCGGTCACCCGGAGCGCCCCCCGCGCGTCGTAGGCCGGCGCGATCTGCACGAGCTCCGGCGCATCCCGCTCTTGCCGGGCGGCCTCCGGGTCGTCCTCGTCTTCGTCGAGGAGCGCCTCGGCCTCGCCCTGCAGCGCCGGCACGCCGGACACCTCGGCGAGCAGGTTGACGATCGCCCCCTTGTCGGCGTCCCACACCGTGAACCCCACGCCCACGAAGCCGTGTGCGCCGCACGCGTAGGTGTACGTCCGCTCCTCGATGAACAGGTACGGCCCGACGCTCCCGATCGCCTCCGCCTCGTGCTGGATCACGTTGCTCCCATCCGCGTCCGACGGCGCGATCACCTGCTGGCGCGCGCCCGTCCCGCGCAGCACGAGCTCCGCGCGGCTCGCGGTGCCCTCGCCCGGCTCGCGCGTCTCGTCGGGCCCGAACTCGCAGGCCGAGGTCTCCACCTTCACCTCGCGCACCTCCCAGCGCCACTCCCCTCGACCGGTCGCCACGACGATCCCCGGTTCCTCGCGGATCACCGCGCCTTCCTCGGTGAGGTGCCATGTCCTCGGCGGCCCATCGCCCGTGCGGCCCCAGACGAGGAGCTCCCCACCGAGCGCGGCGCCCTCAGCGCCCTTGGACTCGGACGAACGCGGGGCAGGCGAAGGCGGGACGTCGAGGGCAACGGGAAGAGCCGACTGCGGGCGGGCGGCGCAGCCGGAGATCAGCGCAAGCAAAGCGATCGACGTGGCGAGTCGGGGGCGCGGCATGCCGGCCCGAAACAGCACGACGCGTGCCGCAGAACGATGTCAGGAAAGGCCGCGCCGCGCAGGGGGTGGGTGTCTCCGCAGGCCCACACCGCGTGGCAACCGGGAACCATCATGGCCCTTCAGAGGGTGGGATGGGTCGGCCACGTCGCCACAAAGGCGCGCTCGCCCGGGTCAATGGCTCGCCGGGCGAGGACGATCCGCGCCCCAAAGCGAGAGCGATCGTGCATGTGCAGAAAACAAGCACGTCGGACCGCGCGAGCACGTAAGCATTAGCGCGCTCTTTGCGGTGCTCCGCCAGCTACCGGAAGACGCGCCGGAGCGCGCCATCGCGCTCGGCCCTCGGCTACGCTTCCGAGCGGCGCTCGTCGAGCCCGGACCGGCGACGCCCGAGGAAGAGGAGTTTGTCATGACCACCCAGGAGCTCGTCGAGCAGTTCATCGAGCAGGGGCGCAAGCAGGGGATGGCGCAGGGGATGGCGCAGGGGACGATCGAGCTGTACGAAGCGCGGTTCGGCCCCATGCCGCCAGCGCTGCGGTCCGCCGTGGAAGCCATGCGCGACCTGCCGACGCTCCGGAGGTGGCACCTGCTCGCCGGAACCGGGACACGCGACGAGGTGCATGACGCGATAGCCGCCGATCCGGCTGGGCGCTCGTCCTGACACCTGGGCCGCCAAGCGGCCGCGACCGGAAGCGATAAGCTGCTCACCGCCCTCGCGCAGGGGGCCCACTGGCCTCGCCCAGCCCCGCGACCGGCTCACACGCGACGGCGCGCTCGATGGCGGCGCGAAGCCAGCTGTGGCCCTCGTCGCCCTCGCAGCGTTCCGGCCAGACGAGCGTCAAGGTGTAGCCCCTCGCCTCGAGCGGACACGGACGCACCACGAGATCGAGCTTCCGGGCCAGCGCCACGGCGACCCGCGCAGACACGGTGAGCAGCAGGTCAGAGCCGGAGAGGATGAACGGAGCGACGAGGAAATGCGACACGGTCAGGGTCACCCGACGGCGCAGCCCCCGCGCCGCCAGCTCCTGATCGATGACGTTGTGGTCCTCTCCGTGCGGCGAGATCATCAGGTGCTCGCAGGCAGCGTAGCGCGCCGCCGTGAGCGCCTTCCGGGAGGCCGGGTGGCCCCGCCGCATCAGACAGACGAGCTGCTCGGCCGCGAGCTGCGTGGACCGGCATCCGTCGGGCACCGGCCCGCCGCGCCCCAGCTTGGCGTCGAGCTCGCCGCGGCGCAGGAGCTCGGCGAAATCCGGCGGGATGTTGCGGCACCGCAGGTTGACGTGCGGCGCCTCGGCGGCGAGGATCCTGGTCAACGGCGGGAGCACGAGCAGCTCCAGGTTGTCGGTCGCGACGAGCCGGAACGTGCGGGTCGAGCGCCTCGGGTCGAACCGCTCGGCCTGGCCGAAGACCTGCTCCAGCCGCTCGACGGCCTCGGCTGCTCTCGGCAAAAGGTCCCGCGCGCGCTCGCTCAACGTCATCTGCCTGCCCACCTGGACGAGCAACGGATCCCCGAAATGGGCGCGCAGCCGTGAAAGCGCGTGGCTCATCGAGGGCTGCGTCACGCCCACCCGGCGCGCGGCGCGCGTGACGCTCCTCTCCTGAAGCAGAGCGTGCAAGGCCACGACAAGGTGGGTGTCCACCGACTGCAGGCGCATGGTCGATGGATACCACGCCGACCCATAGACATCACCTATGTGTTGGCGCGCCTGCTATCGATTCGACGTTCGATCCGCCGGCGCGTATCTCTGGTCTCCGGCGGGCTCGTGCCGCCGCACGGAGCCGGAGCCCCCAGGACGCCCCCAACCCAGGAAGCTGCCATGATCATCGAATACATTCGCTACACGATCCCCGCAGAGCAAGAGCAGGCGTTCCTGTCCGCTTATCGCGCTGCGGCCACGGAGCTGCGCGGCTCCGTGCATTGCCTCGACTACGAGATCTCCCGATGCACCGAGGAGCCGGCGAGCTTCGTCGTCCGCATCCGCTGGGACTCGCTGGAAGGCCACCTCCAGGGGTTTCGCAAGGAGGCGTCGTTCCCGTCATTCTTCGCCAAGGTGAAACCCTTCTACGCGTGCATCCAGGAGATGAGGCACTATGCCTTGACCGACGTCGCCGGCGCGGGGAGCCACCCTGGCGGCTGAACGAGCGCGCGTACGACGCGGGCTCCCCTGGTTTCGCGCAGGCCATCGTGCGATGCTCCCTCGATGACGCGGAAGATCGCATCGTTCCAGGCGCTCGCTCTCGGACGGTCGCTCTCGCTTCTTCTGCTCCTCGCCCACTGCACGAGCACGCCGAGCCCGACGACCTCGGCCGCGACTCCGGACGCTCCGCCTGGCCGAGGGCCTGGCTCGCACGCGGAGCGGGGGCCCGACCCCGAGCCGGCCCCCGAGCAGGGGCCGGCCCGAGGGCCCGAGCCCGCGACCGGCGGCGCGCCGACGTCCGAGCCCGACCAGAGCCCTGCTTCCGGTCACGCGCCCAGCGCGGATCTCCCGTCGCCCACCAAGCCGGCACGATGCGCTGCTCCGGCCCGACCTGTTCAGCACTTCGTCGACTGCGTCGGCAGCGAGGTCTTCGCCGCCGGCTGCTGCTTCCCCAGCTTCGAAGCGGCCTGTGCGGGCCTCGGCTGCGCTCTGACGGCCTGCGAGCTCTTGAAATCGAACCCACCGCAGGCCGGATGCTCCCGCTGATGTCCATGCCCCCGGAGGGCGCGGCGATGGGCAGCTCTCGACAACAGCCATGTCCGCGGCGACGGCCCGGTCGCTCGTCGCCGTGGGTGCATAAGCCCGTCGCGGCGCTCCTCGTGCTCCTCGTGGCGGGCGCCGCGCTCGCGGCCTGCTCCAGGGTCACCGGCGCGCCGAAGGGCCGCGAGGCAGCGCCGGAGCGCGACAGCGCCTGCGCGGATCCCGCGAAGCCCAAAGCGTACTTCTATCCAGCGGAGAACCGGACGGACTACGCGCCTGACGACCCCTGGAAAGACGGCTGCGCCATGCTGGTGCCAGATCACCTGTTCTGCTGCCCGGAGAAGGCGCCCGCCGAGCCGCGGTAACGGGTCCTACCGGAGCGGCCAACCAGGCTCCGCAGGGGAGCGCGCTCTGACGGCCCGCGCGGCCCGCGCGCGGGCCATCGCCGGTGCCGCAAAATGCGGCATGTCGTACTTTGCGGCGGCGTCGAGCGGCGTTGGCTCGCCGCGCGCCACCTGCGCTACGACGTCGGGCATGAAGCTGGCGCGCAAGCTCACGCTCGCCCTGGTGTTCGGGGTCTTCCTTGTGCTCGCGCTGAGCGCCTACGTGCAGATCCGCAGAGAGTCCAAGACCTTCGAGAACGACGTCCAGCGGGACCATCACGCGATGGGCCGCGCGCTGGCCGCCGCCATCACGGGGGTGTGGCGCACGGAAGGGCCCGCGCGGGCGCTGCGCCTCGTCGAGGACGCCAACGAGCGCGAGAGACAGGTGGACCTCCGGTGGGTCTGGCTCGACGAGCAGGCGGATGACGCCCATCGGCCCCGCCTCGCGCCGGAGCTGCTCGTCCCCGTCTCGCGAGGGCAGGCGGTCGTGCACAGGCTCCCTCACGAAGACGCGGACGTGCTCGTCACGTGTGTGCCAGTGCCGGTGACCGGCGACCGCGTCGGCGCGCTGGAGCTCTCCGAGTCGCTGGCGGGAGCCCGCCGCACCATCCACAGCATGATCCTGAACACGGCGGTCACGACGGCCGCTCTGACGCTGGTATGCGGGTTGCTCGCGACGTCCCTCGGAGTCGGGCTGGTGGGACGTCCCATGCGCACGCTGATCGATCAGGCGCGGCGGATCGGCGCGGGCGATCTCTCCCGGCGCCTGTCGCTGCGCCAGGAGGACGAGATCGGAGAGCTCGGACGGGAGATGGACGCGATGTGTGATCGCCTCGCCGCGGCCAACCGGAAGCTCGAGTCCGAGGCGACCGCGCGGCTCGCCGCGCTCCAGCAGCTCCGCCACGCCGAGCGACTCGCCACGGTCGGCAAGCTCGCGTCCGGGATCGCACACGAGCTGGGAGCGCCCCTCCAGGTCATCGCGGGGCGCGCGCGCATGCTTGTCGACGGAGACGTCACCGGAGATGAGGTGCCGGCCAACGGGCAGATCATCCTCGAGCAGTCGCAGCGGATGACGCAGATCATCCGCCAGCTGCTCGATTTCGCCCGGCGCCGTAGCGCAGAGAAGCAGGAGACCCCGCTGAGGAGCGTCATTCACAGCACGTTCGTCATGCTGAGGCCGCTGGCCGAGAAGCAGGGCGTCACGATGGTCCAGGAAGAAGGAGACACGCCGGAGCTTGTCGTCCACGCCGACGCCGACCAGCTCCAGCAGGCGCTCACCAACGTGGTGGTCAACGCGATCCAGGCCATGCCATCCGGCGGCACGCTGGCCGTCGGCCTCCGGGCAGAGCGCGCCAGTCCCCCGGCCGACCAGGGAGGGGCCGAAGGGGAGTATGTCGCGCTGTCCGTTCGTGACGAGGGGCAGGGCATGCCGGCCGACGTCCTGGAGCACATCTTCGAGCCGTTCTTCACGACCAAGCCCGTGGGCGAAGGGACCGGGCTCGGCCTGTCGGTCGCCTACGGCATCATCAAGGAGCACGGCGGCTGGATCCACGTCGACAGCCGCGTGGGCTCAGGGAGTCGCTTCACGATGATGTTGCCGCGGGGGAACTCATGACAGGGCGCGTCCTGATCGTCGATGACGAGCGCGGCGTCTGCGAGCTCCTCGACGCCGGGCTCAGGAAGCGCGGGTTCCGGACGGCGTGGCGGACGTCGGCCGCCGAGGCGTTCGAGCTCCTCGGCGTGGAGGATTTCGACGTCGTGGTCACCGACATGACCATGCGCGGCATGAGCGGCCTCGATCTCTGCGAGCGGATCGTCCAGAACAGGCCCGATCTCCCGGTCATCGTCATCACCGCGTTCGGGAGCCTCGACACCGCCACGTCCGCCATCCGCGCCGGCGCGTACGACTTCGTGACCAAGCCGTTCGAGCTCGACGCGCTCCGGCTCACCGTGGAGCGCGCCCTGCGCCACCGCGCCCTCCGCGAGGAGGTGCGCCGCCTGCGGCGCGCCGTGGCCGACGCCCACGGCTACGAGCAGATCCTCAGCGGCAGCCCGGTGATGAGGAGCGTGTTCGACCTGCTCGATCGCGTCGCCGACTCGGACACCTCGATCCTCATCACGGGAGAGAGCGGGACCGGCAAGGAGCTCGTCGCCCGCGCCGTGCACCAGCGCAGCCGGCGGAGCGAGGGCGCGTTCGTGGCGGTCAACTGCGCCGCGGTCCCGGACGCCCTCCTCGAGAGCGAGCTCTTCGGCCACGCGCGGGGCGCGTTCACCGACGCCAAAGGGGCCAGGAGCGGCCTGTTCGCGCGGGCCCACGGCGGCACCCTGTTCCTCGACGAGATCGGCGAGCTGCCGATCGGGCTCCAGCCGAAGCTCCTGCGCGCCCTCCAGGAGCGCGTCGTCCGGCCCGTCGGCGCCGACGAGGAGCTCCCGGTGGACGTCCGGCTCATCGCCGCGACGAACCGCGACCTCGAGACAGCGATCGAAGAGCGCCGCTTCCGCGAGGATCTCTACTACCGGATCAACGTGGTTCACGTCGACCTGCCGCCGCTCCGCTCCCGCGGCGCCGACGTGCTGCTGCTCGCTCAGCATTTCCTCGAGCACTTCGCGACCGTCAAGGCGAGGCCCATTCAGGGCCTCTCGGCGCCCGCGGCCGAGAAGCTCATGGCCTATGCGTGGCCCGGCAACGTGCGCGAGCTCCAGAACTGCATCGAGCGGGCGGTCGCGCTCGCGCGGTACGATCAGATCACCGTCGACGACCTGCCCGAGAAGATCCGCACGTACCGGCGCTCCCACGTCCTTGTCTCGAGCGACGACCCGACCGAGCTCGTCCCCATGGAGGAGGTCGAGCGGCGCTACATCCTGCGCGTCCTCGAGGTGGTCGGCGGGAACAAGAGCCAGGCGGCGCAGATCCTGGGCTTCGACAGGGCGACCCTCTACCGGAAGCTCGAGCGGTACGGCATGCGCGGAGGACGCTCGAGCGACCCGAAGCCGTGATTGCCCGGCGGCCTCGCAGCAGCGCCCGGCCGCGCGCTCGCTAAGGCGCGCCGCCGCACCTGGTCGAGCGCGCGCCGCGGCCTCCCAGGGCGCGCGACTCCGCTCCTCGTCGGCCTGTTGCACAACGCGACACCCGCAGCTGCTGGCGGAAAACACGCTCCCAGGCGCGCCGCGCGGCCGCGCGCCTTTTGCGTGACTGGCATGCGAGCTGCCTGCGGGCCGGTCGCGCAGATGAGCACCACCACGCCGGAGTCCGCCGCTGCGAACCGGAGCGTCGCTGTCGACTGGAACGCTCTCGCGAACGCCTTCGACAACAGCGCTCAACACATCCGCTATTTCCTTCACCTCGAGACAGGCGCGGTGATCCGGCTCGTCGACGGGCTCGCCGACCCGGACACGCGCGCGCGCGTCGAGGAGGATCCGGGCTGCGTGCGCGTCGAGGCCATCGGCGCGCCGGAGCAGTACCGATGGCTGCAGGCGTTCATCCCGACGGTCGACGACCTCGAGCTCCAGCTGCTGCTCCTGCAGTGCCTCCAGGGGCGGGGGTCGTTTCGGCGGTTCAAGGCCGTGCTCTCTGGCAGGCCGGAGCAGCTCCGACGCTGGCGCGTCTTCCGGCTCGCGCAGATCCGTGCCACCATCCTCGCGTGGTTTCACACCCGCGGTCTGATACCGGCTTCGTTCGAGCATGCGTGGCCCAGCGAAAGCGCTGAGCCGAGGAGATCTCACGCCGCCGACTCGGCTCGCCAGCGGCTCCACGCGGCGGCGAGCGCCCTCGCGCCCGGCGATCTCCACGCGCTCACGTCGCTCGCAGAGTTCCTGCGCGCGACGCGCTCCGGCCTGCCGATTCCCGCGGTTTCATCGAGGGGCGACGCAGAGCGCCCCGGTGGCCTGGGCCCGTGACAGCGGGCCATGGAGACGCGATCATGAACGATATCGACGATAAACGAGATGTGACGAGCCGCCCGAGCCCCCGCCGCTGGCTCGTCGCGCGGCGAGCCACGGGCCTCGGGCCCTGGGTCGCCGGCGCCGTGCTCACGGCGATGGCCCTGGGCTCGATCGCCTGCGGCGGCGTCACCACGTTCGAAGGAGGGAAGGCGCTCGCCGTCGTGGGCCGGCCGCCCGCGCCGCCTCCGCCGCCTCCGCCGCCCCCGCCGGAGCGCGTGGTCGTGACGGACGACAAGATCATCATCAACGAGAAGATCCAGTTCGAATACGACCAGGCGACGATCCGGACGGAGTCCCACAGCTTGCTGGACGAGGTCGTCAGCACGATCAAGAAGCACACGCACATCAAGAAGATCGCCATCGAGGGCCACGCGAGCGCCGAGGGGTCGGCCGATCACAACCTGAAGCTCTCGGATCGCCGCGCAAAAGCCGTGATGAAGTACCTCGTCGATCACGGGATCGCCGCCGGCATGCTCACCGCCAAGGGCTTCGGCAAATCGAAGCCCATCGCGGACAACGACACGCCCGAGGGGCGCGAGAAGAACCGTCGCGTCGAGTTCAACATCGTCGAGCAGGACACCGCGCAGAAGACCGCGGACGCCGCGAAATGAACGCTGGTCCGAAGCCGCCCGTGAGCGGCGCTCCCCGCAAGGAGGCGAGCATGAAGCAATTGTTTTCGGGTCTCACCATGATGGTTCTGGCGAGCGCGTCCGCGGGCTGCTCCTTCGCCGTGCGGAACGCCGAGATGTACCGCGACGATACGGCGGCGCTGTTCGAGACGAAGCGCGACGAGATCAGCGCTTGTTATGACGCCGAGCTCGCGCGGAACCCCGGCGCGCAGGGCAAGGTCACCGTCGGTTTCACCGTGCTCGAGGACAGCGGCCGCATCACGAACGTCGCCGTCGACCCCGCCGGCACCACCGCGTCGGACGACGTGGCGAGCTGCGTCGTGAAGTCGATCGACGGGCTCGTCCTCACGCCGCCCGATGAGAAGCAAGGCAAGGGGAAGTTCGTCTGGGAGTTCACCGTCGGGGCTCCGAAGGCGTAGCTCCGCCGCGCCGGCGGAGCCCGGCAGCGCCGCCATGCTCCGCCGCGCCGTCCTCCTTGTGCCAGGCGGCCACGCCCCCTATCCTGCCGCTGTGCGGCACGCGCGCACGGCGCTTGCGGCCGCTCGCTGCGCGCGTCGCGGGGCGGCTGATCGGGCTCCCGCCAAACAGGCTCTCTCGAGAGCTCGCGATCCCTCCGACACCCCACAGCGATGAGCGCCCGCACCCCCAAGAAAGCCCCTCCGCCCCCCTCCCCCGCCGGCGCGACGGACGACCTCACCGACGGCGACCGCGACGCCCTCCTGCGCTGGCGGCTCGCGCTCGGGCCCGAGGCCGAGCGCGTCGATCCTCGGCTCTCCCTCGGGGGGCTCGGCGGCGGGGCGTCCGCTCTTCACGTCGACCCGCGGCGGCTCGGCGACCTCGACAAGGCCCTCTCGTTCATCTACGACGAGCGCGCCGGCAACCTCGGCGGCTCGCGGCCGTACGTCCCCGAGTGGCTCTCCGCGGTGCGCGAGTTCTTCAGCCACGACATCGTCGCGCTCGTCCAGAAGGACGCCATCGAGAAACGAGGGCTGACGCAGCTCCTCTTCGAGCCCGAGACGCTGCCCTTCCTCGAGAAGAACGTCGAGCTCGTCGCCACCCTCATGAGCGCGAAGGGCCTCATCCCCGACGCCGCCCGGGAGGCCGCCCGGCAGATCGTGCACGAGGTCGTCGAGGAGGTGCGGCGCGCGCTCGAGTCCGAGATCCGCACCGCCGTCCTCGGCGCCCTGCGGCGGAACACGACGAGCCCGCTCCGCGTCCTCAGGAACCTCGACTGGAAGCGCACCATCCGCAAGAACCTCCGAGGATGGGACGCCGAGCGGCGCCGCCTCGTCCCGGACAAGCTCTATTTCTGGGCGAACCAGACGCGGAGACACGAGTGGGACGTCGCGATCCTCGTCGACCAGTCGGGCTCCATGGGCGAGAGCGTCGTCTACAGCTCCATCATGGCCGCGATCTTCGCGTCCCTCGACGTCCTCCGCACTCGGCTCCTCTTCTTCGACACCGAGGTCGTCGACGTGACTCCGATGCTCGTCGATCCGGTCGACGTGCTGTTCACGGCGCAGCTCGGCGGCGGCACCGACATCAACCGCGCGGTGGCCTACGCCCAGGCGAACTTCATCGAGCGCCCCGAGAAGACGCTGTTCATCCTGATCACCGACCTGTTCGAGGGCGGCAACGCCGAGGAGCTCCTCGCCCGCATGCGCCAGCTCGCCGACAGCAAGGTGAAGTCGATCTGCCTGCTCGCGCTGTCCGACAGCGGCAAACCGTCGTACGACCACGACATGGCGCAGAAGCTCGCCGCCCTCGGGACCCCGTGCTTCGGCTGCACCCCGAAGCTCCTCGTCAAGGTGGTAGAGCGGCTCATGCGAGGTCAGGACCTCGGCCCGCTGCTCGACGCCGAGGCGCGCTGAGCGCCCGGCGGGGGCACAAAAACCACGAAGGCACAGAGGACACAGAGGTTCTTTTCCTTCCTCTGCGTCGTCTGTGCCTCCGTGGCCCTCGCGCCTCAACGCGGGGGCGGCGCGCTCTCTCGACACGCCCGGCGCCAGCGAGGGCGTCCTCGACGCCCCGCGCCGGCCCTGTCACCGCGCGCGGCGGGTCGCCTTCGCCGAGCGCTCGTCCGTCCGACGGGCGGCGGCGCGCTTCCGGGACGTGGCGCCCCGGGCAGCGGTCGCAGAGACCCGCCGACGGGCCCCGGCCGCCCGAACCACCTCTTCGAGAGAGGGTGTCTTGACCAGGAGGGGACCCGCGCTGTCCATGGCGCTGATCGAGGGGCCAACTAGGCTGATAGAAAGTTTCACTTGAACTACCGATATGTGTGGCGGACTGATCACGTCTCTCAGCGAGGGCTCATCACCTATAAACCGTTTTGATCTTTTACGCAGCGTCGCAGTGCGGAGATCACGAGCCCTGAGCGCCCGTCCGGACGTGAACTTGTCCACCCGGGAGATCCGCTCGCCTTCCGCCTCTCACGGCGGATGCACGCAGGCACCACGGAGGCACGAAGGCACGGGTCTGGGTTTGCTCCGTGCCTCCGTGTCTCCGTGGTGATCGGCGAGGGACTGCCCCCGGGTGTCGCACCGGGCGCTCTGTCACGAGCTTGTTGCACGATGCAGGCCAACGATGGCCGGATGCCGGCATCGCCGCTTTTCCCAGGGGGACCGTGAGACGCCTTTCACGGTTGAAACCACCGGTTGCAACGGTGGCGCAGCGCGACCGCATCCCTGCCCCGGCGGGCGCCAGGTGAGACGCCAGGTGAGCTCAGGAGAGCGCCTCTCAGCCGGCGGGACCGGTCAACGACGATCCAGGGCGCTCGCCCAGGGGCCCGGACGGACCAGCCGCTCGGGGCGGGAGCGGCAACGCCACCTGAAACCTCGCCCCCATGCCCGGGGCGCTCTCCACCTGGATGGTGCCGCCGTGGGCCCTCAGGATCTGGTCCACGATGTACAGGCCGACGCCCAGCCCGCCATACGAGCTGGTGGGCGCCGCCCGCTCGAAGCGCCCGAAGATCCGGGCGATGTACTCCTGAGCGATCCCGATGCCCTGATCTGCCACCTGGAGCACCGCGGACCGCCCATCCACCGAGATGCGCACCTGGATCGGCTTGCCCCGCCCGTATTTGATGGCGTTCATGAGCAGGTTGGTGATGACCTGATCGATGCGCAGGCGGTCCCACCGGCCGACCGCGGTCACCGGCATGTCCAGGTCGAGCGTACAGCCGGCCCGCTCCAGCTCGGCCTCGAGGCGGCCCGCCACGTCGCGCGCCACGTCGCACAGATCCACGTCATCGAGGCAGAGCTCGAGGTGGCCGCTGTTGATGCGCGCCACGTCGAGCAGCGTGTCGATGAGCCGCGTGAGCCGGTCGATCTGCCCGCCGGCCTGGGAGAGCTTCGCCAGCACCTGCTCCGCCGGCAGCCCGCCGTTCGCGCGGTGGAGGGCGCGGGTGAGGCCCTGGACCTGGAGCACCAGCGCGCTGAGCGGCGTCCTCAGCTCGTGCGAGGCGACCGCCACGAAATCCTCGCGGATCTGCACGGCTTCGCGCGTCATCCGCAGCAGCCGGGCGTTCTCGAGGCAGAGCGCCGCGCGCTGCGCGACGTCGAGGGCGACCGCGAAATCGGGCGGCTCGAAGCGCTCGCCCGGCTCGACCCACACCATGCTGAGCGCGCCGAGCACCTCGCCGCGCGTGACGAGCGGCACGCACAGGTAGCTGCTGGCGCCGATCTCCTGGATCACGGCGGGATCGTCGATGTCGAGCGCCACGGCGACGTCGCGCGGAGCGCACTCGACGCGCAGGTCGGGGCGGCCGGTCGTGAGCACCGCGCCGACGCCCTCGGCGGTCAAGGCGAGCTCCCGCGGGCCGAACCGCGCCGTGAACCGCGCCGCGTCGCGGGCCCTGTGCGCGGCCGCGAGCCGGCGCGCGCCGCCCTCCTCCCGCAGGTCGAGCACGCACCAGGTGCAGACGCGCTCCGCGGAGATGCGCACGAGGGCCGCCGCGACGCTGTCCTCGTCGAGCGACGCCGAGAACGAGCTCGACGCCTCCGCGAGGATCTCCGAGCGGCGCACCGCGGCCTCGGCCTCGGCGCGGGCCGCCCGCTCGCGCGTCAGGAGGTGCAGGCGCTCCTGCTCGTGGCGCTTGCTGTCGTCGATGTCCGTGAAGCTGCCGAGCCAGGCGACCACCCGCTTCCAGACGTCCCGCTCCGGGACCGCCCGGCACAGGTGCCAGCGGTAGGCGCCGTGAATCGACCTGAGGCGACACTCGCCCTGAAAAGGCTCACCCGACTCCAGGGAGCGCCGCCACTTGCTGACGAACTGGTTCAGATCGTTCGGGTGCACGGCGGCCTGCCAGCCCCAGCCGCGGAGCGCCTCGAACGCGAGCCCCGTGTACTCCAGCCAGCGCGAGCTCACGTAATCGATGCCGCCGTCGAGCTTCGCCGTGAAGACGCACTGCGGGATGGCGTCGGCCAGGTTCTGGTACCTCGCCTGCGCGGCGCGCCGGAGGTCCTCGACCTCGGCGTCGCGCCGCCGCTGCTCGGCTTGGCGCAGGAGCTCCGCCTGCTCCTTGATCTGCTCGCCGCGCCGGTGGAGCTCGACGAACACGGCGACCTTCGCCTGGACGACCTCCGGCTCGAGCGGCTTCAGGAGGTAGTCGACGCCGCCCACGGCGTACGCCCTGTAAATGGCCGCGAGATCGTCCGTCGCCGCCGTCAGGAAGATGATCGGCGTGTGGCGCGACCGCTCCCGCTGCTTCACGAGCGAGGCGACCTCGAAGCCGTCGATGTCCGGCAGCCGCACGTCGAGCAGGATGACCGCGAAATCCTCGGACAGGATCCTGAGGAGCGCGTCCTTCCCGCTCGCCGCGGTCACGAGGCGGTAGCTCTCGTCGACAAGGATCGCCCTGAGCGCCGTCAGGTTCTCCGGCTGATCGTCGACAAGGAGAATGCTGGTCGTCTCGGGCGGTGTGGACACGGTACGGCTCCGTGGCTCAATCCGGCCGCACCCAGTGCAGGATGGCCGACATCAGCCGCCCCTCGTCCACCGGCTTGGCCACGAAATCGTTCAGCCCGGCGTCCAGGCACTTCTGTCGATCTTCCGGCATCGCCTTGGCCGTCACCGCGATGATCGGCAGCTCGTTGAAGCGAGGATCGCTCCGGATCTCCCGCGTCGCCTCGTAGCCGTCGAGCTCGGGCATCATGATGTCCATGAGGACAACATCGATCGACGAATCGGCCTCGCGCAAGATCTCGATACCGTGCCTCGCGTTCTCGGCCAGGACCACGTGCGCCCCGCGCCGCTCGAGCAGGCTCGTGATGGCGAAGACGTTGCGCGCGTCATCGTCGATGACAAGCACGCTGCGCCCGGCGAGCGCGACCGAGGAGGAGCCGTTCGTGAGGAGCGGCGCGATCGGCTCGGGTAGCTCGGCGCGCGCCGGCCTCGTCGCCTTCGGCTCCGTCCGTTCCGCCGGCAGGTACAGGGTGAACTTGCTGCCGAGCCCGGGCGTGCTGTTCAGCGAGA
The DNA here is from genome assembly GCF_051520455.1 of Sorangium sp. So ce367. Taxonomy (NCBI): domain Bacteria; kingdom Pseudomonadati; phylum Myxococcota; order Polyangiales; family Polyangiaceae; genus Sorangium; species Sorangium sp. So ce367. Next base: position 11,085,630 of record NZ_CP150334.1, read on the forward strand.
TCTCCCCGCCGAGCAGGCTGGCCAGCTCCCGGCTGATCGTCAGGCCGAGCCCTGTGCCGCCGTAGGTGCGGCTGGTCGACGCGTCCGCCTGCTGGAACGCGTCGAAGATGAGCGTCTGCTTCTCCGTCGGGATGCCGATCCCCGTGTCGGTGACGGCGAACGCCAGGACGGTCTTCGCCTTGACGAGCGTCTCCCGCTTGAACGTGAGCCCCTTGCTGGCCACCTCGATCTCGAGCGAGATCCGCCCGGACGACGTGAACTTGAACGCGTTGGACAGCAGGTTCTTCAGGATCTGCTGGAGCCGCTGCAGATCCGTCATGATCCCCGCGGGGACGCCGGTCGCGACCCGCACCCAGAACTCGAGCTCCTTCTGCTCGGCGATCTGCCGGAAGCTCCGCTCGACGTACTCGGCCAGCTCGGAGAGCAGCACCCGCTGGGTCTTCACGTCGATCTTGCCGGCCTCGATCTTCGACAGGTCGAGGATCTCGTTGATGAGCTGCAGGAGGTCCTGCCCCGCCGCGGCGATCGTCTTCGCGTACTCGACCTGCTTCGGCGTGAGCGTGTGCTCCTCGTTGTCCGCGAGGATCCTGGCGAGGATGAGCAGGCTGTTCAGCGGCGTGCGCAGCTCGTGCGACATGTTCGCGAGGAACTCGGACTTGTACTTCGAGGTGCGTGACAGCTCCCTCGCCTTCTCCTCCAGGGAGGCGCTGGCGCGCGCGATCTCGCGGTTCTTGATCTCGAGCTCCGACGCCTTCTCCTCCAGCTCCTGCGAGCGCGAGCCGAGCTCGGTGTTGGACCTCTGGAGCTCCTGGAGCAGCTCCTCCGTCCTCATGCTGGCGCCGATCATGTTGAACACGACGCCGATCGACTGCGTGAGCTGCTCGAGGAACGTGAGGTGGATGGGCGTGAAGTTCTGGAAGCTCGCCAGCTCGATGACCGCCTTGAGGCCGCCCTCGAAGAGCACCGGCAGGACGCAGATGTTGCGGGGCGGCGCGTCGCCGAGGCCCGAGCTCACCCGGATGTAGTCGTCCGGGAGATCCGTGACGACGATGCTCTTCTTCTCCAGGCCGCACTGCCCGACGAGCCCCTCGCCCAGCGCGAACCGGTTGGAGATGCCCTTGCGCTTCTGGAACGCGTAGCTCGACGTGAGCTTGAGCGCCGGGTACTTCTCCTCGGACTCGAGCACATAGAAGGCGCCGTGCTGCGCCGACACGAGCGGCGTCACCTCGGACATGATGAGGCGAGAGAGCGCCTCGATCGTCCGCTGCCCGGCCATCATCCCGGAGAAGCGCGCCAGGTTCGTCTTCAGCCAGTCCTGCTCCTGGTTGGCGCGCGTCGTGTCCCGCAGGTTCGAGATCATCTGGTTGATGTTGTCCTTCAGCTGGAGGACCTCGCCCTGCGCCTCGACCGAGATGGCCCGCGTGAGGTCGCCCTTCGTCACGGCGGTGGCGACCTCGGCGATGGCGCGCACCTGCGTGGTGAGGTTGCCCGCGAGCTGGTTCACGTTGTCGGTGAGGTCCCTCCACGTGCCGGCCGCGCCGGGCACCTTGGCCTGGCCGCCGAGCTTGCCCTCGATGCCGACCTCGCGCGCGACCGTGGTCACCTGCTCGGCGAACACGCGGAGCGTGTAGGTCATGTCGTTGATGGTGTCCGCCAGCGACGCGATCTCGCCCTTGGCCTCCAGGGCGAGCTTCTGGCGGAGATCGCCGTTCGCGACCGCGGTCACGACCTTGGCGATGCCGCGCACCTGCGAGGTGAGGTTCGAGGCCATGACGTTGACGTTCTCCGTCAGGTCCTTCCATGTGCCGGAGACCCCGGGCACCTGCGCCTGGCCGCCGAGCTTGCCCTCGGTGCCTACCTCGCGCGCGACGCGCGTCACCTCCGCGGCGAACGCGCGCAGCTGATCGACCATCTTGTTGATGGTGTCCTTCAGCTCGAGGATCTCCCCCTTCGCCTCGACCGTGATCTTCTGGGACAGGTCGCCGCTCGCGACCGCCTTCGTGACGAGGGCGATGTTGCGCACCTGGTTCGTCAGGTTGCCCGCGAGCTGGTTCACGTTGTCGGTGAGGTCCTTCCACGTGCCGGCGACGCCCGGCACCTGCGCCTGGCCGCCGAGCTTGCCGTCCGTGCCCACCTCGCGCGCCACGCGCGTCACCTCCGCGGCGAACGCGCGCAGCTGATCGACCATCTTGTTGATGGTGTCCTTCAGCTCGAGGATCTCCCCCTTCGCCTCGACCGCGATCTTCTGGGACAGGTCGCCGCTCGCGACCGCCTTCGTGACGAGGGCGATGTTGCGCACCTGGTTCGTCAGGTTGCCCGCGAGGACATTCACGTTGTCCGTGAGGTCCTTCCACGTCCCGCTGACGCCGCGCACCTCCGCCTGCGCGCCCAGCTTGCCCTCCGTGCCTACCTCGCGCGCGACACGCGTCACCTCCGACGCGAACGCGCGCAGCTGCTCCACCATCTTGTTGATGGTGTCCTTCAGCTCGAGGATCTCCCCCTTCGCCTCGGCGGTGATCTTCTGAGAGAGATCGCCCTTGGCGACGGCCGTCGTGACGAGGGCGATGTTGCGCACCTGGTTCGTCAGGTTGCCGGCGAGCTGGTTCACGTTGTCGGTGAGGTCCTTCCACGTGCCGGCCACGCCCGGCACCTGCGCCTGACCGCCGAGCTTGCCGTCCGTGCCTACCTCACGCGCGACGCGCGTCACCTCCGCGGCGAACGTCCGGAGCTGCTCCACCATCTTGTTGATGGTGTTCTTCAGCTCGAGGATCTCCCCCTTCGCCTCGACCGTGATCTGCTTCGACAGGTCGCCGTTCGCCACCGCCGTCGTCACGACCGCGATGTTGCGCACCTGGTTCGTCAGGTTGCCCGCGAGGACATTCACGTTGTCCGTGAGGTCCTTCCACGTCCCGCTGACGCCGCGCACCTCCGCCTGCGCGCCCAGCTTGCCCTCCGTGCCTACCTCGCGCGCCACGCGCGTCACCTCCGACGCGAACGCGCGCAGCTGCTCCACCATCTTGTTGATGGTGTTCTTCAGCTCGAGGATCTCCCCCTTCGCCTCGACCGTGATCTGCTTCGACAGGTCGCCGTTCGCCACCGCCGTCGTCACGACCGCGATGTTGCGCACCTGGTTCGTCAGGTTGCCCGCGAGGACATTCACGTTGTCCGTGAGGTCCTTCCACGTCCCGCTGACGCCGCGCACCTCCGCCTGCGCGCCCAGCTTGCCCTCCGTGCCTACCTCGCGCGCGACGCGCGTCACCTCCGACGCAAACGCGCGCAGCTGCTCCACCATCTTGTTGATGGTGTTCTTCAGCTCGAGGATCTCCCCCTTCGCCTCGACCGTGATCTGCTTCGACAGGTCGCCGTTCGCCACCGCCGTCGTCACGACCGCGATGTTGCGCACCTGGTTGGTCAGGTTGCCCGCGAGGACATTCACGTTGTCCGTGAGGTCCTTCCACGTCCCGCTGACGCCCTGCACCTCCGCCTGCGCGCCCAGCTTGCCCTCGGTGCCTACCTCGCGCGCCACGCGCGTGATCTCCGAGCCGACGGTCTGCAGCTGCTGGACGACGTCGTTCACCTCATCGGCGATCTGACCGATCGTCCCCGGCACCTCGCCGATGCCGACGCGCGCGGAGAAGTTGCCGGCCTTCACCGCCTTGAGCACCTCCAGCACGGCCTGGAGCTGCATCTCCCGCACATCCAGGTGGCTCCCGTTGGCGCCGCGCTTGCGGGGCGGCGGCTTCTTCTTGCTCGCTCCGCTCCCGTGCTTGTCCTTCGAGGTCGCCGCGATGTTGTTCGATTGCATGACCACCTTCCTGACGACGATAGCGCGCCTGGAGTGCTAGTTCCCGTTTCAGGTGTTCAGGCCTCGTCGACGCCGGGGAGCTCGGCGTCATGAAACCCTGGAGGACGGCCGTTACGACTTGCCGCGGCGCAACACTTCTGCGACCTGCCGCTGGAGACGAGCATGCTCGATATCGCGAGCGCGGCGCTCGAGCGCGCGTCGCATGCGAGAGCTTAGCTCATCGGAGCGGAAAGGTTTGGAGAGGTAGTCGGAGGCGCCGACGCGGAGGGCGCGCATCCCGGTCTCGACGGAGCCGAACGCGGTGATCGCGATGATCGCCAGCGACGGGTCCTGCTCCTTGGCCCGCGCGATCAGCTCGATGCCGTCCATCCCCGGCATGCGGATGTCGGTGATCAGCAGGTCGAAGTCCCCCGACGGCAGCAGATCGAGGCCCGACATCGCATCGGCCACGTGCGTCGCTTGGTAGCCGTGGTCCTTGGCGATGTCAACGACGAACCGGCCGAGATCATCGTCGTCTTCGACAACCAACACGCTCGGTGAGCTCTGACTCATGCTTTCTGCCCTTCCTCTCTACCCCCTCTACTCGACTCCGAGCTCGCCTCTGAGCTCGCTTCCACGCTCGCCGGTGAACCGGACGCGATCGCGGGTAGCGTGACACGGAAGCGCGCCCCGCCTGTCGACGAAGCGGCGGCCTCCACCGAGCCGCCGGCTTCCTCGACGATCCCGCGGACGATCGCGAGCCCGAGCCCGCTCCCGCCGCCGGCCGCCTTCGTCGTGAAGAACGGGTCGAAGATCTGCTGCAGATCCTCGGCAGGGATCCCCGGCCCCGCGTCGGCGACCTCGAAGCACACGATGGCAGAGCCCGCTGGACCTTCACATTCGGCCAGGATGCGCACCGCGAGCTCGCCGCCGCGGCACTGGGCCTCGACGGCGTTCAAGCACAGATTGAACACGACCTGAAACAGACGATCGGAGTCGAGGGCGACGCGCGCCCTCGCGGCGCCCTCGCGCACGACGCTCGGCTCGATGCCGCGCCTCCTGCACTCCGGGCCCAGGAAAGCGACCACATCGTCGATGACGCGCCGGAGATCGCTGTCCGCCCGCTGCGGTCTCGGCGGCCGAGCGAGGGAGACGAGGCGAGAGACGACGCGCGTGATCCGCTCGGATTGCCGCGCGATGGTCTCCAGCTCGGCGCGCAGGTGCTCCGGGCAGCCGGGCAGGTCGGCCGCGCGGCGCGCGCGGCCATGGATCACGTTCAGCGGCGATCCGATCTCGTGGCCGAGCGAGGTCGCCACCTGCCCCGCGGCGGCGAGCGCCTGCGCCTGCTGCAGCTTGCGCTCCCCGTTCACGCGCGCCGCCTCCTCCCGCACGGCGCGCTCCCGCGCCTCGCGGAGAGAGCAGGTCATCGTGTTGAAGGTGCTCGCCAGACGAGAGAGCTCCTCCGCGCCGCGCTCGGGCACGGCCGCGTCCAGATCGCCGCTCGCGACGCGCTCGGCCCCGGCGAGGATGGCCCGCGCCGGGAGCGCGACCGTGAAGCGCCCGACGAGCCCGGCGACGACCGCGCTGACCAGCAGCAGCACGAGGCCGGTCACCGCGAGGCCGTGATTCAACGTCCTCTCGAGCACCTCGACGTAGTGACGATCGCGCACCAGGACGGCGACCAGGGGCCGATTGGCGCTGCTCGGCCGGATGTAGACCGTGCGGAGCAGCACGGATTGCTCGGCCAGGCTGGCGGTCTCCTCGATGTCGCCGCCTTCAAGGAACGCCCGGCGCGCGAGCTGCTCGAGGCGCGCTGCTTCGCGCTCGACTCCCTTCGTGATGAAGATCGCCTCACCTTCCCTGGTGAACGCGGCGATGCCAAGGATGCGCTCGGCGCTCGCGAAGTCCTCTGCCCTCCGGCGGACGAGCGCGACGTCCTTGCGCTGGAGCGCGCTCTCGACGAACGCCTGAAGCAGGGTGGCGTAGTTGCGGAGCTCCGCCGTGGCCTCCTCCCGCAGGACCTGCTTGCGGTGCGCCGACGCGAAGATGCCATACAGCAGGATGGCCATCGCGATGGGGAGGACGAGAGACAACCAGAACTGGTGCGCGAGCCTCATCCCCCCCGGTCGGCGCTGGTGCTGCAGTACCATACGGCGATCCACCGCGACCCCCAGGGGACGCCCACGCGTTAACACCCCGCGTCATAGCGGGGTGCATTTTCCTACTTAGCGCAACCTTGGCGCGCACTTGGCGAGCTCATCCGCGTCGTTCGGCTCGCGCCGCGTACCGTCGTACGCCTCACTCGCCTGCCTAACGGCTGAGCTCGTATCCCACGAATCTGCACCCTATTTTGTCAGCCACCGAGATGCGAAGCCCTCGAATTACATCACCATTCCACCTGAGCGGCAAGCGCAACCTCGCGATCGACACGAGCGCTGATCTCGCTACCTCGCCACACGAGCGCTCGGCGTCAGGTATTGCCTGAGCGCTGCTCAGGACCGGGCGGACTCCTTCGTGACATCCGTCACGCGACCTGCGTGGACGCCACGTGAAGGCTACGTGGATGACGCCCGCGCGCGCTTCGCCGCCGGTGCGGCCCGCGCCGCCCGTGCGGCGCGCTTCGCCCCCCCGCCGCGCGCCGCGCTCACCGCGAGCCGCTCTCCCCACCGCGAGATCGCCTGCGCCACCTCGCCGAATCCCCGGCCGGCGTCGGTCAGCTCGTACTCCACGCGCACGGGGGGCCCCGGCAGGACGCGCCGCACCACGAGGCCCAGCGCCTCGAGCTCCTTCAGCCGGCTGGAGAGCATCCGATCGCTGATCGCGTCGAGCCGCTCGCCGATCTCGCCGAAGCGCAGCGCCCCCTCCTCGAGCGTCGCAATGATGAGCCCGTTCCAGGGCTTCGCCAGCACGTCCATCGCGACCTGAAACTTCTCGCAGAGGTGCTGGCACGCGTGCTTCATGTGTCGTCCCAGACACCAGAATGACCTATCCACTTCCAAAAGGGAAGTGACTTGACATCGTGCAGTGCAGATTCATGATGCCCGCCGAACGGATGCCACTTCCCTTTCGGAAGCTACATCTTCTTTGCAAGGAGCATCGATCGTGACCACCGCCAAAGACCTGCTCTTCAGCCCCTTCGCGCTCGGCCCCCTCTCGCTGCCGAACCGCGTCGTGATGGCGCCGCTGACGCGCTGCCGCGCGGGAGAGGGCAACGTGCCGACCGAGCTCAACGCGCGGTACTACGAGCAGCGCTCCTCTGCGGGCATCATCATCACCGAGGGGACGCAGGTCACCCCGGAGGGCGTGGGATATCTCCGCACACCCGGCATCCACACGGACGCGCAGGTCGCCGGGTGGCGGCTCGTGACGGACGCGATCCACCGGGCGGGGGGGCGCGGCTTCCTGCAGCTCTGGCACGTCGGGCGGGCGTCGCACCCCTCGTTCCAGCCGAACCGGCAGGCGCCCGTCTCGTCCTCGGCCGTCGCCATCCGCAACGGCCACGCGTACACGCCCGAGGGCCCGCAGCCGTACGCCGCCCCGCGCGCCCTGGAGACGGACGAGATCGCCGGCGTGGTCGCGCAGTTCGAGGACGGCGCGCGCCGGGCCAAGGCCGCCGGCTTCGATGGAGTCGAGATCCACGCGGCGAACGGCTACCTCATCGACCAGTTCCTCCGGAACGGCGTGAACCAGAGGACGGATCGGTACGGCGGCTCGGTCGAGAACCGGGCGCGGTTCCTGCTCGAGATCACCGAGGCCGTGACGGGGGTGTTCGGCGCCGACCGGGTCGGCGTGCGGGTCTCGCCGCTGGGCGAGTTCAACGACATGAGCGACTCCGATCCGAGGGCGATCTTCGGCCACGTCGCCGCCGAGCTCTCGGCGCGCAAGGTCGTCTACCTGCACGTCGTGGAGCCGCTCTCGGGGCAGGCGCTCGACGCCGCGGCGCGGGTGACGCCCCTCCTCCGCGATCGGTTCCGCGGCGCCCTCGTCGTGAACGGCGGCTACACGCTGGAGACCGCGGAGGAAGCGCTGCGGACCGGCGCGGCGGATCTCGTCTCCTTCGGCGCGCCCTTCCTGGCCAACCCCGATCTTCCGGAGCGCCTGTCGCGCCGCGAGCCGCTCAACGCGCCCGACGTCGCGACCTTCTACTCCGAGGGCCCGCGCGGCTACATCGACTACCCGCGCCTCGGCGAGGCCGCGGTGGGGCGCGCCGGCGCCGGAGCACAGCTGGCCTGACGGCCTGAGGGCCCGAGGGCCTGATCCCACGATCCGATGGCCCGATCCGGCGGAGGCGGGCGGAGGCAGCAAGAGCTCCCGCGCCGCCGCCCGTGATAGCCTTCCAGGCCGATGCCGGCCGCCCATCCGCTGCTCCCGAACGACGAGATCCCCACGGCGCCGCGCCCGGCGCGCTCGCCCGCGGAGGCGCCGTGAGCGCGGCCCCGGGCGACGTGAAGCGCATCGGGGCCGGCGAGCTCCGGGCGTTCATCCAGGACGCGGGAGAGCTCAAGAAGGGAACGCTGCTCTACGACGGCGGGCAGCTCCTGAACCTCGCGCGCTACGAGAACAAGCTGTTCTGCGACGCCAAGGGCTCGGGGGCCTCGCCTTACAAGGTGTCGCTCGTCTACAGCGACGCGCCGGCGCCCGCGTTCAAGGGGCGCTGCTCCTGCCCGGCGCGGACCTTCAACACCGCGTTCTGCAAGCACGCGGCGGCGCTGCTCGTTGCGTGGGCGCGCGCGCCCGAGTCGTTCGCCGTGAGCGAGGCGCCGCCGCCCGGCGCGCCGGGCGGCGACACCGCGCGCAAGAGCGTGAAGAAGGGCAGCGCGGACGCGCAGGCCATGATGAAGTCCGGCGTCGAGCAGGTCGGCACGCTCGTGCGCGAGCTCGGCGTGTCCGGCGTCGCGACGATCGGGGGCGACCGCATCGAGCAGATGGAGAAGCTCGCCGAGGCGCTCCGGGAGAACCGCCTCCGGCGCCTCTCGGCGCGCACGCTCGACCTCGCCGCGCTGCTCCGCGGGCAGGCCGCGGGGGGCCGGCAGGCCCGGGGCGCTCCCCGCGGCGCGCTGCCGGCGGTCGCCTACGCGAACGTGATGGCCGATCTCCTGCTCACCGCCCGCAAGCTCGAGAAGCACCTCGCGGGCGAGCCGCTCGACGACCGCCACGTCGAGGAGCTCGTCGGCAAGACGTGGAAGGCGTCCGACAGGAAGCCCGCCGGGGACCTCACGCTCGTCGAGTACGCCTTCTCGACGCGGACGACGAGCGACGATTTCGTCATCCGGGAGAGCCGCTTCATCGACCTCGAGTCGGGCCGCCACGTCAGCGAGAAGCAGATCCTCCCCGTGTTCCTGGCGAAGCGGACCGAGCCGAAGCGAAGCTTCGCCGGCGAGGTGCTCGCCGGGGCGCGGGCGACGACCTACCCGGGCTACCCGCCGCTCCGCGTCGACTTCAGCGATCTCGGCGACAAGCGCCCGCTCGACGCCGGCGCCCTCGAGGCCGTGCTCGCGCGGGCGCTGCCCGACGTCGGCGCGGCGCTCGCGGCGCTCCAGGAGCACCGCAAGGACGTCTTCGCGCCCGACCTCGTGCCCGTGGCGGTGCTCACCGACACGCTCTTCGCGCGCGGCGCGCGGCTCGCGGCGGTCGACGACAAGGGGGAGGCGCTCCACCTGCCCGATGACCCGGCGCTCGAGGAGCGGCTCGCCGGCTCGCTCCGCGACGCGCGGCTCCGCGCGCTGCTCGGGGACGTCGGCATCGACGCAGCGCTGCCCACGCTGTGGCCGCTCGCCGCCGTCGTCGAGGGGCCGCTCGGCCTGGAGCTGCGCCCTGTCTTGGACCAGGGCCTCGCCGCGCGGGGCGGGCCGCTCGAGGGCTCCGCGTGGAACGCCGCCGCCCGCGAGGCGGGCGCGTCGCCCGCGGCCATCGCGCTCGGCGAGGTCCGCGAGGAGCTCGCCGAGGCGCTCGTCACGGGCCTGACAGGGCTCAGCGCGCGCGCGACGGACCCGCTGGCCGCGCGGCTGCGCGACCTCCGCCTCGAGAAGCAGGCCGCGCTGCTCCAGGCGCTGCCGCAGCGGCCCGAGCCGGCCGATCGGCTCGACGACTTCATCAAGCTCTACCAGGTGCTCGAGATGGCGCTCGTCCGCCTGGCCGGCGCGACGCAGATCGACCGCGCCTCGACCGAGCGCGTGCCGACCTACGAGAGCGTCGCGGTGGCGCGGCCCGACGAGACGCTCTCCCCGGACGAGGTGGCGCGGCGGCGCGCGGCGGGCGCGATGAACCGCTACGTCGCCGCGGTCCACCACGCGCGCTACTACGCGTCGCTGCCGGCGAGCGAGCTCGTGGCGAGCATCTTCCCGATCTGGGCGGACGGCACCGCGACGCCGACCATCGCGAGGACGTTCGCGCCGCTCGGGGCCGAGGCGATCGCCGCCGCGGAGAAGGCGCTCACGGTGAAGGCGGGCCGCGTGGCGAAGCTGACGGCGGTGCGGGTGCTGCAGGCGGTCGTGCTGCACGGCGGCCCGGCCCGCGCCGAGGCCGCGGCGATGCTCGGCAAGGTCGCGGAGCACGCGAAGGACGCGGGCCTGCGGGCGCTCGCCCGCGACGCGCTCGACGTAATCGACGTCACGCATGCGGCGCCGTCGGGCGGGCCGGGGAACGACGCGGTGCGCGCCCGGCGCGCCGCGCGGCTCGGGCGCGTGCACGAGCTCGCGAAGACGCTGGGCGCCGCGCCGACCAAGGAGGAGCGGCTCGAGGCGCTGAAGGCGCTCTCCGAGCTGGGCGATCTCGCCGCGCTGCCGGCGTTCCGCCGCGCGTTCTACGCGGACGCCTCCCGCGACGTGCGCGAGGAGGCCGCCTACGCGCTCGCGCAGCTCGGCGACGTCGAGATGGTCGAGACCTTCGTGCGGATGCTGGCGAGCCGCGGCGTGGACGAGCGGGAGGCGAAGATCGCCGCGTACGCGCTCGGCTTCCTCGGCGACGTCCGCGGGCTGAGCGAGCTGCTCTCGGCCTACGCCGACGGATACAAGCCCGGCATCGTGGCGGACGCGATCCGCGCGTTCGGCCCCGTGGCGCTCACGCCGCTCGTGGACCTCATCGAGGCGCGGCCGGAGCTCGCGAAGCGCGCGGCGGCGCTCGACGCGCTGAAGAAGATGGACGACGCCGCGGTGGCGGCCTGCCTCGTCGAGCGGATCGAGGCGCGGCGCGGCGACGCCGATCTCGCCGACAAGGCGCCGCTCTACCTCAAGCTCGCGGACGTGCACGCGCACAGCCGGCGCGAGGTCGCGACGGCGCTCATCTCGGCGCTCTCGAGCGCCCCCGGCAAGGAGGCGCAGGCGGCCGTCAAGGCGGCGCAGAAGGCGCTCGGCGTCGTCAAGCGCAGCAAGTAGCGCGGTGTCTCCCGGAGAGCGTGAGCGCGCGCGCCGCGCGGGGCGCCCCTCGCCACGACGAGGATCGGAAAGCCGATGTGTTTCGCTACGGTAGCTCCACAAGTCTCCAGTACTTGTTGAGCGCCGCCATGAGCTCGACGAAGCTGAGGAACGTGACCGGCTTGAGGAGATAGCCGGCCACGTTGAGGTTGTAGGCTCCCACCTTGTCGCGGTCGTCGTTCGATGTGGTCAACACGACCACCGACGTGGCCCCGAGCTCTGGATCGGCCCGCAGCTCGCGCAGGAACTCGATCCCGTTCATCTTGGGCATGTTCAGGTCGAGCAGGATGAGCCGTCGTTCGACCGGGACGACACCGCTGCGCAGCATCTCGAGGGCCTCGACGCCGTTCCCGGCGACCCAGAGGGGATTCGAGATGTTGTTCCGCTTGAACGCCCGGCGGACATTCATCACGTCGACGTCGTCGTCTTCGACGAGGAGGATGTTCAAGAGTTTTTCTTCGACGTCCATTGTCTCCTAGGTTCTCATTGGCGAGATGGACGTGAACGTCAACTCCCTGCGAGGCGGCCGCGCCAGTCAGGTGCGATAGGGGCGGCGTCGATGCGCGCTGGTCGGTCAGCTCGCCCGGGGCCGCTGACGCCAGAGCGTCATCAGCACCCGTCCGACCTGGACCACGCGACCGACCCGCCCTTTCGGCCCGGTGTCCGCAGGACGGAACGGTTCGGTGCGGTAGCTCGCGCTCGGGGGCGGCGCCTCGCGCGGGGCGGCGGCCTCAGCCGGGGCCGCGGAGACGGACGCCGGCCCGAGGCGCTTGTCGAGGTGGACCTCGACCGCCTCGCCGACCAGGTTGCTCATGTCGCGGTCGTTTTCGATGCAATGGAGCAGCAGCCGATCCGCGAGCGGATCGGGCAGGTAGACGGTGACCGCGCGCCGGGAGCGGCCGTCGTTCCCGAGGAGCACCGGCGGGCCGGCGTGCGGCTCCGAGGTGGTGGCGAGCGCCTGGGGCCCGGCGGCGGCCTGGGGCGCGGCGGCAGCGCTGGCTGCCTGCGGCGCCGTCGCCGCGAGCGGCTCTGCGCCTGGCCGCGCCTCCGGTGCTCGCTCCTGCGGCGCTTCCTGCGCTCGCTCCTGCCGCGCCTCGACGGGCTTCTCGCCGTCGTGCGCGCGCTGATGGGCGGCGGGCTTCGACCTCACGACGTCGTCTGCCGCTTTGCCGCCTTCGCCGCCCGCGACGAACGCGTCGGCCTTCTCAGGCGACGGCGGCTTTCGTAGCGAGACCGCGACTTGCTTTTTGGCCATGGTGAAGCTTCTCCAGTTCTTCGAGAAGGTGGGTGATCTCTCTGGCCGCGGCGTCCCGCGGTGCGTAGCCCGTCACCCCTTGCCCGCAGGCGAGGGACTCCTGGTAGGCGATGCGATAGCCGAGCTCCGTGGAGAGCACCGGCAAGCCCGACGTCTCGAGCACCGCGCGCGCCGATTTGCCGAGCGCCGTGCGGCCTTGCTTGCGCGTGATGAGGATGCAGCCCTTGAGCGCGCTCCGCAGCGCGGAGGCCTCGCGGAACACCTCGAGCGCGGCGGTGAGGGCCCACGCGTCCGCGGCCGTGGGGCCGCAGGGATAGACGGCGATGTCGGCGACCATCAGCGCCGACCGCGCGATCTCGCCGTGGCGTGGAGGGCAGTCGATGACGGTGAGGTCGTACGCGGCGGCGACTTCCGGCAGCTGTCCCGGCTTGTGCATCGAGGCGCCCATGGCCATGACGGTCGGCGTATCGTGCCCCGCCTCGGCGGCCACGTCGCCCCACGTGCGGACGGTCCCCTGGGGATCGGCGTCGACGAGCAGCACACGCCGGCCGCTCGCCAGCGCGGCCACGGCGAGGCTCACCGCCGTGGTGCTCTTGCCGATCCCACCTTTCTGTCCGGTGAGCGCGATGATCATGATAGACCCCCCTAGCAGAACCTTCGCCGGGCGGTCCACTTTCTTGCGAGCGCGGACAGGGCTTCTACCGAGCCGTCCTGAGGGGAATTCCCGACGGGTACGTTGATTTCTCGGTGCTGTCGACGGGTTGGCCGGCACATCGCAGGAGGTTGTTCAGCTCTCTATCCGGCGGGAGCGTCTCGACGTGGAGGTGTCGTCGATGGGCAGGGTAGGATGCATCGATGTCAATCACCTTCGCCGTGTCCGAGGTCGATCGGCCGCAGCAGCTCATGCAGGTGCTCGATCGCGCCAAGGCCATCCCGAGCCTGCTCGGCGGGGGTGAGCGCGCCGCACCGGAGCAGCGGCGAATGCCCTGGGGCAAGCCGCGACCTCCCGTGGTGCGCGTCGAGGCGTTCTCGTCGAGCGACGCGCCGCTGGTCTCCGCGACCGACGCCAACGCGCTCGCGCAGGCGGCGCACGATGCATTTTACCTTCACCATCCGCTGGTTCTGTCGCCGGATGCCGTGTGGCTCTGCCTTGCGCAGGGGTTCGCCCACCATGTCGCGCTGAACGCCGAAGCGCTGCGCGGGCGGTTCGTCCGTCATCAGGGGAAGAAGAAGCTCGTCGTCGACCGGCCCGATTTCTTCCTGGGCCAGCCCAATCCATGGCCCGAGGCGTTCACGGCATTCTCGGACCAGATCGCCGCGCATATCGGCCGCCTGCGCGACCTGATCGTGGCCGACTTCTCGACGACCGGCGCCCTGGAGCGCGCCGCCTCGGAGGTCGTCCTCATGGACGCGTTCCAGCCTTACTTCGAGTACGAGATGATGGCTGGTTGCGGCATCCCCTCGGTCACGCTGCTGGGCAGCGTCGACGACTGGAAGAGCGTTCGCCGGCGCGCCGCGATGCTGTCCGAATTCGGCCTGGAGGCCTGGACCGACGCGCTCCTCCCGGTGCTCGACGAGGTCGTACGCGCCGCCGAGGGGCACGTCGCCCCAGGCTTCTGGCGCTCGTTCTTCCGCTACCAGAGCGGCTCCGGGCCGAGCGAGCTGACCGGCTGGATCCTCGTCCTCTTTCCGTACCTCAAGACGTTCGATCGGAACGGCGAGCGCCTCGAGCCAAACCCGTATCTTGGCCGATGGGAGCAGGCGCTGCGCGCCGCGGAGAAGCGCACGGACTGGAAATTCGAGCGTGAGGGACCGGACCTTCTGCAGATCCCGAGCTCGATCTCCAGCGCCCCCGTCAGGTTCGTCGATGTGCGCGACGGCACGGAGCACCCGTTGCGCTTCGTCGCAGGCCTCTTCGGCGTCACGCAGGAGGCCGCGACCGGCGCGCTCGCACCCGAGTTCGGCTGGGCGATCGTCCACGACGACGGCTGCTGATCGAGCGGAGGTTTCATTTCAGACCCAGTTATCCATGCGTAGCCCGTGCACGCGGCTGAAATGTTTCGTGTTGTTCGTCACCAAGGTCACGTCGAGCACGAGCGCATGCGCCGCTATCAGCGCATCGAAGCTACCGATCGGCGTACCTTGACGGACGAGCGCCGAAGCAACCGCTCCGAACCGAGCAGCTACTCCCTCATCGACAGGGACAACCGTCACGGCAGCCGCAAAGGCGTCGATGAGACCATGCAGCTTCCTGGAGCGACGATGATCAGCGCCATATCGTAGCTCCGCGAGCGTGATCGCACTCATACAGATCTCCGACGGTTTGTGCTCGAGCAACCGCGTGGGAACGCCACCGAATCCGCGGAGAGCGAAGCTCACGATGTCCGTGTCGAGCATGTAGAGGAGCGTCATTCGAACGGATCCTCTATCCCCGTGACGGGCTCCTGTGCCGGCCGCTCGATCTCATCCGACCAGGCCCCAAGGCAGGCACGAAAGCTCGAAGGCCACTCGTCGATCGGCTCCAGGATCACGCGGCGTCCCTCACGCCGTACGAGCACCTCGCCATCGGGGAACCGGCAATCTTTGGGAAGCCTAACAGCCTGACTTCCACCGTTCTGGAATATTTTTGCCCTACTCGCGCTCATGGCATGAACAGTATATACATTTGTATATACTTCGTCAAGTATGCGTCTGACCCGGCACGACGCGAGCAGGCTATTGCCTGCACCGAGCTTCCTCCTTGTGCCTTCTTCCTGGCACCGTCCCGGCGCCGCAACCAGCACCGCGCGCGCTCGGCGGAGAGTCCGCCCCGGTCGACACGGACACGCTCCGGCCTGCCGTCCTCGTCTACAGCGCCGGGCGCGCTACAGGTTCTCCGGTTTGAAGAGCCTCCGATAGCTCACATTGCGACCAGACACCATGAACACGCCGTCGCCGCGGTAGTGGACGGTCGTCGGATAGCGCGGCGACGTCGCGACGTGCGCCTTCACCACCTCGAAGACGAACAGGCTGAGGCGCTTGACGGCGCTCGTGTCCACCAGCTTGCACTCGAAGCTCGCATAACACTCGGCGATGAGGGGCGCGCCGACCTTCGTCGCCTCGACGGCGGTGAGCCCGAACTGCTCGAACTTGTCGACCTCGGATCCGTGGCTGTTCCCTATCCCGATGACGGCGCGCACGAGATCGACCGTGGGCACGTTGATCACGCACTCCTTGCTGCGCCGCACCATCTCATGGCTATCGTTCTGGTCCCAGAGGAAGCACCCCACGAGGGACGGCTCCTGCATCATGACCATGTGCCAGCCCATCGTCATGATGTTCCGCCGGCCCTTGTGCGCAGAGCTCACAAGCACCACAGGACCCGGCTCCAGGAAGCGCCTGACGTTCGCGACCGGAAAATCAGCCTTCTTGTAGGTCTTCATGCGATCACCCGTGCTGGCGAGATCAGAGCTTGCGGTACATCCACACGCTGGGGATCTCGATGTCGAACCCCGCCTTCCGGTACGCGCGTCGCGCCGGAGCGTGGCTCGGATCGCCGCCGGTTCCGACGGTGGCGACCCTCATCCCGGCCTGCTTCAGGCGCGCCGCCGCGAAGTCATACATCGCCGTGCCGATCCCCTTCCCGGCCTGCGCGGGGTCGACGGCATTGAGGCCGATCTCGCCGACGAGCGTCTCCGGAGCGAGCCGAAGCGCCACGAAGCCGACGACCTCATCGCCGGATTGCGCGACGTACAGCTCCCAGCCCGAATCGGCCGCCATGAGCGACGTCAGCAGCCCCTCCTGCGCCTCGTCGTCTCGCCGCTGCGCCAGCTCGTAGAGCTCGTCGCCGAGGATCGAGCGGAACGACGCGAACACGGGCGCGAAGGCCGCGCGCCGGATGTCCTGAAGGCGAGCCGCGTCCTCGGGATGGGCACGGCGGAAATGGAGCTCAGTCAATTGGCTTTCCTCCTGTACGGCGCCATGCACGAGCATGGCGCTTGTAAAGCTTCATGCGGACTCACCCTCACGAGAATTCCCCGATCTGAGCGACGCGAAATATCCACGGAGCCACTTCATCCTCGAGCTTTCAGCCCATCCCATTGCGGCCATGACGTGCTCGATGGCGTCGAATTGCGCTTGGTCCACAGGGAGATCGAGGTCGCCGATCCAGTCGATGACGTGCTCCATGGCGAGCCCCCACTCCCCGTACCGGTGAACCCAGTCGTGCGCATCGCGGAAGCGCTCTGGGGGGAGCACGTCCTTGAAGGACTCGAGCGCGACAGCGCACAAGGCTTGGATCTCTTGCTTCGTCACAAGTCGACGATTTCGACAAATAGCCATCTCTCGCAGCGCCTTATGGGGCACACAGGCGCAGCTCTGCCAGTCTGGTCGCGACCACCACCATGTACACCAAGGAGGTGACGCTTGGATCATCTTCCGGGTACTGGCTTTCCACGAAGCCCAGCCTCCGGTACAGCCGCATTGCAGGCGTGTTGTCCGCAACGACGAACAAGGAGCATTCGCCGACACCCAGCTCCTGAACACCGAGCTCGACCAGGCCGCCGACGAGCCACCGGCCCAGCCCCGCACCCCGGTGCTCGGGCGATATAACGAGCCGTCCGAGATGACAGCGACCGGCCCTCAGGTAATACTGGCCAAAACCGAGGAGCTGGTCATCAGCTCCGAGCAGCACATAGGAGGGCAGCACACCGCTCCGCGTGTCCTCCAGGAAGGTGCTGTCCGTGAACGGGAATCTGAACTGCGGACCACCCCAGATCTGGCAGCTTCGTCGATCGGGGAACCATTTCTCGATCGCCATGACATGACGATCTTCTGCACGTATGAGCTTCATCTGCCTGGCGTCGTCCCCCGCATCAGAGGTCGTAAACGTGCACGGATAGTCCGGCAGCACAGAGCGTTCTCTGGACAATCGACTCGACCTCTGGCCACTCCCCACCCGCCAGGCCGCAACCGATTCTTGGCATATGGATCGATGCGCTGACGCGCTGCGCGTGCTCGGCGAGCGTGGCGAGACATCGCTCAAGCGCATCATACCGGATCGGGGGAACGCCATGCTGCGAGCGCACGCCGTGCTGGGCGATCATGTTCGCGACCGAGAGATCGCCTTTCACGCTCACAATCTGTATTTCGCCAAGCTTGAATCCAGCGGCTTCACCCCTGGCATGCCAGGCGCGGTACTGCACCTCGGGTTCGGGCCACTTCTTCGAGAGCGCGACCACGAACCCACGCCCCCAGCCGCCGACGTCGTTGCAGACGTGGCAGATGATCCTCGCCCCCTCTCCGACGGGATCGGTCGCATCCCCCGTGCGGTAGTCGATCGGTCTCATCGTCGACGCAGCGCCTCCTCGTCCTGTTGAACGTAACCGTTCACGGATGAGCACGCCAGGCTGGGTTCGCGAGGAGGACGGATGGATGGACGTGGGGCGGCTCCTCGTCCCCGACCTCATCCGATGGAAAGGGGCCTTGCCTCGAATGGCTCGACCTCGCAGGGCGGCCCGACGAAGTTCATCTCACAAACTCGGCTTACCCCTCGTCCTCCCTGCCGGCCTCCCGTCGCTCGTCCTCGACACCGACCGGCGGCCCCGTTTACCTTGGACGAAAAATGATGAGCACAGTGACTGCTCCCGGTTCCCCGGGCCTCGCCGCGAGCTACATGAGGGCTGTCCGCAGCGCGCCTTTCGCGGTGATCGAGTGCGCCGGGGAGCTCGACGATCTCGTGGTCGCCGAGTGGAACGCCGGGGCAGAACGCATCTTTGGATATACCGCTGACGAAGCGGTGGGCCGCCGCCTCGCGGACACGATCGTGAGCGAGCCGGACGCCAGGACCTTCGGGCGTTCGCTCGGGCAGGAGAGCGCCCCGCACCGCTGCACCCATACCCGCAAGGACGGGCGCGCCGTCGTGTGCGAGTGGCGGGTTGCGCCCGTGCTCGACGACGGCGGCGAGCCGATTCGGCTGCTCTGCTTCGGCCAGGATGTCACGGAGCAGGTCGAGGCCGTCGAGAAATTCAAGGAGAGCGACATGATCCTCCGGGCCATCCTCGGCACCGTGGACACGGCCGTGACCCGGATGGATCGGGAGGGAGTCTGCACCTTCCACGAGGGCAAGACGCTCCCGTCTCTCGGCCTCAGGCCGGGCCAGTTCGTCGGAATGAACGTGTTCGACGAACCTCCCGCGCCGATGGACATGGAGCCGATGAGAAGGGCGGTCCGGGGCGAGTTCGTCCGCACCCGCGTCGAGGCGTACGGGATGGCCTGGGAGACGTGGATCATCCCGCTGACCGACGAGCGCGGGGAGCGCAACGGCGCGGTCAGCTTCACGCAAGACGCCACGGAGGCGAAGCTCCGGGAAGACGAGCTGAAGGCGCGGCTCGACCTCATCGAGCGCCAGCAACAGGTGATCCGCGATCTGTCGACGCCCATCATCGAGGTCTGGGACAGCGTGCTGACCCTCCCCATGGTGGGCGTCGTCGACAGCAGGAGGGCCGCCGACGTGATGGACGACCTCCTGGCCGCCATCGTGGACAAGCGGGCCCGCTTCGCGATCCTGGACCTCACCGGCGTCGAGGTCGTCGACACGCAGACAGCGAGTTATCTCATCGAGCTCATCCGCGCCATCCGGCTCCTGGGCGCCGAGGGGGTCATCACGGGCATCCGGCCCAACGTGGCGCAGACGATGGTCTCCCTCGGGCTCGATCTATCGGGCATCGCGACCGTCGGAAACCTCCGCGCGGGCCTGAAGCTCTGCATGCAGCGCGTGGCCGCGGGCGGCGCGGCGCCGAACGGCGCGCCGCCGCGCGCCCCCGGGGGCGCAGCGCCGAGGCTCCCGGGGAGCGGCGGGCGCTGAGGTCCAGGACACGAGGCGGGCCTCGGAGGTCGGGCAGATCGCGGCGGCCTGCGGAAGTTCACCTTTGCGTCGGCAATCCCAGGCCCGTAAGGAACGGCGGACAGGCACCGCGCGCGCGGCGCCGTGGAGACGCCGATCGTGACCACCCACCCCCGCAGCCCCAGGAGCGGCGGCGAGCGCCCCGGGAGCCCTCGCCTCGCCGAGCGCCCCCTCGTCGCTCGCCGCCCCCTCCACGTCGCTCGCCGCGCCGCCCTGGCGCTCCCCCTCGCGCTCGCCGCCGCCGCGCTCGCCGCGTGCGCCCCTCGAGGCGCGGCATCGCCGCTCCCCGCCGACGCGCCGCTCCCCGCCGCGTTCTCGGCCGCGCTGGAGGCCGAGATCACGAGCTCCGCCGCCGCCGCGCCGTACCTCGACGCCCTCGACCGCGCCGTCGAGGCGCCGAGCGACGACGGCGCCCTCGCCACCGTGATCGCGTCGCTCGACGCGCTCGTCTTCGGCGCCGGCACCGCGGGCGGCCCCGATCCCGACGCCGCGGCCATCGCCTTCCGCTCGCGCGAGGCGCTCCCCGAGGTCGCCCGCCGGCTCCAGCGCGCCTGGGCGTTCGCGGACGTCGACGGCCGCGGCGCGCCGGAGATGCCGTTCGTGCGCGGCGCGCTCGCGAGCGCCCTCCACCGCGTCGCCCTGTTCGTCGGCGACGAGGCCGCGGCGGCGACCTGGAGCGCGCGCCGCGGCTGCGCTGGTGAGGCCGCCCTCGTCGGCCCGCTCGACGCGGCGCCCCTCCACGGCCTCGCCCGGCCGTCCCCCGTGAGCTCCGCGCCGGGCGCGCCGCTCGCCAGGGCTTACCCCGGGCTCGCGCCGTTCGCGCAGAGCGCCTCGCCCATCGTCGTCCGCGCCGACGCGTGCGCCATCGACATCGACGCGGTGAGCGCCCTCCAGGGGACGCGCGCCGTGGTCGTCGACCTCCACAACCCGATCGCCCAGCGGGTGAGCCTCGCGCTCGCCTCGTCGTCCGCCGCCGTGCTCGAGGTGGGCGGCGTGCCCGCCCTCCACCGCGACTACGCGGCCGGCGGCGCGCAGGTCACGCGCTTCGCGACGGTCGAGGCCCAGCCGGGGACGCTGCGCGTCGTCGTGCGCGTGGCGCAGAAGGGCGACGGCGACGCCATCGAGCTCACCGCGTGGGGCGAGAACGGCCTCCCGCTCCGCGCCCGCGCGCCGCGCCCCGGCGCCGCCGCGACCGCGTCCGCGTCCCGGCCC
The DNA here is from genome assembly GCF_051520455.1 of Sorangium sp. So ce367. NCBI lineage: Bacteria > Pseudomonadati > Myxococcota > Polyangiales > Polyangiaceae > Sorangium > Sorangium sp. So ce367. The sequence continues at coordinate 11,106,176 of NZ_CP150334.1, forward strand.
GCCGCGGTCAGCCTGGCGCCGGCCCCGGCGTCGCGCGGCGCCGCCGGCCAGCGCCCCGGCGCGGCGAACGTCGAGGTCGCGGCCGCGGCCCTGCTCGCGCTCGGCGACGCGCGCGCGGCCGAGCACCTCCTCGACCCCGACGGCGACGGCCGCCTCCACCAGAGCGACGCGCGCTCGCCGGCCACCGCGCCGCCCCCGGCCGCCCCCACGCAGCGCTCGCCGGCCGCCGCGCCGCCCCCGGCCGCCCCCACGCAGCGCTCGCCGGCCGCCGCGCCGCCCCCGGCCACCGCCGCGCCGCGCTCGCCGCGCCTCGATCTGCTCTACGCGAGGGCCATCCGCCGCGTGGGCGACCTTCCCGAGGCCGAGGTCGTCGAGCGCATCCGCGCCGCCGTCGATCGCGTGCTCGCCGCGTGGCCCGCGTCCTGGGAGGCGCGCCTCTACAAGGCGGAGCTCGCCGAGCGCCGCGGCGGCCGCGGCGAGGGCACCATGGACGCCCTCCGCGAGCTCGGCGTCCGGGTCGCGCCCCCCGGGCCGGCCGGCTTGGGCGCGCCCGCCGTCGCCAACGCCGATCGCATGGTCCTCGCGGAGCTCGCGGTGGCCGCCCGCCGCGCGAACGTCACCGACGTCGCCGAGGCCGCCTACGCGAAGCTCGCCGCGGCGGCGCCCGGCTCGACGCTGCTCGCCGTCGTCGACGACCGCATCCACGGCCGCGCCGGCGTCGACGCGGTGAAGGCCGCCTGCGAGGGCGGGCTCGATCGCTCGAGCGCCGCGTGCCTCGGCGCGCTCCTCGACGCGAGCGACCGCGACGCGGTCCTCGCCGAGATCAAGCGGCTGCGCCGGCTCCGCCGCGCGCCGGACGCCCTGCGCGAGGTCGAGCTCCGCGAGCGCGTCGCCCGCGGCGACCTGCGCGGCGCGCTCGCCGTCTACGACGCCATGCCGCCGGGGCAGCGGGTGATGCTCGAGGCGCTCGGCCTCGCCGCCGGCCGCGGCGACGCCCGCGCCGTGCGGGGCCGCCTCGCCCGCGACCGCACGACGGCGCGCGACACCCCCGCCGGGATCGGCCCCATCACCCGCGCCCTCGGCCTCGCGCCGGACCCGGCGCCGGCGCTCGAGGCCGAGGGCCGCAAGCTCGTGCTGGAGGACCAGCAGAAGGCGTTCCTCCCCGGCGCCGCGACCGCGGTGCTCCGCCACGTCGAGCGGTTCACGATCTCGCCCGACGGGCTCGTCCACTACGTCACGTACGACCTCCGCCGCGTCTCCGGCACCACGGACGTGGCCCAGGGCGCGGCCACCTACGGCCCGCTCATCGAGGGCCGCGCCATGCCGCGCCTCCTGCGCCGCCGCATCCACAAGCGCGACGGCCGCATCCTCGCGCCCGACGCGGCGTCGAACGCCGCGCAGGACCAGAGCGACCTCTCCCAGCTCGAGCAGGGCGACTACGTCGAGCAGGTCACCGAGGGCCACGCGCTGCCGGGCGACGGCGGCCAGCTCGTCATCGACACGTGGGACCTGCTCCCCGAGCGCACGAGCGTCCGCGAGGCGACGATCGAGGTCAGCCGCCCGACGTCGCTCCGGCTCGCGCTCTGGTCGCACCCGCTGCTCGGCGCCGCGGAGCAGCGCGCCGAGGGCGCCTCCACGATCAGCGTCTGGCGCATCAAGGACCAGCCGCCGCGGCGCATGGAGGACGGCGTGCCTCGCGTGGAGATGGGCGTCGGCGTCAGCCTGGGGACGCAGACCTGGGGCCACGTGGCCGCGGCGCTCGACGAGAACATCCGCGCGCTCGAGGACCGCGATCCCACCATGACCCGCTGGGCGCGGGAGGCCGCGGGCGCCGACCGGACGCCGTCGCCCGCGCTGCTCGAGCGCGTCGTCGCGGCCGCGGGCAAGGCGGTGAAGGTCGCCGGCGGCGTCGAGCTCTCGGACATGGCGGCGCTCCTCGGCGGCGGCCCGCAGCGCACGACGGCGCGCGCGATGATCGAGCTCGGCCAGGGCAGCCGATCGTGGGTCGTCTACCGCGCGCTGCGCGAGCTCGGCGTGCGCGCCGATCTCGCGATCGCCGAGACCGAGCCGTTCAGCTCGTCGGCGGACTTCCCGCCGCACGCGGGGCGCTTCCGCCACCCGCTCGTGATCGCCCGCCTCCCGGGCGGCGACGTGTGGATCGACGCCGACGTCGAGGGCCCGCCGCTGCCCCCCGGCCGCATCAGCCCCGAGCTGCGCGGCCGCGCCGCCATGCTGCCGAACGGCGAGCTCGTCACCGTGGCCGGGACGAGCGGCGAGACCGGCGACGAGGTCGACCTGCGCCTGACGGTCGACGCGCAAGGTAACGCCTCGGGAACGTTCACGATTCTGCTGCACGGGCGGGCGGCGCAGGCGCTCTCGGAGGCGTTCGAGACCGTGGTGGGCACGGCGCGGCGCGAGATGCTCCGGGGCGTCGTGCTCGGCTGGCTCCCGTGGGCCGACGTCGAGGACGTCGTCGTCTCGTCGACGGAGGGCTCGTGGGAGGTCGCGCTCCGCGCCACCGTGACGATCCACGGCTTCGCGCAGCCGGCGGGCAAGGACGCCGCGGCGTGGACGCTGCCGGGGCTGGAGCCGGTGCACCTCGTGTTCCCGCGCGCGTACACGAGCACGCTCGGCGCCTCGTACGCCTCGCGGGGGGCGCGCAAGAGCGCGCTCGCGATCGAGACCGCGCTCCAGTACCACGTGCGCCGCAGGATCGAGCTGCCCGAGGGCTACACGGTCGCGCGCGCGCCCGAGGGCGTGCGCGTCGAGCACGCGGGCCTCGCGGCGTCGCGCAAGGGCAGCTACGGCGCGGCGATCGAGGAGGACTTCGCGCTGAGCTTGCCGACGGGGACGGTGTCGATCGACGAGTACAAGGCGTTCGTCGAGCGGGTGCAGGCGGTCGACAGCGGCTTCATGGCGGGCATCCGGGTGGCGCGGCCGGCGGCGCCGGCGAGGCCCGCTGGCGGCGCGCAGGGGCCGGGCGCTGTCCGCGGCGGGGCGCGGCCGCAGGCGCCGGAGAAGAAGCCGTGAGCCTCGACGTCCGCGAGTCGGTCCCGCTGGCCCCGCTCACGACGCTCGGCGTGGGCGGGCCGGCGCGCTACTTCGCCGAGGCCGCCGATGAGGCCGCGGTGGTCGAGGCGTTCCGCTTCGCCGAGGCCCGCGGCGTGCCGCTCTTCGTGCTGGGCGGCGGCTCGAACCTGCTGGTCGCGGACCGGGGCGTCGACGCGCTGGCGCTGCGCGTGCGCGTCCGCGGGATCGAGCTGCTGCGCGGGCGCGGCGAGGACGGCGGCGGAGAGACTCGCGGCGGCGGGGTGGACGGTGGCGGCGGAGAAGCCGGGCGCGCCCTCGTGCGCGCGGGGGCGGGCGAGGCGTGGGACGACCTCGTGGCGCGCTCGGTCGCCGAGGGCTGGGCGGGCGTCGAGTGCCTGTCGGGCATCCCGGGCGACGTCGGCGCGACGCCTATCCAGAACGTGGGCGCGTACGGCCAGGAGGTCGCGGAGACGATCGTCGAGGTCCGGGCGATCGATCGCGCGACGGGGGCGGCCGTGGTCCTTTCCGGTGCGGACTGCGGCTTCGGCTACCGCGACAGCCGGTTCAAGCGCGCGTGGCGCGGGCGGTACGTCATCACGGCCGTCACGTTCGCGCTGCGCCCGGGGGGCGCCGCGACGGTGCGCTACCCCGAGCTCCAGCGGGCGCTCGCCGCGCCTGCGGGGGGCGCCGCGCCGCCGCTCGGCGAGGTGCGCAGCGCGGTGATCGCGCTCCGCCGTGGCAAGTCGATGGTGCTCGATCCGGCGGACGAGAACGGCCGGAGCGCGGGGTCGTTCTTCATGAACCCGACGCTCGCGCCCGGCGCCGCCGCGGGCGTCATCGCGCGCATCGAGGCGGCGGGCGTGCTCGCGCCCGGCGAGGCGATCCCGCGGTATCCGGCGGACGGCGGCCGGGTGAAGCTGTCCGCGGCCTGGCTGATCGAGCGCGCCGGCTTCGCGAAGGGGACGCGCCACGGCGCAGCGGGCATCTCGACGCGCCACACGCTCGCGCTGGTGAACCGCGGCGGCGCCACGGCGGAGGAGCTGCTCGGCCTCGCGCGGCGCGTGCGGCGCGGCGTGCTCGATCGCTTCGGCGTGGCGCTCTCGGCCGAGCCCGATCTGGTGGGGTTTGCGCCCGGCGAGATCGACGATCTCGTCGGCGGCGCCCACCTGTAAGAGGGGCCCCCGGGCGACCGAGGACCCCTCCTCGACAGCTCACCGCCCGGCGTCGTGGAGCATGCCCTTGATCGCCCAGCCGCTGTCGACCTGGCGCGGGTACAGGTCGCCGACGAAGTGCGCGCCGTGCATCAGCCAGATGCCGACCTGGCCGTTCGTGTGCCGCCAGACGATGTCGTCGCGGCGATCGTGATCGAAGTCGCCGACGCCTTGCACCTGCCATGCGAGGTCGCCGGGCCCGTGCGCGTTGTTGTACGAGGGGGAGTCGAAGCCCTGCTCGCCGCCGAACCAGATGGCGAGCTGGCCAGTGGCGTCCCGCCACAGGATGTCCGAGCGCAGGTTGCCGTCGAAGTCGCCGATGGCCTGCACCTTCCAGAAGAGGCTCGGGTCCTGGCCGCCGGGGTTGGCCTCGCCCACCCGCGTCCCGCCCGACATGAACCAGATGGCGACCTGGCCGTTCGTGTTTCGCCACAGGATGTCCGAGCGCGCATCGCCGTCGAAGTCGCCGACGCCCTGCACCTTCCACGCGTTGTCGACCGGCGCGGGCTGGTTGTTGTAGCCGGGATAGGCGGCCTGGGCGGCGTCGCCCTTGAACCAGATGGCGAGCTGGCCGTTGGCGTCGCGCCACAGGACGTCCGAGCGCCCGTCGCCGTCGAAATCGCCGACGCCAGCCACCTTCCAGAAGAGGCTCGGGTCCTGGCCGCCGGGGTAGGCCTGACCGACGACGGCTCCGTCATTCATGAACCAGATGGCGACCTGACCATGGGTGTGTCGCCAGAGCAGGTCGCTCTGGCCGTCGCCGTCGAAGTCTCCGGAGCCCTGGATCTTCCAGGAGAGGCTCGGGTCCTGGCCGCCGGGGTAGGCCTCGCCGACGATGTCGCCGCCGTCCATGAACCAGATCGCGACCTGGCCATTGGTGTGCCGCCACAGCAAGCTGGTGCTGGCCGAGCAGGAGCACGTGTCGCCGTCGCCTCTGCACTGGTTCGAGGGTGACGACGGGCACATGTGCGACTTGATCCAGTCGAACTCGGAGCCCGTCGTGACTCCCTTGCTGACCCAGCCGTGGGTCGCCGTCCACGTATGCATCGAGTGGACGGCGTAGAGCCGGCTCGCCTCGACGTTCAAGACGGCCCCGCCCGAGTCGCCGCCGCAGAAGACCTGGTCGTTGAAGCGCAGGATGTCGTGGCCGTCCTCGTACCCGCCGACCTTGGCGGCGTCGAAGTTCAGGGTGCCGAAGGGGGTGCTGCAGTCGGCGCCCGTGCGCCCGAAGCCGGCGATAGTGACCCGCGATCCCTCTGCGGGGTAATCGCTGGCCACGACGAAGGGCTTCACGTGCGCCGGCGCGACGCCGTTCAGCTTGATGACCGCGACGTCATGCTCGATCTGCCTCTCGGTCCATGACGGGTTGTAGTCCGGCTGGATCTTGGCCACGCCGCTCAGCACGCGCGGGCGCGCGCCCGGGGTCGCCGGGTCGGGGCGAAAGGTCACCGTCGCGTCCGTGGAGCAGCCGTTGCCGCCGACGTAGCCGTCCTCGCAGAAGCAATGCGCGGCGGTGAGGACCGTGTCCGCGGCGATGACCATGCCCGAGCAGCTCCCCTGCGAGCTCGACACCTTCACCATCGCGAGCAGATCGCCGGGCCCCGCCGGCGTCGGGTCGACGATCGGCGATGCGACCTGGGCCGTCTCCTCGAGGTCACCCGCCCCACCGGGGTCGGCCGCGCAGGCGACGAGCGGCGCCGCCAGCAAGGGACACAGCCAGCGCCGTCGACGAACATGAATTTGAGTCATCGGTTCAATCGTCATATCGCTACCCTCCTTTTCGCTTCGCCCGCCGTGGTGACGCGCGAAGGGGACACGCATCGGTTGCTCTGGCGCGCGCTCGCGCCCTCCGTCGTTAGAGGGCGTTCAGCGGGCCTCTTCAGCAACGCGTCGCTCTTCAGCCTTCAGCAACGCACGTGCCGGGCCGGGGCGGCGCTCGCTTCCGCGGATCGTCGATGCACAGGAGCGGGGAGGGACGCTTCTTCCGGCTCCCTCGCGAGCCCGTCGTCTCGAGCGAACTGTCGCCCCGGGAGGACCAGGTGTCTCCTCCACAGAGACAGGGCGAGTGAGGCATCACGCCAGGGTCCGGAGCTCCAGCGCGACGGATCCCTGCTCTTCCAGCACGAACGCGCCCCCGCGGAGGCGGGGTTCGGATCGGGACCTCAGGCCGCCGCGCCGAAGATGGCCGGCGCCAGGGCGTGGTATGAGCGCCCCGTGATCTCGGGGGAGAGCGCCGTCGTTTGCCTGCCGGCGCTGCAGAGCGGACAGCATCCCGTTCAACCCGCACTGCGCCCGCTGCGGGGCGACGCTCTCGGAGGAGCCAGCCGCCAGCACCCTGGATCTCTCGTCCAGCGGCGGGGGCGCGACCCCGGGCTCCCCGGCCGAGCCATCCGCGAGCGCGATCACCTCCGTCAACACCTATGAGCGCCGAGGCGGTCCCAGTTGTAGAGCACCTCGTTGATGCTTAACTTCCGACACATCTCCCCAACACGGTTCCAGGCGAGAAGGTTCATGCACTCAAACAAACATTCTTTCTTGGCTGAGTTGCGCGCCCTGAGCTCCGAGCTTGAAGAGCTTCGCCAGGAAGCCGGCCGCTGCGGCGATTTCGATCCCTTGGAAGAAAAGCTGGGCTCCCTTCGCCAGTTCGTCATGAACGCGGAGAACGCGTCGCACTGGCGGCGTTGGGAAGGCGATCTCGAGCTTCTTCACGCCGCCACGACGCTTCGCCATGTCCTGGATCGCGCTCTCTGCGACCTGGAAAAGGACCGTTCCCGCCACCTCTGCCAACGATTGGCAGAGGGAACCTTGCCTTTGGAAGCCTATCTGGACGCGACTTACACGGAGTTTCGGAGGTCGTTCCGGGCGGAATTGGCGGCTTCCGGGATAGGCCCAGAATCGAGGATTGTTGTCATAGGGGCCGGGGCGCTGCCCGTCACGGCGCTGCTTTTCGCCCGGGAAAGTGAGGCGGAGTTGCTGTGCCACGACATCGATCCTGAAGCGACCCGTCTCGCAAAAGAGCTTGTCATGCATCAGGGTCTGTCGGAGCGGATCCGGTGTAGCTGCCGTCCGCTAGAAACGATCCCTTGTGTCAGACAGGCGAGCCATTTCATCATCGCCGGATTGGTCAAGGAGAAGGCCGCCATTCTTCGGCAACTGGGCGGCCAGATGCACGGGCAGGCGAAGATCATCCTTCGCTACGGCAACGGCATCAAATCGCTCTGCAATTATCCGTTCGAGAAGGAGCTTTCCGGGTCGTGGCGCGTCACCCCGCTTCTCCATACCGGGGCGGTCTATGACGCTGTGCTTCTTGAGCGACACAACCGAAGCGAGGCGGGGGTGGTTGCCGCCGTCGACCAGAAGCAGGGTGTGCCGTGAAGCTGCTACTGGCGACCTGCACAAAGATCCCTCCCGAGGCAATCGGCTGCGATCTGGCGCTCAAGAAGGCCCTGGAACATCGGGGCGTGGAGACCGTCCTGCGCCCCTGGGACCAGATCAACCCGCAGGAGGAGGCCAAAGGCCACGCGGCGGGCGTGGTCGTCCGTTCCGTATGGGACTACACGGAACAGAGCGAGAAATTCTTTCGATGGATCCATCGATTGCGTGACGAGGCGATCCCCGTGATCAACGAGGTCGACCTGCTACTATGGAACTCGAACAAGCGATACTTGCTGGATCTCATCGCCCACGGAGTCCCCTGCCCGGTCACGCGCATCCTCGATCAAGATTCAGATATAGAAACCACGGCGTCCGAAATTCCCGGAGATCGGCTCGTCTTGAAGCCCTGCATCGGGGAGAGCGGCGTGGGCGTGACCCTCGTTGAGCGCCACCAGGTGGCCGCGCAGGCCGAGGCCCTCCGCACCGAAACGGGCCGGAACGATCTCTTGCTCCAGGAATTCATGCCGGAAATCCGCGAAGGCGAGCTGTCGCTCGTGTTTATCGACGGGCGGTTCGCCCATGGCGTGCGGAAGCGTCCCAATCCCGACGATTTTCGAGTGAACATGCGTTACCGCCCACTTGTTCCGGTGTCCGTCGTTCCCGAGGAGGAGCATGTGGCGGCCGCGAAAGAGGTCTTGCGGCATGTCCCTGGTCGTCCCGTTTACGCGCGGATCGACGGCATCCTGCGCGGTGGCCAGTTTGTCCTGATGGAGATTGAGGTCCTCGATCCCGCGCTTTATCTCGACATGGTCCCCGCGTCGGCAAATGCGCTGGTGGACGCCATCGTGGCGGCAATACCTCCTAGCTGATCCACGGCAGGTCCTTGTAGCGTGAATCGATTTCGCCGAGGACTTCGCGGATGACGTTCATGATCCTGCGGATGTCCGATTCGACCAGATCGCCCATGACACCGACGCGGAACGTTCCGGCGGCGGTCAGCCGTCCCGGGAAGATGGTGATCCCGCGCCGCTCCAGCGCTTCGTAAAAGGGCCGGAAATCATGCGCGAACGGCTCGGGAACATGGAAGGTCGCGATGATGGGGATGGCCACCTCGTCGGGGATCAAGGTCCGGAATCCCCATTGGCGGAAGCCGTCGATCAGGATGCGCCAGTTGCGCCGGTAACGTGCCCCGCGGGCGGCCACGCCGCCTTCCCGCCGGTGTCGTTCGCAGGCCCTGGCCAGGGCCGCGACAACGTGGGTTGGCGGCGTCCAGCGCCAGGTGCCGCTCTTCTCCATCGTGCTCCATTGGGCATGGAGATCGAGCGAGGGCGACATGGACCTGCCCGCCGAGGCGACCAGGGCGTCCTTGTTGACGAGGACGAGGCCGATGCCCGGGACGCTCTCCAGGCATTTGTTGGGAGAGATGATGAGCGCCTCGAGATCGAGCGTGGCCACGTCGATGGGAAAGCCGCCGAAGGAAGCGACGGCATCGATGATGAGGCGCTTGCCCCTGCGCCGGGCCACTTCCGCTACCATCTCGATCGGATTGAGCACACCGGTGCCGGTCTCCGCGTGGCACATGGCGATGTGCGTGATGGAGGGGTCGGCGTCGAGGGCTCTTTCCAGATCGTCGCGCGTTGGTAGCGGCAGCATCGGAAGGTCGAGGGTCGTGACCTTGAGGCCAATGCCCTCGGCGATCTCCCTGAGCCGGATTCCGTAGAAGCCATTCTGCACGATCAGGATCGTGCCGGTACGAGGCACCAGGGTCTGCATGGCCGCTTCGATGGCGTAGCTGGCGCTGCCTTGCAGGGGAACGCAGGCATGCGTCTCCGTGCCGTTGGCGATCTCGAGCAGATAGCGGCGGATCGCGGCGGTCATGTTGACGAAGTCGCCCGCGTAGGGGTTCCGGTCGAGCAGCATCGTCTCACGGATCTCCGTCGGGACCGTGAGGGGCCCCGGCGTGAGCAGGTAGTGGTCGTGTCGGCGATTCATTGTAGCTTCAAGGCACCCACCCTCAGCAATGGAAGCAGGGCCGCCCGTGGAGAGGGATCGGCCAACGGCTTCGAAAGCCGCCACGCCATTGAGCACCTCGTCCATGGGAATGGGATACGGGGCCTCTCCGGAGATGGCATCGGCAAAAGCCTCGAGCTCGGCGCGCTCCGTGGAGACAGCCTCAAAGGAAAAGGGGCCAGCTTTGCCTGCGAGGTCGACAATTTCGAGCGTGTCCGGGCCACGAATCTCCGCGGAACCCTGGGTCCCGAATACCTGAAGGCGAAATGTCGGCGCCGTGGCCATCATCGTCGTCACCGAGGCCGTGGCTCCGGAGGCCAGGGTGAAGAGGGCGGAGACGGTGTCCTCGAGAGGCCCCAGGGCCGGGATGCGCGAGGAGCCCACCGCGAACACGCCGGTGACGGGACCGCCGAGATGGATGATCGCGTCGATCAGATGAATGCCACCCCCGGCGAAGCCGCCCGCCGGATTCTCCTCCGCTGTCAAGCGCCATTGCCCGGGGGAAAATCGCCCGATGAGATTCGCGGTAAAGTTGCCTTCGATGTGACGAAGGGTGCCCAGGCCGCCCTCCCCGACGACGCTCTTCAGTTTGCGCATCGCGGGAAGAAACCGACGGTTGAACCCCGTGGCCACCACGACTCCCGCCGCCGAGGCGGCAGCGGAAGCCTGCACCGCGCTGGAGGAGGTGAGCGTGAACGGCTTTTCGACGAAGACGGGGCGCACCGCGCGGACGCAGGCCTCGATCTGCGCGGCGTGGAGGGAATGGGGTGTGGCGAGCACGATGCCCGCGATCGTCGGTTGGGCCAGCGCTTCTTCCAGCGACGCGAGGACCTTCATTCCCCGCGAGGCCGCCGCCTGTTCGATGCGCCCGGGAGCACGGCTGACCGCGGCGGTAAAACGGACTTTGGGGCTGACGCCCTGCACGGCATCCACGAGGAAGGTGCCCCACCGCCCAAGTCCGACGATTGCCAGGTCGATCATCGACGCCTTTCAGGTAGAGGTTCCGTCACGTGGCCGATACCAGCGGCGCTTCGCCGTTCTTGGCCGACACGTAGAACCCATCATGGGTGTGCAAGCGTTGCAAATGGGGATGGAGGGGACGGCGGTCCCCGGGATGCAACTTGAGCCAGAGCCGCAGGAGGAGCCGGCGCCGCCCGACTTCGGGCCAATCCTCGAAGGTGGAGCGCGAATGAAGGACTGTGTAGTTGCTCATCAACGAGGCTTCTCCCGGTTCCAGCATGAACTTGTAGGCGAACTCGTCGCTGTCGGCGATCTGCTGGAAATAGTCGAGCGCGTCCCGCTGAAGCTGGGTCATTTCCTTGTTCCTCGCGGCCTGCTCGACGAACGGCTTGACCATGAAGACGCTGAGCTGGCCCTCGACTTCGCTGAAGACCGGAACGCGGTAATCGGTTATCAGCGACCGCTCGCCCTGCGCCTCCTCTCCCTGCCAATGGACGTAGTAGCCGGCATGGAGCGGGGCGAGATATTCGGGGTGGGTCTCGACGATCTTGTCATGAATGGCGAGGGCGCTCGCGATTCCGCTGTGGCCGCCCAGCTTGGCCTTGCGGATCGCCAGAAGACCGACCAGCGCGCCGAAGTCGCTGTGCATGTCCAGGGGAATATTGGAGTTGTAGGCCCGCCCGCCCTCGCGATCGATGACCTGGTTCAGCCGGTCGCCGTGATGGCTCTGCTCAACCGGCACTCCGAGCTGCTTGCCCACGGCCCAGAACAACAATCCCATCTCCTCCGGCGTATAGGTCCCGACCGGCCAGCCGCGGATGATGACGACGCCGCGCTTGTGGAGGACTTCGTCGGCGATCCGGCGGATATCGTCGTGAATCTCGACGAGGGGAAAATCGCTCTCGGAGGCGGTCCGGAGCGTGAGGTTGCGTTTCCGCGCCTCATCCATGACCCTTTCGAACGCTCTCAGGTGCCGGGGCCCGAGATCGAAGGAGATCTCTTCTTTCGTCAGGTCCGAGGCTCTCCAGGCCCCGGGATGGCCAGTGTACCTTGCAAGGCTGTTGGACATGTCGATCTCCCGCGTGAAGGGTTGCAGGGAAAGAGGGCCAATCACCACCAGATCACTTCGCCGTCGGCGGGGAGAAATTTCCAGCCATTGTGTCGTAGAAGCGACGGATGCTCGAAGGGACCGGCTGCTTTTCCTGGGAGGTCCTCAGCCACAGCCGCAGGAGAAAGCGGCGGCGTTCCTGTTCCGGCCAGTCCTCAAAGGGAGCGCGGTCGTGCAGAATGGCGTAGTTGTTGACGAACAACGCCTCGCCCGCTTCCAGCATGAAGGTGAATTTCAGTTCATCCCCGACGGCATGAAAGTATTCGAGCGCCTCGCGCTGCAGCTCCGTGAGCGGTTCTTTCCGCTGCGCGACCGCCTGCTCGACCACCCTTTTGTTCATGAAAGAAACGCTGACCTGCCCGTCGAGCTCGCTGAAGAGGGGCACGCGGTAGTCGGGGTTGATTGGACGCTCACCCTTCTTCTCGTTGCCCGTCCAGTAAATGTAATAGCCCTCGTACAGAGGCGCCAGATATTCCGGATACGTGGCGGCAATGCGGTTATGAATCGCTATCCCGCTGGCCAGGCCGCTCAACCCCCCCGATCTGGCCCGCCGGATGGCCATCAGCCCCATGATGCCACCGTAATCGGTATGGAGCGTCATCGCGTTCTCGGAGGTGAACCCTTTGCCCCGCGTCCCCGGCACCAGCTGGGGAACATCGGTCACATAGCCGAGACGATCCCCTTTCCAGCTTTGGACGATGGGCTCTCCCCATTGCTTGCCCAGTGCCCAGTAGAGGAGAGCAATCTCCGCTTCCGTACAGCGGTCCATCGGCCATCCGCGAACGATGACCACGCCGCGGCCATTCAGGATCCTGTCGGCGATGAGCTGCACATCGTCCTGGATGTCCTCGAGCTGAAAATCCTCGTTGGAAGCGTTCTCGAGCGTGACGCTGCGCCTCCGGACTTCCTGGATCACGCGGTCAAAGGCCTCCAGGTGTCTGGGCCCGAGATCGAAGGCAACGTCGTCCTTGGTCAGGTTCTTTCCATCCCAGGCCCGGGGGTGTTTGATCTGTTTCGTTTGGATTCTGGAGGGAGCAAACCAGGTTTCCATGGTGGATCATCCTCTCGGGGGCGTGAAGCCGGCAAAGCTGACGAGATCGTCTTTTCCCGCCTGATCCTTTCGATAGTGCTGCGCTGTCGCCGCATAGTATACCGCCTCCCAGGCAACGTCATCATGGGATCCTGAGGGGGACCGGCATCAATCGCCTCGGACCAGAGCGCGTCCATGCTGTTGCGGGCCGGTGCAGGCAGCCGTCTTGGCAAGCTCGGCTCGAGAACTCCGCGGCGCGCACGTGCCGCCGCTGAGGCGACATCCACGCCGGGCAGCGCGGCCTCCGAGCGGTTCCCGAACACCGGCTTTGCGACAGCGCGCAGCCCCGAAGCGATCACCCGTCCGATACCGCGCACGCCGCTCGACCGGCTCTCGCCGAGCGAGATCCCCGCCCCGCTCCGCGCGCAGGGCTCCGGCGCGCAGGACGCGCCCGGTGCGCTCGGCCTCGCCCACGTCGCGCTCGATGGCGACTGGATCCATCCGCGGAGGGGCGTGCATGGCGAGGACTTCGCGGGCCGCGGCGGCTTTCGCGTCGTCCCGGTGTTGCCCCGAGACGCTCCGCGCCCCTCCCCTGCTCCGCCGGACAGCTCGCCGGCCGAACCGATGATGTTTTCGCGCGAGGTCTGGGCGGCGCTCCGCGCCGGCACGCTCGACGCGGGCGGCGCTCTTCTGCACGAGGGTCGCCGCCACGACGTGCCATGGTGGTTTAACGGGCGCTTCTTTGCCGCGCGGCTGCTGCCGGTCGACGAGGCCGTCTAAGCCCCCGAGCTCCCGCCGGCCGATGAGGGCATGTGACCCGGACCGCGCCCCGCCCATACACGCAGAAGCACAGCACCGCTCCCGTCCTCGTCCCGGCCTCCGCGCACGGCTCGACGAGGCCACCCACGCTCCGGAGCCCGGCGCGATCGCCGTGGTCGTCATGTCCGCGCGCGGTCGGCTCTCCGGCCGAACCGCGGCTCTCGTCATCGCGACGCACCGCGAATTCATGGCGTCCCGGGGCCGGCAGACGTCTTCCCGCTCCAGGGCAAGCCGCGCGAGCTCGCAGCCGCACGCAACGCGCTCGAGCGCCGCTGAGACCCGGACTCACGTCAACGGTCGGGAGCCGTCCCCCCACGGTGGGGTCGAGCCGCGCGCCCTCCTCGAGCTGATCTGGACGGTGATCCCCACAGACGCGGCCGCACGCGCCGTATACGGTTCATGACGAACGCGAGGGTGTAGCACGCATAGGTCACTCCCTGTCTACTCCACCGGCGCTCCACTCTCGGAAGAGCTTCCACGCGAGCATGAACGCTTCCGGGTCCGGAGGCCCCTCGTTCGCACTGGGAGCGAGAACCCCTGCACGTGTCCTTGACAGAAGATGCTCCAGCCATGAAAAAAGCGCGAATACCTGCTGCCCACCCCACTCTGCTCCCATGCGGTAGTCGAACGCGATGGTGTCCTGAAAGACGTGAACGCCGAGACACGGAATGATGACTTCGCAAGCGCTAGCTCCCTCGATTGCGAAGTGGAAGGGTGATGCTTGGCGGGTGCTAACCAGCAGAGCGGCATTGGGCACCTCGTCCAGTCCACGATCTGTTGTTGCCTGCGTGTCCCAGAATGTCGCATCTCGACTGACAATATGGGACCCGCGTCGAATCGACGAGTATAGGTCCGCAACTTCACCGTTTGTTAGGTTCTGAAGCTCGACGGTTGGAAGAGAGCCATCATTGGTCTCAAAGCACTGCCGCACACGGTTCCAGAGCATCTCGGGTGACATCTGCCTCACCTAGTACTATTCCACGAAACCACCGAAGGAGCCATCCGCATTGAACCGAGCACCTCTTCCATCAGGCGCGCTGACCTGCCAGCCCCCTCGGCCGAGGGGCGTTGTTGTTGACCCTGGGCTGGTCAGGATGTCATCCAACTGATCCTGTCCAGCCTTGTTCCAGTTTTCGGGTGGCCCCTTGGCGCCAGGAAACTTCGTGGTCCCAGGTCTCCCGCCGGTCCGATGCTTTGTAAGCGCTGCATGAAGCGCCGTCGGCCCCAACCTCGGTCAGCTGGTGCAGGATGGGGGGCGATGGAAGCGGTCCGGTCAGCTCGTCGTGCGCTGCTCTTCCGCGGGAAGCGGGGGCGGGACGGTGATCGGCCCGAGGGCGAGCTTCAGCTCGTCGGCGACGAGCCGGGTGCGGGTGCGCGCCCAGTACCTGGGGGCGAGCTCGAGGTAGCGGTCCCGCGGCCAGTAGGGCATCACGCGGATGACGTCGGCCAGGTAGGCCTCGGGGTCGAGACCGTGGAGCTTGCAGCTCGCCACGAGCGAGAAGAGGTTGGCCGCGGCAGAGGCGTGGTCGTCGCTGCCGAAGAAGAGCCAGGACTTCCTTTTATGTGGAGCTCCACATAACCGTAAGAACTGGCTCTTCGTTGGCAGCAAGGACGGCGCCGAGTGGAACGCCACCATCGTGTCGCTCATCGCCTCCTGCGCGCTGCACGGCATCGAGCCCTGGGCCTACTTGCGCGACGTGCTGATCCTGCTGCCCACCTGGCCGCCGGATCGAGTCATCGAGCTAGCTCCCAAGTCCTGGAAGCAGACCCTCGAGAACGCCGACACTCGGGAGCGGCTCGCGGCAAGTCCGTGGCCCCGGGCGCCGGACGCGGCGCCCAGCTGATCGATCCTCGGCATCGCCGGCTGCTGCCGCGGGCACCGATGCAGCGCCGCCGCCCGCCGGGCGCGCCGCTCGCCGGCTTTGGCGCCCTGGTGCCGCCTCTTCGGCGCTCACTCGGCCGACGCGTGGCCGCTGGGGCCTTGTCGATGGCTTGGCCCCGGCAGAGGCATCGGCGGCACGCGCGGTCGCCGCGCGCCCGCGGGTGACTTGCACGCGAGCGGCGACGTACCCGTGCAGAAATTTTCCCCTTCTCGGCAATCAAAATTTCATTTTCAAGCATCGCCTCACTATGCACCTTGGCCCGACATCACCAGCAAAGGTTCGTCGCACCGCAGCGACAGATGAACCATGAATGCGGCAACCATCCGACTCGGTTCGCAGACGACGGTATCCGTTTCATCGTTCACGTCGCCGTAGATCAGTGCACAACTCTCGACATCATCAGCAAGAACGACACCGTTGAGCAACCGCGACAGCGGCGTATCAAGGGCTTTCTGAAGCGAGCGCGGCCAATCGTCCTGGGAGAGGCCTTCGAGGCAATTGATGCGAGGAAGATCTGCGCGAACCTGCTCGATCAGCGGCTCTGGGAGCAGATCGAACACGGAATCTCCGAGAGTATCATCAATGGGAGACGCATTAATCTGGACGCAAAGAGCACTATGGTCCGTCAGGGGAAATCGCCCCCAGACACGACCGAAATCCATCATATCATCAGGCGACGTCCAGCCGGGAAACGTAAAGAAATCGCAGTAGAACCGTTCAGACGCGGCCGCCGCGGCCATGGCCCACGCCTTCGAGCATAGAAACGAGCGCTTCTCGATATAGGAATCAGACTGAATTCTATACTTCAGCACACAGCCGAGTCGACTAATCTCTTGGTTCATGGCGTTCTCCGAGCTATGGGTTCAGGGGCCCCTCTTTTCCTCTCTTTGGTGAGCCTCCCGTCGGGTTTGGGGAATATGGATGCGCAGTGGGAGGAGACCCATGCCCTGGACGCACGGTCCCGTTCGGAAATGTCGGCTGGGTGAAGCTCATGTCCCTGGTGGGATGGATGCCGCCGTTGCCGAACTCCTTGGCGCCGTAAAGCCTGCCGTTCGCATCCCATCGCAGGACCGTGTGAGGCCGCCCCCCCGCAGCCGGATCCGGACCACTCACGTGCGGGGGTCGCTGGCTCTCCTTCACCAAGGTTCCATCCGCATATCGCCCTGCGTAGCCATCGGGCTTTGCTGCCTTCGGCGCCTTGGGTGCGGCGGCTTTGACGCCGAGCTTTGGCCCGCCTCCTTTGCCCGCTGGGGTCACCATTGACGCGACAGGCTCAACCTTCTCGATGGCCCCACGGAGCGTCCCGCTCGGATCGACCGTATCGGCGGCATCCTTGATCGTCGCTATCGCTTGCTGCTGCATGTAGGCCTGAGCGAATGCAGCAGGATTGGTCATCACGCTGTACGCCGTGAGGGAGTTCTGGGCCATCTCGTGGCCAAGCTCCAGGCTCGACTTGCTGTTGTGGATGGGCTCATTGTGTCGAGGTGCGTTCGCGTACTGCGGCGTAAGGAGCACACCGACGGCTACGGCGGCGACAGCAACCCAGGCGAACTGGCCATCCTTGTCGATGCATACAACAGGGTTGTTGCCCGTATAGGTGTACAGCCAGAGGTTCGAGGGGCTGTAGACGCCGCCGTTCGGCGCCCCCCTCATGTACTGGTCCAGGATCGGATCCGGGCTCAGCCACACCCCGAGCCGCGGTTCATAGCTCCGCGCCCCGTAGTGGTAGAGCCCCGTCGACAGATCGAGCTCCTTCCCGGTGAACAGGTACGGCTGCCGGTTCTGGAACCGCGAGTCCGTCTGGTCCGCCCACAGCTCCCCGCTCGGCAGGTACTCCACGTGCTGGCTCAGCGCCTGGTCCTGGTCGGTGACGTACTGCGTGCTCCCGAGGTGGTCCGAGTGGTAGTACAGCACCGGCGGCCTCTGGAACCAGTCCGCGTCGATCTTGCTCGCTATCCGCGTCTCGCCCGCGAACAGGTGCTTCGTCGCGATCACCCCGTTGCGCACCACGAGGTGCTGATCGACGTACGCCGTCTCCTCCTCCCCGGCGACCCCGTGCCGATGCACCCGCCGCTCGCCCGCACCGTCGTACAGCGCACGCGACATCTCCTGCCCGTTCTCACTCACCGACACCAGCCGGTTGTCCTCGTCCCAGCTCAGCGTGCGCTGCAAGTTGTTCCGGTACTTCCACTGCTTGTGGTTGCCGTTCGCGTCGTACGACAGCTCCCTCAGCCGCGGCTGCGACTCCGCCGGCACGTACTCGTCCACCTGGGTCGCCGCGTGCGGCCTCGGCCCGGTGTAGCGGTAGTCGTTCCGGTACGTCCTCTCCCGAATCGGATACTGCAGCTGCCAGTTGTCCGGCCCGACCCGCCCGTACCGGGCGACCTCCTGCCGCTTCGCCGTCGCGTTCCCGAGGACGTCGTAGTCGATGCCCAGCGTGTACCGCTCCTGCTCGTTTCCCCGCTCCTGGTAGCTCCCCGACGCCTCCGTCAACTGGTTCAGGTCGTCGTACGCGAACCGCTGCTGCGTCCGCGCCACCATGACGGCCCCGCCCAGCGACTCGTCGAACGGCACCTCGTTGTTCAGCTCCCGGATGTTGCCGACGAGGTCATACCGGTAGCGCAGCCGCTGGAACGGCCTCGGCGGCCGCCCCATCGACCGCATCTGCGCGCTCCGGTGGTCCGCGTTGACCTCCGTCATCCGCCGCGTCGACTCGTCGTACCGGTACTTCGTCTCGATCCCGTTGCCCGCCACCACACGCACCCGCTGCCCGAACTCGTCATACCCGATATGCCTCAGGTACTCCGTCGTCCTCGGCTCGCTCGGGTGCTGCGGATTGACGCGCTGGTTCTCCCCGACCACCGACACCACCGCGCCGCCTCGGTCGTACCCGTAGCGCACGACCTCCTCGCCCGACCCCGGGAAGTGGATCTCCTGCATCCGTCCCAGCGCGTCGAACACGTACTTCAGCGTCGCCTGGTACGACCCGCGGTGCGGCTCGCGCAGCCTCGGGAACTCCGAGGTCAGCTCCGCCGTGTTGCCGAACCGATCGTAACGGAAGCTCCGCTTGCCCGCCGCGCTCGTCTCCTCCACCAGCCGCGCCGCTCGGTTGCCTTGCTCATCCCCGGCGTCGTCTGGCTCGCCGTACGTGTAGACCACGTCCTGCGTCACCGGATAGTCGATCTTCCGCAGCCGGTTGAAGTCGTACTCGTACCGGATCAGCTGCCCCCGCGCCGCGAGCTCCGCCGTCTGCTTGGCGCGAAGGTTCCCGACCAGATCGTACCGCCACTCCGTACGCCCAGCGTCGGGGCTCACCAGCGTCACCATCCGGCCCACCGAGTCGTACGTCGCCGTCGTCGCATTGTTGCGCGCGTCCGTCACCCGCACGAGCTCGCCGAGGGGGTTGTGCTGGTAACGCGTCACGATCCGCGTCTCCACCCCCTTGATCCGGTTGAACTCCTCCACCGCCGCGATCCGCCCGCCCACGTCCCGGTACGTGTTCCGCATCTTCGCGTTGGCGTCGATCACCATCTCCTGAAAGAGCAGCCGTCCTTCCAGCGCCACCAGGTCGTGCTCGATCGCCGTCCGCGCGTAGCCGCCCGGCGCGCTCGTGTCCGGCATGGCGACCTCCCGCACACGCGAGGCCGCGTCGTAACGCGTGAGCGTCGGCCGCAGCAGCGCCAGGCTCACGAAGGCCGTGCCCGGCTCCGCGCTGAAGCCCGGCTGCCCCTGCTCCACCACGCGGCCGAGCGCGTCGAACGCCACCGCCCCGCTGACCGTCATCCCGACCTCGGCGCCCGTTCCCGTGTCCCGCTCGTGGTCCTTCTTGGTCTGCAGCACGCGCCCCAGCCCATCCGCGAACGTCATCGTCACGATCGGATCGCCTGGGTGCTCCACGTCCCTGTGGCTCGTCTTCGCCCACGCCGGCAGCGCGGCGGTCTGGTCCGGCTGAAGCGCGTACTCGAACCCGATCGTCGGCTCGCCCTCGCCCACGAGCGCTTCCGGATCGTACACCGTCGTTGGCGTGCACCCGACTGGCCCGGCGTCCTCGCCGTCCTCCGCGAGGTCGCTCGGCCCCCAGACCTCGGTGAGCCGCCCGAAGTCGTCCACCCGGTGCACCATCGTGTGCCCGTTGACGTCGGTCTCCTGCGCCACCGTGCCATACAGCAGATTCGGCACGCTGTTCGAATGGTACCCGAAGCTATCGCTCGCGCACGTGCGGTAGCTGTGCGTGACCTCATCGTAGCTGTAGGTCAGCTTGTAGCTGTTCGGGTCGGTCGACGTCTCGAGGTTGCCGAAGTCGTCGAACTCATAGCTCCACGTGGCCTCCGCGTTCGCGTAAGTCGTCCCATCCGCCCGCTTGCCGCCGGAGATGACGTTCGTGACGGTGTGCAACGCGCCCGTTCCCGTCCAGTACGTCGCCGTTCGCCGGCGCAGCACACGCCCCTGCTCGTCCGTCGTCTCGACGAGCTCCGGCTTCACGATATAAGCCGAGCCAGGCTCCGTGTAGTCCACCCTCTGATGCACGTTGTCGTCCGGCGTATCGGCCTCGCCGTCAGCGTGCAGCTCGATCAGGTTGCCGAGCTCGTCGAAGACCCGCGTCTCGCGCGTGCTCTTGTGCGGCGCGCTCGGGTCGTCGGTCGTCCCCTCGTAGAACGCGCTCCTCCGCTCCGTCTCCTTGGGGAAGAACCAGCCCACCCTGGGCTCCAGCCCCTCGGGCGGCGGCGCGTAGTCTACCTCGTTCACCGTGTAGAGCAGCCCGTCGCCGTCGCGCAGCGTCGAGCGCGCTACCAAGCCGCGACGGTAGACGTCGTGGTTCAGGTGCTCGACGTCCTCGCTCGACATCGCCGTGACGCCATCCTCGCCGAGCGCCGTCGTCGTCACGAGCCCGTACCCGAGCTCGACCCGCTCCTCCCGGTCGTAGACCCCATCCGCGTGCGTCGCGATGCTCGTCCGGTACGCATGCACCCCGTACACCCCCGGCGCGCCCTCCACGCCGTCGTGCACCGTCACCTCGCTCATCACCCACTGGCTCGACGGCATATCGACCTGAGGCGCCCTGTCCATCTCGCCGAGCGCCCCTTCGCTCGGCACGACCAGGTTGCCCTCGCGCTGGTAGTCCAGCTCGATGCTCCCGCCGAGCGGCCGGCTCACCCGCCGCAAGAGGTTCGTCTTGCCGAGCGCGTTGACCCGCGCGTACACCGTCGCGTCGCCGTCCCGCTTGAGCACGTGATCCTGAAGCCCATCGCCGTCGATGTCCTCGAACGCGAGGTGCGATGAGCCGCCGCCTTCCGAGTAGAACACCGACCCGCCGACGCACACGAAGTAGCAGACATCGACCTTGAAGCTGCCCTCATAGCTCTCCGACCTGCGGAAGCTCACCGCGTCGCCCCCGCCCATGAACGCGTACTCCGGCGGATCGATCGACACACCCCACGCCCCCGCGGGCCAGGACTCCTCCGGCGCGAAGCGGCTCCCGAGGTTGAGCTGCACCCGGAACCACGGCTCTTCCGGGTCCTTCATCACCTTGTCCGGCAGCCCGTCGCCGTTCACGTCCGCGAAGTCCACCACGGTCCGCGCCGTCGTGTACGTGTACCCCGCGCCGGCGGCGGCCACGGTCGCGTCCACGCCGACGCCGACGCTGTTCGCGCCCGTGTCCTCCAGCCGCACCGCGTTCACCCCGGCCGCGTCCGTGAATTCGCTCAAGATGTCGCCGAGCGTCTCGCGCAGCGTTCCCGCGTTGAAGTCGCTCTTTTCGAAGCGCGCCCGCTCCAGCGGCGCCGGCCCCGCGAACCGATGCCCCAGGTTGAACGCCACCCTCATCACCCCGCTCTGGGGATCCTGCGTCACCTGGTCCACCAGACCATCGCCGTTGACGTCCACAAGATCCACGTGCGTGGCAGACAGGCCGTAGCTCGTCCCAACGCGGAATTGCGTGTGCAGGTACCCCTCGAAGCGCCCCTCGCTCGTGGTCTTGGAGATCGTCTGGATCTCGCTGTCGACAGTGACCGATGCGCTCCCTTCCAGCCGGATCGCACGGTGCTCGATCCGCCGCAGCGCTTCCGGCAGCGACCAGCTGTCCCGCGGCCCGAACCCTCGCCCCGTATTGAGCACCGCGCCTTCGCGCGTCACGCTGTCGGGCAATCGATCGCCGTTGATGTCGATGAGGTCCAGGTCCGACGTGGTGCTGCCGAAGCTGTAGCCCGCCCCCAGTGGCCCGAGGTTGGCGCTGATCTCCGCGTTCCACGTCTCCGCGCTGCGCAGCCGGCCGAGCTGACCGTCTCCCCGCCTCACCTTGCCCACGATCGACGGCTTGACCGCATTCGCCCCGACGAACGCCTCCGACGCGGCCGCGCCCCACACCGGCGCGCTCCCCTGCGGCAGCGGCACCGCGAGCGTGAAGCCGCGCTCCGGGTGGAGCGTCGGAAAGGCGATGTCCGCCTCCGAGAACGCGCGATCTCCATCGAGGAAGCCGACCGACCAGCCATGGAACCCGCCGGCCATCGGGTCCTCTGACCCGGCGCTCGCCGCCGCCTCGGGCGCGAAGACGCCGAGCGACACCGGCTCCCCGTCGATCGTCGCGTTCAGCGCGGCGCCCGTAGGCGGCACCTGCGCGAAGGCCGTGACGAAGATCGGCTCGCCGGCCTGGACCTCCAGGTCGATGTCCACGGGGAATGCCGTCCCAGCAGCGCTCGGCGCGGAATACGCCTGCTTGAAGAGCAGCCGATGCACGCCCTGAACGACCAGGGTCAGCGGCTGAGTGAATGTATAGGTCCCCGGCACGAACAGCATTCCCTCGAGCCGCGCTGTCCCCGTGCTCGGCGCGATCCACGGCCGCGGGCGCGTCGCATGCGACCACCTCGCGACAGGCATCGACACATGCGCCCGCTGCTCGATGAGCGCGAGCGGCAGCGGCGCGTCCCCGGGCCCATCGTTGTGCAGCGTGCAGCCGGTGCGGCCATTCGGCTGCGCGCTGCACTGCACTTGCCCGCGCCGCGGCGCGCCCGTCGCCCGGTCCACGCGCGTGTACTCCTCGTAGCGAACCACCGGGATCCATGCGATGCGCGCCGGGTCATCGGGCAGCTCCGCCTTCACCCGGAACCGGAGGCGATCGCCCGCGAGCACCGGGATCGCGTCGGGCAGCAGCGCGCCCATTTCGAGCCCGCCGGCGCCCGCATCGACGTGCTGCAGCGCCAGGATCGACTCCGCCGCGGCGCTGCCGCGCTCCCGCACGATCTCCACCCACAGCTCATCGCTCGTCGCCCACTTCGTGAGGTCGCCCGAGATCCGGACGCTGCCGTCGGCCGGCGCCACCCACGGCACGTCGGGCCGCCCCGCGAGCCGGTGGTCGTGGCTGTACTCGAAGCGGTGGATCGGCGCCCCGTCCGGCCCCGCCTGCGCGAGCTGCGTTTCGCTCACCTCGTAGGTGATCGACGGGCTCCACGAGACCAGGTCAGCCGCCGTGTCCACGCGCCGCTCGGGGTCGATCGCCGGCGCCGCGCTCACCCGGAAGTAGATCCGGTCGCCCGCGGCCACGTGCGTCGTGAGGACATCACCGCCGCATCGATGCGCGCCAAGGAGGCACGGAGTCAGCTCGTCTCCGTCGAGCACATCGTCGAAGAGCGGCTCGGCCTCGCCGCTCCGCACGATCTGCACCCGCACCCCATCGCCGCCCGCCTCCTGCTTCTGCAGCGCTCCGCCGATGCGGATGTCTCCCTCGAACGGCGCGATCCAGCGCAGCAGCGGATCGGCCGGATGCAAGTCCTTGCGCGCCGCCTGGGCCAGGTCGGGACGGCCGGACGGCGCGCCGCTCGTGTCGAGCGCGCCCCACGGCTGCTTGCTCCCGAAGCGGCCTCGCCGGTCGTTGAGCGCGGCGTAGACGCCCCCGAGCGGGCCGCCCGACACCAGATCAGGGTAGCCGTCGCCGTTGATGTCCGTGACGATCTGCTCGTCCTCGGTGCTGCTCCGCGTGTACCCCACCGAGCCGCTCAGCGCCGCGACGTTCAGCCCCGCGTACACGCTCCATCCCGAGCGGTCCGTCAGGCCGAGATCCCTGTCGAACAAGCCGAGCGCGCTCGCCGCCGTCACATGACTCCCGGACGCCGCGCGAAGCAGGTTCAGCCCGACATCGCCGCTGTCCTCCAGGAAGTCGGGCATCCCGTCGCCGTTGAGGTCGAACACGCTCTTGCGCACCGTCTCGTCGCCGAAGAAGCCGCCCCCGCCGACCGAGATCGAGAACATGCCGATGCCGAGCCCCACCGACGCGCTGCCGCCCGCGGTCGAGTCCTCCGTGCGCGACAGGCCGCTTTTCGCCTGGGCCTGTCCCCATGCCTCGGCCGCCTGCGCGAACGCCGCCACCTCGCCGGACGCGGTGCGGGGCGCCGTGAAGTACTCGAACGTATGCCGGTACAGCTCCTCGCCGACCGTCACCTGCCCGCCCGCCTGCCGCGCGCCTCGCCCGTGGAACGCGATGGCCTGCAGCAGGCGCTTGCCGAAATCGCCGTCGATGTAACGGAGCGCGTAGCTGCGGACCACGACGTCGCCGAACCGCACGTCCACACGCGAGAGCTGCTTTTCGGTCTGCTCCAGAAAGCCGGGCCTGCCGCTGAGCATGACGTCGGGCCGCCCGCTCTCGGACACGAAGTCCACGGCATAGGCCGCTTCGACCCCTCGTGACGCGTTCGCCGTGTACTCGATGCGCTCGGGGTGCACCTCGATGCGCGGCGGCGGACCGGCCTCGACCTCCCGATCATAGTGGACCCGCATCTGGTTGCCGAACGTGTCGCGCACCTCGTCGAGGTACCAGCGGAACACGTTGCGCGGCTGGCCCGGCCCCGGCTCGGGATCGTCGAGCCGCGCGTTCGCGTCGCGGCCATAGACAACCGTTGTCCCGTCCTTGTCCGTCACCTCCCAGAAGTAGCTGGCCGCCCCGGTGCCGTGCCGCACGATGCGGTCGAACCGCCCTTCCACCCGCCGCCGGAACAGGCACGGGTCGCCGCAGGCGCCGCCTTCGACTTGCACGAGCTCGCTCCCGTCGAGCAGGTAGCGCGGCGCCTCACCCGCCGCGTACGTCGGCACCCCGAAGCGCGTGTCGATCTCGATGCTCGACAGCCGCAGATCCCATCCCACGCCGAGCCAACCGTTGCGGTGCTCGCTGTCGTAGGCGATCGCGAGCGCCGGCTCGATCCCGTTGCGCCCCGGCGGGACCTCGATCGCATGGCTCAGCCGCGCAGCGCCGCTGGAGCTCGCCTCCGGCGGCGCGACCACCGTCACCGCGGCGAACGGGCTCCCCAGCGCGAGCCCCTTGATGCTGTTCGGATCGAAGCTGCGCGTGCCCGGCGCGTCCGGCATCGCGAGCGTGGCATTCACGAAGTCGGTGAAGTGGTCGGTCAGGCTCGCCAGCTTGCCCTTCGCGGCCTCGCCGTCCCGCGCGACGTGCTCCCACTGGCCCAGCGCCTCGTCGAAGTAGAAGCCCGTCACGTGCTGCGCGGTCATCCCCGGGGGAATCGCGTGCTCGTCATAAGGCAACGTCAGCCGCACCGGCTTCTTGAACCTGAGCCCGTGCGGCCCGAAGCGGTACCCTCTCCCCCCGGGCGTGACGTTGACCATCGCGCGCCCCATCGGACGCACCTCGCCCTGGTCGAGCGGGCGAATCGTGATCCTCACCGGCTCGTCCACCGCGCCTTGAGGGATCTCCAGCACGGCCCCCTCGAACGCCACCACCCGCGCCTTGTCGGGCAGCACCATCTCGCCGAACGGCGCCCCCACGTCCTCGACCGGCGGCGCATCGACCCGAGGCCCCAGGGACAGCCCCCCGACACCGTCGCTCGGCAGTCGGAAGGGAATCGAGGAGAGCGCTACCCCGCCGCCTGGCGGCGACAGCGGCACGAGCCGCGGCTCCGGAGGTCCTGCCAGCGCCAGGCCTTCATGCCCCCGCCCGAGCAGCAGCACCACCACACAGAACAAAGCAAGACGGCACAACCAGCCCGCGTGTCGCATTCGAGACACTCCCGACGCAAGGTCTGTTGAATTCGCGGCCCCCTATGTCCTGTATGACCTGCGGTGTCAACACCACCTCGATTACAACCGATTACAGCGCGCCGCCCTCTCCTCGCCTCGCCGGCCGCCTCTCCCTCGATGTCTCGCGCACGTCTCGTCGCAGCAGCATTCAGACGCCTCAGCGTGCCAAACGATCTTGACAGCCACTCTCGATACGCGACCATCCTCCGGTACCACTCAACCAGGAGGGAGCTCATGCCCCCGACAAGCACCGTGAAGAGCACGCCCGGATCCACATCTCCCAAGGCCAGGTCGTCCAGCAGGACGCCGGCCGCAACGTCGAAGCGCCCGGCCGCGAAGCCCCACGAACCGACCAGCGATGAGGCGCTCCTCGCGCTGGACTCGGCCTACGCCTCCGCCCCCGACATGCCTGCGAGCGTCGCGGAGCGCGAGCTCACCTCCCTGGCGCGCCTCGCGCACACGCAGCAATCACGCATGTCGAGGATCGGTATCACCTCCGACAAGGTGGATCTCCTCGCGCGCTTCGCGCGGCGCCTCGGCGCCCTCGAGAAGGGCTGGCAGAGGGCGCGCGGCGCCGTGACGCTCACGTCCGCGCAGCGCAAGCTCCGCGACGAGGCCGAGGCGCTCGACGCGAAGCTCGTGGCCGGCGGCCGCTGGGGCTGCCGCAACGACGACGCCGCCCAGGCGGAGCTCTCGCGCATCGCCGACGGCTCCGGCCTTTCGGACACCATCCAGGACCTGCGCGATCTCGTCGACTTCTGGTCCGATCACGAGGGCGCGCTCGGCGTGACCGATGTCACGACGAAGGATCTCGCGCGGGCCACGGCGCTCGCCGACGCGCTCGAACACGCCGCCGCCAACGAGGCATCGGACGCGAGCGCCGCACACGCGCTGGATCTGCGCAACCGTTGCTTCTGGGCCGCCGACGAGCTCGCCAAGGAGATCCGTGAGGGCGGCCGGTACGCGTTTCGCGACCAGCCCAAGATCGCGGCCAAGTTCGTATCGCGCTACCGGACGAACGTGAGACGGCGCTCCCGCAGGAAGGCTCAGGCCACCGAACCCGTCGCTGCTCCCGAGCTGAGCCCGGAGGCATAAGTTCTCCCACGGGCGCCATTCGCTCGCTCCCGCGCCCGATCCTCTCACTCCGGCGGCCGATCCTCTCGCTCCCGCGCCCGATCCTCTCACCCCGGCAGCCGATCCTCTCACTCCGGCGGCCGATCCTCCCGCTCCCGCGCCCGATCCTCTCACCCCGGCAGCCGATCCTCTCACTCCGGCGGCCGATCCTCTCGCTCCCGCGCCAAGAGCTCTCTCGTCCTCTCATCGGCTCTCTCTATCCGCTCCACGCGTCGAGCCCGCACGGGTGCTGCTTCGCCCCTGACGTTCGTCTCCGTCGCGCGCGTTCCGCGCCGCATTCCCCGCGCCGAGGCGAGCCTTGCGCTGCGGCGCCCCCTGCGCTTTGATGCCCGCCCTTCCCCATCCGAGGTGGAACGAACCATGGCGACCCTGGGCGACCTTCGCGAGCGCATCGACAGCATCGACGACCGGATCCTCGAGCTCCTCGCCGAGCGGGCCGAGGTGGCCGTCGAGGTCGCGCACGCGAAGCGCGCCGCGAACGCCACGCAGTTTCACGACCCGGAGCGGGAGCGGCGCGTGCTCACCCGCCTGCAGGCGAAGGGCGCGGGGCGCTTCCCGGGCGACGCCATCCGGGTCGTCTTCCGGGAGGTGATGAGCGCCTGCCTGTCGCTGGAAGAGCCCATGAAGGTGGCCTTTCCGGGGACGGAGGGCGCCTTCGCGGAGGTCGCGGCGCGGCACCTGTTCGGGCTGGCCGCGCGCTACCGGGAGACGGGCACCATCGAGGGCGTCTTCGACGCCGTGCGCGCGGGCGAGGCGGCCTGCGGCGTCGTCCCCGTCGAGAGCTCGACCGACGGCTCGGTGACCCTGACGGCGGACGCCCTGATCGAGAGCGACCTCCAGATCCGGCAGGAGCTCGTGCTCGACGTCGCCTATTGCCTGTTCAGCAAGGCGGAGGGGCTGAGCGGCGTCGCGCGGGTCCACGCGCACCCGCACGCGCTCTCGCAGTGCCGCCTCTGGCTCGCGAAGCACCTCCCCGGCGCGCAGATCGTCCAGACCGTCTCCGCGGCCGCGGCGGCGCACGAGGCCCTCGGCGACCCCGCCGCGGCGGCGATCGGCAGCCGCGGTGCGGGCGAGCTCTACGGGCTTCCGCTCCTGCGGGAGCGCATCCACGACCGCGCCGAGAACGCGACCCGCTTCATCGTCATCGCCCCGGCCGACGCGCCCGCCACGGGCGCGGACAAGACCTCGATCGTCTTCTCCGTGCAGGAGGAGCCCGGCGCGCTCCGCCGGGTCCTCGCCATCTTCGACGACGCGGGCATCAACCTGACCCGGATCGAGTCGAGGCCCAGCCGGCAGAAGCACTGGGACTACGTCTTTCTGGTCGATCTGGAGGGCCACCGGAGCGAGCCGCGCGTCGCCGACGCGATCGAGCGGCTCCGCGCGCGCTGCGAGATGGTGAAAGTCCTCGGGAGCTACCCGCGGTCGACCGGCGCGCGCTGAGGCGCGGAGGCGGGCATCCCGCCGAGCCGCGACGGGGGATGGTGCCCCGCGGGGAAGGGTGATAAATTTCCGCGCCCGTGCCGGCTGCGTCGCTCGCGCTCGCCCTCCGCGCTGCCCGAACGGCCGCGAGCGCGGTCGCCGGCACCCTGCTGGCCGCCGTCGCCCTGCCCGCCGCAGCGGGCGAGCCTCGCGCCGCAGAACCGGTGCTCGTCCTCGCCGCCTTCCCGGGCGCCGGCGGCATCGACAAGCGCGCCATCGACCTCGTCGTCGCCCATATCCGCCCCGTCGGCATCCGCCTTCAGATCGTCCGACCCGGCACGCCGAGGCCCGTGCTGCAGACGCTCCTCCCCGAAGCCAACGCGCTCGCCGACGCGTGGGACGCGCGGGGAGTGCTCTGGATCGACGCTGGGGCGAGCGACGAGCTCGCCTTGTACGTGGTCGAGCGCGACGGCGAGCAGATCTACGGCCGCCGCATCCCGGTCTTGCCCGGCCAGACCGCCACCGCCCTCGAGTCGCTCGCCAACATCGCCGGCGCGGTCGCCGAGGAGCTCCGCGAGGGCCACGTCGCCGGCCTGGCCGAGGTGAAGGTCGCCCCGGTCGGGCCGGCTCCAGCGGCTCCGCCCGAGCCCGACGGTGCCCCCGAGCCCGCCACGTCCCCCGCGGCGCTCGCGGCCGCGGCGCCCGCGGACGCCGCGCCGGACCTGCAGCCGCCCGCGGGCCCGCCGTCGCCATCCACGGGCGCCCGCCGCGAAGCGAGCCCGCTGCCGACGTTCGCCGTCCTCGCCGGCTACACCGGCACGAACTTCAGCAGCGCCGCGCCCTGGCAGAGCGCCGCCGCGCTCCGCGCCTCCTGGGCGCCCGTGGACTACGCCGTCCTCGGCCTGGGGTACGAGCTGATCCCCTCGACCTCGCTCGGCGACGAGCAGTCCACGTTCGAGCTCTCGCGCCACCCGGTGATCACGACCGGCCAGGTCCGCCTCAGGCTCCCCCTTGGCCTCGACCTGCAGCTCGGCGCGCGCGCCACCGTCGATATCGTCGAGCGCGTCCCCGAGGAAGGCACGACCCAGCAGGCGCTCACGGAGCCGCCACCGTTCCCGCCTCCTCCCGGTCATGGCCCGCCACCGCCGCCCCCGTGGCGGTGGCCGCGGATGTTTCCGCAGCAGCTGCCGCCGCCGGAGGCCCGGACCGACGTGCTCGTGAGCGTCGCGCCGGTCGCGGAGCTCGGGGTCCCGCTCACCGGGTGGCTCCGCCTCAAGACGACGCTGGGTGTGGACGTGCTCCTGACGGAGCCTGACGCCACCGTACACCCGGGCCTCGCGCTTTCGGCCAATCCGGTGCGGATCTTCGCCGGCGTCGGGCTGGAGCTCGGCCTCGCCCTGCCGGCCTCGCCAGCCCCCGCGGGCATGGTCAGGAAATGACCACCCGCGCCGCATGACCCGTCACGAAAGGAAAATTGACCCGCTTCGGGCCGTGCGACGCACCAGGTCGAAGCGATGGACGCTGA
This sequence comes from Sorangium sp. So ce367, assembly GCF_051520455.1. Lineage (NCBI taxonomy): Bacteria > Pseudomonadati > Myxococcota > Polyangiales > Polyangiaceae > Sorangium > Sorangium sp. So ce367. Next base: position 11,135,700 of record NZ_CP150334.1, read on the forward strand.
GCACGCGCGAGCTCTCTCCAGGAGCCTCGGCCCACTGCCCGAGCCGCTCCTGGCCAGCGCCATGACGCGCCCCGTCCCCGCCCCGCCGCCTGCCCCGTCACCCGCCGTGTCCTCGCCGTCTGACCTCGAACGGATGCGCCACGCCGGCGCGGGTGACCCGGAGGCCCAGGCCTGGCTCATGACACACGTGATCTCGCGGGTCCGCCGGATCGCGCGGACGTTCCTCCGCAGCGCGGCCGACGCCGACGACGCCGCGCAGCTCGCCCTGCTCGCGATCCTCGAGAGCGCGTCGAGCTACCGCGGCGACGCCGCCGTCGAGGCCTGGGCCAGGCGCGTCGCCGTCCGGACGATCCTCCGGTACGCAAGGCAGCAGCGCAGGGAAGGCGCGCCCGTGGCCCCGGAGAGCGCGATCGACGAGGAGATCGCCCAGGCGCCGCACCAACCCCCGTTCGAGGCCCTCCCGCGCGAGGCGCGCGCGTACCTCGACGAGCTGCCGGAGGCGCAGCGCCATGTGATCCTCCTGCACCACGCGCTCGATTACTCCATCGAGGAGATCGCCGGAATGACCGAGGTCAGCGCCGATACGGTGAAGAGCCGGCTGCGCCTCGGGATCGGCGCGCTCCGCAAGCAGGTGCGACAGGACCTCGCCGTCGGCCGGAAGAGAGCATCATGACAGGGACGCAGAAGTCCGAGATCGATCTGGACCTCCTGCCCGCGATCCTCGCCGCGGAGGCGCGCGGCGAGCCGATCCGCCCCGAGGACGCGGAGCTCCTCCGCCGCGCCGAGCAGGACGACCCCGAGCTCCGCGGCGAGGCGCCGCTCTGGGCCGCCATCGGCAGGCTCGGCGACGCGCGCGGCGACGGCCGCGAGCTCAGCGACGCCGCCATGCTGCAGCAGGTGCTCGCGCGCGCCCGCCTCGAGCCCGGGGGCGCCCGCTTCGAGCCCCGAGCCGCTCGCCTCGACCCGAGGGGCGCCCGCTTCGAGGCCGCGCCCGAGAGCACGGCGCGGCTGCGCGCGGCGCCTCGGCCGATGCTGCGGCGCGGGATCGCCGGGTCGCTCGCGGGCGTCGCCGTCGCGGCGACGCTCCTGGCCGCGCTCGCGGCGGAGCTGTTCGACGGGCCTGCGCAGGCGCCCCCGCCGGCGCCCAGCGGAAGCGAGACGCTCGATCCGAGCGGCGCACGGCGCACGGTCCTGAGCCTCCCCACGCTTTCGGTGCCGGAAGCGCCTCCGCCAGGCGCCGGCGCGCCCGCCGGCGAGCCCTCACCTGGCGCCGGCGAGCCCTCGCGAGGCGCCGGCGCGCTCGCACCGGGCGCCGCCGAGCCGCCGCCCGGCGCGAACGCGTCCGCCGCCGAGCCCTCGCCCGGCGCCGGCGCGCCCACCGGCGAGCCCGCGACCGCCAGCGCCGTCGGGGCCCGGGATCGCGCGCAGCAGGCGCCCAGGCCGCGCGCGGAGGAGCCCGCGGCGGGCCCGCAAGCGCTGCTCCTGCGCGCGCAGACCCAGCTCGGGCAGGGGAAGAGCGCCGAGGCGAACGCCTCCTACCGCGCCCTGCTCGCGCAGTACCCGGCGAGCCCCGAGGCGCGGGCGGCCCTGGTGTCGCTCGGGCAGATCGCGCTCCACCAGGGCAAGGCGGCGGAGGCGCTCGGCTATTTCGATCGCTACCTCGCCGGCGGCGGCCCCCTCGCCGCGGAGGCCCGGGTCGGCCGGGTGCAGAGCCTGCGCCGGCTCGGGCGGGCGGCCGACGAGCGCGCGGCCATCGCCGATTTCCTCGCGCGTCACGGCGAGAGCGTCCACGCGCCGCGGCTGCGCGCGCGCCTGTCCGAGCTCGGCGGCGGCTGAGCGCAGGGGCCTGACGCCAGATCGCCGGCGTCCGCGCGGCGGGGCTTCTTCAAAAAAGATTGACCCCTGATCCCGCCGCGTCGCCACCTGGCCATCGAGATGTCGCAAAACCTTTGCCGAATTGAAAAATTCTCCTCACGCGGCGGATGGCGCGCCGGTGTCCTTGGCGGGGTCGTGGCCCTCGTGTCGCTCGCCTGCTCGAGCTCCGGGGGTGACGACACGTCGGGCTCGGGGGGCTCAGCCGGCGGCTCCGGCGGCTCCGGCGGCTCCACAGGGTCGGGTGAACCGACCGGCGACCCCACGAAGCTCGTCGGCGCCTTCCAGGTGCGCTCGCTGCCTGCTTCCGAGCCGGGTGCGGCGGGCAGCACGGCGGTGATCGGGAAGATCTACGACGGCCCCACGCCCTCGCAGATCGTCTGGGAGGTGAAGACCGAGGAGGGGGGCTGTCAGCTCCTCACACCGCGCGTCCCGTTCTGCAACGAGCCCTGCGGGGGCAGCGCCGTCTGCGTGGAGGACGACACGTGCCAACCCTACCCCGCCGCGCACAGCGCCGGCAACGTGACGGTGACCGGCTTGAACCTCGAGTCGGGCGAGGCGTCCCTCGTCATGAGCCCCACGGCGAACAACTACCAGCCTCCCGCCGGCGTGAAGCTCCTCTACCCGCCCGTCGACGAGGGCGATGTGCTCCGCTTCGAGGCGAGCGGCGATTTCTTCAGCGCCTTCACGGTGGAGGCCAAGGGCGTGAGCCCCCTCGATCTCCTGAACGAGACGATAGAGCTCGAGCCCGATCAGCCCCTGCAGCTCGAGTGGACCCCGCCGGGGCAGGCCGGCATCTCCAAGGTCTACGTGAAGCTCGACATCAGCCATCACGGGGGCACGAAGGGGATGATCGAGTGCAACGTCGAGGACACCGGCTCGCTCGATGTCCCGGCATCCCTCGTCAAGCAGCTCCTCGACCTCGGCGTCGCGGGCTTCCCGACGATCATCGTCACGCGCAAGTCCGTGGGCTCCACGACGATCCCGCCCGGCCGGGTCGATCTGGTCGTCTCGTCCCAGATCGAGCAGGCGGTGATGATCGCCGGGCTCACGTCGTGCAACGACGACTCGCAGTGCCCCGAGGGCCAGACCTGCCAGAGCGATCTCACCTGCAAGTGAGCCTCGCCGATCCGCGGCGCGGCCGACCGTCTAGCTTAACAAGGAAAAGGACACAGAGACCATGACACGCACTTATCGCCCCTTGCTGCTGCCCCTCACCCTCGCGTTGCTCGCCCCTGTGGTCGGCGTCGGCTGCTCCAGTTCGGACCCGGAGGTGGACAACGGAGGCGACAACTCCACAAGCACCTCGTCGAGCTCCGGAGGCAACACTACCTCGTCCAGCTCCGGAGGCAACACTACCTCGTCCAGCTCCGGCGGCAACAGCACCTCATCCAGCTCCGGCGGCAACACCACCTCGTCCAGCGGCAACACCACCTCGTCCAGCTCCGGCGACCCCACCACCTCGTCCAGCTCCGGCGGGACGACCGAGAAATTCAGCTTCTTCGTGACCAGCCTCGTCGCCCTGCAGGAGCTGTCGGGCTCCCAGGACGGCTTCGGCGGCGATCTCCGCTTCGGAGAGACGGGCGCCGGCGCCGGGCTCCGCGGCGCGGACAAGATCTGCGCGACCATCGCCGAGAAGAGCATGCCCGGCGCGGGGAGCAAGCAGTGGCGCGCCTTCCTGAGCGCCGTCGCAGGGGAGGACGGCAAGCAGGTCAACGCGATCGATCGGATCGGCGAGGGTCCCTGGTACGACCGGCTCGGCCGGCTGCTCGCCAACAACAAGGAGGAGCTGCTCAACGACCGCCCCTCCGCGGCCGACCCTGCGATCATCGACGATTTTCCGAACGAGGACGGCGTCCCCAACCACCAGCCCGATCCGAGCCAGCCCGAGGTGGACAACCACGACATGCTGACGGGGACGAACGACAAGGGACAGCTCTACAGCGCGACAGCGACCTGCAAGGACTGGACGGCCAAGTCGGGCGACACGAGCGAGGGGAGGCCGCGCGTCGGTCACTCGTGGCCCAGGAACTTCGGAGGTGGCGGCTTCCCGACCGGCGGCGGCAGCACCGGCGCCGGCTTCCCGACCGGCGGCGGCAGCACCGGCGCCGGCCCCGGCGGCAACATCAACATGGCCAACTGGATGTCGTCGCTCGACGAGGCCGGGTGCGCGCCGGGCATCAACCTCCTAGAGCAGGGGGGGCCGCTGCCCGGCACGGTCACCGTCGGGTCCGGCGGCGGATACGGCGGGTTCTACTGCTTCGCGCTGACACCTTGACACCTTGACACCTTGACGCGGGATTGACGCGGGATGACCGGCGCGCGCCGCTGCGCGGTCAGCTTACTTGTCTCAGGAGGAATCATGTACAAAGGCACTCGCATCACGTCGATCGTCACGCTCGCCTTGCTCGCCGCGGCGCTCCCGGGCGCGTGCGGCGGCGGCGGCACGGACGACCCCGGCGTGACCGGAGAGGTCTGCGAACGCAAGAACGCCGATGAATCGACGGAGTTCCTGAAGCGCGTCGGGTGCGCCGCGGACTTCGAGGCGCTCGCCTCGGTGCCCATCGACGCCAGCCTGCCCGGCGCGCGGTCGGTCAAGGTCGTGCTGGATCAGGCCGATCAGAACGCGCTGTATTTCCAGAACAGCGTTCTCTACCTGATCCACTACGACTTCGTGTCATCGCACCTCTCCGGCGACCCGCTGCCCCTCGTCCCGCCCCTCGGCGAGTTCAACGCGACCGAGTACTTCACGCCGGATCGCCGCTTCGTCCTCGGCGCGGTGACGCACTACGAGGGCCCCGACGTGTGGGCCGTCGAGCTCTCCCCCTACGACACCGCGTCCGCGGACATGATCGCCACCCTGTTCAGGGCGGTCAAGGCGGCCTCCTTCTTCGGGGCGAAGCTCGCCTTCCACCCGACGTCGGAGGCCGTCGCGGCCGAGGCAAAGAAGCTCCCCGCCGACATCCCCGTGGTCAGCACCGGCGAGCTCTACGCCGGGATCGACTACCAGCCGCTCTCGCTGGGCACGGCGGTGGGCCGGCTCCACTTCGCGAAGGCGGCGGATCTCGACTCGGAGTACCTGTCCCACCAGGACATCGTCGTCCTCGACGAGGCGCCCAACGACATCTCGGTCGTCCAGGGGATCATCACCGAGGAGTTCCAGACGCCGCTCTCGCACGTCAACGTGCTCTCCCAGAACCGGCGCACCCCCAACATGGGGCTGCGCAACGCCATGACCCACCCCGACCTGCTCGCGCTGAAGGACAAGCTCGTCGAGCTCACCGCGGGGCCGACCTCCTGGAGCGTCCGCGAGGTCACCGAGGCGGAGGCCGAGGCGTTCTGGGAGGCGCACAAACCCACGCCCGTCACGCTCCCCGAGATGGATCTGACGGTCACCGATCTGCGCGACATCGAGGAGGTGACCCCCGATCCGCCGGAGGGCGAGCCGCTCCGGGACGCGATCAAGAAGGCCGTGCTCGCCTTCGGCGGCAAGTCGGCCCACTACTCCATCCTGGCCAGGATCCCCGAGGTCCCCATCCAGAAGGCCTTCTCGATCCCGATGTACTACTATGACCAGTTCATGAAAGATAACGGGTTCTACGAGCAGATCGACGCGCTGCTCGCCGACCCGAAGTTCACCACCGACGCCGCGGCCCGCGACGAGCAGCTGAAGGCGCTCCGCGACGCCATGAAGAGCGCGCCCGTCGACGCCGAGTTCCAGGAGCTCCTCAAGGCGAAGATCGAGGCGGACTACCCCGGGCACCCGATGCGCTTCCGCACCAGCACGAACAGCGAGGATCTCGACGGGTTCCCGTGCGCCGGCTGCTACGACTCGAACACGGGCGATCCGACGGACTGGGAGGACGTCCTCGACGCCATCCGCAAGACGTACGCGAGCGCCTGGAAGCTCCGCACCTTCGACGAGCGCACCTATTACGGCATCGACCACCGGACCATCGGGATGGCCTTGCTCGTGCACCACAATTTCCCGGCCGAGGAGGCGAACGGCGTGGCCATCACCAACAACCCGTTCGACACGGCAGGGGTCCAGCCCGCCTTCTACGTCAACGTGCAGACCGGCGGTGACGTGGAGGTGGTCGCCCCGCCCGCGGGCGTGACGAACGACGCGTTCCTCTACTTCTTCAACCAGCCGAACCAGCCGGTCACCTACCTGACGCACTCGAGCCTCATGCCGGAGGGCCAGACGGTCCTCTCGACGGCGCAGGTCCATCAGCTCGGCGTGGCGCTCGACGCCATCCACGAGCGGTTCTCCCCCGCGTACGGGCCGGCGAGCGGCAACGACGGGTGGTATGCGATGGACGTGGAGTTCAAGTACGACGACGACGCGAACCCCGACGAGCCGCCGACGCTCTACATCAAGCAAGCGCGCCCCTACCCTGGCCGCGGCGCCGCCGCCGAGGCGCCGTGACGCAGACGCGCGCGGATCGCGTGGAGCACGTGGATCACGTGGATCACGTGGACGGAGATGAGCGCGCGCCGCGCCCGGCGATCGCCCCCGGAAAGAGCGGCTCGCCGTGATAGACTGGCTCGGATGGGTCACCCAGGGGAGCGCCATGGACTTCCGCAAGGCGGTCGTGGCGCTCCTGCTGGCGTTCGGGCTCGGCCAGGCGGTCGCGCTCGTCTACATGGCCACATTTCGCGGGCTCTCCTACTCCCGCTCATCCGTGCACAGCATGGCGATGGGCAGCGTCATCACCTGCATGCTGATGCTCTCCGTGGGCAGCAGCATCGCCGCCGGCATCGGCGTCGCCGTGGGCCTGAGCGCGGTCCGGTTCCGCACGACCATGCGCGATCCGCGCGACGTCATGTTCGTCTTCGCGGCGCTCGGCGTCGGCATCGCCTGCGGGCTCCAGGCGGTCGGCGCGGCCCTCGGCGGGACCGCGATCTTCGCCGCCGGAACCTTGCTCCTCCATTTCACCGGCTGGGGCTCGCGACGACAGCCGGATGGCCTGCTCCGCTTCACCGCGCCCGCCGTGCCCGAGGTGGAGGACGCGCTCGCGAGGGTGCTCCGCGCTCACTGCCGGACCTTCTCGCTGGTGACCCTCCGGGAGGCTGCGCAGGGGACCGTGATGGAGCATGCTTACCAGATCACCGTCCTCGCGCCCGAGCTGCGCTCGGCGCTCGTCGCGAAGCTCCAGGCCATCCCGGGCGTGCAGGACGTCTCTCTCATGCTTCAGGAGCCGACGCTGGATCTCTAGCGGCCGAGGTCCATCGCGGAGGACGCCTGTCGGTCACGCCCTCGTGGGCCCTCTCGCTTCGTTGACACAGCCGCCGTCGTCATCACCGCGCAAGGATCATCGATGTACAGCTACCAGCGACTCCGCTCGGCGCTCCAGGACGCCGCCCCCGCGATCACCTTCGTGCTCACGCTCGGCGCCGCCCTGTGGCTCCACGTGGGCAGCGGCCCGGGCGGGCGGGTCTTCGGCTACGCGGAGGCGCTGCCCGAGGTGCTCTCGCCGGTCGAGACCGCCCGGGTGGCCTCCATCGAGGTGGCCGTCGGCGAGGAGGTCGAGGCCGGGCAGATCATCGCGACGCTGGACAGCTCGGTGATCGACGCCGAGATCGCCGTCGCCAAGGCGGAGAAGACCCAGGTCGAGGCCGATCTGAACATGGAGCTCGCCGTCCTCGAGCAGGAGCTCGACACGAACCGCGAGACGGTCGAGCGCCACCTCGCCGTCCACCGCGAGGAGCAGCGCCGTGCGGTCGCCGAGGCCAAGGTGCTGGACAGCGAGATCTCGCGGATGAAGCAGCTCATCGAGAACCGGCAGGCGGTGCTCGACGACCTGACGAAGCTCGATCTGCAGCACGCGACGGTCACGGCGATCGCCAGCGAGAAGCCGCGGACGCTGAGCGTCCTCACCGAGCAGCTCAAGGCGACGGAGCGGCGGCGGAACGGCCTCCGGGACCGGACGTCGGGGCTGGCGGCGAAGCTCGACGCCGACGTGCGCGTCGCGACCGAGAACATCGCGATGCTCGAGCAGCGGCGCGCGAGCTACGTGCTGCGCGCCGCGAACGCGGGGCGCGTCATCTCCATCGACAGGCAGCCCGGCGACGTGGTCCCGGCCGGGATGCCCCTGGTGCAGCTCCTGAGCGCGCGCACGGGCGCGCGCGCGGTCGCCTGCGTCCCCGAGCGCTTCGCCCTCGGCGTCAACGACGGGGACGCCGCCGAGCTCTACATCCGGGGCCAGCTCGGCGACGCGATCCCGGGCACGGTCGTCGCCGTGGGGCCGCTCGTCTCCCAGCTCCCCCCGCGCTGCTGGCCGACGCCGGAGATGCCGGCGTGGGGCCGCGTCGTCACCATCTCGCTGGACGCGCCGATGGCGCTCGTCCCCGGCCAGGCCTTCGACATCACGTTCGACGCGCGCCGCGGCGCGGCCCCCGCCCAGCCGCCGCCGAAGCCCACCACCACCGCGCCGAAGGCCGGCGCCGCCCCGAAGGCCGGCGCGGTCGCGTCCCAGTCCCCCATGAAGCTGCCCCCGACCCTGGCGAGCCGGACGCGCTTCGAGCCGTCGGGCGTGCTCGCGCGCCCCGGCGAGTCCCGGTACCTCCTCGTCAGCGACGACACGGGCCACGAGCAGAACAACGAGGGCGCGCCGTGGCTCTTCGCGATGTCCGCGGGCGGCGCCGTCGCCGCGGATCCGGTGCCGGTGAGCGGCGTCGACGCGCTGAACGACGTCGAGGGGATCGCGGCCGGGGACGCGGGCGAGATCTACCTCCTGTCGTCGCAGAGCTACAGCAAGAAGGGGAAGCGCAAGTCGGAGCGGACCGCGCTCCTCCGCCTCCGCCAGGACGGCCAGGGCTTCCGCGTCGACGGCGAGATCCACCTGGCCGAGGTCCTCGACGCGGACCCCTCGCGGGCCGCGGCGCTCGGCCTCCCCGAGGGGACGCGGGCGCTCGACATCGAGGGCCTCGCCTTCCGGCAGGGCGCCCTGTACCTCGGGCTGAAGGCGCCGCTCGACGCGCAGGGCAACGCGATGATCTGGCGGGTCGGCTCCCCGAGCGCGCTGTTCGGCGGCGAGGGAGCCGCGGCGGTCGAGGCCGCGAGCGCGAAGAAGAAGCATCGGACCGCGGCCGAGGCGGCGCGCTTCGACGCGGCCCGCGTCTCGCTGTGGGCGCGCGCGCGCGTCGACGTGGAGGTCGCCGGGAAGCCCACGCCGGGCGGCATCTCGGAGCTCGTCTTCATGCCGGACGGCGCGCTCGCCATGACGTCCACGCCCTCGACGGCGGACGGCGACGCCGGCGCGCTGTGGCGGGTGGATCGCCCCGAGGGCGGCGTCCTCTCGCCGCGCCTCGTCCAGCGGTTCCCGGGGCTCAAGCCCGAGGGGATCTCACCGTCGCTCACGCCGGGCGCGCTGACGATCGTGTTCGACGCCGCCGCGCCCTCGTTCCAGGAGATCTCGTGGGGCCAGTGAGCCAGCGCCGCCGCCGCGCGGCGATCCCCGTCATGTTGCTCTGCGCGGCCCTCTCGGGCTGCTCTTCCCCGCCGAGGCCGGCGGCGTCCGACCGCGCGATCGCCCTCTACCGCGAGGGCCGCGCGTCCGCCGGCGCGCCGGCGCTCCGCCGCGCGGGCCCGGGCGCGCGGCCGGGCGCGTCCAGCGCGGGGCCGATCGCGATGACCGTGGAGGACGCCGTCGCCTGGGCGAGGGACCACAGCGCCGAGCTCGCCGCGCAGAGCGCCCGCGCCGAGGCGGCCGCGGCGCAGGTCGACGCGGAGGACCACCTCGAGAACCCGGAGCTCCGCATCACGAACATCGAGCTCCAGCGCATCCGCGAGCGCGATCCGCGCGTGAGCACCGCGCTCCGCTTCCCGGTGACCCGCCCTGGCGAGGTCGACGCGAACGTCGCGGAGGCGCGCGTGGACGAGGCCAAGGCGCTCGCCGAGGCGCGCGAGATCGAGATCGCCCTCGAGGCCGACATCCGGTTGCTGTTCGACGAGGTGCTCCTCTTCGACGCCGAGATCGCGGCCGCCGACGCGGTGGCCGAGGCGCGCCGGTCGCTCGCCACCTGGATGAAGGGGCAGCTCGCGGCCGCGCGGACGACGGCGGTCGACGAGGCGATGACGGAGCTCACCGCCGTCGACGCGGAGCAGGACGGCGTGGATCTGCGCGCGCAGCGGAGCGCGGCGCTCGCCGCGCTCCTGTCGCGCATGGGGCTCGATCCCGCGGTGCCCGTGCGCCTCCTCGGCGCGCCGAAGAGCGCGTGGCCTCCCCCGGAGCTCCCCACGGAGCAGCAGGCCGTCGAGCTCGCGCTCAAGCGCCGCCCCGAGATCGAGCTCGCGGCCGCGCAGGGCGACGCGGCGGACGCGACGCTCCAGGCCGAGCGCGCCGCGCGGTGGCCCTGGCTCTCCTTCGTCGAGGTCGGCTACGACTTCCGGCGAGAGAACGATCTCGGCCTCGGGTGGACGTTCGGGCTCGCGATCGAGCTGCCGGTGTTCGACACGCACCGCGCGGCCACCGTCGCGGCGGACACGGCGCGCAAGGCGGAGCAGCGCTCGCTCGGCGCCGCGGTCGAGCTCGTGACGCGCGAGGTGCGGACGAGCCTGAGCGAGGCGCAGGCCACCCGCGCCCTCGTGACCGAGCTCCGGCGCCGGATGACCCCCGCCGCCGAGCGCGCGGGCGCCGAGGCGCAGCGGGCGATCGAGGGCCGCAACGTCGACGTCGGGCGGGCGCTCGAGGTCGACGAGCGCCGCGTGCGCCTGGAGCTCCGGCTGCTGCGCTTCGTGCGCCGCTACTGGACCGCGGTCGGCGAGCTCCGCCACGCCGTCGGCGGCCGGCTCCCCGCCGAGGCGGGCCACCATGGCCGGAACACGGAGCCCGTAAGCGATGCGGAGCGGTAGAGCGGGAACGATGAGAGCCCTTCATGCATCCGCGGTCCTCGCGCTCGTCGCGGCGAGCCAGGGTGGCTGTGTGCCCCTCGACCCGGGCAGCGGCGTGGTCTTCGATCGGACGGCGCTGCACGAGATCGCGATCACCATCGACGAGGCCCACCTGGGGCAGCTCCGCACGGACCTCGACAACCGCGTCCCGTGCACCATCGTCTACGACGGCGACGTCGTCAGCGGCGCTGGCATCCGGCAGAAGGGCAACTCGGCCGTGGATCTGTCCGAGAAGCCGAGCTTCAGCGTCAAGCTCGACGAGTTCGATGAAGAGGCGAACCTGCACGGGCTCAAGAAGCTCCTGCTGAACAACTCCAAGCAGGACCCGACGTTCCTTCGCGAGCAGATCGGCGAGGACCTGCACGACCGCGCCGGCGTGCCCGCGGCGCGCACCGCGCACGCGGTGGTGAGCGTCAACGGCGTGGACAGGGGGATCTACGTCGTCACCGAGGCCATCGACAAGCGGTTCCTGCGGCTGCACTTCGGCGAGGTGAACGACGAGGGCGCGCTCTACGAGGGCCCGTGCTGCGGCGACTTCGCCGAGGACATCGACGCCGTGGAGCTCGACGGCGGCGATGACGGCGGCGGGGCAGAGCTCCGGTCTCTCGCCGCCGCCATCCAGGAGGCGCCGGACGAGCAGCTCGCGGCGGAGGTGAGCAAGCGCCTCGACCTGGATCGGTTCCTCACGAGCTACGCCCTCGAGGCGCTGCTCGGCCACTGGGACGGCTACGCCTACCGGGCGAACAACTATTACCTCTACGAGAACCCGGTCGACGGGCGCTTCGTGTTCATCGCCCACGGGATGGACCGCATCCTGGACGACCCGCATTTCGACACCGAGACGGAGCCGGTCGCCGTGCTCCCGCGCCGGATCCGGGAGATCCCGGCGCTCGACGAGCGGTATCGCGCCGAGCTCGCCCGCATCGTGAACGCGGCGTGGGACGAGGGCGCCGTGCTCGCGGCCATCGATCGCGCGGAGCAGGTGCTCGGCGAGGCCGGCGCGGGCGACGCGACTCGAGGCGATCTGAGCGAGTTCAAGGCGCACGTGGGCGCCCTGCGCAGCGATCTGAAGCTGCGCCGCGCGCTCGTCGATCCCGCGATCGTCTGCGGCGACGGCGACGTCGCGGGGCTCGAGACGTGCGATGACGGCAACACGGCGGCTGGCGACGGGTGCAGCGCGAGGTGCCGCGTCGAGCCTTGATGGGAGCCGGGCTCGGCCCTCAGCGCTGCAACCGCGCTGGACCAGATCCTCGGATTGGCATCCGAGCGCGACAGCGCTCAAACACTGCCGCTCACCTTCGCTGCGCGGGTGCTGCCGTCGACCGATGACTCGATCGTATACAGCGCTCCATGGAAGGAGATGCTCCCGTCCTCGCTCAAGCTTCCGCCGCGCAGCACGTTGGCGGCGCTCTCGTAGAGAAGAAAGGGAGCGAGGCCGACGGGCAGCTCGCTCGCGAGCGTCCAGGTGCCCTCCGCGCCGCCAGAGGCGATCACGAGGTACTGCTGAGCGCCGGACGCGTTGACGAGCACGCCGAGCGTCGAGCCGCTCCGGTCGCGGGACGTCGCGCGGAAGTTGAGGTGGGCAGCGGTGGCGAGCAAGGTGGCGGAGGTGACGGGCTTCTGGGAGATAGACATGGCTGTGTTTGCACGACTCGGTTGCTGGCTCGGCGACAAGTTCACGGTCCCGTGTCCCGCCGGAGCTGGCTGCTGTCCTCGCTCCCGGCCGTCACGGTCCAGGCTCTCACGCGATCGAGCTCTTTGGCTGCCAGAAGAGCCCATCGTACTTCCGGGGAGATCCCGAGCGGTCCAGCCGCTGGAACGTCTCGCCGAACTTGAGGTTCCGCTGGCGGTCGCGATCGAACGGACCATGCTGGCCGTCCGCCGGCTCGTACATGGCCTCGCTCCTCCCGTGCACCTGGAAGCGCCAGCAGAGCCTCTGTTCCACGCCATCCACGACCCGCGATAAACACGCTTTCATGGCGACCACTTTCCTTGCGCTCAGCCGCACGGACGCGGAAGGCACGCCGGGCGCGCGCTTCCGCATGTGCATGCAGGAGCTGCCTCGAGCGGCTCTTCGCGGCCTTGCCTGTCGCTCGAGCCCAACGGGTCCAGGCGGCATCGCTATCAACTTCGCAATCAGCTTTCGCTGCGCGAGCGTCATCATGTACCAGAGAACGAGCCGCGGCACCACGAAAGTTGATAAGCCAGGGGTCGATCTCGTCGATGCAGGGCTTTTTCACGATCCTGCGCTTCAGGGTTCAGCGGCCAGAGACGACCGTGACCCCTCGGCGCGCGCGGCCGCGGGCTCCAGGCGAGCGACCTGATAGCTCGGGTCGACCTGGAACCAGCGCACCGCGAAGCTCGGGCGCATTGAGGACTTGTGACGGTTGTTCTGGGAGAGCTCGCCGAGCGTCACGCTATCGGGGGCCAGCGTGTCGCGCGAGCGGTCGTCGTCGTTGAAGCTGCAGTCGCCGTGGCGGTGGCCGCACGAGCTCACGACGGCGCCGTGCAGCGGCCCCAGGGTCCAGTGGCCCTCTCGCCTGGCGCGGCGCTCGCGCGCACCGGCGTGCGGCTCGGGCGTCTCGAAGACAAAATAAACGCGGCGGGCCTTCATGGCCCGCCGCGTTGTTACGACTCGACGAAGGAGCGATCAGTAACGACCGCGACCGCCGCCGCCGCCGCCGCCGCCAGCCGGACGCTCCTGCGCCTCGTTCACCTTGAGCGAGCGCCCATCGAGCATCATGCCGTTCAGCTGCGAGATGGCGCTGTTCGCCGCCTGGGCCGAGCCCATCGTGACGAACGCAAACCCGCGCGGCTGGCCGGTCTCGCGATCGGTCGGCATCGAGACCTCGCGGACCTCGCCGCTGCCAGCGAACGCGGCCTCGAGGGACTCGCGGGTGGTGCTGTAGGAGAGATTGCCGACGTAGAGACGATTACCCATGACACGTTACTTTCACGGCTTGCAGCTGCGCTCGTGAGCGCTCTTCGCCTGCCGTTCGATGAAGCCGTCGCGGATCGAACGGAAGCGTGCCGCGCAGCGAACCCGCGCAGGCACACGGTGCGTCGTCCAGTCATCCGCGCGAGCAACGATCTCCCTCGCGTGGAGGGAGAGAGAACGCATCGTGTCGAGAGCCAGTGACGTCGTGAGGGGCCCAAGCTACTCCTTTGGGGCACCAACGGCAAGGAGTGTCTCAGCGATCTTTTCTCTTTCTTTCCGCCCGCAGCGGCAACCAGCGCGCGTTCCTGTGATGCGCGCGTGATGCGCGCGTGATGCGTCCGGGGGCGCTCAACAGCGTCTGCCGGCGGACGAGCTGGATGCGCGCCCCACTGCACCGTCAGCGGCCTCTCACGCGACCAGGGAGCCGCTGTCGACCGGACGCTCACGTCGGCGGATGACCGCGCGGTCCCATCGCCGGGCGCGGGGCCGCCGCCGGGGTGAGGCTCCGGCGCCCCTGTGCTATGGGGCCGCCATGCCGAACACAGCCGGCGACATCGACGTGGAGGCGCTGAACGACCGCCTCGCGCGGGAGCACCCGATCGACGACTACTACGACCGCGCCCCGCTGCCGATCCGGCTCATCGAGCGCGAGCGGCTCGCCATCATCCGCGGCATGCTGGGCGACTGCGCCGGCCTCGACCTCGCGGAGGTCGGCTCGGGCGGCGGGCACGTGCTCCGGATGTTCCCGCGGGCCCGCATCACGGCGATCGACGTCTCCGACGTCTTCCTCGACACCGCCCGCAAGAACCTCGCGGGCTACGACGCCCGCTTCCTCAAGGGCGAGGTCGACAAGCTCGACCTCCCCGCCGCGAGCTTCGATCGCGTCGTCTGCACCGAGGTCCTGGAGCACACCGTCGATCCCGCCGCCGTCCTCGCGGCCATCGCGCGCCTCTTGCGCCCCGGCGGCGTGGCCGCGATCACGGTGCCGAACGACCCGCTCATCGGGCGGCTGAAGGGCATCGTCCGCCGCACGCCCGTCGGCTACCTCCTGCGGGATCGCATCCAGTGGGGCGGCGACGCCTACCACCTGCACCAGTGGACCCCCGACGAGTTCGGCCGCCTCCTCGACCGCCATTTCCGCGTGACCGAGCGCCGCGCGGCGCCGCACGGCGCGCTGCCGATCCGCGCGTGCTTCCGCTGCGTCCCCCGGTGATCGCTCCCGCGCGCGCGGAGCGCCCGAAGCGCCCAGCGCGCCCCTCGCCCTGCTGCGGTGTCTCCTTCAAGGCAAGATAGGCGAACACACCATGTCCGAACCCCGAACCGAGCTCGCTCCGGCGGCGCCGATCGAGCTCTCCGTCCTCGTGCCCTGTCTCAACGAGGAGCTGAACATCCCCGAGCTCACCGACCGCATCCTCGGCGTCTTCAGCGCAGGGGCGCTCACCGGCGAGCTCATCCTCGTCGACGACGGCTCGACCGACGGCACCGCCACGACGATCCGCGCGCTCATGGCCGCGCACCCGGGGCTCGTCGTTGGGTGCTTCCACCCGCAGAACCGCGGCATCACGGCGGCGTGGCGCACCGGCGCCGCCGCCGCGCGCGGCAAGCTCGTCGCCACCATCGACGCCGATCTCCAGTACCAGCCCGAGGACCTCCTGCGCCTCCGGCGCGAGCTCTACGAGCACAGCGTCGATGTCGTCCAGGGCTGGCGGAGCGCCGTCGGGCGCCGCAGGGACCGCCGGTACCACCTGAGCCGCGGGCTCAACCACCTCTTGAACACCACCTTCGGCATGTCGCTCCACGACAACAAGAGCGGCTTCGTGATGTGCGCACGGGAGGTGTTCCAGGATCTCTTGACGTACAAGGGCAGCTATTTTTACTGGCAGTCCTTCATCCTGGTCGCCGCCCACGCCAAGGGTTACTCGTACAAAGAGGTCGAGACGCTCTTCGAGCAGCGACGTCAGGGCGTCTCCTTCCTCGACCAGGCCGCGGCGCGCGCCGTGGTCAAATCGTTCTACGACCTCGGCAAGGCCGCGTGGGAGTACCGCGTGGACCGGATCCCGCCGGACGTGGCCACGCAGTACCTCCGCCGCAACCCGGTTGTCGACCGCTCGCCGGAGCGCGACCCGCTCTCCACGGCCAGGTGGCGCGCGTACCTGGCCGCGTTCAACCACACCCACTGGATGATCACGCGCGACGTCGAGCACTACTACGAGACGCTGCGCAGGACGCAGTGGCTCACGCCGTCGCAGACCCGCGAGCTCCAGGACGAGAAGCTCAGGCGGCTGCTCCGCCACTGCTACCGCAACGTGCCCTACTACCGCGCTCGCATGCAGGAGCTCAAGCTCCGGCCCGAGGACATCCGCGGCCAGGAAGACCTCCACAAGCTGCCGTTCCTCACCAAGGCGGATATCCGGCGCCACCTCTACTTCGACATCATGTCGGAGAACCACGACAAGTCGCAGGTCCTCAAGATCACGACGAGCGGCTCCACCGGCGAGCCCTTCGTCTGCTACGCGGACCGGGCTCAGCTCGAGTTCCGCTGGGCGGCGACGCTCCGGGCGCAGGAGTGGACGGG
Source organism: Sorangium sp. So ce367 (assembly GCF_051520455.1). Classification (NCBI taxonomy): domain Bacteria; kingdom Pseudomonadati; phylum Myxococcota; order Polyangiales; family Polyangiaceae; genus Sorangium; species Sorangium sp. So ce367. The sequence continues at coordinate 11,151,981 of NZ_CP150334.1, forward strand.
CTACCGCTTCGGCGACCCCACGGTGCGGCTCTGGCACCAGACGATCGGCATGACGAAGTGGCAGGCTGCCCGCGAGCGCGCGGACGCCGTCCTGTCGAACCGGACGTTCATCCCGATCTTCGAGCTCTCCGACGACAACCTGGGCGAGATGATCGCGAGGATCGCCGGCGCGCGACCGGTGCTCATGGATGGCTATGCCGAGGCGCTCGATTTCCTGGCCCATTACGTCAAGAGCACCGGAAAGGTCGCGGCCCGGCCGCGCGCGATCATGTCGAGCGCGCAGACGCTGCCGCTGCCGAGCCGCCGGCTCATCGAGGAGGCGTTCGGCTGCAAGGTCTTCGACAAGTACGGCAGCCGCGAGTTCTCGGGCATCGCGTACGAGTGCGACGCGCACGAGGGCCACCACGTAGTGGCCGAGGGGTACATCGTCGAGGTCCTGCGCGACGGGCGCCCCGCCGAGCCGGGGGAGATCGGAGAGGTCGTGATCACCGATCTCAACAACTTCTGCATGCCGTTCGTCCGCTACCGCATCGGCGATCTCGCCGAGGCGATGTCCCCGTCCGCGCCGTGCCCCTGCGGCCGCGGGGCGCCGCGCGTCGGCCGCATCGAGGGGCGCGTCCAGTCCATCATCCGCGGGACGGACGGGCGCTATCTGCCCGGCACGTTCTTCGCGCACTACCTCAAGGAGTTCGATTACGCGATCAAGCGCTTCCAGGTGGTGCAGGAGGAGCGCGACGCCATCACCTTCCGCGTGGTCAAGGGCGGGCGGTTCTCGCAGCAGGTCCTGGACGAGGTGCTCGCGACGTTCCGCCATCACCTCGGCGAGCGGATGCGCATCGACGTCGAGTTCGCCGACGACATCGCGCTCGTCCGCACGGGCAAGCACCTCGCGAGCGTCTCGCGCCTCAACGTCGATTTCCAGCGCGCCGCGCCGGCGGAGATCCTCTCGTCCGGCCTGAGCGGCCCGGGCGCTTGACCGGGGGGCTCCCGATGACAGCGACGAGCCGCCGCGTGGTGACGGTCTCTCGGCCGGGCGTGAGCTACGGGGGCAGCGCGCCCTACGGCCCGCCGAGCCCGGTCTACGAGGCCGTCGAGGCGCTCTTCCGCCGGCTCGGCCTCGACGCGGCCCGCGCCGGCACGCCCGCGTGGAACCCGCTCGGCGACCTGATCGCGCCGGGGGACCGCGTCGTCGTCAAGCCGAACCTCGTCTCCTCGAAGAACCTTCACCAGAAGATCACGGGCGAGCGCCTCGCCGCCTCCAGCACGCACGGCTCGCTGCTCCGGCCCGTGCTCGACTACGCGCTCCGCGCCGCCGGCCCGCGCGGGAGCGTGCGCGTCGTCGACTCCCCGGTCGAGGGCTGCGAGATCGAGAAGGTCGCCGGCCCGCTCGGCATCTTCGACGTCATCGATCACCTGAAGGCCCAGGGGCATGACGTCGATTTCATCGACCTGCGGTATTTCCGCGTCGCGCCGGTGTTCGCGCTCGACGACGTGCGCCGCTTCGGCCGCTCCTGGAACCTCGGCCTGCTCCTCCGCCGCCGCCTGCCCGGCGATCCGCGGGGCTACCGGGTCGTCGATCTGGGCTCGAGCAGCTTCTTCGCCGCCGCGGGCGCCCCGCGCGGCGCAGCGCTCCGCTTCCACCGCAGCCATTACGCGACGCCGGTGCCGCACCACGCAGGGCAACGGCACGAGTACAGCATTCCCCAGACGCTCCTCGACGCGGATGTCGTCATCAACCTCCCCAAGCTGAAGACGCACAAGAAGACGGGTATCACGCTGTCGTTGAAGAGCGTGATCGGCCTGACGAACGAGAAGTACTGGCTCCCGCACTTCACCGAGGGTGATCCATCGGTCGGCGGCGACGAGTTCGATCGGCCTCAGGGTCTCGGAGACGCGGTGGAGAACAAGCTCAGCCGGTTCCCGCTCCCCGGCGATCACTCGCTCGTCGCGCGCGCGCCGCGGCTCGGGGCGCCGCCGAAGGTCATCGATGGCAGCTGGGAGGGGAACAACACGCTCTGGCGGACCATCCTGGATCTCAACCGCATCCTGTTCTTCGCGGACCGCGGCGGCGCGCTGCGCGGGGAGCCGCAGCGGCGGTACCTGACGATCGTGGACGGCATCGTCGCGGGGGAGGGCGAAGGGCCGCTCGGGGCGACGCCCGTGCACGCGGGGCTCCTGCTCGGCGGGTTCGATCCGGGCCTCGTCGACGCGATCGCCTCGCAGGTGATGGGCTTCGATCCGGCGCGGATACCGCTCGTGCGGGAGTCGCTGGGCGGGGTGTTGCTCCCTGGCAGTCACCTCGACGAGGTAGAGCACATCGTCGACGGGCCCGCGCCGACCCACCGGTTCAAGCCGCCGCGGAGCTGGCCGTCGCTGCTGCCGGACGCGGCCGGCGCGGTGGCGTGACGGGGCCACGCGTCACGGTCGCTCCGCCGCGGGCGCGAGCGTCCGGTGAATCGCGTCGATCGCGAACGTGACGTAGGCCTGGCCCTCGGATCGATCGAACCCCTGGTTCGAGAGGTGCTGGTGGAACGGCCGGAAGTGCAGCGCGCCGAGGAAGAGGTCGGCCGCGTGCTCCGGACGGACCGGGCGCAGGAGGCCGCGGTCGATCGCTCGCGAGAACCACGCGACCACCTCGCGCCGCGCGCGGACCGGCGGCAGGTCCTCGCGCCGGTCGGCCATGGACTCGACGTGCATGCCGGCCGAGCGGAGCACCGCGAGGCACGGCACGATGCGCTCGAGGTACGCGGAGAGCTCCTCGGCGAGCTCGAGGAGCTGGATCCGCGCGTCGCGGTCGTCCGGGCCCGCCCGCGCGCGCGCCATCCACGGCGGCTCGAACGGCGGCAGCAGCGCGGCGCGCAGGAGCTGCTCCTTGGTGCCGAAGCGCTGGAACAGCACCCCGTGCGAGACGCCGAGCCGCTCCGCGATGAGCGTCGTCGAGACGCCCGCGCCGTGCTCCAGAAAACACGCGCGTGCCTCGTCGAGGATCTGCGCGTCGGTGATGTTACGCGGCCTTGCCATTTATAAGTATCATGATACTTACTTCGTGACGTCACAATGACTTTCAGGTGACGGTCGAGCGGACGCTGTCGGCGCGAGCGAGGCGCTGCCCGGAGGGCGGGCGGGCGCCGGGGAGCGCGCGGCGCGGCGAAAGCAGCCTTTCTTGGCCGAAGGAGATGCCTGATGCTTGTTCATCGCTTGAGCCAGCTGTCCCGAGCCGACCTCGCCAGGGCGGGCGGCAAGGGTGCCAACCTCGGTGAGCTGATCCAGCTCGGGCTGGCCGTGCCGCCCGGGTTCGTTGTGAGCGCTGACGCGTACGCGGAGCAGGCGCGCGCATGGGGGCTCGCCGAGCGCCTCTCGGCGCACCTCGCCGCGAGCCGCTGGGAGGCCGCGGCCTCGGAGGCGGCGGAGCTCTTCGAGCGGGGCGCGATGCTGCCCGGGATGGAGAGCGCGGTCCGGGACGCGTACCGCGAGCTCGGCGCGCCGCCGGTCGCGGTTCGCTCCTCGGCGACGGCGGAGGACCTCGCCGACGCCTCGTTCGCGGGCCAGCACGAGACGTACCTCGACGTGGCGGGAGAGGACGGGCTGCTCCTCGCGCTGCGGCGGTGCTGGGCGTCCCTGTGGAGCCCGAGGGCCCTCGGCTACCGGGCGGCGCGGGGCATCGATCACCTGGGGGTCAACATCGCCGTGGTGGTGCAGCGCATGGTCCCGGCGGAGTTCGCCGGCGTCCTGTTCACCGTCGACCCGGTGGCCCAGCGCGCCGACCGCATGCTCCTGGAGGTCGCCCCGGGCCTCGGCGAGGCCGTTGTGTCAGGACACACGACCGGCGATGTGTACCGCCTGCGACGCGCGCCGTTCGCCGGGGCCGCGGCGCCCGGCCCGGACCGACCGAACGGGGCCGCGGGCCCCGGGACGAACGACCTCGCGATCGACGACCGCGACCGCCGGGAGGCCGGCCGTCCGGCGCCGAGCGACGCGCTGGTGCTCGATCTGGGCCGCATCGGGCTCCGCCTCGAGGCCCACTTCGGCTGCCCGCAGGACGTGGAGTTCGCCTTCGCCGGGGGCTCCATTCACCTCCTCCAGTCGCGCCCGATCACCACGCTCGGCACGGCCGAGATCGAGCCCCTTCCTCCGCCCCCGCAGCTCAACCGCATGCAGCGGAGGATGCTCGAGGCCAACGACAACGACAGGTTCCCCGTCGCCCCCAGGCCGCTCGATCAATGGGGCTTCCGGGCGACGCTCCCCGCGCTCGTGCGCATGGTGCGCTTCCTGGGGCTCGACGTGGACGAGGCCGAGGAGCGCGCGTGGGTCGACCAGGTGTGGCGCCCGATCTTCGTCCCACCGCGGGCGCGGCCCACCCTCCGGTTGCTCCGGCTGCCGCAGAAGGTCGCGGCCAGCCTGCGCGACGACGCGATGGCGTGGTGGGAGGGCGACGGGTTCAAGCGGATCCAGGAGGCCTGCGCGCCGGTCGATCTCCGCGCGCTGGACGACGCCGCGCTCCTCCGCCGCGCCGACCGGATCACGGAGACCACGACCGCGGTCCTGGGCGAGCGGTTCGAGAGGAGCGCCAGCCAGCTGGCCGCGATCGCCCTCCGCGTCCCGATCGCCCTCGCCGTGGGACCGAAGCGGGCGGCGACCGTCATGCGCGACCTCGTCTCGGGCCTGCGCACCCGGACGTCCGACGTGAACCTCGCGATCTTCCACCTCGCGCGCAGGGCGGTGAGCGCCGGGCCGGAGGTCGCCGGGGCGATCCGGGAGGGGCGCCCGGAGGCCCTCCGCGAATCGGAGGCCGGCCGGGCCTACCTGGCCGAGGTCGACGCGTTCCTGGACGAGCACGGGCACCGGGAGAGCACCGGTCTGTACCTCTCGGCGCCGACGTGGCGGCAGGATCCCGCGCCGCTGTGGGGGCTCCTTCGCGGCCTGCTCGACGTCGCCGAGCCGCCGTCCGAGGAGGCCGGGCTCGCGCGTTACCGGGCGGCGCTCGAGGAGGTCACCCGCGCGCTTCGCCTCGTGCCCGGTCTGCCCGACGCGTTCCGCCGCACCCTCGAGCGGCTGCGGAGCGCGATCGTGTTCCGGGAGCGCACGCACTTCGATCTGGTGCGCCCGTTCTCCGCGCTGCAGGCGATCGTGGCCGAGATCGCGCGTCGCCTCTGCGAGCGCGGGCGCCTGCCGCGCCCCGACGACGTCTTCTACCTGACGGAAGCCGAGCTCCGGGGGTGGCTGGAGGGGGCGGCGCCGCCGCTCGACGAGGTGGAGCGGCTCGTTCGACGGCGGCGCGCGACGTACGGGGTGGTCAACGCGGAGTGGCAGAAGAGGTCGTTCGGGGCGGGCGCGGGAGGCGCCTCGGGCGACGAGCTCCGCGGCATCGGGGCGTCGTCCGGGGTGGTCCGCGGCAAGGCGCGCATCGTGCGGGACGAGCGGGAGTTCGAGCGGCTGAAGGCGGGGGAGATCCTGGTCTGCCGCTACACGAACCCCGCGTGGACGCCGCTCTTCACGCTCGCCGCGGGCGTCGTGACGAACGTCGGAGGCGCGGTCTCCCACGCGGCCATCGTCGCGCGCGAGTACGGGATCCCGGCGGTCCTGGGGGCTGCCGGGGCGACCGAGCGCATCACGGATGGCCAGGAGATCCTCGTGGACGGGACGGAGGGCCGGGTGGCGCTCCTGCGCCGGGGCGACCGTCAGGACGGCGCGGGCGAGCTCGCCCGTGCCTGAGCCTTCGTCGCGCCTGCCGGTGCGGCTGCTCGCCGCCATCGCCCTGTCGACGGCGCTCGCGCCGCTCAACTCCACGATGGTCGCCGTGGCGCTGCCGGAGATGGCGCGCACGCTCCGGGTCGACTCCGGCGCGCTCCGGCAGGCGCTCGTGACGAGCTACCTGCTCACGAACATCGTCCTGCAGAGCCCCGGTGGGAAGCTCGGAGATCGCCTCGGCCACCGGCGCGCGCTCGGGCTGGGCCAGCTCCTCCTGGCGGTCGGGGCCGCGCTCGCCTACCTCTGGCCGGTGCTCCCGGTGCTCGCGGCGTCGCGCGTCGTGATGGCCGCGGGGGGCGCGATCGTGGTCCCGAGCGCGACGGCCATGCTCCGCACCGAGCTGCCGCCCGAGGTGCGCGGGCGCGCCTTCGGCGCCTTCGGGGCGGTGATGGGGCTGTCGGCGGGCACCGGACCGACGATCGGGGCGCTGCTCGTGGGGACCTTCGGGTGGACCTCGATCTTCCTCGCGAACGTCCCGGTGCTGCTCGTCTCCGCCGCGCTCGCGCACCTCGGCGCGCCGCCGCGCCCCGCGGCCGTGACGCCCGCCGCGCCGCGACCGCGGTTCGACGTCGTGGGCTCGGTGCTGCTGGGCGGGTCGCTCATCGGGCTCGTCCTTGGCCTCGAGTCAGCGCACCTCCGCTGGGCCGCGGTGCTCGGCGCGCTGGGCCTCGTGCCCTTCGTGCTCTGGGAGCGGCGCGCCGCGGACCCCGTCATCGACTTCTCCCTGTTCCGGCGGCGCGCGTTCCTCGGCGGCAGCCTGCTCATCGCGCTCCAGAACTTCGCCATGTACGCGACGATCTTCGAGCTGCCGCAGGTGGCGGGGCGGCTGTTCCACGTCGGGCCGCGCGACGTCGGCACGACGCTGCTGGCCATGATGGGGACGATGGTCGTCGTCTCGCCCCTCGCGGGGCGCGGCGCCGATCGCTTCGGGCCGCGCGCGCTGGCGCTCGCCGGCTGCTCGCTCGCCCTGGCCGGCATGCTCCTGCTCGCGGCGCGGCCTCTGGGCGCGCTCACGGACGCGATCCCCGCGCTCGTGATGCTCGGCGCCGGCCTCGGCCTGACGTCCCCGCCGTCGCAGTCCGCGGCGATGAGCGACGTCCCGCGCGAGAAGAGCGGAATGGCCGCAGGCCTCACATCGACGATGCGCTACATGGGGGGCATCGTCGGCCTCACCGTGCTCGGCCTCGTCCTCACCGACCACCCGGCGGCCGATGTGGTGAACCGCGAGCACACGATGGCCACGTCCATCTTCGGCGCGGCGCTGCTCCTGACGATCGGCTGCGCCTTCCTCCTTCCCGGCCGCGCCGCCGCGCCGGTGGCAGCCGCGGGATCACGGTAGTCAGTCCACGGCCTACGGGGCGCCGACAGAGGGCTCCGGCGCTCTCGCTCCGATCAGGATGCGCAAGTCGTCGAGGTACTCCGCGTCGTCACCGCCGCAGAGGTCCGGGTCCCCTCCCATGGAGCGATCCACGCTCGCGCCCACGATCACACGATAGGCCCCGCTCGCGCCCACCTCACCTTCGTGCCCGTCGAGGATCGAGCCGGCTGGCAGCTCGTCGATCCAGAAATCGATCCGACCTCTGCGGTGGGCCACGCACATCTTTCGAAGTTCTTCGGGACACCCTTCCTCGGGGCTCATCGCCATCCTGATCGGCGCGAAATAAGGTTCAACGTCCGTGTCGGGCCACGGGTTGGAACCTCGGACGCCTCCCGCGAGCAGCGCGCCGGTGATGTCGGAGCCGGCGCGCACCTCGAACCATTGATGGTCGATGACAGGAACGATATCCGTGAAGTGCACAACCCGCAGGAACAGTGGTGCCAGGTGACGAGGTCTCTGTGGGACCACACGCGGGCGTCATGCAGAGGGGGACGAGAGACATCACCGAAAGAGCAACCACGGAGGATGTGCGCTTCATGCCGTCACGTACAGGCAACGCGTGCGCCGGTGCGGAGATGCACGAGATCTCTGGACCTCGCGCCTGGCGCACAGGCACAGCGGCACAATTCGTCTCGAATTTGTGCCAAAATGCGCCGCGCACACCGTGCTCCGCGCCGGTGTGCGCGAGCCGCCAGGGGGAGGTTCGCGCGCCGGTTTTTGATTGACGCCGGCAATGTGAACGTTCACAATTTGGTCTCTGGGTATCCTTCTGCTTTGCCCTGGGTGGGCCGTCATGCGCCCCGGCTTCTCGTCCTCATGCGCGTTCACCCTGGCGGTCGGGCTCTGAGGAGCTCGCTGGCCCGATTGGGCATCCCTCTGGAGACTAGCATGATCACTCACCTCGATTTGCCCTCCCACGCTCTGGCTCCGTGCCGTTCCCTCCTTCGTCTCTCTGCTCTCGGCTGTGTGCTCGCGGCGCTCGCCGGCTGCAGCAGCGGCACGACCGACGACCAGCCCTCCCCTGATGGGACGGGTGGCTCGGAGAATCCGGTGACGGGCGCCAGCAGCGCCAGCAGCGCCAGCAGTACGACGGGCACCGGCGGGAGCACTGGTACGTCGAGCTCCGTCGGGAGCGGGGGAAGCGGTACGACGGGTACCGGCGGGAGCACGTCGGCCTCGGGGAGCGGCGGCGATCCAGGGGACGGTGGTGGAGGCGCAGGCGGCTCCCCGCCGACCTGCGACTTGCCCACCACGTTCAAGTGGAAGGCGGGGCCTCCGGTGATCAGCCCCAAGCCGCCTGCCGGCCGCAGCTGGGCATCCGTCAAGGACCCGACGATCGTGTTCTTCGAAAACAAGTACCACGTGTTTGCCACCGTGTTCGACACCACGTCGGGCAACGGCGGATGGCAATCCATGTACTCGAACTTCACGGACATCCCTCAGGCGAACGCCGCTGAGCAGCACTACATGGCGAGCTGGCCCACCGGCAGCACGGTCGCGCCCCAGGTCTTCTTTTTCCAGCCGCACAACAAGTGGTACCTCATCTACCAGTGGAACGGCCGGTACTCGACCAACGATGACATCAACAACATGAACGGCTGGAGTCGGCCCAAAGGGCTGCTCCGAGGCGAGCCGAACGGCGCGCTGGACTTCTGGAACATCTGCGACGACAAGAACTGCCACCTCTTCTTCTCGCGGGACGACGGAAAGCTCTACCGCTCCAAGGTCAGCATCGACAAGTTCCCGAATTTCGACGGTTACGAAACCGTCATGTCGGCCCCCAGCGCGAGTCTCCTGTTCGAAGCCAGCAACGTCTACAAGGTGGATGGGTCGAACAAGTACCTGCTCATGGTGGAGGCGTACGACAACAGCCCTCGCTTCTTCAGGTCGTGGACGTCCGAGAGCCTCGACGGCCCCTGGGCTCCCCTGGCGGACACCAAGCAGAACCCTTTCGCCGGCCCTGCCAACGTGACCTACGAAGGCCAGGACTGGAGCGACGACATCAGCCACGGCGAGCTGATCCGCTCCGGGCACGACGAGAAGATGACCATCGACCCGTGCGACCTGCGGTTCCTCTACCAGGGCAGAGATCCGAAAGTCGGGGGTGATTACGGCAAGTTGCCCTACAGGCTCGGGATGTTGACGCTCCAGAAGTAGCTCCGCTCCCCTCCAGGTATCGAGCAGGGGTCTTCGCGCTTCAAGCTCAAGGTCCGCCTCGATCTCGGGGACGACCTGCGGCGTACGGCGCTCGTGCGCGACATGATCGGGCCGGAGCACACGCTGATGATCGACGGCGCGGCGGGCGCTACCTCGCCCCCACGGCGCCAGGCACATCGATCACCATGAAGGCCGACTCACTCGCGGCGCACACGTTCCCCGGCGGGCAGGTCTGGCAGGACCTCTCGGAGCGCTCATGAAAATCATCCGCTACCTGGACACGAACGGACGCGCCCGCTACGCGAGCGAGCAGGGCGATGGCACGGCCCTGCGCATCGAAGGCGACCCCTTCGCTCACTACACGGTCACACAAGAACGTGCGGAGGTCGCGCGCAGGCTCGCCCCGTGCGCGAACGACGTGTCGGCTCGCGACTGGCAGCTCCGGCGCGGCGGCGGGCAACGGCGGCCCCGCCGCGCGGGGCGCCGGGCGGCTCGCGGCCCGCTCCTGGGAGCTCCTCGATTTCGTCAGCCAGCCGACCGTCTGGCGCGCGGCGCTCGCGCCCGGAGGTCGGGTCCAGATCCTGCCGGAATGGCTCGCCCCCCGGCGACGTCGCCCCGGTCGCTCGGCGCGTTCGAGCTGGATTCCACGCTCGCGCGCGCTCGAATCGACGCCGATGACCTCGGCATCACGCGCGCCGCCGACGCGATCGCCGAGACGGGCACCGTCATCCTCGACGACGCGACCACCTCGACGCGCCGCAGCGCGCTCGCCCCCTGGATCCACGTGGCGATCGTTCGCCGCGCCGACATCCACCGTTCGCTCTGCGCCGAAATCTCCGCGCTCGGCGGCGACCCCTACGTGGTCTGGTGTACGGGGCCATCCAAGACGGCCGACGTGGAGGGCATCCTGATTCAGGGCGTGCACGGACCGGGCGAGCCAATCGCCCTGATCGTCGATGCCTGGTAGAGCGACGCCGGGAGCGCGTTCTGAGGAGTTTCCGGCGATCGGCATCGTGGCCGGCGAGTCCCGCGCGCCGGTTTTCAATTGACGCCGTAGATGTGAGCGCTCACAATTTGGCTCGGAGATTCCTCCGCTTTGCCCTCGGTAGGCCGCCATGCGGCACCGGGCCCTTCGTCCTCGTGCGCGTCAACCTTGACAGTCGGGCTCTGAGGAGCTCGCCGCCCGCTCGGGCATCCCTCTGGAGACCAGCATGATCACTCCCTTCGATTTGCACCGTCAGACCCTGACTTCTTCCCGTTCCATCCTTCGCCTCTCTGCCCTCGGCTGTGTGCTCGCCGCGCTCGCCGGTTGCGCCAGCGACACGGGGGACGAGCAGCCGTCCAGTGGTGGTACGGGTGGCTCGGAGAACCCGACGACGAGCGCCGGCAGCACGACAGGCGCGGGCGCGGGCGCGAGCACGAGCACAAGCGGCACGGGTGGATCAGGCCCCGGCACGAGCACGAGCACGAGCAGCGGAAGCGACCCGGGCACGGGCGGCGACCCGACGGGTGGGACCGGGGGGAGCGGCGGCGCTCCGGGGGACGGCGGCGGCGGCGCAGGCGCGGGCGGCTCGCCGCCCGTGACCTGCGACCTGCCCACCACGCTCAAGTGGAAGTCGGGGCCTCCGGTGATCAACCCCAAGTCGACTGCCGGTCGCAACTTCGTCTCCATCAAGGACCCGACGATCGTGTTCCACGACGGCAAGTACCACGTATTTGCCACCGTGTACGACACGGCGGGCAACGGGGGGTGGAGCTCCGTGTACCTGAACTTCACCGACTTCGCTCAGGCGAACTCCGCGACGCAGCAGCACATGGCGAACTGGCCCACCGGCGGCACGGTCGCGCCCCAGGTCTTCTTTTTCCGGCCGCACAACAAGTGGTACCTCATCTACCAGTGGAACGGCCGGTACTCGACCAACGACGACATCAACAACGTCAACGGCTGGAGCCGGCCCCAGCCGCTGCTCAAGGGCGAGCCAGGCCAGATGGGGAACACCCTTGGCGCGCTGGACTTCTGGAACATCTGCGACGACAAGAACTGCCATCTGTTCTTCTCGCGGGACGACGGGAAGCTCTACCGCTCCAAGGTCAGCATCGATAAATTCCCGGCTTTCGATGGGTACGAAACCGTCATGACGGCCCCCACCAACGGGCTCCTGTTCGAGGCCAGCAACGTCTACAAGGTGGATGGCACGAACAAGTACCTGCTCATGGTCGAGGCGTTCGACAACAGCCCTCGCTTCTTCAGGTCGTGGACCTCCGAGAGCCTCGACGGCCCCTGGGCTCCCCTGGCGGACACCAAGCAGAAGCCCTTCGCCGGCCCTGCCAACGTGACGTTCGAAGGCGGAAAGTGGAGCGACGACATCAGCCATGGTGAGATGGTCCGCTCCGGGAGCGACGAGCGAATGACCATCAACGCGTGCAACATGCAATTCCTCTACCAGGGCAGGGATCCGAACGTCGGAGGGGCTTACGAAAGATTGCCGTACAAGCTGGGTCTGATCACGCTCGAGAAGTGACGCCGCGCCCCTCCTCGAGCTCTCGGTAAGGGACGTCCAGGCAGAAGCGCCGATCTCCCGATCGGCGCCTCCCCGGCGAGCCCGGGCCGGCATCGGCCAGGGTCGGAATCGGGGCAAACCATCGATGCGTCCGGGGCGCCGCGCGCGCAGGATCCGCGGCCTGAATCCAGGGGATCGCTGGACGAACGGCATTCTCCGTCTATCCTTGAGCGGTGCGCTCGGGGGAGCTCTTGGGGGGGCGCTTCCGCGTCGAAGCGCTCGCGGAGAGCGGAGGCATGGGCGCGGTCTACCGCGCCTGGGACGTCACCACCGGAAGGCGGGTCGCCGCCAAGGTGCTGCACGATCCGTCGCCGCACCACCTCGCGCGCTTCGCGCGGGAGGCCGAGCTCCTCGCCCGCCTCGCACACCCCGGGATCGTCCGGTACGTCGCCTACAGCGCCGCGCGCGACAGCACGCCCTTCCTGGTCATGGAATGGCTGGAGGGAGAGGACCTCTCCCGGCTCCTCTCGCGCCGGCGGCTCTCGGTCGCCGAGACCGTGGAGCTCGGGGCGCGCGTCGCCGCGGCCCTGGGCGCCGCCCACGCGCTGGGGATCGTCCACCGCGATCTCAAGCCGGCCAACATCTTCCTCGTCGGCGGGCGGGTCGACGAGCCCAGGCTCCTCGATTTCGGGGTCGCCCGCCTCCCGGACCTGGCGCCGATCACCGGCGCCGGGGTGCTGGTCGGCACGCCCGACTACATGGCCCCGGAGCAGGCGCGCAGCGGCGATGAGGTCGGCGCGCCCGCCGACATCTTCTCGCTCGGCTGCGTGCTCTTCCAGTGCGTCACCGGCGCGGCGCCGTTTCAGGCCGATCACCTGGTCGCCCTGCTCGCCAGGATCATCTTCGATGATCCGCCGCGCCTGTCCGAGCGCTGCCTCGGCGCGCCCCCGTGGCTCGACGCGCTCGTCTCGCAGATGCTCGAGAAGGATCCGGCGCGGCGCCCGCGTGACGGGGCCGCGGCCCACGCCGCGCTCGCGGCGCAGGAGGTCCACGGCGGGTCGATCTCGGGACCGACGAGCTCCGCCCTCACCAGCAGCGAGCGCCGCTTCCACGGCGTCGCGGTGATCGGCCGCGCGTCAGCGTCCGCGCTGGACGCCACCCTCTCGCTCTGCGAGGCGAACGCGGACGCCGGCGCGCTCCGGGAGGTCGCCGCCCGCTTCGAGGGGCGCCTGGAGCTGCTCGCCGACGGTACGGCGGTGCTCATCGTCGGCCGCCCGCACGTGCCCACCGACGTCGCCGCGCAGCTCGCGCGCTGCGCGCTGGCGCTGCGGGAGCGCGTCCCCGATCGCCCGATCGCGATCACGGTCGGCTGGGGTGAGCTCGGGCGCGGCCTGCCGGTCGGCGACGCCATCCAGCGCGCGGCGGGGCTGCTCCGGAGCGCGGGCCGCGCGGGCGCGCCGCAGATCCTCCTCGACAAGACCACCGCCGGGCTGCTCGAGGCCCGCTTCGAGGCCGCGATCACCGCGTCCGGCGCCGTCGAGCTGCGCGGCGAGCGCAGCGCCGCCGAGCCGTGGCGCCCGCTCCTCGGCAGGCCCACGCCCTGCGTCGGCCGCGATCACGAGCTCCGCCTGCTGGAGCAGACCTTCGCCGCCTGCGCCGGCGAGCCCGCCGCCCGGGCGGTGCTCGTCATCGGCGCCGCGGGCATGGGCAAGTCCCGCCTGCTCCAGGAGCACCTCGCGGCCCTCCGGCGCGCCGGCGCGCCCGCGGAGATCTGGGCGGGGCTCGGGGATCCGCTGCGCGCGGGATCCATCGGCGGCCTGCTCGCGGAGGTGATCCGGGGCGCGGCGGGGATCCAGGGCGGCGAGCCCATCGAGGAGCGGCGCGCGCTCCTCCGGGCCCGCGTCGCCCGCCGCGCGCCCGAGGCGGAGCGGCGCCGGATCGAGGAGTTCCTCGGAGAGCTCGCCGGCGTCCCCTTCCCCGACGAGGACAGCCTCCCGCTCCGCGCCGCCCGGCAGGATCCCGAGCTGCTCGGCGAGCAGATGCAGCGCGCGCTGCGCGATTTTCTGCGCGCCGAGTGCGCGGCCCAGCCGGTGGTGCTCGCGCTGGAGGACGTGCACTGGGCCGATCGCGCCTCGGTCGCGGCCATCGACGCGGCGCTGCGCGAGCTCGCGGACCAGCCGCTCGTCGTGCTCGCCACGGCGCGCCCCGAGATCAAGCAAACCTACCCCGATCTCTGGGGCGAACGCGGGCGGCAGGAGCTCTGGCTCAGGCAGCTCTCGCCGAGGGCGTGCGCGCAGCTCACGCGGGAGGCGCTGGGCGGCGCGGCCGACGGGGCGCTCGTCGATCGTCTGGTCACCCAGTCCGAGGGCCAGCCCTTCTTCCTCGAGGAGCTGATCCGCGCGACGGCGGAGGGCCGGGGCGAAGCGCTGCCCGACACCGTGGTGGCGATGGTGCAGGTCCGGCTGGAGGCGCTCCCGCCGCCTGCGCGCCGGATCCTGCGCGCCGCCAGCGTGCTCGGCGAGGTGTTCTGGCGAGGCGCCGTCGCCCACCTGCTCGGCGGCGACGCCGCGCTGCTCGCGGATCACCTCGCCGCGCTCGTCACCGGGGAGCTCTGCGTCCGCCGCCGCGAGAGCCGCTTCCCCGGCGAGGAGGAGTACTGCTTCCGCCAGGCGCTCCTGCGCGAGGGCGCTTACGCGCAGCTCACCGAGGACGATCGAGCGCTCGGCCACCGCCTCGCCGCCGAGTGGCTCGGGGGCGCGGGCGAGGCCGATCCGCTGGTGCTCGCGGCGCACTGCGAGCGCGGCGGCCTGACCGCCCGGGCGGCGTCGCTGCTCGTCCGCGGCGCCGAGCTCGCGGCCGCGCGCCGGGCCTACCTCGACGCCGAGGGCTGCTACGGGCGCGCCGAGGCGCTGGTCGGCGCGCTGCTCCCTGCGGCGCGCCACGCGCGGGGCCTCGCTCGCTTCCGGCTCGGGCGCCACACCGAGGCCCTCGCCGACCTCGCCGCGGCGCGCGAGGAGGCGGCCGAGGCGTCGGAGCCAGGGGCGGAGATCGAGCTCCTCCTCGATGAGGCCATGATCCTCGACTGGACAGGCGAGTACCGGGCCGCGAGCGAGCGGGTCGAGGCCGCCGAGCGCCTCGCCGACTGGGTGGACTCCCCCCTGCTCGGCGCCCGCCTGCTCCTCGGCATGGGCCGCTCGCTCCACCGGGACGACCGCGAGGACGAGGCCGCCATGGTGCTGTCGCGCGCCGCGGAGCAAGCCGCGCGGCTCGGGGACGAGGGCTACGAGACACACATCATCGCCCGGCTGATGCTCGGCTTCGTCCTGGCCAGCCTCGGCCGGGTCGACGAGGCGGCGCGGGACCTCGACGCGGTGATCCGGAGCTGCGAGGAGCGCAGCGATCTCATGCACCTCGGCGCAGCGCTGAACAACCGCGCGCTCGCGCGGGCCCTCCAGGGCGACCGCGCCGGGATGATCGCCGACCTCGAGCGCACCCTCGCGCTCGGACGCGACCTCGGCCAGCCCGCGTTCGAGCTCGTCGGCCGCTACAACCTCGCCGAGTACCTGTATCTGATGGACGATCTCGAGGCCGCGGCGCCCCACGCGCGCGCCGTCCAGGCGATGGGGCCGCGCTGCGACGAGCACCACGCGCCGATGGCCGTGGCGCTCCTGACCGCGCGCCTGCGCCTCTACCAGGGCGACGAGGCGGGCGCCCGCGGGATCGCCCTGCGGCTGCGCGCGGCGCAGGAGCAAGCCGGCGGCGACGCGCTGAAGCCCTCGGAGGACGTGCTCTGCGCGATGATCGAGCTCGCGACGCGCGACGACGACGGCGCCGCGTGGGCCGCGCTCGAGGAGCGCTCCGCGCGCTGCTCGGTGGGGCAGGAGCGGATCGAGGTGCTCGAGGCGCGGGCCCTCGCCGCCTTCCGTCGCGGCCGGTACGTCGATGCCCGGCTGCAGATCGAGCGCGCCCTCGCGGCCGCCTCCACCACGCCGACCGTCATGGGCAGTCGCCTCCGTCGCTGGCACACGGAGCTGACGGCGCTGTCAGCATCGGACGCCCCGGACACCCACCCTCGTCGCCGCTGAATCACCTTGCACGAGCGTGATAATGCGAAAAGATAGAATATTGAACCCATAGTCAACCTATGGGCGATGCTGGTGAGCCCGCGCTCGCGCGCCGCGCGCAGGGAGCCGCCGGGTATGCGCCAGAAATGGGGGGGAACCCATGTCGCTCAAGGAGACATTCATCGTGCTTGTCTGGGCCGGGGTGCTGTCGGGCTGCGCCGCGGAGGTGGGGGACACCGAGGCGCTGGAGGAGCTCGTGGGGGAATCCCAGGGCGCCCTTCTCGGCGGCAACGCGCTCAGCGCGAACGCCCTGAACCTCAACGCATTGAACCTCAACGCATTGAACCTCAACGCACTGAACCTCAACGGTCTCAGCGCGCAAAACCTCGCCGCGATCCGGGATCCGGGTCCGAGCGGGGCGCTGGCGCGCGAGTTCATGCGTTATGCGACGAGCTGCGCCTTGAACAGCACGGCGTACTTCGCCTTCTCGTGGACGGACTCCGGCGGCACCATCCACAACGAGCGCTACCCCGGGCTGCTCGGCGCCGCGCCGACCTGGGCGACAGGGCCGCTCGACGAGCTCGGGCAGCGCATGGTCTCCAGCTGCGTGGCGGCGCGCGTGAACTACTATCAAGTACCGGTGCTCCTCTCCGCCCGCTCGCTGCGGGAGCCGCTGAAGACGCTCTCCTCGAGCCAGGAGCTCATCGATTATCCGGACGTCGAGGGGGCCTTCTGGGGCAACCTGTTCGCGGCGCAGCCCTACGTCAACGCTTGCTACAACAGCGCGACGGTCGCCAACTCGCGCGCCTACCAGCGCGACTGCGCCGCGGGCCACCTGCTGTCCGACGGCCAGATCGTGGGGTGCGGGGTGATCCGCATGGTCGGACCCTGCAGCGGGGTCTGCCAGAGCCTCAACGGGGCCGGTCAGTACTACCCGTCGTGTGTCGACCGCCCCGGCCAGAGCACAGCGACCATCAAGGAGGTGATCACCACCGCCTTGCCCTGACCGGCGCGCCGTCAAAAGGCGCCGACCTCGCCGAGCAGCGTCCCGTTCTCGATCAGGTCCACATGGCCCCGAGGGGTCGACTCGCCCGCCGCCCAGCGCGATTCGACGGAGAGCTCGAATGCGCCGCCGCACCCGGCGCAGCTGTCCCCCGATCCGCGGCCGGCGTACACGTCCGGGAACGGGTTCTCGTCGAAGAGGAAGGACAGGCGAAGGTCCGCGGCCCCGTCGTCGCCCCGGTAGAGCGCCCCGCGCTGCTCGTGGTGGAGGATGCCGTCGCTGCTCGATAGATTCCCGAGCACGAGGATCTGCAGATACGCGTCGGAGCACTCCCTGCTGCGGTCGATGTACGCCACGACCGGTGAGCTCTCGGTGTCGGCGGCGAGGGACCAGCTCACGGCGCTCGTCGTCCCGTTGGCCCATGTCACGTCGAAGCTTCCGGCCCCCCCGGTCGCGTCGATGGCCTCCTGGCCGCTCACGCCAAGGGGCGTCGGGTCCGAGAGGGCATGCTCCACGGCCTGACCCGTTGACTGCGGGAGGAAGTCGCAGGGATCGGCGGCGACCTCCCCCGTCTGTCCCCCGCGCGTGCACCCGATGAGCAGCCCCGCCACGAGCCAGCAAGCAAGCCGTACGTTCATCGCAGCCTCCATCGACATCCACTTGCCGCAGCGCAGGAGCCCCCGCAAGCGCCTCGTAGCGCAGTTACGCATTATCTATCGCTCCGATGTGCTATGTTCGATGCATAGATGCGATACAAACCATCGCAATACGCTGAAATAGCGAGGGATTTCTGCCGGGCGCTCCGCGGCCGGCGCTCGCAGCGGCAGCTGAGCGTCCGGCTCGGCTACGGAACGAACGTCGCCTTCGGCTGGGAGTCCGGGCGGCGCTTTCCCACGTTCCCCACGGTGCTGCGCGTCGCGGCGTACAACGGCGTTGACGTCCACCGTGTGCTCTCGGACTTCGTGCGCCAGGAGTCGGCCTTCGGCGCGGGCGTCGCCGTCTCCGACCCGGCCCTCACGGCCACCCTCCTTCAGGTCGTCAAGGGCGGGCTGAGCAACGCCGAGATCGGCGCTCGCATCGGGCGCAGCGCGTCCCAGGTGTCGCGCTTCATCGCGGGCACCTCCCAGCCGCGGCTGCCCGACGTGCTGGCCCTCGTCGACGCGACGACCGACCGGCTCCTCGACTTCCTCGCGCTCTTCGTCCCTCCGGGACAGCTGCCCTCGGTGGCGCGCGACTTCGGTGTGCTCGAGGAGCGCCGGCGGATAGCGACGGAGCTCCCGTGGTCTCACGCGGTCCTGCGCGTCCTCGAGCTCGCGGGCTACGCGGCCCTCCCCTGCCATGACGACGCGTGGGTCGCCGCTCGCCTCGCGCTCCCGCGCGACGAGGTGCGCGCGTGCCTCGAGGCCCTGTCGCGGGCAGGCCTGATCCGATGGCGCGGCGGGCGGTACGCCGCCACGGCCGAGACGGTCGACATGACCCGCGGCGCGGCCGAGCCGCGACAGCGATTGAAAGCGCACTGGCTCGACGTCGCCGCGGACCGGCAGCGCCGCGGCGATCCTGGGCTGTACTCCTACAACCTCGTCAGCGTCGCGCGCGGCGACCTCGCGCGGCTGCGGGCCTTGCACGTGCGGTATTTCCACGAGCTCCGGCAGATCGTGTCGGATTCGCGCGAGCCCGATTGCGTCGCGCTGGTCGCGATGCAGCTCTTCGAGCTGGGCGCGTGAGGCGCGAGCCGGGCAGAGAAGGAGGTCCTGTCAACCCGGGGCAGGCCCGCAGCTGGGCATGCGGGCGCCTCGCGGGCAGAGGCCGTACTTCACCGACGCGAAGGCCCCTTGAGCCCGCCCCTCGCGGTCGAGCCGCCTCCGCCCTAGATTCGGTGCGCTGACGGCCAATTCGACTGCCAGGGCAGCCGATCCGCTCGAAGGAGGAGAATCGCGATGCGTCGTACTATGCCGACCCTCACGGGAAGCCTGATCGCAGGGCTCGCGCTCGGCGTCATGACCTGCATTTCGTCGACCGCGCTGGCCGGACGCCCCGTCGCCCAGGCCCTCGCGGCGGATCGCCTCGCAGCCAAGGAGCCCGGCGCCACGGCGGAGAATGACGAGAACCGGACCATCACGATCGGCGGCATCGGCGAGGTCGTGAGGCCTGCGGACTCGATGCGCACGAGCATCGGCGTGGAGGTGCGCGAAAAGACGCTCGGGGCCGCGCGCGACAAGGCCGCTGGCAGGTCGCAGGCCGTGCTCGCCGCCCTGCGTGGCCTCGCCATCCCGGGGCTGGAGATCCGCACTGTCGATATCTCGCTCTCGCCGATCCGGGAGTCGCACGTGCCGCACGAGGAGATCACCGAGCCCAGGATCATCGGCTATTCGGCTTCCAGCCAGCTCTCCGTCGCGCTGCGGGGCGCGTCGCCGGCCGAGCTCCAGGCCGCGGGCTCGAGGATCCTCCAGGCCGCGCTCGCCTCGGGCGCCAACGACGTCGGCGGGCTCGAGTTCTTCTTGAGCGACCGCACCGACGCGCGCCGCAGCGCCCTCGCGGCCGCCGTGCAGGACGCGCAGGCGAACGCCAAGGCGGTGGCCAAGGCGGCGAACGTCAGGATCGTCGACCTGCGGTCGATCTCGGTCGTTCAGCAGGAGCGCTCTGCATTTGCGCAGCAGATGAAGGGGCTCGGCGGCGCGGACGGCTTTTCCGTCGAGCCCGGCAGTATCCGTGTCACGTCCGCGGTGACGGTCCGCGTGACGTTTGCACCGAGCCCGTGAGCTCAGGGAGGCGGCCCGCAGGCGGCGCTCGCAAACGCAGCTCGGGGCGTCCTCACGGCATGCCCGTGAAGAAGTCGTACATCGCCTTGATGGCAAAACACGGCACGCCGTGGCTCGTGTTGCTGTACGAGGGATCGTCGTGGGAGCACCAGATCGTGGGCTCCGAACAGCCGCTGTAGGAGATGCAGCCGGGGTTCACCGTCTTGCCGCTGCTCTGGCAGCCCATCACCTGGGAATACGGCGTCGAGCTCATCTCGCACCCGTTGGCGGTGCGGAACCTCGCGACCGTGCTCGCCCCGTCTCCCCCGCGGACCGTGTCGTTCTGGCCCTGGATGTACATCACGGGCGTGGGCACCTGCAGCGCGCCGTAATCGGAGGCCGCGACGGGCGCGACCGCCTTGAAGTTCAAGTGCTCGGCGTCGGACTTGTGCGCCAAGATCTGCACGATCATCTGCGCGCCGGAGCTGTGGCCGGTGGCGAACACGCGGTCCATGTCGATGCAGTAGCTGTCCATGAGGTCGTCGTAGATCCGCAGGACCTTGGCGATGTCGCTGTTGTAGTTCCAGCATCCACCCCCGTCCGACGACCTCCCCACGGCGCGCACGTACTCCGTCTCGAAGGCCGACCCTCGCGTGAGGTTGATGAACTGGTCGATCGGGTTGCCGCAGGCGTGGAAGCCCATCAAGAGGGGGAGAGGGGTCTTGCCATCGTAGCTGTCCGGGAACGTGTAGATGTGATCGCCGTCGACCGTCACCTTCCCGCCCTCGGGCCGCCCCGACTTGCCGCAGCCTCGGCTCGGGTTGCCCGCCGGTGATTCCGTGCCGCCGGTCCCCATGCCACCGGCCCCGGCCTGCGGTCCGCCCCCGGTCGAGCCACCTGTCGTGCTGCTGCTGGAGGAGCTGGCGTCATTGCTCGTTCCCCCTGTGGAGGTGGTCTCCCCGCTGCTCGCAGACGTCTGGGCCCCGCCTGCGCCGCCCGTGGCTTGATCGGCTCCGCCGCCTCCCGTGCCGGGCGAGCCTGTCTCTGACGAGCAAGCGAGGACCATCAAGGCGACGACAGGAAAGGAGGAATAAGCAGCTAATCTCGGCATCGTCTAGACCCTCTCGTGATCGCCCGATTCGTCTCTCCGCGCTCGCCGCGTGCCGATCCCGCGATGATCTCGGGCGAGGATGCGACTCACCTGGAGGCACCAGCCCGACCGTCACGGCGGACACGCAGGAGTGACGAAAGGCCCGGTGCGCACGGCACGCCTGTCCGTGGCAAAGCGGAAGAAGGATCGACGAGTCGACTGTGAGCGTTCACATGAACGGCGTCAATCAAATTGGACCGGCGCGACGCGCACCTTGATCCCGGCGGGTGCGCGGCGGCAGCCGCGGCACCCACGTGAGCTGTCATCGGAGCTTGGCTCGCGGTTGGGTCAGTTGGCGATGAACGCGCAGCACCCGGCGACACAGATGTAGCCATCGGTGCAGCCGTCGCTGCAAGGATCCGCGCACGTCGAAGCCGACCCGCCTTCGCCACCGCCGGGGTCGGAGCTGCCGCCGGGGTCGGAGCCGCCGCCGCCATCGGTCTCGCCCGTGCTTCCGTCATCGGGGCAATCGTGCCCGCCGTCGTCGCTGCCGCCAGGATCGCCGGAGCTGCTGCTATCCCCGGGGTCGCCGGAGGTGCTGCCGGAGCCGCCGCCAGGACCATGGTGACAGTGGGAGGGACCGAGGCGACCCTCGTTGAACGTCGTGAGCGTCTCCGAGAGCGAGACAGCCTCGCTGGCCGCGCTGCCTCCCATCACGCCATAGGGGAGCCGGCCATCGGCGTCCTTGTTGTCCTCGTCGGCCATCCACGCCTCGGCTTCCGCAAGCGCCCCGTCCAGGGCCTCGTCGTTCGCGCCGCTCTCCACGTTGAGCCGCGCGGCGACCAGCTGGTGGACCAGGATCAGGCTCTTGTCGCCACCCGGCGCCGTGGCGAACAGATCGAGCAGCTCCTCCTGGGAGTACGTCACGCCGCCGATGGTGAGCGACGACACCGGCCAGCTCTCCTCGTGGTTCTTCCAGTAGCCCTGGGTGAGCGTACAGCCGTCCCCCTCGGACCCGGACGGAGTCCCGACCACGTTGCCTCTCCCCTCGCCCAGGCCGTCCGGGTCGCCGTTCCCACAGGCGACGAGAGCGGAGCCCACCAGCGACAGACACCCCACGAGCACGAACCTGCCAAGCGTCATGATTCCTCCTGAAGTTGCGCATCGCGCGATGGGCGCTCCTCGCGAGGAGCGAGCGACATCCCGCGTGTCAGGCGGCGGGCATCGCGCCGGATCGGGGCGCACAGGCGACCCCGAGCCGGCGGGACCATGTTCTCGATCCACCCGCCCCAGCTGCAGCTCACGAGGAGCCGCGCTCTCGGTTCCTTCAGTGCCGGCCTGCGCTCGCCGCGGCTCATGTTTTTGTGGGTGCTTTCCGATTCCGTGTCGTTCTCGATCGATTGAATTTTTCCTTCACCAACACATGAGTAACCGAGATCACTTCAGGCCGCGAGATCCCGTGTCATTCTTGCTCGATCAAAATCTTCCTTCATGAGCACACGAGCGACCGAGATCACTTCAGCCCGTGACGATCCATCTTGTTGAGCAGCCCCTGCCGCGACAGCCCGAGCCGCGCTGCTGCCTGGCTCCTGTTGCCCTGCGTCGCCCGGAGCGCGGCGGCGATCTCGCGCCGCTCCAGCGCCGCGATCTTCTCTTCCAGCGTCGCCCCCTCGGCCGGCTCGTCGCCTGCCGGCGCCGCGGGCGCGCTGCCTCGCCGCGCCGGCGAGAGGTCCTCCTCGAGGATCTCTCCCCTGCCCCCGGCCATCACGAGTGCGCGCTGCATCTCGTGCCGGAGCTCTCGCAGGTTGCCGGGCCAGTCGCAGGCCTCGAGCCGGCGCATCGCGCCGGGCGAGATCGCGGTCACCGGCGAGCGCGGCACGAGGGCCCGCGACAGGTTCAGGAAGTGCTGCGCGAGGAGCGGCAGATCGCCCACGCGATCCGCGAGCCGCGGCAAGGCGATCTCGATCCCGCGCACGCGCCAGTAGAGGTCGTCGCGAAAGGTCCTGTCCGCCACCATCGACTCGAGCGCTCTGTGGGTGGCCGACACGACACGGACGTCCACGGTCAGCGGGCGCGCCGCGCCCACCGGCAGGATCTCGCCCGTCTCGAGCACGCGCAAGAGCTTCACTTGCAGCGCCGGCTCCATGTCGCCGATCTCGTCGAGGAACAGGGTCCCTCCGTCCGCCTCGACGAACAGGCCGGGAGCGTCCTTGATCGCGCTCGTGAAGGCGCCTTTCCGGTGGCCGAACAGCGTCGATTCGAGGAGCGTCGGCGCGAGCGCGCCGCAGTTGACCGCGATAAAGGCCTTGTCCTTCCGGCGACTCCTTGCGTGCAGGTAGCGGGCGAACACCTCCTTGCCCGTGCCCGAGTCGCCGGTGATGAGCACCGGCACGTCGGTCGGCGCCGCGCGCTCGCACAGCGTCCTCGCCTCGAGGAAGGCCGGCGACTGACCGAGCATCGCCGAGGCGTCGCCCTCGCGGGCGGCGAGCGAGCGCTCGAGCTCCGCGACCCGATCTTCCAGCGCGAGGCGCGCGGCCGCGCGGGCCACCACGGAGAGCAGCACGTCGGGGTCGACGGGCTTGGCCAGGAAGTCGTACGCGCCGCGCTCGACGAGGCGCAAGGCGAGCGGGGTCTCACCCGCGCCCGAGACGACGATCACCTTGGCCGCGGGCCGCTCGGCGAGGAGCCTGTCCGCGAGCGCCGCGCCCTCCTCGGCGCGGCCCGTCGGCGGGAGCATCAGGTCGAGCACGACGAGGCGCGCGCTGGTGCGGCGGAGCTCCGAGAGCGCCTTCGGGGCGGCCCCGGCCTCGGCGACGGCGTACCCCTCCAGCGCGAGCAGCTCGCGGTAGGCGTCGCGGAACCCCGGATCGTCGTCGATGAGCAGGACGGTCTCGGTCACGGGTGACCGTACCGCGTTGCCAGGGCGCGGATCCAGGGGTGCGCGGGGTGGGGGCGCGGCGCTCTCCGTGCTTCACCCGGTTTCGCCCGGTACCTCGTGCCTGGAGGACGAACGGCCGGAAGGTCCGTATGCGAGGCTGGACGACTCCGGCCAACCTCAGCAGACTACCGCATGACCAAGAACCTCAAGACGTGGTTCGAGGACGGCTCCTATCCGGCCGACCTCGGGGTGAAGATCGAGGCCGCCGACGACGCGCGATCGCGCCTCTTCCTGCCCTACGAAGAGCGGAATACCATGTTCGGGCTGGTCCACGGCGGCGCGCTCGCGTCGCTCGTGTCGATCTCCACGCACGCCATCGCGCGTGATCCCTCTCGCGCGGTCACGGAGCCACTCCGCACCGTCTCGATGCACGTGGGCTACGTGCGCGCGGCGCGCAAGGCGGTGACGGTCGAGACGCGGGCATTGCGCCGCGTGCGTGAGCTGGGCTTCTTCGAGACGCTCATCACGGACGTGGACGGGAATGCGGTCGCACACGCCTCGTCGACCGTGAGCGAGGCCGGGCCGGACAGCGCACCGGCGGAATTGCGTCCCCTTACCGATCTTCCCGAGGGAGAGCGCGCCGGCGTCGCTCCCTCGGACGACGCGGAGGGCGGCGGCGCGGGAGCGATCCGCGCGGCGATGGCGGCCAGTCCATTCCTGTCGCGAAGGCAGCTGCGCCTCCTGGGCATGCGCCGCGGGGCGGTCGAGATGGCGATGGATGCAGCTGCGACGAACCTCGACGGCAACGGCGCCACGCACGAAGGGGCCGTCCTGACGCTCCTCGATGCCGCAGGCGCCACCTGCCCGTGGACGGTCGTCCCGCCGTCGCCGGGGGCGTCGGGCGCGACGATCGCCCTGAGCGCGCAGGTCCTCGGACCGTTGCCCCGAGCCGGGCTCGTCGCGCGCGCCGTCGTGCGTGCGCGCGATGCCCGGATCTGCTGGACCGACGTCGCCGTCGTCGACGGCGCCTCTCGGATCGCGCACGCCTTCGGAACGGTCGTGTACCGCTTCAGCGAGAAGAGCTGGTCATGATCGGTCAGCCGAGCGAGCGCCTAAGCGCCTCGAGCGGCGCCTCGGGTGCGCGGGACCGCCGCGGCCCCGGGCGCCGCCGCCGCATGCGGCTCGGCGCACCGCGCTACCGGGCAGGGCGCTCGCACCGGACCGGCATCGACTTCACGCCGCTCACCCAGTTCGAGCGGAGCCGCACGGCCGGCCCGGCGAGCTCGAGATCGGGGAGCCTGCGCAGGAGCTCCTCGAAGGCGACCCGCGCTTCCAGGCGCGCGAGCACGAGGCCCAGGCACACGTGCGGGCCGATGCCGAAGGAGAGGTGCTCGTTGGGCGTCCGGCCGACATCGAATTTGTGCGGATCGCTGAAGACCGCCTCATCGCGGTTGGCCGAGACGTACCAGAGCACCACCTTGTCCCCGGCGGCGATCCGCTGCCCGTGGAGCTCGATGTCCCGCACCGCGGAGCGCCGGAAGTAATAGACCGGCGGCGTGAAGCGCAGCATCTCCTCGATGGCGGTCGGGAGGAGCGAGGGATCGTCGAGCAGGCGCCGGCGCTGGTCGGGGTGCTCGAGGAGCGCGAGCATCCCGTTGGATATGAGGTTCTTCGTGGTGTCGTGGCCGGCCGTGAGCAGCAGGTTGAAGAAGCCGCCGAACTCCGTATAGGAGAGCTTCTCGCCGTCCACCTCGGCGGCCATGAGCAAGCTCAGCATGTCGTCCTTGGGCTCCTTCCGCCGCTGCTCGGCGAGCTGGTGCGCATAGGCGTTCATGTTGTGGAGCACGGCGTTCAGCTCCTCGGGCGTGACGCCGTAGGCGGGATCGCTGGCCCCGAAGAACCGCGTCGTCCAGTCGAGCATCTGCTCCTGATCCTCGCGGGGGACGCCGATCACCTGGAGGATCACGGAGAGAGGCAGCTTGCCCGCGATGTCGCTGGCGAAGTCGCACCCGCCGCGCTCGCAGGCGTCGTCGATGAGCCTCGTCACGAGCTCCCGCACGTGGCCTTCGAGGCGCTGGATGACACGGGGCGTGAACCCCTTGCTGACCAGCGCCCGGAACCGGGCGTGCCGGGGCGGATCCATGATGATCATGACATCGGGGTTGTCGCGCATGTCCCCCGGCGGGAAGTCCTCGATGAAGATGCCGCGCCCCGAGCAGAACGCGGCCGGATCGCGCGAGATGCGGGCGACGTCGGCGTGCCGCGTGATCGCCCAGAACCCCCTGCCCGCCGGCTCGGGGTGCCAGTGGACGGGCGCCTCTCGGCGGAGGATCTCGAAGCGATCGTGCGGCGCGCCCGCGAGGTAGAGGTCCGGATCGAGGATATCGACGGTTTGAGGGGTCATCTGGGCAGGATCTCCTCAGGGGCTTGGCGAGCGCAACCGCTTGCGACGCATTCTGAGCAGCGTGATGAGCGCGAGCGCCGCGGGCCATGGCCAGGGGGGCTCTTCGCGACCCACGAAGCGGCACCCGCAGCCGCCCGTCGTGTCGCTGCTGGCGGATGGGTCGCCGTTCGGGCCGGCGCCCGTGGTGCTGCCCGACGTGGCGGTGCCGGTTCCCGCGCCGCCAGCGCCGCTGGCCGTCGCGCCGCCCTCGCCCGTGGAGCTGCTCCCGCTCGTGCTGGCGCCGGTGACCGCCGTGGCGCCGCCGGTCCCCGCGCCGCCGGCGCCGCTGCCCGTCGCGCCGCCTTCGCCCGTGGTGCTGCCGCCGCTGCCCGCCGCGGCACCGCCGACCCCTGCGCCGCCGGCGCCGCTGCCCGTCGCGGCGCCGCCGCCCCCTGCGCCGCCACCGCCGCTGCCCGTCGCGCCGCCTTCACCCGTGGTGCTTGCGCCGCTCGTGACGGCGCCGCTGGTCGCCGTGGCGCCGCCGGTCCCCGCGCCGCCGGCGCCGCTGCCCGTCGCGCCGCCCTCACCCGTGGTGCTTCCGCCGCCGGTACCGCCGCCTTCGCCCGTGCTGCTGCGCGGGCAGCCGAGGACCGACACGTCATCGATCGCGAGACCGGCAAGCTGGACGCTCGCGTCGCTGTCGAGGTGGAACACCACCTCCACTCGTTTCCCGGCGTATCCGCTGATGTCGGCGTAGTGCGTGCCCCATCCCGCGCTCTCCTGGAGCACGAGGTTGGAGCTACCGACGGTCGTGGTCATCGATGCGTCAAGGAACTCCCAGAGACGTCTGGCGTTCGCACCCCCGACCTCTCGGATCTCCACCCACCCGTGATCCGAGGACGCGTTGTCGAGCTGGTACTTCATCGCCCAGCGGAGCTGGATCGGCGCCTGCACCCCGGACAGGTCGATCGGCGGGGAGACGAGGTCCTGATTCGAGCTCGCGTTGTACACGCCCGAGAGGTTCGTCTTCCAGCATTGCGTCCCGCCGTTGCACGTCGCGATCGGCGCGGCGCTCGGTGTGCCGAGCGCCCACGCGTCGGCTGTGCCGGCGTGCGTGAAGCCCTGCGCGCCGCCCTCGAAGTCCGCCGACAGCCGGGTGGACGGGGCATCGCCGCCCGAGCACGAGAGCGCGGGGATCGGCGCGTCGCAGATCGTGAGGCTCCACGCGGACAACACGCCGAGGTTGTTCGAGTTGTCCGTATCGTCCCGGAGCGTGAGCGTCCACCGGCCTCCAGCGTTCTCCCCATCGAACCAGCGCAAGCGGTAGTCGAGCTCCGGCTGCACCATCATGCCGTTCAGCAGGGCGAAGTGTCCGGCCGGGAACGCAGCCTCGTCGTCGATCGTGATATCGAGGTTCGGGTAGGTCCTGTTGCCGATATCGGTGAAGAGACCGTTGGTGTTGCCGGCCGGCGAGACGAGGTACACGTCCACGTCGGGGGGCATGGGATGGCTGAGCCGGACGCTCACGTTCAGGTCACCGATACGGGGCGCGCCCGGGACGTTGATGAACGACGTCGTGGGCGCGCCGAAGACGATGTCCCTCGGCACGCTCGCGCTGTCGTACGTGGTGCACCCCACGCTCGGCGCCGCCGGATGCACGCTCACGCTCAGCCCGTAATCACCCGCCGTCACCGAGCCGGTCACGGTCACCCTGTAGGTGCCCGCTGCTTTGACGGTCGCGAAGATGGCGTCCGAGTACGGTGTCTCGACAGGCCCGGATTGGTTGTCCACCTGGATGTCGAACCCGGACCCGAAGGGACCGATCGCGAGCGCGGCAGCGAACTGCGTGAGGTCGCGCGTCGGATCCTGATCGAGGCTCGCGAAGAGGGTGTCGCCGGCGTTGACGGAGAGCGAGTAGCTGTCGACATCGCTCGCGTTGCTGTGCGTGCCAGCGATCCAGCCGGTCGCGGGGAGCGCCTGCGGCGTCGTGTCGTTCGGCTCGACCTCCGCCGTGGGCGCGCCGCTCTGCACCTTGAGGTGGAGGTCGTAGGGGCGCAGCTGGGCGGTCGCGGAGGGCACGCGCACGCGCGCGTAGTAGGTTCCCGCGGTCGCGAGGGGCGTGCCAGCGATGCTCGGCGAGGAGCCTCCGAACGACCCGTTGAAGACGTCGGTCTCCAGTACGGTCGTGCCGTCCTGATCGAGGATGTCGAGGTCGGCGTCCTGCGATGCAGTGGAAGACGCTGTCATCACGGCGGCGTAGACACGGCTCCCGGCGGGCGCCTGGAACGAGAAGAGATCCGTGTCGCCGTCTGGCAAGAGGTTGGCGTGCACGACCGTGTCGCTGGAGATGGCGTTCGCCTGCAACGCCGTCCCGTTGGGCTCCGCCTCCGAGGCGAGCTCCTGTCCGACGGCCAGTTGTGCCCTGCGAAGGCCGTCGCCTTCGCCGCAGCCGGCGAGGATTAACGCCGCCGCCCCCAGCGCGACGGACGAGCTGATGACACCCCTGCTTCTCACTTCGTTTCCCTTCCGTTCAGCTGCCCCACAGCGCCAAGGCTCCGTGGCGGGGCAACATCATAGCTGCTGCCTCGACGCCGTGGGTGCCGACTTCAGGAGCGGGACGTCTGAGGTGCGTGGCTGTGCGCCCCGCAGGCTGTGCGGTGAAGGCGGCTCCTTCGATACATGGATAAGCTGTTGATATAGCGTCACTTTTCCAGGGGGAGCGGGATGATGCGATCGGGCGGGTTTCAGCGGGTTTTGAGGGGGTCGAGGCCGGCGTCGACTTGGCGATGATGGGCGCTAACCCCGCGATCTCTGGTCGGCCGGACGATTCCATGACGCTTCCGGCGGTGCCCTCAGCGGTCATCAACCAGGCGGCGCAGACGACCACTACTCGACCCGAAGCGGCCCTGGCCACGCTCCGGGCGAGCAGTCCGCGCCAGGTGCTCGTCGCGACCCTGACGCAGACCATCACCGCCGCCCACGCGGCGGGCGACCTCGCGACCGCGCAGATCGCCGCTCGCACCCTCTCGGAGCTCTTCAGCGCCCTGAAGGCGCCCGCACACGTCGCGCCCGTGGTCAGCCTCGCCAGCGCCCGGCGCGCGCGATCTTGAGCCCCTCCTGAACGCCACCGTGGCGTAACCACCCGGCCACCGTCATGGGCACGGCCCCTTGCGGCGCTCGCCGGGGTCGACGATGCTGGACGCGGGGCGGCGTCGGCCCCGGACTCGGCGCGGGCACAGGCGGTTCTGCACGGGGCCCGGCGAGGTGGCCTCCGCCTGCGTCGCCGGCGGAGGCCCGCGTTGTTCAGGTCGCGTCGGTGTCGCCGGCTCTCGGAGCAGCGTGCGACGATCTCGCCCATACGTCGGGCAGCAACTCGTCCAGCCGGTCGCGCGGCCAGCCCGCCTTCAGCTTGCCGATGACGTCTGTCGCCCAGGCGAGCGGGGTGACTCCGTGCATCCGACACGAGCCGAAGATCGTATAGCCGATGGCCAGGCGCTGAGCGCCCTTATCGGAGCCCGCGAATAGATAGTTTTTTCGCTTATGTGGAGCTCCACATAACCGTAAGTCCTGGCTCTTCTTCGGCAGCGACGACCACGCTTCGGCCGCCGCCAACCTCTTCTCGCTCGTGGCAAGCTGCAAGCTCCACGGTCTCGACCCCGAGGCCTACCTCGCCGACGTCATCCGCGTGATGCCCTACTGGCCGCGGGACCGCTACCTCGAGCTCGCCCCCAGGTACTGGGCGCGCATTCGCACCCGGCTCGTCGCCGACGAGCTGAAGCTCGCCCTCGGGCCGATCACCGTCCCGCCCCCGCTTCCCGCGGAAGAGCAGCGCACGACGAGCTGACCGGAGCGCTTCCATCGCCCCCATCCTGCACCAGCTGACCGAGGTTGGGGCCGACGGCGCTTCATGCAGCGCTTACAAACAGCCCAATCAGGTCTGGTGTTGGGACATCACCTACCTGAAGAGCGCGGTGCGCGGAGAGTTCTACTTCCTGTACCTGGTGGTGGACGTCTATAGCCGCAAGATTGTCGGCTGGTCGGTCGAGACCGAGGAGTCGATGCTGGCTGTTGCTCGCCTCGTCGAGCAGACCTTCGGCCGCGAGAACGTGGGCTCTGGCTGCCTGGTGCTGCACGCGGACAACGGCGGCCCGATGAAAGGCTCGACCATGCTCGCCAACCTCCAGCGCCTGGGCGGCGTACCCTCCTTCAGCCGCCCTCGCGTCAGCGACGACAACCCCTACGCCGAGGCCCTTTTCCGCACGCTCAAGTACCGGCCCGATTACCCACGCCGCCCGTTCGCCACGGTCGAGCAGGCGCGCCATTGGGTCGAGCGCTTCGTCGCCTGGTACAACGGCGAGCACCTGCACAGCAGCATCCGCTTCGTCACCCCCAACGACCGCCACCAAGGGCACGACGGCGCGCTGCTCGCCGCCCGCCACGCCCTCTACCAGCGGGCTCGCCGCAGGACACCCCGGCGCTGGACCCGCCAGACGCGTAACTGGACGCCCATCGGCCCCGTCACGCTCAACCCTCACACCCACGAGGCCAAAGCACTCGTGGCGACCTGACCGAGTTGCCGGTCAACTATCTTGACACCCCCCGGTGACGGCGGCCCGCGCGCTGGCGGGCGCTCCGATCCACCGCCGCGACCCGCCGCGCTTGGCATACCGGCGCATGAACAGTAGGGACATAATTGCGGTTCAGATCACCGTTGACGCCGCCCTTCCGGTGGGAGAACGGATGCACCCATCCGGAATAGGGAGGAAAACATGGGAGACGGCTTGAAGAAGGCGAGCGCACTCGTGCTGTGCGGCGTCCTTGGGATGGTGTTCGCGTCTGCATGCGACATGGCATACACTTGCGACACGGTCGATCCGGGAAGCGCGGGTGCTGGATACCCGACAGAATCTGTAGGGGCGGGAGACTACCCCAGCAACGGGGAAGAAGACGAGCCGGAAGACGACGATGTGGGCAGCGCACAGCTTGCGATGGCGGGGGGATGCTCACCAATCAACAAATGCACCGAGATGTACGACGCCTGCGTCGCAAAGGGCTATCCATGCAACCGCTACGTCAACACAGGCTACACGCTCTGCTCCATCTGCCAGGACAATTGCTGGCAGGAGCATGATTACAAGTTCAGAGAGTGCTATAGTTGTGGGTTTCGCTGACCATGACACCCCTCACTGACATCCGCACGGCAACGCATGTCACCTTCGACGCGCCGACCGCGGAACAACTGCTGCGCATCGGCGCGACCCGTATCGTGCTCGCTTCCGACCGCCTTCTTACCGGACCGAGCCAGCCGAGTCCTCTGGAGCATGTACGGAAGCGTCAGATGTGGTGGAACTCGGACGAGCTATGGGATAGCCTCTATTCGTCGGAGACCCGGTGGGAGTTGCCTGTCATAACGTGGGTATCATCGAGCCTCCACGAGCGGGTGAATCTCTGGCGGACCTGTAGCTGGTTGCGCGACCTAGGGCTCGCCTGCAACGACATCGTCATCCTCGAGCTTGAGCCCGTCACCCGTTCAAGGGCAAGAAGTCACGAGGGATCGAAGCGTCCGTTTGATTGCAGTCAATCGGTGTCCGACCACCCTGACGACACCCTTCTCGCGCGTATCGAGAAGGCGAGCCCCTGGCCGCCCGAACGCTACGCTCGCGCCGTTCGCCTCTGGAACAGCTACGTCGACGAGGACCCCTTGCCGTTCGTAGAGAGCTGCTCTACTGGTGTCGAAGGCTTTCCAGAGCTTGCTCCCCTGTGGGTATTCCTCTCTTCCTTCTTTCCAAGAAGGACCACGGAAGGAGCCTTGCGCCTGAGTCGATTCGACGAGATCACGCTTTCTCGCCTGTCGTCCGACTGGCAGACTCCGGCGGGCGTGGCCGCGCAGAAGTCGGAGACGCTGGTAGATATGTGGCATCTCCTTTTCTGTACAGGCGATCTGTTTCTACCGCGCCGACTGGAGCACTGGGCAGATCACGAGTCGAGTGCGGCGGTGGAGCGCGCCCCTGGACCGAAGCCGCCTAACGCCGGTTACCCGATGCTCTCGGAAGTCTATCGCCTCACCGAACGCGGGAGACGGCTCCGAGACAAGGGGCTCGATCAGCTCTCGGACGCGCCACGCCTGCCCGTCGCCGGGACCGAGGCGTACTCGCCTTCGGCCCCTTGGGTGCTTCTTGAAGACGGCCGGCTCGCTCGGCTGTGAGGACCAGCCTTGGGCAGGGGGCCGGCAGGGTCGCCTGACCGAGGACACGGGCTGGAGTTCTCCATAGCCCGCGGCGCGGGAGCGCGTCCTCGCGAGCACCGACCGCGCCGAGCGGGACCACTGGGTCCGCCGAGCTGCGGTCGTCGGCGACGCGAGGGAGTTCCTCATCAAATCTCGATGCTTGCTCTGGCTATGGAGTGAGTCACTGTGGTGGTCAGCGCAATTGTGGCCAATCCCCAGCAGCTAATTCTGGCTGCGTGTGGACTATTGATTTTGCCCTCTGTTGGCAGCTCCTGCGGGTGCGTAATTGTGTGCCTGAATCGAATCAGGTCGTCGACAATGGTCTCTGCGAGCTGCGGAAAAGAGCACTGAAATGTGCATCGTACGACCTTGAGCCATTCGTTGAAGGCAGCTCCTCCGCTAGGCTTCAGCCAGGTGTCAAGCTGCTTGCGCGCGGCGTCGAGTCGGTTGTTAAGTGTTTCCGTTGAACCAGAGCGCGTTGGCCGTTGATACTCTGCGCGAATTCGATCGACAATGGTCTGATCTACCCAGTCAGCCGCAGTCGCACGAAGAAATCCCTCCAAGGTCGAGCACAGTGCTGAGGCGTGCATGCTCGCGATCGCCATCGCACTCCTGTTGCGATCGACGTTTTTTTATCCATGTGCGCAGTCCTTCGCTTGTGTCGATTCCCGGGGAGTCCTGATGAATCGCCGCGAATCCAGCGAGATAAGTGAGCACTACGCAGGAGTAGCTGGTTGATGCCTGTATGAATGCATCGTTGCTCTTCCAGATAGGCGATGTTTCGCTCCGGGTTCTTAGCGTTTCGCTCTCCGCGACGAGCGGATGTACGATCGTGTTTATCTGTGCGTACCGTGTTTCCCAGAGTGCGGGGTCGTTCGTTGCTTCCATGGTGGCGTGCTGCTGATGCTAACACGGGGCGGCGCAGAACCAGGGCCGCAAAATGGTCGTGGGTCGTGATCGATGTTACAGTAGCCTGCCGGTATAGCAGTGGAACACGTATGCCGCGCTTCCGGCCAACCTCGTCTGACCGGGAGCACGGGGGCGCGCGTCCGAGCGATGGCCATCGCTCTCCTTGACCGCAACCGCGCACACCCGCGATGGCCATCAAGCGGCTTGCTCGGCGGAGCATCGGCCAGCCTGAGCGTCAACACCAGCGCCGTCCACGAGCTGGCAGCGAGCCGCTGCCGAGCGTCGGTGTTCTCGAGGGTCTGCTTTCAGGACTTGGGAGCGAGCTCGAGGACCCGGTCGCGCGGCCAGCTCGGCAACAGGATCAGCACGTCGCGAAGGTAGGCCCAGGGGTCAATCTGGTGCAGGGCGCAGGAGGCGATCAACGACACGATGATGGCGTTCGACTCCGCCCCGTCGTCGCTGCTGCGGCAAACACTCCTCCAGCAACCACGGAACACTTCATGGCGACCTCCTTGTATCGGCAAGATTCGATACGGATCGAAGCGGTCGCCTGGAAGCCTCTACGGCAAGACCTAGTTTGAGTGGGATGTCGGCGAGCAGCAGGCGTCATCGAGCCGTGCGCGCGCATCCTGAGAGACGTCTCCGCAGGTCGCCCCCGGGGCGGATCGGCGTCGAGCTCCGCGCCTAGTCGCACGGCCACCTCGGCCCACAAGTGCTGATGCTCCGCCTCCGAGAGCACATCCAGGCTTTCCGGCGGAATCTCCGCAAGGCGCGTGTTCAACCGCGCCTCTGCCGCGGCCAACCTCTTCTCGCTCGTGCCGAGCCGCAAGCTCCGCGGTCGCGATCCCGAGACCTACCCGGCCGCGGTCATCCGCGTCACCCCGCCGCCTCCGCCGCCCTCTCGGGCCACCGCGCCTCGAAGCGCGCGCCGCCCCCCGGGGCGCGCTCGTAGCGCAGCGCGCCCCCGTGCCGCTCCAGCCAGCGCGCCGCGACGGCCAGGCCGAGGCCCGTGCCCGGGTGCTTCGCGTCTCGCCCCCGACCCGTCACGAACGGCTGGAACAGCATCGCCTCGATCTCGGCCGGCACCCCAGGGCCGTTGTCCTCCACGCGCACGACAACGAAGCCGCCGTCGCCCCGCGCGACCACCGCCCGGATCCGCCCCTCGGGGCTCCCGTCGAGCGCGATGGCCGCATTCTGCAGCAGCGCCGTGGCCACGTCGAGGAACGCCCCGCGGTCGGCCTCGACGAAGATCGACCCGCCTGACTCGGACGCGACCTCGATGGGCGGCGCGCCCTCACCGACGATCTGCCGGACCTGGCTCGCCGCGAGCCGCAGCGTGGAGAGCACGTCGACCTCGCTCACCTCGAGCGGCCTCGGGCGGCTGTAGCGGAGGAGATCGTCGAGGAAGCGCCTCGCCCGGTCGACCTGGGCGCGCAGTGACGCCACGGTCTCGGGCCTGGCGCCCTGCCGCTCGAGCAGCTTCGCCTGCGCGGCGATGACCCCGAGCGGATTGCGGATCTCGTGCGCGACCGCGCTCGCGAGGCGGCCGAGCTCCGCGAGCCGCTCGGCCTGGTCGGCGCGCACCTCGACGCGCTCGATCTCGTCGGCGAGGTCGCGGACGCCGATGGGCCTCGAGAACAGCCGGCGCCCGAGGTGCTCGACGACGAGCATGCGCAGCGGATCGGACGGGAGCGCGGCGAGGAAGACGACGAAGGCGAGCCAGCCGAGCGACGCGCCGCCGCCCGGCGCAAGCGCGGGCAGGACCTTGAAGAAGACAACGAGACCGAGCGTCGAGAGGAGCGCTGTCAGGCCGGCGTAGGCGAGCCCCTGCGCGAAGACGCGGCGGGAGCGGCCCAGCTCGCCGATGAGCACGGCGTAGGCCACGAGCAGGATGGCGAGGAGCAGGAGCGGCGCGCCGAGGAGCACGTCGCCGAGCCGGAGCACACGCAGCACCACGACGAAGCCGCCCCCGAGCGTGGCGAGCACGCTGCCGAAGAAGAGCGCGGCGATGCGCCGCCGCTGGAGCCCCCGGGCCGCGAGCGCCGCGCGCCCGAGGTGAACGCCGACCACGACCCAGGCGACGGCCATGACGGCCGAGAGCGGGAAGAACAGCGGGCCCGGCGAGCGGGCGCCAGGACCGTAGAGGAGGCGCGGGTCGACAGCCCCGAGCAGCGCGACCGCGGCGCTCACGGCGTAGGCCAGGACGACGGGGCGGCGCGAGGCGCCGGCGACGTCGGCGTAGGCGTGGGCGAGGCCCGCGCAGACGATGATCCCGCTCGGAATGACGTGCTCGGCCAGGGCGAGCGTGCCGTCGGTCTCGAGCAGGATGAGCCCTGTGACCCAGAAGGCGAGGAAGAAGCAGAGCGCGACGAGGCCGCGGCCCACGTTGCGCCCGAGCCGCAGCGCGGTGACCGCGACGGTCACGGCAGCGGCCCAGAGCGGGTAGTACGCGAGAGCGACCAGGGGTCTCACAAGGCCTCGGCGGGGTAGGAAGCCCCGACGATAGCGCCAGAGGCCCCGGGAGCGCGAGGTGTCCACGGCGTGGACAGCGGCCTGCCCATGGCCTGGGCACCGCGGCCCGCCGCCGCGCCTCCATCCGGTCGATCAGCGCGGATCCCGCGGATGGCACGGGCGCTGCTGAGAGGCCTGTCGAGGAGACGAACCATGGCAGAAGCGGTCGAAAGCTATCTCATCGCGGTGTACGGGGCCTATGCGGTCATCAGCGTCGGACTGACGATCTGGATCGCCCGCACGCTGTTCAAGAATGGATCGGTGTTCCTGGAGGAGGTGTTCGCCGACAACCCGAGGATGGCCGAGGCGGTGAACCGCCTGCTCGTGGTGGGGTTCTACCTGGTGAACCTGGGGTATGCGTCGCTGATCCTGAAGGCGGAAGGCTCGGCGACGATGACGGAGGCGGTCGAGGTGCTGTCGTCGAAGCTGGGCCTGCTCTTGCTGTCGCTCGCCGTGATGCACTTCATGAACCTCCTCGTGTTCCACCGCATCCGCCGCCGCGCGAAGCTCGCGGTGCTGCCGCCTCCGGTCGCGCCGCAGATGCGCATCGATCCGCGCACGGAGCGCGCGGAAGAGGAGATGGCCGCGCAGCGACAGCGCCGGCGGGCCGTCGCGGAGGTCTCGGCGTGACGAACGCAGACGCGGGCGTGGGGCGCCGTGGCGCCTCGCGCTGGCGGCGCGGCCAGGCGCCCTGGCCTCCGCGCTGCGAGGAGAGCGGGCCATGATCGAGCGAATCACCGTGCTCTATGACGCCGAGTGCGCGCTGTGCGCGCGGTGCCGCCACTGGATGGAGCACCAGACGGCGCTTGTCGAGATGGAGTTCCTGCCCGCCGGCTCGCCCGAGGCGGCGGAGCGCTACGGGGCCGTGCCTTGGCTCGGCGAGGAGCTCGTCGTGATCAGCGATCGCGGCGAGGTCTGGGCCGGCCCCGCGGCCTTCATCGTGGCGCTCTGGGCGCTCGAGGGGTATCGCGAATGGTCGTACCGGCTGAGCGGCGACACGCTCTCGAAGATGGCGGAGCGCTTCTTCCACGCGCTGTCGGGCAACCGGAAGTGGCTCGCGGGCTGGTTCGGCCACCCCTCCTGCGCGAGCGGCTCCTGCCGGCTGCCGGGAGCGCCGGCGGCAGGGCCTTATCGGTGAAGAGAGGTAGTCTTTCCCGCCAGAGGTCCCGCCAGGGTCCGGAGAGAGATTTCAACGCAAAGTCGCAAAGACGCAAAGACGCAAAAAGAACAGATTATGCGCCGTCGCAACGCTCAACTGAACGCGGCGAGATGGTCCGAAACGGCCGATGCGTCGCCGGCGTCGGAGATCAGCGCGACGTAGCCGTCGGGGCGGATGAGCACGAGAGTGCGCTCCGTCGCGCCGTAGGCGCGGGCGAGATGGCCAGCGGTGTCGGCGACGTCGTCGGGGCCCGCCGGCTGTCCGACGACATGGAGCGTCCTCAGGTCGGAAGCTGAGGCGCCGATCGCAGGCGCGGGCCCGAAGCGCAGCAACGTGAAGCGCCCGCCGCGCGTCAGCTCGAACAGCCGGCGTTCACCGTCCACCGTGGTCAGCTTCGTCGCGTCGGGGGCGCGGTCGCCGGCGCGGAGCAGGGCAGTCTCGTCGCGGTCGTCGCGCGCCAGGGAAGAGCCGCGGTAGTGGATGTCGAGCTGGGTGATGTTCGCATCGCGGCGGAGGGCGACGTCCTTCCGCTCGAGCACCTGCTGGAGGCGCGTGTTCGAGAGCGCGAGCACGCCGGCCGCGATCGGCCGCCGCTCGGCCTCGTAGCTGTCGAGCAATGCCGGCGAGGCGCCCTTCGCGACCGCCGCCAGCTTCCAGCCGAGGTTGTGCGCGTCCTGGATGCCCGTGTTCATCCCCTGGCCGCCGGCGGGCGAGTGGATGTGCGCCGCGTCGCCGGCGAGGAACACGCGACCCGCGCGGTATCTGTCGACGAGGCGAACGTTCGCGCGCCACAGCGACGACCACGTCGGCTCGTGGAGCCGGAGGTCGGTGCGGCCGCTCCGCCGCTCGAGGATCGCCCGCAGGTTCGCGAGGCTGAGCTCGGGGTCCTGTCGCGGCGCGACGACGGCGTGAACGTGGAAGAGGTCGGTCGAGGGCAGCGGGCAGAGGCCGACGACGCCCTCCTCATGCCACCAGATGCGCCAGGCGTCGGGGTCGAGGCCGTCGACGCCGGCGTCGGCGACGATCATCCGCACTTCCTCGCGGGTCTCGCCCTCGAACGCGATGCCGGCCTGCTTGCGGACGATGCTGTGGCCGCCGTCGCAGCCGACCAGCCAGCGCGCGGCGACCGTCTCCGCCTCACCGCCCTTGACGACCACCGCCGACACGCCTTCGTCGGACTGCTCGAAGCTCGCGAGCGCAGCACCGAACTCGACCGCGCCGCCGAGCTCCAGGAGCCGCAGCCGCAGCGCTTCCTCGGTGCGCCACTGGGGCGTGATCAGGCTCGCCGGATAGGGGATGTCGGAGCGACCCTTCAACGCCTCGGGGACGGCGCCGCCCAGCGTCTCCCGGCCGTCGGGAGCCGTGGAGAGGATCGGCATCGCCATCCGGCCGTGGGCGATCACGCGATCGACGATGCCGAGATCGTCGAAGACCTCGAGCGTGCGCGGCTGGAGACCCTTGCCGCGCGAGCCGGGCCGCGGGCCTGGGGCGGCCTCGATCAGGCGGAAGGACACGCCGCTGCGGGCGAGCTCGCAGGCCAGCGTCAGCCCGGTCGGGCCGGCGCCGACGATCAGCACTGCGCACGCCTCGGGATCCGCCATCGTCAGCCTCCGGTTGAAGAGAGCGATCCATCTCTTATCATCGGAGGCGTTGATAAGAAATGAAAATCTCTCTAAACGATCGGGGCCATGACGACGGGAACAGGAACGCGGGTGCGCCAGAGGCGACGCGGCGCGGAGCTCGAGGCCGATCTGCTCGACGCGACCTGGGAGGAGCTGGTCGAGGTCGGCTTCGCGAACCTGACCATGGAATCGGTCGCCACGCGCGCTCGTACGGGGATCGCGGTCCTGTACCGTCGCTGGGCGAACAAGGACGAGCTGGTGCTCGCCGCCCTCCAGCACCGCCGGGACGAAAGCCCGGTCGCGGTCCCCGACACCGGCGCCCTGCGCAGCGACCTGCTCGCCCACCTGACGGCCCTGAGCGACGCCCTCGCCGGCTTCTTCGCCATCGCCGCAGCCGCCGCCTTCTCGGGGCTGCTGGCCGGCACCGGCCTGACCCCCTCGCAGGTGCGCGACAAGGTCATGGACACCCAGAAGCCGCGTGTGCGCATCCCCTACCAGCGCGCCCACGACCGCGGTGAGATCGACCTCGAGCGCATTCCCTCCGCCGTGCTCGCCATGCCGTACGACCTCGTGCGGCACGACCTGCTCATGGATCTCAAGCCGCTGAAGCCCGCGCGCATCCAGTCCATCGTGGACGAGCTCTTCCTGCCCCTCGTGCAGAGCTTTGGAGCGCGCGAAGGCCATGCGGCACGTCGCGCTCGGCGTCGATGACGTGCTGACTGATCCACGAGAGCGCCGCGGGCCGCCTCCGCGCCGCCGACCCGACGTCCTTCAGCTTCCACGCTCCCTACGCGCACGCTACCGGCCGGCGCCGACAGCGCCGACCAGCTTCAGGAACAGAGCTGCATCCAGGTTGACACCCGCGAAGAACCCGGGCGCCGCCTTCCATTTCCGCTCCACATCGAACTGCCCCGCCGGCACACGGTCGTTCTCCTTATGGCCGCCGGTCAGCTCCGGCACGGTTTGCCAATGGGCCCCGGCAAGCAGGCCGAAGCCGGGTACGAACTCGTAGAAAGCGCCCGGATAGATGTGCTCGAGCGGCTCGACCAGGGAGATGCCGACCCCCACGCCGATCCCCTCGAGCGAGAGGGCCCGGCGCTTCCGGTCAATGTTGGTCCCCCAGGGTCGCCAGGCGATGAACGGGATGGGCGGCGCGATCCCCTGGGTCTTCTCGAACCTCCGGATCACGGGGACCGTCTCTCCCTTCATGGCTGTAGAGCGGTACTCGACCTTGGTCGACCAATCGGCGATGAGCGCAAGCCCCACCGAGAATTTGTAGATGGGGAGCGTTTCGATCGAGATCTGCGACGACTGCGTCTGCCCCTCCCCTCGCACCGTGAGTTGCATCCTCGGCGATGCGCAGTGCTTCGCGACGAGCATGCGCACGGCGGTGTTCGCCTGAAGCTGCGCCTGAAGGGTACGGACTTCACGCTCCGCGCTCGCGGCGTTCTGCTCGGCCTGCCTCGCCTTCTGCTCGAAGGCATACCGCTCGGCGAGGATGTCCTTCTGGGCGCTCTCTCGCTGGGCATCCAGCTCCTTCTTGTAGGCGTTCTTCTCGTCCGCCGTGATCTGCCCATCGTTCGCGATTCTATCCTTGATGTCTTTGACCTTGGCCTGCTCGTCCTTCAGCGCGTCGCTTACATCCTGATCACGGCTGAGATTATCGAGCTGTTGAGCGAGCGCAGTGGACTCCTCCTTGGGACCGGCCTCTCCCTCTGTCGGAGTCGAGAGCGACGCTGCCCTGGACGCCAGCTCCGCCGCGCGCTCCTGGTTCTTCTTCGCCTCGGCCTTCTGCTCGCTGACCACCTCTCTTGCCTGCTCGATCTTCTCTGCCTGCGCGTCGGCGCTTTGCGCCCCGCGTCCCAGCGCCTCAGTCCCTCGCGCCAGCGCGCCGTTGACGGCGACGACGTTGCCGACGACGCGGGCCTGGTCGGCGTTGCCGCAGGTCGTCAGCGCGAGTTCCTGAATGGGCTTCCCGTTCCGGGGGACCACCACGATGACGACCTCGTCGTCCTCATCGATGCGCTCCATGGCGAACGGCGAAGCGCCCGTCTCGTCGAAGAACAAGATGGCAAAATTACGCGCCGGACAATAGATGTTCTGAGGCGCATCCGTCTTGTTCTTATCGATGCAATCGTCAATCCACCCCTTCGTAATCCTCTTGCTTACCTGTGCATACGCGCTCTGCAGCGCCTGATAATAGTCGTACGAACCGGCCACAAGCGTGGCCCGGATTTGTTCGTCCGCGTCGAGCTCGAAGGCTAACCTCGTGAACGCCCCGGCGCTGGTCGTCGAGAAATCGAGCTGGGTCTTGTAACCGGCGTTCACGCCCGCGAGCATCGGAACATCGAAACACGTGGCCCCATTGCCTTTCTCCTTCGCGCACTTGGCCGGAAAGGCCTGCTCGCCCTCGATGAACACACCGAGCCCCTGGGGCGGCGCGTTGTAGACCGCGACCGCATAGCGCGCGTTCGCCAACTTCTTCGTGAAGGCCGTCGGGTGAACGAGGCGCAGCGAGCCGTCGGGCGCGTAGTCGAGCTCGAGCGCGACGGTCCACGTCGGCTCGCTGATGTCGATCTTAACGGGTGCGTTCGAGAGCGTAAGCGTGAGTGCTGTCTGGGGATCGTTGTCGCGAGAGGAGAACCAGAGGGTGGACGGCCCGCTCGTGAGCCGGGGCACGTCTAGCGCGAGCTTGAAGCACTCGCTTGGGTCCACGTCGGACGGGTCCGTAGCGTCCTTCCTCTTCGCCGCCTCAGGGCAGTCCTGCTGCGCGAGGGGCTCGCGGTTCATGAGCAGATCATCGCCCTGACGGTTGGGGCAATCTCGCCGGACGTAGTAGTTCTCGACGTCGCTCGCCAGCGTTGCGCCCTTCGCGGCAACGAGCTGACCTGTCTTCGCGTCGCACGAAAGATCCAAGATCGCGTAGCCCGGGTCTCCCGCGTCGGCTCTGGGTGTGGCCAACAGTAGGCTTCCGCACGCAGCGATTGAAACAAGAGCTATCCCAAACACTCGCTTCATGATGTTCACCGTCCCTCGGTGTTCGCTTCGCTCACCGGCTAGTTCCCGCCACCGCCCGCCTGGCCACCACCACCATCCCCGGCTCCCCCGCCATCTCCGCCTCCCTCGCCATCTCCACCGCTCCCGCCATCCCCGCCGCCGCCACCGCCACCGCCACCAGCTCCGGCGCCGCCCTCGCCGCCGGCGCTCCCCTGAATGCCCCCCTCACCACCTCCGCCCTGGTCGCCGTCATCAGCGCCATCACGCCCGCAGATGCGCTCTATTTCTTGGCGGCCTACCGCGATCGGCCGCAGGTTGAAGCCCTCGCAATCGCCGGGCTTGCCCTCGTGCGAATACGCCGTGGCGTAGATCGAGACGAGGTCTTCCCCCTTGGGCAAATCGATTAGGAACCCGAAATCGCGCGTGCCGGCAGCGTCGTTGACGAGTAGCGCCGCGCTCGGGATCACGAGGTCTGCCCCGCCCGCCCCACCGCCTTCGCCTCCGGGGCCGCTGCCCCCACCATCGCCCGCGTCGCCCGCCGCTCCGGCATCGCCGCCTCCACCGCCCGCCCCGCCGACACCTCCGCCGCCCGCCCCGCCGGCGTCATCGCTCGGCGCGTGGCAGAACGTCGGCCCCGGGAGCATGTCCACCGTCGCGCCGTCGACCCTCAAATAAATGACGACGGGCCTCAAGGGAGCCTCGCCGAGATCGGGCTGGCGCAGCTCCAGGAGCACGTAGACGCGCCGCGCCGCCTCGGACGAGCACGTCACTTCCGGCAGGATCCGGAGCGTCGGTCGTTCCCTCGGCCTCGGAGACTCGCCGTCGGTGCACGAGGAGAGCGACAAGGCGCTCGTGAATAAACAAAGGAAACCGATAGCTCCCGCCCGGATCTGTCGGCTCGCGCGCAGCATCGCCATGTTCACCTCATGAATATAAAATAGCTGGCCACCCGGTAGGGCGCGCGCAGCGCAATGCCGCTGCGCTGCTCCGACCAACCGCCGATTCGTCGCAAAGAGCCTTTCGGTCCCTCGTAAATCCCGTCCTTGCCGAGGCGAGATTTGGGTTCAGTGTGCTCACGCTACACGCATCGTGCGCGCCTTTCAAGCCTTATGGTGAGCCGCCGTTCATCGGTCGCGTCACGCGCGGCGCTGGATCGAGCACCGCGCACGTCGCCGGGGTCCACACGTTATCTCGTCCGGCGATGGGCGCAGGAGCGGCGAGGCTCGGGCGCCGCTATGACTGGACGAGCCGGCGTTCCGGCATTCCGGGGTCCGCTGTCGTGTTAGTGCCCGATACAGCAGCGCTCGACGAGCGCATGCGCCATCGACCGGAGTTTCTGGCGGGATTTGTGAAACGCGGAGCTACGGGAGCCACTGGCCCACCTCGGCGATGGCACGGGCGACCCCCACGATCGCCGCCGTCCCGCCCAGCCGCTGCAGGAGCGGAGAGAGCTCGGTGAGGCTGCCGAAGCCTACCAACATCCCGGGGAGGTCGCCGGTCCAGTCGTTTCCGAGCTCGCTGCAGAGGACCCTGGCCGCGTCGGCGAGGGACATCCAGGGCGCGCAGGCCGAGAGGACGCGGAGCGCCAGCCGGTCGCCGTGGGCCCAGTACGCGGACATGACCTCTCGAACAGCGCCCTCGCGCATGTCCTCGGGGAGATCGGGCAAGATGCCCGCGAAGCTGACCATCCTAGATTCCCCTTCTCGGCTCTCCGCGAGGCGCCAAGCTTCATCGGGCGAGAGGTCCGTGGGTCGAATCACCATGTCCCTCGACAGGTACGCATCGACCTCGTCGTACGTCGCGCCCGCGCGGATCCGACGGGTTCGCTCCGGGTCCGCCGCGCTTGGGTCAGTTGCCACGCAAGGGATCGGTCGGGGGAGGATCTGGTCGAGACCTGCGCACGCATCCGTTGCCCACCGCTGCACCAGTTGCTGATCCGAACTGGTGAGGAGGGAGGCGAACGTCACCAGCGCCTCGGCGCGCTCGCGCGCGGCGCCCGTCGGTCGCGCGAGATCCACAGTTGGCTCGGTGTAGGGCTCGGCAGGGTCACGCTCTTCTTCGTGACTGCCCTCCTTCGCGCAGAGCGCCCCATCCACGAACGCACACCAGACGACGTCGCACACACGAGCGGCCCTCTCCGCGCTGGCACCCGAATCGCTCTCGGTCCCGGAGCGACAAGCCTGGAGGAGCACATCTGTCGCAGCGCAACGAGCCCGCTGGACGTCCGCCAGGAATCCCACGAGGCATCCCGGCCTGTCCATCCAGGCCCTGAGCCACGTCGGCGAGACGAGAGCCATGCAATCGGTCACTCCAGCGCCTCGCCGCGTCATGTGAGCGCCGAGGTACTCCACGAGGTACGGGGGCCACGCGACGTGTGGCTCGGAAGCCGCCTTGCACGCACGCAGCGTCGATAACCCGCGCTCGACGATGGCGTCCTCGATGGCGGCGACGCGATCGGACGCGGCCCACCGGGCGCGCCCGGCGTCGTCTCGGAACCGGTAGGCTCCCCCGTCATCCGTGACAACGAGCCGGCGGGCTGGGTCCGGTGCGCGCTCGAGCGCCTCGAGCTCGGCCGGGTCGACGCCCACCGCCCGCACGAGATCGTCACGCGACACGGGAGCAAGGCTCGCTGCGAGCGCCTCGAGCGCACGCACGGCGAGCGCTCCCTCCTCGCCCAGGGACTCCAGAGCGCTCCGTGCCCCGGCAGGCTCGTCGGGCGCTGGACGAGCCGCGGAGCATGATATCAGCGTCGTCTCCTCGGCCACCCACGCGAGCCTATCTCGCCATGGCACGCCACTCGGCGCGTGCTCCTCGGCATCGACGGACACGACGATATGCGCGCCCTCACCGGGGTCGCGCAGGAGAGGAATTCGTGGATCCGGCCACCCGTCGGCAGCGCGCTCGAGGCCGTCGAGGATCACGAGCAGCTGGGGGTTCTCGTCGTCAGGCACAGAGGAGACCCATCCGACGCCCCCAATGGCCAGCCGGATGGCGGCCGCCAGCTCCCCCGGGCTGCGCGGGCGGCTGAACATGGCTGTCGCCGATCCCTTGAACAGGCCGAAGAACAGCTTCAGCATGTCGCGCTCGACCGCGGTTCCCAAGCACGGGCTTACCGGCACGAAGATCACCTCCGCCGCCTTGCGCTCCACGATCGACGAAGCCCATCGCGCCAGGAGCGCCGTGCGCGCCGCGGGACTGGCGCTCACCACCATCCCGCAGGGCGGCCCGCCGACAAGCCAGTCGTCAAGCTGTGTCAGCAACGGAAGGATGTCGGGCGAAGTCGGCCGAGCGCGGATCTCTTCCGCAATGGTCCGCCAGAACGAAGCAAGGCCGCGGTGCGATCGGGC
The DNA here is from genome assembly GCF_051520455.1 of Sorangium sp. So ce367. Lineage (NCBI taxonomy): Bacteria > Pseudomonadati > Myxococcota > Polyangiales > Polyangiaceae > Sorangium > Sorangium sp. So ce367. The sequence goes on from NZ_CP150334.1 coordinate 11,196,692, forward strand.
ATAGCCTCCCTCCGGGCCACGCAAGGATTGGAGCGCATCTCGTCTCACGGCGAGCTCCTGACCGCCAGTCGAGTCGTCGAACCCATCGGCCCACGTGCGTCTGCTCATCGAGCTCCCTGGAATACTTTCGCGGTTGCAGGATGATAGGTCGTCGCGCACCCGATGCGGACGCCCACCGCGACCCCGGCGACGCCCATCGAGCCCTGCCGCCCTCCGCCTGGACGGCCCGCGGGCGGTCCCACGACCCGTGCACACCCGGCGGAGCGATGGCCGCGATGGCCGCAGCGCCAGTTCACCCTCACTGCAATCGCTGGAGGCGTCCCCACGGGACGCATGGCTCCGGATGGCCGCTCGCGGTCCCCAGGAGAGCGCCTCGATGCGCTATTTGTCTAGTGAATGCCCAAGGATGTACCCACCAGCAGGCCAGGCGGCGTCCCGCCCGCGGCGACGACCGAGGAGAAGGCGCCTGTGATCCTGCGCGGCCTGCTGCGGGTGTTCCGTCTGCGCCTCGTTTACTCCGGCGACGACCTCCTGAACCCACCGGTCGTTTTCACGCCGTCGCGAGGGGCGACGCCCATGGGGCGGGAGGTGCGGGGCGGCATCGCCCTGCCCCGCGACGCTCGCGCATCGCGGCTCCACGCGACGCTCCATACAGACGCGCTCGACCGGCTGCGGGTCGTCGATGAAAAGAGCCGCAACGGCACGCACCTGAACGGACGGCGCATCGACGAAGCGTTGCTGGACGACGGCGACGTGCTCTCGATTGGCGACTCGTACCTGGTGGTCCGCGCCGAACCCGAGCCCCAGGCCGACGCGCCGGTGCCATCGCTCCTCGGCGACGCTCCCTCGATGTGCGCGCTGCGCGCCGCTATCCACCGCGTCGGCCCCACCGAGGTCACGGTGCTGCTCCTCGCCGAGAGCGGCTGCGGCAAGGAGGTGGTGGCGCGCGCCGTGCACGACGCCAGCAAGCGGCGAGGGCCGTTCGTGGCCGTGAACTGCAGCGCCATCCCCGAGAGCCTCGCCGAGAGCCAGCTGTTCGGTCACCTGGCCAACGCGTTCAGCGGGGCTGTGGCCCGCCCCGGGCTGTTCCGCGCCGCCGACGGGGGCACCCTCTTCCTGGATGAGGTCGGCGATCTCCCGCAGGGCGTGCAGCCCAAGCTCCTCCGCGTGCTGCAGGATCGCATGGTGCTCCCCGTCGGGGCGACAGCCCCGGTCGCCTGCGACGTCCGCATCGTCGCCGCGACGAACCGCGACCTCACGGCGGATATCGCGGCGCTCCGCTTTCGCGGCGATCTCTTCGCGAGGCTCTCGGAGTTCCCGCTCGGGATCGCGCCGCTCCGCGAGCGGCGCGAGGACGTGCTGCCCCTGCTCGATCACGCGCTCGGCCGGCCCCGCCCGCGCATCAGCTCCGCGCTCGCGGAGGCGTTGCTCCTGCATCCGTGGCCCTTCAACGTTCGCGAGGTGTTCGCCCTCGCCGCGCAGCTCCGCATTCGCGGCGGCGAGGCCGGCGTGCTGGATCTCGAGCTCGTCGCCGACCGGCTAGGGCCTCCGTCCGGCGCAGCGCCCGCAGCTCCACCGACGACCACCTCCGACGCGCACCCTTCGTCGGCCCCCGCGCCCTCGAGCGAAAAAGACGCGTCGAACGCGGCCGACGAGCGGGAGCCTCCGCCCGATCGAGCCCAGCTCGAGGAGCTGCTCCGCGCGCACCGCGGCGTGGTGGCGGACATCGCGCGGGCGACGCGCCGGTCGCGCAAGCAGATCTATCGATGGATTGCCCATCACGACCTCGATGTGCAGCGCTTCCGCCGCTGACGTGGCCGCTCACCGCGCGCTCTCCCCGCGCGCAAAGCAAATTACAGCATGGGCGGCATCGCATTGGCCCCCGCGGCTTCGCGCAGGCCGGGCATCGATAGGTCGTTTTCCCCCATCGTTCACCGTTATAGGATTCACCCGAGCCGTTCGAGGCCGCCGAGTCTGAACCGAGGCGCAGCGTGGATTCACTCCTCAGATCGAGCATCGGCCAGTACCTCATCACCGAGGAGATCGGCCGTGGGGGGATGGGGGTTGTCTACCGCGCGGTCCATCGGAGCGTTGGACAGCTCGCGGCGGTCAAGGTGCTCTCCAGCCAGCTCGCCCGCGACGCGAGCCAGCTTCGTCGGTTCACCAATGAGGCGCGCGCGCTCAGCCTGGTCGACCATCCGGGGCTGGTGAAGATCTTCGATTTCGGTGAGACGCCCCAGGGCGAGCCGTACATCCTCATGGAGTATCTCCGAGGTGAGCTGCTCCGGAGTCGCCTGATGCGATGCAAGAGGCTCGCCCTCCCGGAGGTGCTTCGTATCGGCCGTCAAGCGGCGTCGGCGCTTTCGGCGGTCCACAAGAACGGGATTGTCCACCGCGACCTGAAGCCCTCGAACATGATGCTCGTCGCCGACGACGAGGCGTCCGGCGGGGAGCGCCTGAAGCTGCTGGATTTCGGCATCGCCCGGTTCACCGAGGACAAGGCCGATCTCACCGCGCCGGGCTCGGTGCTCGGAACGGCGATGTACATGTCGCCCGAGCAGTGTGTCGGCCAATCGCCGGTGGACAGCCGATCCGACGTCTACTCCCTGGGCGTCGTGCTCCACGAGCTGCTCGCCGGGGAGCCGCCGTTCACGGGTGAGCCCGTCGAGGTCCTGCGCATGCACCTCTTCCAGGATCCGCGTCCTCTGAGCGAGGTCGTCCCGGAGGTGCCCCAGGAGATCTCGAGCTTGATCCGGCGCATGCTGGCGAAGGAGCCGTCGCGGCGCCCGGATATCGCCCAGATCGCCGAGGCCATGCGCCGCGACATCGCAGCGGCGCCCGCGGTCACGCCGGTGGCGGTCGTGGGATCCGCAGCGGAGTCGACGTCAGCAGCGACACCGGAGGCGGGGTACGCCGGCAGGACGACCGTGAAGAAGCCAGTCGTCCGGGAGACGATCCCGCACGAGAGGGGATCACGGCCAGGCGGAACGAAGGTCGCCGAGGCGGCGGAGGTGGCTCCGTCCGGGGCCGCGCCGTCACCCGGCCCCGGGGCCGACACCACACCGGAGCGGATGGAGCTGCGCGTCGAGCGCACCGAGACGCAAGAGGTCACCCCGCCGTCCGCGCGGCCGCAGGGGCGGCGCCTGGTCGGCCTGCTCGCGATCCCTGCGCTGCTCGTGACGGCGTCCTATGGCCTCGTTCGCGCGTACAGCAACGGCGTCGGCGGCGGACCCGCGCAGGCTGCGCTGACCAGAAGGCTCCCCCTGAAGGCTGCGCTCGTGGCGAGCGCACCAGCGAGGCCCGCACCCCCGGAGAGAGCGCCCGTGACGCTGTCCAACATGGTGCGGCTCCAGGGAGGCCAGTTCCGGATGGGGAGCACGCTCGCCGAGATCGACGCCGAGTGCCAGCGCCTCGGGCCCGAGTGCCGCCGGGACCTGCTCGAGCGAGAGCAGCCCGTGCGAGAGGTGACCGTCTCCCCCTTCTACATCGATGCTTACGAGACCACGAACGCCGAGTTCGCCGCGTGGCTCGATGTCACCTCGCCGGCGCTCGACATCAAGGAGGATCCCGAGCACCGCATCCAGCGCTATGTATACGAGCGCGCGCGCGGCTATCTGCTGGTCGATCTCTTCCCCGAGCATTCGGGGATCCTCCTGCGCCCGGAGAGGCGCTTCGTGCCCCGGCCGGGCCACGAGAACAAGCCGGTCATCCAGGTCACCTGGGACGCCGCCTCGCTCTACTGCAAAGCCCGCGGGAAACGCCTCCCCACCGAGGCCGAGTGGGAGTTCGCCGCGCGTGGAGCGACGGCGCGCCGGTTTCCATGGGGCTCGGATCCACCCCGCTGCGATGGGGTCGCCTTTGGCAGGTACGAGAAGGGCCTCTGCGAGAGGTCTCCGAAGGGCGAGCACGACGTGGGCACCTCCCTGCAGGACAGGACGCCGGAGGGGGTCTGGGACCTCGGCGGCAATGCAGCGGAATGGGTGCAGGATCAGTTCTTGCTTCCTCACTACGGCGCATGCGGCGATTGCATCGATCCCGTGACGGAGGGCCCTGGCGTGTCGCGCGAGGAGGACCAGCGCATACGCCGCGGCGGTTCATGGCCGGCGCTGGATGTGATGTCTCGAGGTGTGACGCGCGGCCGCTCGAAGCGCATCGAGGGTCGCTCCGGGCTCGGGTTCCGGTGCGCCTCGCGGTGAACCACCTCGCCGGCGGAGGGCGGCGAGCAGGGCGCGGCAGCGGCCGCATGACCAGGAACGGACGGAGAGGGCGCTTCGCCGCCCGGCGCCCTCGCTCGCGCAGCTTATCGGTCCTCGTGCGCTTCAATCATCCAGACAACACGCCTCCAGGAGAACATGATCATGCCGATCCGGAACACCGCTGCGAGACCCAAGCGGGCCACACAGTCCACGACGGCTCCTGCGAAGTCAGCCAGCAAAAAAGCCAGGAAGAGCGCCCCCTCCACGTCGAGCGACGAGCTCCACCGCCTGCGGTGGGCGCTCTCGGTGCTCGTCGGCGAGACGACGAAGAACCTCTCCGCCGCCGCGACCGAGAAGTTCCTGGCTCCCGCGAACACGAAGATCGCCTTCGAGGGAACGGTCGAGCACGACGCCTACGTGTACCTGGTGCAGGTTGCCGAGAGCACTCGGTCCATCACGACATACCCGCTGGACGGCGAAGCCATCCACGCCAAGGCCGGCGAAGCCACGCGCATTCCAGCAGCGGGGTGGCTCGTCACCCCCACCCAGGGGAAGATCCTTGCGTTCAGCTCACCGACAACCCTCCGCCGCAAAGAGATCGCCGCCGCGCTCGCCGGTCGCGATCCGGCGCCGGGACAGGCGGGTCACAAGGACGCCAGGCCCGCCGAGTTCGGCACGTTGACTGACGCCAGTGGCATGAAAGCTTCCCAGATCAACCCCTCAGGCCCAGCAGATCCCCTCATCACAAAGCCGAAAGCCGTCACCACGCAGGTTGGACGATAAAGGCGCTGCGATCGACGTTGTCGCGCGGCGCGCCGCGCGCACGCGCGGCACGTCACCGCGCGTGACCTGCGCGGCGGACGTGCCGGTCGCCCTGCGATGGGCCCAGGCGCCGTGGGCGTCGAGCCCTCAGGCGCTCCGATGGCGAAAGTCGACGAGGATCATGCTCCCGGTCCCCTCGATCCTCGCCGTGGGGGTCTGCAGGGAGAGCGACTGCTCGCGGCTCCATTGCTGGACGCTGTACGTGACGTAGTGATTCAGATCGTCCACGGTGACGAACCGCTTGCGACCCGTGCTATCGGCGGCGCCACGAAGCCCCTCGAGCACGAACGACGTGAACACACCGAGCTTGGCTTCCGGACGCTCCATCGCGATCTGCTGGGAAGTGCTGCCCGAGAGGACGGCGATGCCCTCGGCGAGCTCGAAGGCCTCGTGGACGAACCCAGGGTCGAGCGAGGGAGCGCCGGGCGCCCGGCCGAGATCGACCCCGGCGTGGCAAGCATCGAGGACGAGGATCTTGCGGCGGGCGGGCGACTCGAGGAGGATCTCCTTGATCCTGTCGACCGAGAGGGACGTCTCGGGGAGCACCTGGCTGCCGCTGTCGCGAAAGAGGAGATGCGGTTTGCCGTTGTGCAGGGCTCCATGACAGGAGAAATGCACAAGGAGCAGGTCATTGGGGCTCAGCCCACTGGCGAAGAGGCTCAGCTCCTGCAAGACGCGGTTGCGCAGGGGCAACATACGCTCTTCTTCGACGTCGTCGTGCATCGACTTCACGACGGTGTAGCCCAGCTCGTTCTTGAGTGCGTTCCCGAGCGCGACGACGTCGTTGACACAAAAACGCAGATTGCCAATGCTGCGGTCATCGTAGCGGCGTACCCCGACGAGGAAGGCGTAGCGAGCGGCCACTGGACCGAGCACCTGCTCCTCCGCAGCGGCCATCGCGCGTTCCGCCTCGGCGTCAGCGAGGCGCTCTGCCTCATCGCCGCGGGCGTGAGCCCGCTGCACACGCGCCGCCGAACCCTGGTCGAGCGCCGGCGGCTGGATCGGCGCTACCTCGCGCATCACCAGGGTGCCTCGGTTGCCCGTGGTCCGCGCCGGCGGCGGCGGGGTCGACGCCGCAGGCGGCGGCCATGATGCAGCCGGCGCCACACCGGCATAGTACGGAGCGGCCCTGGCTGCCGCAGCTTCGACGGTCAGCTGCTCCGTGATCAGCGTCCGGAGCTCATCATGGAAGGGGCGGAACGTGTCTTCGGCGCCCGGGGTCGTGAAGCGCTGGAGAAAGGGGCGCGTGACGCGCAGAAAGGTGGTCGCGTGGAGACGGCTGCTCCAGCCGGTATGCGCGGCGATGTACGAAAGGGGGAGCGGTGAGGGAGCGGCGCAGAGGAGGGCCAGGCTACGCTTGACCAGCACCTCCGACTCGGCGGGTAGGTGGTTGACGCGGCCCCATAGCTTGATGAAGACGTCACGCAGCGTGCGGGGGAGCGGAGCGCCAAGGCGGCCCTCGGGGGGCAACCGCCGCAGCCACTCGGCGAGCTCGACGGAATAGAGCATGTTGCCCTGGGCGCGCTGCACGGCCTCGTCGGCGACGTAGGCCGGGAGGCCGAGCTCCCGGACGACGCCGTCCCAGAAGGCCCTGCACGCCGCGTAATTCGAGGGGATCCATCGCGGGGCGTCGAGGTCGACGTGCGCCGGGGCGTAACGCATGAACCAGCCGAGATTCGTGGTGGGGCGCGAGGAAGCGAGCAGGACGACGCGCGGCGGGAGCGGGGCGGGGAGCAGGCGGGCGAGATCGGAGTAGCCGATCTCGTCTTCCGCCTCGTCGAGATCATCAATGACCAGGAGGAGGCTCATGGAATCCGGCTCCAGGACACGCCTCGAGATGCGCTCGATGAGGTCGATGAGGCGGCGCTCGGGGTGCGCATGCCCGTCGCGCATGTCGATGAAGCGGTTCTCAAGCTGCGTTGCGAGCGAGCTCGCGACGAACTCGGGCCGATCGAACGCGCTGGTCCTCAGGAAATGGGAGGCGACCGCCCAGCGCGCCTCCGCTCGTACGTTGCGTTCAACCTGCTCAGCCCAGCGCGCGAGGCGCCGGCTCGCGTCAGCGATCCTGCCGCGCACACGCTCGACCTGACAGGCCGCGGTGACCCGCTGAAGATAGCTGGCCAGGATCGCGCTCTTGCCGACGCCAGGGGTTCCCGTGACGAGGACCGTGGTCGCGCCCCTCCGGAAGAGCGCGTCGATCTCGTGGAGCACCTCGTCGCGGGCGAAAAGCCGAGGATGATGCTGGCGCTCGCCGCCGAGACTGACCCGATCGCCAGATGCTCGATCGCCATGATGCGGGGTCATGCTGCTTACGTGATTCGAGTTCTGGGCGGCTGTCAAGGGGCTGCTCGCAGGCCCTGGTATCGACCTGTCTTCGGAACATTGCCTCTGTTCGTTGTCTTCTCACACCCCATGGTCAGGACGGTCCTGAGTCGGCCCTGAACGCCAGCACGCCGGTCGCTGTGGAGCGGGCCGTTGCACGTTACAACCAGCGTGCCCGTGTCATCCGACCGCGTTCGCGAGCCATCGCGCGATCGCCGGCCGCTTCCGGGCGGCCCACGTGCGCGCCCGCGCGCCGTCCCATGCTCACCGCGCGCCGTCCCATGCTTCTCCGGCCTTGGCTCGGTCGCCCAACGCCGGCGTGGCCGTGGCGAACGCCCGCGGGGCGACGAGGATCCCGCTCCGAAGCACGCGCTCGGCAAGGGCCAGCGTGCCTGGCTCGGGCGGCGTAGCACGCACGCCGGCCCGGCAGTGAGCCAGACGACACAAATCCCCTGCTTGGCACCTCGTGTGCACTAACGATGGCGACACGCGCTGACGGACAGCTCGATCGACAGGCGTTCTGCGATGGGGACACGGGCTGTCATGCCAGATCCGATTCGAGGACAAGGGCGTTGGCTTTTTTCGGAGGTGTCATCATGGCGTTCTTTCAACATCTCAAGCGTCAGGACAAGCGCGACGCCGGCTCAGATTTCCTGGCCCCGCGGATGCGTCTCAAGCACGTTGCGCTCATGGCGCTCACGGCCTCGACCGTCCAGCTCGGCTGCGCCGGCGACGAGGACGTCTCGCAGGCGGTGTCAGACGAGGAGGACATCGCGAGCGAGGCAGCCGCGCTCTCGCTTTACCAGCAGAACCCCGTCGGCAACCTGTCCGTGCTCTCGCCCGCCGAGGGCGCGCCCTACGCGATCGCGACCAAGAGCGCATGGACCTCGGCCCCCGGCCTGTCCAGCGCTGTCTACTCGCACGCGGGCGACAACCTGGAGATCAGCTTCAGCGCCGAGATCTACGCCACCAACACGGTGTGGCTGCGCGCGCTCGTCGACGGCGCGCCGGTCTCGCCGAGCGACGTGAAGATCAAGATGGGCAGCGAGAACTTCGACGGCACGCGCTCCTTCACCTTCGTGAAGTCGGGCGTATCGGCCGGTCAGCACATCGTCGAGATCCAGTGGTACGTGGTGAACGGCGGCGACGCCCAGATGCGCGATCGCTCGCTGGTGGTCAACTCGGCCGCGCCCTTCAGCGGCGACGGCCGGCTCGCCGTGGCCGCCGCGCCCAGCGGCCCGGACCTCATCAAGACCACCACCGCCTGGGAGAACGTCCCGGGCCTCACGACCCAGCTGACCACGAGCGCCCAGCAGGACCTGATCGTCACCTTCTCGGCAGAGGCCGCCTCGAACAGCGGCCGCATGTTCGTGCGCGCGCTCGTCGACGGCGTGGACGTCGGCAACGTGACCCTGCTCCACGCCAACATGTCGAACCGCGGCGGGACGCGCAGCATGACCTTCGTCGCGCCCAGCGTGCCCGCCGGTAACCACACCGTGCAGATCCAGTGGTCCGGCGACACCGCCGGCGGCGACATCCGCCTGGGCGACCGCACCATGGCCGTCTCCGCCGCGCCGGCCTCGGCCCCGGGCGGCTCGACCGCTGCGGCCACCATGCAGGGCCCGCCGGTGCCCTTCTCCGGCCTGAACTGGACCAACATCCCCGACCTCTCGGTCAACCTCAACACCCAGGCCCCCGCCGAGAGCGCGGCGATCACCTTCTCCGGCGAGGTCTACTCCTCGAGCGGCCGCCTGTTCCTGCGCGCCTTGGTCGACGGCGTGCCGGCGCAGCCCGGCGACGTCACCCTCATCCAGGGCGAGCCGCTCATGCGCGTGAACTCGCACACCTTCGTGCTCAAGAACCTGCGCCCGGGCAACCACACCGTGACCCTGCAGGCGCGCAGCGACACCGGCACCACCGCCAACATCCGTGACCGCTCCCTCCGCGTGGCCGCCAAGCGGCGCTCGGGCTCCGATTTCGCCCAGGCGTTCATGGGCATCGGCCAGGGCTACGGCCACTCGCCGCGCGTGCGCACCCACAAGGCCCTGGTGCTGTGCATCGACCCGGTCCGCCCGGATCACGCCGCGCCCTCGCTCTCGCAGATCCTCAACTACCACGAGGGCGGCGACGGCGGCATGAGCATGAAGGGCTGGCTGGCCGACAACACCGACGGCAAGCTCGCCTTCGACAGCTTCCAGTACGTGAACTGCGGCCCGTTCGCCCAGGCGCCGGCCGCGCACCAGGGCAACTGGTACTGGGACACGCCCGGCGGGCACGCCGAGGCCTGGCGCGACGCCATCCGCGCCGCCGACCCGAGCATCAACTTCCACAACTACGACACCAACGGCGACGGCAAGATCACCCGCGACGAGCTCGTCCTCATCGTTGTGCGCCCGCAGAACTCGGCCTACGGCACCAACCGCAGCGTCGACGTGGCGGTCGACGGCAACTCGACGCCGCTGAACTTCGACCTCCTCGACGTCTACCTGTCGCCGTTCGACTCGGATCGCCGCAACGGCGTGGGCCTGCTCGCCCACGAGCTCACCCACCGCATCCTGGACGCGCAGGACATGTACGGCTGCGACTCGTCGAGCACGGCGTCAAAGTACTTCGACGCCATGTACTGGCACTGGCAGGCCACCCACATGGGCCCGCTCGAGAAGCTGAAGAGCGCCCTCGTGACCCCGGACCTCGTCGAGATCGGCTCGTGGACCACCCAGACCGTCCCGCTGGCCTCGATCGAGACCCGCAAGGAGGTCACGCTGCTCTGGGACGCCGCGCGCGGCGACAAGGAGTACTTCCTGCTCGAGAACCGCTGGGGCGCCGGTGACGTCTACGACTCGCCGCTCGGTTCGAGCGTGGTTGTCTGGCACATCGTCGAGGACCCGACGCTGGCCGCCCAGTACCCGCCCTCCGGCGCCGAGAGCTGCAGCATCGTCCACAAGCAGGTGCGCAAGCTCGGCCAGCTGACCTTCGATGGCGAGGCCCGCGAGCTCTTCTGGGCCGACGGCACGAGGACCAACATCACGGTCACCGCGCGGGGCGCGTTCGGCGAGCTCACCAACGTGGAGATCAAGAAACAGGGCCTGATCGTCCGCCCGTTCCCGCGGTCAACCGTCCCCCCGATCCTCACCAAGTAGTCCGCCACGTCGACAGCAGAGGACGTGGCGCGCGGCTGCGCGGGTCCATCGAGCCCGCGCAGCCGGCAGCCGCCTCAGTGCACCCGCATCCCCGGCTTCGCCCCCGAGTCCGGCGACAGGAGATGCACCGTCTCGTCCCCCGCCGCGAGCACCATCCCCTCGCTGAGGCCGAACTTCATCTTCCGCGGCGCCAGGTTGGCGCACACGATGACGAGCCGCCCGACGAGGTCTTCCGGCTTGTAATACGCCTTGATCCCGGCGAACACCGTCCTCCGCGCCTCCCCGCCGAGCGAGACGGTCAGCTTGAGCAGCTTCTTCGCCTCGGGCACGTGCTCCGCCGCGACGATGCGCGCGACGCGCAGGTCGACCTTGGTGAAATCGTCGATCGTGCACTCCGGCGCGAGCGGCTCCTTGGCGAGCGCCGCGCCGTCGTCCTCCGCGGCCGCGCCCCCGCCCGCTGCCTGGCCCGCCTCGGCGTTCGCCCCCGCCGCGCCGCCCGGCGCCGCCGCCTCCTCGGCGGGGCGGCCCTCCGCGATCATCTTCTCCACTGCACCCGGCTCGACCCGCTTCATGAGGTGCTCATACGCGGCCACAGGCGTGCCCACAAGCGGCGTCTTCGCGAGCTCCCACCGGTCCATGGGGCACCCGAGCAGCCGTGCAACGTCGTCGGCCAGCTTCGGGAGCACCGGCGCCAGGTAGAGCACGATCTGCCGGAACAGGTTGAGCGCCACGGTGCAGACGGCCTGCAGCTCCGCCTTCTTCTCCGGCTGCTTCGCCAGCGCCCACGGCTGCATCCGGTCGACATACTCGTTCGCCCGGTCCGCCAGCGCCACGATGCTCCTCGTCGCCCGCGCATAGTCGAACGCCGCGTACGCCGCCCCGATCGCCTCGCCCTCCGCCGCCGCCGCCGCGAACAGCCCCCCGTCCTCGGGGTAAACCGCCGACAGCCCCGTCTGCGCCACGAAGCGCGACGACCGGCTCGCCAGGTTCACGACCTTGTTCACGAGCTCGGCGTTCACCTTGTTCACGAGCTCTTCCAGGTTCAGATCGATGTCGTCGACCTTCGAGCTCAGCTTGCTCGCGTAGTAATAACGGAGGTACGCCGGGTCGAGGTGCTTCAGGTACGTCGAGGCCAGCACGAAGGTGCCCTTGCTCTTCGACATCTTCTCTCCGTTCACGGTGAGGAACCCGTGCACCTGCACGCGCGACGGCAGCGAGAAGCGCGCGCTCTTCAGCATCGCCGGCCAGAAGAGCGTGTGGAAATACACGATGTCCTTCCCGATGACGTGGACGATCTCCGTCTCCTCGGATCGCCACCAGTCGTCGAACGCCTCGCCTTCCCGGGCGCACCACTCCTTGCTCGCCGCCATGTACCCTATCGGCGCGTCGAACCAGACATACCAGTAGTTCCCTGGCGCGTCGGGGATCTCGAACCCGAAGTACGGCGCGGGGCGCGATACGTCCCAGTCGCGGAGCGGCTCCGACAGGAAATGCCCCGCCAGGTAGTTCGCGATCTCCTTCGGCATCCGCCCCTCGCCCTGCGTCCAGGTCGACAGGAACGGCCGCTCCGGCTCGATGGCCACCATGAGGTGCTGCGCGCTCCGCACCTCGGGCCGCGCGCCCGTGAGCGCGCTCCTCGGCTCGACAAGATCGGTCGCGGCGTAGGTCGAGCCGCACCGATCGCAGCTATCGCCGTACTGGTCCGGCGCCGCGCACTTCGGGCAGGTGCCCTTGACGAAGCGATCCGCCAGGAACATGCCCTCCTGCGGATCGAAGAGCTGCGTGACCTCCTTCGTGGTCACCATGCCGCGCTCGCGCAGCGACGCCCAGATCTCCTCGCACAGCGCGCGGTTCGCCGGGGAGTTCGTGCTGCCGTAGTGGTCGAACCGGATCTGGAACGCCGCGAAATCGCGCTGGTGCGCCGCGCTCATGTCCGCGATGACGTCGGCCTCGCTCCGCCCCTCTTGCCGAGCGCGGATCATGATGGCCGTGCCGTGGGTGTCGTCGGCGCACAGGTAAATGCACCTCCGCCCGGTCATCCGCCAATAACGGGCAAAGATGTCGGTCTGGGTGTACTCGACGAGGTGGCCGATGTGGATGTGCCCGTTGGCGTAGGGCAGCGCGCTGGTGAGCAGGAGCCGTTTCATGCTGCGCTGGACTTTGCACGAAATCCCAGCCGGATGCGAGCCGCGCGGTGGCGCGATGCCGCGCGGGCGCGCCTTCCAGCGGAGCGCCGCGCCGGCCCATGTGGACACGACAGCGGACGTGCAGCCATGGACGGAGCGGGCTCGGGCTCTAGATACGTAGTGAACCGATCGACGGGGAGGGGGCCATGGCAGTCCAGAGGAAGCAACAGAGGAAACAGAGGCGTGGTGGCAAGGCAGGAGGAGCGCGGGCGCTCGAGGCCCAGCCCCTCCTCCGCCAGCGAAGCGAGGAGATCCAGCCTTTCGGGACGGTCGTGGACTATCCGCTGGCGCTCGCCGCAAAGTCGCGCGCGGAGAGCATCCGGGCGCTGAATCAGATCCTGTCCGACACGCTCGTCCTGCGCGACATGTACAAGAAGCACCACTGGCAGGTGTCCGGGGCGACCTTCTTCCAGCTCCACCTGCTCTTCGACAAGCACTTCAAGGAGCAAGCCGCGCTGATCGACATGCTCGCCGAGCGCGTCCAGATGCTGGGCGGCGTCGCGATCGCCATGGCGCACGACGTCGCCGAGATGACGAGGATCGAGCGGGCGCCCCGCGGCCGCGAGCAGGTGCCCGCCCAGCTCTCGCGCCTGCTCGACGCGCACGAGCTCATCCTCGCGGAGACGCGCGAGGCGGTGAAGCTCACCACCGAGAACCGCGACGACGGCACCGCCGACCTGCTCATGGGCGACGTCCTCCGCACGAACGAGATGCAGGTGTGGTTCCTGTCCGAGCACCTCGTCGACACGCCGCTCGTCCGCGCCACCTGAGCGCCGGCACGCCGCTTCCCCCTCGCCGTCCAGCCCCCTCCCCGTCCCGCCGCGCTCCGAAAATTCGTCAGGGCGCGCGTAACCTTTCCGGCCCCCCGATCGTGGTACCGCCAGGAAAGGGGTTATGTGATGCGTACTACAAAAGACGTGGTGGTGATCGGCGGCGGGCTCGCGGGCCTGGCCGCGGCGGCGTACCTGGGCCGGGCGGGTCGGTCGGTCGCCCTCGTCGAGAAGGCGCACGCGCCGGGCGGCCGCGCCTCCACGCAGGAGAGCCACGGCTTCTCGCTGAACCTCGGCGCCCACGCGCTCTACCGCGGGGGCGCGGCGCACGAGGTGCTCCGCGAGCTCGGCGTCCGGTTCACCGGCGCGGCGCCGTCCCCGTCGGGCGCGCTCGCGCTCGACCGCGGCGCCCTCCACACCTTGCCGTCCGGCGCCCTGTCGCTGCTCACGACGGGCCTCTTCCCCCTCGCCGCGAAGGTCGAGATGGGGCGCGTCCTTGGCAGCCTCGCCGCGGCGAACCCCGCGCCGCTCGCGGCGGTCCCGGTCTCGGCCTGGCTGCGCGACGCCTTCCGGACGCCCGAGGTGCGCCGCTTCGTCGGCGCGCTCGTCCGGCTGTCGACCTACTGCGCCGACGACGATCGCCAGAGCGCCGGCGCGGCGCTCACGCAGGTGCAGCTCGCCCTGAGCCACGGCGTGCTCTACCTCGACGGCGGCTGGAGGACCCTCGTCGACGGCCTGCGCGACGCCGCCGTGGCGGCCGGCGTGGAGATCCTCACCGGCGCGCGCGCGGCGCAGATCGCGGCCGAGGGCGGCGCCGTCTCCGCCGTGGAGCTCGCGAACGGCGACCGCGTCGGCGCCGGCGCCGTGCTCGTCGCCGCGAGCCCGCGCGCCGCGGCCGCGCTCGTGCCCGCGAGCGCGGCGCTCGCCGCGCACGCGGAGCGCGCCGTCCCGGTCCGCGCCGCGTGCCTCGACGTCGCGCTGTCGAGGCTCCCTCGCCAGCGCCCGGGCTTCGTGCTCGGCATCGACCGCCCGCTCTACCTGTCGGTCCACACCGACGCCGCGCGCCTCGCCCCCGCGGGCGGCGCCGTGATCCACACCGCCCAGTACAGCCCCGAGCTCGCCGGCCGCGACCCCGAGCGCGAGCTCGAGGATCTGCTCGACCGCGCGCAGCCCGGCTACCGCGGCGCGATCGTCGAGCGCCGCTTCCTGCCCTCGCTCATCGTCTCCAACGCCGTGGTCACGGCGGAGGGCGGCGGCCGCGCGGGGCGCCCCGGCGCCCGCGTCCCGGAGCTCGACGGGCTCTTCCTCGCGGGCGACTGGGTCGGGCCGACGGGCATGCTCGCCGACGCGAGCCTCGCCAGCGCGCGGGACGCCGCGCAGGCCATCCTCTCGCGCCGCGCCCTCGACCGCGCGGCGTGACGGGGTTACCCGACGCTCCATGAGCAGCTCCACGGCCTCTCCTGCCCCGAGCGCCGGGCTCGTCGCCCCCGGCTTCGTCGCCGCGAGCTACCGCGAGCACGAGCGCTTCCTCTGGGCCCTCTCCTACCGGCTCACCGGCAGCGCCGCGGACGCGGACGACATCGTGCAGGAGACGTTCGTCCGCGCGCTGGAGCGCCCGCCCGCGCGCACCGGAGAGCCCGTCCGCCCCTGGCTCGCGCGCGTCGCGCTGAACCTCGGCCGCGACGCCCTCCGGCGCCGCAAGCGCCTCGCCTACGACGGACCGTGGCTCCCCTCCCCGATCGAGGCGGAGCCCGAGCCCCCGTCGTTCGAGATCCCGGGCAAGGAGGGCACCGAGGGCCGCTACGACCTCCTCGAGAGCGCGTCCTTCGCCTTCCTCATCGCGCTCGAGGCGCTGACCCCGCAGCAGCGCGCGGTGCTCCTGCTCCGCGACGTCTTCGACTACTCGGTGCAGGAGACCGCCGCCGCGCTCGACCTGTCGGAGGCCAGCGTGAAGACGACCCACCACCGCGCCCGCCGCGCCCTGGAGCCGTACGATCGCGAGCGCTGCCGCCCCTCACCCGAGCTCGTCGAGCGGTCGGGCGCGGCGCTCGTGCGCTTCCTGCAGACCCTGGCGACGCAGGACGTCGCCGCCATCGAGGCGCTCCTGAGCGAGGGCGTCCGGGTCATCAACGACGCCAACGGCGAGTTCAAGGCGGCGCGCCGGATCGTCGTCGGCCCGAACCGGGTCGCGCGCTTCTACGTCGGCCTGCTGAGGATCGACGACCCCGGAGCGCTCCGCCACGAGCTGCGCCTCATCAACGGCCTCCCGGCGGTCGTCATCGAGCGCACGACCACCGTGGAGAAGCTGGCGCCGCGCTTCGTCATGCGCTGCGAGATCGACGCGGGGGGCCTCATCACCGCGATCCACTCCGTGCTGGCCTCGCACAAGCTGACGGCCGTGAAGGCGCTCGCTCGGTGAGTACGACGGCGAGACCGGCAGGTGAGCAGCGAGGAGACAGCCCCCTGCCGGCCGAGCACTGGAGTGAGTCGTGTCGCGGGGCGTACTTCGGCCGGCGAAGTAGATACTGTTGGAGCAACATAGCGCCGGCTGGCGCTCATGTCCATAGTGGAACAGCCCGCTCGCTCAGGTGGCTTTGCCGCCTCCCTGGGCCCGTTCGCGGTGCGCCTCTGCGATGAAGTGACGAACCTCCTTGTCGATGGCGGCGATCGCTACCCCCTTGAAGGGGCGCATCAGGAGAGGCACGTCGAGATCCACGTCCACGGCGCCGGGGCGGAGCTCCATGCTGCCTTTCAGCTTGACGCCCTTCACCGAGAAGCCGAGCTCGGCGCGCGTCGCGTCGCGCCACACGAGGAAAGGCTCGTACTCGGCGTACCGCGCTCGGTACTGCGCGATCGCTCGTTCGGTCGCCAGCTTTGCCTCGGTGTCGCTCAGGTCGTGCTCAATCGTGTGCTTCATGATGGGACCTCGCAGTTCGTATCAGGGCACATCGCGAGAATCGGCCAGGGTACCGTGCGCCGTGAGGCGTCGCTCGCGGGCGCGTCGCCCGGCCGGGTTCCATCGGTGAGATATCACGGATGCGCGGGGCCTGCGGCCCTCTGGCGCTCTTCCGCATCGCGCATCGCGCATCGCGCAGGGCGCGCCCGCGCGCTGTGACATTTCGCCACGCGGCGGAACCGCGGGTGTCTGTGGGCGGCCGACCGGGGCCATCGCCGTGAAGGCATCGTCACGCCGGAGGGCGCCTTTCCACGGACCGGACGCCGTCCCTTCGCCGGAGGCCGCCCTTCGCGCGGGGGCGCCCTGGCCCTGCGCCCCTCAGTGGCCAGTGGTCACCGAGCCCGGCCTCGCGTAAAGAGAGCCGCCGCCGTGGACCTCCTGTATTTCGCGCTGCTCTGCTCCGTGCTCATCTTCGTGCACGAGCTCGGCCACTTCGTGTGCGCGAAGATCTTCGGCGTGAAGGTCCTCACCTTCTCGATCGGCTTCGGCCCCCGGGTGCTGCGCCTGCGGGGCCGGGAGACGGAGTACTGCGTCGCGCTCCTGCCCCTCGGCGGCTTCGTGAAGATGCTCGAGGAGAACCGGCAGGAGGCCGTGCTCCCCGAGGATCGCAAGCGCACCTTCGAGTCCCAGGCGCTCTGGAAGCGCGTGATCATCGTCATGGCCGGCCCGGCGATGAACGTGCTCTTCCCGGTGCTGCTCTACTTCGCCGTCTTCATCGGCGAGACCCGCTTCGTCCCGCCGACGGTCGGCGTGGTCCTGCCGGGGCACCCGGCCGAGGGCCGGCTGGTCCCGGGCGATCGCATCCTCGAGGTGGACGGCGAGCGCGTCAGCACCTTCGCCGAGCTGCACCGGATCGTGACGAAGAGCCCCAACCAGGAGCTCCGCCTCAAGGTGTTCCGCAACAAGGAGCACGTCGAGGTCACGGTCGTCCCGGAGGAGAAGGTCGTCCAGAAGCCGCTCGAGATCGTGGACCGGGTGGGCGAGATCGGCATCCGGCCGAGCCGCCCCGCCGCCGTGGTGGGCGTCTCGCGGCCCGACTCGCCCGCGTTCCGGGCCGGGCTGCGCACGTTCGACGTCGTGACGGAGGTGCGCGGCACGCCCGTGAAGACGTTCGCCGACCTGGAGATCGCGCTCGAGGAGAGCCGCGGCGCCACGGTGCCGGTCACGTACCTGCGCCCGGTCACGGTGCCGCGCGCGCTCGGCGGCCTGGCCGAGCTCGCCGTCTACGAGTCGGGCGTCGCCGCGCTGACGCCGGAGAGCGGCCACGGCGACCTGCTCGCGCGCACCGGCATCGAGCCGGCCGACCTCTACGTCGCCGAGGTCCCCGAGGGCTCGGCCGAGTGGGACGCCGAGCTCCGGCCGGGCGATCGCATCACGGAGGTCGACGGCGTCGAGGTCACCGCCTGGTCGACCTTCGTCGAGCGGCTCTTCGCGGCTCCAGACAGGCCGCACGTCATCACGTGGCAGCGCTCGGGCCAGCGCAAGAGCGGCACCATCGAGCTCCGCCGCGAGGACTGGATCGACGAGTACGGCCAGCACCGCCCGCGCTTCTACCTGCGCGCGTCGAACTGGTCGCCGATGGTGGCCGAGCCGTTCGTCGACAGCCCGTCGGCCTTCCAGTTCGCCCTGGAGAGCGCGGTCGACGAGACGTACGACGTCATCCGGTTCATCGTGGTCGGGATCGTCCGCATCATGGAGGGCAAGGTCAGCATCTCCACGCTGGGCGGCCCCATCACGGTGTACGACGTGATCGGCGAGGAGGGCGCGAAGGGCGTCAGCTACTTCGTCTGGGCGATGGCGGTCATCTCGATCAACCTCGGGCTCATCAACCTGCTGCCCATCCCGGTGCTCGACGGCGGCCACCTCCTGTTCTTCACGTTCGAGGCCGTGCTGCGGCGCCCGCTGCCGCTGCGCGTCCGCGAGATCGCGAGCCTGGTCGGGCTCATGGTGCTCATCGGCCTGATGGGCATCGCCTTCAAGAACGACGTCGAGCGCCGCTGGGACGTGATCCAGGGGCAATTCAAGGAGCTCGTTGGCTGACCGGGGCCAAGGTGACGGGCGTGACGGGCGCGAAGGGGGCCGCGGCGGGGCGCGCCCGCCGCATCCGCCCGAGAGCGCGCCGCGCGCGGTCGCGGCGCGCGTGCTCGCGCGGGTGTGGGGCTCGGACGCCTTCGCCTCGGCGGCCCTCGACGCCGAGCTGCGCCGCGCGCCGGCGCTGGACCCGCGGGACATAGGCCTCGCGACGGAGCTCGTCTACGGCGTCCTGCGCGCGCAGGCGGCGCTCGAGGCGCGCATCGCCGAGTTCGCCGCGAAGAGCCGCTGGACGGCCGACCCGCTGGTGCGCGCCCACGTGCTGATGGGGGCGTACTCGCTCTGCTTTCTCGATCGCGTCCCCTCGTTCGCCGCGGTCTCGGAGGCGGTGGACGGCGCCCAGGCGGCCGGCGGGCCGCGGGTCGGCGCGTTCGCGAACGCCGTGCTGCGCCGGCTCGCCGCGGCCGTGGAGTCCGGCGGTCGCCCGACGCTCGCGAGCGCGGTGGTCGCCTCCGCGCCGGGGTGGCTGCGGGGCGCCCTGCGCCGCTCGCTCGGCCGGGCCGCGGCCGAGGCGTTCCTGTCGGCCGGCCCGGTGCCGCCGCCGACCGGCCTCTGCCTCGCCCCTGGCGAGGACCGCGGCGCGTGGCTCGAGGCGCTGCGGGCCGCCGCGCCCACCGGGTCCTTCGAGGCGGGGCACGTCTCAAAGGCCGCGATCGTCGCGCGGGGGGCGGGCGATCTCCGGCGGCTCCCGGGCTTCGGCGTCGCGTGGATCGGCCAGGAAGAGGGGGCGCAGGCGCTCGCCTTCGCGCTCGGCGCGCGCCCCGGCGAGGCCGTGCTCGACGCCTGCTCCGGCCGCGGCAACAAGTCGTGGCTCCTGTCGCGCGCGGTGCTGCCTTCCGGCGCGGTGGACGCGGCCGATCTGTACCCCGCGAAGCTCTCGCAGCTCCGCGCGGCGCTCGGCGCGCCTCCCGTGAGCGCAGAGGGCGCAGGCGCGGAGGCCGGCGATGCGCAGGCCGGCGCGCGCGACGGGCTCGGGCGGGCTGCGGCCTCCGTGCGCGAGACCTACGCCGTCGACTGGACGGTGGGCGCGGGCGACGTCCCCGAGGGCTACGACCGGGTGCTCGTCGACGCGCCTTGCTCCGGGGTGGGCACGCTGCGGCGGCGCCCGGAGATCGCGCTCCGGCGCGAGGCGGACGATCTCCCGCGCCTGGCCGACCTCCAGGTCGCGATCGCGCGCCGCGCCGCGACCCGCGCCCGGGACGGCGGCCGGCTCGTGTTCGCGGTGTGCAGCGTGCTGCGCGAGGAGTGCGAGGCCGTGGCGGCGCGGCTCGCGGCCCCGGCGGACGACGGCCTCGGCGTCCGGCTGGAGCCGGCGCCGTTCGACGCGGAGCTCGCGCGCGAGCTCGCGGGCGGCGGCGACGCGTTCCGGCTGCTGCCGCACGTGCACGGCACGGATGGGTATTTCGCTGCGATGTTCGTCGTACGGCGGTGACGGCGCGTGGAGACGCGTGGCGACGCGTGGCAACGCGCCCTTCCGCCTTCCTTGTACGATGGTAGGCGCATAAGAGCAGCTTGACTTCCGGACGGCGCTTGGACTTCCTAGCGACGTTTTCGCGGCAGCTGCCCAGGCACGAAGCGCCGCCGCCAAACGTCGGCCAATGTAAGGAGGTGGGGTTATTGGTGCGATAGCCGCAATTTGTCTCCGCGGTGTTTCTTCTTGCTGGGCACTCGCTTCGTGACGCCGCACACTCGTACGGTCAGGGCACTTAACAAACCTTCCGAGTAGCGTGAATCCTGCCCCGAACCTCCTGCAGAACACACCGGCCGAGCTCGGGCCCGGGTCCGTGTTGGGTCGTTACGAGCTGCTGCTGCCGATCGCAGCAGGCGGCATGGCCATGGTGTGGGCGGCGCGGCTGAAGGGGACGCGCGGCTTCCAGAAGATCGTCGCAGTGAAGACGATGCTGCCGACGCTGTCGGAGGACGACCAGTTCGAGCGCATGTTCCTCTCGGAGGCGTCGCTCGCGTCCCAGATCCGCCACCCGAACGCCGTCGAGATCCTCGACCTCGGCGAGCAGGACGGCGTGCTGTTCCTGGCGATGGAGTGGATCGACGGCATTCCGCTCAACCAGGTGATGAAGGTCGCGAAGCGGCAGAGCGGCATGCCGCTCCCGATCGCGGTGCGCATCGTGGCGCAGGCCTGCGCCGGCCTGCACGCCGCGCACGAGCTCAAGGACAAGAGCGGCAAGCTCGTCGGCCTCGTGCACCGCGACATCTCCCCTCAGAACATCCTGGTCACGTACAACGGCCTGGCCAAGGTGGTGGACTTCGGCGTGGCCAAGGCCACAGCGCTCAACGACAGCACGACGCAGGCCGGGCAGCTCAAGGGCAAGGTGAGCTACATGGCGCCGGAGCAGGTGCGCGGCGACGCGATCGACCGGCGCGTCGACGTGTTCGCGATGGGCATCGTGCTCTATACGCTCACCACCGGCAAACACCCGTTCCGCAGGGAATCCGAGGGCGCGACGCTGTTCGCCATCTCGTCCACGGACCCGGTGGAAGCGCCGCACGAGTTCCAGGCCGACTACCCGGCGTCGCTCGAGGCCGTGCTGATGCGCGCGCTCGAAAAGGAGCGCGACCAGCGCTACGCCACGGCCAACGAGCTGATGCGCGCGCTCGACAAGGCGCTTCCGCCGAACCAGCGAGCCACCGACGAGGACGTCGCCAATTTCGTCCGCGAGCTGTTCGAGGACCAGCAGGAGCAAACGCGCGCGGCCCTCACCGAAGCGCTGGAGCGCGCCGACCGCAATCAGCTGCGCAACAGCCTCGGCAGCTCCGACGTGACCGGCGCCAGCCCCTCGTCGGTGAGCGCCTTCAGGACCGTCCACCTCCGCGGCGCGGCCCGGGGCGTGGCCGGACAGAGCGCGCTCGACGACGAGATCCCGCCGTTCGCGCGCCCCAGGAGCCGCGCGCTGCCCGCCGTCGTCATCCTCGGTCTCCTCGCCGCCGGCGTGCTCGCCGTGCTGCTCCGGAGCGGCGACGAGCCCGCCCCTCTTCCTTCGGTCGCCGCGCCGGCCGCCCCGGCGTCCGGCGCCCCGGCGCCCGCGCCTCCCAAGGCGGAGGCGCCCCCTGCGACCGAGCCCGGCGCGCCCCCAAGCGAGCCCTCTGCCACCGTCTCGGCCAGCGCTGCGCCGGCGCCGACGACGCCGGCTCCGCTCCCGGCGTCCCCCGCGCGCGCGGCGCCCCGGCGTCCGACCAAGCCCGCCGAGCAGACCAGCTCGCCGAGCCCGACGCCAACCCCCACGCCGCCGAAGTCGTGGAAGCATGATCCAGGGTTCTAGCGCCCCGCTCTGGACGAGCTCGACTCCCTCAGAACGTTCCTGAGAGACTCGCGCCGATCTCGGATCCGCCCGCGACGGGCACGAGCTCGAGCGAGGTTTTCTCGGGCTGCTTTGGCTTCCTGTTCTGAAGCAGCAAGATCGCGGTCGCCGTGCCGACCGCGGCGACGCCGACGCCGAGCGCCACCTGCGCGCCATAGTGATAGAATTTCAGGTCGTCGTAGCGCGACTGCATGGACGCCGGGCACGACTTGCCTTCCGAGCCGCAGGCATCTTCCAGATCCTTGAGCGCTCCCTGGCGGAGCCCGAACAACACCCCGGCGCCGATCAGGCTCGCGGCGCCGACGCCCCCGATCACGTACGGCACCACCTTGGACGGCGGCCTCTCCCGCAAGGCGCCCGCCTGGATCAGCAGCTCTTGCGGCAATGCTTCGAGCGTCACCTCGACGCGCGTCACCCCCTCCTCCTTCAGCTCCACCGTCTGTTGAAACGGCCTGTAATTGGGGGCCTTGGCGGTGAGCGCGTGAGGCCCGGGATCGAGCGGCACCTCGACGCCGATCGATGTCCCGCCGAGGGCGACGCCGTCGAGCGCAATGGCCGCGGAGGCCGCTCCTTTGCCGCGCACGATGACGAGCTTCGGGATCCGCGCGCGCAGCCGGCCGATCGACTGCTCGACCTCGGCCCGAAAATCGGGCCCCACGGTGTCGGCCTCCGCGAGCGCCAGCTCGTAGCCACCGAGCGCGGTCACGAGCCGCCCCAGATTCTCCTCGCACACGGCGATGTGGAAGCGCACCTGAGGCGTCATCCGCACCTGGCCGACCTCGCGGAACCGCTGCAGGGCCGCGGCCCAGTTGCCCGCTTGCTCGAGCTCTGTCGCCTGCTGAAACTGCGCGCGGGCTTGCTTGAGCTCGTCGGAGTCCTGGGCGAGCGCGGGCGCCTCGAGCAGCAGCAGCACCGCTGCGACGCGGAAAATTCGCGGGAAATTCCTCATGCGGCGCCTGCCATGGTGACTTGACGCCTCCGCTCCTGTCAACGAGGCGACGCGGCCTTCGCCGCGCGCGTCAACGTGGCGGGCGCGGCCTCCGCCGAGCGCGTCAACATGGCGGGCGCGGCCTTCGCCGCGCCCGACGCCGCACCGCGTCGTGGTCGGAGGTGCGTGCGCGCCGGCGGAGCTTTCATGCGCGGATCCTGACGCCGCCTTCTCACTTTATGGCCGCGAAATCCGCCCGCGAATGGTACTTTTGTCGCTGGATGTCGACCCCTAGCTTTGGCTTTCTGCGTCGCTTCGCGCTGCTCCGCGCGTTCTCGGCCGCCGCGCTGACGGCGGGGATCTTCGCCGCCGCCGCTTCGTGCAGCGTGCCGGACTTCGAGTTCGCGTCGGCATCCGGCCCGCCGGCGCACTGCACGGACGACACGCAGTCCGACGGCGAGACGGACCTGAACTGCGGCGGCGAGTGTGATCCATGCCCGCTCGACTCCGGCTGCGCCGCGAGCCGCGACTGCGCCGAGGGCGAGTGCATCGACGGCGTCTGCCAGGAAGCGGGTTGCATGAACGGCGCCCGCGACGGCTCGGAGTCGGACATCGATTGCGGCGGCAGCTGCGACAAGAAGTGCGCGACCGACAAGAAGTGCAACCGGGCCAGCGACTGCGAGAGCGGCGTGTGCCAGGACGGCCAATGCGTCGCGCCGACCTGCACCGACGGGGTGCCCAACGGCACCGAGAGCGACGTGGACTGCGGCGCCGACTGTGGGGGCTGCCAGGACGGCAAGATCTGCCGCTCGAGCGGGGACTGCCTTAGCGACGATTGCATCGACGGGGTGTGCGGCCCCACCTGCCCGGATGGCTACGCCAACTGCGATCGCCTGGCCAAGGGTGAGTGCGAGGTCAACATCCGCACCGACGCGGACAACTGCGGCAGCTGCGGCCAGAAGTGCGCGCTGCCGCACGCGACGGCCGAGTGCCAGGGCGGCGCCTGCAAGGTCAAGGCGTGCGAAGCGCCCTACGCCGACTGCGACGGCAATGCCGAGAACGGCTGTGAGGTGAACACCTCGACGGACTCGAGCCACTGTGGCGGGTGCGACGAGCTGTGCCCGGCCGCGAACGGCGACGCGTATTGCGAGGCGTCGGAGTGCAAGATCGCGTGCGACGCGGGCTTCACCGACTGCAACGACCAGGTCGTCGACGGTTGTGAGAGGGCGACTACCCGTGACGTGTTGCACTGCGGCGGGTGCGGCATCGAGTGCGTGCCCGAGGCGGGCGGCAGGCCCTGGTGCCGCGACGGCGTTTGCGGCGAGACGACTTGCCCGGCCGGCAGGGGCGACTGCAACGGCGACCCCGAGGACAGCTGCGAGGTGAATCTGGCCGCCGATCCGGAGAACTGCGGCACGTGCGGCGGCCTGTGCACGGTCGCCAACGGCACCGGCAAGTGCACGGCCACCGGCTGCGCCATCGGCAGCTGCGAGCCGGGCTTCGCCGACTGCGACGGCCGCTACGACAACGGCTGCGAGACGAGCACGGACACGAGCCTCAGCCACTGCGGCGCCTGCGGCGAGACCTGCACCATCGCCGGCGGCACCCCCAAGTGCGAGGGCGGTGACTGCAAGGTGCGGACGTGCAACAGCGGGATGGGCGACTGCGACGGCAATCCGGACAACGGCTGCGAGACGAACGTCAACTCGAACCAGACCCACTGCGGCGCCTGCGCGGCCGCCGGCGGCGTCAACTGCAACACGATCTACGCGAACGCCACCGCGACCTGCCAGGGCGGCGCGTGCTCCTTCGCCGGCTGCAAGGCGGACTACGGCAACTGCAACAGCTCGCTGACCGACGGCTGCGAGGCCAACGTCAGGACCGACGAGGGGAACTGCGGCGCCTGCGGCACCCAGTGCAACATAATCCACACCACCAGCAACCTGTGCCTCGACGGCACCTGCAACCCGGTGTGCACGAGCGCGCAGTACGACGACTGCGGGGTACCGAGGAACGGCTGCAACATCGACCTGTGGGACGACGAGAACAACTGCCTCGGCTGCAACCTCGTGTGCCAGAGCGGGGCCAGCGCCCACGTCTCCAGCAATCAATGCAGCTCGTCGGGCTGCAACCCGGTGTGCAGCGGCCTGTGGCGCAACTGCGACGGCAACGGCATGAACGGCTGCGAGAAGGACGTCTCCAGCGACGTCAACGCCTGCGGCGCCTGCAACACCCAGTGCCTCCAGGCGCACGCGAGCGCCACCGCCTGCACGGCCGGCACCTGCGTGCCCACCTGCGACCCAGGCTGGAAGGCTTGCGGCGACCCCAGCGGCGGCTGCACGACCCAGCTCGGCACCGCCAGCAACTGCGGCGACTGCGGCCACGTGTGCTCGGGGACGAGGTCCATCTGCTCGAACGGCAACTGCGTCGTCTCGCCGGACATCGTCGTCGTCAACTCGGGCACGACCGGCACCTTGAGCACCATCGGGAATTCGGCGCCCACCATCAACGTGAGCCACGCCCTGCAGACACCGCGGGACAACGATCGCATGGTCCTTGTCGGGATCGTCGCCTCCGAGAACTCGCTCGTGCCGGTGAGCGTCACCTACGACGGCACGCCGATGACGCTCTTCAACACGCGGCAGGCCGACAACAACTCCGCCGCGCACATCTACTACCTCCTGGACAGCCAGCTTCCGGCCGCCACCGGCAACAAGCCCGTGGTGGTGCAGATGGCGAACGCGAACACCTGGGGCGTGTACTTCGCCAACGTGGTGGAGCTGAAGGCCGTGCACCAGTCGAACCCGTTCGCGAGCGCCACCACGACCGGCATCCACACCAACACGACGGACTGCAGCGGCACGGTGTCCCGAGGGGTCAGCACCAACTTCAGCGCGACCAACTCGTTCGTGTACACGGTGATGGCGGCGCGCAACGCCAACACCGGCGCCACCATCAGCCCCACCGCGGCGACCTCCACCATGAACCGGCGCCTGACCGATCCGACGACCATGGTCGCGCTGGCCGGCTATCTCGTGGCCAACTCCAACACCACCATCTCCTGGACAGTGAGCGGCTGCTACAGCACCGCCGGCGTCGGCGTCGCCGTGCGGCGCGCCAGCGGCGGCTGAGCGCCTCGAGGCGCCACGCTCCTCCCCCACTTCGCAGGCGGCGGCTACCTGACCAGCCGCACAACGACGAGCTCGCGCTCCCCTCGCCCGCGCCGCCGCTCGACGCCAAACCGTTCTCGTCTTCGCCGATCCTCCCCAGGACCCTCCCATCACACGCGACCGTCACGAGCGCCGCCGCGAGGAATCAACTCGCGGACAGCCCCCGTCGGCGCCGAAGCCCGCGCCCGTCGCCACCGCTCCGCCCGATGACCGGTACCACCATGAAGTCAAAACCATCACGGATACCCGAGCGCCCCGACGCTCGACCATGCAGTTGCCCGGTTAAAAACATTACCGCTCCGGCATCCTTCGGCGCTCACGAGAAATGACCCACCTGCGCTCGTCAGAAATGGTCCGGACGGTCGGGCGAGCCCGATCGCTGCCATGTCGCGCGCCCTCCAGCCGCTGTACCGTGCCGCGCGCGTGTGAGAGGATCGCTCTCGACCATGAAGAGGATCAAGCTCAAGCTCCACAGCGACGAGTACCACCTCAGCGCCGTCGGCTATCTGTTCGAGGACCCGGAGCCCACCGCGGATCCGGCGGGGGTGAGGCCGTTCTCTATCCGCAACACGGTCTTCCCCGAGTTCGATCTGGATCCCGGCAACTACGTGTTCCGCTTCAGGGTCCGGAACGGAAGCGGCAAGTTCCAGATCTTCGCCTTCGATCCCAAGACGAACCAGAGCACCCGCGCCGAATACGACACGTCGAGCGGCGCCGACTGCCTCACCTTCCGTTTCACGGTGGCGCCGTGAGGGGCGCCCTGCTGCTCCAGCGCGCCGCAGCGCTGCTCTCGCTCACGCTGGCCGCGCCCGCGCTCGCCCAGGGCGCGGGGCAGCCGTCGGCTCCCGTGCCGCCGGGCGCAGCGCCCCCGGCGCCCGTCCGGCCGGCCGCCTCCGCGCCCGGCGCCCCCACGGCGGCCAGCGCCCCCACGGCGCCGGTCCCGTCTGCCGCGCCGAGCACCCCCGCCGCGCCTGCCGCGCCGGTGCCGGGCGCTGGCGTGGCCGTGGCGCCCGCGCAGCCGGGCCGCGCGATAGCGCCGGTCGCCCCGGCCGCGTCGGGCGCTCCCATCGCGCCGCTCGCGCCTGCCGGGGGCGCGCCCATCGCGCCGGCCGCCACGGGCCGCGAGCTCGTCTACATCGTTCCGGTCGGGATCACGGGCAGCTCCGGGGGCGCGGCGCTCGCGCGGGTCGGCTTCGGCGTGCTGGCCGGGTTCGGCGAGGTGACGGATCCGACGGCATGGGATGTGAGCGCCGTGATCGAGGCCGAGGTGGCGGCCGAGGACGGGCTGGCCACGCTGATCGGGTTCTCCGCCACCGACGACGCGGCCCAGACGCCCACCGGCACCCTGCGCCTCTCCGCCTCGTTCGCGCGGCTCGACTTCGAGGGGGAGGGCAGCTCGGCCTATCCCCCGCTGATCCTCTACGTCGGCGGCACGGTCGGCCGCACCCGGTTCAGCTACCTGGGTCCCGGCCCCGAGCGGCGCGACCAGAGCCTGCCGCCGACCTACGCGCCGCGCGAGCTCACCGCTGTCCCCTGGAGCGTCGGCGCGGCGGCTGTCTACGTCGGCGAGGGCGGAAAGAAGCTCGCGCCAACGCTCGAAGGGCAGATCAAGTTCGACTCGCGCTGGACCGCGTCGACGGACACGCTCGAGTGGTGCGAGCCCGCGGGCGACGTCGTCCACGGCGTGGATCCGGTCACCCAGTCCACCTCCTTCGTCCCTGCCACGCGCTGCAGGAAGGAGGTGCTCGGCGCGCCGGTGCAGAGCCAGGAGCTCACGATCGCGGCGCACGCCGGGCTCGTCGACAAGGCGGCGAACGCCACGTTCCGCGCGGCGCTTGGCGCGAAGGTGGCGGTCGCGCTCAACGACGAGGCGCCCGCCGATGTCCGCCTCAGCCTGCGCGCTCCGGTCCACGTGACGCTGGCGCGCGCGCCGGCAGGGACGGAGTACCGCGGGCTCATCCGGCTGATGCCAGCGCTCAACGTGATCCGTAGCTCGACCGGAGGGACGGACGTCAGCGGCACGCTCGAGATCGCGTTCCTCGGCCAGCGCGCGATGTTCGCCGACAACTACACCGACCTCTGACGCCGGGCCGCGGCACGCCCCCGCGGCCGCCGCGCCCTCTCCCGCGCAGCGTTGCCGCGCCCTCTCCCGCGCAGCGTTGCCGCGCCCTCTCCCGCGCAGCGTTGCCGCGCCCTGCCCGCGCAGCGTTGCCGCCAGACGCAGGCCCCCGGCCTGGGCGCCTGCCCTGCCCGGCACCTTTCTTGGCCCACCGCGCCAGCATCCGCTACCGACGCACGAGAGCAGCGGAGGTGCACCCGGAAGCAGCATCGGGTGGGCCGCCGCGGCTCGCTAGGGAGACAGCGATGGGCCCGAGCGCAGCGTACAAGGTGGAGGGGCTTGGCGACCGCGTGCCGGCGTCGGGCGGCGCAGAGGGGTGCGGGCAGGGGCAGCTGAGCAGCCTCTGCAGCGCCCCCACGATGCCGTTCACGTCGCACGCCGGCGGCGCGGAGGAGGCACCGGCGGAGTCGAAGCCCTGGTGCATCGACCGCGGCGACTTTCTCGAGGCGATGAGCACGGTCACGCTCTGGCGCGCGCTGGAGCTGGGGGAGCTCCCGCACAGCACGCGCGTCTGGCGCGAAGGCCTCGAGTGCTGGACGCCTGCCGGCGAGGTGAAGGCGCTCGGCTGGACCATTTCCCAGCCGCCCCCGCGCGACGAGGCGCCCGCCCTCTCCGCCGCGGGCGAGGCGCCTGAGTCCACCGGCCCGCTCAGCTTCGCGCTGACGCCGGACGACCTCAGCTCCGTGGCGCCCCGCTTCCACCAGGGCGCCCCCGAGAAGGCGCGCGGCGAGCGCGCCGAGGCCTTCACCCTCGGCCGGTTCCCGCTGGCCGAGGCCGTGCTGCGGCGGGACAGCCCCTCGCAGCCGATTTCTCTTGATATTCCGTCCTGTTTCCCCGCAGCCCCCTCGTCCCCGCCCGACACGCTCCCGAGCGCCGGGGCGCCGAGGCCTGGTGCCGCAAAGCCCGGCGCGCGCGACGCGGATCAGAC
Source organism: Sorangium sp. So ce367 (assembly GCF_051520455.1). NCBI lineage: Bacteria > Pseudomonadati > Myxococcota > Polyangiales > Polyangiaceae > Sorangium > Sorangium sp. So ce367. The sequence continues at coordinate 11,225,637 of NZ_CP150334.1, forward strand.
GCCGCGCGGGCGGGTGTCGGGCGCCTGGTCGCGGCTCGCGCGGCGCGCCCGCGTCTCTCGCGGCGCCGCCGGAGCGGCGGCGGGCAGCGCGGCGCTCGTGCTCGTGCTGGGCCTCTCGGTGCTGAGCGTGGTCGCCCCTGCGGCCTCGCCTGCGAGGCCTGCGGCCGCGCAGGCTGCGCACCTCGGCGTGGCCCAGGGCGTTGCGGCCGCCGCCGCGCAGGTCGCCGTGCCTGCCCCGGACCTCGCCGCGAGCGCCGGCGCTGCGGCGCTTGCCGCGGCGGCGCCCGCGGCGACCCCGGCGCGCGACGGCGCTGCGGCCGAAGCGGCTCCGGCGCGCGACGGCGCTGCGGCCGAAGCGGCCCCGGCACGCGAGGAAGCGGCCGCGACCCCGGGCGAGGACACCGGCGCGCCCGCGCTGCCGCTCCACCGGGCGGAGAAGGCCTCGGCGTCCGGCGCGAAGCCGGCGCCGGCGGGTCGCCGTGAGCGCGGGCAGTTCCGCCTGAGGCGAGGTCGATCCGAGGCGGACGCCACGCGCGGCATCAGCTATCCGGCCCGCAGAGCCGACTCATGGATCGGGACGGGTGCCATCCTGCGCGACTCGCGCTAAGGTGCGCGCCGCGCGGCGGTCGGCTCCGTCCCGCAGCACTCCGGCGTCGTTCAAGGGCAGGACGGGGGACTTTGAATCCCCTAATCGTGGTTCGAATCCACGCGCCGGAACCATCGAGCACCCGCGCCCTCTGAGGGGGGTCATGGCGGCCGATGTCCATCGCGTGGGCGGGAGCGCCTCGGGCGAGGTCGCACCGCCTCGCGGGCGCGTCCTGCGCCGTCACTTGCTCGCTATTGTCTGGCGCGGTCGAGCCGGGGTTGTTTACCGTGGTCTCACCGAGGGCTCTGCGCCTGCCGCGCGGCGTGCGCGAGCCCCTGGCTCCTGGAGGACCGGACGGCGTGGCGAGCGATGAAGGGGCCCGCGGACGCGGAGCCCCTACCCATGTAGATACGGACCGCGGAGGCGGCTCTCCGCCCGCAGCGGGCGCGGAGCAGGGGCGCGCGTCGGCGGCGCCGCTCGAGGCGGGCGAGGCGCAGTTCATCGCGCGGCTCGTCGCCCGTGACGAGAGCGCGTTCAACGAGCTCGTGATCATGTACGAGCGCCGCGTGTTCGCGCTCGTCTACCGCATGCTCGGCCGGCGTGACGAGGCCGAGGACGTGTCCCAGGAAGTCTTCGTGCAGGTCTTCAAGGCGATCGATCAGTTCCGCGGCGAATCGAAGCTCTCGACGTGGATCTATCGGATCGCCGTGAATCTCTGCAAAAACCGGACGAAGTACCTCTCGCGGCGGCACGCCGGCGCCCAGGACGACGTCGACGCCATGGCCGAGCGGGTGCCGCTGTCCGCGGCCAAGGGCGTGAGCGTCGGCGACGTGAGCCGCCCTGACGAGCTGGTGGAGGGGATGCAGCTCGAGGCGGTCGTGAAGCGCGCCATCGGGCAGCTCGATCCCGAGTTCCGGGAGGCGCTCATCCTTCGTGACGTCGAGGACATGTCGTACGAAGAGATCGCCTCGGTCACGGGTTTGCCGGACGGGACGGTGAAGAGCCGGATCCATCGCGCGCGCGGCCAGCTCCGCGCGCTGGTCGAGAAGATGATGGGCGAGAAGGTGAGAGGCGGGAAATGAGCGGAGCGGACGACCCGAAGCGCACGGGGCGAGCCGATGAGCCGGCCGCTTCGGGCGCGGAGAGCGGCAGCCGTCCCTCGGCGCCCCCCGTGGAGCGCCCGCCCGCCGCCGCCACGCCCCGAGACGACTTCTCCGAGGACGGCGATCTCCCCGAGGACGGCGACTTGCCGCTCGTCGACGAGCTGGATCTGCGCGAGCTGGTCCGAGGGGCGATGCGCCCGCCGCCCGCGGCGCCGCCGAGCCTTCTCCGCGGCGTGCAGCGCCGGATCCGGGTGCGCTCGCGGGGGAAGTTCTACGGCGACGGCTGGAGCACCGCGCGTTCGCCGCGCTCGACCTACCTGATGACGAGCCTCTTCATGCTCGCCCTCATCGCCTTCGTCTTCCTGGTGCTCATCCCCTGGAGCGGCGGCGCCCTGCCCTGATCACCGTCGCCGAGCGGCGGTCACTGGGTCCAGCGGACGAGGACGCAGGTCACGTTGTCGGGGCCGCCGTTCTCGTTGGCGCGCTCGATCATCTTGGCGGTCGCGACCTGGATGTCCTGATGCTCCGTCAGGATCTGGGTCATCTCCAGGTCGCTCACCGGCCCGGAGAGCCCGTCCGAGCAGAGGACGTACGTGTCGTTCAGCTGCGGCACCTCGAAGCGGGTGTCGACCTTGACCGTGTCCTTCATCCCGAGCGCGCGCACGATCACGTTCTTGTGCGGGAAGTTCGCGATCTCCTCGGGCGTGAGCCGCTTCATCTTGATGTAGTCGTTGAGGAGCGAGTGGTCCTCGGTGAGCATCTCGAGCCGGCCCTCGCGGAAGCGGTAGACCCGGCTGTCGCCGACGTGGGCGACGTAGACGCCGTCGTTCGCCGTGAAGATGCCGACGAACGTCGTCCCCATGCCCCGCTTCTTCGCCTCGCGCTGCGCGGTCTCGTAGATCCGCAGGTTGGCGAGCTTGATCCCCGTGATCAGCCGGTTCTCTTCGTAGCCCTTGGACCGGTCCATCTTGTAGGGCCAGGTCCGCTCCGGGTCGTCCTGCGTCTGGGCGAAGAAGTCCTGCATCGCGTCGACCGCCATCTTCGACGCGACCTCGCCCGACGCATGCCCCCCCATTCCATCGGCGACCATGAAGAGGCCGTACTCCACCATGATGCCGAAGTTGTCCTCGTTGTGGTTGCGCTTGCGCCCGACGTTCGTCTCGCCGGCCACTTCGATTCGAAACGTTTGGGACACGGATCACCCGATCGATGGCCCCGCGCGAGGCGCGAGGTTGAATGAGAACCGCGAGCGCGCCCGTCCGAGCCGCTCGAGCCCGATCCTGGAGGTTCGGTTGACGGGGTGTCAACCGGGTCGGGCCCGAGCGCCGAGCTTATAGAATCCGCGCGCGGCCCCGCATCATTTTTTGCTTACTTGCGGTACTCCTCGGTCGACTTGCCGCTCGAGCTCGGCGGCGGGAGCTCGGCCTCCGGCCGCTTCGCCGCGGCGGCCGACGGATCCGGCGCGGCGCGGAGCACGACCGTGACCTGCCGGTACTTCCCGCGGCTCAGCAAGGTGAGCGGGACCTTCTCCCCGACCGCGTGCGTCCGGATCGCGTCGGAGAGCGCCTCGGGGCTGGTGACGGGCACGCCGTCGACGGCGAGGATCATGTCGCTCTCCGCGCGATCGCCGCCCGTCAAGCGGGCCTCGTCCGCAGGGCTCTCGGGGTGCACCACGGTGACCCGGACCCCCTTCGCGACCGGCGCCGCCTCGCTGACGCCCTGGATCCCGAGCCACGCCGCGGGCGGCACGGCCGTCGGCGGCACCGCGCGAAGGAACGCCCTGATCGCGCTGATCGGCACGCCGAACGCGACGGGCGTGCAGGGCTTGCCCTCGTTCGGGGCGCAGCCGCGGCCGAGGACCGCGACCACGCGGCCGTCCTCGTCGATGATGGGCGCGCCCAGATCGAGCGGCGAGACGCGCGACCCGAGCTCGATCGCGCGATCGAGCGGCCGGTCGTCGCCGCCGATCAGCGTCTTGTGCGATCGCAGCACGAGCGCGGTGGCCGCGACCTTGCCGCGCGCCGCCGAGAACGAGCGGATCTGCGCGTCCGGCCGCACCGGATCGCGCGACGAGGCGGTGAGCCCCTCGGCCCACTTGCCGGTCTGCGGCACGAGCAGCGCGAGATCCCACACGCGGTCGTGGTGGCCGAGCTTCACCCGCACGGTGGTCCCGTCGGCGAGGCGCGCCGTGAGGTCGTTGCCCGCGCCGAGCGGCGAGAGCGCGGTCAGGATGCGCCCGTCGCCGGCGAGCGCCGCGCCGAGGCCGAGGACCTGCCCGCCGCGCTCGATGACCACCACGCCGCGCGCGGCGCGCTCCTCCACCGGCGGCTCCGCCTTGTCCTTCTCGGCCGGGCCCCCCTTCGGCTCGGCGGCGGCCGCCTTCTTCTCCTTCCCGCCCGCGCTGGCCCGGGTCGGGAGCACCACCCGCTTGCCGGCCGGCGGGGCGTCACCCTCCCCCTGAGCCTGCGCCTCGCCCTGCGCGAGCGCCGCGGGGGCGGCGAGCGCTGCGGCGGCGGACACGGCAGCGGCGAGCGCCAGCGACCGTCTCCATCCCTTCACACGCGACCTGTCAACGGGATCGCTCGGCGCCGCGCCTCGGGGCGCGGCGACCTTGGTGACACCAGGCGGGCTTGTCTCGTTCATAAGCGCGGCTCCTGAGGCGACGGCAGATTCTGCTGCGGCGGGGATCGCATTGCAAAAGGCAAAGGCCGGACCGCGCTGTACCGTGGGATCGGGCACCGGAGTCCGCCGGGGGCGGGGGGCAAAAAAAATCCGGTCACGAACTCGGGGGACGGGGGCACATGGCCGGCGATGAGGCAGCGATGGCAGCTGGGTTAGCGCTCGTTGGGTCGGAGGGCGACGCGCGGGCCGACGAGGCGCGCGCGATCGAGGGGCTGATCGGGACAGGCGACTTCCGGGAAGCGCTGTCGCGGTGTGCGAAGGCCTACGCCATGCCGCTGGGCCGGCTGTGCATGGCGTTCACGGGGTCGCAGGCCGAGAGCGAGGAGCTGGTGCAGGAGACGCTGCTCGCGGCGTTCGATGCGTTCCCGCAGTACCGCGCCGAGGGGAGCGTGCGGGCCTGGCTCTTCGGGATCGCGCGGCGCCTCTGCGGGCGGCACACCGAGCTCAGGGCGCGGCGCGAGGCGCGGCTGCGCCTCGTCCACGACACCCGGCCGCGGCCCGACGCGAGCGAGCTCGCGGCGGAGCGCGAGCGGGCCGAGCGCGCCCGCGCCGCGCTCTCGCGGCTCAAGCCGAGCGAGCGCGAGGCGGTGGTGCTGCGCTTCGAAGCGGGCCTCTCCTTCAAGGAGGTGGCCATCGCGTGCGGGATCGATGAGGCGGCGGCGCGGAAGCGGGTGAGCCGCGCGCTTTCGCGGCTCAGGGCCGAGCTGGGCGAGGAGTGAGGGCGATGGGCGCGACAGAGACGGGTTCGGTTGGGCTTTGCGGCGAGGTCGAGGAGCAGCTCGCGGAGGTGCTCGACGGGACGGCGCGGCCGGCGCTGTACGAGCACATCGCCGGCTGCGACGCGTGCCGCGACCTCCGCCACGACGCGGCACGCGCCGCGGAGGTGGTCGCGGCGGCCGGCGCGGACTTCCGGCCGGCGGACGGATTCGCGGACGCGCTGCTCCGGCGGATCGAGGCGGCGCGCCCTTCGGAGGGCGCAACGAGCGGTGCGGTGCTGAAGGTGGCCGCCGAGGAGCAACACGGCGCCGCTGGCGCGCGATCCGGCGTGACGGAGGGGCGATCGGACATCGTTGAAGAGCGATCCGACACCGCCGAAGGGCGATCGGACATTGCCGAAGAGCGATCGGACATCGCCGAAGGGCGATCGGACACGCCCGAGCGGCGTTCCGACATCACCGAAGGGCGATCCGACACGGCCGACGCCCGATCCGACACGCCCAGGCCGCGTTCCGACACTTCCGGAGCGCGATCCGGCGCGGCCGAGGCGCGCACGGGCGGACCGCGCTCCACGATGCCGGAGCGAACCGCGCCGGCAGCGCGCCGCATGGCCTTCGGGCGGCGCTCGGCCTTCGCCGCCGCCGCCCTGGCCGCGGCGGCGGCGGTAGCGGCCGGGGTCGCCCTGCGGCGCGGCGGCGAAACGACGGCGCCGTCCGTCGCCGCGGCGGCCGGGGCGCCGTGGTCCGGCAAGGTCGCCTCGGTGTCGCGCGCGTCGGCCGACAAGTCGGGCGGCCTCGAGGCGTGCGACGCCTCGGGCGCCTGCGCGCCGCTCGCCGCGGGCGCCACGCTCCCGGAGGGCGCGACCCTGCGCACCGACGCGCGGACGCGCGCCCACCTGTCGCTCGCGGACGGCTCCGCGCTCGCCATCGACCGCGGCTCCCGCGTGTGGATCGCCGGCGACGGCCGCCGCGCGCGCGTCGACGAGGGCGCCGTCGTCCTCGACGTCACCCCGAGCCCCGGCGCGCCGCCCGCGCGCGTCGAGGTGCCGCACGGCCAGATCGAGGTGCTCGGGACCAAGCTCGCGATCACCGCGGGCGCCGCGCGCGCCTCGGTCGAGGTGGCCCGCGGCGCCGTGCGCGTCACCGGCGAGCGCGGCGAGCCCGTCGAGGTGCGCGCCGGCGAGGAGGCGACGCTCGCGAAGGGCGCCGCGCCCGAGGTCGCGAGCGCGACGTCGCTCGCCGACACGCTCGAGTGGAGCGACCGCTCCGCCGAGGAGGCCGACGCCCCGGCGCTCCGCGGCCTCGGCGAGCTCAGGGCGCGCAAGCCGGGCGCGACGCAGGAGAAAGAGCGGGCCGTCCGGCTCGCCAGGCACGCCGTCAAGGTGCGGATCGTCGACGTCGTCGCCAGGACCGAGATCGACGAGACCTTCGCCAACGACACCGACGAGGAGCTCGAGGGCATCTTCCGGTTCCCGCTCCCGCCGGGCGCGCAGATCGAGCGGCTCGCGCTCGAGGTGGACGGCAAGCTCATCGAGGGCGCGTTCGTCGATCGCGATCGCGGGGCCGCGATCTGGCGCGGCGTCCTCCAGAACGCCGCCCCCAAGGCGCCCAAGCCGCGCGAGGAGATCATCTGGGTCCCCGGCCCGTGGCGCGACCCCGCGCTGCTCGAGTGGCAGCGGGGCGGCCGGTTCGAGCTGCGCATCTTCCCCATCCCGAAGCGCGGCTCGCGGCGCGTCGTGCTCACCTACACGCAGCTCGTCGAGCAGGCCGGCGGCGTCCGGCGCTTCACCTACCCGCTCGCGCACGACCAGAGCGGCACGACGAACATCGGCGACTTCTCGCTCGACGTGCAGGTGCTCGGCCACGACCGGGAGTTCGGCGTCGCGACGCGCGGCTACGATCTCGCCGCCGCGCCCGCGGACGGCGCGGCCGACCGCCGCACGCTGGACGCCCGCGGGTTCACGCCGGCCGGCGACCTCACTGTCGAGTACGCGCTCCCCGATCGCGACCGGCCCGTCACCGCCTGGGCCTACCGGATGCCCCCCTCCCCGGCCCCGGCCACGCCGCCCGCGGCGCCGCGGGTGGACAGCGCGCGGCGCGGCGCGGCCGGAACGTCGAAGCGCGACGGCGCGGAGCACGAGGCCTCCCTCGCCGCGGCGCAGGCCATCGCGAGCGACACGTCGCCCTACGTCGCGATCGCGATCCGGCCCCGGCTCCCCCGGTGGCAGGAGTCGACCTCGCGGCGCCACGCGATCGTCGTCGACTCGAGCCGATCCATGGTCGGCGAGCGGTTCGCCCGCGCGACGCGGCTCGCCTCGTCGCTCGTCCGCGAGATGGACCGGCGCGACGAGGTCGTCGTGCTCGCGTGCGACACCCTCTGCCGCTCGCTCGGCGACGCGGGCCAGGGCGGCGCCGCGCGCCCCATGGCCCCCGGCGCCGCCTCGGCGGGCGAGGTCGAGCGCTTCCTCGGCGGCATCGAGCCCGACGGCGGCAGCGATCTCGCCGCGGCGATGATCGCGGCGCGCGCGGCCGCCGGCCCGCTCGACGGCAAGGAGCTCCGGATCATCTACCTCGGCGACGGCACGCCCTCGGTCGGCCCGACGCGCCCCGCCCACATCGAGGCCGCGGTGCGCGGCGCGGTCCCCGCGGACGGCGCCGCCGCGGTGGTCGCGGTCGCGCTCGGGAGCGACGCGGACACGACGTCGCTCAGGGCGCTCGCGCGGGGCGGCGGCGGGGTGATGGTCCCCTACGTGCCCGGCCAGAAGGTCGCGAGCGCGGCGCAGTCGGTCCTCGGCGCGGCGTACGGCCTCGCGCTGCGCGATCCCGAGATCGAGCTCCCGCCCGGCCTGACCCAGGTCACGCCGGCGCGGCTCGACCCGATCCGCGCCGGCGGCGAGGCGCTCGTCGTGGCGCGGATGAGCTCCGGGGCCGACGTCAGCGGCGCGATCCGCCTCCGCGGCCGCGTCTCGGGCGAGCGCTTCGAGCAGACCTACCCCGTCAACATCGTCGCCACGACCGGCGCGGGCAACGCCTTCGTCCCGCGCCTCTACGCCGCGGCGAAGATCGCGGAGCTCGAGGAGACCGGCGGCGACGCGCAGAAGCCCGCCGTCATCGAGCTGTCGCGGCGCTTCTCGGTGGCGAGCCGGTTCACCTCGCTGCTCGTCCTGGAGAGCGAGGCGATGTTCAAGGCGTTCGGGCTCGAGCGAGACGGCCTCACCTCCGCCTTCACGGGCGAGGAGCAGGCCGAGCGCGTGAGCGCGAGCGCCGAGGGGGAGGAGCCCGGCAACCCGGCGGACGAGGGCGCCGAGGAGAAGGGCGACGCGCTCGGGGCGGGCCTCGGCCTGTCGGGCAGCGGCAGGGGCGGCGGCGGCTCCGGCTGGCCGGACGCCGCGCCGGCCGCGAAGGCGGAGTCTCGCACGTCGGCCGGCGCCCGCCCGGCGTCGCCCGCCAAGCGACGATCCCAGGAGCTCGATCCCCTCTCGGGCTCGCTCGACGACATGCCGGCGCCGGCGCCGGCGCCGACGGCCGCCGCCCCCGCGGAGCCGAAGCCGGCGCCCCCGCAGGACGAGCGCGCCCGGAGGTCGCGCGATGACCTCGTCGCCGCCGAGGAGTGGTCGCGCCCGCGCCCGCGGCGGATGATCCCGATGCGCCGGGTGTTCGATCGCAAGGTGAGCTTCGACGCGACGAACACGCTCGCGCCCGAGAGCGCCGCGAAGACCGCGGCCGCCGAGGCGGCGCTCGCGGCGGCCCCGGACAGCCGCGACAGGACGGCGGGGCTCTACGCGCTCTACGCCACGACCGGCCGCCTCGGCGAGGCCCAGGAGCTGACCGCGCGCTGGAGCGGGCGCGACGCGCTCGATCCCGACGCGCTCATTGCCCGCGCCGACCTGGCGGCGCGGCAGGGCCAGCGCGACCGCGCCGCGCGCATCCTCGGCGGCCTCGCCGACGTGCGCCCCGGCGACCGGGCCACCCAGGCGCGGCTCGCCGAGCTCTGGGACGCCGCGGGGCGGCCCGCGTTCGCGTGCCAGCACCGGGTGGCGCTCGCCGACCTCGCGCCCGCCGACGCGAAGCTCGTCGCCGCCGCGATCCGGTGCGCCGGCGAGGGCGGCATGAGCGAGCTCGCGAGCCAGCTCCGCCTCGACGCGACCTCCGCCGTCCGCGCGGAGATCGACAGGCGGCTCGCGCAGCCGGACCCGGCGCCGGCCGCCGACCTGCCCGGCGACGTGCGGCTCAGCGCCGAGTGGACCGGCGGCGCCGACCTCGACCTCTCCCTCATCGACGCGCAGGGGCGGCGCGTCTCGTGGATGGGCGCGACCCTCCCGTCGGTGGGTGTGCGCTCGCGCGACGCGACGAGCACGCGTTCGGAGTCCCTCGCGCTGCGGAGCCTCCCCAAGGGGAGCTACGTCGTCGAGATCGCGCGCGCGTCGGCCGAGGAAGGCGCCGGCGCCGCGAACCCCGGGGCCCGCGCGCCGGGCCCGGTCCGCGGCGAGCTGACCCTGCGCCTCGCGGGAGAGACCCGCAAGGTGCCCTTCACGCTCGACGGCGCGCGCCTCGAGCTCGGCACGGTGCGCGTCTTCTTCACCTCCCGCCTGGTGCCGGTCGACGGCCCGACGGCCCCGCGGTTCTGACGAAACGGACGAAACTGACGGAATCGACGAAGACGACGACGAACCTGACGGGACCGACCTCCGCCCACGCGCGGAGGCTCTCTCTTGCGCACCCCTCCCTTCACATGTCCTGAACGACCCCCGCAGCGCGCTTCCGTAACAACCTCTTCATCGTCCCCCCGGGCGCGCTCGCCCGGGGATCGAGCGGCCCTCCCGCCGCGCTCGTGTCGGGCGGAGATACCCGATACAGTTTCGACATGAATCCGCTCGTCCCGGACTTCATCCTCGAACAGGACGCCGAAGGGCAATACGCGGGAGCGGTCGACGCGGCTGTCCTGCACGTCTCGCTGCCGGCGATCGTGGAGCTCGCCGAGCACATGATCGCGCGCCAGGCGCTCGATCCGGACGCGCTGCGATCGTTCTTCGATCCGCTGTTCGAGGCCGTGCACCAGTCGGGCGGGTTCGTCGCGACGCTGTCGCCCGCCGGCGGGTTCACGGCGCTGTTCCCCGATCGGCCAGGGCGCAACGTCACCCGGCACGCCCGCAGCGCGGCGCTCGCGATGCGGCGCAGCCTCCTGGAGCTCGCGGCGCGGCGCGCGCTGGGCGCCGGGGGCGCGCAGACGCCGTTCAGGATCGGGCTCGCCTGGGGCACGGTCCACTGGACGATCGTGCGCATCGCCCCGGATCGCGCGTACTACCTGATCTACGGCCCCGCGATGGAGGCCTGCCAGGCGACCGACCGCGGGGTGGACGACAGCGAGCTCCACCTCGATCGCAGCTTCCGCGAGCGGCTCCCCGCGGCGAGCGCGCGGGAGAGCGTGGCGGAGCTCGACGAGGCCGATCTCCTGAGCGGGCCCCCCTCGCTGACGATCACGTCGGCCCCGACGGACGCGGACGTCGAGGCGTTCCTGCCGCCGGGCGCTGGCGATCTCGCGCCGGAGGGCGAGATCCGCGAGGTGACGACGGTGTCGGTCTCGCTCGATCGGGTGGCGAGCCCGACGGAGCTCCTCCAGCAGCTGCACGAGATCTCGGCGATGTACGGCGCGACGTTCGCCGGCATGACCGTGACGGAGCGCGGCTTCGGCGCGCAGTTCTACTTCGGCGCGCCCGTCGCGCACGAGAGCGACCACGATCGCGCCCTCGACTTCGCGCTCGAGCTGAAGAGCAACGGCCTCGGCGTGCCCCGGCTCGCGGTGGGCGTCACCCGCGCGCGCTGCCTGGTCGGCTTCTTCGGCGCCGTGGGCCGCCGCGAGTTCGCGTGCGTCGGCCGCGCCATCCACCTCGCCGCGCAGATCGCGCGGAAGGCCGCGCCGTCGTCGATCTGGGCGGATGAGCGGGCGTTCCGCGCGGGCGAGGCGAGCCACCAGTGGTCGACGGAGAACATCTTCCGGTTCGACGGGTTCGATCTGCCGATCCTCGTCTACTCGCTCGAGCGGCGGCGCATCGCGGTGCAGGAGGAGTTCTACGACCTCGGCCCCATCGGCCGCGAGGTCGAGCTCGGGCGGCTCACGCAGGCGCTCGAGCCCCTGTTCACCGGGCGCTCCGCGGGCGTCGTGTACATCCTCGGCGAGGCGGGCATCGGCAAGAGCTACCTCGTGCACAGCTACCGCCACCAGCGCGCGCAGCTCATGGACATGCGCCCGCTCCTGTGGATCGAGGCCCGCTGCGATCAGACGCTGAGGACCCCGCTCTACGCGTTCGAGTTCGCGCTCAAGGAGTACCTCGGGATCTCGTCCGAGCTCGGCCAGCGGGCCAAGGAGGCGGGGCTCGATCTCGCGCTGGAGCTGCTCCTGGAGCGGCTGCCCGAGAGCTGGACCGAGGTGCGGGCCGGGATCGACAGGTCGCGCGGGGCGTTCGCGCGGCTGCTCAGGCTGCGCGGCCAGGAGGCGGGGGCCGAGGCCGGGGGGCGCGACGAGGTCCTCGAGGCGCTCGCCGCGCTGCTCGTCGCGGAGAGCTCGCTCCAGCCGGTGGTGGTGCACCTCGACGACGCGCAGTGGGCCGATCGGACCTCGCTCGACGCGGTGCGCGCGATCACGGCCGCCTGCAGGGATTTGCCGCTGGCGGTGATCTGCTCGGCGCGGCCGGCGGCGTCCTCGGGGGAGGGCGTGGACGCCCGCATCCCGCTCGACGCCGGCATCCCGTCGCAGGCGATCGAGCTCGCGCCGCTCCCGGCGGAGCGGCTGCTCGCGCTCGCGGAGCCGTTCTTCGGCGGCCCGCTCCCCACGATGCTCGGGTCGCTGCTCGGCCAGACCGCGGGGGGGAACCCGTTCTTCGCGCAGGAGATCCTCGCGTACTGGCTGGAGGACGGGCGGTATGGGTCGGCCCACGACGCCGCGCGATCGAGCCGGTTCATGCCGCCGCGGACCGTGAACAGCCTGCTCGTCGCGCGGCTCGAGCGGCTCGAGCCGCGCACGCGGCAGACGGTGATCTCCGCCGCGGTGCTGGGGCGCGAGTTCGACACGCGCGTGCTCGCCCGGATGATCCCGGACGCCTCGGCGCTCGTGGATCACCTGCGCTTCGGCGAGGCGCAGCGGATCTGGTCGCGGATGGGGGAGCACCGCTTCGAGTTCTGCACGGTGCTGATCCGCGACGCCGCGTACGGGATGCAGCCGCAGGAGACGGCGGAGCGGCAGCACCGCCTCGCGGCGGAGGCGATCGAGGCCGTCTACGGCGACGATCTCGAGGATCAGCGCGCGGCGCTCGACAGCCACCGGCGGCTCGCGGGCTGAGCGCGCCCGGCCGTTCTGGCCGGCGGGGCGCGGGGCGAGACGTGGAAGCGCGTGGAAGCGCGTGGAACCCCCTCGACGCCGCTTTCGAAGTGCGGCAACTGTCCGCGCATGAGCACGGCCCATCACGAGGCTCACGCGGCCCCGGCGCACGACGTGAGCGATCACCATGGCTTCGACGGGGAGCCCGCCCGCGCGCTGCCGGCGGACGAGCCGCCTACCCCGAACTGGGTCCCTGTGCTGGGGCTCGCGGTCTTCGTGGTGGCTGGCGTCACGTTTCTCGCGATGAGCAGCGACGACGACGGCGCCGCGGGGCAGGCCGCGCCGGCGGGCGCGCGCCCGGCTGCGGCCGAGGTTCGTCCGGCCGCGGCCGGCGCTCGCCCCGCCCCGGCTGGCGCCCGCCCGGCGACCGCCGAGGCTCGCCCCGCAGCGCAGCCCGGCGCGCGCCCGGCGGCGCCGACCGGCCCCGGGGCAGGGCCGGCCGCGGAGACCCTGCGCGCCGGCGCGGCCGGCACCGCCGCGCCGGGCCCGGCGAACCTGCGCAAGCTGACGCCGCAGGAGGTGGATCTGGTGCGCAAGCGCATGGAGGCGCGGCAGAAGGACGGCGCCCCGGCGCCGTCGAAGTGAGCGAGATCGCGGTGAACCCCGCCGCGGCGCGCATGCGCACGGTGCTGGTGCTCGGCGCGGGCACGATGGGCCAGGGGATCGCGCAGGTCACGGCGATCGCCGGCTACGTGACGCGCCTCTACGACGTCGACGCCGCGCGGATCGGCGCGGTGATCGAGGACCTCAAGCGCGCGACCGATCGCCTCGTCCAGAAGGGCAAGATGCTCAACGAGGCGCGCAGCGAGATGATCGGGATGCTGGTGGCATCGCCGGATCTCGAGCGCGCGGCGGCGGACGCCGATCTCGTGATCGAGGCGGTGCCCGAGCGGATGGACCTCAAGGTCGAGGTGCTCGGCCGGGTGAAGGCGGCGGCGCCGGAGCGGGCGCTGCTCGGCACGAACACGTCGAGCCTGAGCGTCACGGAGCTCGGGCGCCGGCTCGGCGCGGGCGGGCGCACGATCGGCCTGCACTTCTTCAACCCGCCGCCGGTGATGGAGCTGCTCGAGGTGGTGCGGGGGCTCGAGACCGACGAGGCGACGGTGACGGCGGCGCTCTCGGTGGCGAGGCGCCTGGGCAAGACGCCGATCGTGGTGAACGACACGCCCGGCTTCGCGACGAGCCGGCTCGGCGTGGCGCTCGGCGCAGAGGCGATGCGGATGCTGGAGGCCGGGGTGGCGTCGGCTGTCGACATCGATCGGGCGATGGAGCTCGGGTACCGGCACCCGATGGGGCCGCTCAAGCTGACGGATCTCGTGGGGCTCGACGTGCGGCTCGCCATCCTGGAGCACCTCCACCGCGAGGTGGGGGAGCAGTTCCGGCCGCCGGTGATCCTGCGGCAGATGGTGCGGGCGGGGAAGCTCGGGAAGAAGACGGGGGAAGGGTTCTACCGGTGGACGGAGGCGGGGGCCCAGCCCAGCGACGGCTGGCGTCGCGGGTAGGGAGCGCGGCGGGCGCCGCGCGCGGCCGGGGGCGCGCTACCGGTTCAGCTTGTCCTTCTTGGCGTTCTCTTCGGCTTCCTTCAGGCGCTCGGCCTCGCGCTGGACGATACGCTCCTTGACCACGGCGTAGTCCTTCTCGTCCTTCATCCGCCGGTCGACCTGCTTCTGCCGCTCCGCCGCGGTCGCCGGATAGCCGGTCGCCTTGGGGTTGCTCGTCAGGTACGCGCTGTAGGCCCCCCACGCCTCCTTCACCGCCTGCCAGTTCTTCTGACGCTCGCGCAGATCGGCGAGGCAGAAGAGCACCTTGGCGTGGAGCTCCTCCGTGCCCTTCTTGCCGGTCGCCGTGGTCCAGGCCGTCTCGGCTTCCGCCATGTTGCCGGACTCCAGCATCGCCTCGCCGAGCAGATAGAAGCCGAGCATCTTCGAGGAATCCTGCTTGATCGCCTCCTGGAAGGCCGCGATCGCGCCGGGGATGTCGCGCGCCACGAACGACGCCTGGCCCTTCAGGACCTGCTCCGTGTAGGGGCTGATGCCGGTGTGCCCGCTGGGATCTTTGCGCTGCGACGGAGCAGCGTCGGGCGCGGCTGCCGCCGGCTCAGGCGCAGCCGCCTGCGGCTTCTCCTTGCCCGCAGGCGGCTGGGCGGCGACCGGCGCCGCGGAGAAGACGACAGCGAGGGCGAGCGATGCGACGACAGCGAGCGAGCGGTCCTGCATGCCGGCCAAGGTACCGCAGCTCAGGCAGGCCGCGCTACTTCCGCCGCGGCCTGAACGGATCCGGCGGCAACCCGGCATCCGGCGGCTGCCCCGCGTCCACCGGCGGCCCGCCTGCGTCCACCGGCAGCCTCCCCGCGTCCGGCCAGCCCGCGTCCACCGGCAGCCTCCCCGCGTCCGGCCACCCCGCGTCCACCGGCGGAAAGCCCCCATCGGGGCCGGCGTCCGGCCAGCCCGCATCCGCCGGTCCCCCAGCGTCCGCAGGCACCTTGCCCGCATCCCCCGGCGCGCCTCCGTCGAGCGCCACCCCGCCCTGCGCGCTCAGCGACACGAGGCGGCCGTCCGGCTCCGGCGGCCAGAAGAAGCGCTCCTCCGCGCCCGTCTTCCGGTCCACCAGCTTGGCCCAGCTCGCGCGCGGGTTGTCCGCCATCTGCACGCGCAGCCGCGTCGTCACGCCGTTGTCGAACGTCGGACGGCGGAGCAGGGCGCCCGGCGGCCGCTCCGGCGCGTCCCCCGTCAGCGGCACGTCGAAGCGGACCCGATCGAGCAGCTCCTGGCCCACGTACAGCTCGATCGCGAACCGGCCCATCACCCGCGCCGTCGCCAGAGGCCGGTCGAGCGCCACCGGTCGCACCCGCACGACCGAGCCCCTCCCCTTGGCGTACTGCACGTCGAAGACCCACTGCTTCGCGCTGGGCCGCGGGGCAGGGTCCGGCGCATACCCCGCGCGGGACGGCGGAGCCTCGGGCTCGGCGACGGCGACCACGCCGGCGGCAGCAAGAGCAAGGCCAGCGAGGAGCCCCAGGGCGGCGCGGGTGAGAGGGCGAGGCGAGGTCATCGGGTACCGGAAGGAGGCCCGAGCGGCAGGGCCGCCTCGAGCGTCGCGGAGAGCACCTCTTCCCACGCCGAGCCGTCGCCGTCGAGCGCCCCCCAGAGCTCGCGGAGCTCGTCCGGCACCGGCGCGATCGCCGCGCAGAGCTCGCCGCGCTCGTCCGGCACCGTGACCCGCAAGGCGTGCAGCGCGACGCGCGAGAGCGGGATCACCCGGCCCCTCGCCGTGGTCACCGACCTGGCCCCTCCATGGTCGCGATCGCCGAGGAGCGGCGCCCCCGCGTGCGCCGCGTGCACCCGGAGCTGGTGCGTGCGGCCCGTCACCGGATCCAGGCGCAGCAGCGTGGCCGGCGCCGCGCCGCCGCCCGCCGAGGCGACCGCGCGGTAACGCGTCGCCGCGTCTTTCGCGTCCGCGCCGCCCACCGCAGGCAGGCTGCGACCGCCCCGCGCCCGCGCCGCGCCGATGGGCGCATCCCACGTGCCCGCCCCGTCGACGCGACCCCCGGCGATGCCCACGTAGACCCGAGCGATGCGCCCCGCCTCGCGCATCGCCGCGAGGTGCCGCCGGCCCCGCGCGCCCGTGGCGCACAGCACCGCGCCGCTCACGCCGACGTCGAGCCGCGAGGCCGCGTGCGGCAGGTCGCGCAGCCCGAGCAGCTCCGCGACCTCCGTGACCAGCGACCGCGTGCCCCGGCGCTCCGGCTCCGTCGGCAGCGCCGCAGGCTTCGACGCGACAAGGAGCTCCCCCCAGCGCGCCAGCACCTCCACCGGCGGCGCCCCCGGCGCGTCGCGCCGCGCCGGCCACACCGCGAGCTCGTCGCCGAGGGCCACGGCGTCGCCGGGCCGCGCGCGCCGGCCGTTCAGGAACGCGCGCCCCACCGCCGCCGCGCCCGCGAGGCCCCGCGACGCGCCGCCCGCGCGTTCGAGGACGTCGGCCACCGTGGGGCCGTCCGAGGGCCCGACGCGGAAGCGCGCGGCCGTCATCCGGGCAGCGCCGCGCGCGGGGCAGCGCCACCCCCGGGAGCTCCCCCGGCGACGACGCCCGGCGACGACGGCGAGGCGCGCTCGTCCAGGCGCTCGACCACGCCGCGATCGCCGTCGATGCGGAGCCGATCGCCCGTCTTGATCGCCAGCGTCACGCCGGGGACGTTCACCACCGCAGGGATGCCGTACTCCCGCGCGACGATCGAGGCATGCGACATGGGGCCGCCGAGCTCGGTCACGACCGCGGCGGCCACCAGGAACAGGGGCGAGAGGCCGACGTCGGTCGTGCGCGCGACCAGCACCTCCCCCGGCGCCACCGCGTCGAGCGCCGAGGCGCCCGGATCGAGCACGCGGGCCCGCCCCTCGACGACCCCAGGGCTCGCCGGCAGCCCGAGCAGGCGCTCGCCGGACGCGGGCGGCAGCACGACCGGCGGCGGCCGGCCGATGAAGGTGGCCGGCGGATCGGGGCGCGCGGCGTCGCGGAGGTGCTCGGCGCGCCGCAGCCGGACGAGGTGGCCCACGTCGGCGCGACCGCTGGAGAGCGCCGTCGCGAGCTCCTCGTAGGTGCAGAAGAAGACGCTCCCGGGCTCCAGCGAGGGATCGATGCGCCGGAGACGCCGGTCGATGTCGAGCGCGACCCTGCGCAGCATGCCGAGGACGCGCGTCACCCACGTGCGCATGCGCTCCCGCAGGCGCACGTAGCGCTGCGCGCGGCCGACGAGGGTGCGCAGGAGCGCGAGCTCCAGCCGCGGCACGCGCGTCTCGAGCATCGCCATCTCCCGATCGGCGAGCGCCCGGGCGCGCGCCAGCGCGCGCTCCGGATCACCCGGCGCGCCGCGCAGCGACGCCGTGAGCATCGCGACGACCGGCGACGGGTCCTCCCGCCAGCGCGGCGTCGCGAGCTCCGCCTCGCGCACGGCGCGGTCGCCGTAGGCGTCGAGGAACCGCGCGTACGCGTCGCGCGCCGGCCCCTCGGGCAGGTCGCGCGGCCACACGACGTTGCCGGCGAGGAGCCGCTCGCGCGCCGTCCGATCCTGCATGACGAGCTCGGCGACCCGCGCGAGCTCGATGCCCGGCCCCGCGCTGTCGAGCTCGCGCACGCCGCCCGCGAGCACCTGCGCCAGGTGCTCGACGTTCGTCTCCGCGCGCCCGGCCGGCGCGTCGAGGTGCGCCTCCCCTGAGGCGGAGCGCGCGGAGGCGCGGCGGCCCGCGATGCGCTCGAGCGCCTTGCACAGCGCGAGGTGGCTCGCGAGCGACGCCGACGCGCAGTGCAGCATCCGCGTGCCGGTCCGCTCGAGCAGCAGGAAGACGCTCCGGAGCGTGGTGCCGATGGCGTCGTCCGGCAGGAGCGTCATGTCGAGCTCGGAGAGGGCGCGCTGCGCCCAGAGCGCCTCGCCCTCGTAGGCCGCCACCTCGCGCTCGAGCCGCGCCTGCCGGAGGAGGAGCCGCGGCCCGGTGAGCGGCAGCCGCGCATAGAAGCCGCGCCGCGAGACGCCCTCGCTCTGCTCGGCGAGCCGCGCGATGAGCGCCTCGCTCGCCCCGCCGCTCATGCCGAGAAGCGCGCGCGGCGAGAGCCCCGGGACCTGCGCCGCGATCCGCATGAAGGCGGTGAGGTTGAGGTAGAAGCGCCCGTGCACGTTGGCCACGAGGCGCGCGCCCCGCGGCACGCGGCAGCCGAGCGCGGCGAACGCCTCGCGGAAGCCCCGGTCGGAGAACGCCCGCGCCACCGACCAGGTGAGCGGCGTCGCCGCGCCGGGGAGCGCCTCGCCCACGTTGGCGCGCGACCAGATCGTGTCGGCGTCGCCGCCCTCGGGGAAGCCGCCGCCGCTCACCGGGCGCACCTGGAGCAGCCACACGCGCCGCGCCGCCGAGGAGGACGCGCCTTCGCCGGCCTCCGACGCCGCCGGGGAGGGCGCGCCTTCGCCGGCTTCCCGCGCCACCGGAGCGGACGCGCCCGCCGCTGCGGCGGCCTCCGGCGGGTCGGACGGCGCTTCCCCGTCGACCACGAGCGCCGCGCCGGGCGGGCCCTCGCCGCGCTCCTCGACCGCCTCGACCGCCTCGACCGCGAACTCCACGTCGAACGGGCCCTTGCCGCCCTGCTCGAGCCGCTCGGCGAGCTCGGCGAGCTGCCGCAGCGCGGCCTCGCCGAGCGCCGGCTGCTCGGCGCTCGCCTCGGGCACCGGGACCTCCTCGAGCCCGGCCGCGCCCACGACGAGCGCGCGCCGCTTCTGCGCCACCGCCGACGCGACGACCCTGCCGCCGTCGCGCGCGAGCCGGATCGTGTCGGCCGCCGCGGCGCCGTCGACGACCGGCGCGCCGAGCCCGAGCGTGGCGTTCACGAGCCGCTCGCCGGCGTGCCAGTGCTCGCCCTCGAGCCCAGGCGGGGGCGCGGTGAACAGCACGCCCGCGGCCTCGGCGCGCACCATGACCTGCAGCACGACGCCCATCGCGACGTCGCGGATGCCGGCGTGCGCGAGGTACGCGAGCGCGCGCGGCAGGAAGGCGCTCGCCCAGACCTGCCGGATCGCGGCGTCGAGCCCGGCCTCGCCGCGCACGCCGAGCACGGACGTCGCGAGCCCCGCCATCGACGTCTCCTCGCTGTCCTCGCACGTGGCGCTGGACCGCACCGCGAGGCCCCACGGCGCCTCCTGCTCGACGGACTGCCAGAGCGCCCGCAGCGCGGTCGAGAGCGCCTCGGGCAGCGGCTCGCTCAGGATGCGGTCGCGCGCGCGCGCCGCCCGGTCGACGCCCGCCCTCGTGCCCGAGAGCCGGATCAGCGTGGCGAGGTCGTGCCCCGGCGGCAGCTGCCGGTCGACGAGCTCCGTGAAGCACCGCGCGTCGAGCACCCACCCGCGCGGCACCGGGAAGCCGTCGCGGAGCAGGCGGCCGAGCGAGGCCGCCTTGCCGCCGACGCGCTTCGCGCTCGTGTGGCGGCGCAGGCCGGCGCTCTCGAGCGGCTTGAGCCACTCGCGCACGGTGGGCGGGTCGGTCGCGCCGTCGGCGCGGGCGGTGCGTGTGGGGTCGGCCACGTCGATGCCGAGGGAGTAACACGGTTCGGCGGCCTGGGTCAGGGGCATGTGACGGCCGGGCCGCCGCGATCACGGCGGCGGCAAACCGCGCTGGATCCGCTCGTGCCAGAGCACCATTTCAACGCCGCCCGGCCCCCGATTCCAGGCGTAGTCGTGCGGGCCGGGAACGACGAGCAGGGTGTGAATCACGCCGTCCTGCCGCAGCCGATCGCTGAGCGCCTGGATGGCGGGCAAGAAGGGGTCGGCCTCGCTCGACACGAGCCGGAGGGCGACCGCGCGGCGCTCCATGGCCCGGCGCGCGAGCGCGGAGAACATCTCCGCCTCGCCCGCCCGCACCGCGGGCTGCAGGGCGCCGACCGCGCCGAAGACGTCGGGGAACGACAGGCCGACGAGCAGCGCGAGGCGGCCGCCGAGGCTCACGCCGTCGATGCCGGTGGCCTCGCGCGTGGCCTGGCAGCCGCCCTCGGCGCGCGCGCGCGGCAGGAGCCGCTCGACGAGGAAACGGCCGAAGCCCGCGGCCCCCTCCACGGAGCGGTCGCGGAGGTCGGGCGTGAACGGCGTGGCGATGCAAAGCCCGCGGTAAGGGTGCTCCTTGAGCGAGGCGTTGAGCTGCGCGAGCCGCTCGGGCGTGACCATCTGCCCGAGATCGTCCGGCGTGAGCGGCGGCGAGCGGAGCCGCCGGAGGGCCGCGTCGAGGCCGTAGTCGTCGCGCCACCCGCGCGCGCCGACCTCGAGGCCTCGCACCGCCTCGCCGCGCCCGTGCAGCGCGACGAGGAGCGGCGGCGCCGGCGCGGCCTCGGGCGCGAGCAGCAGCGCGCGCTGCGGGCCTTCGCCCTCGGAGGCGGGCTCGAACGGGAGATCCTTCCAGGCCGAGGGGGCCGCCTCCTCCGGCGCCGGCGGTGAGGAGCCTCGCCGGCACGAGGGCGCGGCGAGCGCGGCGAGGCCGAGCAGCGCGCGCCGGCGCGAGAGCGGGGGGATCGTCGTGGCGGCCATCGGCGGCGAGGGTAGCAGCGGGGCGCGGGCGCAGCCCTGGGCAGGCCCACGTGCCCCCATGTAGGCTGCCTGGGTCCGGGCGGGGGCCCTCGAAGGGGGGAGCGCTCATCGGCGAGACGCGCCGATCCTGACGAGGCCCGAACGGCTCCGTCGGCCCCGGGCGAGAGACCCGTGACGAAAGGGGACCGCTCATGAGCCAGGAGACGAAGGGGGACGCCGGGCCGCGCGCAGCCGCACCGGGCAGCGTGGAGGGCGTGATCGCGGACGACGTGAAGACGCTCCACAGCATGGGCTATGCGCAGGAGCTGCTGCGCAGGATGGGGGGCTTCTCCAACTTCGCGATCTCGTTCTCGATCATCTGCATCATCGCGGGCGGCATCACGTCGTTCCAGATGGGCTTTTGCAGCGTCGGCGGCGCCGGCATCGGCATCGGGTGGCCGGTGTGCAGCGCGCTCACGCTCTGTATCGCGCTCACGATGGGCCAGGTCGCGTCGGCGTTCCCGACCGCGGGCGGCCTGTACCACTGGGCCTCGATCCTCGGCGGCCGGGGCTTCGGCTGGGCCACCGCGTGGTTCAACCTGATCGGGCTGATCACCGTCCTCGCGGCCATCAACGTCGGCGCCTACCTGTTCATCATGAGCTCGCTCGGCCCGCTGTTCGGCGTGGATCTCGCCGCGATGCCCCCGGATCGCGCGCTGGTGACGCAGGCCGTCGGGGTCACGCTCATCACGGGGACGCAGGCGCTCTTCAATCACCTCGGCATCCGCGTCACCACGCTGCTCACCGACTTCAGCGGGTACCTCATCCTCGTCGTCTCGGTGATCCTCACCGCCGCGATGCTCTTCTACGCGCCCGCGATCGACGCCAGCCGGCTCGTCACGTTCACGAACTACAGCGGCCCGAAGGGGGGCGACGTGTGGCCGGAGACGGGCAGCATGACCGCGCTGTTCCTCCTGAGCTTCCTCCTGCCCGCGTACACGATCACGGGGTACGACGCGTCGGCGCACACGTCGGAGGAGACGATCGGCGCCGCGCAGACGGTCCCGCGGGGCATCGTCCGGGCGGTGCTCGTCTCCGGCGTCTTCGGGGCGCTGATGCTGAGCGCGATCGTGCTGGCGATCCCGGACATGGATGAGGCGGCGTCGAAGGGCGGCGGCGTCTTCTTCTGGGTCATGGAGCGCGTCATCCCGGAGAACCTCCGGATCGCGCTCTACGCCGGCATCTCGGTGGCCCAGTACCTCTGCGGGCTGGCGACGGTGACGTCCGCCTCCCGCATGACCTTCGCGTTCGCCCGCGACGGGGGGCTGCCGCTCTCGGAGCAGCTGCGCAAGGTGAGCCCGAAGTTCCGGACGCCGGCGACGGCGATCTGGGTCGTCAGCGCGCTGACGATCGGCTTCACGGTGTACACGCCCGTCTACTCGACGATCACGGCCGTCTGCGTGATCTTCCTCTACATCTCGTACGTGATGCCCACGATGATGGGCGTGCGCGCCTACGGCCGCACCTGGGTGAAGATGGGCCCGTGGGACCTCGGCCCGCTGTACCGGCCGCTCGCGATCATCAGCGTCCTCGCGTGCCTGATGCTGATCGTGGTGAGCGTCCAGCCGCCGAACGACAAGGCCCTTGGCATCATGCTCATCGTCTTCGCCGTGACGGCCGTCGTCTGGTTCGCGCTGGAGCGCCGCCGCTTCCAGGGCCCGCCCCAGGGGGTGATGATCCAGCAGCGAGAGCGGGAGATCGCGGAGGCGGAGCGGGCCGTAGGGCAGATCGCCGCGGGCGGCGGGCGGTAGGGACCCGGCGGAAGAGAGAGACGCAGCAGCCGACAGAGAGGCTGAGGAGACGAATCAGCCTCTCGATGGGTCGAGGCGAGGAATCAGCCGCCAGAGGGGCTGAAGAGGAGGGGATAGGTCACGGTCACGATGCCGGCGTCCGGCGGCGGGAACGACAGACCGTAGAACGAGCGCACCACGCAGGAGACCACGCCGGCGTCCGGCAGATCGGAGCCGCCGTTGTGGACGCTCGATACCGCCCCGTCGCGGCCGATCACGAAGCCGACCGACACGCGCCCGGTGAGGTTCGGGCTGTTGCGCAGCCCGTTCTCGTAGCAGAGCCGGAAGCGGCCGAAGTTCTGGCGCACGATGCGCTGGATGACCTCCGGCGGGATCCGGCCCGACACCGAGGGCGAGCCGACCCGCATGCGCGGCGCGCTCGCCTTGTGGCCAGGGCCGTTGGCGAAGCGCGACGCGCCGCCGCCAGGGCCGAAGCCCGGCCCATCGCCGACGCCGCTCCCGTGGTTGATGGTGCCGATGGACCCGATCCCGATGCCCATGAGATGCCCGCCGCCCCCCTCGCCGACGCCCGTCAACCCGAGCCCGCCCACGCCGCCCGACTCGTCGATCGTCTCGCCCCACATGTTGCCGATCACGCTCCTTTCGCCGTTGCCGAGCGTGTCGGGGCCGCCCCAGGGCGCCGAGAGCGCGTTCGGATCGCCGCCGGACCCCGCCTGGAGCACGCCGATCATGCCGAAGCGCGCCGCGTCGTCGAGCGCCTGCGCCCGCGAGATCCGCACGTCGCGGTTGTCCTTCGGCCCCTGGATCTCGAAGCGCCCGCCCGTCTTCCGGCTCGTCTCGCTCCCGGCCTTGCCCGACTCGCCCATCGCGGCCGCGCCGGAGCCGCCCTCGCGCTCGGTCTGACCGCTCGCGTCGGTGACGTCCTTCGGCTCGGGCAGCTCCTTCTCGGCGATCGCGCCGATCGCCTGCGCCATGAGGTAGGCCTGCTCCGCGCTCACGCCGCCGTCGTCGGCCATGGCGAGCGGGGGCATGAACGCGGCCATGGCCCCGAGCAGGCCGACGTGGAGCAGCGTCGAGAGCGCGGTGAACGGCAGGTTGCGGCGGTCCATACCGACCTTGCCCGCGACGCGGCGGCCCGCCCTGCCCACCGCCACCTCGAACCCGAAATCGCCGAGCTCGAGCCTCGCGCGGGCGCCGGGCGGCAGCGCGATCCGCCGCGCCCCGTCGAGCTCCGCGCACGGCGCCGCGCGGCCGGCGGCGATCGCCTGCGCGATCGTCATCCTGCAGCTGCCGAAGTCGATGGATCCCGACGCGCCCGGCGGGATGACGGCGCTCACCTCACCGCCCTCGCTCAAAAGCACGAGCGGCGCCCGCGCCGCGCCCAGGCGCTCCGCAGGTAGGAAGAAGTCGCACACGCCCCCAGCGCCCTCCGTCTCGCCGACATGAAAGGCGCGCGGCGGCGTCAGGTGCGCCACGTGAAGCGGGGTGTTCCCCCACCGGATGATCACCTCGAGCGACAGCGCGTCGGTCTCGCACTCGTCGGCGGGGACGTCCGGCGCGCTCTTGACGAGCGCGTACGTATAGGAGCCCTCCGGCGCGTCCGCGGGCACGTCGGCCTCGATGGCCGGATACGGGCTGAAGGGCAGGTTGCTGAGGAACGGATTCGAGGGTGCGATGCCCGGAGCCATCTTGAACGTGTCCATCGGAGAACAGCCCTTTCCCTGCTCGCGCTCGCGCGCATGTCCGCGCGGCGAGCGGTCTGAATGGAGCGAGCCCTCGAGGGCCCGCCTCTCTCGGCGCGCCCCGGCGCACGCGCGGCGAGCTTCACCGCTCTCTGCGTGCGCCGCGGCTCACCGCGTCCACGCCAGGGATCGACAGCGCCGCCCGCCCCAGGTTCCGGAGCCGCGCCGCGATTTTCGGCGGCGCATCCGCGCGCCGGGGGATTGAATAAACTGGACCGCCCCCCGCGCCTCGAGGTGGTGGTGGCCCGCGCCATCACCCCGCGGGATCGCGCCGCCACCTCGAGCGGAACCGTAGGACGGC
Source organism: Sorangium sp. So ce367 (assembly GCF_051520455.1). Lineage (NCBI taxonomy): Bacteria > Pseudomonadati > Myxococcota > Polyangiales > Polyangiaceae > Sorangium > Sorangium sp. So ce367. Next base: position 11,249,982 of record NZ_CP150334.1, read on the forward strand.
CGACAGCAGCCGACGGCGGTCGACGGCGCCCGGGTGGGCACGATCCCCGCGTATCCCAGGGAGATCGCTGAAGCCTGGGGTGACGCGATGCCCTCGCTGGCGGACGCCAGGCGATGGCACGGAAGCTGCGAACAACGTTGGTGCGTTGGCGACGTCGCCGAGGTCGACGCCGTTGTCGACGTCAACGACACGCGACCGCGCTGAACGGAGCGCGGCGCGCTGACGCCCGCGCCCGTCGACGCTGCCCGGCGAAGGTTCACGCCCGAGGTCCACGGGCGGCGCGCCCGTGGAGCGCGCGCCGGGCGGCGGGTCGCGGCGAACATCCACCGATCGAGACAAAGAAGGAGTCGAGCGTATGAGCAACAGGCGATTGTTCCATGTCCTCGCAGGGGTTCCGGTGCTCGGGTGCCTCCTTGCGATGCCGTCGTCGGCGCGCGCGCAGCACGAGACGCACGTCTACGGGATCGCGAACTTCGGACACACGGGGGAGTGCGAGGACGACACCAGCCTGTCGCACTCGGTGCACACGAGCACCGCCGCCGCCTTCGCGAGCACGTTCAACCTCCTCAGCATGGTCTCCCTCTGGGATGAGGTCTCGACGCGCAACAACACGAGCGCCCGGGGGAGCTACTGGACCGACTCGAGCCAGGCGGCGTCCTGCGCGTGCTCGGCGAACGACATGGCGTCCGGCTCGGGCGCGGACGAGGCCGATGTCGTCTTCATCCACACGCACGGCTGGCACGACGCAGGGAGCTCGTCGACGCCCGCTTACAGCGGCCTGGTCATGGGCAACGGCAGCTACGACTGCCGCGTCCTGACGAACGAGAACATGCTCTTCGGCAACCCGGGCACGGGCGGGGATCTGGAGATCGCGGTCGTCAAAGCGTGCCAGTCGGGCGACTACGACGTGTGGAAGAACGGCGGATACCGTCAGCAGATCACGACCTCGGACAGCACGATGACGATGTGGAACGCGTTCCACGGCGACTCGTCGTGCGGCAATCACGTGAAGGACTACGTGGGCGACTACTCGATCAGCTCCATCTCCAACGGGGTGGGAGAGAACTGGATCGACGAGGCCTACGACGACAGCCAGTTCAGCAACGACGACGACTGCCCCGTCTCGATCGTCTTCGGCTCGTCGTTCGCGTCGCGGGAGCTCATGTACGAGTACGGCGGGTGGCGCGACCGGAAGAACACCGGACTGAAGACCGGCTCGACCATCTACTACATCGCCGGCTGCGACCCCTCGAACGGGCGCGTGCTGCCCGGCGGATGAACGACGAACGCTGCGTGTTGCCCGAAGGATTCGAACGACAGGAGACATGACGATGACGACGCGAACGATTGGTTTCTGGGCCGCGCTCTCGATGACCCTCATCGCCTGCGGGGCGCCGGAGGTAGCGACCGAAGGGGGCGGCGAAGACGGCGAGATCGCCGCGGCCGCGCAGGCGCTCGAGGGGTTCACGTTCGACGCGCGGGAGCTCGCCACGGCGCCCGCCGCGAGGCTCCCGGCGGCCCGGCTGACGCTGCGTTCATTCGATGACGCGCTCATCCAGCGCTCGCTCATCGGGGCCGATCAGCAGTTCACGCCGCTCAGCGAGCTGGGGCGCCGGACGGAGCGCGAGTCGGCGGACTGGACCTACGAGAAGGACCCCTCGAACGGCCAGGTGCTCGTCCTGCGAAAGACGCCGAGCGGGCCGCGGATCTCGCCGGACGAGGCGCTCCTCCGGCGGAACGCGCTGGCGCGCCTGAACAGCTGGGGCATACCGAACGACGAGATCGGGGCCGTGGTGCAGCGGAGGACGCTGCGCGAGGATCAGGACGGAACGGCGGCTTCCGCCCCGGAGGTCCATCGTTACAAGACGTTCGTGTTCCGGGCCGTGAATGGCGTCCGGGTCCAGGGGCACCGCGCGGTCGTGACCCACACGCTCGATGGGACCTTCAACCGCGCCCTCATCCGCTGGCCCGCCATCGCCTCGACGGGCCACCGGCTCCGCACCGCGCTCACGGCGCCGGAGATCGAGCGGCGCGCCGTGGAGGCGCTCTCGGCAGAGGGGGAGAGAGGCGGCAGCGTGCGGCTGCGCTGGAAGTACGTCGCCACGCCCCTCACGAGCGGAGAGGTGACCCTGACCCTGACCGTGGGCGCGATCCTGGGCGCCGGGGCCACGCCGAGCGGCGTCATCGAGGAGCCGCGCGAGGTCGACATCGATGTCGCCGCGCTGTGACGGGCGCGCGGGAGGAGAGGCGCCCGGCGCTGGACAGCGCGCGGGCGCGGGCCGCGCGAAACCGGATCGCAACGGTTCGGCGCTCGCTGGTTAACCGCGGCGGACCCGTGGGGCGAGGCCGTCAGGAAAACGTGTCGGCAACTCGCCGCATCGCTCGCGCTCCACCGCCGTACGATCCAAGCCGCATCGTTGATCCAGAGCCGCGCAGTCGGCCAGAACACACGAGTTGGGGTGGCGGCGCGCCCGTCATCGCGCATATAGTAAAAACCATGGGCGCGGCCAGGAGCAGCGGTCAAGACCCCCTCATCGGCGCGACGATCGCCGATCGATACCGGATCATCTCGCTCATCGCGCGCGGGGGGATGGGCAGGGTCTACAGGGCAGAGCAGTTCGCGCTGGGCCGAATCTGCGCCCTCAAGCTGCTCCTCCCCGATGAGCGCCTCGAGCAAGATCCGGAGTTCTTTCGACGCTTTTCGCGCGAGGCCGCGACCGCGGCGAGGCTCACCCACCCGAACTCCGTCACGGTCTTCGATTACGGCCGGGACGATCCGCGCGGGATCTACTTTATGGCCATGGAGTATATCGCCGGGCGCACGCTCCACCGCGTGCTCCACGACGAGGGCGCGCTCCCGGAGGCGCGCGCGGGCCGGATCGCGCGGCAGATCTGCCGCGCGCTCGCCGAGGCGCACGGCCTCGGCCTCGTGCACCGGGATCTCAAGCCGGGCAATGTGCTCCTCGTCGACCAGGAGGACGAGAAGGACTTCGTCAAGGTGCTCGACTTCGGCCTGGTCAAGGACGTCTCGGGGCGGCAGCTGGACGAGCTGACGCAGAGGGGCGTGTTCATCGGCTCTCCCAAGTACACCGCTCCGGAGCAGGCGATGGGCCACGAGCTCTCGCCGCGCGCGGACGTCTATGCGCTCGGCGTCCTGCTCTACGAGATGCTCTGCGGCAGGGCGCCGTTCGACAGGAAGGTGGCCTCGGCGACGCTCATGGCGCACGTCAGCGAGCCGCCGCCGCCGCTCGCCGATGGCGCTCAGGGCGCGCTCGTGTCGCCGGCGATGACGGCCATCGTGATGCGGTGTCTCGAGAAGAGCCCTGACAGGCGCTTCCAGTCGATGAGGGAGTGCCTCACCGCGCTGAAGAGCGCGGCGGGCGAGCCGTTCGACGTCTCGCACGTCTCGCACGCCTCGCGGGCCTCGGTCCCGGACCGCCTGTCCCTGGCGCAGCCCCGGGGCGCGCTGCCCTCCGCGTCGTCGATCTCGGAGCTCCGCATCTCGGCCTTCTCGCCCTCTCCCAGCGAGCAGCTCGTGTCGCTTCGCCCGACGCAGCTCGACTCGCTCTCTCCGCCGCAGGCCCCCGCGAGCTTCAGCGGCTTCGTCGCCCCGCCCCGTCACCCGACCGTGTCCCTCTACCTGGTCGCGCTCGTGGCGGCGCTCGTCGGCGGGGGCCTGGTGCTGGCGCTCGGCCGGCGCGGGCCGGACGCCACGAGCACCCCTGCCGCCGTCCAGGCCGCCCCCATGCCGGTCGAGGCGTCAACGTCGACTACGTGTTCTCGCTCAAGCTGGTGCTGCCCCTGATCGCTGGCAGCGCGGCCGGCCCTGAGCAAAGACCCTGGCCGAGAGGCAAACGACGACGTGAACGCTCATGGCAGGAAGGGGTCGGTTTGCGCTGGGCTGCTCCTCTGTCTCGCGGCGCTGCTCGGCTGCTCGCGGGAAGAGACCTCCCAGCCGGCCGCCGGGAGCGGGGCCACGCGGCCGGCGGCGCAGGGGGCCGAGCTCGAGCCGGCGCCGGAGGGCGGCGAGCTCGCCGCGCTGGTGCAGCAGGCGCGGGAGCGCGCGCGGCGGGAGGGCCGCGAGCTCGTCGTCTACGTGGGCGCGCCCTGGTGCGAGCCGTGCACGAGGTTTCACGACGCGGTGAAGGCCGGCCAGCTCGACGCGGTCCTGCCTGCGCTGCGCCTGCTGGAGTTCGACCTCGACCGCGATCGGGAGCGGCTCGCCGAGGCCGGCTACGCGTCGGAGATGATCCCGCTCTTCGTCGTGCCCGGCGAGGACGGCCGGGGAACGCCCCTCCGCGTCGAGGGCTCGGTGAAGGGCGAGCGCGCGGTGGACGAGATCGTGCCCCGGCTCTCGGCCATCCTGAGCCGAGCGCGGGCCTCGGCGCGGTGATCCTCGAGGCGCGCCGGCGTCTCGGTGGACGCGCGGAGGCCGCGGCACCATGGAAGGGACCTCATGAGGACCGCCGCCCTGCTGCTCGCAGCCGCCGTGTCGCTCGCCGCGGGCTGCCGCAACGGCGCCGGCAGCGAGCCTGCCCAGCCCATGCCGAACGTCACGCCGATCGACACGCGCGCCTCCGCCGAGCCGGCAGTGGACGACGTGCCGCCCACCCCGCGGCCACCGAAGGAGGCCGATCCCACGAGCACCGACGCGTTCGAGGGCACCGCGGGCGCCACCGACAAGCCGCGCGCCGGCGCGAAGGTCGCGGTCCTGCGCGACGTGCGAACGGCCCGGCACGAGCACTACGATCGCGTCGTGTTCGAGTTCGAGGGGGACGCGGTGCCGGGCTACCACATCGATTACATCGACAAGCCGGTGCGCCAGTGCGGCTCGGGCGAGGCGACGGAGATCGCGGGCGACGGATGGCTCGCGGTGCGGATGACCCCCGCGGCGGCGCACAACGACGCGGGGAACGCCACGGTCCCGTTCCGCGAGCGGAAGCTCGCGCTCGGCGTGGCGCGCGAGATCGAGCGGACGTGCGACTTCGAGGCCGAGGTGACCTGGGTGCTCGGGGTCTCGTCGCCGAACCGGTACCGCGTCCTCGAGCTGACCAAGCCGGCGCGGCTCGTCGTCGACGTGAAGCACTGAGGCCGCGTCCACGGCACCCTGCGGCTCCCCGCGCCGCGGGCGGGCCGCAGGGCGCGGCGCGCCTCCCGCCGCTCAGCCGTCCAGCGCGGGCCCGGGCTCGCCGTGGCGCGCCGGCGGCGGAGGCGCGTCCGCCGCCTTCGGCGGGGGCAGCCGCCGCGGCGGCACGACGACCTGCTTCGGCGGCGCGGCGGGGCCGCTGGACGGCCGCGGGATGTTGTAGACGCGCTTCGCCTGGATCGCCGTGGATCGAAGGCCGTTGGCCCGCTTGATCGCCTCCACGGTGGTGCCGTACTGCCGGGCCAGCGAGCCCAGGGTCTGCCCCTTCTTCGCGGTGTGGCGCACGTACTGCGACGTGGGCTTGATCGCCCCGCGCTTCACGAGCAGCGGATACGCGCGCGCGGCCGACTCCTGCGCGATCGGGCTGTAGAATCGGACGTGGATGTGGTTCGCGTGCCCCCGGGCGTGGCGGACGAGCGGGCGCAGCTTCCTCGACCCGAGCTGGAAGACCTCGTCGAGCCAGTCCTTGTCCTCCCCGATCTTCAGCGCGTGCTCCTTGAGCAGCCGCTGCACGCTGCTGTCGATGAGGATGAGCTCCACGTCGGTCTCGGTGACGAGCGCCCGGACGAAGGCCCAGGTGCGCTCCCGATCGAGGTTCGCCGCCGTGGCCCGCTGGTACCAGCGGTGCCGGGCGTCGAGGAAATAGCTGATGTCGACGTCGCGCCCGGCCTGGTGGCTCTTGTGCGGCGAGAGGCGGCCGCCCTCCCGGGCGCTGATGTGCCCGATGTAGAGCTTCGGGCTCCCCGGGAACTGCCGGTGCACCTCGGCGATCGCCCGGTCGAGCGCGTCGATCGTCTCGCGCGTCCCCCAGGCGTGGGCCGGATCGACGAGCTCCCACCGATCGCCCTCGGGCATCCGGACGCCGTTGAACAGCGCGCCCGCGTTGGTCGCGCCCAGCGACATCGGCCCGAGCGCCGCCGGGTCCTTCGAGAAAAGCTCCTCGATCTGGGCCTCGGTCATCGCCGAGAGCGGCGAGTGCGCCCGCGCCCCGGTCCCCGGATCCGCCGGCAGCTCCAGGCCGTCGTCGACCTCACCGTCGTCGTCGTCGACCTCGGCATCGTGCGCGTCCGCGAGCGCGGCCTCCTCCTCCGCCGTCCCGGGCGCGGGCGAAGGCGAGGCGCCGCGCTGCTCCGGGGACACCCCGGAGGCCGCGCGCAGCAGGCTGTCCTTGGACCGCGCCGCCTCCGGCGCCCTCCCGGCGCAGCCCGCGAGGAGGAGGGCGCAGAGGACGGAAACCAAGCTGCGGCGCCCCATCGCGGGCCACTATACTGACACGAGGGAGCGACGCCAACCGCGGCCCCGCGCTCACGTGCGGCGCGCTCCACGCGACGCGCGTTCAGCGTGAGCCCAGGTTACGGGGCGCTATGCGGCGTTGCGCGATGTTCTGCAGCGGCGCTCGCGTCCGCGCACGAGGACGTTGCCGCCGCCGCGCCGGCGGCTACATGCTGCCCTCGTGCAACCGTCCCAGCGGAGCGGCCGCCCCGATCGGGCGGCCCGGGGGGCAGCCGCGCCGGCGCCGACGCCGGACAACGCGCCGCGCCACGACGACCGCGGCGAGCGCACGGGCGGGACCGGCGAGCGGCAGCCGGGCGGCGGGAGCCAGCAGAAGCTCTTCTCGGCCCGGGAGGCGGCGGGCAACGGGCCGGCGACGGTCGAGGGCGAGGTCGTCCGCGTCACGTACGAGAGCGAGTCGAGCGGCTTCCGGGTGCTGCGGGTGGAGGTCACCCCCGGCGCCCCGCCGGAGGTCTGGGTAGGCGTGCTCCCGCCGGTCGGGCCGGGCACGCGCGTGCGCGCGACGGGGCGCTACGAGCGCGATCCGAAGCACGGCGAGCAGCTCAAGGTCGAGACCCTGCTGCCGATCGCCCCCGCCACGCTCGATGGGCTCGAGCGCTACCTCGGGTCCGGCATGGTGCAGGGCATCGGCCCGGCGTACGCGAAGCGGATCGTGGAGGCGTTCGGCACGGATACGCTGGAGATCCTCGACCGATCGCCCGAGCGGCTCGCCGAGGTCCCCGGGCTCGGCCAGCGGCGGGCGCAGGCCGTCGCGAAGGCGTGGGCGGCGCAGCGGGCGATCGGGGCCATCATGATCTTCCTCCAGGCGCACGGCGCCTCCCCGGCGCTGGCGAGCCGCATCTACAAGCGCTTCGGCCCCCATGCGATCGACATCGTCTCCCGCTCCCCGTACCGGCTCGCGCTCGACGTGTGGGGCATCGGCTTCAAGACCGCCGACCGGATCGCGCGCTCGATCGGCGTCCGGGCCGACTCGCCGGAGCGGGCGCAGGCGGGCGTGCTGCAGACGCTGGTCGATCTGTCGACGCGCGGCCACACGCTGGCGGCGCGGCCGGAGCTCGCGGAGCTCGCCGCGGCGATGCTCGAGCGCGACGCCGCCGAGGTCGACAGCGCGATCGACGCGCTCGTGGCGAGCGGCCATGTGCGGGTCGAGACGCTCGAGACCGGGGAGGTCGCCGTCTACCCGAAGGACCTCCACGAGGCCGAGGTGCGGCTCGCCCGCCGGATGCGCTCCTTGCTGGGCGACGGCGAGCACGACGCGGCGCCCGAGGCGCGCCTCGTGGAGGGGGTCGACGCGGCGGTCGCCGCGTTCGAGGCGAAGACGCAGGTCTCGCTGGCGCCTGCCCAGCGGGACGCCGTGGCGCAGGCGGCGCGGAACAAGGTGCTGGTCATCACGGGCGGCCCGGGCGTGGGCAAGACGACCATCGTCCGGGCCATCCTGGCGCTCTTCGACCGCGCTCGGCTCCCGGTGCGGCTCGCCGCGCCCACGGGCCGCGCCGCGAAGCGGATGAGCGAGGCGACCGGGCGCGAGGCCGTCACGCTCCACCGCCTGCTGGAGTTCGATCCCAAGCAGCGCAAGTTCGGCCGCCAGCGGGGCCGGCCGATCGAGGCGGGGGCCATCGTGGTCGACGAGGCGTCGATGCTCGACCTGGCGCTCGCCGACGCGCTCCTGCAGGCGACGTCCGACGGCGCGCGCCTCGTGCTGGTGGGCGACGTCGATCAGCTCCCGTCGGTAGGGCCGGGCGCGGTGCTGCGGGACGTGATCGCCTCCGGCGAGGTGCCCACGGTGCGGCTCACGCAGATCTTCCGCCAGGCCGAGGGCAGCCTCATCGTCCGGAACGCGCACCGGATCCACGACGGCGAGCCGCCGGAGGGCGCGCGCGGTCCCGGCGGCGAGTTCTACGTGATCGAGCGCATCGAGGCCGAGGCGGCGGCGGATCTGATCCTCCACCTCGTGACGGAGCGCATCGGCAAGGGGTTCGGGCTGGATCCACGGCGCGACGTCCAGGTCCTGACGCCGATGCACAAGGGCGAGGCGGGGGCGATCACGCTGAACGCGCGGCTGCAGGCGGCGCTGAACCCCGAGGGCCCGAGCGTCACGCGCGGCGCGAGGACGTTGCGGCTCGGCGACAAGGTGATGCAGCTCCGCAACGACTACGACCGTGAGGTGTACAACGGCGACGTCGGCTTCATCACCGACGTCAACACCGAGGAGCGGAAGCTCCAGGTGCGCTTCGACGATCGCGAGGTCAGCTACGAGGAAGCGGAGATCGACGAGCTGACGCTCGCTTACGCGACGAGCATCCACAAGAGCCAGGGGAGCGAGTATCCGGCGGTGATCGTGCCGATCCTCACCCAGCATTTCGTGATGCTGTCGCGCAACCTCATCTACACGGCGGTGACGCGCGGCAAGCGGCTCGTGGTGCTCGTGGCGGATCCGCGGGCCGTGTCGCTGGCGCTGGCGGAGACCCGCCGCGAGGAGCGCCGCACGCACCTCGCGGAGCGGCTGCGCGGCGGCGCGCCGGCGCGCCCCGGATCGGCGCGCACGCTCGAGGCACCCCTCGCCGCCGGCCCACGACTCGACTAGGACGGCGCGCGGCGAGGGAGAGGGCGAGCGAGATGGGCGTCCGAGACGGCGATAGCGACAGCGAGCACGACAGGGATCACACGAGCGACCGCGAGGCGGCGACGGCGACGCGAACCGCAGCGGCGCAGCCGGCTTCGAGCACCGGGACCGCGGCGAGGTTCACGGTCGCGACGCGCGGATTCACGGGCGGAAGCGGTGGAAGCGGCGGAAGCGGCGGAAGCGCGTCTGGCCCGAACGCGACGGCCGCGATGAGGCCGCGCGCGCTCCGAGCTCCCCCGTTGCCCGGCTGGGCCCTCCCTGCTAGCGTTCGCGCCCCTTCTACACGAACTACGGCCCCCATCATGACGGCGCGCAGGGTACCGGGGCGAGGCTGGGCGATGCCTGCGCCTCGGCGCGCGTGGGGGAGAGATCTCGGAGCATCGACGATGACGACCAACGGACAGCAGCAGGCGGGTGGGCTCAACATCACCGGAGGGGCGGCGATCGTCGCGCCCGTGAGCGCGTTTCCGAACGGCGTGCCGGGGAACGCGCTCATCGTCATCCCGATGAACAAGCCGACCGACGAGCTGAAGGGCCTGCTCGAGCAGGGTCCCGCGGCGGTGACCCTCGAGCAGATGTGGCAGCTCCTCGGCTTCAACGGGCCGGCGGTGCAGGTGCAGGACGATCAGGGGCGCCCGATCGCGATCGGCCTGGAGGACCTGCTCGCGGGGCTCGAGAAGCACTGGACCGAGCAGCCTGACGACCTGAACCGCGGGCGCATCTACGCGCAGGAGCTGCTCAAGCACAACCGGCTGGCGCGCGCCGAGCAGGTGCTCTCGAAGGTGGTCGCGAAGGGCGGCACGGGCGACGACTGGCTCGCGCTCGGCATCGCGCAGCTCTCGCAGGACAAGCACGACAAGGCCGAGGGGACGCTGAAGGGCGCGCAGAACCTGCTCAAGGACAACCCCTACCCCTCGCTGCACCTCGCGAAGCTCTACCAGGCGAAGAAGGACGACGCGAAGGAGCGCGAGTTCATCGAGAAGGCGCTCTCGATCGACGTCGACTGCATCGACGCGTGGGCCTACCTCTTCCAGTACGAGAAGCAGCGCGGCGACGAGGCGAGCGCGGTCGCCGCGATCGAGAAGTTCTCGGCCGACAAGAAGACGGCCGCGCCGTACATCGCGATCCAGGGCTTCTACGCGGCCAACGAGGAGACGCGGGACAAGGCGGTCGAGTACGCCAAGAAGGCGGTCGCGCAGAACCCGGACAACCCGCTGGCGCTGCTCTGCCTGTCGGCGCTCTACGGGCAGAAGAACGACCTCGAGGCGGTGGTCCGCCTGCTCCAGCCGCACGAGGCGAAGATGAGCCGCGACGTGCGCCTGGCGAACAACTACTTCGAGGCGCTGTTCCAGTCGCGCCAGCTCGAGAAGGTGACCAAGCTGCTGAACGCCCTCGCGGGCTCTCCGAACAAGGAGGTCAAGCAGTTCGCCATCGAGCGGTCGCGCGCCGTCGCTCAGTACCTGCAGCAGCAGCAGCAGCAGCTCGCCGCGGCGGCCCAGCCGGCGCAGCAGCGCAAGGCCTGACGGGCACGAAGGCGGTGGGGGAGCGCTGAGCGGCGCTCCTCCGTTGCCCTCGGCGCTCCCCGTCTGCCGGCGCTCAGTGACCGAAGGCGCGGCGGATGGCTTCGGCGATGCCGCCGCCCACCAGGCCGTCGGCCTTCAGGCGGTCCGTCGCTGCCTGCTTCACCTGCTCGGGCGCCTGCGCCATGGCGAACGATCGGCCCGCCACCTCGAACATCGGTACGTCGTTGAGCCAGTCGCCGACGACGACCACGTCCGACAGCTCGCAGCCGTGGTGCTCCGCGAGCCACGCGATCGCCGTGCCCTTCGTCGGCCCAGCGGCCCGGACCATCATCGCGAAGAGGCTCGTCTGGTCGTCCCTCATGAGGGGGAACGAGACGACGAAGGCCGCTTCACCGAGCCCGGACCGGACCTCCTCGACGGCCGCCGCGACCTGGAGCTCGGTCCCGAGCGCGACCAGCGCGAGCAGGCCGTGGTCGTGCTCCCAGTACGGGTGCGACGAGACGCGCTCGACCTCGGCGATGGCGTGCGACCAGCCCCGGACATAGTGGACGTGCGGCGCGCCGGTCGCGTCGTGCACGATGCTGTCCTGCGCGAAGAGGAACGACGCCGTCGCATGCCGCTCGGTGATCGAGCGCAGCAGGGACGCCTCGGCGCCGGAGATCGTGCGCGAGTACAGGTGCGCGTCGCCCTCGGTGTGCACGATGTGGCTGCCGTCGACGCACGCGATGGGGCCGAGCACGCCGATCCGCCGCGCGACCTCGCGCGTCCCCGAGTACAGACGCCCGGTCGCGATCGAGACCGGGACACCGGCATCCTGGAGCCGCTGGATGGCGCGGAGGTCCTCGTCGTGGATGGACCCATCACGACGGACGAGGGTCCCGTCGACGTCGAGGGCGAGGAGTTTGTAGGTCGTCACCGCGCTTGAGTAGCTCGGAAGCGCGTGGAGCGCAGCAGGCGGGACGGGATGGAACGGATCAGGACGCCCTCCCGGTGAGGGAGGCTCAGGAAGCCGGGTAGACCGACACCTGCTTCTTGGTGTTGGACTTCCACTCGTACGTGACGACGCCGTCGACGAGGGCGAAGAGCGTGAAGTCGCGGCCGGTGCCGACGTTGTGGCCGGCGTGGATCGAGGAGCCGACCTGCCGGACCAGGATGTTGCCAGCGCGCACGGGCGCCCCGGCGTACACCTTGACCCCACGGCGCTGTGCGCTTGAGTCGCGGCCGTTCCTGGAGGAGCCGCCGCCTTTTTTGTGAGCCATCTCTACTTCTCCTGCTAGGCGGTGATGCCGGTGATCTTGAGCTCGGTGTACGGCTGGCGATGGCCGTTCTTGCGGCGGTAGTTCTTCCGCCGCCTGAACTTGAAGACCACGATCTTCTTGCCGCGGTCCTGCCCGGTGATCTCGGCAGCGACGGAGGCGCCGCTCACGAGGGGCTTGCCAATCTTGGGCGAGTCACCGGCGACGAGGAGCACCTCGCTGAAGGTGACCTTGTCACCGGCATTGCCGACAAGCTTCTCAACCCGGAGCTTCTGACCTTCGGCGACTCGATACTGCTTGCCGCCCGTCTTGATGACCGCGTACATGGTGCGTCTTCCTCAACCTGGGGACCGCGATCCCTCGCCATACGTCACGCAAATGGCCCTCGATCGGAGGGCCCGGTGAGCGCGGGAGCGGCAGTATACGGACCTTCTCCGGCTTGGCAAGTGGTTCGCAGCGGCGTCGCCCAGGTTCTTCGCAGGAGCGACGCCCGCGGCCTCCGGGCGTGGGCAAGGCCCTGGAAAGCCCCTGGCAAAGCGCAGCCGGGACCGCGCGCCCGGTCGCGGCGCGGGTCGCGCTCGCCGCTCGTCGCGTGCCGCGCGCCTGTTTCGCCCTCACGCCTTGGTGAAGACGAACTTCTCGTCGACCACGTCGACCTGCATCGTCTGGCCGGGCTGGTACCCGCCGGCGAGGATGGTCTCGGCGAGCGGGTTCTGGAGCTCGCGCAGGATCGCCCGCTTCAGCGGGCGAGCGCCGAGGCTCGGCTCGTAACCGAGCTCGACGAGCCGGGCCTTCGCGGCGTCCGTGAGGGCGAGGCGGATGTCCTTGTCCGTGAGCAGCTGCTCCAGCCGACGGAGCTGGATGTCGACGATGCCCCGGAGGTCCTCCTTGCTGAGCGCCTTGAAGACGACGATGTCGTCGACCCGGTTCAGGAACTCGGGGCGGAAGAACCCGCGCAGCTCCTCGAGCAGGACATCGCGGATCGCCTCGCGCCCGTCCTCCGTGGTCCAGAGCTTGGCGTCGGTCTCGAGCACGCGCTTCGACCCGATGTTCGAGGTCATGATGACGACCGTGTTCGAGAAGTCGGCGAGCCGCCCGCGGCCGTCGGTGAGCCGGCCGTCGTCGAGGATCTGGAGCAGCAGGTTGAACACGTCCGCGTGGGCCTTCTCGACCTCGTCGAACAGGAGCACGCTGTACGGCCGGCGCCGGGCGGCCTCGGTGAGGAAGCCGCCCTGCTCGCTGTCCGCGTAGCCTGGGGGCGCGCCGATCAGGCGCTGGGCCATGTGGCGCTCCATGAACTCGCTCATGTCCATGCGCGTCAGCGCCTGCTCGTCGTCGAAAAGGAACTCGGCGAGCGCCTTCGCGAGCTCCGTCTTGCCGACGCCGCTCGGGCCGAGGAACAGGAACGAGCCGATCGGCTTGCCCGGATCGCGCAGGCCGACGCGCCCGCGGCGCACCGCCTTCGCGATCGCGCGCACCGCCTCGTCCTGACCCACCACCCGCTGCGCGAGCCGCGCCTCCATCTTGAGGAGCTTCTCGGCCTCGCCCTCGAGCATCTTGGCCACCGGGATCCCGGTCCAGTCGTTGAGCGTCGCCGCCACGTCCGACTCGCCGACGACGTTCGAGGTCGGCGCGACCCCCTCCCGCTGCGCGGCCTCCTCCGCGGCCTGGAGCCGCCGCCTGATCTCCGGGAGCGTGACGTGCTCTAGCTCGCCGATCTTGGCGAACGCCTTGTCGCGCTGGGCAGCCTTCAAGGCCTCCGTCGCGGCGACGAGCTCCCGGCGGATGGCCTGGCACGCCGCGATGACGCCGCGGCGCGACGCGTTGCGGCTGCGCATCGACGACGCCTTCGGCTCGATCTCCGCGAGCTCCGCCTCCAGGCGCGTGCGGGTCTGGACGCTGAGCTTGTCCTCGTCGTCCGCGAGCGCGGCGATCTGGGCGCGGAGCGCGTCGACACGCCGGGTCAGCGTGTCGAGCTCGGCCGGCACGCCGTCGACCTCCACCCGCTTGCGGGCGGACGTCTCGTCGAGCAGGTCCACCGCCGTGTCGGGGAGCGCGCGATCCGAGATGTACCGCTTGGCCAGCGCGACCGCCGAGGTGATGGCGCTCTCCCCCACCCGGACGCGGTGGTGGGCCTCGTACTTCGTGGCGATCCCGCGCAGGATCTCCGTCGCCTGATCGATGCTCGGCGCCTCCAGCGTGATCGTCGAGAACCGCCGGATGATCCCGGGATCGCGCTCGTTGATCTTGCGCACCCCCTCGGGCGTCGTCGTGGCGATGATCCGGATCTCCCCGCGCGACAGGAGCGGCTTCAGGAGCTCGCCCACGCCGGCGCCCTGCACCCCCTGGCCGAAGAGCGCGTCGAGATCCTCGACGACGAGGATGCTCTCCGCGTCCTGCTCGCCGCGCAGCCGATCGACCAGGACCTTGAGGCGCTGCTCGATCTCCCCGCGGAGCTTCGCGCCGGCCACGAGCGCGCCGGTGTCGAGCTCGTAGAGGTGGGCGCCCGCGAGGTTCGTGGGCACGTCGCCGTGCGCGATCCGGTCGGCCAGGCCCCGGATGAGCGCGGTCTTGCCCACGCCGGGCTCACCGACGATGAGGGGGTGGTTCTTGAACCGCCGCTCGAGGATCTGCAGCAAGCGGCGCGCCTCGACGTCACGGCCGATGACCGGGTCGAACCGCCCTTCGCGCGCGTCGGCGACGAGGTCCCGCGTGTAGGGCGCGGGTTGACCCGGCTCGGCCGCGTTGGCCGGCGCGGGCGAGGGCTCCCGCGAGGCCGCCTCCAGCGCCCCGAGGTGCTGCCGGAACGCGCCCGGACCGATGCCGAACGAAGAGAGGATCTCCCCGGCAGGCCCGCGGATCTCCTGGGCGAGCGCGTGCAACAGGTGCTCGATGCCCACGTTCTGCGACTTGTCCCGGGTCGCCTCCCGCTCGGCGCGCCCGAGCAGATCGAGCAGGCGAGGGCTCACGTAGGCAACACCGCTGCTGCCCGCCCTGGACAGCTTCTTCAGGGCGTTCTCGGCGAGCTGGAGCACCTCGTTCGGGTCGGCGCCCGCCCGCCGAAAGACCTCGGACACGCCCCGGTCGCGCTCCAGCAACCTCATGAGCAGGTGCAGCGGCGTGACCTCTGCGTGCTGGCGCTCGTCCGCGATCTGCTGTGCGCCGGCGACGACCTGCTTCGCGTCGCCGGTATAGCGATCGAGGTGAATCGTGCCCTCTTTCTCGGCCATGCGCGCAGCCTACCGCAAGGTGGAGCCCTGTGCGCTTGCATCTTTGGCCTGCCCGGGAAAGGAAAGAGGACGAGATGCCCATGCAAGCAGCCGAAGTCACCATCTACGTCACCGACTACTGCCCATACTGCGCCATGGCGAAGCGCCTGCTGACGCAGAAGCAGGCGCGCTTCACGGAGATCAACGTGGAGAACCGCGATGACCTCCGCGCCTGGCTGGTCAAGGCCTCCGGGCAGCGGACGGTTCCTCAGATCTTCATCAATGGAGCCAGCATCGGCGGATTCAGCGACCTCTCGGCCCTGGACAAGGAGGGGGGGCTCGATCCGCGCCTCGGCGAGGCGCCGAGCGCGGACGCACCTCCCATGCCGCGCTGAGGCGGATGAGGGTGGCTGAGGTACGACGGAGAATCCTCGTCGGACGCACCCCTCGGGCCCCGCCGGCGAAGGTGCACCCCGGCGTGGGGAGGTGATAAGCTGCGGCGCGGGGACGGGGCGCAGCTTTCTTTGATGCGGTTCGTCCAAAGGGCTTCACGGGCTTCGTCCGCTTCCCCCACGTCGAACCGCCATGCCTAGCAGCACCGACACCACCGCCGCAGCGACCCAGCTGGTCGAGGGGGCGTACGTCGGAAAGCGGGTTCAGAAGTACGAAATCGTACGGACGATCGGGCGTGGCGGGATGGGCACG
Source organism: Sorangium sp. So ce367 (assembly GCF_051520455.1). NCBI lineage: Bacteria > Pseudomonadati > Myxococcota > Polyangiales > Polyangiaceae > Sorangium > Sorangium sp. So ce367. The sequence goes on from NZ_CP150334.1 coordinate 11,265,737, forward strand.
GTCTACGAGGCGGTGAATACCGCCATCGGCAAGCGCGTCGCGATGAAGTTCGTCGACGCCGATCTCGCGCAGAACAAGGACGCGGTGGCGCGGTTCCACCGCGAGGCGCAGGCGGCGAGCGCCGTCGAGAGCGCGCACATCGTCGAGATCTTCGACGCCGGCTTCGCCGACGACATCCCCTTCCTCGTCATGGAGCTGCTCCGCGGCGAGGATCTGGGCCACCGCATCCGGCGCTGCGGCAGGCTCGATCTCGGCGAGGCGCTCCACGTGACCGCGCAGCTGCTCCGCGGCCTCCACCGCGCCCACGAGGCGGGCATCGTCCACCGCGACCTCAAGCCGGACAACGTCTTCCTGGTCGACCGCGACGACGACCCGAACTTCGCCAAGATCCTGGACTTCGGCATCTCGAAGGTGCGCCGCGCCGACGGCGCTCCGGCCCACACGTTGACCCGGCAGGGCACGGTGCTCGGAACGCCGTTCTACATGTCGCCGGAGCAGGCGCAGGCGATGCCCGACGTGGACGGCAGGACGGATCTCTGGGCCGTCGGCGCGATCCTCTACGAGTGCCTCACGGGACACCCGCCGCACAGCGGCGGCTCGTACGAGCAGGTGATCGTCAACATCTGCATGAAGGACGCCCTCGACGTGCGGATGAGCAACCCGGCCGTCCCCGAGCCGATCGCGCGCGTGATCGCGAAGGCGCTCACGAGGGACAGGGACGCGAGGTTCTCCTCCGCGCGAGATTTCCTGGACGCCCTGGTCGCCGGCGCCGGCGGGCTCCTCGCGTCACGGCGCAGCTCGAGCGACGAGCTCGGAGCGCACACGACGAGCGCTCCTGGCGCCCTCGGGCAGACGCCGGCCAAGCAGACACCGGGTGATCCGAGCATCGGGCTGGATCCGACGCTCGAGGTGCACGGGAGCGGCTCGAAGGTGGGCTGGTCGAGCAGCGGGCAGACGGGAGCGCGCGGCCCGCGGCGGCTCGCGTTCGCCGCGGTGGCGCTTGTCGCGCTGGTCGGCGGGCTCGCCGGCGCGGTCCTTCACGCGCGCCGCTCGTCGGAGGCGGGCACGGTGGCCACCGCGCCTGCGCTGACCACCCAGGTCTCCGTCGAGCTCCGGACGAACGCCGAAGGCGCCCTCTTCACCGTCGACGGCGCGGCGCTGGCCGACCGCACGCTGCGCGGCCGCACGGGCGAGACGAAGCGTGTGCGGATCGAGGCCTCCGGCTACACGCCCGTGGACAAGGAGGTGACGCTCCAGGACGGCAACTCCCCGATCGACGTCCTGCTCCACCCGCTGCCGGCGGCCGTGACACCGGCGCCGCCTCCGGCCGAGGCCACGACCGCGGCGCCCGTCGCGCTCGCTCCGGCGCCCAAGGCCGAGCCCGGCCCGAAGAAGGCGACGGCGCTCCCCTTCGCGGCCCGCCCCAGGGGCGCTGGCGCCGGGGCGAAGGCCGCCGGTCCGGCGCAGGCCGCCCCGGCGGTCGCGACGCAGAAGCCGGCGGGGGTCGCGGCTGGTTTGCAGCTCAAGGTCGACTGAGGCGGGATTGGGCAGATCACACGGACGACTCACGCTGGCGCTCTGCGCGGCGACGCTCGGCCTGACCATGCAGCTCTCGCCGGCGCTCGCGCAGGTCGAGCCGTACCGGCAGCACATGGAGAACGGCATCAAGCTGTTCCAGGACAGGAACTACCGGGCCGCGGTCGTCGAGTTCGAGGCGGCCTACAAGGAGAAGCCGAAGGCCAGCCCGCTGTTCAACATCGCGCTCGCCGAGAAGGCCCTCTTCAACTACCCGAGGGCCATCGCGGCGCTCGAGCGCGCGCTCGCGCAGCACCGCGACACGATGGATGAGGGCGACGAGAAGACGGCGCGCGGCGCCATCGAGGAGATGCGCGCGCTCCTCGCCCATCTCACGATCGAGCTCAGCCCACAGACCGCCACGCTGATCATCGACGGCGAGGAACAGCCCCCCTCGTCCTCGGGGACGCGGGTCGTGGAGCTCGGGCCGGGGGTGCACCGCATCGGCGCGCGCGCCGAGGGGCACGCGAGCGCCGACGAGAGCGTCACCGTCGTGAGCGGCGAGCGCGACAAGAAGGTGAAGCTCGCGCTGGTCCCGGACAGAGCCCCCGCGACCCCGGCGGCGCAGCCGTTCACGCCGCCCCTGCCCCCTCCGCCGAAGCCGGTGCCCCTCTCGCTCCCGCCGCAGGGCTACTACGTGATCGGCGCCGCGTCGTTGCTCTGGCCGCTCGGCCACCCGCGAGCCTTCCCGGCGCCGGAGGCGAACAGCGGCGGGGCTGGCTCGATCCGGGTGGGATACCGCGTGAACACCCCCGCGGCGTTCGACGTGATGCTCCAGTACGCGAACATCGCGACCGGCTCGGACGACCCCGCTTACCCGAACGCCAGTTACACGCTCGGCTCGACGCGCCTCGGGCTGAACGTCCGCCTGATGACCCCTGGGCAGACCTGGCGGTTCGTGGGCTCGATCGGGGGCGGTCTCACCTACGATTCCGTGAAGTTCGACAGCATCAAGACGCAGGACGGAGACATCTGCAATGGCCTGTGCCAGAAGGCCGCAGGGGTGAACGCGTTCGTGTTCTCCGAGGTGGGCGTCGAGCTGGACCTCGGGGGCGTGCTCCTCGGGTTCTCGCTCGACAGCTATTTCCAGTCGTCGCGCGGCATCAGCTACAAGAACAGAGATCAGGACGACGTCACGCTCTACTCGGCCGTGCTGCTGCAGCTGGGAGGCAGCTTGCACGCCGGCTATGCGTTCTGGTGATCGGCCTCTGCCGATCCCGGCCGCTCGTTCCATCCTTGTTCTGCCGCTTGACGGATGTATCCTCGCACGCCCTCGCGGTGAGCCGTAGAGGGTTCGCCGCGCTCTCCAGCGGGGAGCATGGGCTGGGGATCGGCTGCTGCCGTCCTCTTCAATCGTGTCAGCCGGGGATCGGCTCGCGCTGTCCCCTTCAACGTCAGCCGGGGATCGGCTGCCGCCGTCCCCTTCAACGTCAGCCGGGGATCGGCTGCCGCCGTCCCCTCAAGGGGTGACCATGTCGCAGGATGCCATCACGTCGTTGCTCAAGGAGACGCGCCGGTTCGAGCCGCCGGCCGAGTTCTCGCGTCGTGCGCGCGTCGGCGCGCAGGCGACCTACGAGGCGCTCTACCGCGAGAGCATCGAGCAGCCGGACGCGTTCTGGCGCCGGGAGACGAGCGACCTCGTGTTCCGCACGCCGTGGACCACGACCAGCGACTGGTCCTTGCCGCACGCCAAGTGGTTCCTCGGCGCGACCCTCAACGTCACGGAGAGCTGCCTCGATCGACACCTGACGACGGCCACCAAGAACAAGGCCGCCATCATCTGGGAAGGTGAGCACGGCGCCACGCGCACGTTGACCTACGCCCAGCTCCACCGCGAGACGCTGCTGCTCGCCAACGCGCTCAAGCGGCTCGGCATCGAGAAGGGGGACCGGGTCGCGATCTACATGGGCATGGTCCCCGAGGTCGCCGTGGCGATGCTCGCCTGCGCGCGCCTCGGCGCGGTGCACACCGTCGTGTTCGGCGGCTTCGCCGCGGACGCGCTCCGCGACCGCATCCACGACAGCCAGGCCAAGCTCGTCATCACGCAGGACGGCGCGTACCGGCGCGGGCAGGTCGTGCCGCTGAAGGCGACCGTCGACAAGGCGCTCGCGCAGCCGGAGGCGAAGAGCGCGACGCGCGTCGTCGTGTACCAGCACCTCGGCAAGGAGCGCTGCGAGGTGGAGATGACGGAGGGCCGCGACGTCTTCTGGCACGACCTCCTCGCCGGGGCCGCCCCGGCCTGCGAGCCGACGATCGTCGACGCCGAGCACCCGCTCTTCATCCTCTACACGAGCGGCTCGACCGGCAAGCCCAAGGGGGTGCTCCACACGACCGCCGGCTACCTGGTCGGCGCGCACGTCACGACGAAGTACGTCTTCGATCTGCGCGACGACGACGTCTACTGGTGCACCGCCGACGTCGGCTGGGTGACGGGCCACAGCTACATCGTGTACGGCCCGCTCTCGAACGGCGCGACGTGCCTCATGTACGAAGGCGCCCCGAACTTCCCCGACTGGGGCCGCTTCTGGAGGCTGATCGAGAAGCACGGGGTCACCATCCTCTACACCGCCCCCACGGCCATCCGCGCCTTCATGCGGCAGGGCGACGAGTGGCCCGCGAAGAGCGATCTGTCGAGCCTCAGGCTCCTCGGCTCGGTCGGCGAGCCGATCAACCCCGAGGCGTGGGTCTGGTACCACCGGACCATCGGCGGCGGCCGCTGCCCGATCGTGGACACCTGGTGGCAGACGGAGACGGGCTCGATCATGATGACCACGCTGCCCGGCGCGTCGTCCTCGAAGCCGGGGTCGACCGGGCTGCCGATGTTCGGCGTCGTGCCCGAGGTCGTGACGAAGGACGGCAAGCCCGTCGCGGCGGGCGAGGGCGGGCTGCTCGTCCTGAAGCAGGCGTGGCCGTCAATGCTGCGCACGGTGTGGGGCGACGACGAGCGCTTCCGCAAAACCTACTTCAGCGACGTCGAGGGCTGCTATTTCACCGGCGACGGCGCGCGCCGCGACGAGGACGGCTACTTCTGGGTCGTCGGCCGCATCGACGACGTGCTGAACGTGGCCGGCCACCGCATCGGGACGGCCGAGATCGAGAGCGCGCTCGTGTCTCACCCCTCCGTCGCAGAGGCGGCCGCGGTCGGTCGCCCGGACGACCTCAAGGGACAGGCGCTCGTGGTGTTCGTCTCGCTCCGGCCGGGGGTGAAGGCCGGGCCGGAGCTCCAGGCAAAGCTCGGCGAGCACGTCGCCAAGGAGATCGGCAAGTTCGCGCGCCCCGACGCCATCCGCTTCGCGGACGCCCTGCCGAAGACCCGCAGCGGCAAGATCATGCGCCGGCTCCTGAAGGACGTCGCCGCTGGTCGAGAGCTGACCGGTGATACCTCGACGCTCGAGGACCTGAGCGTCATGGCGAAGCTCCGCCAGCAAGAAGAGGAGTGAGCCCCGCGGCGGCGCAGGGGCGCGGCCGTGCCCCTGCGCCCGACGCGAAGGCGCCGCGCGCGACGGCGCAGCGCCTGCTCCTCGGCGGAGGGGAGGAGACCCCACGGAAGAGCTCGATCCTGCGGCTCTTCCGCCGCGCTCGGCCCAGGGAAGAGCGACGGCGGCCCACGACCGGCATCCCGCGGCTTACGGTCGGATCACCTCGTTCGCGCCGGAGAATTTGATCCTCTGCATCGTCGCGGAGGATACTCTGGGGCGAGGGCGCGCTTGGAGCTCGAAGCTGGAACCGTCGTTGCGAACCGCTATCGCATCATCCGCCAGCTCGGCCGCGGCGGCATGGGCGAGGTGTTCGCCGCGGAGAACATCCGCACCGGCCGCCAGGTGGCGATCAAGCTCCTGCGCGCGGAGTCGAAGGCCAAGTCGTCCGCGGCCGAGCGGTTCCGGCGCGAGGCGCGCGCCGCGGGATCCATCAACAGCGATCACGTCACCGAGATCCTCGACGTCGAGGAGGACCCCGAGCACGGCATCGTCCTCGTGTTCGAGCTGCTCGAGGGCGAGTCGCTGATCGATCGGCTGAAGCGGACGGGACCGATCGATTTCGAGGAGCTTCACCCGATCATCGAGCAGGTCTGGATGGGGCTCGCCGACGCGCACCGCGCCGGGATCATCCACCGCGATCTGAAGCCGTCGAACGTGTACATCGAGGCGCGCCCCGACGGGTCGAAGCGGGTCAAGATCCTCGACTTCGGCATCTCCAAGCTGCCGAAGGAGATGGGAGCGGAGACCCTGACCGAGATGGGCCAGAGCCTGGGCACGTTCTCGTTCATGCCGCCCGAGCAGATCGGCAAGGCGAAGACGGTCGACCACCGCGCGGACATCTACGCCTGCGCCACGATGATCTACCAGTCGATGAGCGGCCAGCTGCCTTACCAGGCGCGCAACCTGCTCATCATGGTCGAGATGAAGCAGAAGACCGACGCGCGGAGGCTGGCCGAGGCGATGGACGGGCCCGTCGACCCGCGGCTCGAGGTGTTCCTCGCGAAGGGGCTGGCGCGGGAGCCCGCGGACCGCTTCCAGAGCGCGCTCGAGGGGCTCACCGCCTGGCGGGAGCTGCGGCCGGCGAGGAGCTCCAGCCATCCGGTCAGCGGCTCACCCGTCTCCACGCTGCCGGCAAGCAGCGCCTCCGGCCATGCGCTCAGCTCGCCCATCCCGCCAGCGCACCCGAGCTACAAGCCCCCGTCCTCCGGCGCGGTCAAGCTCCCGGTGCCGCCGATCGACCCCATCTTGATCCGCACGGCGACCGACCCGGGGGCGCAACCGCGGGTCGAGACCGGGGTGCGCCCGCACGGCGAGCCTGAGCGGCCGGCCCACCCTCTCGGGGAGCCGCCGCTCACGCAGAACGAGGGCCAGCTCCCGCCGTACATGCCTGGCGGGCGCGCGCCGGGCGGACAGGCGGCGGTGGCGCCCGTCCAGTGGACCGGCCCGAACGGCACCATGGTGCTCAACAACGCGGCCCGAGAGCTCGTGCCACCGCTCGTGTCCCACCCCGTGACGCCGCGGACGCTCCCGGATTTCTCCGAGGACAGCTCGGGCGGGTCGACGACCGGCCAGGGTCCGACGCTCGTCTACAGACCCGTGCGGCCAAGCATGGGCTCGGTGAGCCTGGGGCCTGCCACCGCCGGTGAGCCAGAGCCGATCGAGCAGCGGCCTCCGGCGCCGCCGCCAGCGCGGACGCTTCGAACCATCGTCTATGTGCTCGCGGCGATCCTGTTCGCCGTCGTGGGCTTCCTCCTCATGGGGTATGCCCTCGAGTACCTGGACATGCCGAAATAGGCCGCGCGCAGCGGCTCCGCGTCGGACGTGCCGCGCTCCGCCGCGCGAGCGCGCCGCGGCCGGCGCGGCTCACGGCACCGCGTCCGCGGCGCGGCCCAGGGCCGGTGAGCGCCCGGCGGGCAGCGCGATACGGAACCGCGTTCCCCCCGCCTCGCGCGGCTCGCACGAGATCGTGCCGCCGTGCGCCTCGATGATGTCCCGCGTGACCGCGAGCCCGAGCCCCGTGCCGCGCTGCTTCGTCGTGAAGAAGGGGTCGAAGATCGACGCGCGCAGCTCCTCCGGCACGCCGGGGCCCGTGTCGTCGACCGCGATGGTCGCGGCGCCGCTCGAGAAGCTGACGCTCACGACGATCTCGCCGCCCTTCGGCATCGCCTCGCGCGCGTTGCGGAGCAAATTCAGGAGCGCCTGACGGATCTGCGACTCGTCGAGGAGGATCTCGGGCCCCGCCTCCTCCACCTCGACGCGAACCGCGACGCCGGCGCGGTCGAGCTCGGGCCTCACGAACGCCACCAGCTCCTGCACCAGGTCGTCCACCCGCTCTGGCTCCACGCGCGGGCGGGGGCGGCGGGCGACGCTGAGGTACTGCTCCGCGATGCGAGACAGGCGATCCACCTCGGCCCGGATGGCGGTGACGAGCTGCGCCGACTCCTTCATCACCGGCCTGAGCTCCGCGTCAGGGGTGTCCGCGGCGGAGGCGCGCGCCACCTCCTCCTCGAGCAGCTCCAGGTTCAGCCCGATCGACGACAGCGGGTTCCTGATCTCGTGCGTGACGTGCGCGGCCATCTTCCCGATCGCTGCCAGCCGCTCGGCGTTCACGAGCTCGGCGCGCGCGCGGCGGATCGCGGCGACCATGTCCTCGAACGTCGTCGCGAGCTCGCCGATCTCGTCGTTCGTCGCGAGCGCCTGCTTCGGGGTGAGGTCGCCGCGCGCGACGGCGTTGGCCCGCTCGGTGACCGCGGTCAGCGGGGCGAGCACGCGCCGCGCGTACAGCGACATCATCACGCCGACGAGGAGCGTCAGCACGCCCAGCCCGAGGAGCAGGTGCATCGAGCGCTCCTCGCGCAGCTCCGCCTCGTCGGTGAGGCTCGCCATTTGCCCCTCGACGCGGCTCCTGATCGCCCGCAGCCGCTGCGCGCCCTCGACCTCTCGCTTGACCAGCTCGTCGCGCGTGCGCTCGGCGAGGTCGCGGTCGCCGACGGCGAGCGCCTGGAAGAGCTGGGCGAACCGCTCCGGGCTGGCGCCGACGAGCCGCTCGATCGCCACCACCTCGGCCGCGACCTCGTCGCTGAACCGGCGGACGCCGGACGACGCGGCCGCCTGCCCGACGCGGGCGTCCTCGCCGGTCGCCTTCTCATCGGCGCCGGCGAGCGCCCGGGCGGCGTCCTTGACGATCGAGAACGCGAGCGGACGGGTCCGCCTCGCGGTCTCGATCCACTCGCGCACGTCCCCCGGGTTCTTCGCGGCGGTGATGTGGTTGAGCTGGGCGTTGAAGACGTTCTGCTCGGCCAGGACCTCGCCGATGCGGAGCAGCAGCGGGACGTACCCGGCGCGCAGCAGCTGGGCGTCGCGCGAGGCTGCCCGCAGCGCCTGGACGCTCCAGCCGACGGTCAGCGCGAAGGCGGCGAGCACCACGAGGTAGCTCGCGAGGAGCCTCCCCGCGACCGTGCGCCGCTTCTGGGGCGCGCGCTCCTCCGGCCCCGCGGCGCCGCCGCGCGCCTCGTCCGCGGCTGGCGGCGGCGCGGTCATCGCGGCGCGACGGCCCGCGCGACGAGGCTCGCGAGGTCCTCCGCCGGCTCGCCCCGCGTCCTGAACCGCTGGAGGCTCTGCGCGCAGTGCGTCACGAGCAGCCCGCCGCCGAGCGCGCGGTGCTCCGCGATCCTGGCGTCGGCGATGGCGGCGGACGACGCGGGACGCGTGGCGGGCAGGAGGCCGCCGCCGCCGCTGCAGTCGGCGTGCTCGCGGCGGTGGATGAACTCCTCCGGCGGGCGCCCCGTGATGCGGGCGAGGATCTCCCGGGGCGCGTCGTAGCGATCGAGGCCGCGCCCGAGCTGGCAGGGATCGTGGTAGCGCACCCGCCGCTCCGACGCCGATCGCTGCAGCCTGTCGAGCGACGAGCGCGCGAGATCCACGAACAGCTCCGGGGCCTTCACGCTCACCCCCGCGCGCGGGTACTCGACGCGCACGGCGCGCGCGCACCCGGGATCGACGGCGACGAAGCGCCCCCCGGGCGCGACCTCCGCGGCGAGCCGCCGCGCGGCGGCCTCGAAGCCCGGGCGATCGCCGGCGTACAGGAGCGGCAACCCGCAGCAGGCGCGCACCGGGCGGGCCGGGGCGCCCGCCAGCGCTTCGGTCGCGTCGAGCGCGTCGCGGGCGACGTCCGGCGCGTGACGCTCGTAGCCGCAGCCGAGCAGCACGTGGACCGCGTCAGGCGCGGCCGCGGCCGATCGAGAGCGCGCGTCGAGCTCACCGGCGCGGCCCTCCTCGCGGGCCGAGAAGCGCTCCGCCACGCGCCTGGCCCCCTCCGGCGCGAGATCGCGCGCGAAGAGCTCCGCGCGCGCGTCCGTCAGCACGGTGGCCACCTCGTTCTTGTGATCGCAGCGCTCGCGGCACCCGAAGCACGCGGAGCACGCCCAGGCCGGCTCGGCGTGGCCTGCGTCGAGCGGCACGTCGCCGCGCGCGGCGAAGTACGCCATCGACATCTTCCCCCACGGCGTCACCGTCTCGTTGGCCTCGACGTTCGACACGGGGCAAGCGGCGCGGGAGAGCTTGGGGCAGTAGACGCACTTCTCGAGCGACGTCCGGTGCGGCTCGAGGAGCTTCAGGCGGAGCTGGGACACCGTTCGAGTCTCTCCATCGGGTGCGCCTCGCGCAAGCGGCGGGAGCGCGTCAGGCGCCCGAGCCGTTGCTGGACGAGCGTCGGCCCCGCTCGTTCACTGGGGTGACGGAGGGAGCTGAGCCCGCCGGCCTGCGGCGGGGGATGCCCTCGTGGACGACCGGCGCGACGCTCGCGCCCGCCTTGGTCGCCGAGCCGCCGTCCGTCGACACCAGCTGGGGCTGCCCCCCTGCGGTCCCGGGAGACCGCGACGGCGCGCTCTCCTGGGGCAGGCGGATGGTGAACTTCGCGCCCTTGTCGGACGACGCGACCGTGATCGTCCCGGCGTGCTCGTCGACGATCTTCTTCACGATCGCGAGCCCGAGGCCGGTGCCGCCGCGCTTGCCGGAGGTGACGAACGACTGGAAGAGGCGGCCCTGGATCTCCTTGGGGATCCCCTTCCCGGTGTCCGCGACGCAGATCGCGAGGTCGCCCCCGTCGCGGTAGGCGCGGATCGTCACCGTGCCCCCGCCTGGCCGCATCGCCTCGACCGCGTTGCGGACCAGGTTGTGCAGGAGCCGCGTCATCTTCGCCTCGTCGAACCGAGCGGTCCCTCGGTCCTCGAGCTCCAGGGACAGCGAGATGCCGGTCCCGGCGAGCTCGTGCTCCAGCTGCTTCTCGATGTCGCCGAAGAACTTGGTCAAGTACACCTTGCGCACGAGGATGCTCCGCTCGCCGCGCGCGAACTCCAGCACCTCGCGCTGCATCGCGCTGATCACGTCGAACTGCTTGAGGATCAGCCGCGCGTGGTCCTCCCTCGTCGCCGCGTCGGGAGCGCCGGCCATGAGCTGGACGTAACCGCTGATCACCGTGAGCGGCGTGCGCATGTCGTGCATCACGCCCGAGAGCAGGCGCCCGATCGTGGTGAGCCGCTCGCTCTGCTCCCGCTCGAGGCGCGACCGGAACAGGCGCAGCGCGGTCGACGCGTTCGCCGACACGAGCCGCAGCAGCGCGCGATCGTCCTTCGAGAAGCCGTGGGGGTTCCTGGAGTTGTAGAGGGCCATGGAGCCGATCGGCACCGCGTCCTCGCCCTCGAGCGGCACGGCGATCGCCGTCCTGAGCTCCGCGCCGACGAGCTGGGCGAGCCTCGGCGACACGAGCGTGTCGTCCGGCTCCCGGCCCCCGCCCTCGCGCGAGAAGAACACCGCCTCGTTGTTCACCATGGCGCGCCCGACCACCCCTTCGCCGCGGCGCATCGCGATGCGCTTCACCGCCGGCCCCGGGGGGGCCACGCCCACGACGCCCTCCGGCTCCTCTCCGAGGGCGGGCGCGCGGGGCGGCGCGCTGCCCCCGTCGAACGCCGCGAGATCGAAGAAGTAGAGGAACAGCCCGCCCTCGATCTCGTCGACGAGCATCCCCCCCGCCCGCGCCTCGCACGCCCTGCCGGCCTCCGTGATGACCGCGCGCGCGAGGTCCTCCATCGTGGTCGCGCGGCCCATCGCGCTCTCGAGGTCGAAGAGCAGCTTGAGGTCGCTCACGCGGTGCTCGAGCTGCTCCTTCGTCTCCACGAGCTGCGTGTTCTTCTGGATCACCGAGAGGAACAGCCGCGAGTTGTCGATCGAGACGGCCGCCTGCGTCGCCAGCGCGCTCAGCAGCTCCTCGTCGTGGACCGAGAACTCCCCTTCCCCGTGCTTGTTCAGGACCTGGATGACCCCGATGGTCCGGCCGACGTGGTTCTTCATCGGCGCGGCGAGGATCGAGCGGGTGCGGTACCCCGTGACCTCGTCCCAGTCGCGCTGGAAGCGGCGATCCCGGTAGGCGTCCTTCACGCGGACGGTGCGCCCCATCTTGGCGACGTGGCCCGCGATCCCCGCGCCGACGGGCAGCTCGATCGCGCGCGCCTCCTCGCCGATGATGATGCGCGACAAGAGCCGCTGCCGCTGCTCGTCGAGCAGGTAGAGGGTGGCGCGGTCCGCGTCGAGCAGCTCGGTGATCTTGTTCAGGATCAGCGCGAGGAGCTGGTCGAGATCCAGGGTGCTGCCAAGGGCCAGCCCGACATCCCGGAGCGCCCGCACCGTCTTGTCGGCGTGGGCGAGGCGCGCCTCGAGCTCCTGTACGCGAGCCTGCAGCGCCTTCGTGCGTTGTTCCGCCTTCGCGGTCACCAGGAGACGCTAACACGACTTCGCCCGGAGGAGCGCGCGCGCGGGCCCCTGCGCGGACCGTTCGCGTGACAGAGAGCGCTCCCGACGACCGCCGGGAGCGCCCCTAGGACGCGCCGTTACTGGTTCATGCTCTCGAGGAATTCCTGATTGGTCTCGGTGCGGCTCACCTTGTCCAGGAGGAATTCCATCGAGTCGATGACGTTGAGGGGGTGCAGCAGCTGGCGGAGCAGCCACACGCGCTGGAGGATCCACTCCGGCAGCAGCAGCTCTTCCTTGCGGGTCGCGCTCTTGTTGATGTCGAGGCAGGGGAAGATCCGCTTCTCCATCAGCTTGCGATCCAGGTGGATCTCGCTGTTACCCGTGCCCTTGAACTCCTCGAAGATGACCTCGTCCATGCGCGAGCCCGTGTCGACGAGCGCGGTGGCGACGATCGTCAGCGAGCCGCCCTCCTCGACGTTGCGCGCGGCGCCGAAGAACCGCTTCGGCTTGTGCAGCGCGTTCGAGTCGACGCCGCCGGAGAGGATCTTGCCGCTCGGCGGGACGACCGTGTTGTACGCGCGCGCCAGGCGGGTGATCGAGTCCAGCAAGATCACGACGTCGTGCTTGTGCTCGACGAGGCGCTTCGCCTTCTCGATCACCATCTCGGCGACCTGCACGTGGCGCGTCGGGGGCTCGTCGAAGGTCGAGCTGATCACCTCGCCCTTCACGGTGCGCTGCATGTCGGTCACCTCCTCCGGGCGCTCGTCGATGAGCAGCACGATCAGCGTCGTGTCCGGGTGGTTCGCGGAGATCGCGTTGGCGATCTGCTGGAGCAGCACCGTCTTGCCCGCGCGGGGCGGCGAGACGATGAGGCAGCGCTGCCCCTTCCCGATGGGGCAGAGCATGTCGATGATGCGGGTCGAGAAGCTCTTCGTCCCGTTCTCGATGTTGAACTTCTGCTGCGGGTAGAGGGGCGTGAGGTTGTCGAACAGGATCTTGTCGCGCGCGACCTCGGGGGGCTCGCCGTTGATCTTGTCGACCTTGAGCAGCGCGAAGTACGCCTCACGCTCCTTCGGCGGCCGGATGGAGCCGCTCACGCTGTCGCCGGTGCGGAGGTTGAAGCGCCGGATCTGGGACGGCGAGACGTAGATGTCGTCCGGACCCGGCAGGTAGTTGTAGTCCGGCGCCCGGAGGAAGCCGAAGCCGTCGGGCAGGCATTCGAGCACGCCCTCGCCGTAGACCGGCTGGTCCTGCGCCGCGTGGGCCTGCAGGAGAGCGAAGATGACCTCCTGCTTGCGCAGCCCGGCAGCGCCCTCGATGTTGAGCCCCTTCGCCATCTGGACGAGCTCGGCCATCGGTTTCTGCTTCAGTTCCCTGAGGTGCATGAGTCGGAAAGCTCCAGGATGCGACGGCGCGTGCCCTGTCAAGGGCGTGGAGGCCGCCGGTCGTTGGTTTTTGTTTGGGGGGGTCTAGCGGGTCGGACCCGAGGCGGGGCCGAGCATGTCGTCGATGTCGGCGGGTCGCCAGAGGGAAGAGGGCTCGCCTCGCAACCGGCGCCCCTCACGTTCATGTCGCTCGATCGGCGGGCTGTGCTTGCCGATCGGGCGGCGACTCTATCAAGCGCGTCTGCTCTGTCAATGCGCGGCGGGGGGCACGGACGACGCGCGCGCGTCGTGGGGCGCGGCACGGACACAGGTCGCCCGCGCTGTCCGTAGGAAGAACGGCGCGGGCGAACTGCCCGTGGCTCCCAGGTGCTGCCTGAAGTTGCCTCCCCCGGAACGCGCGGCTAAGTCAAGCTGGTTCCATGGGGCTCAAACAGGTTCAGCTGTTCGTCCGCGGTCGCGTCCAGGGCGTCTTCTTTCGTGCCTCCACGCAGCGCGAGGCCAAGCGGCTCGGCCTCACCGGCTGGGTGAAAAACCGCTCCGACGGCAGCGTCGAGGTCCTCGCCGAGGGGGAGGAGGACGAGCTGAAGGAGCTCATCGCCTGGGCGAACCGCGGCCCGAGCGCCGCGCGGGTCGAGCGCGTCGACGTCCGGTGGCGGGGCTTCTCCGGCGATTTCTTCGACTTTCGCATCACGGATTGAGGCGCTTGGCACGCCACACGTCGGATCCGAGGGGCGCAGGCGCGCGATCGGCGCGGCGACGCACGCCGGCGTGCGCGTGGCTCGTCCTGATCGGCCTGCTCGCAGCGGCGCCGCTCGCGACGCCTCCGGCGCGCGCCGCCGGCGAGCGCGACGCGGGCACTTCCGCGCCGGCCTCCTCCGCGCTCCCTGAGCTCCCGCGCCTCGCCCCGATCGCCCGCCCGGAGCCTGATATCGCCGCGGTCCGCGAGCTCGACCGGATACTCGACCAGATCACGTCGGAGGACGCGCGCTCGCGGGAGAACGCCCGCGCGGCCCTCGATGAGCCGATCCCTGGCATCGTCGATGCGGTGCGGCTGCGCGTTCAGGACATCCGCGGCTCGCTCGATCGGAACGCGGCGCCTCGCGTGCTCGCGGACGCGCGCAGAGAAGGCCGTAAGGCGATGAAGGGGGAGGACGAGCGCGACGGCAACAAGAAGAAAACTGCAGACGCGAAGGCCGACAAGGGCGCGAAGAAGGGCGCTGGCGACGCAAAGAAGGGCGCTGGCGACGCAAAGAAGAGCGCCGGTGACGCGAAGAAGGACGCCAAGGCCGAGCAGGGCGCAAAGAAGGACGCCAAGGCCGACCAGAGCGCCAAGAAGGGCGCTGACGACGAGAAGGACGAGGGGGACTGGCTGGATTTCATGTTGGCCGCAGCGCGGCCGCGGGACAGCGCGTGGCGCGATGTCGTCAAGCTGCTCGCGATGGAGCGGATGCTCGTCGCTGCAGGCACGACGCCTGCGGTCCGCGAGCTCATCGCGCTGCACGCCTATTTCGGCGAGCTGCTCCGCATCGATCTCCAGCGGCAGGTGGCCAAGCTGCGCGACAAGGCGGTCCCCGCGCTGATCGAGGCGCGCCAGCACGACGCAAAGATCGTCCAGCGGTGGGCCAACAAGCAGCTCGACCTGCTCGGCCGGGCGATCCCCGGCGAGGCGATCGCGTCGAATGACACGCAGATCTTGGCCGACGTCCTCCGCGCCTACGGCCGCGTCCGGGACGTGGACGCCGTGCGCGTGATCCTGAGCTTCTGCAACAGCGACCGCGCGCGGCTGCGCGACGCCGCGCGGGAGGCGATCTCCGCGATCGGCGAGCCCGGCATCTGGCAGCTCCGCGACGCCTACCTGGACCTCACCGGCGCGAAGCCGCCGCGCGAGTGGTCGTGGGACCGTGTCGCGCGCGAGCTCTTCGGGACGTACGATCGCGCGCGCCTCGCGGAGGTGTACAAGCTGATGGACGAGGGCGTCGCCGCGGCGAGCGCGGGCAAGCCCGCCGAGGCGACCGACGCGTTCGACAAGGTGCTCGCGCGCGCGCCGCTCTTCGAGCGCCGCAAGGAGATGGTGGACGCCTACGTGGAGCGGGCGCGATCGCTGTCTGCCGACCGGCGCGACGACGCGCTCGCCATGCTCCGCAAGGCGCTGCGCCTCGACGCGCCAGGCGAGCGCGCGAAGAAGATCGAAGCGGAGATCGCCTACCTCGAGGGCGCGCTCCTCATCGAGCGCGGCACGCCGGACAAGTTCGTGCTGGAGCGTGCGATCGAGCTCGATCCATCCCACGCCGGCGCGAGGGCGGCGCTCGCCTCCCTCGGGGACAAGGTCGCGGAGCGGAAGAGCCAGACGAACCGCCACATCGCCGCGGGAGCGGTAGGTCTCGCCGCGGTGCTCTCGATGTTCTTCATCGCCCGGCGACGGAGCGCGCCGTCGCCCGCTCGAGCGCAAGCCGGCACCGTTCCTCCGCCCCCGCCGGCGTCTCCTGCCTCGGCGCCGCCCCCTCCGCAGCCGACCGCATCATCTGCCTCGGCGCCGCCCCCTCCGCAGCCGACCGCATCACCTGCCTCGGCGCCCCCAAGGCAGGACAGCGCCGTTCCTCCGCAGCCCCAGATGTCTCCAGAGCCGGCCCCGGCCGCCGCCTCGAAGGCGGACCCTGACCTGCCAGCACAGCCTGTCGCGGAGGCGGAGCCGCGGAGCGATGACGCCCCTGCAGCCGGCCCGCCCGACCGCTGAGCCGTCGCGCGCACAAGGCCCACGCAGCGGCCGGCCCCTGAGCGCCGGCCGGGCTCACAACGCAGAAACGCCGGGCGAGCTGAGCGCTCTCCCGGCGTTCTGTCTGCTGCTGTGCCGGCGCCGCGCGGCGCCGGCCTGGTTCCGGCTCAGCCGGCGGTCGTCGCCGGGGTGGCCGGCTCCGCCGCGGCGACCGGCTCGGCGGCCTGCGCAGGCGCGTCCGCGACCGGCGGCGCGTCGATGAACTCGATGAGGCTCATCTGCGCGCAGTCACCGCGGCGCGGACCGAGCTTGATGATCCGCGTGTAGCCGCCCGGCCGCCCCTCGAAGCGCTTCGAGAGATCGATCATCACCTTCGCGATGATGTCGACCTTCTTGCCGTCGGTCGCGACCCCCCAGCGAGGGATGTAGCTGCCAACAAGCCGCTCGGCGTGGAGCCGGCGCGCTCTGTCGCCGGGGGTGAGCTCCCCGTGCGCGGTGTACGCGACCTTGCCGAGCCGCGTCGCCTTGGTGATGAGCCGCTCGGCAACGCGCCGCAGCTCCTTCGCCTTGGCGTCGGTCGTCTCGATCCGCTCGTGGGTGATCAGGTTCGCCGTCAGGTTGCGAAGCATCGCCCTGCGGCTGGAGGTATCCCGACCAAACTGCCTGCCCGCTTTCTTGTGACGCATGACGTTCCCTCAGTACCGACTCACGCCTGCGCCTGCTGCGCCTTCCAGCGCTCGAGGAGCTGCGGCCAGTTGTCGATCTTCATCCCGAGCGAGAGCCCCATGTTCGCGAGGATCTCTTTGATTTCCTTCAGCGACTTGCGACCGAAGTTCTTGGTCTTGAGCATGTCCTGCTCGGTCCGCTGCACGAGCTCGCCGATGAGCGTGATGTTCGCGTTCTGCAAGCAGTTCGCGGAGCGGACGCTCAGCTCGAGCTCCTCGACGGAGCGGAACAGGTTCTCGTTGAGCGGCTCGTCGTCGCTCATCACCGCCTGGTAGCTCGTCTCCTCGCTCTCCTCGAAGTTGACCCAGATGGAGAGCTGCTCCTTGAGGATCTTCGCGGCGAAGGCGACCGCGTCCGCCGGCGAGACGGACCCGTTGGTCCAGACCTCGAGAGTGAGCTTGTCGTAATCGGTCACCTGCCCGACGCGGGCGTTCTGCACGGTGTAGTTCACCTTGCGGATCGGCGAGAACAGCGCGTCGATCGGGATCGTCCCGATCGGCATGGTCGGCGTCTTGTTGCGCTCGGCGGGCACGTAGCCGCGGCCCACGTTGACCGTGAGCTCCATCGAGAGCGGGCCCTTCTTGTCGAGCACGGCGATGAGGTGGTCGGGGTTGAGCACCGACAGGCCCTCGACCAGCTGGATGTCGCGCGCGTACACGGGCCCGGGCCCCTCGCGATCGATCCGCACCGAGTAGGTCTTCGGGGTGGCCGCCTTGAAGACGACCTCCTTCACGTTGAGGATGATGTCGCTGACGTCCTCGACCACGTCCGGCACGGTGGTGAACTCGTGCAGCGCGCCCTCGATGCGGATGGCCGTCGCGGCCGCCCCCTGGAGGGAGGAGAGCAGCACGCGGCGCAGCGAGTTGCCGATCGTGATCCCGAAGCCGCGCTCCAGGGGCTCACACGTGAACTTGGCGTAGAACTGGGTCCCGCTGTCCGCGTCGATCGAGATGCCCTTGGGCCGGATCAGATCGCGCCAGTTACGGGCGATCATCGTGAGGTTCGGGTTGTTCATCGTCATGGCGATCTCCTTCCTTCATGAGGTTTGCGCGGAGGTCTCACGCCGCGGCCGCACTCGACCGGTCGGCGCCGCCTCCTGCCCGCATCCTAGGCTCCATGCCCCCGCGCGCGAGCGCGGGACGGCGGCGCCGAGGGGAGCCCGCAGCGAGCGAGCGCACCCTGCAAGGTGCGCTCGCGACGCCGCCCTCCTCCGCGCCGCCCTCGCGCGATCAGCGCGAGTAGTACTCGACGACCAGCTGCTCGCGGATCTCCGGCTCGTTGAGATCCTCGCGGATCGGCGCGCCCTTGACCGCACCGGTGAACGCCGCGCGATCCACGTCGATCCAGCTCGCGACCGGCCGCTTGTCCGCGCCGCCGATCGAAGCGAGGACGCTCTTGAACTTGCGCGCCCCCTCGGTGAGCTCGACCCGGTCACCCGCCCGAACGACGTAGCTCGGGATGTCGAGCCGCTTGCCGTTCACGTTCACGTGCCCGTGCCGGACGAGCTGGCGCGCCTCGGCGCGGGACGAGCCGAAGCCCATCCGGTGCACCACGTTGTCGAGCCGCCGCTCCAGCAGCCCGAGCATCTCCTCGCCCGTCCGGCCCTTGCGCCGGTTAGCCTCCTGGAAATACCCGCTGAACTGCCGCTCGAGCACGCCGTAGATGCGACGCACCTTTTGCTTCTCGCGCAGGCGCACCGCGTACTCGCTCAGCTTGATGCGCCCCTGGCCGTGCTGGCCCGGGGGATACGGGCGCCGGGTGTACGCGCACTTCTCGGAGTAGCACCGCTCGCCCTTGAGGTAGAGCTTCATCCCCTCGCGGCGGCAGAGCTTGCAGACCGGACCAATGTAGCGAGCCATCGTGAATTACCTCAAACCCTGCGCCGCTTGGGCGGCCGGCAACCGTTGTGGGGGATCGGCGTGACGTCGCGGATCAGCGTCACCTTGAAGCCAGCGGTCTGGAGCGCACGGAGCGCGCTCTCGCGCCCGGCCCCCGGCCCCTTCACGAACACGGCGACCGAACGCATCCCGTGCTCCTGCGCCCGGCGCGCCGCCTCTTCCGCCGCGAGCTGCGCGGCGAACGGCGTCGACTTGCGCGATCCCTTGAAGCCGCGAGCGCCAGCGGACGACCACGCAATCGCGTTGCCGTTGATGTCCGTGATCGTCACGACCGTGTTGTTGAAGGTCGACTGAATGTGCGCGATACCCGCGGAGACATTCTTCTTGACCTTCTTCTTCTGCTTGGCCTTCGTGGTAGTGGCAGCCGTCTTCGCTTGCGCCATGGCGTCCTAATCCCCGCTCGTCACTTGGTCGCGGCAGGACGCCGCTGCAACATGCCCTTGCGCGGTCCCTTCCGGGTGCGCGCGTTCGTATGCGTCCTCTGCCCGTTCGCCGGGAGCCCGCGCCGGTGGCGGAGCCCTCGGTAGCAGCCGAGGTCCATGAGCCGCTTGATGTTGAGCTGCACCTCGCGCCGCAGGTCGCCCTCGACCTTGTACTCGGCGTCCAGGAGGTCGCGGATCGCCTTCACCTCAGCGTCGCTGAGCTCCTCGACCCGCTTGTTCTGCGGAATGTTGGTCTTCTCGCAGATTTGCAAGGCGAGGGTCCGCCCGATGCCGAACAGGTACGGCAGGGCGTAGGCGACATGCTTCCGACGCGGGAGATCGACACCAGCGATACGAGCCATGGTTACTCCAAACCGAAACGAGGGCGGGCTTCCGCCGAAAGAGCTAGTTCCCCTGGCGCTGCTTGTGGCGGGGGTTCTCGCAGATGATCCGAACGACACCACGCCGCCGGACCACCTTGCACTTGTCGCAGATCTTCTTGACGCTCGGGCGCACCTTCACGGGGAGCCTCCAGATTCCTCAAAAAACTACGTTACTTATGCCGGTACGTGATCCGGCCTCGGCTCGGGTCATACGGCGAGACCTCGACGGTCACGCGGTCGCCCGGCAGGATCTTGATGTAGTACTGCCGCATCCGGCCGCTGATGGTCGCGAGGACGCCGAGGCCGTTGTCCGCCTTCACGCGAAACATGGCGTTCGGCAGGGCCTCTTGAACCACGCCGTCGAACTCGAGCTTGTCGCCCTTCGGTTCCTTCGGCGGTCTGGTCTGATTCTTACGCCTCATTCTCCACCCGAGCCCGGCCGGCCAATGGCCGACAGCACCCTGTGCGTAACTTCTTCAGGCTTCCCGACTCCATCGACGCGATGCAGCAGCTTCTTCTGCTCGTAGAACGGAAGAAGGGCGGCCGTCATCGCCTCGTAGGCGTCGAGACGCTTTGCAACAGCCTCGGGCCGATCATCGGCCCGATGCTCTAGCTCCGCACCGGGGGGCGGCGGATTATAGACGAGATGATATATCTGTCCACTGCGTTTGTCAGTTCGGCGATGGATCAGCCGTTCCTCGAGCAGGGGACGCGCCACGTCCAGCTGGATCACCGCATCAATCCGCTTGCCGCCCTGGTTGGCGCTGGCGAGCAGCTCGTCGAGCGCGTCCGCCTGAGGCACGGTCCTGGGAAATCCGTCCAGCAGGAAGCCAGCGTCGCAGTCGGGCTCGACCGTCCTGCGCGCGATGAGGCCGATGACGGCCTCATCCGGCAGGAGTCCGCCAGAGTCCATGATGTCCAGATAGCGCTTCTCCAAGGTCCCCGACCGCTTTGCCTCGCGCAGCATGTCGCCGGTCGAGATTTGCGGGATGCCGAAGCGTGCGCACAGCAGCTTCGCCTGCGTACCCTTCCCAGCTCCAGGAGGCCCCACCAGAACCAAGATCATTTGCCCTCCATCACGCTTCCGGGAGCCTGCGGCCCCGGATGCGGGTGGCACCGGGGCCCGTCAGCCCCTCGTAGCTCCGCGTGATCAGGTGCGCCTCCAGCTGGTTCACGGTGTCGAGCGCGACGCCGACGACGATCATGAGCGACGTGCCTCCGAAGCCGAAGGGGACACGCAGCAGGTTGCCGACGATCGAGGGCACCACGCACACCGCGGCGACATAGAGCGCGCCGCCCACGGTGATCCGCTGGATCACGCGGTGAATGTAGTCCGCCGTCTGCTTGCCTGGCCTGATCCCGGGGATATTTGCCTGTTGCTTCTTCAGGTTCTCCGCGACGTCCACCGGCTGGAACGTGACGTTCGTGTAGAAGAAGCAGAAGAAGATGATGAGCAGCGCGTAGCCGGTGTTGAAGACCCAGTCCCCTCGGTTGATGATCGCCTGAATCTGCTCGGCCCCGGGGACGTTCATGTTCGCGAGCGTCTGCGGGAACATCAGCAGCGACGACGCGAAGATGGGGGGGATGGTCCCGGACGTGTTCACCTTCAGCGGCAGGTGCGCCGTCTGCCCGCCGTAGACGCGGCGACCGACCTGGCGCCGCGAGTACACGATCGGGATCTGACGCCTGCCGTTCTCGAAGAACGCGATGACGGCGATGACGAACACGATGAACGCGACGATCGCGGCCATCGTCAGGGGCTGGAGATCGCCGGCGTTCTGGGCGAAGTAGTTGCCGACCTCCTCCGGGATGCGCGTGACGATGCTCGCGAAGATCAGGAGCGAGACGCCGTTCGAGACGCCGCGCTCCGTGATCTGCTCGCCGATCCACATCAGGAACGCGGTCCCGGTCGTCAGCGTGATGACCGTCATCAACTGAAAGCCGATGCCGGGGTGGTTCACGATCCCGGCCCCGGTCTCGCTGCTCGACAGGCCCTCGAGCATCTTCGCGATCGAGAAGGCCTGGAACAGCGAGAGCGCGACCGTGCCGTACCGCGTGTACTGATCGATCCGCCGGCGACCCTGCTCGCCCTCTTTCCGCAGCTCGTCGATGGGCTTGTAGACCATGCCCATGAGCTGCATGATGATCGAGGCCGAGATGTACGGCATGATCCCGAGCGCGAAGATCGACAGGTTCTCCAGCGCGCCGCCCGAGAACATGTTGAAGAAGCTCAGGAGCCCGCCGGACTGCTTCGCGACGTACTGCCGCATCGCGTTCCGGTCGACGCCGGGCGTCGTCACGAAGACGCCGACCCGGTAGACCGCGAGCATCACCAGGGTGAAGATCACGCGTCGCCGGAGCTCGGGGATCTTGTGGAAGTTGGTGATTCCCGCGAGGCTGGCCATAGGCGATCCTGGACTCCGGCTTGGTGGGTGCGCGTGCGCGCTGACTACGAGGACGAGGAGTCCGTCGAGCTGCCCTGGGGTGCAGGCGCCGCGAGCACGACCGCCTTGCCCCCCGCCTTCTCGATCTTCTCGACCGCTCCCTTGGAGAAGCGGTGCGCCGTCACCGTGAGCTTCTTCGTGAGCTCACCGTCGCCGAGGATCTTCAGCACGTCGAACCGCCCCTGCACGAGGCGGCGCTCGTGGAGCGCGATCAGATCGACCTGGGCGCCATTGTCGAACGCCTCGAGGTCGCCGACGTTGACGTTGACGACGATGTCCGCGAGCGGGTTGCGGAAGCCACGCTTCGGGAGGCGACGCTGGATCGGCGTCTGCCCGCCCTGAAAGTGCTTCTTGTTGATGTTGCCGCCGGCCCGCGCCTTCTGCCCTTTTTGTCCGCGGCCAGACGTCTTGCCGACGCCCGACCCCACGCCACGGCCAACGCGGAGCCTCTTGGTTACGGCGCCCTCAGGGGCTTGGAGCTTAGAAAGAATGTCCATGTTTCACACTTCCGTACGCGGCGACTCCGCTGGAATGACGATCTCGCTTCTCAGGCCTTCGACGAGGTCGCTCCGTCGGCGACCTCCTCGACCTCGACGAGGTGGAGGACCTTCTTCACCATGCCACGGAACGAGGGCGTGTTCGCGACGACCACCACGGACCCCGGCCCACGCAGGCCGAGCCCCTTGATGATCTTGCGGGTGTGCTCGACCTGGCCGATGTTGCTGGCCTTCTGACGTACCCGGAGCTTCACTGCGAGCCTCCTTCACCGCCGCCGCTCGGTGCGCCACCGCCGCCGCCCGGCTTCCCGGGGGGCGGCGCCACGCTCGCGCGCCGTCGACCCGCGGTGTTCGTGCTACCGCGGCGCTGGTAGTCGAGCGAGTCGAGCTGCATCGACCGCTTCCCGGCGACGCTCTCCGGGCTCTTCAGCCCACGGAGCGCCGCGACGGTCGCGTGCACGACGTTGTGCGGGTTGCTCGTGCCGAGCGACTTCGACAGCACGTCGTGGATCCCCGCCGACTCGACGACGGCGCGCACCGCGCCGCCGGCGATGACGCCCGTCCCAGGGCTGGCCGGCTTCAGCAGGACCTTGCCCGCCCCGACGTGGCCGAACGAGTCGTGCGGGATGGTCACGCCGTCCAGGGGAATGCGGAACAGGTTCTTGCGAGCCTGATCGTTCCCCTTGCGAATGGCCTCCGGCACCTCGTTCGCCTTGCCCAGGCCGATGCCCACGTGCCCCGCTTCGTCGCCCACCACGACCAGCGCCGAGAAGCTGAAGCGCCGGCCGCCCTTGACGACCTTGGCGACGCGGTTGATGTGGATGACTCGCTCTTTCAGCTTCTCTTCGTCGACATGATCGAACGCCATAACCGTCCTCTATCACGTTCTCCGCCGCGGCAGTTGACCGCGCCCGCCGCCCTCACCATCAGGGCAGCGGCTGTGGGAGTCAGAAATCGAGACCTGCCTCGCGCGCCGCCTGGGCGAGGGCGCTGACGCGCCCATGATACAGATAGCCGTTGCGGTCGAAGACGACCTTGTCGATCTGCCTCTCCTTGCAGATCCTCGCGATTAGAGCCCCGACCTTCTTCGCCGCCTCGACCTTGTTGTCCTCGTCGAGGGAGCCCTTGAGGTCCTTCGACAGCGTCGAAGCGTGGGCGAGGGTCTTGCCGCTCACGTCGTCGATGACCTGCGCGTAAATGTGCTTCGAGCTGCGGAAGACGCTGAGGCGCGGGCGCTCCGGCGTCCCCTCGACCTTCTTGCGGATACGGAGCTTCCGGCGCTCCCGACCGACGATTTTCATGCCCATGACCGTCTCGTCCCTCGGTGCAGCGGCGTACACGCCGCCGCTCGCCTTTACTTCTTGCCGCCCTTGCCGGCCTTGCCAGCCTTCTCCCGCACGCGCTCGCCGCGGTAACGGACGCCCTTGCCGCCGTACGGCTCCGGCGGCCTGAAGCCACGGATCGTCGCGGCCGTCTGCCCGATGAGCTCCTTGTCCGCGCCCGTCAGGACCAGGACGGTGCCCTTCGAGTCCGCCGGGATCGTCGCCGTGAGCCCCGTGGGCACCGGGAAGGTCACCGGGTGGGAGAAGCCGAGGGCGAAGTTCAGCGTCGTGCCCTTGAGCTCGACGCGATAGCCGGTCCCCTTGAGCTCGAGCGTCCGCTCGTAGCCCTCGGCGACGCCCTTCACCATCGCGGCCACGAGCGCCCGCGTGAGGCCCTGGAGGCGCGACCCGTCGCGCCCCGGCGCCACCGAGCTCACGTGCAGCTTGCTGCCCTCGAGCTTGATGTCCACCTTGTCGGTGATCGCGCGGGAGAGCTGGCCCTTCGGGCCCTTGACGTCGATCTTCCGGCCGTTGACGGTCGCGGTGACCCCCTTCGGCAGGTCGATCGGGCGCTTGCCAACGCGCGACGTCTTCGGAGCGAGCCGGCTGTCACCGTTCGCGGGCTGGGCTGCGTTCGCCTGAGCTTCCATCACCACACCTCGCAGATCAGCTCGCCACCCATCTTGAGGCGGCGCGCATCCCTGTCGCTCATGAGCCCGCGGGACGTGCTCAGGATCGAGATCCCGAGCCCGCTGAACACGCGCGGGATCCTGTCGTGACGCACGTACACGCGGCGCCCGGGGCGGGAGACGCGGCGCACGCCGTCGATCGCGCTCTGTCGATCGCGCCCGTACTTCAGCACGATCGTGAGCTTCTTGGGACCCTCGCCCTCGGTCTCGCGCACGTCGGCGATGAAGCCCTCGGACTTGAGGATCTCCGCGACCGCGGCCTTGATGCGGCTCGCGGGGACCTCGGTCCGGTCGTGCCGCGCGAGCGCCGCGTTGCGAATGCGGGTCAGCATGTCGGCGATGGGATCGGTCATCATAGAATCACCAGCTGGCCTTGATCACACCAGGGAGCTCACCACGGAGCGCGAACAACCGAAGGCAGACGCGGCAGAGCTCGAAGTCGCGGTAGTAAGCGCGCGCGCGCCCGCACACCTTGCAACGGTTCTTGTGCCGCGTAGAAAACTTCGGCGGACGGTTCAGCTTCGCAAACTCTTTTGCACGGGCCATCGAAAATCCCTCAATGCCGGAACGGGATGCCAAGCTCGGTCAGGAGCGCGCGTCCTTCTTCGTCCGTCTTCGCCGTGGTCACGAACGAGATGTTGAGCCCCTTCACGACATCGATCTTGTCGTAGTCGATCTCGGGGAAGATGATCTGCTCGCGCAGGCCCATCGTGAAGTTACCCTTGCCGTCGAACCCCTTCGGGCTCACGCCCTTGAAGTCGCGAACACGCGGGAGAGAGAACGCGATCAGGCGATCCACGAACTCCCACATCCGCTCGGCACGCAGGGTCACCATCACCCCGATGGGCAGGTTCTCGCGCAGCTTGAAGGTCGCGATCGACTTCCGGGCCCGGGTCACCACCGGCTTCTGGCCGGAGATCGCCCGCATGTCCTCGACGGCGGAGTCGATGATCTTCGGGTTCTGCACCGCAGCGCCGAGCCCCATGTTGATGACCACCTTCTGCAGGCGGGGCACCATCATCGGGTTCTTGTAGCCGAACTTCTTCGCAAGCGCGGCCGTCACGCTCTTCCTGTAGTGCGTGCGGAGCCGCGGCGCGTAGTTCGGGTCGCGCGGGCGCTCCTCGGTCGGCCCGGAGGCCTCTGCCTCGGCGCCCTTGGCCTTCGCGCCCTTGGCTTCCTTGCTCTTGGCGGGCGCCTGCGGCTTGGCCTGCTGCGACTTGGGCTTGTCCTTGCCCTTGCCGGCGTCCTTGGCCGCCTTGTCCTTGTCCTTCTTGTCCGCCATGGCTAGCCCACACCGATCGCGCTGCCGCTCTTGCCGACGCGCGTCTTCTTGCCGTCCTCACCGACGCGGACCTTCACGCGCGTCGGCTTGCCCGTCGCCGGATCGACCGGCATGACATTCGAGGCGTGAATCGGCGCCTCCTTGGTGATCTTCCCACCCTCCTGGTTGCGAGGCGTGGGCCGCTGGTGGCGGGTCACCGTGTTCAGGCCTTCCACGACCACGCGATCCTCGTCAGCGAGGATCTTGGTGATCCGGCCCTGCTTCCCCTCCTCCTTGCCGCTGATGACCTGCACGAGGTCACCGACCCTGAGGCGCTTCATCAGAGGACCTCCGGAGCGAGAGAGATGATCTTCATGAACTTCTTCGCGCGGAGCTCACGAGCGACCGGCCCGAAGATACGGGTACCGATCGGCTCCTTCTCCTTGTTGATGAGGACCGCGCTGTTCCCGTCGAACTTGATGTAGCTGCCGTCCGAGCGCTGGTACTCCCGGGCGGTGCGGACGACGACGGCGCGCGCCGTCTCGCCCTTCTTCACCTTGGTGCCCGGCAACGCCTCCTTGATCGAGACGACGATGACGTCGCCGAGGGCGGCGTACTTGCGGCGCGAGCCGCCGAGCACCTTGATGCACTTCACGATTCGGGCGCCGGAGTTGTCCGCGACCTCGAGATGCGTCGACACCTGGATCATGGCGCTACTCCTCCACCGGGCGGGCAACGAGCTTGGTCACGAGCCACCGCTTGTCGCGGGAGATCGGCCTGTGCTCCGTGATCTCGACGCGATCGCCCACCTTGTACTGGTTCGTCTCGTCGTGCGCCTTGTAGCGCTCCCGCTGACGGACGTACTTCTTGTACACAGGGTCGAGCGCGTTCCGGATGACCTCGACGGTGACCGTCTTGTTCATCTTGTCGCTGGTCACCTTGCCGACCAGCTTGCGCCGGAAGCCGTGCGCCTTCGCCTCGGTCTCGGCCTGCGCAGGCGCCGCGGCTGCCAGCTCGGGCGCCGCAGCGGCCGGCTGCTGGGTCTCTGCCTTCTTCTTCGCCATGGCTACGCCTTCTCCTCGGCACGCGTGCGCTGCGTGAGGATCGTCTTCACCCGCGCGAGATCCCGCTTCGCCTTGCGGATCGTCGCCGTGTCGTTCAGCCGATTCGTGAAATTCTTGAACCGCGCCTCGAACAGGCCCGCCGCCAGAGACTTCTCGAGCTCGCGCAGGTGCTCGGTGGTGCGTTCACGCAAATCCTTCGCCTTCATCGCCTACCTCACGTCAGCCCGCGGGCGAGGAACTTGCACTGCATCGGGAGCTTGTGCGATGCGAGGCGGAACGCCTCCTTCGCAGTCTCCTCGCTCACGCCGCTGATCTCGTACATCACGCGGCCCGGCTGCACGAGCGCGCACCACTCCTCGGGCGCGCCCTTGCCCCCACCCATGCGGACCTCGAGCGGCTTCTTCGTCACCGGGCGGTCCGGGAAGATGCGGATCCAGAGCTTGCCCGCGCGCTTCACGTGCCGCTGGATCGCCATACGAGCCGCCTCGATCTGCCGCGAGGTGACGCGGGCAGGCTCGACGCACTGGAGCGCAAAGTCGCCGAAGGAGACGTCGCTGCCCGTCATGGCGAGGCCGCGGTTGTTCCCCTTCTGCATCTTGCGGAACTTGGTTCGCTTCGGAGACAGCATTCTGCAATCCCTCTACTGGATCCGGCGCGCCTTACGCTGCAGGACCTCGCCCTTGAACATCCAGACCTTCACGCCGATGATGCCGACCTTCGTCTTCGCCTCGGCCAGGCCGAACTCGATGTCGGCGCGGAGCGTGTGCAGCGGCACCCGGCCCTCGCGGTAGGTCTCGACGCGGCTCATCTCGCTGCCACCGAGCCTGCCGGCGCAGCGCACGCGGATGCCCTTCGCGCCGAACTTCATCGCGGTGGCGACCGCCTTCTTCATCGCCCGGCGGAACGCAATCCGGCGCTCGAGCTGCGTCGCGATGTTCTCGGCGACGAGCTGCGCGTTGGTCTCGGCCTTCCGGACCTCCTGCACGTCGATGAACACCTCGTTGTCGGTGAACGACGACACGCCGGGGAAGAGCGTCTCACCCTTCGACGCGGTGCCGACGTTCCCGCTCTTCAGCGTCTCGATGCCCTTGCCGCCCTTGCCGATCACCATGCCGGGGCGGGCGGTGAAGACGATCACCTTCGCGCGGTTGGCGGCGCGCTCGATCTCCACGCCGGCGATGTTGGCGTTGTAGAGGTACTGCTTGATCGCGCGCTTGATGCGGATGTCCTGGTGGAGCCACTTCTGATACGCAGCGCCGTCCTCGTACCACTTGCTGCTCCACGTCTTGATGACACCGACGCGGAAGCCATACGGATGGGTCTTTTGTCCCATATCGGCAGGTCCTCTACTTACTTTCTCTCGTCGACTTCGATGACGATGTGCGACACGCCCTTGGTGATCCGGGTCGCACGGCCCATCGCGCGCGGCCGCCAGCGGCGGTTGAACTTGTTCGGCCCCTTGTCGACGGTGGCCTTGCTGATGAAGAGCGCGTCGATGTCGGCGCCCGCCTGCTGGGCGTTCGCGACCGCGCTCTCGATGATCTTCCGCAGGACGGGGGCTCCGCTCTTCTGCGTGAACGAGAGCAGCTGGATCGCCTCGTCCGCGTCGCGACCTCGAACGAGATCGGCGATCATGCGAGCCTTGCGCGGGGCGATCCGCGAAAACATCGCACTGGCTTTGCTTACCATTCGAGACACCTCGCGACACCGGCGGGCGGAGTGACTCCGTACCGGGTTTCGGTTCACTGCGAACCGGTTGCACCGTCGTACGCTTCCGGTCCCAGCCCGACGTCCTTCGACGTGGGCCCCCTTCGCGTCACCGGGGGGGTTCCCGCGGCGGCCGAAGGGGCGGAGCTGGGATCGAAGCGCCGTTACGGCTCTTCTACTGGGAGACCGGGAGGACACCCGATCGCCCGGGAAAACGGAGCGCGGTGATTACCAGCGGGAGGGGCGGTACGCAAGCGCGATCCTTCCGCTCCCTTTCAGTTTGTTTCGCGCGTCCCCGCGGGCTGAGCAGCTTTTCAGATCCTCCTGAACGGACGTCGGGGGGCTCCGGGCATGCCGAGCCCGGTGCCCGGGCAGACGGACGGACGAACACGAGGCCGAAATCTGTTCTTGACACTGACGAAATGCAGCTGAAACAAGCTGTCGACGGCGGCCTGAGCCGTCGACGGCGGAGGTGCACCCCCGGAGCGTCGACGTCGGACGGCTGGACCAGGCCGAAGAGCAGGATTGCGAGGGGAATAGGGGAGCCCCAGGTTCAGTCGAACGCACCAGGCCGTGGAACTCTTCCCTGACATTGTAGGAGGCAACGTGACCATGCTTGCTCGCCATCGCCATTCTTTCCTCGCGCTTACCTTCATCTTGCCCGCCATCTACACCGGCTGCGTCGTGACCACGGAGGACACCGACAACGAGGTGGACCAGACGGTCGGCCCCGGCGTCACCCACGGGTCCACGAGCAGCGGCGGCGACGGCGGCGACGGCGGCCAGGGCGGCACCGGCGGCGACGGCGGCACCGGCGGCACCGGCGGCACCGGCGGCCAGGGCGGCACCGGCGGCAGCGACGCCTGCATCGAGGCGTCCGACGGCAACCTCACGGTCGCGGCCTGCGACGAGCTCAACATCTCGCCTGCGCAGGGGGCGACGAGCCAGTGCGGCGCGAACCGCGACGAGGACCCGATCGGCTACGGGCTCTGCAAGCACGGCTTCGCCGTCTTCTCCTCGGGTCACGCCGCGGACCTCGTGGACTGCCTGAGCGACATCGGCGTGGAGCGGGCGTGCGATGTGGATCCCGTTCAAGCGTGCATGAACCGCACGTACGCCAACGCGTGCCCGCACCAGGCCGACGAGATCTGCGACACCATCTCCGACTTCTGCGACGCCGGCACGTTCGACACCGCCAAGTGCGCGGCTCAGATGAACCCCCTCAACCGAGATGCAGCGGACGATCTCGTCGCGTGCATGAACGACAACCCGAATGTCTCCTGCCAGGAGGCTTACGACGCATGCTACGAGGAGATCATGGCCTTCGACTGACCCGGCCGCCGCCACGGGTGCACGGCCTGCGCGCCCACCGTGCGCGCTCTGCTCTCGCCGTTCTTTTCCCCTGGCATTCGACGCACACCAGATGACCTCTGGGCCTCTCACCAGCCCACACCCACCTTAGCGCCCCGGCGCGCGCACCCTCTCATGTAGGCCGGTTCGGGGAGCCCCCGAGCGCGGTATTCGGTTGCAAAAAAGATCGCGGGAAGGGATCCTCGGCTCCTCCGTGGCCAAGGACCCCTCCCGCCCGCGCCTGGCAGCCTCCGTTCCGCGATCGTCGGGGGCGCGTCCATTCCGCGGTGGAGCGCTGCTCGGCGTGCTCGTCGCGTCGGCCGGCTGTGCTCCGGGGTCGACGACAGCGGAGCAGATCACGCCGCGCCTGATGGTGCGCGCCTCGCTCGAGGGGACCGCCGCCGTCCCGACGGAAAGGCGCATCAAGGCCAAGGAGAGCGCGCTCGCTGCCGTCAAGGACAGCGCAACGCTCGCCTCGGGGATGGAGTCCGAGATCGGCGCCATCCCGATGTCCTCCTCGACGGCCAGCACGCGCTGCCCCGCGGAGATGTCCCTCGTCGACGATCGCGTGTGCGTCGACCGCTGGGAGGGCGCGCTGGTCGAGGTGACGCCCAGCGGTGAGCGCCCCTGGTCGCCCTACGATCCGATTGACGGGAACGAGCGCCGCGTCCGCGCCGTGTCCTGGCAGGGGGTCATCCCCCAGGGCTACATCAGCGGGCGGCAGGCCAAGATGGCGTGCGCGGCCTCGGGCAAGCGCCTGTGCACCTCGGAGGAGTGGGTGACCGCCTGCCGAGGGCCGGACGACACGACGTTTCCCTACGGCGCGCTCCGCCAGCAGGCCGTGTGCAACGATGACGAGCGACGGGTTCACCCCGTCGCCGAGATCGCCGCGCTGCTCGACATCAAGCCCGAGGAGCGCTGGACGACGGCGATGAACAACCCGCTCATCAACCAGCTGTCCCAGGCGCTGCTCCCGACGGGCGAGCGCGCGGGATGCACCAACGCCTACGGCGTGTTCGACATGGTAGGCAACCTCCACGAGTGGGTCGATGATCCGAGCGGCACCTTCCGTGGCGGCTATTTCATGGACACGACGCGCAACGGCGAGGGCTGCAAATATGCCACGACCGCCCACTCCTTCGGCTACCACGACTATTCGACGGGCTTCCGGTGCTGCATGGATCCGGAGCAGGCCGACTAGTGCTGGCCGCGCGGCGTGCGGCCGGCAGGATAGCGGGGGCGCAGGTTGGTGTGATACGGGCTCAGCCGCTAGGCAGACGAGTGAGGCGTACGAAGGTACGCCGCAACGAGCCGAACGACGCAGATGAGCCTGGAGCGCGCGAACCCGCACCCCGCTATGGGGCAGACGCGAATCGAACGCGGAGCTCGGGGCGATGCAGCGGGGAGACAGGGCGGTCGCCGCGCGCGCATCTTGCCGTGACGCCACGGGCGCTTCGACAAGACGGCTCGGGCGCGACGCGAGCGAGCGTGCGAGTCGTGGAGGAGCCAGGGCCGACGCGCAGCAAGCCAGGGCGACACCAGCGAAGAGATTGCCGATGCCCGACTCCATAGTGAGCGCGCCCACGCGGCGCCGCGCCGCCGCGACTGCCCTTGCCGCCCTGACGGCCCTCCTGGCGCTCGGTTGCGGGAAGAAGGAAAAGGCAGCGCCCATCACCGTCCCGCCGCCCCCGGGCGCGGCGTCCTCGGATGAGCTCACCACCGCCATTGGCCAGGCGCGTGGCATCGATTCGGCGCTCGCGCCGTCGTCGACCCGATGGCGACGGGCGTTCGTGCTCGATGAGCGGCGAGCCGTGGTGACAGGAGAGGTCGAGAACGAGACGATCGCGCTCGTGACCGAGAACGCCGGCCGGACCTGGCGATCTCTGCGGCGCGTCCGCGAGGGGTGGTCGACCTGGTCGGTCGGCGGAGACGGCGCCACGGTGCTCACCACCGGTCCGCGTGGCCCGGCTCTCCCGACGGAGACACGCGGGAACCGAGGGACGCCGTCCGCGCTGGACCCGCCGAGTCTCTTCTTCGCTCCGTTCGAGGCGACCGACCTCTCGGCGCCTTCACCGGTCACGCTTCCAGCGCTGAGCCGCGGAGCGCGGCCGCTGGTGAACGCTGTGCCCGCGGTGCTCTCCGCCGAGAGCGCCGCGCTGCTCGTGGAGCCCAAGCCTCGGCACGCGACCCTCGTCTATGCGGGGCCGGCGGGCGCCGAGCCGGTGCCTCCCGTCCCGCTCCCCACGCAGGAACAAGCGCTGCCCGTGCCTTATGGCCGCCCACCGATGCTCCTGTCGGTGCGCGGGCGCAGCCTCCTCGTGCGGCCCGTCCCCGCGCCGGGGAAGCCGCTTGACGCACCGAAGAGCGTCGAGGGACTCGCGATGAGCCCCGCGGCCATCGCCGCGCTCTCCACGACACCAGCATGCGACTTCGCCGGCTGGTCGATCCAGCTCGTTCCTCAGCCGCCCGACAAGACCGCCGTGGTCGCCGTCTCCGCTACCCAGACAGCCGTGCTGAAGCTCCCGGCGAAAGCCCCGCCCGGAGCGTCGGTCGGCTGCGCGGCCGATCGGATCATGGTCGAAGTCATGACGCCCACAACCGGAGAGCCCACGCTCGCTACGTGCACCCTCCAAGGCACCTGCGTCATCGCCGAGAAGCCGCCCTTTCGACCCTGGTTGGAGCCGCATGAACGGTCTATCGCCCTGGCGCCCACACGCGAAGGCGTCACCGCAGTGCTGACCTCCCGCGCGGCAGCGCGATGGGGGCTCCATATCGCGATCGCGCAACCGCCGGAGGTGGGCAAGCTCTACGACGTCCCCAGGGTAATCGGCGAAGCCACGGGCGAGCGCGGCCGTATCGAGCTAGGAGCCCTCCTCTCGTTCGGAAATCGACTCTTGATGCTCCTCCAAGCGGATGTCACCGGGACATCGCGCCGCGGCTGGTACGTCGTGGCCTCCGATGATGGCGGGCTCACCTGGAGCCCGCCCTGAGCTCCGTCTCGAACGGGATAGTCATTCCAAACGCAGCGCGTCAGCACAGCTTGCATCCCATCTGATGCTGACGTGAGCGGTGGTCCCCAGACCTACTTCGGAGGAGCGGCAGCCGGAGCGACGCGCTTGCGCCCCTTGACGCTCGGCTTCTTCACGACAGGTGCAGGCCCAGCGGCGGTCTTGCGCGCGTTCGCGCTCGCCTGCTCGGCGGTCTTCGCGTCGCCTGCATAGCGGGCGAAGCGACGGTCGCCACCTTGGAAAATCCGCTTCTCCAGCTTCAGCTCCTTCAGCGCGGCGGCGGCACGGGTCTGCGGGATACCCGCCTGCTTCGCCACCTCGCTCGCGCTGACGCCAGAGCTCGCTTTGACGACGCGCTCGACGGCATCCAGCGTCTCCTGACGCTCCGCCGAGGCGGCCGGCGACTTGCGCGGGCGACCAGGCCGACGCTTCGGCGCGGCGCCGCGCTTGGCCGCGACGGAAGACGTTTTGGACTGGACCGCTCCAGCAGCGCGGGCGCGCGCGCGGCCGCGGCGCGGCGCCGCAGGAGGAACCAACGGCGCTTCCCCTGTCACGGCGCCCAGCTGATTCTTGACGAGCGCGAGGATCGCCTCGTCCGGCATTTTCCGCACGAGGTTTACAATCTGCTGTGAAAAGGCGTCCGTTGCCATGTGCTCTCCCTCGTCGCCGAATCCAGCTCGGCGGTTGGATACGACTATGCCGTTGCCACTTGCCTGGTCAAGCGAATTGAGGATAGCGGACCGTCTTTTCTTTCAATAGGCGCTGCGGGCGGGCTCAATCGGAGAGCTCATTGGACGGGACGGCCCCGAACGGCTGGGCTGCTTTGCTCGACAGGCGCCGAGCGATGAAACCCCCGCCAGCGTCGATTGATGGCCGAGACCCCTCCCCCGCGCGGGACGGCCCCTGGCCGCGCCAATCCTCACTCGGCCCCCTTGACGATGCACCGCGGCATTGCGTGTCTCGGGTGCTCAGGTCTGGGCAGGTAAGCACCGTCCGAGAACCGAGCAACCCCGCGCCGCGGGGCCGCGCCCGTCACGGGCGGCAATGCGGGCGCGCGCACATCCGCGAGGTGCAGCGACCCGACGCGAGCCTCGCCAGACCCAATCATTGAAGCGCCTCACGCAGGGTGCGACCGCCTGGCGACCACACACATGCGGCCGGCGCGTGGCTACATTGCACGCCCCGGGCGCACGACTGACCTATGCGGAGGCCTGATAGGATGCCCCGCTCGACAGGTGGGGCGCAGCACGGACGCTTCGCTATGAGCGCCGGCGGGCCGGGACTCCGGGTCGAGCTCTCTGCCCGACATCCGCTCATCACGCCGGGGATTGCGCGGACCCACGCTGACCGCCCGATCGCGCGCCAACCCGCCGAGCTCTTCGAAATGACGACTCTGCGCCGGTCCCGTCGCCGGAGGCGCGCTCGGGCCGCGCAGCGCCGCTCTCAACATCACGCGCGCGGCCGCCGCCCGCGGCTCCAGCTGGGTAGGCGCCTGAAGGCCGTCGTGTCCGGCGGACCGGTGTGCACGCGCGGCCGGAGCCGGCCCGCTCCGCCTCGACTTCTTCAAACGCCTTCCTGTCCATATCTACATCTACGACGCCCAGGACCCACCCCGCCCCCGCTCGACCTCCGTCCGACCGGCTGCCGAGATTGACCAGCCGCCGACAATCGGTTGACACGCGCGTCGGCTGCGGAGAAGGATGCGCGCATGTCGCTGGTGCGCGTGCTCGAGCCAGAGGTCATGGATACCGACGAGGACGCGCGGGCCTACGACAGCATGGATCACGCCGCCGTGAACACGGCGTTCTGCGACGCGCTCCTCTCCCACAACCCCGGTCTCGCATACGCCCTCGACGTCGGCACAGGGACGTGCCTGTTGCCCATCGAGCTTTGCAGGCGCGCCCCCGCCGCGCGGATCAAGGCGATCGATCTCTCCGCGGCGATGCTCGAACTCGGGCGCCGCCATGTCGAGCAGGCCGGGCTCACCGAGGCCATCGCGCTCGCGCTCGTGGATGCCAAGGCGCTGCCTGAACCGGATGAGACGTTTTCAGCCGTGCTCTCGAACAGCATCGTCCACCACGTCCCGGAGCCAGCGCAGGTGCTGCGCGAGATGCTCCGCGTCCTCCAGCCCGGGGGGCTCCTGTTCGTGCGGGACCTGGTCCGTCCGGAAGACGAGGCGTCGATCGCCGCCCTCGTCGACACGTACGCAGCGAACGACACCGCGTACCAGCGAGCCCTCTTCGACGCGTCGCTGCGCGCGGCGCTCTCGCTCGACGAGGTGCGTGAGGTGCTGCGCTCGCTCCGGATTCCCCCCGAATGCGCGCAGATGACGAGCGACCGGCACTGGACCCTCGCGTTCCGCAGGGCCTCCTGAGCCCAAGGCGCCGCGCGCTGGTCCGGGCCGCGGCGCGGGCACGTCAAATCGACGCGACGGCCAGCCCGGCTCGTAATAAAAGCGTCCACGTGAACGCCACCGGAACACGAGCTCGCCGGGCGCGCGGCGTTGCCCCCGCGCTCTTCCTGTCCTTCGCCGTCGTCCTCGCGGCATGCGAGGAGGGCCCGCCTCGCCCGAGCGAGCCGGAGCGGCCCGCGCCCCCGCCGCCTCAGCCGAGCGCGCAGCTCGCGCCGCCCGCGGCCGGCTCGGCCGCAGCAGAGCCCCCGAGCGCAGGCGCGCCGGGAGACGCGGGCGAGCCGAAGGGCACGCCCGCATGGCAAGGGACATGGGAGGGGCGCTACGACGCCAAGAAAGGCAGCGTCGTGATGCCCCCGAAGGTCAAGGACGCCGCGCGCCAGAAGGACGACGGGAAGCAGGTCACCGGCCCTGGGACGGTGACGCTGACCATCGAGCCGAGCGGTGAGCTGAAGGGCGCCGCGAAGGGAGCGCTCGGCGACGCGACGCTCGTGGGAAAGGTCGAGGACGGCATGGTCCGCGCATCGGTCTTCCCCGACGATCCGCGCGCGCCGAACGCGATGACCGGCGTCCTGGTCGGCGAGTTGAAGGAGAACGTCATCCACGGCAGGATCCGGGTGACCGGGCCCGATGCCCTCCTGGTGCGCGAGTCCCCGATCGAGCTGAAGAAGAAATGATCAGCGCAGCCGGGCGAGACGTCGACGCCGACGCCTCGCCCGGCGGCGTCGCGCGTCAGCTCGCCGCGCCGGCTCCTCCCGGCTCGCCTGCTGGCGCGCGGCCCTGCGGCTCCTGCGGTGCAGCCCCGGCCTCTCCCGCTGCGCCGCCGCGCGCGCCGCCGCGACCCGCCTCCGCCCGCCGCTCCTCGCGCTGGCGCGCCACCTCGGCGTCCCGTTGCTCGTACGCCACGATGATCCGCTGCACGAGCGGGTGGCGCACGACGTCGACCTCGGTGAACGAGCAGATCGCAATCCCCTCGATCCCCGCGAGCAGCTCGCGCGCCTCCGCGAGGCCGCTGCGCGCGCCGTGCGGGAGATCGACCTGCGTGACGTCGCCCGTCACCACGGCGCGGGAGGCGTAGCCGAGGCGGGTGAGGAACATGCGCATCTGGTCGCTCGTCGCGTTCTGCGCCTCGTCGAGGATGACGAAGCAATCGTTGAGCGTGCGGCCGCGCATGAAGGCCAGCGGCGCGACCTCGATCTGACCGCGCGTCACGAGGCCTTGCGCCTTGTCCGCATCCATCATGTCATGGAGCGCGTCGTAGAGCGGGCGCAGGTAAGGATTCACCTTCTCGGCGAGATCGCCGGGGAGGAAGCCGAGCCGCTCTCCCGCCTCGACGGCAGGACGGGTCAGGATGATCCGCTTCACGCGGCGCTCGAGCAGCGCGTGCACCGCCATGGCCATCGCGAGGTAGGTCTTGCCCGTCCCCGCCGGCCCGATGCCGAACGTCATGTCGTGCGATCGGATCGCCTGGATGTAGCGCTTCTGCGCCAGCCCCTTCGCCGAGATAGGCCGGCGGCGCGCCGAGATGAGGACGACGTCCTCGAACAGATCCCGCAAGGTCATCCCCGGGTCGTCCCGGAGCGCCTGCACCCCGCGCACGTAGTCCTGGGGATCGAGGACCACGCCGCTCCTCAACATCTGCGCGGCCTCTGCCAGGCACCGCTCGGCGAGCGCGACCTTGTCGGCGTCCCCGGCGAGCCGGATCGTGTTGCCTCGAACGCCCGACTCGATGCCAAGAGTGCGCGCGATGAGCTTGAGATGCTCGTTCCCCGGCCCGGCGAGGGCCACCAAGGTGCTGTTGTCGAGCACCTCGACATCCGCCGTGATCCGCACGCTGGTCGTCATCGCGTGATCCTTCCCCGCCTCTTCCCCGGCGCTCCGTCGCCGGCACGTGCTGCCACCCCATGAGCGGGGCCTTGACGCCCCTCACCCCTTGCCCGACTGTCGTGCTCGCACGCCGTATGGCCTACACAGAATCGTAACGTCCTGGTCATAATTTCGCGTTGTGGTGCGTGCGAGATCCAGCGAGCGGGCGAGCCGCACACAGGGAGAACTGCATGAGGTTAGCTACATCGGCGCTGCTGGGCATGACTGTTACGCTGTCGGGCCTTTCGGCGCTAGCACAGCCTGGACCCCAGGGCCCAGCGCAACCTGCCCCGCCGCCCCCGGCTGCTGCCCCGACACCTCCTGCCGGTGCGGTCCCGCCTCCTCCCGCAGCCGCGCCGACGCCCGCGCCGCCGCCCGACCAGGCGCCGCCTGCCGAGCAGCTGCCGCCGCCTCCTCCCCCTGGAGCGGCACCGGCCGCCGCGCCGCCGCCGCCACCTCCTGCGCAGGTCTTCGCGCCGATCGCAGAAACTGCGGTCGTGAAAGAGCAGAAGCCGCTCGCTGGCTGGCACGGCGGCTTCTTCCTTCGGGACGCCAACGACACCTTCCGGCTGTTCCCGAAGGGGCGGCTGCACCTCGACTTCGTCAGCAGCTTCGGCAGCGGGGTCTCGGACGTAGAGGCGGCGGACGGAGGGAACGCGTTGCAGCCGCGCTTCTTCGCCCGTCGCGCCCGGCTGGAGTTCGACGGCGAGTTCCTGAAGCGCTGGTCGTTCAAGCTCGACGTCGACTTCGGCGGCCAGGCGCTCGGGAACGCCAACGGCGAGACCGAGACAGCTGCCGCGTCAGCAGGCGCCTCGCCGACAGCCGAGACCGCGCGCTTCGCCGCGGTTCAGAGCACGAGCGCAAACGCCGCGCTCGCCGACTTCTGGATCAACTACTCCGTCATGCCGGCGCTGAACTTCATGCTCGGCCAGTTCAACTCTCCGTTCGGGATGGAGATCCAGACGAGCAGCAACGCCATCACGTTCATGGAGCGCAACATCGCGATGCGGAGCTTCGCCCACCCCGAGGCCAAGAGCATCGGGCTGATGGCGTGGGGCGACGTCGCCGACAAGATGTTCTTCTACGGCATCGGCGTGGTCGCCGGCGACGGCCAGAACCGCCCTGGCATCGACGCGTCGCCCCATTTCATCGGCCGCGTGTTCGCCCGCCCGTTCGCCGGCGAAAAGAAGGGGCTGCTCGCCAAGGCGCAGATCGGCCTCAGCGCGCAGCACGGGTGGCGCGAACAGGACTACGTGGGTTACGACTACGCGCCCATCCGGACGGGGAACGGCTACACGCTCTGGAGCGGCGGCTACAAGGACTCGCTCGATCGGCGGATCCACGTCATCCCGTCGAGCGCGCAGAACGCGATCGGCGGCGAGCTCCGGCTGCCGATCAAGATGGTCGAGCTCCGCGCCGAGGCGTATTACCTCGCGAACAACACCCGCGAGGCTGTGGAAGGTTATCAGCTCACGAACACCGAGCGGCTCGGCCAGGTGAAGGGCCTCGGTTGGTACGTGCAGCTCTCTGCGTGGCCCGTGGGCGACGCCTTCGTCACCGGGGATCCGGGGTACAGCCCGCGCCCCGTGAAGGTCGATCTGACGAAGGAGCCCGACAAGCCGAAGTCGGGGCTCGAGGTCGCGGCGCTGCTCGCGGGGATCAACGCGACGTACGACGGCGCGTCCCGGGACGGCGCGTACGACGAGAACACGCCGGGCGCCGAGGGCGGGCCGGGCACCGACCTCAACGTCATGCAGGTCGGCCTCGCCGCCAACTACTGGCACACGAGGAACGTGCGGCTCAGCGTGAATTACAACGCGTACCTGACGCCGGGCAGCGGCTCCGAAGAGAACCTCCTCCGGGTGCCGGGCAACACCTTGAAGCGGGCCGACGCGCACGCGCTGCACGAGCTCGGCGCCCGGGTCGGCCTGTCCTTCTAGCCCCCCGCGCCCTCTCCCCGCGCGGCGCGGAGCCCCAGCCGCGCCCTCGTTCATTTGCCCTCCAACGAAGCGCGCCGGAAGGATTCCCTGCCGCGCACATCCCGCGGCGCGCCAGGCCCGCCGGCGAGGTCGCGCGCCTCAATTTTGGCCCAGGACAGCGCGGCGGGGTACCCGTCGGGCCATGCGCGACATGCGTCAGTGGATCGCCGTCGGTGCAGCTGTGGGGCTCGTGGCCGTGACCCTCCCCATGCTGCGCGAGCACGACGTCCAGCTCGGGGGGCTGCTCGCCAAGAAGACGACCGCCGGGGGCCCGACGATCACGCGGACCGTGACGCCGCCGCCGCTCACGGATCTCGATCTGACGCGCATCGACGACCGGAAGACCCCGCCCACGGCGCCGGCGCACGCCGACCGCGTCGCGGAGCTGACCATCGACCCGATGTACCAGCGGGCGGCGCTCGGCTTCCTGCGGGCAGGCCAGGTCCCGGAGGGCGCGGTCGTCATGACCGATATCCGCACCGGGAAGGTGCTGGTCTGGGCGAGCTACGTGAACGAGGGGGCGATGCACGACGTCGCTGCAGAGGCCACCGCGCCGTCGGCGAGCGTCTTCAAGGTCGTGACCGGCACCGCCCTCGTCGAGGCGGGCCTGAGCCCGAACACCAAGCAGTGTTATTCGGGCGGCGAGCACTCGATCCGGCCGGCGGACATGGTCGACAACAAGCGCCGCGACAAGTACTGCGCGACGCTCGCGCAGGCGATGGGCCGGAGCATCAACACGGTGTTCGCGCGGCTCGCCGCGAAGAACCTCGACCGCGAGAAGCTCGGCGCCGTGGCCGAGAAGCTCGGCTGGGGTCAGGACACGCCGTTCGACGTGAAGGTCGCGACGAGCACGATCGCGCTCCCGGAAGACGATCTCGGCTTCGCGCGGACCGCGGCGGGCTTCTGGAACACGACGCTGTCGCCGTTCCAGGGAGCAAACCTGGCGACCACGCTCGCCAATGGCGGCGAGATGATCCGGCTCCACGTCGTGTCGAGCGTCAAGGACGAGATCGGCGACATCTACCAGGGCCCGAGCGAGCGTCAGGTGCTCAAGCGGGTGATGGACGAGAGCACGGCCAACGCGGTGACCGCGATGATGGAGGCGACGGTCGATAACGGCACGAGCTACCGTTCGTTCCATGATCGCAACGGCCGCCCCTACCTCCCGGATATCCGCGTCGCGGGCAAGACGGGGACGCTCACGAAGCCGACGCCCGAGGGGCCCTTCTACACCTGGTTCGTCGGGTTCGCGCCGAGCCGCAAGCCCGAGGTCGCCATCTCCGTGATGGTCGCCAACGGCGCGAAATGGCGGGTGAAGGCGACGAACGTCGCATGCGACATGCTCCGCACCTACTTCGCTGACAAGGGCGCGCCCGGCGTGAGCGATCCGAACAACCGGACAGGCTCGACAGCGCTCCGCCGCTGACGCGGAGCCGACGAGCCGCCGAGCCGCAGCGCGCCAGGCCGATCGGCGCCGCGCTGCGCAGATGCACCTGAACGCGGCGCGGTGCCCCCGGCGAGGTCCTCTCGGCCGACGACGCCAGCGCATTGTCGGCCCGTCAGGAAGACCACCGCGCAGCCTTCACGAGGCCTCCGAAAGCCGAAATCGTTCGTCGTGATTTCCGCCCTCACCAGGATCCGGCGATGACGGTGCGTCACGGACCGGTGTGCCTGCCTGGTGGCCGGCAGGTGTGCAGGCTCAACGTACACGCCGCGACGGGCGATCGATTCATGGAAACTTTCCGCCCGGGGGGGCGACCCCTCCCGCCGGCTCGCCGTCCGCGGCGCGAAGGTCCGGACCGCTCCGATGCAGCCGGACACCCTGGGCCAGGGTGGGACCTAGTTGCGAGAGGCGCTGCTTGTGCAGCTTGTGCTCGGCCGAGATCCGCGTGCTAGCATCTCTGTTGTGCAGGTTGTGCTCCGCAAGCTCGGCCGGGGATCACGCGCAGTCGTTGGCCGGCTCGTCCGTGCACCACGGAAAGGCTCGGTCATCGTCATCGAGTTCTCCGACGGAATGCATGAATATGTCACGACGCCGGTCAAGCGCGTGTTGCGCCTCGCGGGGCGCGAAGTCTTCTACATAGAGACCGTGAACTCCCGGTACCGCCTCGAGGTGCGCGGCCGCGAGGTCGCGCTGGACGGCGCGGTCGGCGGCTGAGCCCTGCCAGATGCGGCCCAGGCGGCTCAGATCCTTCGGATCCTTCAGAACGAGCGCGCGCCTCTGATGTGACCGG
Organism: Sorangium sp. So ce367; assembly: GCF_051520455.1. Taxonomy (NCBI): domain Bacteria; kingdom Pseudomonadati; phylum Myxococcota; order Polyangiales; family Polyangiaceae; genus Sorangium; species Sorangium sp. So ce367. The sequence continues at coordinate 11,306,896 of NZ_CP150334.1, forward strand.
GCGGCCGGAGGCGGGGAGGCGGAGGTCAACGCCTCACGGCGGCGCGATGCACTGCACACTCGTCTAGCACGAGAACTGCATCTCCGCGCGCATTGCCCCTTGCGCTTCCATTCGCTCTTGGGCAGAGTCCCGCTCCCTTTGAGGGGCCCCGCGGTAGGCCATCCACCGGTGCAGGATGGGGCTCGCCTGGCGAGCTGTCGTCATGATGCCGCGCCCCCGACCGTGAGGAGATTGAAGCAGATGGGCAAGCGCGATCGCCGCCAGTCGATGAAGATGAGGCGCCGTAAGGCGCAGGCTGCCAAGAAGGAGCGCGCCAAGCGCAGCAAGCTGGCGAAGGCCCCGGCAGAGGTCGCTGGCAAGGCCAAGAAGCCCCGCGCTCCCAAGAGCGCCGCTCCTGCGAGCCCTTCGCCGGCTTCTTGATCGGGTGCCATGCGTGGTCGATCGACCGCGCACCACGCGCCACCCGTCGCATCGCCGCGCTGTTGCGATCCCGTCGCTCACCGAGGCCGCTAACGTCGGCGTTGTGCTCGGCCCGGCGCGCCCCGCGGCGTGCGGCCGCGCACCTCGTCAGCGGCGTCGCTCACTCGTCGCGAATCACACGCGTGTGGAGGCTCAGGCCGGGCTGCCGACCCATGTCGGTCACGCTCGCCGAATCGCCAGCCCCATTCTGCGTGGGCTGGGGCTCCTTGGGCGGGGGCTCGCCGAGGAGCCCAGTGTCGCCCTCCCTTCGCTCCTCGCCGATAAGCTCCCAATGGCCCCGTTCGTCGCGCCAGCGCTGCGCCACCCGGGTGCTGCGAACGGTGGCCTCGTCGTTCCGCAGCCAGAGGACGTCGAGGTAGACCTCGGCTTCCTCGCGCTGGGTCATCTCGAAGCCGCCGAACTCCACGTCGACGACCCGGAGGCGGGTGCCCCACCCGGCGTGACGATTCATGAAATCCTGGCGCGCGTTCGAGCCGACGCGCTCGAGCGCGACATCCATGCGGCCGAACCGGGCAGCCGTGTTCATCTCGAGCGCCGCTTCGGTGAGGCGCTGGGACGTGCTCGGGGCGATGCCGCAGCTGGCGAGGTGCAAGAGGCTCAGGGCGAGGAGGACGCGGCGCATGCCGAGCACCCTGGGCGAAGGGGTCGGCGCGGGCAAAATTTCCAGCAGGCGCGCGGCGCTCAGAACGAGTTCGTCGCGACGAAGTAAAACTGACCGCCGGGGATCGCGAGATCGCTCAGGCCATAGGCGTACCCGAAGCGCAGCTGCGAGGAGAGGACGTACCCGAGGCTCAAGCTCAGCCACAGCTCGCCGCCGACCGAGGCGTGCAGCTGGGGCGAGAGCAGGCTCTTCCGCGTGAAGAGGGCGAGGTCGTCCATCTCGAAGCGGTTGAATGCGCCTCCGTGGTCGAGGAAGAGGCTCGCGTCGATGCGGCGCAGGTAGATCGGCAGCGTCACGAGGCCGCGATCAGGTTGCAGGACGGGCACGCGGTACTCGAACGTCTGCGAGAAATAGGAGCGCCCGAACATCGCGCCCGGCGCGTAGCCACGGAGCGTGAACGAGCTATTCGTGACCCCTGTGAGCAATGTGTCGACGAGGGTGAGGTTCTCGAGATCGTACCCGCCCACGCCATAGCTGGCGCCCCGGGGGAAGTTGCCGCCAGACACCGCCCCGGCGACGCGAAACGCGAGGGTGTGATCGCCTGACCAGGGCATGGCGACGTAGGCGGTGAGGCCCGTCGAGAACGCGTAGGTCGTGTAGCTGCTGCCCGTCTCCGGGCCGGCGTAATCGAGCCCAGCGCTCAGCGACACCCCGCGCGGCGCCCCGGCGGCGTCGAGCGAGCCCTCGGCGTTCGAGAATGCGTAGCCGAGGTGCGCGAGGTTCAGCGTGCCCCGCGGCGGGAGGATGGTCCGGGGCGCGTACGGGTCGAGCTTGTCGCCGATGGGGAGCTGCCCCTTGAACGCAGCGCTGCCGAACGACGCGCTCAGGGTATGCCGCGAGAACTCGCCGCGGATCGGATAGCTGATGCCCGAGGAGACCCCGATCGTTCGCTCGTCGTAGACGACGTTGCGGCCGTTGAGGCGGTAGCCGCCGCGCGGCGAGATGTTGTGGTACGCGCGGACGCCGAGGTCGACAGGCAGCCGGCCGTAGTTGTACCCGAGCAAGACGTTCGGGGCCGGCGCGTCCGGCTGCACGGTGAGCTCGCCGAAGATCGTGTGGCGACCGACGATGTCGGTGCCGGTCACGGTCACGGTGAGCGCGTTCGAGCCATAGCTCCCGGGCGCGTAGTCGAGCGTGATCGCGCGCGGCGCGAGCGTGGGAAGCGGGTTGTAAGGGACGCGCTCGAGCCGCGCCGCCGAAGGCTCGGTGGCGGGATCGGGGCGATCGCCCGGGGGCGGCGGCGCCGGGAGGAAGCGCGCCGGATCGAGCGGCATGGCGAAGAGGTCGTGGCCCCGAGAGGTATATCCGACATAAACAAGCGTCTTGCCATCGGGGCTGATCGCCGGGTGCAAGGCCCCGAGTCTCACGTTCGTGACCTGGCGCAAGACGCCGGACGAGACGCCGTAGGCGTAGACGTTGTGGATGCCGGTGCGATCGGAGGTGAAATAGAGCGTCTCGCCGTCGGGCGACCAGACGGGGTTCATGTCGGTCGCGCGATCGCGGGTCACCTGCCGGAAGCCGCCGGTGGCGACGTCCACCACGCGGATGTCGCGGTAGCCGCCGGCGGTCCAGACGCTGTACGCGAGGCGCTTGCCGTCGGGCGAGAACGACGGGGAGTAGGCCTGCTCGAAGCGGGCGCTCGGGACGAGATCGCGCCGGTCGGACAGGGCGCCATCCCTGGAGAGCCGCGCGATCTCCAGGTAGCGGGTGCCCTTGCTGTTGAGGGAGAAGGCGACGAGATCTCCGGTCGGGCTCACGTCCGGGGCCGCGGATCGGAGGCCGTGCGTCAACCGGCGCCGCCAGGGCTCGTCGCCGTCGGGCGCCGCCTTACCGCGCGGGAGCAAGACCAGATCGTTTCGGTAGTAGTGGTTGCGCCACGGCAGGAGCGCCGTGAAGATCAGGTCACCTGCCGGCGTGAACGCCGGTCGCGAGGGCGCGTTGGTGCGCGCGACCAGCGCTTCGTGGCGCTCGCTCCCGGGCGCGGGCGCGGCGAGGGAGACGCGGTAGATACCGGGGCGCTCCCCGCCGTCATCGCGGAAGTAGACGATCTCGTCTGCAGCGGTCCGGCGCGCGGCCTGCGGAACGAACCGCGGGTAGAGCACGTTGCGCCCGTGGTAGGTGAGCCGCGCGCCCTCGCGGAGCCCGCGCGCCTCGACGGCCGCCATCTGCTCCCGGTAGAGCCGGCGGAGGTGGTCCTTCCAGCCGTCGTACAGCTCGACGTAGGTCCTGCCGGTCACGCGGCGGATCGCGCGGTTGATCCCCCATGGGAGGAGCGACGCCCCGTAGTCGGCGGAGACGGCGCGCATCGTGTTGGGCCCGTAGACGTCGATGATCCAGCCCAGGAACCTCGATCCGTAGAGATACCAGAGGTTGCCCTGCGGCCAGCGAACCGCGGAGCTCGAGATCTGATCGAGCCCCGCGATGTTGTCCTCGAGCACATCGGCGCGCAGGTACATGTCGAACATGCTCGAGCGCATCCGGCCGCCGCTCGAGTGGTGGCTCTCGCTCACCACGGCGAGCCCCTCGATGATCCACCGCGGCTGCACCTGGTTCGGCGAGAACGTCTTGCCCACGATCGCGTTCAGGATCGCCGGGATCCCCGAGGTGTTATCGATGTGCGCGATGTGCGTGAACTCGTGCGTGAGGAGATCGAGGTACCAGTCGTCGTAGTCGCCGAGCGTCGACAGGTCGTCCGGACCGGATGCGAGGAGGTGGATCGAGTTGTAGGGGAGCGTGCCGGCCGACCCGTTCGCTATCTCGGAGTCGTCGGTGATCAGGATCTCCGTGCGGCCCTTCGGGGCGTAGCCGAGCGCATCCTCGACGCGCCCGTAGATCGTCTCGGCGAGCGAGGCGATGCGCGCCGCGATGGGCTCGAGGCCCTGCGGATAGTGCACGCGGAAGTGGGCGGTCTCGAACGTCCAGAAGGCGAGATCGGGGTCGCCCGTCGCCCAGGCCGGCCGCGGCACGAGGAGCAGCAGCGCCGCGAGGGCGACGGCAGAGAGGACGGACGCTGCGCGGTGGAGCGGCCGGCTCACTCGCGAGCCGACGCGCGCGGGAGAAGAGTTCACCACGATCGAGGCGGCGTTGCGACCTCAGAGGTCGTCGTAGAAGAGCGGCTCCCTGTTGCGCGTGAACCGGGACACGAGCTGCCGGCCCTCCGCCGAGATCTGCGTGATCCGGGCGCCGAAACCTGGCTCGGCCGAGTCCCTCGAGCCGCCTGCCTCGCGCGTCCACCGGACCGCGGCCTGCGCGGTGAACTCGTAGTTGCCCGGCAGGCGGACACGCAGGGTCACGACGGAGCCCGTCGGCGGGATCTTGTAGGTCGCGACGAAGATGCCCCCGTGCTCGATGACGTCGTTGCCAGCCAGCCCCTTGTAAAAATTCGACGGTGTCAGAGCGCCCAGCTCGACATCGACGACCGCCGCGTGGGTGCGGTGGTCGACGGGCTGCGGCATGGCCTGGGGCGGCGGAGCGCCGCGTGGGTCCGCGGCCGGGTGCGACGCGGCGGGGTGAGCGGGCGTTGCGGGCGCCGGCGCACGCCGCGGCTGCTGCGGCGAGGGTAGCGTGTGCTGGAGGGGCGCAGACACGGCCACCGCGGGCACAGGTGCGAACGGCGCTGGCGCGGCCACCGCTGCAGGTGCTGGCGCGAACGGCGCGGGCGCGGCCACCGCTGCAGGTGCTGGCGCGAACGGCGCGGGCGCGGCCACCGCTACAGGCGCTGGCGCGGCCACCGCCACAACGGGCGCAGGCGCGACCACCGCTACAGGCGCAACAGGCGCTGGCGCGACCACCGCTACAGGCGCAACAGGCGCGGGCGCAGCCACCGCTACAGGCGCTGGCGCTACCGGCGCTGGCGCGGCCGCCGCCACGGGCGCACGCACCTGCGCGGAGGCGCCAGCGGCCTGCGCCCTGCTCAGCGCGTTGACCTTGCTCAGCGAGGAGGCGACGTGCTCCATCAGCACGTCCACCACCGGATCGGCCGCGGTGATCCTCTGCAGACGGTTCAGGACGTCGCGCACATGGCCGAGCGCGATCTCGCTGCCGTCGAGGGCCTGACCCCCGGAGCGCTCGATGCGGTGCATGATGCCCATCGCCTGCGCTATCGGCTCGGCGAGCGCCTCGATCTCAGACGACACCCCCCCGTTCGACTGGAGCGCATTGAGCGCCGCGGCGAGCAGTTCGCGGGCGCTTTTCGCAAGCTGCGCGGGTTCCGACATGAATCCTCCGAAGGGCGCATCCTACGCGGTCGCGCGCGCATAGGTTCAGGATTCGATGGCCGCGAGCCGGCCAGGCGGCCCCGCCGGCGACGCGGCCGGCCGCCAAGCGCCCCCCTGCCGGCGGTCACCCGCGCGACGCCCCCGACGCCACGAGGGCCGCGAGCTCATCCACCGACGCCAGCTCTCCGTCGATCTCCCCCTCCAGCAGCGCGACGGCCGTGTCGCCGGTCCGCACCAGGACCACCCCGCCCTCGACCAACGCCTCGCCGGGCGCAAGCGCTTCGGGGAAGCTCGCCGCCGGCGCGGCCCGGAGGACGATGACGCAGGCGCCCTCGATCTCGGTCCACGCTCCCGGAGCCGGCGCGAGGGCGCGGACGTGCCGGAGGACGCGCTCCGTCGGCCAGGACCAGCAGATGGCGCACGCCTCGTCGTCCGGCGCAGGTGCCTCCGTCGCGAGGGCCGGATCCTGGGCGACGCCCGCCACGTCCTCGCCGCGCGCGAACCGGTCGACCGTGCGCCGCAGGACCCGGAGGCTCGGCCGATCGAGCGCCCGGGCGAGCTGCCACGCGGTCCACCCCGGATCGATGGGGAGCCTCTCCTGTTCCAGGATCTCGCCGGTGTCGTACTCGGCCTCGATCCGGTGCGCCGTGACGCCGCTCTCGGCGTCCCCCGAGGCGATCGCCCAGTACGTGGGGTCCGGCCCGCGATGACGGGGGAGCAGCGAGGGGTGCACGCCGATCCCGCCGAGCCGCGCCGCCCTCACGAGCGACATCGGCAGGCGCGTGGTCCAGAACCAGCTCACCAGGAGATCGGGCGCGAGCGCCTCGACGCGCGACGCGAGCTCCGGGCGCTCGACGTCGGGACGCAGCAGGAGGCGCGAGCCGAAGAGCCGGCGGGCCCGGCGGAGCCCCACCGCGTCGGCGCGGCTGATCGCGGCGAGGGCGATGTCGTGACCGTCGCCATGGAGCAGCAACGCCGCCAGCGGGAGGCCAAAAAATGCGACCCGCAGGGGGCGCTCGCCCGAGCGTCGGCCGAAAAGTTTTCCGTGTGCGAGCAGGCTGATAGGTGAAGGCTCCGATGGCGGCGCCCCCTCTGCAAGGCTCATTTCGTCCGGCGCTCCGGCCCGGCCACCGCTACGACGCGTCCGCCGCGCGCCGGCCGATCCTCGTCTTCGAGGACGTCTACAAGTCGTACCGCGCCGATCAGCCGGTGCTGCGCGGGATGTCGCTCTCGATCGAGCGCGGCGAGTTCGTGTTCATCACGGGCCCGAGCGGCTCGGGCAAGAGCACGCTCCTCCGCCTCGTGCACCGCACCGAGCGCGTCGACGATGGCCGGATCCTCTTCCTCGGCCGGGACATCGCGCGCCTGACCGACGCGTCGATCCCCGCGCTCCGGCGCAACATCGGCTTCGTCTTCCAGGATTTCAAGCTGGTCCCGAGCTGGACCGTGTTCGACAACGTGGCCATCACGCTGGAGGTGCTCGGCCTCCCGTCGCGCCTGCTCCGGACCCGGGTCGGCGAGGCGCTCGAGCGCGTCGGCCTGGCGGGGCGCGGCGGCGACCGGGCGCAGGTGCTGAGCGGCGGCGAGCAGCAGCGCGTCTCGATCGCGCGGGCGATCGTCGGGGAGCCGACGCTGATCCTCGCGGACGAGCCGACGGGCAACCTCGACCCGCAGCTCGCGATCGATCTGCTCGGGCTTTTCGAGGACATCCACGAGACCGGCACGACCGTCCTGTTCGCCACGCACGATCGGACGCTGCTCGACGTGCGCCCCCGGCGCGTGGTCGTGCTCGACGACGGGAAGGCGACCGACGTACCGCACGGCCTCGGATCCGGCGGCGAGCTCGCGGATGGCTACGAGGACGAGATGGATAGCGGCGTGCGCGGCGCGGCGTAGCGCCGAGGGCTCCGCCTCACGAGACGGATAGAGGGAACCGGATGCAGACCAGCGAGCGTGACGATCGGCGGAGATGGCTTCGCACCTGGCGGGCAGGGAGGAGCGATTGGCGGCTGCAGGCGCTGTCGATCTTCTCGCTCGCGGTCGCGTTCGTCTGCCTCGCGTCGGCCCTCCTCGTGGTCACGAACCTCGTGGCGGTGCGCGATCGCTGGTCGCGCGCCGGCCGCGCCACGGTCTACCTGCGCGACAGCGCGACCGATGCGCAGACCGCGGAGCTCACCCGCGCGCTCGAGGGCACCGAGGGCGTCAAGAAGGTGCGGCTCGTGACGAGCGCCGAGGCGCGCCGCGAGGTGGTGCACGACGACGGCGACAAGGCGCTCGCCGCGCTCCCGCCGAGCGCGTTCCCCGCGTCGCTCGAGGTCGGCTTCACCGAGGAGGTCTCCGACGAGGCGCTCGCCTCGATGACGGTGAAGCTGCGCGCCCTGCCGGCCGTGGACACGGTGGAGACGTACCAGCGCTGGACGGAGCGGCTGTCGTCCCTCCTCAGCGGCGGCGTCGCCGCGAGCGCGTGCCTCGCCGCGATCGTCCTCTGCGCCGTCGTGAGCGTCATCGGCTCGACGATGCGCCTGCTCTTGCATCGCCGGAAGATCGAGGTCGAGGTGCTGAAGCTGGTCGGCGCGACCGACGGCTTCGTGCGCCGGCCGTTCATCGTCGAGGGCGCCACGCAGGGCGCCGCCGGCGCGGCCGGGGCGCTGCTCATGCTGGGCGCCCTGTTCATGATGGTGCGCGGCCGCTTCGATCACGAGCTCGCCAACCTGCTCGGCGTCTCGCCGTCGTTCCTGCCGTGGGAGGTCGCGTTCGGGATGGTCACCCTCGGGGCCGCGCTCGGCGCCACGACCGCGCTGCTCACGCTGCGCAAGATGGTGGCCGTGTGAGGCGCCGCGCCCGGCTCGCGCCGCTCGCGCTGGCGCTCCTCACCGGCGCCGCGACGAGCGGCGCCGAGGTGCCGGCGCCGGGCGCCCCGGCGCCCACGTCCGCCAGGGCGCCGGCTCCGGCGGCGCGCCCGGGCTCCGCGCTGGCCGAGAACGATCTCGATCGCCTGCTCGCGAAGCTCGACGCCGAGGAGAAGGCGCTGCGCGCGGAGCTCGACGCGATCGGCCCCGCGCTGGAGCTCACCCGCCGCCGGATGATCGCGCGCGGGCGCGCGTACTACCGCCACGTCCGCGCCGGCTTCCTCCCGGTGGGCGGCGGGTTCGACGCGCTGGTCGACCACGCCGCTCGCGTGGAGCGCACCCGGCTCGCCCTCGAGCGCGACCTCGCCCACGAGGCGGAGCTGACCCGGCGCAGCGCCGAGCTCGCGGACCGGCTCACGCACCTCGGAGCGGAGCGCGCGCCCCTCGAGGTGCACCGCGAGGCGATGAACCGCGCCCGGGTCGCGCTGGCCCAGGAGGAGGAGCGCCGCGCCGCGTTCTCGCGCGCGTTCGAGACGAGCGTGCGCCCCGACTACCTCGCGATCTACGGCGCGGACACCGGGCCCGCCGAGCTCGATCGCCGCGCCGGCTTCCGCTCGCTCATGGGGCGGCTCCCCTTCCCGATCGCCGGCCGCGCGGAGGTGCGCAAGGTGTCGCGCCGCGGCGCCGGCGGCCCCGGCGTCGAGCTCACCGCGCTGGACGGCGCGCCGGTCCGCAGCGTGGCCGCGGGGCGGGTGGCCTTCGCCGACACGTACGCGGACTACGGGCTCACCGTGATCGTCGATCACGGCGAGCGGCTCTACTCGGTGTACGCGAACCTCGGCGCCGCGGACGTGCGCGCCGGCGATCAGCTCCCGGGCGGGGCGCGGGTGGGAACGGTCGCGAGCGGACCGAACGGCGCGAAGCTCTACTTCGAGCTGAGGCGCGGCGCCGAGGTGATCGACCCGGGTCCCTGGTTCGGGATGTAGCGGCGCGAGCCCGCCGCGCGCCGCCGCGAGGCGCGCCCGCGCGACGCGCGAAGTGTGCTAAGGCGGCCCCGTGAATCGCCCTGACGGCCGCGCCCTCGATGTCCACCGCCCCGTGGAGATGATCCTCGGGTTCCACCGCAACGCAGAGGGCTCCGTCCTCTACCGCGCCGGGAGGACGGTCGTGCTCTGCACGGCCTCGGTCGAGCCCACCGTGCCCGCCTGGATGATGGGGAAGGGCGCGGGCTGGCTCACGGCCGAGTACCAGATGCACCCGCGATCGAGCCCAGCCCGCAGGGAGCCGCGCGACGGGCGGGGCAAGGCCCCGAGCGGGCGCACGCAGGAGATCCAGCGGCTCATCGGCCGCGCGCTCCGGGCGGCGATCGATCTCAAGCAGCTCGGCGAGCAGACGATCGCGATCGACTGCGACGTCCTCGAGGCGGACGGGGGCACGCGGACCGCGTCCATCACCGCCGGCTTCGTGGCGCTCGCGCTGGCGCTCGACCGGATGCGCGCGGCCGGATCGCTCGAGGCGCCGGTGCTCCGCGATCAGGTGGCGGCGATCAGCGTGGGCCACCTCCCGGGCGGGCTCGCGCTCGACCTCGTCTACACCGAGGACAGCTCGGCGCGCGTCGACATGAACGTCGTGGCGACGGCGGTCGGCTCGATCGTCGAGGTCCAGGCGACGGCCGAGGACGAGGCCATCCCCCGGGCGGAGCTCGATCGCATGACCGACCTCGCGCTCGCGGGCGTGGCGTCGCTCGCGAGCGCGCAGCACCGGGCGCTGTCGAGCGCCGGCGTCGACCTCTCCGCGCTCTTCCAGACGGATCGCTGGAGGGTCGCGTGAGCCGAGAGCCGCTGCGCCTGCTCGCCGCGACCTCGAACCGAGGAAAGCTGGTGGAGCTGCGCTCGTTGCTCTCCGACCTCCCGATCGAGGTGCTCTCGCTGGCGGATGTGCTGCCGGGCGCGCCGCCGGTGGTCGAGGACGGCGCGACGTTCCTGGACAACGCGCTCCTCAAGGTGCGCGCCGGGGCGCTCCGATCAGCGATGGTGACGCTCGCCGAGGACTCGGGGCTCGAGGTGGACGCGCTCGACGGACGACCGGGCGTCCGGTCCGCCCGCTTCGCGAGGGAGGGCGCGACCGATGCGGAGAACAACGAGGCCCTGCTCGCGGCGCTCGCGGACGTCGCGGACGACCGGCGCCGAGCGCGCTTCCGCTGCGTGATGGTGCTGCTCGATCCGCGGTCCGAAGCGCAGCCCATCGTGACCGAAGGGCGCTGCGAGGGGTGGATCGGCAGGCAGCCCAGGGGCGCGGGCGGCTTCGGATATGATCCGCTGTTCGTCGTGGAGGGCTACGGACGGACGATGGCCGAGCTCGGCGAGGCCGAGAAGAACCTCGTGAGCCACCGCGGCAAGGCCGCGCGGGAGATGCGTTCCTCGCTCGAGGCGCTGGTCGCGCGACGGTAGGACGACAAGCGGTGCGCGGCGGGTGCCGATCGGGCGGCGACGCCGGACGGCGGTTGACCCCGTCCGGGACCGCTTGTAATCGCGACCGGAGGCACCCACGTACTGCCCGGTGATCGGATCCCCTGATGAAGCAGGACTGGAAGGCCGTCGGAAGCTACGGGACCGTCGGTCTCGAGGTGGTGCTGTGCATCCTGGTCGGCCTGTTCATCGGCCGCTGGCTCGACGGGAAGCTCGGGACCGATCCGTACCTCTCGGTGCTCTGGTTCTTCTTCGGGCTCGGCGCCGCCGGCAAGGCGGTCTACCGGGCGTGGAAGGACATGCAGGCCGTGGCCGAGCGCGAGGAGCGCGAGCAGGGGAACCCTGCGCCGAGGTTCGACGACCGGAAGGCGCGGCAGGACGAGCGCGCGCCGGACGACGACCGCCGGACAGGCTCGAGCGACGAGGTCCGCGATCCCGGCGGGCTGCAGGACGCGAAGGGGAACGATGAGCGCTGAGCGAAGGCCGGGGGCGCCCGGCAGCGACCCGCCGAACGAGGAGCCCGACGCGGAGGAGCGGCCCGGCGTCGGGGACGCCACCATGCGGTCTGTGCTCCGCTGGGTAGCCGGCACGGCCGCGGTCCTGTCCGTGGCCGCGCTGCTCGCGTACGGCGCGCGCGCGGCGCTCGGCGTGTGCATCGGCGGCGCCATCGCGACGGTGAACCTGTACGTCTTCGCGCGCATCGTCGACGCGTTCCTCTCGCGCCGGGGCCACACGGTGTCGTGGACGCTGATCGCGATGATCAAGCTGCTCGGCCTGATGGGCGGCGTGTGGCTCCTCCTGAAGAGCGACCTGGTCTCGGGCATCGCCTTGATGGTCGGCTACGCCTCGCTCGTCGTCGGCATCACCCTGGGGACGCTGTTCGGACCGAAGCCCCCGGCGGACGGAAGCCCGCCGGGCGCTCACGGCTGAGCTCCTGCCGGAACCGGCCTCCGGGAGCGACCCGCGCGGCGTGAGGAGACTTGACGCGCTCCAGGGTGCCCACCGTAAACGAGTTGTGGTAGAGGCGAGGCCCCTCGCTCGAGGGCGAACTCCCACAAGGCGCGCCAGCGCTCGCGGCCGTGCCGGCACAGCCGCGCGGCTGCCGGCGCGGCGCATCGACGACGAAAGCCATGCCTGAGCACACAGGGTTCCTCACGTACCTCCTGGCGCAGCTCCCCGGACTCCGGGAGAACGCTCGCAACATCGGCAAGACGTTCATCGGTCACCACACCGTGGACTACCGCGGGACCGAGCCGATCTTCATGAGCCTTCTGATCATGGTGCTGTTCGTGCTCCTCGCCAGCGAGGTCCGCGGCCAGTACCGGCGCCTGAACGAGTCCGTGATCCCCGAGGACAAGCTCACGCTGCGCACGTTCTTCGAGGCGTTCTTCGGCTACTTCTACGGGATGGCCCGGGACGTGATGGGGCCCGCGAACGCGAAGCGGTACTTCCCGCTCATCGGGGGCTCGGCCGCGTTCATCTTCTTCTCGAACGCGTCGGCGCTCATCCCGGGAGTGAACCCGCCGACCTCGAACCTGAACGTCACGATCGGGTGCGCGGTCGTGGTGTTCGTCCTGTTCAATTACTACGGGCTGAAGGAGAACGGCTGGAGCTACCTCGCTCACCTCGCCGGGCCGAAGTGGTACCTGGCGCCGCTCATCTTCCCCATCGAGGTCATCTCCACCTGCGTCCGCCCGGTCACGCTCTCGATCCGGCTCATGCTCAACATCGGCGTCGATCACCTCGTGGCGAGCATCTTCCTCGGGCTCGTCGCGCTGTTCGTCCCGGTGCCGCTGATGTTCCTGGCGATCATCGTCATCGTCGTGCAGACGCTGGTGTTCTGCCTGCTGAGCTGCATCTACATCGGGCTCGCGACCGAGAAGGCAGACCACCACTGACCGCTTCGCCTGACCGCCTGGTCAGCCGCCCACCGGCGCCGCGGAGAATGGCGCTGGAGGTGAAGAGAAGGCTAGCCAGCCCTCGAAAATCGGATTAGAGGGGCCCCGCTGTCGATGGGTTGCCCCACAGCGGTGGTGGATCGCGGAAGCGCGGCCCCTGCCGAGCAGTAGCAGAGGTCCCTGGAGCGATCCCCGGATCTCGATGGGGGACCGCCCCGCGGCCCCCGACCCAAGCAGATGTTTCGCATGCAGCCCCGCGGGCTGTGTGGCTTGAAAGGAGCAGATTCGGATGTCGCTGAAGAGCAAGCTGTCGCTGTCCGCCGTTGTCGGCACTGCGCTGGTACTGGTTCCCGCTATGGCGCTGGCGCAGGATGGCGCGGCGTCGAACAAGTACGACGCGAACTCGTGGCTCGCCGTCGCTGCCGGATTCGCGATCGGCATCGCTGCCCTCGGCGGCACCATGGGCCAGGGGCGCGCAGCAGCCGCCGCCCTGGAGGGCATCTCCCGGAACCCGGGCGCCGCTGCCCGGATCCAGACCCCGATGATCCTCGGCCTGGCGCTCATCGAGTCGCTCGTGCTCCTCTCCTGGGTCATCGCGTTCTTCCTCCAGGGCAAGATCGCCCCCTGAGCCAGCGCTCGCCGCGCCTACCGGGCCCGGCTCCGCTGCTCCTTCCCGCCCCCTCCCCTCACGGCTACCCCGACGGGCCTCGCGCCTGCCGCTACCTCACGCGCACGACGGTGCCCGGCTCGTGCGCCGTGGGGAGGACGGCCGTCCAGCCGGCGGGGAGCCGGGGCGACGTCCACCAGAACAGCCGCTGCGCATCGAGCGGAGCCAGGTTCACGCAGCCATGGCTCCGCACCTGGCCGAACGAGCGATGCCAGAACGCGCCGTGCAGCCCGATGCCCTTCGAGAAGTACTGGACGTAGGGGACGTCCTCCATCCGGTAGTACCGCTCGGCGGCCTCGTCCTCGAGGTTGTCCATGTCCGAGGTGAGCAGCTTGGCCCAGATCCGGAAGGTGCCGGCGGGCGTGGCGCGCTGCGACCCGGGCGCGCCCTTGCCCGTCGAGACGAGCGTCGCGAACACGGGGCGAGGCCCCTCGTAGGCCACCAGCGTCTGCGTCGAGCGATCGACGTCGATCCAGCGCTCACCCGCCTCGACGTCGACCTCGGGCGGCGGCGCCACCGACGGGCGCCGGAGATCGCGGGTCGAGATCCACGCCGCGACGTCGCCCTCCGCGATGCGCGCGAGCTTCCCCGAGGCGCCCTGCGCCTCCTCCAGGTAAGGGACCACCTCGAACCGCACCTTGCTCTCCTCGGTCCGCGTGAAGCCCGCCCCCGTCCGGGTGTAGAGCGGAGCCCGCTCCGACACGACCCACGCGGCCGCGATCTGCGCGGCGCCCGGCGCGACGTCCACCCCGTGGAACGCGAACGCGCGCACTGGACCGAGATCTCGCATCGGCAACCAGAAGCCGCTGTTCGTGCGGCCGTACCGGGCGCCTCCCACGATCCGCTCCTCGACGATCGCCACCGCGAAGCCGGGCTCGAGCTGCGCGTCCGGCGCGTCGATGTCGGCCGCCTCGGCGCGCCGATAGCCGAAGGTCCCGTCGGGGCCGACGAAGTAGTAGCGGTACGGGAGCCCATCGGGCATCTCGCGCCACGTCCGCACCAGCGGGCTGATCGGACCCGCGGCGGACAGCTCGACGGCGTCGTCGCAGACCCAGGCCGCGGCGCCCACCTCGAGCCAGCGCCCGAGGCATCCGCCGGCGCGCCTGGCCGCAAAGAGGGGCAGCTGCACGTTGCGATCGACAGAGCCGCGCCGGCGCGCGCCCTCGCCGGGGGCGTCGAACAGCGGCTGGTCGCGCTTGAGCACGCGCGCGCTCCTGACCCACGCCGGCAGCGGGGCGTCGCCCGCGGGGACCCACGGCGGCAGCTGCGACGCGAGGACCGCTCCGCTCCAGATCGCCGCGCCGAGGGCCATCGCCGCGGCGCCGCCGCGACGCGCTCGTCGCAGCGCCCCGCGGCGCCGTTCCTTCGAGCCGGCCTCGGCGCCTCCACGCTTCGTCATCCTGCGGCGGGATCCTAAGCGTTCGCCTGCGCTCCAGCCAAACTCCCGCCTGCGCGCCCGCGGTCGGCGGGTTCAGCGGTAGGAGAAGCGCACTTCGTGATCGCAGATCCGGAAGAGATCGCCCTCGACGATGGCCTTCCGGGCGATGCGCTGGCCGTTGTACTCGACGCCGTTCGTCGAGCCCATGTCGACCATGTAGTACTGGCCGTTCAGGAACTCGACCATGGCGTGCTGGCGCGACACGTTCGGGTCCTTGATCGTCAGGTCACTCGACTGCTTGCCGCGCCCGATGATGAACCGATCCTTGTTCACAACGAACCGCTGCCCCGCGTAGAACGCGGCGAGCGTCGGGCCGACGGGGACCTGATTCGGCATCCCCATGGCCATCGGCGGCGGACCGGGCACGCTGCTGGAGGCCTGCGGCGCTGCGACGTACGGCGGCGGCGACAGCGGGGGCGCGAGGGGCGGCGCCACCGGCGGCCCCATCGGCGAGGCGTAACCGGCGGCGTTGCTCAGCGGGGGCGGCGGCGGACCCGAGCGGCTCGCCGCGGCGCCCGGGAGGCTCTGGCGCCCCCCGGGGTTCGTGACCTGCGACGGGAGCGGCGGCGGCGCGCCGAGGCGCGTCACGCTGGTCGGCGGAGGCGGCGGGCCGCCGACGACGCGACCCGGAACGGGCGGCGGCACGGGCAGGCTGGGCCGCTTGCCGCCCGCGTTGCTGCTGCCGGGGGGTGGCGGGGGCGGCGGCGGCGCGCCCGGACGGACCTGCCCTGGAGGCGGAGGAGGCGGCGTGATCGCCGGGATCGGCGTCGGCCCTGGCCCGACGGACGCCACGCCGTACTGCGGCGACGGCGCGCCGTACGCAGGCGCCGAGGCCCCGTACGGCATCCCGGCTGCCGGCTGCTGCTGCAAGCCTCCCAGGGGCGGCGCCGAGCCGGACGTCGCCAGCCCGGGCGGCTGGGGCGTCGCGAGGGGAGGTGGCGCGCTGGCCTGATGAGCGTGCGGGACCGCCATGTGCCCGGAGGGGGGCCCCCCGTCACCCCTGGCGGGCGGCGGGAACGGCGTGCGCGGGCTGTAGCTTCGCTGCCGAGCGTACTGCTTCATCGACTCGTTGATGAGGTAGTCGATGGAGCACTCGAGCTCGCGCGCCATCTGCTCGAACGTCTCCCAAAGGACATCGCGACACTGGAACGTCCGTGCGCTTTTCTTGTTCGGATCCGCGCTCATCTCTACCCAACGATAATGGAGGATGAATTGCGCTGGGAAGCCTCCTCCCGGCCTCTTCCCTGCAAGCAGCTGACGGCTCTGGGCCGCGCATGACGCGCGCGGCGGACGAAGAAGCGCGTCACTTCTTCTCGCCCTTCTCGAGCTCCGGCTTCCTGTCCTGCATGGCCGGCTCGACGCAGTACTGAACGAACTCGCCGACGGTCTTCACGTCCCTGAGCTCGCGCTCGGTCGATCCCTCTTTCTGCACCTCGCACGCCCACTTGCAGTCCGGATCGGCCTCGCACACCGGCACGCGCGTGGTGTCGCCCTCGAGCGGCTTGACCGCCGGGAGATCGGCCGCCGTGCCGAATGTGAAGTAGTAGGCGATCGCGCTCGTCCGCACCGCCGCCGAGCCCGCGGTGAAGTGCTTCTTCAGCGCCTCGACGGGCGAGCCCTCCTTCAGGTCGCCGAGCGCCGCGCCGTACGTGAGCGCCTCCGGCATGGCGAACCCCTTGCTGTCCTTGCCGTCGGGGAGCCTGCTCATGAACTCGTCGATGTGCTTCACCGTCGACATCTTCAGGATGGTCGCGGCGGCGGCGCGGCGGATCTTCCACTTGTCGGTCTTGAAGAGGCCGTAGAGCTTCTCGACGACGAGCTCGCGCGGCATCTCGCCGACGCGGCGGAAGGCCTGGTCGAGCACCGCGTCGGGCGCGTCCGCGGTCGCGATCTCGAGGATGCGCTGGATGTCGCTCGGGTTGTTGCGATCGAGCCGGCCTTCGAGCGCGGCGAGGGCGGCCTGGCGTCGCTTCTCGGGCTGCTCCTTGTTCGCCGCGAACCCGAGGAGGAAGTCCACCGACGGCCGGCCGCCGAGCTTCTTCATCGACCCGAAGACCCGGAACAGCTCCTCCTCCTGGTACTGCGCGAGCTGCGCCTCGAACTGCTTCTCGGTCGGCGCGAGCTTCGACGCGGCGTTCGCCGCCTGGAGCTCGGGCTTCTTGACGGCGGTCCACTCGCCGGAGGTGACGAACCTGGCGATGGCGACCAGGTTCGCCGAGGCGGCCTCCTTCGTCGGCGGGTCGCCGTACTCGGCCACGAGCGACGCCAGCTGGTCGAGCCGCTTCGCCTCGCGGGTCATCAGCTTCGGCAGGCCGGCCACCGCGGCGGGGCCGATGAAGCGCAGGAGCTGCTCCATCCCGTAGGCCTGCGAGCGGTCCTCGAGCCGGTGCTCGAAGTCCGCCATCGCCCAGTCGATGAGGGCGGCCTTGAGCCCCTCCTTCAGCCCCTCGTCCGCGATGATCACGGTCCGATCCGACGTGAGCATCGCGTACGCCGCGTCCTTGTAAGGGAACGACGTGTCCTGCGGGAGCGGCTGCCCTGGCTGCGCGACGGGCGGCGGCTTCCTCAGCTCGGCGATGATCGACGGCACGAGCGCCGCCACGATGGATTGCCGGGCCTCCGGCGCCATGGTCGCGAGGGTCTCGACCATGATGCCGATGCCCACGCGCCGGCCCTGCCGCGGCTTCATGCGGATGAGCGAGGTGGCCGCCTCGACGCGGAGCGAGCTGTCGTACTTATCGTGAAACAGCACCGCCCTGAGCTTGTCCGGGCCGTGCGCCGTGGTCTCCCACCGGTGGATGTCGTTCTCGTTGACGCGGCACCCGCTCGTCGCGAGCCCTGCGCCCGCGGTCGCGAGGCACAGCAAAAGAAGGCCCGCAGCGCCGACGCGCCGCCCTGCTCGTTCGACAGTTTCCATGCACGTCCCAGGAGGGTCGGGATGGTACCGCCCGCAGCGCTCTGTTTGAAAGAATTTCAAGGCCGGGATAGAGAGGAGCCTTTTCAAAGTCTGCGCGAAATCTGGCCAGAACTCCAGCGCGCCGGCGGCCGGCGATCCCCCGCCCTCCCGGCTCCCTCCCCTCGCCCAGGCTGCCCGGAAGCGGCTGCGTTTCGCCCTGCCCGGCGAGCTCAGGCGCGCGCCATGGCAGCGCTCACGCCGCCTCGCCCCTTCTTTGTCCGTCCCGCCTCATTCCGGTCTCTTCCACTTCTTGCAGCCCTCCCATACTTCTTGCCCCCGGAGCGCAGTGCGCATATGTGAGCAAAGTAGGTACAGGTAGGTATGCACGTCCCCTTGTTCGCTCCTCGCCGCGCCCAGCCCGCCGCCGGCCTTGGCGAGCCCTTGCGGTCCGGGGCGCGCGGCGCCGCGCGGACCAGCCCAGCAGGGATCGCGGGTCCTGCTGCGCCGCCGGGCCATGGCTACACCCGGGATGCGGCGGCGCTGGTTCTGCTGGTCTCCGCCCTGTACAGCGCGCTGGCGCTCGCCTCCTTTCGCGGGGATCCGATGCGGCCGGAGGTCTCCGGCGACGACTGGGTGGGGCCCGTGGGCGCTGCGCTCGCGGGGACGTCGATCGAGGCGATCGGCGTCATCGCGTGGTTCGTCCCGCTCGAGCTCGCGCTGCTGGCGATGCCGCTCCTGGGGGCGAAGCGCTCGATCGCCAGCCTGTTCCGGCTGAGCGGCGACATCGTGGTGGTCATCGTGCTCGCGGCGCTCGCGCACGTCGCGTTCCCGCGCGCTGTCGCGTTCGGCGCGATGCCGCTCGGCGGGGCCGTGGGCGAGCTGTTCGGGGAGGTGCTGCGCGCGCTCTTCTCGAACATCGGGTCCTACATCATCGGGCTCACCGTCGTCGCGCTCATCCTGATGGGCCGCGCGACGTTCTCGTTCATCGAGCTCGCGCACCGGGCCGAGCAGCTCGCGATCGCCATCGCCGTGCGCGTCGCCGGCTGGGCGCGCGCGCTCTTCGGGGCGTGGGCCGCGGCGCGCGACCTGGAGCGGCAGACCGAGGCCAAGACGCAGAGCGCGCCGCCGATCATCGCGCGCAACTCGAGCCCGGACGCGATCATCGCCGCGCTGGCCGACGACACCGACGAGCGGCCCTCCGATCCCGCCGCCAGGGCAACGCCCGTCGAGCCGGCGCCCGTCGCGGCGCCGGCGCTCGATCTCTGGAAGAGCGCGCCGTTCGAGGCGTCCCCCGAGGAGCCGGCCGCCCCGGCGAAGCCGCGGCGCGGGCGGAAGGCGCAGGCGAAGGAGCCGCGCGAAGCCGCGCAGCAGGGCGCAGCGCCGCGCGGGGCAGAGCCGCACGACGCCGAGCCGCGCGAGGTGGAGATCCACGGCGGGGAGGCGCACGAGGTGGTGACCCACGGCGCCGAGCCGCACGAGCTGGTGATCCACGGCGGTGAGACGCACGAGGTGGTGACCCGCGGCGCCGAGCCCAGCGAGGAAGCGCAGCGGGACGACGAGCCGTGCGAGGCGGTGTCGCACGGCGCCGAGCCGCGCGGGGCCGTGTCGCACGGCGTCGAGCGGCGCGGCCGGGCGCAGTGCGCTGCCGAGCCGCGCGAGGGAACGCAGCGCCGAGCAACACGGCGTCGCGCCGCGTCTCCCGCGCCGCGCGGCGCCGCCGCCCAGGAGGACAGCGAAGAGCTGTCGTTCGGAGGCGAGGCGCACATCGACGAGGTGCAGGGCGACCTCGACGAGGTGCAGGGCGACTTCGACGAGGTGCAGGGCGACCTCGACGAGGACGAGCCGGAGGCGCTCGCGGCGCCCGACCCGGGTGACGACGAGATGGTGACCGCTCTCGGAGAACCGGACGAGGTCGACGTGCCGACACCGTCGCCCATCCTGCCCGTGCGCCAGCGGCGCGAGCTGCCAGTGCGCGAGCTGCCGGCGCGCGCGCCGGACGCCGCGGCGGCTCATCGCGAGCTACCCGCGCGCGCGCCGGACGCCGCGGTGGCCCACCGCGAGCTGCCGGTGCGCGCGCCGGACGCCGCGTCGGCTCATCGCGAGCTGCCGGTGCGCACGCCGGACGCCGCGGCGGCTCATCGCGAGCTGCCGGTGCGCGCGCCGGACGCCGCGGCGGCTCACCGCGAGCCCTCGCCCGCCATCGGCCCGGAGCGGGCTCGCGGGGTCGCGCCGCGCGACCCGACGATCGTCGATACGAGCCGCGAGCTCGTCAGCGAGAAGCCGGCCGTGGTGAAGGTCGTCCCGGCGGCCGGAGCGGGCTTCCGCCTGCCGCTGACGGACATGCTCGAGGCGGCCGCGGGCGGGCGCCTGCAGCTCGACGCGGATCAGCTGAAGGCGACCGCGCAGCTCCTCGAGAAGACGCTCGCCGACTACGGCGTCAGCGGGAAGGTCGAGGAGATCCACCCGGGGCCGACCGTCACGACGTTCGAGGTCTCTCCCGCCGCCGGCACCAAGGTGTCGAAGGTCGCAGGCCTCGCGGACGACCTCGCGCTCGGCCTCTCGCGCAAGGTCCGCATCGTCGCCCCCATCCCCGGCAAGAACCGGATCGGCTTCGAGATCCCGAACGAGCACCGCCTGCCCGTCAACCTGCGCGAGCTCGTCGAGGATCGCCGCTTCGTCGAGATGAAGGCGCCGCTGCCGTGCGTGCTCGGCCGCGACATCATCGGGACGCCGTACTTCGCCGACCTCGCGTCGATGCCGCACGTCATCGTCGCGGGCGCGACCGGCGCGGGCAAGAGCGTGGGCCTCAACGTGATGCTGGTGAGCCTGCTCTTCCGCAAGACGCCGGAGGAGCTCAGGCTGCTGATGATCGATCCCAAGGTCGTCGAGCTCGCGCCCTTCGACCGCATCCCGCACCTGCTCCTGCCGGTCGTGACGGACATGAAGCAGGCGGCGAACGCGCTCAAGTGGGCCGTCGACGAGATGGAGCGCCGGTACCAGCTCTTCGCGAACGCGGGGACGAAGAACATCACGACCTACAACGCCTGGGTCGAGCGCGTGCAGCGCGGCGAGGCGCGCCCGCCGAAGCCCCCGGCCAAGGTGAGCGCCATCGGCGCCGACGGGCTCGAGGTGGAGATCGACGCGGCGAAGGACGGATCGGACGCGGCGCTGCCGGAGAAGATCCCGTTCATCGTGATCGTGGTCGACGAGTTCGCCGACCTCATGATGCAGCAAGGCAAGGACGTGGAGGCGAGCGTGGCCCGCCTCGCGCAGAAGGCGCGCGCCGCCGGCATGCACGTGATCCTCGCGACGCAGCGGCCGAGCGTCGACGTGATCACCGGCATGATCAAGGCGAACTTCCCGACGCGCATCGCCTTCCGTGTCGCGCAGAAGGTGGATAGCCGGACGATCCTCGACGAGCAGGGCGCGGAGCACCTGCTCGGCCGCGGCGACATGCTGATCAAGATGAACGGCTCGAACGATACGCGCCGCGTCCAGTGCCCGTTCTGCTCCGAGGAGGAGGTCCAGAAGATCACCGACTTCCTCCGGCTCCAGGGCGAGCCCGTCTACGACGAGGCGATCCTCCGGCCCCGAGACGAGGAGGGCGAGGAGCCCGACACGTCCGACGCGGAGGCCGATCCGATGTACGACGCCGCGGTTCGCATCGTGGCCGACACCCGGCGCTGCTCGACCTCGTGGCTGCAGCGCAAGCTCGGCGTCGGCTACAACCGCGCGGCCAAGCTGGTCGAGGCAATGGAGAAGCGCGGGCTCGTCGGGCCCGCGAACGGCGCCAAGGATCGCGAGGTGCTGATCGCGCCGATTTGACCCTGTGTGATTTATCTTGACGCCACTGCACAGAGGGTGTGGGCACGCCGCCGACCCAGGCAAGCGGGACAGACGGGATGTCGAGGAGCACACAGCGTCGAGGTGCCCGCCGACGGGGCTGCGCGCCGGCATGGCGGTTCTTTTGACTTTCCCGTTCGAATGCTTCATGGAGCACCCAGGATGGCGCCCGAGGAAACGCGCACGCGTCTGATCGCCCAGATCGCGAGCCTCCTGAACGACGGGACGATGCCCGCAGACGCCCGCGCAGCGGGGCTGACGCTCATCGGCTGGCTCGCGAGACGCATGCCCGGAGAGGCCGCATCGCGGGATGGTGTCGAGGAGATGTGCCGCCGCGCGGCGGTCCTGGGCTGCCGGCCGCGGCGCATCGGTGGACGGCGCTCCACCTGACCCGGCGTCATTGCACAGGCCGCGGACGCACCCGCGCGTGCCCCGTGCTCAACCAGAATCCGCCAGGCCCCCTGGCCGGGCGCTTTGCGGACACACGCGGCGCACGCGGCGTTCGCTCCTTATACGTCGGGCCACGTCGAATTCACGTCGGAGCGTCGCCTTGGATCCGCGTTCGCGTCGCGAATGTGTGCCAGCACCGGGTCCTAACGGGCAGCTGGCGGGCAGTTGACGGGCAACGATGGCGAGGCGAGCGCTAAAAGCGACATCCGTACCGTAATTTGTACGTGCCGTGGCGAGCGCGGCTAAGCTCCTGGGTGGCGCGGCTTTCCGCGCCGCGGGGCTCGCGCGACGCCCGATCCGGGACGTCGGCTCGCTCGGTACCATGGGGTAAACGGCCGCAGTGGGGCCTGTGATAGGTGGTGTTGCTCATGGCGAACCGCGTGGTCGCCCTCCCCGAACCTCACCCGAATGACGATGAAGATGTCGTGTGGGGGATCTCCACGGCAAGCGCGCTGTGGGCGCGCGGCGAGCGGCGCGACGCTATCGTGTGGCTGCGACGCGCGGCCGACGCCGCCGGGGCGGCCGGGCAGCCGTTCCGCGCCTCGGAGCTCGGGCTGTGCGTGACGGCGCTCGAGGAGGTCATGGCCTCGGAGGTCGGGCAGCCGAGCGATCCCGATCTCCTGGAGACCATCGACAGCGAAGGCGACGCGCCGCCCCCGTCCTCTGACGAGGCGCCGCCGTCGGACGAGCAGACCTGGCGCCGCCGCATGTCGCTCACCCAGGAGCTGCGCGCCTCGATGCCCTCGATCGAGATCGACATGTTCGAACCGCTCTCGCAGCCGGAGCTGGCGGCCGAATCAGAGCGACTGACGGGATCGTCCCGGCTGTCGCCGCCGCTCAGCCCGGGCGCAGAGGGCGGGCAGGGCGCCGGAGCACGACCGATCGCGCCGTTCTCCCCCGCGCCGCCCGGCGATGCGCACGGCAGCACGTCGCTCCCCACGCCGCCGATGGCGCAGCCGCCGACGCAGCAGCCTCCCGACGGTGCCTTCCCGCAGGCTGCGCCGCCCGTTCAGCCGCAGCCGCCGCCCTTCGCGCCGGCGGCTCCGCCTGGCGTGTCGCGCTCGCAGCCGCCGCCCTTCGCGCCGGCGGCTCCGCCTGGCGTGTCGCGCTCGCAGCCGCCGCCCTTCGCGCCGGCGGCTCCGCCTGGCGTGTCGCGCTCGCAGCCGCCCCCCGCAGCGTACCCGCAGCGGCTCGACCCACCGCACGCGCAACCGCTGGCGCCGTCGGCCGCGCCCTCCGCACCGCCGACGGCTGCGCCCAACGTCCAGGCCGGCGCGATGTACCGGAGTCAGCCACCGCCGGCGCCTCCGCTGCCTGCCCCCATGGCGAACGCCATTCCGCCGCTGCCTCCCGCGCCGGGGGTTCCGTCGTTCCGGCAGCAGCTCACCACGGACCCGCTTCTGGTGACAGCGCAGGCGAAGACACCGAGCGCGCGACCGCCCGCCCCGATACCACCGCCGGCCGTACCGCGGGGAGGATCGCGGCGGCCGTCATCGATCCCCCCTCGTCCTGCCTCCGTGCCCACGCCGCAGGAGCTGCAGTCGGCGCTACCTCCATCGCCGGAGCGCGGACGGTCCGACCCCGCGATGAGCCCCCTGCAGCCCCCGCGCCCCGCCGGGACACGCTCCATGAGCGAGCCACCGCCGGCGGCGCCGCGGCCTCCGTCGGCGCTTCCGGCGGTACCTCTACCTGCTCCACCGCTGCCGAGCCTCATCGCGGAGCCGCAGCCGCAGGCGACAAGAGGCGTCGCGCCCGCGTCGCGCCCGCCGTCGTTCCGACCTCCGCCAGCGCCGCATCCGGCGTCCCTCGGACTTCCGGCAGCGCCGCACCCGCCGTCGTTCGGGCCTCCACCCGCGTCGCACCCGCCGTCGTTCGGACCTCCGCCAGCGCCGCCTCCGCCGTCGTTCGGGCCTCCACCCGCGCCGCCTCCGCCCACGTTCGGGCCTCCACCCGCGTCGCACCCGCCGCCTTTTGCGCCCCCACGCCCGCAGCCGGCGCCAGCACCGCATCCGCCGTCTTTTCAACCTCCGCGCCCGCAACCTCCGCCTCCGCCCGCCGGGCCGACCTCCGCTGCACCGTCAGCTGGCGTGCTTGCACAGCCGCAGGTGCTGCCCCCGCCGGTGCCGCCGCCATCTTTCGCGCCGCCGCAGCCGCCGATCAGCACGCCGCCACACCCGCAGGCTCTGCCTCCCCCGACGCCGCCGCCGCCCACGCTGGCCTCCGCGCTTCCGCCGCCCGGCGCGCTTCCGCCGCCCGGCGCGCTTCCGCCGCCGGCCGCACCTCCGGCACCAGCCACGCGTCCACCGGCACTCTCGGCCACCGCCACGCCGCCGCCGCCCCTCGCGCCGCCGCTGGCCTCGTCGATGCCGGTCGCACCTCCCGATGCGCCCCCGGGGGCCGCCGCGCCACCGCAATCCCCCCCCGTGCCGCCGCTCGCCGCGCCACCGCCATCGCCTGCTGCGCCACCGCTGTCCGTCGCGGCGTCCGCCACGCCATCACCTACCGGCCCGCCGCCCGCCGCGCCATCGCCGGCGTCCGTCCCGCCGCCCGCGCAGCCCGCCGCGCCATCGTTGCCGGTATCCGCCGCACCGCTGGCCGCAGCGGCTTCGCTCCAGACATCGGCGTCGCACCAGGCCTCGAGCCCTCCAGCCCCCGCTGAAGAGCACGCGCCGAGCGACGACATCGGCGAGATCGTCGTCGAGGCTGAGGCCCCGACGCCCACCCCGGCCCGCACAGGCACGGCCGCGCCCGCACAGGGAGCGATCAGCTCCAAACGAAGGCCGCGCGAGCCGATCCTCGACCCCTGGTCCGAGGACGCGGAGCCAGCCGCGCCGCCGCGGCCTCCCCAGGAGATCATCACGTCGAACGGCGACACGTACCTCGTGGCCCGCAGGCATCCCTCGACGCCACAGCCGGGCGACGAAGAGGAAGACGAGGTCATCACCTCGGCCGCGCCGCTCGATCTGACGCTCAAGCGGAAGCCGATCTCCGCGCGACCTCCCGCGCCCCCGACGCCTGCGGCGACGCGCACCCGCCCGGCGACGCCCACCGGAAACGAACCCCCAGGACACCTCGGGGCCTCGGCCGACAGCATCCTCGCGAAGGGCATCGCGAATTCCGCGGGCGACAGCGCAAAGATCGAGCCCCCTGCGAGCGCAGACGCGTCGCCCGCGGAGTCGACGATCGAGGGGACGGTCGTCATCGAGCTCTCCGACAGCGACCTCGAAGCGCCGATGTCGAGCCGGCTCGCCACCCCTCCGCCTTCGCCACAGGCAGCGGAGCAGGACGACGACCTGCAGACGAAGGCCACCCCGTCCCGCGGCGAGCCCGCGCCCCTCGGCGCCGAGGTCCAGGCGCCGCGCCCGCACGCGCTCGAGGAAGCCTCGGGCGAGCCCGCGCCGGAGCCCGTGGAAGAGCTGCTCGACGACGCGGACCTCGCGCTCGTCGAAGAGCCCCCGGCCCAGGCGGCCGCCGCCGCGCCGCGGCCTGCGTCCGCCGCCGACGCCCGCGCGCCGGCCTCGGTCGAGGCCCTCCCCGATCTCGACGCGGCGCCGCGCGTGGATGTGCCCGCGGTCGAGGGGCGGCGGCCGGCCGCAGGCGAGAGCGCCGACCTCGCCGCGATGGCGCTCGACGCGCCGCCCAGCGCGCCGCCGGAGACGGAGGCGCTCGCGGCCCTCGACCTCGCACCGGAGATCGCGCCGGATCTGCCGCGGCCCGGCGCGGCCAGCGCCGCGCCAGCCGCCGACGCCGCGGCCCTCACCGGCCGCGATCTGGAGCAGATCGAGGCGTTCGCGGACCTGCCCGAGGAGATGCACGACGAGCTCGCGCTCGCAGCGCGCGTGGAAGACCTCTCGTGCGACGAGGAGCTCGCCGTCGACGGGGCCGCGCTGGTCCTGCGCGGGGACGCCGCCGTGTGCGCGAACATCGTCGATATCCCCGCCGAGCGCGCCGCGACGAGGACGCTCGTGCCGTCCCGAGGGACGCTCGAGGAAGGCATCCCCCTGCGCGTCGTCGCCGGCGCGGACGGCGCGCGGGTGGCGATCTGGGGCCAGGCGACCATCGATCACGCGCTCCGCAGCTGCCCCTGGGTGCTCGACGAGCTGCGCACCGTCGCAGACCGGATCCAGTCGCTCGCAGGCGCCACGATGGGGCCCCTGGGCGAGCTCGAAGATACGCTGCTGCGCCGCGTCCTCGGCCGGCTCCGGCTGCGCGGCCTGGCGCCCGGCGAGCACTTCATCCACGCGGGCAACCCCATCCCCGGGCTCGTGATCATCGGCGCCGGCGCGCTGGAGCTGGTCGAGGAGCGATCGCAGGCGATCGCAGGCACCGCGAGGCCCGGCGAGCTCCTGTTCGCCTCGGAGCTGCTCGGAGGCCAGCCGGCGCCGTCGATCGCTCGCGCCGCCGGGGGTGGCGCGCTCGTGCTCCTCGCCGACCACCCCACGCTGCGCGAGCTGTTCGAGAGCACGCCCGAGCTGCTCTCCATCCTGGCGCAGTCGGTCTCGATGAACGCTCAGCGCGGCTGAGGCGGCGCGCGGGGCCAGAGCCGCGCGGGGCTCGGCTGGCTCCGCGCGTCAGCGAGCCCTGGCGGGATGCGCGGCGCGCGGAGCTAGAGCTGGCCGCTCTTCGGCCGCAGCGGCCGCGCGGCCCCCTGCTCCAGCTCGGCGGGATCGACGGGCTCCGCTTCCTCGTTGACCTGCCAGACGAGCTCGCTGTTGCCCTGGGCCCCGGCGAAGCGGAGCCCGAACCACCTCGCGCTCGGCGAGATCGTCGGCTTCCCGTCCGCGGTCGCGCGCGGGAAGCGAATGCGGAACGCCTGGCGCCACACCGTGTTGTACGGGAAGTAGGTCCGCTCGAGCGCGTTCGGCTTGGCGATCGCGACGATCTCCTCGGGCGCCGTCTCGTTCCCTGTGTCGTCGATCAGCCGCACGATCCACGCGCTGTTCGGCGTCGAGAGGTCGTTGTACTTGCGCTCGCCCCCGAAGATCGCGACGAAGAACTGATGGCGCTGGCGCGTCTCCTCGAGCGTCTTCTCGAGCAGCTTCTGCCGCTGCTCGATCGTGAGCCGGTAGTCCTGCGCGTAGCGGACCACGTAGGCCCAGCGGAAGTCCCACGACTCGAAGGTCGCGGTGGCGGTGAGGAAGTTGTCGAGCTCGGAGAGCGCGAACAGGTGCTCCGTGCGCGTCCAGCTGCGCAGCACGTTCTCGTAGTCCGTCGCGACGTACTCGCGGGGCCCCTCGTTCAGGCTCACGAGCTGGGTCGAGCAGCCGGCCGGGCCGAGTAGCGCCGCGAGAACCAGACCGCGCCGGAGCCATCCTGCGTTGACCACGCGGCCAGGGTACCGAGCGCCCGCGCTGGATGCACGCACACTCGAAGCCGATCCCGCGCCTTCGGCGCCTTCGGCGCGCCTTCAGCCAGGAGCGCGCCCGGCGAGCGCGCCCGCCGCGCTCACGGGGGCGCCCGTGGAGCGCCTGTCGGGAAGGTGAACCCGACGCTGAACCGCGCGGCATAATACGAGGCGACGTCGCCGCGCAGCGGGGTCGTGACCGGCAAGAGCACGCTCAGCGCCGGCTGCACGTTCGACAGGATGAAGCGGACGCTCGGCGAGACCGCGAACGTCGCGCGCCGGTCGTCCGGCAGGTCCTGGGTCAGCTGGTAGACCTCCCACAGCTCCAGACCCACCCCGACCGGCCTCGCGAGCCGGTAGCCGAAGTAGAACGCCGTGTGCGCCGTGATGTCGGTGCGGCGCTCCCCGGACCGCCGGCCGCGCACGACCAGCGACCAGTCGAGGCCCTGCCTGAGCTGGAAGATGAACGGCCCGGTGATGTGCCGCATGTCGAACCAGGGGCGGAATGTGAGCGTGAGCTCCCGGAAGCGCGTCTCGTCCCACGGCCGCACCACGCGCGCCGTCCGGAGCACCTCGGCCTGGTCGCGCGAGACGTCGCGCGGGACGGGGAGCACGACGCCGAAGCCTCCGCCGGAGGCGAGCCCGCGCACGCTCGACCAGACGCCGCGCCCGTACAGCTCGGGGCTCCCGAGCAGGATCGACCGCTCGACCCCCGGGACGCTCGCCGCGGCGCTGTCATGCACCGCGCCGACGAACCACTTGCGCGGGACGAGCGGCACCTCCATCTCGCCGTGCGAGTACCAGGCGAAGGCGAGCTTGCCGCCCGCCCGGCTCGCCGCGTCGGGCTCGATCACGGCCGCCGTGTACTCGAAGGTGAAGGTCGGGTCGCGCAGCGTGAGCCCGGGGAGCGTCGGGGGCGCGGGGACGTCGAAGACGGCCTCGTCTTCCTCGTCGGACCACGCGCCCGGCGCCGCGGCCAGCGCGGACGCCGGCCGCGAGCACGGCCAGAGCAAGAGCAGCGGCAGGCAGCGCAGCAGGAGCCGCATCACCGCGCGGGCGAGGCGCCCGTCGGGCGCCGGAACCCGCGCGGGCGGCCTCGTCGCCACGCAGGGAGGGCTACTTCGACCCGAGGCCGAAGTCGTTCGCGGTGACGTAGAGCATCAGCCCGAGCAGCATGAACACGCCGACCAGGTGGATGTGCGCCTCGACGCGCGCGTTCGGCCGGCGCCGCGTGGCGGCCTCGTAAAACAGGAACATCAGGCGGCCGCCGTCCAGGGCGGGGAACGGGATCAGGTTGAACGCGCCGAGGTAGGCCGAGAGCACCCCGAGGAACTCGAGCCCGTGCGGCAAGCCGCGCTTGGCCGCCTGCGCGGTCTGCCCGATCATCGCCGCCGGGCCCCCGAGCTCGCCCTCGATCTTGCCCGTGAGGACCTGGCCGAGCCCGACGACCAGGTCCTGCACGACCTTCGGCGGCATCTTCAGCGCGAGCAGCGCGGCCTCACTCGCGGTCACCGGCACCCGCTGGACGGGCCCGACGGGGATCACGCCGATCTTGCCCGAGCCGCTCTCGTTCGCAGGCGTGACCTTGGCCGAGACGCGCTCGCCCGCGCGCTCCACCACGAGGTCGAGCGGACGGCCGGGGCTCTTGGAGATGATCTCCGCCATCTTCTCCCAGTCGTGGACCGGGGTCCCGTCGATCTCGACGATGCGATCGCCGTCCTTCAGGCTGGCCGCCGCCGGCATCCCGGCGACCACGCCGATGTCGGTCAGGCGGTGGGGCTTGCCGCCCACCATCAGGCTCGCGAAGAAGAGGACCGACGCGAACAGGTAATTGGCGAGCGGACCGGCGAAGATCGCGGCGATCCGGCCCATCAGGCTCGCGTTCGCGTAGCTGCCCTTGTCCTCGGGATCGACCTCCTCGAGGGGGTTCATCCCCGCGATCTGGACGTACGCCAGGAAGGGGATCATGGCGACCTGGAACACGGTGGGGCCGTGCTTCAACGGGTCGTGGCGAAAGAGCCGCACGCGGACCTTGTCCGCGGCGGTCGTGAACCAGTAGTACCCGTCCTTCGGGACAATCTTGAAGAAGGTGGGGCCGAAGCCGATCGAGAACTTCAAGACGCGCATGCCGTAAGCGCGCGCGGCGAAGAAGTGCCCTCCCTCGTGGACCACCATCAGCAGGGCGAGACCGAGGATGCCTACGAAATACCAGCCGACCATCTCCGGCTAGTCTAACCAGGGCGGGCCCTGTCCGCACGCGCCCGATGTCCGCGCCGTACGCTCGCGCCGGCGAGATGCCGCCCGCGGCGGAGTCCGTGCGCTCCCGCCGGCCCCGGATGCGCCAGGAGAGCGCGACAGCAGGGCGGCGCCCGGGGCGGCTCAGCCCGCCAGAGGGCCAGAGCCGGCGGGGAGCGGCTCAGCCGACGAAGAACGAGACGCCGACGCTGAAGAAGGGATACCCGATCCGCATCGTGAGCGACATGTTGTCGTTGAAGTGGTAGCGGCCGCCGACCATGGTGACGAAGTCGAGCCACACGTCGTTGTAGAACCCGTCGGTACGGACGACAGCGCCGAGATCGGCGAACGCGCTCCACTGATCGGTGAAGAAGAAGTTCCACTGCATGGTGACCGGACTCCAGATGGTGAAGTCGCGGCGGCAGTACCTGCAGTTGGTGAGATCGAGCCCGAACGAGATGGCGACAGTGTTGTTGAGCTTCGGGATGAACGCCGGGTCGGCGAGCTCGATGCTCGCCCTGAAACCGACGCCGAACTCGGGGTCGCCGAAGTCGTTGTAGCGCCCGGGCCCGTACCGCCGCAGGCCGTAGTCGCGGTGCATGAAGACGAAGTTCCCGTGCGGCTCGAGCTCGGCAAAGTAGCGGGGGTGATCGTTCGGATTCTTGATGTTCGCCTGCGCTTCGGGCGCGAGCGTGAGGAGGGTGGCGCCGGCAAGAGCGACGCTCACGAGCGAGGGCAGCGCTTTCATGAGCTCTTCGTACCAAAGGAAGGGCAGCGACGGAAGCAAACGGGCACGTGTCGGCTGCATGACGGCCGCCGCTGGAAGGCGATGTCGCACCTCGCTCGGCGCGCTGCGCGCGGCGCGGGCCGGGCGCGCGCGGGCCGTGGCGGGCCCTGGCCGAGGCGCGCGCTCGTCTGGCTGAAGCGCGCGCTTTGGGGTAAGCCGGTGTAGCCAGAGCCGAGCGCCGCACGCGCGGCGCACCTCGGAGGGGCGGCCTTCCCCGGAGCGTCGAGATGAGAGGATCGACAAGCGTCATCCAGCTGGCCCGTGGCTGCGCGCGCATCGGCGGCGGGCTCATCGCGGTCGCCGCGCTCGCGTGCAGCGGCACGATCCAGGTCGCGGGGCCGCCGCCCGAGGAGGCGGCGCCCCCGCCGGCGCAGAAACGGCCCCCGCCGGC
This sequence comes from Sorangium sp. So ce367, assembly GCF_051520455.1. NCBI lineage: Bacteria > Pseudomonadati > Myxococcota > Polyangiales > Polyangiaceae > Sorangium > Sorangium sp. So ce367. The sequence continues at coordinate 11,337,520 of NZ_CP150334.1, forward strand.
GAAGGCCGCCGAGGCGCCGGCGCCGCAAGCGCCCGCGGCAGCCGAGCCGTTCGTGACCACGCGGGACTCCGACGAGTGGGTGCGCCAGACGCTGAAGCTGCAGGCGCGCTACGAGCGCGTCCTCGTCGTCGGCGCGCCGGCCCCCGCCACGATCCGCGTGGCCGCGCTCGATCTGAACGCGCGCGGCGCTGCGGCCGAGCCGCGGGAGCTCCCTGTCACACGCGCGTTCGCGACGCTCCAGGAGGCGGCGGACGCAGCGCGCGGCGGCGATCTCATCGCGGTGTTGCCCGGGACGTACGCGGGGTTCTCGGTTGGCGACAAGCCGAGCGCCGGTCAGGAGCGGTACATCCATTTCAAGGCGATGGGGAGCCCGGGCGAGGTCGTGATCCACCGGGGGTGCGCCGCCGACCCGAACTGGATGATTTACCTGAAGGCAGCGCACCACGTCGTGATCGAGGGATTCCGTCTCGCTGGCAGCAGCGCGCCTGGCAGGCAGAGCGCGGCCGAGCCGAAGGCGGGGATCATGATCGACGGCGCCTTCGGCGAGACCAGCAGGCTCGCGCACCACATCGCCATCGTCGGCAACTTCGCGCATCACCATCGGACGTGGGGGGTTCACTCCACCGACAGCCACACGGTCCTCCTGCAGGACAACCTGTTCGCCTTCTCGGCGGGCGAGCACGGCGCCTACATATCCGACGGATCGGACAACTACGTGGTTCGTCGCAACGTGTTCTTCGGCAACAACGCGAGCGGGTTCCAGGCGAACCTCGATCCGGAGGCCTCGCTCGACGCGGTGCTGGAGCACCCGTCGTTCCGGGATCATCCGCGGAGGGAGCCGACCCGCGCCTGGGCCGCGGAGCTGATGAAGCGCGCGACGGAGCGGTTCGGCGAGCACGGGTTTCCGGACGGCCGCGGCGTGAACTTCATCATCGAGCAGAACGTCATCAACGGCAACGGGCGCAGCGGCGGGGGGGCGATCAACCTCGCAGGGGTGTCTGACTCGGTCGTGCAGAACAACCTCATCTATGGCAACCTCGCCAGCGGGATCGCGCAGTGGGACAACGCGAACCCGTTCGACCGGGCCTATGTGGAGCCCGGCCCGCGCGCTCCGGAGCAGGTGACCGGGCCTGACGCGCTGCCGCTCTGGGGCTGCCGCAACAACCTGATCCGCAACAACACCGTGGTGCTGAGCGCGAGGGGCCGGCCCGCGCTCCAGTGCGGCAACGGGAGCTGGGGTTGCCGCCTGCGGAACAACATCCTCGTGAGCGACGCCTCGCCGTCGATCGAGGTGCTGAGCACGAGCATCTACCGGTTCGACGCCGGCCACAACGTGGTGACCCAGGTGAGCTACGGCGGCATGCCGGAGGGGCTGAAGCGGCTCGCGGCGGCGCTGCCGGAGACGCGGGCGATCACGGGCATCACGCGCGCGCGGTTCGCGACGGAGGTGGTGCGCGCGAGCGAGGAGCCGTGGGTGATCCTCGAGGGGGGATGGTGGAAGCTCAACCCGAACCGGCCGGATTTCAGGCCGAAGCGGTCGTCGAAGATGCTGATCGGGCAGGGCGACGCGCGCGAGGTGCCCGCGCGGGATCTGCTCGGCGTGGAGCGCAGCGGCGCGGAGCTCGGGGCCCTGTCGCCGGGGCCGGGCTGACGGGAGGCGGAGGCGAGGGGTCGTCGAGCACGGCGTGGCGTGCCGGGGGCGCGCCGGGCGCAGCCGCAGCGCGCGACGTATGGGCCCGCTTCGGGTGGGCGATGGCGTCACCGGAAGCTGGTCGTGGGGATGCGCGCGCCCGGGCACGGGTTCCTCGGCGAAAAACCTTGCCGGGGGAATGAAGCAGGCGAACGATCCCGCGCCGTTGGGGCAATCACGTGGAACACCCGCGGCGTGCCCAAGGAGAACGGCGATGCGCAGCAGAACTTCTTCTTTGGTGTTCGTATTCTGTCTCGCGGCGGGCGCCGCGTTCGCAGCGTGCTCGGGCGAGACGACGGAGAACCCCGGCGGAGACGGCGGGAGCGGAGCGAGCACCGGCGCGGGAACGACGAGCAGCACGACAGGGGCGAGCACCAGCTCGACGACGGCCGCGACGTCGAGCGGAGCTGGTGGGGACGGCGGAGGCGGGGATGTGTGCGATCAAGCCTGTTCGCGCGCGACAGAATGCGGCTCAGCCATCTGCGAGCAATTCCCCATAGACTGCTCTAACCCACAGTATGAGTGCATCGCGCAGTGCGTTCTCGACGCGGAACAATGTGACGATCTCGCCACCACCAACCTGGCGTTCGTCGCGTGCGTCAGCACATGCGCGGGTGAACAGGGTGCTGGTGGCGGCAACAACGGTGCAGACTGCCGCGCGTGTGCGTTCACAAGCGGCTGCTTGACCAGCTGCTTAGGTAATCCCGGCTGCCAACAATGGCTTGTATGTACACAGATCTGCTTCACGGGGGACCCTCAGCCAGAGTGCTTCAGGAGCTGCGACACGGCTGCCGCTGCCGACGGTGAGGAGGTGGTGGCGCTCTACCGCGCTGCCTATGAGTGCACCTGCACGAGCTGCGCGGACACGTGCGAAGCTGTCGCAGACCCGTGCAGCCCATGAATTGAGCAGCACAGATCGATCGCCCCTCGCCACCAGAGGCAGCGAGGCACACACGAACACTCTCGGGCGCCTCACGGCTGAAAGCTCGCGACGAAGATATCCACGTCGCCCTGTGGGGTCATCGCTCCAGCACCAAAATCGATCTTTCCCCTCGCAGCGCCGGCAATCAGCAGCTCACCGCGATCGCTGAGCGCGCTCGCTATCACGCTCGGGCCGTCCTCCCCCATCAGACCGAAGGTCCTGGCCCAGAGAGGCTCACCTTCGGGCCCAACCTTCGCGAGCACCAAATCTCTCTCGGATTTCGCGCGAAGCAGATCGCCGCCCAACTCCACAGTACCGACCAGACCACCAACGATCATCACATCACTCTCAGACTCGGCCAAGATCCCACCGATAGTCAACGCGCGGTCGAAGACTCGAGCCCATTCATAAACGTTAGAGGTCGTATATTTCAGCAAGGCGCCGGCGCGGTCATCCACGACGATTTCACCACCGCCAAAATCAACCGTCCCTTGGAACCCTACCGCAAGCGCCGGACCACCCAGTCTATCTACAGCGATGGACCACAGCGCCTCGTTCTCAGTGCCTCCCACAACCCTCGCCCAGCTCACGAGGCCACCGCTTGTGAGCTTCACCAGGAACACATCCGCGCCACCAGCGGACTCGTATGAAAGGTCACCCAGAACCAGCTCGCCATAAAAGATCCCCGCCAGGATGATATTGCCCGCTGCATCGACGTTCACGCTTTGGGCAACCTGCGCGTCCTCACCGCCCCACACCCGGACCCAGCCGCTCTCATCGTCGACGGAACCGTCGGAAGACCGCAACTTGGCCACGAATATTTCCTCCGAATCGGTCTCATTAGAAATACTGTGTCCGTCGTCGAATCGGATTGTTCCGCAGAAGTCCCCCACAAGCACAACGTCCCCATCTGGAAGGAACTTCATCCCCCTCACGACGCTCGGCACGAGCCCGCAGATCTTTCCGCCCAGCGGCTTCCGCCACAGCAACCGCCCATCCGGGTCGTACTTGTGCAGCACTATGTTCATCGAGGCCAGCTGACTTTCGAGCTCCAAGCTCGCGACCATGACTTCGCCGTGGGAATTGACCGCGAGCGCGTACACGTTATCTCCTTTTACGTCGCCCACTTGTCGACTCCAGACGTACTCCCCCAAAGCAGAGAACTTGGCTAGAAACGCGTCGTTACCTCCAGCAGCGATGAGCACATCTTCTCCGAACGACATCGCTCCCGTGAACTTGCCACCAACATAAACATTGCCCGCTGAGTCCACCGCGACCTGGCTCACCGTCTCTTGCTCTGTGCCCCCGATGAGCCTCGCCCACCTGACACAATCCTTCCCGTCGCAGTCCTCGTCGTCCGTGCTCACGCACGTCTCCACCGCCGGCGTCACCTCTCCCTCGCACGCCTCATATCCGGAGCCGTCCCGCTTGCACGCCTGCGTCCCGGCCTCGCAGATCCCGGCGCCCTTCGTCCCGGGGGGCCCGGAGTAGCACTCGATCACGTGCGCGGGCTCGCACGCGGAGCCTCCGCCTGTCCCAGTCGCCGTCGTCCCGTCGGCAGGCGCGGCGTCCTGGAAGTCGTCGAGGCCGAGCACCAGCCCACAGCCGGATATGACCATGATGCCGATACCAGCGAGCCATCGGAGCGATGTGCGCATTCTCATGCGCGCCATCGTAGTGCGAGAACCGCGAAACGTCAGCGTCAATGCTCCTCGCGGACCGTTGCGTCGAGACGAGACCACCGCTCCGCCGATCGAGCGCGACAGCCTCCTTGACTTCGACGCTTCGCTCCTACCTTCCGCGTGACCTCAGTTACCACGACGCGAGCCCACGGGAGCGACGCGGCCGCGCTGGCGGGCAAGAGGGAAGGGCGCACCGCGATCTCACGCCGCCGCGCGGGACGCGTGTACACTCCGCCTCGTGCCTTCTGCGCCGCCCAGCGATCGCCTCCGGGCTCGCCTGTCGAAGAGATCCGCGTCGCCCCGACACCGCCCGTCACGTCCCGCAGGCTCCGCCTTACTCGCCGCACTGGTAGGGCTCACCGCGTGCTCCGTTCCGAACGACGGCGGGGCCAGCCCCGTGAAGAAAGCGGACGCCGCCGGCGACCCCGCCATGACGGATGCCGTTAAGGGGACGGCTCCCGCCGCGGCTTCCGCGCTCACGGCGCCAGCGTCTGCCGGCAGCGGGCACGCCGGCGCCGCCATCTCGGGCGCCTCAGCCCCCGATCCCACGCCGATCACCGTCAGCCCGAGCGCCCTCCCCACAGAGGCGCCCCCGCTCGGCTCGACCGGCGCCCCGCCGCCCGCCCCTCCCGCCCCGCCGCCCGGCCCCTGCCCTCCCGACATGGCCCTCGTCAGCGGCTTCTGCATCGATCGCTACGAGGCGCACCTCATCACCGACGCCGGCGGAGAGCTCGCCGTCCACCCGCACTTCAAGCGCCCCGAGCCGGGAGTCCGGTACCTCGCCCGCAGCGCGGCCGGCGTCTTTCCGCAGGCGTACATCAGCCGCGTCGAGGCCAAGGCCGCCTGCGTCGCCGCGGGCAAGCGCCTCTGCACGCGGCGGGAATGGCAGCGCGCCTGCCGCGGCAACGGCGCCCACCGCTACCCCTACGGCCCGCGCGGCGAGCGCGGGCGGTGCAACACCGGCAAACCCCACCTCCTGCGGGAGGTCTTCGGCGAGCACCCGCCGGGCGGGTGGAGCTACGAACGACACTTCAACAGCCCCGACCTCGACCAGAAACCAGGCTTCCTCGCGAGGAGCGGCGAACACACCGGCTGCGCCAGCGAGCTCGGCGTCCACGACATGGTCGGGAACCTGCACGAGTGGGTCGGCGACATGGTCGATGGCGAGCTCGTCATGCGGATGAGCACCGAAGGCGTCGAGCGCCGCGATCAGCCGTGGCACGAGGGAAACGGCGTGTTCATGGGCGGCTTCTTCAGCACGACAAGCGAGCTCGGCCCCGGCTGCTACTTCACCACCATCGCCCACGAGCCGACCTATCACGACTACTCCACGGGATTCCGCTGCTGCGACAGCGTCGAGCCGCCCGCCGCTCCGGGGGCGATCAACGCGAGCCAGCGAGACGGCGGCGGCTGACAGCGCGGCCGGCCGCGACGCGCGGCTCGGCGCCGAGATCCCCGGCGCCCGCAGGCCCCGGCGAGCTCGCCCGCGGCGCGATCCCAGCGACGCTGCGCCCAGGGACGGCCGCGGCGTGCTCATCGCGGTCGGCCGTCTCGGAGGATCGCCCGTCGATTCCTGCCCGCGCCAGGAACAGAGCACCTCCGCCAGATGTCCTGCCCTCTCGATGACCACGAGCGCAGCGACGACCCTGGAAGACGCTCGCGCGATCACAAGGCTTCGCCCCCGCTACGGCCGGTGGGCCACGGCCGCCGCGGCGCTGCTCCTCTCCGGCCTCGCGGCCATCGGAGCCTGCGTCAGCCAGCCCCTCGTGGCGGCGCTCCCGCCGCCAGCTCCGGCGCTCTTCGCGGACTCCGCTCGCGTGGAGCGCGACGTTCGGATGCTCGTGGAGGAGTTCCGCCCGCGGGGCTACCGGCAGATCGCTCAGCTGGATCGCGCGGCGGCGTACCTCCGCGACGAGCTCAGGGCCGCCGGAGGACGCGTGACCGAGCAGCTGTACGATGTCGAGGGGCGGACGTACCGCAACGTGCTCGCCCGGTTCGGCCCGGACTCGTCGACGCGCGTCGTGGTCGGAGCCCACTACGACGCGGCGGACGACTTGCCCGGCGCCGACGACAACGCGAGCGGCGTGGCAGGGCTGCTCGAGCTGGGGCGGATGCTCGGCCGGGCGCCCCTCCGCGGCGACGTCGAGCTCGTGGCGTTCACGCTGGAGGAGCCGCCCTATTTCCGGTCTGCGCACATGGGCAGCGCCCAGCACGCGAATGCGATGCAAGCAGCAGGCGTGAAGGTCCGGGCGATGATCAGCCTGGAGATGATCGGGTATTTCACCGACCAGGAAGATAGCCAGGCGTTCCCGCTGGCGCCGCTATCCATGCTCTATCCCACGAAGGGGAACTTCGTGGCCGTGATCGGCAACCTGGAAGGGCTCTCGCTCGTTCGCACCGTCAAGGGAGCGATGCGCGGCGCGACCGATCTGCCCGCCTATTCCCTGAGCGCTCCGGCGCTCGTTCAGGGCGTGGACTGGTCCGACCACCGGAGCTACTGGGAAGCGGGTTATCCAGCGGTCATGATCACGGACACAGCGTTTCTGCGCAACCGGCGTTACCACACCGACAAGGACACGCCGGATACGCTCGACTACACGCGCGCTGCCAAGGTCGTCACCGGCGTGGCCCAGGCCGTCCTCGCGCTCGCGAACGAGTGAGCGCGCTGCCGTCGCCATGCCTCACGCCGCGAACATCCGATCGAGCACCGCCCTCGGCGCGCCGCCCTTCAGGGTCGCCTCGAGCGCCTCGAACACCCCCGCATCCACCTTCCGAGCCTTCGCGAACGCCACGACGCGCGGGATCAGCGGGATCGCCTCCACCCGCAGCCTGGCCTCCGCGACCGCCTCGTCGAGCGTCCGCCCGCGCGCGAGCGCCTTGCCGAGCACCACCTCGGGGCGGCCCTCGAGCCGGATCGAGGCGAGCAGGTCGCCGTAGCCGCCGAGCCCCAGCATCGTCCGCTCCTCCGCGCCCGCCGCGGCGGCGACGCGGGCCGCGCTGTCGACCGCCCTCGAGATCAGCGCGGCGAGCAACCCCGGCCCCGCGCCCGCCTGCTCGGCGAAGCCGACGCCGACGGCGAGGCAGCCGACCAGCGCCGACGCCCACTCCAGGCCCTGGAGATCCGGCGTCGTGTAGACGTGGAGCGCCTGGGACTGGAACGCCGCGGTCACCGCGGCGTGGACCTCCGGGAAGCGCGAGCCGCACACCATCGCCGAGGGGCGGCCCTCCCGGAGCTCGTCCTCCTGCACGGGGCCGCCCAGCGCGCCCACCCGGCGCGCCGGGGTCTCCTCGCGCACCAGGTCCGAGACGGTCTTCAGCGCCTCACCCTCGAGGCCGCGCACGCCGTGGATCACGAGGTGCGAGCCGTCCATGTGATCGCCGAGCGCGCGCAGCGCCGTCCGCGCCGCGTTCGACGGCACAGCGATCACGAGCAGCCGCGCCCGGGCGACCTCCGCGTGGTCCCGCACGATCCGCGGGCCGCCTTTGATCTGCGGCTGCTCGCGGCGGGAGTACAGGAGGACCTCCGCGCCGGTGCGGCTGGCCGCGAGCGCCAGCGCCACGCCCCAGAAACCGCCGCCGATGACCCCCACCGAAGGCGCCGGAAGCGCGCTCCCCGGGGCGCTCACTGGCCACCCCCGGCGCCGTTCATCGAGCCCACGTGCGCGTCCGCCTCGCCCGCGCGGGACGACGACGACGAAGCGGACGAGGCCGAGCCCCGCGGCTCCTCCAAGGGCGGCGGCGACGAGACGGGCTCGAGCGGCGGGAGCGGCGGCTGGACCTGCAGGCCGGAAGGGACGCCGGGCGGGGCGATGACGTCCCACGCCATCCCGTGGGCGGCGAGGCGGTTCTGGTAGTAGAAGAGCAGGTTGGTGTCGCAGATCGCGATGCCGTCGGGCCGCGAGTCGAGCACCGGCGACGAGTGGTAGCCCGCGAAGGAGCGCAGCGCGCGCTCGACGATGTCCCCGCCCGAGCCGAGCCGGACGTCCTCCCCCAGCACGATGCACCCCCGCTGCTCGAGCGCGCGCAGCCGATCGCAGAGCGCCACCACGTCGGCCGCGAGGTCGTCGCGCGGCACCGTGAGCACGTCGCGCTGCCGGAGCACCGTGAAGAGATCCGCGGCGGGCGCCTGGCTGCGGAGCCGGGCGAAGCTCGCCGCCGCGACGACGTGGGTCGCCATCACGACCGTGTCGCGCGCGTACGCCCGGCAGATCTCCTCGCCGAGCTCGCGCGCGTACTGGGCGTCGCGCGCCGCGTCGATGACCGCCTTGCCGCGCTGATCCTTCACGTAGCTCGCCGGATCGACCTCGCGACCGCGGGCGTCGAACGAGCGGCCCAGCTCGTCGACCCGGTTGCCGAACGGGTCGAGCGGCTCGGAGAAGCGGATGACCACCGCGGCGTTCATCGCGAGGAGCTTGCGCAGGAACGAGGCGATCCGGCCGATGCGGCTCGACTCGTCGTCCTCGATGATGAAGCGGCCCTTGCCGGCCTCGGAGAGGAAATCGGCGATCAGCGTCTCGGCCTCGAGCGTGATGAGGTAATTGATCGTGGCCGGGACGAAGAAGACGCGGCGCTCGCGGCCGCTCTGCAGCGTCCGCGTGTAGGCCTCGAACGCGCTGCCGACCAGGCCCAGCTTGAGCTTCCGCTCCACGCCGCCCGAGCGGGACCGCGTGCCCCCCGGGAAGAACAGCGAGTGGTAGCCGCGCTCCAGGAGCACGCCCGAGTACGTCTTCAGCACGTCCTTGTAGAGGTTGTGCCGGATGCGCCGGTCGACGCGGTAGGCGCCGAGGTTGTGCATGAAGAACGAGAGGACCGGGTTCGTGAACAGGTTCTTGCCGGCGCCGTACGTGGCGGGCGGCAGGCCGGCGCGCTCGAGGGCATAGCCGAACACGATCGAGTCCATGTTCGACATGTGGGTCGGGACGTAGACGGCCGTGCCGCGCTGCACGAGCGAGCGGAGCTTCGCGAGCGGACCCTCCACGAGCACCCGGTCGGCCAGGAGCTCGAGGCTGACGAGCTTGAGCGGGTCGCGGACCACGGTCATGAGCTTCCGCGGCGCGAGCAGCGCGCTCACGACCGGCGGCAGGAGCCGCGACGACAGCTGGTAGACGCGCCGGTCGAAGTTCCCCGCGATGTCCCACGCGTACTCCTCCGACAGCTCCCGCAGGCGGCGGCGGCGCTCGGCGTCGTGCATGCGGCCGAGCGAGCGGGCGAGCCGCTGCCACTCGGCGAGCTCGCGGATGTCCTGCGGCTTCCGCGACCCCTCGAGCCGCTTCGACTCCTGATACGCCGCCTCGTTCATGGCGAGCAGCGGATCCCTCGTGGAGCCGACGACCCGGTCGACCACGGTGCGCACGATCTCGTCGCGCGCGTCGTTGAACCCGAAGATGGGAGCGCGGGAGTCCATGGGCCTAGTCGTATAGAAATCGGACGGCGGGCGCGAGCGGAATACGGCCGCGCGCGACGCCGAAAGTCAGCGGTAATCGTCCTTCGCGCGACGCACGGCGGCGAACACGTCGGACGGCGCGGCCCCCGGGAAGCGCGCCCTCAAACTCGGCTCGCCACAGCGCAGGAAGGGGTTCGTCGCGAGCTCGTCGGCCATCGTGCTCCCGACCGTGGGCTCGCCGCGCTCCCGGGCCGCGCGGGCGGCCGCGAGCTTCTTGCGGACAGCCTCGTTCTCGGGCTCGACCGCCTCGGCGAAACGCAGGTTGTTCACGGTGTACTCGTGACCGCAGAAGACGCGCGTGTGCGCCGGGAGCGCGGCGAGCTTGGAGAGCGAGGCGTGCATCACCTCCGGCGTCCCCTCGAACATGCGGCCACATCCGGCGATGAAGAGCGTGTCTCCGGTGAACACAACGTCCTCGACGCAATACGAGACGGCGCCGAGCGTGTGGCCGGGGACGTGCAACGGCTGGAGCGTGAGGCCGGCGACCTGGACCGGCGTGCCCTCCTCGACCCGCTCCGTCTGCGCCGGAACGCGCCCGACGTCGCTCGAGTGCGCATAGACCGGGAGGTCGCCGTAACGCTCGCGGAGCGCCTCGTTGCCACCGACGTGATCGTGGTGGTGGTGGGTGTTGACGATGGCGACCAGACTGAGCTTCTCGCGCTCGAGCGCCGCGATGATCGGCTGGGCCTCCGAGGGATCGATGACGATCGCCTCGCGCCGCCCGTCCGCGGCCACGAGGTACGCGTAGTTGTCGCTGAGGCAGGGCACGGGGAGGATGCGCATGAGGCGTCGACTATAGCGGCGCCCCCGGTGAGAGCCGGGGAAAAGGTGCGCGCGGCGCGCGTGGATCGCGCATGAGCTCGCGAAAGTTTGAGAATTTTGCGACCGAACCGGCAAGTGATCCCGAGCGGGACGGCGGGCGGCCTGTCGGAGATCCTCGCGATGACGCGGGCGCCATGGTGTGGCAGAGGGGCCGGCATGACGTCCGCCGAGCCCTCCGTCCGCTACCGCATCGGCGTCGATGAGAACGGGCTGGGCCCGCGGCTCGGCCCGATGGTGGTGACGGCGGTCCTCGCGCGCGTCACGGAGGCGGGCTGGCAGGTCGCCGGCCGCGCCCCTCGCGGCGCCCTCGCCCAGCGGCTCGGCGACTCGAAGCAGCTCGTGGCGCACGGGGATGTCTCGCTCGGCGAGGCCTGGGCTCGCGCGCTGGTCGCGCGCGGCTGCGGCCGCGCGGGGACGGCCAGCGGCGCGTCGTCGGTGGACGAGCTGCTCCACGCCGTCGCGCTCGAGGATCGCCCCGCGCTCCGCGCGCTCTGCCCGGGCCACGTCGAGGAGCAGTGCTGGTCGGCGGAGGGCGAGGCGTTCACCGCGTCCGACGAGCTGCTCGGCGCGATCGGCAAGGACCTCGACAAGCTCTCGGAGAAGGGGGTCGAGGTCGTCGCCGTGCGCTCGGTGCTGCTCTGCGCGAAGCGGATGAACGACGGAGCGCGCGCCGGGAAGAACAGGTTCGTGCTCGATCTCCACGCGATGGAGCGCCTCGTCCTGGAGCTCCGCGGCCTCGCTGGCGCCGAGGTCTTCGCGGTGTGCGGAAAGGTCGGCGGCTTCGGCAAGTACGGCTCCGTGTTCGGCCCGCTCGCGGGGAGGATGCACGCCGTGCTCGAGGAGGGCCGCGCCCGCAGCGCCTACCGCTTCCCTGGCCTCGGCGAGATCGCGTTCGTCCGCGATAGCGACGCCTCGGATCTGTGCGTCGCGATGGCGTCGATGGTGGGCAAGTACGTCCGCGAGGCGCTCATGGAGCGGGTCGCGCGCCATTACCAGCGCGCGGTCCCGGGCCTGCACGGGGCGAGCGGCTACTACGATCCGGTCACGTCGGCGTTCATCGGGGCGACCCGCCTCGTCCGCCGCGCGCGCGAGATCCCCGCCGAGTGCTTCGAGCGGGGCGCCGGCGAGAGCGCCGGCGAGAGCGACGCCTCGCTCGAGAGCGGCGGCCCGTAGCGCCGAGGCCGGCGCCGAGCGGGCCGCGCTCGCCGGGCGAAACCAGCGGCGCCGCGGGGCGTAGGAGGGTTAGGTGCGCTACCCTCGACAGGCCAGGTGGATGATGAAACGGCTCCGCGCTGCTGGTCTTCTCTTCGCGCTCGTCCTCATTGCGTGCGCCGCCGTGTTCGCGTGCTTTCGCGCCGGCGATGCAGGGAGGGCGAGCAAGGTGATTCCGGGGTCCAAGGAGGCTGTGACGATGTCGGACAGAAGCTATCGCAAACCGTCGGATGAGGAGCTGCGCAAGCAGCTCACGCCGCTCGCATACGAGGTCACCCAGCGCGACGCGACCGAGCCGCCGTTCCGCAACGCCTTCTGGGACAACCACGAGGCGGGCCTCTACGTGGATGTCGCGAGCGGCGAGCCGCTCTTCACGTCGCTCGACAAGTTCGACTCGGGCACCGGCTGGCCGAGCTTCACGCGCCCCGTCGAGCCGGAGCGGGTCGTGGAGCGCTCGGACAGGGGCCACGGGATGGTCCGAACGGAGGTGCGCTCCAAGGCCGGCAACTCGCACCTCGGGCACGTCTTCGAGGACGGGCCCGGGCCCGACGGGCTGCGCTATTGCATCAACTCGGCGTCCCTCCGGTTCATCCCGCTGGCTCGCCTCGAGGCGGAGGGTTACGGCGCCTATCGGGCGCTGTTCGAGGGCCGCGGCGGCGCGCCTCGGCAGCAAGCGAGCGCGAACGCCTGCGCCGTCCCGGCGCCGGGAGAGGCGCCTGGGTGCCAGACGACGCTGGAGACGGCCGTCCTGGCGGGCGGCTGCTTCTGGGGGATGGAAGAGCTCCTCCGGCAGATCCCCGGTGTCCTCGAGACGGAGGTCGGTTATGCCGGCGGCCGGACGAAGGCGCCGACCTATCAGGACGTGAAGACCGGATCGACGGGCCACGCCGAGTCGGTGCGCATCGTCTTCGATCCCGCGAAGCTGTCCTATGCCGAGCTGCTCGAGAGGTGGTTCTTCCGCATGCACGATCCGACGACGCCGAACCGCCAGGGCAACGACGTCGGGACGCAGTACCGCTCAGCGATCTTCGTCACGACGCCCGAGCAGCGCCGCATCGCCGAGGAGGTGAAGGCGCGCGTCGACAAGAGCGGCAAGTGGCGCGCCCCGCTCGTCACCGAGATCGTGGAGGCCGGGCCGTTCACGCGGGCCGAGGAGTACCACCAGAAGTACCTGGAAAAATACCCGGCCGGGTACACGTGCCATTTCATGCGCGATTGATGAGGGCGGTGGCCCGCGCCGTCGACTCGATGGTTTCGTCGACGGCGCAGGCTGGTGATGATCGAGAGCGGGCGGGTCAGCGATTGGCGATGTGGATCGCCGCGCCCATGGCGTGGGCGGCGGCTTCCATCAGCGACTCGCCGAGGGTCGGGTGGGGGTGGATCGTGAGCGAGAGATCCTCGAGGAAGGCCGCCATCTCGAGCGAGAGGGACGCCTCGCTGATCATGGTGCTGGCCTCCGGCCCGACGATGTGGACGCCGAGCACCTGCTTCGTCTTCTTGTCGGCGACGATCTTCACGAAGCCCTCGGTCTCGTTCATGGCCATGGCCTTGCCGAGCACCGAGAACGGGAACTTGCCGATGCTGACCTCGAGGCCCTTCGCCTTCGCCTCCGCCTCGGTGAGCCCCACCGTGGCGATCTCCGGATCGGTGAAGATCGCGCCCGGAATCGCGACCCAGTCCTTCTCGGCCTTGTGCCCCGCGATGACCTCGGCGGCGATCTCGCCCTCCTTCGTCGCCTTGTGCGCGAGCAGGGGCGGCCCGCTGACGTCGCCGATGGCGTAGATCGACGGCACGTTGGTCCGGCAGAACTTGTCCGTGGGGACGAACCCGCGCTGATCGACCGTCACGCCGACCTTCTCGAGGCCGAGCCCCTTGCTGCTCGGCCGCATGCCGACGGCGACGAGCACGGTGTCGACGACGATCGTCTGCTCCTTGCCGTCGGTCTGGATCTTCACCCCGACCGAGCCGTCCTTCTGCTTCTCGTACCCGAGCGCCTTGGCGTTCTTGTGGATCGTTCCTCCGCGCTTCAGGATCTTGCGCTCGACGATCTTGGTGCAGTCGGGGTCGACGCCCGTGAGCAGCTCCGGCAGCGCCTCGACGACGATGAGCTCGGCGCCGAACGCCTGGTAGACCATGCCGAGCTCGAGGCCGATGACGCCGCCGCCGATCACCATCAGCCGCTTCGGGACGCGGCGCAGGCTGACCGCCTCCTTCGCGCCGATGATCGTGTCGCCGTCGAACTTGAACGTCGGGATCTCGATGGTCGTCGAGCCGGTCGCGATCACGATCGCCTTGGTCGCCTCGAACTGCTCCACCGAGCCGTCCGCCCGCGTCACGTCCACGCGCTTCGGCCCCACGACCGTGGCGGTGCCGTTCACGACGTCGGCGCCGTTGCCCTTGAGCAGCGATCCGACGCCGCCGGTGAGCTTCTTGACGATGCCTTCCTTCCAGTCCTGCATCTTGTTGGCGTCGAGCTCGACGCCGCTGACCTTGATGCCCATCGCGGCGCCGGCCTGCGACTTCTCGTAGAGGTGGGCGGCGGAGATCAACGCCTTGGAGGGGATACACCCCCAGTTGAGGCAGACGCCGCCGACGTTCTCCTTCTCGATGCAGAGCACCTTCAGCTTGAGCTGAGCGAGCCGGATGGCGCAGGGGTAACCGCCGGGGCCGGCTCCGATCACGATTGCGTCGTAGGTCTTCATCCTTGTCCTTTTGTGCGCTTCGGAGACTGGAACTAGGGGCGCCGGGGTTCGTCAGGCAAGCCCCTCGCCGACAGCCCTGAGGCCGCGCCCGCAAACGCGAGCCGTCCCTGGGTGCCCGGGGCTTACACGACCTCGCAGCGAGGGGAAATCCCTCCCCGAGGTCAGCGCCCGCCGCCGTGCGGCGGCGCTTTCGGGGAGCGCAGGAGCTCTGCGCGCTGGTCGCGCAGGTGCCAGGGCAGCTCCGCGTAGACGTCGTCGAACAGCGTCTCTCGGGCAGGCGGGCCCATCGCCTCGACCTCGGCGACGGCGGCGGCGATCTCGGCGTTGAGCTCCGCCTCGAGGGAGGACTCCGCCGCGTCGTCGAGGAGCCCGCGGCCGGCGAGGTGGCGCCCGAGGCGCAGCAGCGGGTCGCGCTGCGTCCAGCGATCGACCTCCTCCTGCGACCGGTAGCGGCTCGGGTCGTCGCTCGAGGAGTGCGCGCCGACGCGGTAGGTGAGCGCCTCGATGAAGCTGGGGCCGCCGCCGCCACGAGCCCGCGCGACCGCCTCGGAGACGGCGCGGTAGACGGCGATGACGTCGTTGCCGTCGACCCGCACCGACGGCACGCCGTAGGCGCGCCCCTTGACGGCGATCGTCCTCGAGGCCGTCTGCCGGTCCGTGGGCACGCTGATGGCCCAGTGGTTGTTCTGGCAGATCATGACGCACGGCGCCTTGAAGACGGCCGCGAAGTTCATCGCGCTGTGGAAATCGGGCTCGCTCGTCGCGCCGTCGCCCATGAACCCCACGACCACGGTGCTGTCGCGCCGCAGCTTGGCGGCCCACGCGGCGCCGACCGCCTGCGGGAGCTGCGGGCCGATGCAGCTCGACCAGGACACCTGGTTCACCTGCCGCCCGCTCATGTGCGACGGCATCTGGCGCCCTTGGAGGAGGTCGCCCGAGTTGCCGAACACCTGCGCCACATAGGTGCGGAGCGGGAAGCCGCGCACCAGCATCATCACGCTCTCGCGCAGCGCGGGGAAGATCCAGTCCGTGGGCTCGACCGCGAGCGCCGTGGCGATCGGCGTCGCCTCCTGGCCGGTGCACGCGCCGTAGAAGCCGACCCGCCCCTGCCGCTGGAGCAGGAGCATGCGCGCGTCGAGCAGCCTGAGGCGCTTGATTTCGCGGTACGCGCGCAGCAGCAGCGCGTCGCTCAGGCAGGGGTCGGTCGCGGGATCCAGGGATCCATCGTCCCGGAGGACGCTGAGCAAGCCCTCGTCGGCCCCCTCCCCTGGTCGGGACGTGGGCGCGTGAGGTGGAGGGGCGTCGGCGGCGGACCTCGCGGAGGCGCCGGGCGGCGTGGCTTCCAGCTCGCTCATGACCGGACCATACCGCGAAATGACGGCGCTCGCGGCCCCTTCGGCCCGCGGAGACGCCCCTCCCGCCCCCGCGGCGCGCCGGAGCGAAGCGGCTCACGTCGCTCGCGCACGAGCTCAGCCGAGCAGGACGCGGAACATCCGCTTGCTGTCCGAGAGGTAGTAGTAAGCGGCGCGGTCCGCGTCGCCCATCAGATCGAGGATGGCGCGCTCCATCTGATCGGGGCTCAGCGTGTTGGACACTTCCCACGTGTCGGGCGTGACCTCGTCGCCCTGCCACGGTCCGGCGCAGAGCGCGACGAGGCGCGACCGGTTCGCCTCGTCGGCGATCGAGAAGGTGAGGATGTAATCGTGGTTGACGAAGCCGCTATAGAGCTTGTTGTCACGCGGCATCGGATCCCTCCGTGTCGTGGGCGCGATGCGCGGCGTCCTCACCGCGGGCCGGGCGGCAGCGGGGCGGCCGCTTCCTCGTCGTCGTCCTGCTCGGGGCGGCGCGCGCCGAGCGTGAAGACGTGCAAGAGGACCAGGCTCGCCCCGAGGAACACCTCCGACTTGCTCACGAGCTCGGCGCGGCGGTGGACGCGCTCGAGCTCCATGCCGAGATCCCCCTCGCCGCGCCGGACGCCCTCGCGGTGGAGCGCCGCGATGCGGGGGGTGAGCGCCAGACCGACGTACGCGGCGCACCCGGCCAGCACCATGGCGACGACCCGGCGCACGCGCGCCGCGCGGCCGGCGCCCAGGCGGTACGCGGCCCAGGTGCGCGCCACCTCGGCGCCGAGGAGGATCACCGCGGCGCCGAGCGCGAATTGATCGAAGCGCGCGAACGCCGCGCTCATCGCGTCACCGGAGAAGGGGGCCGGGGCGAGTCGGAAGACGAACGGGGCAGCGCAGGCGCCCAGCGCCACGATGCCGCCGACCCAGGCCCCCGCCGCGAGCGCGGCCACGCTCGCCGCCACGCGATCGATGAGGGAGCGGCGCGACGCGGCGCGCTCTTCGGGGCTCGGGGCGAGGTCCGCCTCGCTGAACTGGGCTTCATCGTTCATGCATCCACCTCGGCAGCGAGGACGGCGAGCGCCTCCTCGACGGCCCCCTGATCGGCCTTCCTCTCGTCTCCCCGCATCGCCGCGATCGCGGGGCGGGCGGCCGAGAGGCGGGCGCGACCGGCGGCCGCGACGGCGAGCGTGCGCTTGTGGCGGTCCCACGCGCCGAGCTCGCTGAGGATGTCGCGGATGGCCCGCTCGTGGCCCATCCGCGCGAGCGCGACGCGCGCGTGCCAGCGCAGCGGATCGCGGCCGAAGCCGAGCCTGAGCCCGAACGCGCGCCGCTCCAGGGCGCTCCGCGAAGCAGCGAGGCCGAGCTCGCCGCAGAGCTCGATGGCCGCGGCCTCGTCCTCGTGATCGACGCCGTGGAGCTTTCCTCCCACGATCTCGGCGAGCACGGGGTGGCCCACCGGATCGCCGAAGCGCGCGGTGACGACCGCCGCCGCTGCCCGGACGAGCGGGGACGCGTGGCCGAGCAGCGCGCGGGCCCGCTCCATGCCCAGCGGAGGCAGCTCGCCGCTGGACTCCCCCAGCTCCTCGAACATCCGCAGCGCGATGTGGCAGACGAGCGGATCGTCGTCGTGGGTGGCCTGCATGATGGCCTCGATCGCGTCGGCCTGCTGGGCGCAGACGCGCGGGAACGCGATCACCGCCTGGAACCGCACCTCGGGCCGCTCGTCCGAGAGGGCGCGCCGGAGCCGGCCCGTGGCCCGCATGTCGCCGATTTCACCGAGCGCCGTGATCGCCATCTGCCGGACGTAGGGATCCACGTCCTCGACGGCGAGGAGCAGGGCCGGGAGCGCCTCGACGGCCTTCGTGTCGGCGAGGGCGATGGCCGCCGCCGCGCGGACCGCCGCGTGCTCATCGACGCGGAGCGCGCCCTCGATGGCGCGCACGACCTGCTCCCGTGCCGTCGCGGCATACGGGACGAGGTCGCTCACGGCCTCCGCGCGCACGGCGGGCTTCTGCGAAGCGACGTCGCGCAGCGCAGCCTCGAGCGTTCTCTTCGCGGGGGCCGGTCCGAACACGCGGCCAACGCTAGCACGGTCGATGCGCAAAGCCGGGCCGCACCGAGCGGCGCTCAGCCGCCGCCCGAGCCGCCAGCGCCACCCGAACCGCCACCTTCGCCGCCAGCGCCGCCCGAGCCGCCTTCGCCGCCCGAGCCGCCTTCGCCTCCCGAGCCGCCGGCGCCTCCCGCACCACCCGACCCTCCAGCGCCGCCAGCGCCTCCTGCGCCCGAGGCATCCGGAGTGTAGGGGGGCCATTCCTCCGTCTGTTCAGGAGCAGCCCTGCACACCCCGGGCTCGCTCTCGATGCCGCCCGGCGGCTCGCTGGCGACGCTCGACGCAGACGGCGGGTTCGGCAGGCACGCCCTCGAGCCGTCCGGCCTGGCGTCGACGATCGCGGCGTTGCGCTCGCCCGGCGCTATCGCTGCAGCACCCTGGATGTTGCCCAGCGCGACGCACGAGTAGCCGCTGCGGCAGTCGTCGTCCTCATCGCAGGTGGCCATGCAGAACGTGCGCTCGAAGCGCGGCCAGCGGACGTTCTCGAGCTCGCTGCACGCCGGATCGATCACCGGGTTGAACGCGACACAGACGCTGCTCCCGGAGCAGCTGTCCGGCTCGCAGTTGAAGACCGTGCAGTAGCCGCCAGGCTGCGTCCCATCGCAGAGGAGCTGCTGCTCTGCCTGCACGCAATCGAGCGACGAGGTGCACGGATCGCCGATCTGGGGGCCACATCCGGCGAGCAGCGAGGATGCGCCAAGGAAGGCGAGCAGGAGGGCGGGCTCGGTGAGGCGGAGCATCGAGGAGGCCGCTTAGTACCGGCAGGGGCGCCCGCGCGCAAGCGCAGGCCCACGACGCCCACGACGCCGTCCCGGAACCGGCGCTGGCTTCCGCCCGAATTGACACCTTGCGGTCAGGCCTCTACAAACGAGCGGACCGGGGTGACCCCGGAGAACGAAGCGAAGGCCATGGCGACTTACATCACCGAAGACTGCATCAACTGCGGCGCCTGCGAGCCGGAATGCCCGAACGAAGCCATCAGCGAGGGCGACGAGATCTATGTGATCGATCCGGAGCTCTGCACCGAGTGCGTCGGCTTCTATGATCACGAAGCGTGCCAGGCCGTGTGCCCGGTCGAGTGCTGCCTGCCCAACCCGCAGATCGTGGAGACCGAGGAAGTCCTCATCGCGCGCGCCGTCCGGCTGCACCCCGACGACGGGGAGCTGAAGAAGCGGGCCGCTGCCAACGATTACCCCTCGCGCTTCCGCAAGTAGCGCGCCTCTTCGCGCACCATCGCGTCGCCTCTCCGGCCGCGCTTCCCATGCCTCCGCCGGCATCGTCGGTTCAATGCGGCGCCCGGGTCACACCGTGATCCGGCGCTGGGCCGCAGTGGTCCTCGCGGGTGCCTGCGCGGGCTGCCATGGCAGCGGTCCGCTGCTCCACCCGGCCCACGTCCTCCGTCCCGGCGCCGTGCGCCTCGGCGGCGGCCTGTCGGGTGACATGGTCGTCGCCGGAGCGGCGGACGAAGGGGCGAGCGCCACAGGCCCGGCGGCGGCGGCGGAGGGCGCCGCGCGGCGAAAGCTCTCCGAGATCACCGTGTCGCCGGGCGTCGCGCCCTGGGCCAGCGCCCGCGTCGGGATCGAGGGCGAGAACGAAGCGGGGCTGACGTACACGGGGCGAGCCATCCGGCTCGACGGGCGCCACGCATTCCCGCTCGGCGACGCGGCCCTGTCGATCGGCCTCGGCGCCTCGGCCCTGCTCGCGGGCGGGCCGGGCCCCAGCGCAGAGGGGATCGACGTCCACGGCGCAGGGCTCGACGTCCCTCTCCTGCTCGGCTTCCGGTCGGACGCGGATCTCTACGCGCTCTGGTTCGGTCCCCGGCTCGGCTTCGAGCTCCTCGGCGGCGCGGTGCGGCTGCCCGCCGCCGGAGCGGCGCTCCGAGGACCGCTCGTCGATGCGTCGGGCCAGCATCTCCAGCTCGGGTTCGTGCTGGGCGTCCGCGCGGGGTTCCGCCATGTGCACGTCGCGATCGAGGCCACCGCGACCTACCACCACGCCGAGGGCGAGATCGCCGGCGATCCGGTCGCGATCGATCAGGGCACCATCGCCCCGGGCGGCGGCCTCACGGTCACTTTCTGACACGGTCGAAACAAACGCAACGACGTTGCAACGTCGGCGAACGCCGCGTTCAGAGCGTTCCCAGACGTAACCAAACGTAACGAAGCGCGAGAAGCCGCGGCAAAGCGCAACAAAACGTAGCAAAACGTAATTAGACGGATTCCCTGCCATTTTCGGTGGCAAGCACAGGCGCTTGCCCGGCCGGAGGACCCGTCTTAGACTCGGATCTATGCGTCCCCACGGCGCCCTCGCCACTTCATGCCTGCTCGCAGGTGCGGCTCTCGTCGGCTGTTCGGCGCCTGTTGCGGGCGACGCGACGGAGGCCAACGGCGTGGTCACCCAGGGGGTCGTGCGCGTCGAGCGCGCGATCAACCTGAGCCGGGACGCCGCCGCGACCGCAGCCCCCGGTGAGCTCGACGAGGCCGCGCTTCCGAGCGCGGGCGCCGAGGGTACGGGGGCGGTCACGAACGTGCTGGCGAAGTTCATGCGGCTCTCGTCCGCGATGGATCCCGAGCTCGCCGAGGGGGCCGTCGGGAAGCCGTTCGTCCTCCCCTCCGCCGGCAGCTGCATGGTCCTCTCGCCCGCCGCCGACGACGAGGCGAGCAGCTTCAGCTCGCTCAGCCCCATCGAGCTCCTCGACGCGGGCGACGTGACGATGAAGACCGAGAGCACCGAGATGCCGCTCGCCGCCCGCGCGTTCCCGGACGTGGGCGCCCTGGTCTTCGGCGTGTTCTACACGTCGCGCGACGCCACCAGCGATCTGCCTGCGCCAGCGCGGTACGTGTTCGAGAGCTCCGGCTCGGGGCAGCTCGACCGGTTCGCGTTCGAGGCCGATGCCCCCGCGGGTCCCGAGGAGGTGCGCATCGGCGACGCCGAGCTGGCCGACGGCGTCGATCTCGACGCAGGGGTCGGCGCGGTCGTGCAGTGGCGCGCAGGCGAGAGCGGCGAGGCCGGCCGGGCGCGGGACGTCATCTACGTCGACGTGACCTCGGCGCACGGCGCGACCGTGCGGTGCGCGTTCAAGGACACCGGGCGGGGCGTGATCCCGGGCTCCTTGCTGGATCCCTCGACGCTCGGGCCTCTGCCGGCGAACGCGACGCTCGCCGTGCACCGGACGCGGCAGGTGCCGATCAACACCTCGGGGATCGACCTCGGCGAGGTGCGCTTCGACCTCTCCGTGAACGGCCGAGCGCGCATCGCCGCGCGCTGACGGCGCTCCGACCGACATCGGCGTGGCGTACGAGGATCTGCGACGTCGCGCGGCCGAGCTCGCCGCGATCGGGCAGCGCGATCGCGGCGCCGCGCTCCTGGCGGCGGCCGGCGATCACGCGGGCGCCTCCGAGCTGCTCGAGCGCGTCTGCGACTTCGCCGGCGCGGCCCGGGAGGCGCTGGCAGCCGAGGACCCGGCCCGCGCGGCGCTGATGGCCGCGCTCGGCGGCGACGAGGCGCTCGCGCGCGAGGCGCTCGAGCGGATCGCCGCCACGTCGCCCCGGGACACCGCGCTGCGCGCCGCCGCCGACCTAGCGGCGCGCGGGTTCTCGCGCCACGCGGGCGCGCTGTTCGCGGCGCTCGGCGCTCACGCGGCGGCCGCGGAGGCGTTCACCGCGGCCCACGACGCGTGCCGCGCCGCCGAGAGCTTCGAGCTCGCCGGCCGCCCCGCCGACGGCGCGCGGGTGCTCGAGGCCGCGCTCCGCCGCCGCCCGGGCGACGCGGCGGCGTGGCTCGCGCTGGGCGAGCTGCTCGCGCGCCACGGCCGCACCGAGGCCGCCGTGCGGGCGCTCCAGCAGCTGCCGCCCGCCGCCGCCGAGCGGGCGCGCGCGCTGCCGTTGCTCGGCCGCTGCCTGAGCGAGCTCGGGCTCGAGGACGCCGCGCGGACCGTCCGCGAGGAGCTCGCCCGGCTCGATCCGCCAGGCCAGGAGGCGCTCTCGTCGCGAGGCGCCGCTCCCGGCAGCGCCGCCGCGGGACCTCCCCCCGCGGGCCCCGCGCCCGTCGGGCCGCTCCTCTTCGGGCGCTACGAGACCCTGCGCGAGGTCACGGCCACGCCCCACGCGCGCGTGGTGGAGGCGCGCGACCGGATCACGGCGGAGCGCGTCGCCGTGAAGATCTTCGCGGGCGCGGCGTTCGGAGCGGGCCGCGACGCGCTCCTCCGGTTCGAGCGCGAGGCGCGCGCCCTCGCCCAGCTCCGGCACCCGAACGTCGTCGCGCTCCGCGCGTACCACCCCGAAGGGCCGGCGATGGTGCTCGCCTGGATGACGGGCGGGTCCCTGATCGAGCGGCTGCGGGGGGATCCGGTCACGCCCGCGCGCGCCGTCGAGATCGCGGGCGCGCTCCTGTCCGCGCTCGGCGAGGCGCACCGCCTCGGCATCCTCCACCGCGACGTGAAGCCGAGCAACGTGCTCTTCGACGAGATCGGGACGGCTCACCTCGCGGATTTCGGCGCGGCGCACCTCGGGGATCTCTCGTCCACCGCCACGGCGGGCGCGATCGGGACGTTCGCGTACATGTCGCCTGAGCAGCGGATGGGCCGACCGGCGACGCTGGCGAGCGATCTGTACGGCGTCGGCGCGGTGCTCGCCGAGCTGCTCACCGGAGAGCCGCCCGCCCCCGCCGTGCGCGGGCAGCTCGATCCCGCGCCGAGCGAGGTCCATCCGGACCTCACGGCGGCCCACGACGCGGCCGTGGCGGCGCTGCTCGCGGAGGACCCCGCCGCGCGGCCGGCCGACGCGTTCGAGGCGCGGCGCGCGATCACCGCGATGGCCTGGCCAGAGCGCCCGCGACCGCGGCGGTCACGCGGGAGCGGCCGGCCCCGATCGAGCGACGCGCCGCCCGCGACGGCGGCCCGGCTCGCGGCGACCCTGGAGGTCGGCGACGGCCGGGACACGGAGGGGCGCTGGCACGACGCCTGGCTCGATCGCGACGTCCTCGTGCTGCAGCTCGACGACGCGACCTTCGCCCGGGCCCGAGCCTTCGCGCGCGCCGGCCACGCGGCCTTGACGTCCGTCCTCCGGGTCGATCTCGCGAACGGCGAGGTCTGGGTGGCGCTGCCCCAGGGCCGCGCGCTCGCCGACGAGGCACGCGCGCTGACCAAGGCTCAGCGTGCGCGCCTCGGCGAGGCCATCGCGGCGCTCCACGCGGCCGGAGGCGCGCACGGGTGCATCGACAGCCAGCACCTTTACGTCCACGACGGCGAGCTCACGCTGGCCTACCCGCGCGAGGCTCCCGGCGATGTGGAGGAGCTTGCAGCGCGGGATCTCGCGGCGCTCCAGGAGCTCGACAGGAACGCGCTGGACGAGCTCTAGAGGAGCTCGACAGGAACGCGCTGGACGAGCTCTGGCTCGATGAACCAGGGCGGAGGCGGCGCCCTACGCGAGGCCCGCGATGCGCAGGCGCGGGGTGTCCGGCGCGCCGGCTCAGTTCGGCGGAGACGGGGCGGGCGGCGGCGGCGAGATGCGCCCGCCAGGCGAGGTGCAGGTGCCCCCGTACTCGTCGCGCTTTGTGATGTCGTAGCAGCAGTAATCGCCGTCGTACTCGGCCTCGCTGTCGACCGACTCGACCTCGCCGCCGCACGAGTCGCTTCCGAAATAGGCGAGCGCCTCGTCCTGGGAGGGGCATTGCCCTTCGATCTCGGTCCACTCGAAGCACCCGACCTTGTCGCACCCCGTGGTCGCGAGGGTGAGCGCCAGGGCTGCGAGCTGGAGGGCCCGGACCGGACAACGCGCAAGGGCCGAACGGATCGTCGAGATCATGGATTCTCCCGGACACACGGGCGCTGCGCGCGCCCCGAGCAAGCATACTCCGGTTCGGACGAAGCCGGCTGCCCCGGAGAGGATCGAGCAGGCTCGCGTCGCGCGGCGGCGTGCGCCTCGCCTCGCCGCGCGGCGCGGCGGACGGCGCGCCTTCTGGTCGATCCGGACCGGGTGGAGTACACGACAGCATGACGACCGGAGAGCAGGGGGCCCGGGTGGTGCGCGCGCCGCGGGGAAGCGAGCGGAGCTGCAAGGGGTGGATCCAGGAGGCCGCGCTCCGGATGCTCCACAACAACCTCGATCCGGACGTCGCGGAGCGCCCCGACGATCTCGTCGTTTACGGCGGCACCGGGAAGGCGGCGCGATCGTGGGAGGCGTTCGACGTGATCGTCCGCGAGCTCCGGGAGCTCGCGGACGACGAGACGCTCCTCGTGCAGTCGGGCAAGGCGGTGGGCCGCTTCCGCACGCACCCGGACGCCCCCCGCGTGCTCCTCGCGAACTCGAACCTCGTGGGCCGGTGGGCGACGTGGGACGAGTTCCGCCGGCTCGAGGCGCTCGGCCTGACCATGTACGGGCAGATGACCGCGGGCTCCTGGATCTACATCGGCTCGCAGGGGATCGTTCAGGGCACCTACGAGACGTTCGTCGCCGCGCGCAAGGCGCACGCGGCGCGCGCCCCGGGCGGCGGGCGCTGGGTGCTCACCGCGGGGCTCGGCGGCATGGGCGGCGCGCAGCCGCTCGCCGCGACCATGGCGGGCATGGCCTGCCTCGGCGTCGAGATCGACCCGGCGCGCATCGAGAAGCGGCTCCGCACCCGCTACGTCGACGAGCGCATCGACGATCTCGACCGCGCCCTCGACGCCGTCCTCGAGAGCGTCCAGCGCGGAACGCCGCGCTCGATCGCCCTCTGCGGCAACGCCGCCGACGTCTACCCGGAGCTCGTGCGCCGCGGCGTCACCCCTGACCTCGTCACCGAGCAGACCGCGGCGCACGATCCGCTCGTCGGCTACGTCCCGCCGGGGCTCTCGCTCGAGCAGGCGGCGGAGCTCCGCGCCCGCGATCCCGGGGAGTACGTCGCGCGCGCGAAGGCGGGGATGCGCATGGAGGTCGAGGCGATGCTCGCGATGCAGCGGCGCGGGGCCGAGGTCTTCGACTACGGCAACAACATCCGCACCTGCGCGATGGAGGCAGGCGCCGAGGACGCGTTCGCGATCCCCGGCTTCGTGCCGGCGTACGTGCGCGAGCTGTTCTGCCAGGGCAAGGGCCCGTTCCGGTGGGTCGCGCTCTCGGGCGATCCCGAGGACATCCTCGCCACCGACCGCGCGGTGCTCGAGGCGGTCCCGGGCGACGCCGATCTCCGCCGCTGGATCGAGCTCGCGGAGCAGAAGATCGCGTTCCAGGGGCTCCCGTCGCGGATCTGCTGGCTCGGCTACGGCGATCGCGCGAAGGTCGGGCTCGCCTTCAACGAGCTCGTCCGCGCCGGCCGGGTGAAGGCGCCGATCGTGATCGGGCGCGACCACCTCGACTGCGGGTCGGTCGCGTCGCCGTTCCGGGAGACGGAGGCGATGAAGGACGGCTCCGACGCGATCGCCGACTGGGCGATCCTCAACGCGCTCGCGAACACCGCGGGCGGCGCGTCGTGGGTGAGCTTCCACCACGGCGGCGGCGTCGGGATCGGCAACTCGCTGCACGCCGGGATGGTGATCGTCGCCGACGGCACCGAGGCCGCTCGGCAGAGGCTCGAGCGGGTGCTCACCATCGATCCGGGGATGGGGATCATCCGGCACGCCGACGCGGGCTACGAGACGGCGTGCCGCGTGGCGGAGGAGAAGGGCGTCCGGGTGCCGCACCGGGCGGGGTGACCGGCTCCGCCGCGCCCTCGAGGGCGCGCAGCCGCGCGATCTCCTCCAGGTAGCCGCGCCGGTCCTTCGCGAGCGGCGGCAGCTCGATCACCGCCGGCACGCGCGCGAGGCGCGCGTCGTTCGCGAGGCGCCAGAACGGCGCGAGCCCCATCTCCCCGTCGCCGACGCGCTCGTGCCGATCGACCCGCTGGCCGAGCCCCGCCTTCGAGTCGTTCACGTGCATGCACCGCAGCCGATCCAGCCCGAGTAGCCGGCCGAAGTCGCTCCAGAACCGCTCGTAGCCGGCCTCGCTCCGGAGGTCGTGCCCCGCCGCGAAGGCGTGCTGCGTGTCGATGCAGACCCCGAGCCGCGACCCCTCCGGCCCGGCGCGCTCGATCATCGCGGCGATCTGATCGACACGGTCGCCGAGGGTCGACCCCTGCCCGGCCGTGTTCTCGATGCACAGCTGCGCGCGGAGCCCCTTCCCGCGAGAGAGCACGATCGACAGGCTCTCGCCGATGCGGTCGAGGCCGGCCTCCTCGCCGAGGCTGCGGTGCGCGCCCGGATGGAACACCACGAAGTCGATCCCGAGCGCGTCGCACCGCGCGAGCTCCTGGAACAGCGCTTCCCGCGAGCGCTCGAGGATCGCGGCGTCGTCAGCGCACAGGTTGATGAGGTAGCTCGCGTGGGCGAGCGTCCGGCCCGCGCCGGCCCAGGCCGCGCGCGCGGCGCGAAACGCGGCGATCTGCTCCGCGCTCAGCGCCGGCTCCCGCCACTGGCCCGAGACCTTGGTGAAGATCTGCACCGCCTCACAGCGGTCCTCCCCCGCCAGCGCGATCGCGCGGTGAAGGCCGCCAGCAACGGGCTCGTGCGCGCCGAAGATCATGGGCCGCACTGCTTGGGGCGCTTCCCCGCCGCCGGCAAGGCATTGCTCCGAGCCCACCGGATCTGCCACGGCCCCCGCACGTCCGCGCGCACCCGCGCGCCCCCACGCGCTCTCACGCAGGAGAGCAACGCCCGGGCCACCTCGTCCGTCCTCGGCGATGACCCCGATTTCACGAGCAAATCGAGCAAACCGCATGCCGGGAGGGCGCGAACCCCGGTTCGCGGCACCTCACCCTTGACGCGTTCCTGCCCAGGCGCGAATTGAGCGGCCTTCCTGGAGTCTCGATGAGCCATATGGGTGTTACGAACGGGGCCGGCGCCGGAGAGGCAGTGCCGGGGTCGCCGGGTGGGGCCAAGGGCGACGAAACCGCGGCGGCCCCGCCGCTGGTGCCGTCGCACGTGCTCTCGGGCAAGCGGCTCGTGGTGGTCGGAGGGACCGGCTTCCTCGGCAAGGTCTGGCTGGCCATGCTGCTCGCGAGGTTCCCGGAGATCGCCCACATCTACCTGCTCGTCCGGGCCAAGGAGAACCAGTCGCCGGAGGAGCGCTTCTGGTCGCAGATCGTGACCTCGCCGGTCTTCGACCCGATCCGCGAGCAGTACCCCGGGCCCGCCTTCGAGGAGTACCTGCGGCAGAAGATCACGCCCATGAACGGCAACGTCGGCCTGCCGCTGCTCGGGCTGGGCGACCGCGTCGGGGAGCTCACGGGCAACATCGCCGCGGTCGTGAACGTGGCCGGCGTCGTCGACTTCAACCCGCCGCTCGACGAGGCGCTCGAGGTCAACGCGTTCGGCATCAGCAACCTCGTCGAGCTCGCGCGGACCCTCGGGGCCAAGGTGATGCACACGAGCACCTGCTTCGTCGCGGGCTACCGCTCCGGGCTCATCGAGGAGAACCACCCGGCCGAGATCCCCTTCCCCCGCGCCGCGGGCGAGACGTGGTTCGGCGCCGCCTGCCCGAAGCGGACCCTCGATCGATCGCACTGGGATCCGCAGCGCGAGATCAGCGAGTGCCTCGACCTCGTGCAGCAGGCGCGCCAGCGGTGCGAGGACGCCTTCCGGCAGAGCGCCTTCCTCGACGAGGCCAAGGCCAACCTGGCCTCGCGCAGCGAGCCGTGCCGGGGCAGCGCGCTCGAGAACGAGCTCGCCAGGGTGAAGCGCAAGTTCATCAAGGACCGGCTCATCGAGGCCGGCAAGGAGCGCGCGCTCTTCTGGGGGTGGACCAACATCTACACCTACACGAAGAGCATCGGCGAGCAGGTCCTCGCGAGCTCCGGGCTGCCCTTCACCATCGTCCGCCCCGCCGTCGTGGAGACCGCGGTCGAGTTCCCGTTCACCGGCTGGAACGAGGGGATCAACACCTCGGCGCCGTACCTCTACCTCGCCTCGAAGGGGCAGGTGCAGTTCCCGGGCGACCACGACGTGCGGCTCGACCTCATCCCGGTCGACATGACCGCGAGCGGCATGATCGCCTCGCTCTGCGAGCTCATCGAGGGCCGCGCGCCCGCGGTGTACCAGTACGGATCGACCGACACG
The DNA here is from genome assembly GCF_051520455.1 of Sorangium sp. So ce367. Lineage (NCBI taxonomy): Bacteria > Pseudomonadati > Myxococcota > Polyangiales > Polyangiaceae > Sorangium > Sorangium sp. So ce367. The sequence goes on from NZ_CP150334.1 coordinate 11,365,512, forward strand.
AACGGCTGCCGCGTGACGCGCTACCTGGAGCTCGCCGGGCTCTACAAGCGGCGGCAGGTGTTCGAGGGGAAGAAGACCTCGCTCTTCGACGTCGTGTCGTCCCGCTTCGAGCCGCGCGGGCTGACCCGGCAGCAGTACGGCGCGCACGGCGCGCGCGCCATCGAGGGCGCCCTCCGCGGCCTGGGCGGCCTGCTCAAGACGGCGAGCGTCGGCCCCGCCGCGGCCCTCCTCAAGCCGGCGGCGGCCGCGCTCGAGAACGCCGCCAGGACCGAGCAGAAGACGGCCACGCTCCTCGAGGTCTTCATGCCGTTCGTCGCGGAGGGCGACTGGGTCTACTCCTGCGCCAACACGCGCGCGGCGATGGCCCGCATGCCCCCCGAGGAGCGGGCGCGCTTCGTCTGGGCGCCCGAGAAGATCGACTGGCGCGACTACATCTGGAACGTGCACCTCCCCGGCCTGGAGAAGTGGGCCTTCCCGCTCATGGAGGAGATGCTCCGCCGGGAGATCAAGCCGCTCCGGCCCTACGACAGCCTGGTCGACCTGCTCGACGAGGTCGCCGAGCGCTTCGATCACGCGCTCTCGGTGCAGCGGTTCGAGCAGGACGGGCTCTCGCGCACGAGCTACCGCGAGCTGCGCGACGCGGCCTGCATGACCGCCGCGCGCCTCGCCGCGCTCGGCGTCCGCCGCGGCGATCGCGTGGCGCTCTCCGGCGCGAACCAGCCGGCGTGGCCCGTCGCCTACTTCGGCATCCTCCGCGCGGGCGCCGTCGCCGTCCCGATCGATCCCGGGCTCGACGCGAAGGCGTTCGCGGACGTCCTCCGCTCGTCGACGGCGAAGGTCGTCCTCTGGGACGGCGGCGTGGCGGAGAAGCTCGGCGCCGACGTGCGCGCGGCGCTGCCGAACCTTGTCGCCTTCGACATGGTCGGGTTCGCCGAGGGCCAGGTGCCCGACCTGGGCCCGGCGTCCGGCGACGGGCTCGCGCCCCCGGACGTGCGCGTGGGCAGCCAGGACGTCGCGAGCGTCGTCTACACGAGCGGCACGACCGGGGAGCCGAAGGGCGTGCTGCTCACGCACGGCAACTTCACGGCGCTGCTGGCCTCGCTGGCGCCGCTGTTCCCGCTCAAGGCGAGCGACCGCGTGCTCAGCGTGCTGCCGCTCCACCAGACCTTCGAGGTCACCTGCGGCCTGCTCCTGCCGCTGTCGCAGGGCGCGCGGATCATCTACCTCGACGAGGTCTCGGCCGATCGGGTGAGCGACGGGCTGAAGAAGGCGCGCGTCACGGCGATGGTCGGCGTGCCCGCGCTCTGGCAGATGCTGGAGCGCCAGATCGTCGCCAGGGTGAAGGAGCAGGGGCCCGCCGCGGCCACCGCGTTCAGCTGGGCCATGGAGCTGAACCGCATGCTCGGTAAGAGCCTGGGCCTGAACGCGGGGCGCCTCTTCTTCGGCAGCGTCCACGACGCGCTCGGCGGCAACGTCCGCTTCCTCATCTCGGGCGGCGCGGCGCTCCCCAGGGACACGGCCGCCGTGTTCAAGGGGCTCGGCCTGCCGCTCGCCGAGGGCTACGGCCTGACCGAGGCGGCGCCGCTCCTGACCGTCACCAAGCCCTCGCCGGCGGCGAGCCCGGGGAACGTCGGCAAGCCGATCCCCGGGGTGAAGATCAAGATCGCGAACCCGGACGCGAACGGCGTCGGCGAGGTGCTCGCGCGCGGCCCCAACGTGATGAAGGGCTATGCCGACGACCCGGACGCGACCCAGGCGGCCCTCGACGCGGACGGGTGGCTCCGGACGGGCGATCTCGGCAAGCTCGACAAGCAAGGGCGGCTCGTCCTCGTCGGCCGGCAGAGCGAGGTCATCAGCGCGGCGAAGGGCGAGAACCTGTACCCGGCCGACATCGAGCGAATGCTCGGCAAGGTCGAGCACGTCAAGGAGCTCGCCATCGTCGGGATCGACAACGGCCGCGGCGGCGAGCAGGTCGCCTGCCTCGCCGTCCCCACGGCGCCGGGCGCGAAGGACGGCGAGGACGACGAGGCGCTCGCGCGGGCCAAGCAGCACGAGCGCGCGCTCGACGCGCTCCGGACGGCGATCCAGGCGCTGCCCAAGCCGTGCCACCCCATGGCCATCCACCTCGACGACGCCGACCTGCCCCGCACCGCGTCCGGTCAGGTGAAGCGCTCCGAGGTGAAGGCGATCGTCACGCGCCTCGCCGCCGAGGCCGCCGCGGCCGGCGCGGGCGCGGCGGCCGTCGCGCAGGACGCCGGCGCGGCGACCACGGAGCCGAACGCGCACGGCGTGGGCGAGGAGCCGATCCACATCCCCCGCCCGGTGGCCGACTTCGCCAAGCACTGGATGAACAAGGTCCAGTCCGGCTTCTACGGGAACGTCATGCGCCCGAAGGTCTACGGGCGCGCGTTCATCCCGCACAACCGCAACACGATCGTCGTCTCGAACCACGCGAGCCACCTCGACATGGGCCTCGTGAAGTTCGCGCTCGGCAGCTACGGGGACGGCCTCGTCTCGCTGGCCGCGCAGGACTACTTCTTCGAGGGCAACCGCTGGCGGCGCGCCTACTTCGAGAACCTCACGAACCTCGCGCCCTTCGACCGCAAGGGCGGCCTCCGCACGGCGCTGCGCCAGACCGGCGAGATCCTGGACCGCGGGCGGACCGTGCTCCTCTTCCCGGAGGGCACGCGCAGCCCGGACGGCGGCATCCTCGAGTTCAAGCCGGCGATCGGGCACCTCGCGCTCACCCACAACGTCGACATCCTGCCCCTCTACCTGGGCGGCACCTTCGAGGCGCTCCCCAAGGGGCGCACCGTCCCGATCCGCCGCGACCTCGTCGCGCGCATCGGGCCGCCGCTCGCGATCGGCGACCTCCGGCGGCTCACCGCCGGGATGAAGTACGCGGTGGCCTGCCGCAAGGTCGCGGAGCTCACGCAGCTCGCCGTCATCAAGCTCAAGGACGGCGGCGCCCTCGATCTGAGCCGGGTCGAGAGCATCGATCAGGCCGCCACCACCACCAAGGAGCACCCGCTCACGCTCCTGTTCCGCGAGCTCGAGTCGAAATACGTGGCGGGGCGGGTCACCCAGCCGATCACCTACTACGTGACGCTCGGCACGGAGGACGAGGCGAAGTGGACGCTGCGGATCGACGCGGCCAGCTGCGAGGCGCGGATCGGTAAGCCAAGCCAGCAAGCGGACTGTGTCCTCAAGACCACGCCCGAGATATTCACCAAGATCGTCCGCGAGGCCTACACACCGAGCCCGATGGAGTTCATGACGGGCCTCGTGAAATCGAACGACATCTCCCTCCTGCAGACCTTCCAGAAGGTGTTCGACCTCGCATGAGCCGCTATCTCGTCACCGGCGCGACCGGTTTCCTGGGATCGCACCTCGTCACGGCGCTCCGTGGGGGTGGCCATGACGTGGTGGCGCTCTGCCGGGCAGAGGCGCCCGCGCTCGCCGCGCAGGGCGTGGAGCTCCGCCGCGGAGACATCCTCGACGCGGCGTCGGTGCGCGGCGCCGCCGAGGGCTGCGACGGGGTGTTCCACTGCGCCGGGCGCGTCTCGCGGCGGCGCGAGGACGCCGAGGCGCTCTACCGGACGCACGTCGAGGGGACCAAGATCACCCTCGACGCCTGCCGCGACGCGGGGGTGAAGCGCGCGGTGATCGCGAGCACGAGCGGCGTCGTCGCGGTCAGCAAGGACCCGAACGACGTCCGCGACGAGACGGCGGCGACGCCGATCGACCTCATCGCCGGCTGGCCCTACTACCGCTCGAAGCTGTACGCCGAGCGCGCGGCGTTCGATCGCAGCGGGCCCGGCTTCGAGGTCCTCGCCGTCAACCCGAGCATCCTGCTCGGCCCGGGCGACGTCCACGGCGCCTCGACCGGGGACATCGTGAGCTTCCTCGAGCGCCGGCTCCCCTTCACCCCCGCGGGCGGCCTCTCCTTCGTCGACGCCCGCGACGCGGCCCAGGGCATGGCGCTGGCGATGGACAAGGGCCGCCCGGGCGAGCGCTACCTGCTCGGCGCCGCCAACATGAGCCTGGAGGTCTTCTTCCGCCGCCTCGCGCGCATCTCGGGCGTCCCGGCCCCCGCCCTGCGGCTGCCGCGGAGCATCGCGCTCGCGAAGGCGGGCGCGCACCTCATCGAGCAGGCGCGGAAGCGGCTGCCGTTCGATCTGCCGGTCGATCCGGTGTCGGCCGAGATGGGCCAGCACTTCTGGTACCTCGACGCGACCAAGGCCCGGCGCGAGCTCGGCTGGACGCCGCGCGACCCGCTCGAGACCCTCGCGGACACGGTCGCCGATCTGCGCGCCCGCGGCGTGGTCTGGCCGCAAGCGTAGGTGGAGCGCGGCGCGCGGCCTCGTCGCGCCGAGCCGATCCCCGCTCAGACGGCCCGGCGGAGCGGGGTCGGCGGGAACAGGTCCTTCATGTCGAGCGGGAGCTGACCGCGGAACCCCTCGATCTCCCCCGCGGACACGCTGTCCGCGACGGCCTCGCAGATCGCCTGCAGCACGAAGCCGGCGGCCTCGCGGTCCATGCGCAGCTCGCGCGCGACGTCGGCCTCGATGGTCGCCGTCGTGATGCGCTTGTCCGGCCCGTCGAGGAACGGCTCGAGCGACGGGTGGAGCTTCGAGGGCAGCTGCGCGACGAGGTGGCGCGCCTCCTGGGGCGTCACCCTGCGGCAGAGGCAGCCGAGGACGATCTGGAGCGCGAGCTCGGCGCGGTCGCGCTGCTGGAGGCCGCTGTGGCGCTCGACGGCGTGGATCAGCCGGCCATAGGCGCTGTCGGCGCGCGCCTTGCGCCGGGTGAGGGCGCGCACGCGGCCGTGCGAGCGCTCCGGGCGCGCGGTCCCCTCGGGGTGCAGCGCGCCTTCCGGCTTGAAGCGGGCGGCCACCTCGAGCTGCGCCTTCACGACGGAGCCGGCGGCCTCCGCGTCGATGATCCCATCGGCGAGCAGATCGTCGAGGGTCACGAGGCCGACGGGCCGGCCTTGCTCGGTCACCGGCACGCGCCGACACGCATGATCGCGCATGGTGCGCACGGCGTCGTCGATCGACGCGTCGAGCTCGAGCGTCGCGATCTCGTCCGACATGATGTCGCGCAGCATCGTGCTGCGCGCGTCGAGGTCGCCTGCCACGATCTCCAGCGCGATATCGCGGTCGGTCACGATGCCGGCGAGGCGCTGGCCGTCGTGGACCAGGACCGCGCCGACGTGGTTGTCCATCATCGCCCTCACGGCGTCATAAGCGGTCGAGCGCGGGCTAAGAACGATCATTCGCGGGCGTCGGTACTCTTCGAGCGACATGGCGAGTCCCTCCCCTGGGCAGCGCGTTCGGGGTTGTGCGTGCGTACGCCAGGGCACGGCTAGCCAGAACGGTACCAACCGCGATGGCGCGCGTGGCCGGCGGGTGGACGCGGCGCCCCGGATCGCCGCCGCGAGCGGACGAGCAAGAGCCTTACGCGCCGTCGGCGCGAGGAGCGAAGCCGCTCGTCAGCGGATCGCGCCGCGCGCCTGCGGCGCCGCGTTGGCGCCGCCGCCCGCCTCGGTGCCCAGCGCGCTGCGCGCCTGCTTGGTCGCGGGCGCGACAGGCGCGAGCCGCACCATCCGGTGCAGGAGCCCGTCGACCCGCTGCAGCCAGCCGCGCCAGGCGGCGTACTGCGCCACCGGGATGGTCGACTGATCGAGGATCACGCGCTCCTTCACCACGACCGCGTTCTTGCCGGGCACCTTCGCGAAGGAGATCGTCGCCCGCCCGAACGCGCCGCCGTTCTCGTCGCCGCCCGGCGGGAGCTCGGCGAACGCGTAGCCGGGCGGGGCGGTGATCGTGATCGTCCGGCTGTGGTGCCGCGGCGCGAAGCTCGGCGGCAGGACCACCGGCAGCGTGCGCTTCACGAGCGGCGCGAGCTGCGACGTCATCGTGGACGCCCCCGAGAGCGGCACCGAGAGCTCCGCGCCTTCGCGGCGGGCGAGCCCCTCGGAGCGCGCCTCGTACTCGAGCGTCGCCGCCCCGTGCGGGAGATCGGCCTGGAAAGCCACCTTGGGCTTCACGTCGACCGTCGGGAACCAGCCGTACGCGAGGTACTGCTCGACCCACTGCGCGCGCGCGTCGGCCTCCGCCAGGTTCGACCGGAGCTCGAACGCCGCGTCGCCGATGTGCCGCTCCTTCGCCGCGAGCTCGCCCGCGCCGGAGGGGAGCAGCGCGATCGTCCACTCGGCGTCGACGCCGTGATCGGCGGGCGAGCTCGCCGGCGTCTCCACGATCTTCGGCGGCCCCTCGTCGACGAACAGCGCCAGCGTGCGCGCGTCCATCGCGGGCAGCGGCCCAAGGCGGCTCTGCGGGCTCGTCGCGTCGAGCCACAGGCCCGGCGCGCCGCCCGCGCCCGGGAGGTAGGCGATGCCGTGATCGAACACCGGGATCGCCGCCACCTCGCTCCGGAGCAGCGAGGGCTGGCCCGTGTAGCGCGTCTGCACCAGCACCTCCGTCGCCTCGATGCCGATCGACTTGAGCAGCGTGATGAGCAGCATCGCCTTGTCGTCGCAGTCGCCCTGGCGCCGCGCCAGGAGCTCCTGCGGGCGGTTCGGCAGCCACCACTCGCCCGACACGAAGTTCACGTACCGGATGTCGTCCGCCACGAAGTCGAAGAGCGCCCGCAGCTTTGCCTCGCGCGTGGCCTTGCCCTTGGTGAGCTCCGCGGCGAGCCGGCGGACCTGATCGTCGGGCTCCATGAAGCCGGCGACCGCGCCCCGGTACCACTCCCGGAAGTCGTGCCAGCCGTGGAACGTCGAGCCCACGACGACCGGCAGCACCTCCGCGAGGTGCGGGGCGAGCGGCTCCTCGGGCACCTCGGGCGGGTCGTCCCAGATGTACCGCGTCACCTGGCGGCCGTCATTCTCGGACCTGAGCACCCGCTCGGCCTTGCCGTTCAGCACGTCGATCGCCAGGGGATCGCTCGCCGGCGAGTCGACGACGACCTCGTTGTAGAGGATCGGCCGCGTGTCGGTCGAGCCGACGTAGTCGATGAAGTAGAACGGCGCGTCGCCCCGGCGGCCGACGGGGCCCCGGGTCCACGAGCGCACCGCGACCTCCACCACGTCCCCCGCCTTGAGCTCGGGCCAGCGCACGAACGGCTTCTGCCCGCCTGCGCCCTGCTCGTCCGGCTGCGCCACCGTGCCGTCCTTGCGGTGGACCCGCGCGAGCAGGAGCTCCGTGTCCTCCCCCTCGGCGGGGATGTCGCGCTCGTAGAGATCCTGATCGGTGCGCGGCTCGATGACGATCTCGCGCGCGTAGTGCATGAGCTGCGAGACGCGCTTGTCCGGGTGGTACGTCACGACGCGCACCCAGTGGAGCTGCCGGTCGGCCACCTCCCCCTTCTTCGCCGGGGTCTGCCGCCCGCGCGCGAGGAAGACGCCGGGCGCGACGAGGTGCTGCTCGTCGCGCATGCGCTGCCGGCCCGGCGCGCCGGCCGAGCCCTCGCCGAGGCGGAGCGCGAGCTCGGCCTTGAGGTATGGATCGCCGGGCGTGAGGTCGCGCGCCCGCGCGAGCGCGGCCGTGGCCACGCGCGACGCGGCGGCGTTGGCCTGGGGCCGCGCGCCCGCGCCGCCCGCGCCATCCTCTCGCACCGCGGCGAGCGCCTGGAACGCGGCGGGCTGGTTCGGCGCGACCTGCGTCGCGTACGACAGCACCTCGCGCGCCCACGCGACGCGGCCCGCGTCGTGGAGCGCGCGGCCGATCCGGATGACGTCCTCGGCCGACGTCTGCTGCGCGAGCGCCCCGGCGGCCGCCACCTCCAGCGCGGCGCCGCCGTCGGGCTCGAACGCGAGCACGTAGGGCGCGCCCCGCGACTCGGGCGCGATCTCGGCGAGCCTGCGCGCGGCCCGCAGCTCGAGCGCCGGGTCCAGCCGGGCCGCGGCCGCGATCTCCTGCCAGACGACGACCGGCGTCCGGTCCTTCTGCTCGCGCTCGACCGCGAGCAGCTCCTCGAGCCCGGCCCGCGTGAGCCCCGCCGTCGCGAGCTTCTTCTTGACGAGCGCCCTGAGGACGCGCGCCTCGGGATCGCGCGCCGAGCGCAGCGGCTCCTCGCGCAGCGCGGCCGCGGCCCAGTCGACCCGCTCCGAGGCGAGGTGGGCGGCGACCAGCCGGCGCTGCGCGAACGCCGCGGTGGCCCGGTCCTTCTCGGCGAGGCCCCGGGCGCGCGCGGCCTCGAGCCAGCCGCTGCGGTTCGCGCCGAACGGCGACACCCACCCCGCCAGCGCGAGCGCGTCAGCGGAGATCCCGGGCGACCGCGTCACGCGGTCGAGCAGCCCGGGCGCGCGGGGCGACCGCTGGTCGTCGGCGCCCCCGAGCGTGCGCGCCACGACGGCCGTGAGGGTCTGATCGAGCGACTGCGACGCGCCCGCGTCGAGCGCCCTGTCGAGCGCCGTCGCGACGGCGGTCGCGGCCCGCGCGCCCGGGGGCGGGGCCGGCGGCGGCTTGAGCGGCGTGAGGTCCGACGAGGTCGCGAGCGCCACGGGCCGGCGGTCCTCGTCGGTGAAGCGCACGCGGACGCGCCCCTCGTCGGCGATGGCCCCGGTGCACACCTTGAGGGCGAGCAGGTGATCGCCGGCGGGCGCCTCGATGCGCGCGGCGATGCGGTCGAGCACGAGGCGCTCGTGCGCCGCCTCGCTCGCGGCGACGTCGGCGCCGTCCCACAGGAGCCGCACGGCGCCGGTCGCGGCGACGTGGGCGAGGATCGGCTTGCGATCGAGCGCGGCCGGGACGGTCACGCGCGAGGCGAGGTACGTGCAGGCCTCCGTGCGCGGATGGATGTAAAGATCGAGCGGCACGCCGCGCGCCGTCGACGCGGCGGGCAGCACCCTGCGCCACGCGACGTCGTACACCCCCCAGGCGTAGCGGGCGCTCATGTCCGAGAAGCGCTGGCCTTCGGCCTCGGGCCCCTCGCGGAGCGCGAGCCCGCCGCCCGAGTTGTCCTGGAACGGGCCGAGGACGGCGAACGCCTTGACGAGCCCGGACGGGTCCGGGGGCGCATCGTACGAGACGGCGCGCGCGCCCGGCCAGGTCGCCGCCGGCGGCTCCGGGGCGAGCGAGGCGGCGAGCCAGCGCGCCTCATCGGCGAGCGGCGAGGAGGACGCCCCGATCTGCGCGAGGCCCTCCCGTGCGCGGCCCTGCGCGGCGCGGTCCGCGAGCGCCGCCGCGATCACGAGCCCGGCGAACGCGTCGTCTCCGCCCCGCCGCGCCCGGACCAGCGCCGCGCCGAGCATCTCGTCGGGCGTCGCGGCGGTCCACCGCCGCGGCAGCACGATGGGCGACCGCTTTTCGGACGCCGGCGCGCTGCCCGCCGCGGGAGCACCCGCGCCTGCCTTCGCGCCCCCCGGAGGCGGCGCCGGCGCGCTGCCCGCCGCGGGCGCGCTCGCGCCTCCCGGACGCGGCGACTGTGCGTTGCCCGCCGCGGGCGCGGCGGCGATCGCGAGCAGCGCAACGAGCCACCCGCCCCCGCGGAGCGCGCGGGCGCGCGCGCGTCGATCTCGTCCTCGTCGATCCCGTCGATCTCCCCCCGGCGAGCTGCGCTCCATCGAACCTCGCTTCCCGGCCACGGCATAGCGCGGGCCCGATCGCGGCGCGAGCGCGGCGATCACGCGCGGGTGCGGCCGCGGATCACGCGCAGGTGCGGCCGCGCCGCACCCGCGCGCCGTGCGCCGTGCGCGAACTTGGCCGGCGAGCCCGCGGCCCCCTACCCTGCTCGCATGCGCCGCGCGTCACGATGGCTGCTCTCGGCGGTGATGGCCCTGACCACGCTCACGGTCTCGCCAGCATCGACCTTCGCCCGCGACACCAAGGTCGAATGGAAGAGCGTCGACGTCCCCGCGGGCGAGGGCCAGGCCCAGCGGGCCCGCGCGCTGCGCGGCATGCTCTCCAGCGCCGCGAAGAAAGCGGACTTCGGCAAGGCGAAATCGGTCGTGCTGAGCGCGCGCGTCGTCGAGTTCACCTCGTCCACGCGGGGCGACGTCCACCGCGTGAGCTGCACCGTCGTCGGCCGCGTCGTCGGCGGCCCCACCGCCCGCTCGCGCATCTCGTTCGGCGGCAGGCCGAGCGAGCGGCAGGCGCTGGAGAAGCAGGTGCTCGCCATGGTCGCGAACGGCGTCGTCGGCCGGCTCGCCGCGATCGTCCGCGCCCGCGCGCACGACTGACGCGCACGACGGAGTCGACCTGCTCCGCCGCGGGATCGCGCCGCGCCCCGCTCGACCCTCCACGGGATCTGGACTACGACGGCCCGCACCTCATGGAACTGGACCGGATGGTGAGCGAGCTCTTCCAGGAGGAAGAGCTCGCTCGCGACACGGCGAAGAAGCTGATCGAGCTGGCGCAGCGCTCCGCGGACGAGGCGCGCGCCGAGCGCGCGAGCCTGCTCGCGTTCCTGCGTGGGCCGATGGAGCGACACATGCGCTACGAAGAGACCGCCATCTTCCCGCATTTCCAGGTGCGCGGGCTCGCCGAGGAGGTCCAGGTGGCGCTGAAGCAGCACGCCGCCGTGCGTGAAGCGACCGACGCCCTGGCGGCCGTTGCGCAGGGCGGCGACGTCGCGGAGGCCATCGTCGATGTCGCCCGGTTGCTCCTGCACCATACAAATTTCGAGGGCGACTACATTTATCCAGAGCTCACCCACGACGAATGGCGCGAGCTGATGAAGGAAACCGTTCCGCAGGGCATCTGAGGTGGTACGCATGAACTCGACACGGATGTTGTCCTCGACGTAGGCTTTTGCCGCCGTGTCTATTGCAGCTGGTCAGGTGCTGAGCGAGCGCTACCGCCTCATCCGACCCGTGGGGCAGGGCGCGCAAGCCGCGGTGTGGGTCGCCGAGCACCTGGCGCTCGGCACCCATGTCGCGGTCAAGCTCATCGATTTGGAGCTCGCGAAGCAGGAGGACGCGCGCGAGCGGTTCCGCCGCGAGGCGACGGCCGCAGCGCAGCTGCGCAGCGCGCACGTCGTGCAGATCATCGATCACGGCATCGACGGGGAGCAGCCGTTCATCGTGATGGAGCTGCTCGAGGGCGAGGACCTCTTCGATCGGCTCGCGCGCCGACGCCGCCTCTCGCTCCAGGAGACGTCGAAGATCGTGACGCAGGTCGCGCGCGCGCTCACCCGCGCGCACGGGGCCGGCATCGTGCACCGCGACCTCAAGCCGGAGAATTTTTTCCTCTGCGCGAACGAGGACGACGAGATCGTCAAGATCCTCGACTTCGGCATCGCCAAGGTGAAGGGGCAGGGGAAGGGGAAGCGGGTCGCCCAGCGCACCAGCGTCGGCACGCTCATGGGCACGCCGCACTACATGAGCCCGGAGCAGGTGAAGGGGCTCCGGGAGGTCGACTACCGCGCGGATCTCTGGGCGCTCGGCGTGATCGCTTACCAGTGCGTGACGGGCGAGCTCCCGTTCGACAGCGAGGGGGTAGGCGACCTGCTGATCAAGATCTCGCTCGGCGAGATCCCGGTCCCGTCGAGGGTGAACCCGGAGCTGCCGGCGAGCTTCGACGGGTGGTTCGCGCGCGCCTGCGACCGCGATCCGTCGCGGCGCTTCAGCAGCGCGCGCGATCTCGCGGAGTCGCTCGCCCGCGTCGCCGACCTGTCGACCGAGGCCCCGATCAGCATGAGATCGCCGCAGTCGCCGCCGCCGCTGCCGCCCCGGGCCTCGCCCACGCGCCCGCCGGCGGCCCCGCCGCGGCCGGCGACAGGCTCGGTGATCCCGAAGGCGCCGCCGCTCCCCCGGGTGGCCGACCCCACGGGCGCCGCCTCGACGCGATCGCCCGAGCGAGGATCGGGCGAGCCGCCGGCGGACATGCCGGCCGCTCCGCCGTCGGCCAGATCGAGCGCGAGAATCCCCGCGGTGCCAAGCGAGCGGCCGCAGACGCCGCCGCGGCTCACCGAGCGGCCTCCGCTCAGCGAGCGCCCGCCGCTGTCTTCTCGGATCGGCGAGCGGCCTCTCGCACCGCCGCGGGCCACCGAGCGACCTCCGGCGCCGCCTCGGCCCACGGCGCGGCCTCAGACGCCGTCGCTGGCGCAGATCAGCGAGCAATCACCGGGCTCGTCCGAGCTCGGCGAACGGCCGCCGCTCTCGGCTCGGCCCGGCGATCGACCTCCGGCGCTGCCGCAGCACAGCGACAGCGCATCGCAGAAGCCGCCGGTCGCTGCCGGGACACCGGTCGCCACCGGGACGCCGGTCGCTGCCGGGACACCGGTCGCCACTGGGACGCCGGTCGCTGCCGGGACACCGGTCGCCACTGGGACGCCGGTCGCTGCTGAGACACCGGTCGCCACCGGGACGCCGGTCTCCGCGCAGCCGAGCGGTGCATCGTCCGCGACGACAGACGGCGTGGACGCCCCACCAGACGCGCCTGCACCGGCGCCGGCGCCCAGCGACACGTTCCGGAAGGCCGCCGACAGCGCGTCCTCGCTCGTCGACGTCGACATCGACGAGTTCGAAGAGGACGTGATCGACACCGACGTGGACGAGCCCTGGACGGCGACGGCCGCATCCGCGGCGCTCGCTCCACGCGCAGACGCAACGCCGGCCGAGCCCGCGGCCGCAGCCCAGGCGCCGGCCGAGCCCGCAGCCCAAGCGCCGGCCGAGCCCGCAGCCCAGGCGCCGGCCGAGCCCGCAGCCCAAGCGCCGGCCGAGCCCGCGGCCCAGGCGCCGGCCGAGCCCGCGATGGCTGCGCCCCAGAGCGGCGTACCCGTCGCGCCAGACGCCACGGCCGAGCCGCCGCTCTCCTCGCAAACGCCACACGTGCTCTCGCCGCAACAGGCCGATCCGCACGCGATCGCCCCCGAGCGCGAGGCGCCGCCGAGCCAGGACCCGTCGTCGGAGAGGCTCCGCGACAACGTCAGGCGAGCGGTCGTCGGGGCGGTCGCGGCTGCCGCGCCCCCCGCCTCGCTGCGCGAGCCGCCCCCGCTCGATCCGCCGCTCGCCCCTCGGGCTCGCGCGTTGCGCTCCGGCCAGTCGCCGGACCAATGGATGAAGGGGTCCAGCGTGAGCGGGGTGGCGCACGAGGCGCGCGAGAGCGTGCTTCCGGAGTTCGACCCCGGCTCACGTCGGCGCCGACGCGCCGGCTTGGCAGCCCTCGCGCTGGTGGCCCTGGCCGGCGTCGCCGCGTGGCAGATGGTCGTCCGCTCGCAGCGCCTGCCGCAGAGCACGCCGGCGGCCGAGAGCGAGGCCCCGCCGCCGCCCGCCGTCACGGCAGAGCCCGCACCGCCGCAGGAGCCCGCGCCCCAGCCGACCGTCACGGCGAAGGCCGTGGAAACGGCCACGGCCACGTCCGCGCAGCCGTCAGCCTCAGCCAGGGCCGCCACGACGACGCCGCCGCGGAAGCGGCGCCCGCCGCCGCCACCGCCGAAGAAGTCGCGGAAAGAGCCGGGCAAGGTGGACGACCTGACGATCGAGATCCCGATCCCCCCGGAGCCGGCCGAGGCGGAACCGACCTCACCAGCAGAGTCGCCGCCCCCGACCGGATCGCCCCAGGGCGATCCGGCCCCGCATGCAGAGTGAAGCGTGGAAACGACTGCCTATCAGCAATACTCCGAAGAATCCGGCGACTGGTTGAGGAAGGGGAGGGCCCGGCTGCTGGCCCATCTGGTGCGCGAGTTCGGCCCGGAACGGCGGCCGCTCGAGCTGCTGGAGGTCGGCGCCGGGGTCGGCCAGAACCTGAGTGTCCTCGCGGAGTTCGGGGCCGTCGACGCCAACGAGGTGAGCCCTCTCGGACAGGAGGCCATCGCGAAGGCCGGCGCGGCGAGGACGCTCTACGGCACATCCATCCCGTTCCAGCTCGACCGACGCTATGACGTGATCTGCGCGCTCGATGTCATCGAGCACATCGAGGACGACCGCGCCGCTCTCCGGTGGATCCATGACCACCTGAGCCCCGGCGGAATCTTCGTCGCCACGGTGCCCGCGTATCCGTGGCTGTTCAGCGACCACGACCGCGCATTGCAGCATTTTCGCCGGTACACGGCTGGCAGCTTCCGCGCCGCGCTGCCGGCCGAGCTCCACGTGGAAGCTTGTGCCTACTTCAACCAGCTCCTCTTCCCTGCCGCGGTCGGCTCGCGCGCCGTCTGGAGCGCCGCGCGCAAGCTGCGCCCTCGCAAGACCAGCATGAAGCAGCCCTCGCCGAAGTCGGGCCTCGCTTCCTCCGCGCTCGAAGCCGTCCTCGGTGCCGAGGTCGACCTCATCGCGCGCGGCTACCGGCCGAGCTTCGGCCTGTCGGTCTTCTGCGTGGCGAAGCGCTGGGCCGCATGAAGGACAGATCCGCGTCGCTCGCCGATCTCCCCAGCACCCCGCCCACCGGCGCCCCGCCCGCCCCCCCGAGGATCTCGGCGGATCCGCCCGAGCCCGCGCCCGGCCCGCCGCAGCGGATCGGGGGCCCGCTCGCCAGGGTGCGCACGGCGCTGCGCCCGATCATGGTCGTCGTCGCTGCCCTGTTCATCGGGCTCGCCGCGCGGGACCTCGCCCGCAGGTGGGAGAGCGGCGCGCCGCTCGACATCCGTCCCGCGTTCGTGGCGCTCTCGGTGCTGCCCCTCGCGCTCGGCCTCGTCGTGCTGGGGCTCGCCTGGGCCTTCATCCTGGAGGAGCTGACCGGCCGGCCCATCCCTCGCTGGCCGGCGATCGCGCTGCACATCGAGTCGCAGGCGGCGCGGTACATCCCCGGCAAGGTCGGCGTGCCGCTGTTCCGCATGCTGGGCGCGTCGCGCATCGGGACGACCAGCGCCGAGGTGGGGTCGTCCTTCGCGATCGAGTTCACCAGCTTCATCGCGGTCGGCGCCATGGTGGGGTTCGGCCTGCTCGCGGCGGGCGGCGAGCAGTTCGCGGGCGCGAACGCGCTCATCGGTCCATGGAGGCTGCCGGTGCTCCTCGCGCTGGGCGCGGTCCTCGTCGCGCTCATGACCGTGGATCGTACCCGCGCGCCCGAGCGCGTGCGCAAGCTCCTCGCGCCCGAGGGGCGCGGGCCGCTCATGCCGGCGCGATTGCCGCTCGTGCACGCTGTGTACTCGCTGACCTGGGCCGCGCACGGCGCGTGCGCCGCGCTCGCCGTCGGCGCGACGCCGGGCGCGGCGCTCGGCGGCTCGGGCCTGTTCGTGCTGGCGCCCATCGCCGGTTTCCTCGCGATGGCCACGCCGGGCGGCATCGGCGTGCGTGAGGCGCTGCTCTCCGTCGGCCTCGCCCCCGCCGTCGGACCGGCCGCGGCGCTGGGCGCCGCGCTCATCTCGCGCGCCACCTCGCTCGCCGTGGACGTGGGCGGCTTGCTCATCGCGCGGCTGCTTTGCCGACGCGCCGCGCCTCGCTAGGATGCGCCCCCTCTCATGCTGGCCCGTCTGCGTGCTGCCCTGAACTCCGACTCCCCCCTGGCCCGCTTCTGTGCCGCCCTGACCTCCGGCTCGCCCCGGGAAAGGCTGCTGCGCAACGTCTTCGCGGCCGTCGCGTGCCTCATGGGCCTCGTCGGCTACGCGTTCGTGGTCCACGCGCACATTCCAGTCCAGCACTGGCTCCTGTGGCGGCTCGCGCCGCTCTGGGGCTATTCGCTGCTGTTCCTGCTCTCCAGCCTCGGCATCGGCCTCGTGCTGTTGCGCCGGGTGCTCCGCCTCGCGCACTTGCCGCCGGTCGAAGAGGGCCTGTTCGGCGTGACGCTCGGCTCCATCGCCTTCGTGTTCGGCATGTACCTCGCGGGCGTGGTCGGCTGGATCCGCCCCTGGTACGGGCTCGTGATGCCGGCGGCCCTCTTCGCGGGCGGCCTCCTGGAGCTGCCACGCTGGCTATCGCGGCTGAAGCACGATCTCGACGCCTCGACGACGCCGAAGGGGACGATGCGCTGGCTGTGGCTCACGGCCACGGGCGTCGGCGCCATGTGCATCGTGCTCCTTTATCTGCTGTCGCTGACCCCGGATTCCATCAGCTTCGACGCGACCTGGTATCACCTGCCGATCGGGCAGGACTATGCGCGCGCCGGCCGTATCGTGCCGTTCTACGGCGACGTGAACCGCTCGTTCCCCCACTTCGCGAGCATGCTCTACGCGTGGGGTTTCAGCGTCCCCGGGATGCTCGTGGAGCAACGGTGGATGATGGCGCTCCACCTGGAGTTCGTGTTCGTCCTCGGGAAGGTGGTCGGCGTCGCGGCGCTGGCGCGGTACCTGCTCCAGGGCGAGCGCGTCCCTGGCCTCTGGGCGGCTTTCTTCCTGTTCCCGTCGCTGTTCGTCCAGGACCAGAACCCCGGCGGTTCGGCCGACCATTTCCTGGGCTTCTTCGCGGCGCCGGTCCTGCTCGCGTCGATGCGCTTCGCGGAGCGCTTCGACAGGCGGTATGCCGTCCTGCTCGGCGCGTCGCTCGGGGGCGCGATGCTGGTGAAGTACCAGGCGGTCTATCACCTGGGCATGGCGGCGGCGGTCGTCGTTCCGCGCGCCGCGTACCTGCTCGCGCGCGCGGCCTCCCGCGCCCTGAAGAAGCGCAGGCGGCCGCTGCTCTCGGCGCGCCGCGTCCTCGTGGCCGGGCTCATCACGTCGGGCGTGGCGCTCGGCACAGCCGCGCCGCACCTGATCAAGAACACCATCTACCATAACAACCCGGTTTATCCGTTGGCCCAGCGCGTGTTCACGCGGTCGTACCCGCAGCACGCGCGCTCCGCGGAGTTCATGGAGAAGGCGTATCCCAACGCGCCTTACCTGCCCAAGGGGAAGGGGCTCGAGCGGCAGCTCATCGCGGCCGGCAACTTCTTCACGTTCTCGTTCTCCCCGCACTACTCGTTCACTCGCTACGTCCCCTCGATGGGCTCGCTCTTCACGCTGCTCCTGCCGATGCTGCTGGTCATCCGCGGGCGTCGCAGGCCGGCGCTCGCGGCCTGGGCGACGTTCGCCGGCATCTGGATGTGGAGCAACACGTACACCGCGGACCGGTACCTGCAGGGCATGCTCGCGGTGCCGATCGCCGCCGCCGCCGCGCTGCTCGTCCGCACATGGCAGCTCGGGACCGTCGCGCGGCTCGGCCTCGTGCCGCTGGTGGTGTTCCAGATCGTGTGGAGCGGCGATGTGCCCTTCTACTCCGGCCCCCGCCGGCTGGAGAGCGCGCTCTCGCTGATCCGCTCCACCTACGAGAAGCGATGGACCGACGCGCAGCGGTTCAAGTTCCGCCAGGATCACCGAGCGATCAACGGGGCGACCCCGCCCGACGCGCGCATCCTCGCCCGCAACTACCGCACGACGCTCGGTATCGAGCGCGAGATCATCTTCGATATCCAGGCCTGGCAATCGCTCATTTTCTACGAGCCCGTGCGAGGACCGGCCGAGCTCTACGCGCATTACCGGAGCGTCGGCATCACCCACATCCTGTATCCGCCGAACCAGCGCCCGCCGGACACGCTCCAGGCCGCCGTGCTGTTCAACGAGCTCGTGCACCGCTACGCGACCGAGAAGCGCCGCTTCGGCAGCCTTCAGCTCGTGACCATGCCGAAGGAGCCGCCGCCGGCCGACGAGCTGCCCTATCAGGTGCTCGCGCTCGGCGCGCCGGGCTACTACACGGACGGGCTCTACCCGGTCGAGGCGCTCCACATCCTCCCCAAGCTCCAGCCGCCCAAGGGCCAGGAGCCCAAGCCCGCACGGGCGTGGCCCAAGGATACGAACGCGCAGGCCGCGCTCCTCGACGCCGCGGAGGCGGTGGTGCTCGGCAAGAACGCGCGGAGCGGCCGGAACGTGAAGCTGGACGGCGTGTTCTTCGCGGCGGAGCGCTTCAAGAACTACACGGTCTACCTGCGGCAGCAGCGCGACACCTCCCGGGCGGAGCCGCCGCCCGCGCCCGCGGCCGCCGGCGCGCCGCCCGAGCCCCCGGCCGCGGGCACGCCACCCGAGCCGGAGCCGACCGACCCTGTGGCTCCCCCGGAGGACGACGATCTGGAGGACCCGGACGGCTGAGCTCCCGGCCCGGGGCTACGAGCGCTGTTCGACCAGCAGCCCGGTCCGGGGGACCGGGCTCTTCTTCACCTCGCGCTCACTCGCGCCGGTTGCACCTGCTGGTTGTGCCACGGCTTCGCGCCGGTGGACTGGATCCCCTCCAGCCTGAGGGCCGGCTCCCGCTCCGCGAGCTCGGTCTCGATCCGGCGCACGCGCATCAGCACCTCCTCGACGAGGCGGCGGTTCGTCGCGATGAGCTCCGCGAGCAGCGCCACGGCCACCAGGATGCACGCCATCACGACGGCGCCCGTGCCGACGATGAGCGACTGGATATAACCGCTGTAGTCCGGATTCCGCAGGTAGAAGTAAAGGAACCGGACGCCGATCGCGACGCCGAACACGAGCAGGACCGTCGCGACCCAGCCCACGAGCTGCACAGGGCGGTACATCGCATAAGCCCGGAACATGACGGGACCGGCGCGGCGCAGGTAGTCGGGGATCGAACGGAAGAGCCGCGACTCGCGCGTCTTCGGGTTGGTCGTGATCTTCACGTTCGCGACGGCGAGGCCGCGGCGGCCTGCCTGGATCACCGTCTCCAGCGTGTAGGTAAAGCGGTTGTGTACGAAGAGCTGCAGCGCCGCCTTCCGGCTCACCGCGCGGAAGCCGCTCGGTGAGTCGGCCACCTCCGTGGCGGACAGGCGCCGGATGAGCCGCGAGCCCCACCGCTGCAAGACCTTCTTGAGCGGCGAGAAGTGCTCGATCCTATCGGTCTGCCGATCGCCGATCACCAGGTCGGCCCGGCCTTCGAGGATGGGAGCGACGAGCTGCGGGATCTCCGCGCCGCGATACTGGTTGTCCGCGTCGGTGTTCACGATGATGTCGGCGCCGAGCCGCAGGCACGCGTCGATGCCGGCCATGAACCCGGCGGCGAGGCCTCGATTCTTGGCGAAGCGGACGATGTGGTGGATCCCGAGCTGCTCGGCGAGCGAGCTCGTCCCGTCCGTGCTGCCGTCGTCGATGATGAGGACCTCGATCTCGTCCACACCGTCGATCGACCGCGGCAGGTCCGCGAATGTCTGGGCGAGCGTGTCGCGCTCGTTCAAGCAAGGGATTTGGATGATGAGCTTCACGGGCGATTTCGCGGCGCAGCGTAGCACGACGTGCGTCGAGAAATTCACCTCGGCGCGCGGCGGGCTCCCCCGCGACGCGAGGCTCCAGCGCGGGCCGGAAGGCCGCCCCGCTCGCGCTGAGCGCCGGGCGGCCAGCAGAAACCTGTCCACGTCGCTCCGCCGGTGCCCCGGGGCACCGACATCGCGGAACTTCACGGAACATCGCGGAGACGCTGGCCTGCAGCGCTGCGCCGGGCCAGCGGGACCATCGCTCCGCTCTAGTTGAGCAACTTCTTCGAGAGGTGCTTGACCGCCTCCTGCGCCGCGTTTCGCAGCGCGACCTCGACCGCCTTCGAGGACGTGTCGCCTCGCACGAGGATGGCGCAATTGTCCCCTTCAGCCTCGAAGGATGCGAGCGGCAGCTCTGTCGCCGCCGCTGCGGCGCGGATCGGCACCTGCACAGCAAGCGAACCGACCTCGAGCTCCACGAACCCCACCAGCTCCGTCTTGGATAGGTTCTGCATGCCTTCGAACGTGGGTCGCCCGCTGGGCCTTAGCAAGGTCAGGTTTTTCCTGCTTGTCGCTGGGATTGAGCTCCACGTGAAGAGGAAGAGCGCGGGAGCGTCGAGCGCATCGCCTGGTCGACGGTCGACTATCGGCATCGGCGCGCAGCGCCGGCGCGCGACGCGGCGGCCGCCGGTCCGAACGTCGCGCCCATCCCGCGCGTCACACGCGTCACGCCGACCCCGCGCTTCCGCACGGATGACCGCTCTCGCGTCAGTTCTTCAGGGATGTCAGCTGGTCGGCCATGATGCTCCGGTGATTGCGGTAGACCTGAAGCACGATGGCCAGCGCGATCGCCGCCTCGCTCGCCGCGAGGACGATGATGAAGACCGTGAACACCTGGCCAGCCACGCCGCCGGCGACGAAGTGGTCGAACGCGATGAAGTTGAGCGCGGCGGCGTTGAGGATGAGCTCGACGCCGAGGAGGATGCCCACCGCGTTCTTCCGCGTCATGACGGTGAACAGCCCGAGCCCGAAGAGCACCGCGGCGACGGTGAGGTAATGGATGAGACCGACCTCCATCGCCTACTCCCTCTCCCAGGCGCGCCTGACGGCTCGACGCGCGAGCACGACCGCGCCGATCATCGCGGCGAGCAGCACGACCGAGCCGAGCTCGAACGGGAGCAGGTACTCTCCGAGGAACGCGTGTCCGAGCTTGGCGGTGGACGGCATCGCCGGCCTGGCCTCGGCGGGCCAAGGGGTCTGGGTCGCCACCCTGCCGAGCAGGAGCAGCACCGCCGTGACCAGACCGAACGCCACGGCCGGCCCGCCGCGCGGGTTCGAGATCTTCATCTCCGCGATGCGGCTCGTGAGCATCACGGCGAAGAGGATGAGCACGAGCGTGCCGCCGACATAGACGAGCACCTGCGTCGCCGCGATGAAATCGGCCGAGAGCGAGACGTACAGCCCGGCGATGCCGAGGAACGTGCCGAGCAAGGCCAGCGCGGAGTGGATGATGTTCCTGGAGAACGCCACGAGCCCGGCCGAGCCGAGCGTCAGCGCGGCAAGCCCGAGGAAGACGAGTGCGCTCAGGGAAAGCATGGGGTGAGGGCCGCGACGTTAGACCGCTGCCCACCGCCCATCAAGGGCGGCCCCCGCTCCTACCCCCCTCCGGCCCCCCCGCCCGCGGGCTCCGCGCCCTCGGCGCCTTGCTGCTTCTCGCGCTCCTTGCGCCAGATGGCGCGCAGCTCCTCCAGCGCGGCCGGGTTGTCGCGCATGGCGCGCTCGCGGGCCTCCCGGGCGTGCGGCCCGTACTCGCCGACGGGCACCTCGCCGAGGTCCTTCGGCGCCTTGTAGAGCGGGACGAGGCCCTCCGGGATGAAGCGGAACGTGAGGTGGTCGAGCGTCGGCGCCGCCCCCTCGAACTCGCGGGTATGGCGGATCGCGCCTGTCGACTCCGTCTTGCACGCCTCGACGCACAGGCCGCAGTACATGCACTTGCCCATGTCGATGTCGAAGCGGCTCATCGCCTGCTTCTTCGTCGCCGGGTCCTTCTCCAGATCGATGGCGATGCACTCGATGGGGCACGCGCGCTCGCAGCGCTTGCAGCCGGTGCAGATGTCCATCTGCACCTCCAGGAAGCCTCGGTACCGCGGGGGGAGCATCTCGCTGACGGGGCGGTCCGTCTTGTCGGGGTACTGGACGGTGATGGGCTCCCGGAACAGATGGGAGAACGTGACCGCCATCCCCTCCAGGATGGTATTGGCCGCGCTGGAGATGCTCTTGATGTACTGGGCGAGATCCATGGCCGGTGCCTCTCAGGGACCTGACGCGCTCGGGCAAATCCCCCGAAGGAGCGAGGCGCTACACCGCGGACGATAGCAGACGCGGACCTGACCTGGAGCGTCCGGCCCGCTCCCCGCAGGCCCCGCGGGTCCCGCCAGCCCGCGCCGTACAAGCTCCGCGGGCTCCCGCCAGCCCGCCCGAAGGCCGCGTCCGTTCGGCTTCGTCCCGCGCGGGAACCAGCGGAGAGCGGGGAGTCCGCGGCGAACCCGTCCTCTCCTGTTGACGCGCACCCGGGGTGGCGATCATGGTCGTCTGATGTCGCAGCTCCCCTTGTCGGGAACGTTCACCGCCCTCGTCACGCCATTCACGCCCGATGGCGAAGCCGTCGACTTCGACGCGCTCGACGCGCTCGTCGAGGCGCAGATCGCGGGCGGCGTCAGCGGGCTCGTGCCGTGCGGGACCACGGGCGAGTCGCCGACCCTCAGCGAAGCCGAGACGACCGCGGTCATCCGGCGCGTCGTCGAGGCGGCGCGCGGCCGCGTGCCGGTGATCGCGGGGACGGGCTCGTTCTCCACGAAGAAGACGATCGAGGCCTCGCGCGCCGCGCTCGCCGCCGGCGCGGCGGGCGTGATGATCGTGATGCCGTACTACAGCAAGCCCTCGCAGGACGGGCTCCGCGAGCACACGCTGGCCGTGGCCAGGGCCGTCCCGGCGCCGATCGTGCTCTACAACATCCCGGGGCGGACGGTTGTCGACCTCTCCGCCGAGACGACCGAGCGCATCTGCGCCGCCGCGCCGAACGTCGTCGCCATCAAGGACGCCTCGGGCAACGTGTTCCGCTGCCAGGAGCTCATGCGGCGCCTCGGCGACCGGCTCGCGATCCTGAGCGGCGACGACGCGCTGACGCTCGCGATGATGGCGCTCGGCGCGCAGGGCGTCATCAGCGTCACGTCGAACGTGCTGCCGCGCGAGACCAGCGCGGTGACACGGCGGTTCCTGGCCGGCGACCTCGCGGGCGCGCGCGCAGCCCACCTCGCGCTCCTCGAGCTGCACGGGCTCCTGTTCGTCGAGCCGAACCCCGCCCCCGCGAAGGCCGCGCTCGCCGCCCTGGGCCGCATGAGCGCCGCCGTCCGGCTGCCCCTCGTGCCGGCCGGAGAGGCGACCCGGCAGCAGATCGCCGAGGCGATGAGGCGGCTCGAGGCGAGGCGCGAGGCGTCGTGAAATCGAACGGAGATCATCGAGGCGTGCCGATGAGCGCGCTCCTGGGGGCCGCCCAGGGGGACGACGCCCGGCTGCTGAAGGTCGCGATCCACGGCGCGAGCGGCAAGATGGGGCAGGCCATCGTCCGGCTCGCGGCGAACGAGCGAGCCCAGGTCGTGGGCGCGATCGTGTCGCGCGGCTCCTCCCGCATCGGCCGTGACGTCGGCGAGCTCGCGGGGACAGGCACCATCGGCGTCGCGATGAGCGACGACACCAGCGCCGGGCTGCTCGGCGCGGACGTGGTCATCGACTTCTCGCGGCCCGAGGCGCTCCCCCGCCTCCTGCACCTCGCGATGCGCGCCAAGGTCGCCGTGGTCAGCGGCACGACGCGCCTCGACGGCACGTGCGAGCGGCTGCTCGACGAGACGGCGCAGCACGTCCCGGTCCTCTGGTCGCCGAACACGAGCATCGGCATCCACGTGCTCGCGGAGATCGCGGCGAGCGCGGCGCGGCGGCTCGGGCCCGGCTACGACGTCGAGATCGTCGAGGTGCACCACCGCGCCAAGGTGGACGCGCCGAGCGGCACGGCCGTGCGGCTCGCCGACGCCGTGCGCGCGGCCCGCGAGCCGGCCGCGACGCTCGACGACGTGCACGGCCGCGAAGGCAACGTCGGCCCGCGCAAGGCGAACGAGCTCGGGATCTTCGCCGTGCGCGGCGGCGACGTCATCGGCGACCACACCGTCCACCTGCTCGGCCCCGGCGAGCGCCTCGAGCTCACGCACCGCGCGACCAGCCGCGATCTCTTCGCGCGCGGGGCGCTGCGCGCAGCGTGGCACCTGCATGGGAAGCCGCCCGGCCGATACACGATGGCCGACGTGATCGGCGGCTGACCGCGGCGCTCCAGGGCCAGACGCGGGCGATCCGCGCTCCGGCGTGCCGCGAGGGAGCCACAATGTGGTCAGCGGCGGTTCGCCGCACTACGCTGCGGCGCTCGTATGGAGACGCTCGCTGCGAGGATCGCACGCGCCGGTCCGTTGCCGGACAGGGACGCGGTCGGCTGGGTCGTCCGCCTGGCGAAGCGCGTCGAGAGCCTGCACGCGCGCGGGACGGTGCACGGCCGCCTGTCGGCCGCGTGCGTGGTCATGGAGGGCGAGCCGTGCACGTCGACGGGGTGGCTCTCGGACCCGCTCGCCACGCCCGCCTTCGTGGGTTACCGCTCGCCGGAGCGGGCCGCGGGCGAGGGGCCGTCGCGCCGGGACGACACGTGGGCGCTCGCGGTCACCCTGTACACGGCGCTCTCGGGAGCGCTCCCGTTCCCTGCCGAGAGCGACCAGGAGCTCCGCCGCAAGCAAGGCGCCGGCCCCGCGCCGCGGGTAACGCCGCCCGGCGCGGCGGGCGACGCGCTGTGGCGCGTGCTGGACCAGGCGCTCGCGCGCGGCGCCGAGCAGCGGATCACCGAGGTCGCGGCGCTCCGTCGCGCGCTGGAGGCCGCGCGGCCGGGCGAAGGCCTGGAGGATCTGCCGCCGCTCGATGAGCACGCGCTCGCAGCGCCGGCGAGGACGATTCCAGCGCCGCGCCCGTCGAGCAGCGGGGTGCGGGGGACGTCGAGCTCGCAGCCGCCCCGCAAGAGCGCGCCGCCGCGCGAGAGCACCGGCTCGCAGCCGCCCCGCAAGAGCGCGCCGCCGCGCGAGGGCACCGGCTCGCAGCCGCCCCGCAAGAGCGCGCCGCCGCATGGCCACTCGAGCTCGCAGCCGCCGCCCCTCGCGAGCGCCTCGGCCCGCCGGACGCCGTTGCCTCTCCACGGGCTCGCGAGCCTGGGGCTCCGGTCGACGATCGGCGTGCCGACCACCCCGCCTCCGGAGGCGCCGGACCGTGCCTCGAAGGCGCATACCGCGTTGCCTGCCGCATCGCCGCGGCTCGCCGGCGCAGCGACGGAGGACCGCTCGCGCGCGGGCGCAGTGGCTGCCCCGACCGCGCACGTGCAGCCACCGCCGCGACCGCCCGTCGTGCCCGCAGCGATAGCGCAGCCGCCCGTCGCGCCCGCGGCGACGGCGCTGCCGCCCGTCGTGCCCGCAGCGACGGCGCAACCGCCCGTCGCGCCCGCAGCGATAGCGCAGCCGCCCGTCGCGCCCGTAGCGATAGCGCAGCCGCCCGTCGCGCCCGCAGCGATAGCGCAGCTGCCCGTCGCGCCCGCAGCAACGGCGCAACCGCCCTTCTCGCCCACCGCGGTGCCCCTCTTCGACGCGGATGCCCCAGCGAGCCCGCGAACGATCGACGATCTCCCCTGGCTGGGCGAAGACGACACGCACGAGCCGTCGCACCCCTTCCCGATGGCGCCCGGCAGCGTCGCCGCGCGCCTCGGCGCGCCCGGGCTCGGCGCGCCGACTCCCCACGTCCCGGCCGTCGATCTCCCCTGGCTGGGCGAACACGACGCGCACGAGCCGTCGCACCCCTTCCCGATGGCGCCCGGCAGCGTCGCCGCGCGCCTCGGCGCGCCCGGGCTCGGCGCGCCGACTCCCCACGTTCCGGCCGTCGATCTCCCCTGGCTGGGCGAAGACGACCCGCATCGGCCATCGCACCCGTTCCCGATGGCGCCCGGCGGCGTCGCCGTGCGCGGCGGCGCGTCCGGGCTCGGCGCGCCGCCGCGCACGGCGACGCCGCTTCGCGCGCCGGCGCCGGCGCCCGGAGCGAGCCGCGCAACGCCGTCCGCGGCGCGCCGGTGGCTCACGCTCGCGCTGGGGGTCGTGGCCATCGCGGGCGCCGCGGGGGCAGCCTGGTTCGGGCTTCGCCACCGCAACGCCGCGCCGCCATCCCTCCCGGCGCCGCTGTCCGCGGACGCTGCGCCCGCCGCATGCGCCGCGCCCGTAGAGCCGAGCGCGCCGGCGCTCGGTGACGCGGGCGCGGAACAGGCAAGCACGGCGGCGCCGGCGGACGCAGGCACCGCAAGCGCAGCGCCGGCCCCTGCGGCCACGGCGGACTTCGCCGCGTGCGCGATGCCTCTCTTTCCCGGCAAGAGCGTCGACGCCGCCATCGCGGGCCAGCTGTCGTTCGCCTGCGCCGAGACCGACCCGATGAAGGGCGTCTCGGCGCTCAAGAGCCAGCTTGCGCAGGCAGCTGGGCCCAAGGGCGTCTCGGACGCCACGAAGGAATGGGCTGTGCTCGGCTGGCACGACATGGCGACCCTCGCGACCCTGCGCGCCCGCTGCTGCCACGCCCCGCCCCCCCTCCAGCTGCCCCCCACGCCCGAGGGCTGCACGCCGCTCGACGAGGCCCTGAACGAGCTCGGCGCGGCCGTCGCGTCGGCGTCTGCTCCGGGCGATCGGGCTGTCGCGAAGGCGGCGCGGCGGTACATGCGCGCAGCCCAGTGCGTCGCCCGGGTCGGCGCGGCGACCCGTTACGGGCGCAAGAACAAGCCGAACGGAGGCGAGGCCAGCGCCTTCAAGAAGGTGCTCTCGCGCGCGCTCCGAAACACGGCACACGCGCGCTGAGCCGCGCGAACGTCACGCCGCCCGTGGCCCGTGCCCGTGGTGCGCGCCGTGCCACGGCGTGGCGAGCGACGCGGACGGCGCGGCCGGCGTGAACGGGGGTGAACGGGCGTGAACCGGCGTGAACAGCGCGGATCGATCGCTCGACCACCTCGCCGAACGAGCGGTTCTGGGGTAGCGTCCGCGGTCCCATGTCCAACGAAGCGAGCGATCTCCTGCTCGAAATCGGCGTCGAGGAGCTCCCCTCGTCGTTTGTCGAGGCCGCGCTCCGCGCGCTCCCGGATCTCGCAACGAAGCGCCTCGCGGAGCTCAGGCTCCGCCACGGCGCGGTGCGCGCGCTCGGCACCCCGCGTCGGCTCGCGCTGCTCGTCTCCGGGGTCGCGGCGCGCCAGCCGGACCTCGAGGAGGAGGTCACCGGCCCGCCGGTCAAGGCGGCCTTCAAGGACGGCGCGCCGACGAAGGCGGCCGAGGCGTTCGCGCAGAAGCTCGGCTGTACCGTCGCGGACCTGCGCCGCGTCGAGGGGCCGAAGGGCGAGTACCTCGCTGGCACCCGCCGCGAGGCCGGCAAGCCCGCGGCCGAGCTCCTCCCGGAGGTCCTGGCGTCGCTCGTCGCGGCCATCCCCTTCCGCAAGTCGATGCGCTGGGGGCAGGGAGATTTCGCGTTCGGCCGCCCCATCCAGTGGCTGGTCGCGCTCTCCGGCGGCGAGGTCATCCCCGTCGAGATCGCCGGCATCCGCAGCGGGCGCACGAGCCGCGGCCACCGCTTCCTCGGGGCGGGCGAGATCGCGATCGGCGCCGCGAAGGACTACGTCGAGGCGATGCGCGCGGCGCACGTGCTCGTCGACCCCGAGGCGCGCGCGCAGCTCATGCGCGAGCGCCTGCTCGCCGCGGCGCGGGACGCGGGCGGCGTGCTGATCGAGGACGACTTCCTGATCGGCGAGAACCTCTCCCTCGTGGAGGAGCCGCACGTCATCGTCGGCAGCTTCGAGGAGCGGTTCCTCGAGCTGCCGGAGCGGGTGATCCTCGAGGTCGCACGCGGCCACCAGCGCTACTTCGGCGTCCGCGACGCGAGGACGGGGGCGCTGCTCCCGAGGTACCTGGCGGTCGTGAACACCGCGGAGGCGCCCGAGAAGATCAAGCGCGGCAACGACAACACGATGCGCTCGCGCCTGTCGGACGCGCAGTTCTTCTACCGGGAGGACGTCAAGATCCCGCTCGCGAACCGCCGCGAGAAGCTCGGCGGGATCGTGTTCCAGAAGCGGCTCGGCAGCGTGCTGGCGAAGGCCGAGCGCGTCGAGCGGCTCGCCCGCGAGCTCGGCCTGCTCCTGATGCTGCCCGAGCAGACGCTGGTGGCGGCGGCCTCGGGGGCGCACCTCGCGAAGTGCGATCTCGTCGCGCTGATGGTGGGCGAGTTCCCCGAGCTCCAGGGCGAGATGGGGCGGGCGTACGCGCTCGCCCAGGGCGTCAGCCCGGAGGTGGCCGACGTCGTCCGCGATCACTACCTGCCCAAGGGCGCCGCGGACGCGACGGCGCCGACGAACGCCGGCGCGCTGGTCGCGATGGCCGATCGGCTCGACACGCTGGTCGGCTGCTTCGCGATCGGGCTCGTCCCCACGAGCACCGCCGACCCGTACGGGCTGCGCCGCGCGTGCCTCGGCGTGCTGCGCACGCTCCTGGATCGCGATCTCGATCTGCGCCTCGGCGCCGCGTTCGGCGCCGCCTACGACGGCTACGCCGGGGTGGAGCTCAACGTCGCGCGCGACGAGCTCGCGACGCGCCTCGGCGAGTTCTTCTCCGAGCGGCTGCGGGGCCTGCTCTCCGACCGGCTCCCGCAGGACGCGGTCCTCGCGTGCCTGCGCGTCGCCGCGGATCGCCCGCTCGATCTCAGGGCCCGCGTGCGCGCGATCGACGCGCTGAGCCCGGAGGTGCGCGCGCGGGTGGGCGAGGTCTTCAAGCGGGCCACGAACATCGCCGACAAGGCGCCTGCCGGCGAGCCGGTGGCGCCGTTCGGACAGGACGTGCACCCGAGCGAGACGGCGCTCTTCGCGGGGTACCTCAAGCTGCGCGACCAGATCGCGTCGGACGTCCGGAGCGGCTCGTACGACACCGCGTTCAGGGCGGTGGCGGACTTCGCCCCGCTCTTGCACCAGTACTTCATCGACGTGTTCGTGATGACCGACGACGCGGCCGTGCGGGACAACCGGCTGCGGCTGATGCGCGCCCTGGCGGAGACCTGCGGGAGCCTGGCCAGGCTGGAGCTCCTCGGTGAGGCGCCGCGCGCGGCGTCGTAGCGAGGAAGCGGCGACCCCGAAAGCGCCGTGAAACCACGTCCATGCACCTCGCTTCGCGGAACCAGTAAGCAACCCGTAAGCCCACTGTGGACGATGAGCAGCGCCTCTGGCGCCTCGCCGAGCCGCCGGGCGTCTGGACATGCACGCTGGCGAGGCGCCGGAAGGTGGTGGGAGAGCCTCGCACAATCGATTTGACACGTCGCGGCGCGCTCTGGTGAGCTTGCCGGTCGCGTCATGCATCTGGTCAACGCAACCGCCGTCCCCGCCAAGCTGATGACGTCGCGCCTCTTCGGCGCGACCCACCGCATCGGCATGGTGGTGGCCAAAGCGACGTTCCGCATCGGACCGAGGGGGACGGAGCTCGACACCCAGGACCCCTGGCCGCTCCTCGACGAGGATCGCGCGACGGAGCTCGGCCTCGTGCCGCGCGACGATCTGCCGCGGCGCGACGACGCCTTCGAGGTCGTCCTGCTCGGCGCCGCGCACGCGCCCAACGGCATGCCGGCCGAGCAGATGAGCGTGTCCCTCGCGGTCGGCGGCGAGCGGCGCGAGCTCCTGGTGTCCGGAGAGCGCATCTGGGAGAGCAGCGGGAACCAGCGGATCGGCCCGCCAGTGCCGTTCACGCGGATGCCCCTGACCCATGAGCGCGCCTTCGGTGGAACCGTCGAGGTCGAGGTCGACCGGGAGGCGTTCGTCGAGGCGATGGACGCCCGCAACCGCGGCGGGCGCGGCTTCGATCCTGCACCCGCCGTGAAGTCGCTGGTGGAGATGCTGAAGCCGCCCGAGGGCTACCCGCGTTACGACGAGATCCGCCGGCTGCCCAACATCGAAGATCCCAGGACGCCTATCAGCCGCCCGGAGCACGCGCCGGATCCGGCGTACTGGGGCGCGGTGCCGGTGGACTCCACCATCCAGGCGGCCCGGACGGTGGCGCAGCCGCCCACGGTAGCAGCGCCGGGACTGCCCGAGTTCGGCGAAGGCGCGTATCACCGGGCGCACCCGCAATGGGTCATCGCGCTCCCGCCGGCGAGGAGCACGGTGACCATGACGGGGCTGACGCCGGGGCCGGAGCCGCTCTCGTTCGCGCTTCCGGCGGTGCGGATCTTCGTCGACTACGTGTCCGGGCTCCGCACCGGCACGCGCGAGCTGCGGCCCCACGCGCTCGTCCTGCTCCCGGAGGAGCGACGCTTCTACCTCGTGTTCCGCCACGCCTTCACCTACGAATACCCCAGCGCGGAGCGCTCGATGCGGCTGCGCGTCGAGCGGGGCGGCTGGTACGAGCCGTCCGGCCGAGGAGGATGAGACATGGCCATTCCCGTCCCCATCACCCGGTCGAACGATCTGAGCGCGGGCCTCTCGATCCACCTGTTCCTGCCGATCCCGCCCGCGCCGCCGCCGGCGTTCGTGCCGGCGATCGAGATCCCGATCCCGCACGGGTGGCCGCCAGGCGAGAGCGCGGGGAAGGTCCAGAAGACGACGACCGTCTTCGTCAACGGCAAGAACGTGATGCTCGATCAGCACGACTGCGGGCCTGTGATCCCGCAGATCACGATTCCGCCCGTGAACTCGCTTTTCCCGACCCAGCTCTGCAAGTCGAAGCGCGGGGTGGCCATGACCAGCTTCTCGGTCCGGATGAACGGGAAGACAACGGCTTGCACGGGCCTCTGGCCGCCGCTACCGCTGCTCGCTTGCGGCGAGCCGGTCTCCTTGCCGGCGACGTTCACATTCACCAACATGTGCGTGAACGTTCATGTCGGCGCCTCGTGGGCGGACCTGATCGGCGCGATCGGAACGATCGTTGGAACGATGGCGGGCGATTATCTGACGTTCAAAATGCCCGACGAGAAGCTGAATCCGTGGATCGAGCTTGGAATAGGCGTCCTCGGAGCCGAAATAACCTTCCTGGCAATCCTTGTCGCGAGCAGCTTTCAACACCGCATGGATCCGCGTTACCCACTCCGGGCCGACACCAAGATCAAGATCCCCGGCAACGTCGAGATCAAGATTAGCTATTCTTCCGATTCCACCGACACCGTCAACAATCCTCAAAAGATCGCTATAAGCATCGAGAAGAAGTGGGAAGACAAGCACAAAAGTCGTGCCGCCAGCGTCGGCGCCTCCGGTGAGTACACATGGGACGCCGGCGGTGACAAGGCCAAGGAGGGATTTAAAGGCCAGGTCGGCGGAGCGGGCGCGGTGCCTGGGTTCAGCGCCAAGGTGACAGCAGGCGGCGAGTACCATCCCGACGCGGCGGACGAGCAACGTGCCAAGCTGACGTTCAAGAAAGACGAAGCCACTCCCTTCGGATCGGCGTCGCATCAGACCGATTACAATCCCGGGGCTCCCGAGGATCGAGGCTGGTCGAGCAAAGCCGAACAGGTAGCCAAGGGTTCGAGCGGAGAGAGACGGACGACGACGGTGAGCCATCCGGACGGCAGCAGGACCGTCACGGTCGTCGAGAACAAAGACGGCAAGGTGCGGATCACATCCCGCAGAGAGCCAGGTGCATCTACGCTGCCGCCCGATCAGCCTGGCCATGGTCACGCCACCTCTCGCACCGTCGACACTGCTGGCTCCGGCATCTGGGGTCCGCCGCTATGAGCCGCCAACGCACTCCCGTCCGGGAATCGTATGACGCCCTCCTCGAGCTCGGCCCCTGGGAGGGAATGCGCCCCACCGCGTACGTACTGGTGAAGAAGACGTTCACGATCGCCGGGCGAAAATGCGTGCTCGCACCGCCGCTGCCCCTGCTCAACGATCCTCGTGACGAGACGCTCGTGCCGCGCCTCCCTGCGGGAGTCGATTTCTGGCCGAGCAAGGCGGCGACCGACTTCGTCATCCGTGGCGCCGCGTACGCGCCCGGCGGCCAGCCGACGCAGCAGATGCTCGTGGAAGCCTCCGTCGGCGCAGCGTCGAGGCGCATCGCCGTCTTTGGCCGCCGTGAGATCCGCTGGACCGCGGGCGGCAGGCCCATCATCGATGATCCGGAGCCGTTCACCGTCATGCCCATCACGTGGGAGCTCGCCTACGGCGGAACCGACCCACGCGTCGAGCTCCGAGGCGAGGTGCCCTTGCCACGGTTGGCGATGGCGTCGCTAGGCATCGACCATCCGGGGACCTACCCGCGAAATCCGCTGGGCAAAGGCTATCTTGTCGACCGCGCGCCGCTCCACGGCGCCGAGCTGCCGAACCTCGAAGATCCGCTCGATCGGCTGACGCCCGAGCGGCTCCTGACGGGCGACCCTGCGCTATGGTACCGCCAGCCGCTCCCCGCGTGCTTCGACTTCGTGCCTCCGCGCTCGTTCCCGCGTCACCTCGGCTTCGGCCCCACGGTCGAGCCGTGGTTCGCCGCGCCAGATGACGAGCGGCTGCCCGAAGTGCGCCTCGGCATGCTCGCACCAGGGTATCGTGGAGCGCGGACTCCGGGGGTCTCGCCCCGGTTCTATCAAGAGGCGCCGCCAGGCTTCGTGCTCGACGCGGTGCGCGGCGAGGAGGTGGTTCGCGTCGAGGGCATGCACGCAGAACGGCGCGGGATCGAGTTCATGGTGCCAGGTCTGCCGTCCATAGAGTTCATGCTGGAGGGGCACCGCGTGCCGGCTGTCCCACGCACCCATACGATCGTCGTCGAACCCGCTGTCGAGCGCGTCTCCCTCGTCTACGGGGCCACGGTGGATCTACCGCGCACCTTCATCCCGGGTATCCACAAGTACATTCCGGTCGCGGTGACGATCGACGGCGATCGGCCCATCGAGTACCAGCCGCCGCCCACGCACCGCCCGAGAAGGCGCGCCGTGGAGAGCCGCGGAGGACAGCCGTGAGCCAAGCAGCGACGCCCGCCTCGCTGGCTCATGATCTCGCATGGAACCAGCGGGGTTGCATCTCGCCAGCGCAGCGGGTCGCGCTCGATCACGCGGCCTCGGTCCGGATTACCTCAGGCCCAGTGCGGCAGGCCATCGTCGGCTGCCTCGTGGGCGTGGTCATAACGGCTGAGGCCATGCTGTGGGATCTCGGGTCCGGCGAAATGTTCACGAAGGAACGTCTGCTGGGGATGGCCATCCTCCTGGCATGCGCTCTCGCGTGGGCATTGGTGCTGTTGCGCGCGGTGGCGCGCCACACAGCGCTTCGCTCCGACATCGTCGCTGACCAGGCGGTAGCATTCGCCGGTAGGGTCGTCTGGCGAGCGGGCATCTCTCGTAATGACTACGCTCTCGAGCCAACCGATGGTGCGTCGCCTGTCCTCGCCGGGTGGGCGCCGCTCCCGCCCGGGCCCTACCGCGCCTACTGCCTGCCTCGCTCCCGGGTCGTCATCGCCGCCGAGTCGACCGTCGTCCCCGGAGGCGTCTGGTCCATCTCGCTCGCTGACCTTAACCAGATGGGGCTCAGCTTCCACTTCACGCGGGACGCCGGTAGGGTGCTCGTTGAGCCGTTCCCCGCAGCGCCGCACATCGGAGATCGCGCCGAGCTGCTCCGCGCTGTGGCGGCGGGGCTCGATTTCGATGCCGAGGATCTCGGACACAACCGGCGGGGCACCGTGTCGCCAAGGCAGGTGCGTCGACGCCTCGCCTCCGCGGCCATTCCCTTCGTTCTCATCACCAGCTTCATGATGCTCCCGGCAATGTACGCGACGCTCGCCCTCCGCCTTTACGCGTCGATTCTCGCTATACCTTTCCTCCTCGCCGCGCTCATCTGCCTCTGGCTGCGTCGTGATGTATTCACGAGACGCGTTCGTTGCGTGGAGGGCATCGTGGAGCGCGATGTTCTCAGCAACAGGTTGGACTGGAGGGTGACTGGGAATCTAGACACCCCGTATAACCTTCTAGTCCAGGGACGCAGAATTTCTGTCGGCAAACCAATCTTTCGTGGCATCGTGCCCAAGCTGGGATATCGGCTCTATCTGGCCGAGAGCACGGGAAGGGTGCTCAGCGCGGAGCCCCTGGATACCTCATCGGCCCCTCACCTCGGCGCCCCGCGCCCACAAGCAGCCTGGAAGGCAGTGTGACCCATGCAGCGCAGCTCTGACCGCGAAACCGCCGTCCTCTACGAAGCGCCCTCCCCGGTCGACGAGCTCGTCGCCGCCTCCCCGCCGCGCCCCGACGGAGCGCCGCCCGAGCCGATCACGGGCCTGCGCCCGGGCGAGGTGCTCGTCGGCGAGTGCCTCGACGCGCGGCACCCCACGCTGACCGGCCGGCTCCTCGTCCGCTGGACAACGTCCCGCGGCGCGCACGAGCGCTGGTTGCCGTCGCTCCACGGCCTCGCCGTACGCGCGCAGGATCGCGTGCTCGTCTCCCAGCCGTCGAACTGGCCCGAGCCCCTCGTGACCGGCGTCGTCGACGGCTTCGCCTTGCGGCCAGAGCCCCCGCTCGCCGAGGCCGCGCGCCTCACCCTCCACGGCGACGAGGCGCTGCGGGTCGCCACCGCCGACGGCAAGCCGCTCGTCGAGGTGTTCGCCTCCGAGACAGGCCCCGTGATCCGGCTCATGACCGAGGACGCCGACATCGAGCTGAAAGGCGCGCTCCGCATCAGCGCCAGGAGCATCGATCTCGTCGCGCGGCAAGGCGAGGTGCGGGTGAACGCGGCCGACGACGTGATCGTGCAAGGCGAGAACATCCACCTGAACTGACACCGGAGACGGAGGGAGAACAACCAGCATGGCCAGCGACTTCACCTTCGCCTGGGAAGGGGCGAACCTCTCGGACGACGGCCCGTGGCACCACCTCCGCGTGCTGGAGATCCGCGGGCGCGAGGCGATCAGCGCGCTCTATTCGTTCGAGATCGATCTCGTGCGCCCGCACCACACGCCGGACGTCGACGTGACCGATCTCGTGGGAAAACCCGCCTCGCTGCGGATCGCGACGAAAGACAACCCGCCTTTCCGGCTCGTCCACGGGCAGATCGCTGCGGCCGAGGAGCTCGGCGAGGTCCAGCTGGGCACGCGGTACCGCGTCAGCCTCGCGCCGCCGCTCTGGCGCGCGACGATGCTGAAGAAGAGCATCATCTATCTGGACAAGACGATTCAACAGATCGTCGAGCAAGCGCTCACCCGCACCTCGTGGGGCGCCGGGCTCGTCCCCTCGTCGTGCCAGCCGGACGAGGACGACGGCGACGAGAGCGCGTTCCGCCCGGCCAAGGCGACCTTCGCCTGGCGCGTCATCGACATGGGCCGGATCGCCGACGTGGCGGCGCGGCCGTACTGCGTGCAATACCAGGAGAGCGACCTCGACTTCGTCTCTCGCCTCCTGGAGGAAGAGGGCATTTCGTACCACTTCGAGCACACGAAGGCCGAGTGCATCCTGGTGCTCATCGACAACGACGGGGGCCGCCCGCGGCTCGATCCTGCGCGGCCGCTCGGCCCAGGCCTGCTCGGGCGGGAGGTGAGCGACGTCCGGATGGGGAGCCGGGTGCGTCCGACGTCGGTCGTCCTGAGCGACTACAACTGGCGCAAACCGAAGCTCGATCTCCTCGCGTCCGCGCCGGCCGGCGCCACCGATGCCGCCGTGTACGAGCACCCGGGCCGCTACGAGGAGTCGAAGGAGACGGGCGAGCGCCTCGCCGAGCAGCGGGCCCAGCGCCTCGCCGCCGAGCGGGCGTGGGCGACGGCGAGCGGGGCGTGCCGGCTGCTGGGCGCCGGGGCGATGTTCACGCTCGAGCACCCGACCTCGAAGTGGAACGGGTCCTACCTCGTCACCGCGATCGAGCACCTCGCGCACGAGCGCGGCTACTTCGCGGCTGGAGGCGGCGAGCAGGAGCCGTATCGGTGCCGCTTCGAGGCCATCCGGTGCGGCCAGGACGGGGAAGAGGCCGCGTCGCGCTTCGTCCCTGCCCGGATCACACCGCGGCCGCGGATCCACGGCAGCCAGACGGCGATCGTCACCGCGGAGCCGTCCGATCCGGAGGCCGAGATCAACGTCGGAGGGCCCTCGGCCATCGGCTGCGTGCGCGTGCGCTTCCACTGGGACATCGACGTGGGCCGCCACGAGAGGGAGGCGACGTCGTGCTGGGTGCGCGTCAGCCAGATGTTCGCCGGCGGGCGCGGGCACGGCGCGGTCTGGCACCCGCGCGTCGGCGACGAGGTGGTCGTCGACTTCCTCGAAGGCGACCCCGACCGGCCGCTGATCACGGGGCGCGTGTACAACGGGATCAACCTCCCGCCGGAAAACGCGACGAAGCGGCCGACGTACAGCGCCATCAAGAGCTACACGAGCCCGTTCGACGGCAACTACAACCTGCTGTCGTTCGAGGACGCCCAGGGCGAGGAGGAGATCCGCCTGCACGCGGCGCGCGATCTCACGACGGAGATCACCCGCAACGCGAGCCGGACCGTCGGGGTCGACGACGCGACCGAGGTGGGCGGGGACCAGAGCACCCGCGTGGCCGGATCCCAGTCGACGAGCGCGGGATCCATCACGCAGAGCGCCGGGACCACGGTCGGCGTCCACTCCGGCACCGGGATGACGCTCTCGGCCGGGACGACGTTCGTCGGCTCGGCCGGAGAGAACATGTCGCTCGGCGCAAGCGGCAACAACACCATCACGGCCGGATCCCACCTGTCGCTGGGCGCGCCGATCATCGAGATCACGGGCGAAGGGAACATCAACGTGGACGCCCCCTGGATCGACATCAAGGGAGGACCGAAGCTCCGGGCCGGCGCCGCGCTCGTCGAGGTCAATGGCGCCGCGACCGTCCTGATCAACGGCGGAAGCTCGATCTCGATCAAGGGCGGCACGATCAACGTCTCCGGGGGGACGGTCAACGTCACCGGAGAGGGGACCGTGACGATCAAGGGCGCGGTCGTGAACCTCAACAGCTGATCGGCTCGACCGGAGAGGACGCGCGCCGCGGGCGGGCGCGCGCCGGAGGAACCAGGAAGATGGCGAGAGACGCAACGAAGGCGTCCGGAACGACCCCGGCCGATCCCCCCGAGATGACACACGGCGGGCTGACCATCGAGCGGTATGGCGAGATCTCCGCGCACCTGCGCCGCTTCCCGCGCTCCGCCAAGGCGGAGGTCCTCGCCCGCCTGAACGTCGCTGACGCGGACTGGGATGCCGCGGTGTGCGGGTGGACCGACGCGCTCGCCGACGAGAGCGCCGACGGCGGCGAGGCCCTCTCGAACCGCTTCTGCCGGGCCTTCGCCGGGGCCGAGGCGCGCCTTCGGCGCGAGCAGCCGGCGCTCGCGTCGCTCGGCCCGCTGCCGGCGGCGATCCCGCCGGCGCTGGCGGCGGTCCCGCCGGGCATGCGGCACTTCACGAGCCTGCGGGAGACCGTGGAGGCCTCGGCCGAGGCGTTGCGCAGGCCGGCGCTCCCGTTCGCGCCCCGCGCGCCCGGAGGACCTGGCGAGGGCGACGCGCGCGCGACACCCCTCGCGGATCGCGCGCGATCGTCGACTTCGCCCGCCCGAGCTGCGGCCCCGCCCGGGGGCGAGACCGCCGACCTGTCGACCGCCGTGGCCTCGGCGCTCGGCCAGGAGAATCCGCTGCCCTTCCCCAGGGCGCCCGCCGGCGCTGCACCCGCCGCCGCGGCGCTGTCGCTCGAGCGACATGCGGCGATGTGCGCGGAGATCGCGATAGCCCCCGACAAAGGGGCGGAGATCATCGCGCGTTACGGGCTGACGGAGGCGACACGAGCGCAGGCGGATGAGCACTGGCGAGCGCGGATCGCGGCGGAGGCGGCGACGGGAGACGCATGGCGGCGGGCCTATATGCTCCACCGGGACTGGCTGCTAGGCCGCTCCTCCTGAGAGGGCCCGTATCGACGCCGGCAGCGCGCCTGACGCCTGCACGCTCGCCAGGAGCTGCGGTACCGTTCGCCCCCATGCCGGGATCTCAGCCCTATCCGTTTGCGTTCTTCGGGGCAGCGCCGAGCGACTGGTTCGACCTCGAAGGGGACCTGTTCTCCTACGAGCTCTGCTTCGTGGCGCCCCCGGACGCGGCCGCGCGGCGCGCCGTCGGCGAGGCGTGGGAGCGGGCGCTCGACGCGCGCGCGGTGGAGCACGGCGAGCCCTTCCAGTGGGCCGATCGCTGGGCGCTCGTGCGGGTGCGGCCGGCGGGGTGGAGCAAGGCGTGCGTCGCCGACATGGCGCGCGCGGTCCAGCAGGCCCTCACCGCGGCGCACGGCGCGCACCCGATCGAGGTGGCCTCCCTGGCCGAGGCGATCGAGAGCGACAGCGACTGGGACGCCTGGTCCGCCGAGCAACGACCCGAGCCCCCGACGGGCCCGAGGTGGCCCGTCGAGCTGCCCCGCTTCGGCGGTGGCAAGCGCTTCGACGCCGCGTGCGCGGTGGATCCGGCGGTCGAAGCCGCGCGCGAGGCGGCGCGCGCCGCGCCCCCCGAGGAGAAGCGCTCATCGGCGAGCACGGCGGGCGACGACCACGACGCGGACGAGACGGACGAGGTGGAGGCCAGCGACGACGACGACACGCCCAGGGTCATCTCCGGCGGGCTCCGGCTGGAGCGCGTGCCGGGGTACAAGGCGCCCGAGCCCCCCGACGAGCAACGGAAGCTCTTCGGGCGGAGCGGCGAGGTGCAGATCGCGCCGAACGGCCTCGTCTTCGGCGTCGCCAAGCCGAAGCGAAAGCCGCCTGTCGCCGCGTGGATCGAGCACGGCGAGCTCCGCACCGCTCAGGGCGATCCGCTCGCCACCACGACCGGCGCTCACGTCGCCGCACGCGACGACGGCGGCGCGGCGCTGATCGGGGAGGATTCGGAGGCCGTATGGGAGGTCGTGTTCGCGGAGGGCTCCGTGCGGCGCCTCTTCAAGCACGACGAGCCGTTCTCCGACGTCGCCTACGGCCCGGAGGGCCGGGTGCTCGTGCTCGCGGGCTCGATCGACGCCTACCGGCGGGAGGGCTCGGACGTCGCGCTCGAGGGGCGCTGGGACCTCGACGGCTACGGGATGCAGTCGGTGTTCGGCGGACGCCTGCTCCTCGTGAAGTGCTTCGACGACGAGGACGAGAGCGCGGACGGCGTCACCCTCCTCGGCTACGACGGATCGACGATGCGCCGGCTGGCCCGCGTGCGCATCTCGATCGGCGACATCGTGATCGACGGCGCCCGCGTCATCGTGGAGGACGGCAGCGAGTACTACGCGCTGCTCGGCCTGGAGGAGCTCGCCGCGCGCTTCGCCGCGCAGCCGGACGCCTTCCCCGAGCTGAAGAAGCGCGAGCCCGGCGACGAGGACGAGGACGAGAGCGCGTCCGGCGAGGGCGACGACGAGGGCGAGAGCGCGTCCGGCGAGGGCGACGAGGACGAGGACTCCCGGCCAGAGGTGCTGGAGGGCGCGCTCCGCCTGGAGCGGCGGAGGTCGCGCGAGGTGCCGCCCGAGCCCGAGATCGAGCGCGCGGAGCGCGATCTGTTCGGGTCGAGCTCCTGTGTCTCGGTCGCGCCCGGCGAACGCGTCTACGGCATCGCGAAGCTCCGGCGCAAGCCGGCGACGGCCGCCTGGATCGAGGGCGGGGAGCTCAAGCGCGCCGAGGGCGAGGCGCTGCCCAGCCCCCACGGCTACATCGCGGCGCGGGAGGACGGCGGCGCGGTGCTGTACGGCTTCGACTACGAGCTCGTCGCCGAGCTCTCCTTCGCGGACGGCAAGCTGCGCCGCCTCTTCGAGCACGAGGCGTCGATCTCCGAGATCGCCTACGGCCCGGAGGGCCGCGTCATCCTCGCCACGGACGAGTCCCTCGACGTCTACCGCCGCGAGGGAGAGGGCGCCGTCCTCGAGCAGCGCTGGGGCGTGAGCGGTTACGGCCTGACCCCCGCCCTCGGCGGCCGGCTGCTCCTCGTCAAGAGCTACGAGGGCGAGGACTCCGAGGACGGGCTGACCCTCGTCGGCTTCGACGGGAGCAAGCTGCGCCGCGTGGGCCGCGTGAAGGCCTCCGTGGGCGACGTCCGGATCGCCGAGGGCCGGGCCTTCATGGATCACATCGGCGACACCTACGAGCTGCTCGGCCTCGACGCGCTGGTCGAGCGGCTGGCCACGGACCCCGACGCGTTCCCCGAGGTCGCCCTGTACACGCCGTCCGAGGAGGACGATGACGACGACGAGGCGCCGGAGTCAGGCCCGAGGAAGGCGCCCGAGGAGTACGCCATCGAGCCCGCCCCGGGCCGCGTCGGCGTGCGCTACCTGGGCAAGCAGCGCCCGCTGCCGGAGGACGAGG
Organism: Sorangium sp. So ce367; assembly: GCF_051520455.1. Taxonomy (NCBI): domain Bacteria; kingdom Pseudomonadati; phylum Myxococcota; order Polyangiales; family Polyangiaceae; genus Sorangium; species Sorangium sp. So ce367. Next base: position 11,404,957 of record NZ_CP150334.1, read on the forward strand.
AGGACGTCCCGAGGGACGTGCGCGCGCGTTTCGGAGCGGGCGCGCGGGAGCTCGAGCGCTACCGCCCCGCCGACGTGTACATCGGGTGGAAGAAGGAAGCCCGGCGCTCCTTCGTCTTCGCCGTGCTGAAGGACGGGGAGCTCATCGAGACCGCGGTGAAGGCGAGCTCCCCCTCGTCGACGGGCCTTGTGAACGCGGATCGGAGCGCCGCGCTCGTGGCGACCGACGGCGACGCCAAGCTCTGGTGGGTGGACCTCCCGCACGGCAAGCCGGTCCTCGTGCACGACTTCAGCAAGGAGGAGAGCGAGGACGAGATCTACACGCTCGAGGCGCTCGCCTCCGGGCGGGTGATCGTGGGCACCTCGTCGGAGACCTGGATCTTCTCGGTCAGCGGCGGCGCGTCCAGGCTGGAGGCGCGCGGCGACCTGGATCTGCGCGTCGTGGAGAGCGCCGCGGGGGGCCGTGTGGCCGTGCTGGAGGCCTCCGAAGGCAAGCCCATCCGGGTCTGGGGCGTCTACGACGATGGCGTCCGCACGCTCGCCGAGCTCGAGCCGGAGCCGCTCAGCTTCGAGCCGAGCGCTGACGGCAAGTTCTTCTTCGAGGCCGTGAATCGCCTTGGCTGGTATGAGCTCGTCAACCTCGAGGACGCCTGGGAGGCCGGGCGCCGTGACACCTCTGGCGAGCACTACCCGCGCGTGGCGCTCGCGCCGAAGCCCCCCGAGCAGGACGAGGACGACGACAGCGACGACGAGGACGGCGACAGCAACGACGAGGATCCGCAGTCCGTGGAGTGAAGGCGGCCGCTGCCCGCCGTCAGGCCATCACGCTCGAAAAGCCCCGCGCCGTCCGGCCGCTCGACGCCATCGAGAGCAGCCGGCTCACGCGCTCCTCCGTCGTCGGGTGCGTCGAGAACCACTTCAGCACCGAGCCAGCCCCGGCGAGCGGGTTGACGATGAAGAGGCTGGCCGTCGCGGGGCGCGCCGCCTCGGGGGGAACGAGCGCCACGCCGTGCTCCAGCTTGGACAGGGCGCTGGCGAGCGCCTCCGGGTCCCCGGACAGCTTGGCGCCGAGCTCGTCCGCCATGTACTCGCGCGACCGCGAGATGCCGAGCTGCACGAGGGTCGCCGCGATCGGCGCCACGATCGCGAGGGCCAGCCCGCCGAGCGGGCTCGCGCCGTCCTCGTCGTCCGACGATCCGCCGAATATCCCGGCGAAGCTCACGGCATGGGCCACCCACGTGATGCCCGAGGCGAACGCCGCCGCGATCGTCGATACCAGGATATCGCGGTTCTTGATGTGCGCGATCTCGTGCGCCAGCACGCCGCGCAGCTCACGCTCGCTCAGGAGCTGCATGATGCCCTCGGTCACCGCCACGACGCCGTGCTCCGGGTTGCGCCCCGTGGCGAAGGCGTTCGGCTGCGCGTCCGGGATGACATAGACGCGGGGCTTCGGGATCCCCGCCCGACTCGAGAGCTCCTCCACCATCCGGTGCAGCCCCGGGGCCTCGAAGGGCGAGACCTCGGCGGCTCGGTGCACCGCGAGCACGATGCGGTCGGACATGAAATAGGCACCCAGGTTCATCGCGAGCGCGAGCACGCCGAACAAGACGAGGTACCCGGGCCCCAGCGCCCCGCCGATGGACACCAGGATTGCCGACATGACGCCGAGCAACAGGATCGTCTTGATCTGATTCTTCATGAACTTCGTTCCCTCCTCGGAACGGAGCGCTGCAAGAGCCGCTCCCCCGAGATCGATGTGTCGCGCGTGTCGCATTGCAATACCGCGCGCCCCCCGATCAGCAGACGTCGTGTCCTGCGGATTCCCGCCTGTGGCTCTCCCGACCGCCACCCCTGCTGGCCCGCCCCATTTCGCCCCGCCGCCCCGTTTCGCCTCGCGGCCCATTCCACCTCTGACACCGCGATACGCGAGCTCAGCGCGGAATGCGCCCGCCAGCGCGCCTCACGCCTGCCAGATCGCCAGGAGCCACACCGCGACGCCCGCCGCGCACACCGCGAGCCCCGGCGCCGCCTTCGGCCATACCCACTGCCCCGTCACCGTGACCCCGCGCCGGACCACCCAGACGGCGCCCGCGACCCACGCCGCGAACGCCCCGACGAGGGCGACCACCCAGCCGACCCGCGGCGCGTCGTCGCGCGCGAGCGCCGCGAGGTGCTGCCGCTCGACCGTCGCGGCAGGCTCTGTCCGCGTCCCCGGCGGGCGCGGCGCGGCCGCCGAGAGGCGGGCGATGGCCGCGTTGGCCAGCTCGAGATCCTCCGCGTGCGGCGTCGTGAGCCACCGCGTCTCCAGGGCGGCCGTGCGCACCGCGCGCCACGCGAAGAGCGCCGTGTCGGCCCGACCGAGGCCCTCCGCGGCCGTCGCGAGCGCGATCAGCCGCTCGTACGCCACCCGGACGTGCGGCGCCCCGGGGGCGTACCAGCCCGCCGCCCGCCGCGCGTGGAGCGCGGCCGCGTGCGCGTCGCCGGCGCGCAGGGCGTCCGTGCTCTCCGCGATCTCCCGCTCGCCCGCGGCCACCACCCGCAGCGACGCCGCGCCGACGAGGAAGCCGGCGACCGCGAGGCCGCGCAGCACGCCGAGCACGACCGAGAGCCTCACAGAAAGTCGCGTCTCTTGAAGACGAACGCCGCCACCGACAGGAGAACGAGCGCCCACCCGGCGCACGTGATCGCCGCCCAGCCCAGGTACACGAGCAGGTTCGCGTCAGCGACCTCGCCCGCGAGCAACGGGCGCGGCGGCACGTAGATCTGGAGGTTCGGGACCACCTTGGAGAAGGCGCGCGCCGCGGCGCTGATCTGGGGGCCGAAGTACTTCACCGGCAGCCGGGCGAGCGAGTCGGCGTTGCGCCCGATGAGGAAGACGCCGAGCGTGAGCAGCGAGGACAGGAACGGCGTCGAGAACGACGAGAACAGCGTCGCCACCGCGGCGACGATGCCGACCTCGAGGAACGCGAGCGCGCTGCCCGCGAGCACGACGCGCCGCTCCGTCGGCGCGCCGTCCGCGAAGAGCACGCCGAGCAGGAGGAAGACCGCCGCCCAGGGGACGAACCCGTACGTGCGCGCCATCGGCGAGCGCCACGCCACGAGCCCGAGCGCCGCGAGCGAGGCGGCCCCGGCGCCCGCCACGAGGGCCAGCGAGCGGCCGGCCAGCACCGCGCTGATCTGCAGGACGAGCCCGGCGTCGGCCAGGATGAACACCCCGAGCGTGAGCAACGTGCCGAGGTACTTGCCGACGAGGTACTCGCCGCGGCGCACCGGGCGGGCCAGGATCGGGAAGATCGTCTTCTGCTCGAGCTCGCGGTACAGCGACGTCGCGCCGATGATGACCGCGACCGCGATGCTGAAGAGCGAGATCGACGCGACGCCGAGGTCGCTCACGACCCGCGCGCCGTTGCGGAGCGTGTAGGCGCCGACGATGATCGAGTAGAACGCGACCGCGAAGGCGACGCCCGCGAGGCCGATGAGGATGCGCGCCCGAAGCGATTCCCGGTAGGTGTTGAGGGCGATCGCAGAGATGCGGCCGAACATCGGGGCGACGTTAGCAAGGGACGGGGGGAGCTTGAAAGGGCCGCGGGTCAGGGGCCGGCGCCGTCCCCGGGGTCGACGACCCGCACGTCCAGGAACCAGAGGCCGTGCGCGAGCGCGTGGCCGTCGATCTGGAGGTAATACACGCCAGGATCGAGCACGAGATCGAGGAAGCTCCGCTGGGGATCCGTACCGATCGTGCAGGAAAGCGGCATTTCGACGCCGGGACAGCCCGGGCCGCGGCGGACCGAGAGCAGCGTGTCGTAGCTCGAGCCGGCCATGTCGAGCACGACCCGCCTCCGCGCGGTCAGCGTGAGCCGGAGGAGCTGGTCCCGGGCGCCGCCCTCCTCCGTGCCGGCGCGGTCGCAGCCGGCGTCGAAGTCCGCGGCGGCGTTGGCCGTGTTGCCCTGGAAGAAGCCGCCGCTCTCCGGGATCTCCAGCGCCCCCTCGCACGCGTCGGAGAAGGGCACCAGCGTGGGCGGCACCGCAGGCCGGACGAACGCCGTCACGCTCACGGGCTGGCCGAGCTGCGCCTCGGCCACGACCCGGTACGACCCCGGCGCGACGTTGCGCCGCGCGCTCCGGAGCGGCGTGACCTCCCCCTCGCTGCACGCGAGCCGATCGCCCTCGCCGCCGCACGCCGGCGTGGACAGGGCGATCGCGCCGGTGTCGCCGGCCGACAGCTTCTCGACGAGCAGCACGTCGGACGCGACCGGCAGCTCGAGCGCGTACACGGCGTCGACGGCCGCCGGGCCGCAGCCGAGATCCACGTCGTCCTGGTGGCCGAGCAGCGACACGGAGACCGTCCGGTTCGGCGCGAGCTCGGCCGCCCCTTCGCACGCCTCGTCCGGCGGCGGCTCGGTCGGCGGCGAGAGCTCCAGCGTGACGAGCACCGAGGTCGGCGCCGTCGCGGAGACCGCCACGGCGTACACCCCCGCGGGCAGCGCGCGCCGGAAGAGGTGCGGCGCCGCCGCCGTCTGGCACGCGAGCTCGTCCTCCGGCAGCGCGCACGCGGCGCTCCGCAGCGAGAGCGAGGGATCGCCGTCGCCGTCGGTCGAGATCGCGTAGAGGTCGACGTCCTGGGGCTCGGCGAGCTCGAACGTGTACACGAGCTCCCCGAGCCCGGTCTCGCACGCGGTCCCGAGATCCAGGGCGGCGTCGAGGATCGTCGCCAGCGCCGGCGCCCCCGGCGAGAGGGGCGCCGCCGTGCCGCACGTCTCGTTCTCCGGCGCCGGCGCCGGCGGCAGGAACGCCACGTCGACGATGACCGGCGCGCCCACCTTCGTCGTCACGTAGAGCGGCAGCGCCGTCGCCCGCTCCGGATCGCCGAGGCCGCGGGCCCGGAGCTTCGCGAGCTTGCCGCCGTCCGCCGTCTCGTGGGGCCCCCCGCACGCGAGCTCGGTCGCGGCATCGCCGCACTGGCCGGCGAGCGTCACGGCGACGTCGGTGGCCTCCGTCTCCGCATCGGGGGCCTCCGTCCGCGCGGTCACCTCCACGTCGACAGGCGGCCCCGGCGGCAAGATCACCGCGGCCACGACGTCGTGCGTGCTCGCAGGGCGGGGCAGGCCGCACGAGCTCGCGTAGTGGAAGCCCGCGCCCGCCGTCGTCATCGCGTACGAGCCCGGCGCGGAGATCTCCAGCGCGTCCAGGCACGTGTCGTGCTCCGGAGACACACAGCCGCCCTCGTCGGCGCGCCCGTTGCAGTCGTCGTCCCGATCGTTGCCGCAGACCTCGGGCTGCGCCGACGACACCGTGGGATCGGCGTCGTCGCAGTCGCCCCCGCCGCAGTGCTCGTCGGGATCGCCGTCGAGATCGGCGTCGCGCGGCGCGCTCGAGCACGTCTTTGTCGCCTCGTCGCACGCGTCGATCGTGCAGGTGCTCTGATCGTCGCACGCGACCGGCGCGCCGGGCACGCAGCCGAGCCGCGGGTTGCAGCGCTCGACGCCGTCGCAGTGGACGTCGTTCTGGCAGGCGCTGTCGTCCGGCGTGAAACGGCACCGCCCGAGGGCGGTGTCGCACGCATCGAAGGTGCAGGGAAATCCGTCCTCGCACTGATCGTCGTCGACGCACGGGCCGCCCAGCGTCGGGTCCGCTGGAGCTTGCTCGCCGCCGGCGCCGCCCTCACCGCCCTCGCCGCCCGCTCCACCGGCCGACGGGAAGGGGCTCGGGGCGCTCGAGGCGCAGGCGGCGCCGGAGAGCGCCGCCGCGGCGACCGCTCCGCAGAGGAGAGCGAGACGCGTCAAGGAGGAAGGCGGCAAGAAGGAGGAAGTGTGAGTCCGCATCGAACGAGGTGAGCGGCAATGAGCGTAGCAGGGCACCGCCACGTCTGGCATCATGGCGCGCGATTCCGCCGAGCGTCGCGGATAGAGGGAAAAACAGGGTGACCAGCGACAGATTGACCCGACCCGAGCTGACGTGGCTGCTGGCGCAGGAGGCGCGGAGCGCCGCCCAGAAGCTCCGCCAGGGCGTGGGGATGATCGCGACCGAGAGCGCGCCGCCGCCGACGCCGTCGCCCGACGACAGCTCGGGCGGCGTCGAGAGCACGCTCAACCGGCTCGACGAGGCGGTGAGCATGCTCGCGTCGCTCCACGGCCGCCCCCTGCCGCGCGGGCGGCGCGGCCGCGTCGACCTGACCGCGCTCCTCTGGGAGGTCGCGCCCGAGGCGCGGGTGCAGATCGAGATGGGCGAAGGGACCACCGTGTTCGGCGACGAGACCGAGCTCCGGCGGATGCTCCAGGTGCTCATCGCGCAGGGCGGCGACCCCTCGAGCCTGACCGGGGCGCCCGACGTGAGCATCCACCGCGTCGGCGACGAGGTCAGCGTCCGGGTCAACCTCGGCCCGGAGACGCCCGTGAACTTCGAGACCGAGCGCGTGTGGCTGTCGCGCATGGCGCTGCGCTACGGCGGCCGGCTCGAGCTCGACGGCCTGATGCAGACGCTGACGCTGCCCGCCGAGGTCGATCTCCAGCGCCTCGAGGTCGAGAGCCTCAAGAAGGAGCTCGCCGCCGCGCAGGCCCAGGGCGAGGCGTACGCGCGCGAGCTCGCCGCCGTCTTCTCGCGGGTCGAGGGCGAGCGCGAGCGCGGGTCGCTGTCCGGCGTCATCTCGCGGCTCGGCGGCAGCGAGCCGGTGTCGCACCTGCCGCCGAGCGGCGACAGCCTCGCGGTGCTCGTCGCCGCGGTGCGCGTGCTCGGCACGCAGCTGCGCGGCATCCTGTCGGCGATCGGCCGCGACATCGCGCCGCTCCGGACCCACGGCGGCGACGCGGGCGAGACGGCCTCGTCGGTGGGGCGCCACGTGACGGCGGCGTCAGAAATTGTCAGTGATCTCGCCAGGTTGGGCGCGTGTCCGCTCCACGAGTTCCCGCGCCACTGCGACGTCGCCGACGTGCTGCGCGACGTCGTGAAGGACGATCTCGCGCGCGCGGCCCGCCACGACGTGCGCGTGGTGGTGGAGGCGCCGGAGACCGCGCAGGAGGTGGTGCCGCAGGGCGCGCTGACGGTGCTGCTGCACGCGCTGCTCGATCACGCCATCAGCGCGTCGCCGCCGGGCAGCGAGGTGCTCGTCTCCCTCTCCGAGGGCCCGAGCGGGGTCGAGATCACCTTCGACGACGCCGGTCCGCCCCTCCCGGCCGCGGCGCGGAGCGTCGTGCTGAGCCGCGACTTCGAGGCGGTCGCGCAGGGCCGCCCGCCGGCGCTGCCGCTCATCGCGGCGCACGCGATCGCCGCCCATACGAACTACGGTATCGCCATCGAGGACGGTCCGCGGGGCGAGACGCGGGTGCGGCTCACGATCCCGCGATCGGGCTAGCGCCGCGTGGCAGAAATCCTGCCACGGCTCTGCCTCGCGAGCGGAGAGAGATTCAACGCAAAGGCGCCAAGTCGCAAAGGCGCAAACCTGCACAAAATCTGTTCTTTTTTGCGCCTTTGCGGCTTTGCGCCTTTGCGTTGAAATCTCGCCTGCTACCGCAGGAATGAGCTCGGCGGGAAGTCGACGTCGAGGTTGAGCGTGGCGCCGCGCACGATGTTGATGTCGTCCACCGTCAGCGTCGTGGTGACGGGGCGGTCGTTGCCACGCTCCACCAGCGTCGCCGTGGCCGTGTACTCATCGGGCGGGAGATCCACGGTGATGCTGAAGTCGTCGCAGCGCGCGTAGTCTCTCGCCACCTCGCGGCTGCCCCGGTAGACGATCAGCTCGAAATCCGCTCCTCCGCGGCTGTGCTGGGAGCACGCCCGCGAATCGATCCGGTTGGCCACGGTCCACTCCAGCGTCAGGCTCCCGACGGCCTGCACGGGCCGCGGCCGGCGCTGGGGGCTGGGCTCCACGTCGACGATGCACCCCAGGGCCAGGAAGCTCGATAACGCGAGGCCGCAGAGGGGAAAGACGCTCTTCTCCTGATTCATCCTCGTACCCGTCCTTTCGCTGCTGCCCCGCTGTCAACGAGGTGTGTAGTAACGGCGCCCCCGCTCGCGCGGATAGCTCAGCTCGCGCTCCGGCACGTACCGCGGCGACGTCCGGAACGTCTGCCTGTAGCGCTCGAGCTCCATGGGCTCTTCCTCGAAGATGACCCAGCCCCGGTTCGTCGGGTAATACCAGCGGCCGTCGACCAGGTACGCATACGTCCCGCGGAAATAGACGCGCGGATACGCGGCGATCTCCACCGGGACGACCTCGGCGCGCACCGCCGGAACGCCGGACACGACGAACCCCCCCTCGGTCCCGACCGTGCCCATACACCCCATGAGCAGCGAGGCGCCGACCACGAGCGCAGCCGCGGCGAGCGAGGCCCTCGTCACACCGAGAGATCTGGACCGCCCTCGCACGGGCGGAGTCACGTTGTTGCTCTGCTTCACGTCATTGCTCCTCCGAGCGCAACTCAGCAACGCGAGTGCCAGCGCGGCCCGACTCGAGATCTCCGGATCTCCGCCGGCGCGGCGCTCAGCGGGCCGCGCGGAGCGCGCCGGCGAGCGCGAGCGCGCGCTGGATCTCCGCCGACGTCACCAGGCCGATCACGCGCTCGCCCTCGTCGAGCACCGCGATCACGCTCGCCTCGCCGCTCGCCAGCGCGTCGAACGAGCGGGACGCGTCGTCGTCCGCGTGCGCTCTCGGCACATCCACGGGCATCACCGCGCCGACCGTCGCCGGCGCGGCGCCGCCCTGCAGCTGGCGCGCGAGATCCCAGACCGTGACGACGCCGATCTCGCGGCGCCCCTCGCCGTCCCGGGGATCGTCGATGACCCGCGCGCCGACCAGGTTGTGGCGCAGGAGCCGCTCGGCCACCGCCCGAGGGCTCTCGTCCGCATACGCCTCGCCGAGCCGATCGGTCATGAACCGCGCGACCGGGATGCCGCGGAGCAGCTCGTTCGTGCTGGAGCGCGCCTGCTCGGCCGACGCCCCCATGTAGACGAACATCGCGATGAGCACCAGGATGAGGTTCCACGAGAGCAAGCCGAAGAGCCCGAAGGCCACCGCCATCACCTTGCCTGTCGCCGTGGCGATGCGCGTCGCGCGGGTCCGCCCGAGACGGCGCAGGAGCAGCCCGCGCAGCACCCGGCCGCCGTCCATCGGGAAGGCCGGCAGCAGGTTGAACGCGCCGAGGAGAGCGTTCGTGATCGCGAAGGCCACGAGCGCGGCGCCGATCTCCGCCGGCGCCGGGAGCAGCCGATACGCGACGTAGCTGCCGAGCGCGATACCGAAGCTCATGAGCGGGCCGGCGAACGCCATCCACGCCTCGTGCTCGGGATCGTCGCGCTCCATCTGCGAGACGCCGCCCAGCATCATCAGCGTGATCGCGCGCACCCGGATCCCGTTCTTGAGCGCGACGAACGAGTGGGCCAGCTCGTGCACGAGCACCGCCACGAACAGCCCGACAGCCAGGATCGCCCCCCAGGCGAGCGGCGGCAGGCGCATCTCCTCGCGCGGAATCCCGAGCGACGACGCGATCACCGAGAACTGCGACGACGCCACATAGGCCACGTACGGCAGGAAAATCAGCAATGTGATGTGCAGCCGTATCGGGATTCCGCGGATCCGCAGGACTGTCAGCCCCTGGTCGAACATGTGCCTCCTGATCCACAGGTACAGATGGGGCCGACAAGCACCTTCGCAAGCCGCCGAGACAGCGCCAGTGCGCGGAAGACCAGGGCAGCCGCGCGGCGCCGCCACGCAATGCAGAGAGGGGCGCGGCGCTGCGAGGGCGCCAGCGCGCGTCCGTCCCAGGCGGGAATCACGGGGAGGGGAGCGTGTTCGGAGGCGCGCGGCGCAGCGCGGCGCCCACGCGGCGCGCGGATTGGCGTAGCTTGGTGTGACCGAGGTCGTCATGCGCCAGCGCGTCCCCGATGCATTGATGGCAGCGAGCACGGAAGAGCTGACGAAGGTCGAGCTCGCGGTCCTTGAGTCATCCCACTCGGGCGGCGTGCCGAGGGACCTCACGGGCCACGTGTTCGCGATCGGGCCCGTCGGCTCGGTGGACGGCGACCTACCCAGAGCGGACGGCGCGCCGATCCTCAATGGCAATGGGATGATCTACCGGCTCGACTTCGGCCGCGGCGCGGCGGTCCGGCTGACCTCGAAGATCGCGCGCACGCCCTGTTATCACGCGGACGCCGCCTCGCGCCCCGGCACGCGCTTCGAGGCGCTGGGCTTCCGTGACGCAGGGCTGCTCCGCTTCTCGCCGCACCTCGGCCTGCGGAACCACCTCAACACCGCGTTCGTGCCCATGCACGCGCCGCGCGCGCCCGCGCGCCTGCTCGTCACGAGCGACACGGGCAGGCCCTACGAGATCGACCCGGCCACGCTGGAGCTCGTCACGCCGGTCGGGCGCAACAGCACGTGGTACCCGGCCGCGCCCGTCGATCACCCCTTTCCGATGACGCTCTCGAGCGCGCACCCCTGCTTCGACGCGGAGCGGGGCGAGCTCCTCACCGTCAACTACGGCCGCTCGCTCCTCCACCTGTTCGTCGCGTCGCTGCCGCGGCTCGACGAGCTCGGCGCGCTCCCGCGCTCGTGGGATCGGCTCGCCGCGGCGGCCGCGTCGATGATCGAGCAGCAGCTCGTCCGCCCGAGGGCGGACCGGATCGAGGCGTTCGCCAAGCGGGCGCTCGAGCTCCTGCCCGCGCGCCTCCGCCCGAGCGCGCCGCCCGGGCCGGGCGACCTCCTCGCGCGGCAGGCGGCGCGCTTCGGCGGCGTGGCGCTCGACGAGCCGGCGGGCGACTTCGCGTTTCTCCTGCGATGGGACGGCCACAACGAGCCCGAGCGGCACCCGCTGGTCCTGCCGAGCGGCGCGCCGGTGCGCATCGAGCAGAGCGTGCACCAGATCGGCCTGACGCGGCGCTGGGTCGTGCTCGCGGACACGGCGTTCAGGATCGGCCTGGAGAGCGTGGCGTTCCGGGGCTCCAAGGAGAGCCCCGGGATCGAGCGCCTCGTCCGGTCGCTCCTTACGATGCCCCACGAGCCGAGCACGACGTTCTACCTGGTCCGGCGGGACGCGCTGCGGCCGGGCGGCGGGCCTGTCGTGGTGAAGCGGGTCGTCGTCCCGCTGGAGACTCTCCACTTCCTCGTCGACTACGAGGACGCGGGGGACCGCATCACCGTGCACGCGGCGCACAACTGCGCGACGGATCATGGGGAGTGGCTCCGGCCCTGCGATCGGCACGCCGCCGACAAGACGCCGGCGCCGCCGCGCCTGCGCGGCCTGTTCCCGCTCGGGCAGGCGGACGTGAACCGGATCGGCCGGTATACCCTCGACGCGGCGGCCGAGCGCGTCGTGGACCAGGCGGTGTTCGCCGATCCCGCGCGGGCGCTCGGCGTCGGCCTCTATGCGTACCGGGAGACGGGCGCGTCGTGGATGCCGCCCGATCGCCTCGAGAACGTCTACTGGCGCGGCGGCGGGATATGGGATGAGCTGTCGACCGAGTTCATCGACCGGCTCTATGCGGCGCACCCGCACAGGTCGCTCCCCCTCCCGGCGCTCCGCCGGATGCGCGCGGAGGGCGGCCACCCCGACAGCCTGTTCCGGTTCAACCACCGCGCGATGCGGATCGAGGATCGCTACGAGTTCCCGCGGCGCGCCGTGGGGTCCTGGCTCAGCTCGCTTCAGTTCGTCCCGCGGCGCGGCGGCAGCGGGGCCGACACGGACGGCTACGTCGTGGCGATCGTCGCGACGCCGTGCCGCGCGGAGGTCTGGATCTTCGACGCGACGAACCTGGCGCGAGGGCCGCTCTGCAAGCTGGGACACCCGTCGTTCCGGCCGGGGCTGACCCTCCACACGGCGTGGCTCAACTCGGTCGCTCCGTGGAGGGGTGGATACAGGGTGCCGGTGCGGGAGGATTACGAGGAGTTCGTGGCAGAGGCCCCCGGGGAGCAGGTGAAGGCGCTCTTCGAGGAGGAGGTCTATCCGCGGTTCGCGTGAGCCGCGGAGAGGAAAGGCTGGGAGCCGCGAGACGAGGGCGGCTCGGCGCAGCGCGGGGGGACCTCGGCCCCGGGGCCGTCGACCCGCTCGAGCAGCACGCCCGTGGCGCCGTCTCCCAGGATCTCCGTGATCTGGTGGTTACCCCACGGCTGCCCCTCGCGCAGGCGCCGCGACCGCACGTCGCTCGCCACGATGAGCACGCGCCGACACCCCCTGTCGAGGTGCCGATTCGCCAGCTCGACGGCCGCGGAAAAACCGCCCTGAGCGGGCGTGAGATCGATCGTCAGCGCGGGCACGAGGCCGGCCATGCACGCGGCCAAGGCCGCCGCGCCCGCGTCCCCTCCCCCGCCGTCGTCGCCCGTCATGATGAGGACATCGACGAAGGGATCGCGGAGCCGCCCCACCTCGATGAGCTCCCGCAGCACCGAGGCGGCCATGGAAAGCGTGGTCTCCGTCGCGCCGGCGAAGCGCCGCTCCGCGACCCCCGTCGCCTCGTGCAGCCAGTCCGCAGCGTGAGGGAGACCGTAGCTGGTGATGAGCTCCTGGTTCGTGACGACGCGCTCCGGCAGATAGGCGGCGACGGCCGCGATGCGACGCTGGACCATGTTTCTGCTCTGTTACGGCGCCGCGACCGACGCGCGCCGATCCTGCAAACCTTGGCCAGGGCAGCTCGATCCGGCGCTCCACCACCGCCGTTCGGCCAACGCCGAGCACGCTGGAGAGCCAGCGTCCTGGACGACATGAGACAACCCACCACCGAGTCGTCGAGAGCCGTGGGGCAAACTACACAATCAGATGCTCCCTCCCCGTCACCGACATCCTCCACTGGACCATTTACAGAACGTCCTGCGCAAGTGGGAATAACAGCCGATTCGGCTCCGTCCGCCGCCGGAGCAGGAAAGCGCCGCAGCGGGAGGGCCCTATTGCGACGCGGGCGGTCCCGTCGCCCGCTCGCCGCGTCGCGTCGCGCTCCAGCGGACGATTCCGACCGGAAGCGACAATTCCGCTCTCACGGGCAGAGGGATGCACAAACGTGTCGGAACGCGAGGCGCTGAGCAGGCAGGGCGCAGGGCGCATCTCTCGCCCGGACGGCGCCATCGAATTCGCCCGATCACGTCCGTTTGTGTCCGATCGCATCCGCCTGTGTCCGATCACGTCCGATCACGTCCGGTTGGGTTCGATCACGTCCGATCACGTCCCGTGATGTCGACGCGTCGTGAGCCCGCTCTTTTCTGGATCCGGAGGGAGGTTCACCCTGTTTTGAGGACACCTCCGCTCGCCGCGGCCACGGCGCGGGAGCGCGCGATCCGCGCCGCGGGGCGCCGCGCTCGCGTCTTCCTTCTTCCCGCGCGGCCCCGCGGCGCGCGGCGGGGCTCCTTCTATCCTATTTATCGTCATCGCGACGCCGCTCCAGCGAGCGCCGCGCTCGCCCGGATCCACCGCGATTGAATCGCGGAGAAATCCCAGGGGAGCGCAGATGCGAGGAGCGCCTGATTCGCGGACTCCATCCCGCGAATCCATGCTGTGCGAAGCGGCAGCCTCTGCACAGAAGAGCGAGGCACACAGCCTGCTCTTGGGTGCACCAAGGTGTTCGGGGGCCGCAAGGCTCATCAGGAACACCGGGGAGGACCAATGATCTCGATGCACAAGACGATGGGTTTCGCGATGATGCTGGCGCTCGGTGCCGGGTGCGCGGTCGGCGCGGACGACGACTTCGATATGGATGATGAGAGCGTCGACTCCGCGAACAGCGCGCTCGAGGCGGACGAGCGCGGCGGATACGCGTCCCAGTCGCAGGCTCAGGCTCAGGTCGGCCAGATGGGGCCCAGCAAGCTCGGTCTGCCCCCCAGCAAGGGTCTGCCCTCGAAGGGCGTTCCGATGCTCCCCAGCAAGGGCGAGCTGCCCAGCAAGGGCGGGCTCCTTCCCAGCAAGGGTGAGTTTCCGACCAAGGGCCTCCCGACCAAGGGCGGCTACCCGACCAAGGGCGGATACGCGCAGCAAGGCCCGGCGCAGCTCGGCCAGGCGTCCGACCTCTCGCAAGCTCAGATCGGCCAGGCGGGCCCGGCGCAGCTCGGCCAGGGCCCGGCGCAGATCGGCCAGGCGGGCCCGGCGCAGATCGGCCAGGCGGGACCGGCGCAGATCGGCCAGGCCGGCGTGGGGCAGGTGGGCGTGGTCGGGCAGGAGACCGGGCAGCGTGAGGGCGAGCGCTTCTTCGGCGGCTGCGGCGGCTTCGGCGGCTGGGGCGGCTTCGGCTGGGGTGGCTTCGGCGGCCTCGGCTGCGGCTTCGGCGGCGGCGCCCTCGTCTCGTCGTTCACGAGCTGCACGACGGCCATCATCCCGACGTTCGGCGGCTTCGGCGGCTTCGGCGGCTGCGGCTGGTGATCTGACCTCACCCTGCTGGCCGGCGCCAGGGGCTCCACGTCGCAGGATCCCTCGGCGCCGCGCCAGCCCCCTCCTCTGACGAGGCTCGCGAGCGCCGGCCGCCCGGGGTTGGATATCCCGGGCTGCCGGCAGCTGCTCTCTCCCCTTCGCCGCTCGCGCACGAGCCACGCCCCGCCGCTCGCCGGCGGGGGCGCGCGAGGACCCAGATCCGACCTTCAGCCGCCCTGACCTTCAGCCGCCGTGACCGAGCGCGCGATCCAGGTAGAACGCCGCGCTGACCAGGCCGAGGTGGGTGAACGCCTGGGGGAAGTTGCCGAGCAGCTCTCCGCTCGGCCCGATCTGCTCGGAGTAGAGCCCGAGGTGGTTGGCGTACGTCAGCATCTTCTCGAAGATGAAGCGCGCGTCGTCGAGGCGGCCAGCGCGCGCGAGGGCCTCGACGAGCCAGAAGGTGCAGATGCTGAACGTGCCCTCCTTGCCGGTCAGGCCGTCGCCCGCGCCCTTGCCGAGCTCGTAGCGGTGGACGAGCGTGTCGCTCGCGAGCTCCTCGAGCGTGCGGTCGAGCGTGCCGAGGATCCGCGGATCGGTCGGGGAGATGAAGCGCATGAGCGGCATGAGCAGGTTGCTCGCGTCGAGCGCGCTCGAGCCGAAGGCCTGCACGAACGTCCTCCGCTGCGCGTCCCAGCCGCGCGCCATGATCGCCTCGTAGATGTCGTCGCGCGCGCGCGCGACCCGCTGCCGATCGAGCGGCAGAGAGCGCTTGTCGCTGAGCCGCAGCGTCCGGTCGAGCGCGACCCAGCACTGGAGCTTCGAGTAGACGAACTGCTGCTTGCCGCCGCGCACCTCCCAGATGCTCTCGTCCGCGTGCTCCCAGCTCTGACATACCCAGGTTGCCATGCGCCGGAGCTCGCGCCAGAAATCATAAGAGATGGGAGATCCGTATTTGTCGAAGAGATATACCGAGTCGATGAGCTCGCCGTAGATGTCGAGCTGGAGCTGCGTCGTCGCCCCGTTGCCGACGCGGACCGGCCGCGACCCGCGGTAGCCGTCGAGGTGGGTGAGCGCGACCTCGGGTAGCTCGTGGCGTCCGTCGATGCCGTACATGAGCTGCAGCGGCCCGGTGGGGCCGTCCTCCTCGGAGACGCGGGCGCTCAGCCATTCCATGAAGCGCGCGGCCTCCTCGGTGTAACCGAGCCGGAGGAAGCCGTAGAGCGTGAACGCGGCGTCGCGCACCCAGACGTAGCGATAATCCCAGTTGCGGACCCCGCCGATCTCCTCGGGCAGGCTGGTCGTCGCCGCGGCGACGATCGCGCCTGTCGGCTCGAACGTGAGCAGCTTGAGGACGAGCGCCGAGCGGTCGACCATCTCGCGCCAGCGCCCCTTGTAGCGCGAGCGGGCGAGCCACGACCGCCAGAAGGCGACCGTGCGCCGGAGCGCGTCCTCGCCGTCGATCGGCGTGGCGAGCAGATCGGCGCTGGCCGTCCAGTCCTCGACCTGGCGCAGCGAGAACGTGGCCGACTCGCCGGGCTGGAGCACGAAGTCCGCGGTGACGCCGCCGGCGCCGTCGCTCGACAGGGGCACCGGGCTGATGAGCGCCAGGTCGACTCCATCGGAGTCGAAGACGGCGCCGCGCGGGTCGTCGAGGATCAGGCGGTGGGGGCGGCGGGCGAAGTCGATCGCGGGGCGGCAGGCGAGCCGGAAGCGCACCGCGCCGCGGACGGCCCGCGCGACGCGGACGATCTGGTGCATCCCGCGGCGGTAGGCGCCGTACGTGTCCCGGTGGATCGGCATGAAATCGCAGACCTCGCCGACGCCGTCCACGTCGAGGAAGCGCGTGAGCAGGACGTTGGTGTCGGGCATGTACATCTGCTTGTTCCGCGACGCGCCGTTCGCCGCGGAGAGCGCGAAGCGGCCGCCGCGCTCGTCGTCCAGGATGGCCGCGAACACGCTCGGGGAGTCGAAATGGGGGAGGCAGCACCAGTCGATGGATCCATCGATCCCGACCAGCGCGACGGAGTGCATGTCGCCGATGACGCCGTAGGACTCGATCGGTTTGTAGGGCATGGCCTCTCCATAGGGCCCGCTCGACCGAGCGGAACCGCCTCTCGTGGATCCTCCCCGCTACCCCCTCACGCCCCTCACGATCTCGGCGGCAGGCGCGAGAGCTTCCGCTGGAGCGAGCGGCGGTGCATCCTGAGCTTGCGCGCCGCCTCCGAGATGTTCCCCTCGCAGTCCGCGAGCACGCGCTGGAGGTACTCCCACTCCACCCGATCGAGCGACGGGAGGTCCTCGTCGTCATCGCCGCGCGCGGCCGGGGCGACGCCGAGCAGCGACCGCGCGCACTGGGCGGCGTCCACCGGCTTGGTCAGGTAATCGACCGCCCCGGCCCGGATCGCCGCCACCGCGTTCGCGATGGTGCCGTATCCGGTGAACACCACGATACGGATGCCGTCATCCATGCTCCGCAGCGTCCCCACGAGGTCGATCCCGCTCTGCCCTGGCATCCGGACGTCCACGAGCGCGTACTCGAACACGTGCCCTCGCGCCATCGCCGCGGCCTCCTCGGCGCTGGCGGCGAGGGACACAGCGAACCCGCTCTTGCCGAGCGCCTGCCCGAGCGCGGTCCGGAAGGTCGCGTCGTCGTCGACGATGAGCAGCGTCGGCTCGCCGGCGGCCTCGGAGCTCATGAGTCCACCGGCGCGAGGCGCAGGGCGACGCGCGTGCCGCGCGCGCCGCGCTCGTCAGGCCCCTGCCTCGGCGACACGGTGAGGCAGCCGCCGACCTGCTCGATGAGCGTCCGCACAAGGTAGAGCCCGAGGCCCATGCCCTCGCCGGGCGCCTTGGTGGTCACGAACGGCTCGCCGAGCCGCCCTTCCAGGCCGGGCGCGACGCCCGCGCCGCTGTCCTCGACGCTGATCACCGGCGCGCCGCCCTCGTCCCCGATGGTGACCACGATCGGCTCCGCGGCCGCGGGGCTCGGCCCGAGCGCCTCGAGCGCGTTGTCGAGCAGCGCGAACAGGGCCGCCTCGACGTCGGCCGCGTCGAGCGGCACCGTGCGGCGCGGCGCGAGATCGCCGCGCACCTCGACCGCGACGCCGGGGTGCGCCGCCTGCCACGCCTGCACGCCGCGCCGGGCCGCCTCGCCGACCTCGACCCCGGCGCGCAGGTCGTTCGCCCGGACGTCCGCCCGCATGCGCGCGATCACCACGCGGCAGCGCTCGACCTGCTCCGCGATCGTCCGGGCGCGGCGCCGCGCGGCGTCGCTCGATCCGGGGTCGCCGAGGCTCTCCCCGGCGAGCACCGCGATCGTGCCGAGCGGGGTGCCGAGCTCGTGGGCGGTGCCGGCCGCGAGCGCGCCGAGCGCCTGGAAGCGGGACGCCTCCTCCGCGCGCCGGCGCAGCGCCGCGTTCTCGGCCGCGCTCTCGTCGAGCGCGCGGCGGACCTTCAGGAGGACGTGGGCGACGAGCGCCGCGCTCAGCACGAAGGCGAGGAGCATCCCGTAGAGGTGGGTGGAGAACGCGCCGTGCTCCGGGTGGCTCGGGCAACACGCGCCGGCGGGGAGCGCGAAGAGCGCGGCGAAGAGGCAGGCCGCGAGCGCCGCGAGCGCAAAGGTCGTCCGCGGCGGCAGGAGCGCCGCGGCGAGGGCGACGTGCACGAAGAAGAGGGCGCTGAACGGGTTGCCCGCGCCGCCCGACGCGGCGAGGACCCCGGCGATCGCGACGAGATCGAGCGCCACGACGCCGGCGACGAGCGCCGTCTGCGCGCCCCGCTCCGACCGCACCCGCCGGTCGAGGGCGAGGTTGAGCCCGGCGGCCAGCGCCAGGATGGGCACGGCGATGGCGTACCGGACGTGATAGCCGAACAGCGCCTCGTCGACGGCCAGGGTCGCCGCGAGCAGCGCGAACACCGCCCAGCGCAGCCCGACGAGCCACCGGAGGACGATCCCGCCCGCCGGCGCCCGCTCCAGGGAAGCTTCGTGCGTCACGGCGGGATCCTAGCGCGAACGCCGAGGGGCCGCGCTCACCGCGGCGAGGACACGGCACGAACACGGGCGATCCTCCCGTGCGACGGCGCGCCGTCCGGCCCGCGCCGGTCCGCGCCGAGCGGCGGATTGCGATGCCGAGCCCCGCGTCATCGTATAGGAAAGGGAGCCCATGGCGACGTGTCCCCACCTCCGCCACCTCCGCCACCTCCGCCACCTCCGCCACCTCCGACGCGCGCGCACGTTCGCGCTGCCGGCGCTCCTTGGCCTCAGCCTGCTCCCCGCGGCCGCCGCGGCGCAGCCGGCGGCGTCCGGAGAGACGCCCGCCGCCGACCCGCTGTTCGCGCCCAGATCAGCCGTGCGGCGCAGCGGGCTCACCGCGGGCATCGCCGGAGGCCTGGCGCTCGGGAGCGCCGCCGGCTTCCAGAACGACGTCCAGAAGATCGGATTCCAGCGCCATTACACCGAGACCGGCGTCGGGATCGGCGGGGGAGGCTACGTCTGGATCGGCGGCGCGCTCGCGGACTGGCTCACGTTCGGCGCGGCCTTCGGCGGACACGGCCTGAGCGCAGCCGACCACGCCTCCCTCGCCGGCGGGTTCATGCTCCACACCGAGGTCTTTCCGCTCTTCTCGCTCGCGGATCGGTGGAGGGACGTCGGCCTCACCTTCGACGCCGGCACGGGCGTCGCGTACACGACCGCCGACGCCGACGGCGCCGAGGTCATCGACGGCGCCCTGCCGGCCCGCATCGGAGGCGGCGTGTTCTACGAGGGGATCCGGCTCTGGAAGGTGGCGATGGGCCCGTGGCTCTACGCCGACTACACATGGAGCACGTCCGTCCGCCAGCCCGGGTTCTACCTGGGGTGGCGCACCGCCCTCTACACCGGGCCCTGACCGGACGGCGGCCTGGTCCTCGACGTCGCGGCGCTGAGCTCGAGCGGGCTCCGCCGCGCCTGCGCGTCCCCCTCCGGGAGCGCCAGCGTGAGCCGGACGCCGCGCCGGATGAGCTGCATCGCCACGTACGACGCCATGCCCACCAGGATCCTCCGGCCGATCTCGCGGGACACGCTCGGCTTGCCGCGCGGCGCCACCTGCTCCGGGTGCCGCCAGAAGCGCACGAGCGCGCGGAGGCGCTCGCCGCCCAGCCGCTCGCTGCGCGCGCGCGCCCCCTTGATCAGCGCGATCGCCGCCGCGCCGCCCGCGATCGCGAGCAGGAGCCCGCCGGCGAGCACCTCGGGGCCGTGCCGGCGCACCCGCGACCGCACGTCGACGAGCGCGTGGCGCCGCCGATCGAGCGCCTCGATCGTGTGCATCAGCCGGTCGCGCAGCTCGTCCGCCCTGCGCTCGAAGTCCGCGCGTTGACCGTTCAGCCCCTTCATACGAGCTCCCGGACCAGCCGGACGTCCGCACCGAGGCGGCCCCGGGTCCTCTCGAGCGGCCTCCTCGGCGCGCGCTTGTAGCCGACCGCGCCCACCACGATCGCCAGCGCGATGAACGCGAGCCCGATCAGCAGCGCCGGCAGCGGCGCCGGCGCGATCGCCAGCGCGATCGCGACGAGCACCAGCGCGACCCCGAGGAGCGCCGCGGCCGCCGCGGCGCCGAGAGCGACGCACGACGCCTTCGCCCGCGAGATCTCCTCGTTCATCTCGTCGCGCGCCAGCGCGACCTCCACCTGCATCAGCTCCCTGGCCTCGGCGATCGCCTCCTTCACGAGATCTGCCGTCGAGCTCTCCGGCCTGGGATCCACCTGCCTCATGGGACACCTCTTCGCCTCGCGGCGTGAACGCGCTCGGGGGCGGCGCAGGCAGCCGGCGGCGCGCGGGCCACCGCCGAGCCCCCCGCCACCGACTGCGCCACGCCACCCTCGCCGTGCGTCGCTGTGCATACAGCGCGCCAGCCCCATCCTCGCGGAGGCGTGCGCGCTGCGCGGCCCTCGCGGAGGCCGCGCCATGCGGCCGCCGCGCCCGCTCTCGCCCTCTCTGGGCGGCGGGCGATCAGGGCAGGACGCCGGAGACCACGCGCTCGTGCCCGCCGTAGTCGAGGTGCCTCGAGACGCCGCCGAACCCCGCCGCGGCGAAGAGCTCTGCCACCGCGCCCGCCTTGCCGGCCTCGACCTCCATGGCCAGCACCCCGCCGGCGGCGAGCAAGGCCGGCG
This sequence comes from Sorangium sp. So ce367, assembly GCF_051520455.1. NCBI lineage: Bacteria > Pseudomonadati > Myxococcota > Polyangiales > Polyangiaceae > Sorangium > Sorangium sp. So ce367. The sequence continues at coordinate 11,425,421 of NZ_CP150334.1, forward strand.
CGCCCGCGACGATCCGGCGCGTGAAGACGAGGCCGTCCGGGCCCCCCGCGAGCGCGAGGTGGGGCTCGTAGCCGCGGATGTCGATCTGCAGCGCGGCGACGTCCTCGTCCGGAATGTACGGTGGGTTCGCGGTGATCAGGTCGAAGCGAAGGCCGGACGGCACGCCGGCGAAGAGATCCGAGCGCAGGAACCCCGCGTTGACCGCGCCGAGGCGGAGCGCGTTCTCGCGGGCGACGGCGAGCGCGCCGTCCGAGATGTCGACGCCGAGGACGCGGCTGGTCGGCCGCTCGCACGCGAGGCTGATAGCGACGCAGCCCGACCCGGTGCACAGGTCGAGCACGCGCGCGGAGAGGGCGAGGTGCCTCGTCCGGGCGAGGCCGACCTCGACGAGGATCTCGGTGTCGGGGCGGGGGATGAGCACGCGCGGATCGACGCGGAACGGGCGGCCGTAGAACTCCCGCACACCGAGGAGATAGGCGACCGGCTCGCCGGCGCGGCGGCGCTGGTGCAGATCGCGGTAGGCGGCGAGCTCGGCCCGGTCGAGTGGCCGCTCGGCGTCGATGAGCAGCCCGACGCGATCGATGCCCAGCACCTTGCCGAGCAGGAGCTCGGCGTCGAGGCGCGCCGAGGACGCGCCGCGCTTCTTCAGGTCGCCCGTGGCCCAGGTGATCACCCGCCGGATCGTCCAGGCCTCGCTCTGCTGCTCGCCTTCGGACATGGTCACGGGAGCGGGGCGGCGGCGACGGCGTCGCGGACGGCGGCGGTGACGACGGCCTCGACCTCGGCGCGGGCCGCGTCGCGGTCCGCGACGGACCGCCCCTCGAACCGCAGCACCAGGATCGGGCCGGTGTTGGAGGCGCGGCAGAGGCCCCAGGCCCCGCCGCCGAAGTCGATGCGCGCGCCGTCGATGTCCACGACCGGACGGGCGCGGCGGAAGTGCTCGGTCACGCGGCGGACGACCTCGAACTTCACGGCGTCGGGGCAGTCGACGCGGATCTCGGGGGTGGCGAACGTCTCCGGCACGTCGGCGAGCAGCTCGCCGAGGGGCCGCCGCGCCCGGGCGACGATCTCGAGCAGGCGGACCGTCGCGTAGATCGCGTCGTCAAACCCGAACCACCGATCGGCGAAGAACATGTGCCCGCTCATCTCGCCGGCGAGCAGGGCGCCCTCCTCTTTCATCTTGGTCTTGATGAGCGAGTGGCCCGTCTTCCAGAGGATGGGGCGCCCGCCGCGCGCGGCGATGTCGGCGTAGAGCGTCTCGGAGCACTTCACCTCCCCGAGCACGGCCGAGCCGGGGCGCTCCGCGAGGAGCGAGCGCGCGAACAGGAGCAGCAGCTTGTCCCCCCAGAGCACCTCGCCGCGCTCGTCGACAACGCCGATCCGATCGCCGTCGCCGTCCCACGCGACGCCGAGCGCGGCGCCGGTCGCGAGCACGCGGGCGCGGAGCGCCTCGAGGTTCTCGGGCACGGTCGGGTCCGGGTGGTGGTTCGGAAAGAGGCCGTCGATGTCGCAGAAGAGCGCGTCCGGCGCGAAGCCGAGCGCCTCGAGCGTCCGGACGCCCAGCGGGCCGGCCGCGCCGTTGCCGGCGTCGATCACGAAGCGGACGTCGGTGCCGGGCAGGCGGGCCGCGGCGCGCACCGCCGCGATGTAGTCCTCCGCGAGATCGACCTCGGTGAGCGCGCCCCGCGCCGCCGCGCCGCCGCGGCCATCGGCGCCGCCCTGCTCGATGAGATCGGCGAGCGCCTGGATGTCCTCGCCGAAGAACGAGGCCTTGCCGCGCATGAGCTTGAACCCGTTGTCCGGCGCCGGGTTGTGGCTCGCCGTGATCATGATCGCGCCGTCGGCGTGGAGGTGGTGCGCCGCGAAGTAGAGCAGCGGCGTCGGCCCCACCCCCGCCGAGATCACGTCGGCGCCGCCCGCGAGCAGGCCGTCCGTGAGGGCGGAGAACAGCCGGTCGCTCGAGAGGCGGCCGTCCCGGCAGACCGCCACCTCCGGCCGAGCCCGGCGAGGAGGCGCCCCCGCGGCGAGCTCGCGGCCGAGGAGCCTGGCGAACGCGGCGCCGAGCTCGCGCGCGAGCTCGCTCGTGAGGTCGCGCTCGGCGGCGCCGCGGATGTCGTACTCGCGGAAGATGTGTCGGGGGACCTTCATGGACCAGGCAGAGGAGCACGCGGCGCCCGCGCTGCACGGCGGGCCGGCGCCCAGGACGCTCTGACACGGCGCAATCGTGGGCGAAACGAAAAACGCCGCCCGCGCAGCGTGGGCTCGCCGGCTCGTCGTCGCGCTCGCCGCCGCCTCGCCGCGCCGTCATCGCGATCGCGCCGCCTCGCCTCGCCGACATCGCGATCGCGCCGCCGCGCCGCCTCGCTGGCTCACGGATTGCGTTCCTGGCCGCCGGGCGGGTAACTTGGGCGCGTGGAGCCCAGGACCACATGATGACGCGCGCACAGAGGACCGGTCTCGCTGCCGTGGTGGCCCTCCTCGCCTGCAGCAACGCCGCCCATGCGGCGGAGCCGTCGCCCACCGCCCTGCCGATCACCGTCGTCGTCCTCCGGACAGACGACGCCTACGACCAGGCCGGCGCGCTGACCCAGGCGCTCCGCTCCGCCATCAAGGACGCCCCGGGGTGGTCGGTCCGCGAGGAGGATTTCTCGCTCGAGGTCCTGACGCTCTCCCTCCAGTGCGACGATCGGCCCGACGCGGGCTGCCAGGCCCGCATCGCCGACCAGATCAAGAGCGACCGCTACATCTGGGGCATGCTCCGCAAGAGCGACACCGAGGTCGAGGGCGAGCTGCACCTCTGGACCCGCGGCAAGCCCGAATCGAGCGTGCCGGTGAAGTACAGCGCGAACCTCACCGAGGCCAACGACGAGCCGCTCCGCAAGATCGCCGCGGAAGCGATCGCGAAGCTGACCGGCGGGCCGCCGAGCGGGGCTCTCCGCGTGAGGACGGGCGCCGCGCAGGCAAGCGTCTTCATCGACGGAAAGCCCGCCGGCAACGTGCACAACGGCGAGGCGACCTTCACGGTCACGGCCGGGCCGCACGACGTGCGCGTGAAGTCGGCCGGCTTCCTCGACTCCCAGGCGTCGGTCGTGGTCCTGCCCGTCGCCACGACGGACGTCGCGCTCAGCCAGATGCCAGCCGAATCGACGCAGACCAACTGGAAGCGCATGGGCGGGTTCATCGGCCTCGGCGCGGGCGCGGTGTTCGGCTCCGTCGCCGTCATCAGCTCCGTCCAGGTCGCGAGCATCCAGAGCGACGCGCGGTATGTGGCCTACCGAGGGCTGTTCACGGAGAACGTCGAGGACGTCTGCGCACTCGAGAACCGCAGGGCCATCCAGGACGACTTCACCGCCGACGCGAAGACCGCCCGCAAGGGCATCGAGCTCTGCGAGAAGGCCGACACGTTCATGGCGCTCCAGTACGTCTTCTACCCGCTGGCGGTGGCGTCCGCGGGCGTCGGCGCGTACCTGCTCGTGACGAGCGACGGCCAGCGCGCGGAGCGCGCCGGCTGGAGCGTGCAGCCCAGCGTCGGCCTCGGCGGCGGCGGCGTCGACGTGACGTACCGCTGGTGAGCTCTGCCTCGCTGCCCGCGGTGACGGGGGGACGACCGTGCGGGTGATCGCCGGCCGGCTCGGCGGGCGGAGGCTCGCCGCGCCGCGCGGCGAGGGCACGCGGCCGACGGCGGACCGCGTGCGCGAGGCGCTCTTCTCCTCGCTCGGCGACGTCACCGGCGCGCTCGTCTGCGACCTGTACGCCGGCACCGGCGCGCTCGGCATCGAGGCGCTCTCGCGCGGCGCGCGGCGCGCGGTCTTCGTCGAGAGCGGCCGCCCCGCGCTCGCCGTGCTCCGCGAGAACCTCGCCGCGCTCGGCCTCGACGAGGCGGCGCGGGTCGTCCCGCTCCCCGTCGAGCGCGCGCTCGATCTGCTCCGCGACGAGGGCCCCTTCGACCTCGCCCTGCTCGATCCGCCCTACGCCGTCCTGGCCAAGGCCGCCGCCGCGGCCGCGCGCCTCGCCGGCCCGCTCGGCTTGCTCGCCCCGGAAGGGCGCCTCGTCCTCGAGCACGCGCGCCGCGATCCCTCCCCGGAGATCGCCGGGCTCACCTGCGCCGCGAGCCGCGCCTACGGTGACACCGCGGTGTCGTTCTACACGCGCTGAAGCCGCCTGCGCGCGGCGCTGTCGCGTTCATCCGGGGCGCATCCAGTTTCCTGGCGCGCTTCCCTGCCCGCCCTTGTAGACTCGCCCCCGCCGGACGCGCCCGCGTCTCGGCTCCGGCGCACGACGGTCCCGCCGAAGCGGCCGGACCTCGCGCGTCTCTCCGGGAGGACTTCTCAACGTGTCCGCATCGATGCCTCCGTCGTCCCAGCAGATCCCGGGAAAATCCGGCGGCCCTGGGCCTTACATCGCAGGAATGGTCGTCCTTGCTGCGCTCATGGCGGGCCTGCTCTACTGGAAGCTTCGCCCGGAGCCGGCCGCGCCGCCTGCCGCACCGACCGCCGCTGTCCCCGCCGAGACGAAGCCCGCGGAGCCTCCGCCGCTGTTCGCGCCCCCGCCGCCGCCGCCCGTCGAGGAGGTCGAGGACGCCGGCGTGGACGCCGGCAAGGTCGCGTCGGGGCAGGGCCCGGCCACCACCGGCAAGTCGCCTTGCTCCGGCAAGTGCGGCGACGGCGCGACCTCGCCCGCGCTCGACTCCGCCGTCCTGGGGCTCGCTCGCTCGGCGCAGGGTTGTTATAACCGCGCGCTGCGCACCTCGGAGGTCTCCGGCAAGCTGACGGTGAGCGTGCAGGTGGCCTCCACCGGCGCGGTGTGCAGCGCCTCGATCCTCAACGACACGGTGGGCTCGGGCGAGATTGCGTCTTGCGTCCTGGGACGTTTCCGCGGCAAATCACTGCCTCCGCCGCAGAGCGGATGCGTCGTGGTGAACGTTCCGATCAACTTCACCATCAAGCAATAGGAAGCAGCCGATGCGAACGCTCCCCCCCCGGATGGCCAGCTTGCTCCTCCTCGCGCTCGCGCTCGCGCCGCTCGTCCTGCAGAGCGCCGCGTGCCACGTCGATGAAGGGACCACGGCGCTCTGCGACAACAACCTCGATGCCGACCAGGGAATCGAGAACGATCCTGCCGGTTGTTATCAGCTCCCGTCCTGCGTGGTGAACGGCCAGCTGGCGGCCCCTGAGGAGTGCTGCAAGAACGCGGAGGGCCTCGTCAACCTGGAGTGCGTCAAGGGGTATGCGTCGCGGACCTCCTCGGCCAGCACGGGCGGCGACGGCGGCTCGGACGGCGACGGCGGCTCGGACGGCGACGGGGGAAGCGGCGGCTCGGGTGGTGCGGGCGGCTCGGGTGGTGCGGGCGGCGCGGGCGGCGCCGGGGGGAGCGGCGGCTAGGCCGCGCGTCGATCGCGCCGTGGCGAGGAGCGCCGCTTCGAGCCGGGGGATCCTGCTCTCGGTCGCCTACGACGGGCGCCCGTTCGCGGGTTTCGCTCGCCAGCGCGACCAGCGCACGGTCTCGGGAGAGCTGCTCGGCGCGCTGCGGGTCATCGACCCCGGCATCCGCGAGATCCGCGGCGCGAGCCGCACCGACGCGGGCGTCCACGCGCGCGACCAGCGGGTCGCCTTCGACACGACGGCGCCGCTGCCGACGCGCGGCTGGGTCCTCGCGACCGCGCGCCACCTCCCGGACGAGATCGTGATCCGGCGCGCGGCCGTGGTGCGCCTCGGGTTCTCGCCGCGCTTCGAGAGCCTCCGCAAGCGCTACCGCTACCTGGTGCTCCGGGATCTGGTCCGAGACCCTTTCCTCAGCCGTCGCGCCTGGCGGGTCGAGGGCATCACGGACGAGGCGATCGAGCGGGCGCGCGCCGAGGCGCTCGCCGCGAAGGGCACCCACGACTTCGCCGCGTTCCGGACGAGCGCGGACGAGCGGACGACCACGGTGCGGACGCTGTACGGCGTCGAGCTGTCGCTCGATCCCGCGGACCCGCGCGTCGTGCGGATCGACGTCGAGGGGAACGCTTTTTTGCACAACATGGTGCGCATCCTGGTCGGCACCTTGATGGACGTGGCGCGCGGCCACCTCGCGCCCGGCGCGATCGCGCGCGCTCTCTCGTCGCTGGACCGGCGCGACGCAGGGATCACGGCGCCGCCGGACGGGCTCTACCTCGAGCGCATCCACCTGCGCGACGACGGGCAGGAGGCCTGGCCGGCGGGGCCTTCCGACGGAAGCTCGGGGGACGGGGACGACGCCGCGCCGGTGGACCTCGACGCGCCGGCGGAGCGCGCCCCCGAGGAGTGACGCCGCCCGTCGCCGCGCGTCACACAGAATCCACCGCGGACGCATGGACGGCCCGCGCTCGCCTTGGTAGCACAGCAACGTGCACGTCGGACTGGACCGCCTCCCGGATCTTCCGCAGCTCCAGCGCCTCCGTTCGACTCGCCTGGGGGTGCTTGCGCACCCGGCGAGCGTCGATCGCGAGCTGACCCACATCGCCTTCGTCCTCGAGCGCCTCCGCCTGCGCCCGCGCCTCTTCTTCGGCCCGGAGCACGGCTATGGCGGCGAGGCGCAGGACATGGCGACGGTGATGAGCAGCGTCGACGCGCGCTCCGGCGCGGGCATCGTCAGCCTGTACGGCGAGAGCTTCGAGGATCTCTCGCCTTCCGCGGCGGATCTCGCGCAGATCGACGTGCTCCTCATCGATCTCGCCGACGTCGGCGCGCGGTACTACACGTTCGTCTGGACGGCGCTCCTCGCGCTGCGGGCGGCCCACGCGGCGGGCGTGCACGTCGTGCTGCTCGACCGGCCGAACCCCCTCGGGGGCGCGGCGGAGAGCGTCGAGGGCGCGACGCAGGCGCCGGGGTTCCTGTCGTTCGTGGGCCTGGAGCCGGTGCCCATCCGCCACTCGCTCACGGTGGGCGAGCTGGTCGCGCTCTTCGCGCGGCGCGAGGGCATCCCGCTCGGCGACGTCGCCTGTGGGCTGCAGGTCGTGGCGGTCGAGGGTCATCGCCGGGAGGCGCTCGCGTCCGGGTGGGATCGCCCGTTCGTCTTGCCGTCGCCCAACATGCCGACGGCGGACACCGCGCTCGTCTACCCGGGCGGCTGCCTGCTGGAGGGGACGAACCTGTCGGAGGGCCGCGGCACGACGCGCCCGTTCGAGATCGTGGGCGCCCCCTGGCTCGACGGCCGCGATCTCGCCGCGCGCCTCGCGTCCACGGCGCTGCCGGGCTTCGTCGCGCGGCCGCTCACCTTCCGGCCCACCTTCCAGAAGCACGCCGGCAAGATCTGCGGCGGCGTCCAGATCCACGTCACCGATCCGCGCGCCTTCCTCCCGGTCGCGACGTACGTCGCGCTCATCGCGTTCGCCTGCAGGCAGCAGCCGGAGCAGTTCCGCTTCCGCACCGAGCGGTACGAGTACGTCGACACGATCCCGGCCTTCGATCTGCTCACCGGCTCCGCTGCCGCGCGCCTCGCCATCGAGGCCGGCGAGGATCCGCTGGCGATCGCCATGGAGGTGTCGCGCGCGGATCCGGCCTGGCCCGAGGTGATGCGGGAGGCGCAGGCGGCCGTCTCCGCCTGCTGAGCGCCGCCCGCGCGGCTCAGCGATCGTAGCGGTCGTACGGCTCCTGCCGGGAGGCGGCGCCGGTCGAGTACCTCGTGGTGAGGGCGACGAGCACGAGCGCGAGCCCGGTGACCACGAAGAAGGTCCGCGCCGGGAGATCGGCGGAGAACCCGAACAGCCAGGGCGACGCGAGGAGCGCGGCGGCGAGGGAGGTCTCCAGCGCGCCGTGCACCGAAAACGGGATCATCCTGGCCGCGCCGAGCGGCTGATCGGACAGCAGCGTCACGACGAGGTGCGCCACGGCGGCGACGTAGCAGACCGCCGTGGGCACCGGATCGAGGCGGAGCGCGAGCGGCGCGAGCGCGAGCAGGACGACGACCGCGTAATCGACGTATCCATGGTGGCGGGGAGATAGAAGCTTCATCGGTGCCTCCTTGGAGGAGCTCCCCTCAGCCGGTGCATCGCATGTGCCGGTGAGCGGCTGTCGGCGCGCGCGCCCCGGCCGCTCCGGAACGCAGCGCCGGCCAGGATCAGCGTGGTTGTCGCTCGCCCGGGACGGGCAGGAGGGGTGCTCGTCGTGCTCACAGGAAGGGAGCGGAGGGCGCGAGTGAACCCGATCCGGCACGGAGCGGGGCAGGGTGGCTCACGGGAGCGCTGGGCCCTTCACGCTCGCTCTCGCCGAGCGCGCAGCCCCGAGAGGGCCTCTCCGGAGTCCGGCGCGCGTCGCCGTCACCTCGTGCACGTTCGAGACACACCGTGTCTCCGAGGCCTCGGTCTCCAGGATCTCCTGGCCGCGGGCGGAGCTCCGCTCGCCGCCGAGCCCGAGGCCCCGGAGCGCGTCGCCGAGCCCCCCCGCGGATCCGGCGCTCAGCCCGTCGACAGGAGCTCGTCGAGCACGGCCCCGTACTCGTCGAGCAGCGGGTGCGGCGGCAGGCCGCGGCACATCGCGCGCAGCTCTTCGAACCTCGCGATCTGCATGTCCCTGCCGCGCTTGAACATCGACCACGGATCGCCGTGCTCTCGCGCGCAGACGATGATCGACTGGAAGTTGTCTATCTTGTCAGCCAGCGTGATCGCCTGCGCTTCCCAGGGCTTCTTCGGGAACGCCTCGAGATAGAGCCGCTTGCGGTCTTCCCAGGGCAGCGCCCTGTCCTGCTCGGTCACGTGGCGGACGAGCGTGGCGACGCGATCGCCGAAGCGCTGGCTCAGCTCGTCGAACGTGACGCCCTGGTCCTCCATGGCGTCGTGCAGCGCGCCGGCCGCGACGACCTCGTCGTCGAAGCCGTGGCGCGCGAGCAGGACCGCCACGCCGGCGAGGTGGCTGATGTAGGGGACGTCGGCGTTCGGATACTTGCGCTTCTGGGCTCGATGCCAGACCGCCGCCTGGTCGAGCGCGCGCTTGAGGAGGGTGCCCATCGCGATGTCCCGCCACCATAGCCGCTCGGCGTCCAGAGCGCAGGCGCCCGAGCGCCCCCTGTGCCGTCCAGCAGGTCCTCCGTCCGGATCGGACCCCGCGCCGTTCGAGGCGCGCCCTCGAAGGCCGCGCCGGTTCGAGCGCCCGGCGTGCCACGAGCTCGGTGAGCGGCGTGCGCCGAGCGCGCTCGCTGCGCGGCGGGCAGGCGCCGCGAGGGGCGCGCCGGGCGAGGTGTGCGGCGCGCCGCCGCGGCGACAGGGGCTCTCCCGGCCCTCTCTGCGGCTCGACGGTCCTTCTCTTTCAGTCGTCCGGCGGGCAGCGCGGGATATCCGCTCTTCGACGAGGTCGACTTCGCCGGCGCGGCACGGCCCGCTCGCGGCGGCGTCGCTGCGATGAAGCGCGCGCCGCCTGCGCGCGATCGCCTCTCGTTCGTTCAGCGGATCGGGGAATGCGCTGGGGGTGGAGCGGAATGGTCGGGGAATGGCCGGGGAATGGTCCGGGGAGGTGCGCGCAAGTCCTACGAACATGCGGACGACGTCGCTCGTTGCTCAAGACTCCGCACTTGCCGACCTGTATACTCGTCCGCGACAGCGTCTTATATCGTCATGCGAAACCCGCCGATGCAGGGTGCCACCTCATGAGACTTTGGCCTCTCCGTTCGCTTGCCGCCGCGCTGGCCGCCCTCGTCGTTGCCTCTCTCCTTCCCGCGCCCGCGTACGGGCAGGACGCGCCGGTCAACCCCGGGGGCATGGCCCTGAGCCGCTTCGTGCCGGCGCCGGCCGGGGACCGCATGTTCAGCGTGCCGTCGCCGTTCGTGGCAGGGCACCTCACACCGCATGTGATGCTGCTCGCCGATTACGCGAGCAACCCGCTGGTCCTGCGGCGCGAGCGCGACGGCGCCGAGATCGGCGCGGTCGTCAGCGATCAGCTCACGTTCCACCTGGGCGCGTCGCTCCCGCTCTGGAACAAGCTGAGCGTCGACCTCGATGCGCCGCTCACCGCGCTGCAGTCCGGGGACAGCCCGAGCGGCGGCGGCCAGCAGTTCCCGTCGCCGAGCGGCGCGGCGCTCGGCGACGTGCGGCTCGGCGCGCGCTTTCAGATCCATGGCGCGTACCATGACCCGTTCCAGCTCGCCGTCGGCGCCTACCTCTGGTTGCCGACCGGCGCGGACGACTCGTTCGTGAGCGACGGGAGCGTCCGGGCGATGCCGTACGTCGCGGCCGGCGGCCGCATGGATCGGCTCGTCTGGTCGACCGCGCTGGGCACCGAGGTCCGGCGCTCCCAGTCGTTCGGCGGCGTGGCGCAGGGGACGATGCTCACGCTGGGCGGCGGCGTCGGGTTCCTCGCGCTGGACGGCCGGCTCCAGGTCGGGCCGGAGCTCAGCGCCGCGATGGTGCTCGAGGACGTCAGCAGTCGCTCGACCAACGCGGAGCTCCTCCTCGACGCGAGGTATCGATTCCTGCCCTTCATGGAGGCGGGCATCGGCGTCGGGCCGGGGATCACCTCGGGGATCGGGACGCCGGACGTGCGCGCCGTCGCGATGGCCGCCTTCACGCCGGAGCAGCCGACCGACCTGGACAGGGACGGCATCGGCGACCCCGAGGACGCGTGCCCGAGCGTGCCGGGCGTGCGCAGCGGCGATCCGAAGAAGAACGGCTGCCCGCCGCCGCCGGACCGCGACGCCGACGGCATCGTCGACGCCGAGGACGCCTGCCCCGTCGTCGCCGGCGTGCGCAGCGACGACCCGAAGAAGAACGGCTGCCCGCCGCCGCCGGACCGCGACGCCGACGGCATCGTCGACGCCGAGGACGCCTGCCCCGTCGTCGCCGGCGTGCGCAGCGACGACCCGAAGAAGAACGGCTGCCCGCCGGACCGGGACGACGACGGCGTGGCCGACGCCGAGGACGCGTGCCCCGACGTCAAGGGGCTCCGCTCGAAGGACCCGGCGAAGAACGGCTGCCCGCGCGACACCGACGGCGACACGTTCCGCGACGACACGGACGCCTGCCCGAGGGAGAAGGGCTTCGCGGATCCGGACCCGGAGAAGCACGGCTGCCCGAAGGCGGTGCGCGTGACCGAGAAGCACGTGGTGATCCTCCAGCAGGTGCAGTTCGACACGAACAAGGCCACCATCAAGCCGGTGAGCGATCCGCTGCTCGACGAGGTCGCCGAGGTGCTGAAGGAGCACCCGGAGATCGTGCTCATCGAGATCCAGGGTCACACCGACAACCGGGGCACGGTGGAGCACAACAGGATCCTGTCGCAGAACCGCGCCAACTCCGTCATGGCGGCGCTGGTCCGCCGCGGCATCGACTCGACGCGGCTGACGGCCCAGGGCTACGGCCGGGAGCAGCCCATCGACGACAACGCGACGGAGGCCGGGAGGCAGCGGAACCGACGCGTCCAGTTCAACATCATCAAGAAGGCCGCGTACAAGCCGCAGGCTGATGAGACCGGAGAGGATCGATGAGAAAGCAGTTGAGCATCACGGGGCTCGCGTCCCTCACGCTGATCGGGCTCACGACCGCCAGCGCGACGGCCGAGCCCAAGCTGCGTATACAGGTCGATCAGCAGGGCGACTTCGCCCTCATCGGGAGCTCGATCGGGCAGGAGTGCCGCTCCGCGACGCCGAGGCCCACGGAGGGCACGATGGGCGCATGCGGCCAGTCGACCGTCGAGTCGGGGCCCGATCTCTTCTGGAGGTCCGACTCGCCAGCTGACGGCAGAGCGGAGGCGAGCCTCGATATCACCCCGGAGATGGCGCGCACGACCGCGGTGCTGACGCTGCCCGAGGGGGCGACGGTGACCCACGCGTTCCTGTACTGGGCCGCGCGCAACACCGCCGGCGCCGATCCGGAGGTGGAGCTCCACCACGCGGCCGGCTACGACGGGACGGTGACCGCCATCGACTCGGTCGAGACGGTGATCAACCAGGGGAAGCCCAACGAGTCGCACAACTACCAGTCCGTCGCCGACATCACCTCGATCGTGAAGGAGAGCGGCGCCGGGGCCTACCGGGTGGGCGGCGTGGACGTCGTCGACGTGAGGGACAGCGACGACGACGTTGTCTTCGTGGCGTGGTGGATGGTGGTGTTCTACGAGGCGCCGAGATCGCCCATGCGCAACCTCGCGCTGTTCGACGGGCTCGACCGGGTCTCCGACGTGGGATGGCAGCAGGTCGAGCTCTCGGGCTTCAAGGTGCCCGACGCCGGCTTCGTGGCGAAGCTGGGCATCGTCGCGTTCGAGGGCGACAACTCGAACACCGGGGACAGCGTGTTCTTCAACCCCAAGAACCCGGGGAAGCCCGATCTGGCGGAGGCGCTGAGCGACGAGCTGAATCCCGCGGACAACTTCTTCAACAGCACCCGTTCGGCGCTCGGAAAGCCGGTGTCGGTGGAGGGTGATCTCCCGAGGATCCCGGGCACGCCTCAGAGCATGTCGGGGGTCGACATCGACATCGTGGATGTCAGCGCGAAGCTCAAGCCGGGGGACGATCGGGCCACGCTCGTCGCCACGAGCAGGGACGAGCTCTATTTCCTCGCGGGGTGGGTGACGTCGATCTCCAACTATGGCCCTGATTTCAGCAAATCGAGCAAGGTGGCCACGGATCTCGGCGGGCTGCCGACCTACCGCGGGGACGCCGTCGAATACCGCATCACGGCGACGAACACGGGCAATGACGAGGCCGTGGGCGCGGTGCTGACGGACGCGCTGCCTGCCGGGGTGACGTTCGTCCCTGGCTCGCTGTCGATCGTCGATGGACCGAACGCCGGTCCCCAGACGGACGCGCCCGGCGACGACCTCGGGGAGTACGATCCCGCGACGCGGACCATCAGGTTCTGGCTCGGGGATGGGGCGGACGGCGCGAAGGGCGGGAGCATCCCTGTCGACGGCAGCGTCACCGTGCGCTTCGAGGTGACGGTCGACGCGGACGCGCCGGACCTCATCAAGAACCAGGCGAAGATCGCCGCGGCGGGCGCGTTCGGCGCGCCGGTCAGCGACGATCCGACCGACGGCAACGGCGACGCCCCGGGCGCGCCGCCGACCGAAGTCGCCGTGGTGCCGGAGTCGTTCTACGCGGCCGGCAGCGGCATGCTCGGCCCCTGCGCGGCCAGCCCGCGAGGCCGGGATGGGAGCGCCGGCTGGCTCGCGGGGCTCGCGCTGGCCGGTCTGCTCTGCCGGCGGCGCAGGGGGTAGACGATCACCGCCGCGTCAGCGCTCGGTCAGCGCGTCGTCGAGCGTGGGCGCGGTGAGCACACGCTCGGTCCAGCCTTCGATCTGCGCGGCGTCGGCGGCGCGGATGCGCGCCTCGATCGGCTCCGGCAGCTCGCCGAAGCGCAGACGGAGCTGCTTCAGCAACGTGCTCCGCTGCCCCTCGAGCCGGCCCTCTCGCTCACCCGCCAGCCGGCCCTCCCGGCGCCCCTCCTCGCGAAGATAATCTGCGATGGTCACGATTTCCTCCTCGGCATCCGGTCCCGCCGCCACGAGCAGCCTCGGCAGCAGTTTGTCGGGCTCGCGCGGGTCGGCGATGCTCAAAATATACCGCCACACGCGCACGAGCGCAGCCCCTCCGTCAGGCGCCCGACGCACCTCCTGGACCACGTCGCGCCACGCCGACAGGCGCTCCACGAGCTCCTCGGGATCGCGCGCATGCCGGAAGCACCACAGCACCAGCCGGCCCAGCGCCGTCATCGCCCGCGCGCGTAGCGCCTCGTCCGTCTCCTGGCTGATGTCGTCCAGCACGAACCGGAACTGCGGCACATACTCGGCCATCAGCGCCAGCGTTTCCGGCGGCACCTCCAGCAGATCCTGGAACGAAACCGCCGCGCTCCAGCCACCCGCGCTGTGATGCAGCACCACCGGCAGGATGGCCGGGAGGAGCGTCGCCTTCGGGTGGCGCTCCAGGTAACCTTGCCAGATCCGCACCATGTACGTGAGCAGACGAAACGCCATCAGCGGGTGCGTCGTGCTCTGGTGCTCGAAGAGCACGTAGACGAACAGCGACGCTCGCTTCAGCCTGGCGGTGAAGAGCAGATCGCTATGGCTCGCGGCGAGCGCCTCATCGATGAAGCTGCCAGGTTGTAACGCCAGCGACGCGAAGTCGATGCGGGCCGCCAGGGCGGCAGGCAGCGCCTGGCGCAGCGCCCCCGCCGCGTGCTCCGGCTGTCCAAACGTGGACTTGAACAGAGCGTCATGAGGGGTAGGCGTCATCGTTCACCACCGCTGCCGGCGCGCACCTTGGCTGCGAGCTCGCCGAGCTCACACATCTCCCGCTGGTCACGGCGGCGCGCCGTCTCTGAGACCGATTCGCTAGCAAGCCGCAGACAGATTGGCCATGAAAAAGAAATCTATTTCTGGATACGATTCATGAGATGACATTCAGCGGTATCGCCCAATTACGACAATACAAGCCATCTCGTCTCACAATCGTCCCTCCCGCGCGCCCGTGCTGCTGGCGCAACCTGGCTCGGTTGCCTCAGGACAACGTTGCCGTCCCGCAGGCCAACAAGAAGAAGTGGGTGTCATCGAGTGCCCCCGAAGGCGCCGCGCACAGGCGACGTGGCGCCACCCATGAATTACGGGGATATCTGCCGAGTGATTTGGGATTGCGCTGAACAGGCGCTTTGCTCGCCATGCCCGGGGACCGTCCCCCTGGACGGCACCGTGGCTGCCCGCCCGAGCCGCTCTGCCCTGGTCACGAGCACCGCCATGTCGTCTCCTCTTCCCCGATGAGACGGGAGCTCCGGGCGCGCATCGGAGACCGTACCGCGCCGCTGGCAGAGACCTTGGAGCGCGCGTCAGAAGCCTCCCGGCACGCACCGCAGGCTCTGCCCACGTCACGAGCCCTCGGCCCGCTGCCGCGGGGCCCTCGCGCCTGAAGGAAGCCCTCCAGCGCCGCGAGAGCCTCTCGCGGGCGCGTCCGCGCCCGTGCCGCGCTCAGTTGATGGTGAAGGACTTGCTGACGGTGACCGAGCCCCCGCCGAAGGCAGGCACCCGCGCGCTGCGGAACAGCCTGGCGACGCAGCCGCCGACGCTGGTCCCGGCGAAGGGCGCCCCCTGGACTTCGGCCGACGTGACGCTGCCGCTCGGCGCGAAGGTGACCTTGACCCTGCCGGTCCCGGTCGGTCCGCCGGCCTTCTTGCAGCTCTTGGCGGAGCCAGCGGCCGCGCCGAGCGCCGAGCTCGCGGCGCCACGGTTGAACTCGGCGCCTCCGGACGCCGCCGGCTCCGGCTTCGATGCCGCCGGCTTCTCCGCCGCGGCAGCGGGCGCGGACGCCGGCTTCTCCGCCGCGGCGGGCGTCGCGGCGGCGGGCGTCGCGGCGGCAGGCGTCGCGGCGCTCGGGGCCTCGGCGCTGGCGGTGGGCTCCGCGGACGGCGCCGCTGTCTCCGCCGTGGACGGCGTTGCGGCCGCAGCGGTCTCGGCAGGCGTCGGCGCCGGCGCCGCCGTCTGCGCAGGGCTCGGCACCTCGGCGGGGGCGGTGTTCGCCTGCTCCGGCGTGGCCGTCGACGCCTCCGGCGTCGGCGACTGCATGAAGAAGAAGGCGACGCCGCCAATCAGCACGACCGCGGCGATCGCGGCCGCGATCAGACCGGTGCGGCCCTTCTTGGTCGAGGCCTCCGGCGCCGTGAGCGGAGAGAGCGACGAGAGCGACGCAAGCGACGCGGGCGGCACCGACGCCTTGGACGGAAGCGACATCGAGGGAGGCGGCCGCGAGTCCGTCACCGGCGCCAGCAACGGCGGCGGCGCGAGCATCGGCGCGGAGGCGATGGGGCCGCCGCCGAGGTTCAGCAGGTCGTCATAGCCGGCTCGACCGTTGTTCTTCGAGGGGCGGTTCGAGGGACGCCGGCCCGACGGGAGCTCGTCTTCTTCCTTCTGCTTGGCCGCCGCCGCGTTCTCGGTCGCGGTGAGCGCCGAGAGCGAGAAGAGGACCGAGTTCTCGTTGCGCTCGCCCACCTGGCGATCGAGGCCTGGCGGCGGGGCGGACGGGGCGGACGCGGCGGGGTCCTCGGCGCGCTCCGCGGCGCTGAAGACGTCGACCGCGGCCCCCCGGGCCGCGCGACGCGCGGCCGCTGGCGCCGGTGCGCCGCCTGGGGCCGGCGCCGCGGCCGCTGGGCTCGCCGGCGCCGCAGCCGCTGGACTCGCCGCGGCCGCTGGACTCGCCGGCGCCGCAGCTTCCGGGACCTTCGCCGATGCGACGGCTGCAGGCGCCGGGGTCGCGGCCCCCGCTTGGTTCAGGGCGCGCCGCGAGTCCTTCATGACCACGGTCCCCTCGGGCCCGAACCTGAGCCCAGCAGGCGCCGGAGCCGTGGGGACCGGCGCAGCTGCAGCCGCAGGCGCCGCCGCGGCGGCCGGCGCAGAGACCGCTGCGGGCGGAGGCGCCGCTGCGGCCGCCGGTGCAGCTGCAGCAGGGACGGCCGCGGCAGCGGGCGCAGCGGCAGCGGGCATGGGCGTCGCGATCGCGGGCGCCGCGGCAGCGGGCGCCGCCGCGGCGACGGCTGCTGCAGGCGCGGGCGCCGCGTCTTCCTGTGAGGAGAATCGCTCCTTGAGCTCCGGGACGCTGGCGATCGGCAGCCAGTCGCCCATCCCGTCCTTCCACACGTACGTGTCGTTGCTCAGGCCTCCGCGCGCGTACTCGGCCACGAGCTCGGCGGTCGTCATGGTCCGCTCGTCGCCCTCCGCGACGTTGACGGTCCACGTGTCGGGCGCCGCCGCCGCGGGCGCGCCGCCCACGTCGAGCTTCGCCTCGGCGTCATCCGACAGGTCGCCCTGCTGGTCCACGGTCGCGTCCTGCGGTGCGGCCGGGGCAGCCTCATTCGCGCCGTGGACCACCATCGAGTGGTTGCACTTCTTGCATTTGATCTTGACCGTCTTGCCGGCGACTTTCTCGTCGGCAATCGTGTACTTGGCCTGGCACGACTCACACGTAATCTTCATGCGACTGGCGCCCTTCCCGTTCCGGCATGCGGGCATGGGTTCAACGACCACACACGCGCACGATCACGCGGCCCGGTCGGTCGACGCAGAATAGCGGGACGGCGCGAGGCCGATCAAGGCGGCGACTTCTTTTATGATCGCCGCCGGCGCAGCGCCGCGTGATGACGCAGCGCGCGTCCACGTCCTCGCGCAGCGCGCGCAGTGTGGCGCGATCAATTGAGCAGCAGCAGCTGGGTGCCGTCCTTCCCGCAGAACATCGCCTCGCTCGGATAGCGGTCGCCGCAGGTTGGGCAGATCTTTCCACGAGCCCGCAGCGTCGGCCGGACCGGCGCCGCGGCTGCCCCTGCGGCGCCCGCGAGCGAGGCCCCCGAGGGCGCCGGCGCGCCCTCGGCGCCTGCGCTGTCGCGCTCGCCGGCGGCGCCGGCCGTGGAGGCCGGGCCTTCCACTTCGTCTCCTGTCCGCCGGCGGCCTCGGCGGAGCAGGATCAACCCGGCAAATCCGAGGCAGGCCGCGACCCCGCCCACGATGGCCACGAACAGGTTCTTGCGCTGGCGTCCCAGGTCCTCGCCCGAGGTCGTGCGCCCGCCGATGGTGCCGGCCGCGATCACCACGACGGCCGCCTGCTCGCTCTCGCCGGCCTCGTTGAGCCCGCTCGCCGCGAGGAGCGCGTCGTAACGATCGGGGCTCGTCACCTCGATCGCGACGGTCACCCCCTTGCCGGCGACGGACGCGACGAGGCCGAGCGCCCCCTCGCCCGCGCCGGCCCCGAG
This sequence comes from Sorangium sp. So ce367, assembly GCF_051520455.1. Classification (NCBI taxonomy): domain Bacteria; kingdom Pseudomonadati; phylum Myxococcota; order Polyangiales; family Polyangiaceae; genus Sorangium; species Sorangium sp. So ce367. The sequence continues at coordinate 11,443,086 of NZ_CP150334.1, forward strand.
CGAGAGGGCGCCTGTCGCGTCGACCGTCGCGGCGGACGCGAGCGGCCCCGGCGCGATCGACCACGTGGGCCTCGTCGGGAGCGCGCACCCCTCCGCATCCATGACCAGCGCGCGGAACTGAAAGCGTTCGCCCGGCCGCATGAGCTTGCGCGACGGCGTGACCTCGAGGCGCGCCGGCTCGCCGGGGGCGTCGCAGGAGCGCGAGGCCGCGGGCTTCTTCTCGGCTGCGGCGGGCGCCGCGGACGGAGCGCTCACGACCGGCGGCGGAGCGCTCGCCACCGGCGGCGGGGCGCTCGCCGCCGGGGGCGCTTCGCCCTCGCGCCGGACGAGCGTGTAGGACCGCGTCCTCGTGACGGACGCGCTGCAGGTCGTGTCCTGGATGATGAACTGGTACTGCCCCGTCTCCACCATGTTGATGCTGGCGTCGGTCGCCTGGGTCGTGGTGGTGACCACGGCGCGGCGGGGATCGCTGGCCGGCGTCGTGCAGCGGGTCTGCCAGGAGCGCGCGTTGCCAGACGCCGAGTGCTTGCTCCGCGCGAGCCCGGGCATCTGCTCCCAGCATTCGGCGGTGCTCCACGACCGTCCGGCGCCCGAGATCGAGAGCTCCGAGCCGTGCTGCTGGATCTGCACGGCGCCGCCCGGGGCGCCCTGCGGGCGAGGCCTTGGCCCGCACGCCTGCCCCCAGGCGGAGACCGACCACTGTTCCGTGAGGGCGCTCGCGGTCCAGGACCCGCTCAGCGTCGGCAGGTCCTGCGCGGCGCCCGCGCGGGGGATGGCGACGGCGAGGGCAATGGACGCGAGCGACGCGAGCGACGCAAGGCGAAGCGCGTGGAGCGGGGCCGACGAGGCGAGCAGCTGGCGTCGCACAGGCGAACCGTAGCAGCGCCCGCGCGCGGGCGGCAGCCGGCAGGCTCGGAGCGCCGCCCGCGCGGTGCCGTGCGGCGCGAGGTGCGCGAGGTGCCAGACCGCAGCGAGCGGCGACGCGGTCCGCTCGTTCCGCCACCGCGTCCAGGGCGGCGGGGCCCCGCAGGCCCGAGGCGCAGGTCACCGGCGCGCGTGCGCCTGCGATGCGACGAGCAACGCCTTACGCGCAACCGCCCGGGGCCATCCTCACCAGCGCCCGAGAGCGTGCGAGAGCGCGCAAGACCAAGAGCCGTACAAAATGCTCACGCCGCGAAAAAGGATCTAGACAGGAAAAGTAAAGGTTCGTTACATTGAAAAATGGTCCCGTGCGCATTCTGCATCAAATCTCGTCAGGCACTCCCGCGTACCTGATCCGATCCTGCTCGTCCCTCGACCCCTGCGAAGGGTCGGAGAGGGCTGCTGAGGGTCGCCGCACGCCGCCGAACGCCCAGCGCGCCCCCAGCGGACCGCGAGCTGCGCACGCGCACCGACCGTCGAGCTGGCGAGTGATCTGGCCATCGAACTCGATGCGCCAGACTGCGCTCGGCTCCGCGAACCGTAAGCAGACGTTAGTAGACGCAAGCAGCCAAAAAGCGTCACCGCACGACCCAAAATTGTCACCGTGCAACTCAATGCTTTTCTCGCGCCTGCCGCCAAAAAGATCTGGACATCTCCATCCCTGAGTTGCTAACTTACACACTGTTACCTTGCGCATCCGCTCTCCGATCGAAGCACAAGCACCCGCGTACTTGATCCGATCCTGATCAGCCCGTGGGGGCTCATTCCGACCGGAGCCCGCGAAACCGACCTCGCCTGACCCGTGAGTCATGGTGCCTGCTATCCGGATGACGCTCCAGCAATGGTTCACCCGTGAGGACCTCGAGGAGCTACCAATGAAGCAGTTTGCAATCGCATCTTCTGTCGCGCTCGCCACGCTGTTCATCACCGCCACCAGCCTCGCCAACACGACCGCTCCGTCCCCCACGTGCACCGTGATCAAGCGGGGTGTCCTGGGGGATGTCTACAACGCCGAGATCTGGAGCCTCGCCCCGAGCTACCACGTCCCGACCCCGTTCGAGGTCAACACCGGGTACTCCAGCTCGGTCGGAGAGAAGCGCGCCCTGTTCCGCTTCGATCTGAGCCCCATCCCCGCCGGCTCTCTCGTCACGTCGGCCACGTTCTACGCCCAGACGTACACGAGCACCGCGCAGACCGTGTACGTCCACCAGGTGCTCGCCCCCTGGAGCGAGGAGCTCGTCACGTGGAACAACTTCGGCGGCATGGACCCCGCCGCGCTCACCTCGTTCGTGCCCAACGTCACCGGGTGGAGCTCGGTCGATCTCACCGGGATCGTCCAGGACTGGGTGGACGGGACGGCGCCGAGCCACGGGATCCTCCTCGAGGAGGGCGCCAGCGGGAAGACGTCGTACAAGGGCAGCGCCCACACCGATGTGTCTTACCGGCCTCTCCTCGAGGTCTGTTACACGGCGCCGAAGGGCTCGATCGGCGACAAGGTGTGGTTCGACGCCAACGCGGACGGCATCGAGGACGTCTCCGAGCTCGGCATCTCTGACGTCGTCGTCGACCTCTTCGGCGACGCGAACTGCGACGGCGTCGCCGACGGCGCCGCGCTCCAGAGTACCGTGACCGGCGCGAACGGCGTCTACCGCTTCACCGAGCTCGAGGCAGGCTGTTACGTCGTCGACGTCGACGACGCGACGCTCCCGCTCGGCCACATCCTGACCAGCGACGACGAGCCGCTCGGCGTGTCCCTCGACGCGGGTGAGAACATCGCCAACGCCGACTTCGGCTACGTGACGTACTCGTCGATCGGCGACACGGTGTGGCTCGACAGCGACGCCGACGGGCTCTACGAGCCGGAGACCGGCGAGCTCGGCGTCAACGGCGTCCGTGTCGAGCTGTTCCAGGGGGCCCAGCTTGTCGACTTCACGATCACCGGCACGAGCCCCTACACCGGCCAGCCCGGCTTCTACCTCTTCGACACGCTCCCGGCGGGCACCTACTCGGTGGTCGTCACGCCCGACAACTTCATGGCGAGCGGTCCGCTCGCCGGACAGGAGCCGACGGCCGACCCCGATGGCGGGCTCGACAACGTGGGCGTGGTCTCGCTCGGCTGGGCACAGGACCTGCTCGACGCGGACTTCGGTTACCAGCTCTCCTGCGGCAACGGCGTCTGCGGCGGTGACGAGAGCTGTTCCAGCTGCGCTGTCGACTGCGGCACCTGCCCGCCGGTCTGCGGCAACGGCACCTGCGAGGCCGGCGAGGACTGCGGGAGCTGCAGCGCCGACTGCGACGTCTGCCCGCCGGTCTGCGGCGACGGCACCTGCGACGCCAGCGAGAGCTGCAGCACCTGCGCGGACGACTGCGGCGCCTGCCCGCCGGTCTGCGGCAACGGCACCTGCGAGGCCGGCGAGGACTGCGGCACCTGCGCGGACGACTGCGGCGCCTGCCCCGCGGTCTGCGGCAACAACGTCTGCGAGAACGGCGAGGACTGCTCGAACTGCACCGGCGACTGCGGCGCTTGCCCCGCGGTCTGCGGCAACGGCGTCATCGAGGCCGGCGAGAACTGCCTCGAGTGCCCGAGCGACGTCGGCGTCTGCCCGCCGGTCTGCGGCAGCGGCGTCTGCGAGGCCGGCGAGACCTGCTCGAGCTGCGCGGCCGACTGCGGCGCCTGCCCGCCGGTCTGCGGCGACGGGGTCTGCAAGGCGGGCGTCGAGAACTGCTCGAGCTGCGCGGCCGACTGCGGCGTCTGCAAGTGCTCCTCCCCCGGCACCGGCTCCCCCGGCTACTGGAAGAACCACCCGAGCGCCTGGAAGATCACGAAGCTGACCATCGGCGGCAAGACCTATACGAAGTCCCAGCTCCTCGACATCATCAGCCGTCCGACGCGAGGCGACGTCACGTACATCATCGCGAAGCACCTCATCGTCGCCAAGCTCAACGTCGGTATCGGCAACCGGTCGAGCTGCATCGAGGACACCATCGCCAAGGCCGACGCCTGGCTCAAGAAGTACCCGCTCGGCAGCAACGTGAAGGACAACTGCGGCAGGAACGCGCCGTGGGTGACCGGCAAGCCGCTGTCCGAGATGCTCGACAAGTACAACAACGGCTATCTCTGCGCCCCCCACCGCGACGACCTTGACTGCGAGGACAACCGCAACGATCGCGACCATCACCGCGGCTGCGGCCGCTGAGACGTAGACGCGAGCGCCCCCGGGCCAGCGCCCGCTCCAGGCGACCAGCCTGGAGAGCCGCGGTAGCTGGCCCAGCCCCTCCCCTCCCCTCCGCCGTCGCCCTCCTCACCCCTAGCAGGGGGGCCGCCTCGTACTCAGGACGGAACGTATCTCGACGCCCGCGGACACCCCCACACCCCCGCATGGGCGTGTTCTGCCCCTCGCGCGACAAATTGCCCCTGCCGCCCCGAAGGGGGGCCCCTGCAGGCGCCGCCTACGCCTCGAACAGCGCCCCGACAACGAGCGGGGTCGAGCCCGTCGAGACCGCTCCACCGCAAGACAGGACAGCATGGCACGGGCGCTGCAAATCCTGCGGGGCTGAGCTCCGAGGACCGCGGTAGACGGTCCAACGACGCAGCGTTGGCGGGCCAGAAGAAGGAGAAGTTGCCATGAACCTGACGGAAAGCTGGATTGGCGATAAGCCCTTGGTCCCGCCTTGCGGCTTGTTCGGCAAAGGTCAGCATATCGTCCTGGCTGAAGACGACGAGGATTTCCGGTCCACGATCGCCATGGCGCTCCGCAGCGACGGGTTCGAGGTGTCCGAGGCGCGAAACGGCCTCGAGCTGCTCGACAAGGTGGCGCCCTGCCTCGGTGGGAACGAGCCCCCGAAGCCGATCGACGCGATCGTCAGCGATATCCAGATGCCCTGCTTCTCGGGGATGGAGATCCTGGAGGGCCTCGCCGAGGTGAGGCGGCGGCCGCCGGTCATCCTGATCACGGCGTTCGGCCACCCGCACCTCCACGCGACCGCGCGCAGCCTGGGCGCCTCGGCCGTCTTCGAGAAGCCGTTCGATCTGGACGATCTCCGCAGCGTGCTGTTCAACCTGAAGGACGCGCCCGGCTTCGACGGCGGTTACTGACGAGGACCGACGAGGACTGACGAGGGAGCGCTCCTCCGCGCTCCTCGGCCGCCGCTCAGCCGTCCGGCCGCGGGAGGGGGGTCGCCGCCGCCCAGCGCGCGACACAGCCCCGCTCCTCCTCGGTCATCTCCAGCATGTCCGCCACCATCCCGTCCAGGTGGCGCCGGGCGTCGGTCGGCAGGCCCGCGTTCGCCGGGCCGAGCTCCCGTCCGAGCGCGTCGAGCGCCGCGATCAGGGCGGCTCCCGCCGGCGGGGGCGCAGGGATCGCACGCAGGTGCGCAATCTTCACCTGCGGCATGCCCTCGCGCGCGTCCCGGTGACGCGTGTAATGCCACCAGCGGACGGGAGAGGAGTTGAGGTAACAGAGCAGCGCGAACTCGCTCCAGGTGGCGTCGGAGAAGCCGGCCAGGATCGAGTTGCGGAACGGGAGGCCGTCGCTCAGCGCGGCGATCGGATAGCGGGCGGTCTGGCGGATGAGCAGCCGCACCGCCTTCCAGTCCTCGTCCTTCCGGAAGCGGCCCTTCACGCCGGCGCGATCGACGTGGTGGCGCGGCGCGCGCGCGATCAGCTCGCCGACGTCTGTGCCTTCCCGGATGGGGCAGGTGTACGGCGGCTCCGGGGCGTCCGCGCGCCGGATGCGCTCGGCGTCCTCGGCCGTCGTCTGAAACCCGCGCTCGCCGAACAGGGCCGCCGGCAGCGGGGGCAGCGCGCCGAGCCGCTCGAGGAGCCGGCGGGACACGACGTCGAGATCCGAACGCGCGAGCGGCCACGGGGCGGCCACCGTCCGCGGGGCGGCGGGGGCGAGGCGGGTCGAGAGGAGGCCCATGCACGGCTGGAACACGCCGTCGAAGGCGTCGCTGCCGAAGCTCGGGAGATCGGAGTCCACGGCGCAGAGCGCGTCGTGCGCGCGCCGCGTCGGGCCGTATCCATCGAGATCCGACACCGACGTCGGGATGACGAGGCCGAGCCGCCCGCCCGGCCGCAGCAGCGACGCGGCCCGGTGCACGAACAGGCCGTGCAGCGAGCGGTAGCCGTGGAACGCCGGGTTCCTCCGGAGGTGGAGGTGGAAGACCTCGGGCGCGATCGGCTGCGCCGCGCGGCCGACGTACGCGACCCAGGGCGGATTGCCGATCACGGCGTCGAAGCCCGGCTCGGAGCGATCGAAGACCCCGGGGAACGCGAGCTCCCAGTGCAGGAACCGGCGCTCCTCGGCGATGCGCCGCGACAGCGCCGCCCGCGGATCGGCCGGCTCGCGCGCGGCGGCCATGTAGCGCGCGAACGTGGCCGGCGCCGGCGCCAGGGCCGCGAGCTCGCCCGCCGGCGGCCAGAACCACAGGGCCATCCAGGCGTCGAGCGCCCCCTGATCCGCTCCCTCGGCGCCCCCGGGCCCGTCGCGGGGCGCTCTTTCGGCGGCCTCCTGCGACGCGGCCTCCTGCGGCGCGGCCTCCTGCGGCGCGCTCTCCTGCGGCGCGCCCTCGGGCCGCGGGGGCGCAGGAGCCTGCCGCAGCAGGGCCCGCCGCGTTTGCCGCTCCCCGGGGCCGCGGGGAAGCCTCGCGGCGGACGGGAAGCCGCCGACCTCCGCGCGCTCGGCGCCGATGAGGCTATCGCCGCAGCGAAGCTTGCCGTCGAGGAAGCTCAGCGGGAGGCGCGCGTCCTGCACGACGAGCCACAGCGATAGCCTGGCGAGGTCGACCGCGAGCGGGTCGAGATCGACGCCGTGCAGACAGCGCTCCGCCACGAGCGCCATGGCGCGAGGGAGCAGCGGCTCGCCGGGGGCGAGGGGCGGCGCCGCGCCGGCGCTCTGCCATGCCTCGACGAGGCGCGCGGCGAGCTGGCGGCATGCCTCCACCAGGAACGCGCCGGACCCCATCGCGGGATCACACACGGCGAGCGCGAGGACATCCGCGGGTGCCGCCGGCCGGCCGTCCCTGCCGAGCAGCGGCGACAGCGTGCGCTCGACGACATGCGACGTGATCTCCCGCGGCGTGTAGTACGAGCCCGCGCGCCGCCGGAGCTGCCCCGGCTGGAGGTAGAGCGCGCCCCGCGCGATCCGGTCCGGCTGTCGCGGGGACGCGCGGCGCGCGAGCGCCTGCGACAGCTCGGCCACGCTGCCAGCCGCGGCGACGCGCGCTGCCGGCCGCGCGCCGAGCTTCAGGTCCGCCACCTCCTCGAGCTGCGCGAGCCGGTCACGGCCGGGGAGGGCGAGGAGCGCCTCCAGATCCACGACGACGTGCGACGGCAGGAGCGCCATCGACTCGCCCTCGGCGATCTCGAGGTCAAAAGCCAGGAGGCCCTCGTAAAGCGTGCCGAGGTGCTCGACCTCGAGCTCGCCGTAGCGCAACGGCACGCCGTCGTGCACGAGGAGCGCCGAGAGCACCCGGTGGAGCGCGCCGTCGCTGAGCCACGGTCTCCCCTCCAGGAAGGGGTGGGCGTCCGGATCGCAGAGGCCGCCGCGCGCGCCCCCGGGGCCGCGATCGCGGAGCGCGCAGAAGAGCGCCGCGATCCTCGCCCACGCGCCGTGGCGGCGCTCGAGGTCGTCTCCCTGCCGTCGCCGTTCTTCCTGGAGATCCTCGAAGAGCCGGGCGAGCGGCGCGCCGCCGCCTTCCACGCCGGCGAGCAGGCCGCGCGCCTCGGCGTAGAGGAGGAAGATGAGGCGCATCAACGCGGACACGAGGCCGGCGCGGAGGCGCCGCCGCCCTTCGGCGGAGCCGGCGCACGCGACGTCGCCGCCCTGCGGATCCGCCGCCTGAAGGCCGCGGAGGACCTCGCCGAGCGCGCCCTGCGCCTGATCGCGGAGCTGCCGCGCCACGCCGTCGGCGGACGGCGCGGATCCATCGAAAGACGCGCCCGTTCGCTTCGCGGCGCCGCGCTGGGCGAAGGCGCCGCCTCGTTCACGGTCGCGGCCCAGGAGGGCGGCGCTGAGCTGAGTGCATTCCGAGGACACGCAGGTTCCGCAACAGCATTGCGGATGGGACCGGGTGCAGGCAAGCGCCCCGGCGCGGCGTCGCGCCGGCCCGCGGCCGGGCGCGCCGCCGCGCGAACGCCGCGCCGGGAGGAACGCCGAGAGAGGACCTCCATGTCCTGCCCCCTTGCGGCGGTCTCGGCGCTTGCCGGTGTCGCGCCGCGAGCCGCGAGCCGCGCGCCGCCCTGGAGAGGAGTCCTTCCTCGCCTGGAGGTCCTCACCCAGCACGGTTTACCGAGATCCTCGTGAAAGCATCTCTCACACGCGACCACATCGAGGTACGGTTCGTGCCGCATGCTCAAGAATGAATCCTGAGCTGTTCGAACGATACGCACTCGCTCATTCACGCAATTCGCGCTCTGGCTCCGTGGCGCGGCGCGGCGCCCTGCTCGCCGCGCTCCTGCTCGGGATCTCGGCGTGCCACGACGCCGGCGAGACGCCGGTGCAGGAGCCCACCGGCGCGGTCACCGGCGGGATTGACCTCTATTCCGGCATTCCCCAGGACGGCATCGTCCTCGGGGATCCGAGCGCGCCGATCACGCTTGTCGAGTTCTCCGATCTGCGTTGCTCGCATTGCCGCGATTACGGGCTCGAGATCTTGCCGGTGATCCTCGAACGCCATGTGAGGACGAAGCAGGTGAAGCTCGTATTCCGGAATCTCGCGTTCCTCGGTCCGAGTTCCGTGCAGGCCGCGCGCATGGCTGCCGCGGTCGGGATGCAGGATCGGCTCTTTGATTTCGTCGACCGCTTCTTCCGGCTCCAGGCGCGCGAGCGCCCGGTGATCACGGACGAGCTCCTGTTGCGGGTCGCCTCCGAGGTGCCGGGCCTGGACGCAGAGCAGGCGATGGCGCAGCGCGACAGCCCGGAGGTCCTGCAGCAGCTCGAGGCCGCGCGGACCGAGGCGGCGGCTCTCCAGGTCCGGGGCGTGCCGGCGCTGTTCCTGATCCGGGAGGGGCAGGAGCCCCTCCGGCTCCGCCTCACCTCGATGTCGCCGGAGCCGATCTCCCGCGCGATAGGGCAGATCATGCTCGATCCGCAACCGCCCGGGTGAGCCGCCGCGACCGCCGCAACCGCCCGGGTGAACCGCCGCGACCGCCGCGACGGGCGCCGGCGCCTCGCGCGCTTTTTGGTACGCTCGCGCGGGGATGACCGCATCGCCGCTCGTGTTCCCTCCCCGCCCCCCCTCGCTGCGCGGCCGTCGCCGCGAGCTCGCGACGCTCCTGGCGACGGTCCGCGCGTCGCGCCCGACCCGCGTCGCGCTCGTCGGCACCGGCGGCAGCGGCAAGTCGACGCTCGCGTGCGCGCTCGGGCACAAGCTCGCGCGCGAGCTCCCCGGCGGGATCCACTGGTTCCGGGTCGGCGCATGGGACGCGCGCACGCTGCGCGGCATGCTGTCGCTCCGCTTCGGGGCAGGGCCGTCGCCGTCGCTGCCTGCGCTGCGGAGCCGGCTGCGGGCGCTCGGGGAGATGCTGATCGTTCTCGACAACCACGAGCACGACCGCGCCGTCGCCGAGCTGCTCGACGACCTCCGCGACGAGGCGGTGACCTGGGTCATCACGGCGCGGCGCTGCCTCGTCGCCGGCGTCTCCATCTTTCCGGTCATCGCGCCGCTCGTGACCTCGGGGCGGAGCCCCTTCCCCGCGGTCGCCTCGCTGACCCGCCTGCTCCGCTGGAACCCGGTCTCCCTGGAGCTCGCCGACGCGATCGTCGGCAGCGGCGCGGCCGACGTCGCCGAGCTCCACCGGTGGCTCGTGGCGGGCGGCGTCGATCGCGTGCGGGTCATCGATCACGAGGACGACCTCCCCGAGGTCGGCCTGCTCGTCGCGTGGGCTTTCCGCGGGCTCTCGCCGCCGGCGCGGCGGATGCTCGCGGTGCTGGCGCACTCGAACGGCGACCACATCGACGAGGGCTCCCTCGCCGAGCTCGCGCGGGCCGGGCGGCGCGCCGGCGACGCGCTGGCCTCGCTGCGCCGCTTCCGGCTGGTGCAGGAGCCGTTCGCGGGCCGCTTCGCGCTGCACGCGACGGTGCGCCACGCCGTGCTGAAGCGCACGCAGATGGATCAGCGCCGCTTCTTCGAGCATTACATGGCGCTCCTCGAGCGCTCTCCGGAGCGGCTCGACCTCGAGCAGACCCACCTGTTCGCGGCCATGGACTTCGCGCACGACGCCGGGAGCGTCGCGGCCGCGCTCCGCGTGAACGATCTGCTGTCGCGTCTCTCGCTCTGACACCCGCGCCGGCTCCGGGAGCCCGGTGCGGGCGCGAGCGTGGATGGGCGATGGGCGATGGGCGATGGGCGATGGGCGCGCGCTCGCCGCTCCTCCCTTGTTCGACCCCGCTCGACGTCAGGTCACCGCGGCGCGTCCGGGCCCCCCACCTTGCGGGCCCCCCACGTGCTGGCGGCAGAGATCGACGAGGCGCTTCAGCACCCACTGCCCCGCGGGCCCCTGCACGAGGCCCGGCCTGTGGACCACGGCGAGCGGCAGGACGTGCTCGTCGTCCCCCCACGCCGCCGGCCAGATCCGGACCAGGCGCCCGGCGTTGAGGTCGTCGCGGATCATGTGCTCTGGCAGGTTCCCCCAGCCGAGCCCCGCGCACAGGAGCTCTCGCTTGGTCTGGAGATCCACGACGCGCCAGGTGCGGGGGGACAGGACGGCCTGCTCCGGCGAGCGCCCTCCGCCGCGCTCGCTCAGCACGATCTGCACGTGCTCGCGCAGCTGCTCGGTCGCGACGCGCGTGCCGCGCGGATCTGCGGCGGCGAGTGGGTGTGTCTCGCCGACGACAGGCACCATGCGCACCGAGGTGAGGTGCTGGCGCTCGAGCCCCTGGGCCGTCGCCGCCGGCCCCACGACCCCGAGCTGGCATGTCCCGTCGAGGACGCGATCGGCGACGGCGGCCATGGTCTCGGTGTGGACGACGAGCTCCACGGTGGGGTAGGCGCGCGCGAACTCGACGCAGAGATCGACGAGCGCGGACAGCGGAAAGATCGCGTCGACGCACAGCGAGACGAGCGGGTCGAGGCCGCCGGCGAGCCGCTGCGCCGCGCTGCTGAGCGCGTCCGCGTCGGCGCACACCCGCCGCGCGGCGCCGAGCAGGACGCGGCCGTGCTCCGTGAGCGCCGGGATCCTCGTCGACCGGTCCCAGAGGGCGATCCCGAGCTGGCTCTCCAGGTTGGCCATCGCGTGGCTCACGGCCGACTGGACGCGCCGGAGCTTCCTTGCCGCGGCCGAGAAGCTGCCCTCGTCGGCGACCGCGATGAACGTGCGCAGCTGTTCGAGTGTGATGGAGTCGTGCACCGCGCTTCACCATGCCACGGCGCGGCGCAGTGCAGTGCGGTTCGGTCGTAGGGGTGCGTGCGTGCGCAGGCGCCAAAAGGTCGCGGGCCCTCTGCGCTGCTGATGTCCCTGAAAGCGGCGCGGCGGCCAGGACAGGCGAGGAGCGTTTTCCCAAGGGGTCTACCCTCCAGCGGGCCCGCGTCGTCCGCGGGAAGGTAGACCCCTTTTTCTCACGCTCCTCGCCTGCCCCGGCCGCCGGCCGCGCGCTCAGCCGAGCGCGCTCGTCACAGCTTGAAGCAGGCCGACCCGCCCGTCAAAGCGCCGGCTTCGCGTTCTTCACGCACTCCACGAAGTAGTCGTGGAACCACTGGCCCGCCTGCGGCGCGCGCGTGTCCGCGTTCTCCTTGCCGCAGAACAGGTCGTAGCGCGGCTGGCCCTCCTGGCCCACGCCGTCGGAGTCACCCGGCGGCTTGACCCACACGAAGGCGTCGAGGTTCGTCGCGCCGCCCGGGTTGGCCTTCGGCCGCTCGCCCATGCCCGCGCCCTTGTTGTTGCACCAGTAGCCCCAGTCCGCCCGGATGTTGCCGACGCCGTTACGGCTCGTATCGATGATGAAGTGCTTGTCGCCGAGGCCCTCGGCCGAGAGCGCCGAGGCCATGGCATCGACGTAGTCGAACTCACCGAAGCAGGGGTTGTCCTGCTGATCGTAGCTCTCCGAGCTGTAGCTGAGCTGCGTGTAGTTCGCGACGTTGGTCGCGAAGCCGCGGACGTTGGCCGGACTGCCGGCGGCCTTGATGACCTCGGCGAAGATCTTGGCGCCCTTCTTCTGGTTGTCAGGCCACCCGAGCCAGCCCGAGTGCGCCGCGTCGATGTACTGGTACACGTGCGGCATGTTGAGCTCCTTGAGCGTGTGCGCGACGTTGTCCCGGTAGGACTGCGCCGTCGTCTCGTCGCACCGCTTCCCGCCCAGGTTCGTCGCGATGTTGGGGAGCGAGTCGGGCTCGATGACCGCGGCGATGCGCTGACCCGAGTGAGCAGCGAGGATCTGCTTGATCGGGGCGATGTACTCTTCTTTGTACCGCTGGGTGCCGTTCTGAGCGAGCTGGAGCTCGCCGTTCGACGCCTCGGCGAAGCAGTCGCGGTTCGGAAGGTCGTAGATGACGATGAGCGCCGTGACCGGCTCGCAGAGCTCGTTCTGGCGCTTGAGCGCCGCGTCGAGGTAGGCCGGGAGCTCCTTGATCGCCTCGATCCGGTCGAGCCAGAACGCGGTCTGGATCTGCTTGACCTTCTCCATCTTCGCCTTCAGGGCCGTATCGGTCACCTGCGCGATCGACGAGTCGACCTTCTTGACGTAACCGGGGTCCACGAACAGCTCCGCGCCCGCGAAGGGGTTGCCGTTCGGAGCCGTGATGTCGACCGGGGTGGTGCAGTTGCCGCCGCCCGAAGCCGCGCTGGTCGTCGGGTCCACGGTGCCGGTGCTCGTCGTCGTCGGGTCGACGTTGCCGGTGCTCGTCGTCGTCGGGTCGACGTTGCCGGTGCTCGTCGTCGTCGGGTCGACGTTGCCGGTGCTCGTCGGGGTGCCCGCGCCCACGCCGCTGCTCGTCGGGGTGCCCGCGCCCACGCCGCTGCTGCCCCCGCCCGTCCCGCTGGTGTCACCGCCCCCGCCGTCCCCGCACGCCGTGAGCGCGAGGATGACCGCAACCGACGTTGCCAACCCCAGCTGATGCGTCTTCCTTCTCAGCATATTAAGCCTCTCATCACTTCAATGAAGAAACCAGGCCAATTCAACGCGTCAAATAGCGGGCCGAATTTAGACCAATGGCCTCTCTCGGGCAAGGACAAACGACGGCTATCCCACGCCAACGCGGCTGCGTCGTAGTACGCTATGTAGGTATTTTTCCACGAACGCTAGAACGATCGACACCTCGCGACGCGCGTCACGCGCGCGTCCTGCCCGCGCGCCGCCGCGGGAAGCTGCAGCGGTTCTGCAAGGAGAGAACGCACCGGCGGGGGGCGAGCGCGATCGGCTCAACGCAACGCGCAATCACCACGACTCCGCATTTGCGAGCGCGGCTGGGCCCGGATGTGACACGGCAGACGGATAGAAGAGTTTCAGTTCTATTTCCAAGGTTGTCAGCGGCGACAGACTCCGCTCCTCCGCGTGATGACACACACCAGGGCTGCTCGAAGCGCTGCGCCTGGCGTCATGCGAGGAGGCGACGCAGGGCGCCATGGAGCATCCGATGTCGAGGGGCGAAGTGCGCCGCTCGCCCGCGCGTGCGAGTGAGCCTTCTTCCCAGCCTTCCCAGCCGGACGCTCATGACGTGACAGCGCGTTAGATCGCGCTCGACGTCCGCGTGTCGCGGCGTCCGTCGCGGCGCGTTGCCGTCATCGGGCCGTCACGGAGGGCTTTCTGGCCGACCGCCGGCGATCGGTTAGGCTTCCGTCCCCCTTCGTGCAGAGCTGCCCATGCGCTTCGCGGTCTTCTCGCTGATCCTCGCCCTCGTCCTCGGCGTCCTGGGCCTGTACGTGCACCGGCGCGCCTCCAGGCTGCTCGGCCTGGGTGTGCGCGCCCGGCGCGCGCTGGCGTGCCTGTTGGCCGCCGGCATCATCGCCATGATCTCCGCGCGGTTCGGGCGCGGCGCGCTGCCGGACGGCGTGCTCCGCGGCATGGGGCTCGGCGGAAGCACGCTCTCGCTGGGCGTCTTGATCTCCGCGGTCCTGCTCGCCGTCGTGGACCTCGGCCGGCTGATCGCGCGGCTCGGGCGCGCCGCGCTCGGGCGCGCGACGGCGGCCGCGCCCGCGGACGGCGGGACGGCCCGCGCCGCCGGCTCCGCGCCCGGCCCCGCGGAGCGAGGGGCGCAGGAGGACGGCGGCCCCGCGGCCCTGCCGCTCTCGCCGCCGGTCGAGCTGCCGACGCTCGCCCGCCGCGACTTCCTCGCGACCGGGGCCGCTGGCTCCGCCTTCCTCATCGGCGGCGGCAGCGCTGTGTATGGCGCGCTGCTCGGGCGACACGACTACACAATCGAAGAGGTCGCCATCCCGATACCGGGCCTGCCGCGGAGCCTGGACGGGTTCACCATCGTGCAGCTGTCCGACATCCACCTCGGGCTGTTCGTCGGCGAGCCGGAGATGCGCGCCGCCGAGGATCTCGTGCGCGAGGCCCGCGGCGATCTCGTCGTGATGACGGGTGATCTCGTCGATTTCGATCCGAGGTACGCCGAGCACCTCGGGCGCCTCACGCGGAGGCTCGGCCCGCTCGCCCGGCATGGCGTCGCGGCGATCCCGGGCAACCACGACCACTTCGCCGGCATCGACGCGGCGCTGGGCGCGCTGGAGCGCGGCGGCGCCCGGGTGCTGAGCAACCGCGGGTGCGTCGTGGGCGGGCCCGGCGGCGCCTTTGCGCTGCTCGGCGTCGACGATGTGTGGGCGCGAGGGCGAGTCCCCGGCGGCGGTCCGGACCTCGGCCGGGCGATCGCGGACGTGCCCCGCGATCTGCCGCGCGTGCTGCTCTGCCACAACCCGGTGTTCTTCCCGGACGCGGCCGGGGAGGTGGCCCTGCAGCTCAGCGGCCACACCCACGGAGGCCAGATCAACCTCCTCGTGCGGCCCGCCGATCTGGTGCTCCCCCACGGCTACGTCGCCGGGCTCTACCAGCGTGGCGGTTCGCATCTCTACATCAACCGCGGCTTCGGCACCGCCGGGCCGCCCGCCCGCGTCGGCGCGCCGCCCGAGGTGAGCCGTATCGTCCTCGTCGCCGCCTGACGTCACGCCCGACGCCGTCCGCGTCGAGCTCGCGTGGCGCTGGCGAGCGGACAGCCGAGCCCGGCATCGATCTGCGGAGAGCCGCCGGGATCTCCCGGGCGGTCGAAGGTCTCCGGCAGTGGCGTGTTCTCCGGTTCTTGATTCCCGTGCTGAGGGTGTTCACCCTCCGACGTGCGATGAGCGCAACACGTGCGGCCCGTACGACACGCGCGAACCGTGAGGCGCGCGCGCCACGCGCGATGCGCGCGGCACGTGCGGCACGTCGACACGCGCTGACCGCCCCGGGCCCTCGGCGGGCGCTCCTCCTCGGGATCGCGCTCGCGATCGGCGCCGAGGGGTGCGCGCGAGCGCCGCTCGCCGCGCCTCTCGGCCGTGTCGGCCGCAGCGATCCGCCCGCCGCCCGGCAGGAGCGCGAGCGCGGGTTGGAGAGCGCGCCCCAGCCTGCGCCGGAGCCTCCGCCGCCCGCGGACGAGCCCGAGCTCATCGCGCTCGAGGTCCCGGACTTCGGCCCCGCGGTGGTCGTGACGCCGCGAGGCAAGGGGCCGCGTCCCCTGCTCGTGGTCGCGCACGGCGCGGGCGATCGGCCCGAATGGCACTGCGACATCTGGCGCGGGATCGTGAAAGGAGCCGGCTTCGTGCTCTGCCCGCGCGGCAAGCCGATCGACGTCCGGGCGCCGGACGCCGGGCAGATCTTCTACTACCCGGACCATCACGCGCTGAGCCGCGAGGTCGCCGCGGCGGTCTCGGCGCTGTCGGCGCGCTTCGGGGATCGGGTGGATCTCCGCGACCCGATCTATGCGGGGTACTCGCAGGGGGCGATCATGGGCGCGCTGCTCCTGCCCGGGCATCCCGCCCGCTTCGCGCGGGCGGCGCTGATCGAGGGTGGATACGGCAGCTTCGACGAGTGGACGCCCGGCGCCGCCCGGCGCTTTCGCGGCGGCGGCGGGGCGCGGGTGCTGCTCGCGTGCGGGCGGGCCGACTGCGCGGCGCAGGCGCGCAAGACGCGGGAGGTGCTCGAGCGCGGCGGCGTCACGGCGCGCGTCGTCCACGCCGTGGGCGCCGGCCACAGCTACGGCGGCCTGATGGAACGCGCGCTCCACGAGGCGTACCCGTGGGTCGTCGAGGGCGATCCCCGCTGGCTCGACGGCGAGGCCTCGCCGACCGGCGAGGCCGCGCCGCCCGCGGACGCTGCCGCGCCGACCGGCACGGCCGGCGCCCGCTCATCAGGACGCGGCGGCGATGCTGCGCGCGCGCTCGGCCAGCCCCTGGACGACGGAGTGGAAGCTCCGCAGCTGCCTCACCTTGCCCTCGCCGAAGCGCCGCTCGATGCCGCGCCGGAGCGCCGGCACCCTGGCGGTCCCGCCCGTGCAGCACACGACGTCGATGCCGTCGAATGACAGGCCCGCGTCCGCCACCGTCCGGTCGAGCGCGCCGAGGATGGAGTCGATCTGCCGCTCGCTCCCGGCCTCGAACTCCTCCCGGGCGATGCGCTCGCGGATGTGCATCGACGGGTAATCGAAGCGGAACTCCGCGGCCGCCTCGCCGGACAGCGCGCACTTGCTGCGCTCGATCTCCTCGAAGAGCCGGAAGGCCAGCGAGTCCTCCACGAGGCAGAGCAGGTTGTCCATGCGCTGCCGATCCTCGGGCCCGAGCGACCACGCCTTCACGTCGCGGAGGAAGGTGAGGACGTCGCGGTGCTGGAGCACCGTCATGTCGGCCGGTGAGCAGAGCTTCTCGGCGATGGATCGCGGCATGGTCAGCTGGTTCGAGCCGAGCGGGACGCGGTAGGTGACCTCCGCGCCGAAGTGGCGGGCGATCTTGTGGCGCATGAGGCTGCCGTCGAGCGCGTCCCCCGCCACCGAGACGCCGCCGAGCGACAGCACGTCGGACGGCGAGAACCCCTCCGGCCGCATCCGGACGATCGTGTAATCGGACGTCCCGCCGCCGAAGTCGGCGACGAGGACGACGGCCCCGCGATCGAGCTCCAGGTGGAAGTCGTGCGCGGCGGCGACCGGCTCGGGGCAGAACGAGACCTCGCGGAAGCCCGCGATGCGCGCCGCCCGCTCGAGGCGCTCCTCGGCGAGCCGATCGTCGGCCGGTTCGGCCGAGAACTTCGCCGGCCTGCCCAGCACGACGCGCGCGACGTCGGCGTCGAAGTGGCGGTTCGCCTGCTCGCGCATCTCCCGGAGGAAGCGGCCGATCAGGTCCTCGATGGTCACGACCCGGTGCCCGATCTGCGTGCCGGAGAAGCTGCGATCGGGGAGGTATTTCTTGATCGAGCGGATGAAGCGGCCCTGCATGCCGTTCGCGACGAAGTCGCTGATCGCCGCCGCGCCGCAGGAGAACCGCTCCTGCCCGAAGAACAGGAGGCTCCGGAGGACGGTCGGATCGGCCGCCGCGGCGTCGAGCGGGATGGGCGGGCAGGTCGCCTCCGCGCTGGCCGCCGAGAGCAGCGAGTTGGAGGTACCGAAATCGACGGCATACACCTCGGGCCTGAATCGTGCGGACATGATCTCGCCTCCTCGTGGGGTGCTTCGCGAGCACGCGGATCTCGCCGACATGGCCACTATTTACAAGCTATCGAATGCATGAGAGAATGGTGACGGGCTCGCGGGATGAGCAGAATTTGCGAGCCCCGCCCGCGTTGCTACGACACGCGGGTCACGCGCCGCAGCGCCACGGTGAGCGTGACGAGCGCGATCAGGGTCGGCACGGCGATCACGCCGACGTCCACCCAGCCGAGCCACTCGGCCGGGTCGAGGCCCAGGGCGGGGATCGGCAGCGCGAACGCGTTGTAGGCGGCGGCGCTGAGCGCGAGGACGCCGCACGAGACGAACAGCCACACGAGCGCGCCGAGCAGGCCGTGGCCGAGGCGCTCCATGGCCGGCGCGCTCCGCCAGCGGCCGACGAGGACCCGGAGGGTGGCGACGAAGGCGATGAAGGCGAGCGCGCCCGCGGCGCCCGCGGCGAGGAGGACCTCGCTCTGGCTGAGCGCCCGCCGCTCGGTGATGCCGTAGACCCTGCGGAGGACCATCGCGGCGCTGGTGAAGACGGCCGCGCCCGCGGCGAGGCTCACGGCGATGGACAGCAGCGACGCGACGGGGCGAGCGCGCCGCGCCTTGCGCGTCACGTCGTCCGCGCTCTGGCCCTGGGCGTTCGGGATGACGACCGTGGCCCGCTCGTCGTTCGGGGCGCCTTCGGTCACGGCGACGCCCACGCCGAGCGCGCGGGAAGGCGCGAGCGGATCCTGCAGATCGAAGTCCGCGAGCAGGCGATCGAGCTCCTGGGCGGACGGCGGCCGGTCCTCGCGCGCCCGGGCCATGGCGCGCTGGATCAGCGCCTCGAGCCCCTCGGGGATGGTCTTGTCGATGTCGCGCGGGCGCCGGGGGTCCTCGGTGAGCAGGCGGAGCATGGTCCGCGTCGGCTCCTCCTCGGGGAAGGGCCGCTCGCCGGTCAGCATGCGGTACAGCACGGCGCCGACCGCGTAGATGTCCGCGCGCGAGTCGACGTCGGCCGAGCCGCGCGCCTGCTCCGGCGCCATGTACTGGGGCGTGCCGACCACCGAGCCGGTGCGCGTGAGGTCGGCGCCGTCGAGCACCTTGGCGACCCCGAAATCGAGGATCTTCACGTGGACGCTGCCCCCTTCGCGCCGGACGAGGAACAGGTTCGACGGCTTGAGGTCGCGGTGGACGACGCCGGTCGCGTGGGCCGCGGCCAGGCCGCGGCAGACCTGGCGCGAGATCGTGATGGCGGTGGGGAGCGGCAGCTTGCCGACCTGGTCGAGGAAGGCGCCGAGGTCCTCGCCCTTGAGCAGCTCGGTCACCATGCACGGGCGCCCGTCCTTGAGGCGGACGATGTCGACGACGTCGATCACGTGCTCGTTGCCCACGCGCGCGATCGTCTGCGCCTCGCGCTCGAAGCGCGCCATCGCCTCCCGGTGGCTGGCGAAGTGCTCGTGCGGCACCTTGACGGCGAAGCGCTTCGGCAGGCGGATGTGCTCGGCGACGTAGACGCGGCCCATGCCGCCCGCGCCGATCACGCCGGTGATGCAGAAGCTCCCCGCGAGCAGCTCGCCGACCATCGGATCGGTCGCGGTCACGCCCTGGAGCTCCAGGGCCGTCGCGTCGATGGGGCAGACGAGGAAGTCGAGCGGGTACCGGACGCCGCACACGGGACAGCGTCGGGTGGGCCTCTCCGGGGGTACCTGTTGCCGTGCCTGGTCCGGGGCGGCTTGCCTGGCTAGGTCGGCCATCGACGGCGAGTCTAATCGAGAAGCGGGTTCCGGGCGCGACGGATCGGCCCCGGGGCTGGCGCAGGGCGACGCCGGAGAGCTCCGCCGGCTGCCGCGCGGCGGCCTGGCGGCGTCCGCGGCGCGTCCCGGTGTCACGCGGGCATGGGCCGGAGACCCACCTGGCCGGGCCTCATCACGTCGATGCCCACCCGTGGGGAGCTGTCGCTTTCGCTGGCTGCGCCGATGGGCGGGTGGTCCCGGACCAGCGAGCGACAGCGGAGCTCCGTGCCCACACGACACGCGCCGCGATCTGCGCGTGATCCGAGCGGGCCTGATCGCCGTGAAGGTGGAAGTCTTCAATGGCTCCCTCCTGTCTTCCCGGGGGCATCGATCGCGGACACCGGTGGACACGCAACCCCACGACGTCCGTTCGAGCGGGCAAAGAGGGGAATCGCGACACGGAGGACGGGTATCGAGCAGGACCTGAGAGATCCTTCATTTTATCGGCATTTTTTAGAGAAATATTGAACAGGGAGGCGGGGAGACGGGGAGATTCATGGGATTTTATTCCCCTTCTCCCCGCCTCCCCGCCTCCCTGTGAATTCTCCCGGACTATTCGAGGGGATGCGGCCACCTCGGAGCTCAGGCAGGGCCCGAGCCCTCTGCGGGCGCGGCTTCACGGCTCATGATGCGACGAAGGAAGCTTGAGGCGCGAGCGTTGTGCTGATGGGCCCGCTGGGGTATAGCGAGCTTCGATGGGATCTTATCACGGCGCCCCGACCGACGTCGCCTCGGTCCTTCGCCAGGTTCGCAGGCCCAGGCGGGCGGTCGTCACCGCAGGCATGCCCTACGCCAACGGGATGTTGCACCTTGGGCACCTCGCGGGGGCGCACGTCCCTGCGGACATCCACGCGCGGTGGCTGGGCCTCGTCATCGGCCGCGAGAACGTCCTCTTCGTCTGCGGCACCGATGATCACGGCTCCGCCAGCCAGATCGCGGCGCGCCAGACCGGGGTGCCGATACGCGAGTTCATCGACGGCATCCACGAGAAGCAGCGCGCGAGCCTCCGGCGGTATGACATCGATCTCGATGTCTACTCGGGGACCTCGCGGCCGGAGTGCTTCCCGATTCAGCAGGAGCTCGCGCACCGCTTCCTCCGGCGCCTGCACGACAACGGCCTCTTGGAGAAGCGCACGAGCAGCCAGTGGTTCGATCCGGAGCTCCAGTGCTTCCTCCCCGACCGCTTCGTGCGCGGGCGCTGCCCCAACCCGAAGTGCGACAACGGAGACGCGTACAGCGACGAGTGCGATCGCTGCGGTCACCAGCACTCGCCCTCAGAGCTCGGCAGCCCGCGCAGCGCGCTCAGCAACGCCACGCCGGTGATGCGCGACACCGCGCACTGGTGGCTCGACATGTGGGCCGTGTCCGAGACGCTCCGGGGCTGGATCCAGGGCAAGCAGGGCGCGTGGCGCCCGGCGGTGCTCGCGGACGTGCTGAACACCGTGATGCCTTCGCTCCGCTTCGAGGCCGAGCTCGCCCCGACGTACAAGGAGATCAAGGCGTCGCTGCCGAAGCACAAGGCGAAGTTCACGCAGGATCGGAAGGTCCTGCTGCAGCTCGGCAGCAAGCCGGAGATGGAGGAGGCGCGCGCCGCCCTGGCGCGCCATGGCGTCCCCAGCGAGCCCGTCGAGGACTGGGCTCACCGCGCCATCACCCGCGACGTCGCCTGGGGGCTCTCCTTGCCGGTGGATCTCGATCCGGAGCTCTGCGGCAAGACGCTCTATGTCTGGCCCGACTCGCTGATAGCGCCCATCGCCTTCTCGCAGGTCGCGCTCGCCCGGAGGGGCGTCGATCCGGCGCGGTACGTGGACTTCTGGTGCGATCCGGAGGCCAGGATCTACCAGTTCCTCGGCCAGGATAACGTCTTCTTCTACGTGCTCATGCAGGGCGCGATGTGGCTCGGTACGCAGCCCGATCCGCGCCGGCTGCCGGCGCCCGGCGAGCTGCAGCTCACCGACGTCCTCGGGTGCTTCCACCTGCTCGTCGGGGGCGACAAGATGAGCAAGTCGCGCGGAAACTTCTTCACCGCCGATCAGCTCCTCGACGAGAAGGGGTATTCACCGGACCAGATCCGTTATTACCTGGCGCTGCTCGGCCTCGCGGAGAAGCCGTCGAACTTCGATTTCGCCAAGCTCGACGAGCGCAACCGGTTCCTCGCCGGGCCGCTCAACGCAGCGTTCGAGCGGCCCATCTCGGCGGCGCACTCGAAGTTCGACGGGCGCGTGCCCCACGGCGCGCTGCTCGACAAGGTCGTTTCGGACACCCTGCGCATCGTCCAGCGGTATGTGCGCGCGATGGATCGCGCCGACTACCCGACGCTGCTCTTCGAGATCGAGAACTACGCGCGCGTCATCAACAGCCTCTTCGCGCAGTTCAAGCCGCACGACGATCGGCACCCGGAGGAGGGCCGCCGCGACGCTCTCTTCTCCTCGTTCTACGTGCTCAAGAACCTGATGATCATGCTCTACCCGTTCGTCCCGACCACGATGGATCGGCTGCGGGAGTCGCTCCGGCTCCCGCCGGAGGTCTTCCGCCTCGAGGAGCTCGGCACCCCCATCCCCGCCGGGCACGCCATCGGTCCCAAGCAGGTCTACTTCCCGCCGGCGCCGGAGGAATAGCTCCGCGTGTCAGAAATCCCGCCAGAAACATCGGTCGATGACGAGCGGTCGCCGGAAACAGTAGCGATTTTCATGGTTTCCGCCGGTCTCCCCGCCGAGGGCGGCTCCAATGTGGCCCAACGGGGCGCCCTCCGTCGCCGCGTCGTCAACGGGGCCGCGTTCACTCCACAGTCTGCGGCGGCAGGAACAGGGTGGGTCGCCGGTGCCGGCGCTCGATCAGCGCGTAGGTAAAAGAAGCCGGATCGCAGCGCGAAGAAGTGTAGCGCAGCAAACCGAAAGGGTGGGACCGCGAGCCTCGTGAGCGTGGTCCGGGCGGCGCCGAGCGCGCTACGGGGCGCATCGACGTGCCGTGGGCCCACGTGTCCGTCCGGGCGTTGGTCTGGCCCGGGAGGCGCGTCGCGAGACGCTATGCGGCGTCACCGGGCGCCTTGCGGCGCAGAACGGTGCTCTTCCAGTACGGCGGCCGCCGCGTCGGCGCTGGGAGAGCGAGCTGGGACGTCGGTCGGCTCGCCGAGCGCGGAGAGGAAGCGGGCGATGTTCCTTGGCTCGGTCACCATGGCGACGAGCTTCATCCGCCCCTTGCAAGCTGGGCACTCGAGGACATCGATCGCAAATGTGCGGCGCAAGATCTCGGCCCACGGTCGATAGCCGCCACGCTTGCGTTTCGGAGCGGCGTCATCGTCCGCCTTCGTAGGCTCTTGTGGCTTCGCAGGGCGCGGTCCGATGCGCTTGCGCGCCAACGTGGGCGACTTGCCGAGGCGAGCACGCCAGCGTACTTGACGGTGTGAAAGCGCGGCGGCGGGACGCTGGCCGCGAGGCGGCACAGGAGCGAGGCGCGTCAAGGGCGGCGCAGCCGCCGAGCCCTGCGAGGAACCCTTGACGCGCCCGAGCACCCCGGCACACTCAGGACGCGATGGGCCGACCATCACGCCTGTGACCGAGGCCCGCTCACTGTCGCGATGGCCATCAGCCAGGCCGAGCGAGAGAGCATCAACCAGTTTGACTCTCAACAGTCAGTGAAGCCTAGCCAGATCGGCCCCGTCGCTCAGGGGACCTTCATCAGGGCGTTCTGCTCTGCTTGCACGCGGCCATCGGTGCAGAACTTGCAGTTGTCGCCGTAGAAGAAGTTCCTGTTCGCTGTGTCATCCATCAGATGAACGCGGAACCAGGCCGCGGCCGACGACAGGGACACGCCATTTGCGCCCTGATAGACCCAGCTACCGTGATCCGCGTTGAGCTCGTTGAGGAAAAACGCGGGCTGATCGGTGACCGTCTTGAAGACATTGTTGACCCCGCTGCATTTCACCGTGGAGTCTTTCCCCCCGCAGAAGAACAACATGGGGGTGTGCACTCCCTCGAGGGCACTGGTGCCGCAAATCGTGCCGAGGGCCGAGAAACGGGGATCGGAGGCCGTCTTGCAAGTCGACATGCCCCCATAGGAATGGCCAAGCTGGCCGATCTTCGTGGTGTCGAGGGCGTGATAGTACGGGCTGCTCGCATCCTCGGCTTGTTCCAAGATCCAATCGAGGCCCGCGGTCGTGGGAAGAGGATCGCCTTCGGCGGTCGCGGTGCTGAGAGAAGCCACCACGACGAAACCGTGGGACGCGAGATGGTTGACGATCGGTCCGTATTGTCCGCACCACTGATTGCTGCCGGCGTTGACGACGCATTTCGGCGGGTTCTGCTCCGGATTGTCCCGGTAGCCATTGGCCCAGATCAGGATCGGATGGCAGTGGCCGCTGGTTGCGATATTGCTCGGGCGGTACACGTGGAAGCGCTGTTGCTCGTTCCCATAGATCGGATCGGGAACGACGCCGGCGAGGGGGCCGACGTTCTTGTCTGCGGTGACCGAGAAGGGGCCCGTCTTGGTAGGATCGGCCGTGGGGAACGGGTCGCCGACGCAGCCACTGACCGAGCCGCCGCTACCGGTCGTGCCGCCGCTTCCGGCATTTCCTTGGCCGCCGCTGCCCGTTTGCCCGCCCGAAGCCGCGCCACCCGTGGCCCCACTCGAGCCGCCCGACGCCGAGCCGCCCGACGCCGAGCCGCCAGCCCCACCACTGGATGCGCCGGCGCTGGATGCGCCGCCGCTTTCGGCCGTTCCCCCAGAGCCCGTCGCACCACCGGAGGCCGTGCCCCCGCTGCCCGTCCCACCGCTGTCCGTGCCAACCGCGCCCCCGCTCGCGGCAGCGTCCCCATTCGATCCGTTACCACACGCCGCGGTGGAAACGCACACGCCCAAAGCCAGTAGCCAACGCCTCATGGTGACTCTGTCCTCGCCCAGCCGCTCAGCGTCGTCAAGCGCTTTGGCGGACAGGACAAGTAAACGCGTTCCGCAAAGTCAAGATCCTCGGAGCCGTTCCTGGCTCGTGCAGTCCGACTGTACGAGCTTATCGACAGAACGGGCCTTATGCGATCAGACAGGCCTTCCACTCGTGAAACGCCTGCGATTACCGCGACGTCGCACCAAGCGGAAGGCATCCTACCGTATAGCTGTACACTACTGGCACCAAGCGGAAGGCATCCTACCGTATAGCTGTACACTACTGAGCTCGTCCAAACGGCCGCCGTCGCGGTTCGCGGCGCGTCGTGATGGCCAGGGTCGGCCGTCGTCGTCGTGAATATTGCGCGCACCCGGTACGTGTGCGGTACGAGCGCCTCGCGCACGAACGCCGTGAGCTCGTCGTCGACCACGTCGTGCGGGTCGTCTCGGATCAGGTAGACCGCACCGACGTCGGGGAAGTCGTCACTCTCGCGGCGGTCGCCCTGTCCGGTCACGGAGCGCACGCGCGACAGCGTGAGCACCTCGGGGGCCTGCGCGACCCACCGCCCCATGTCGTCGAACCGGAACGTTAACGCCCGCCGCCGTATGAGCGCCGCCAGGACGCCGGCGAGCAGCGTGAACATCTCGTCGGACGCATCGACCATCAGGCACACCGTGCGGCACGACCAGATCGCCGCTGTGATGTCGTGCCAGAGGGCACCCGAGCGCTCGCCCGTCGGCGCATCGTCGACGTGGAAGCCGAAGGTGAGCGGATCGACCGGCAGATCAAGCTCGCCGTCCTTCCACGCGACCACGCCCCGTGCGCTCCCGCCGCCGTCGCGCGCCGCGCGCTGGGATGGTGGCCCAAACGGCTCTGCAAACATGCGGAATCGTTGGCCCGAAACGGACCATTTGGGCCACCACCCGCGCTGGGGCTGCTCGCTGCTGACGGGCGCGTCGCTCTTCCAGATGGTGATGTAGTCGTTGACGGTGCTGCCGCTGAGCTTGTGGGCGTAGCCCCATCTCTGGATGTTCTCGACTGCCGACGAGAGCGATGTCTGGCGCACGCGGGGGCTCGCGCTGTAGCCGAAGCCCTCGAGGAAGGTCCGGCGCTTCATCCGTGTACGGCCGCGATCCGAGCGGGCGATGGACGTCGCGAGCTCCTCGCGAGCGCGTAGGTAAAAGAAGCCGGATCGCAACGCGAAGCAGTGTAGCGCAGCAAACCGAAAGGGTGGGACCGCGGGCGTCGTGATGGCTCGGTGCTGGGTCGAAAGAGCGTGGTCCGGGCGGCGCCGAGCGCGCTACGGGGCGCATCGGCGTGCCGTGGGCACACGTGTCCGTCCGGGCTTTGGTCTGGCCCGGGAGGCGCGTCGCGAGACGCTATGCGGCGTCCCCGGGCGCCTTGCGGCGCACAACGGTGCTTTTCCAGTACGGCGGCCGCCGCGTCGGCGCTGGGAGAGCGTGCTGGGACGTCGGTCGGTTCGCCGAGCGCGGAGAGGAAGCGGGCGATGTTCCTTGGCTCGGTCACCATGGCGACGAGCTTCATCCGCCCCTTGCAAGCTGGGCACTCGAGGACGTCGATCGCAAATGTGCGGCGCAGGAGCTCGGCGCGGTTTATCGACCGCTCGATAGCCGCCACGCTTGCGTTTCGGAGCGGCGCCTTCGTCCGCCTTCGTAGGCTCTTGTGGCTTCGCAGGGCGCGGTCCGATGCGATTGCGCGCCAACGTGGGCGACTTGCCGAGGCGAGCACGCCCGCGTACTTGACGGTGTGAAAGCGCGGCGGCGGGACGCTGGCTGCGAGGCGACACAAGAGCGAGAGCGGATCCATATCCACCGCGACAGTCCCGTCAGCGAAGGCGCGCTTGAGCGACAGCCGCACCAGGCCGTCCTGCTGCGGCTCGACGCGCTCCTTTGCGATCGGGGGTCGCAGCACGTAACGCAGCAGCGCCTCCCTCGCCGCGGCATGGTGCGCACCGGCGCGCGTCGCTGCGTGCAAGGTGAAGCCATCGAGCGCAGCGCACAGCGGCTTGTCGTACGCGAGCGCGCTCGGACAATACGACGAGAGCCCGCGGAGCCATTGCGGGGCGACGACGTATGGCGCGGCTCTCGTCCCGAGACGGCGGAAGCACAGAGCGCGGCCTCGGGCTCGTCGTCCTCCTCGACGTCGTGCTCGATCTCGAGATGCCCGTGCCGCCGGAGGGAACGGAGCATCCGCCCGACGGCGTGCTCTAGGACTTGACCGACCTCGCCCGTTCGCAGGTGACCGAGTTCGTTCCACACGAGCTCGGTGCCGTCTTCGTGATAAGCCCCGTCGAGGAAGACCACGTGCAGGCTCACCGAGGTGGAACCGCCGCTCGCCGCGCCGGAGGAAGCGTCCTGCTCGGGGTCGGCGCAGGCGGCGTCGAGCAGCGCAAAGGCGAGCAGCGCGCCCGCGATCGTCCAATGTTGCGACAGGCGTTCTTCCTTGCTGCCTTGGTGGCTGGAGGAGGATCGAGGATACCGAAAGCCTGGTCCGCCGAGAAGCGATGAATCGTGGTCTGCGTGTAGGTGTGGCGTGAGCGATGGCCGACAGAGGTCCTGATAGAAGCAGACTGCGGGACTATAAATTTGACGCCCCACTGCGCCGGGACCATGCTCCGGCGCTGGTATGAAGCATTGTAACCAATACGGTAGATGGCTGCTGGTCGCAGCCCTGACCATCCCTGTTCCCGCCTGCGGGGACGACTCCACGGATCCCCCGGCTGACGCGACAGGGTCGGGCGGCTCCGGCGCAGGCTCCACCACCGGCACCGCCGGTGGCGGCGGCGAGGGCGGCTCCGGCGCGGGCTCCACCACCGGCACCGCCGGCGGCGGCGGCGAGGGCGGCTCCGGCGCGGGCTCCACCACCGGCACCGCCGGCGGCGGCGGCGAGGGCGGCTCCGGCGCGGGCTCCACCACCGGCACCGCCGGCGGCGGCGGCGAGGGCGGCTCCGGCGCGGGCTCCACCACCGGCACCGCCGGCGGCGGCGGCGAGGGCGGCTCCGGCGCGGGCTCCACCACCGGCACCGGCGGTAGCGGCGGCGCGGGCGGCTCCGGCGCAGGCACCACCACCGGCACCGGCGGCAGCGGCGGCGCGGGCGGCTCCGGCGCCGGCTCCACGGGCACCGCCGGCGGCGGCGGCGAAGGCGGCTCCGGCGCAGGCTCCACCACCGGCACCGCCGGTGGCGGCGGCGCGGGCGGCGAGAGCGCGTCGGTCGAATGGCCGACGGTGACGAGCGAGATCGCGCTCGACCCGGAGATCGAGGACGCCATCGCCGAGCTGCTCGCGCAGATGAGCGTGGCGCAGAAGGTCGGCCAGATGGTCCAGCCCGAGATCCTGGCGATCACGCCGGACCAGGTCCGGGAGTACCACATCGGCTCGGTGCTGAACGGCGGCGGCTCCTGGCCGGGCCGCTCCAAGCACGCGACCGTGGCCGACTGGGTCGACCTCGCGGACGCCTATTACGCGGCCTCCATCGACACGAGCGGCGCGCCCGGCGAGCACCTCGGCATCCCCGTCATCTGGGGCGTGGACGCGGTGCACGGCCACAACAACGTGATCGGCGCGACGCTGTTCCCGCAGAACATCGGGCTCGGCGCCATGAACGATCCCGATCTCATCGAGGAGATCGGCGCCATCACCGCCGCCGAGGTCGCCGTCACCGGGCTCGACTGGGCCTTCGCCCCCACGCTCGCCGTGGTGCGGGACGATCGGTGGGGCCGCTCCTACGAGGGCTACTCCGAGGATCCGGAGATCGTGAGGAGCTACGCGGGCCGGATGATCCGGGGCCTGCAGGGCCGGCCGGCGGACAGCGCGGACCTGTTCAACGGCGCGCACGTGGTCGCGACCGCCAAGCACTTCATGGGCGACGGCGGGACCGAGCAGGGCAAGGACCAGGGCAACACCGTCTGCTCCGAGGAGGCTCTGCGCGACATCCACGCCCAGGGCTACCTCTCCGCGCTCGCGGCGGGCGCGCAGACCGTGATGGCGTCGTTCAGCAGCTGGAACGGCGACAAGATGCACGGCAATCAGTACCTGCTCACCGACATCCTCAAGGGCCAGCTCGGCTTCACCGGCTTCGTCGTCGGCGACTGGAACGGGCACGGCCAGCTCCCGGGTTGTAACAACACGCGGTGCGCCGCGGCGATCAACGCCGGGGTGGACATGATCATGGTGCCCAACGACTGGATGGCGTTCATCGAGAACACCATCGCCCAGGCGGAGAGCGGCGAGATCCCGATGGCCCGCATCGACGACGCGGTGACCCGGATCCTGCGCGTGAAGATGCGGGCCGGCCTCCTCGGCCCCAGGGCGAGCAAGGGCGCCCCGTCGACCCGGTCGGTCGCCGGCGACGCCGCGCTCCTCGCCGCGCCGGAGCACCGGGCCGTGGCGCGCGAGGCCGTACGCAAGTCGCTCGTCCTGCTCAAGAACAAGGGCGATGTCCTGCCGCTCAGCAAGTCGATGAACGTCCTCGTGGCCGGCAAGACCGCAAACAACATCCAGAACCAGTCCGGCGGCTGGACGCTGACCTGGCAGGGCACCGGCAACACCAACGCCGATTTCCCGAACGCGCAGTCCATCTACGCCGGCATCGAGGAGACGATCACGGCCGCCGGGCTGAGCGGCGCTGCGACCCTGAGCCCCGACGGCACCGCCGCGGCCGACACCTTCGACGCCGCGATCGTGGTCATCGGCGAGACGCCCTACGCCGAGGGCCAGGGCGATATAGGCAAGTTCGAGACGCTCGAGCACGCGAACCTCTACCCCGAGGACCTCGCCGTCATCGAGACCATCCGCGCCCAGGCGCCGAGTGTGCCCATCGTCACGGTGTTCGTGTCGGGCCGCCCGCTCCACACCAACAAGGAGCTCAACCGGTCAGACGCGTTCGTGGCGGCCTGGCTGCCGGGCAGCGAGGGCGGCGGCGTCGCCGACGTGCTCTTCGGCGATCACGAGTTCCAGGGCAAGCTGTCGTTCTCGTGGCCCTCGGCCGACTGCCAGACGTCCATCAACAGGGGAGACGGCGAGGAGCCGCTCTTCGCGTATGGCTATGGCCTCGTGACCACCGACGCCGACGCGCTCGGCGACGATCTGCCCGAGGTCTCCACGGGCCACGGCTGCGATGCCCCGGACCCGGGGGCGGCCGGCACCACGAGCGAGCCGCTCGAGATCTTCGTGGATGGCGAGGACAAGGGCGACTACGTGCTGCGCATCGGCGGCCCCTCGAACTGGGGCGGCATCGACGTGGGCATGGGGGCCACCCTGCCCGGCGGCGAGGTCAGCGTGAGCACGATCGACGGCGAGATCCAGGGCAGCGCCAAGCAGGTGACCTGGAGCGCGACGGGCCAGATCTACGCGCAGGTCTCGGCGGGCGCGCCCGGGGTCGATCTGTCGCCTTACTACAACTCGGAGACCTCGATCGTCTTCCGGGCGCGCGTCGATGCTCCGCCCGAGGGCCCGCTGGTCACGCTGTCAGCCCACTGCGTGTATCCCTGCCTCGGCGACATCAACATCGCCAATACGCTGACCTCCATCGCGGACGGGGAGTGGCACGAGGTCTCCGTCCCGCTGAAGTGCCTGACGGACAACGGGCTCGACATCACCAACGTCAACACGCCCTTCCTCCTCTACTCGGAGTCGCCGATGGACGTGGCGATCGAGGACGTCCGCTGGGAGCCCTTCACCGCCGGCCCCACCCCCACCTGCACGTTCTGATCCTCTAGAGCGGCGGGCCCCCGCTTCGGATACGGGCCCACCTCGACGTTTTCGGTGCTCAGCTCCCTTTCGTGCGCTTCCGCGCCGAAAACACCGATCTGGGCCCGTCTCCTGTGCGGGTGACCGCCGCTCTGTTTCTCATGTACCGGACGCGGCTGAGCACCGCTCCCGGGCGCCTTTCGGGCGCCCCGCTTCACCCCTGGAGCGCCGGCCGGGCCGCCGCCGCGCGTGCCGGGCGCCTCCCGCGGCCGGCGTCGCTGCCGCGCGCCGCCGCCGCTCGGGTGGTGTACCCGGCGATGCGCGCGTAGCGCGTAGGTAAAAGAAGCCGGATCGCAGCGCGAAGCAGTGTAGCGCAGCAAACCGAAAGGGTGGGACCGCGGGCGTCGTGATGGCTCGGTCCTGGGTCGAAAGAGCGTGGTCCGGGCGGCGCCGAGCGCGCTACGGGGCGCATCGGCGTGCCGTGGGCACACGTGTCCGTCCGGGCTTTGGTCTGGCCCGGGAGGCGCGTCGCGAGACGCTATGCGGCGTCACCGGGCGCCTTGCGGCGCAGAACGGTGCTCTTCCAGTACGGCGGCCGCCGCGTCGGCGCTGGGAGAGCGAGCTGGGACGTCGGTCGGCTCGCCGAGCGCGGAGAGGAAGCGGGCGATGTTCCTTGGCTCGGTCACCATGGCGACGAGCTTCATCCGCCCCTTGCAAGCTGGGCACTCGAGGACATCGATCGCAAATGTGCGGCGCAAGATCTCGGCCCACGGTCGATAGCCGCCACGCTTGCGTTTCGGAGCGGCGTCATCGTCCGCCTTCTTAGGCTCTTGTGGCTTCGCAGGGCGCGGTCCGATGCGCTTGCGCGCCAACGTGGGCGACTTGCCGAGGCGAGCACGCCCGCGTACTTGACGGTGTGAAAGCGCGGCGGCGGGACGCTGGCCGCGAGGCGGCACAGGAGCGAGAGCGGATCCATGTCCACCGCGACAGTCCCGTCAGCGAAGGCGCGCTTGAGCGAGAGCCGCACCAGGCCGTCCTGCTGCGGCTCGACGCGCTCCTTTGCGATCGGGGGTCGCAGCACGTAACGCAGCAGCGCCTCCCTCGCCGCGGCATGGTGCGCACCGGCGCGCGTCGCTGCGTGCAAGGTGAAGCCGTCGAGCGCAGCGCACAGCGGCTTGTCGTACGCGAGCGCGCTCGGAGAAGACGGCGAGAGCCCGCGGAGCCATTGCGGGGCGACGACGTATGGCGCGGCTCTCGTCCCGAGACGGCGGAGGCACAGAGCGCTGCCTCGGGCTCGTCGTCCTCCTCGACGTCGTGCTCGATGTCGAGATGCCCGTGCCGCCGGAGGTAATGGAGCATCCGCCCGACGGCGTGCTCTAGGACCTGACCGACCGCGCGAGTTGGAAGATGACCGAGTTCGTTCCACACGAGCTCGGTGCCGTCTTCGTGATAAGCCCCGTCGAGGAAGACCACGTGCAGATGCGGATTGAGCCGCATGTCGCCGGACGTGCGTTGCACGACGGTCACCGCGCCGCTCTTGACCGCGCCGCACGCGCCTCGGCGCGCGGCGCCACCGGCAGCCCGAGCAGCCGTCCGATCGCCTCGTGAACGACCCGGGCCGCCACCTCATCCCCGAGGGCGACGGCGCGGCATAGGGTGCTGGCGAGCGAGGCGACCACCGCAGCCCGACGCGACGGATCGCTCACGGCGAGCTCCCCAAGCCCGGGGCTTGGCCGCTGGGCCCGGGTTGGGCCCACGCCTTCCGAGGGGCTGCGATCCGTCGTGACGCCCTCCCGAAATCCCCGGGTATCCGACGGATCGCGACGGTTCGCCCCCGCGGGATCGTCCCGCCAGAAACACCGGCCAATGGCGAGTGGCCGCCGAAAACAGCAGCTATTTCATAGCTTTCGCCTGTTTCGCCGCCGAGGGCGGTCCCGGTGCGGCCCGACGGGGCGCCCTGCGCCGCCGCATCGCGCGCGACCAAGGGAGTCGCGCCATCGCCGTCCCACCGTACAGCCACGCTGCACGCGCTGGTGAACATGGAGAACCTTGCGCGATCCGCCTACCTCCCGGAAAAGTGACGCTGTATCAGCGACTTATCCATGCATCGACGAAATACTTCTCCTGTACGCTCGCGATGCGCCGGGCGCGCGCCCGCCGTTTCCTGGATCAAGGAGGTCGCTCGGATGAGATGCAGGGTTCTGCTTCGGATCGTGCTCATCGCTTCTTTCTCACTCGTGCTCTTGCTCGCCGGTATCCGCCCGAGCGCCGCTCAGTCGAATTTGCCCTACTGGACCGAGATTCCGCAGGGCGGCGCCATCCCCGACGCCATCTGGGACGGCGCGAGCGCCTATCACCAGGGCATGTTCTACATCTTCGGTGGGTTGAACGGGACCTACCCGGATGACGAGCCCGTGGCCGATTTCAGCGCCTTCGACGTCGACACGCTGACCTGGTACGACCTCGGCCAGTACCCAGGCGGGCCGTCCGCCAGGGCCGAGTCGATGATGTGGTGCGTCGCCGAGGAGGACGCGCTGATCGTCTCCGGCGGGAGAGGTCCTTTCCGGCGCGGGCTCGACCTCACGCACCAGGACACGTTCCGGTTCGATCCGGTGCACGGGTGGACGCAGATCGCGCAGAGCGCGGCCGAGATCGGGCGCGCCAACCGCTCCACGGAGGCGGTCGCCGTGCGAAAGAAGGGGAAACACAAGACCGTCGCGTACGCCTTCTCGGGCTCGTCGTCGACGCTGCCAGCCTTCATCAACCGCCCTGACGGCCTCCAGCACAACCTGGTCCGCTACAAGAACGGCTGGAAGCAGGTCGCGACCGGCTCACCCGCCCCGCGCGCTCGAGCCCACCATCCGCTCGTCTACTCCCAGGGCTGGAACGCCCTCCTCGTCTATGGGGGATACACGAACGACGCCGTGAACGGGACCGGCCTGTTCACGCCGGAGAACTACCTCGGCGACCTCTGGTGGTTCGACGTCGACACGGAGACCTGGGATCAGCTCGTCTTCGACGAGGCCGCCGGACCGGGCCACCGCGACAACGCGAAGCTGATCGCCGATGAGCACAACGACCGCATCTGGCTGTTCGGGGGCAGCCAGTTCGACGGTACCACCCTGTCCGATGTCTGGTACTTCGATCTCCACACCGGGACCTGGACCCGCGTCGACACCGCGATGACGGGCCCCGCGCCGGCGCCGAGGTTCGGCCAGTTCTACTTCACTCGGAGGACCGCCACGGCCTACGAGCTCTACATCTTCGGGGGAGCGACCGCGGAGTTCGCGCCAGTGCTGCTCAACGACATGTGGAGATTGACGATCCCCCTCGCCTGCGGCGGCTGAGTCTCCCCAAAAGCTTCGAATACGCCGGTCTCAGGCGAATTCTCCGACCTCGCCCTGGTCACGATTTCCTGAACTCCACAGGCCGGACTGCCGGGCTGAACACGTTCCCTGACGTGGAGGGCCTGCGCCCCGGTCGCCATGCGAGAGAACACAACCATGCGGCCAAGCAGCCGCGCGACGCCGAGCACGCTCCGCAGCATGGTGACGTGAACGGCGAGTCGCCACGTCAGCAGGCTCGTGCCTTGGCGCAGCTCTCGTGTTACGAGGTTGGTGTCCATGGTGGGGGATGCTGGAACGCCGGGCGCCACGGTCGCGAAAGAACGGTTCCGCAAGTGGAACGACTTCGTCCGCGAGCTGGATCTCACCGACCCGCTGCGCCGTCTCGTACTCGACTCTTGGGAGCGCAGTCGGGCGGCGGCGGTCGACCCCGTTCGTCCGCCCTTCCGGCGGATCAACGACGAGGAGCTCGCGAGGAGGCTGGAACGGAGCGCCGACCTGGTCCGAGCCGCCATCCCTCACCTGCACTGGGCCGCCGCGCTCCTGCGGGCGTCGGAGCCGGCCGTCTACGTCGTCGATGGGGACGGCATCGTCCTTTACGCGGTCGGCACGTCTCCTTCGATGATGCAGACATTCGGCCTCCTGCCCGGATTCGACTGGTCGGAGCGGGCGATGGGGACCAATGGCGCCGGCACCGCCATTGCCGCCAATCGCCCGGTCGCGATCGTCGGGCCGGAGCACTTCGCGAGCGCGTTCGACGACTGCACGTGCACCGGCGCGCCGATCCACGCGCCCGACGGTACGATCATCGGCGCGATCGACGTCAGCACGTCCGTCGCGACCGGCAGCCCCGAGCGGCTCGCGCTGGTAGCGCACATCGCCTACACCATCGAGCGCGAGCTGCAGGCGGCATGGGAAAGTCGCCGCCGCGAGGCCGAGGAGGCAGGCCGGATCCAGGCAGAGGAGGCGCGCGAGCAGCTCGCTCACCTGCAGGCCGTCACGGCCGCGCTCGCCCGCACGAGCACCGCCGGAGAGTCCGCCTGCGTCGCGATCCGCGCGATCGGCGCGATCCTGCGGGCCCAGGGCGCGCGGGCCTACCTGCGAGCGGACGACCCACGAGGGCTGCGCCTCGTGGCCTCGACCGGCGACGACGGGACGTCGCCCTTTTCGGCGATCCCGTCCGATCCGGAGCAGCCGATCGTCCTGGCCCTGTGCCGCGGCGAGCTGGTCATCCTGCCGGACCCCGACGAGGCCGAGGGGGGCGCCACGCGCTTCGCCCCGAGCCCCACCCTGTCCGCGATGGCCTCGCCACGCCTCGTGGCGCTGCCGCTCCGGATCCACGGTCGGGATCTCGGCGGCCTGGTATTCGTCATCGAGGGGCCGTGCCGCCTCGATCCGGCGATGCGCCAGCTGGTCGCCACGATGGCAGATCAGTGCGCCCAGGCGGTCGAGCGCAATTGCCTCTTCGAGTCGGAGATGCGCGCCCGCGCCGAGGCACAGGATGCGGTCCGGCAGCGCGAGCAGATGCTCGGCATCGTGGCCCACGATCTCCGCAACCCCCTCAGCACGATCATGCTCCGGGCGGCCCTGCTGAAGCGGGAGCTCGGGTCCCGCGTCGACGAGGAGAAGTGGCGGGACGGCGTACGGACGATCGAGCGCGCAGCGCTCCACAGCAACCGCCTCATCGCCGACCTGCTCGACGTGGCGAGCATCGACGCTCGCCGATTGTCGATCCTGCCCGCCCCTCACGAGGTCTCCGACCTCATGGCGGATGCGACGGAAGCGGCGCGCCTCGGCGCGACCAGCCGCTCGTTGTCGGTGCACGTGGAGGTTCCGGCGGATCTGCCGCGGGTGCTCGCCGATCGCGACCGGGTCGTCCAGGTCCTCTCCAACCTGCTCGGGAATGCCCACAAGTTCACGCCCGACGGCGGGGCGATCTGCGTGCGCGCCGAGGCGCTCGACGGCGAGGTGGGGATCCACGTCCGGGATTCCGGTGTCGGAATCGCGGCCGAACACCTCCCACGCATCTTCGACCCGTACTGGACGCGCCCGAACAACAGGCAGCGCGGCACGGGCCTCGGTCTGGCGATCGCGCGAGGGATCGTCCAGGCGCACGGTGGGCGAATCTGGGTGGAGAGCCGGGTCGGCGACGGGAGCACCTTCTCGTTTACCTTGCCGCTCGCCGATCGCTGAAGCGCGCTGGAGGAAAATTGCTAACATATCGGAATGGCCTCGAGCGGGCTATCCTTCGCAGGCTGTTGACCGTGACGCCATTTGGTTAAAGTAAGCGCTTCGACGCCGAGTCATGCGCAGCCGAGCCGTGGTCGAGCTTGAACGCCCACTCGGTCGGAAGGCGTACTTCAAGATTCCGCACCTGCCCGGCTCTCGCACTGGCTCGTCCGACCGCACCGCTCCGCGCGAGCTTGCCGAGCGCTGCCTGGTCGCGCCGCGCCCCGGAGAAGAGGTGCTCGTGCAAGAGAAGCTCGACGGCTCCTGCGTCGCGGTCGCGCGCCTCGGCGACGCCGTGCTGGCGCTGGGCCGTGAAGGCACGCTCGCCGCGCGCTCCGAGAACCCCGGACGCCAGATGTTCGCGGCCTGGGTCGAGCAGCGCGCGGCCTCGTTTCGCGAGCTGCTCCACCCCGGCGGGTGGCTCGTCGGCGAATGGCTCGCGCTTGCGCATTCGACCCGTTACGAGCTCCGCCACGAGCCATTCGTGGTCTTCGACGCCTTTCATGAGGGCCGACAATGGACGTTCGACGAGCTCGACGCTCGGTTGCAAGGCGCATTTCCTCGTCCGACGCTCCTGCATCGAGGTGGCGCGCTCGGCATCTCGGCCATGCTCGAACGGCTGGGCAGAGGCGGCCACGGCGCCATCGAGCCGCCGGAAGGCGCTGTCTGGCGGGTCGAGCGCGCCGGGCGCGTGGTCGGCATGGCGAAATACGTGCGCAGCGACAAGATCGACGGCGCGCTCCTTCCCGAGAATGCAGGGCATGAAGCGGTCTGGAACCTGCTGGTCGTACATCAGCTGGCTCGCGATCTCGCGCAAGCTGGCTTCGAGGTCATCCGCACCAAGGTGGAGGCCGTCGGCCCGCACCGCGACCTGCCGCTCACGGACGATGTGGCCGCGCGGGCGCCGCGCACCAACTATTTCGAGCACCACGCCAAGGTCGTGCTGCCTTCGCCCGATAGCGAGGCCGAGGTGTCGCGCGCGTTCGCCGAGCTGGGGGCCTACCTGTCGCGCGGCGCGCCGCGCGCGGACGGCGTCGAGCTCCGCTTCGTGACGCTGCGCTCGTGGGGCCTGGGGCAGGCTTCGGCCGACGCGCGCTTCGATCAGGTGCTGGCGCTCGCAGCGCGGCTCGGTCTGCCGCTGCGCAACCGTACGCGTGAGTACACCGTCTATGATTCGGCGCTCGATGTGGACACGGGGTGGATGGCTTGAGCCTGATCCGTTCGTGGCTCGAGCTCATGCCGCGCACCGAGTTCGGCGCCGACGCCGTGCTGCGAGGCAGCCAGCTCACGGCGAGCTGGGTCCCCGGGCGAGTCGCGGCGGATCTCGACTTCGTCCTGATGGGCGACTGGAGCCTCGATCGCGCCACGCGCGTCGTGAATCAGCTCCTGGGTTCGAGCGAGCTGCCGGCTGAAGGCGTCGTCGCTGACCTCTGCGTCAAAGCGTGGGGCATCTGGCTCGAAACGCCCTGGCCTGGCCTGCGGCTCGAGCTTTCACGCGGCGAGCGGAAGCTACAGGTCGACTTCGGTTGGGGCGAGGTGCTCGGCGTCGCTCCGCGCCCCTTCGAGCTGGAAGGTTGCACGCTGCCGGCCGTCGCGCCCGAGGTGATGTTCGCCTGGAAGGTTCACTCGCTGGTGGAGCTCGGTCCGCGTGGTCGCTGGCACCCGAAGACGCTCATCGATCTGGTGCTCCTGGCCCGGCACTGCACGCTCGATCCCGTGGCCACCAAGCGTTGCGTCGAGAGCGCCTTCGCCAGCCGCGAAATGAGCCTCAGCGCGCTCGACGCGTTCTTCACGGCCGAGGATTGGGGGTCCGGCCGCAGCAGCCGTCACAAGTGGAAGAAGTACGTGGCAACGGCGCCGTGGGTCACCTTCTCGCGCACCGACGCCATCCGCGAAGCGCGCGAGGTGGTGCGGTCGTTCCTGCACCCCGCCAGCTGACGAAGCCGCGCCGAACGCGGGCGCCCGGGTCCGGGGACGTCGTCACGCCATTACCTGCACGATCCGGTCTCGATCGAGCGAGGGCGAACCGAGGTGTTCTGGATGCTGTTCGGGTCGGTCACCGCGACCTCGCGACCCCAGCCGGTGAGCCCCGCGAAGGTCCCGTTGGTCGTCATGTCGAACGGCCCGTCGCTCTGACAGTCGCTGTTCTTGACGGCGCCCCACGACCAGGCGAGCCACCCCACCTCGAGCTCGACGCTCCTGGCCAGGAGCGTCTTGTAATCGAACGGGTGCTTGCCGCACTCGTACACGGCGTGCTGCGCGAACTCGCCGACCATCAAAGGCAGGTTCAACGCCACGGACTCCTGCAGCTCTTTCGTGATCGTGGCCCCGCTGCCGTCCGTCCACCACATGTGGACGCTGAGCAGGATGTTCGGGTCGTGCTTGACGAGCGCGGGGCCGACGGCCTGGAGCTGGTCGATGTTCTGCCCCCACTTGGAGGCGTCGATCACGAGCGGGACCGTGATGCCGGCGCCGCGCATCCGGGTGATGGCCTGCTTGTAGCCCGCCTCCCACGCCGCGTTGTCCACCTGGTCCCCGACCTCGTTGCCGATGTTGACGAGCAAATTCTGCTCGTGCTTCTTGATCACGGCGACGACATCCGCTCTCGTCCAGTAGTCGACGAGGCTCGGCAGGAGATCCCATTTCCCCGTCGCGTCGTGGAGCTCGACGATCGGAATGAGCTTCTGCGCGAGCGCGTTCGTGATGGCCTGATCGAGGCCCGCCGAGGACTCCGTGGCGAGCCAGACGATCCGCACCGCGTTGGCGCCGGTCTTCGCGATCTCCGCGAACTCCGGCAGGCCGTCGGGCCCCGACGACAGCCACACGACCATCTCGTTGATGCCCCGGAGCAGCACCTTCTCTCCGCAGCGGTCGTAGAGAAAGCGGCCGCGCACCGAGAACCCCGTCGACTCCTGGTCACCCCCGCCGGCGCCCGCGCCCGAGGTGGCGCCGCCAGCGCCGGACGTGGCGCCGCTGCTCGAGGCGGCGCCGCCGCCGGACGTGGCGCCGCTGCTCGACGTGGCGCCGCCGGCGCCGGACGTGGCGCCGCTGCTCGACGTGGCGCCATCGGCGCCGGACGTGGCTCCGGTGGCCCCCCCG
The DNA here is from genome assembly GCF_051520455.1 of Sorangium sp. So ce367. Taxonomy (NCBI): domain Bacteria; kingdom Pseudomonadati; phylum Myxococcota; order Polyangiales; family Polyangiaceae; genus Sorangium; species Sorangium sp. So ce367. Next base: position 11,481,653 of record NZ_CP150334.1, read on the forward strand.
CCCGCGCCCGATGCGCCGCCGCCCGCTCCGGTCGTCTCCTGCCCCGAGCCCTGCGGGTCGTCCGAGTCGTCTCCGCATCCCGCGGAGAGGCCCAGCGCCATGAGGGCTGCTCCGGTCCAACCAGCCACCGACCCGTGAAGAACGCGCATCGTGATCTCCTTCTGCCTCTCCCCTGATTGCACCTGGCGACGTCCGGCTTCGACCCTGCGTGACCGCACGGTGAACCCTTCTCGTTCCGCAGGTCGAACAGGTCCTGCACGCCGCGCAGCGGCGCGGGCAGCGCGCCAGTGACGCCCTGCATGGACAGGCCTGGGAGGAACCCACGGCGAGGAGAGGACCTATTCCATCCGCGGGTCCACGAGAATGAAGAAACCAAGAAACCGCGGACGGGGCTCACGACGCCTGCGACATGGCCCGAGGCCCGCGGGAAGCGCGGACAGCAAACCACTTAATCGGTTCATTGTCCAGCGCCTCGATGGGCGCCGCGGGGCCGGGATGTCCGAGGGGACGAGCGCGCTTCGGAGCTCGCGGAGACGGCCACATGTGTGAGCCGGCCTTCGCTTGAATCAATCGGTAAAGTTTTCACCGCATCGTCGAGCGCGGCGTGGGAGATCTCATGGCGCGATGCGCGGTCATGAGATCACGCGCCGCGGGCGCTGCGTGCGTTCAGGCGGCGCGCGGGCGCACGCCGTAACCGGCCCCGCGCACGGCCTCGACGAGGGCGGGAACGGGCGCGCTCGCCGGATCGTGCTGCACCACGACGGCGCCCTCGCGCAGGCGCACGTCGACCTTGGCCACGCCGCCGAGCTCGCGGAGCGCGCTGTCGATGTGGCGGACGCAGGACGGGCAGCTCATCCCGTCCACCTGGAGCATGGTCTCTTTCATGGCGTCTTCCTTTCGGCGACCCACGGGCCGCTCACCTTCGGAGACGCAGCCCTCGGGGTTCATTACACCCGAGCAGCGGCGGGTCTGCTATGGAGGGTCGTGAGGCGCTCGCGTCGCGCACCCACGAGAGCGGATCGAGGGTGCGCCGGGCCCCGAAGCGAGGAACAGCGCGGTTATCTCCAGGACCGGCAAGGGTTGGCCACCTGGGCAGGAACAGGAGAACAGGCGTCCCCGCCACGCCAGAGCGGCCAGCCGCCACGGCAGCGGGTCGAGAGACGCTCGACATCCCGGCCGAACCCGTTCACAATGGCAACAGATTTGAAATTGATTTTCAAAATCTGGCAGGACCCATGGTTTCCAGCGTTCCTCCCCAACTTGACGTGACCTTCCCCGACGTGGACTCGACCGGCAGCGTGGCCGGCACGGATGCCCCGGCGCACGCCGGCGCCGCAGCTCCTGCGGGTCCGCTCTCCGAGGTGCGCGCCGGTGAGCGCGTGATCGTGGTCGAGGTCGGCCTCGACGCCGAGCTCGCCGGGTGGCTCGGTGCGATGGGGATCGGCCCCGGCCAGACGCTCACGTCGATCCGGCGCGCGGCGTTCGGCGGGCCGCTCCACGTGCGCACCGGGTCGGGCGGGGAGCTCGCGATCAACGCGACGCTCGCGCGCTCGATCCTGGTGGCGCCCCTGCCCTCGCAGAGGCGGGTCGGATGACCGCCTGCCATGCAGGCACGGAGCGCCTCCCGACATCGACAGAGCGGCCGCTCATCGCGCTGCTCGGGCGACCGAACTCCGGCAAATCGTCGCTGTTCAACCGGCTGACAGGCGGCAGCGCGCACGTCGGCAACTTCCCGGGGATCACCGTCGACATCCTCACGGCCGACGTCCGCATCGCGGGCGGGGCCGTCGCGACGATCGCGGATCTCCCCGGGCTTTACTCGATCGAGGCCGTCGTCGATCCGGCGACGGACGAGGGCGTCGCGCGCCGCTTCCTCGACCGCACCGGCGAGGGCGAGCGGCCGCGCCTCGTCGTCCAGGTGGTGGACGCCACGCAGCTCGGGCTCGGCCTGCGGCTCACGCGTGAGCTCGTGCGGCGCGGGCTCGCCCCGCTCGTCGTCGCCACGCAGCGCGACGTGCTCGAGGGCGAGGGGCGTGGGCTCGACGTCGGCGCCCTCGAGCGCGCCATCGGCCTGCCCGTGCTGCTCGTGAGCGCGAGGGACCCGGCCGCCCGGGGCGTGGTGCTCGACGCGGCGGCCGCGCGGCTCGACGCGATCGCGTCGGGCGCCGTGGAGCCCCCCGGCGCCGCGGCGTGGGATCCGGATGAGGTGGCGCGCGCCGTGTACGTCGAGCCGCCGCGCCGCGACGCCGCCGCGGAGCGACGGAGGACGTTCACCGCGCGCGCCGACGCCGTGCTGCTCCACCCGGCGGCCGGCCCGGTGCTGTTCCTCGGGCTCATGGCGCTGCTGTTCGCCGCCGTGTTCCTCGTGGCCACCCCGGTCACCGAGGTGCTCGACGCGGCGATCGGCGAGCTCGGCAGCCTCGTGTCCCGCGCCCTCGGCGGGGGGCTCGCCGCCTCGTTCGTCGTCGACGGCCTGCTCGGCGGGGCGGGGACGGTGCTCGCCTTCATGCCGCAGATCGTGATCCTCACGATCGCCATGGAGCTGCTCGAGGCGAGCGGGTACCTCGCGCGCGGCGCCTTCCTCGTCGACCGCCTGCTCCAGCTGATGGGGCTCAGCGGCCGGGCGTTCCTCCCGCTGCTGATGGGGCACGCGTGCGCGGTGCCCGCCGTGCACGCCACGCGCATCCTGCGCGACCCGCGCGAGCGGCTCACGGCGATCCTCGTCCTGCCGCTCATGGCCTGCTCGGCGCGGATCCCGACCTACGCGCTCCTCCTGACGACCTTCTTCGCGGCCCACGGCGCCTGGGTGCAGGCGCTGCTCTTCGTCGCGCTCTACGTCTCCGGCATCTTCTCCGGGCTCGTCGCCTCGCTCGTGCTGCGGCGCACGGCGACCCGCGGGCGCTCGCTCCCGATGGTGCTCGAGATGCCGGCGTACCGCAGCCCCGAGCCGCGGCTCGTGGTCCGCAAGGCGGGCCAGGCGGCGTGGCGGTTCACCCGCGACGTCGGGACCGTGATCCTGGCCGTCTCGGCCGTGCTGTGGGTGCTCTTGAAGGTCCCCATGCCGGGCGCCGCGCCCGCGGCGCCGCCGGCCGCCGCGGCCGAGAGCGCGGCGACATCGCTCGAGGCGACGTCGCTCGAGGCGAGCATCGCCGGCAGCGTGGGGCGCGCGCTCGAGCCGGTGACCGCGCCGCTCGGGTTCGACTGGCGCATCAACGTCGGCCTCATCGGCTCGTTCGGCGCGCGCGAGGTCATGGTCGGGACGATGGGGGTCATCTTCGGCGTCGAGGACGCCGACGACGAGCCCGCGCCGCTCGCCGAGCAGATCCGCGAGGCGAGGCGCCCGGACGGGGCGCTCGCGTACTCGTCGCGCACCGGGCTCGCGCTGCTCGCGTTCTTCGTCCTGGCCTGCCAGTGCATGAGCACCGTGGCGGCGATCCGGCGCGAGACGAAGTCGTGGCGCTGGCCGGCGTTCGTCCTCGCCTACACCTACGCGGCGGCGTACGTCGCGGCGCTCGTCGTCTACCAGGGGAGCGGGCTGCTCGGGATGCCGTGAGGCGGCGCCGCGCAGGGAGCGGCGCGCGCCGGCGATCCTGGCCCTGGCGAGCAGGAACAGATCGGCATCCGAGGAAGTCATGCCGAGGGACCTGATCGCGTCGACCCTTCAGGCGGCGCGGCTCCCGTGCAACAATCGGTCAATTCCGGTGGGGGCCACGTTATCGGCAGAAGAGATCGAGGCGTCGATCGGCCGCGACGAGGAGGTCGCCTGCGCGGCCTCTCTCAGCCCATGCGCTCGCCGCGAGCACTACCCGGCGCCGGGCGAGCTCATGGCGCGCGCGGCGCCCCGCATCGCGCGCGTGGCCGATCTCGACGAGCTCGCTGCGCTCCTGCTCGACCAGGCGATGGAGCTCGGCGCTCGCGCTGCCTACCTGCTCCTGACCTCCGAGGACACCGGCGAGCTCGGGCTCCATTCCCACCGCCACGTGCCCGCCGACATCTGCCTCTGCCTCGCGCGGGTGGCGCGAGGCGCGCCGCTGCTCGATGAATGGGCGGCGAGCTCGGGTCGGGTTCAGGTGATGGTCGATGCGCGCTCGCTCGATCCGGCTCCGTCCATGACGCGAGAGCTCTGCGCGCGGACCGACGCACAGAGCGCGGTCTCGATGCCCCTCTGCGTCCGCGATCGCTGCCTTGGCGTCCTCTCGTTTTGCCTGCCCCGCCCTTATCCTTGCGCCGACGTCGATCTCGGCGCGCTCGCCGCGCTCTTCGCGATCGGCCTGGACAGCGCCCTCGCGCGCCGGGGGAGCGCGCGGACCTCGGATCGCATGGCCCAGGAGCTCCGACGCACGAGTCACCTGGAGAGGGCGCTCCGGGAGAGAGAGGAGCGCTTTCGGGCGATCTTCGACGGGGCCCTCCAGTTCATCGGCCTGCTCTCGCCGGAGGGCATCGTCCTGGAGAACAACCGCACCGCTCTCGAGTTCTGCAGGGCCACGGAGGCAGAGACGATCGGCCGTCCGTTCTGGGAGCTGTCGGGGTGGAGCCCCGAACACAGGGAGCACGTCCGCGCCGCCGTCGCCGAGGCCGCCGCGGGCCGGCTCGTGCGAGACGAGATCTACGTGAACGGAGCGACCGGGCGGCGCTTCATCGATTTCTCCATCAAGCCCATCATCGACGACCGTGGCAGGGTCGTGATGCTCATCCCCGAGGGGCGCGACATCACCGAGCGCAGGCAGATGGAGCAGTCGCTCCGCGAGAGCGAGGAGGACTTCAGGCTCACCTTCGAGAACGCGCCCATCGGCATGGCCATCGTCGGGCTCGGCGGGGGGTTCATCCGCGTCAACCACGTCTACTGCGAGATCGTGGGCTACACGGCCGACGAGCTCTCGCAGCTCCGCTTCCAGGACATCACCCACCCGGACGACGTGGACACCGACGTGGGCCTGGTCGAGCGGCTGCGCGGCGGTGAGATCCCGCGCTATCAGCTCGCCAAGCGATACATCCACAAGAACGGCACGACCATCCACGTCGTCCTTCATACGTCCGTGGTGCGTGACGAGAACGGCGAGCCCATCCACTACATCGCCCAGGTGGAGGACGTGACGGCGCGCAAGCAGGCCGAGGAGGAGCGGGAGCGCCTGCTCGCGCAGCTGGACGCCGAGCGGAGGACGCTGCGAACCGTCTTCGACAGCGCGCCCGTCCCGCTCCTGCTCGTCGATCGGAGCGGCGCAGAGCGCCTGATCGCCAACCCGCACGGGCGAGATCTCACCGGGGGCGCGGAGGAGCGGGAGCAGTGCGTCGGTCGCGTGCGGCGCCCGGACGGCACCGCCCTCCTGCTGGACGAGCTGCCGTCGAGCCGGGCGATGCGCGGCGAGACGATCCTCGGCGAAGAGCTCCTCGTCGCCAAGGCGGACGGCTCGTCCGGAACCTTCCTTATCGCCGCCGCGCCGCTCCGCGACAGCGCGGGGGAGATCACGGGCGCCATCGTCGCCGGCGAGGACATCAGCGCGTTGAAGGAGCTCGCGCGCATGCGCGAGGAGTGGACGAGCATCATCGCTCATGATCTGCGTCAGCCGATCACCACGATCCTCCTCAAGGCCTCTCGGCTCGCGACGGAGCCGCAGTGGAGCGACAGGGCGCAGCACATCCGGGCCAGCGCGATGCAGCTCAACCGGATGATCGACGATCTGCTCGACGTCTCCCGCCTCGAGTCGCACCGGCTGGATCTCAGGCATGTCGAGGTGGATCTGCCGGCGCTCATCCGAGCGACGGTGGAGCGGACGGCCGACGCGACGAGGGGACATCGGGTCGACGTCGAGGTGCAGGACGGGATCCCGCCGCTCCTGGCCGATCCCGGGCGCCTGGAGCAGGTGCTCACCAACCTGCTGTCCAACGCAGCCAAGTACGGCGCGCCCGAGACGCCGATCAGGATCGCCGTGGAACGGCGGAGCGGCGAGGTGTCCGTGGCGGTCGAGAACGAGGGGAAGGGCATCGCGCCGGACGAGGTGCCGAGGCTCTTCACCCGCTATTACCGGACGCGCGAGGCGAAGGCAGGAGGCGCCGCCGGGCTGGGCCTCGGGCTCTACATCGTGCGGGGGATCGTCGAGGCCCACGGGGGGCGGATCTGGGCGGAGAGCGCACCCGGGAAGACGACCTTCCAGTTCACGCTGCCGCTGCCGTAGCGACGAAGCGCGGACCTGACGCTCCGCCGTACCGCGCGAGACAGCCACCAGGAGACATCGCGACGGCCTGGTGCCCCTCCTTGACAAATGCCACTGAGGCGCACATCATTTTCCTGTCGCGGCTCCCCGCCGGTTTTAGCGATCTCGGGCTGAGAGGAGCGCGCCTTCCCAGGTACGGAGTTCATCCATCGGCCGTTGTCCGCCGGTGGATGCCGGGAGACGGCCCTCACCGGATCCACGAGGAACACCATGGAACACGACAAGGTCGCGCTCATCACGGGCGCAAACCACGGTATTGGGCTCGAGCTCACGCGTCGTCTGCTGTCGGAGGGCTTTCAGGTCATCGCGCTGAACCGCTCGGGGTTCCCCGAGGACGATGCGCTGATCCGGGAGGGCATCGAGCGCCGGAGGCTCCGTGTCCACAAGGCGGATCTGTCCGATTTCGAGGGCCTCAGGCGGGCGCTCGACGCGATCAAGGCGAGCGAAGAGAAGATCGACGTGCTGTTCAACAACGCTGGCGGCAGCGCCCCGGAGCTGACCTTCTCCAGGCAAGGCCGCGAGCTGCACTTCGAGCTCCAGACGGTGGTGCCGTATGTCATCGCGATGGAGCTCAGAGGGCTGCTGCGGAAGGGGGACTTGAAGACGGTCGTGAACACGTCCTCCAATGCGTTCGAGATGACGAGGCGCTTCGATCCGGACGCCCTGGAGCGCCCGGCATCGTTCAAGCAGCTCTTCGGCCCTTACGCGACCTCCAAGCTCGCGCTCTCCCTCTGGACGCGTGAGGTGGCGCCGCTGCTCGCGGGGGACGGGATCAAGATCCGGAGCGTGGATCCCGGGCCCAACAACACGCTGAGGAAGGGAAAGCGGTCGGGGCTGCCGTTTTACGTGGAGCCGCTGATGAGGTTCCTGTTCCCGCCCCCGAGCCAGGGGGCTTCGCGGCTCTACGAGGCGGCGTTCGGCGCGAACCGGGACCTCTCAGGCGTCCATTTGAAGAAGGACCGCGCGAGGGATCTCCCGTTCCGGGAGCATGGCCCGAGGGTGCTGGAGAAGGTGCGATCCATCCACGAGCGGGAGTTCGCCGCCCCCTGAGGTTCTCGAGACAGCCGCGCCTCGCTGACACACATCTCCTCTCCCCAGGCGGGCGCACATCACATCTCCTCGAGCTCCTTGCCCTTCGTCTCGGGGATGAAGGCGACGACGAACACCAGCGAGGCCGCCGCGGCGGCGGTGTAGAGCCCGTAGGCGATGCCCAGGCCGGCCGCCTTGAGCGCGGGGAAGGTCGCGCTCACGAGGAAGTTCGCCACCCATTGCGCGGCGGCCGCGATCGAGAGGGCGAGGGCGCGGATGCGGTTCTCGAACATCTCGCCGAGCAGGACCCAGGTCACCGGGCCCCAGGACGCCCCGAAGCAGAAGACATACAGGTTGGCGGCCAGCAGCGCGGCGGGGCCGGCGGCGCCCGTCAGGACGGGGTTGCCCGCGGCGTCCTCGCCCGCGGCGCCGAACACGGCCGCCATGGCGCCGAGCGTCAGCGTCATGCCGATGGATCCCGCGATGAGCAGCGGCCTGCGCCCGACGCGGTCGACGGTCGCGATGGCGACGAGGGTGGTCACGATGTTCGTGACGCCGGTGATGACCGTGATGGCAAGCGAGCTTCGCTCGGAGAACCCGACCGCCTGCCAGAGGACGCTCGAGTAATAGAAGATGACGTTGATGCCCACGAGCTGCTGGAACGCCGAGAGGCCGATGCCGATCCAGACGATGCGGAGCAGCCCGGCGCGCCCGCGCAGATCCGCGAGCCTGGGCCGGCGCTCGGACGAGAGCGTCCTCTGGATCTCGACGAGCTTCGCCTTTGCGGACGCGCCGAGGAGGCCACGGAGCACGGCGAGCGCCTCGTCCACACGCCCCCTCGCCACGAGGTGGCGCGGAGACTCGGGGATCAGCAGCGCGCCGAGCCCGTAGAGGAGCGCCGGTGGGACGGCGCTCCAGAACATCCATCGCCAGGCCTGTGCCCCGAGCCAGAACGGGCCCGTCGCCGAGCCCGCGGACGTCGCGATGGCGTAATCGCCGAGCAGGGCGACGAAGATGCCGAGCACGATCGCGAGCTGCTGGAGCGATCCGAGGCGGCCGCGCAGGTGGGCCGGTGCGATCTCCGCGATGTAGGCGGGAGCGACGACGCTGGCCGCGCCGATGGCCATGCCGCCGAGCACCCTCCACGCGCTGAAGTCCCACGGCGAGATCGCCGCCCCCGAGCCCGCCGCGCTGACGACGAACAGCAGGGAGGTCGCGATCATCGTCCGCGTCCGGCCGTAACGGTCGGCCAGCCTGCCCGCGAGCATCGCGCCGGCAGCCGCGCCGAGCAGCGCCGAGGACACGGACAGGCCCACGGTCCCCGGGTGCGCTGTGAATACCCTCTCCAGCGCTCCGACGGCGCCGTTGATCACGGCGGTGTCGAACCCGAACAGGAAGCCGCCCAGCGCGGCGACAGACGCGATCAGGGCGATCCGTACCGTCGAGAGGGGCTCCTCGCCGCGTTCATCCCCCTGCTGCGCCGCGGGCTCTGCCATGCCCCCGGTGAACCACGAACCGTGCCGCCGACCGCCCCGGTGCGTCGACGACGCACGGGCATGACCAGCTACGGCGCCGCCCCCGGCGCCGCCACGATCGCTTCGAGGCGGCCGAGCACCACCTCGAGCCGCTCGATCATCGCCTTCAGGTCCGCCCGGTACGCTCGATCGTCGGTGTGGACCAGCTCGTCTCGCATCCCCACGAGCCGGGTCGAGAGGGCCGTCCTTGTGTCATCCGCTTCGCGCTCACTGAGCTCGAGATGCAGCATGCTCATATCTCCTCCTGACGCGGGGCATGTACCTCGGACGAGCGTTCGTTCACGGGCGCTCCCGCGCGGCTGTTCGGGCCGCCGGCCGGCGCCTCTCGTCTGCTCGCTCGCCTGGCGTTCGCCGCTGCTCCTTTCGACAGTGCATGAGGTCTGCGCTGCCCGAGGACCGCGAGGGAACATGGTGACGCGACGCCTCGCTGTCATCGGCCGCGGCGATCGGGCAGCGCTCCGGCCCGTTCGACACGCGGCGAGAGACCGATGAGCCCGTGGACCCGGATCGCCTCGACGGCCTCCGACGGGGCGCAGAACATGCAAGCCAGAGGCGCGTAGCCGCGGCGAGGCCACGCCTCAGGACGGGGGAATCATGCAGACGCCAGGACCCGAGGAACGTGAACGGTTTACACAGCAGGAGAGCCCGATCGCGCCGATATCGGGCGCGCGGCGCAGGCTGGAGGAGGAGAGGGAGGCGCCGCGGATCGTGCTCGGCGGCTCGCTCGCCGAGGTGGTGTGCGGCGCGGGGACGATCGTCCTCGCCATCCTCGGGCTGACGGGGTTCATGCCGGGAGAGCTCACCTCGATCGCCACGATCGTCTTCGGCGCCGGGCTGATCGCGCATGGCGGCGCGATCGCCTCGCGCTTCGGCGCCCTGGCGCGCACCACGGCGCCCGTCGAGTGGGACACGCGCGCCGAGCTCGGCGGCGGCATGGGCGCGGAGCTCGTCGGCGGCGCGGCGGGCATCGTGCTCGGCATCCTCGCGCTCCTCGGGCTCGCCCCCGGGGCGCTGACGTCGGTCGCGGTGATCGTCTTTGGCGGCGCGCTGCTGCTCAGCGGCGGTACGACCGCGGACCTCGGCGCGCTCGACGTGCGCGGCGCGCACCAGCACCTCGCCCACGTCGCTCGTCAGGCGGCGATGGCCGCCGCCGGCTTGCAGTCGCTCGTCGGCGCCGGAGCGGTCGTGCTCGGCATCCTCGCGCTGGTCGGCATCCATCCCCTGGTGCTCACGCTCGTCTCCCTGCTCGCGCTGGGATCGGCGATCGTCACGAGCGGCTCGGCCGTCTCGGGGCGCGCGGCGGCGGCGCTTCGGCGCTGAGCCCGGGCCTCGCAGAGGAGGCCGCGAGCGGCCTCTCCCTCTCCACGCGCGTGTCATGACCCCGCGCGCTTCCGGATCGACCTGGCCTCGACATCGATGTGCTTCGTGCTTCACATCGCGTCGCTGGCTGTCGCTGGAGGCGCGCGCAGGGTTGATGGGGAAGGCCGTCTGGCAGGGGGCTGGGGCTGCTGGCTACCCGACCGATGTCGGCCCGATGACGGCGGCAGACGATGGGGATCGAGGGCTGCTCTGCTTCTCGACGGTGATGAGCAGCTCGAACTCGGCGTGCGGCACGGTCATCCCGGGCAGCTTGCCTCTCCGGTTGTCAGCATTGTAGTCGAGCACTCCGACCCGTCGCCACGGGGACTCGGAGCTCGGGCGCTGCCAGACGACGAAATGCGTGCTGCCGGCCTCGATCCGCTCGGGCGGCGAGAGGTGAACGACGTTCACCAGCAGCCGTGTGGTCGCGGCGTCAGAGTCGATGTCGGCGGTGATGTGCGCATCGGCGCCGGGCGCGAGCCGCGTGCCCTGAATGGTTTGCTCGCTCGGACCGCCGCAGCCCGCGAGCGCCATGCTCGCGAGAAGAGCGAGCGTGAGCCCTAGCCGGCCGCCGATCCGTCGTCCCATGTCAACGTGCTTCATATCGCCACCTCGATCGCCTCTCTGCTTCACGGCGGACCCGCTGTCCCCGTCGGGCGTCGCGTCCGGGCTGGCCGGTGCCACAGCCCCTCGGCCGCATCGTGGCAATTTGAGCAAGCGTCGTGCCGAGGTGGGATGTGCATCGGCGGATGGCGGAGAGGCGAGCACATCCACGACAGCGCCACCGCGCTGTTCCAGGAGGATGCCTGGCGGCCTGGAAGCGCGGCCCGAGGGCGCCGGAGGTCGCTCGGCGCCTGAACAGCTGATATAGCTCCGCCCAGGACATCGCAATGAGTGCCACCACGACGGCTCAGCCTCCCATCGTCTTCATCACCGGTGCCTCCTCCGGCTTCGGCGCCGCCATTGCCCGGCGCTTCGCCGGCCTGGGCGCGCGCCTGGTCCTCGCCGCCCGCCGCTACGAGCGCCTGGAGGCGCTCGCGGCGGAGCTCTCGGACAGCCGCATCGCCGGCCCGGCTGGCGCGCGCGCGCCGGCGATCCACCTGATCCGGCTGGACGTCCGCGACCGCGGCGCGGTCGACAGGGCCATCGCCGAGCTCCCGCCCGAGTTCTCCGAGGTGACCGTGCTGGTCAACAACGCGGGCGGCGCCCTCGGGCTGTCGCCGGCGCACCAGGCGAATCTGGACGACTGGGAGGAGATGATCGACACCAACGTCAAAGGCTTGCTTTACTGCACCCGGGCGCTGCTGCCCGGCATGGTGGCGCGCGACCGCGGGCACATCATCAACATCGGCTCGGTCGCCGCGGAGACGCCGTACCCCGGGAGCAACGTCTACGGCGCGTGCAAGGCGTTCGTCGCGCAGTTCTCGCTGAACCTGCGCTCCGACATCCTCGGCAGTCGGGTGCGCGTCACAGACATCGAGCCCGGCATGGCGGAGACCGAGTTCTCGGTTGTGCGCTTCAAGGGAGATCAGGAGAAGGCCGCCGCCGTGTACCGCGGCGTGAAGCCGCTCTCGGCCGAGGACATCGCCGAGTCCGTCGTGTGGTGCGCGATGCTCCCCGAGCACGTCAACGTGAACCGGCTGGAGCTGATGCCCGTGATGCAGGCGTTCGCCGGCTTCGCCGTCAAGAGGAGCTGAGGCGCGCGGCGCACAGGCTCACGCCGGCTTGATTTACGCACGCGCCTGGCTAGCCAGCTGCTCGGCTCACGCCGTCTTTAACATCACGCTGAGGTTGCGTCGTTTGCCGGGGAGGTCCGGTAGGCGGCCACCATGGTCGAGCCGAGAACGAGCACACCTACATAACTGAGTCGCTGTACTTGCTCTTCCCGTCGCCCCAGTACGACTCGTTCTTGTCCTTCGCCCCGTCGACGTCGACGCCGCGGGAAGTGCGTCACGATGTCGCCCGCGATCGTGTCGAGACGCTCCTCGCGGGTGATCAGGTGGTACTGCCGCGCGAACTCGCGCTCGACCTTCTTCTGCTGCTCCTCGTCGAGATCGGCCTGGTCGAGCAGCTCGGTCAGATCGTCGGCGAGATTCTCGAAGCTCGAGGATACGGGCTTCATAGTAGAGCGGGACGGTCGCATGGTCCTCGATCGAAGCCGTTCGAGAGGATGGCGATTGCGTTGAACCAGAAGATCTGAGGGATCGTGCCGAGGTAGTCGCGCAAGTTCTGCCGGTAGGCGTTCTCGACGTTGCTGTGCAGGCTTTTCAGCTCGACGAAGACGAGCGGGAGGCCGTTCACGAAGCCGCCCAGATCGGTGCGGCGCAGGTACGTCTCCCCCTGGACCCAGAGCTGCTGAACGACGAAGTAATCGTTGTTCGTGGGCCGGTTCCAGTCGATGACGCGGATGCGCTGGGTGGCGTCTTTCTCATCCTCGGCCCCGGCGACACGGACCTCGACGCCGTCCTTCAGCAGGCGGTAGATCTCGCGGTTCGCCTGCGCGAGGCTCATCGCGGATCGGTCGCGCGTGAGCTCCTCGATGGCCTGGTCGATCGCCTCGGGGGATGCGCCTCGGTTGAGCTTCTCGAGCGCCGGGCGAAGGTGGCGGATGAGGACGACATCGCCGCGGTTCTCACGGCCGAGGGTGCCGTGCTCGCTGAGCACCTCCTCCATCGCGTTCACGGTCGCCCAGCCCATCGCCATGAAGAGGTCGAGAGCCGCCTGCTCGATGTCGCTCTCCAGCGTTGCGTTCACCGAGGCGATTGTGTCACGATTTTTCGAGCTACTTGAGCTCCTTCGGCGGCTTCAGCCACTCGCCGTCGGCCAGCAGGACGCGCAGGCTCTTGCCGCTGCTCAGGCTTGCGGCGAGGGGGAGGCCGAAGCGGCGCAGGACGCGCTGGATGAGCGGCAACGCCTCGACGAAGACCTGCGCCATCGCCGGCGCCGTCAGGTCGCCGCGGCCGAGCATGATGCACGCGACGTTCGCGCAGACCAACGCGAGGCGTTCGAGCGCGTTCACACGGATGTTCTTGTCCTTGGTCAGGACGACCCAGCCACGGCGGCCGACCTCGACGAGCCACTCGGCATCGGGCGTGTTCTGCGCGAAGTGATCGTCGTGGGCGTGGACGTCGAGCTTCGCCGCTCGCAGCGCTTCGACGACGAGCCCTCGGCCGAGCGACCGGTCGACGAAGTAGGTGAACGGCTCACGCAGCTTCACGCGTCTCGCACCGGATCGCGTCCTCGATCTTCTCGATCTCGACGCCGTAGTCCTTCGCGAGAAGCCGCACGGACTCGCCGGCCCGGTAGCGCTCGGTGACGATGCGGGCCTCGATCCCCGTGCCAGCGATCACGGGCTGGCCGAAGCCGCGCCGCGGGTCGACCACGATCGTCTTCGGCTGGCTACCGATCGCTGTGCTCCGGACCCAGGGGTAGAGCCGCGCGGCGAGGCCCCCTTCCCAGTCGATGCGCGCGAGGCTCGCGTCGAGGACCTCCCGGAGCACGGCTTGGCCCTCGGCGGAGACGTTCAGCAGGCGGTCGGCGTGCTGGACGAACAGGTTCGCCCCGTCCGTCCGGAAGCTCGCGTGGACGAGCGGCCGGGCATAGCCGAGCTCGTCGCCGACGAACCGCAGCGCCTTGCGGACGCGCTGCATGGAGATGCCGTGCACCCGCCGCATCGAGGCGAGCACGAAGGCCTCGATAAGGTTCGAGAACGAGAGGGCGAGGGGCGAGCGCTCGGCCGGCTTGAAGAGCGCCTTGCGCGGACCGTCGCCCGAGGCCCAGAGGCGCAGGGTGGACGGCGACAGGCGGACGATCCGCGCGGCACGCGGGACCGGATACGCCGGAAGCTCCTCCGGGGCCCTGCTGTCGTAGATGTCTGCCTTCGGCGCCATGGGGTTATTCTACCACGCGGCTGCGGCGAGCGCGCGGCTCGAGCGCTGCGCGGCCTGGTGCCAGCCATCACGCGCAGGGTGTTTCCAGTCCGCTAACGTCGATCTCGCCGGAGATGAGGAGAGAGAGAAGCAGGTCGCGCTGTCCGGCGAGCACCTTGTTCCGTCGCTGCATCACTTCAACCTGCTGCAGCAACGGGTCAACAAGCGAGCCAAAGCGCGCTTGTAGCTCTCGCGATGAGATATGGACGTCGAGCAGGTGTAAGGCGTTCCGATTGATGCCAGACCAGCGGCATTCTGCCGAGAGAAATCCATCGAGCGCAGCAGATAGAGTAACCAATAGGGGTTGCTCCCCTTGAAGTCCTTCACAAACAACGTGGTATTCAGTGGCCAGAATGGCTCGCGAATGAGGTAAACCTCACCTAGCGTACCGTATCGCCCTGTCACGATCCCCGGGGCGTCGATCTTTGCGGCGTCGTGGGTACCTGTGATGCCAGAGGACGACACAACAGGAATGCTACCGGAGCGTCGCTCACGTTCCGGGAGGTCGAACCCTCTCGAAGCGGGCCTTCTCCGGGACGAAGAGGACCCCCTCCGCATGGTAGTCGTCCTTGCTGACGCCGCCCCGGCGGCGGGACGACGCGAGCTTCTTCTCAGCCTCGGCGAAGCGGTGGTCGGCGTATTTCAGGAAGATCAGCGCGAGGACCGGCGTCACGTACTCGGACGGCTGGAGGGCGGAGTTCGTCCAGAGCTGGTCGGCGGCAGCCTAGAGGCGCTTCTCGAAGTCGGCGCGGAGGGGCATCGGGTAGTCTTTCTACCCCGATGGTGGAGACCGGGTGTCTCGCCTCGGACGAGCCGCGACGGCGGACCCGCCGGGTCGCTCGATCGGCGTCGGTCCGAACGCGAAGAGGCTTGGGCACGGCTCAGCGGAGCGAGCGACGGCGGGCTGCGCTCGGGCTACGAACCCCGGAGGGATCCCGCTTCCGCGTGGGAGGTTCAGCCGATGCCCATCACGGCCGACCTCTCTCTCGCTGCGATCGAGCCCTCCACCACGCTCTTGTGATCGTCGGCGGCTTCGCCGTGAGCTGCCTCCGCAGCTCGGTGAGCAGCGCCCCTGCCGCTGCGCCGCTCGTATGCGAAGCGCGCGGGCAGGCCGATGGGGCAACCCAGAACGCCGAAAGCCCGGCGACCCACGGGTCCCGGGCTCTCAACTACCTGTGCCAGCCGTCGTCCCGGCTGTCCTTGCCAGCCCCTCGGGCTGGCTTCCTCAATCATCTCGGGTGGGCCATGAAGGACTTGAACCTTCAGCCAATGGATTAAGAGTCCACTGCTCTACCAATTGAGCTAATGGCCCGAGTGAATTGTCAAACCGACTGAACCTGAGAGGGCTCCCGGGATCTCGCCGGAACGCTTGGGTCGCCCGTTGAGCCCGGCACGCCCGGCCTGATTCGAACAGGCGACTTTCGGATTCGAAGTCCGACGCTCTATCCAGCTGAGCTACGGGCGCTCCTGCGCGCCCCTCGGCGGGGCTCGCGGAACGCTTCTAACCGCACCGGCGGCGATATGTCAAGGCGTTGTAGCGGCATGATGCGCAATTTTTAGGCCGCCCCACTCCGCGGAGCCCGGACGGACGTGCGCGCTGGGTGCATCCGGGCTCCTCCCCCGTCGCCCACCGGCGCCTGCCGCGCGGCCACGGCCAGCGGCACGCCCTCCCCGGGCGCGCCTGGGCCGACGCGGCGGCGCCGGGCCCGGGGCGGCTGCCTCCTGCTCTCCTGCTCCCGGCGCGGCTGCGCCTTGCCCGGCCGGCTGCGAAAGAAGTTCTCTGTCCGCGGCGCCGCAAGGTAGGGTCCGGCCCCGTCATGCCGCTGCTCCGCCCGCTCTCTCGGCGCTGCCTCGCGTCGCGAGGCCCCATCGCCGCGCTCCTCCTCGCCCTCTCGCTCGCCGCGCCGGCCCAGGGCGCCCCCGCCGCGGGCGCGCAGCCGGCCGCGGCCGAGCAGCAGCCGGGCAAGAGCCCGCAGAACAAGCGCCCCGCCGCGCGGCGGAGCTCTACCGGCGGCGAAGGCGAGTCGCGGGCGGCGCGCAGCGCCCGATCCAAGGAGAAGGCCCAGGAGCGCGACGGCAAGAAGCGCGCGGCGAGGCGGGACGACGCGTCCCGCGCGGAGCGCGGCGGCACCGACGCAGACGCCGACGAGCGGAAGCTGCTGTCGAAGGGCGCCCCCAACCGCGGGCGGCTGACCGGCGCCGTGCGGCTCCGATCGTCGAGGCACCTCAAGACGCGCGAGGGCGCCAGGACTTGGGGGCTGCCCGTGCTCGTGAAGACCCTGCGGCGCGCCGCCTTCCAGGTGGCCAAGAAGCACGGCGACTCCGCGCTGCTCGTCGGCGACCTCTCGGCCAGGACGGGCGGCGCGCTCGACGGGCACAACTCCCACCAGACGGGGCGCGACGCCGACGTCGGTTTCTACGTCGTCAACTCGAAGGGCAAGACCCTCCGTACGGACCGGTTCGTGGCGTTCGACGATGAGGGCAACGCCATCGGCCTCCCCGGCGCGCGGTTCGACGACGCGCGCAACTGGGCGCTCGTCCAAGCGCTGCTCGAGGATCGGCAGGCGGGCGTCAAATACCTCTTCGTCACCGACGCGCTGCGGGCGCGGCTGCTCGCCCACGCCGCGAAGAAGCGCGTCCCAGCAGACCTCCGGGCGCGGGCCGCGGCCGCGATGATGAGCCCGAGGGACGCCGACCTGCACAACGACCACTTCCACATCCGCGTGATGTGCCCCCCGTCGATGCGCGGCGCCTGCATCGAGGAGTCGCTGGCCCGCCCCGCGTGCGCCGCCGATGAAGCGAAGAAGGCCCTCGACTCCGCGGCGTCCGCGGCGACGGAACCGGACATCTACGGCGTGCCTTCCCGCTGACGTCCGCCCGCGCTCAGGCCCCCGGCGCGACCCCGGGCGGCGCGTCGCCGTCCGCGATCTCCACCACGACCGGCGCGTGATCGGACGGACGCTGGAGCTCGCGCGGGCGCGTGTCGATCGACACATCGGTGCACCGCGCGGCGAGCGGGCGCGTCACCAGCGCGAGATCGATGCGGAGGCCCTTGTTGCGCCTGAACGCGCCCATCCGGTAATCCCACCAGCTGTACGCCTCCTTGGCGGGGTGGCAGGCGCGGAACGCGTCCACGAGCCCCCACTCCATCAGGCGGCCCAGCGCGGCCCGCTCGTCCGGATGGCAGAGCACCTGCCCCTCCCACTTCTTCGGCTCGGCGACGTCGATCGCCTCGGGCGCGACGTTGAAATCGCCGCAGATCACGATCGGCTGATCCGGGCGGTAGCGGGCCTCGAGCTCGCTCCGCAGCCGCGCAAGCCACGCGAGCTTGTAGGCGAAGGCCGGCGTGCCCACCGCCTGGCCGTTGGGCACGTAGACGTTGATGACCCGGATCCCCTCGATCGTCGCCGCCAGCATCCGCCGGGCGACGTCCTGCTCATCGCCGTCGAGGCCCTTCTTCACGTCGTTGACCGAGAGGCCGAAGCGCGTGGCGATCGCGACCCCGTTGTAGGACTTCTGGCCGAAGATGACCGAGCGATAGCCCACCTCGGAGAGCGCGGCCTCGGGGAAGCTGCCGTCCTCGACCTTCGTCTCCTGCATGCAAACGACGTCGGGCGCGGCGCGGACCAGCCAGCTCGTGAGCTGCTCGAGCCGCGTGCGGATGGAGTTCACGTTCCAGGACGCGATGCGCATAGGTCCTCCGGGCGATAGCGGATGAAGAGCCGGGCGGGAAGCCTGGGTTCGGAGCACGCGCGGGGTCCACGGCGCCCGATCACAAGGCGGCCCGGATCACGTCGAAGAGGCCCTCCGGATCGTCGACATGGAGCCAGTGGCCGGCGCGCGGCAGGACGTGGACCGAGAGCCAGGGCGCGCGCGCCGCGAGCGCCTCGAAGCGATCGCGCGAGGCCGGCGAGATCGACGCGGACCTGCCGCCGAGGACGACATGGATGCGCCGCTGCTCCACGCCCGGCACGCCCGGGCCGGCCGGCGGGTCCTCCAGGACGTGCCACAGATCGCGGGCGAAATAGTCGGTGAGCAGCGCGTCCAGGATGTCGAGGTCGAGCCGGATGCGAAAGCCGTCGCCCTCGCGGCGGACGTTCATCGCCAGCCAGTCCGCGATGCCGCGGCTGAACCCGGCGGCGTGCACCGCCTCGAGGAACGCCTCGCGCGACGGCATCGGCTGCGGGATCGCGCGGAGCATCTCGAGCACGCCGGGGCTCTCCGATCCGCTCTCGCCGGCGGGCCTCGCGCTCGGATCGGCGTCGAGGATGAAGCCGCGCTCGATCCCCGTCGGCCGGCGCTCGAGGTAGGCGAGCGCCACCTTGCCGCCGAACGAATGGCCCATCACGCCGCGGATATCGAGGCCGAGGCGGTCGCCCAGCCGGAGCAGATCGTCCGCGGCCGCCGCGATCGTGTGGGGCGCAGGCGGGCTCTGCGACATGCCGTGGGCCCGCAGGTCGACAAGGATGAAGCCCCACGGCCGGGCGGCCGCGCCAGGCGCGCCCTCGGCGGCCTGCGCCTCGGCGAGGCGTCGGATGAAGGTGCGCCAGTTGGCGCCCGAGCCGAAGATGCCGTGCAGCACGAGCATCCAGCGGGCGGGCGCCGCGGAGGGGGCGGAGACGAGGGCGTGGTGGGGCACGAAGCCGTCGTGTGCGTTCATGGCTCTCCGGACCGCGCGAGCGCGCGGCCTGCGCCTAGCGCTAGCATGGACCCATGGCCAAGAAGCCCCCCATCGCGCCGCCGAGCGCGGACGCCACGGAAGACGAGGGCATCCAGCCGGCGAAGCCCGCGCGGTTTCACGGCGCGGCGCTCGCCGGGGCCAGCTTCGACGACGTCGACCTTCGCGGCGCGCGCCTGCACAACGCCTCGCTCGCGGGGGCCGAGCTCGACGACGTCGACCTGCGCGACGCGCGCCTGCACAACGTCTCGCTCGCGGAGGCCGAGCTCGACGACGTCGACCTTCGCGACGCACGCCTGCACAACGTCTCGCTCGCGGAAGCCGAGCTCGACGACATCTCGCTCGCCGGCGCGCGCTTCAACGACGCCGACGCCGCCGCGACCCGCTGGTCCGACGCGAGCCTGCGCCGCGCTCGCTTCGAGGGGTCGGACCTCCGCGAGGTCGAGATCGTCGGCTGCGCGATCGACGGGCTCACCATCGACGGCGTGCGGATCGATCGCCTGCTCGAGGAGGCGAAGGATCGATCACGCGCGAGCCAGGCCCCGAAGGCCACCGAGAAGGAAGCGCCGCTGAAGAAGCCGAGAAAGGGGCGGAAACCGTAGCGCCCCACCCGCGGAGCGAGCGGGCAGCGCCCCGCGCGACCGCGGGCGGTTACGCCTCGATGAGCCCGGTGCGGACCGCGATGCGGGTCAGCTCGACCGCGCTCTTGCACCCGAGCTTCGCGTAGATGCGCACGCGGTGGGTCTCCACCGTCTTCGGGCTGATCGTCAGCCGCGCGGCGGTCTCGCGCGTCGACACGCCGGCCGCGAGCAGCCGCAGGACCTGGCGCTCGCGCGGCGTCAGCGCGTCGAGACCACCGGAGCCCTCGCTCGCCGGCTTGCGCATCGCGCGCACCACGGCCCCCGCGATGCTCGAGGAGAGCGGCGCTCCCCCGGTCGCGATCCGGCGGATGCCCTCGATGACCTCCTCGAGCTTCGAGGTCTTCACGAGATACCCCTGCGCGCCCGCGCGGAGCGCCTCGGCGACGCGGAACTCGTCGTCATAGCCGCTCAACACGAGGAGCTTCGCCTGCGGCAGCTGCGCTCTCAGCGCCCCGAGGAGCTCGATGCCGTCCCGGTCGGGGATGTTGAGATCGACGAGCACGACGTCCGGCTTGCAGCTCGCCGTCTCGCGCAGGGCGTCGGCCGCCGTCCCGGCTTGGCCCACGACGACCATGTCGGGCTCGTCCGAGAGCGCTCGAGCGAAGCCTTCGCGAACGACGGGGTGATCGTCGATCAGATAGATGTGCAGCTTGCTAGCAGGGGTTTCCGCCATGGTGACCGCAGGGGGATTGGAGTGTCCTTCAGACCACAATTCGATACCCATGAGCAGTTCAAGTCAAGCTGCTCGGGTCGTCCTGGGAGGAACCTTACAGGGGTATCAGGTGCTCAACGATCTGCAAGCAGCGGCGCGGCGGCAAGCCCAATTGGTGAGGAAAACTCCGTCCTGAGCGAGTTTCGGAGCTCGACGGAGATCCGCGCGACGTGGAATGCGCAACGGAGGACGTGATGGACGGTGCAACGATGCGCCCAGAGCGGCCTGCGCATGCGGTCGCGGCAACCGTCTGGTATCCTTCGCGCGCCTCATGCGCCGGAATGGCCAGCGATCCAGGGAAATACGATGAGCTCGCCGGTCCCCGCTCCCGGCCCGGCCGCCACCTCGCCCTCGCCGCGCGCGGCCGCGGAGATCTTCGTCGTCGATGACGACCCCGCGCTCGTCGAGTCGCTGCTCGACCTGCTCTCCGACGAGGGCTACCGCGTTCAGGGCTTCACGCGGCCGCTGGAAGCGCTCGATCGCCTCGCCCGCGGCGCGCGGCCGCGGGCGGTCCTGCTCGACTACGTGATGCCCGAGATGACCGGCGAGGAGTTCCTCACCGCGCTCGCCGCCGCAGGCGTCGAGGTGCCCGTCCTCCTGCTCTCCGGCGTGAACGAGCCCAACATCCGCGGCGCCGTGGCCGGCGTGCTGGCGAAGCCCTTCGACGTCGACCGGCTCCTCGTCGTGCTCGAGCGCCTGACCGGCGCCGTGCAACGCTAGCGCACCGGCGTCGCGGCCCCCCGATCCTGGCTCGCACAGGCGCGGCGGCACGCTCCTCGCGTCCCCTGACCCCCAGGAGGAGCCGAGGATGTCGTCGCTGCTCGTAGAAGACAGCGCTACCGGGCCAGCCGTCCTCGCGCGAGGCGGATCGGGCAGCCCCAGCATCGCGAACGCGTCGGCGGCCGCGATCAAGCTGCCGGCCGAGCTGCACCACCGCTTCCGCTTCATCGCGATCGACGCGGGCCTCCTCGGGGAGGTGGCCGACGGCGCCGCGGCGCTGCTCGACGCGCTGCTCGCGATGGGGGTGCGCGTGGCGCTCTTCACCGACGAGCCCATGCCCCACCTCGCGCGGCGGCTCGCTCGCGGCGTGCGCGCCGAGAACCGCAGGCGGCTCTTCCTCGGCGCGCTCGAGGGCGCGGAGCTCCACGGCTTCGATCGCCGCGGCGCCGCGGTCGCGCTCGCCGCCGGCGCGGAGCCGGACGGGCGCTCCGCCGTCGCCGCGCTGCTCGCTCAGGTGATCGCGCCGCTCCGCATCGAGCCGCACGATCGGCTCGCGATCTCGCCGGAACCACGCGAACCACGCGAATCACGCGACGGCGCGGCGGCCTCCGCGGCGCGCGGCCTCCGCGGCGCGCCGGAGCTCGCGGGCGCCGTCCACGCGACGGCCGGCGCGCAGCGGCTCCACGAGATCCTCGCGCTCCAGCGGGATCTCGAGGGCCAGCTCGGCTCGCTCGCGGCGCCCCGAGACGCCGCGTGGCTCATCGAGGAGCCAGGGTTCGACGTCGCGCGCGAGCACGAGATCGAGTCGCTGCTCGCGATCGCCAACGGCTACCTCGGCTCGCGCGCGTCGCTGCCGGAAGGGTCGAGCGTGTCGCGACCGGCGACGTTCATCGCCGGCGCCTTCGAGCCCTCGGCCGACGTGAGCCGCGTGCCGGAGCTCGTCATCGCCCCCGACTGGGGCCGGCTGAGCGTCGCCATCGAGGGCGAGTCGTTCTCCGCGGAGACGAGCGGCGTGCTGCACCACCGCCGCGCCCTCGACATGCGGCGGGGCGTGCTGCTGCGCGAGGTCCTGCGGCGCGGCGAGGGAGGCCACCTCACGCACCTGCACACGCTCCACGCGGCGTCGCTCGCGAACCGCCACGTCCTCATGGAAGCGCTCAGCGTCGCCCCCCTCAACTTCACCGGGACGATCCGCGTCGACGCGATCCTGAGCGGCGACGTGAAGAGCGCGAGCGGCGCGGCGCACTGGGCCGGCTTCGCGGCGGACGCGGGCGCGAAGAGCCTGCTGCTCGTCGGGCACACGCACGGCGGGCTCGTGACCGCGATGACCTCGCACCTGCGGGAGCTCCCGGAGCAGGCCGCGGAGAGCTCGCCCCCGCTCGAGGCCCTCGAAGGCGCGCGCTGCGAGCGCACCACCGGCGCGCAATCCGTCGCCGAGCGGTGCGACGTCGGAGTCCGCGTCGCCGAGCAGCGCCGCCTCTTCCGGACGACGACGCTGCACACGTCGCGCGACACGCCCACGCCGCGCGAGGCGGGCCAGGCGCTCCAGGACGAGCTGTCGCGCCGCGCCATGGCCGACGTGCTCGGCGAGCACACGCGGGCGTGGGCGGAGCGATGGCGCCACGCCGACGTCGAGATCGACGGCGCCCCCAGGATCGAGCGGGCGCTCCGGTTCGCCCTGTACCACCTCATCGGCGCCGCGAACCCGGACGACCCGCGCTGCTCGATCGGCGCGCGCGGGCTCAGCGGGGAGGCGTACCGCGGCCACGTCTTCTGGGACACCGAGACCTTCCTCGTCCCGTTCTACACGCACTGCTACCCCGAGGCCGCCCGCGCGCTGCTCCTCTACAGGCACCGCACCCTCGCCGGCGCGCGCCGCAAGGCGAAGGCGCTCGGCTACGAGGGCGCGCTCTACGCGTGGGAGTCGGCGGACACGGGCGACGAGACGACGCCGCCGCTCGTCGTCACGCCGTTCGGCGAGGTGGTCCGGGTGCTCTCCGGCGAGCAGGAGCACCACATCAGCGCCGACATCGCGTACGCGGTGCACGCGTACGTCCGCGCGACCGGCGATCTCGACTTCCAGCGCGGCGAGGGGGCCGAGATCCTGATCGAGACGGCCCGCTTCTGGGCGAGCCGCGCCGAGCTCGGGCCGGATGGCCACGCCCACATCCGGCGGGTGATCGGGCCCGACGAGTACCACGAGACCGTCGACGACAACGCGTTCACGAACTGGATGGCGCGCCACAACCTCCGCGTCGCCGCCGCGCTCGTCCGGCGCGACGCCGCGCGCGCGGACGTGCTCGCGCGGCTCGACCTCCGGCCCGACGAGCCCGACCGCTGGTGCGACGTCGCCGACCGCCTGCTCCTCGGGATCGACCCGCAGACCGGCCTGATCGAGCAGTTCGCGGGCTACTTCGGCCTCGCGCCGTTCTCCATCGCCGACTACGCCGTCCGCAGCGCGCCGGTCGACGTCCTGCTCGGGCGCGAGCGGACGCAGGCCTGCCAGGTGGTGAAGCAAGCGGACGTCGTGCAGCTCATCGCGCTGCTCTGGAGCACGGTGCCCGCGAGCGCCCGGCGCGACAACTTCCTCTACTACGAGCCGCGCACCGCCCACGGCAGCTCGCTGAGCCCCAGCGCCCACGCGCTCGTCGCCGCCCGGCTCGATCTCCACGCCCACGCCGAGCGCTACTTTGAGCAGACCGCCGACATCGACCTCGGCAACACGATGGGCAACGCCGCGGGGGGCGTGCACATCGCCGCCATGGGCGGCCTCTGGCAAGCCGTCGCGTTCGGCGTGGCCGGCGTCACGCGCGTGCCGCGGAGCGCGCTCTCGGAGGCGCTCCCCCACGCGCCGCCTTGCCCCGACGAGGACGAGGCGATCGGGATCGAGCCGCACCTCCTGCCGGGCTGGCGGCACCTCAAGATCCCGATCGCCTGGCGAGGCCGCGCCCTCGAGATCCATGTGGAGGACGGGGCGGTCGAGGTCGCGCTGGAGGGGAGCGCGCCGCTGCCGATCTGCCTGCTCGACGCGGGCGCGCCCGCCTGCGCCGTGCTGGCGGAGCCGGGCCGCCGTTATGCGACGCGGCGGCTGGGCGGCCGCGTCATGCCATGGGAGGAGGTCACGCCATGCTGAGCGCCGTACGCGACGGGTCCCCGGTCGGGCTCGGGGCACCACCCGAGCCGGCGTCCCCGGCCGAGCCGCCCCACGAGGCGTTCGAGGAGGCCGACGAGCGCCCTCCGCAGAGCGGCCTCCAGCGCAGGAGCGTGGTCGTCGCGCTCCACGGCCGCCGCGCCCACCTCGGCGCCGTCGCGCTCGGGCGGCTCATCGCCCACGGGCTCGAGGCCCCGCTGCGCGGGCTGTGCCTCTCCACGGAGCCGATCGACGCGAGCGAGGTGCCGGCCCACTTCGGGATCGCCCCGGAGGCGCTGCAGGGCATGGTGCTGGACGTCGAGGCGAGCGGCGACCCGCCCGGCGCGCTCGCGTCCGCCATGGCGAGCTACGGGGCCGCGCTCGTGATCGTCGCCTCGCACGCCGACGATCCCACCGACGAGCGCTTCGGCGTCGGCCAGCTCGCGGCGCGCGCTCTCGAGTCCACCGCGCTCGGCGTCCTCGTCATCCGTGAGGAGCCCTCCCCGCCGCGGCTCCAGCGCATCCTGCTGCCGCTCGACGGGAACCCCAGCACGGCCAGCGCGATCACGCCCGTCGGGGAGGTCGCCCGCAAGCTCGGCGCCGAGCTCGACATCGTGATGGTCGGCTGCGCTTCGCCGCGGGAGGCGGCGGACGACGGGCCGCCCGTGTCGACGCCCGTGCCCTCCGAGCCGGGCGCGATGGTGGCGCCCCTCTACGTCGACCAGCCCCAGCACGAGTGGCCCGCGTTCACCGAGGAGTTCCTGGCCCGGTTCCTGAGCGCGATCGGGCACTGCCCCCACGGCGTCTCCACGCGGTTCTTCCTCGGCAAGGGCGAGCCGGCGGCGGAGATCGCGCGCCTCGCCTGGCAGCTGGCGAGCGACCTCGTAGTGCTGGTCTGGCACGGGCAGCTCGCCGATCACCATGGCGGCGTCATCCGCGACGTGCTCGCTCGGGCGCCGTGCCCCGTGCTGGTCCTGCGGCGCTAGCGCTCCCGACGTGGCGCGCCCCGGCGGCGGCCAGGCGCTCCCGCGGCCCTCGATCGGCGCGCGGGCACCTCGCCGGGCGGGCTCCACGCCAACGACCGGCGAAAGGCGCTATGGTGCGCCGCCATGGTCTCCCGGAAGCTGCCCCCCAGCGAGTGTCGCAAGATCGTAGAGCCGCAGAGCTTCCGCTTCTCCACGACGGAGGAGGTCGCGCCGCTGTCGGCGGGCATCGGCTCGCAGGAGCGCGCCCTCGCCGCGCTCGCCTTCGGCCTCGACATCCGCCAGCCCCGCTTCCACGTCGTCGTCGTCGGCGCGCCCGGCACGGGCCGCACGTTCTGCGCGCGCGCCGTCGCGAAGCGGATCGCGGCGAGCCGCCCCACGCCCGACGACATCCTCCTCCTGCCGAACCCGCACCGCCCGAGCGAGCCGACGGTCCTGTCGCTGCCGCCGGGCGAGGGGCGCCCCTTCGTCGAGGCGATGGAGGAGCTCCACGAGAAGCTGGTCGACGCCCTGCGCGGCGCGACCGAGGGCGAGCGCTTCAAGCAGGCGCGCGGCAAGATCCAGCGCCGGGTGAACGCGGAGGAGCGGCGGCTCGAGGAGCAGCTCAAGTCCGCGGCGCGCGAGCTCGGCCTCGACCTCGTGCGCGGCGAGGACGAGGTGCAGATCACCTCGATCGAGGACGCCGCCAACGCGCCGGACGGCGAGGCCCTGCTCGCCATCGCCGGCTCCATCGAGGAGTTCGAGATGCGGCTCGCCACCGTGCAGGACGAGGCCGACGTCGAGCTGCGCGGCGTCGTGAAGCAGCTGCTCAGCGACGGGGTGAAGGCCTGCTTCCAGCCCGTGCGCGCGCGCTTCGAGGGGCGCAACGACATCAGCGCCTTCCTCGCGGACGTCGAGACGGTCGTGTCGAAGGAGTTCCGCCTGCTCGTCGACGAGGCGCGCGGCGAGGAGGGCGGCGCCACCCTCCCGCGCGGCGTCGTCGTCCCGACGCTCCTCACGGAGCACACGCCCGACTCCGGCGCCCCGGTCGTCGATGTCCCCTACCCCACGCTGACCGCCCTGTTCGGCCGCACCCACGCGCCGCCCGACTCCGGCTTCCCGCCGGAGCCCGGCTTCGCCGTCGCGGGCGCCCTCCACGAGGCGGCCGGCGGCTTCCTCATCCTGCCCGCGGGCGCGCTCCTCAAGAACGAGGCGCTCTACGAGCAGCTCAAGGCCTGCCTCCTCGCGGGCAAGTTCATCGTGCCCGAGCACAACCCGTCGTACTTCCGCGGCACCGCGGAGGAGCTGCTCTTCCCGCCGATCCCCATCGACGTGAAGGTCGTCCTCGTCACGAACCCGCAGCTCTACCAGGACCTGCACGACGCCGATCCGGAGTTCTCGCAGCTCTTCAAGGTGCAGGCGCGCTTCGAGACGACGATCTCGCTCGATCAGGCGCTCCTCACGTACCCCGCGTTCCTCGCCGGCTTCGCGCACGATCGCGGCCTCCCGCCGATCACGGCCGACGGCGTGACCGCGCTCCTCTTCCACGGCGGCCGCCTCGCGGAGAGCCAGACCAAGGTGAGCGCCCAGGTCGGGCTCATCGCCGAGGTCGCGACCGAGGCCGGCTACCGGGCCCAGCGCCGTGGCCGCAAGGTGGTCGACGGCCCCGAGGTCAACGAGGCGCTCGAGGCGGCGCGGCGCCGCGGGAGCCATTTCCGCGACCACGTGCACGAGCTGCTCTCGGACGGGACGATCCGCATCGACGTGACCGGCCGGCGCGTCGGGCAGGTCAACGCCATCTCGGTCCTGTCCGACGGCCCGCAGACGTTCGGCCGCCCCTGCCGCGTGACGGCGGTCGTCTACCCGGGCCGCGAGGGCCCGGTGAACATCGCGCGCGAGGTCGAGATGTCCGGCCCGCTCCACAGCAAGGGCGTGCTGGTCCTCACGGGCTTCCTCGCGGCCCGGTTCGCCCAGCACCGCCCGCTATCGTTCGGCGCCTCGCTCGTCTTCGAGCAGACCTACGAGCCCATCGAGGGCGACAGCGCCTCGTCGAGCGAGCTGTACGCGCTCCTGTCCGCGCTCTCCGGCGTCCCGATCCGGCAGGAGCTCGCCGTGACGGGCAGCATCGATCAGCAGGGGAGCATCCAGCCCGTGGGCGGCATCAACGAGAAGATCGAGGCCTTCTTCGATCTGTGCGCCGCCAAGGGCCTGACGGGCGAGCAGGGCGTGCTGATCCCGAGCGCGAACCGCGACGCGCTCATGCTGCGGGGCGACGTCGTGACGTCGATCGAGGCCGGCCGCTTCCACGTGTTCGAGGTGAGCTCCGTCGAGGAGGGCATCGAGATCATCACCGGCGTCCCCGCGGGCGTCGCCGACGCGGACGGAAGGTACCCGGAGGGGACCGTGTTCCACGCGGCGGACCAGCGGCTCGAGCGCTTCCACCAGGCGATCGCCGACACGCAGAAGGGCGGGACGAGCGCGGATCCTCGAAGAATGCTCAGGGAGCGCTGAAGAGGACCGATGGCAGCGAAGCGCACGGCCGAACCCGCGCCGATCCACGCCGGAGCCCGCCGATGACGCGGCGGCTTGTCCTGCTCGCGGCGGCCGGCGGCGCGGCGCCGCTGCTGGCGTGGGGCGCGCTCGCGCGATGGCGTGATGGGTCGCTCTCGCTCGGCGCCGCCTGCGCGGCCGCCGCGGCGATCGCGCTGCTGGTCCTCCTCGGCGGCGTCGTCCGGCGGCGCCTCGCCGCGGGGCCCGGTGTTTCCTTGCGCCAGGCGCCCGGGACGCCTCGACTCCCGCGGACGGGGCGGCCGGCCGCGCGCCCGGCGGAGCGCGCCTTGACGCCGCCGACCGAGCTCGACGATCCGCGGACCATCTACGCCTTTGCAGCCCAGGCCGTCGGTCAGTCGCTCGCCTGGGAGGGGAGCTACAAGGCGGCGGCCGCCTCGCTGCGCGACGTGCCTCGCGACTGGATACCTCCGCAGGTTCGGGTGCTCGTCATGAGCAACCTCGCCCAATGGCAGCTCTGCGCCGGCGACATCGAGTCCGCCCGGCGGCTCCTCCCGGACCTGGACGAGGAGCGCGCGTCGGCGTCGGTGCGGCCGCTCGTGCGGGGAGCGCGCGCCGCGGTGCTCGTGCGCACCGGCGACGTCGAGGCCGCGCTCTCCCTGATCGGCCTCCGGGATGGCGAACGGGAAGAGCCGACCGAGGTGCGCCAGCGCTACCGCATCACCCGCGCGCACGCGCTCACCGCGCTCGGCGAGCCCGCCGCGGCGCGCGCGGAGCTCCGCCGGGTGGTCGATGACGTCGGCGTCGACGAGCTCTGCCGCTGGATCCCCGCGGGCGGGCCCGCCCGGGCCACGATGATCGAGCTCATCGACGAGGGCTGACGGATCCGCGCGTCTCCGATCTTCCGCGCCGCCCGGGCCTGGCTCCGCCGAGGAGCCAGCGCGGTGATGATCTCCGCTCCTCGCCGCCGCGCGCTCACGCCCTTTTCGACACTGGCACGCCGGCGCGCCGCCGCGAGGCCGCGACTCGCCAGGCGCGGATCTCGAGTCGCTCGAGTCGGGCGCAACTCGGATCGTCACGCCGCTTGTCAAGCGTCATTTCCCTGGTTTGTCGCGCGGGAAGCCCCTGTCTGCCGGCGCCGGGCGCTCGAAGCCCACAGCGCGCATCGTGTGCGCTTCCCCGGGGATTCCGGTTCGCGGTGGGGGAAGCCACGTTGCGAGCGCCTGGCGGCTGGTAGAAAAAGGATGCTGTACGCAAAGTGCATCGGGCCAGGTAGCCTTTTCGCGTCGACCGGGGGAGAACGCATGCCAACCTGTATGGGTGGCCAATGAGGGTGGAGGCGCCACGGGGGGTGATCGGCGGGTGTTGCACCGGTTCAACCAGCCCCACGCGCCCCGTCCTGGCGACTCCCCTCGCTCACAGGAGCCCGCCCCGGAGGCTCCCGTGAACCGCCCAGCGGATACGCCGTCCCATCGCATCCTCATCGTGGACGACAGCCCCACGTACCTGAACCAGGTCGCGGCGGCGATGCGCGACGAAGGCTACTTGCCGGTGCTCGCCCACTCGGGGGAGGAGGCGCTCGCGCGGCTCACGGTGGCGCGCGTCGACGGCATTCTTCTCGACATGGTGATGCCGGGTCTGTCGGGCCCGGCCACGTGCCTCCGCATCAAGGCGAACGCCTCGTGGCGCCCGATCCCGCTGCTGATGCTCACCGGCCGCGACGACCACAAGGCGATCCTCGACGCCCTCTCGGCCGGCGCCGACGATTTCGTGACGAAGACGGGCGAGCTCACGGTGCTGAAGGCGCGCCTGCGCGCCCAGCTGCGCAGGAAGCATTACGAGGATGAGAACCGCAGGATGCGCGAGCTCCTCCTGCGCCGGGAGATGGAGGCGGCGGAGGCGCGCGCCGACCGGCGCCTCAAGCAGAGCGAGGAGCGGTTCCGCCTCATCGTGGAGGGCGTCCAGGACTACGCCATCTTCATGCTCGACCCCGCCGGCCGCATCGCCAGCTGGAACCCGGGCGCCGAGCGCATCAACGGCTACCGCGCCGACGAGATCATCGGCTGCCACTGCTCGGTCCTCTTCCCGCCGGAGGACGTCGAGCTCGGCAGGCCCGCCGCGGAGCTCGAGTCCACCGTGGAGACCGGCCGCTCGATCCAGGAGGGCTACCGCGTCCGCAAGGACGGCACCCGCTACTGGGCGAACGAGGTGATCAGCGTGCTCTTCGACGAGGCCGGGCAGCTGCGCGGCTTCGCGAAGGTCACCCGCGACGTGACGGAGCGCCGCCGCGTCCACGAGGCGCAGCGCATCCTCGTCTCCGCCGGGCAGATCCTCGGCGAGTCGCTCGATTTCGAGGAGACGCTGCGGCGCGTGGTCCGCGTCGCGCTCCCCGACTTCGCGTCGATCTGCGTGCTCCTGCTGCAGGACGAGTCCGGCGCGATCGATCGGCAGGTGACCGCCCACGCGGATCCGTCGATGGCGATGGCGACCGAGCTGCTCGGCAGGATCACGGCCGACTCTGCCGGGCGAGGGATCGGCAGGGTCCTGCGCACCGCGCAGCCGGAGCTCATCCCCAAGGTGACCGACTCCTTCGTCCGCGCGATCTCGTTCGATCAGGCGCACTACGAGGCGCTGCGCTCGCTCTCGCTCGCCTCGCACCTCACGGTCCCGCTGACGGCGCGCGGCCGCACGCTGGGCACGCTCTCGTTCGCCTCGACGCACCGGCGCTACGACGCGGTCGATCTCGACCTCGCGCAGGATCTCGCGCGGCGCGCGGCGCTGGCCGTCGACAACGCCCGGCTCTACCGGGAGGCGCAGCTCGCGGTGCGCGCGCGCGACGATTTCCTCACGATCGCCTCGCACGAGCTCCGCACGCCGCTCACGCCCATGCAGCTGCAGGTCGACGGCCTCCTGCGCGCCGGCAAGCGCGGCGGCCTCACCGCCGAGCGCGCCACGCCGCGGCTCGAGATGATCAAGCGGCAGGTCGAGCGGCTCGCCCGGCTCATCACGAACCTGCTCGACATCTCGCGCATCTCCGCGGGCCGCCTGCAGATCGAGCTCGAGGACGTCGATCTCGCGGCCACGGTGAACGAGGCGCTGGAGCGGTTCCGCGAGGAGCTCTGCGCGGCCGGCTGCCCCGTCAACCTGTCGGCCCCCGCCTCGATCGTCGGCCGGTGGGATCGCCTCCGGCTCGATCAGATCGTCACGAACCTCCTCTCGAACGCCGTCAAATACGGCGCAGGCAAGCCCATCGACGTCACGCTGGAGGACCTCGCGGATCGCGCCCGCCTGACGGTGCGGGATCGCGGCATCGGCATCGCCCCGGAGCAGCAGGCCCGCATCTTCGAGCGCTTCGAGCGCGCCGTCTCCAGCGAGAACTACAGCGGCTTCGGCATGGGGCTGTGGATCGTGCGGCAGATCGCCGACGCGCTCGGGGCGACGATCCAGGTCGACAGCCGGCCGGGCGAGGGGGCGACCTTCACCGTCGACCTGCCGAAGGAGCCTGCCTGACGCCCTCCACGCCGCGCGCCGCGTGACTAGAGCGCCCGCCGCACCCGGCGTCGCTGCTCGATCATGTGCTGGGTGATCTGCTGCCTGCCGTCGGCGCGCTCCACCAGCGTCCACACGTTGTCGCCGCGCTCCCTGCCCGCGCAGTCGAGGAGCGCGTCGGCCGCCTGCTCGGCGGGGATGAGCCCGTCGTGCCGCCCCGGGAGCTCCACCACGGCCGCGCGCGTGCAGAGCCCGCCCATCGTGGCCAGCATCCGGCGCACGATCTCGCGGAAGATCGCCTCGTCGAACGCGTCGCGCTCGCCGGCGCCGAACAGGACGAGCTTGTCGAACGCCATGCGCGGCTTGCACGGGATCATGACGACCTCGCCGAGCTCGCCGGTGATCAGGCCCTGCCGCCTCAGCTCGGAGATCCGGCCGCCGAGCCGCCAGTCGCAGAGGCCGGCCACGCCGTGGGCCGGCCGCGCGTCGCTGAACGGGGCGCACGCGAGCACCTCCGAGTCGAGCTCGTCGAGGCTCTGCAGGTCGGGGGAGATGAACCGTAATTCCACGTGGATCAGACGCTGATGGCGCCCTTGCGGAAGTCGCTCTTCGCGATCTTCACGTTGACGCAAGCGGGCCTGCCGCACCGGAACGCCTCGTCCAGCGCGGGCCCGAGCTCCTCGACGCGCTCCACGCAGGCCCCGAAGCCGCCGAGCGCCTCGACCACGCGGTCGTACCGGGTGAAGTCGAGCGACGTCGCCGGCGCGCGGCCCTCGCCGTAGAGCTCCACCTGCCCCCGGCGGATCTGCGTCCAGGCAGCGTCGTTCCCGATCACGCTCACGACGGGGATGCCCTGGCGCACCATCGCCTCGAACTCGAGCGCGTGGAAGCCGAACGATCCGTCGCCGTACACGAGGACCACGTTGGCCTCTGGCCGCGCCAGCTTGGCCGCCATCGCGTAGCCGGGACCGACCCCGAGGGTCCCGAGCGGGCCGGGGTCCATCCAGAGCTGCGGCCACTCGAGCTTCAGCACGTTCGCGGCCGTGGCCACGAAGTCCCCTCCGTCGCCGATGACGATGTCGTCCTTGCCGAGGCGTTTGCCGATCTCCGCGCAGACGCGCAGCGGGTTCGGCGGGTCGCCGTCGCTCGCGATCTCCGCCAGCATCTTCGCGCGCGATCGCTCCTCGGCCTCGCGCACGGCCGAGAGCCACGCCGCGGCCGTCTTGTCGGGCACCTCCGCGAGCAGCTGCTCCAGGACGACGCCGCTGTCCCCGTCGATCCCGACGTCGACGCGGCGGTTCCTGCCGAGCTCGCTCCCGTCGAGATCGATCTGGACGACCTTGGCCGCCGGGCTGATGGCGCGGCCGTACTCGAGGCGGAAGTCGAAGGGGGTCCCGAGCACCACGCAGAGGTCGGTCTGCGAGAGCGCGAAGCGGCGCGAGCGGCTCATGAGCCCCGGGTGCGCGTGGGGCAGGGCGCCTCGGGCCATGCCGTTCAGGTAGAAGGGCGCCTTCACCGCGTCGGCGAAGCGGCGCAGCGCGTCGCGCCGCGGCGACCACCGGAGCTGGCTCCCGACGATGAACATGGGCCGCTCGGCGTCCCTCAGCAGGGCCGCGGCCCGCGCGACGGCGGCCGGGTCGCCCCCGGGGCGAGGCGGGGCCGCGGGCGCGGTCGCGGGCGCCTCGTCGCCGGCGTAGTTCATCAGCAGGTCGAGCGGCATCTCGAGGAAGACCGGGCCTGGCACGTTCGCCTGGGCGATGCGGAAGGCCGAGTCCACGTACTCCTGGATGCGATCGGTCGAGGGCACGGAGACGCTCCACTTCGAGATGGGGCGCATCAGCTCGACGTGGTTCATGTCCTGCAGCGAGCCCATGTCGGCGAGGGCGCGCGGGCCGGCGCCCCCGAGGACGACCATCGGGACGCCCGCGCGCTGGGCGTTGGCGACGGCCGTCACCACGTCCGTCACGCCGGGCCCCGCGGTGACGGCGCACACCCCCGGCCTCCCGGTCACCCGCGCGTACCCGTCGGCGGCGTGTCCGGCGGTCTGCTCGTGTCGCACGTCGACCACCCGGATGCCGTCATCCAGGCACCCGTCGTAGATCGCCTGGATGTGCCCGCCGCACAGGGTGAAGAGGTGCGTCACCCCGTGTCTCGCGAGGGCCTTCGAGACAAGCCTGCCGCCGTGCACCTGCGCCATGGGGCCGGCATATACCATGTGCGACCCAGCGTCCTGCCGGCGAGCGGTCGGTTCGCGCCGCCGCCCGTGCGCGGGCGCGCGCCGCCCCGGCCAGGTCGCCGGCCCGGGCCGCTCGGCGCCCCGCGCCGGCGCTCCGGGGACGAGCCCCGTGCCACGCGTCGACGGCCGCACGACCCTCGCGCCGCGGCGGCGCGTCGAGGAGTCCACTCGTCAAAACATCACCGGAGCTCGGGGGTCGTGTCCGCCTGAAACCCCCATTGTCCGGGTGGTAGGCAAGTGTTCTTCCTAACCTCCCGACCTCGGCTGAGCTCTCTCGGGATCAGAGCACCACCCGCTTGCTGGCGCGCGCGCCGCCTCCCTGACGGGTGATCCACGCTATCGCCCGATCAGGTCGGCTATCCGACCGCCGAGAAGGATAACCCCCCTTCCCGGGGTGTTACTGTAAAAATACAGCTCCGCCACAGCGCCGACTCCGACCTTGGATGCGAGGTCGTCGCCCCACCGCGACGGCCGACGCCTTTGCGATCACAACCCGACGCTGTTCTCTTCTATCCGGGCCACGAGATGATATAGTTGGAACCTTATTGCAGGTGCCAGCTCGACACCGCCACCTCTCTCGACCTCTCCCCGGTGCTCCTTCCCTGCAGCCGCCGGCCTCGGAGAGGGTCCGGTTCTCTGCCGGCGGGGCCATCGCGCCGCCGGCGGTCGCCTCCGGCGTCGGCGCTCCCCGCAACCTGGCGGAAACATTTCGGAGGGGGCTGGGTGGGTGGCGCCCCCGAGCTTCTGTGAGGAGCGTAACCGGTTCAGGGCCGTCGCGGCGATCGGCGGGCGCTGGGTGGTTGGCAACACAGGGCGTGTCGAGCTCACCGAGCCCTCGCGGGGCGCGCGCGGCGCGGCCTGCCGCGATGCATGGCGCGCGGCGAGGGAGCGCCGCGGCGACCGGGCAGCGGGTCCGGCCGATGGCGGCGCTGGCGCGGCTCGCCTGCCGCGTGGCGATGACACACGATCTCCATGACGTGTGCTCGCCAACTCCTTTGCCGCGTGCCGACCTCGACAGGCTGGAGGCGTGGAGCCGCTGCGGCGATCTGGGCAGCGTCAGGGGTGAACACGAGCCATCTTGTGCGACGCTCTCGTGGACGCTGCCTTCACAACCTACGTCCCGAGCGGCGTCTACCACGTGTGCGCCGACTTCACTCGTCCGGGCGTTCCCGACACCGGATCGCCATGTTGCATTCACTGGTATGCGCCGAGACCTTCTCCGTCCATGGTGCATCATTTCATCAACGCGCGATCGCTCAGGGCATCACGCGCTCCTGTTGAAGCGCAAGGAGGGCCGAATTCTCGGCGATTTTGCGCGCGGTCCCGCGGGGACTCTCGTGCGCTGGCGCCTCCCCCTCTCGCAGCGTTCATTTCAAATATCCTGCGCTCACAGAACGTTACCCAATACACCAAAATCACGCGTGACTGCTTACATGAGCTGGCGAGCTTGTTGTTTTCTATTTCGGGAAGGCTCTGTATCGGTTATGCGGGATAAGAGGACGCGCAATCGCGCTTCGCTGGAGTAGCATCTTCCTATGTCGGAGCCCCCTAGTAGCAGTCAGTTGATCCGGATACCCATGGTGCTGGCGCTCGACTGCAGCCCCCATTTTCTGGCTCGTTGCCGGAGGGTTGCAGCGCGGGCTCGTTTCCTCGTCCGCTCCTGCGATGCAGGCTCGGCGTGGGGGGTGGCCGTCCGCCTCCGCCCGCTGGCCATCGTCTTGCCGAGCCACTTGCACGATCGTGCGCCGAAGACCTTCGAGCTGCTCGCGGAGGACGCGGGAGCACGCCTCGTCGTCGTGGAGTCCGAGCAGCTGCCCGCGGGCGAGCTGGAGGGGCACATCACCTACGCGATCGGCGAAGCAAGCCGGGCGCGCGGCGCCTAGAGCGACGGTCACCCGCTTCGGATACGGGCCCACCTCGACGTTTTCGGTGCTCAGCGCACAGGAGTGCGCTTGCGCGCCGAAAACGCCGATCTGGGCCCGTATCCGAAGCGGGAGACCGCCGCTCTGCCCAGGCCGCGGCCTCAGTCGACGCGGACGCCCGCGGTGAAGTGGAAGCCCCACGTGTGGTCGAGCGGCGGGCCGAGCTCCTCGTCGAAGGGCAGCAGCAGGCCCGTTCGGAGGAACGCGAGGTTGCGCTCGATCGCGAGGAAAGGCTCGATGGCCAGGACGTAGAGATTGCGGGCGACGGCGTGCCGGATGCTCACGTTGTCGAACGTGGGCAGCGCCATCCCTTGCACGCGCACGCCGCCGCCGATCCCGTGGCCGATCTGGAGCTCGGCGGCGTGCTGGATCGCGACCTCGTACTCTTTGTTGCGGCCGAGCGGGATGTAGAGCACCGGCTCGATCTGGAAGCGCCCGATGATCCGTGAGCCGACGTGGGCCTCGGCGCCGAGGCGCGCGTGGATGGGGAGGATGCTCGGGAAGTACTCGTGGAGATCCCAGTACGCCCGGCTGGCGCTGACGGGCTCGTAGCTGGCGTGGTGGTGGGTCTTGCCCGAGAGCGTCGCCAGCCCGACGTCGCCGCCCACCGTGAGCCAGAACGTCCGGCCGACGCGGGCGACGTGATGGGCGCCGAGCGTCACGTTGCCAAGCACGGCGTCGGTGCGCTCGGCCATCGCGAGCCCGAACGGGAGTCGGACATCGAGGAACGTGTGCTGGGCGAACGGCATGCGGGCGAAGAGCGCGACCGCGAGCCCGGAGACCTCGCCGTCGCCGCCGGTGAACGAGGAGGTCTCCAGGCCGATCGCGCCACGCTGGCTCAGCGGGACGGCCCCCTCGTCGATGGTTCTGCCGCCCGACCCGCGCGCGGGCGGCGGCCCCAGCTCGGTATCCGAGAGGGACAGCACCCAGGGCGCCGGCGTGCTGCCCTTGCGGCCCGCCTCCGCCCCGCCCGGCTTCCGGTCGGGCGGCGCCGAGTCCGAGGGCGGCCCGGCCGCTCCCGGCGCGGTGTGCGCCTCTTCCGGCGCGAGCGGCGAGGCGTCCGGCTCAGGTGCGCCCGCTCCGGGCGCGCCGAGCGCCGGGGGCTGCGGCGGCCCGCCGGGCAACGGCGTCGCGGGCGGCTGCGGTGTGCCTGAAGCCGGCGGCTGCGGCGTGCCCGGCGCCGGCGGCTGCGGTGTGCCCGGCGCCGGCGTCGCGGGCGACGGCGGTGTGCCCGGCGCCGGCGTCGCGGGCGGCTGCGGTGTGCCTGAAGCCGGCGGCTGCGGTGTGCTCGGCGCCGGCGTCGCGGGCGGTTGCCGTGCGCCCGGTGCCGGAGGCGTTCCCGCCGACGCGGAGGGCGCAGGGCTAGCTGTCGGGCGAGGCGTCGCGGGCTGCGCAGCGGAGGGCGCAGCCGCGAGGGTCGCCGCCAGCCAGGAAAGCGAGGACAAGACCAGGATTCGACGTGGCATCGTGTCTCCTTGGAGCGCGCATCCTATCGTCTCGGCGGGCGCGCGCGCTCTGCTCCGGCGAGCGCTGGACGCGCCTCGGCCGACGCGAGCGCCGACCCGCGGCGAAACGGGCACGGGGCGACCCGGAGGCAGAGGCGAGCTCCGCGCGGCGCCCGGCGACGGAGCGGCGGCGCGGGGCCGGGCCCTGCCGCGCGCCGCTACAGCAGCGCGGCGAGGGCGGCCGCGAGCCGCTCGTAGTGCGGCCTGTCGTTGTAGATCTGGGCCGAGATCCGGAGGTACCGCCGGGGCGACGCGGGCCAGGCGAACACCGGCACCTCGATCCCCCACCGCTCGAGCAGCGCGTCCTGGAGCGGATCGAGGCGCAGCCGGGGCGACGGCGCGTCGGGGAGCGGCACCGTCGCGAGCGCGCCGATCATCGCGTCGGGGCTCGGCGGCATGCAGCCGAGCGCCTCGCACAGGAGGTCGCGCGCGGCGAGCGCCGTCGCCCGGTTGTGCGCCTGGAGCGCGGGCCAGCCGCCGGGCACGAGCGCGGCCATGGCGCGGAGCGCGTCCGCGACGCAGAGCGCCGCGCTGGGGTCGGCCGTGCCGGTCCAGTCGAACTCGAGCAGGAAGCGCGACCTGTCGGTGCGCGGCGAGTTGGCGCCGTGGCTGATGGAGAGAGGGCGGACCGCGCCCTGCTTGTCCCGCCGCACGTGGAGGAACGCCGCGCCCTTCGGCGAACAGAGCCATTTGTGGCAGTTGCCGGTGTAATAGGCCGCCCCGAGGGCGCGGAGATCGAGCGGCACCATGCCGGGCGCGTGCGCGCCGTCGACCAGCACGTCGACGCCGCGCTCCGCGAGCGCGGCGATCAGCGAGGCGACAGGGAACACGAGCCCCGTCGGGCTCGTCACGTGGTCGACGAGGACGAGGCGCGTCCGCGGCCCCACGCGCGCGAGCACCGCCTCGACCACCTGCTCGGGCGCCTCGATGGGGAACGGCACCGGCGCGACCACGACGCGCGCACCGGCGCGGGCCGCGACCGCCTCGGCCGCGTTGTTGCAGGCGTTGTACCCGTGATCCGTGATGCAGAGCTCGTCGTCGGGTCGCAGCGAGAGCGACCGCAGCACCGTGTTGACCCCGACGGTCGCGTTGGGGACGAACACGAGGTCGTCGACGTCAGCGCCGACGAAGGAGGCGAGCGCGCCTTGGGCCGCGTCGAGCAGCGGCTCCAGCTCGCGAAGGAAGAACCGGACCGGCTCGCGCTCGAGCTGCTCGCGGTAGCGCTGCTGCGCCTCGAGCACCGCGCGCGGGCAGGCGCCGTACGAGCCGTGGTTCAGGAAGGTGACGGCCGGGTCGAGCGACCAGAGCTCGCGCACGGCGGCGGCGCGCGACTCCGGGAAGGCGTTCGGGTTCATGGCGAGGAGCGGGCCCCGAGGAGGCGACGTGCCGGAGGGCCCGGAACAATGTCGCGCGGGCCCCGACCTCTGTCGAGGGCCACGCGAGGAGCAGCTGCCAGTCCATGATGGATTGTATCGTCAATGTTGAATCATGGATCAACCATGACCGGATTCCCCCGGTCATGCAGAGCCGGTCAACCCGTCCATGATGGACATCGCGTCCGGTCGTCCCATGACGGACATCGCATCTGCCCTCTCATGACGGACACCGCACCTGCCGTCCCACGATGGACATCCCATCTTCGGCCCCATGAGGGACACCGCACCTGCCCTCTCATGATGGACGCGCGCCCGCCCACCATGACGGACCGTCATCGACGGGCAGGCGTCAGCGGCGACGAGCAGGCATCAGCGACGGGCAGGCGTCAGCGGCGACAGGCAGGCATCGGCAACGGGTAGGCGCCAGAACGGGCAGGCGCCAGAACGGGCAGGCGCCGGCGGCGCGCCTCGGCGGCGGCGCCGGATCAGCGGCCCGACCAGACCGGGGAGGCGCTGTTCATCTCGAGCGCATCCATGCGCCGCGCCGCGGGTGAGGGCGGAGCCGCCGCGGCCGCGCGCGCGGTCTTCCGCGCGCTCGCCACCGCCGAGGCGGCCTGGACGGCGCGCTCCTTGTCCTTGTCCGAGCGGGCGCGCGCCGCCTGCTGCCGGAGCCGGTCCTCCGCTGCGGCGAGCTTCGCCTCGGCCGCGCCGAAGTTGCCCGCGCTCACCTCCTGGGCCGCGTCGAGCTGCATCATGCCCGCCTCCATCACCGCGGCGATCGTCTGCGTCTTCTCGTTCTGGTGCGCGGCGACGAGGGCCGGGTCGCTCGTCACATCGTAGCGGGCGACCACCTCCTGCACGCGCGGGAGATTGCCGCTCTCGGCGTCGCGGAAGTGGAGCCGCACGCTCGCCAGCGGGTGAGAGCCGGCCGCCGGCGCGGTGACCCGCGCCCGCACGAGCATCTCGCGGTGCTGCCCGCCGAACATCGTGCCGAGCAGCACCCGGAGCGCGTCCCCGGAGCGCTCGGTGCGCTCGTTGGGGACGTCGAGCAGCTCCACGCCGGGCGCCGGGACGATCTCGACGAACGCGCCCGTCGCCGCCGTCGTCTGGAGCAGGGCGAGCTCGCGCTCGAGGACGGAGGACATCTCCCGCGCCTCGGTGAGGTGGTACAGCCGGCCGCTGGAGCCGAGGGCGAGCGCGTTGAGCGTGCGCTCGTCGTAGTCGGCGCCCACCCCGATCGACGTGATCTGTACCCCGTGCGCGGCGCCGCGCTGGGCGAGCGCCCCGAGGATGTCGGGAGAGGAAGGCCCGATGTTCGCCTGGCCGTCCGAGATGAGCACCACGCGCCGGACGGCGTGCGTCGACGGCGCCGCGAGCGCGTGCTGCTCCGCGAGCTGGAGTCCACCGAAGAGGTTGGTGCTGCCGTCGGGGCCGAGCGCGGCGATGGCGCGCGCCACCGCGGGGCGCGTCGACCGGCCGAGCACCGTCGGCGAGACGCGCGCCTGCGCGGTGTCGGCGAACGACGCGACCGAGACGAGATCGCCGTCGGGGAGCCTGTCGACGAACGCCTGCGCCGCCGCGCGGGCGTTCTCCATCTTGGGGCCTTGCATCGAGCCGGAGGCGTCCACGAGCAGCACGACCGCCGCTGGCGCGCGCGGCTGTCCACGGGCTGCGCGCGCCGCCGGGACATCGATCCACACGCCGAGCTGCGTCTCGCGCGTCCCCGGCAGCGCGAAGGCGCTCGCGCCCGCGGCGCCGATCCAGACGCCCTGGTTCCCCGCGGGCGCCGGCTCCGGCTGGGACGACGGCACGTCGGCCGCCGCCGCAGAGGGCTCGGCCGGCTCCGTCGGGGCGGCGGCCACGGCGACCGGCTTCGCCGCCTCCTCCCGCGCCGCCGCGCCCGGCGCGGCCGCCACCGCCGCGGCGCTCGTGCCCGGAGGCGCCCCCGCGCTGGCCGTGCAGCCCAGAGCCGCCCATCCCATCAGCAATCCAGCGAGCATCGTCCGCATCGAGAAGCTCCTTCCGCCGCAAGCCATGGCGCGGCCCACGGGGGGACCCGCGTCCCTCCGCCGCGATCTCCCGGTCCCCGCAGCGCGCGGCTTCTACGGACCGGGCCGAAAAAAGATCTCCGGGAGAGCCGGCGTCGGCACCACCGCCGCCGGCCCTCGCACCGGCGAAAGGCCGCCGCTCCGCGCCCGCGCCCGGAGCCCCCTCCGAGCACACATCCATGGGTCGTCCCTGCCTGACTCCAGGGCACATCTCGAGATCTCGCGAGATCTGCGACTCCCAGCGTCCCTCTGTCGGTGGTTCAGGTCTTGCTCATTCACGACCGTCGACGGGCGATCGCCGGAGCGCGGCGCCCGGACACGATGCGCCGCACGGAGCGGCGATGCCGGAGGAGGTCGATCCGATGCAACTCGCGCGAACCAAATCTCCAGCTCTTCTCGCCGCGTTCGCGGCGGTCTTCCTCGCTGTCGGGAGCCTCCTTGCTTTGCCTGGCTACACGCTCACCGGCACGGGCGTCCGCGTCAGGACCATCGGCGTGCTCAACATCGATGTCTATCGGATCAGCCATTACATGGAGCAGCTCCCTGCCACGAGGTCCAAGGACGCCGTCATCGACATGGACACGGGGAAGAAGTTCGTCTGGACGATGCTCCGCGACGTCGACCGCGCGAGCATCGTCAAGGCGCTGCGGGAGGCGTATGCGTTGAACCGATACACGGACACGCCGAAGATCGAGAGGTTCGTGGCGGCGTTCGAGGGAGACCTCAAGTCGGGAGCGGAGGTCACCATCGCGTACGACCCGGGCGCGAAGGCGACCACCGTCACGGTCGCCGGCGGCGGGACGGCGACCGTGGCAGGCCTTGATTTCATGAAGGCCACCTGGCGGATCTGGCTGGGCAAGATCGATCAGCCCACGTTGAGCGAAGAGCTCATCGCCAGGCTCCGCTAAGGCAGGCGAGCCGCTGTCAGTCCGACGGCTTGTCGCGCACCACGAGCACCGACCGGTTCGTGTGGTTCACGACCTTCGCCGCCGTCGTGCCGAGCACCTTGTCGATGCCCGAGTAGCCGTGCGACCCGATGACGATGAGATCCGCGTTCTCCTCGTCGGCCGTCCGGCAGATGACCTCCCAGGCGACGCCGACGTGGATCACGACCTTCGCCAGGAGCTCGGGCGGCACGTCGCGCGCGAGCTGCGAGAGCTCCTCGCGGTCGCCCCGCTCCAGGATCTCGGGGACCCGGGTGGGCGACTCGTTCAACGCTTCCGCGGGCAGGCTGTGGTGCAGCCCGATCCCGCGCACGAGCACGAGCTTGCCGCCGAGCTTCTGCGCGAGATCGACGCCCTCCGCGAGGACGAGCGACGCCTTGGGGGAGCTGTCCAGTGCAACGAGGATGGTCCGGGGGTGCTTGAGACTCATGGCGTCCGCCTTTCGTGCGGTGACGTACCGCACCTTCTTTAGCCGACCTGGCGCCGGACGCGCAGCGCATCTCTCGGCGGCGGCGCCCCGCTCCTTCGCGCCGGCCCGGCCGCCCGCGCCGAGCACCGCGGACCGTGCGTCCAGCGTGGATCAGGCGCGGATCATCACGCCATGGGCTCGGTCGTCCGTGAGGATCTCGAACGCCGCGCGCCGCGCCGTGGTCAGGGTCTCGATCCCGACCTCGCGGCCCAAGCTCTTCCGCCGCAGCGTGACGGTGCAAGCCCCGATCTTGGTGTTCAGACAATGCTTCACGCCGCCAGGAGGGTTCCTGTAGGCCAGGCCCACGAAATCGCCGGCGGACGCGGAGATCTCCCCCTCGACGCTCAGCCGATCGGTCTCCGTCCGGAAGCGCCAGGTGAAGTAGTCGAACGAGGCATCGGCGCGGACCGACTGGACGAGCGAGCTGAGCGCGATCTCCTCGCCGCGGTGCCGGAGGACCAGCGGCGTCATGTTCGGCGTCCAGAACGGTCCGACCTTCAGCCGGGCCGTGGCGACCTCGAGGAAGCTGTCCGGGTGGCTGTCGAACCCGGCGACCTGCCCCCAGGCGTACAGGTCCGTGTGCTTCGTCCCCCAGTTGTGGTTCTGGCTGCCCACCCAGCCCGAGACGTCCACTTCGCGCCCAGCTACGCGGAGGAGGCCGCTGTAGACGGCCATCGGCGCGCCGACCAGCGCCTTCGCCTTCGGCAGCGGGGCGCCGTAGAGGGCCGCCGGGAGCAGCAGAAGGGGCTCTCCACCGCCCTCGTAGGCGAGGTCCCAGGTGATGGCGTCCTCCCCCTCGCCCGCCGCGCCGGTGAGCCTGCCGAGGCTCAGCCGGGCGCCGTCGATGGCGACCGCCAGGCTGTCGCGGGCGAACGAGCAGCGCCCGGCGAACGGGACCTCGCGCTTGGCGACCGCGTGGCGCCCCGACTCGCCGTCGAAGTAGACCGCCCAGAGCTCACCCTCCGCGGCCTCGGGCCGACCGGCCGGGCTGAACAGCGTGTACCGGATCCAGAAGGCGAGCGGCCGGGTCGGGTGGTTCGCGCGCTGGAAGAAGCTCTCGTAGAAGCCGCCCCGCTGCCCCGGCCGGTAACGCGCGTGGTTCGCCCGCTCTCGGATCATCCTCGCCTTCGCGACCGCCATCGAGCCCCCCGCTCCTCCAGCCTAGTGCCCCCGCTTCGACCCGCCGCTGAGAAGATCGCCGATCACCCGCTCCAGATCGTCGAGCGAGATCGGCTTCGCGATCTTCGGGTTGTCCACCCGCTCCACGAACTCCCGCGCGCTCGGCGTGAAGGCGCCGCCCGACATGAAGGCCATCTTCGGCAAGAGCTGCGGGAACCGCTCGCCGATCTCGTCGTACAGGGCCATCCCGCTCATCTGCGGCATCAGCAGATCGCAGACGATCGCGTCGATC
Organism: Sorangium sp. So ce367; assembly: GCF_051520455.1. NCBI lineage: Bacteria > Pseudomonadati > Myxococcota > Polyangiales > Polyangiaceae > Sorangium > Sorangium sp. So ce367. Next base: position 11,524,468 of record NZ_CP150334.1, read on the forward strand.
CGGCCGCCGCGGTCCCGCAGGAGGTCGAGCGCCTCGTGGCCGCTCTTCGCCACGAGCACCTCGTGCCGCTCCTCGAACGCGCGCGCGAAGGCGTTGAGCAGCATCGGCTCGTCGTCGACGAACAGGATCGTCCCGCGCGACGACGCGCGCGGCGGCTCCGGCGGCGGCCGCGGCGCGGGCAGATCCGTGGGGTTGAGGCCGGTCAGGCGGATCGTGAAGACGGTCCCGACGCCGGGCGTGCTCGACACCGTCATCGTGCCGTGCTGCTCCTCGACGATGTTGCGCGACACCCAGAGCCCGATGCCCGGGCGCGCGCTCTCTTCCTTCGTCGTGAAGAACGGGTCGAAGATCCGCTCGACGACCTCCGGGGTCATCCCGCGCGCGTTGTCCTCCACCTCGACGTGGTGGACGCCGGCGTCGAAGCGCGTCGTCACGCGCACCATGTTCTCGTCGCGAGGGCGGTTCGGCATCGCCTGCGCCGCGTTGATGAACAGGTTCACGAACACCTGCGAGAGCTTGCCCGGATAGCCGACGAACGGCGGCATCTCGCCGTAGCTGCGCTCGATGCGGCAGAGCTGGCTGAGCTGCGGGCCCGTCATGCGCAGCGCGAGCTCGATCACGTCGACGAGATCGACCCGCTCGGGCTTGCGCTCGCTGCTGCTCGAGAAGAGGTTGAGGTCCGTCACGATGTCCCGCATCCGCTCGACGCCGGCGAGCGCCTCGTGGCACGAGCGATCGATGAGGTCGATGGCGCGCAGCAGGTCCTCGTACGAGCCCGAGGCGACCGGGCGCGCCGCCGAGACGAGCTTGTGCGCCCCGCTCCGGATCTGCTCCAGGTTCGCCATCACCCACGCCATGGGGTTGTTGAGCTCGTGCGCGACGCTCGCCGCGACCTGGCCGATCGAGGAGAGCTTCTCGCTGTGGAGGATCTGCGCGCGGCGCGCGACCTCCTCGGTGACGTCGCGCATGAGCGCGAGCGAGGCGTCCTCGCCGTAGAGCCGCGTGATCCGGACCGTCATCACCTTGGTCAGGCCAGCGCGCGTCCCGCAACGGATGGTCGCCTCCCGCGGCGCCTCGGCCCGCGACGCGGACAGCACGAGCGTGCGCAGGGCCGGCACGTCCGCCGCGACCGCGAGCGCGGTGATCGGCCGGCCGATCCACGCCTGCCGCGAGTGCCCGAAGAGCGCCTCGAAGCGCACGTTCAGCCGCGTCAGCATGCCCTCCTGGTCGATCGTCGCGAGCACGTCGGACGAGAGCTCGACGATCTCGCGGTAGCGCTCCTCGGAGGCGAACAGCGAGCGCTGGGCGTACGCCTCGGCGAAGCGGTGCTCGAACTGGAGCAGCAGCGCGTCGACGGCGCGGAGCACGTCGATCGAGGACGAGCCGTCCGCCTCGGCGTCGTCGTGCGTCGTGTCGAGGACGCCCGCGACCGCGGTGCGGAACTCGGACGCGGCGATCAGCGGAGCGCTGATGGAGTACCCGGTCGCGTAGCGCTGCTCGACCAGGTGCGTGATGAACTCGTCGAGCAGCGTCTCGCTGCCGTCCTCGAGGATCCTGGTGAACGCGGCGAGCCAGGAGCGCACGTTCTCCGTGACCTCGCCCACGGGCCGATCGGTGTACCGGCCCCGCTCCGGCGGCAGCGCCAGCACGTTCTCGATCCAGTCGTCGATGAGCTCGTCCTTGTGCCGCTTGCAGAGGTCGAGGAGCCGCCGGCGCGCGAGCGCCATCGACGTCTCCGCGTTGGTCGGCGGCCCGTGGACCTGCGAGCGCCGCTCGCCGTCTCCCCCGCCGCGCGCGCCCCGCGACTCCGGGACCTGCGAGCGCCGCTCGCCGTCCCCCCCGCCGCGCGCGCCCCGCGAGTCCGGGACCTGCGAGCGCCGCTCGCCGTCCCCCCCGTTGTGCGCGCTCTTCGCTTCCGGAAGCTCACGCTTGGCTTCCTCGTCCGCTGCCATCGCTGTTACCTGCCGCGGAGGACCTCGCAGCCCATGAACGCCCGGAGCGGCTCCGGCACGACCACCGTGCCGTCCGCCTGCTGGTACTGCTCGAGGATCGCGATGACCGTCCGCCCCACCGCGAGCGCCGACCCGTTCATCGTGTGGACCAGCCGCGGCTTCGCCTTCGGCTCCGGCCGGTAGCGGATCTGGGCGCGGCGCGCCTGGAAGTCGCCGAAGTTCGAGCAGCTCGAGATCTCGCGGTACAGCCCCTGGCCGGGCAGCCACACCTCGAGATCGTACGTCTTCTGCGAGCCGAAGCCGAGATCGCCGGTGCAGAGCGCCGACACCCGGTAGTGCAGGCCGAGCCGCTTCAGGACCTCCTCCGCGTGCGAGGTGAGCAGCTCGTGCTGGCGGGCAGAGTCCTCCGGCGCCGAGAACCGCACGAGCTCGACCTTGTCGAACTGGTGCTGCCGGATGAGCCCGCGGACGTCGCGCCCGTGGCTGCCCGCCTCGCTGCGGAAGCACGGCGTGTAGGCCGCGTAGGCGATCGGGAGCGACGCGCCGTCCAGGATCTCGTCGGCGTGGAGGTTCGTGACCGGGACCTCGGCCGTCGGGATGAGGTAGAGGTCATACGCCCTCTCCGGGTCGCTCTTCTGCGTCTTGAACAGGTCCTCGGCGAACTTGGGCAGGTTGCCCGTGCCGAACAGCGCCGTGTCCTTGACGAGGAAGGGCGGCAGCACCTCGAGGTAGCCCTGCTCGCGCGTGTGCAGGTCGAGCATGAACGAGATGAGCGCCCGCTCGAGGCGGGCGGCGGCGCCCATCAGCACGGTGAAGCGCGCCCCCGAGAGCTTCGCCGCGCGCTCGAAGTCGAGGAGGCCGAGGGCCGTGCCGATGTCCCAGTGCGACTTCGGCGCGAACGAGAAGCTCGGCTTCTCGCCCCACGCCCGGACGACCACGTTGCCCTCCTCCCCCGCGCCCACGGGCACCGACGGGTCCGGCAGGTTCGGCACGACGGAGAGCAGCTCGGTCATCTTCTTCTCGAGCTCGGAGACGAACTGCTCGGCCCCCTTGATCCGCGTCGACAGGGCCTTCAGCTCGTCGCGCTTCTGCGCAAACTCGGGCGATTTCTTGTCAAGGCGCGCCATCGCGTCGTTCGCCGCGTTGCGCTCCGCCTGCCACTGCTCGAGCGCTCGGATGTTGGACCGCCTCGCGCTGACCGTGGAGGCGAAGTCGTCTCCGAGGCTGGCGGCGGCGGCGGGCGAGCGAAGAGCGAGCGCCGCGCGCACCTCATCGAGGTGCTCCGCGACGTAGCGAGGATCGAGCATACCCCAGGGTTTAGCCGAAGCCCGCACGCGCGTCAGCAGCCGCGACGCGCCGCTCCGCTCCGAGGATGGGCCCGCTCCCCGCGCTCCCCGCCAGAGGCCCGGCGGGGAGCGGCGCGCAGGGACGCGCTAGGCGCTGGCGCCGAGGCTGCGCAGCACGAACTGGAGGATGCCGCCGTGCTGGTAGTAGTCGACCTCGTTCGGCGTATCGATGCGCGCGGTGACGGTGAAGGTCTTCTTCGCCCCGCCTTCCCCGGTCGCGACGACGTTGAGCTTCTTGCCCGGCGTGAGGTTGTCCGAGATGCCGTCGATCTCGAACACCTCGCGCCCGGTGAGGCCGAGGGTGGACGCGTCCTCGCCCGGCGCGAACTCGAGCGGGAGCACGCCCATGCCGACCAGGTTCGACCGGTGGATGCGCTCGAAGCTCTTCGCGATGACCGCGCGCACGCCGAGCAGCTTGGTCCCCTTGGCCGCCCAGTCGCGCGACGACCCGGTGCCGTACTCGGCGCCGGCGATCACGAGCAGCGGCACGCCCTCGGCCTTGTACTGCATGGCCGCGTCGTAGATCGTGGTCTTCTCGCCGTCGGGCAGGTGCACCGTGATCCCGCCTTCCTCGCCGGGGCGAAGGGCGTTCTTGAGGCGGATGTTCGCGAACGTGCCGCGCATCATCACCTCGTGGTTGCCGCGGCGGGCGCCGTACGAGTTGAAGTCCGCGGGCGCGACGCCGTGCTCGACCAGGTACTTCGCGGCGGGGCTGTTCTTGGCGATGTTGCCGGCCGGGGAGATGTGGTCGGTCGTCACCGAGTCGCCGAGCAGCGCGAGCACGCGCGCGGCCCGGATGTCGGTGAGCGGCGCCGGCTCCTTCGACAGCCCCTCGAAGAACGGCGGCCTGCGCACGTAGGTCGAGCCCTCGTCCCACACGAACGTCTGGCCGCCCGGGACCGCGAGCTTCTGCCACTCCTCGTCGCCGGCGAAGACGTTCTCGTACTGCACCTGGAACTGCTCGGGCCGCACGGCCGTCCGGATGGCCTCGTTGACCTCGGCCGAGCTCGGCCAGATGTCCTTGAGGTACACCGGCTCGCCGTTGCGATCCGCGCCGACCGGCTCCTTGAAGAGGTCGGCGTCGACGTCGCCGCGCAGCGCGTACGCGACGACGAGCGGCGGAGAGGCGAGGAAGTTCATCCGCACGTGCTGGTTGATGCGGCCCTCGAAGTTGCGGTTGCCCGAGAGGACGCTCGCCACGACGAGATCGTTGTTGCGGATCGTGTCGCCGATCACGTCCGGCAGCGGCCCGGAGTTGCCGATGCAGGTCGTGCAACCGTAGCCGACCATGTGGAAGCCGAGCGCCTCCAGGTACGGCAGGAGCCCCGCCTGGCGCAGGTAGTCGGTGACGACCTTCGACCCGGGGGCGAGCGACGTCTTCACCCACGGCTTCACCGTGAGCCCGCGCTCGACGGCCTTCTTCGCGAGCAGGCCCGCGCCCAGCATGACCGCCGGGTTCGACGTGTTGGTGCAGGACGTGATCGCGGCGATCACGACCGAGCCGTGGCGCAGCGTGTAGCGCGTGTCGCCCTCGGTGATCTCCGCCGGGCGCATGACCTTCTCGAGCGCGGGGACGCGCGCGGCAGCATGGCCGGCCCCCTCCTCGAGGAACGCCTTGACCGCGGGCGCGTCGGCCGCGGCGAACTCCTTCTCGAGCATGCCCTGGAGCGAGGCGCGGAAGGCGCGCTTCGCGTCGCGCAGCGGGACGCGGTCCTGCGGCCGCTTCGGGCCGGCGATCGACGGCACCACGTCGCCGAGGTCGAGCGAGAGGGTGTCGCTGAAGACCGGGTCCGGCGTGCTGTCCGTGCGGAACAGCCCCTGCTCCTTGTAGTAGGCCTCGACGAGCGCGACGAGCTGCGCGGGCCGGCCGGTGAAGCGCAGGTACGCGATCGTCTCGTCGTCGACGGGGAAGAAGCCGATCGTGGCGCCGTACTCGGGCGCCATGTTGGCGATCGTGGCGCGGTCCGGGAGCGAGAGCGCGCTCAGGCCGGGGCCGTAGAACTCCACGAATTTCCCGACCACCTTCTTCTGCCGCAGCAGCTGCGTCACCGTGAGGACGAGATCGGTCGCGGTCGCGCCCTCGGGCAGGCTGCCGTGGAGCTTGAAGCCCACGACCTCGGGGATGAGCATCGAGAGCGGCTGGCCGAGCATCGCCGCCTCGGCCTCGATGCCGCCGACGCCCCAGCCGACGACCCCGAGCCCGTTGATCATCGTGGTGTGCGAGTCGGTGCCGACGAGCGTATCCGGGTAGACCAGCGTGCCCTGCCGCATGACGGCGCCCGCGAGGTACTCCAGGTTGATCTGGTGGCAGATGCCCTGGTCGGGCGGCACCACGCGGAAGTTCGTGAACGCCTGCGCTCCCCAGCGGAGGAACGCATAGCGCTCCTCGTTGCGCTCGAACTCGAGCGCCGCGTTCACCTTCACGGCCGTCGAGGACGCAAACTTGTCGACCTGGACCGAGTGGTCGATCACGAGGTCGACGGGCTGGAGCGGGTTGATCTTGAGCGAGTCGCCGCCGAGCTTCGCGAGCGCCTCGCGCATGGCGGCGAGATCGACCACGGCGGGCACGCCGGTGAAGTCCTGGAGCAGCACGCGCGCCGGGTGGAAGGCGATCTCCTGCGAGGGGCGGGCCTTCGGGTCCCAGTTGAGGACGGCCTCCACGTGGTCCTTGCGCACGACGCGCCCGTCCTCGTGGCGGAGGAGGTTCTCCAGGAGGATGCGCAGCGAGAAGGGGAGCTTGTCGATCGACGCGCCGCCTCGCGCCAGCGAGGTGAGCTTGTAATAGGTGTATGTTTCGGCTTGAACCGTCAGCGTGCTCTTGGTGCCAAAGCTGTCGACCATGCGGCCTCCTCCAACGTCCGGAGCGCCCTTGTAGGCGCCCCGAAGCCGCTAATCTAGTGTTATGTGCGCGCGCTTCACCCTCGCCGTTCCGGACTTTGCGACCCTCATCGCGCTGCTCGAGTCCTCCTCTGGCGCGGGCCGGGCAGGTAGCGGCCGGGCTCGGTCGATTGCCGCTGATCCGGAGATAGCGGCAAGGTTTCGGCCTCGTTTCAACATCGCACCTGCGACCGTCCACCCGGTGCTGCGCGCGCGGGACGGCCGGCGCGCGCTGGTGGCTGCGACCTGGGGCTTCGTGGGGCGTTTCGCCAGGGGCGGCGCCGGCCCTTCGCTCCTGGCCAACGCGCGCGCCGAGAGCGCGCGGGCGAAGCCGACGTTCCGCGAGGCGTTCGCGGCGCGCCGCTGTGTGGTGCCGGCGGACGGATTCTACGAGTGGACCGGGCCCAAGGGCGCGCGGCGGCCCACCTGGTTCCACCCCGCGGAGGGCGGGCTGCTCCGACTGGCCGGGCTGTACCAGCCGGCGAAGGACCCCGACACGGGGGAGCCCGACGTCCGCTTCACGATCCTGACCACCGACGCGAACGCCGACGTCGCGCCGATCCACAACCGCATGCCGGTCCTGCTGGGCCCCGGGGACGTGGACCTCTGGCTCGGCCTCGGCGACGGCGCGGACGCGGATCGGGCCGAGGCGCTGCTCCGGCCGGCGCCTCGCGGCGCCCTCGCGGCGCGCGCCGTCTCGCCGCGGGTCAACTCGGTCGCCCACGACGACCCCGCCCTGCTGCAGGAGCTCGCGGCGGAGGCCGCTGCTCCGAAGGCCGCTGCCTCGAAGGCCGGCGGCACGCTTCCGCTGTTCGATCTCGATGGCGGCGCGAGGCCCGCCGTCCCCTCCGGCCGGACCTCGCGCCGCTGATCTGCGGCAACGTACGCTGATGTGCGCGGGCTGCCTTGCGACGCTCAGCGCGCGGAGGCGCTGCTCGCGCGACCGCCCTTGCGGCCTGTGCGGCTGGTCTTCGCCGGTCGGCTCGCCTTGCGCGCGGGCGCGGCTCGCCCGGTCTTCGCGGGCGCCGTGGCCGCTGTCTTCTTCCGTCCGGTCGCGGCGGTGCTGCGCCCCTTCTGCGCGCCCCGCGCCGGCTCGGCGCGCTGCGTCGACGCGCGCTTCGACGCGCGCTTCGCGGGTGGACGCTTGGCCGCCGCCTTGCGCGCCGACGGCTTCGCCGTGCGCGCGCGGCGGCCGGCGGTGGCGGCGGGCATGCTCTTCGCGACGTTCCGAGCGAGGAGCGCCTCCACGTCGCTCTCGCGCACCTGGCCGAAGCGCGCCTCCAGGCGGCTGCCGAGCTCCTCGAGGCGCGCGGCGCCCATGGCGCTCTCGATCTGGGGGAAGAGCTCCTTCTCCTCCTCCTCGACGTGGTGCTGCACGAGCTCCTTCAGCACGCCGAGCCTGGCGTGAAAGGTTTCGTCACCCGGCTCGGTGCTGAGCAATTTCTGCAACATGACGTCGACGAGCGCGTGCTCCTCGTACGAGGTCGGGATCAGGGGGGATGCGCCGAGCGCCTCCCGGCTCTCGGGGTAGAAGAGCTCCTCCTCGATGGCCGAGTGGCTCACGAGGGTCGCCACGAGCTCGTCGCGGAGCGCGCCGATCTCGTCGCTGTCGGCCTGCGACATGCGCTCGAAGAGCTCTTCGACTTCCTGGTGATGCTCCTTCAATAGGTCGGTCGCCTTCATGCGGGGACTCCTCTCACGGAAAGATGAAGCGCCGTCGAGGCGCTTGGCCTGTGCGGCCTGCGGGTTTGCGCGAAGCATGCCAGGCGAAATGGGCGCGTGAAGCGAGCGCACGACGCGCACGCGCGGGCGCGGGCGTACGTCGATCGGCCAACCCGCGCGGGGGCGTCGCGGCGCGCGCGACGCGGGGCGTGCTGCCCCGCAGCGAGGCGTCATGGCACCGCTGGAGCGTGATCGCGCGCGGCCTGCGCGATGTCGCGGACGCCTTCGCCCGCGCAGGGCGCCGGCGCGCCGCCGGGCGCCGTCAGCGGGCTTTCCTCGGCTCGCAGGCGCGGGCGCAGGTCGATCGCGCGGGCCTCAGTTCGCGCCCCATACGTTGAGCACGGCCGCCGTTTCCGCGTCGATCGTGGCCGGCTCCCGTTGCGCCGCGGGCGCGCGCACGGACAGGTCGAACGTCACGGTACGCCGGAAGAGCGACACGGTGGCGAGGGGCATCACCTCGCGACGGTTGAAGGCGCAGGTCGGGTCCACGTCGAGGTCGCAGAGGTAGGGGGGAACGCCGAGTCGACCCGAAAGCACGAGGTTGCCCCAGCGGGTGGAGTAACGATCGCCGAGGGCGGCGATCTGGGGGCCGCGCTCGACGCCCTCGAGGCCGGAGGCGACCGCCGCCAGATCCTTCCCGAGCGGTTTGCGGGCGAACGAGAGGCCGAGGGCGGCGATCGCCGTGCGCGCGACGTCGATGATCTCGGTCGGGGCAGCGACGCGCTGGCCGGCGTACAGATCACCGGGAAAGTGGACATAAAGCGGGAGCGTCAGGACGGGCTCCTGGAGGTCCATGCCCTCGCCGTAGAGCACGGCGTCGGAGCGCCCGCTGGCCAGATCGCCGGTCACGATGAAGAGGGTCTCGTCCCACAGGCCGGCGGCCTTGAGGGTCCCGATGAGGTTGCCGAGGGCGCGGTCCTGGCCGGCGAGGGCGATGGAGAAGAGGTCGCGGATCCGGTCGCGATCCTCGGGGCTGAGCACATCGCGGCGCCGGCCCCTCAGCCTGGCCAGCACCTGGGCGGCGCGGCGCGGCTCGACGGGGCCGGCGTACTCGACGGGCTTGAGGGCGTTCAGCTCCTTCGGGCTGACCTCCCAGGGCGGATGGCCGCCGCGCGCGTGGACGAACGCGAGGAGACGGTTGGACGCGTCCTGGCGGACGGTCTCGCTGATCCAGGTGGCGGCGGCGTCGATCGGGGTGGTGGCCGGCTCGCCGCTCGTCGGGGGGTGCTCGAGGACCCGGGACCAGCCGGGTCCGAAGCCGAACGCCCGGAACGTGGTGGGGACCCCGGTGAAGAACCCGGTGCGGATGCTGCTGTCGCTCGCGATGGCGCCGATGGTGGTGACGCGGGCGGGGAGGCGGGCCCCGGTGTCGGCGACGGTGTGGGCCGGCGGCGGAAGACCGGTGAGCAGCGACGCCGCCACGGCGGACACGACCGTGCTCGGCCCGCGGTGGTGATCGAACGTCGTCGCTGACGTCGCGAGCTCCGAGAGCGTGGCGAGGTGCGGCTCCGGACGACCGCTCCAGGGGGGCAGATCGGGCCGCTCGACCCCGTTCAGGGCGACGATCACGACGGCGCGCGCTGCGGGCACGGACGGCGGCGGCTCCGGCGATCCGGCGAGGACGGGGTCGCCGAAGAGGATGCGTCCTCCGCGGGCCGCGGCGGCGGCGCGGAGCTCGAGGGAGATGAGGGATCCGGCGAAGGGCGCGAGCGGCAGCTCGACGTCGGTCCAGGTCGCCTTGTCGCCGCCCTCGACGTGGACGCGATGGATCACGAGGGGCTCCTGGCCGTCGCGGAGGACGCGGATCTCGGCGTCGCCGTCTCCCGAGCCCAGCGCGCCGATGGAGGTGTGGAGGCGGGTCACCCTGGAGGGGCGAAAGGCGCAGCGGACCGCGCCCGGCGCGCGCAGCGCGATGGACCGGTGGGGGACGCCCGACAGCGCGGCGGCGGGCGCGACGACGTCGCGCAGGGTCGGGGGGCCGTACGTGGCCGGGTCCTCGTCCGGGATGCCCACGCGCACCCAGTCGACGTCGGCGAACGACTCCCCCTCGCGGAGCCGGCCGGAGAACTGGAGCGTGAGGGTGTGCAGGCCGGGGTCGGCGGGGAGCGTGGTGGTCGGGGTCGAGGCGATGCGGATCTGGTCGCGCTGGAGGCGGAGCGTTCCGAGCAGCTGGTCGTCCAGGGAGACGGTGGCGTACTTGGAGGTGAGCCCGACGGCCCGGGCGGACACGAAGATGGGGCTCGCGGACGGCAGGACGAACGTGAGCTTGATCTGCCGCTCCGAGATCCGCGCCCAGGTGGATCCATCGTGCTCGACCGCCTGGATGCCGGTGGGCACGGTCCCTTGCCACGCAAAACGGCCGAGGAGCGAGCCCGCGCCGGTATCGAACAGGAGCCCTCGGTGCTCGAGATCGCAGCTCGGCAGCTCGTCGATGAGGTGCACGACGTCGCGCGCCGGCGGCGGAGGCGTCGCCCGCGGGCTCGCGGACGCTGCGGCCGGGGCGCCGGAAGGCAGATCGCGGGTCGACGTCTCGCACCCGGTGCAACCGGAGAGGAGCGCGGCCGCGGCGGAGGCGAGCGTGAGCGCGAAAGAGGGATGGCGGGTTCGGATCACGCGGGCGCGCACGGGGCGTCCTCTACCACGAGCGGGGCACCCTGCCTGCGGCTGGGCACCCCGGGGCGAGCGCGGGCTTCTCGATTGCCTGGGGGAGCGCTCGTGGCGCGCTCAGCGGCGCCACGGCGGCGCGACGCGGAGCCGGGTGAGGCGGCCGGCCTTGACGACCGCGAAGCGCACGCGCTCCTCGTCCCGGAGCTTCGCCCGGATCTCGTAGGCGCCGTCCTTGGGCGCGAGCGGCAGCTTGACGCTGCCGGTGCCGACCTTCCGCCCGTCCACGAAGAGCGTGTCGCCCGCGCCGGCGATCACCTCCAGCATGCCCTGCCCCTCGGGCACCTTGTGCTCGGCGGCCAGCGGCAGATCCTCGGGGAGCACGGGGTTCGACGTCGTCTCGCCGATCGGCCCGGCGGCAGCCGGGGCCGGCGTGGCGGCGACCGCCGCCGCGACCACGCTCGACGAGCCGGCGGCGGCTGGCACAGCGCCGGGCGGGGCAGCGGTCGCGGGCTCCGCGGCTGGCGGGCTCGGCTGGTCGGAGGTCAGCGAGGCGCCCTGCAGCTCGTGATCGCGCGACAACCGCGCGGCGACCGCGAAGACGAACGCCGCCACCGCGAAGAGGACCCACATCGTCATGCGGTTGTCGCGGGCGGGCGGCTGCGGCGTCGGCACGTAGGCCGACGGCCGGCGCACGCGGCGCGGCGTGGGCGACTCGTCGACGGCGGGCGCCGGGGCGGGGGCCGCGAGCCGCGCGACGGGCGGCGCCGAGGGGACCTTGAGCGCCGCGGGCGCCGGCGCCTCGACGACGGGCGGCGGCGGGAGCGAGCCCAGCGTCATCAGCCGCTCGGGCTTCGGGTACTCCAGCGCGGGCAGCGTGGCCTCCGGCCTGCGGGGCGCGGGCGCCACGCCGGGCACGGCCGGCGTCACGCCCGCCAGCAGAGCGGCGTCCACCTGGGGGCTCCGCGCCGCCCGCACGCTGACCACATCGCCTTGAAGCTCGGCGAGATCGCTCGGAACCCGTGCGTTGACCAGCGCGCCGGACAGCGCCGTCGCCTCCTCGTCCGCGCTCGCGAACGCCGTGTCCTCGTCCTCACCGTCCACGGACAGCACGGGGATAGACATGGCCGAGCCCGGCCCCGACACCGCCGAGCTCGGCGCAGCCGAGCCCCGCGCCGGCATGGCCGATCGCGGCGCCACCGAGCCGGGCACCACCGTGAGCTGATCGTCGGTGAGCTCGACCGAGGCGCGCGACGACGCGGCGGCGGCGTCGCCGGCGAGCTCGGGTGGCAGGGCCGCGACCGGGGCGGCCCGCTCCGGGAGGCGCCGCACGCCGCGGAGCGTCTCCTCCTCGTAGGCCACGGCGGGGGCGAGCAGGTCCTCTCCCTCGCGGCTGATCACCCGGCGCACGCCGCCGCGGGCCGCGACGTCGTTCAGCACGTCCTCGACGAGGCCCGCGGCGAACTCCCCCGAGGTGATGACCGATCGCGGCGACGTCCCCCGGGCGAGCGCTCTCAGGAGCGAGCGCGCCGGCTCGGGCGTCGCGTCGGCGGTCGCGCCCATCCCCTCCAGGTCGAGGACGACGCGCTCGACCTGCATCAACGGCGGCCCGTGGAACAGCCGCTGGGCGGCCCGGGCCGCCGCGATCGCAGGCAGGAGCTGCTCCGCGAGCGTCCCCTCGAACCCGGGGCGCGGCGGCGCCGCGAGCTCGCTCTCCGGCAGAGGCGCCACCACGAAGCGGCCGGAGCCGACGCCGAGGAGCGCCGCGAGCACGGAGGGGCCGCGGTGGAACGTCCCGTCCTGCGCCGTCCGGGTCGCGCCGGCGGGGCGGCCGTCCTTGAGCAGCACCTCGTACAGGAACGCGGCGTCCCGGACCGACACGAGCGCGTCGGGCCGGCGCGCGCACGAGAGCGACAGCAGCGTCCGCGCCGTCATGCCGTCGAGCCGCCCGCGGACCTCGCCGCCCGTCGCGATGCGCTCCGCAACGCGCCGCCTGCCCCGCAGGACCTCGTGCACCCGCTGCACGAAGGCCGCGGCGCTCTCTTCCTTGCGGAGGTAGCCGTCGGCCTGGGCGCCGAGCTCGCGGAGCCGCTGGAGCAGGTCCTCCTTCCAGGAGAGCAGGATGACCGGCACGTCGCGCAGCGCGACGTCGCGCTTGAGCGCACGGCAGAGGGCGAAGCCGTCGAGCCGCGGCATCAGCACGTCGCTCACGACCAGGTCCGGCGTCGTCTGGTACGCGAGGTCGAGCGCCCGCGCGCCGTCGTGCGCCTCGTGCACGTTCGCGCCTGCGGCCCGCAGCACGCCGGCGAGGAACCACGTCACCGCCGGATCGTCGTCCGCCACCACGATGTCGATCGCGTCGAGCGCCGCGTCGCCCGGCGCCGCGCTCGACGCGCTGATCGTGCGCGCCGGCGACTTCGCGCGGATCTCGCTGTGCAGCCGCGAGCGCTCGCCCTCGGGCGCGCTCGGCGCGATCATCCACGGGGCGAGCGGCAGCGCGCCCTCCGGCCCGTTCGGCGAGAACCGCACGCCGCCCTGCGAGCGGATCGTCACGAGATCGCGGATGCGCGCCACCGCGCCCCAGAGCGCCGCGAGGACCTCGGCGCCGTCGCCGAGATCCACGTGCTCCCCGCGGCTCCTCGGCTCGGCGGCGTCGCAGAGGCCGCGGCGGAGCTCCTCGGCGAGGCGCGCCCCGAGCTCGTCGAGGTTGACGGCCCCGAGCGGCCCGCGCGCGGCGCGCGCGGTCTCAGCGCGCACGCAGGCCACCGCTGCCTCCGCGGCGGCGCGCCGGAGCGCGTCCGGCGAAACGGGCTTCGGCAGCGCGCGCGCGGCGCCGAGCGCGACGTAGGGGGCCGCGTCCTCGGGCCGCGTGAAGCGGCCGACGGCGACGACGGGGACCAGGTCGGTCAGCGGATCGGCGGCCAGCGCCTCCGCCAGCCCGCGCGCGCCCGGCATGTCCGCGTCGAGCAGGACCAGATCCGGAGCGAAGGCCCGCGCGAGATCGATCGCCGTCTCCACGTCGTCGGTCCGCTCGACCTCGAACGACGGCCCGGCGTCGGCGATCGCCGAGTCGAGCGCCTCGGCGAGCGGCGCGGCGCCCACGACGAGGACCGTGATCGGCGCGTCGATCGACGCGGCCGGCGCGGCCTCGGGCGCCTCGGCGGGGGGCGCCTGCTCCGCGCCGCGCGTCGAGGACGCGCGCGCTTCCTCTTCCTCCTCGAGCGAGAGCGGCTCGGCGGCGAGCGCGCGGCCGTTGCTCACGCCCGCGATCCACGTCGTGGCCTGGCCCTTGGCCGCACCCGCGCCTTCCGGCCGCGCGCTGGCGCTGCGCGCGTTCGGCTGCTCCGCGGCGGCGCGCGCGCGGGGCGACGCCGACGCCTGCTCGAGCGGCGCGGCGGCGCGCGCGGGCGCCGCCTGCTCGCCCATGGCCGACTGCCCCCAGGCCAGGGCGGGCAGCTCCTCGAGCAGCTTCCGCAGGGCCGCCGCGGCCTCGCCGCCGAGCCGCGCGCCGTTCGCGGCGGCGACCTGCGACTCCCCTTCGGCGAGCCGCTCGGCGACGCGCACGAAGCGCAGGAGGCGCGCCCCCGCGCCGAGCGAGTGCAGGCGCCGCTTCAGCTCCTCGACGAGCCGCGGCGCATCGCCCTCTGCCTCGATCCGCCGGACCATCTCGCGGAGCTCCGCCACGCGGCGACCCAGGTTCGCCACGAACTCGGCGCGCGCTCCGCCCAGCCGCTCTTGCCGAGCCTCGCTCGCTGGATTGCTGCGCGGCCCCGCGTGCTCCACTGCCGTCGATCCTACGCCCATTGGCGGTCCCGTATCACAGGAGGATCGGACACCCGAACTTCTCGGCGATCGCGCCCCCGCGCCCGTGGCCCCCGGCCGCGCGCCGGCGCCTCCGGGTCACCTCACGGCGGCCCCAGCTCGGCGGCGATCTGCTCCCGGACCCATGCGCCGGCGGCGCGCGTGCCGAGCGTGCCGCCCACATCGACCGTGCACATCCCCTCGTCGAGCGCCTGGGAGACCCAGCGCTCGATGCGGCGCTCTTCCTCGGGCCACCCGAGGTGAGCGAGCAGCAGCCCCGCGGTGAGCATCGCCGCGAACGGGTTCGCGATGTCCTTGCCGGCGAGCGGCGGCGCCGACCCGTGCACCGGCTCGAACAGCGCGACCCGCGCCGGATCGGACGCGTGCACGTTCGCGCTCGCCGCCATGCCGAGCCCCCCCTGCAGCGCCGCGCCGAGATCGGTCACGATGTCGCCGAACAGGTTGTTCGTCACGATCACCTGGAATTGCGCGGGATCCTGGATGACGTACAGGCAGAGGGCGTCCACGTAGACGTGGTTCGACTGGATCTCCGGATACTGGGCGCGCACCTCGTGGAAGACGCGCAGCCAGAGCTCGTGCGCGTGCCGCATCGCGTTCGACTTGTCCGCCATCGTGACCCGCGTCCGGCCGTTCGCGCGCGCGTAGTCGAACGCCGCGCGGATGATCCGCTCGACGCCCTTCCTCGTATTTACGTCCTCATTGATCGCGACCTCGTCGGGGGTGCCGCGTTTAAACTGCCCGCCCATCCCGACGTAGATCCCCTCGGTGTTCTCGCGGAACACCACGAAGTCGATGTCCTTCGCCGTGCGGCCTTTGAGCGGCACCAGCCGGTCCGACAGCGCGCGGACGGGCCTCACATTGGCGTAGAGGTCGTAGCCGAAGCGCATGCCGAAGAGGATGTCGCGCGCGTGCTCCAGGTTGGGTACACGGGGATCACCCAGGGCGCCGAGCAGCACCGCCGAGCACTCGCGCTGGATGGCGATCTGGATCTGGTTCGGGAAGGTCGTCCCGTCGCGCAGGTACCGGTCGGCGCCGAGATCGAGCTCCCAGAGGTCGATCGGCAGCCCTGCTCGCTCCTGATAGAGCTCGAGCAGGAGCTTCGCCTCGGCGATGACGGACGGGCCGATGCCGTCACCGCCGATGATCGCGATTTTCTTCTTCTTTTTGGCTGTCACGAGGTCGCGCTCCCGGTCAGGCGAGCGCGCGTTCGACCGGCACGTACTCCAGCCGGTGGGCCGCCGCGACGGGGCCGTACGTCACGTGGCCGCCGTGGGTGTTGATGCCGAGGGCGACGGACCTGTCGGCCTTGGCCGCGGCGACGATGCCCTGGTTGGCGATCGCCACCGCGTAGCCGATCGTCGTGTTCGTGAGCGCCCAGGTGCTCGTGTGCGAGACCGCGCCCGGCATGTTGGTGACGCAGTAGTGGACGACCCCGTGCACCTCGTAGGTCGGGTTGTCGTGGGTCGTCGGGCGGCACGTCGCGATGCACCCGCCCTGATCCACGGCGACGTCGACGACGACCGTCCCTCTCTCCATGCGGCGGATGTGCTCCTCGGTCACGAGCTGGGGCGCCTTGGCGCCGGGCACGAGCACCGCGCCGACCACGAGATCGGCGCGCTCGCACATCATCTCGATGTTCTCCGCGTTGGAGTAGAGCGTCTCGATCGCGCCCCCGAACACGTCTTCGAGGTAGCTCATCGTCTCGGCGCGGACGTCGAGCACGGTGACCTGCGCCCCCATCCCGACCGCGATGGTCGCAGCGTTCCGGCCGACCACGCCGCCGCCGAGGATCGCCACGCGGCCGCGCCGCGTCCCCGGCACGCCGCCGAGGAGCACGCCCTTGCCGCCCCGCTCTTTCTCCAGGCACGAGGCGCCGACCTGAACGGCCATCCTGCCAGCCACCTCGCTCATGGGCCGCAGCAGCGGCAGCGAGCCGTCCTCGTGCTGGATGGTCTCGTACGCGACGCCGGTCACGCCTCGCCTGGCGAGCTCCCGGGTGAGATCCGGCTCGGCGGCCAGGTGCAGGTAGGTATAGAGGACGAGACCCTGGCGAAAGTGGCCGTACTCGGCGGGGAGCGGCTCCTTCACCTTCACGACCATGTCGGCGCTCCACGCTTCCGCTGCCGATCTCGCGATGAGGGCGCCCGCGCGTCCGTAGGCTTCGTCCGAGATCCCGCTGCCTTCGCCGGCGCCGGACTCCACGAGGACCTTGTGCCCGTGCCCGACCAGGGCCCGGACTCCCGCGGGCGTCATGCCGACGCGGTACTCACGTGTCTTGATCTCCTTGGGGACTCCGATAAGCACGATCGCGCTCCTCTCCTCGCCGAACTGCTGAAGCGAGGCGTGTGCGACGATAGCAGAAACCTGCCCTCGCAACGCCGCGAGCCACCGAGTCAAACGCCGGTTTCCGAGGCGAGAAACCCGGAAGATCCGTTCTGAAGCTACGTTTTCGTCGGCCGGTCACACGCCCGCGGCGGCCTCGAGCGCGGCGCGGACAAGCAGCGTGATCTGTCCTGGCGAGGCGAGATCGAGCGGCCCCATCATGGCCTCTGCGTCGAGCAGCAGGAGCTCCAGGGCCTCGCAGTGCGCCGCCAGCGCGTCCTCACCGCCGTCGCCGAGCCGGACGACCGCGGCCGCGCCGTGCAGGGCGAGCGGCCAGGCTGGCGCGAAGCTCTCCTCGATGGGGAGGCCGACCAGCGCGAGCTCGACGCCGTCGCCGAGCCGGATCACGCCGAGCGGCCTCGGGATCGCCGCCTGCGGCGGAGGCTCGGCGGGGACGACGGCGTCTCCGATGCGGCGCACCGCATGAGAGAGCGTCGCCATGCGGCGCGTGCTCGCGGCGATGACGAGGTGGGGCGGCGGGGCGAAGCCGGGCCGGGCCAGGCGGGTCACCAGGGACCGGAGGACCGGAAGGTGCTCCGACGGTGCGAACGGCGTCGTGAGATCGGCGAGCGAGATGCGGCGGATCTTCCCGGAGGCCGTGAGCTCCATCAGGACCTCGAGGATCAGGAGATCCGGCCCGCTGATCTCGTCGAGCAGCTCGTCGAGGTTGTGCGGCATCTGGAGCAGCGCCGCGAGCTTCTCGGCCACGGCCGCGCGCTCCGCCGGCTCCCCGAGGGGCGCCGGCGGTGACGTGGTCGGGGTGCGCAGCGCCTCGAGCCTGAACGCGGCCGGCTCCGCAGCGCGGAGCGTGGGCGGCGGCGGCATCGACCCGCCGCGGTTGCCCTTCACGTCGCTGGCCGGCGTCGACGAGGCGGTGAAGTCGGGCAGCGAGGCCATGGCGCTCGCCAGGGGCGCGGCGCTCGCTCGGTCCGATGCGGCGCTGTCGCCGAAGGTCGCGTCGACGCTGAACGTCTCGTGGTCCGGGAGCGAGGACAGGTCGAGATCGTCGCTGGCGGGCTCGGTCACCAGGAAGGCCTCACCGGCCGGCGCGAGCTCGGAGCGCCGGCGCTGGACCTCGTCGACCTGGCGGAGCGCTTCCATCAGGAGACGCGAGGTCGGCGCCATGATGCGGCGCACGCTCGCCGGTTCGCCGGGTGAGAACGCGAAGTGTCCGTCCCGCTCGCCGAGCAGCCGGTAAAGCGCCTTCTCCCCTTCGAGGCGGCGGTAGACGGCATCGATCACCTCCCCTGCCAGGAGCCGCAGCTCCCCTGCCCCGGTCGGCGTCGTGATGCCGAGGGTGCCGCTCCGGCGGTTCATCGCGAGCAGCTGGAGCAGGTCGACGAGCGGGACCTGCTGGAGGTCGCCGCGGATCTCCTGCGGCACCGTCGGCTTGGAGCCGCGGGGCGACGCCTCGGTGATCCGCGAGACGATGTGATCGACGTCGCCCCGCAGGACCTCGTCGAAGCCCAGATCGCCCTCGGCGCCGTCGACGAGGAAGAGGATCGGGGTATCGGCGAGGTCGGGGACGGCGGCGAACGCGTCCGCGAGCGCGTTGTCCTCGTCGAGCGCCCTGGCGGCGAGCACGACGTCGGGCCGGCGCTTGAACGCCTGCTCCACGGCTTCGAACGCGCCGTTCGCGTTGGTCACGGTGAGACCACGCGCCCTGAGCGCCGACGCGAGCGCGCCGAGCGCGTCCACGTCCGAATCAACCAACAGCACCCTGCGAGACACTGGATCGGCGCCCTCCGAGTCAGCCGAAGACCCGCAGCCCGGCCGCGCGGCCGAGCCGCTCGGCGAGGAAGTCCGCGAGCAGCGGATCGGCGGCGTGGATACCCTTCACAAACCCCCCCTGATTGCGCCCTACCAGGGCATACGCGCCGTGCTCCGCGAGGACACAGAGCGCCTCGATGTCGTCGCACCCTGGCGAGGAGCGGAGGTCGACGGTGTGCACAACCACGTCGTCGCGCGGCGAGGCCAGCTGCGCCTTGACCTGCGCTCCCAGGCTCAGCCCGTCGTGGTGAGCGACCAGCAGGAACACGGCGCCTCCGCGGAGCGCGTTCCTGACGACCGACGTCGCGAGCAGGATCGTATCGGACACCGACAGATCGAGCGCGCGGGGCGCCGAGATCGCGGAAGCTCCGCCGGGCGCGGGGGGCTCCCGGACGAGGAGGCTGACGATCTCGCCGATGCTCCGCCGGTCCTGAGGGACGCGGTGGACGATCGAGGACTTGGTGGCGTCGGCGCGCCGCCGGGCGATGCGGAGCAGCTGAGCGAGGCTCTGGCCGTCATGGGGGAAGGTGGCGACCCCGACGAGCAGGCCCTTCGGCAGGTACCCGGCCCGCTTCTCGCTCTCGGCGACGTGGGAGAGCATCCGTCGATGGCAGGCGTGGGCCTCCAGCGCGGCCGTCTCGGGCATGAGCAGGTGGAACTCGTTCTCGTCGACGCGGGCCAGGATGTCGGTGTCGCGCACGGCGCGGAGCAGGTGCTCGACGACCTGACCGGGGTTGTGCGTATTCGCCGGGGGCGCCGGCGTGGTCCTCCAGAAGGCGAGATCGCCTGGGCGCTCCGGTGCGGCCGCTGCATCCGGCTCGATCACGATGGTCGCGATCGTGAACCGGCGGCCGTGCCGCCTGGCCTTGTCGATCTCCCGGCCGGCGACGTCGACGTAGTAGGCGAACGAGTAGGCGCTCGACGCCGGATCCTTCATCGCGGCGCCGCCCGCCGAGCGTTCGCGTTCGCCGAGGAGGGCGAGCGCCGTCGTCGCCTGCGTGGCGAGCAGCTTGACGAGGCCGTCGAGGAGCGGGGCGCGCCGCGGGGTCGAGGCCGCGCTGTCCGGGCGCCTCACCGACGGGAACGCGGAGCTGCGGCCGGGCTCCTTCTGGAGAAGGAGATGCCCTGCGGCGAGCTTGCGGAGCGCCAGCGGGACGACGATGAGCTGCTCGCGCCGGGCGAAATCGAGGATGTCGGTCTCGGTCCCGTAGGCGGGCGCCCGGTCGAGCGGCCCCATCGCCGCGGAGCGGACCAGCTCGCTGGAGCGCTCTCCGGCGGCCAGGTAGACGGCGGCTGCCGCCGCGCCCGTCGCCTCGACGAACACCTCGGCGAGCTGCTGAGCCGCCGCGTTGCGGTCGCGCGCATCGGCGAGCTCGGCCACGCGGGCGATCCACCCGGCAGCGCGCGCGCTGCGCGCGGCTTCCTGCTCGAGCTGCATCCGGAGAGCCCGCTCGGCGAAGCGCAGGCGCACCGAGCCGACGGCGTTCAGCACCTCGTCCCCTCCGAGCGGCAGCAGGAAGAGCCCGGCGCCGCCGAGCGCGACCGCATGGGCGCCCGCCTCGAGCTCCGCCCTCGTCGCCAGCGCGAAGACGGTGGCCTCGGACGCGAGGGCCTTCAGGTGGTGGACCATGGCGAGGCCGGCCCCCTCCCCGAGCCCGACATCGATGAAGGCGACGTCGGGCGCGGCGGTCTCGGCGAGGACGATCCCCTCGGCGAGATCGCCGGCGAGCATCAGCTCATCGGACGTGATGACCCGCGAGAACAGCGTGCGGGTCGCCTCGTCGGCGATGACGGCGAGCACCTTGAGCGAGAACTCGTGGGCCGGCGCCCGGCCAGGACCCCAGACCCCCTCGAGTGAGGCGGTCACGCGATCACCACCTCGCCCGAGAACGCCCGGCGCGCCGGGCCTTGCATGAGCAGCTCCAGGGATCCGGGGGCGACGGTGATGCGCAGCGAGCCGCCCGGCAGCGCCACGCGGAGAGGCGCCCCGTACGGCGCGCGGCCCTGCGCGCACGCCGCGGCCGCCACGGCGCAGGCGCCCGTGCCGCACGCCAGCGTGCGGCCCACCCCGCGCTCCCAGACGGTCACGTCGATGCGCGCGGCCTCGCCGTGGTCGGCCGGTCGAACGCGGCAGAACTCGACGTTGACGCCCTCGACCGGCGTTGTCGCGACGATCGGCCCGAGCTCATCGATCGCATCCTCCGTGTAGGGATCGAACGTCACCGCGTGCGGGTTGCCGACGTCCACGCAGGCGAACCGGTGCTCCGCGCCGAGCGCTGTGACGACGAGCGTCTCGCCCATGCGGGCCCGGCCCATGCCGACGAGCACGTCGAAGCGATCGCCCGCCCGTGTGACCTCGCACCGCTTGTCGCCGGCGTCGGTCGCGATGGTGAGCGCCTTCTGGGGGGTCCCGCGGGAGACGAGGTAGGCCGCGACGCAGCGGATCCCGTTGCCGCACATCTCGGGGCGGCTCCCGTCGGCGTTCCAGACCTGCATGCGCGGCTGCTCGCGCTCGATCACGAGCACGCCGTCGGCGCCGATGCCGAACCGCCTGTCGCAGAGGCGCCGCGCCGCCTCGGCGGTCATCGGGACCGCCTCGACCAGGATGAAGTCGTTGCCAAGACCTTCCCACTTCTCGAACCGGACGACGTTTTCCTTCATCGCTTCGCCCCGGCGAGCCGCTTTCGCGCCTCGGCTTCCTTGAGCCCGCGGACGGCGACGACCTTGCTCCTGCCGCTCGCGCCGAGGGCGATCTGGACATCGCTCTGGCGCACGTCGAGCGCGCGCGAGAGCAGCTTGACGAGCTCCGCGTTGGCGGCGCCCTCCACGGGCGGCGCGGTCAACGACACGTCGAGCGCGCCCTCGCGCACCCCGACGATGGCCGAGCGCGACGACTTCGGGCGCACCTGGACCGAGATGCGGACGCCTTCGGCGCGCTCGGTGATCGCGAGGCGACTCCACTCGCCGACGGCGCCGCTCTCCTCGGGTTTGCTCATCTGGCCGGCGGCATCGTAGCGTATCTGGAGCTCACGCGTGGTTCCCGCGACGCGCGGTGACGTCGCTCTTCGGACGGCGACGGCCATCGCGAATTTGCCGGTCGGCGGCCTGACCCGCTACTCTTTTCGCCCCGGCCGTGGGTCGGCTCGCGCAGTACGATCCGGCAGGTCGACTTGCATCAGCGGCGCTCGTTGTTCGCTGCTGATGTTCATTTCCGCGGTGGAGGCGTTGGACATGACTGATGAAGGAGAAGGGTCCGTGAACGCAACGCCCGGCCTCGCGAGGAGGTTGTGCGCGCTCGCGCTGCTCGCGACGTCGGGTGGCCTGCTCGGGTCTGCATGCGCCGACAACGAGAGCAGCCTGTTCATCCGCATGCGGATGGCAGAGACGGGGGACTGCACGGTGAGCTGCGGTCCCAGTGAACCGTTCTGGACCGAGGACGCGGTGGACTCGGCCTATGTGGGTAGCCACAGCGCGATGCTCCTGGTGGGCAACCAGATCGTGGAGCGCGGCGACCCCGACGTCCTCCGGACGGAGACGTCCCGCGTCCAGCTCTACGAGGCCGAGGTCCGTGTCGCCGACATCGAGGGCAACGACGTGACGCCGGGCTACGTCGTTCCGATCACCGGCACGGTCGACCCGGGCTCGTCCGGCGACCCCGGCTACAACTGCAGCGAGGTCCTCCTGATCGACGGCGCCACGATGGACACCTTGCGCGGGCAGGCCGCGCAGCAACGGCGCGATATCCAGGTGTGGGCGACGGTGGTGTTGCGCGGCAGGACGCTGGGCGGCCAGGAGGTCGAGACCACGGAGTGGACCTACCCCATCAGGGTCTGCTTCGCCTGCAGCCGGTGCGTCGACACGTCTCCGCCGGACTGCTGCTACAGCTCCGCGAACGAGGAGTGCGAGGACGCCAAGGAGCTCGAGGGCGCCTGCCCTGGCGCCCGGGGCCCTCAGGACTGTCGTGACCTCGGTCAGCCCTGCGCCGATCACATCGCAAGCTTCGGCCTGTAGAGCGCTTCCCGCAGGCCCCGGCCCGAGCCGCCGTCACCGCGCCGGTCTGGCGCGGGGCACCGGGGCTGCTTCGGGCGACGGCCCTTTCGCAGCCTCGAAGAGGTAGACGAACGGAAGGGCGAGCAGCGCGAGATCGAGCTGCGCCGCGAGGACGACCGCGGTCTCCTTCGAGCCGCCGAGCCCGAACCGCCCCTGGGCGAGCAGCCCGGTGCTCATCCCGTAGCGCGAGTGGAAGTTGTAGCTGCGTCCGCCCCAGAAGATGGCGGCGGCGATCCCTGGCTCCACGCCGCGGGCGTCGTCGCTCCACCGGCCGTAGGCGCCGGTGGAGAGGACCAGTGGGAACGAGTCGTGGATGGGCGCGAGCACGGAGACGCCCGCGCCGGTCTGGATCTCGTCGAACGCGTGGGTGAGCACCTCGGCGTAGGGACCGACGCCGAAGTCGTCGTTGGCAGCGCGGCCGAACAGGACATCCCCCCGCAGCCCGAGGTGGAAGACCGTGGAGTCCCACAGCTGCCGGTCGAGGCCGACGCCGGCAAGGCCAACGGTGACGCCGGCGCTCGCCTGGGGCTCGGCACGGGCTGCGCCGTGGAGGAGAACGGCTCCGAGGAGCGTGGCAACCAAGGCAGCTGGGCGGCCCGCGGTGGCCATGATGGAGCGATGCTACAGGGCGCTGGCGGGGAGCGCGCCTGAATTCGGCTGCACGGAGCCCCGCGCTGCGTGAGGCTCTCCGGAGTTCGTCTTCGGTGCGTCGCGTCCGTCGCCGGTGAGTCCCTCCGTTCGCACCGCGCAGCCCGCCCTGCGCGCCTGCTAGCGTTCATGGTAGCGTCCGGGGGCAATGGCGCGACGCACAGTGCAGCTACGGGTAGGAGGTCAGACCTACCGCGTGGTGACGTCCGCGAGCGACGAGGAGCTCCAGCGGCTCGCCGCGGTCGTCGATCAGAAGCTCGCTACCGTTGTGCCCGCCGGCCGCGCCGTGACGCCCCAGGCCATGTTGCTCGCCGCCATCGCGCTCGCGCACGATCTCGAGCAGGAGCGGACCCGGGCGTCGGTCATCGCGGGGCGCGCGCGGGACGCATTTGGCCGTATTCTGCAGCGGGTCGACGCGGTCCTCGGCGCCGCTCCCGAGTCGCCCTCGTCCAGCGGAGCGAACGACAGCACGCGCTGAGCTGGAGTGCCCGTACCTGGCGGGGTCCCGCTGAGCGGCCCTGCCGCTGACTGGAGATGGCATGCCTGCACCCATGGATGAAGCTTTCCAGGCCCTCGACCCCACGCCTGGAGGCGTGAACGCCCTTCGCCATCTTCAGGACGAGCTCTCCGAGATGGAGCGCGCCGGCTTGCTGCGCACGCCTCCTGATGCCCCGGCTTCCGACCGGCTGCTGGTCCTGTGCTCCAACGACTACCTCGGCTACGCCGGGCTCGCCTTGCCTTCCGAGGTCGGGACCGCGAGCGGTGCGGGGGCGTCCCGGCTGGTGAGCGGGACCCACGAGGCCCACCTGCTGGCCGAGAGGGAGATCGCCGCATGGCTGAGCGTGGAAGCGACGCTGCTGTTCTCCTCAGGGTATGCGGCGAACGTCGGCACCGTCGCTGCGCTGGCCAGGCCGGGGGATGTCGTCGTGTCGGACGCGCTGAACCACGCGTCGCTCATCGACGGATGTCGTCTCTCGGGGGCGACGGTCGAGGTGGTAGGCCATGTCGACCTGGAAGCGGTGGAGAGCGCCCTCGTGCGGGCCAGGGGCGCGCGCCGCCGGTGGGTGGTGACCGAATCGCTCTTCAGCATGGATGGCGACACCCCCGACCTCCGCCGCCTCCGTGAGCTCTGCGATCGTCACGATGCCGCGTTGATCGTGGACGAGGCGCACGCCCTCGGTGTCTTCGGACCGCGCGGAGCTGGCCTCTGTGCCGAGGCCGGGGTGCGCCCCGACGTGCTCATCGGCACGCTCGGCAAGTCGCTCGGGCTCCACGGCGCCTTCGTCGCGGGCTCCTCGACGTTGCGAACCTACCTGTGGAACCGCGCCAGGAGCTTCGTTTACTCGACCGGCATCAGTCCCATGGTGGCGCTCGCTGCGGTGGAGCGGGTCCACCGCGCCGCCGCGGACGACCCGGCTCGGGCGCGCCTGGCGATGATCACCCGCCGGCTTCGCTCCGGTCTGCTGGCGCTGGGAGCCGAGCTGCTTGCTGATTCCTCGGGCCCGATCCTCCCCTGGCTTCTGAAGTCGCCGGGGGCCGCGGTGGAGATGTCTCGGCGCCTCGCGAGCGAGGGCGTCCTTGTCCAGGCGATCCGGCCGCCGACGGTGCCGGCGGGCACGTCGCGGCTCCGCATCGTGGCGAACGCGTCGCTCTCCGAGTCGGACGTGGAGCGTGCGCTCGCAGGGTTCCGGGAGGCGATGCGATGAGGGGACATCCTGTTTCACGTGAAACAGGACGGATCCGGGTCGCCGTGGTCGGAACCGGGACCGGGGTGGGCAAGACGCACGTGTCGGTCGCGCTGGTCTCAGCGCTGGCAGCTCGCGGCGACAAGGTCTGCGGATTGAAGCCCATCGAATCGGGCATCGACGGCACCTCGACGACCGACGCCGCGCAGCTGGCGCTCGTTAGCTCGGTCCAGCCCGAGCCAGCACCCTACCGCTTCGCTGAACCGATCTCCCCTCATCTGGCAGCGCGCCGTTGCGGGCGCGCCATCTCGCTGGACGTCGCCACCGCGTGGGTCGACAGGCAGTCCGCTCCCCTCGCGATCGTGGAGAGCGCCGGCGCGCTCCTCTCACCGCTCGGACCGGAACTGACGAACGCAGACCTCGTGCGCGCACTCTCGCCCGATGCCGTCGTCTTGGTCGGCCTCGATCGGCTGGGCATCCTTCACGAGGTCGCTTGCTGCATGCTCGCCCTCCGTGCGCTCGCCCCTGGTCTTCCGCCAGCCGTGATCGTGTTGAACCCGCCGACAGTGCCCGATGCATCCACCGGCACGAACGCGGAGGAGCTCGCCGCGCTCGGCATTGCGTCCGGCGCCGTCGTGATGCCACGCGCCGCTCCAACAGTGCCGGCATCGCTCGCCGCGGCGCAGGTCGCCCTGGCGCGTCTCGCGCTGTCGTAGCGAGACATCGTCACGTGCAAGGGGGGATGAGCAGCCCCGAGGTCGTGAGCAATCAAGCCGAGCTACCGGACCCGCGTACCCGGTTCTGAGCTCCGGTCCGAGGCCCCACTCGGTGGGTTCGCGGGATCTCGGAAGGACCGGCCCGCCTCGTCAGGACGCGCCGGTGACGACGCGACCCCGCTCCAGCACGAGACGGGCGGCTGCCCGCTCCCGGAAGACCTCGGGCTCGTGGGACACCACGACCACCGCGGCGCCCCGCCCCACCTCCGCGTCCACGACCGCGAGCAGCCGCGCCACCCCTGCGCGGTCGAGGCCCGTGGTCGGCTCATCCAGCAGCACCAGCGAAGGCTGGTGCACAAGGGCTCTCGCGAGCGCGATTCGTTGTCGCTGGCCGCGCGAACACGTGCGGAGCGGCCTTAGCGCAAAGCTCCCGAGCTCGAAGCGCTCCTCCGCATGACGCCACGCCTCGTGCGCGTCCAGCCCGTGGAAGCCGGCCGCCAGCTCGACGTTCTGCCGACCGGAGAGGTCCGGGTACGCCAGCGACTCGTGGGACAGCCAGCCGATGGTCCCGCGCGCCGTCCCGACATCGTCGCCGAGCGGCTCGTAGTCCACCGCGCCCGACGTGGGACGGATCACGGTCCCGAGGATCCCGAGCAGCGTCGACTTGCCCGACCCGTTCGCCCCCTCGATGAGCGTCAATCGCGCTGCCTCGATCGTCGCGTTCACCCCACGCAACGCCGCCGTCGCTCCGTAGGTCTTCACGACGCCACGGGCCACCACGCGCTCGATCGTCCTCACAGCGCTCACCTCGCTCCTGCGCTCTCATTCCCGTCAGCTCTTGTCGCCGCCTCGAGCGCGACCTTCGCCCTGAACGACCGTGGTGATGTCCTCCGGGAACGCTGGCGGATCAACGACGGTCGCCTCGGAATCGTCGGAGAGCTCCCCTTCCGCTTCGAGCGGGCTCAACGACGGAATCGTCGGTCGATCTTCCAACTCATCGTCTCGAGACTGCCCGTCATTCGTCTCCGCGACCGGCTCGCTCGGTCTGTGCACAGCGCCACCGCAGGACTGTTCGTCGACGACCTTCTGAACGGCGACGCGCTCCAGCCGGCGCTTCTGTGACACCGGCACCTGGTTCTTGAACCGCCGCAGCCCTTCCAGGAACTCCCGCGCGCTCTGGAATCGTTCATCCCGCGCCTTCGCCAGAGCGCGATCCACGAGGCGCGAGAGGCCGGGCGGAATCGTCGGATCGAGCTCCGTCACCGGCCGGTGCCACAGCGTGAGGATCTGGAGGAGCAACGCATTGTAGTTCCGGGCCACGAACGGGCGCTGGCCTGTCAACGCCTCGTACAGGATCACGCCCGCAGCCCACAGATCGAGCCGGCGGTCAAGCTCCACGTCCCCCCGTGCCTGCTCGGGCGCCATGTAATACGGCGTGCCCATCACCATGCCGGTGCGGGTCAGATCTGTCATCACCCCATCCATGCCTGAGGCCTGGGAGATGCCGAAATCGAGCAGCTTGGCCACCGGCAACATGCCGGCGCGCTCCGAGAGGAAGATGTTCTCCGGCTTCAGATCACGGTGGACGATCCCGCGATCATGTGCCGTCACCAGCGCCGAGAGCACCTGGAGCATGATGTCGACGAGCTCGTTCGGCGGAACGACACCACAGCGCTCGATCCGCTGCGCCAGCGTCTCCCCGTGGAGACGTTCCATCACGAGGTAGGGACTGCCGTCAGGGAGCCACCCCATATCGTACACTTCACAGATGTTGGGATGACCGATCCGCCCGGCGACCCGCGCCTCGTGCTCCAGCCTCGAGATGGCCTCGCGCTTCTGGGTTTCCCGCGGATGCATCACCTTGACAGCGACCAGCCGCCCGATCTGGAGGTGCTCCGCCTCGTACACCGCGCCCATGCCACCCTCCCCGATGATGGCGGTGACCGCGTACTTGTCGCCTATCACGTGGCCGAGCAGCGAACGCCCGGAAGAGGTCGGGCTCACGCCGCGGCTCCCGGGCCACGCCGGCGTCCGCGAGCCCGCCACGGCAGACGACGGAGCGCGTGACGCGAAAGCCCGCTGCTCCGCACCTGGCGCCAGCGCGCCGCGCACAGATGAGCTCGGCGCCACGCCCGCCGGCCACCTCAGCAACGGCGGCGCCACCCTCGACGAAGGATTCGCCGATGGCCGGTGGATCGGCTGCGACGGAGCCACGCCAGCGCGAGCGCCCGCGCGGGAGGGCGGCGGATCGGCCGGAGCGACGACCAGCCCGGTCGCCGGACACACGACCACCGCGAGATCGTGGTGGCTACCGCAGTGGATGCACCGCACCGAACTCAAGTCCGTACAATTTGAAATACTCCATCCAGGTGCTGCTCGAAACTGCACAGCGCATCGGGGTAGAGCACGCAGCAACGCTCGGTTCCACATCACCCCGCACGCCCCCTGGGGGATCCTTGGGGATAACCCCGCCGGCAACCCTGGGGGCAAAACGGGGGAGATCGGCCATCCGCCAGCTCTCCCCTGTCCACCTACCCCTGAGGACGGTCCATTTACCCCAGGGCGTTCGCTTCTAACTCGTTGGATTCGTTGCGCATTCTGAGTTATCCCCGCCCTCCACAGCGCCTACGACGAAGACGATGTCTTTATCTATCTATTTCATGGAAAGAAGAGGCGTTGCGCAAGGTCACGCGAGCGCTCATTTCCAGCGCACCCCCGGGCGATAACCCTGCTAAAGGGAGCGGCTCCGGAGTCGGCTATGGACCTTGTGATCCCCAAGAAAGATCTGCTTCGCCTCGTCGCGCGCTGCCAAGGCGTGGCGGACAAAAAGAGCGCGATGCCCGCGCTCGCCAACGTCCTGCTCGCCGCCGAGGGCAACGCGGTCCGCGTCGCCGCGACCGACCTGTACCTCGGCGTCACCGGCCAGACCCACGCGGACATCAAGACCGGCGGCACCGTCGCCGTGCCGGCCAGGGACCTGCTGGAGCGCGTGAAGGCCATGCCCGATGGCCCGATCCAGATCACCACCACCGAGGGCGCGCACACGTCGCTCAAGGCCGTGGGATCGCCCCGGCGCTACACGCTCCCCGGGCTCCCCGGCTCGGAGTTCCCGCAGCTGCCCGCCCCGGCGGTGGACGCGCCCTCGCTGGAGCTCCCCGTCGAGCAGCTCGCGCTCCTGATCACCCGGACCCACTTCTCGATCTCCACCGACGAGACCCGCGCGCACGTGAACAGCGCCCTGTTCGAGTGGGCCGGCGATCGCGTCAGGATGGTGACCACCGACGGCCATCGCCTCTCCAAGATGGAGGCGACCGTGTCGGGCAGCTCCGCGACGGCCACCATGCTCATCCCGCTCAAGGCGATCACGGAGCTCCGCCGCCTCGCCGAGGAGGCGCGCGCCGAGAAGGAGACCCCGATGGTCGCCATCACCCAGAGCGGGCCGAACGCCTTCTTCAACATCGCCGGGATGCAGTTCTCGGTGAAGCTCGTCGACGCGCAGTTCCCGCCCTACCAGCAGGTCATCCCGTCGGTCACCGAGCGCTCGGTCCGCGCCCCCCGCGTCGCGTTCGCCGAGGCCCTCCGCGCCATCGCGCTCGCCGCCAACGACCGCACCGGCGGCGTCAAGCTGTCGATCGCGCCGGGGACGCTCCGGATCACCAGCGAGAGCCCCGACACCGGCGCCGGCTTCGACGAGGTGGCCGTCGACTACAGCGGACCCGAGGTCACCATCGGCTTCAACGCGAAGTACTTCCTCGACGTGCTCGCCTCGATCGACGACGAGGAGGTCATCCTCGGCATCTCCGGCGAGCTCGACCCCGCCGTGATCCGGCCCGGCAGCGAGTCGAACCAGCAGAGCTACGTCGCCGTCATCATGCCGATGCGGATTTGAGCGCGCCCTCCGACGAGCCCGAGGGGCGCTCCCCGAGCCTCCTGCTCGAGCGGCTCCACATCCGCGAGTTCCGGAACCTCGGCCGCGTCGATGTCGAGCCCGCGCCGCGCATCAACGTGATCGCCGGCAACAACGGGCAGGGCAAGACGAGCCTGCTCGAGGCGATCTACTTCGCCGCGACCTCGAGGAGCTTCCGCACCCACCGGCTCGCCGAGCTGGTCCGCCACGGCGCCCCCATCGCGAGCGCGCGGGCGCGCTTCGTGGAGCGCCGGGACGCGCTGCAGCCGCTCGCGCGCGAGCAGACGGCCGCCGTGGAGCACAAGCGGTGCGTCGTGCGCATCGACGGCAACCGGCCCCCGAGCCTGGCGAGCTTCGCGACGCGATCGCCGGTCGTCGCCTTCCACGCGGAGGAGCTCGCGCTGTCCACCGGGCCCGCGAGCGCGCGGCGCACGCTGCTCGATCGCCTGGCGCTCTTCATGGACCCGCAGAGCGCCGACCACCGGGCCCGCTACGCGCAGGCGCTCCGCGCGCGCCACGAGCTGCTCCACCGGGGCGGGGGCGCGCAGGCCCAGGCGAGCGCCGAGCTCGACGCGTTCGAGGCGCTCTGCGCCCTCCATGGCGCGGCGCTGACCCGCGCCCGCGAGGCCGCCGTCCAGGCGCTGGCGCCGGAGCTCACGCACGCCTTCGCCCGCATCGCCGCGCCCGACCTGACGCTGGCCGCGCGGTACGCGCCGGGCGGCAGCGGCGACGCCGAACAGGCGCGCGAGGCGCTGCGCGAGCAGCGCCGCCGCGACGCGCACCGGCCGAGCGCGGGCTACGGCCCCCACCGAGACGACCTGCTGCTCGAGCTCGACGGCCACCCCGCCCGCGTTGTCGCCTCCCAGGGCCAGCACAGGGCCCTCACGCTCGCGCTCAAAGCAGCAGAGACCGCTGCCATTGCTTCCGTCCGGGGCGTAGAACCGATCCTCCTGCTCGACGACGTGTCGAGCGAGCTCGATCCCGACCGGACGGCGGCGCTGTTCATGTTCCTCGGAATGGCGCGCGGACAGGTATTCCTGACGACCACGCGGCGCGATCTCATCGTCACGCCGGGCGTACCTTCCTCGGAGCGGCGCGATTTCCACGTCGAAGGCGGCGCGGTCGGCTGACGTTCGTCGCGGGCGCGCCGGCTGCCGGACGCCGCGGCGCGCCGCGCGCGATGGACGAACGTCCGCCGACCGCGCCGCGACCGCCGTCAAACGCGTTGATCCCGGCCCCGGAGCGCGCGAGTTGGGATGCTCCGGACGCGCCCGCGACGGGCACCGAAAATACGGTGTTACGAGCCTTCCGGACCCGGCGAAACGCTTGCCCGAGCCCCTGATTTCGGCTACATTTCCGCAGTCTTTACGGGGCATCGACGGGCGGTCCGCACATGAACGCTCGTGACCCCGGAATCGATCCGGCGCCGCGGCCGCGGCGCCCGGGTCGTCACCAGACGAGCTGCCATCGAGCCGGCCCCTCCACTGCAAGAACTCCGGCAATCCGAGCGGCCTCCGCCGCTCTGCGCCCCCGGTGAGAGGCGGCGGGCGCGCCACCAGGACCGAGATGACGGAACCCACCCTGAGCCAGCCGACCGACCTCACCAAGGCGTCGTATGACGCCCACAGCATCACGGCGCTCGAAGGCCTTGAAGCGGTGCGAAAGCGACCCGGCATGTACATCGGCGATGTGCACGACGGATCGGGGCTCCACCACCTGGTCTGGGAGGCCGTCGACAACGCGGTCGACGAGCACCTCGCCGGCGCCTGCACGGAGATCAGGGTCACCGTCCACTTCGACGGCTCGGTGTCGATCGAGGACAATGGCCGCGGGATCCCGGTCGGAATGCACGCCAAGGGCATGAGCGCGGCAGAGGTCGTCATGACCGTCCTCCACGCCGGCGGCAAGTTCGACAACTCCAGCTACAAGGTCTCTGCGGGCTTGCACGGCGTCGGCGTGAGCGCCGTGAACGCCGTCTCCGAGTGGCTGAAGCTCGAGATCAAGCGCGAAGGAAAGCTCTGGTTTCAGGAGTACGCCCGGGGCGTGCCGAAGGCGCCGCTCAAGGGGATCGGCGTGACGGACAAGACGGGGACGAAGCTCACCTTCAAGCCCGATCCTGTCGTCTTCAGCACGGTCGAGTTCAGCTTCGACATCCTCGCGAGCCGCCTGCGCGAGCTCGCGTTCCTGAACGCCGGGCTCATCATCCACCTCCACGACCAGCGCCCCGACGGGAGAGCGGAGATCTACGAGTACAAGGGGGGCATCTCCGAGTTCGTGTCGCTGCTCAACAAGACCAAGGAGCCGATTCACGACGACGTGATCAGCTTCCTGTCGCAGCATGAGGTCGGCGCTGCAGGCGACGGCGCGAACGGCCGTGGCAGCTCCGCGGCTCCGCCGGTCGGCGTGGAGGTCGCGCTGCAGTGGAATGGCTCGTATACGGAAGCCATCTTCTGTTACACGAACAACGTCCACAACAAGGATGGCGGCACCCACCTCACCGGGCTCCGCGCCGCGCTCACGAAGACGATCAACAACTACGGGAGCGCGCACAACCTCTTCAAGGAGCTGAAGCAGGGGCTGCAGGGCGAGGACGCGCGTGAGGGCCTGACGTGCGTGCTCAGCATCAAGCACCCGGACCCGTCGTTCGACTCGCAGACGAAATCCAAGCTCGTGTCGAGCGAGGTGAAGGGCATCGTCGAGGCCGCCGTCAGCGACAAGCTCGGGCAGTACTTCGAAGAGAACCCCCAGAGCGCGAAGAAGATCATCGAGAAGGCGGTCGTCGCGGCGAAAGCGCGCGAGGCGGCCCGCAAGGCGCGCGAGGTGATCCGCAAGGGCTCGCTCGACGTGACCTCGCTCTCGGGCAAGCTCGCCGACTGCCAGTCCAAGGACCCGGAGAAGAGCGAGATCTACATCGTCGAGGGCGAGAGCGCCGGCGGCAGCGCCAAGATGGGGCGCGACCGGCACTTCCAGGCGATCCTCCCGCTGAAGGGGAAGATCCTGAACGTCGAGCGCGCGCGGCTCGACCGCATGCTGAGCTCCGCCGAGGTCGGCACGCTGATCACCGCCCTCGGCTGCGGGATCAACGACGCCGGCGGCTTCGAGATCGACAAGCTCCGCTACCAGAAGATCATCCTGATGACGGACGCCGACGTCGACGGCTCCCACATCCGCACGCTGCTGCTGACCTTCTTCTTCCGGCAGATGCCGGAGATCATGGAGAAGGGGTACCTGTTCATCGCGCAGCCCCCGCTCTACCGCGTGCGCAAGGGCAAGCGGGACCTGTACCTGAAGGACCAGGGCGCCCTGGACGAGTTCCTCGTGGGCAACGCCGTGGACGGGCTCGAGATCGTCGCCAGCGGCGCCCAGACGGGCATCGCGGGCCAGCCGCTCTACCGGCTGGCGCAGCGGCTGAAGCGGTTCCGCGCCGTGCTCTCCAACATCGACAAGCGCTGTGACGCGCGGATCGTGGCGGCGCTGCTGCGGTCCAGCGGGCTCGGGCGCGACGACCTGCGCGAGACCAAGAAGATCGCCGCGGCCGCCGACGAGCTCCGCGCCTACCTGAAGCAGCGCTATCCGGACCTGTTCCCGCTCACGCTGTCGACGCCCCGGGACACGGAGCACGGGACGAGCCGGATCGAGGTCGTGCCGCGCCCGGGCGCGAGCGCGCGAAAGAGCGTCATCGACTGGGATCTTGTGAACTCGCCGGAGTACCAGGAAGCCTGGTCGATCGAGCAGGACCTCCGGTCCATCGGCGCGCCCCCGTACCGGGCGCGCACGTCGAGCGGCGAGGAGACCCTCGAGAACGGAGAGTCGCTCGTCGAGTACATCGAGGAGCGCGGCAAGAAGGGCATCGCGATCAGCCGTTACAAGGGCCTCGGCGAGATGAACGCCGACGAGCTCTGGGAGACGACGATGAACCCGGACGCTCGGACTCTCCTCCAGGTCCGCATCGACGATGCGGTGAAGACGGACGAGCTCTTCACGATCCTGATGGGGGATCAGGTCGAGCCGCGGCGCAACTTCATCGAGCAGAACGCGCTCAACGTGAAGAACCTCGATATCTGAGCCTGCGTCGCCGGGGCGCGGCTCCTGCGCGCCCGGCGCGGTTCCTGCGCCCGGGGGCGCGGCGCCCCGGCTCCGCGCCCGGGCGTGCGGTGCGTCGAGCCCCCCGCTCGTTGCGCACGGTCGGGGGTTGACAGGGCGCTGCCGCTGCATCGCTCACCTGCCCTGTTCGCTCGGTATCCCTTCAGCGCCTCTTCGGCGTTCCTTCAAACGCCCTTCAGCGCCTGTCAGCATTTTTGGCAAGCCGCTTGCCTGGCTGTCCCCTTGCTAGGCGGGGCACCCGCCTTAGCTTCGAGGGGCCATGAAAATCGAGCGAATGACGACGAAGGCCCAAGAGGCCATACGAGACGCTGTCGATTTCGGCAGCCGTCGGGGAAACCCCGAGCTCTATCCCGAGCACCTTGTGCGGGCGATCGTCAGCCAGGACGGCGGCGTCGGCGCGCCCCTGGTGCAGAAGGCAGGCGCCGATCCGGCAGGCGTGCTGCGCCTCCTCGACGCGAAGATCGACACCTACCCTCGCGTCAGCGGCGGCGCCGAGCCGAACCTGTCGAGGCGCGCGCTCACGGTCCTGCAGAAGGCCGAAGACGAGGCGAAGGCGCTCAAGGACGAGTACATCTCGACAGAGCACGTCCTGCTCGCCGGCATCAAGGCCGACAAGGAGATCCAATCGATCTTCGAACGAGCGGGGCTCTCGTACGACAAGCTCCTCTCGTCGCTCGCGGCCGTGCGCGGCAATCAGCGCGTGACGGACCGGGACCCCGAGGGGAAGTTCCAGGCGCTCGAGAAGTACACACGGGATCTCACGAAGCTCGCTCGACAGGGCAAGATCGATCCGGTGATCGGCCGAGACGAGGAGATCCGGCGCGTCATCCAGGTGCTCTCGCGGCGCACCAAGAACAATCCGGTGCTCATCGGCGAGCCCGGCGTCGGCAAGACGGCGATCGTCGAGGGCATCGCGCAGCGCATCGTCGCGGGCGATGTGCCGGAGTCGCTCAAGGACAAGACCATCGCGGCGCTCGATCTCGCGGCCATGGTCGCAGGCTCGAAGTTCCGAGGGGAGTTCGAGGACCGGCTGAAGGCCGTGCTCAAGGAGATCGAGGGCTCGAACGGCCGCATCATCCTGTTCATCGACGAGCTCCACACGCTGGTGGGCGCCGGCGCGGCCGAGGGCGCCATGGACGCGGCCAACATGCTGAAGCCGGCGCTCGCGCGCGGCGAGCTCCGGTGCATCGGCGCGACCACCCTCGACGAGTACCGCAAGCGGATCGAGAAGGACGCGGCGCTGGAGCGGCGGTTCCAGCAGGTGCTCGTCACGCAGCCCAGCGTCGAGGACACGATCGCCATCCTGCGAGGCCTCAAGGAGAAGTACGAGGTCCACCACGGGATCCGCATCCAGGACGCGGCGCTCGTCGGGGCCGCCGTCCTGTCGAACCGGTACATCACCGAGCGCTTCTTGCCCGACAAGGCGATCGATCTGGTCGACGAGGCGGCGTCGAAGATCCGTATGGAGATCGACAGCCTGCCCACGCCGATCGATCAGGTCGAGCGCGATCTGCTCAAGCTGCAGATGGAAGAACAGGCGCTCAAGCGCGAGAGCGACAAGACGAGCAAGGTCCGCCTCGACGAGGTGCGGCGCGAGATCGCCGACCTCCAGGGGCAGCGCGACGCGATGCGGGCGCAGTGGATGCGCGAGAAGGAGCTCATCTCCGAGCTGCGCCGGCTCAAGCCGCAGATCGAGGAGCTCCGGCTCGAGGAGGAGCGGCTGAAGCGCGCCGGAGACCTCGGGCGCGCCGCGGAGATCCATTACGGCAAGATCCCGGAGATCGAGAAGAAGCTCGAGTCGATCCGCGCCACCCTCTCCCAGGTGCAGTCGAAGCAGAGCTACCTGAAGGAGGAGGTCACCGACGAGGACATCGCCGCGGTCGTCTCGAAATGGACCGGGATCCCCGTCTCCAAGATGCTCGAGAGCGAGATGCAGAAGCTGCTGCGCCTCGAGGAAGAGCTGCGCCGGCGCGTCGTCGGGCAGGAGGACGCGCTTCGCGCGGTGTCGAACGCCATCCGGCGCTCGAGGGCCGGGCTCGGCGACGAGCGCCGGCCGATCGGATCGTTCCTGTTCCTCGGGCCGACCGGCGTCGGCAAGACCGAGCTCGCGCGCGCGCTCGCCGAGATCCTCTTCGACGACGAGCGGGCCATGGTGCGGCTCGATATGAGCGAGTACGGGGAGCGCCACGCGGTGGCCCGCCTGATCGGCGCGCCGCCCGGGTACGTCGGCTACGAGGAGGGAGGCCAGCTCACGGAGCCGGTGCGCCGGCGGCCCTACAGCGTGGTGCTGTTCGACGAGATCGAGAAGGCCCACCCGGACATCTGGAACACGCTCCTCCAGGTGCTGGACGACGGCCGCCTGACGGACGGCCAGGGGCACACGGTCGATTTCAAGAACACGATCATCATCCTGACATCGAACCTCGGGACGCCGGCGGCCGCGGCGATCGAGGAGCGAGCGAACCTGCCGGCGGACGAGAAGGCCGAGCTCGTGAGGAGGGCCGTCATCGAGGAGGTGCGGAAGCACTTCCGCCCGGAGTTCTTGAATCGCCTCGACGATCTCATCGTGTTCCGGCGGCTGGCGCGCGAGCAGATGGAGCAGATCGTCGATATCCAGCTCGACCTGCTGCGAAAGCGCCTGGATCGACGCGGGCTGCTCTTCACCATCTCGTCCGAGGCGAAGGGCTACCTCATCGAGCAGGGGTGGGATCCGCAGTACGGCGCAAGGCCGCTGAAGCGCGCCATCCAGCGAAGCATCGAGGACGAGCTCGCGAAGCGGATCCTCGGCGGCGAGTTCAAGCAGGGAGACACGGTGCGGATCGACCGCGGGGCCGGAGGGCTCACCTTCACGCGCGCAGCCCCGAACTGACGCTCGCCAGCCCGCGCCCGCGTCAGCGCTGAACCTGCGGCCTGCGTCAGCGCTCGGCCTGCGTCAGCGCTCAGGGAGATTGCCGGCGATGCGGCGGAGGAGGTCCAGGACGGCGTAGGCGGCGCCAAGCTGGACCTCCTCGCGATCCCCCGAGAACACCCGGTCGCGCACGACGAGGCCGCCGGGGTGCGACACAGCCCAGTAGCAGAGGCCCACCGGCTTGGTCGCCGTGCCGCCCGTCGGGCCGGCGATGCCCGTCACGGAGATGGCGACGTCGACCTCGCAGAGGCGGCGGACGCCCTGCGCCATCTCGGCGGCGACCTCGGCCGACACCGCGCCGTGGCCGCGCAGGGTGTCCTCCGCGACGCCGAGCAGCCGCGTCTTGGCGCTGTTCGCGTAGGTGACCGCGGCGCCAACCAGGTAGTCGCTCGCCGGATAACTGGTGAGCAGGTGAGAGATCAGGCCGCCGGTGCACGACTCCGACACGGCGAGCCTCCAGCCACGGGCGCGCACGGAACGCCCGACCATCTCCGGAAAGGCGTCGCCCCCCTCCCCGTACACGGCGGTGCCGAGCCGCTCACGGACGTCGGCCGTCGCCTTCAAGGCCAGCTCGTGCGCCATCGACTGCGTGGCGGCGCGGGCGTGGACCTTCACGTCGACCTCCGGGTAGTGCACCCGGTAGCCGAGCGTGATGCCGGGGTGGGCCTCCTCCACGCCCTTCAGGAGCTCGCCCAGCGTGGACTCGGGAAG
Source organism: Sorangium sp. So ce367 (assembly GCF_051520455.1). NCBI lineage: Bacteria > Pseudomonadati > Myxococcota > Polyangiales > Polyangiaceae > Sorangium > Sorangium sp. So ce367. Next base: position 11,561,672 of record NZ_CP150334.1, read on the forward strand.
GCCGTAGGTGCGGAGGCGGACCTGAAAGGTGTTGTTCGGCGCGGCCGGCCGCACGCGCGGCAGCACCTGCTCGGCGAACATGCCCTTCATCTCCCGCGGCACACCCGGGAGGAAGAACACGGTGGACTCGCCCAGGTGGATGCCGAAGCCGGGCGCGCTGCCGGAGGAGTTCGGGAGGATCTCCGACCCGGCGGGGACCTCGGCCTGCTTCTCGTGGCCCGCGTTCATCGTCTTGCCCCGGCTCTCGACGCGCCGGCGAATGGCGAGCAGCGTGCTCTCGTCACGCACGAGGTCGGTGCCCATCGCACGGGCCGCGGCCTTCGCGGTGAGGTCGTCGGTCGTGGGGCCGAGGCCGCCGGTGGCGATCACCAGCCGGTGCGCGCTCGCGAGCTGGCGGACCGCGGCGACGATGCGATCGATGTCATCGTCGACGGTGCTGGATTCGCTGACCGTGAAGCCCGCTGCGGTGAGCTCGGCAGCGAGCCAGGCCTCGTTGGTGTTGATGATCTCGCCCCGGGTGAGCTCGGTCCCGATCGAGAGAAGCGCGACAGTCATTGGGACTTGGGACTCTAACTCCATCCGGCGCCGCCGGAGCGCGTTTCCGGATTGTTTTGCGGTCGGAAAACGAGGTGGTTTTGTCGTCCTACGCCATTTGTCCCCCTACGCCATTTGTCCCCCACCCCGTTTGCCCCCCTACCCCGTTTGTCCCCCTACCCCGTTTGTCCCCCTACCCCGTCCCCTCCCCCACCCGCCCGCCGCCGAGCGGGGCGCGCCTGCGAGCGCTACGGTGGATAGACACACCGGAAGCCGAGATCCGACGCTCGGATGGATACCGGGACAAGGCGACGATTCCAGGTGCGGAGCGCCGCCGCGGCCCCATCCGTCCATGATCCGCCGTGAGTTCCCGAGAACTCGCCCTCGAGCGGATCAGGGGCCGCCCACTCGGCAACATTGCCGGCCAGATCGAACACCCGCCCGCCCGCGTGCACGGCGGCGCCGTCGGGGCGCGAGCCGGCGAGCTCGGGGCCCGTCGCGCCCCAGCCGCACGGGCCCGCTCGCAGGCCAAAGGCGGCGCGCCGGCAGACCGCGCCGGTGTCGCCCCACGGGTACCGCCGGCCCGAGTCGCCCGCCGCAGCAAAGGCGAGCTGATCCCGCGAAGGGAGCGCCCCACCCGCGAAGGCGCAATACCGAGCCGACTCGGCCAGGGTGACGCGCGTGACGGGGACCCCGGGCTCGCCGCGCAGCGGGAGCGGGGCGCACGCGCCGGCGTCGACGCAAGCGGCGTAGCGCTGCTCGGTGATCTCGAACGCGTCGAGCGAGAACGCCGGGACGAACACCGCGCGCGGCTCGACGATGCCCTGCGCCTCCCAGTCGCTCGGCCCGAGGCGCAGCGTCCCGGAGGCGATGCGGACGGCCGCGCCCGGCGCGACGCAGCCAGCGGCGGTCACCGTGAGGCCGGCGCCGCATCGCCCCGGCGCGCCTGCGCAGCGGCCGGTGTCATCGAGGCGCTGGCCTTCGCCGCAACACCGCGGGCCGAGCGCGACCATCCCCGGCGCGCAGCGCGCCGGCGGCTCCGCGCGATGGAGCGCGAGCGCGACGATGGCGCCGATCAGGAGGGCCGCGCCCGCGGCGAGACCGGCCTTCCACCCCGGCATCCGCCCGACGTCCGGTGCTGCCCCCACCCCTCAGGAGCGCGGCGATCCGGCGGCGTCGGCCTTGAGCGCGCCGGCGGCCTTCCCGCGCGCGTCAGCGGCCTTCCCGCGCGCCGGCCTGGCCTCGATCATGGCCACGATGCGCGCGAGCGCGTCGAGGAGCGCCGCACGGACGCGATCGTACGTCTTCGGGCCGACGTCACCCCGCTTCCGCGCGCGCTCGAGCTCGACGAACTCGTCGAGGAGCGCGTTCCGCGCCTCGATCAGCTCCCGCCGCTCCTCGTCGTCGGGCCCGCGGTCCTGGTCGCGCCGCCGGACCAGGTTCAGCGCGGCCCCGCCGATCACGGTCGCGCCGGCCAGCACCAGCGCGATCCACCGGCCCACGCCCGGCGTCGGCAGACCGCCGAGCGTGATCTCGATGACCTTCATCCCGCCCTCCATGCGGGTGCCCTGCATCTCGGTGATCAGGATCTTCTTCCCGTCCCGGTTCTGGGTGCGCTGGGCCGCGGGGAAGCCGGCGACGTTCAGCGTCATCGACTTCGACGCCTCGGCCATCACCCGCATCTGGGCGATGCGCGGCGGCAGCTCGATGCGGATCGTCTGGCGCTCTTCGTTATGGAGCGGGACCTGCCAGCGGAACTGCCCTTCGTGCCGGCCGGGGCTCACGGTGCCGCGCAGCGCCACGCCGGTGCCCTTGACCTCGTCGAAGCGCATCTCCTCGCCCATGCCTTCGGTCTTGTTGAAGGCCTTGTAGTCGCGCGGGAGCGCGAACGTCTCGTTGGGCAGCCAGGCGACGCGGCCGAGGTTGAAGACCTGGAACAGCTGCTCCACCGAGATCGAGTCTTGCCGGAGCTGGAGGTAGACGATGCCCTGCGTCCCGACCATCAGGCCGCTCACGTTCGGCGTGGCGTCGTAGATGTGGAGCACAGCCCGCTTTCCGGCCTCGGCGCTGAGCCCGAAATGCGGGATCGAGAACGTTCCGCCCTCGCGCGTGACCGAGATGCCGTAGCTCGTGCCGCCGGCGATCGCGAGGTTCTCGAGCCGGACGGTGCCCGCGTCGTCCGTCTCTCGGCTGATGCGCTCGCGCGAGTCGCCCTTCGTCACCGAGCTCTGCAAGATGTCGACGTCGACGGAGATGCGAGGGACGGGGTTCCCATCCGCGTCCTGCACGGTGAGCACGAGGACGCCGGGCGGGAGCCCTGTGTCTTCCTGGACGGTGTCATCGGGCGCCTCGAACATGCCCGTCAGCTGCTCCGAGGCGCGCCGGGAGGCCGCATTTGCCGCGGGAGGCTTCCCCACCGGCGGATGACCCGAAGGCAGCGCCTGCCCCACCTCGGGATGCCCCGGCGGGAGCTCGCTCGCGGCGTCGGGCGCGCCCGCGTCCGCCGCTACGGCCGTCGAGGTCGCAGCAGGACCGCCGGCGCCGGCAGGCGCGGCGCCGCCCGGCGCCGCCGCCGGCTTCTCACCCGGCTTCGCCGCTGCGGATTGCGCCGGCGCGGCCTTGTCCGCCGTGGGCTGCGCCGACGCCGCCGGCTGCGCCTGCACCGCCTGCGCGGCGGTGATGCTCAGCGAGGCGATCGCGGCGAGCGCGGTACACCCGGTCCAGCGCATCACGAGGCCCTCCTGCGGTCGTTCTCATCCTCGTCGACGGTGGCCGCGGCGTCGTCCGTCGCAGCCGGGTCGTCCTGAGGCGCGCCGAGCGCGCGCTTCGTCCCGCACTTCTTGCAAAACACCGCGTCTTCGTCGTTCAGCGTGCCGCACTCCCCGCACGCCACGCCCTGCGTCGCCGCGGGCTCCGCCGTCGCCGCGGCCTCATCCGGCTCCCTGGGCGCGCCGTCGTCCTGGAGCCCGGCGCGCCGGAGGTGCCTCTCCACGAGCGCCGCGACCTGCTCGCGCCGCGGCTGCGCGTCGGCGTCCAGCAGGCGGAGGAGCCGCTTCGCCTCGGCGCGGTACTTCGCGACGAGCTCGGCGTAGTCCTCATCGCTGATCTTCCCGACGCTCCGCTCGAACTCGAGGTCCTTGAGCGCGCGCAGGACGGCCTGCTTCTGCTCCTCTTCGGCGCGCGGCGCGCCGATCGCGTACGCGTCGGCGCCGCTCAGCGGCGTCTCCCCGATCAGCACGCGGAGGCTCGCCCAGAAGATGGCGATGACGGCGACGAGCGCGCCGCCCGCGAGCACGAGGATCGCCGCGGGCGGCCCGGCGACGAGCCCCGCGACGCCGGCGCCGACGAGCGCCGCGAGCGGCGCCCCGAAGCGGGCGTAGTGCACGATCTGCCGCTCCAGCGGCGAGTCAGTACCCCGGGTCACGGTCTCGTCGGCCGTGGCCGAGGTGGCGCTTTTGGCGGGCTGTTCGGCGCTCATTCGCGGTCTTCGCGGTCCAGGCTCTTGAGCTCCTCGTCGAGCTTGTCGTCGTAATCGTCACGGGCGCCGGGGACAACGCCCTTCGCGGATCGCTGCTGGCCGGCGGCGCCCGCCTCGTCGCTGCGCCGCTTCCATCGGCGCAGCGTCGCGACGACGATGCCCGCGCCGACCACGATGGCGCCGAGCGGGAGGAGGTAGAGCAGCCGCTGGCTCCCCTTGTTGGGCGGCACGGCCAGCGCCTCCGCCCCGTAGCGCTCGGCGTAGGCGGCCTGGATGGCCTCGATCGACAGCCCCGACGCGAGCGCCGCGCGGAGCTGGTCGCGGCGCTCGTGCGCGGTGCCGCACGTGCACGTCCCGAGGGTCTCGCGCGGGCAGCCGCACGTGCAGATCAGGCTCCAGAAGAGCTTGCGCTCGATGTCGTTCGCGATGCCGACGACGCCCGAGCGCTGCATCCCCTCGCCGAGCTGCTGCCCGTGGGCGAACTCCGGCGAGCGAACCAGGACGACGAGGGCGAGGGCGCCCGCGACGAGGAGGGTGATGCCTTGGATGAGTCTTCGTGTGCGGCTCATTCGAACGCCGGCTGCCTCGGTTCGGCAGCGGTCGGGAGGATGGCACCTTTCGCGGGCGACCGCCCGGGATCAAGCGACGCGCCGGAGCCCGGGGCGCGGACGTCGCCGTCCGCCGCGCCGGGCGCGACCAAGACAGGTCGCCCGAGCCCCTCCTGGACGGGGCGCCCGTAGGCCTGCGACGGGCCGCCGGCGAGCAGGAAGGCGAACACGACCGACGCGGTGACGGACCCCGCCGCCCGCACATAACCGAACGCGCCGGCCTCCTCGAGCGCGATGTCAGGCCACATCGCGACGAGGGCCCCCAGGATGAGGATGCCCGCGCCGAACCACATGAACGAGATCAGGTTGTTCACGTGGATCTGGAACGAAGCGACCTTCGTCTGGGGGTTCGCCATCCCGATGATCACGTAGAGGTCGTTCTTGACGGTGATGTGCCGCGCGACCTCGGTCGACGGCGCCTCCGGGGACGCCTTGTAGATGAACTTCGCGGGGCTGATCCGGCCGATCGGCGCGCCGTGGCGCTCGACGTCGAGGTCGGCGAAGACCATCCGCTTCTCGCTGTCGACCTCCATGCGCGGGCCGGCGTAGGTGAGGCGGTACTCCTCGATCTGCACGGACTCGCCCGGGTGGAGGCTGATCTCCTTGTCGACGCCCCACGCGCGGCCGGCGAACCCGAGGAACATCACCGCGATGCCGACGTGCACGATGTAGCCGCCGTAGCGGCGCCGCGACCTGGCGACGAGGTTGTAGAAGGAGGTGAAGAGCGGCTCTTTCCCGCGCTTCTGCCGCGCCGCGATGCCGCGGGCGAACTCCTGCGCGACCACGGCGATGTTGAACGCGGCGATGGCCACCGTGAAGAACGGGTAGGTCGACGCGAGCTTCGCGAGCGCGTCGCCGAACTGGCCGGGGTAGATCGGGTCCACGGCGACGAACGGGGCGAAGCCCACCCTCTTCCCGAGCGTCAGGTGGAGCGCCACCGTGACGACCGTGGCCAGCACAGGCCAGCGGAAGCTCTTCCGGAAGAGCTCCGGCGACGTCTTCCGCCACCCGAGCAGCGGCGCGACGCCCATGAGCAGGAAGACCACGAGCGCGATCGGGGGCAGCCACATGTTGTAGAACGTCGGCCCGAGCGTCGACTTCTGGTCGAGCAGCCACTCGCTGATGCGCGGCCACACCGTCGCGACCGCGATGAAGATCATGATGCTGAAGAAGCCCCAGTTGTTGAAGAGGAACGCGGCCTCGCGCGACAGCATCGACTCGAACTGCCCGTCGCTGCGCAGCCGCGGCAGGCGGTAGACGATCAGCGCGGTGCACGTGGCCAGGATCACGGCCATGAAGCCGACGAACCAGATGCCGATGCCGGACTGGGCGAACGAGTGGACGCTCGCGATGAGGCCGGACCGCGTGAGCCAGGTGCCGAAGATGGTGAGGAAGAACGTCCCGCAGATGAGCGAGATGTTCCACACCTTCAGCATGCCGCGGCGCTCCTGGATCATCGTCGAGTGGACGTAGGCGCTCGCGGTGAGCCACGGGAGGAACGCGGCGTTCTCGACCGGATCCCAGGCCCACGGGCCGCCCCAGCCGAGCTCCTCGTAAGCCCACAGCATGCCGAGCACGTTGCCGATGGAGAGGAACAGCCAGGAGAAGAGCATCCACTTGCGCGTCGCCACGATCCACTCGCTGTCGAGCCGGCCCGTGGCGAGCGCGGCGATCGCGAACGCGAACGGGACCGCCGCGCTCGTGAAGCCGATGTAGAGGCTCGGCGGGTGGATGATCATGTAGAAGTTGCGCAGCTGGTAGTTCAGCCCGTTGCCGTCGAGCGGGGCGCCCGCCACGCTCGTCCGGAACGGGTTCACCGCGAAGATCATCAGCGCCGCGAAGAAGATCAGGACGCTCATCAGCGTCGCGATGACGTAGGGCTGGAGCTCCAGATACCGGCGCTGCAGCCAGACGACGCAGGTGCCCGAGAAGAGCGCGGTCAGGAACATCCACCAGAGCAGCGAGCCGTCCTGCCCGCCCCAGAGCGCGGCGATGAGGTACGGCGTGCTCATGGACCGGTCGCTGTACTGCGCGACGTAGGCGATCCGGAAATCGTGGCTGACGAAGGCGTACGCCAGCACGAGCACCGCGAGGCCGACCAGCGCGATCGTGCCGTACGCGCCGAGCCGCGCGGCCTGGAGCAGCCGCGGCCGCCCGCGCGCCGACGCGAGACCGACGGCGAAGGTATACGCCGCGGTGACCAGAATGGCGTAAAGGACGCCGGTCCCGAACTCAGGTAGGGATTGCCACATCGTCGTGGGCGCAAGCTTAGGCTTGCCGGGCGCGCAGGGCCAGCGCACCGCAGCGCGCGACCGATCACCCGCCTTCACCTGCGCCGTGCGTCATGTCGAGCGCCCCGCAAAAGCTTCGCTTCAGGCCCGGCGTCGAGCGAGGCGCACTATAATAGTGCATGGCGATCGCTGCCTCCGGTAACCGCCCGACCGAGCTGATCTACGACTGGAACGAGGTCGGGCGCGTCGGGCGGGTCATCCCGGAGAACATCGGCTTCTTCGACGAGACCCTGCGCGACGGCCTGCAGAACCCCTCGGTCGCCGATCCGAACATCGAGAGCAAGCTCAAGCTGCTCCACCTGATGGCCAGGATCGGTATCCAGATCGCCGACGTCGGCCTGCCCGGCAGCTCGCAGCGGGCGTTCGAGGACGTGCTCCGGATGTGCAGGGAGGTGGCCGACAACAACCTGCCGCTCCGCATCGCCTGCGCAGGCCGCACGGTCGTCTCGGACATCACGCCGATGATCGAGATCTCCCAGCGCGCAGGGATCCCTGTGGAGATCTACGCCTTCATCGGATCGAGCCCGATCCGCCAGCTCGCGGAGGCGTGGGACGTCGACCTCATCGCGCAGCGCAGCGCCGCGGCGATCGACGCGGGCGTGAAGGCCGGGCTCCCGGTCGCCTACGTCACGGAGGACACGACGCGCTCGCGCCCCGAGGTGCTGGCGACGCTCTTCAAGGTCGCCATCGATCACGGCGCGTCCCGGCTATGCCTGTGCGATACCGTCGGGCACGCGACGCCGGACGGGGTTCGCAACCTCATCAACTTCACGCGGGCCATCGTCGCGGGGGCCGGGGCGTCGGTCGGCATCGACTGGCACGGCCACAACGATCGCGGCCTCGCGCTCGAGAACGCGATCTGGGCGCTCCAGTTCGGCGCGGATCGGGTGCACGGCACCGCCCTCGGGATCGGCGAGCGGGTCGGCAACGCCGCGATGGAGCTCATCCTGCTCAACATGAAGCTCCTCGGCCTCCTCGAGCACCAGGACCTCACCCACCTCCTCGAGTACTGCACGACGGCCGCGCAGGCGGTCGGCTGGGAGGTGCCCATCAATTATCCCCTGGTCGGACGGGACGCCTTCCGCACGGCGACCGGCGTGCACGCGGCGGCCATCATCAAGGCCGAGTCGAAGGGCGACTCCTGGATGGCGGACCGGATCTACTCCGGCGTGCCCGCCGGCATGTTCGGGCGAAAGCAGGAGATCTGCGTGGGCTACATGTCCGGGGCCTCCAACGTGAACTACTGGCTCCGGCAGCGGAAGATCGAGCCCTCGAAGGAGCTCGTCGACGCCATCCTGGCGAAGGCCAAGGCGACGGATCACATCCTGTCCGAGGGGGAGATCCAGGCCGTGATCGAGCTGCACCGCGGCCGCCAGGCCTGATCTCGGGACGCCGGCGCGGCGCCGCGGGATCCGGGAACGGCGGCGGGACGTTCGGCGTTTTCGCGGATCCGGAGTAGAAATCCAGGCCGTGGCCGAGCAGGACAAGCAACCCGCAGCGGAACAGGACAAGCAACCCGCAGCGGAAGCCGACCGGGCCGATCGCCGGTCACGGCTCGATACCGTCCTGGCCGCGATCGCCGCGCTGGTCTGCTTCTTCGCCGCGACCACGCTGCGCGATCTGGGGCCGCGGTACCTGCCGCGGGCGCCGATCCCGGCGCCGCCGGTGCCCGCGTGGGTGGAAGGGCGCTCGGCAGAGCTCACCGCCACCGTGCGCGACGAGCAGGGGCGCCCGCTGAAGGACGCCACCGTGCGCGTCTTCGCCATGCGCGAGGACCGCGCCTACTTCGCGGGCGAGCTGAAGACCGATCCCTCGGGCGAGGCTCGCTTCGCCGGGCTGCCGTCCGGGGAGGCCTGGATCATGGCGTACGGCGCGGAGCGGGCTCGCGCCTCGACCCGCGTCGCGCTCGAGCCAGGCCCCCGCGCCGTCGACCTCGTGCTGCGGCCCGCGAAGGTGCTGGACGTGCTGGTCGTCGACGAGGCCGAGCGCCCGATCGACGGCGCCGAGGTGACGGTCGCGACCGCCGATCCCCTCCCCTTCGTGGCGACCACCGCCGAAGGCGGCCGCGCGCGGTTCGATCGGCTCGGGGCGGCGCCCTACGTCGTCCGCGCGTCGGCGCTCGGCTTCGAGGACACCGTGCGGACGGGCATCGTGCCCGGGCCGGCGCCGCTCAGGCTCCGGATGGATCGGCTCGGCGCCCTGACGGTCCGCGTGGTGGACGCGGAGGGGCAGCCGGCCGGCGGCGCGACCGTGCTCGCCGCCGGCACCGGGCTGTGGCCAGCGCGCAGCACGACCGCCGACGCGACGGGCGTCGCGCGGATCGCCGGGCTCCGCGACGGGGTGTACGACCTCAAGGCCCGGCGCGGCGCCGCCGTGAGCGCCACCGCGCTGGCCGTGCCCGTGAGGCGCGGCGAGGGCAAGGAGGTGAAGCTCGTCCTCGGGCCCGGCCGCCACGTGCGGCTCCTCGTGACCGACGGCGACGGCGAGGACGCGCCGGCCGTGAAGGGCGCGAACGTCGTGCTCGTCGAGCAGGGGCTGTCGGCGTTCCCGCTGCACGGCCGCACGGGCGACGACGGGTCCGTGACGCTCGGGCCCATCGCGCCGGGGTACGCGAGCGCCTCGGCCCTGGCGGCCGGCTTCGTGCCGAGGAACGCCGTGCAGGTCGACGCGGGCGCCACCGAGGTGCGCATCCCCCTGCTCCGCGGCGGCGCGCTCGTGGGTGAGGTCGTCGACGACCGCGGCTACCCGGTCCCGGGCGCGACGATCGAGGTCGTGGGCGCCGACGCCGAGGGGATGCCCATCGACGAGACCACCGCGATGTCCGAGTTCAGGGACGAGCACTTCGAGCGCGTCCTGCCCGGCCCGGCGCCGCTGATCCCCGCGGGCGAGCTCGGGGTCATGCCGGGCCCCATCCCGGACCTGCCGCGTGGCGACGCCGTCCTGCCGGCCGCCTCGGTGCGGTCGGGCGAGCCGTGGGTCACGCGCGCCGACGGCACGTTCCGGGCCGAGCCCGTCACCCCAGGGCGCGTCCACGCCATCGTCCGGCACCCGGAGTACGTCGAGACGCCCAGCGAGATCGTGACCCTGCAGCCGGGCGGCGAGGCCCGCGTGCGCGTGGTGATGCGCCAGGGCGGCCTGCTCGAGGGCCGCGTCCTCGAGGAGGACCGCAAGCCGGTCGCCGGCGCGCGCGTGGAGCTGGCCGCGACCGCCGGCTCGCTCGAGCGGGTGACGTACTCCGCGGACGACGGCACGTTCGCCTTCGCCGCGGTCCCCGACGAGGTGCTCGTCTCGGTCTCCCGGGCCGAGTCGCCAGGCGACGTCGTGGCGCGGCTCGTCGTCGAGGTGCCGGAGCGCGATCGCAAGGAGATCGAGGTCGTCCTCCCGAAGGTGCGCGAGGCGGTGGCCATCCACGTCGCCGACGATCGCGGCTACCCGCTCGATCGCGTGGAGGTGCGCGTGCTGTCGCTCGACGTGGCCGTCCCGCTCCGCAAGACGCTGTTCACGGACGACGACGGCGACGCGCTGCTGCCCGACGCCGCCGGCCTGCCGCTCCGGGTAAGCCTCGTGCGCTCCGGCAAGTCCCCGCGCGTCGAGCAGGTCGACGCCGCGCCGAAGGAGCTGCGGCTCGAGATGGGCGCCGCCCTCAAGGCGACCGGCACCGTGACCGGGCGCGGCGGGCGGGAGCGGCTCGAGGGCGCGCGGATCACGCTGTTCTCGAGGACCGGGCCGCGCCGCGCCACGAGCGACGCGGAGGGGGCCTTCACGCTCGCCGACCTCGCGCCGGGCCAGTTCCGCGTGACGGTGAGCCGCGACGGGTACGCGCCGGCGACGCTGCGGGTGACGATCGCCGGTGATCCCGATCGCCCGACGGACCTCGGGCGCATCGACCTGTCCGAGGCGGGAGAGGTCGCCGGCCAGGTCGTCGATCAGCGCGGGGACGCGGTGGCGGGGGCCCGCGTCGCGCGCGACCGCGTGCCGACGTACCTGCCGCTCGGCCCGCTGCCGCCGGGCGTGGTGACCACCGACCGCGACGGGCGGTTCCAGCTCGGCGGGCTGCCCGAGGGCACGGCGATCCTCGAGGCGTACAGCGCGGATCTCGGGCGCGCCGAGTCGCAGCCGGTGCAGGTCCGGGCCGGCAGGACGACCGAGCGCGTGAGGATCGCGCTGCCAGGAGACGGCGCGCGGCAAGACCCGAAGGGCGCAGGGAGCCTGGCGGTGACGCTCGGCGAGGAGCGAAAGACCGTGACCGTTGTGTCGGTGCCCCCCGCGAGCGAGGCCGAGGAGGCCGGCATCGAGCCCGGCGATCGGCTCCTGTCCGTGAACGGCGTCGAGGTGCGCTCCATCGAGGAAGCGCGGCGGCGCCTCACCGGGCCGCTCTCGGAGGATGTCGTGGTGCTGCTCGCGCGGGACGGCGATCGCGGCGAGGCGCGGTGGCTCACGCGGGTGCGGAGGGAGCGGGTGCGGCGATAGCCGCCGAGCTCAGTTCTTCGCCTTCGTCAGCACGATGGCGCGGCCGTCGCCGATCTCCCAGCGCAGCGTCTGATCCGTGGTGAAGCGGAACGCCGCTTCATCGAGCCCTCCCTCGGGGCGGAGGAACGCGACGGTCACCTGATCGCCGTCCGCCTTCGTCACCTTGAAGGTGCCGCTGCGCGGCGTCTCCGCGGGCACGGTCACCGTCACCTTGCTGCCGTTGAACTCGAGCGCCGTTCCCTTCACCCACCCGGTCGCCTTGGTGAGCTGTTCCACAGGGGCGTTCTCGATGGCATCGCCATACCAGCGCCCCTGCAGACGATCGCGAGGGGTCTTCGAGCAGCCCACCACGGCGGTCAGCGCCATCGCCAGGGCCAGAGCGGTCTTGATGCGGTTCTGCATGGGCCTTCCTTCGGAGCCTCGACGGGTCCCGATTTGGAAAATCCTACGAAGAACGGAATGACTAGGCCAACAATGTAGGATATTTCTGCACACTTACGCAGACCCGCAGGGCCCGGCGAAGGGGTGGGGCGCCGCCGCTTCTGGGGAGGGCGAGTTCGCGCTAGGGTTCCGGCCCGAGGAGCCGCGCGGACGGTGCGCGTTTCCACGGCGCGACGACCTTGAGCACGCTGTTTCACGAGAAGCGCCTCGTCCCTCTCGAGCGGACGCGGCTCCTGAGATCCATCGTCGAGCGCGCGGCCGATCGGTCGGAGGGGCCTCCCGTGATCGTCTTCGATCTGGACGGCACCCTCATGGACAACCGGCCGCGGGTGGTCGCGATCCTCCATGAGCTGGCGGAGGAGTGGCGCCGCAAGCACCCGCACGCCGCCGCCCTCCTCGAGGGCGCGTCGCCCGACGGCATCGTGTACGGGTTCCAGGACAACCTGCGGCGGCTCGGCATCGACGACGAGGCGCTCCACCTGCACGCGTTCGATTTTTGGAGGGCCCGCTTCTTCAACGATCCGCACATCCGGCACGACGTCGAGGTGCCGGGCGCGAGCCAGTACGCGCGCGACTGCCACGCGGCGGGGGCGACCCTCGTGTATCTCACCGGCCGCGACCTGCCGAAGATGGCGCTCGGCTCGTTCGCGAGCCTGCGCGACCTCGGCTTCCCGATCGGGGTCATCGGCACGGAGCTCGTCGTGAAGCCGAGGTTCGAGATGCCCGACACCGAGTTCAAGCGGAGCGTCGCGCCGCAGCTCTCGCGGCTCGGGCGGGTCATCGCGGTGTTCGACAACGAGGCGGCCAACTGCAACCTGCTCCTCGGCTGCCATCCCCGCTGCACCGCGGTCTTCCTGGACACGCAGTGCGCGCCCGACCCGCCGCCGCTCGACGCGCGCGTGCGCGTCATCCACACGTTCGAGCTGGAGCCGTGATCGCCGCGCGCGTCGCCGCGGCCTTCCTGCTGCTCGCCGCCGCCGGGTGCGAGCCGTCGCGCCACGCGCCCGTCGATCCCCTGGACGCCGGCGCGAGCCCGAACGCGAAAATCCTCCCCGCGCCGCTCGCGAACGAGACGCCGGACCTGCTCGACGCGTCCGCCGCCGAGGCGACCGCGAAGATCATCGCCGACGACTACGGCCGGCTCATCATGTCCGAGGCGAGCCCGCAGTCGCCGCTGCCGCTCTCGCCCGCAACCCCCCTGCCGGACGACGCGCTCTCGCCCCGCGAGCTCCCCGGCGTGATGCTCGAGGCGGCGTTCCGCTTCCGTGACGTGCCGCAGCCCCCGAAGGCGCCCGAGGTGGCGGCCTCCGGGATCCACGCGGCGCAGAAGCTCACCGAGCTGACGTGGAAGGTCGAGCTCGCGGAGACGGGCCGGATGCGGGCCCAGTTCACGTCGCGCGCGCTCCCGCTGCCCGCGGGCTCCGAGCTCCGCGCGCGCCACGACGTGTACGGCGAGGTGCTGCTCTGGCCGTCCCTGACCCAGTACCGGGTCGTGCCGCCGGGGGCGCTCCGCACGCTCCTCGGCGAGCGGCGCGTCGACGTGACGCCGCTGTCGACGGGCTCGGCGCGTCCTGTGGGCGACGGCAAGCGGCTCGAGATCGACGTCCGCAAGGTCGAGGTGCACGGGAGCCTCGGCGCGCTGTACGTCGAGCTCGGCAGGGTCCCCGAGGCCGGCGACGGGGGGCCGCTGCTCTGCCGGGCGCTGCTGGAGATCGTCGGCGTGGATCCGAAGTCGCCCGAGTGCGTGGCCGGCGAGGTGCCGCTCTACGCGAGTTATGCCTGGCAAGGCGGCGGCGGCGTCGCGTTCGAGGTCACGTCGATCGCCCGGCGAACGGACCTGATCTCGACCGACATGCTCATGCCGCCCCCGAGCGCCGCGTACGCCGCCGCCGGGCTCCCGTCGGCGCAGGGCGGCGTCTTCCTGACGCGCGACGAGCTCGCGGCCATCCGATCAGAGCCGCTCCAGCTGCCCGCGAGCGTCGACCCGGGCGCGCCCGGCGAGGGGTTCGTCGCGGTCAACCAGACGGACGCGCTGCTCTACCTGCTCGTCGACGGGATCCCGGCGGTCGCCGTGCCTCCGGCGAGCGAGCGCTACGTGATCGGGCCCCTGCGCGGGCGCTACGTCGTCCAGTGGCGCACGTTCCTCGGCGAGCGCATCGAGCCGCCGCAGACGGTCGAGATGCCGGCGCGCATCGTGCACAGCGGGGCCGAGGCCGGGGCGGCGGACGGCGGCTGAAGCGGGGCGGCGTCCCCTGCCCTAGCGATCGGCCGTCGTCTCGGGGCTCGCCAGGAGCTGGACGATGTCGTCCGGGATCCGCGTCAGCGTCAGGTTCGATCCCAGGCACGCGAGGAGGATGTCGCCGTCGCAGATCACGTCCTCGCCCCGGAGGATCCGGTAGCTGAAGCGCGCGGTGACCCGCTGGACCTCGCGGCAGGTCGTCTCGACAACGAGGTCGTCGCCGAACCGCGCGGCCTGGCGGTACTTGATCCGCAGCTCCGCGACGGCGAGGTGAAGGTCGCGCCGCACCATCTCCTCGTAGGAGAGGCCGCGGCGCTTCAGCCAGTCGATGCGGCCAGCCTCCAGGTAGATGACGTAGTTCGCGTGGTGGACGATGCCCATGAGATCCGTCTCGCAGAAGCGGACGGCCAGGGGCGTGCGCGAGGTGAGGTGCGGGGGCGCGTCGGGCGGAGAAGGGAGCGGCATCGCGGGAGGCGCAGAGACTAACCCAGTTTCGACCCGGGCAGCAGCAGAGCGACCACGCGACATCAGCGGCGCGACATGGGATCGCCGCGCGCGGCGACGGAGGGTCCGCCTGGGCGCTGGTGGCGCGGGCGCCGCGATGTTAGCGGGCACCATGGCGAATGTCCGGACGCTCCTGTCCGCCGAACAGATCGGCGATCGCGTGCGCGACCTCGGCGCGCAGATCACCCGGGACTACGCGGAGCGCCGGCTCGTGCTCGTCTCCGTGCTCAAGGGGAGCTTCGTGTTCACCGCCGACATCGCGCGCCACATCGACCTGCCGGTGCGCATCGAGTTCCTCGGCGTGCGCAGCTACGGCGAGGGCACGGCCTCGACCGGCGTCGTCCAGATCACGCAGGACCTCACCCGCCCGATCGAGGGCGAGGACATCCTCCTCATCGAGGACATCGTGGATACGGGCCTCACGATCTCGCACCTGCTCCAGCTCTTCCGCACGAGGATGCCGAACAGCGTGAAGGTCTGCGCGCTCCTGCACAAGCCGGCGCGCGCGCGGGTCGAGGTGCCCATCGACTACCTGGGCTTCACGATCGAGGACAAATTCGTGGTCGGCTACGGGCTCGACTGGGCCGAGCGCTATCGGAACCTGCCGTTCATCGGGGTTGTGGAGGCGACGTGAGCAAGCGGCTGCTGATGCTCGAGAAGATGACCCGGGATGGGTCGAAGGATCCGTTTCACTGGTACGCGCTCGCGCTGGAGTACGCGGGCCAGGGCCGCCACGACGACGCGCTCGCCACGTTCGGCGCGCTCCGGGCGATGGATCCGGCGTACGTGCCGATGTACCTCATGTGCGGGACGATGCTGGTGAAGGCAGGCCGCCTCGACGAGGGGCGCGCCTGGCTCGTCGACGGCATCGGGGCCGCGCGCAGCAAGGGAGATCAGCACGCGCTGAGCGAGCTCGAGCAGGCCCTCGCCGGCGCGGGCGGCGGCGACGACGACGACGCGTGACGCCGTGACGGATGGGCCGGCTGGCGCCGCGCCTCAGCCGCCCTCGCCCTCCCCCGCGCCGCGGATCCGGCGGAGGCGCTCGCCGATGGTCCGCTCGTAGCCGCGATCGGTCGGCTCGTAGAACCGGCTGCCGGCGAGCGGCTCGGGGAGGTAGGCCTCGCCCCGCGCGACGCCGCCCGGCTCGTCGTGCGCGTAGCGGTAGCCCTCGCCGTAGCCCTCGTCGCGCATCAGCGGCGTGACCGCGTTGCGCAGCGTGAGCGGGACCGGGAGCGCGCCGTGCTCGCGCACGGCGGCCTGCGCCGCGTGCCAGGCGGTCTTGCAGGCGTTCGATTTCGGGGCCGTGGCGAGGTAGAGCGCTGCCTGCGTGATCGGGTAGAGCCCCTCCGGCATCCCCATGCGCCGGAACGCGGCGTCCGCGGCGACGGCGATCTCCAGCGCGCGCGGGTCGGCGTTGCCGATGTCCTCGGAGGCGAAGATCATCATCCGGCGCAGCAGGAAGAGCGGGTCGTCGCCGGACTCGATCATGCGCATCAGCCAGTAGATGGCGGCGTCGGGATCGGAGCCGCGCATCGACTTGATGAAGGCGCTGATGACGTTGTAGTGCTCCTCGCCGGCCTTGTCGTAGAGCAGCGTCTTGTGCTCGCTCGCGCCGGCGATGAGCTCGCGCGTGATCGTGGAGGCGCCCGCGCGCCCCGCCTCGTCCGCGGCGATCTCCAGCGTGGTGAGCGCCCTGCGCGCGTCGCCCTGCGCGAGCGCCGCGATCGCCGAGAGCGCGTCGTCGTCGGCGCCGATCGCGCCGGCGAGCCCGGCGGGCGACTCGAGGGCGCGGCGCAGGAGCTCGACGAGCTCCGAGGCGCCGAGGCCCTGGAGCCGGAAGACCTTGCACCGGGAGAGCAGCGGCGCGTTGACCGCGAACGAGGGGTTCTCGGTGGTCGCCCCGATGAGCGTGATCGTCCCGTCCTCGACGTGCGGGAGGAAGGCGTCCTGCTGGGCCTTGTTGAAGCGGTGGATCTCGTCGACGAACAGGATCGTCCGCTTGCCCTCGTAGGAGCGCGCGGTGCGCGCCTGGGCGAGGATCTCGCGGAGCTCCGGCACGCCGCCCAGCACGGCGTTGAAGGGGACGAAGCGGGCGTTCGTCGTGTGCGCGACGACGCGCGCGAGCGTGGTCTTTCCGGCGCCCGGCGGGCCCCACAGGATCATGGAGGGGATCCGGTCGGCCGCGATCGCGCGCGCGAGCAGCTTGCCCTCGCCGAGGAGGTGGCCCTGGCCGATCATGTCCTCGAGCGAGCGCGGGCGCATGCGCTCGGCGAGGGGGACCGTGGCCTTGAGCTCCGGCTCCCGTTGCCGGGCGGCGTCGAAGAGCGTCGGGTCGTCGCCCGCGGGCCGCCGTCGCGCGCCGCCGCCGCCCCGGGACGCGCTCATTCGAAGACCGACCGCGCGCCCGCGGGGCGCTCCGAGAGGAGGACATCGACGGCGCGGCGCGCGCTCGCCGGATCGTGACCGACCCAGCGCACGGTGCCCGCGCCGTCGACCACGAACGTGAGGGGGACCTGCGCGACGCCGTAGGTCCCGGAGAGCCGCTGATCGAGATCCGCGACGATGGGGAACGTCGCGCCGAGCTCGTAGGCGGCGGCCGCCGCGGCGGCCTCCGAGTCGTCGACGTTCACGCCGATCACGGCCACCCCGTCCGCCTTGCGGTCGCGCCAGAGCCGGTCGAGCGCCGGCATGGTCCGGCTGCACGACGCGCACCAGGACGCCCAGAAGTCGATCACGGTGACCCGCGTCTTGCGCGTGCCGGGCACGCCGACGGTGACCGCCGCGGTGGACTCTGCGTGGAACTCCGGCGCGGCGCTGCCGACGAGCGGGTGGCGCACCGACGCGGGCATCGCGCCCGGCCCGCACCCGAGCGCGAGCAGCGCGCACGTAGCAAGCGTGGCGCCGCGCGCGGCGCGCGCGACGCCATCGCCAGGGAGAGCCGAGCCGAGGCGCGACGCGGCGGACGTGGCCGTCATCCGCGGGCTCCGAAGATGGCGGTGCCGACGCGGACCCACGTCGCGCCTTGCGCGATGGCTGCCTCGAAATCGTGCGACATGCCCATCGAGAGCTCGGGCAGCACGGCCCGGCCGCCGTGCGCGTCGCGCAGGGCGCGCAGCTGCGCGAAGAACGGCACGACGTCGTTCGGGTCCTCGAGGAACGGCGCGATGGTCATGAGGCCGATCGGCCGGAGGTGCGCGCACCGGGCGATCGCGCCGAGGAGCGGCGCGAAATCGCCGGGGGCGCAGCCGCCCTTCGAGGCTTCGTCGCCGATGTTCACCTCGATCAGGACGTCGAGGGTGCGGTTGAGCGCGGCCGCGCGCCGATCGAGCTCCACGGCGAGCTCCTCCCGGTCGACCGACTGCACGACGTGCGCGACGCGCGCGACGAGCTTCGCCTTGTTCCTCTGGAGCTGGCCGATGGCGTGCCACACGAGCCCGTCGAGATCGGCGAGCGCCTCGGCCTTTTCGACGAGCTCCTGCGCGTAGTTCTCGCCGAAATCGCGCTGCCCGGCGGCGTAGGCGGCGCGGATGGCCTCCGCGGGCTTCCCCTTGGACACGGCGATGAGCCGGACCTCCTCTGGCCCGCGCCCTGCCCGCGCGGCGGCGCTCGTTATCCGGCGCCGCACCTCGTCGAGCCGCGACGCGACGTTCCCCAGGTCTTCCGACATCACGCCGCACGATACCGCGAGCTGCCGCCGTGGACACCAGGGGGACACCCGCAGCGGACGGTCCGCGCACGTCGCGGCGCGGAGGGAAGTGCCGGATCCAACCGCCCGAGCGGCGTGCCAGAGTGTGCCTGAGCACCGCGTCGATAGCGGACCGATCGAGGTACTTTCCGGCTATTTTCATGTGGCATGTTGATTGCCATACTCGGCGTACCCGCCATGCGAAGCCTGCTGTTCCTCACCCTGCTCCTCGCGGTTGGATGCTCGTTCAACCCGCAGCCTGAACCGCCGTTCGATGACAGGGATCCCTATCCCTCGTCGTCGTCGACCGGTGGGGCGATCGGCAGCTCAGGTTCGGGTGGCACGGGCGCCGGCAACACAGCGGTAGGGGCCAGCACTGGCAGCGGGGAGACCACGGGCGCGGGCGGCAGCGGCAATGGGGGCGCGGCGGGCGGCCACGGCGGCACGGGCGCTCAGGGCGGTGCTGGAGGGGGCGAGGGCGGTCAGGGCGGCGCGGGCGGCGCGGGCGGCCAGGGCGGCGCGGGCGGCCAGGGCGGCGCGGGCGGCCAGGGCGGCGCGGGTGGCGCGGGCGGCGAGCCCTGCGGTGTGGGGGGCGCTGGAGGCGCTGGAGGCGCTGGAACGGTCGAGTGCGGCTGAAGGAGCACGCGGGCCGGGTCTGACGGCGGCGTCGACCCGGCCGTAAGAGCGAGCGAGAAGCAGCCGACGGAGCGCGCTCGACGCAGCATTCCCGCGGACGAGGGCGCCGCACAAGCGGGCAGGGAGATGCGCAGGGTGCTATGAGGAGGGAGCTTATGCGCCAGCTTGTCGTCCTTGTGTTCGGGGTCGTCCTTGCGGGCTGTGTGTTCAATCCACAACCGGAGCCTCCCGCCGAGGGGGGCATCGGGTGCGGTGATTGCGACGACCTCGGCGCGACCGGCGCAGGAGGGGGCATCGCAGCCGGCGATCCCAGCGAAGACGACGGCGCGGGCGGCGGTGGCCTCCTGCCGCCAGACGCGGCCGGTTCGAACGGCGCCAGTTCGACTGGGGCCGCTAGCACCGGCGGAACCGGCACGGGGGGCGAACCGGCCAACCCAGTCGGCGCCGGTGGTGCGGGCGGCGCGGGTGGCAAAGCGGGCGACGGTGGTGCAGGCGGCGAAGCCGGCGCCGGTGGTGTGGGCGGCGAAGCCGGCGACGGTGGCGACGCCGGCGGCGGTGGTGCAGGTGGCGCGGGTGGCGAAGCCGGCGCCGGTGGAGCGATCGGCCCAGACGGCGGATGAGGCGACCGCTGGGCCCGGCGCCCTCGGGCAGAGCGCCCGGCGTCGACTGACGCGGCGGCGCCGGCTCAGATCGCGGGTCGCCGCGGCCGCGCGTACTCGTCGAGCATGTTCGCCACCAGCTCGGCGAGCAGGCTGTCCGCCACGCGAAGGCGGCGCGACATCTCGCGCGCGATGTTCAGCACCAGCAGCGTGTACGACTTGAGATCGCGCCGGTAGAGGGCGTCGAGATCGTGCGCGGTGACGCGCAGCAAGCGCGACGGGGCGATCGCCCGGACGGTCGCCGAGCGAGGCATCACGTCGAGGATCGACATCTCGCCGAACCAGTCGTTCGGCCCGAGGACCGCGACCCGCGCCTCGACGTCGCGCTTCGACCGCTTGAGCACTTCCATCTCCCCGGAGAGCAGCACGAACATCTCGCGGCCGTTGTCGCCCTCGCGAAAGGCGACGGCGCCCGGCTCCAGATCGAGCAGCTCCAGCGTGTCGGCGAGGCCCTGGAGGACGTGATCGCCCAGGCCTCCGAACAGCCCGATCTCGCGCAGCTGCGTGATCGGCGAAGGGTTATGGCTCACCTGGATGCACCGAGGGCGCCCGCGGCGACCGTCCTGCCGGCTGACCCGACAACGCCTACCACCACGTCGCGAACATGCCCGCCTTCTCGCATCGCTTCACCTCGCGGTCCCGAGCAGATGTACCCCGTCGAGAGCGTACGCCGCAACACGCGCGTGCTCCGCGCGATCCGCACCTAGAGGTCCTTGGTGAACACGATCCGCGGACGCCCAGGCCCGGCGTAGTCCTCGATCTCGGCGGCCGACCAGCCGACCGCGGCGTGGAAGCGCACCGAGCCCTCGTTGCCCAGCGTCGTGATCGCCTTGAGCTGCCGGCAGCCCTCGCGGCGGCAGTCCTCCTCGAACGCCGCATAGAGCATCCTGCCGACGCCGCGGCGGCGATAGTCCGGGTGAATGCCGACGAGGTGCACGTACCCGATCGCCGCGTCCGGGCACCTGAACCCGAGCAGGAAGCCGACGAGCAGCCCGCGATCCTCGACGACGCGCGCGAGCCTGCCGAGCTCGTAGAAGAAGATCGGGTGCGCGAGCGCGCTGGTTGGGCCCGCCCACCACCGATCGATCTCGCCCACGATCCGGTCGTAGTCGGGCTTCGTCAGCGGCCGTGTCTCCATGCATCACCTCACTCGAACGGTTCGGATCCCCAGCCTTCGATCTGCAGCGTCCGCACGCACGACACGAACGCTTCGAAGACCTGCGCAGCCTAGCAGCCGCGCCGGCCTCCCCGTAAGCGCGCTCGTGGATGCTCGGCTAGCCGCCGCGCGTCACGCCTGCTAGCGCTACCCTGTGCGTCACGAGAAAATCATCGTCGCTCCGTCGATCCTGTCGGCTGACTTCGGTCGTCTCGCGGAGGAAGTGCGGGCCGCTGAGGCCGCTGGCGCCGACTGGATCCACGTCGACGTGATGGATGGCCGGTTTGTGCCAAACATCACGATCGGGCCGCTCGTCGTCCGCGCGGTTCGCGCCGCGACGCGTCTTCCCCTCGATGTCCACCTGATGATCGTCGAGCCCGAGCGCTACGTCGCCGAGTTCGCGGCCGCCGGCGCCGATCGCATCTCGGTCCACGTCGAGGCGTCGCCTCACCTGCACCGGACGCTCCAGCAGATCAGAGACGCAGGCGCGAGCCCTGGCGTCGTGCTGAACCCCCACACGCCGGAGGAGTCGATCCGGCACGTGATGGCGGACATCAATCTGGTGCTTGTGATGAGCGTCAACCCCGGGTTCGGCGGCCAGCAGTTCATCCCGGGGGCGCTCACCAAGCTGCAGAGCCTGCGCCGAACGATCGACCAGGCAGGCCTGGACATCGCGCTCGAGGTCGACGGCGGCGTCGCCCCGTCGACCGCCGGGCAGGTCATCGCTGCCGGGGCGCGGGCGCTCGTCGCGGGCTCGGCGGTGTTCGGCGCGGTGGCGCGGGGCGAGGATCTGCCGTTCGATGCGCGCGTCGCGCGGTATGCCGAGGCGATCCGCGCGCTCCGCGCGCCCGGCGGGGAGCAGGCGTGACCCGGCGCGTCGAGGACGCTGCTGCGGTGGGTCGGGCGTGCTGCGCGATCGGGTTGGTCGGGGCGGTTGTGCTCGCCGGGTGCGCGCCGACGGCCGCGCCTGCGGCGCCGCCGCGAGCGCAGGCCTCCGCTGTGGCGCTCCCTGCGGCGTCGGTTGCGGCTGGACCGGCTGGGGGCGCAAGCCCGGTGGATGCGGGCGAGCTCGACGAGGACGCGGCTCGCCTGACCGACGGCGAGATCGCGCGCGTGCTCGCGCGCGTGGCGAAGGCGCGGGGCCTGCCGGTCCACCGCGAGGTGCGGAGCCGCGTGCTCGCCCGCGGGCAGATCCTGGAGCGGGTCCGCGCGCACGTGGAGCGAGAGATCCCCGAGGGCGTGCTCGATCACCAGCGCGAGGTGCTCGCGGCGCTCGAGCTCATCCCGGCCGACTACGACTTCACCGCCGGGATGTACCGCCTGCTCGAGGGCCGCATCGCGGGCTTCTACGAGCCGGAGGACGCGACGATGTACCTCGTCGATGACCTCAGCGAGGCCGAGGCCGAGGAGACGCTGGCGCACGAGCTCGTCCACGCGCTCCAGGACCAGAGCTTCTCGCTGGGGAGGCTGCTCGACTTCAAGCTCGGCGACAGCGATCGCCTGGCGGCCACACACGCGCTCGTCGAGGGCGAGGCGATGAGCGCGATGTTCGACGTGCTGGTCGGCTCGGCGTTCCAGGTCGACGAGGCGATGCTCCGCAGGCTCGTGGCGATGTCGACGGCGCTGTCGTCCGTGGGCGACACGCCGCTCGTACTGCAGGAGTCGCTGGGCGCCCCGTACACCGATGGCTTCGCGTTCGTGCAGGCGCTGCGCCGGGACGGCGGGTGGGCTTCGGTGGATGCGGTCTGGCGCGCGCTGCCGGAGACCACCGAGCAGCTGCTCCATCCGGAGAAGCTCGCGGCGCGGGAGCCCGCCGTCGCGGTGGCGGTTCCGACGGCCGCGGCGCTCGGCCCGGGGTTCCGTGTCGTCTTCGATGACGTGATGGGTGAGCAGGCGCTGCGCATCGCGTTCGCGGCGTATGCCCACCGCGACGCGGCGATTGGCGCGGCGGCAGGGTGGGGCGGGGATCGGTTCGCGGTGGTGCGGCGGGACGACCCGGAAGACCCGTCGCGGAAAGAGTTCGCGCTCGCGTGGCGGCTGCGGTTCGACAGCGCGGGCGACGCGGCAGAGGCGGGGAAGCTGATCGAGCGGCGCTTCGGGAAGGTGTGCCGGCGGCGGCCGACGCTCGGGCCGATCGCGTGGACGGCGCGAGGGAGCGACGTGGCGATCGTGGCAGGGCCGTACGCGAGGCGCGGGGGAGGCGGGGGAGGGGAGGTCAGCGCGGCGGGGACGTGCGCGGGGGCGGGGAAGTGGCTGGCGGAAGTGATGAAGGGCGGGGCGGGGGGGCAGGGCGCCGGGGCGGTGGCGGGGGCGGCGGTGGGGAGGGAGAAGTAAGGGCAGGGGGCGAAGGGCGGTGGGGGCGGAAGCGGCGGGGCCGGGGATGGAGGGCGCAGGCGCTGCCCTGACCAGGGCAGGGGGCGGGTCTCAGGGCGGCGTTGACAGGGCGCGGTAGAAGAGGCAGAAAAGCGAGTCGTTCTGGATGTTTGGAGGAGTGGCCGAGCGGTCGAAGGCAGCGGTTTTGAAAACCGCCGTTGGGGCAACTCAACCAGGGGTTCGAATCCCTTCTCCTCCGCTGAATTCATTGAAGATTTCGTTGGGTAGCGTAGGCGCTCCCTGAAGGGTTTCCCGGGCCCATTCACACGGCGACGCCGAGGCTACGCCGACCGCCGCGTGAAGACCTGCACTGCGTCCTTCTTCAGGTTGTCGTGGGTGTGTGCGTAGCGCTGGGTGACCGAGAGGTGCAGGTGACCGGCGAGCTGCGCACCGTCAGAGCCGAGGCGCCGCACTTGAAGCACTCGGTGATGAAGAAGTGCCGCAGGCCGCGCAGCCGGGTGCGGTGGGTTTCAAGATGATTGTCTGGAGATTCGGTCACGTACTCATGAGTGCTTTGGACTCATGGGTGTGGGGGTTGAGGGTCACGGGGCCGGCCGGCGTCCAGTTGCGAGTCTGGACGATGCAGCGCAGGGGTGTCCTGCGGCGGGCCCGCTGGTAGAGGGCATGGCGGGGAGCGAGGAGCGCACCGTCGCGACCGCGTGGCGGTCGTCGGGCGTGACGAAGCGGATGCTGCGGTGCTGGTGCTCGCCGTTGTACCAGGCGACGAAGCGCTCGACCCAGTGGCGCGCATGATCACCGTAGATGATCGCGGCAACCCGCGGGGATTCGGTGAGTTCGCCGGTGAAAACCGCGTCCGATGCCGATGAAACCCGCATCTGATGCCGGTGAAGTTCACCGGCTAAGCGGCGGCTCAGTGCGTCTTGATACGGCGCTGCTTGATGCGGGTGGCGTTGAGCTCTTGGGCTTCCTTGAGCCGGTCGCTCTCGGCCTCGATCTCGATCACCTCGGCGCGATGCACGAGCCGGTCGACGAACGTGACGACGCACGCGGCGTGCGAGAAGACCTGGCCCCAGTCAGCGAATGCCTTGCTCGTGCTGAGCAAGAGCGGTTTCTGCGCGTCATAGCGACAGGTGGCGACCTCGAAGCGCAGGTCGGCGTAGCGGCCACCGTAGGAGAGGTCGCCAACTCGATGGATGCAGCGAAGCGCAGGGACAGTGTAGCGGCGGAGCCGGCGCCCGAGCGCCACCGAGGACTCCTGCGCAGCGAGGTCGGCAAGCATGTCGCTCGCGGTCGAGAAGCGGACTGTGTGAGCGCGGACGACGGCCTAGTGGGCGACGTTCTTGAGGATCATGGTCTTGCCGACGGCGTTGGTGCCGACGAGCATGACGTTGTGGACGGTGGCGAGGAACGGGGGGTGTGGATGCGTGGCGCCGGGCTCTGTCGTGCGGCGAGCATGAAGATCGGCTGGGTCCGGTCGACGATCACGACGCCGGTGAACGCCGCGCCATCGGGACTGAAGAACTCGACGCCTTGGGGCGGCGTTGCCGCGCCCGGAGCCAGTCGCCTATGCCCGCAGCCGCTGGCACGCGCCGGGGCAGACCGTGCCGGAGCGGCTCCAGCAGGGCCTCGCCGATCAGCTCGCTCACCACGAGGGCCAGCTCGCCTCCGACACGGCCGCGACCAGGAGACCGGCGACCGCGGCGGCGGCGCCCTTCTTCACGGACTTGTTCGTGAACACGTGGAGGACGTAGGAGGAGACGGCGGACGTGGCCTTCTCTTTGGCCTGGGACTTGGGGGGATCTCTCCCGGGCGCCGCTGGCGCCGCTGAAAGCGCGCTTCGATGTGGACGGGGATCGATACATGTGATTCGAACGAAGAATCGTGGTGGACGGGAACCCTCTGGACGACCAGCCCACGCAGGCAACGACGAACTGAGCGATCATCGTGAAACTGGCCGCGATGACGCGCAGCAGCTTGATGAGAAGCCAATGAATTAAATTTGTCAGCGTCGAACATGTCGACGATCGTCCCCAGGTTCTTATGACACCTAGAGCCACGATGTTGACGTTTTAAGCGCTCACTTGAGCCGAAGCCTTGATGTTTGGCTCCGTCCCGTTCTGCGAAGACATGGTGGTCAGCTACTTGTCGTCTTAAGAAACGACAGAGCGGTTCTCACAATCCGGATCTGCGTAAATCGAACTTACCGGAGGGTTGCCATTGAATCGAACAGCCCAAGCTGGATTGGGAGCGATTCTCCTGGACCGTCTCTCGACACCAGTAGATCGAGACGACGCGAGCAGGCTAGGCGTTCGACGATGTCGACGCTCTCCAGCCTGCTCGCAAGCCACCGCGTTCGCCAAAAATCGGCGATGCGTTCGTCTGCCTCGTCCGTCGATCCTAGATCATCATCGCCCGGAAGCGGCTCTACACCGAGGAGTGCGCGGCGGATCATAGAGCCAAGCGCCGCCAGGTAGACGATACGAGGAGAGGCGTGGCGTATCAGATCTGCGGCGTTCAAGCCGAGCGCCGCGAGCCCCTCACGCAGTTGACGCATCTTCGGGCTCTGCCCCTCACCAAAGACGAAGTTGACGTTTACGAACTCCTTACGCTCTCGGGCAAGGATGGCCAAATACTGCTCAGTCTCGATGCTTAGGTTGGACGAGCCATGGCCACGGGTCCGACCGACCTCAATCAGGCGCACCTCCTTACGGTTGCCAGCTACCCCGGACGGTAAACGCAGGCGGTTGTACTGCGAAGAACGCTCAGGGTAGAGGCTAGTCGTCCCGATCAGCGTCAGACGCGCCTCCTTGGTGACCCGACGCCCAGCCATCTGGCTCGCGATGAGGCTCGGCTCGCCCTCGTAGCGCGCGCGGTAGGCATTGCGTATCGAAGGGCTCAGCATCAGCAGAAGCGCCAGCTTGCCACCCAGGAGGTGCCCATAAGGCGGAACAGCTCCGCATGTCGAAAGCTCCATGATCGCTCCAGCCGAGAAGCGCTGCTTGATTTGCCGCAGCGCAACATCGACGGCGCGTCCAACTTCTGGCGACTCGACCGCCTTCGCCAAGGGAGAGCGTGCTTGATCGAGCAAGTCCCGGATTTGCAGCAGCGCAAGCGCTGTCGCCGCGCGCTTCGCGCGAAAGAGGGGCGACAGCGTCACGTCCAGTAGCGCCTCGTCCTCGAAATCCGTCGACCTCGAAGAACTCTCCTTGCCGTTCCGAAGCTGGGATGCACGATCCGCCAGTGCCTCCCGATGGACCGCCATAAGCTTCTGGCTGAGTTCGTGCGTGAGCGCCGGGGGACATGCACCATCGAATCCGAGATCATCGGTGTAGAGCGCCGCAAGATCCGCCGCGACACGTGCACGTAACGCCGTGAGCGCCTCCTCATCTCGGAGCTCGCCTTGATCGATGAGCCGGAGAAGCCCATCTCTTGTCCATCCGAGCCAATCGTCTCGTGGGGTAAGCTGAAGCACCGCGTTGCTCAGCGCTGTCAGACCCATGATAGGGTGATTAGGCTGAGCGGCATCTCGTATCAGGTAGAGCATCTGGCGCCCAGGCGGACGACGGTAACGGCTCGACCAAGTGTAACGAAAGTAGCGCCAGACGTCGGTGAGTAGCAGGCCCGTCGCGGCATCTCGAAGGCCCGGCTCAACGAACTGAAGATACGGTCTGCACGCACCGCGTAGCGCTTCAGGCCGCTCGCCACGTGGCATAGCAGCGATAGGACGGAGGCGCTCCGCGAGCGCTCGACCGTCTGCGATCAGCCCTGCGATCGAGCTGTACGACGCACCTTGTGGCGGGGACTCGACATCATTGATGAAGCGTTGAACGCCTGGATCACGGAGCTGATCCTCGCGACCGTACCGGAGCTGGCGCTGGACGACCTCTTTGGCCGCCCCCTCGGCGGCCTCATAGGGCTCGACGAAAATTTCGCTGTTCTTCGCCTCGACCTTCCAGCCAAGGTGGAGCAAGTCCCGTAGGATCATCGCGGCAGCGGCGAACTTGAGGGGGACGGGCTCCTGCGCCTTCGCCCACGCAACTTCGTCCTCGATGGTCGCCAACTGCTCCTCCTCGCTGCGCGCGAGCGCGGCGGCGAGCCGCTCCAAGGGCGGGCTGCCGTCGTCGAGTTGCGGCCGAAAGGGCCGTCGGTGAGGCCTCAAGCTACCCGCGTCTGACACGCTCCGTAGATGGGAAGCGCGCGTCATGGCGTACCCATGGCCCCGCGGAGCCGCCGCTGCAAGCGCTTTGCACTCGCGCTCGGGCCGATTCGCAGTGGATCGGACGGCGCGACGGGCGTGCTGGCTGCATCGTCGGCAGGCGGCTGCGGAGCGGTCCCGACGAGCGGGAGTCGTCGTCGTAGCGGCGCACCGCGTACAGGGCACAAGGCCACGACATCCTTGGGGCATTGGGCGCATGAAGCTGGGCGCAGGTGCATGCAGTCATGAGGCAGCGCACGGCGATTGGCCGCGCTCATGAAGAGGAACATCGCTTGCTGAACGAGGCGAGGGTTGTCACGGCGCAAGCGCCGGTTCATAGTCTGCAGATTGATCTGCGCTGATAGCGCCTGGATGAAGGCGCGCCGTGCTGCGTACGTTTTCGTACCATGGTAGCCGATCGCTGCGAGGAAAAGATCGACATTGCTATCCACGACTACGTAGTAACGCCAATCGACATCTTCCCAACCTGAGATGCCCGGCGTCAGGTCAGGGTTTGAAATAAGCGAGAGGAACATCGCGGCGATTTTATCGCTCACGCGCCAACTCCGGCAAAGCGCGGCCTCCGCCGCTTTAGCTCGCGCGAGGCGCCCGCGCGCGGAGGCGCGCGCTTGGCGGAACAAGTCCGCGAGGTCGCGCGCAGCTGCCTCATACACGACGAGGGCCGCGGAGGTGGGTACCTTACCAAAATGCCCGTAGCGTTTCATCCAGACCGTATGCCGCTTGAGGTGGCACGCTAGGTCCGGGCGGGAAGCACACGTTCCCTGCTTCGTATCTGGATTCTTCGTTAGATCGCATGAATATATGAGAGACTCGACGGACTTGATCTTATCGCAGGGGCTGGCGTCGACCAGCGCGAGTAACCTGCGGTGGTCGGTTAACTCTGCAGCCTGGTCAGGGCCTAATGAGCGCAGTATGGCTGCAATCTGAACGTCCTGCCGCCGTTGGAACATCGCGATCGCGATAAGCAACTGAAAGAGGGCGGCGCCATCACCAGCGAGCAGCGCTTCACGCTGCACGGCGAAAGTCCCGAGGTGCGATGGATCGCAAAACATCGCGGCAGTACCTGGATCGCCAGGTCGGCCGTAGTGGGTATTGATGTACCAGTCGACGACTGCCCGCGTACGTGCCACCTGACGCTTCGTCGGAGCCAGAGCCGCCTTGGCTCGGCCCTGCGCCTTCCCGCGGTCAGCCTCCCGGCTCACGGAGCTCCTTGAAGGGCAGATCACGCACCTCGACTGGCTGCCCTGCCGATAGCAGGCGCCCTGCATCGCTCGAGAGCCCAACGCACAGTGACGTATGCTTCGGGAGCGACGACAACCGGCTGACGAGCTGGTCCGCGTCGGCTTTCGAAGGGAGGCCGAATAGCGTCCTAACATCGGATGCGTTCAGATCAGACATCTGGTGCAAGACCCAAGTCCCAACCAGGGGACGGAGCGGCTCTTCTCCCTTATTGAAATGGTGAAGGAACTGGGTGGAAAGCACGACCCCGCAGCCGAACGAGCGACCCTGCTGCATCACGTTCTTCAAGCTCTGGAGACCGAGCGATATGAAGTCGTCCGCCTCGTCGACAAAGACGAGCCGGTTCAAGGCGCGGAGGTGATGGGCGCCGCCTTCTGGGACGATAAGCGCCGCCTCGCCGCTTCGGAGCATGTGTCCGTAAAATGCGTTCATGAAGAAGCACAGAACGGCCCGGATGACGGTAGGCATAGAGCCGAGCGGCTTCAAATTAACGACGTAAACACCTTCGAAAAATTCGTCGGAATCGCCTGTCGAGTCTTCCTCTGCGAAGATGCCCAGATCGACAAGATCCATGAGTACAGACTGGGGTGTTCCCTGTGCAAGACCTCGCGACTCAAGGTGAATCTTGAGGTCTCTCAGAGTCGGAAATGCCCGCGTCCATGAAGATGGATTTGAGGCAAAGATCCCGGCTGCCTCGAAGCACTCCATGACCGCCGTCACGAGCTCGTTGCGCTGCACCGCACCAATTCGAGGTTGGATGGCGAGCATCGTGTCAGCGAAGACGCGCGCTAGTGACACGAACTCCTGCCTGGACGTCGGGCGAATGGGCCGTAGCGGGTTGAGCGGCAGCGCCTCCGGCTGAAGGACAGCGGCCCCCACCTTCGACGCGAACAGCTCAACGTTCGAGTCTTGGTAGTCGCCTTTGTAGTCGAAGACGAGGATACTCGGAGCTCTGCCGCCCGGATTGTTTGAACCCTGCCAAATGAGCTGCGCGAGCAAGGATTTCGTCAATTGTGTCTTGCCGGTACCCATAGTGCCGGTTATGCCCACGTTGAAGTGATTTACCAGATCGATCCTGTTGGGCATCCATACAGCGGAAGCGCCGTTCTTCAGTGATCCGAGCATGAGACGCATCCCGTCTACGACGGCAGAGGCGGACGCAGGCAGGAAACCTGGCACGGACGCTGTCCCCTGCTCGGACTTCGAGGTCGACGTAGCATCCAACCCCCTGATGGACAACGTTGACTCGACCGACGAGAGGCTTTCGATATCCGCTATGTCCCCGAGGGAGCGCGTAGGCTTAGGCTGCTTGGTCGAAAGTTCAGCGGCGTCCACGGGCGTGATAAAGGCCGGGGTGGGCGAGCGAGCAGGCGTATCTCTCGGACGAGCGGGCCGCGTGGCGTCTTTGGGGCGCTTCACGTCGGGTGGCGCCGGCGAAGGCTCTGCACTCTCGGAGAGCGGGGCGAGCACGCGGTAACGCACAACGACATGCTCGCCGGTTGCTGAGGGCAGACCGGTCTCATCTAGCGCGGCGCACTCCACCTCCGTGTCGGGCGTGCCGCTCCAGGGTTTATCTAAGATAATCCAGCACTCGACGTCGAAGTCAGGTGGCCGCCGCTGTGAAATACGTTCCTCTAGCGCTCGAAGGGCACCTTGCCAAGCGCCCGCGAGGTGCTGCCGCCCTGCTTCCATCCAAGCGAGCCGCTGCAATGCAGATGCTGGCGCTAAATCCGCGTTGAAGCACAGCCGTATGGAGGCCAGGGTCTGGAGGGCCTGTGCTGCCAGCCCTTCCCAGCTGCCGTCAGTTGGCGCAGAGCTACGGGCCTTCAACTCCACGATTCGAATCTTCACGATGTCATCGAATCCAATCGTGCTCGCCTCACTCGCAGCTCGAGCTTCCAGCAGCAGGAGGTCCGCCCGACGCTTCGAAACACCTGGCGGCGAGACTGTAGCGATCCAAGCCCGCCCTTCAGGGCTGTCGAGGCTCAAGGGAAGCGAGCGCGCCTTTGTGCCCTCCACCGTCGTGGTAAACGCTCGTAGCAAGCCAAGCTGCCCGAGCAGGTGCCCGTCGTCGTAATCGGAGTCGAGTAGATGCTGCAAGAATCCGCGGCAGCTGAAGAGCCCTAACGAGGCGCTTCGCAGCGCGGCTAAGTCTGGCTGGACGCCAGGCGCAATGGCTTGAAGCCTGCGCGCCAGCATCGGGTCAACGACGTCTGTGTCTGCGAGGACAGCTACGATGTGCCCCCGGGGCTCGAGGTAGCTCAGCAAGTTCTGACAGCGGTGTGGTTCGATCGGCCACCCTGCGAGGGCCACACGCGCCTCAATGAGTGAACATGGTGCGCCGCCGGCTGGGTACGATGGATTCGGGCCGCGGCGCTTCGGGTTTACGCCGAGCGCCTCGAGAAGACGATCGTAGCCGCGTAGGGGTGGACTGCTGGCGACCTCGATATATGCGACGTTGCCGCTCGATCCGGGCTGGTACCGCATCGGTAGTCCAATCGGACTCGACGGAGCTGCGGGCACGAGCTCGTACGGCGTCTCCACAGCTCGTATGACAAGGTGGCACTCCGGCATCGACTCTGCTTGAACCGTCGACCAATTCAATTTCAGGCTGACACCCTCACCGCGCGGCAGCGCCTCACTCTCGGCGGCCGCTGGGCCGAGAGGCGCGCGTGGTGCGTCGTCGTGCGTCGTATGGTCGCGCAGCCGCTCCGAGGCCGCTCTCCATACTTCGAGGTGAACGCCGTCTCGGATCGAAGAATCCTCCTCAAAGAGCTCTTGGGCTTGCTCACAGAGATCTTCCAGAGCCGCAATGAGTGACTGGCTGTCGACGTCTACGAAGGCGACCCGTAGAGCTGTTACGACCCCGGTGGGACGAACAACGTGCCAAGCCGCGGCAAGCCCTTCCCTGGTCGCCGCAGAAATCCCAAGAGAGTTTGGAGATTGGCTGCCGACAAACGCATACACGTGCGGTATTCCAGTAGGCTCGAGCCAATCCTGCCTTACAAAGTTGACGCCGAGCCGCGCCGGGAAGGGAGGCGGCTGGCCGACGCACTCCAGGGCGCAAAGCGCGTAGGCGATTCGGAGCGGGTGTAGAGGCAGTAACCGGGCGGCGTGTACGCGGCCAGCGGCGGTGACAAAGGCAACGTCGAGGTTGGTGAGCCACTTTGTTAATGAGCTCTCGGGTGGTGTATCAGCTCCGACGTCATTTCCGCTTGGAAAGGCCGCGTCGAGCAGCTCAACATACGCATCCACGTAAGCTTGGCACTCTGGGCCGAGCCGCCGTGCGGCTATAAGCGTCTGGTCATCCAGCAAGAAGAGCAACAGCCGCAGGTCCGGCGCCGAATCTTCGTCCGCAGCAACCTCGGCAGACTCTTCGCTCGCGCCCGCCTGGAGAACCCTCAAGGCGGCCTCGCAGAGTTCCCGCCTGCGCTGACGAAATTGACGCACAGCGGCCTGGCGCTCTGGGGTAAGCAGGTTGATGTCATTCGACTCGAGGAGATCCCGCCACTCGATCCTCGTGTCCGTCAGCGTCCGTGACGCGAAGACCTGCTTTGCATCTTCAGCCCTGCTATGGACAAGCGCGCCACACCCGTTCTCGACATAAGCTTGAAGCTTGTCCGTGCCGAGTAGAGATATCAAAATTCCTGAAGGCGACTCGCTTCGGAGCGGCAGCGTGCCGCCCGCCGGTACGTCAAGAGAAAACGCGGGAGGGGTATCTGTCTGCCCATCAGAAACCTCTTCAACGACGATGTCTCCGTCGAGCCCTGCGGCCCCGGACTCCTCGAGCAGATCCCAAGCTGATGTAGCCTCTCCGGCAGGTGGGGGGATCGTCCCTGTTCCACCACTTGGGATCACCTCAGGCCCGAGCAGGCTGTTCACTCCGTCCTTGCCCCGCCGCAGCAGTCGCGCCAACTCAACGCTAAGCCCACAAAGCCTCTCGCTCGGGCGGTCCCTACCGGCCGCCAGCTTGTGAGCTTCATCACAGAGGCGCGCGCCTACGCCGGCTGGGTCGTTATCCTGTTCGAGAAGGTACGGGCGGAGCTTTTGCCCGAACTGCTCTCGCTCATCTGGAGTGAGCTCTTTGATCCGGTCAAGGGCTTCCTTAAGTTTGTTCTCCGGCCGCGCGCCCTGTAGCTTATTGAACTCGTCGGCGGCGAGGCCGCCGGGCGGGATCTTTCTTGTCTTCGCGAGCGGCAAGAGCCCCAACAACGGCAACGCAAACGCCTCGGAGCCGTACTTCTTGGAGGCAGCTTGGTACCGGTCGAGCAGCTCGACGCTGGCATCTTCGAGCCGCGCAATGACGCGACGAGAGCCGCTCTCGGCGATCTGCTTTAGTAGCGGTAGGTCTGCTTCCGCCGCGAATCCCCGCGCGAGGTCAGACGCGGATATCTCTACGAGCACGTCAAGGCCAGACTCTCCTGGCGTAGATCGGACGTTAAGATAGACAAGCGGTGCGCGTCGCCCGTCTGTGCGCACTTCGTTCCGTGCGGCCGTGGCGGCCGCCGACGCGGCGTCGGGATCAAAGACGTGCACGCCCGCGGCCGAGACGTTGGCACGACGAGGAGCACCGATGAATACCTCGCCTCCGGCCAAATCTCCGCCCTCGATTAGACGGCCGCACGCGCGGATGCAGCTGTCAAGATGCGCCTCGATGGGCAGGGCGTGCGTACGCAGACCGAACGCTTGCGGCGGTAGGCCGCGAGCGGCACCTCGCACGGCGAGGAAGATTACCTCTTCGATTTGGCTCACCTTGCGCCTCCGTCGACGATCACTAAGTTGTCGGACTCTCTCCGGGCGAGGCCGAGCGAGATGAGCCGCTGCTGGTTTACCGTCGTCGCCTCGCGGAGCGTCGCGGCCACGCCGCCCATGAGCAGCCGTAACTCAGTCCGCGAATCGTCGGCGCCGCCGAGCGCGACGCCAAGCGCTCCCTCTGATTTGTCTGCGAACTTTGGCCAGGCGAGCTCCTCACCTGGAGGTACAAGCGCATGGACGAGCGTAACTAGCTGGCGAGGGCCCGGGCATAAATATCGAGGTGCTCCGCCGCGCGCATCCAGCGGAAAGAGCCAGCCTCCCGCGGAAGCGAGGTTAATCGCGTGGTCACTTGGGAAGTACTTTTTCCCTTGCTCGAGTTCGCCGCTGCCGCTGCGTTTTTTGCGCTTCTGCGACCTTATCAGGCTCACTGCCGGATTTTCGTCGTGCGCCTCGTTGTCTAGTGCCGCGGCTGCAAGGCGGAGGGACTCTTGCGCGCGGGCGACTGCCTGCTGCAGAGCCGTCGTGCGCCGAGGGGAGCACACCGCGAGCAAATGACGACGAGAACTCTCATCTCGCTCCCACCGCAGCATCCGAGTCGAGAGGATGAGGAGTCCAAGATCGACAAGCGACATCAGCGTTTCCGCCTTGGTGGCGCCGCGCTCCTGCCGTTGGGTGATATTCAGCGCCATGCTGCCTGTCGCACGTGCCAAATCAGCCCAACTTTCGCGTTGTGGCACAGGGAAGACCTCCTCGAACGCGCTCGGATCAAGCATCGACCAGTTACGATCCATGCTCGGATCGTTCCGGTCTTTCATGGTCAAACCGAGCAGCGCGGCGAGGTTCGCGTGGGGATCTTGCGTGCTCTGAGCAGCCCGATAGAAGTGAGATAGCGCCTGCCGACCGTCCTGCGTTGCGCAGAGTAGCCCGAGGAGCGTGGCAGCGTGCATACCGTTCAGCGTATGTGTATCGGTAAAACCAGCGAACATGACGCCAGGCGTCGTCGGATCATTGCCGCCTTCCACCATGACCTTGCCGTCGGCGTTGAGGACATCAGCAAGCGCACGGCGCGACGGCTCGCTGAGCCGGCCGACCTCACTGGCAGAGTCGAGGAGCGACGCGAGGTGTGCGCGGCCGGCTTCGATCATGTCCTTAGATGGCTTTGTAGCGTCAGCCGGCGGCGGAAGGGCGAGGCGCAATGGGCCGGCCTTGCTTTTGTAGACGCATAGCGCCTTCGCAGCGGCGCTGAGTCCAGGCCTCAATCCGTCGTTCTTCCTGAGTTCCTTCTTGAGTTCGGCGATGTACCCGCGCGGTCTCCCGCTGACGATGGCGTCCCAGGACGGGCGCGTTGGCACGAGCCGCAGCAGTTGCATTATTCCGTTCGCCACATGGACGGCGCGTACGTTCGATGTCTGAACGATCACTCCCCATGCCTCGTACTGACGACGATCCAGGTCCTCCGGCCCGGTCTCGATCTTCGTAGCCTCTGGGTCTCGATGAGCCGAAACCATTTCAGGCCTCCTCGATCCGGATGCGCCCGGAGATCTCATCCTTAGTTACACTCAAAGGGCGAGCGCTCTCGCCATCTGTCGCCCGGCGAGCGATGCGCACGCGATTGGGATCCGGCGGCGCCGGCAGCCGCGCGAGCCACCGTGCGAGCAACAACCCGTCAGAGGGGTCCAGGGCGGAGGGCTCCTCGAGGTACAGCGAGTTCAACAGGCGCGGCGTTAGCCGGAGTCGAACCTCTTCACGTCCGCCTACGCTCATCCAGACGTACGGAGGTCTCCAGGAGCCGCCGAGCGCCTGCTCGCAGCGCGGCGGTGGCCGTGGCAGCGCGAGTACTAGATTATCTGGGGCGATTTCGCCGTTCGCGACTGCAGGCGTCTGCTCGTATCTCGCCGAGTCGTAGCAGAGGACCTGCCATGCCGGGAAAGCAGGGTCCGCGCACCACAGCCCGAGCGCCCTGTATATTCCTTTGAGGAGCCGCCGCGTAGGGCCGGACATCCGCTGCCATCCGGACGCCCCTGAAAGCCTTTTTGCGAGCGCCGTAAACGTGTCGGTCTGCTCTTGCTTGGGAGCCCGCACCGGGTGGTGCACGACCGCGGCTCGCACCGCGGCGACGCCGTCTCGGCACTGATCC
Organism: Sorangium sp. So ce367; assembly: GCF_051520455.1. Lineage (NCBI taxonomy): Bacteria > Pseudomonadati > Myxococcota > Polyangiales > Polyangiaceae > Sorangium > Sorangium sp. So ce367. Next base: position 11,597,054 of record NZ_CP150334.1, read on the forward strand.
GCCTCCATCGCCAGGCGGCCCACTCCGGACAGAACGCCAAGGTACGCCGGAGCAGCGCCGCTTAACAGCATGCGCGTAATGCCGGGCTCTGGCAGCCTCGCTGGATCGACCTGCGGCAGGGCGTTCTCGAGCGGGGTCCGCCGCGCGTTGTAAGCGAAGAGCCTCGCGCCGACAGTGTCGGACAACCCGAGCGGCTTCGACGCGTCGTCCGCCCGGAGGCCCCCGGTGACGAGAAAGGCGGTGAAAGACCACAGTTGGCGCATCGTCATGTGGCGCCCCTCGCTGCGGACAGATTGCATTACCCGGCGCACCCAGCCGCGGACGTGGGGTGCGGAGAGCGCCTTCCGTGCCTCCTCCGCTGCCGCCCGAGCCGATCCGGTTACGCCGCTGAGGTCGACGGTGGCAGCCTTCTCGAGCATCGCCTCGATGACCTCGTCTGCGGTCCAGTCGCAGAGGCCGAGGTCGATTACACCGACCTCGTCGGAGGCAGGTTCCTGGCTCCACGATTCGCGTAGCGTACTTTGTCTACGGATTTCAGCCACGAGGCGCCCGAGCGTCGTGTCTTGACCGCTGACGGCCTCGGCGAGGCGCTCAAGTTGCCCGCGGTTGATCGCGATCAGCAGGCGGCTCCCGGCGTCGAGCGACTCGGTGAGGGTCTTCGCGAGCCCCTTGATCGGCGCGCCGCCGGAAGGATCGGCGGAGGCGTCCCGGATGAGCGACATGCCCGCGGTCTGCGACGTAAGCGCCGCGAACGTCTTGCCGTCCCCTGCGTTCCCGGTGAGGACGATGTGGCGGGGCGAGCCATCACGCGCCGCTTGCCCGATGAACCGCGCGAGCGGAGTGTCGAGGCGCAGCGCCGCGCGATCCGCGTCGTTCATCTGCTCGACGACAGCCGAGCGACCTCGGTACAGATCTAGGAGGAGTTGGTAGGACAGTGACATGTCGCACTCGTCGAGCGGCTTCGGGGGGCTTCACAGCCCGGGCGCGACGAGCTACCATGCGCCCCGCCGCCGTGGATACCCTACTCGACGAAGCCACCCTCCTCGATGCGCCCCCGCCGTCGTCCCCTGTGCTGACGGGGCGCTCGATACACTTCCCTGTGCGCATCCGGAGCCCTCGGTACGCCGCCGTCGTCCGTCGGATCGCGCAGGCGCTCTCCGAGGGCCGGCGGGCGGACGCTGAGAGGTTGCTGTCGGAGCTTCGGAAAGCCCCTTGCTTTTCAGAGGTCGGCGGCGACGGCCCCTGCGTCTCGCCGACCCTGCGCGCTCAGGCGCTCGCAGGCGCGCTCTTTGACCTTGCCACGAGCGGGTGGAATGTGAGCGTCGAGGATGGGCAGATCTACCTCGTGGCGCCAGATCCCTCCACGCATAGGTCGCTGTCGACGAGCGCGATCGTCACGGCCAAGGAGCGGGTGCGTCGGCAAATGGCCGCGCGTGTTGCCGAGCAGATCCAGAGGCCCCAGACGCAGCAGTTCATCCTGCGGCTGGAGCGCGCGCGCTTTACGCCGTCCGGTGCCCAGAGTATCCTCTCGCTCATCGCCGACGGCCCGGCGCTCGCCCGCTCCCTTCAGACATCCGGGGCCGAGGCGGTCCGGCCGTACATCCAGAGCGCGCTCGCAGACGACGGGCGCGATCCGACGACAGGACTGGCTCTCTGGGAGATTTTCCGGTACTTCCGGTACTTCTGGTCTTTCCCCGTGAACTCTGCGCCAGGCCGCACCGTCCCATTCCTGATCCGCGACGCAGGCCAGCCTGGCCATCCCGTATGCGGCTTGCTCGCGATCGCTAGCCCCGTGCCGAAGCTAGCGGTCAGGGACGCGGCCCTTGGCTGGACAGCGGCGTGGCTGGAGGCGGTCGTCGCAGGCCTCTGGCTTGACCCTGACGATCCTGGCCCACGCTTGCGGCAGATCGAGCGCGACGCCAGGCGCCTGCAGGACGCGCTGGATTCTGCATCGGTCTTCTCGGCGCTCTCCTCGCTCCTCGGCCTCCAGCCGGCACGCGACGTTGAGGCTGTCATCGCCGGGCTGCGGAGGCTCGACCAGAGAGAGCGGAGGCGCCGCGCGGCAGACGCTCACCGGCGCCTGCTCGCTGATCTGCGCGCGGAGATACGGTCCGGGCTTGGCGACATCTGCTTCGACGGATTCGGCTGCACGTGCGAGGAGGCGCTCGACGCGCCCGCGAAGGCGATCCGCCGCGTCGAGCGCCTCGGCGCGGCGGCGCTGGAGCGGTGGCGAACCTCGCGGGCGATCTCAGTCGACGGGCCGCTCGTCGCAGGCAGGGTTCACGAAGAGGACGCCCCGAGGCGCGCCGCGCGCGAGCCGCTCTTCCGTAAGAAGCGGGCTCACCAGGCAGCGAGGCTCCTACGTGGATGGCAGGACATCGCGCCGGAGCCTAATGAGCACCCCGAGGAGCGGCTGCGAGCGCTCGTGTTCGGCGCTGGCTCCTCGGAACCTCCCGCGTCGCTCACGGGCGGCTCGCGTGTCGCTGGCGCAGTGCGCAAGGCGCTCCTCCAGCGGCAGACGCGGTTTGTGGCGTCGCAGATCGCGGAGGTCGCGGTCTGCGGTGCGCTCCCGCCCTACGGACCGCTGCTCGGGGGGAAACTCGCAGCGCTCCTCTCCTTTTCGCGCGAGGTCGCGACCACATATCATGCGCGCTACTCTCGTCAAGCTTCGGTGATCACGTCGCAGATGGCGGGGCGACCTGTGATCCGCCCGGCGGATCTCCTCGCGCTTACCACGACGAGTTTCTACGCGGTCGGGAGCGCCCAGTACGAACGCGTCAAGCTGCCGGCCGCGCTCGGCGGGATCAGCTGGAGGTACGTCGGGCTGAGCCGAGGGCACGGCTCGCTCCACTTCTCGCGTGAGACGACCGACAGCTTGCAGGCATTGCTCGAGCTCGAGACCGGTAAACGCCTGATCTCCGGGCAGTTTGGCGAGGGGCCGTCCGAGCGGATGCGGAAGCTCCGCGACGGGCTCAAGCACGTCGGCCTCAACGCCGACGAGCTCGTCACGCACGGCATGGGTCGGCGGGTCTACGTCGCGGAGCTTCGGCCCGGCGCGGCGTTGGGCGCTCGATCCGGCGGCGCGGCTTGGCGACGCTGCGCGCCGGAGGCCGAGCAGATCGCAGCCTTCTGGCGCGCGAGGTGGCTTGAGCCGCGGCTCGCGCGATCGCCAGATCTGCTGGCAGACGTCGCGACGTTCAACCGTGAGGCCGCGCTGCTCAGCGTGCGCCAGGCGAGCGCTCGTTGAAGGAGATGACCTTTGAGTTATGAACTGCTCCTCGGGCTCTACTTCGGTGAGAGCTCCAATGCGGATCTGACGTCGCCGGACGCGCGCCGGCTGCTGCACGTGCGGACGCCGCTCGAAGACTACGTCGCCCAGACGCTCCGCCGCGGCCTCGATGTCGTGTTGACGGGTAACCCCGGGGACGGCAAGTCGCACGTTGCCCATGTTCTCCGGGCTACCGGCGACCTGGAAGGCGCCGAAGTGCACCCTGATCTGTCGGCGGGGCCGAGCGCTGTCGCGATCGAGCGCTGGCTCGGGGCGCGGCGGGCAGGGCGTCGCTTCGTACTACTTGGCAATGAGGGCCCGCTTGTCGAGTTCATCGTGGCGCTGCAGGGCACCGGCCCGCTCAAGGCCGAGGCCTCAGAACTGCACGGCCAGCTGCGTAGGTTGCTCGTGCAGCAGCGGTCTGAACTCCCTCCAGAACCGCAGCGCGTCGCTCTGGTCGATCTCGCCGACCGCAGCGTGCTCGACGTCGCTGTGGTCGAAGCGATGCTCGAGCGGCTGAGTTCGGAAGAGTTCTTGCCGAACTTCTCGCGCGCCGTAGATAGCTCCGTCGGCCGGAACCTCGTCGCGCTCCAGAACACTGAGGTGCGTGGTCGTTTGGCGAGGGTCCTGTGCGCGGCCGGCCGGCGGCGCGGCGAGCACGTTACCTTCCGCCAGCTCTGGTCGGCGATCACGTTCGCCGTCACCGGCGCCAAGGCCGTCACGACGCTAAAGCAGGAACTCTCGATGGATGCTGTGGGGCTCGGCACGACGCCGATGGATTACCTCACGAGCCCGCGCGGGCGAGGCCTACTCCTCGAAGCGGCCCGCACCTTCGGTGACCCGGCCGCGGTGCCCGATCCCGACCTCGATGAGCAATTGTGGTCCACTGGGCAACCTAGCGGGGGAGAGTGGTTCGGGGACGAACTTCACGCGGAGCCTCCAGCGGCGCTTTGGGCTCAGGGGCAGCGCGCGGAGGCGCTTCGCGCGTTCGCACAGACGAAGCGCGCGGTCGCCCTGTTACATGAGCGCGGCGACCGGCTCATCCACGGGATCGAGCGGAGGCTTCGGTTGCCGCGCGATGTCAGCAACGACGCGCTGCGGCGCGAGATCGTGCGGGGCCTGCGTCACCTTTATGTTTCGCCAATGGAAGAGGCCGGAGCGCCGCGCTGGCTCTTGGACGGCGTGCCGCTCTGGATTGGGTTTAGCTACGCCGACCGGCCCGCTGAAGAGCGGCCGCATGTCGCGGTCCGCGCGCTCGGGGAGGCCGAATTTCAGGTGCTCCGGCCGCAGCGGGCGCCGTGGCTCGACAACGTGCTCGGGCCTTCCCCTGATCTGGTATGGCTCGTCCACCGGGAATCGGGGGTTTCGCTTCGGGTCGACGCTGAGACGCTTGGCGCGCTCGCTGCTGCCTCTGGTAGCTCCGGCCCTATGCCGGTCCCCGAACCCATCCAGCGGTTTCTCGTGCGGCTCGCTGGTTGGGATGAGTCATCGGATGATCTGGAGCCGAGGGAGTACCCATGCGCCGTGCTTGAACGCCCGCGCGGCAAGCTCGAAGTGTCGGCACGCATCGAACGAGCAGGGGAGGCAGGGGCACGGTATGTCTAACGTGAAACGTATGAATGCGGCAGCCGCGCGGCGAACTCTTATGGGTGACGGTGAGACCCCAGGGTTGTTCGAACTGGCGCTTGGCTTCCGCACCAGCACCAAGGCCCTGAAGGCGGTGCACGTCATGAACGACCTCGCGCAGGTGCTCATCGGCGGGGCGCCGGATCACGGCGGCGACATCCTCGCGCGCGTGATCCGTGCGGAGCACGAGGAAGAGGGCAACAGCGATCGTGACCTCCGCGCCCACAAAGAGCTTGGCGCGCGCTATAGCTGGGCGTTCCCCGTTCAACTCGGCGCCGGCAAGACGGCCGCCTTACGGCGTGCCGCCAAGATGGTCCTCAACTTCGACGGCGGCGTCTACGAGCCCGGGACGTCGATGGCGAGCGCGCTCGCAACACATAAGGCGCTGCTCGGCTTCGAGCAGTTCCGGAGGTTTCGGCTCGGGGCCTACCTATCGCGGATCTTGACCCACGAAGGAAAGGCTCGGCTCAGGGCGATGTACGAGAGCGACCTCGATCCGGTCTCCAAAACGTTCCGGCCGCTTCTCTTTGACGCGCCCCTCGTTGATCGGCACCCGCCACCGGCTCAGGCGCTGCCCCTGAAGCCCTTCGATCATGCCCTCGGAACTAGGCTGTCTACTTTGCTCGCGCAGCCGCTGAGCAAGCCCGCGTTGCTACGTAAGTTCGCGCTTGGAGCGACGCTCGGGCTCGTGCTTAAGGTCCTCGGCTGCGGTCGGCCGGGCGGCAGACCCATGCTCCTGGCCCTCGCAGTCGAGGATGACCGATCGAAGCCGCTGCGCGACGCGGCGGTCATGTCGTTTAGGGCGGGCGTGTCGGCCCTCGATCGAAGCCTCGCCGCCATGATGGCTGAGCACCCTCTCGCGCCGGAGATCAAGAAGGCTCCAAAGGTGGACGCGCAGGCCGCCGAAGTGCGGAGCGGCCTGCGGTCTGCAGAGGCGATGCTCGAGCTCATCGCAGCTATCCGCAGGGGCGCAGGAGAGGACGCAGGCGAAGTGTACTGGCCGGACCAGTTCGCGATGCACTTCGGGCGTAAGGCAGGGTGCGTGCTGCCGAAGGCCGACAAAGCGGGCTGGGGCGTTCACCTAGCGCTCTCGGGCGAGTTCGTCGAGCTCCTCGTGCTGATGTCGGTGCCGCGCGACGCGCCCCCAGCCCCCTGGCGGGACATCTGGCGAGGTTTGCGGGACGATCTCGGGCTCGTGATCGGCGCGAGCGCAGCAGCCGATGCTGAGGTGCTCCGCGGTGCAGGAGTTGAGGGGGTCAGCCTTGAGCGGCTTACCGACAACGCGAGCTTGGCGCTCGATTTTGGGGTACGGCTCGGTGTAGCCCGCAGGCTCCCAGATAGCGGTGCAGAAGCAGGAGGAGGTCTCTGATGGACGTCGCCAAGCTCATTGCGGCTGCCACGAAGGAATCCCTCGAAGCATACCCGTCTGCGATAGGTGTACGTTTTAGCCCGATCTCGATCTCTGCGGCCAACCTCGAGCGCGTGCCCGACGAGGTGCGTCGTCTACTCGGCCCGGGAGCCTACGTCACGGCGTCCGCCCCGGGCGCTCGCCGCCGCGCCAGCGAGCGCGTCTTCATCGCGAGCGATCAGGAGGCAGCCGAGCAGGCCACAGCCTGGCGCAACACGGTGCGTGTAGCAGAAGGGGAGCGGCTCGTCTATGTGAGCGTCGAAGAGCACGGGAAAGCCAGCGGGCTAAGGGATTGCCTACTTGCTGTAACCGAGGCCGAGCTGGTTGATACGCTCCTACGCTGGATGGACAGTAGCGAGAGCAACCTCCCGAAGGGCCTTGCCTCTGCGCTGCGTGAGGCGGGGCTGCACGAGAGCCGCTCGCTCGCGGCGTTGACGGAGTTTGCGCGCTCGGCTAGCGCGGAGGCCTCGCGCCCCAAGGCGTGGGCGTCCGTGTCCAAGAACCTACCTGCGTTGGGGCTCGCCAGGGACAGCGGGCTTAAGGGTGCAGAGGACACCGCGGATCGGCTCCGCGCGAACGCAAAGCTCGTGGCATCCGCGCTCACAGGCGAGGCGCGGCGCCGGGCCGCGACCGGCCCGACCGCAGAGGTTGAAGAGCAGCTGCGGCAGGCGCTCCGCGACGCCCCGACGGGCGGCCGCACGGCCGCCTTGACAGGCATCGATCTCGGCGAGGTCAAGACGAAGACTCTTGGCGTGAAACCTAAGAAACCCAAGCCGAAGCAGCCCTCCGAGCCATCGCCGCCTCCGAAAAAGAGCCGCAGCGGGAAGGTAAGCGACACGGAGACCAGGGCTGGGGTCAAGGATGAGGGCTCGCGGGGTGGCAAGCGGAGCCCGAGCACGGCCGACCCGCCCACAGGCCCGCGGCAGCGCGCCGCTGCGGCGGAGGGGAGCGGCGGACCGGCGCCGCGCGCCAACAGCGTGTCGACGGACGTGAAACTGCATGCGCCCCTGTTGCCGGAAGGTCTTACGGCGCTGCTCGAGGAGCTGCATCGAGGCACAGGCAGCCCAGCGCGACTGATAGTAGCGCGCGACGCGCGGGCATGCCTCGTCGCCCTGCCGCGGGCGGCGGAGCGGGACGTCCTCTCCTCAACCAGAATCGAGGAGCGGCTCAAGGAGCCGTTCTCACGGTGGTCGAAGGCTCGGCGCGGTGCCCTCGACCAGATCAGCGCGCTCGCTAAGAAGCCCGAAGACGTAAGCGCTTTACTCGTTGGCGCTCTGCCCAAGGTAGCTGCTACGGAGACGGCCGGCGCGGCGCTACGCCGCTTGCTAGACGCGGCCGTCGAGCTCTTCCGTGCCGCGCTCGATCAAGACCGCGCAACCCAAGTGGATGTGCTCCGGCTTGACACTGCTGAGGTCAGCGAGCGCGGAGATGTAGCGCTTCGACTCCTCGGGCCGCTGCATGTGCTCTGGCTCAGCCAGGCGCTCGCCAGGGCTGAGCTGCTCGCGGGCGCTGAAGGGATGGCCGAGACAGCGCGGCGCTTGCTCGCCCGAGCCGCCGCCGCTGCCCCTGCGGCCCCGCAAACCTTCCCGGAGTCTGGGCGGGGCGAATTGCGCCTAGCGCGGCCCGAAGCAGGGCTGATCGTGTATGAGCGCGCGCCAGACGCCGCGGTAGGGCAGCCAGTTACCGATCTCGCTGAGGCGCTCGCGCGACGCTACCTGGAGATTTGCCCGCATGCCCGCCTCGGGCTGCGCATAGCGCTGCTTGGGGGCGACGTAGCCGCCTTCCTTGAGGGCTTAGCCCGCGCGGCAGAGGCCGTCCCTGAACTCGATGGGATCGAGGTTCTGTGCGCCCAGCCGCCGCGCGTTGAGCGCAACTCGGCTGCGGCAGGCGCCTTCGGAGCTGGGCGCATACGTGTAGATGCCCTGCCGGCGCCCATTGAGCGCCTAGGGGAGGCAAACCCGCACGTCGTCGTTCATTTCCGTAACGCTCCAGACGTGCCTGAGGACGAAGAGCCCTCCCCGCCTGAGGTGACTGCTTACGCCCCCTCCGGTGCGGCTGCGTCTACCTTCGACTTCCGGGCGCACAGCCTTCGGGTCTGGACGCCGCTGAGCAGTCCCGGCGCGGTGGCGTTTGAGGCGCTGCATGCTGCCGCGCGTGGCCGAAAGGAGAGTGGCGCGTTCGTCGCTGACTACGGCGCGCTCTCGCTGAAATCTGTCAGCCTGCTCCAGGGCTGCCCCTCTTTGACATGGCACGCCGTAGTCGCCCCGAGCCTCGGGCGGCGGCCGACGCTCGGCCTTCACCTCATCGCTCATGAGGGCATTGAGGCGGCCCAGTGCGCTATTGTCTCGCGCGAACTGCGCCCACTTGACCGAGCGCTTCAAGAGGGGCTCCGGCAGCTCGGCGTCGCCGAGTCTCGCCCGAATATCCTTCGGAGCCTGAGCGCTAAGCTATCCGAGCGGACATCCACCGCTTTGCTGTCCTTGCGGCGTCCAAGCGCCTCGCAGTTCCTAGCAGGCGTGCTATCGCTTGAGTTAATCCGCCAGGTCGGCGCAGGCGCTCTCGTCGTACCCATTGCCCCGGATCACCTTGCGGTACTCGCAGACGAGCCGGTCGCGCCGGAGCAACTCTTCATGGCAGCCGTATGGCTCGTCGAGGGGGCGCTCGCGGTCAGGATCGGCTTCGCGACGGCCGATCCCGAGGTTGATCTCGATCTGAGCCGACCCACCCCGGGCGGCCGGGTGGGGAAGTTGGCGGCGGCGCTCGCGGCGGTCTGGCGTCTCGCCGCTCAGGGGGCCGGTGTTGAGGGGTCAACGGCCCGCGAGTTCTTGAATTGGATGATCTGGCCAGCTCTCGCGGCCGAGGACGGAGGGCCATCCGGGGTTCAAGACGCGATGCGCGCCTGGCGGCTACGGGAGGAGGCACCCGGGCCTATCTTCCTCGTTCCGTCGCAGACGGCAGCATCCGCGGTCGCGGGGCGCGCAAAGAAGGCGTCGTTCTCAGTGCTGACGCTAGACCCAGCAGCGCTCACCAAGCTTCTGTTGAGCGCGTGAGCCGCCGTTGGGAGGGCGACGCTGGACGCGCTCGTGAAACCTGCTTAAGCGTATCCAGCGCCAGCGCAACGGCACGAGCGTTCTGCGCCAGGTTGACAGCCATCGCGCGTGAGGAGGGCTTCTGGGCCTGTCCGGGGATCGAACATGCCGCGCGTACCGCGCCCTGGGATCAGGCCGCGGGGCGTGCCGATCGCTCCCGGCCGGCGCCCTCAAGCGCGCAAGCGCTCGTGGAGGGGCTGCTCCGGCGGCCCGGTGCGGGCGGCTTCGTGGAGCGGGACGGCGCGCACTGGAGGATCATCGGCCGTGCCGACGGCGGTGGGCTGCGCATCGACGGTGGCCCGGAGGGTTTCGCGGAGCGAACAGTGTCGCTGACGGATCTCGCGTGGGCGATCGTCGCGAGCGACGACGTCAGGAAGAACGGCGAATGCCTGACCTTTCTGCAGCAGTTATTGCAGGACTCCTTGCTTTGAAGCGCGCTATCGCATTGCCCGTCTTCGCGCCAGTTGCTCCCACAGACTAATGACGTGCGGCCAGCCGGTTCGGCCATAGCGCCACCGCCGCCACAGCCACGATGACCGCACGGACGTATTGCTTTGGCAGCGTCGACCTTGCTCGACGGACACGCCGCCCTGCGATAGCAATTGAACTACCCCGGGGGATCACATCGCCCGGGCGGCGCGACATGAGCGTGAGGGCGCGCACGCAGGGCACGGCTCTCGGGCACGAGGCCGCGCTCCGCGTGTGCGGGGGAGGTGAAAGCCTATGTTGAGCGGTGCTGATGTTTCGGTCCACCAGGGAAGTATCCAGTGGGACGCGTTCGCCTCACGGCTCGATTTCGTCTTCATCCGGGCGACGTTCGGGACGGAGGGGGTCGACAGGAAGTTCGCGACCAACCGGGCCGAGGCCGCGCGCTGTGGGCTCCTCCGAGGGTACTATCACTATGCGTTGCCGCGCCTCGACGCGGCCGAGCAGGCGCAGAAGCTCTGCAGCGCGGTCGGCGACCTCGAGCCCGGGGAGCTCGACATCGTGCTCGACCTCGAGGAGACGCAGCACGCGGGCGATAGCGGCCATGTCTGGACGTCGCAGGACACCCTGGCTCTTCAGGTGTGGACCCGCCGCTTCGTCCAGGAGGTGAAGTCGCGCTACCCGGGCCGCTCGGTCATCCTCTATACCCGTCACGCCTTCTGGCGCGATCACCTCGGCGGCAGCTCCGAGTTCGTCGACTGCCCGCTCTGGATCGCGAACTATACCTATGGCCTCGACTCGGTGCGGGCGAGGCCCCCGGCCAACCCGAAGGAATGGGCGGACTGGGCGCACAGGAAGCCGCTCAGGGCCTGGGACCCCTGGTCTGCGTGGTCGTTCTGGCAGATCACCGCCAAGGCCGTGATGCCGGGCGTCCGGACCAACACCGTGGACGCCAACCTGTTCAATGGAACGGTCAGCGATCTGCGGCGCCTCGCCCGGCTCGAGGCCGGGTCCGTGACGTCTGAGACGTCCGAGCCGCTGCCCACGGCCGACGCGCTCTGCCAGAAGCTGCTCTCGCAAGCGGATGACAGATACATCTTCGGGCACGAGGTGCGCCTGACCGATCCCAACCCCTCCGCGTTCGATTGCTCCGAGCTCATCGAGTGGGGCTGCGCCCAGCTCGCCGTCGAGCCTGCGATGCCTGACGGCTCCTGGATGCAGGCGCGCCACGTGAAGGCGGCGCGGCTGCTCATGCCGGTGGACACGGCGATCGCGACCCGCGGCGCCCTCCTGTTCCGCTTCTCGACAGACCCGTTCACGGGCGGGCGCCCCGAGCACGCCCACGTGGCCATGAGCCTGGGCGACGGTCGCACCATCGAGGCGCGCGACACCGCGCATGGCGTCGGCGTGTTCCCGGCGCTGGACCGCGGCTGGACGCACGCGGGCCGGATCCCGGGCCTCGACTACGGCGCCGCGCCGCCCGGCGGCGGGCTCGCGCGCGGCGCCAAGGGGCCCGAGGTGAAGGCCTGGCAACAGCACCTGTTGATGTGGCGCGCCGGGCTCCTGCCGCAGTCCGGCGCGGACGGCGACTTCGGCGAGGAGACCGAGGCGGCCACGCGGATCTTCCAGCAGGAGATGGGGTTGCCCGTGACCGGCGCGGTCGGGCCCGAGACGCGCGACGCCATGCAACGCGCGCTGCCGCGCCCGCCCTGCGCGCTCGAGCTGCCGCGCGCGCTGGGCCGCGCGCTCCTGGGCATCGTCGGCCAGGGGGCGGCCGCGGGAGGCGCGGCGCGCGCGGCGGGGCCGCAGGCAGAGCTCCAGGGAGCGGCGAGCGGGTCGACGGCAACGGCGACTTCGGGCCACGACGCGGCCGGCGTTCGCAGCTACACGTTCGCGGAGCGCGGCTTCCGGTTCACGGTGACCGCCACCCCCGAGCCGGTCGCGGCGGCTCGGGCGAACGACGCCGGGGGCGCCGTGGCGTTCTTCGCGTCGAGCCAGGCGCAGCCCGGGTCCGCGCGTCTGGCGCCCGTGTTCGACGGGACGGGCCTCGACTGGCTGCCGCCGCGCGATCCGGGCGCGCTCACCGGCACGAGGTTCTACGAGCAGGTCCGGGGCCTGTCGCTCGCGGCGCGGGAAGAGCTCTTTCTCCAGGAGGTGCTGCGAGGGAACGTGCCCAGCTTCCTGCGCCGCTTCCATCGCGTCACGGTCGAGGCGCCCGACGGAAAGCGGGGCGTCGCGTACGTGTGCGCCGACTACCTGGCGATCGGCCCGGACACCGATTTCCTGCGCATGCCGCTCACCGGCGTCACCGCCCAGCGCGTCGCGGATGCGTGCGGCTGCGTGCTGCCGACGAAGAAGCTCGTGAAGGACATCTATGCCGCCTCGCGGAAGCAGACGGCCATCCCGTTCGATCCCGAGGACGGCACCAAGGTGGAGCGCTTTCGTGACCACCAGCTGGCCATCGAGCAGCACCGGGCCGGCGAGCTCGGCGAGCTGCTCGCAGGACACAAGAAGGACGTCGTGGTGACCAACCGGCTGCACCACCACGCGCGCCGGCTGGCGATCTTCGGCTTCTACAAGGCGGACGGCAAGCCGTGGCAGCCGCTGGACACGTCGCTCCGGCGGCGGCTGCCGCACGAGGACACCTACGCCGACTACAGCCACGGGGTGCGGCTGATCGGCGGCCTGATGGCCCTCGGGTCGGATCAGCGCTGCGTGGCCGACGTCCTGCTCGACCCGGCGCTGTGCGGCCTGGTGAGCGACGAGGGGGTCATCAGCGTTCCGAGGTACGAAGTGTACCCGCTCGGGTGACCGATGAGGTCGTTTTGCCGCGGCCCAACAGCGGGGAAGGGTGAGGGGAGGGGTAGGGCTCGGCTACACTCCGCCGGTAGCAGGAGGAGCCCCCGCGATGGAGCTGAGACGCACGAAGGCCATGGGCGATCACGGCAGCCTCATCGATGCGCTCGCGTCGGTCAGCGAGGCGGAGCTGCTCGACGCGATCGTCGCGCTCGCGAGGCCGCGGCACATGTTCCGCCAGCGCGCGGAGAACCGCCGCGCGGCGCAGTACGTCGCCGCCGCGCTGGAGGAGCGGGGCTACGCCGTCGAGATCGAGGGCGAGCTCGGGAACGTGGTCGCGACGCCCCGGGCCGCGGTCGATCGCCCGATGATCCTCGTCGGGGCACACTACGACAGCGTGCCCGACACGCCCGGCGCCGACGACAACGCGAGCGGGATCGCCGCGATGCTCGCCTGCGCCAGGGCGCTCTCGCGCTTCGAGCCGGCCCTGCCGGTGGGCTTCGTGGCCTGGAACGGCGAGGAGGACGGGCTGCTCGGCAGCGTCGAGTTCGTGGCGCGCCATCGATCGCAGGGCGGAGCGCCGATCGCCGCCGTGCACGTGCTGGAGATGGTCGGCTACGCGAGCCACGAGCCGGGATCCCAGCGGATGCCGGTCCCGGTCGCCGGGGCGCCGGACGTCGGCGACTTCATCGGGCTGCTCACGAACCACCGGTCGAACCACCTCGTGGAGCTCGCCGCGAAGCAGGCAGAGGCGCTGGTCCCCGAGCTGCCGGTCGTGGGCCTCAAGGTCTACCTCGGCCTCGAAGAATGGCTCCCCGTGCTCCACCGGAGCGATCACTCGCCGTTCTGGAAGGCGAAGATCCCCGCCATGCTGTGGACCGACACGGCGGAGTTCCGCAACCCGAACTACCATCGCCCGACGGACACCCCAGAGACGCTCGACTATGGCTTCATGCGCCGCGTGACGCAGCTCGTCCTCGCGACGGTGACGCGGCAGGTCCGGACCGGCTAGAAGGAGAACCCGATGGTCATCGAACTGACCCCGAGCTTCGAGGTGATTGACGCGCGCTTCCGCAAGCTCGCGTTCCCGCACGTGCACGTCGAGAAGCTGTACACGGGCTGCCGCTGGGCGGAGGGGCCGGCGTGGTTCCCGGCGGGGCGCTACCTGGTCTGGTCGGACATCCCGAACGACCGCATGATGCGCTGGGACGAGACCGACGGCTCGGTCTCGGTGTTCCGCCAGCCCGCGATGAACTCCAACGGCCACGCGGTCGACCTGCAGGGCCGCCTCGTGTCCTGCGAGCACCGCGGCCGCTGCATCTCGCGCACCGAGCACGACGGCTCGCGCACGGTGCTCGCGTCGCACTTCGAGGGAAAGCGGCTGAACTCGCCGAACGACGTGATCGTGAAGTCCGACGGCAGCGTCTGGTTCAGCGACCCGAGCTACGGCATCGACAGCGACTACGAAGGCGACGCGTCGCCGAGCGAGCAGGGCGCGCAGCGCGTCTACCGCCTCGACCCGGCCTCGGGTGCGCTGACGGTCGCCGCGGACGACTTCGTGCAGCCCAACGGCCTCGCCTTCTCGCCGGACGAGTCGCTGCTGTACATCGCCGACACCGGCGCGACGCACGTGAAGGACGGCCCGCACCACGTGCGCAAGTTCCGCGTCGACGCGAAGGGCACGCTGACCGGCGGCGAGGTGTTCGCGACCTGCCCCGTCGGCTTATACGACGGCTTCCGCGTCGACGTGCACGGCAACCTGTGGCTGTCGGCCGGCGACGGCGTGCACTGCCACGCGAGCGACGGCGCGCTCCTCGGAAAGGTGCTGATCCCGGAGACCGTGTCCAACGTCTGCTTCGGCGGCGCCAAGCGCAACCGCCTCTTCATCTGCGGTACGACCTCGCTGTACTCTGTCTACCTGAACACCCGCGGCGCCGGGCGCTAGCGCGACAAACGGGTTGAAACCACAAGAAAGAGCAGGAATTTCACAGGGAGGCAGGGAGGCGGGGAGCGAGAGACGGTAAGAGGGAGAAATTCATTTTCTTTTTCCTCCCCGCCTCCCCGCCTCCCTGTGAAAATTCTCGGGGTTGCCTCATCGTCGGTGCTCTAGTCAGCGTCCCTCCTGATGCTGTCGGCCGTAGACCAGCAGCATGGCGATGATCACGGCGCCGTAGATGATCTGGCGGCCGGCCTCGGGCATCTGCAGCACGCTGAGCATGCTCTGGAGCAGCACGATCAGGATGGTGCCGAGGACGGTGCCGAGGTACGTCCCGCGCCCGCCCATGATGTTGGTCCCGCCGATCACCACCGCGGCGATGGCGGGCATGAGGTAATCGTTGCCCATGGCCTGGTAGGCCTTGTGCGAGAAACCGGCCAGCAGCATCCCGGTCATGGCGGAGCACACGCCGCACATCACGAACGCGCCGATCAGCACCAGGTGCGTTCTGACGCCCGAGAGGTAGACGGCCTGCTCCTGGTTGCCCACGGCATAGATGTAGCGGCCGAGCGCGGTCCTCTTCAGCACGAAGGTGGCGACGCCGCCGACCAGGATCCAGACGAACAGCGAGTTGGGGATGGAGAGCGTCTTGCCCACGGCCAGGACCTCCATCCACGCCGGCGCCTCGCTGCGCGGAGCGAAGCCGCCCGTGTAGAGCACCATCAGCCCCTGAAGCACGGTGTTCGTGCCCAGCGTGAAGATCATCGAGGGCACGCGCAGGTAGGCCACGCCGAGACCGTTCAAGAGACCCGCGGCGGCGCCGACGGCCAGGCCGCAGGGCAACGCGGCCCAGCCGCCCATCCCCGCGGCCAGCATGGCGCTCGAGGTGAGCACCCACGGCAGCGAGAGATCGATGTGACCGAGCAGGATCACGATCATCATGCCCGTGGCGGCCACGCCCAGGAAGGCCGCGATCTGCAGCTGTTGCAGGATGTAATACGGGCTCAGGAAGCTCAGCGTGCCCTGGGTGACCAGCGTGCCGATCGAGCCGCACACGAGCACGACGCCGATCGACAGCAGCGCGTACCAGGTCGGCTTGTCGATCTCGCCGAGTCGGCTCTTGAGGGAGAGGGGCTGTTGCATCGAGCTCACCTGAAGACGTGCAGCCGGTTCTTGACGCGGATGACCCAGAGCGCGCCGAGGCAGACGGCCGCGAGCAGGATGAGGCCCTCGAACAGCGGCTGGTAGAGCGGGTTGGCGAGGAGGCCCAGCGCCGAGCCCTCGTCGAAGACGCGGAAGTTGAAGGCGACGGAGCGGAGCACCAGCGCGCCGAAGAGCGATCCGATGGCGCCGCCGATCCCCCCGTACAGCGAGGTGCCGCCGATCACGACGCTGGCGATGGAGTTCAGCGTGTAGGAGCCGGCTTGCGGGATGTCGGCGTTGCCCGACGTCGTTTGCAGCGCGAGGTAGAGGCCGCCGACGCTGGCGAAGAACCCCGACAGCGTGTACGCGGCCAGCTTGACGCGCTTGATGCGGACGCCCGACATGTACGCCGCCTCCTGCGACGCGCCGACGGCATAAGCGCCGAGGCCGTAGCGGGTGCGGCGGTAGTAGGCCCAGAGCAGCGCGAGCAGCGCCATCCAGATCGCGGGCGACGGGATCTGGCCGACGAAGCCGAGCGCGCCGTCGAGGGGGGCGGCGCCCGCGACCTGCAGCAGCTCGTTGAGATCGAAGGTGGCCGCGAACGCCAGATCGCCGTCGACCTGGCCGCCGGGCGTCGGTCTCAGGAACAGCGCGACGCCGAGGAAGATCGTGCCCGAGGCCAGCGTGGCGATGATCGGTTGCAGGCGGCCATAGACCACGAGGCAGCCGTTGAGCAGGCCCGCCGCCATGCCCACGGCCAGGCACAGCAGGATGCCCAGGAACATCGTGAGCGCGCTGCCCGCAAGGACGTGCGAGGCCACGCAGTTGACGAGCGTGATCACCGCGCCCACCGACAGATCCAGGCCGCCGGTCAACACGGGGATCGTCTGGGCCATGGCCGCCGCCACCAGCACGAACGACTCGTTGGCGTTCTGCCCGATCAGCGGCGCGCTGAAGCCCTTGGGATGGGACAGCGAGTAGAGCCCGTAGAACAAGATGCACAGACCGACGGCCACGAGCAGGCCCTGGTTCTGGCGCAGGCGGAGCTTCCAGTCCTTCATCGTGCCTCCGATGGCGCGCGTTCGTCTCCGCGCTTCGCGGGCTCAGGCCCGCCGCGCAGACCGAGGGCCAGGTCCAGGATGTTCTTTTCGGTGATGTCGGGCCCCACGAGCTCGCCCTGCACGCGGTTCCGGTAAAGGATGAGCACGCGATCACAGCAGCCGATCAGCTCGTCGTAGTCCGTGCTGTAGAAGAGGATGGACGTGCCGGCGTCCGCCAGCTCGCGGAGCAGCTGGTAGATCTCCTGCTTCGTGCCGACGTCGATGCCGCGGGTGGGATCGTTGAGCATCAGCAGCCGCGGCTCCGTCATGAGCCACTTGGCCAGCACGACCTTCTGCTGGTTGCCCCCGGACAGCGACGAGACCGGGTGGTCGGGCGAGCCGATCTTGATCTGGATGCGGCGCACCATCTCGTCGACGCGCGCGGCCTCGCTCCGGCGGTCGAGCACCACGCCGCTCGTGAACCTGTCGAGCGACGCCAGCGACAGGTTCGTGGCGATGGACATCGGCAACATCAGGCCTTCGGTCTTCCTGTCCTCGGGCACGAGGGCGATGCCGTGCGCGCGGTCCTTGGCCTGGCGCGGGCTCGCCAGCTTGACCGGCTTGCCGTCGATCTTGATCTCGCCGCGCACATCCCTGAGCACGCCGAACAAGCCGAGGAGCAGCTCGCGCTGGCCCTGGCCGTCGAGCCCGCCGATGCCGAGGATCTCGCCCTTGCCGAGCTTAAACGACACGTCCTCGAGCTGCCGCTCCCAGCTCAGTCCGCTCACCTCGAGCAGCGTCGCCGGGAAGCTGCGGGCCGCCGGCTTCGGCGGGAAGACGTGGCCCATGTCACGGCCGATCATGAGCTCCACGATCTGGTCGTCGCTGCGCTGGCCCTTCGCGAAGGTCTCGATGTGCCGGCCGTTGCGGAAGACCGACATCACATCCGCGAGCTCCTTGATCTCGTGCATGCGGTGCGAGATGTAGAGCATGCCGACGCCTTGAGCCTTGAGCTCGGCCAGGAGCTCGTAGACCTTCTTGACGTCGGTGTTGGTCAGCGCGGAGGTGGCCTCGTCCAGGATCAGCAGCCGCGGGTCCTTGCCGAGCGCCTTCGCGATCTCGACCATCTGGCGGCGCGAGAGCGGCAGGTCGCTCACCCAGGCGTTCGGGTTCACGCCCTCGCAGCCGACGCGCGCCAGGAGCTCCTCGGCCCTGCGGACCTGCGCCTTGCGATCGAAGAGCCCCAGGCGGTTCGTCGGCATGGTGATGCCGATGTTCTCGGCCACGGTCAGCGTCGGCATCAGGGACAGCTCCTGAAAGACGCAGACGATGCCGGCGGCGTTCGCCTCGATCGGGTGGTCGAACCGGACCGGCTTGCCCTGGAGCAAGAGCTCCCCGGCGCTCGGCTTGACCACGCCGCCGATGATCTTGATGAGGGTGCTCTTGCCCGCGCCGTTCTCGCCGAGGATGGCGTGCACCTTCCCCGGCTCACAGGCGAAGTCGACGCCGCTCAGGGCGGTGACCCCGCCATAGTGCTTGGAGACGGCCCGGAGCTCGAGAAGCGGAGGGCTCACCGGTTCGATCATGATGCTGGGGCGCTACTTCACGTCTGCTTGACGTTGACTCGACGTTGGCTCGACGTTGGCTCGACGTCTATTTCACGTCGGATTCCGACTCGTTCATGATCTTCACGCCCGAGATGTTGACCCCGCAGGGCGGGAACTCGTTGGGCGTGAAGAAGTTGTCGGAGAGCTGGGAGAAGAAGCTCTCGCCGTCCTTCAGCGTCGTGTGATCGGCGGCGGGGATCGGCACGGAGATCATCTGCGGCATCACCTTGCCTTGCAGGCCCTCGAGCGCCGCCTTCATCGCGATGGCCGCGAGCCCCGGCGACTGGCCGAGCGACAGGCCCTTCATGCCCTTTTCGTGGTGCTTCGCGATCAGCTTGCGCACGCCGTTCTCGGCCTCCGTGGCGACCGGGATCGGCTTGTGTCCGGCGTCGAGCAGCGCGCGGACGGCGCCCGTCGAGCCGCCCTGCGCGAAGAGCGCGTCGAACTGGCGGTGCACGGCCAGCGCGTCGGCCACCGCCTTCTGCGCCTTGCCGTCGTCCCAGCTGCCCACCACCTCCACGATGGTGTAGCTCTTCCCCGGCGCTTCCATGACCTCGCGGAAGCCGAGGTGGCGGTCGCGATCGACGGAGTTGCCCTGCAGGCCGCGGACCTCGAGCACCTTGCCCTTCCCGCCGAGCTGCTTGTCGAGGAACTCGCCCCACTGGCGCCCCATCGCCAGCTGGTCCTCGTTGACCTGCATCACCTTGTCCGTGTCGAGCACGTTGTCGAACGGAACCAGGATGACGTCCTTCTTGTCGGCGAGCCGGATCACGCGATCGAAGCCGTCGGGGCTGACGGCCAGCGTGACGATGCCGTCGAAGCCCTGGTTGATGAAGTCCTCGATCGCGCCGAGCTGTGCCGCGACGTCGGTGCCTGTCGACACCACCTTGAACTCCTTGATCAGCGGCGCGATGGCCGGATCCTTGGCGAAGGCCTTGGCCGTCTTGACCATCTGGATGCGCCAGGCGTTCCCGACGTAGCCGTTGACGAGCGCGAGGCGGAACGGCGGCTTTCGCGCCGTCCACTGCAGATACTTGGTGTCCTGCTTCCACGGCGCGAAGCACTCCGGGTTGAAGCCAGGCCCCGGCACGACCTTGGGCCCCTGCCCGCTCGGCGTCTGCGCGGCCGCGGCCGCGACGCTCGGCGCCTGCGCGGCCGCGGCGCTGGCGGAGCCCCCTGCGGCCGGAGCGCTGTCGGGCTTGTCTTTGCAAGCAGACAGACCAGAGAGACCCCAGAGCCCGAGCGCACAGCTCAACACCGCCGCTGCGCGCCGCGCCGATCCACGTGACTTCAACTGGCCAATCGACATCGTGCCGCTACCTTTCGAGCAAAGAGACGTGGTCGGATGGAGACCTCTGCGGCCCATCCCACGTCGTCACGTTCTCGCCCTCACGAAAGACGAGGGCAATGTCTGCGTGCCGCCGTATCGCTCACGGCAAAAACACTGGGGTACAACGATTCGCATCTGGCGAGCGACGGTGTCGCGCGTCATCCCCGGGGCACCACGCGGGTTTCGCGGGCGCCCTCACAATTCAATGACGTGATCGTCGACGCTCGTGGGGCCTACCACGACAGATCTTCTGGTTTCGGCGCTTAGGAAATCCAAACGCGATCCGGAAGTCAAGCTTCTCGTTGTGATCGTTCACATCGTACAGCCACGCTGCACGCGATGGCTGAATGATGGAACCTCACGTGATCCGCCTTTCTTCTGGAAAAATAACGCTACATCAAAAGCTCATGTGCCAGAGGAGCCCCGCTCCGCGGCGATGGCGCGACCGAGGAGCCCGATGATGCGCTCCGCATCATAGACGCAACCACCCCAGCTGCCGCCGCTGGCATCCTGAAGCGCAGCCCACAACCGCGTGTCCGGGTTCACCCGGCCGTCCGGTTGAAGGGCTGGATTGGGCGAACGGGCGGCGAGACCGCCTGCGTCCACGCCCACGACGTCCACCGTCCCCTCCAGCCTGCGCGTGTCGATCCGCAGCCGGATGCGGTCGCCGTCGCGCACGCGGCCGATCGGTCCACCCGCCCACGCCTCCGGGCTGACGTGGCCGATGCACGCCCCGGTGGAGACGCCGGAGAAACGACCGTCCGTGACCAGGGCGATACGGTGCCCGTCCTTCACGTGCTTGAGGGCAGAGGTGATCTGGTACGTCTCCGGCATCCCGATACCGGGGCCGATGCCGATCAGCACCATCACGTCACCCGGTTGCACGGCGCCCGTCTTGATCGCCTCGATCGCCGCGTCCTCGCTGCCGAACACGCGCGCAGGCCCTTCGTGAAGATAAACGCCGTCCGGTCCGATCACCTGGGGAGCGATGGCGGTGCTCTTCACGAGCGCCCCCTCGGGCGTGAGGTTGCCGCGCAGGAAGGTCACCGTGCTGGTGAGGCCGCGCTCGCGTGCCTTCCCGGCGGACATGATCACGTCGTCCGGGTCGATGCCGTCCAGCTGCCGTAGCTTGTCGCGCAGGCGCCGGCGCCGCTCGCTGCGCTCCCACCACTCGAGGTTCTCGCCCAGGGTCAGGCCGCTGACGGTGCGCGCGCCGAGCCGCAGCAGGCCGAGCTCGCGCAGATGGAGCATGACCTCCGGGACGCCTCCCGCGAGGAAGACCTGAACCGTGGCGTAGTGCTTCGGCCCGTTGGGCAGCACGTCCACGAGCCGCGGAACGAGGGCGTTGACGCGCGCCCAGTCGTCCACCGTGGGGCGCCGGAGCCCGGCCGCGTGGGCGATCGCCGGCACATGGAGCACCAGGTTGGTCGACCCGCCGACGGCGGCATGCAGCACCATGGCGTTGTGGACCGAATCGTCGGTGACGATGTCCCGCGTGGTCACGCCGCGTCGCTCGAGGGCCATGAGCGCGTGCGCGGAGCGGCGGGCGAGGTCGCGCCAGATCTCGGCGCCCGACGGGCTGAGCGCGCCGTGCGGGAGGGCGAGGCCGAGCGCCTCCGCCACCACCTGGCTCGTCGCGGCCGTGCCCATGAACTGGCAGCCGCCGCCGGGGGAACCGCAGGCGCGGCAGCCCATCTCGGCGGCGTGGTCGAGGCTGACCTCCCCGCGTGCATAACGCGCCGCGAGCGTCTGGACCTTGGCGGTGTCCTCGGCCTCCTCGGCGAGGAGCGTGACGCCTCCCGGCACGAGCACCGTGGGGAGGTCGGGGGTGCCGGCGAGCGCCATCAACATGGCCGGCAGGCCCTTGTCGCAGGTGGCGACGCCGAGCACGCCTCGGCGGGTGGGCAGCGAGCGTATCAGCCGCCGAAAGACGATGGCGGCGTCGTTGCGGTAAGCGAGGCTGTCGAGCATGCCGACGGTGCCATTGGTCCGCCCGTCGCACGGATCGCTGACATAGCCGGCGAACGGGATGGCCCCGCCGGCCGTGAAGGTGCGGGCTGCCTCCTCCATGAGCAGCCCCACCTCCCAGTGCCCCGTGTGGTACCCGAGCGCGATCGGCGTGCCGTCGGGCGCGCGGATCCCCCCCTGCGTGCTGAGCACGAGGAACTGCTTCCCGTTCAGGCGCGCAGGATCCCACCCCATCCCGGCATTCTGGGTCCAGCCGAACAGCTCGCCGCTGGACATGGCGCGCAGCTGCTCGGCCCCGAGCGGGAGGCGCCCCGACGGTCCGGGCGCGGTCGTGCGCAGGGTGTAGATCGCCTCGCTGCCGGACTCGAATACCGGGTCGTAACTCATGCGCGGGGGGCGATGGGGTCGCGGGTGGCCCGGCCGTCGACGAGGCGCGATATCCCGAGCGGATTCTCGTCGCGGAGCTCCGGCGGGAGCAGCGCGGGTGGACACGACTGGTAGCAAACGGGGCGCGCGAAGCGGAGGATGGCCGCGGTGCCAACCGACGTGAAGCGCACGTCGCTGCTCGCTGGATACGGCCCGCCGTGGTGCATGGCGGGCGACACCTCCACGCCGGTCGGGTAGCCGTCGAAGACGAGGCGGCCCGCGACCCGGCCGAGGACATCGACGAGGTCCTGGGCGGCGGCGAGGTCGTCGGCGGTCCCGTGAAGCGTGGCGGTGAGCTGGCCGTCGAGCGCGCCGAGGAGCTGGAGCAGCTCGCCGCGGCTCGAAGCGGTGACGAGCAGCGTGTACGGCCCGAAGATCTCGTGCGCGAGGTGCGGCTCCCGCGCGAAGTCGGCGGCGGAGACGCGAGCGACGCGCGCGCCGGCGTCGGTCAGCCACTCCACGCCTCTCAGCTCCCGCACGGAGCGGTCGAACGACGCCTGGATACCGGCGTGCAGCATCACCCCGGGCGTGACGGCGCGGGCCCGGTCGGCGACCGACCGCGCGAACGCATCCCACTCGGGGGAGGCCAGCCCCAGGACGAGGCCGGGCTTTGTGCAGAACTGGCCGACGCCGAGCGTGCACGAGTTGATGAGCCCCTCGGCGATCGCGTCGCGGCGCTCGCGCAGCGCGCCGGGCAGCACGACGAGCGGGTTGATGCTGCTCATCTCGGCAAAGACGGGGATGGGCCGCGGGCGGTCCGCGGCGGCGTCACAGAGGGCGCGCCCCGCGCGGGTGGACCCGGTGAAGCCCACCGCCTGGATGGCCTCGTGGCGCACCAGCGCGAGCGAGACCTCGGGCGAGGCGCCGTGCACCATGCCGAACACGCCCGCGGGCAAGCCCGCCTTCTGCACGGCGGAGCGCAGGGCCGAGGCCGCGAGCTCGGAGGTACCGGGGTGCGCCGGGTGGGCCTTGACCACGACCGGGTTGCCCGCGGCGAGGGCAGAGGCGGTGTCGCCGCCGGCGACCGAGAACGCGAGGGGGAAATTGCTCGCGCCGAAGACGGCGACCGGACCGAGCGGCCGCAGCATGCGGCGCACGTCGGGGCGCGGGAGCGGCTTGCGGTCCGGCAGCGCGGGATCGATCCGGGCGTCGACCCAGGAGCCCTCGCGCGCGACGGCGGCGAAGAGGCGCAGCTGGCCGGTGGTGCGGGCGCGTTCGCCTTCGAGGCGGGCGACGGGCAGCCCGGTCTCCCGGTGCGCGGTCTGGATCAGGGGGTCGCCGAGCGCCATGATCTCGTCGGCGGCGGTCTCCAGGAGCCGGGCGCGCAGCTCCGGCGCGAGGCCGGCGAAGGCCGGCGCCGCAGCGACGGCGGCGCGGGCGGCGGCGTCGATCTCGGCGGCGGTGGCGTCACGGTAGGCGCCGAGTTTTTCGCCGGTGGCGGCGTTGTGGGCGAGAAATTCCATGGGGCGCCTCGTCAACCTCGAGATACCGGGTTTGCCAGCGTGCCGACGCCGTGGATCGTGATCTCCACGACGTCGTCGGGCTCCAGGGTGAACGAGTCCGGCGGGACGATGCCGGTCCCGGTCATGAGGATGACGCCTGCCGGGAAGCTCAGCTCGCGCGTGAGGTAGGCGACGAGCTCCTCGGGCGAGCGCCGCATGCTCGCTGTCGAGGTCTTCCCCGCGAACACCGCCTCGCCCCTGCGCCGGATCGCGAGCTCGATGGAGAGCGCGCGCAGGTTCAGCCCGGGCTCGTCCGCGAGCACGATGGCGGGGCCGAGCGCGCAGCAGCCGTCGTAGACCTTCGCCTGCGGCAGGTAGAGGGGATTGTCGCCCTCGATGGACCGCGACGAGACGTCGTTGCCGGCCGTGTAGCCGACGATTCGGCCCGCCGCGGAAACGACGAGCGAGAGCTCCGGCTCGGGCACGTTCCAGCTCGAGTCGCGGCGGATGCGCACCGGCGCGCCCGGGCCGACGACCAGGCGGGGCGTCGCCTTGAAGAACAGCTCGGGGCGCTCGGCCTCGTACACGAGGTCGTAGAAGTCGCCGCCGCCGGCGCTCTCCTCTTTGCGCGCGGCGCGCGAGCGCTCGTACGTGACGCCCGCCGCCCAGACTTCCTGCCCGTCGATCGGGGCGAGCAGCGGGACGTCGGGCGGGAGGGGGTGGGCCGCGGCGCGCGCGCGCGCGTCGCGCACCGCGCCGAGGGGATCCGGCAAGGTGAGCCACGAGGCGACGGACGCGAACGCCTCCGGGGATGCCGCCGTGAGGTCGTGGCGCGCTCCCCGCTCGTCCTCGAGCCCGAGCCGAGGACCGCCACCGCTCGCAAACCGAAACAGCTTCATGTCCGCACCTTCCTACAGGGTCGTCCCGTCGATCGCGATGCCAGGGCCGCGCGGCCTTGCGCGTCCACCCACGCACTCTCGATGCAATCCTGGAATCGCTTCAACACGTCTCTCACGCTGCCTCCGCGGGAACGCCCCGGGCCACCGTGGGTGCCGTGTTGAAGGCCATCGCGCGCTCGCGCAGCGTCGACCGCATGATCCACCATTTGCGCGCTCTGTAAAGCCTGTATTCGCTCCATGATGCGTGGCGCAGCGCGTCCTGGCGACGGTGATGCGGCAGGCTCGCGCCGGCTGAGCCCGGGCCGTACGATCGGGCCGCTCGATGCGCTACGGCTCCTTGTTCATCGCGCTGAGCGCGTCGTTCCTGTGGCTCGCCGTCGTCGCCGGCGGCGCCGGGCTCGCCCTGCTCTGGCCGGCGCTGAGCTTCGCCCTCGTCGGCGCTGCCTACCTGGCGCGCCAGCCCGCCCGCGGCAGCCCTGCTGCTGAACCGGGGGCTCGCGGCGAGCGTGAGCGAGGCGGAGGCCCGGCTCCGGCTCCGGCGGCCGGGGATCCGGCTGAACACCGCGCAGCGGCGATCTCTTGAGGGAATGCTGGCTCGACATGAGGGCGGGTGACCCTGTTCGCAGGGTCGCCTCGCGCCGGGGGAGCCCGGTGCACGCGAAGCGCCGCCGCGACGAAGGCTCATGAGACGAGATGCCATGAGTCTTCGCCGTTGATGCAATCTATTTGCATCAACGGCGAGGCCGAAGTAATGGTGTTGCATCCAGCAGGTCAGGCGATCCGCCGCTGCCGCGGAGCGCGGCCTGACGCCGAACGGCGACAAGGAGGGCACCTCATGCGCGATGTCATCAAGCTCGTCTCCTCTGCAGGGACGGGTCACTGCTACTACACGACGAAGAACAAACGGACGATGACGGAAAAGATGCAGATGAAGAAGTACGATCCGATCGCCCGCAAACATGTGATCTTCACGGAAGGGAAGATCTCGAAGGGAGGAGGCAAGTAATCGCGACTCCAGCGCTCGCGGTCGTGCAGCCAGCGTGGATGCGCTGCGCTGCATGACCGCGCCGCCGAGGCCGCGTCAGCCATCCTGCAGGGAACGCCTCAGGACCGCAGCTGCGCCGGCCCGGCCTCGCGCTCCTGTTCATTCGGCTCACTCGCGTCCTCCCACGCCGGGAAGGGATCCTCGAACCGGCTCCAGGCGGCAGGCCCCACGGCCATCTCGTCCGGCGTGAGCAAGCAGGCGTCGAGCCCGCGCGTGAGCTCGTCTCGGGCCATGTCGACGCCGATGAAGACGATCTCCTGCCGCCGGTCCCCCCAGACCGGATGCCACGTGGCGCACGGTCGCTCGTCCTCCGGCCGCTCCTCCTCCGGCAAGGCGGCGTACCAGAGCCCGGCCGCCTCGAAGGAGGCGGCGCCGCCCGCCTGCGACCAGGCGCCTGTGATGTCCATGCGCGTCGCCAGCCAGAAGAACCCCTTGGAGCGGAGCACGCCATCCCAGGCGGCCGCCCCGTGGAGGAAGGCCCAGAGCCGCTCCGGGTGCATCGGGCGCTCCGCGGAGTAGACGAAGCTCTCGATCCCGTACTCCTCGGTTTCGGGGACGTGCTCCCCGCGCAGCTCCCGCATCCAGCCGGGGGAGCGCGCCGCCTCCTCGAAATCGAAGCGCCCGGTGCCGAGGATCTCGCGAGGATCGACCCGGCCGCGGCAGGCCCTGACGATCCGGGCGCCGGGGTTCAGGTGCAGCAGCATCGCCGTGAGGCGCTCGGCCTCGTCATCGCTCACGAGATCCGTCTTGTTGAGCACGAGCACGTTCGCGAACTCGATCTGCTCGACGAGCAGATCCGCGACCGTGCGCTCGTCGTCGCCGTCCAGCGCGGCCTCGCGCGCGCGCAGGTCGTCGGCGCTCGTCCAGTCGGCGAGGAACCGCTGCGCGTCGACGACGGTGACCAGCGTGTCGAGCCGGGCGACCTCCGAGAGGCTCTTGCCCGTCGCCGGATCGTCGAAGGTGAACGTCTCGGCGACCGGGAGCGGCTCCGAGATGCCCGTCGACTCGATCAGCAGGTAGTCGAAGCGCCCCTCGGCCGCCAGGCGGGCCACCTCGACAAGGAGATCCTCCCGGAGCGTGCAGCAGATGCAGCCGTTCGACATCTCGACGAGCCGCTCCTCCACGCGGCGCAGCGCCGCGCCCCCGCCCCGCACGAGCGCGGCGTCGACGTTGACCTCGCTCATGTCGTTGACGATCACCGCGACGCGCAGCGAATCGCGGTTCGCGAGGACATGGTTCAGCAGCGTGGTCTTGCCGGCGCCCAGGAAGCCGGACAGCACGGTCACAGGAAGCTTTTGCGTCACGTCGAGATCCTCTCTCGCCAGCGCCGGCGCGCTCCAGCGCGGGCGGGTGCGCCTGCCGCGCGCGCGGCGCGGGGTGAACGAGGTGCATCCGCGGCCGCGGCGCGATCGGCCGGGCCCAGGTCTGGCGTGGGCTCGAGTTAGTGTAATCAAATTGCATTTGCAATAAAATATCCTCTGTCGCCGAGACGTAGGCCGCACACCTAGGCGCGGGCCGGCGCGCCGCGGCCGCGCGCGCCGAGGCCGACCCGATCGCCACGCCCAGCGCGGGCCGCCGTGCCGCCTGCTTTGCTCGCTCGCCTCGACGGGCGCCGGCTCGGCGCTACGGTAGCCGCGTGGGCGCGACAGGCTCCCCGACGGCCCAGCGCGCCGCCCCCGCGGCGCGGGAATGGGCGGCGCTGGCGGGGCAGGTCTGGCGGCTCGCCTGGCCCGCGATCACGCACATGCTGCTCCTGACGCTGGTCTTCCTCGTCGGGCGCGGCATGGTCGGTCGCTACTCCACGACCGCGCTCGCCTCGATGCAGATCTGCGGGACGCTCACGTGGACCATCGTCTCCGTCTTCAGCGCCACGTCCGCCGGCACGCTCGCCGTCGTCGCGCGCAGCGTGGGCGGCGGCGATCGCGACGCGGCCGCCGCCGCCGCGCGCGCCTCGCTCCTCTTCGCGCTCGCCCTCGGGGCGGCGATCGCGCTGCCGCTGCTCCTCGCCTGCGGCCCGCTGCTCCGCGCGCTCTTCCCGCACGCCGGCGGGGCGGTCATCGAGCAGGCGGCCGCGTACCTCGGGATCGTGCTTCCGGCGCTCCCGCTCGCGTTCGTCGAGGCCACCGCCGCGGCGGCCCTGCAGGGCGTCGGCGACACGAGGACGCCGCTCGCCGTGGCCACCCTCGGCAACCTCGTCAACGTGGCGGTCAGCGCCGTCCTGATCTTCGGCCACCTCGGGCTGCCCGCGCTCGGCGTGCGCGGCGCGGCCGTCGGCGTCGCGTGCACCATGGCGACCGAGGCGCTGCTGCTCACCGCGGCGCTCCTGTCGCGATCGAGCCCGCTGCCCCTCCGGTCAGCGCCGGCCGCCGCCCCGCAGGCGAGCGCCGCGGCGCTCGCGCGGGTCCTCCGGGTCGCGCTGCCGGCGTTCGCCGAGCGCTCCGCCTACCACGCCGGCTACATGGGGTTCGTCGCGATCATCGGGCTGCTCGGCGCCGCCGCGATGGCCGCGAACCAGGCGCTCATCGCCGTCGAGTCGGTCTGCTTCCTGTCCGCCGAAGGGTTCGGCATCGCCGCCGGGGCGCTCATGGCGCAGCGCCTCGGCGCGCGCAGCCCCCGCGACGCCGCGCGCGTGGGGCTCGTCGCGGCCCTCATGGCCATCGTCGCCCTCTCCGCGTTCGGCGTCCTGTTCGCGCTCGTTCCGCGCCCGCTCCTGCTCGCGTTCTCCAGCGACCCCGCGCTCCTCGCGCTCGGAGAGCGCGCGCTCCCCGTGGCCGCCGTGGCGCAGCCGTTCATGGCGTTCGCCACGGTCATGGGGATGGGGCTCCGCGGCGCCGGCGACACCCGGACCGTGCTCGCCGTCACGCTGGTCTGCTCGCTGCTCGTCCGGCTCGGCGGGACGTGGCTGTTCGCGGTGACCCTCGGCCACGGGCTCGTCGGCGTCTGGATGGGGAGCACCGCCGACTGGATCTGCCGCAGCGCGCTCCTCGCCGTCGCCTTCGCGCGCGGCCGCTGGAAGTCCCTCGCCGTCTGACCCGCGCCCGGGCGCCGCGCCGTCCCCGCCGCCCCCCCGCGGCTCAGGCCTGCTTCCGCCTGTCCGGGCGCAGCACGCCCTGGAGGATCACGTCGACGACGTGGGCGAGCTGGGCCTCGTCCACGATCGTGCGGTCCGCGAGCATCTTGTGCCGGAGGTAGGCCGCGAGCAGCTCGCACGGCAGCAGCGGATCCGCGCTCGGCGCGACCTCGCCGCGCGCGACCGCGGCCTCGATGATGGCCCGCAGCCCTGCCTCCTGGACCGCGCGCAGGGAGCGGGCGATGGTCATGAGCTCCGAGTCGAGCCCCTCGGACAGGCACACGTGAAAGAGGCTCTGCCCCACCGGTGACGTCTGGATCTCGATGATCGCGCGCCCGAGCGCGACGAGGTCCCCGCGGAGCGAGCCCGTGTTCGGCGGGATGATCTTCTCGTCCGTGACCGACAGGAGCGCGGCGCGCACCAGATCCTCCTTCGTCGGCCAGCGCCGGTAGACGGTGGTCTTGTTGACCCCCGCGCGCGTCGCCACGTCCTCGATCCGGAGCGCGCGGTACCCCGCGCTGGCGAGCTCCTCCAGCGTGGCGGCGAGGATGCCCCGCACGACAGGCTCGCCGCGCACGAGCGCGCGCGTCTTCGCGGAGCCTCGCTTCGCCGTGCGCTTCGCCGTCGTCGCCTGCATCAACCGTCATTGAAGTTCCGCCGCGCGGCACACGCCAGCCCAATTTCACGGCGCGGCCGGCTATCGCACCCTTTCGTTGCGATCATCGCAACCAGCGGTTGCGGTCGGCTCCGGCCGTGTTATACCCATCGCAACTGTCGGTTGCGGTCGCCTGGGCGCCGTCGCGCCCGGGCGGTGGGGCCGGAGGCTGGGCGACGGGGAACGAGCGGACGGCGCAGCGCACCGGCGCGTGCGCCGACGCGCGCTGCGCCGTGCTCCGCCGAGGGCCGTGCTCCGCCTGCATCAGGCCGCTCCGCGACCGACGCTGCCCCGAGGGACCCTTGAGCCACACAACGACGAAAGGCCGCGCCCGAAGCCTCTTCCTGCTCCTCGCGCTCGCCGCCTCAGCGGCGGGCTGCGGGACCAGGGCCAGCGCCTCCACCGCCGCCGAGACGAACGGGCCCAGGGCCCGCGTCGAGACCGCGGAGGTGCGCGAGCAGCCCATGCCGCGCAGCATCGCGCTCACCGGCACGCTGCGCGGGGATCGGGAGACCGATCTCGCCGCCAACGCGGCCGGCCGCGTGGTGGAGACGTTCGTCGAGCGCGGCGCCGAGGTGAAGAAGGGCGACCTGCTCGCGCGCCTCGACGTCCGCGCCGCCGCGCTCTCCGCCGCGGAGGCGCAGGCGAACGCCGCGCTGACGCGCGCCCAGGAAGAGACGGCGAAGCGCGAGTGCGAGCGCTACGGGGCGCTGCTCGAGAGCGGCGCGATCTCCCGGGTCGAGCACGACCGGATCGCCGACCAGTGCCGGAGCGCCCCGCTCTCGGTCGCGGCCGCCTCCGCCCGCGCCCGCGCCGCCGCGCAGGGCGTCGGCGACGGCCAGATCCGCGCGCCGTTCGACGGCGTGGTCGCCGAGCGCTTCGTCGACGTCGGCGAGTACGTCCGCCAGGACTCCCGGGTCGTCGCGCTCGTCTCGAAGGGCGCGCCGCGCCTCCGGTTCACCGTGCCCGAGGCGAGCCTCGCGGCCGTAAAGACCGGCGGCGCGCTGACGTTCACCGTGCCGGCGTACCCGGGGCGGTCGTTCGCGGGCACGGTGCGCTGGGTAGGCGCCGCGGTCCGCGAGACAACGCGCGATCTCGTCGCCGAGGCCGAGGTGCAGGACCCGGACGGCGCGCTGCGGCCGGGCATGTTCGCGTCCGTCGCGCTCGCCACGGCCGAGGTGCCGAGCCCGGTGGTGCCGAGGTCCGCCCTCGTCCCGCGGGACGGGCGCGCGCACCTGTTCGCCGTCGTCGACCACCGGCTGGAAGAGCGCGTCGTGCAGACCGGCGTGGAGAAGGGCGACGCCGTGGCCGTCCTCCGCGGCGTCCGCGCAGGGGAAGCGATCGTCATCAACCCGTCCGAGGCGCTCCAGAACGGCCAAGCCGTGGAGTGAGGTCGTCATGCAGTGGCTCGCTCGCGTCTGCGTCAAGAGGCCCGTCTTCGCGTCGGTCCTCATGCTCGTCATCGTGGTCCTCGGCGTCGCCGGCTACACCCGGCTCGGCCTCGACCAGTTCCCCGACATCGACGTCCCGTTCGTCGTCGTCACGACGCGCCTCGACGGCGCCGCGCCCGAGGAGGTCGAGGCCGAGATCTCCGACCGGATCGAGGGCGCGGTGAACACCATCAGCGGCATCGAGGAGCTGCGCTCGACGTCGACCCAGGGCGTGAGCCAGGTCGTGGTCGGCTTCGAGCTGGAGAAGGACGCCGACGTCGCGGCCCAGGAGGTGCGCGACAAGATCAGCGTCGTCCTGCCCAGCCTGCCCAAGGGCATCGATCCGCCGATCGTGAGCAGGATCGACCTTGGCGCGGCCCCGGTGCTGCTCGTCTCCGTGGCGTCGGATCAGCCGATCCGCGAGCTCAGCGAGATCGTCGACAAGCGGGTGCGCCGGCAGATCGAGAGCATCTCCGGCGTCGGCCAGGTCAGCCTGATCGGCGCGCAGAGCCGGCAGATCAACGTCTGGCTCGACCCGATCGCCCTGCGGGCGCAGGGGATCACCGCGGCCGAGGTGCAGCGGGCGATCGCGGCGCAGAACCTGATGACGCCGGGCGGCAGCGTCGAGACCGGCCCCGAGGACCTCACGCTCCGCGTGATGGGGCGCGTCGAGTCGCCCGAGGCCCTCGGCCGCATCGTCCTCCGGGAGCAGGACGGCCACGCCGTGCGCCTCTCGGACGTCGCCCGCGTCGAGGACGGCCGCGCGGAGGAGACGACGTGGGCCCAGCTCGACGAGCGGCGCACCGTCCTCCTGTCGGTGGTCAAGCAGTCGGGCCAGAACACCGTGGCCGTCGTCGACGCCGTGAAGGCGCGCCTCGACGAGGTGCAGCGCTCGCTGCCCGAGGGGACGAAGATCGAGGTCGTGCGCGACGGCTCGCGCGTGATCCGCACGGGCATCGCCGCCGTGAAGGAGCACCTCGTCCTCGGCGCCCTCCTCGCCGCGGCGGTGGTGCTCCTCTTCCTCGGCAACGCCCGCAGCACGCTCATCGCGGCGCTCGCGATCCCGATCTCGGTCGTCGGCACGTTCGCCGTGATGTGGATCGCCGGCTTCACGCTGAACTTCCTCACGCTGCTCGCGCTCGCGCTCGCCGTGGGCATCGTCATCGACGACGCCATCGTCGTGCTCGAGAACATCGTCCGCTACATCGACGAGAAGGGCATGAAGCCGTTCCCGGCCGCCGTCCTCGCGACGAAGGAGATCGGCCTCGCGGTGCTCGCCACCACGCTGTCGCTCATGGCGGTCTTCATCCCTGTCGCGTTCATGCCCGGGATCGTGGGGCGCTTCCTCAAGAGCTTCGGCCTCACGATGGCTTTCGCGATCGGGGTCTCGCTGATCGTCAGCTTCTCCCTCACGCCCTCGCTCGCCGCGCGGTGGCTCTCGGGGCACGCGCGGCACGGCGCCCACGCGAAGCCGTCGGTCCTCGAGCGCGCCGTCGACGTCTTCTACCGGCCGATCGAGCGCGCCTACATGGCCGCGCTCTCGTGGGTGATGAAGCGCCGCTGGGTGATCGTCGTCGCCTCGGCGGTCACGCTCGGCTCGTGCGCGCCCATCGCGAAGACGCTGCCCGCCGGCTTCCTCCCGGAGGACGATCAGGCGCAGTTCGAGATCAACATGCGCGCGCCCGAGGGGACGAGCCTCACCTCGACCCGCCTCATCGCCGAGCGGATCGCCGGCGACGTGCGCCGGCTCCCGGGCGTCACCCGGACGCTCCTGACCGTGGGGGAGGGCGAGCAGCAGGCCGCGAACGTCGCCAAGGTCTACGTGATGCTCGTCGACCCGGAGCAGCGCGCGCTCGGGCAGCTCGCCATCATGCAGCGGGTGCGCGAGGAGATCCTCGCGAAGCTGCCGAAGGAGCTGCGCGTCACGGCCGGCGAGGTGCAGGCGGTCTCGTCCGGCGGCCAGTCGTCGGCGCGGATCCAGGTGGCGCTCCAGGGGCCGGATCTCGACCGGCTGGGCGAGTACGCGGCGCGCATCACCGAGGAGCTGCGGAAGGTCCCCGGCGCCGTGGACGTCGACAACAGCCTCGTCGTGGGCAAGCCCGAGCTGCGCGCGGTCATCGATCGCGACCGCGCCGCGGATCTCGGCGTCCAGGTGGCCGACGTGGCCGGCGC
The DNA here is from genome assembly GCF_051520455.1 of Sorangium sp. So ce367. Lineage (NCBI taxonomy): Bacteria > Pseudomonadati > Myxococcota > Polyangiales > Polyangiaceae > Sorangium > Sorangium sp. So ce367. The sequence continues at coordinate 11,629,830 of NZ_CP150334.1, forward strand.
GCTCCAGCTCTTCGTCGGCGGGCTCAAGGTGTCGACGTACTCGGAGGCGGGCGAGCAGTACGACGTCCGCGTGCGCGCGGACGCGAAGCACCGCGCCGACGCCGAGAGCCTCGCGTTCCTCACGGTGCCCTCGTCCAAGCACGGCGCCGTGCCGCTCCACAGCGTGGTCACGATGGAGCCCGACAGCGGCCCCTCGTCGATCGGCCGCCTCGGCCGGCGCCGGCAGATCACGATCAGCGCGAACGCCGCCCCCGGCGTCGGCGACTCGGCGGTGCAGGCGGCGCTCGACAGGATCGTCGCCGAGCAGCGGATGCCGGCGGGCTACTCCGCGCAGCCGGTGGGCAGCTCGAAGAACACGGCGAGCACGGCGGCGAGCTTCGTCGTCGTCATCGGGCTCGCGTTCGTGTTCATGTACCTCATCCTCGCGGCGCAGTTCGAGTCGTGGCTCCACCCGATCACGATCCTGCTCTCGCTGCCGCTCACGGTGCCGTTCGCGCTGCTCTCGCTCAAGCTCTTCGGCCAGTCGCTGAACCTCTTCTCGGGGCTCGGGCTGCTCGTCCTCTTCGGCGTGGTGAAGAAGAACGCGATCCTCCAGATCGATCACACGAACCACCTGCGCGCGGAGGGGATGCCGCGGCTCCAGGCGATCCTGCAGGCGAACAAGGACCGGCTCCGCCCGATCCTCATGACGACCATCGCCTTCGTGGCCGGCATGATCCCGCTCGTGCTCTCGCACGGGGTCGGCTCGGGCCAGAACCGGACGACGGGGGCCATCGTGCTCGGCGGCCAGTCGCTCTCCCTCGTCCTCACGCTGCTCGCGGTGCCGGTGGCCTACTCGCTCTTCGACGACGCGGCCGAGTGGATCCGCCGCCGCCGGCGCAGGGCGGCGGAGGACAAGGGCGAGGCCGAGCTGGACGCGCTGCTCGGCGGGCCGGAAGCGAGCGCGCCGGCGGGGGGAGAGTAATGGGCGGGGGCGCCGCGCGGCCGCCTCAGAGGATGGGATCGATGCGGTAGACCCGGCTCGTCAGCGTGTCGACGAGGTAGAGCTTGCCGTCCGGCCCGAAGGTGATCCCCGCGAGCGAGCCCGCGGGCAGGCCCGTGTCCAGCGTGCGGACCACCTGCCCCGCCGTGTCGAACGCATAGATCCTGCTGGTCGCGTGATCCGTGACGTAGACGAGGTCCTCGTGGACCTCGAGGCCGCTCGGGGCCTCGAGCGTCCCCGGGGGGACGAACTCGATGAGCGTGGCGCCGTCCATGTGCCTGCGCACCTTGACCGGCTCTTGCCCGTCGAAGCTCGCGCCGGGCACGCCGCTCGTCGGATCCAGCTTGAGCAGCCGCTTGTGGCCGGTGTCGGCGACGTAGAGGCGCTCTTCCTTGGCGCTGTAGAAGATATGGCTCGACGTGGCCTCGACCCCGAGCACCTCGCCGGCGGCATAGCGGTAGATCTCGCCGTCGGAGTGGTCGTCGTGGCCGGGGCCGTGATCGTGGGCGAAGTCGTACCGGTCGAGCGCCTTGTCGTTGCCGTTGAAGACCCAGTAGACGTTGGCCTGCTCGTGCGCGATGCCCTTGCAGAAGGAGCTCGAGTGGAGCATGTCGAGGTGCGACCCGAGGCCGTCGGGCGTCTCCGTGGCGAAGATCGAGAGATCCGAGGAGAAGAGCGACGGGCCCATGAAGTAGTTGCCGCCGTTGTCGTTGTCGCCGCAGACCCCGAACGTGCCCGGGTGGCCGAAGGCGATCGCGGGCGGCTGGTCCATGAAGTGCGCCGCGGCGGGGTCGCGGAGGCGGACCCACGAGCCGTCCGGCGCGCCGGGCTTCGTGATGATGATCACGCTGTCGTCCTTGCGGTTGACGACCCAGAGGTCCTCGGGCCGCTCCGGGTTGAAGGCGAGGTCGGTCGGCTCGCGCTGCCGGTTCGGCTCGAAGACGGACACGAGCGCGACCGAGGACGGACTGCCATCCTTCACGCCGATCGCAGATCCCGGCGGCAGCTCGACGCACGCGCCGAGCGCCTGGTCGCACAGCGGCGTGTCGGGCGTGGCCGCGCACTCCGGCGACGCACTGCAGCGCGGCGTGGACGACAGCGGGGCATCGGTGTCTGCCCCTGAGCAGGCCGGCAGGAGCCCCACGCTGGCCAGGACGAGCACCCTCTGAAGCGTCATTCAAGCCTCCCGGTGAAGAGGAGGACATTCTGACCCGACCGGTCACGCTGGCCATCGCTTTGTGCCGTGGCGCGGTGGCGCAGGGCGGCCCTCGTGGATAGCCTGGTGCGTCATGAGCGAGAGCGAGCCAGAGCGAAGCCCGGAGCGCGCCGAGCCGCCGAGCGAAGGCGCCGACGACGCGCGGCCTTCGGCGGTGGTCGCGACCCTCGTCGAGAGCCACCGGGAGTTTCTGCGCTTCCTGGAACGGAAGGTGGGCAATCGCGCCATCGCCGAGGACATCCTGCAGGACGCCTTCGTGCGGGGCATAGGGCGCATCGACAGCCTGCGCGACGAGGAGTCGGCCACCGCGTGGTTCTACCGGACCCTCCGGAACGCCGTGGTCGACCATTTCCGGCGAAAGGGCGCGTCGGAGCGGGCGATGGCCGCGCTGGCCGCCGAGCTCGACGAGGCGGCCCAGCCCGAGGTGGAGCGCCGCGCGGTCTGCCAGTGCGTCCGGGCGCTGGCCGGCACGCTGAAGCCCGAGTACGCCGCCGCGATCCAGCGCGTGGAGGTCGACGGCCTCTCGGTGCAGGCCTTCGCCGAGGAGGCATCGATCACCGCGAACAACGCGGCGGTGCGCCTCTTCCGCGCCCGCGAGGCCCTCCGCAAGCAGGTGGTCGCGTCGTGCGGGAGCTGCGCGGAGCACGGGTGCCTCGACTGCACGTGCGGCCCGGTGCCTGTGCCGCAGGCGAACGGCGAGCCCGAGCCGAAGCGAGGCTGCGGGCACGGGCACGGCGGAGCGGGCTGAGCGTTTACGGGTCACGGGTCACGGGGCGGGGGAGGGGAGCGGCCCCATGGCGATCGTCGTCCACGTGTTCTCCTCCGCGAGGTGTTCCCCATGATCGAGGTGCTGGCGCCGCGGCCGTTCGACGGATTGGCGGGTCCGAAGCTGTTCCTCGCCGGATCCATCGACAACGGCCAGGCCGAGCTGTGGCAGGCGCGCGTCGCAGAGGAGCTCGCGGATCTCGAGGTGGTGATCCTCAACCCGAGGCGGGAGCGGTGGGAGCCGGGCTGGGCGCAGAGCCTCGAGAACCCGAGCTTCGTGGAGCAGGTGCAATGGGAGCTCCGCGGGCTCGAGGAGGCGGACGTCATCTTGATGTACTTCGCGCCGGGCTCGAAGGCGCCGATCAGCTTGCTGGAGCTCGGCCTGTTCGGGCGCTCCGGGAAGATGCATGTCGTCTGTCCGGAGGGGTTCTGGCGCAAGGGCAACGTGGATGTCGTGTGCGAGCGGTACGCGATCCCGCGCTATGCGAGCTTGACTGAAGGGCTGCGCGCGGTGCGCGGGGCGCTCCTGCGCGGCAGCGGCGGTTAGCGCTGCTGCGGGAAGTTGGTGAAGCCTGAGTAGGCCGGCGACAGACACCTGGTCGGTTGGTGGGGAATCTGGTGGGCCAGGCTCGTATGGATCTCGTGGTGCCGGCCGTGGACGTCGACTCCTTGCACAAAATGGTCCGCGAAGTGGCTCATCATGGGCCATCATGGGCCATGAAACGGGTCTCGCGCTCGGCCCGAAGCCGAAATGAAGCCGAGCAAAGCCGGGCTCGCAGACTCCGCTGCTCCCCTCGCTGGTGCGGCTCGGTCGTTGCAATGGGCGCGAGCATGCGAACCGGAACTTATCTGTGCGCAATGGCATCCTTGCTCGCGGCCGCGCTCGGGGTCGGGGCCTGCGGCTCGGTCGAGATCGACCGAGACCCAGGCGGCACAGGCGCCTCCGGCGGCACGGACGCTCCCGAGCCGTTCCCCGAGACATGCAGCGCGCCCGACATCTACCCGGTATGCGACACCGACGCGAAGTTCTGCGGCAATGGTGTGCTGGATACGTGCGATGTCTGCTGGAGCCTCGACGGCAACTCCCCCCAGTGCGTCGAGGCGACCGAGGCGTGCGACGGCGCCGTCAGCGAGACGTGCAGCTCCTTCGGATACGTGGGAGGCCGCACCGCATGCAGCGATACCTGCTCGATCGACGTCCGTGACTGCGACTCGTGCCTCGGGGCCCCGAGCCAGCTCGCGTGCGCGCGCCCGCGCGTCGATGGATACAACGTCAGCGACATCGCGATGGCGAGCGACGAACAGGGGCTCGCCGCGGCATGGCTGAGCTTCGACGACAAGGTCCGCTTCGCCCGCTTCTCGACGAGCCTCGCGCTGGAGCGCCAGTGGGACTGCGTGGACGCGCGCTCGGCGCTGCGGGTGGCGCTCGCGCCCAGCCCCGGAGGCTTCATCATGGCGGTCGGCGGCGCGGGCGACGACCCTGAGCTGTGGCTCTACCGCCTCGATCCCGACGGAGACGAGATCGCGGTGCGTCTGATCAAGAACGCCGCCTATCCTGTGCTCGCGGCGAGGCCCGGCGCGCCGCCGCTGCTCGTTTATGCGAGCACCGACGTCGCGTGGGCGCCGGCGAAGATCGTCGCCGAGCTGCTCGACGAGGACGGAGAGGCGACATGGCAAGCGACGGTCGCCGACGCGGCCCATGGTGAGACGGCCGCGGCGGCCTTCGCGGATCCGGGGTTCGTCGTGTCCACAGGGGTGATCACGGACGACGGGGGGGACGTGGCGGCGACCGTGCTCGTGCCGATCGACGCGTCAGGGGAGGTCGGCCCGGCGCGCGAGCTCGCCGGCATCCATGACGTGGCGCTCGCGCCCGCCGGAGCAGGCCGGGTCGGCGGCGTGTGGCTCCATGGCGAGCGCTTCGAGGTCGGCTGGCTCGATGGACAGGCGGCCCTCGCCGGCGACCCCGTGGCGATCGCGACGCGCGACCCCGTGAAGGACACGCAGGAGCACGCGATCACCGTGTCGAACGGCCGCGCCATCGTGGCGCTCGTCGAGGAGGAGGCGACGCAGGTCAGCCTCTTCCACGTGGACGCCGATGGCTCGCTCGCCGTCCCTCGGTATGCGTTCGCGAGAGAGCCGGCAGGGCTGTCCCGGCTCGCGGCCGCGCCGGCGGACGACGGCGCCGCGCTCGTGTGGACGACGTACGCGGAGCCAGCGAGCAGCCGGTTCGTCCTCGGCCGCGCGCAACGCTGAGGCACCCCGGCCCGGCGCCTCGGGGGCCCTGCGCCCTACGAGGGGACCTCGCTCGACGGCTCGCTCGCTCGTCCTGCACATCCTCGTCCTGCGCATCCGGGTGGCGCTCATCCGCCCGGAGCAGGCCCGAGGGCCGCGCCGGCGGCAGCTACAGACAAGCCGCCGCCAGCGCCTGACCGAAGATCCGCGCCGCCTCGTCGATCTGGGCGGCGGTGATGATCAGAGGCGGGAGGAAGCGCACCACGCTGCCGTGGCGGCCGCCGAGCTCCACGATCATCCCCCGCCGCAGGCACTCGTGCTGCACGCGCCCGGCGAGGTCGCGGTGGGCAGGGCGCGCCCCGAGCGCGTCGGGCGCGGCCGTCGCGTCCACGAGCTCCACGCCGACCATCAGGCCGCGCCCGCGCACGTCGCCGATGCACGCGTGCTCCCTGGCGAGCGCGGTGAGCTGCGCCGTGAGCCGCGCGCCGAGCTCCGCGGCCGCCGCGTCCAGGCGCTCCGCGCGCAGCACCGACAGCGTGACCGAGCCCGCGGCCATCGCGAGCTGGTTGCCGCGGAACGTGCCGGCGTGGGCGCCCGGACGCCAGGTGTCGAAGCGCTCGTGATACACCACCACCGAGAGCGGCAGTCCGCCGCCCAGCGCCTTCGACAGGACCAGCACGTCCGGCTGGATGCCGGCGTGCTCGAACGCGAACATGCGCCCGGTGCGGCCAAAGCCCGTCTGCACCTCGTCGAGGATCAGCGGGATATCATGGCGCGTCGCCAGCTCCCGCAGCCCCTTCAGCCAGGCGACCGGCGCCGGGATCATGCCCCCCTCGCCCTGCACCGCCTCGACGATGATGGCAGCAGGCGTGGGCACGCCGCCCTCCGGATCGGACAGCAGGTTGCCGATGTACGAGAGCGAGGCCGCGATGCCGGCGTCGCCGCCGAGACCGAACGGGCAGCGGTACTCGTACGGATACGGCAGGAACTGCACGCCGTGCAGGCTGGAGCCGAGCGCCGCCTTGGGCCCGAGGTTGCCCATCAGGGTGAGCGCGCCCTGCGTCATGCCGTGGTAGGCGCCCTGGAAGGCCATCACCGTACCGCGCCCGGTCGCGAGCTTGACCAGCTTCAGCGCAGCTTCGACGGCATCCGCCCCCGTGGGGCCGCAGAACTGGACGCGCGCATGGCGGGCAAAGGCCGCCGGCAACACGCCGAGCACGTCCTGCGTGAAGCGATCTTTGACAGGCGTGGTGAGGTCGAGCGTGTGGAGCGGTAGACCGGAGTGCAGCGTCCGCACCAGGACGTCGGTGACCGCCGGGTGGTTGTGCCCGAGCGCCAGGGTGCCGGCCCCGGCCAGACAATCGAGGAACACGCGCCCCTCGACGTCTTCCACATACACGCCCTGCGCGCGCGAGAGCGCCAGCGGCAGCCGCCGCGGGTACGATCGGGCGTTCGACTCGCGCTGCCGCTGCCGCTCGAGCAAGGGGTGATCCCCGAGCTCGTACAGCGCGCGCCGCCGGTGGCGCTCGCCGAGCTCCGCGGCGAGGCCGGCGTGAAGGGGCGATCTGGAGGCCGCGGGCGCCTGGTCCGACACAGGCAAACTGGAAGCTGCAGACAGACTCATGGGGTTACTCCCTGGTGAGAAGGGTTGTTCCGCTCCGGGCGCTCCAGGGCGCGCTCTGCCGGGTCCAGGACCTCCAGGGTCTCGCGTACGCGCGCATGCGCGTCGACCCCCTGCACGGCGGCGAAATGATCGCCGGGAAGAATCGCTGTGCGCACCGCTCCCGCCGTGTACTGCTGCCAGTCCATGGGCGGGCCGCCGTGGTGCGCGATCGTCTCGGCGCTCCACCACACGTGGATCGGCGCCGTGACGCACCGCTGCGGCAGATCCTTCGTGAGCAGGGCCGCGCCTCGGAGCAGCGCGTACCGGTGGTAATACGCGGCGGGCGGGATGTCGCTCGACGCGAAGCCGCGGGCCTGCGCCCAGCGCACGGCCTCCGCCACGCGATCACCCTCGCTCAGCCCCTTCAGCCGCTCTCGCAGCGCGTCGAGCTCCGCCGGCGCGAGCGCGAGCAGCTCCGCGCTGCGGCCCTGATCGATGTACGCCGCCAGCTCCTCGACGACATCCGGCTCGCCCGCCGCGTAGAGCCGCGTGCGCGGCTGCGAGTCCAGCATGCCGAGGAAGGCGACCCGCTCGCCCTGCTCCTCCAGCGTCCGGGCGATGGCGAGCGCCAGCACGCCGCCCACGGACCACCCGAGGAGGCGGTACGGCCCGCGCGGCTGCCGCTCCCGGAGCGCGCGCGACAGCCGCTCGACGATCCGGGGCAGCGAGAGCGCGCCGGCCGCTTCCGCGAGCGACGGGCCCAGATCGAGCCCTAGCACCGGCTGCTCCTCGCTCATGACCGCGGCGAGGCCCTGGTAGGCCATGACGTGCAGGCCCGAGGAGTCCACGCAGAAGAGCGGGGGGCGCGACCCGCCCGCGCGCAGCTCGACGACGCTCGACGCCGGACGCCCGGCGTCGAGCAGCCTCGCGAGCCCGGCGATCGTCGGCGCCTCGAAGATCGCCATCAACGACAGCGCGCCGCCGAGCGCCTGCTGGATCCGGTGCATCAGCGGGATCGCCATCAGCGAGTGCCCGCCGAGGTCGAAGAAGTTGTCCTCGACGCCCACCTGCGGGCGCCCGAGGACGTCGGCCCAGATCGCCGCGAGCGTCTCCTCGACCGGCGTCCGCGGCGCGACGTACTCGCGCCGGCGGCGCGCGGCAGGGCTGGGAAGCGCCTTGCGATCGACCTTCCCGTTCGCGGTCAGCGGCAACGCGTGCAGCAGCACGAGGTCGCTCGGGTGCATGTACTCGGGGAGCCGGTCCTTGAGGAACGCGCGCAGCGCGGCCTCGTCGAGCGCTCCCTCCCGGGGGACGACGTACGCCACGATCGTCGGCCCGACCGCGCCGTCCTGGCGCGCGGCGATGACGACCGCCTGCCCGACCGCGGGGTGCTCCCGGACCCGCGCCTCGATCTCCCCGAGCTCCACGCGGAAGCCGCGGATCTTCACCTGGTGATCGCGCCGGCCCATGAACTCGATGGCGCCGTCGGGCCGGTACCGCGCCCGATCGCCCGTCCGGTAGAGGCGCGCGCCCACGCCGAACGGGTGCGGCACGAACCGCTCCGCGGTCAGATCCGGCTGGCCCAGGTAGCCGCGCGAGAGGCCGGCGCCGCCCAGGTACAGCTCGCCCACCGTGCCCACCGGCGCCGGCTCCAGGCGCTCGTCGAGGACGTAGGCCTCCGCGCTGGCGAGCGGACGGCCGATCGGCACCGACGCGCACCCGCGCCGGTCGCGCAGCGCGCGCAGCGGCAAGACCAGCGCGCCCACGGTCGTCTCGGTCGGCCCGTAGTGGTTCGCCACGGCGCAGCCGCTCGAGAGCGCCGCGATCCGCTCGATGAGGGCGAACGGCAGCGCCTCTCCGCCGAGCACCAGGAGCCGCCGCGGCAGCACCGCCGCCCCCTCGCCCGTGTCGAGCAGCGCGCTCAGGTGCGACGGCACGATCTTCAGCACGTCGATCGGCCAGCGCCGGTAGTACTCCGAGAAGAGCCGGCCGTCGGTCGCCGTCTCGTAGCCGATCACGTGGAGGCAGCCGCCCGAGGCGAGCGCGCCGAAGATGCTCGTGTTGCCGAGATCGGCGCTCAACGTCGAGACGGTCGCGAAGTGCAGCCCGGCCTCGACGATCCCGAGCGCATCGCACACCGACCGGGTGTAACTGGCGATGCCGCGGTGCGTCACGCCGACGCCCTTGGGCTCGCCGGTCGAGCCCGACGTGAAGACGACGGACGCGAGATCGTCGAGCAGCACCGGCACGGCGGGGTCGCCTTCGGGCTCGCCGTCGAGCAGCGCCGCGTCGTCCAGGGAGAGGACGGCGCAATCGGTGTCCGACAGATCCGGCAGCCGGGCGCGGACGGGCGCGTTCGTGAGCAGGACGGAGAGGCCCGCGCGCCGGATCTGCTGGGTGAGCCGCTGCACCGGGGCGTGCGGGTCGAGCGGCACGTAGGCGCCGCCGGCCTTCAGGATGCCGAGGAGGCCCGCGATCATGTCCACGGATCGCTCGCCGCACAGGCCGACCGGGCTGCCGCCGCCGACGCCGCGGCGGCGGAGGTGGTGGGCGAGCCGGTTGGCCTGCTGGTCGAGCTCGCGGTAGGTCAGGCGCCGGTCGCCCGCGACCACCGCCAGCGCCTCGGGCTGCCGCGCCGCGTGCTCCTCGAACGCCTCGTGCAGGCACCGCGGGGGCGCGGCGTCGTGCGCCGCCCCCCGGCCCTCGGAGAGCCGCCGCGCCCGCTCCGCGGGGCCGAGCAGGCCGAGGCGCGCGGTGGGCTCCGACCAGGCCTCGGCCGCGCTGCCGAGCAGCGCCCGGTACTGCTCGGCCATCGCCAGGACGCCCTCCGCGCCGCAGCGGCGCGCGTCGTGCCAGAGCGAGAGGCGCACGCGGCCCCGCCCGCGCTGCGCCGAGAGCGCGAGCTTGAGCCCGCCGGCGCCCGTGCACTGGCGCTCGACGTGCCATGCGAGGCCGCCCGCCACCCTGGGCTCCGGGAGCGAGGAGAACTCGAAGCCGACGGTGCTCCCGGCTCCGCCGCCGTCCGCCGGCAGGTCGGGGTTCCAGTGCTCCTCCTCCTCGGTCGCCTCCTCGACGCCGGCCTGCGCCCGGCGCACCAGCTCGGCGAACCGCTGCGCCTCGTCCACGCGGCTCGGCACGGGGAGCCACTTGGCCACCGGGCCCATGACCTCCTGGACGTCCTCGATCTTCCGCCCGGCCGAGGCCACGGCGACGACGAGCTCCCGCGCGCCGGTGAGTCGCGCGAGGTGCACCTGGAAGGCCGCGAGCAGCGCCGACGAGAGCGAGGCGCCCTCGCCGCGGGCCAGCGACTCCAGCCGATCGAGCAGCGCCGCGTCGATCTCGATCTCGACGACCTCTCCGGAAGCGCCGCCCTCCTCGGCGGCGCCCTCGAACGGCAGGACGACGGGCACCACCGAAGGCGCGGGGGCGCTCTCCGCCGAGCCGACGAGATCGTTCTGCCACTCGGCGAACTGGGCGTACTGCACCGGCTCCGCCGCGACCTCCCGCCGATCGCCGGCGGCGGCGTAGGCCTCGGCCAGCTCGCCGAACAGGAGGTCCAGCGTCCACGCGTCGGCAGAGAGCGCGGGCGCGGCGACGAGCAGATCGTGCAGCCCCTCGGCGCGGCGCGCGAGCCACACGTGGAGCAGCGGCCCGCGCTCCATGTCGACGCTGAGCCGCGCGGCATCGCGCCAGAGCGCCTCGACGTGCGCCTGCTGCTCGCCGGCCGCGCGGCCGCCCAGATCGACCCGGTGCCACGCGGGCGCCGCCCCGCTGACGGCCTGCAGCGGGAACTTGAGGCGCGCATCCCGGCGGAACGTCGTCCTCAGGATCTCGTGGCGCGCGGCGACCTGGCCGAGGGCGCTGGCCAGCCGCGCGGCGTCGAGGTCTCCCTCCAGCCGGATCCACGCGCGCGTGAACACCGTGGTTCCGCTCCGGTGGAGCGCCCACAGGCGCCGCTGCTGCGGCGACAGGCGCACGCCCTGCACGCTCGGCCCGAGCTCGGTGGCCTGCGTCGTCATGGCGCCACCGCGCCATCCGACGCCCGCGCCGCCTGCGTCGCCCGCTCGGCCGCCATCATCTCGCCCATGGCCACCACGATCTTCCGTGGGCCCGAGAACGGATCGCGGCCGTGGGCCACGAGCATGTTGTCGAGCAGGATGATGTCGCCCTCCTGCCACGGGAACCGCACGGCGCAGCGCTCGTACGCCTCGCCGAGCGCGCGTGTCGTCTCGACCTCGATCGGCGCGCCGTCGCCGTAGGTCACATTGCGAGGCAGCCACTGCTCGCCGACCATGGCCAGGAGCGACTCGCGCACCGGCGCCTCCAGGTACGCCGGGTGGTGCAGCTGGATCTGGTTGAAGAACACCTGCTCTCCCGTCTTCGGGTGCGAGAGCACGGCCGGCCCGCGCTGGCTGATCCGCAGCCGGCCGCCCGCGAGCCACTCGCACCGCATGCCGCCCGCGCGGCAGCGCTCCTCCACGACCGCGGGATCGGTGGTGTGGAAGAAGTCCTGCCAGCCCACGTCGAAGCCCGGCGTGAAGTTCCGCACGTAGAGCAGCCCCGACCGCCGGAAGCGCTCGCGGACGTCGGGCGCGAGCGCCTCGTAGAGCCTCCGGCAGTCCACGATCGGCGTCGCGCCGCCCTCCGGCGCGGCCTGCACGCAGTAGAACCACTGCTTGAGCGGCCAGCGCGGCAGGTGCGAGCTCTCGTTGTGGAACAGGATGGCCTTGTCGGCGGGGTAGGGCGTCGAGCCGTAGATGTTCTGCCCGGCCTTCTCCCGCGGGAGATCGCCGTACTCGCCGAACAGCTCGCCGCAGATGGCCTTCGCGACCTGCTCGAACTCCTGGACCGCCCGGATCGGGAAGCCGCGGAACAGCACGGCCCCGTGCCGGTAGAGCTGCGCCTCGACGAACGCCCGCTCCTCGCGGGCCCATGCGGCGAGGTCCACGTCGTCCACCGCCGGCTTCACGACCAGCGGCAACGGCCCGTCGCCCAGCGTGCTGGTCGCGACCAGCGCGCGGGGACCCACGTCCACCTTGCGGGGGGTGATGCGCTTGAGGCTCCGGAGCCGGCCCTCGTCGCGCGTGCGTCCTTCCATGGTGCGTTCCTTCCTCTCGGCTGCCGCGAGCGCCGTCACGCGGCGGTCGGGGTCGTCCACGATGGCCCGCAGCACGGCCATGAAGTGGGCCGCCATCGCTGCGATGGTCGGCGGCTCGAACAGATCGGCGCGGTACTTCCACGCGCACGTGAGCCCCTCGTCCGTCTCCTCGACGAACACGCCGAGGTCGAACCGCGACACCTCCCGCTCGAGCTCCACGGCGCTGAAGCGCACCCCGGGCAGCGAGATCTCGGACGCCGGCACGTTCTGCAGCACGAAGAGCGTCTGCACGAGGGGGTGGCGGCCGGGCTCGCGCGCCGGCCGCACGGCGTCGACGACCTGCTCGAACGGCAGGTCCTGGTGCGCGTACGCGTCGAGCGTGACCTCCCGGACCCGCTGAAGGAGCTCCCGGAACGTGGGCAGGCCGCCGAGATCCGTGCGCAGGACCAGCAGGTTCACGAAGAACCCGATGAGCCCCTCGGTCTCCGCGCGGTTGCGGCCCGCGACGTCGGTGCCGACGAGGACGTCGCTCTGGCCGGTGCGCCCGAGGAGCACGACCTTGAACGCCGCGAGCAGCGTCATGAAGAGCGTGGCGCCCTCGCGCCGGCCGAGCGCGCGCAGCGCCTCGGAGAGCGCGCGGTCCACCGCGATCGTGTGGCGCCCGCCGCGGTAGGTCGACGCCGCGGACCGCGGGTGATCCGGGCGCAGATCGAGGGCCGGCGGGGGCCCGGAGAGCCGCTCGCGCCACGCGCCGAGCAGCGCCTCGCGGGTCGCGCCCTGCATCCAGCTCCGCTGCCAGACGGCGAAGTCCGCGTACTGGACCGGCAGCGGCTTCAGCGCCGGCGGCCGCCCGGCCCGCGCCGCCGCGTACAGCTCGGCCAGCTCCGCGACCAGCACGTTCATGGTCCAGGCGTCCGACACGATGTGGTGGACGATGAGGACCAGCACGAGCTCGTCGTCGCGCAGCCGGATCGCGGTCACCCGCAGGAGCGGGCCGCGACCGAGGTCGAACGGCCGCTCCGCCCGCTCCGCGGCGAGGCGCTGGACCGCCGCGCCGCGCTCCTCGGCGGGCGCCTTCGACAGGTCCACCACCTCGAGCTCCGGCGCGCCCTCGGGGGCGATCACCTGCACCGGCTCGCCGGCGGCCACGCCGAACGTCGTCCGCAGCGACTCGTGGCGCCGGACGAGCGCGGCAAGGCTCTCCCGGAGCAGCGCGAGGTCGAGCTCCCCCTCGACGCGCAGGGCCGCGGTCATGTTGTACCCGGCGCTGTCGGGCTCGAGCTGGGCCAAAAACCACAGGCGCTGCTGCGCGAACGAGAGCGGCAGCGGCCCCGTTCGCGGCGCCGGGACGAGCGGCGGCGGCGCCTCGGCCCCCGCCGCGCTGGCGCGGCGGCGATCGACGTCGCGGGCGAGCGCCGCCACGGTGGGGTGGTCGAACAGGCTGCGGAGCGGCAGCTCGACGCCGAGCGCCTTGCGCACGCGCGACGCCACCTGCGTGGCCAGGAGCGAGTGCCCGCCCAGCTCGAAGAAGCTCGCGCGGACGGGGACGCGGTCGAGCCCCAGCACCTCGGCCCAGATGCCCGCGAGGATGTCCTCCGTCGGCGTCCGCGGGGCGCCGCCCGCCGCGTCGCTCGCCCCGGCCGCGGGCGAATCGGGCGCAGGCAGCGCCTTGCGATCCACCTTGCCGTTCGGCGTCAGCGGCAGCGCGTCGAGGACCGTGATCGCCGCCGGGACCATGTACTCGGGCAGCCGCCCCTGGAGGGCGCCGCGCAGCTCTTGCCGCAGCCGCTGCCGCAGCCTGCCGACGAGCGGCGCGTTCGCCGGCGTGGCCTCGCCGGCCCGGGCGCCCTCGGCCGCCCCCGGCAGCTCGTCGCCGCCGGGCCCCGCGGCCGCCGCGGGCGAGGCGACGATCGCCGCCCCGCCGCGGCGGAACACGACGTCGAAGCGCCCGTCCGCGCCGTGCCGCGCCCAGCTCACCCCGACCGACCAGCCCAGCCCCTCGCCGAGCGCGCGCAGCTCGTCCGGATCGAGCCCCGGCACCTCCGGCCTCGCGGCCGCCGCCCGGAACGCCCCGACGCTCTCCGCAGGATCCCCGTCCGAGAGCCACCGCGCCAGCCGGACCTCCTCCGCGAGCCGCGCGTTGGGCAGGCCCGCGATCCCCCAGAGATCCGGCGCCCCGCCCGGGTCCCCGGAGCCCCTCGCCGCGCGCCCCGCGAGGCTGCGGCCGCCGGCGAGCCGCTCCCGGATCGCGGCGAGCGTCCACCCCTCGGCCGCATCGGACCACGGGATCGCCGGCGCCGCCCCGGCCGGCGACCCGACGCGCAGGATCACCTGGTAGCGGAACCGCGTCATCTCGCTCCGGTGGCGGCCCCGCCGCGGCAGGATCTCCACCCCCGCGACGCCCGGCAGCTCCCGGGCCAGCGTCGAGAAGAACGCCGGCGCGAGCGCGAGCTCCTCCTCCTGCGCCACCGCCTGCGCCGCCTGCCGGCGCAGCTCGGCCTGCGACAGCGAGGCCGGCGCCTTCTGGGCCAGCACCGAGGCGTGGAACGCCTCGAGCAGCGGCAGGCTGCGCACGTCCCCCACGAAGATCGCCCCGCCGGGCCGCACGAGCGCGAGCGCCCCCGCGAGCACGTGGCGCAGGTAGGCGGCCGACGGGAAGTACTGCACGACCGAGTTCAGGACGACGACGTCGAACGACCGCGGCGGGAGGTCGCGCAGATCGTCCGCCGCCCGGTGGAGGAGCTCCACCTGGGGCAGCGGCCGCACCGCCAGCCGCCGGCGCAGCCGCGACAGGGCCGCCTCCGAGAGATCGGACGCCACGTAGCGCGCGCAGCGCGGCGCCACCCGGAACATCACCATCCCGCTGCCGCTGCCGATCTCGAGCGCGCGCTCCGGCCGGAGCGCGAGGATGTCCTCCGCCGTGGTCTCCGCCCACTCCCGCATCTCCTCGGCCGGGATGGGCCGCCCCGTGTAGCTGCTCGTCCAGCCGACGACGTCGAGATCGGGCTCGCCCGCGCCGGCGGGCCGCTCGTAGGTCTCGTCCCAGACCGCGCGCCACTGCGCCACCTGCTCGGCGTGCTCTGGCGCCGCCTCCTCGGCGGCGAGCGCCCCGAGGTCCGCTGTCACGTAGGCGAGGAGGCGCGCGTCGCCCGGCCGGAGCTCGCGCGCGACCACCACGGCCTCTCGCACCGCCCGGTGCCGCCGCAGCGCCGACTCGATCTCGCCGAGCTCGATGCGGAAGCCCCGGAGCTTC
Organism: Sorangium sp. So ce367; assembly: GCF_051520455.1. Lineage (NCBI taxonomy): Bacteria > Pseudomonadati > Myxococcota > Polyangiales > Polyangiaceae > Sorangium > Sorangium sp. So ce367. The sequence continues at coordinate 11,644,979 of NZ_CP150334.1, forward strand.
ACCTGGTGATCCACCCGCCCCAGGAACTCCAGCTCGCCGTCGCTACGGAACCGCACCAGGTCGCCGGTCCGGTAGAGCCGTGACCCCGGCTCGGCGCTGAACGGGTCCGGGACGAACCGCTCCGCCGTCAGGGCAGGCCGACCCAGGTAGCCGAGCGCCACCCCGGCCCCGCCGATGTAGAGCTCCCCGGGCACGCCCTCCGGCGTCGGCCTGAGATCGCGATCGAGCACGACCACCTGCGTGGCCGCGATCGGCCGCCCGAGCGGCACCGGCGCCGCGCCGGCCTCCACGCGCGCGACCATCGACCAGATGGTCGTCTCGGTGGGCCCGTACATGTTCCAGACCTCCTCCGCGCGCTCCAGCAGCTGATCGGCGAGCTCGCGCGACAGCGCCTCGCCGCCGCACAGCACCCGGAGCCCCGGCCGGCCCTTCCACCCGGACGCGATGAGCATCTGGTAGGTGGTGGGCGTCGCCTGCATCACCGTGGCCCCGACGGCGGCCATGCGCGCCGCGAGCCGCGCCCCGTCCGAGGCCACCTCGCGCGGAGCGATGTCGACGCGGGCGCCCGCGAGGAGCGGCAAGAACAGCTCGAGCCCCGCGATGTCGAACGACAGCGTCGTCACCGCGAGCAGCACGTCGTCGGCGCGGATCCCCGGCGCGCGGCGCATCGACTGGAGGAAGTTCGAGAGCGCCCGGTGCGGGATCTGCACCCCCTTGGGCTTACCGGTCGATCCCGACGTGTAGAGCACATAGGCGAGGTTGTCCGGCGCGGCGCCGCTCGCCGGCCGCGTGATCGGCTGGGAAGCCCAGGGCGACGGCTCCGCGTCGAGCAACAGCACGGCCTCGGCGCGCGCTGCGAGCTCGTCCTGAAGTCGTGTCTGGGTCAGGAGCACCGAGATGCGCGCGTCCTGTTGCATGAACGCCAGGCGCTCCTTCGGGTAGCTCGGGTCGAGCGGCACATAGGCTCCCCCCGCCTTCAGGATGCCGAGCAGCCCCACCATCATCTCCAGCGATCGCTCGACGCACAGCCCGACCAGGACACCGGGCCCCACGCCCATCGAGCGGAGGTGATGGGCGAGCTGGTTGGCGCGACGGTCCAGCGCTGCGTAGGTGAGCCGCTGCGCCTCGTACTCCACGGCCACGGCGTCGGGCGTCCTCTCGACCTGCGCCTCGAACAGCTCATGGACGCACGTGTCTGCGGGGTAATCCGCCGCGGTGTCATTCCATGGGACGAGCGGCTGCGGGCGCTCGCGCTCGAGCGACAGGTCGCCCAGCCGGGCCTCCGGTCGGCGGGCCATCTCGGAGAGGAGCTGGACCAGGTGGCCCAGCATCCGCTCGACGGCGTCGCGCTCGAACCAGCGCCGGTCGTACGAGATCCGGATCACCAGCCGCTCGCCGGGGTACGCCAGGACCGTCATCGGGTAGTTCGTGTGGACCCGGTCCTGCTCGTAGGAGAGGCGGACGTCGCCCACCTGCTCTCCGAGGCGTTGATCATTCGGCGCGTTCTCGAAGACCAGGAGGTTGTTGAACAGCGCCTGTCCCCGGGGGAGCTCGCTCCACCGCTGGATGTCGAGGAGCGACGGGTGCTCGAACTCCCGGATACGGTAGTTGTGGGCGAGGAGGTCCTTGAGCCACGCGAGGAGCGGCTGCTCGGGCGACACGCGCACCCGCAGCGGCAGGCTGTTGATGAACAGGCCAACGATCGTCTCCACGCCGGGCAGCTCGGTCGGGCGGCCCGCCACGGTCACGCCGTACACGACGTCGCGCTGGCCGCTGTAGCGGCTCAACAGGAGCGCCCAGGCCCCCTGCACGAGGGTGTTGGGCGTGAGCTCGTGCCGGTGCGCGAGGTCATGGAGCGCCTCGGTCAGGGCCGAGGGGAGCTCGATGAGCTCGTCGCCCACCCCGGCTCCCGCGGGCTGCGCCGCGCCGTCGGGCACGGGCCGCTCCACGCCGAGCGGCGTCGGCGCCGCGAAGCCGCGGAGCTCCTCGCGCCAGAACCGCTCGGCCGCCGCCTGGTCCTGCCGCGCGAGCCAGGCGATGTAGTCCCGGTAGGGGCGCGGCTCCGGCAGCTCGAGCGCGCGGCCCTCGCGCAGGGCCGCGTAGTACGACAGGCACTCCATCATCAGCACCGAGAAGCACCAGCCGTCCGTGAGGATGTGGTGGAAGCTCCGCGCGATGCGGTAGGCGTCGTCCGCCACGCGGATCAGCCGGATCCGCATGAGCGGCGCCCGCGTCATGTCGAGCCCGGCGACGGACTCGGCCTCGAGCGCCTCGGCGAGGCGCCGCTCCTGCTCGGCCTGGGGCTGATCGCGGTAGTCCAGGACGTGGATCACGTCGGCGAGGTCGACCTGCCGGTGGACGAGCTGGAGCGGCCGCTCGAGGTCCTTCCAGACGAAGGACGTCCGCAGGATGGGGTGCCGCGCGACCACCCGCCCCCAGGCCTCGACGAGGAGGCCGGCGTCGAGCGGGCCGTGCCACATGTAGTGCTGCTGCGTCAGGTAGACGCCGGAGTCCGGGTTCAGGAGGGTGTGGAAGAGCATGCCCTCCTGCATTGGCGAGAGCGGGTAGGCGTCCTCGAGCCCCGACAGATCCGGCACGACGCGCGCGAGCTCGTCCTCGGCGAGGCCGCTCAGCGCGAACCGGGGCGGCGTCGCCTCGCGCTGCTTTCCCTGCGGCTCGCCGGCCTGGGCCGGGCCCGCGGCGGAGAGCGCGACCGCGGCGGCGGCGGCCACCGTGGGGTGGTCGAAGAGGTGCTTCGGGCTCAGCTTGATGCCGCGCTGGTTGGCGCGCGCGATGACCTGGAGGCTGCGGATGGAGTCGCCGCCGAGGGCGAAGAAGTTGTCGTGGATGCCGACCCGCTCCACGCGCAGGACGTCGGCCCAGATCTGGGCGAGGGTGGCCTCGACCTCGTTCCGCGGCGCGACGAAGCCGCTCGTCTCCGGCGCGCCCGCCCGCTCGGGCTCGGGCAGCGCCGCGCGGTCTATCTTGCCGTTCGCCGTGAGCGGCAGCGCCGCCAGCGGCACGATCACGGCGGGCACCATGTAGTCGGGCAGCTGCAGCGCGAGCTGGCCGCGGAGCGCCGCCGCGTCGAGCGCCGCCGCCTCGCGGGCCACCACGTAGGCCACGAGGCGCTTGGCCCCGCCCTCGTCCCGCGCCGCCACGACCGCCTCGCGCACCTCGGGCTGCTCCCGCAGCCGCGCCTCGATCTCGCCGAGCTCGACGCGGTGGCCGCGCAGCTTGATCTGGTGGTCGGTGCGCCCGAGGAACTCGATCGCGCCGTTCGCAAGGAGGCGCGCCCGATCCCCGGTGCGGTACAGCCGACCCCCAGGGACGCCGCCGAACGGATCCGGGACGAAGCGCTCCGCCGTCAGCTCGGGGCGAGCGTGGTAGCCGCGCGTCACGCCAGCCCCGCCCAGGTAGAGCTCCCCGGGCACGCCCACCGGCACCGGCTCAAAATTTACGCCAAGGACATATGCCTGGGTGTTGGGGAGCGGCCGGCCGATGGGCACCGTCGCCCCGGAGCGGCCGCCCGCGGGGTCGACCTGCCATGTGAGCGAGCCAACGGTCGTCTCGGTGGGGCCGTAGTGGTTCACGACGGTGCAGCCCGGCGCGAGCGTCCGGATCCGCTCGATGAGCTCCCAGCTCGAGGCCTCTCCGCCGACCACGAGGCAGCGCGCCGGCAGCACGCGCTCGGGGCGCGCGGCCTCGAGGAGCGCGGTCAGGTGGCTGGGGACGATCTTGAGCGCGTCGACCCCGTGGCGGCTCATGTACTCGGCGGTCGCGTCGGGATCGAAGATCCGCGCCTCGGACAGGACGTGGAGGGTGCGGCCCGAGCAGAGCGCGCCGAAGAGCGACGTGTGCCCGAGATCCGCGGCCACGGTCGAGACCAGCGCCATGCCGCCGCCCTCGGCGAGGGGCAGCCGCGCGAGCACGCCGCGCACGTAGTTCACGAGGTGGCGGTGCTCGACGGCCACGCCCTTCGGGCGCCCCGTCGAGCCCGAGGTGTAGATGAGGTAGGCGAGGTTGTCGGGGCGGGCCGTCTGGCCGAGCGGCGCGTCGGGCTCGGCCGCGAGGGCGCCCGCGTCGCGGTCCAGGAAGAGCAGCGCCGGCCCCGGCTCGTCGAACGCGCCGGCCCACCGCTCCTGCGTGATCACGACGCGCGCGCCGCTGTCTTCCACCACGGCGCGGAGCCGCTCGCGCGGGAACTTCGGGTCGACGGGCACGTACGCGGCGCCGGCCTTGAGCGCGCCGAGCAGCGCGAGGATCATCTCCGCCGAGCGCTCGATGCACAGGACGACCCGGTCCTCGGGCCCCACGCCGAGCGCGCGCAGCCTCCGCGCCAGCTGGTTCGTCTGCCGGTCGAGCTCCCCGTAGGTCAGCGCCGTCTCCTCGCAGACGACCGCGAGCGCGTCGGGCCGCGCGGCCGCGTGCGCCTCGAAGAGCTCGTGGACGCAGGCCGCCGGCGGAGAGGCCGTGGCCGTCGCGTTCAGGTCGGTGAGCAGGCGACGCCGCTCGGCGGCGCCCACGAGGGGCAGCTCGGCCACGCGGGCGTGCGGCCGCGCCGCCATCGCCTCGAGCAGCGCGCGGCACTGGCCGAGCAGGCTCGCCGCGGCCTCGTGCGTGAGGCGGCTGCGCTCGTAGGAGAGGATGAGCCCGAGCTCGCTCGACGGCTCGACGATGAGCGACGCCGGGTAGTTGTTGCGCCCCGCGGTGAGCAGGGCGTCGCCGACGCGCCCGCCGCCGGGCGGGGGCAGGGGACGGACGCGCACCTCGCGAACGCCGGATTGCGCGCCGCTCACGTCCTCCTCGGGGTAGCTGTCGAACACCACGATGGTGTCGAAGAGGGACCGCCCGCCCGGCACCTCGCTCCAGCGCTGGACGTTGGACAGGGGGGTCCACTCGTGCTGGCGCAGCTCGCTGTTGCGGTCCTGCAGCCGCGAGAGCCAGGCGCCGAGCGGCTCGTGCTCGTCCACGCGGACCCGCACCGGCAAGGTGTTGATCAGCACGCCGACGATGGCCTCGGAGCCGGGGAGCTCCGGGGGGCGGCCCGACACCGTGGTGCCGAAGACCACGTCGCGCTCGCCGCTGTGCCGGGAGAGCAGGAGGGCCCACGCGCCCTGCACGAGGGTGTTCAGCGTGACGCGCAGCCGGCGCGCGCAGGCCGCGAGCGCCTCCGTCTCGGCCCGCGAGAAGCGCAGCGCCTGCTCGGCGCAGGGGAACGCCTCGTCGCGCGCCGTGACCGCCGCGGCCGCCGTCGGGCCGGTCTCCATGGGGAGCGGCGTCGGCGTCCGGAACCCGGCCAGCGCGCCGCGGAAGAACCGCTCGGCCGCGCCCTCGTCCTGGGCCTGCACCCAGCTCAGGTACTCCCGGTACGGGCGCGCCCGCGGCAGCTCGGGCACCGTGCCCCGCGCGAGCGCCCGATAGACGAACAGCGCCTCTCTCAGCAGGAGGGCGAAGCTCCACCCGTCCAGCAAGAGGTGGTGATGGCTGTTGATGAAATAAAAGGCATCTTCCTCGGCCTGGACCACCATGAGCCGCATGAGGGGGGCTCGCAGCAGGTCGAAGCCGGCGCGCCGGTCCGCGTCCATGAGCGCGGCGAGGGCGCCCTCGCGCTCGCCGGGCGCGAGCCCGCGGAGGTCGTGGCGCGCGAGCGGGATCGTCACCCGCGGTCGGACCACCTGCACGGGCTTCGCGACGCCCTCCCAGACGAAGGCGGTGCGCAGGATCGGGTGCCGCTCCGCGAGCGCCTGCCAGGCGCGCTCGAAGGCGCCCAGGTCGAGCCGGCCCTCCAGGAGGAAGGCCGTCTGGACGAAGTACGGGTCCGCGGCGCGATCCGAGACCGCGTGAAAGAGCAACCCCTGCTGGAGCGGGGAGAGGTAGTGAATCGACTCAACGTCTTTCTTCTTGTTCGTCATGGCGTCAGTCCAAGGCTTCCAGAATGGAGTCCAGCTCGTCCGCCGCGAGCGCGACGTCGGTGAAGTCCGACGGCGTGTAGCCGCCGGCGTCGGGTGACAGGCAGTGCGCGATCAGCTCCCTCAGGGCGTCGCGCCACAGCCCGCTGACCGCCGTGATCGTCTCTTCCTGATATCGCGCGGCGCTGTACTGGAAGGTCGCCTCGAGCCGGCCGTCGTACGTCGCGGCGTCGATCTCGATCTCGTACGCGAGCAGGCTGCGCGGGTCGTGCTCGGCGCCGGGCGACTCCGCGGCCAGGGAGAACCGCGCGCCGGCGCCGATGACCTGATCCCACTGTCCCAGGTAGTTGAATGCGACGCTCGGCGTCGGCAGGCGGCGCAGCCGGTCGGCGATCGCCCCCGTGCCCAGCTCCCGCACCGCGCCGTAGGGAAGGCCGCGCCGCGGCACGCGGCGCAGCTGCTCCTTCACCGCCTTGAGCACGTCGCCCGGCGCCGCGTCGCTCGCGACCTCGAGCAGCACCGGGTAGGCGCTCGTGAACCAGCCGACGGTGCGCGACAGGTCCAGCTCCTCCCCATCGAGCGCCTCGCGCCCGTGACCTTCGATCTCGATCGCCGAGAGCGGCTGCCCGGTCCACCGCGCGAGCGCCAGGGCCAGCCCGGCCAGCAAGAACTCGTCGATCCGCGTCCGGTACGCGTCCGACACCGCCTCCAGCAGCGACCGCGTCTCCGGACCGCTCAGGCCGACCTTGAGCGTGGCCATGGCCGTCTCCGCGCGATCCCCCGCCGGCTCGTCGACCGGCAGCGGCGCGAGGCGATCCCAGGGCAGCCCGAGCCAGAAGGCCGCCTCTTCCTGGAGGGCGGCGTCCTGCGCCGCGGCCTCGAGGCGCGCCGCCCACCGCGCGAACGAAATGGTCCTGTCGGGCAGCTGCGCCGGCGCTCCGCGGCGGGCCTGGTCGTAGGCGACCTCCAGATCCTCGAGGAGGATCCGCCACGACACCCCGTCGACGGCCAGGTGGTGCACGATGAGCAGCAGCCGCCCCGGCCTGCCGGCGCCAAGGTCAAACCCGACCACGCGCAGCAGCGGCCCCGCGGTCAGGTCGAGGCTGCCCTGCCACCGGGCGGCGTGCGCCTCGAGCGCCCGCGGCTGCTCGGCCTCGGGCACGCGGGCGAGGTCCGTCCGGTGCACGACCGTGGCAGGCTCGTAGGACGCGAGCGCCTGACGGAAGCCGTGCGCCTCGGGCACGTACCGCAGCCGCAGCGCGCCGTGGTGGCGCAGGAGCGCCTGCACCGCCGCCTCGAGCGCCGGCCACTCGAGCGGCTCGGAGACCGCGAGCAGGAGCGACTGGTTCCAGTGGTGCGGGTTCGGCAGGCCGCGCGCGAAGAACCGCCGCTGGATCGGCGTCAGCGGGACGTCTCCCGCCGCGGCGTCCTCCTCGGCCGGCGCCGCGTCGACGCCCGCGGAGAGGTCCGCGGCGGCGGCCAGCGCTGCGAGGGTCTGGTGCTGGAACATCTGGCGCGCGGTCAGGCGCAGGCCCGCCTGCTTCGCGCGGGACACGACCTGCAGGCTCAGGATCGAGTCGCCTCCCAGCTCGAAGAAGTTGTCGTGGCGGCCGACGCGCTCGCGCCCCAGCACCGCGGCCCAGATCTCCGCGAGCTGCGCCTCGACGGCCGTGGCGGGAGCGGCGTCCGGCGTCGCGGCCGGGCGCGCGTCGGACGCGCCGCCCGCGTCGGCGTGGGGCGCTGCCTCGCGTGGCTCCGGGAGCGCTGCGGCCGGCGGCTCCGGCAGCGGCAGCTCGCCGAGCCGCGCGGTCGGCCGGGCCGCGATCCCTTCCAGCAGCGCGCGGAGGTCGTCCGCCATGCGGCGGATCGAGCGCTCCTCGAAGAGATCCGTGCTGTACTCGAACGCGCCGCTCAGGCCCTCCGGCGCCGCCGTCATGTGGAGCGACAGGTCGAACTGGGCGCTGCCCGGATCCACGTCGAGCGGCAGGATCTCGAGCCCGGCGATCGGCGGCGCGCGCCGGGAGGCCTCCTGGAGCGAGAACATCACCTGGAACAGCGGGGTATGGCCGAGGTCCCGCGCCGGCCGGAGCGCCTGCACGAGGTGCTCGAACGGCAGATCCTGGTGCGCCTGCGCCGCCAGCACCTCCTCCCGGACGCGCGCGAGCAGATCGGTGAAGCGTGGATCCCCGCCGAGGTCCGTCCGCAGCACGAGCGTGTTGACGAAGAACCCGATGAGGCCCTCGAGCTCCACCCGGGCGCGGTTCGTGATCGGCGTCCCGATGCACAGATCCGTCTGGCCGCTGATGCGCGCGACCAGCGTCTGGAACGCGGCCAGCAGCAGGACGAACGAGGTCACCCCCTGGGCGCGGGCCAGCGCGCTCAGCTGGGCGGAGAGATCGCGCGGGAGCGTGAAGGCGAAGGAGGCGCCCCGGTACGAGCGCGACGAGGGCCGTGGCCGGTCGGTGGGCAGCCGCAGGACCGGCGGCTCCGCGCCGAGCCGCTGCCGCCAGTAGGCGAGCTGCTGATCGAGCACCGGCCCCTGCAGCCACGCGCGCTGCCACGCGGCGTGGTCGGCGTACTGGATCGGCAACGGCGGGAGCGCCGCGGGCCGGCCCTCCAGGTCGGCGGCGTAGAGCGCCATCACCTCGCGGACGAGGACGTCGAGGGACCACCCGTCCGACACGATGTGATGGAGGACGACGAGCAGGGCGTGCTCGCGCTCGCCGAGGCGCAGCAGGGTGATCCGGAACAGCGCCCCTCCGGTCAGGTCGAAGGCGCGGCTGGCTTCCGCCTCGAGCGTGCGCCGCGCCTGCGCCTCACGAGCCTCCGCGGGCGCGGCGCGGAGGTCGACGATCGAGAGCGCCACCGGCTGCTCCGCGCCGATCACCGCCGCCGGCCGGCCCTCGATCTCCACGAACCTCGTGCGCAGCGGCTCGTGGCGGCGGACCACCGCCTCGAAGCTGCGCTGCAGCCGGTCCACGTCGAGCGCGCCGGCCAGGCGCACGGCCGCGGGGATGTTGTACGAGGCCGCCGTGGGCTCGAGCTGCGCCAGGAACCACAGGCGCTCCTGCGCGAACGACAGGGGCATGGGACCCGTGCGCGGCTGCGCGACGAGCGGCGGCGCCGGGAGCGCCTCCGGCCGGCCCCGGGCCGCCTCCACCGCGCGCGCCTGCGCGGCCACGGTCGGCGTCTCGAACAGCGTCCGGAGCGGCACCTCGACCTCGAAGGCGCGGCGCACGCGCGCGAAGACCTGCGTCAGCAGCAGGGAGTGGCCGCCGAGGTCGAAGAAGGAGTCCTCCACGGAGGGCCGCTCCACGCCGAGCACCTCGGCCCAGATCCCGGCGAGCTGCTCCTCGATCGCGGTGCGCGGGGGCGCGTGGCCGGGCGCGTCGCCGGACCCGGGGGCGGGCAGCGCGCGTCGATTCACCTTGCCGTTCGGCGTGCGGGGCAGCGCCGAGAGGAACACGAACGACGGCGGCACCATGTAGCCGGGGATCCGCGCCGCGAGCCAGGCGCGCAGATCCTCCGCCGACAGCGCCGGATCGGACGGGGTCACGTACGCCACGAGCCGCTTCGCGCCTGGCCGGTCCTCGCGGACCAGCACCACGGCCTCCTGCACGGCGGCGTGCTCGACGAGCCGCGCCTCGATCTCGCCGAGCTCGATGCGGAAGCCGCGGATCTTGACCTGGTGGTCGCGCCGGCCGGCGAACTCGATCGTGCCGTCGGGGCGGTAGCGCCCGAGGTCCCCGGTTCGGTAGAGCCGGCGCCCCGGCTCCCGGCTGAACGGGTCGGGGAGGAACGCCTCCGCGGTCCGGCGCGGCTCGCCGAGGTACCCGCGCCCCACGCCGATCCCGCCCACGTACAGCTCGCCGCACACGCCCACCGGCAGCGGGGCGAGGAGGTGATCCAGCACGTAGAGCCGCAGGCCGTCCACCGGCCTCCCGAGCGGGACCTGCGCCTCGTGCGCGGCGGGCGGCGTCGTCAGCGGGTGCAGCGCCACGTCGTCCGAGCACTCCGCCGGCCCGTATGCGTTCATGAGCGCGACCGCCGGATAGCGGCGGAGCCACTCCCGGGCGAGCGCGGCCGGGAGCGCCTCGCCGGTCGGCAGGATCCAGCGCAGCCGCTCCAGCGCGGGCGCAGGGGGCTCGCGCGCCGCGTCCAGCATGCCCTGGAGCACGCCAGGGACGACCTCGATGACGGTGATCCCGCGGCGCTCGACGTGCTCGAGCAGGCGGCCCGGGTCGCGCGCGATCTCGTCGGGCACGATGTCGACCACCCCGCCGAAGAGCAGGGCGGTCAGCAGCTGCCAGACCGAGATGTCGAAGCACGGCGACGCCGTCTGCGCGATCACGTCCCCCGCCGTGAGCCCGAGCCGCGGGAGCTTGCTCAGCATGTTGTTGAGCATCCCGCGCCGCTCGACCATCGCGCCCTTCGGCACCCCGGTCGAGCCGCTGGTGTAGATGACGTAGGCGAGGTGATCCGGTCCGCCGCGCGCCTCCGGGGCTTCGTTCGACGAGGCCGCGGCGAGGGCGTCCTCGATGGTCACGACCGCTGGCCGGCGCGGCCCTCCCAGCAAAGACAACGCTCTTTCCAGATCGTCGCGGTGCCGGTCGCGCGTCAGCGCCACGCGGGGCTCGCTCGACGTCAGGAGGCGCGCCACGCGCTCGGCAGGGTAGGCGGGCTCCAGCGGCACGTAGGCTCCGCCGGCCTTGAACACGGCGATGATCATCGTGAGCAGCTCGATCCCGCGGTCATCGACGATCGCGACCCGCTCCTCCGGGCCGACGCCGCGCGCGATGAGCGCGTGCGCCACGCGGTTGGCCGCGCGGTCGAGCTCGGCATAGGTGAGCCGCCGGTCCCCGCAGGACACCGCCACCGCGTCGGGTGTCCGCGCCACCTGGGCCTCGAACCGCGCGGCGTAGGACGAGAGATCCTGCTCGCCGGTCCTCGTCGTGTTCCACGAAAGGAGCGCCTGGTCCCGCTCGGCCGGCGTGAGGAGCGGCAGATCGCCGAGGCGCGCGCCGGGATGGGCCGCCATGCCCTCGAGCAGCGTGCGGAGGTGTCCGAGCAGCCGGGCCGCGAGCTCCGGCCGGATGCGCGACCGGTCGTAGGAGAGCCTGAGGGGCAGCTCCGCGGCGGGCCACGACGTGATCGTGATCGGGTAGTTCGTGTGGCCGCGATCCTCCACCTCCCGCGCCTGGAAGGCGATGCGCCCCTCGCGGAGCGCGGGATCGACGGGCGCGTTCTCGAACACGAGGAGGCTCTGGAACAGCGCCTGTCCGCGCTCGACCTCGCTCCAGCGCTGGATGTCGACGAGCGGCGTGTGCTCGTGCTGCCGCAGCTTCAGGTTCTGCTCGAGGAGCGCCGCGAGCCAGGGCAGGAGCGGCTGGTCCGCGGGGACCGCCACGCGCAGCGGCAGCGTGTTGATGAAGAGGCCCACGATGGACTCGACCCCTGGCAGCTCCGGGGGACGTCCGGCGACGGTGACGCCGAAGAGCACCTCGGGTTCACCGCTGTAACGGCTCAAGAGCAGGGCCCAGGCGCCCTGCACGATCGTGTTGAGCGTGAGGCGATGGCGCTGGACGAGCCCGCGAAGGGCGGCCGTCGGCGCCGCGCCGAGCCGGACCACCAGGTCGTCGAAGTGTTGCTGATCTTCCGCCGCCGGGGCGAGGGGCTCCTCGAAGCCGAGCGGCGTCGGGGCCGAGAAGCCCTTGAGGGCGGACCTCCAGAACGCCTCTGCGGCCGGGAGGTCTTGTCGCCCGAGCCAGTCGATGTAGTCGCGGTACGGGCGCGCGGGCGGCAGATCGGGCTCCTCGCCCCGTATCTGGGCCTCGTAGTGGGCGAGGAACTCCGTCATCAGGACGGACATGCACCACTCGTCGAGGAGGATGTGATGGAAGCTGTGCACGAACTCGTGGACTCGGTCGCTGAGCCGGACGAGGCGGACGCGCATCAGCGGCGCCTTGCCGAAGTCGAACCCGGCCTCGAGCTCGGCCCGGAGCTCCGCGGAGAGGCGCGCCTCCTGGGCCTCGGGGGCGAGGCCGCGGAGGTCGAGCACGTCGAACGGCAGCTCCACCGCCTTGTGGACGACCTGGAGCGGGCGCTTCTGGCTCTTCCAGACGAAGGAGGTGCGCAGGATCGGATGCCGCGCGACGACGTGCCGCCAGCCTTGGACGAAGGCGTCGGTCCGCAGCTCGCCCTCGAGGCGATAGCGGTTCTGGACGAGGTAGACGCCCGAGGACGGGCGGAGCAGCGTGTGGAACAGCATCCCCTCCTGCATGGGCGAGAGGGGATAGACGCTTTCGATGTTGGCTGAAGGAGGAGGCTTAGGAGACACGGTTCACCTGTCGAGCTCTTCCAGGAGGTCGCGCCACTCTTCCGGTGAGAGTTCGGCGTCGGGGGGGTCGGGGGGCGGCGGCGGCGCGGGCGAGGTCGGCGCGGGGGCCACGGCGAGCCGCGCCGCGGCCTCCATCACGGTCGGGTGCTCGAAGAGCAGCTTGGGCGTCACGTGGAGCCCTCGCTGGGAGGCGCGCGCGATGACCTGCAACGTGACGATCGAGTCGCCGCCGAGCTCGAAGAAGTTGTCCTCGATGCCGACCCGCTCGCGGTGGAGCACCTCGGCCCAGACCTCGGCGAGGATCCGTTCCGCCTCGGTCCGCGGCGGGACGTACGGACGATGGACCGCCGCCGCCGCCGCGTCCGGCGCCGGCAGCGCGCGGCGGTCGACCTTGCCGTTGGGCGACAGCGGCAGCCGGTCCAGCACGAGGATCGGCGAGGGCACCATGTAGGCCGGGAGGACCTCGCCGAGCCATGCCTGGAGCAGCTTCGGATCGAGGACGGCGCCGTCGGCGCGGCCGGTGACGTAGGCGACGAGGCGCTTTCCGCCGTGGGCCTCGTCGCGGGCGAGGACGACGGCCTCGCCGACGCCGGGGTGCTGGAGCAGGCGGGCCTCGATCTCGCCGAGCTCGACGCGCAGGCCGCGGATCTTGACCTGGAAGTCGAGGCGGCCGAGGAACTCGATGGCTCCGTCGGGGCGATGGCGCGCCAGATCGCCTGTCCGGTACAGGCGCCCTCCAGGGGCGGAGCCGAACGGATCGGGCACGAAGCGCTCCGCGGTCAGGGCGGGCCGGCGGTGATAGCCGCGGGCGAGCCCGACGCCGCCGATGTGGAGCTCTCCCGCGACGCCCGCCGGCACCGGCTGGCCGTGGCGGTCGAGCAGGTAGATCTGGGTGTTGGCGATGGGGTAGCCGATGGGCACCGAGGCGGAGGTGTCCCCTCGCTCGCAGGCCCAGTAGGTCACATCGATCGAGGCCTCGGTCGGGCCATAGAGGTTGTGGAGCTCGGCGCGCTCGAGCCGCTCGAAGCACCGCCGCGCGAGCTCGGCGGGCAGCGCCTCGCCGCTGCAGATGATCCGGCGCAGCGACCGGCACGCGTCCACGCCCGGGGTCTCCAGGAAGGCCTGGAGCATGGGCGGGACGAAGTGGAGCGTGGTGACGCCGTGGCGGGTGATCAGCTCGACGAGCCGCTCGCCGTCGCGGTGGTCGCCGGGCCTCGCGACGACGAGGCCAGCGCCCATCATCAACGGCCAGAAGAACTCCCAGACCGAGACGTCGAAGCTGAAGGGCGTCTTCTGGAGCACCCGGTCGTCCGGGGTGAGCCCGTAGCGCTCCTGCATCCATTGCAGGCGGTTGAGCAGGCCACGGTGGCTGTTGCCGGCGCCCTTGGGACGCCCGGTCGAGCCGGAGGTGTAGATGGTGTAAGCGAGGTTGTCCGGCGACAGCGGGGTCGCGAGATTGCCGGTCGGCTCCCTGTCGATCTCGGCGCGATCGGCGTCCAGACACAGCACCTGGGCGCCGTGCGCCGGCAGGCGCGACGCCACGGGCCACTGGCTCAGCAGGACCGGCGCGGCCGCGTCCTCGAGCATGAAGGCGATGCGGTCGATCGGGTAATCGGGATCGATCGGCACGTAGGCTCCGCCGGCCTTGAGGATGCCGAGCAGCCCGACGACCAGCTCGACGGAGCGCTCTGCCGCGATGGCCACGAGCGCGTCCGGCCCCACGCCGCGCTTCCTGAGCGCGTGTGCCACCTGGTTGGCGCGCGCGTTGAGCTCTCGATAGCTCAGCCGCTTCTCGTCGAAGATCACCGCCACGGCGTCCGGCGCCCGCTCCGCCTGCGCCTCGAAGAGCTCGTGGACGCGAAGCTCCTCCGGATACGCGCGCCCCGTCGCGTTCCAGTCCGTCACGACACGCCGGGACTCCAGCTCGCCCAGGAGCGATAGCTCGCCGACCCGCGCCTCGGGGCGGCTGACGAGCTGCCTGAGCGCCGCCTCCACGAGGCCGAGCAGGCGGGAAGCGGCGTCCTCGTCGAATCGCTGCCGGTCGAAGGACAGGCGCAGCTGGAGCTGGCTCCCCGGCAGGACGGCCAGCGTGAGCGGGTAGTTGGTCTGGTCCGCGAACGCGACGTCGCGGACGCCGAGCCCGGGCAACCCCTCCTGCGTCCGAGGATCGGTGGGATAGTTCTCGAAGACGAGCAAGCTCTCGAACAGCGGCTGTCCCGCCGGTATCGCGCTGAACGCCCGCGCCTGGGCCAGCGGCGTGTGCTCGTGCGGTCCGAGCTCGGTGGTCGTCCTCATGAGATCGCGCAGCCAGTCCGCGACGGTGGCGGCCTGCGGCACCGCCACGCGCAGGGGCAGCGTGTTGATGAAGAGCCCGATCATGGCGTCGATCCCGGCGAGCGGCGCCGACCGCCCGGCGACCGTGATGCCGAAGACCACGTCGTCGCTCCGGGCCGCCCGGCTCAGCAGGAGCGCCCAGGCGGCCTGGACCAGGGTGCTCGCCGTCACGCGGTGCTGCTGCGCGAAGCGCTGCAGGCGCGCTGTCGCCGCTTCCGACAGCGAGACGATCGTCGCCCCGTGGCCGCTCGTCCCCTCGGCCGGCGTGACGCGCTCCAGGGGCAGCGGCGTCGCCGCGCTGAAGCCGGAGAGCGCGCCTCGCCAGAACGGCGCCTCGGCGCCGGCGTCCCGCTCGCGAAGCCAGGCGATGTACTCGCGGTAGCGCCGGCGCGGCGACAGCGCGACCGCGCGGCCGGCGCGCAGCGCGTCGTAGGCGGCGAAGGCGTCCTGCAGCACGAGGGACGCCGCCCACCCGTCGAGGACCAGGTGATGGTGGCTCCAGAGCACGTGGTGGGCCTCGTCGCCCACGCGCAGGAGCGCGACGCGCATCAGCGGGCCCCGGGCCAGATCGAAGCCCCGCGCGCGATCCGAGTCGACGCGGGCGGCCATCCGCGCCCGCTGCTCCTCGGCCCCGGCGTCGCGCCAGTCCTCGAGCTCGATCTCCACCGCCGCCCCGCGCCTCACGACCTGGAGCGGCTCGTCAGCTCCTTCCCACGCGAAGGTCGCGCGCAGGACGCCGTGGTGCTCCACGACGGCCTCCCAGGCCCGGCGGAACGCGTCGACGTCGAGCGCGCCCTCCAGCCGGCACGTCACCTGCTCGACGTAGACGCCGGAGCCGGGCTCCCACAGGCTGTGGAAGAGCAGCCCTTGCTGGAGCGGGCTCAAGGGATAGACGTCCTCGACGTCGCGGCCGGTGCCCAGCAGGCGGTCCAGCCTGGCCTGATCGAGCCGCGCGAAGGGGAAGTCCGAGGGCGTGTAGCCTCCGCTGTCCGGCGAAAGGCAGTGCGCGACCAGGGCGCGCAGCCGCGCCGCGAAGTCCTCGCTGAGGCGCGCGATCGTCTCGGGCCGGTAGCGGGCGCCGCTGTAGTTCCACATCACGCGGAGGCGCCCGCCGACGATCGCCGCGTCGACCTCCAGCTCGTAGGCCCGCGGGGTGCGCGGATCCTGGGTGCGTCCGACGTCGCCCTCGGCGTGCGCGAACAGCGGGCTCGACGCGAACAGATCGTCCCACTGCCCGAGGTAGTTGAAGCCCACCTGCGGCGGCGCGTGCTCCCGGAGCCGCGCCGCGCGCTCGTCCTCGCTCAGGTACCGGAGGACGCCATACGTGGCGCCGCCCCGGGGGACGGCGCGGAGCTGCTCCTTCGTCACCTTGAGCACGCCGCCGGGCTCCGTGCTCGCCGGGACCTCCAGCCGGACGGGGTAGATGCTCGTGAACCACCCGACCGTCCGGGAGAGATCCACGTCGTCGAGCGCGTCGCGCCCGTGCCCCTCCAGGTCGATGCGCACGGCCGGATCGCCCGTCCACTGCGCGAGCGCTCCGGCGAAGGCCGCGAGCAGGATCTCGTCCACGCGCATCCGGTACGCGGGCGTCGCCTGCAGCAGCGCGCGCGTGTCCTCGGCGGCGAGGAACTGGGTCAGGTAGACGGTCTCCGCCTCGAGCGACCCGCCGGCCGGATCGTCCGCGGGCAGCGCCGCCGTGGGGCGGCTCGCGGCGATCCACGCCTCGGCCTGCAGCGCCGCCTGCTCGGATCGGGCGTGCGCGCAGAGGCGCCGGGCGAACTCGCCGAAGGAGAGGGTCTCGTCGGGGAGCCGGATCGCCTCGCCGGCGCCGTGCTGCCGGTAGGCGGTCTGGAGATCTTCGAGCAGGATCCGCCAGGAGACCGCGTCGACGACGAGGTGGTGCGCGATCAGCAGGAGCCGGCCCGGGCGCTCCGGGCCCAGATCGAACAGCACCGCGCGGAGGAGCGGCCCCTCGGCCAGGTGGAGCCGCGCCTGGTGCTCCCCGGCCGCCCTGGCCAGCGCCGCGGCCTGCGCCTCCGCGGGGAGGTCCGACAGGTCGACCCGCGCGACCTCCGCGCCAGCCGCGCCCGCGTAGCGCTGGCGAACGCTGTCCGCCTCGCGCGTGAACCGCAGCCGCAGCGCGCCGTGGTGGTCGGCTGTGGCCCGGACCGCGGCCGTGAGCGCCTCGACGGAGATCCGCTGCCGCAGCTCGAGCAGCACGGTCTGGTTCCAGTGGTGCGGGTTCGGCCCGCCCAGCGCGAAGAACCAGCGCTGGATCGGCGTGAGCGGCGCGTCTTCGGCGAGCGGCGCGAGCGGCGCGAGCGTCGCCGCCGCGACCGACGCCGGGGCCGGCGCCGCCACCGCGGCCAGATCGGCGATCGTCTGGTGCTGGAAGATCTGCCGGGGCGTGAGCGAGAGGCCCGCGGCCCGCGCGCGGGAGACGACCTGGAGCGCGAGGATCGAGTCGCCTCCCAGCTCGAAGAAGTTCTCCTGGATCCCGACCGCCGGGCGCCCCAGCAGCTCCGCCCAGATCCCCGCGAGCGCCGCCTCGGCCTCGGTGCGCGGCGCCGCCGCCTCGCCGCTCGGCGCGGCCGGCGCCGGCAGCGCGCGCCGGTCGATCTTGCCGTACGGCGTGTGGGGCAGCTCCTGCAGCACCACGAACGCCGCGGGCACCATGTAGTCCGGCACCTGCTCCTTGAGCGCGCGCCGGAGCTCTTCCGGCGAGACGTCCGCGCTGGCCGCGACGTACGCCACGAGGCGCCGCTCCTCCGGCCGGTCCTGCCGCACGATCACGACCGCCTCGCGCACGCCGGGCTGCTCGCCGAGCCGCGCCTCGATCTCCCCGGGCTCGATCCGGAAGCCGCGCAGCTTCACCTGGTGATCCACGCGGCCCGCGAACTCGATCTGCCCGTCCGCGCGCCATCGCGCTCGGTCCCCCGTCCGGTAGAGCCGCTCTCCCGGCCGGTCCGCGAAGGGATCCGGGACGAAGCGCTCCGCGGTGAGATCCGGGCGCGCCCAGTACCCGCGCGCGAGCCCCTGGCCTCCGAGGTACAGCTCTCCGACGACGCCGGCCGGCACCGGCTGCCCCGCGGGATCGAGCACGTATGCCCGCGTGTTCGCGAGCGGCCGGCCGATGGGGACCACCCACGCGTCGCGCGGGTCCACGGCGGCCGACAGGTTGCTGACCGTCGCGGTCACCGTGGTCTCGGTCGGGCCGTAGGCGTTCAGCAGGCGGACGCGCCCGGCGCCGGGCGACGCTCGCCAGGCGCTCACCCGCTCGGGCAAGACCGCCTCGCCGGTGATGACGATCTGCCGGAGGCACGGCGGCAGGGCCGCGCCCTCGCCGAGCTCCGCGACGATGCGGTGCCAGTACATGGTCGGCAGCACCGCCGCGGTCACGCCCCACGCGCCGCACGCCGCGAGGAACCCGGCGACGGACTCGAGCATCGCCTCGGTGCGCAGCACGAGCGTCGCGCCTCGCGCGAGGCACGGGAAGATCTCCTCCGCGCTCGCGTCGAAGCTCAGCGACGCGAACTGCAGCACCCGGTCGCGCGACGAGATCTCGTAGACCCCGGCCGCGACCTCGACGAAGCTCGCGATCGCCCGGTGCGGGACCACGACGCCCTTGGGCGTCCCCGTCGAGCCGGAGGTGTAGAGGATGTAGGCCGCCTGCTCGGGCGCAGGCTCGCCGGCCGGCGGCGGCGGCGCGGAGGAGACCTCGCGGCGCACGCACGCCCAGCTGGCGTCGAGCTGGATCACCGCCACGCCGGGGAGCTGCTCGGCCGCCGCGCCCTCCTGGGCGATCACCACGCGGATCCCGGCGCCGTCGATCAACGCGGCGACGCGCTCCCGGGGGAGGTTGGGATCGAGCGGGACGTAGGCGCCGCCCGCCTTCAGCACGCCCAGCACGGCGGCGATCATCTCGATCGAGCGCGGCAGGCAGAGGCCCACGCGGACCTCCGGCCCCACCCCGCGCCGCCGGAGCAGCTGCGCCAGCTGGTTGGCCCGCCGATCGAGCTCGCCGTACGTGATCTGCTGCTCCTCGTGGACGACGGCCGTCGCCCCGGGCGCGCGCGCGGCGTTCTCCTCGAACATCCGGTGGACGGCGCGCGGGGCTGCGCCGAGCGCCCCGGTCGTCCTCCACCCGAGCACCTGCCGCTGCTCCTCGGCCGCGAGCATCGGCAGCTCCGACAGGCGCGTGCCGGGGCTCGCCGCCGCGCCCGCGAGCAGGCGCAGGAGGTGATCGGCCATCCTCGCGATCGTCGCCTCGTCGAACAGGTCCGTGTCGTATTCGAGGGCGGCCGCCAGCCCGTCCTCGTCGGGCGCGACGTCGAGCGACAGATCGAACTGGGCGCCCCCCACGTCCAGATCGAGGAGGCGCACGCCGAGGCCCGGGATCTCCGTCGGCTGCCGGAGCACCGGCTGGAGCGCGAACATCACCTGGCAGAGCGGCGCGTGGCTCAGGTCGCGGACCGGGCTCACGGCCTCCACCACCTGATCGAACGGCACCTCCTGGTGCGTCTGCGCCTCCCGCACGGTCTGCGTGACCCGGCCGAGCAGCCGCGCGAACGGCGGATCCCCGGAGAGATCGGCGCGGAGCACGACGGTGTTGGCGAAGCAGCCGACGAGCCCTTCCAGCTCGGCCCGGCTCCGGTTCGTGACCGGCGTGCCCACGCTGATGTCGAACGTCCCTGCGTGGCGCGCGAGGAGGGCCTGGAACGCCGCCATCAGCACCGCGAACAGCGTCGTCTCCTCGCGCCGCGCCAGCGCGCCGAGCGCCTCGGCGAGCGCGCCGGGCACGCGGAAGAAGCGCCGCGCTCCCTGGTAGCGCTGCGTCGCCGGCCGGGGCCGATCCGTGGGCAGCTCGAGCACCCCTGGCTGATCGGAGAGCTGCTTCTTCCAGTAGGCGAGCTGGGTCTCGAGCAATCCGCCCTCGACGCGCTGGCGCTGCCAGTGCGCGAAGTCCGCGTACTGGAGCGCCGGCTCGGTGAGCGGGGCGGGCCGGCCCGCGACGAACGCCGTGTAGAGCGCGGCGAACTCGCCGAGGACCAGGCTCGTGGACCACCCGTCGAAGACGATGTGATGGACCACCCAGAGGAGGACGTGTTCTTCCGATCCGAGCCGCAGGAGCGTGAGCCGGAGGAGCGGGCCGCTCGTGAGGTCGAACGGCCGCCGCGCCTCGCGCTCGATCACGCGCCGGACCTCCGCCTCCCGTTGCGCCGGCGGCAGGACGCCGAGGTCGAGCCGCTCGAGCCGCGCCGCCCCGTCGGGCTGGACGATCTGGGAGGGCTGCCCGTCGACGACGGCGAACGTCGTGCGCAGGATCTCGTGCCGGCGCACGATCTCGGAGAGGCAGCGCTCCACCACGGCGACGTCGAGCGATCCGGTGAGCCGCACGGCCGTGGCCAGGTTGTAGGAAGCGCTCTCCGGCTCGAGCTGGGCGAGAAACCACAGCCGCTCCTGGGCGAAGCTCATCGGAAAAACGAAGACATCCTCACGCATGAAAGAACCTCAGGAGGCCTTGGCCCGGTATGGCTCGGCCATGGCGACAAGGACCTTGCGCGGGCCGCGGAACGGCGCGCGCCCGTGGGCGACCAGCATGTTGTCCGCAAGCAGCACGTCGCCCTCTTGCCAGGCGAACTCCACGGCGAGCTGCCTGTACACGTCGCGGATCTCGTCGAGCGCGGCGCCCTCGATGGGCGATCCGTCTCCATACATGGCGTTGCGGGGCAGGTCTTCCTCGGCGAAGATCGAGAGGAGCGCCTCCCGCGCGGCCGGCTCCAGGTTGGAGACGTGGAACAGGTGGGCCTGGTTGAACCACACGTGCTCTCCGGTGCGCGGGTGGGTGGCCACGGCCTGGCACACCTGGCGCGTGCGCAGCTCGCCGTCGGCCTTCCACACGCACTCGATGCCTGCCGCCCGGCAGAAGCGCTCGACCTCGGCCCGGTCGTTCGTGCCGAACACCTTCTGCCACGGCAGGTCCAGGCCGTTCCCGTAGTTGCGGACGTACATCACCTTCTTCGCCGCGAAGCGCTCCCGTATCCGTGCCGGGATGCGCCGGAAGACCTCGCGGCTGTCCGCGATCGGGGTGCTGCCGCCCTCGGGCGCGGCCTGCGCGCAGTGAAACCAGATCTTGAGCGGCCAATCGAGCGTGTACGACTGCTCGTTGTGAAGAGGGATGTGCTGGTGAGCGGGGTACTCCGTCGACGTGTAGATCCGGTCCTGCACGTGGGAGCGCGGCGTCGACCCGAACGTGTAGTCCAGCAGATCCGGCGTCACGAGCCGGACGAAGGCGTGGAAGTCGGCGGTCGATCGGACCGGGAAGCCGCGGAACAGCACCGCTCCGTGCCGGATCAGCTCCTCTTCCGCGCACGCCCGGATGGCCGCGGCGAGCGCAGGGACGCTGCCGTCGCCGCGGCCGATCGGGCTCACGACGAGCGGCAGCGCGCCGCCTGGGAAGAACGACCGCGAGAGGCCCGCCGCCTCGCCGAGCGCGGTGTCATCCGGCGCCTCTCGCGGCGCTGACAAAGCGCTCGAGTCGGTCACGACGACCGGCCCTCCTCCATCTGCTTGCGGAGGCTGAGCGGCCGCATGTCGGTCCAGACCTCCTTGATGTGATCGAGGCACTCGGCCTTGGTGCCGGTCTTGCCCGCGTCACGCCAGCCGAGGGGGTTCTCCCGGTACTCTGGCCATATCGAGTACTGCTCCTCGTGGTTCACGACGACTTTGTAAGCGGTGTTGTCTTCATGCTCTTCGTTGGCCATGGACTCCTCCGTTCGAGGTGCTGTGCGAGATGGGGTGAAAGGCGTCATCGGCGCTCGGGGACGAGCGTCAGCGTGCGTTCGGGCGGGCCTGCCAGCAGCGGCAGCGGGCGCCCGTCGACCCAGGCGCGCTGCTGATCGCGGTAGTGAGGCGACGTCGGATCGCCCGATTGGCCGGCCGGCATGTGCAGGATGCCTTCCGCCTCGCGCCCTGGAGAGACCACGAGCCGCTCGCTGGCGCCGAGCGTGCGGCCCGTCAGGCGCACGCAGACGCCGCAGCCCGGGAGCGGCTCGTCGGGCATGTTGAGGCGCGCCGCGAGCTCCGGCGCCTGGCCGAGCGGGTGCGCGATCCGCACCCGGTTCACGGCGCCCCACTCGAGCCGGTCGAGCGGGCGTCCGCCGTGCTGCTCGTGGACCACCGTCATGGCCTTCTCCAGCGCCGCGAGGACGAAGGCGTCCACGCCGCCCTCCGGCGCCGGCACGAGATCGGCCGAGCGCTCGCCGAGCGCGCGCTGCACCGGCGTGTCGATGTCCGGCAGCGCGAGCTTCAGGCTCGGCTCCGCCGCGCGGCTCGCGCCGAGCCACCCGGCGAACACCTCGTCGGCCAGGACGCGCCGGAAGCGCACCAGGAGCGGCAGCCCGACGGTGGGCACGTCCGCCTGGCCGTCCCACACAGAGAGCGCGCGCCGCGCCTCGGCGAGCGCTGGCCGCCTCGACACGGCCTCGTCGCTGAGCGCGCGCAGCGCGAGGTCGCGGTAGAAGCCGAAGAACTCGGCGCGCGTGTCGAGCTGCAGCCGGAACAGGTCCGCCTCGGTGACCTGCCGCGCCTCGCGCAGGCGCTCGGTGATGCGGTGGGCGCGGTAGCCGTTCGCGTAGTCGCGGCCGAGCGCCGGCGCGCCCTCGCCGAGCGGCATGCGGTTGTTGGCGTTGACGACGAACCCCGACGGCGGATCCACGGCGCGCGGCAGCGCGGCGGGCGTCAGGTAGCCGTCCCAGCCCGCGCGCCCGTCCGCCCAGGAGACACTGACCGAGCCGTCGAACCCGCGGCGCCGGGGCAGGCGCCCGGTGACCGTCCACGCGACGCGGCCGCGCCGGTCGGCCAGGAGGACGTTGCACCCGGGCCCGCCGGCGGCGTTCATCACGGAGGCCGCCTCATCGACGCTCCGGGCCTCATCCATCTCCAGGAGCCCGATGTCGACCCCCGCTGGATCGAGCGCCGTCCAGCGGACCGCGACCGGCCCTCCGAGGAGCGGCCGCGGCGAGACGGGGCCCCAGATCGTGCTGCGGACCGCCATGGCGACGTCGGGCTCGCCGCGGACCTTGATCGTCTCCTGCGCGACGTCGAACCGCCTCCACCCGGAGGGTGTCCGGTACTCGTCGGGGTGATCGGGGCGGGCCTCGAGCTGGACGAGATCCCTCACATCGCCGTCGAGGTTCGTCATCCCCCAGGCGACGTGGCCGTTGGTCCCCACGATGACGACGGGCAAGCCGGGCAGCACGACGCCCGCGAGCTCCTTGTCGCCATAGCGGAGCTCCGCGCGATACCAGACGTTGGGCACGCCGAGGTCGAGGTGCATGTCGTTCGCGAGGATGGCGCGGCCGTCTCGAGTCCTCTGGCCGGCCACCGCCCAGCCGTTCGAGCCCGCCGGCGCCTCGCCGGCGCGCTCGCTGAGCAGCCCGGCGGTCCGCGCGCGATCCCCTCGGCTCTGCGCCACCAGGGCTCGCAGCTCCTCGCGCGGGAGCGGCGGAGACGCGGGCGCCTGCGCGCCGAGCAGCGCCCTCGTGTAAGGGTCCACGTCCTCGAGCAGGAAGGACGCCACGCCCTTCGGGAGGGTGCGAATCAGGACCGTGCGTGTCCGCTCGAGGTCCTCGGTGGAGCCGAGGGTGTTGAACATCCCCAGCACGACCAGGACGCTGTCCTCCGGGCGCCACGGCTCGGGCCGATAGCCCAGCTCCTGGAACTCGACGGGCAGCGCCTCCGCGCTCCGGAGGTAGGCGTTGACGCCCTCCGCGTACGCGTCGAGCGCGGCGCGCTGGCGCTCCGGCAGGCGCGCGAGGATCGCCGGCGCGGCCTTCGGGACGCCGTACAGCCGCTGCCGTGTGTCGGCCTCCAGCAGATCGCGCCCGAGGACCTCCGCGAGCCGTCCCGCGCTGCTCCGGCGGAGCAGATCCATCTGGAACAGCCGATCGCGCGCCGTGACGAAGCCGAGCGCCCGCAGGGCGTCGAGGCGCGAGGCGGCGCGGATCGTCGGGATCCCGAGGCGATCGGACGTGACCGTCACCGCGCCCTCCAGGCCGGCCAGCGTCGCGGCGTTCTCGGCGCGCGGCGCGGGGGCGCGGGCGGTGCCCGGGGTTCGTTCGGCGCAGCCGGCGAGCGCCAGCGACGCGAGCGCCGAGGCGAGGAGGGAGCGGACGTGTCGCTTCATATCTCTTGCTCTGCTGCCTTCAGGGCCGCGTGGCCGCGGACGCCCGGCTCCGGCGCGCCCTGCTGCTGTTCTGCGTGGATGCGGTGGACCTCCGCGGAGCGGGCCCGACCGCCCTCGTCGACGCGGGCGCGCGCCGCGGGCGCTTCCCGCGCCGCGCGCGGCTCCTCGCCGCCCCCGGCGGGGGCCGCGGGCAGCTCGGTCAGGCGGCCGAAGTCGAGCCGCAGGCAGCGATCCGCGAGCGCGAAGTACTGGTCGTCGTGCGTGATGACGAGGGCGGTCTTGCCCCTCGCGCGGAGCTCGGGGAGGAGCTCCGTGTAGAAGATCTTCCGGAACTGCGGGTCCTGGTCGGAAGCCCACTCGTCGAAGACGTAGAACGGCCGGTCCTCGAGGTAGGCGGTGAGCAGGGCGAGGCGCTTGCGCTGCCCCTGCGACAGCCCGGTCACGCGGAGGGCGCCCTCCTCGACGCGCACCCGGTGATCCAGCTGCAGCCGCTCGAGGTAGCGGCGGGCGCGCTCGTCGACGTCGGGGCCGTCGAGGCCGAGCAGCCTCTCGAAGAGGTGGTATTCCGCGAAGACGACCGAGAAGAGCTGCCGGTACCGCTCCCGGCTCGCGTCGTCGATGGGCACGCCGTCGAGCCGTATCTCGCCGGACTCCGGCGCATAGAGCCCGAGGAGCAGGAGGGACAGCGTCGTCTTGCCGCTGCCGTTGCCGCCGACGAGGTACACGATCTCGCCGGGCCGGAAGGTCAGATCGATGGGCCCGAGCTGGAAGCTCCCGTCTTCCTTCTCCCGGTAATAGCGGTGCGTGACGCCGGCCAGCTCGAGGCGCTTCCACGCCGCGGGCGCGCCCTCCGCGGCGCCGCCGCGCGGCGGCTGCGCCGCGGCGCCCTCGAGCTCCGGCGTCAGGGAGAGGCCGAGCGCGCTCGCCTTCGAGAGCGCGACGCTGGCGCGCCCGACCGCGGGCAGGAGCTCGACCGTCTGCGCGAACGGCGTCAGCAGGAACAGCATCGCCAGCACCACGCCCGACATCGCCGTCGGCGTCAGCCCAGCCCAGGCCGGGAGAGCGAAGAGCGTCAGCCCGAGGACGGCGTAGAAGAGCAGCGTGCCCCAGCCGATCGCGATGGAGAACTCGGTCGTGCCCGCCACGTAGTCCCGCTGGTACGTCGCGAGGCTCGCGCCGAGGGCGCCTTCCATGAACGCCCGCCCGCGCCCGCCGTGCATCTTGAGCTCCTTGACCCCGCCCGTGAGCGCGCGGAAGTGCTGGAACAGGGCGTCGCTCGTCTCGCGGGCGCGCGTGAAGGAGCGGATCGCGCGCCCGTTGTGCGCCCGGAAGAGCACGGCGCCGAGCCCCATGGAGCCGAGCACGATCGCCAGCGCCGACCACGAGATCTGCCCGATGTACGCCAGGCAGCCGAGGACGGTGGCCACGTTGACGCAGAGGAGGGGCAGGAAGACGTACGCCTGCGTGATGACGGTCGGATCGTCGTTGAGCGCCGCCAGGAGCCGGTGGGGGCCGATCTGCTCGATGCGGCGCAGCGGCGCTTCGAGGATGCGCCTGCCGAGCTGCATGCGCAGCTCCGCGATCATGGCCTGTCCCAGCCGGGTCAGGAGCACCTGGGAGACGGCCTTGCTCAGCACGCCGAGGACGGCGAGCCCTGCGAACGCCCACGCGAGCCGCGCGGCGGGGCGGCCGCCCGCGGAGAGCGCCTCCTGGACGAGCGCGATGATGCCGGCGCCCGTGAGCCCGCTGATCGCGCCGGCGGCGATGGCGAGCAGGAGGCGCCGGAGGTCGCGGCGCACGAGGAAGCCGAGCACGCTCATCGCCCGTCCTCCTCCGGTTTCTTTGCGGGGACCGGCTCGCCGTCCTGGCGGGCCGGGGCCTGCGCGTTCTCTGCGCCGGGGACCCGCGCGCCGGGGACCCGCCGCGCGGTCCGCGGCAGCGCGACCAGCGCCGGCTCGGGGCTCGGGCCCGCGGGCGCCTGGCCGCGCGCCTTGTGGATGCGCTCCGCGAGCGCGGCCACGGTCGGCCGCTCGAAGAACTCGCGGAGCGGCACCTCCACCTGGAACGCCTCGCGGACGCGGTTGAGGATCTGCAGGGCGAGGAGCGACTCGCCGCCGAGGGCGAAGAAGTCCTTCCTGGGATCGATGGGATCGAGGCCGAACGCCCGCGCCCAGATCGCGGTCACCTGCGCTGTCACCGCCTCGGGCGACAGGCCCTCGGCTGCGCCCGCGGCCGCTGCCTCGGCGCGCCGGGGCGGCTCGTGGCTGCGGCCTGGCGCGGCGGCGCCGCCGGCGCCGAGCCGCCGCGCCAGGGCGGCGCCCTCTTCGTCGCTGGGCAGGCCATCGAGCCGGCGGACCGAGACGATCACCTGCGGCAGCGCCGCCTGGCTCAGGACGCGGTGGAAGACCTGCTGGCCTTCTTCCGGGCTCATCCCGTCGCGGATCACGTCGTCGATGCCGAGGGCGAGGAGGCGCGCCTCGGCGCGGGCCGCCATGCCGACGTTGCGCCACCGATCCAGGTTGACGGAGACCGTGTACGGCCCGGCCCTGCGCGCGCAGGCCTGCGCGTACGCGTCGAGGAACGCGTTGGCGGCCGCGTAGCCTGCGTGGGCGAGGCCGCCGCTCAGCGCGGTGATCGAGGAGCAGAGCAGGACGAAATCCGGCTGATGAGCGCTGGCGATCTCGTCGATCGCCAGCGCGCCGAGCGCCTTGGGGCTGAGCTCCGCGTCCAGCGCGTCCGCGGTCAGCCGGTCGATGAGCCCGCCGGCGGCGACCCCGGCCGCGTGGATCACGCCGTGCAGGGCGCCGAACCGGTCGAGCGCCTCGCGCGCGGCGGCGCGCATCTGCGAGGCGTCGGCGACGTCGGCGCGCAGCGCGACCACCTCGGCGCCGGCCTGCTCGAGCGCGAGGAGCCGCGCGCGTTGCTCGTCGGTCGGAGCGGAGCGACCCGTGAGGATGAGCCGCGCGCGCGCCGTGCGGGCGAGGTAGTCCGCGAGCCAGAGGCCGATGCCTCCCAGCCCGCCGGTGATGAGGTAGACGCCGCGCTCTCGCAGCAAGGGGGGCGCCGCCTGCGCTGGCCTCAGCGGGACCGGCTCGACGGCGGGCGTCCAGCGGTGGTGGCCGCGGTAGGCGACGACGGTGTCGCCTGCGTCGGAGCGCGCCTCTGCGAGGATCCGCTCGACGACGCGATCGGCCTCGGCGGCGTCCGGGTCGGGGGCCTCGAGGTCGATCACGCGGCAGCGCACGTGCGGGTACTCCAGCGGGACGCTCCTGCAGACGCCGAGGAGCGGGGCGTGCTCGGGGCGCAGGGCTTCCCGGCCGGTCAGGTCGTGCAGGCCGCTGGCGAGCGTGACGAGGCGGGCGGCTCCGGGCTGCTGGCCCAGCGCCCGTGCCAGCCAGAGCAAGCTGGTGGATCCGCGGCGCTGCGCTTCGCGGAACGCGCCCGGGTCGAGCTGCGCCTCTCGCGTGGCGTCGCGGCGGTCGCGCGGACCGCCGAGGCTGAAGGCGTGCACGATGCGCGTGGGCGGCCCGGCGCTTGCGTCGAGGTCGCGGATCAGCGCGGCGTAGTCCTCGGGCTGGTCCGGGCGGAGCGTGAAGGCGCGCCCCGCGAGGCGCTCGAAGCGATCGCCGCTCCGGACGCGGGTGACCCGCCGGCCGGCGCGCTCGAGCCGCTCCACGAGCCGGAGCCCGATCGCTTCCTCGTCCGCGAAGACGAGCCAGTGCGGCTCGTCGGCTTCAGCCGCGAGCGCCAGCGGTTCCAGGGGGGAGCGCTTCCACGATGGGACGTAGAAAATTCCATCCAGATCGAACGTCCGGGCAGCGTTTCCCTCCGGCGCCCGCACCGAGGTTGAGGTCGAGCCGACCGAGGTTGAGGTCCCGACCGAGGTTGAGGTCGAGCCGACCGAGGTTGAGGTCCCGACCGAGGTTGAGGTCGAGCCGACCGAGGTTGAGGTCGTCCCCCTCGCATCGGGGCGCTCCAGCCAGTACCGCTTTCGCTCGAACGGGGTCGCCGGCAGCGCGACGCGCCGTCGGTGTCGCCCCGCCTGCAGGCCTGCCCAGTCCACCGCGGCGCCGGCCGCCCAGACCTGCCCGACCGCGTCGAGCAGCGCAGCGCCCGCAGCGCCCTGGTGTGCAGGCTCGCGCCCCATGGGCATCGACGCGAGCGCCAGCGACCCCGCCGCGAGCCGCCGGCTCAGCGCCGTGAGCGTCTGCCCCGGCCCGACCTCAAGAAAGATCCGCTCCGACTGCTCCCGCAGGGGCCGCACGCCATCGGCGAAGCGGACCGTGCTGCGGAGATGCCGGACCCAGTACTCGGGATCCTGCGCCTCGGCCGCGGTGATCCAGGTCCCGGTGACGTTCGAGACCCACGGGATGCGCGGCGTCCGCAGCGTGACCCTGCCCACCGCGTCGCGGAACGCCGCGAGGGCGCCGTCCATCAGGTGCGAGTGGAAGGCGCGCGCCGTGCGCAGCCGGCGCGCCTCGATCCCCCGGCCGGCGAGCTCCTGCTCGACCCGCTGGATCGCCGATGCCTTCCCGGACAGCACGCACTGCCGCGGCCCGTTGACGGCGGCCAGCGCGACCTCGTCGCCGAGCCAGCCCGCCACCTCCGCCTCGGCCGCGGACACCGCGAGCATCGCGCCGTCCGGCGTCGCCTCCATCAGCTGCCCCCGCGCCGCCACGAGCGCCACGGCGTCCTCGAGCGACAGGCACCCCGCCAGGCACGCGGCGACGTACTCGCCCACGCTGTGCCCGAGCATCGCGTCGGGCGTCACGCCCCACGCCATCCACAGCTTGGCGAGCGCGTACTCCACGACGAAGAGCGCCGGCTGCGTCATCGACGTCCGATCGAGCTGCCGCGCGGCGTCCTCGACGCCCGCGGGCGCGGGGAACAGCAGCGCCCGCAGGTCCGTGCCCAGGTGGCGCTGGAGCAGCGAAGCGCAGGCGTCGACCTCGGCCCGGAACACGGGCTCGGTCTCGTAGAGATCGCGGCCCATGTCGGGGCGCTGGGTGCCCTGCCCGGGGAACAGGAACGCGACCGGCCGCGGCCCGGCCGCGGGCCCGCCGGTGCGCACCGCGTCGCTGCGATCGCGGAGCGCGCGCGCGGCCTCCTCCCTCGAGCGGCACACCACCGCGCGGCGGTGGCCGAACGCCCGGCGCCCGAGCTGCTGCGTGAACGCCACGTCGCCGAGCTCGAGATCGCCGTGGGTCTCGAGGTGCTCCGCGAGCGCGTCGGTCAGGCGCTCGAGCGACGCGCTCGATCGGGCCGACAGCACGAGCAGCTCGCACGGCCGGGGCGGGTCCGCCTCCGGCGGGGGCGGCGCCTCTTCGAGCACGGCGTGCGCGTTCGTGCCGCCGATGCCGAAGGAGCTCACGCCGGCGCGGCGCGGGGCGCCGGGGGTCGACCAGGCCGCGAGCTCGGCGGCCACGCGGAAGGGGCTGTTCTCGAGATCGAGCGCGGGGTTCGGCGCGCGGAAGTGCAGGCTCGGCGGGATGCGCCCGTGGGCCACGGCGAGCGCCGCCTTGATCAGCCCGGTGACCCCCGCGGCCGCGTCCAGGTGCCCGACGTTGGTCTTCACCGAGCCGATGGCGCAGAAGCCCTTCCTGTCGGTCGTCGCGCGGAAGACCTGGGTCAGCGCGGCGATCTCGATCGGATCGCCGAGCGGCGTCCCGGTGCCGTGCGCCTCCACGTACGTGATGGAGTCCGCGTCCACGCCCGCGGCCGCGTGCGCCGCGCGGATCGCGCGCGCCTGGCCATCGAGGCGCGGCGCGGTGTACCCGACCTTGGCCCGGCCGTCGTTGTTGATGGCCGATCCCTTGATGACCGCGATGATCGCGTCCCGATCCGCGATGGCGTCGTCGAGCCGCTTCAGGAGGACCACGCCCACGCCGCTGCCGCCGACGGTGCCGCGGGCCCCCGCGTCGAACGCGCGGCAGTGGCCGTCGGGCGACGCGATCGCGCCTTCCTGGTAGAGGTACCCGCTCTTCTGCGGGACGCTGACGGAGACGCCGCCCGCCAGCGCCAGATCGCACTCGCCCGTGAGCAGCCCCTGGCAGGCCAGGTGGACGGCGACGAGCGACGTGGAGCACGCCGTCTGCACGGCGATGCTCGGCCCTTCCAGGTTCAGCTTGTACGACACGCGGGTCGTGAGGAAGTCCTTGTCGAGCGAGAGGAGCGCCGCGACGTCGGCCGCCGACTGCAGCCGCGGCCCGTCGGGGAACAGGTGGGCCAGGTACCCGCTCAGGCTCGATCCGGCGTAGACGCCGACCGGCCCGCCCGCGCGCTCCGGGTCGATCCCGGCGCTCTCGAACGCCTCCCACGCGCACTCCAGGAACAGCCGGTGCTGCGGATCCAGCGCCGCGGCCTCTCGCGGCGTGAACCCGAAGAGGTCCGCGTCGAACATGTCGATGTCGTCGAGCGCCGCGCGCGCGCGCACGTAGTCGGGCCGCGCGATCAGCGCGGGGTCCACGCCAGCGCAGAGGAGCTCTTCCTCGGTGAGGATCGCGACCGACTCGACGCCAGCGCAGAGGTTTCGCCAGAACGTCGCCACGTCCCGCGCGCCCGGGAAGCGCCCGGCCATGCCGATGATCGCGATGTCCAGGCCCGGGCGCGGCTCGCCGCTCGTCGGTGTGGTCATTTCTTGGTCTCCAGTCCGCCGCGCCGCCGCGCGAAGATCTCTCCGCGCCGCTGCTGCGCGGCTCTTGCCCGCTCGCCGTCCCGCTCGCCGGCCTGAGGCGCCGGCGAGGCGCTCGAGTCCTGGCTCAAGGCCTCTGCGAGCGAGGCGACGGTGGGGTGCTGGAACAGGACCAGCATCGGGAGCTCACCGCGCGCCATCGCGCGCAGGCGGCCATGGATCTTGGGCAGCAAGAGCGAATGTCCGCCCAGATCGAAGAAGTTGTCGTGAATGCCGACCTGCGGGACCGAGAGGGCGTCTTGCCAGACCTCCGCGATGGCGCGCTCGAGGTCGGTTCGCGGCGCCACCAGCGCGCGGCCCACGGCGTCTCGCGTGCTCCTGGGCGCGGGGAGCGCTCTGCGATCCACCTTGCCGTTGGGCGAGAGCGGCAGCTCCTCGAGCAGCACGAAGGCCGCCGGGATCATGTGCTCCGCGAGCTTCGTCGTCGCGAATCCGCGGATGTCGCTCACGAGCTGACCGGGGCTCGCCCATGTCCGCTCGGCATCGCGCAAAGCGCCCTTCTTGGCCATGGCGGGCGCGCGCTCGGAGGGGCGCCGCGCGTAGACGTCGTACAGGCCGGTGTGGGCGAGCATTCGGTTCTGCTCCACGGCCACCTCGTAGCCATGCGCGCGCAGCAGCGCCGTGATCTGGTGCAGCCTGCCGTCGATATCGTGGACCTCGAGGACGATCTGCTCGATCCTGCGCCAGTCGTCGGGATCGATGCCGCCGATGATGTCGAGCTCGCTCTTCTCCGCGTCGATCTTCAGCAGATCGATGCGCTCGACGCCGTGCTCGCGGATCACGTCGGACAGCCTCCGCAGCGGGCAAACGAAGCGCTGCGTCGCGAGGCGCTCGGAGAGCAGCGCGTGGAGCACCTCCTCCGAGAGCGTCTCCTCCCCCGAGGTCGCTTGCTGGTTGAGCACGTACGTCTTGACGACCTCGCGGTCGTCCTCGGCGTCCGCGAAGCGGCCGGAGATGGCGGTGTTGTGCGGGTAATAGGTGAACTCCGCCTGCTGCACCACGCTCGCGAGCCCGCACGCGAAGAGCGCCGCATCGACGCCGTGGATGCGAGCGTTGAGGCGCAGCACCTCGAAGAGCGGCGGTATCGGTTCGAATGCGTAGATCTTGGCGCCGCGGCACGCACGGCTCACGTAGAGCGCGAACATGCCGATGTTGGCGCCGATGTCGAAGACGCAGCAGCCATCACGCAGCGTGATCCCGTGCTTGGTATAAGCCTCGTCCTCGAAGATCTCGCCGTAGAGGAAGTCCGTCTCCCCCTTGTTCTGGTGGAGGATCGTCATCCCGTTCGGCAGCTCGTAGCGGGGCCGATCCACGAGCTGGCCCTCGCGCTCGAGGCGAAGCAGCTCGCGCACGGGCAGCGCCCGCTCGGCGTCGGGGACGAGGTAGGCCACGAGGCGCTTGTCGCCGGGGGTGTCCTCTCGCAGCGCCACCAGGCTCTCGCGCACCGAGGGGTGCGACGTCAATACGGCCTCGATTTCGCCCAGCTCGATGCGGAAGCCGCGGAGCTTGACCTGGTGGTCGAGGCGGCCGAGGAACTCGATGGCTCCATCGGGCCGATGGCGGGCCAGATCGCCTGTCCTGTACAGCCGCCCGCCGGGCGCGGAGCCGAACGGATCGGGGACGAAGCGCTCGGCTGTCAGATCCGGCCGGCGGTGATAGCCGCGCGCGAGCCCGACGCCGCCGATGTGGAGCTCTCCCGCGACGCCCGCCGGCACCGGCTGGCCGTGGCGGTCGAGCAGGTAGATCTGGGTGTTTGCGATCGGGGTTCCGATGGGCACCGAGCCCGACGTGTCCTGTCGCTGGCAGGCCCAGTAGGTCACATCGATGGACGCCTCGGTGGGCCCGTAGAGGTTGTGGAGCTCGGCGCGCTCGAGCCGCTCGAAGCACCGCCGCGCGAGCTCGGCGGGCAGCGCCTCGCCGCTGCAGATGATCCGGCGCAGCGACCGGCACGCGTCCACGCCCGGGGTCTCCAGGAAGGCCTGGAGCATGGGCGGGACGAAGTGCACCGTGGTGACGCCGTGGCGGGTGATCAGCTCGACGAGCCGCTCGCCGTCGCGGTGGTCGCCGGGCCTCGCGACGACGAGGCCAGCGCCCATCATCAACGGCCAGAAGAACTCCCAGACCGAGACATCGAAGCTGAAGGGCGTCTTCTGGAGCACCCGGTCGTCCGGGGTGAGCCCGTAGCGCTCCTGCATCCATTGCAGGCGGTTGAGCAGGCCACGGTGGCTGTTGCCGGCGCCCTTGGGCCGGCCTGTCGAGCCGGAGGTGTAGATGGTGTAAGCGAGGTTGTCCGGCGACAGCGGGGTCGCGAGATTGCCGGTCGGCTCCCTGTCGATCTCGGCGCGATCGGCGTCCAGGCACAGCACCTGGGCGCCGTGCGCCGGCAGGCGCGACGCCACGGGCCACTGGCTCAGCAGGACCGGCGCGGCCGCGTCCTCGAGCATGAAGGCGATGCGGTCCGCGGGATACTCCGGGTCGATCGGCACGTAGGCTCCGCCGGCCTTGAGGATGCCGAGCAGCCCGACGACCAGCTCGACGGAGCGCTCTGCCGCGATGGCCACGAGCGCGTCCGGCCCCACGCCGCGCTTCCTGAGCGCGTGTGCCACCTGGTTGGCGCGCGCGTTGAGCTCTCGATAGCTCAGCCGCTTCTCGTCGAAGATCACCGCCACGGCGTCCGGCGTCCGCTCCGCCTGCGCCTCGAAGAGCTCGTGGACGCGAAGCTCCTCCGGATAAGCGCGCCCCGTCGCGTTCCAGCCGACGAGGACCTGCCTCCGCTCGGCCGCATCCATCACCGGCAGATCGGCCAGCCGGATCTCTGGGCTGGCGACGAAGCCCTCGAGGATGGCGAGGAGGTGCCGTGTCATCCGCGCGACCGTCGCGGCGTCGAAGAGATCGGTGTTGTATTCCCAGGCGCCCCGCGCTCCCCGGCTGTCCAGGGCCAGGTTGAGCACCAGATCGAACTGGGCTGTCCCGGTGTCCACCCGCTCCACGTCGATCGACAGACCGGGGATCTCCGGCGCCGGCTCGGGCGTCGGATCCATGGCGAACATCACGTTGAACAGCGGCGTGTGGCTGAGGCTCCGCTCGATCGACAGCGCGTCCAGCACCCGCTCGAACGGCGCCTCCTGGTGCGCTTGCCCTTCCGTGACCGCCGCGCGGACGCGGGCGAGGAGCTCCGCGGCGCTGGGGTTCCCCGCGAGGTCGACGCGCAGCGCCAGCGTGTTCAGGAAGCACCCGACGACGCCCTCCAGGGCCGCCCGTGGCCGCGTGGCGACCGGCGTGCCGATGCAGAAATCGCTCTGGCCCGTGTATCGGTGCATCAGCGCGAACAGCCCCGCCGTCACCGTCGTGAACAGGGTCGTGCCCGCCCGCCGTCCGAGGGCGGTCAGCCGTGCGACGAGCTCCGCCGGCAACGCGAGCCCCTCGCGTGCGCCCGCGTAGGTGTGGACGGAGGGCCGCGGCCGGTCCGTGGGGAGCGACAGGGGCGGCACCGGCCCCTTCAGCCGATCGCGCCAGTAGGCGAGCTCCCGCTCGCGCGTCCCAGTCTGCTCATTGCGGCGCTGCCACAGCGCATGATCCGCTTGCTGGAGCGAGAGCGGCGCGAGCGCCGGCGAGCGCCCCGCCGCGAACGCGCCGTACAGCGCCGACAGCTCGCGCTGGAGCACGTTCATCGACCAGCCGTCGACGATCAGGTGATGGCAGGTGAGCGCCAGCGCGTGCTCCCGCTCGCTCATGCGGATGAGCGTCCAGCGCACGGGCGGCGCCTCGGCGAGGTCGAACGCGCGCCGCGCCTCCTCGCGGAGGAGCGCTTGCAGCGCCGGCTCCCGGTCCTCCTCGGCGAGGGCGCTCAGGTCCTTGATCGGCAGCGCGACCGGCGCGGGCTGCGCGATCTTCTGCACGGGCTGCCCCGCGACGGCGGGAAAGCTGGTGCGCAGCGCCTCGTGGCGGGCCGCGAGCGCCGTCACCGCCCGCTCCAAGGCGCTCGTATCGAGGGCTCCGGAGAGCCGCAGCGCCGCCGCGATGTGATAGACCGGCGCCCCCGCGACGAGCTGCTCCAGGAACCACAGGCGCTCTTGCACGAAGGACAGAGGCAGCCGCTCCGGCCGCTCCACCGGCGTCACCGGCGCGCCCCCGTCCGCCGCGCCGCCCGCGGGCGCGCCGGCCTGCTTCGCCTCGATCCAGGCCGCGAGCGCCGCGACCGTCGTCGACTCGAAGAGCTGCGCCGGCCCCACGTCGACGCCGAGCGCTTCGCTCACCCGGCCGCTCACCTGCATGGCCCGCAGCGAATCGCCGCCCAGGCTCAGGAACTCCTCGCTGCGGCCGACCCGCGCGCGCCCCAGCACCTCGGCCCAGATGCCCGCCAGCGTGCTCTCCAGCGCCGTTTGCGGCGGCTCCGCGCGCTCGGCCTCGACGCCCGCGCGCGCGCCGACCGCCGACTGCCACACCGCGTCCCAGGACC
Organism: Sorangium sp. So ce367; assembly: GCF_051520455.1. Taxonomy (NCBI): domain Bacteria; kingdom Pseudomonadati; phylum Myxococcota; order Polyangiales; family Polyangiaceae; genus Sorangium; species Sorangium sp. So ce367. The sequence continues at coordinate 11,679,899 of NZ_CP150334.1, forward strand.
CGTCCAGGAACTTGGCGCGGCACGCCCTCCGCTGCACCTTGCCGCTCGTGGTCCGCGGCAGGCTCCCCGGCTTGATGAGGACCACCGCATGGACCGCCACCTCATGCCGATCGGCCACGGCGCGCTCGATCGCCGCCCCGAGCTCCGCCGGCTCCACCGACGCGGGCGCGCGCCGCCCGAGCTCCTGGACGATGACGACGCGCTCCTCGCCGTCGACGTCCACCGAGAACGCCGCGCCGCCGCCGGCGCGCAGGCCCGGGTGGCTCTCCTCCGCGGTGAGCTCGATGTCCTGCGGGTAGAGGTTGCGCCCGCGGACGATGATCAGGTCCTTGAGCCGGCCCGTCACATACAGCTCGCCGCGCGAGAAGAACCCGAGATCGCCCGTCCGCAGGAATGGCCCTTCTCCCGTGGAGAGCCGGGCCTCGAACGTCAGCGCCGTCTCCTCCGGCCGCTCCCAGTAGCCCTGGGCCACGCTCGCTCCGGCGACCCAGATCTCCCCGATGCGCTCGTCCTTGCAGGGCCTGAGCGTCTCTGGATCGACGATCCGTACCGCGTCGCCCGCGGGTGATCCCCCGCAGCCCACGAGGGAGACGCCGTCCTCTGGCCTGCGCGGCTCGAACGCCGCGTGTCCCTGCGCCAGGGCAGCGCGGTCGACGGAGCGCACGACGGGCGGCGCGCCGGCCGCTCCGCCGCTGACCAGCAGCGTCGCCTCGGCCAACCCGTAGCAGGGATAGAACGCGTCGCGCCGGAACGCCGCCGGCGCGAACGCCTCGGCGAAGCGATCGAGCGTCGCCGCCCGGATCGGCTCGGCCCCGTTGAAGGCCACCTGCCATGAGCCGAGGTCGAGCCCTTCCCGCTGCTCCGGGGGGATCTTCCGGATGCACAGCTCGTAGGCGAAGTTCGGCCCGCCGCTCGTCGTGGCCCGGTAGCGGGAGATCGCCTCCAGCCAGCGCCGCGGCCTCATCAGGAAGTGCTCGGGCGCGAGCTGGATGCACGGCACGCCCACGTAGAGCGGCTGAAGGATGTTGCCGATGAGCCCCATGTCGTGGTGCGGCGGCAGCCACCCGACGATCACGCTCTCCGCGGTGTGCGCGAACGCGCGCTGGATCATGAGCTCGTTGCGCAGCAGGTTGCCGTGCGTGAGCACCACGCCCTTGGGCGTGCCGGTCGAGCCCGAGGTGTACTGGAGGAACGCCACGGTCTCGGCCGTCACGCGCGGCGCTCGCCACGCGTCTTCCTGGCCGTCCCGGATCGTGTCGACGGCCATGCAGCGCAGGTGGCTCAGCTCGGCGAGGCTCGGGTCGTCGCGGAACATCGCCACCGCGCCCACGAACGCCTCGGTGGTCAGCACGACGCTCGGCCGGCAGTCGCGCACGATGGCCAGCACGCGCATCAGCCCGCTCTTGCGCTGCGGCAGCGGGACCGGCACCGCGACGAGGCCCGCATAGAGGCAGCCGAAGAAGGCGGCGATGAAGTCGAGCCCTGGCGGCACCAGGAGGAGCGCGCGCTCACCCGGCTGCGCGCCGGCCTGGAGCTCGGCGGCGAGCGCGCGCGCACGCCGATCGAGCTCGCTGTACGCCATCGAGCGAGCGTCGGTCTCCCCGTCGAGCAGGAAAGTGTAGGCGTGCCCTGCCGGGCGCTGCTCCGCGCGGCGCCGCAGCAGCGCGACCAGCGTCGCGGGCTCGGCCGCGCCGCGATCGCTGATCGCATGCCCATGGGATCGGTCCGACGTCATCGCCACCTCAGCTCAGGTCGAAAAAGAAAGCCCGACGACGAGGCCGGTTCGCACCCCAGGCTCTCGGGCTCCGCACCTCGCGATGCACTGCGCCGTGATCGCGAGGCGCCGAGGAGTAATCCACCTACATGTCGTAGGTTATGCGCCGCGCATGAAAATGAACATAACTTTCAATATCGCGTGAGGCGTCATGTGGATCGCTTACCCGGGTCAAGTCAAGGGAAATAAACGAAATCGCTCGAAAAGCTCCCGTTGCGAGCGAACGGCGCGACGATTGCGACACGGCTGCGACCGGCGCGCAGCGAGCGCACGACGCAGGCCCCGATCATGTGGCCCGAAGTCATGTGGCCCGAAGTCATGTGGCCCGAAGTCATGTGGCCCGAAGTCATGTGGCCCGAAGTCATGTGGAACGAGTGGAGCGATCCGGGGGGCTTCATCCCTCGGTGTCGTACCCGAGGCGCTGAAGGGTAGGATTGGCCTTGCGACCGAGCGTGCTCAGCAGTCCCTTGGGCCACTCGCGCCAGGGCTCTTCTGCGGCGACGACCTTACCCCCTGTGGCGAAGATCTTGTTGTCCCCCATGCCATGAAGCTGTTGCTTGCCTAATTTCTTGTTGACGAGATCGTCTGACCATGGCTCGTGCAGGAACTCGAACAGCTTCTTTCCGTTCGATAGCGGGTCCTTCGTGAACTCCTCGTACCGGACGAGGAAACATCGGTCCTTGTTCCTCTCGTAGAAGTCCATCGTCGACTCATTGCTCGAGACCCATTCGTTGAGGTATGTCTCGACGTCCAGGCTGGTCTTGCCGTTCAGCGGCAACCCGTCTCGCATCGGGAATCTCGTTGCGCACGAGTGCGCAACGCTGAATCCGTGTCGTACCGCGTAGATGAACTGAGCGCGGTAGTCGAATATAGCGTCCAGGAGGTCGAGCCTGTGGGGGATGAACAGCTCCTTCGAGGCCCATCGCCGCTTGCCCTTGCTCGCCGCGTACTCGCTGTAGATCGCGTCGACCAAGCGGCCCATTCTCAGAAGAAAATGCGTGAACGGCTCGTTGAGAAATTTCATCGCGCGATGGCCGGTGGTGAACAGCCGGTCCATCGCGACGATCTCGCTCGCGACGAAGGCCTCCGGGACGGCTGACAGACCGTCCGCCGCATTGAGCAGGTAAGACAGCAGCGTCGTTCCGGATCTCCGATTTCCAATGATGAAGATCGGAGTGCAGGAGAACTCGTTGTCCGGATGGGCGGGTTTTCGCCGGATCTCCGCGTCCGGGGGTCGGATCAGACAGCTGTCTCTCTCCTCGTCGATGAAGAAGTACCTCAGGACGCCGGGCAATTGAGCCAGAACGTCGAGTTGACCTTGGGCCTCCTGACGAAGCGTCGCATCCCCGGAATTCTCCTTGACCCGAGCGGTGAACTCCGTGAGGCGCTCGATGACTTGCTGGAGCTCATTGATGTGCCGAAGATCCATGCGTTCCCCTGTGTTGTGGTCTCGTTTACGGTTCGTTGCCTGCGCGAGCGCGCGTGCTCTCGTCGGATCTGGAGCGGGCGGATCGCGCGGGGAGCTGGACGGCCCGCGTCGCAGAGTCCCCGGCGCCGCTGACGCCGTGAGCAGGCGTAGTGTCGCACCCCACATGAAAAATGAATGTGGTTTTCATTTTCATGAACGCCGGATACTTGCTGGCGCCGGACCTGTCAAGGGGGACGTGCGTCCTGGGCGGGCATCGAGCCCGCGGTCGTGTGCGGTGGGATTTCGCAATCCAAACCGCGATGGAGCCTGCGGTGGTCGCGGTGGCGTCCGCGCCACCACGCGCTCGCGCGCATCCGTTCGTACCGTCGTCGCAGATGCGCCAGGTAGTGTAGATTACAATTTCAGGGGAAGTTTAGAGCAGCATCGATATCCGGAAGAAAAATGAAATTGATTTCTGTTTTCATCTTGACTATGGGCAGACCAGTCCATGGAGGTCAGCTCGGTTTCCCGGCCCCCGCGTTCCGAACCGCGGGCCAGGTCAAAGGTCGATGGGGTGACGCGAAGTCCTTTTGCGCTTCGAGGCCCGCTTGCAGGGGTGTTGACCTTCCTGCTGCCCAGCTTGCAGGCGCCAGCGTACGCCCAGCCCGAGCGCGCCGCGGGTGACCGGGAGCCGACCGTGAGCGCGCCTGCCGCTGGCTCGCCGGGCGTCGATCGCTCACCGCCCGGCGCCGGAGGCCCTCAAATCGAGCCGCCGCAGCTGCTCGAGCTCGCCGAGGCCGAGTACCCACCGGAGGCCCGCGCGGCCCGACGGGAGGGCACGGTCGTGCTGAGGCTCCTGATCGACGCGGCGGGGCGCGTGACCGAGGCCGAGGTCACGGGCCCGATGGGCGACGGCTTCGACGAGGCCGCCCGCGCGGCGGTGCTCCGGTCCCGCTTCACGCCGGCCCGCCGGGACGGCACGCCGGTCGCCGCACGCATCCTCTACAGCTACGAGTTCCGGCTCCCCGAGGAGCCGAGAGCCGAGCCCTCCCCCTCGGCGACGGGTGGAAGCGGGATCGCGGCCACGGGCACGGCAGCGCCCGCGTCCCCCCCGGCCAGCGGGCCCGACCCGGCGAACAACGCAGCTCCCCCGCCGGCCAAGGGGCCCGATCCGGCGAACAGCGCAGCGCCAGCCGAGGTGACCGTGCGCGGCGCCGCGATGGCCGAGCGCCTCCGGCAATCCGCGCAGGCGGTCACGGTCATCGAGACCGAGGAGGCGCAGCGGAGGACCGCCGATCTGGGCGAGGTGCTCGCCCGCACCCAGGGCGTCGGCGTGCGGAAGAGCGCGGGGCTCGGCTCCTGGGCGCGCTTCTCGCTGAACGGCCTCACGGACGAACAGATACGCTTCTTCGTCGACGGCGTGCCGCTCGATCTCGCGGGGTACCCGTTCGGCGTCTCGAACGTGCCCGTGAACCTGGTCGAGCGCGTCGAGATCTACCGCGGCGTGGTCCCTGTGCGCTTCGGCGCCGACGCGCTGGGCGGGGCCGTCAACCTGGTCACGGATCGAGACGTCCGCGGCACCCATGGCGCGGCGTCCTACGAGGTCGGCTCCTACGACACCCACCGGCTCACGCTCTCGGGGCGGCACCTGCACGAGCCGAGCGGCTTCTTCACCCGCGTGAGCGGCTTCTTCGATTACGCGAAGAACGACTATCCGGTGGATGTCCTGGCGGTGGACTTCAAGACCGGGCGCAAGGACTCCGAGCCCACCCGCGTCCGCCGCTTCCACGACGCCTACCGGGCGGCGGGCGCCAGCGCCGAGGTCGGCTTCGTCAATCGGCCCTGGGCGCGGCGCCTGCTCCTGCGCGCCTACGTCACCGATTACGACAAGGAGCATCAGCACAAGTTCGGCGTCATGGAGACGCCCTATGGCGAGGTCACGAACGGCGAGACCGCGCCGGGCGCGACGCTCCAGTACGAGCAAGGGCTCGGCCGAGGCGTCGCGCTCGAAGCGCTCGTCGGGTACACGTACGGGCGCGCCACCTTCCTCGATGTCAGCGAGTGCAACTACGACTGGTTCGGTCGCTGCCGCAGCAAGCGCCCCAAGCCAGGCGAGGACGAGACGCCCCCCCGGGATCGGGTCTTCCAGGAGCACAGCGGCCTCGGCCGCCTGAACCTCCGTTACCGGCCCCACCCGGAGCACGCGCTGCAGCTCTCCGTGTCTCCGACGTTCATCACGCGCACGGCAGAGGAGCGCAGGCAGGACAACCCCCAGGCCCGCGAGCAGCTCAGGGGCACGCACAGCCTGTTCACCTGGGTGCACGGCATCGAGCATCAGCTCAACGTGCTCGACGATCGCCTGGAGAACAGCTTCTTCGTGAAGGACTACGTGCAGCTGCTCCGCATGAAGGGGCGCCTCCCGGGGCTGCACGGGTACTTCGACCAGCGGGAGCGCGACACCCATCAACTCGGCCTCGGCGACGGCCTCCGCTATCGCTTCTCCGAGTGGCTCTACGCCAAGGCGTCGTACGAGTGGACGACGCGGCTCCCGCGGCCCGTCGAGGTGTTCGGCGACGGGGCGATGATCGTCGCCAACCTCGCGCTCAAGCCCGAGACGAGCCACAACGGGAACCTCGGCTTCACGATCGACGCGCGCGACACCGCGTGGGGCGCGTGGCGGCTCGACGCGAACGGGTTTGTCCGCGCGGTCGAGCGGCTCATCGTGCTGAACAACCGCACGGACTCGATCCAGTACATCCACGTCTCGGGGGCGCGGTCGCTGGGCATCGAGGCCGCCGCCGGCTGGACGTCGCCGGGGGAGCACCTCGCCCTCGACGGCAACATCACCTATGACGATTTCCGCAAGACGTCCGACGAAGGGAACTTTGCTCGCTCCGAGGGCGAACGGATGCCGAACCGGCCGTGGCTCTTCGCCAACGGCTCGGCGCGCGTGCAGCTGAAGGAGGTCGCCGCGCCGCGCGACGCGATCTCGCTCACCTGGGATACGCGCTATATGCACGAGTTCTACCTCGGCTTCGCGAACTGGGGGATGGCCGAGACCAAGGCCAAGGTGCCCTCGCAGCTCCTGCACTCGCTCGCGCTCACCTACGTCGCGCGCGACGAGCCGCGCACGGTGAGCTTCACGATCGAGGCTCACAACCTCACCAACGAACGGGCCTCCGATTTCTACGGCGTCCAGCGACCCGGGCGGACTCTGTTCTCCAAGGCGACGCTGGAGATGTGATGACGACGATGTCGAGGTGAGCCCTTTGGCTCGCACGACAGAAGGAGACGCAGATGAGTGTGATTCAGCGGAAGCAGCGGTCATCGACCCGAACGAGCGCGACGGCCTTCGTGCTCGTGCTCCTGACCGGCGTGCTCGGCAGCGGCTGCGGCGACGACGAGACGTCGAACCCCGTCGATCAGAGCGGCAGCGGCGGGCAGGGCGGCGCGGGGCAGGGCGGCGATGGCGCGGGGCAGGGCGGCGACGGGCAGGGCGGCGGCGGCGGGCAGGACGGCGGCGACGCGTTCATCGTCGCCACGCGCGTCTGGGACGACACCGCGACCAACTCTTACTTTCACGTGCTGCCATCGATCGAGTCAGGCACGGAGGTCGACCCGTCCCAGGCGCTCGAGATCCCCGGATCGGCACGGCTGTTCGCGTTCGAGGGGCTGGGCTGGTTCGGCATCGGTGAGGCCCAGGCGCCGACGATCTCGCGTTACACGATCGAGGGCGGCGCGCTCGTCAAGGGAGACTCGATCAGCTTCCAGCCGTTTGGCGTGCAGTCCCTCTGGCCCACGAATTACCTCATCTCTCCGACGAAGGTCTATCATCCGGATCGCGCGGGCGAGCAGATCGTCGTGTGGAACCCCACGACGATGGAGGTGGAAGGGACGATCCCGCTGCCGGACACGCACCGCGAGGGCTACCTGGCGCTGTACGGATACGGGTCTGTCCTGCGCGGCAAGACGCTGCTCGTCTCGGTGGGGTGGTTCGACTGGAAGACGACCGACACCATCCTCCCGGAGACCGGGCTCATCGCGATCGACACCGAGACGGACACCGTCGTTCGGTTCGACGTCGACGACAGGTGCGGCGGGATCTCGCAGCCCATCGAGACGGCCTCTGGCGACGCCTATTTCGTGAGCTCGGCGCTCGCGGCGGCGGACTATCACCTCCAGCGCCTGGAGTCCGAGCCCTGCGCGCTGCGCGTCCTGAAGGACGCGGACGCCTTCGATCCGGACTTCGCCCTGGTCCTGAGCGAGCTGACGGACGGCGCGCCCGCGGGGGATCCCATCCCTGCGGGCGGGAACAGCATCTTCCTCCGGGTGTTCGACGAGGAGCTCGCCACGATCGACGAGGCGACCAAGATGTCTGGCGTCACGAGCCAGCCGGCGTGGCGCTGGTGGCGGTGGGACACCGCGACGAACGAGGCCGCGGCGATCGAGGAGCTGGACCCCTCGCCGGCGAACGTCTCCTTCTTCGAGGTCGACGGCCGGGTCTTCACGATCGATGAGGGCGCCGACTCCACGGAGAGCACGCTGATCGAGCTTACGGCCGAGGGCGGCCCGAAGCTCGGCCTGAAGGCGCCGGGGTACCTGCACGGGTTGGCGAAGGTGAGATAAGCACGCGCGGCGCCCGGCGCGCGGCGCCCGGCGCTCCGCGCGAGGGGACAGGGTGACTCGCGATGGCCAAGAAGCTCTCCCGCCATGCCTTCACGACCTTCTGGGACGTGCACGCGTGGGTCGGCGTGATCGGTGGGCTCTTGCTCTATGTGATGTTCCTGTCGGGGGGAATCACGCTCTTCCGGAGGCAGCTAGAGGTGTGGGAGGAGCCGCTGACCCAGCAGCGCTCTTCCGTCGAGCAGGCGGGGCTCCAGGCCACGCTCGATGAGGGGCTCGCCGCCGCGGGGACGGCGCCCGAGCAGATCTGGTTCGACCTGCCGGAGGGCGGACTCGGCACCGCGCGGTTCAAGTACGTCTCGCAGGGCGAGGTGGTCTCGTCGTGGGTCCACGAGGGGCTGGTGCCCGAGCGTGAGCGGCTGTCCGACTTCCTCTACGAATTGCACTATCTCTGGCACAGGGTGACCGGCGACTGGCTATTCTATCTCGGCGGTCTCCTGTGCGTCGCGCTCCTGCTCGCGCTGGCGACCGGCGTGTTCATCCACCTGAAGGACATCGTCCGGCAGTTTCATCAGTTCCGGCCGGACAAGACGCGCCGTGTTCTGTGGTCGGACATGCACAAGGTGCTCGGCGTGATGGGCCTGCCGTTTCAGGTCCTTTACGCTTACACTGGCGCGTTCTTCGTGTTCCTGGGGTTGCTCGTGCAGGTGTTCACGGGGCCCGTGTTCGGTGGAGACGCCGCGCGGGCGGACCTCCTGGCCTGGGGAGCGTCCTTTGCGGACGAGCCGGCGCGCGGGGCGCCCGCTCGCGGCCTGACGCTGGACGAGCTCATGGCCCGCGCGCGCGCCGCGGAGCCCCGGCTCGTGCCCGAGAGGCTCCGTATCCGACACCTCGGCCTCGACAGCGGGACCGTCGATATCCGCGGATCGATCGCGGGCGTCCCGTTCGCGCGCGGCGTCGTGCGCGTGCGGGCGATCGACGGCGCGGTCCTCTCGCTCGACGCGCCGGGCGCCGAGGGCGCGCGCAGCGACGCATTTCGCTGGATCTACGGCCTCCACTACGCCGATTTCGGCGGCATCACGCTTCGCATCCTGTTCTTCGCGCTCGCCCTGGCGACGTGCGCGACGATCCTCACCGGCAACTGGATCTGGCTCGCTCGACGGGAGGCGCGGCAGGAGCGCCTCGGCAACCGCCTCCTCGCGCGGCTCACCGTGGGCTTCGGCGCCGGGACCGTCGTCGCGATCGCGGCGCTCTTCCTCGCGAGCCGGGCATTTCCGCTCGACTGGATCGCCCGCCCGGCGGCCGAGGAGCTCACCTTCGTCGTGGCGCTCGGGTTCTGCATCGTCTGGGCGCTCGCCGCGCGGGACGGTGGGCGCCTCTGGTCGCAGCAGCTCGGGCTCGCGGGGCTCTTGCTGCTGCCGGTCCCCGCGCTCGCGGCGCGCTGGTCCGGGGCGGGGCTCTTCGGCGCGGGGCCGAAGCTCGGAGCGGTCGTCGCCGTCGACGTCGCGCTCCTGCTGGCGGCCGCGGCGCTCTGCGCGTCGGCCTGGGCGCTTCGCCGGGCGACCTCGCGACCCGAGGCGCGGCTCCTGGCGACGCGCCGCGCGCCGCGGCCTTTGTCGGCCCACGGCGAGGCAGGGCTCGTGGCCAGGCGGCAGACGGCGTCCTGAAGCCGCAAACAGCGAGAAGTTGAGACGCCGGAAGACGCCAGAAGACGCCAGAATTTATTATTTCTTTTGGCGTCTTCTGGCGGCTCATTTCTCTGGTTTTCAAGCTGATCGGTGTTCTAGAGCTCTGCCGTCGCCTTGAAGTAAACCGCCCGCCCCGGCCGAGGCACCCCGAAATAATCGAACGCCGGCGCGTCCGTCAGGTTCTGCACCTCCAGCGTCGCGCTCACGCTGGGAACCGCGCGAAGCATGTATTCCAGCGCGAGCAAGTGCACCACCTGCGAGTCGACCTTGTCCTTCGACGCCGGGTCCCCCGCGTCCTCCCATGCGACGTAGAACTCGTGCGCATAACGAGCCGTCCAGGTCAGCGCGATCCGGTCGTTCACCGTGCTCACGTCCGGCAGCTCCAGCCGCACCGACGCATTGCCGAACAGCCAGGGGCGGTTCGGCATCCGGCTCCCATTGAACAGCGCGAAGTCTCCCTGCTCCGACGTGTTCCGGAGGTCCATCCAGGTGACGTTCCCGTCGATCGCGATGTACTCCCCCGGCGCCGTCCAGCCCGCGGCCGCCTCGACCCCGAGCGACCGCACCGCCGAGATGTTCTGGTACCTCGTATAGACCCGCTGGCTCACGAGCAGCGCGCTCATGTGCTCCGTATCCCTCAAGAACCCGCTCACGTCCCCGCGGAAGGCCCCAGCGCGCGTGTCTCGCGCGTCCACCGTCGCGCTCAGGTTCAGGTTGTGGCTCCTGTCCGGCTGGAGCTCCAGGTTCGGGCGGATGAGCACCCCGTTGCCGAAGATCTCGTCGGGCCGCGGGAGCCGCGACGCGTACTCGTACGACGCCTTGGCCCAGAGCCAGTCCGTGAAGCGGAAGCGCAGCGCGTCCCCGAAGCCCACCCCGTGCGTCGTCCGGTCGAGCTCCTCGTCGCCCGCGAGCTCGGACGCCGCGTGATAGAGGTAGTCCTTGACGAACACGATGTTCTCGAGGCGCCGGTCCATCACGTCGAGCTGGTGCTCGAGGCCGCTCACCAGCGTGAACAGCGCGCGCCGGGCCGACAGCGGATCGATCGAGTCCGGGTTGACCCGGCGCCGCTCCTCGCCTGTGCGCGCCACGAGCGTCGGCGACATCGAGAGGCGCAGCGTGTGCTGGAGCGACGGTGTGTAGCTCGCGTTCACGCGACCGATGATCTGGTGCTCCCAGTTCCGCGTATCGCTCTTCCACGCGGCGATCTCTCCGCCGTCGTCCTTTCTCTCCGCCACGCGGCGGCCGAACCAGTCGTACGTGTACCGTGAGGTGTCCGTGAACCTCAGGGTCCGGAAGCTGTATCCCCCGAGCGCCGCGAGCGACAGCCTTCGTATCAGCCAGTGGGGCCGCTGGTAGCGCAGCGTCCCGCCGGCCACGGTCTCGCCGTACTCGACCTCGCCATAGGGATACACCCCATCGGCGTCCACCTTGCCGAGCGTGTGCTGGAGCCCCTTGGCGTAGTCCGTGGCGAAGAGCCGCAGGAGGAGCCGCTTCGCCCACGGCTGGTCCACGAAGCCGAGCTCGAGGTTCCCGCCGATCGCGCGGTAGGCGTCGTTGAAGCGGTGGACGCGGGCGGTCCGGGGCCTGCCGCTCTGCCGGTCTGCCACGGGGGCGTCCATCGCGTAATCGTTCTTCGCCGCGTCGAGGAAGCCGCTCGCACCGACGAAGAAGCCGCTCGGCTCGATCCGCCGCCTGCCCATCGCGGTGAGCCGGTACGTATCGAACGAGCCGACCTCGTACGACGCGGCGGCGCGCGTGCCGCGGTAGGACTGATCCGTCGCCAGGTTGACCACCCCACCGAGCGCGTCCGCGCCGAAGCGGGTCGGGACCACGCCACGGTAGATCTCGACGCGCTCGACCAGGTTCACGGGGATGTTCGCGATCCCCTGGCCGAACCCGGAGAACTCGAGCGGGACTCCATCGACGAAGAACCGGATCTGATCGTCGACGAGCCCGTTCAACGAGAAGCGCGTCTGCGAGCCGAGCCCGCCGGATCGCCGCGCGCTCACGCCGGCCTTCCGGCCGAGCACCTCGCCGAGATCCGCGCTCTCGCGCTGCGCGCGATCGGTGTCGAACGCCTCGACGGGCTCCGCCGACTGGCGCAGGCGATCCGCCTCGGAGTCGCCCTTGACCATGACCTCGATCGCGGGCGCGGCTTGCGCCTCGGCCACGGGCGCGGCTTGCGCGTCGGCCACGGGCGCCTCGGCCACGGGCGCGCCCTGCCCCTCGGCCGCCGGCGCGGGGGCCTCCTGCGCGAAGGCAGCGGGGGTGACGGCGAACAGCAGCGCCCCTCCGAGCGTACTCCAGTCCTTGCGTGCTCTCTTCATGTCCATGCTCGTCCGGGCTGTGCCTGTCCGCGCCCTCGGCCCGCGCTTCCGGGCCCAGACGCGGCGCGCTGCCCTCCGCCGCCAGCGAAGAGCGCCGCTCAAAACCTCCCGTCGCCAGGCGGCCGAGAGGAGGCGCACTGCGTCGTTGCTCTGCGTCGCCCCACGTCGGCAGGGCGCCTCGTCGCGCCTGGCGCTGCATCCGCTCCTGGCCGCCTGGGCAGGTCTGGTTCTGCTCGGCCCTCTTAGCGCATGCGCGCCATCAACTCCACCATGCCCTCGACGCTGATCATCGGGACCGGATCGCTCCCGCCCGTCATCTCCATGAGCGTCGTCGTGGAGGCGCCCGTCGCCTTGTCCTGCACGTTGGCCGGGTGGAACACGCGCCCGTCCTCGAGCTGGAAATACCACTCTCCCGCCACGATCCACGGCAGCGTGGTCACCTCGCGCGCCTCCCCGGCCTCCGGGTCGAAGTGCCAGTAATGCCAGTTGCTCTCGAGCGACGCGTTCTGGAGCTCCGTCGGGTCCGTGCTCGTCACCCGCTCCTCGTGGAACGCCATGAAATAGAAGCCCTCGCCGCCGTCCGGGATACCGCCGTTCGCCGCGCGGCCGCCCGCGAGCGCCGACAGGTCGAGGTACCCGTCGGCGTCGATCTCCTCGGCTCCAGCGCGGATGCGCAGCGCGCACGAGGGTTTCGGCGTCGAGGCCGTGTGCAGCGTCATCGTGGCGAGCCAGCTCTGGAAGAAGTAGATGTCCCCCGAGGCGAGCTCCACGCTCGTGAAGGCGCCAGCGCACCGGTCGTCCTCATCGATCGTGACCACCTCGTCGCTTGCCGTATCGATGACCAGGAGCCCGGCGGCCTCCAGCGGCGCATAGTCCTGGTCCCACCAGCCCACCGGCAGCAGGAGGCGATCGCCCCGCCGGCGCGCCGCGAACGGCGCGCCGATGACCTCTGCCGAGTACCCCTCGCGCTCGAGGCCCGAGAGATCGATCTCGACGCCGGGCAGGGTCATCGCCGACGGATCCCACGCGATGGCGCGGAGGCCCGGCGCGTCGAAGACATAGGCCTTCGTGTCGCTCACGATCGTGATGTTGTAGCCATCCACGCCGCGGAGCCCCAGCGCCGCGAAGCTGAGCGTCTCCCCGCGCGTGAGCTTCCCGCCGTCGAGCGTGTAGCGCGTGATGGTGGGTGAGCCGTAGCCTCCGGGCACGTAGAGCGCGCCGCCGTGCACGTGCGGAAAGGAGGTCTGCACCTCGAGTCCCTTGCGCGTCTCGACCTGCGTCTCTGTGTCGAGGCCCGGCGCGACGCTCAGGTACGAGAGCGATGACTCCGGCGTCCTGATCTTCGCCGAGATGGCGTAGGCCGGGCCGTCCTCCCCGACGCTCCCGCCGGTCGCGGTCGGGCTATCACCGTCGTCGCCTCCGCACCCTGCGGCGGCCACCGCCGCCACGAGCGCTGCACTCCAGCCCGCAAGCCGCGCGGCCCACCGCATCTTCACGCACGTCGTCGACATCGATCCTGCTCCTTGCGCTCGGCGCACATTGTCACATTCTGGACGTGTTGAAAGTGAGAGCCACTTTCAATTAGGTTGCGCCGTTATCCCGGTCATACGCCCGTGTCAACTGGGGAACGAGGGCCTATCTGGAGCCCTGGCAGTGGAAAATTCTGAGCAATTACGCGCTGTTGAGACCATTCCGGGCGACGTCCCCGCGGCCGCGCCATCGTGCGCTGTCGCACCACGCCCACCGGCTCGTCGCTCGAGGCGCGCCATGAAGATCTCGCTGTTGCTCCTCGCGGCGCTCGGCGCGCTCGCCGTCGCGGGGCTCGTCTTCTTTCGCACATCGCTCCCCGAGGTCTCGGGAGAAGTCACCGTCTCCGGGGTGTCGGGTCCTCTCGATATCGTCCGCGACCGCCACGGGATTCCGCACATCTACGCGCAGAGCGTGGACGACGCGTATTTCGGCCTTGGCTACGTCCACGCGCAGGATCGGTCATGGCAGATGGAGGTCAATCGCCGGGTCGGCTCGGGCACGCTGTCCGAGGTGTTCGGCCCCGAGGCGCTCGGGCACGATCGATCTCACCGCGCCGTCGCTCTGGTACTTCGCGCACCTCAGCGCGCCGTCGCTGAACGTCATCGGCGGCCGAGGTAGCGGAGACGACCGTGGCGCCGGTGAGTCGATCTCACGGCATCCATGCGAGCTGTTTGGCAAGTGGAACCTGCCCATGTGAGCGACGCGCGGGAGCTGATATTATGTTCAGTTGTCGGTTCTGCTGATTCTGAGGCTGCGAGGCGGGCGCGCAGGGAGGGGGAGCGCGGCGCCGCGTGGCCGGACGGGGATCGCGGCCCTCCCGCAGGTGGAACTGAAATTGATTTCTGCTTTCATTCCAGGTACTGCAGTCTTCTGACATGGTCGCCTGCCACGTTCTCCGCCGCCCAGGTTCCGAGCTGGGCGCCTGGTCGAACGTGCGTGCTGTGGCGCGAAGGGCTCTCGCACTTCGGAGCCCGATTGCAGGCGTGCTGGCCTTCCTGCTGGTCGGCGCGCAGGACGGCGCCCCGCCGGCGAGGCGCGCGGGGGATGGCGGGGATGGCCGTGACGCGAGCGGCGCGCGCGCGCCCGCAGCCGGCTCGACGGACAGCGAGCGTCCGCCGGACGCCGGGGTCCCTGCCATCGAGCCGCCGCGGCTCCTCGAGCGCGGCGAAGCCGAGGCTCCGGCGGAGGCGCGGGCGGCACGACGGGAGGGCACGGAAGACGCCGGGGTACCTGCACGGGCTGGCGAAGGTGAGATGAGCTCGCGCGGGGCTCTGCGCGACGGGACAGGGTGACTCGCGATGGCCAAGAAGCTCTCCCGCCATGCCTTCACGACCTTCTGGGACGTGCATGCCTGGACCGGCGTGATCGGTGGACTCTTGCTCTACGTGATGTTCCTGTCGGGGGGGATCACGCTCTTCCGCAGGCAGCTCGCGGTGTGGGAGGAGCCCCTGACCCAGCAGCGCTCCTCCGTCGAGCAGGCGGGGCTCCAGGCCACGCTCGATCAGGGGCTCGCCGCCGCCGGGACGACACCGGAGCAACTCTGGGTCGACCTGCCGCAAGGCGGGCTGGGCGCCGCGCGGCTCCTCTACTACTCGCAGGGCGAGGCGGTCACGTCGTGGGTTCACGAGGGGCTCGTGCCCGAGCGAGAGCGGCTGTCCGACTTCCTCTACGATCTGCACTACCTCTGGCACCGGGCGACGGGCGAGTGGCTGTTCTATCTCGCCGGTCTCCTGTGCGTCGCGCTCCTGCTCGCGCTGGCGACCGGCGTGCTCATCCACCTGAAGGACATCGTCCGGCAGTTTCATCAGTTCCGGCCGGACAAGACGCGCCGTGTCCTGTGGTCGGACATGCACAAGGTGCTTGGCGTACTCGGTTTGCCATTTCAGCTCCTGTACGCTTACACGGGCGCGTTCTTCGTCTTCCTGGGGGTGCTCGTGCCGATGTTCACGGGGCCCGTGCTCGGCGGAGACGCCGCGCGGGCGGACCGTCTGGCGTGGGGAGCGTCGTTCGCCGACGAGCCGGAGAAGGGAGCGCCCGCTCGCGGCCTGACGCTCGACGAGCTCATGGCCCGCGCGCGCGCCGCGGAGCCCCGGCTCGTGCCCGAGAGGTTGCGTATCCGACACCTCGGCCTCGACAGCGGGACCATCGATATCCGCGGATCGATCGAAGGTGTCCCGTTCGCGCGCGGCGTCGTGCGCCTGCGGGCGACCGACGGCGCGGTCCTCTCGCTCGACGCGCCGGGCGCCGAGGGCGCGCGCAGCGACGCATTTCGCTGGATATATGGCCTCCACTACGCCGATTTCGGCGGTATCACGCTTCGCATCCTGTTCTTCGCGCTCGCCCTGGCGACGTGCGCGACGATCCTCACCGGCAACTGGATCTGGCTCGCTCGACGGGAGGCGCGGCAAGAGGGCCTCGGCAACCGCCTCCTCGCGCGGCTCACCGTGGGCTTCGGCGCCGGGACCGTCGTCGCGATCGCGGCGCTCTTCCTGGTGAGCCGGGCGTTCCCGCTCGACTGGGGCGCGCGCGCGACGGCCGAGGAGCTGACGTTCCTGGGGGTGCTCGTGCTCTGCATCGCCTGGGCGCTCGCCGCGCGTGACGGCGAGCGCCTCTGGTCGCGGCAGCTCGGGCTCGCGGGGCTCTTGCTGCTGCCGGTCCCCGCGCTCGCGGCGCGCTGGTCGGGGGCGGGGCTCTTCGGCGCGGGGCCGAAGCTCGGAGCGGTCGTCGCCGTCGACGTCGCGCTCCTGCTGGCGGCCGCGGCGCTCTGCGCGTCGGCCTGGGCGCTTCGCCGGGCGACCTCGCGACCCGAGGCGCGGCTCCTGGCGACGCGCCGCGCGCTGCAGCCTTCGTTGGCCCACGGCGGGGCAGGGCTCGTGGCCAGGCGGCAGACGGCGTCCCATGGTTGAGACCGCGTCGGTCCTCTCGGCGTATCTCGCCTTCGCGCTGCTCCACGGGGCGCGGCCGGAGCGCCTGCCGTTCGGCCTCGCGGCGCGGCTGCGTGCGATGCGCGCGTGGCGCGCCTCGGCCCGGGCCCTCTCCCTCGTCATCTTCTCGCTGTCGGTGTGGATGTGGAGCCGAGCCGAGGCCGGCGCGGCGGCGCTCCTCGTCCCCTTCGCGGCGCTCCTCTGCGCCGCGAGCGCGTTCGTCCTGCTCGCGCCGGTCTGGCCGCGCGCCGTCTGGGGCCTCGCCCTCCTGTGTCCGCCGGCCATCGCCGCGCTCTTCCTCCTCGGAGCGCGCCATGGCTAGCCAACGTCTCGCCCGGCTCGACGCCGCGCTGCGCGTGCTCGCGGCGCTGATCGGCACCCTGCCGCTCGCCGTCCTGGCGAGCGTGTGTCTGGCGCGATTCGCGCCGCTCGCGGAGGGCACGCGGTCCGCGCTCGGCTTTTCGCTCGTGGTTCCGCTCTGGCTCGCGGCGATGTGCTTCACCTTCCTGGCCCGCAGCGCGGCCCGCGCGTGGGGGGTCTGCGCGGCGCTCGGCGCCGTGTTGCTCGCCCTCGCCTACGTGGTGCCGTGATGACGGGCGCGCGCCCCTGGCGACCAGAGCTGGCCCGGCGCCTCCGGCGCTCCTCGTCCGTTCGACGGTGATCGGCCGATCCGAGCGCCCAGGGTCGAGCCTGGCGGCCCGCTTTCCGTGCCGTCCGTCCCGCCCACTCGGAATCCGTCGCCGCCGGCATCCCCCTGCACGATCTTTTGTGCACGGCGACAACCTCTTTGGTATGTTGCCGCTCCCTCGCCGCCGCGATGAGCGTCGGACGAGCCAGCGTTCTTTCTATCTTCATGCATCGAGGTCCGCGCTGCTCCTGCGCTGAGCACGGGGCGGGTGGACCATCCTGGGTACCAGGAGAGGTGGCCGAGTGGCTGAAGGCACACGCTTGCTAAGCGTGCGATCGGGAAACTGATCCGCGGGTTCGAATCCCGCCCTCTCCGCCGCGAGAACGCTCAGCGCTACGCCCATCGTGCGGCGGCCTGAGCACCGCGAACACGCGAACACGCGAACTCAAACAGACGAGCCCCGTGCGATACGGGCCGCGCTCGAGCGCGCCGCTGCGCGCGAGCAACGCGTGGGTGGTCATCGCGCCGTCGCGGCCTCACGCGGCCTCATGCGGGATCGCGTGGCCCTCGCGGCCGCGGCGCTCAGGCCGCCCTGGTCCTCAGCACCCGCGACTGGAGGAACTGGTAGATGGTCTTGATCGCGTCGAACGAGCCGACCGCGCTCTCCTTGATCACCTCGTTCACCGTACGCGAGCCGTTGACCGCGCCGAGCACGAGCTGCTCGATGCGCGTGAGCTTGCCGGAGCCCACGCCGTCGAGCGCGACCTGGTCGACGACCACCACCTGGTCGAAGTTGATCGTCCCCTCCATGAGCCGCCACTCGTCGACGCGCCGGAACCCCTCGAGGACCAGCGCGGACACCGGGAGGCCGAGGTGCGCCTGCTCGACCTCGGGGCGGAACGGCTCGCGCGTGAACGAGAAGCGCCCGTAGGGCCAGCGCAGCACCTCGTAGATGAGCTCGCTCGACTGCCGCTCCAGCACGGCGATGAGGTCGTCGTTCGTCGCGACGCCGGCCTCCACGAGCACCTGCCCGAGCAGGGCGTGCGGCCGCTTCGCGCGGAGCAGCGCCTCGAGCCGCTCCCGCGTCAGGAGCCCGCGCTCGATGAAGTAGCGCCCCAGCTTGAACTCGTCCGACGAGTTGCGCGCCTGCACCAGATCGATGAGCCCCTGGCGGAGCGAGATCGTGACCGACGCGCGGTTCGTGGTCACCCGCATCACGCCCGTCTGCCGCTGCATCTGGAGCAGCTGGAGGATCTCGGCGAGCGGGATCGCGGAGACGTCGCCGCTCATCACCTCCTTCGCGTCCGCGGGCGTATCGTCGAGGTCGCGGAGCGTCAGGGTCAGCTTGGAGACGACCTCGCTCGTCATCACGCGGGCGACCGCCTGCATCACCGCGGCCTCGTTGGTCCGCGCCTCGGGCGAGAGGCCCATGATCGCCGGCGTCATCACCGTCGACAGCTGCTGCGCGAACTCCGCGCCGGCGCGCTGGCGCATGTTCCTGGCGAGGAGGCTCGGCCGCACGCTCTCGGCGATCGTGTCCTCGTCGGGCATCTTCGCGCCCTCGGGCACGGGCCGCGCGCGCCCCTCCGCCGCCTTCGAGAGCGCGCCCTCGATCACCGCGACGAGCGCGCGCGCGTCGAACGGCTTGGTGATCGCGTCGACGGCGCCGGTCTGCTGGACGAACTGCCCCCTGAGCTTGTCGCCCTTGGCGCTCATCAGGACCACGGGCACGTTGCGGTGCGACGGGTTCGAGCGGAGCTCCCGGCAGAAGGCGTAGCCGTTCATCCTCGGCATCACGAAATCGAGGAGGACGAGATCGTACTTCGGCCCCTTCTTGACCAGCTCGATCCCCGCGAGCCCGTCGCGCGCCACGGTCGGGTCGAACCCATTGCGAGCGAGGATGGCGCTGACGACCTTCAGGATGGTCGGGCTGTCATCGACAACGAGGACTCGCGCCGGGGAGGCCATGGCGAAGGATACAGGCCCTACCCTACCAGAAGTGCGCGGCCTGCAAACATAAAGGCCAACGCGGACGGCCGCGCGCGGCGAGGCAGAGCACAGCGAGCGCGGTCGCGGCGGCGCGCGACCGGCGAGAGGCCCGCCGCGCCGCCGCGCCGCCGCCGCCGGAGGTGCATCCGATCGCGCGCGCGTCCGCCGACTGGCATCAGGCGCCGGCGCTGCCGGTGCCCGTCGCGCCTTGCCGGGTGTCCGCCCGGGGGTCCCCGGCCGCGACCGCCGTCTTCACGTGAAGCTCGGCGAGCTGCGCGGCGTCGACGATCACGGGCGCGCCCGTCATCTGATCCGTGCCCTGGTTGGTCTTCGGGAACGGGATGACGTCCCTGAGCGTCGGCGCGCCGCTGAGCAGCATCGCGAGCCGGTCCATGCCGAGCGCGATGCCGCCGTGCGGGGGCGCCCCGCTGCGGAGCGCGTCCAGGAGGAACCCGAACTTGTCCCGCGCGTCGTTCTCGTCGATGCCCAGCGTCTTGAAGACGCGCGCCTGCACCTCGGGATCGTGCAGCCGGATCGAGCCGCCGCCGATCTCGAACCCGTTCAGCACGAGATCGTAACGGTAACACTCCACGCGCGCCGGATCGCTCTCGAGGAGCGGGACGTGCTCGTCGATCGGCCGCGTGAACGCGTGGTGCGCGGCGGCCCAGCGCCCCGTGTCCTCGTCGAACTCGAACAGAGGTGGGTTCGTCACCCAGAGGAACCTCCACTGGTCCCCATGCCCGTACTCCGGGATGAGCCCCATCTTCTTGGCGACGTCGATGCGGAGCTTCGCCATCACGGTGTGCACGACGGCTTCCTTGCCGAACTGGAAGCAGAGGACGTCGCCCGGCTTGGCGCCGAGCGCCTCGTTCAGCTTCTGCCGGAGCTCCGGCGTGATCGACTTCGTGAGCGGCGACTGCGTCCAGGAGCCGTCCTCGGCGAGCTTGGCGCGCGCGAGGCCGCGGAAGCCCTTCACGTCGCGGAGCCCGCGCTCGAGGTCCTCGGTCTGCTGGCGGGACAGGTTGGCGCTCGCCGGGATCACGAGCCCCTTCACGATCTCGGCGGGCAGGTCGCGCCGCAGCTTGCCGGACTTGAACTTCTCGGCGAGCTCGACCCAGAACGGCACCCCGCCGCCGTTGTGCTCGATGATGAGCTCCGTGAGGTCGGTGTGCTCGATCCCGAAGCGGAGGTCGGGCTTGTCGTTGCCGAAGCGGCGCATCGACTCGGCGTACGGCATGCGCGGGAAGCGGCCCGTCGGGTAGAGCTCGGTGAGGTCCTTGCCGAGGGCGGCCTTGAACACCGCGAAGACGAGCCCCTCCATCAGCCCGAAGACGTCGTCCTGGTTCACGAACGACAGCTCGACGTCGATCTGGGTGAACTCCGGCTGCCGGTCGATGCGCAGGTCCTCGTCCCGGAAGCACTTCACGATCTGGAAGTAGCGGTCGAAGCCCGCGACCATGAAGAGCTGCTTGTAGAGCTGCGGGCTCTCGGCGAGCGCGTAGAACTTGCCGGCCGAGATCCTCGACGGGACGAGGAAGTTGCGCGCCCCGCCCGGCGTGTACTTCACGAGGAAGGGCGTCTCGAGCTCGAGGCAGCCCTTGTCCGACAGGTAATTGCGCGTCGCCCGGTTGATCTCGTGGCGCATCCGCAGCGCCCGCTGGAGCGGGGCGCGGCGCAGGTCGAGGTACCGGTGCTGCAGGCGGATCTCCTCGCGCGTCTCGATCTCGTCCGCGATCTCGAACGGCGGCGTCTCCGCCCTGTTGAAGATCGTCGCCTCGGCGACCCAGACCTCGATGGCCCCCGTGTCAATCTTGTCGTTCACGTTGCCTTCGCGGCTGACCACGACGCCCCGGACGCCGATGACCCACTCGGACCGGGCCTTCTCGGCGGCGGCGTGCGCGTCGACGAGGTCCTTCTCCTCCGCCTTCAGGCCGTGCTTCCTGATCGCCGCGAGGTAGCTGCGATCGAAGACGATCTGCGTCACGCCGGTGCGGTCGCGGAGGTCGATGAAGATGCAGCCGCCGTGATCGCGGCGCCGCGCGATCCAGCCGAACAGCACGACCTCCTTGCCAATGTCTGCCTGGCGCAGATCGCCGCAGCGGTGCGTCCTCTTGAGCTCATCGATGAAACGGGACACGAGCCGACCTCCGATTTTCCGTGGGAGGGGCGACTCTAGCCCAGGTCGCCGCTCACCGCCTCTCCGTATCCTCCGTGCCCCGCGCGCGGTTCGGCGGCGCATCGGCGCCGCGCGCGCCGCGCCGCCGCCGAACCGCGCGCGGCGCCGGGGTGCGCCGGAACTTGGCCCGGCCGCGGCCGATCTGGCATGGCCGCTCGGTGGGCTCCGGAGAGAAACGCTGCTGGCTCGATCGGTCGCTCGCCTTGCTGTCGGCCGCGCTGCCCTTCGGGCTGTCGCTGGCCCGCGCCGCCTCTTCCGGGCAATGGCGGGAAGATCTCACGGCCGTCCGGGATCTGGGCCTCGTCGCGGTCGGCGTTGGCGGCGGCCTGTCGACGGCGCTCTCGCAGGCGCTGAGCCTGATCCCGCTGGGCTCCCGCACCTTCCGCACCGCCCTCGGATCGGCGCTCGCGCTCGCGCTCGCGTCGCGCCTGCTCTACGGGATGGTCCGCCGCCTCCTCCTGGAGTCCGCGCGGCCGGCGCCCCTCCCGGGGCTCTCGCTCTGGCGCAAGCTCCGCGGCGGCGCGGCCGAGCCGACCCCCGCCGGCGCGCGATCCACGCCGGACGCGCCGGACGCGCCGGACGCGCTCGGCGGCGCTGTGAGCCCGCGGCTCGCCTCGGTGCTCTCCGCGATCGCCGTCCTCACGGCGGCCCTGTCGCCGACCTGGCAGCGCGAGGCGACGGTCGGCGGCGGCGCCATGATCGCCACCTGCTGCGCGCTCGTGACGCTCGCGCTCGCGTCGACGTGCGCCGAGCAGGCGCGGCACGCCGGGCGCGCGTGGATCGCGCTCGGCGCGCTCCTCGGGGCCACGTTCGCCGAGAGCCCCCCCGCCGGCCTCGCCGCTTTCGCGGCGTCGTACGCGATGTTCCTCGCGCGCGGCGGCGCCCAGCGCGTGGGCGGGCGCCCCGACGAGGCCTCGGCCGGCGGCCCGCCCCGGCGCATGCTGGGCGCCGCCGCCGGCGCGGGGGCGCTCACGGCCGCGCTCCTGCTCGCGCCGCTCGTGCTCAGGCCGCTCGCGCCGCGCGCCTGGGCCGACATCGGCCGCGCGCTCACGGCCGGCAGCCTCGCCGCCCTCGACGTCGCGAGCGCCCGCACCACGGCGCTCGCCGCGTGGAGCCGCGAGATCGGCGTCGTCTCCCTGCTCGTCGCCGCGGCCGGGCTCTCGCTCTCGCTCCTGCGCCCGCGCGCGCGGTGGCTCGTCGCGCCCTTCCTCGTCCTGCTCGCGCTCGACACGCTCCTGCCCGCGCGGGCCGCCGGCGTGCTCTCCGCGGATCCGCTCACCCCCCTGCGCTCGCTCGCTGTCGCGGCGATCGCCGTCGGCTCGGCGCTCGGGGCGCACGCCGCGGTGCGGGCGCTGCTCCACACGCGCGTGCCGTTCTCGCGGAGCGGCGCGGCGCTGCTCGTCGTCTTCCAGCTGACGCTGGTCGCGCTGACGAGCGAGGAGGCAGGCTTCGCCGCCGATCGGAGCGAGCAGACGGCCGCCGAGGTCTGGACGGACGAGGCGTACGGCAGCCTCGATCCCGGGTCCGCGATCCTCGTGCGATCCCCGGCGATCACGTGGCGGGTGTGGGCGGCGCGGATCACGCGCGGCGAGCGGCCGGATGTCCTCGTGGTCCCGATCCCGCTGCTCGATCGCGGCCACGTCGCCGCGAGCCTGCTCGCCGACGAGCGCAAGCTCGCGCCGCTCCTGCGCGACTTCGCGCTCGCGGGCGAGCCCGGCGAGTTCGCCCTCTCCACGCTGGCCGACGTCCGGCCGCTCCACGTGGAGCTCGATCCGCGCTGGTCGAAGAAGCTGCTCGGCCACCTGAACGTCGCTGGCATCTGGCTCGAGTACGCCCCGCAGCCGCTCGGCGCCTCGGATCGCAAGCTGGCGACCGCGCAGTCGATCGTGCCGCTCCGGCGCGTGCTGGAGTCGCTCTCGATCGCCGCGGTGCCGGACACGTCGACCGCGGCCGTCCTCGCGTCCACGATGCGAAGCCAGTCGGACGTCGTGAGCCTCCTCGGCGAGCGCGTCGTGGCGCAGTCGTTCCTCGACCGGCTGGGCGAGCTCGCGCCCCAGGATCCGTTCATCTCCGGCGGCCCGAGCCGCCGCGCCGTCGCCGGCATCCGGCAGGCGTTCATCGCGAAGCGACCTTTGCGCCGCCGTTGATGCGGTCCGCGCGTCTTCCGCGCGTCTTCCCGGTTCCCGGCCGCGATCAGGACGACGCGGCCAGCGCGCTCTCGCCCGCGGCGCGCGCCCGCCGCTCCGCCCCGCGCAGCGCCTTGACCCGCCGCTCGAAGTCGCGGCTGTCGTCCTCCGAGAGCGTCGCCCCGCCGAAGCGGGCGCGCAGGTAGACCTGCGTGAGCGTCAGGATCTCGCGCGCCAGCGGGTGCTCCGCGAGCTCCAGCGCCTCGGCGTGGCGCAGCGGCGGCAGGCTGGGCGGGCGCGGCACGCCCTGGACGAGCATGGCGGCCTCCAGGCTCTCGTAGAGCGCCGTCGCCAGGATCGCGCTCGGGGTGCGCCCGGCGTCCGCGCGGCGCTCCTCGCGCCCGCGGCGCGTGCGGCGGAGGCGCCAGTAGAGCACGCCGCCGCCCAGCGCGAGCGCGACGGCGGCGACGGCGAGGATCCGCGGGCGCGACAGCGAGAGATCGCTGCTCGATCCGGACCTCCGGTAGCGCGACGTCAGCGTCTGGAGCAGGCCCACCTGCTGGTTCAGATCGTAGCCGACGACGTGCCTGTCCCAGCGCTGGCTCGTCGCCTCGATGAAATCGCGGAGGTACGCCCAGGCCCCGACCAGCTCGCTCTTCGGCGCCGCGTCGGCCGGCGGCGTCGGGTCGAACGTCATCCACCCCTCGCCGTCGAGGTACACCTCGACCCATGAGTGGGCGTCGCCCTGGCGCACCGCATAGAACCGGCCGAAGCGGTTGTAGGTGCCGCCGACGAAGCCGGTCACGTTGCGCGTCGGGACGTCCACCGCGCGCAGCAGGATGGCCATCGCGGTCGAGTAGAACTCGCAGTGCCCGCGCTTCGACTCGAACAGGAAATGATCGAGCGGCTGCGGGTCCGCGCCCGACGGCGACGCAAGGTCGTACCGGTACTCCGTGCGCAGGTGCTCCTGGATCGCCCGCGCCCGATCGGCCGGACGATCCACGCCTTGCGTCCACTGCTGCGCGAGATCGACGACGCGCGACGGCAGATCCCTCGGGAGCTCCAGGTAGCGCCTCCGCTCGGCGCCGGGGAGGCGCTGGAAGGTCGGCGCCCGCTTCCGCGACAGGAAGACGTCGTAGACCAGCCCGCGATCGTCCGTGGGCTGGTACCTGAGCTCCCCCTCCGGCCCGCGGTAGGCCATCGTGCTCGCGTCGATCCCGAGCTGCCCGCGGTGCTTGAGCCGGAGCCCCGTCGCGTTCGGCGGGAGGAAGATCACGGGCGGATCGATGGGCTCGAGATCGATGCGCATCACCGGGTCGAGCGCCGGGTCCGGGTACCGCTCGATCGGCACGAGCCCCCCGTCGCTCTCCGTGGGGCGCTTGAACGTCTCGCTCTGGGTCCAGGTGCGGCCGTCGTACGCGTCGAGCGCGGTGCCGCGCAGGTGCATGGTCAGGCGCGGGGGCGGCGGCTCCGGGAGCTCGGGGATCTCGACCCGCATCGCCAGCTTGGGGTCGCTGCGCAGCACGCCGACCGCGCCGAGGTCGACCTTGCCCGAGAAGCCGATCATCCGCCCGGTGTGGCCGCGGTTGAGCAGGAGCAGCGAGAGGCCGACGCGCGGGAAGATCACGAACAGCAGCGCGGTGAAGGCGAAGATCGGGACCGAGAGCAGGCAGGTGACGGCCAGGAACGAGCGCCCGACGACCCGCCTCGAGCGCAGGATGCGCGGCACGTCCACGGGCAGCCCCGTCCGGTCGCGCGCCCCTTGCCGGTAGTTGCCCTCGACCTCGCGCCGCAGGTGGCTGAGCACGAGCGCGCCTGGCGCGACGACGAGCACCCCCAGGAAGCACAGCCCGTAGCCGATGCCGCCGCCGAGGACGGTCCCGGCGATGAGGTGCAGCAGCGCGAGCACGATGACCTGCTGGTCGTGCGCCGCCCCTTTGCGCGTCGCGAGCCGGATGATCTGCAGCGCGGCGGCGAACTCCACGAGCACGTCGAGCACGCTCGCGTCGGTGGCGACGATGCGGACCACCTGGACGGCGATGACGGCCAGCAGGATGCCCGTGTCGAGGTGGCGGAGCGCCGGGTGCCGCTGCCACGACTCGCGCACGACGAGCGCGAGCCCGAGGCAGATGAGGATCGCCCAGCTCACGTAGCGGTTGAACTGCCCGCTCGCGACGAGGGCGATGACGCCGAGCGCCGCGAGCGCGTCGGTCATCACCCGGTGCACCATCCCGAACCTCACGACGCGCCCCTCGGCGCGCCGGCGCGGCGCTCACCGCTGCTCGGGCTCGGGCTCGATCCCTGGCGCAGCGGCGCGTGGGCGCCGCGCTCGGGCGCCCGGCCGTCGTCGACCGCATCGAGCAGCGCCAGGAAGCGGAGGATCGCGTCGGAGCCGATGTTGCGATCGCCGCGCACCCGCTCGCCCAGCGTCGTCGCGACGACCACGGCGTCGCCGCGCTTGATGTGGGCGACGGCGCGCGACGCCGCCTCGCGGATCCTGCGCTCGAAGGTCGGCGCGAACGCGTCGCCCTCCCCGGCGGGGCGCACCGTGTCGACGACGATCTGCACGTCCGGCCGCGTCTCGCGGGTGCGCTCGCGCAGCACCAGCTGATCGCGCATCGTGCTCTTCTTCCAGTAGATGTCGCGCGGATCGTCCCCCTCGCGCATCGGCCGGAGGCCGAAGGTCTCGTCGCCGCCCCCGCGCCCGCTGAGGCTCGCGCCGCCCTCGCGCCGGCCCGCGTCCTCGACGGGGAGCCGGACCGGATCGACCGCGGGGTAGATGATGAGGTCGCCCTCGGCCTCGACCTCCCTCGATTTCTCGAACAGCCCGAAGGGAAAGCGGGTCGCGATGCGGAACCCTGTGTGCCTGTCGCGGCCGCGCCTCGCCGGCGTCCGCCGGTACGCGGCCACCTGCGCGCTGGAGGGGCTGATCTTCAGGAAGAAGCAGCGCTTGTCGGCCGGCTGGCCGGCGCGCAGATCCTCGACCTCGATCGCGTACGACGGAACGCGCTTCTTGTGGTTGTAGACCTCGATCTCGACGAGGTGAGCCCGGCCCACCTGGGCGCGGGCCGGGAGCCGCCGGGTCACCGTGAGGTGCTGCAGCGACAGGTCGCTCATCACGCCGGAGACGACGATCAGCGACAGCAGCATCCCGAGCAGCAGGTAGAGGAGGTTGTTGCCCGTGTTGATCGCCGCGAAGCCGACGCCAAGCGTGATCCCGAGGTAGTACTTTCCTTCCCGGGTGAACTTGAGCTTCCGGGGCGGCCTCAGGAAGAGCAGGACCCTCGTCCAGAACGACGCCTTGTCCCCGCGCGGGGGCAGCAGCGGGCGCTGCTCGACGAGCGGCCTGTCGCGCCTCGGCTTGCTCGGCCGGACGGCGCTCCGCGTCGCTGCGCCGGCGCGCTCGGCGCCGCGGGAGCTGCCGCTGAGAGATCCCCGCTCCCTGTCCTCTGCGCCCATCGCCCACCCCTCAGAGGGGGACCGGCACCCGCGCCACGAGGTCGCGCACCGCCGCCTCGCACTCGTCGCGGGTCGGCATGTAGCCCTCCGCGTGGGCCGAGAGCCGGACCCGGTGCGCCAGCACGGCCACCGCAAGGTTGTGGATGTCGTCCGCGATACAGTACGAGCGTCCGTAGAGGACCGCGCGCCCCCGGGCCGCGCGCGCCAGGTTCATGCCGGCGCGCGGCGATGCGCCCAGGGAGAGGGTCGGGCTCGACCGCGTGGCCGTGAGCACCGCCTGCAGGTAGGTCGCGAGCGACGAGTCGAGCTCGACGCGATCGACCTCGCGCTGCAGGGCGACGAGCTGGGCCGGATCGATGATCTGCGGCACGTTCCGCGCCCGGTCGGGCTCGCCGCCCTGGAGGAGCAGCCGCATCTCGACCTGCGGCGGCGGGTACCCGATCCGGATCCGCACCATGAACCGGTCGAGCTGCGACTCCGGCAGCGGGAACGTGCCCGCGAAATCCTGCGGGTTCTGGGTCGCGAGCACGAAGAAGGGGTACGGCAGCGGCGTCGCCGTCCCCTCGATGGACACCTGCCCCTCGTTCATCGCCTCGAGCAGCGCGGACTGCGTCCGGGGGCTCGCCCGGTTGATCTCGTCGGCGAGCAGCACGTTCGCGAAGATCGGCCCCTGCCGGAAGACGAACTGCCCGAGCCGCTGGTCGAAGACGCTGACCCCGAGCACGTCGCTCGGCAGCAGATCGCTGGTGAACTGAACGCGACGGAGCTCGCCCCCCACGGCCTTGGCCAGCGCTCGGGCCAGCGTCGTCTTGCCGACGCCGGGGACGTCCTCGATGAGGACATGGCCCCGGGCGAGCAGCGCGATGAGCGCCAGCTCGACCGCCTCTGGCTTCCCTTCGAGGGCCTGCTCCACGGCAGAGCGAAGCTTCAGGAGAAGAGGCGAAGCTTCACGCGCGACCGAGAGCGCTGATGTCATCGGGGGCGATGGTAGCACGAGGTCACGGCGCGCCTGCGGGGATGCGCATTTTGCGTTCCACGAGCCGGGCTGGCGGGTGCGAACCCGGATTCGCGACCTCGCGGCGCGGCCGCCGCCCCGGGTGCGCTGCGCCACGTTCTTCCCGGTTCGTGGCCTGGAGGGGCATCGGCGCTGCCGCTGGCGCTCGGTTTCGTCGGTTTCGTCGGTCCCGGGCGCCGGCGCCCCCTGTGCTTTTAACTTGCCGCGGAATGGCCGGGTCCAGGGCGCCCGAGTATGCTCCGCGCGCCGTGACCGCCTCGGGGCCCCTTTTTCGCAACAGTGCCGCAGGCTTCCCTGATCAGGAGGCGCCCGGCGCCGAGGCTCGCCCGGAGGCGGGCGCGCCGGACGCGCCGGCGCCTGCCGAGCAGGGCGGCTCGCCCGCTCCGGTGAGCTCCGTCCCCGCCGGCAAGCCTCCGTCGTCGCCTCCGCGGAGCGCCGGCGCGCCGAGCTCCGGTCCGCCGGAGAGCGGGCCCCCCTCGGGCGGCTTGATAGCGCAGCCGCCCCTGTTGCCCGACTCGCCGAGGGGGACGCTGCTCTGGCGTGTGCGCGGGATGATCCGCGCGATGCGGCCCCACCAGTGGGTGAAGAACCTCTTCGTCCTCGCCCCGGTGGTGTTCGCCAAGCACCTGACCCACCCCTCGATCATCATGAGCGCGATCGGGGCCTTCGCGATCTTCTGCCTGCTCGCCGGCGCCGTCTACATCCTGAACGACATCGTCGACGTCGAGGCCGATCGGGTCCACCCGGTCAAGCGCTTCCGGCCGATCGCCTCGGGCCGCGTGCCCATCCCGGTCGCCAAGGCGATGGCGGTCGGCCTCGCGGTCATCGCGCTCGGCGCGAGCCTGCTCGGCCCGCCGCTCTTCGCGGTCGTCGCCGCCAGCTACTACGTCCTCAACGTCGCCTACTCGTTCCGGCTCAAGAAGATCGCCTACCTCGACGTCGGCTGCATCGCGATCTTCTTCGTGCTGCGCGTGCTCGCCGGCGGCTTCGCGACGAGGACGCCGCTCTCCGGCTTCATGATCGCCTGCACCGCGCTGCTCGCGCTCTTCCTCGGCTTCGGCAAGCGCCGCCACGAGCTCGCCTCGGTCAACGCCTCGAAGCAGCGCGCGGCGCTCGACGGCTACTCGCCTGCCGCCCTGACGGCGGCGCTCGCCGTGACGGGCCTCGCCACCTTCGCCACCTACCTGGCGTACACGCTCGACCACGACACGCAGCGGTTCTTCCAGAACCCGTACCTCTGGCTCACGGCGATCCACCCGCTCTTCGGCGGGATCCGGTTTCTCCAGCTCGTGGCCGGCAGCGCGAGGTCGGAGAGCCCCACCCAGGAGATCCTCCGGGACACGCCCTTCGTGCTGAACGTCGTCATGTGGTCGGCCGAGGTGCTGGTGATCGTGTACCGCCTGAGGCCGTCCTGATGCTCGGCGCCGGACCGGAGCTCGCCCGGCCGGGGGCGGCCCCTGCCGGCGACAAGCCCACCGCGAAGAGCGATGCGCTGACCGATCTCGCGCTGACGATGCCGATCTTCGTCCTCTATCACCTCGGCGTCGCCTTCCTCCCCATCCGCAACGCGGCGGATCCGGTCACCGCCGAGCTCCGCGCGCTGGCCAAGCACAGCCTCCCGCTCTACGCGGGCCTCACCGTCGCCGTCGGCGCCGCGTTCGTCCTCGTCCTTTCCATCCTCGGCCGCGGCCACGCCCTCCAGACGAGGCGCTTCGCGCTGCTCGCCGTCGAGGGCGCGCTCTACGCCATCCTGATGCGCTTCGCCGGCGCCTATGTGGTCGGCTCCCTCCGGCTCGGCCCGCCCGCCGCGTCGAACGACATCTTCACCGGGGTCGTGATGTCCCTCGGCGCGGGCTTCTACGAGGAGATCGCCTTCCGCGCCGGCCTCTACGGGCTGGGCGCGCTCGGGATCAAGTTCTTCTTCGGCAAGGGGGTCCAGGGGGTGGTGCTGATGGTCGGCTGGGCGGTCGTGGCCGCCGCCGTCTTCTCCGGCTGGCACTATGTCGGGTCGCTGGGCGATCCCTGGAACCTCCCCTCCTTCGTGTTCCGCATGGTGTGCGGGCTCGTTCTGACGGCGATCTACGTCTTCCGCGGCTTCGCGCCGGCCGTCTGGACCCACGCGCTCTACGACGTCTGGGTCCTCGTGCTCCGCTGAGCCCGAGGCCGCCCCGAGCGCGGGGGCGAGGCGCGCGCCGGGCGCGGGAACGAGGCACATCGCGATCCGCTGCCGTTTGGCGCTATGCTTCGCGCCTCGACGCATGCGGCTACCTCCCTTCCCGAAGCTCGCGCTCAAGCTGGTCCGGACGATCCCCTCGCTCGACGGCCCTGGTTTCCTCAACGTGCGACGCCAGGTGTTCCGCGTCGAGTTCCCGGACGGCTCGCTGAGCGACCCGTTCACCTACGACAGCGTCGATCGCGGGCGCCTCGACGCGGTGGTGATCGCCCCGCACTACCGCGGCGCGGACGGGCGCCGTCGCGTCTTCCTCCGCTCGGCGTTCCGGCCCCCGGCCGCGACCCGCCCGCCCGAGGCGTGGCCCATCCCGGAGGCGCCGACGCTCGGCGCGATCTGGGAGCTGCCCGCCGGGCTCGTCGAGCTCGACGAGCGGAGCCCGGAGGGCCTGAAGCGCTCCGCCGCGCGCGAGCTGCTCGAGGAGGTCGGCTTCGACGTGCCTCCGTCGGACCTCCACCCGCTCGGCCCGTCGACGTTCCCGGCGCCGGGCATGGTGGGCGAGCGGCACTTCTTCTTTCATGTCGAGGTCGACCCGGCTCGCCAGGGGACGCCGCTCGAGGACGGCTCCCCCCTCGAGCGGTTCGCGGCCATCGCGGCGGTCCCGCTCGACGAGGCGATCGAGCTCACCCGGCGCGGCGTGATCGAGGACGCGAAGACCGAGGTGGCGCTCCGGCGCCTCGCGGAGCTCTGATGGCGGAACGATCCCCCGCGCCCGCGCCGCGGCGTCCGCCCCGCGTCGCGCTCGTCGTGAAGCGCTCCGCCTGGAAGATCTACCGCGAGGAGCGGAAGGACCCGCGCATCACGCGGCTCATCGAGGCCGGCGACTCCGCGGTCGCGCGCCTCAAGGCGTCGCACGACGCGCACGAGCAGACCGTGCGCGAGGTCAAGGCGGCGCTCGACGACCTCGGGGTCCAGATCGATGTGGTCGCCAGCGCGGCGCAGTCCTTCGACGCGGGCGAGCTCGACCTCGTGATCACGGTCGGCGGCGACGGGACGCTCCTCAGCGCGTCCCACAACGTCGGCGACGTGCCGATCCTCGGCATCAACAGCGCGCCGGGCCACTCCGTCGGCTTCTTCTGCGGCGCGACGAGCCGCGACGCGGCGGACGCGATCGCGGGGGCGCTGAGCGGCTCGCTCCGCAGCACGGTGCTCACCCGCATGCAGGTCACGGTGAACGACAAGCTCGCCACGGGGCGCGTCCTGAACGACGCGCTCTTCTGCCACGTCTCCCCCGCGGCCACGTCGCGTTACGTGCTCCGGCTCGGCCGGGCCGAGGAGGAGCAGAAGTCGAGCGGCTTCTGGATCGGCCCTGCGGCCGGGTCCACGGCCGCGCAGCGCTCCGCGGGCGGGCGCGTCCTGCCGCTCACGTCGAAGCGGCTCCAGCTCGTCGTCCGCGAGCCCTACACCCCCCACGGCGACGAGTACCGCCTCCGTCACGCCCTGATCCAGCCGGGCGCCTCGCTCGTCGTGCGCAGCAAGACGCACGACGCGAAGCTCTTCTTCGACGGGCCGATCCACTCGGTCAGCGTCGGCTTCGGCGACGTCATCGAGTTCACGCAGGCGCCCCAGTCGCTGACGATCCTCGGCCTCTCCGCCAAGAGGAAGTGGGGCGCGGGCTCGGCGGTGAGCCGCCGCTAGGCCGCCCGGGCGACCGGGATCGCCTTCAACGGAAGGGGTTCGGGTGATCTCCTACGTCGAGCGCCCGGCATGCGGCCTCCCTCGCGGCGGGCGCGTGAGGCCTGAAGAAGGGCCGATCTGGGCTGCTTTCCCGCGGTTTTGACGGCCCGCGCCAGGGCCCCCCGGCCGCCCTCCCGGCGGAGCGGCGCGCCCCCCGGGGCATGAAACCCCTTCTTTTGTAGCTCCGATCGACGATTCGACACTGGATCTGCGGCGGCCGTTGTGGTTCCTTTGGCCCGCAAGAGGGCACAAACCTCAGGAGGAATGAACATGGCGGCCAAGAAGGCGGATGGGAAGAAGAGCACGTCGCTCAGCAAGAGCGCGCTGATCAACGCGGTGGTCGAGGCCAACGAGAACGAGATCTCGCGCAAGCAGGTCAAGGCGATCCTCGAGTCGCTGACCGACATCGCGTACAAGGAGCTCAAGAAGAACGGCATCTTCACGATGCCCGGCTTCGCGAAGTTCCGCGTCGTCAAGAAGCCCGCGACCAAGGCGCGCGAGGGGATCAACCCCTTCACGAAGCAGCCGATGACGTTCGCGGCCAAGCCGGCCAGCAAGTCGGTCCGCGCCCGCCCCATCAAGGCGATCAAGGACTCGCTCTCCTGAGCCTGCTCGGCTCGCCTGAGGGCTCCGCTGCGCGGCGGAGGTCCGCGGCGGCTCCCTCGCCGGGATTCACCGATCGCCGGAGGGCGAGGGCGAGCACCGCTGGCCCCGCGCGGCCCCTGCGGTAGCATGGTGCGGCTGCTTTGCCGCACATGACGCTCGCCGTCCGACTCTTCCGCGCGCTGCTCGCGTTCTCGGTCATCCTGACGAGCTACCTCATTCAGCTGGGGCTCGTGCGGGTGTTCGCGAGGCGCCTCGGGCGCGGCTCGCCCGCGGGTGAGCCGCCTCGCTGGCTCGTCGCGCGCCGCGACCGCGTCGATCAGAACAACGCCCGGCGCCTGCTGCGCGCCATGCTCCAGCTGCGGGGCGTCTTCATCAAGCTCGGCCAGGTGCTGTCCATCATGGGCGGCTTCTTGCCTCGTGCTTACGGCAAGGAGCTCGAGCAGCTCCAGGACCAGGTGCCGCCGCACCCGTTCAGCGATCTCGAGGCCGCGCTGCGCGCGAGCTTCGGCCGCTCCGCGGGCGAGCTGTTCGCGTCGATCGAGCGCGCGCCGCTCGCGGCCGCGTCGCTGGGGCAGGTCCACGTCGCGCGCCTCCGCGACGGCCGCAAGGTCGCGGTCAAGTTCCTCTACCCCGGCATCCGCGGGATCATCGCCGTCGACCTGCGCGTCCTGCGCCTCGCGATCCTCGTCTACAAGCGGTTCGTCCCGGTGGGGCACATCGAGCGGGTGCACGAGTCGCTGGTCGACTTGCTCCGCCGGGAGACCGACTACCTGCACGAGGCCGCGTGCATGGAGCGGATGGCGCAGAACTTCGAGGGGGACGCGGGCATCGCGTTCCCGGAGGTCATCCACGAGCTCACGACGCGCGACGTGCTCACGATGACCTTCATGGAAGGAATCAAGATCACCCGCCTCGACGCGCTCCGGAGCGCGGGCGTCGAGCCCTCGGACGTGGCGCTCCGGCTCGTGCAGGCCTTCTACAAGATGCTCTTCGCGGATCGCTTCTTCCACGCCGATCCGCACCCGGGGAACTTCCTTGTCGCCGCGCGGCCCGCGGAGGAGGGCGGCGGCTTTCGCCTCGTCGTCCTCGACTTCGGCGCGAGCTGCGAGGCCCGGGACGAGCTCATCGACGGGCTGCTCGACATCCTGAAGGGCATCTTCGCGCAGGACGACGCGGCGGTCGTGCGCGGCTTCCGGAGGATGGGCTTCGTCGCGCCCGGGGGCAACGACGCGCTCCTCGAGAGGACCGTGAAGACCTACTTCGCGAAGCTGCTCAAGATCCGGGATCGCACGCCGGCGGCGCTGATGCGCGCCCGCCCCGAGCAGCTGGAGCGGCTCGCGGACCCCGAGCTGGAGCGCGGTGAGCTCCAGGAGCTGATGCGGTCGTTCGAGTACCCGGAGGACTGGTTCTATGTCGAGCGCGCTTGCGTGCTCCTCTTCTGGCTGGCCGCCCAGATCGATCCCCACCTCGATACGATGGCGGCCGGCTTCCCGTACCTGATGCCGTTGATGGCGCAGCGCGAGGCCAAGGCCGGTTCCGGCTCCGGCGGGTCGGACCCGGCGCCGCGCAGCTCGCCTGCGGAGTGAGCCGAGGGCCATCACCACGCTCAACACGCGTTTCGCGCGCGTTTCGCAGGTGTTTCGTTTGCGCTCTTCGCCCGTGCGCTACCGTGTTGGGAGCGGGCCGAAGCGCGGGCCGGGGCGGGTGAGCCCGAGCTGCGCGAGGAAGGGCGCATAACTCGAGTCGCGATCTGCCATGATCTCCGCGAGCCTCATCTTGACTGCGGCGATCCCTGCCCCTTCAAGGCGTCGGTAATTGTCCTCGGCGGGGTCGACCGCAGGCTCGACGCCTGCCCCCGCGAGGACGGTCCCAGTATGGTTCAGCCCCTCTGGAATCGTTTGTACAAACGGATCTGGCGCGTGTCGGAGGAGACCGACGAGCCGGTGCGAGTTCGTCTCGTCCCCCGCCATCTCGGGGTGGAACGCGGCCAGCACCGGCGCGGGGCTGAGGCGCCGCCGCAGCTGTTCACCCAGGCGCGACGCGAAGCGCTCGAACTGGGGCGACGGAGCATGGATGCACGGGAAAACCAGGTGCACCACCGCGGAGTCGGCCTCCTCCATGACCGCCAGCGCCGTCTCCAGGACGGGCTCACGATCGAGCAGGACGTAAAAGCGTCCGAATCCGGTTGCGGCGTCGCGCATGAACGGGCAGAGCCGGTAGCGAGCGACAACCTCGTCGGCGTAACGCCCGTGGACTCGCCGCACCTCGGCCGCAAACCGAGGCGCCTCCGGGTGGTGGGCCAGCTCCCCCCGCACGACCGGCTCGCTCAAATGCATCACCTCATTTTCTCGGGGAAGCATTCTTCCCTCGGCCCGTGATAGCTTACGCCGCGCTGCGGCGGAAGGAGGAGGCGTGCAGGAGACCGCGAAGTTAACGCTGAAGAAGAACGGTGGGGAGCAGACGATCGAGTTGCCTGTCATCACGGGCACCGAGGGGGAGAAGGCGATCGACGTCGCGTCCCTTCGTTCGAAGACCGGGTACGTTTGCATCGACCCGGCCTTCGTCAATACGGCCTCGACCACGAGCTCCATCACGTTCCTCGATGGGGAGAAGGGCATCCTCCGCTACCGCGGCATCCCGATCGAGCAGCTCGGCGAGAAGTCGACCTTCGTGGAGACCTCGTACCTCCTGATCTACGGCAAGCTGCCGAGCAAGAGCGAGCTGTCCCGGTTCTCCACGCTGCTCACCCGGCACTCGCTGATCCACGAGGACATGAAGCGCTTCTTCGACGGCTACCCGTCGACGGCGCACCCGATGGCGATCCTCTCCGCGATGGTGCTCTCCCTGTCGAGCTACTACCCGGAAGCGATCGACGTGAAGAACACCGAGCACCTCGACATCACCATCGCGAGGCTGCTCTCCAAGGTGCGCACGATCGCGGCGTTCTCGTACAAGAAGTCGATCGGCCAGCCGTTCGTCTACCCGCACAACTCGCTCTCGTACTGTGCGAACTTCCTGAACATGATGTTCTCGGTCCCGGCGGAGCCGTACGAGATCGACGAGGACATCGTGAAGGTGCTGAACCTGCTCCTGATCCTGCACGCCGATCACGAGCAGAACTGCTCGACGTCGACGGTGCGCCTCGTCGGGAGCTCGAAGGCGAACCTCTTCGCCTCGGTCGCCGCCGGCATCTGCGCGCTCTGGGGCCCGCTCCACGGCGGCGCGAACCAGGAGGTCGTGACGATGCTCGAGGCGATCCGCGCGGACGGCGGCGACGTCTCGAAGTTCGTCAAGCTCGCGAAGGACAAGACCTCGAACTTCCGCCTGATGGGCTTCGGCCACCGCGTGTACAAGAACTACGATCCGCGCGCCGTCCTCATCAAGGCGGCGGCCGACAAGATCCTGGCGAAGCTCGGCATCAAGGATCCGCTGCTCGACATCGCGCAGCGCCTCGAGGAGACCGCGCTGAAGGATCCGTACTTCGTCGAGCGGAAGCTCTACCCGAACGTCGACTTCTACAGCGGCATCATCTACCGCGCGCTCGGCTTCCCCACGAACATGTTCACCGTCATGTTCGCGCTCGGGCGCCTCCCCGGCTGGATCGCCCACTGGAAGGAGATGAACGACGACCCGACCGGCAAGATCGGCCGTCCGCGGCAGATCTACACCGGCGAGAACGCCGTCGACTACACGCCGCTCGACGAGCGCGCGTGACCGCGGCGGGGCCCAGCGGCCCCGCCGGCACCTTCCACCGACGATCCCTTCCACCTGACGAGCGCGCCCTTGGCGGCGCGCTCGCGGCCCCTCAGCGGCTGAACACCAGCAGGACGACGATCATCGCCACGACGACGCCCGTGATGAGCGAGGCGCCGCCGACGAGCAGGAGCAGCTTGCCCGTCGACAGCTGCGAGAGCGACGCGCCGGCGCGGGAGCGCGCTGACGGGTCGTCGTCGAGCGTTCGCTCCGGTCGGCTCATCGAGTGCGAATGGCGAGGGGCCGCGGCCGGCTCCACCACGGTCGGCTGCGGGCGCGCGCTCGGCGACCCGCCGGCATGCAGCGGAGGCGCCGGTTGCGATATCGGCTGGCCGGCGCGGATCCGCCCCTCGATGACGGCCTGCGCGTAGGGAGGCAGCGCGCCTGCGCGTACAGCGCGGACGTCCGCGCGCATGGTCTCGGCGTTCGGGTAGCGATGGAACTTGATGAACGCCAGCGAGCGATCGACCACGGCCGCGACGGAGGGCGAGATCCCGGGCGCGACCGACGCGAGCGGCGGCGCGGCCTCGGTCGCTGCGGCGATGACCTCCATGGCCTCCGTCACCTCGCCGTGCACCTGTCGGCCCGCGAGCAGCCGGAACATCGTCGCTCCGAGCCCGAAGAGATCGGTGCGCCCGTCGATGTCGTGGATGAGCCCCGTCGCTTGCTCCGGCGCCATGTACGTCGCCGTGCCCATGATCATGCCCGTCTTGGTCGCGGTCTTCTCGGGCAGGCCGGTGAGCCCGTCGACGACGCGCGCGATGCCGAAGTCGAGCATGCGCACGCGCCCGTCGTTGCCGAGGTGGATGTTCTCGGGCTTGAGATCGCGGTGCACGACGCCGCGCGCGTGCGCGATCGCCAGCGTCTCGAGCACCTGGTCCGCGAGCGCGAGCACCTCGCCGGCCGGCATCGTCCCGGTGCGCGCCATCCGATCGAAGAGCGTCTCGCCCTGGAGCGCCTCCATCGTCAGGTAGGCGAGGCCCTCCTGCGTCTCGCCGGAGGCGAGCACGCGCACCACGCCGGGCACCGCGTCCGCCCCGCCGAGCGTGTTGCCGATGAACCCCTCGCGCAGGAAGCGCTTCCGCACCTCCGTGATCGCGTTGAGCTCCGGGTGCAACACCTTGAGCGCGACCTGAGAGCCGTCCGCCGCGCGCCCGAGCAGCACGCTCCCCATGCCGCCGGTGCCGAGCACGCGCTCGATCCACCACGTCCCGGCGAACGTCTTGCCGACCCAGTGCTCCGCGTCGTCGTCGTACACGAGAGGCGCCCTCTTTCGACCAGCGGCCATCCGAGGAGAGAGATCTCAGCGGCGAAGCCACTGGTAGGCCGCTCCGCTGCGGGCGCGCAAGCTAATTGATGGAGGTCGTGCCGAAACGGGGGTCGTCGTCAAGCCGCTCGGCCGCTGCCTTGAGCCCGGAGGCGACGCCCCGGAACGCGTCCGCTGGCATGCGAAACGTCACGCCAGGGCCGATGAGTGTCACGTGCACGGTGCCACACCCGCACCGGGTGATGCGTGTCGCCTCGTTCGAGGCGAGCTCGGTGTGTGGACCGCATTTCTTGGGCGCCGCCATGGTTGAACCTCTCCCACATCCTAGCAGCGCCGGCCAGCGCTCGACCACGACGCCCCGGCGCGCGACGGAACCATGCCCGCCCCGTGACACGAACGCCCTGAAATTGTGCAGCCGTGTATATCTCTCTTCATCGCTGCGCGATTGCCTGGAGGGACTCATGGCCGTTCGATGCCTGACGCTTGGTTTGCTTCCTGTCGTGCTGGGGATCGTGGCCTGCGTTGACGGGGGCGGGGGTGGGGGCGAGACGCCCGCGCCGGTCGACGAGTCGCTGCTCGATGTGCCGCCGGTCGGCCAGGGCTTCCAGATGCAGACCGAGGAGACCGAGGTGCCGGCGGGGGTCGAGCAGCAGGACTGCTACTTCTTCAAGGTCAGCGAGCTCGCCGCGTCGAACGGGCTGGACCCGGCCGCGCCGGTGAACCTCCACCGCGTGCAGATCGCGCAGCGCGACGGCTCGCACCACATGAACATCTTCCGCGTGAAGACCGTGAAGGGGCTGGGGCCGGAGGGCGGGCTAGTCCAGAAGAACCAGAACGGGGTCGGGGAGTGCTTCAAGAGCCCCAACTGGGCGGACTGGCCGCTCATCGCGAACTCGCAGCAGAACGGCCAGGTCGACTGGGAGTTCCCCGAGGGCGTCGCGAACGTCCTCGCGCCGGACGAGTGGCTGATGCTGCAGACGCATTACGTGAATGCGACGTCGCAGAAGACCCCCGAGGCGGTCGGCCGCGTCCGGGTGAACTTCTGGGCGCTTCCGGCCGCCGAGGTCAAGGCCGAGATGGGCACCGTCTTCGCGACCAAGCAGTCGATCCGTGTCTGTCAGTCGAACCCGACGCCCACGTTCGAGGGCTCGTGCCAGATCAACAGCCCCTCTCCCGTGAGGATCATCGGCGCCAACGGCCATTTCCACAGCCGAGGCACGCGGTTCGATATGTATGCATGGGACGGCAAGACCATCGGCACGCCTCCGGCCGCGGATCGCTTCTACACATCGAATGCGTGGGACGACCCGCCGATGCTCATCTCGCCGGAGCTCGACCGGGAGCTCCCGACGAACGGCGGCGTCTGGTACGGATGCACCTACGAGTGGCAGCAGCCGGACCCGTCCGTGGGGTGCAAGGGCCTCGACGAGTACGACGTGTCCAAGAACGGGACCGCCGACGAGTCGCTCGATTGCTGCTACACGTTCGGGCCGATCGTCGAGAAGAACGAGCACTGCAACATCTTCGTCTATTACTATCCGAAGCAGGACGACGTGTTCTGCAACTGAGCCCTCCATGGCGGCGCGCCGGCAGGACCTCTCCAGGCGGGTCTTCACTCCCATGCGCACCTGCTTTCACTCCATGGCTCTGGCGGCGCTCGGCGCGGTCGCCCTCACCGGCTGCCCCGGCGATCCTGCGAGGCCGCCCGAGCAGGAGCCGCCGGCGTGGCGCGTGCTGCTCGACGAGGGCGATCTCGACCGCGCGGTCCTCTCGATCTGGGGGACGGCGCCCGACGACGTGTTCGCCGTCGGGGGGCCGCTCGGCAACACGGGCCTCCAGGCGCTCGCGCTGCACTACGACGGGGCGAGGTGGCGCGAGCTCCCGGCGGGCGGGGAGACGACCTTCTGGTGGGTGGCCGGCTCCGGTCCGCAGGACGTCTGGATGGTCGGCGAGCGCGGCCGCGCCGCGCGGTGGGACGGCGCGACGTTCACCGAGCACGCGACGGGGACGGAGGCCACGCTGTGGGGCGTGATCGCGTTTTCACCCGACGATGCCTGGGCGGTCGGCGGCATGCCCGGCAGCGGCGCGGACGCGGAGAAGGACATCGTCCTCCGCTGGGACGGCAGCGCATGGTCGCGAGAGCCGCTGCCGGCGGCGACTGGCCGGGCGCTCTACAAGGTGTGGGGCGAATCGTCCGAGGATCTCTACGCCGTGGGCGAGTTCGGCGTGATCTGGCACCGCTCGGGCTCGACCTGGGAAGTGCAATCCGATCCGCCGATCGCGCAGGGCACCCTGTTCACGGCCACCGGCTGCAGCCGTGAAGAGGTATACGCGGTCGGCGGGAGAGACGTGCTCCGCTCGGACGGCGCGTCGTGGCGCAGGCTCGAGATAGAGCTCACCAACGACGTGAACGGCGTCGCCTGCGGCCGGCCGGGGGAGGTCGCGATCGTCGGGTATGGAGGGCTCAAGCAGCGCCTCATCGACGGGGCCTGGATCGATGAGTTCACCGAGGAGCCCTACGCCGATCTCCACGCCGTCTGGGCCGACGGGGAAGGGGCCTTCTGGGCGGTCGGCGGGGACTTCCTTAGCCAGCCGACTCCCGGCAGAGCCCGCAAGGGCGTGGTGGCGCGCTACGGAACAGGGCAAATCGCCGACACTGTGAGCCGCTGATCACCACGTCGCAGGTATCCTCACCTGCTCGGACATGCCCTTGGTGTGGCATGGCGCATCATGGGACCGTGAACTCGTAGATACGCTGTGGCCGAGCGGGCACGAGCAGCGAGACTTTTTTCTTGGGAAATGCTTCAAAGGGTGGCGCTGGTCGTCCGATTGCAACACCTGCGGAGACCACACGCGGATCCCGCGCTCTGAACCCAGGAGAATTGGCATGCGACGGACCATTGCTCAGCTTTTTGTGAGTGCGTTTACTTTTGCAGTTCCTGCGCTGGTTGCCTCCACTGCATCAGCCCAGCCCAATCCATGTGGAAACCTCCAGCTCGCGGCGGCCGGTCAGTGTGAGATTCGCACCGAGGGCGGCTGTGAAGGCTACTGCGAGCCGGTCCGTTTCGAGGCGGAGTGCTCCGGGCGGTGCACTGGCGGCGTGCAGGCGTCGTGCACGGGCCAGTGCCAGGCGGACTGCGAAGGCGAGTGCACCGCCGACCCGGGGAGCCTGAGCTGCGAGGGGAGCTGCAAGGCGAGCTGCACGGGGAAGTGCGAGGCGAGGTGCGAGGCGAAAGCGGGTAGCGATGCCGGCGCGCGGGCGGACTGCGAGGCGTCGTGCTCGTCGAGCTGCGAGGGCGAGTGCAGCGTGAGCTGCGAGGCGACGCCGCCGAGCGCCTCGTGCGAGGCGAAGTGCGAGGCGAGCTGCGAGGGGGAGTGCAAGGTCGACGCGAACTTCGACTGCAACTTCAACTGCACGTCCGAGCTCCGGGGCGGGTGTGAGGTGCAGTGCACCACGCCGGATGGCGCGCTGTTCTGCAACGGGCAGTACGTCGATATCGCCGGCAGCATGGAGGAGTGCAAGAACTGGCTGCTCTCGCAGGGCGTCGACGTGGAGTTCCACGCCGAGGCGGAGGCCGAGGCCAGCGTCTCCTGCGCCGCCGCGCCGGGGTCGTCCTCGGCGCCGTTCGCGGGCACCGGGCTCGCGGCGCTCGCCGCCGGCGTGGGCGTGGCTGCGGCGCGTCGCCGCAAGCGGTCCTGAGCGGGGCTCGGTGCCCCTGACTGCGCGGGCGCCGCCCTGCGGCGCGCCGGCGCGCCCTGAACCGAAGCGCGCCCGCGCGCCCTGAACCGAAGCGCGCCCGCGCG
Source organism: Sorangium sp. So ce367 (assembly GCF_051520455.1). Taxonomy (NCBI): domain Bacteria; kingdom Pseudomonadati; phylum Myxococcota; order Polyangiales; family Polyangiaceae; genus Sorangium; species Sorangium sp. So ce367. The sequence continues at coordinate 11,720,903 of NZ_CP150334.1, forward strand.
CCCTCACCCACATCCCGGGCCGGGTCGCCCCGCGCGACCCGGCCCGGCTCTCTCCGGCACCGGTGTAGATTCGCGCGCACCCTGATGACCCTGCTCCGTCGTTCGAAGCCGCGCTGGGCGCTCGTCCTGGCGCTGCTCGCAGGCTGCGAGGCCCGCACGCCGCCCGCGCCGCACCCGGCGGCGCCCGCAACCTCGGGCGCGCCGGCCGTCGCCAGCGCGAGCGCCGGGGCGTCGGCCGCGAGCGCCGCCGCGGCGCCCACGGCCGACGTCGCGGCGCCGGAGCCGATGCCGCCGGTGCCGCCGATCGCGCTCGCCTCGGGCGGCCCGCGGGCGGTGCGCGGCGACGCCGGGCTCGTGACCTCGGTCGAGGAGCACGCGACGCGCGCGGGCGCGGACGTGCTGCGGCGCGGCGGCAACGCGGTCGACGCCGCGGTCGCCGTGGCGTTCGCGCTGGCGGTGACCCACCCGAGCGCGGGCAACATCGGCGGCGGCGGCTTCATGCTGGTCCGCCTCGCGAACGGCGAGACGCAGGCGATCGACTTCCGAGAGGCCGCGCCCGCGTCGGTGACCACCGAGTCGAACATGGCGATGCTGCGCGCCGGCGGACACGGCTATGCGTCCGCCGGCGTCCCGGGCTCGGTCGCCGGCCTCGCCCTGGCCCACGAGCGGTTCGGCACCCGCCCGTTCGCCGAGCTCCTGGCCCCGGCGATCTCCCTCGCGCGCAAGGGGCACCGCCTCGGCGCGCGGCAGGCGCTGACCCTGCGCTGGGCGTGGCCGCGGCTGAAGGCCGATCGGGCCGCGAGCGCCATCTGGGGCCGGGGCAAGGCGCCGGTCGCCCAGGGCGAGCTGGTGCGGCAGCTCGATCTCGCCCGCACCCTCGAGACGCTCGCCGCGGAGGGGCCGCGCGCGTTCTACGAGGGCGCCATCGCCCGGCAGATCGCCGGCGCGATGCGCGAGCGCGGCGGCCACATCAGCGAGAGCGACCTGCGCGCCTACCAGGCGAAGTGGCGCGCGCCCCTCCGGTTCTCGTACCGCGGCTTCACCGTCGACACGATGCCGCCCCCCTCGATGGGCGGCGTCGCGCTCGCGGAGATGATGCTCACGCTCGAGCGGCTCAAGGCGCACGAGGCGCCCGCCGACTCGGGGCTGTCGCTGCACCTGTTCGTCGAGGCGGCGAAGCGGGCGTACGCCGATCGGCGCAAGGTGAGCGCCGACCCCGACTTCGTGGCGCCCGAGACGGCGCAGTTGCTCGCGCAGCTCCTCGACGGGGCCTACCTGATGCGCCGCAGGCCGCCCGTCGACCCGGAGCGGGCCACGCCGGCGGGCGACATCGCGGCGCCTCTGGGCGCCGTCGCCCAGGAGTCCCCGCAGACGACGCACTTCTCGGTGATCGACGCGCAGGGCAACGCGGTCTCGTGCACGACCACCCTGTCGGCGAGCTTCGGCGCGAGGATCGTGATCCCGGGCACGGGCATCCTGCTCGCCAACGCGCTGGGCGCGTTCTCCGAGACGGGGATCAACGCGGTGGCGCCGGGCAAACGCATGGCGAGCTCGATGACGCCCACCCTCGTGAGCCGCGACGGCAAGGTCGCGCTCGTCCTCGGATCTCCCGGCGGCGACACGATCCCGAACACCGTCGTGCAGGTCCTCCGCAACCTGGTCGATCACGGGATGACCATCGACGAGGCGGTCCGCCACGCGCGCATCCACCACCAGTGGATGCCGGATCGCGTGCGCGTCGAGCGGCTGACGCCTCCGCCGCAGGCCGCCCTCGACGACCTCGCGCGGCGGGGGCACGCCCTCGTGATGGACCCGATGCCGATCGGCGACGCGAACAACCTCCTCGTCGACGCGGCCGGCGTTGCGTGGGGCTACGCGGACACGCGGGAAGGGGGCAAGGCCGAGGGCGTCAGCGCGCCGGACAAGCTCGACCCGGCGGCGCAGGCCGACGCGCAGTCGTCGAGCGCGCGGTAGTCCGCCGCGCGGGCATCGAGCGCGCGGTAGCCCGCGCGAGCGACCCGAGCGCGCAGATCGCGCGCTCGGTGGTCCCCCGCGCGCCTCCGCGTCAGCGCAGCCTGGGGTCGTAGTTGGCCGCGTCGGCGTCGTCGTCCTCCTTGGGGCGCACGACGACGACCGGGCACGGCGCGTTTCGCGCGATCCGATCGGCCGTCGAGCCGCCGAAGAGCCGCTGCAGGGGCGACTGCGGGTGCGTGGCCACGACGATGAGATCGGCGCTGAGCTCGCGGGCGAGCGAGACGATGGCCCGGTCCGGCCGGCCCGTGCGGAAGTGCATCGCCATCAGCCGGGCCTGGCCGTCCGCGAACCGGTGCTGGAGCACGCGGAGCGACGGCGGCGACGACGCGCCCGGCGTCGTCACGTCGCGCACTGCAGGGGCGACCTGCCGCGGGCCGATGACCACGGCGTGGATCTCCGTCTCGCCGCGGAGCGCCGCCAGATCGAAGGCGAAGCGCCACGCCCGCCCGCCCGGCTCGGACAGGTCCATCGCGACCACCACGATGTACGACTTCACCCGGCGACCCCCGCGCACGCTCGCGCGGGTCTCGCTCGCGGGCGCCGGCTCGTTCACGACAGCCGGCGCGCTCGCGGCGGCGGCCGCGCCGCCAGCGCGCCCCGCCGGCTCGCGGCGCCCAGGCTCGGCCCGCGGGGGGAGCGGCGCCTGGCTGACGGCGTCCGGCTCGCTCGCCCCTGCGGGCAGCGTCTCTGGCGGCGCGTCGCCCGCCGCGTGGGGCGTGCGGGCGAACGACCTGCCCTGATCGGCGCGCGCAGGCGCCGGTGCTTCGGTTGGCATCGCGCCAACGTTTGCCGCGCGCCGCGCGTCCGCAAGCGCCCCGCCCGACGGCGCCGGTCGCGCGCGGCGTGGCCCCGCGCGGGCGAGCAGCACGAGCCGGCCCCCGCGCGCCCGGACCTCCCGGGGCCACTCCATCCTTGACGCACCCTCCAGACCTTCGCAGCGTCCCGCCCATGATCCCCCGCTACACTCCCGCTGAATTCGAAGAGCTCTGGTCGCCCGCCACCCGATTCTCGACCTGGCTCGAGGTGGAGCTCGCCGCCTGCGAGGCGATGGAGGCCGAAGGGCTCGTGCCCGCCGGCATCGCGAAGGGGATCCGCGCGAAGCAGCTGACGCTCGATCCCGAGCGGATCGAGTCGATCGAGCGCACGGTCAAGCACGACGTCATCGCCTTCCTGACGCACGTCGAGGAGCTCGCGGGCGAGGGCGCGCGGTGGCTGCACCGGGGGATGACCTCGAGCGACGTGCTCGACACGAGCCTCGCGGTGCTGCTCGTCCGCGCGACGGACCTGCTCTCGGCGCGGCTCGAGAAGCTCTGCAGCGCGCTCGCGCGGCGCGCGGACGAGCACCGGCGCACACCGATGATCGGCAGGAGCCACGGCATCGCCGCCGAGCCGATCACGTTCGGCCTGGCGATCGCCGGCCACCTCGCGGAGATGAAGCGCGGCAGGGCGCGCCTGCTCGCGGCGCGCCAGGCGATCGCGGTCGGGAAGATCGCCGGCGCGGTCGGGACGTACGCGCACCTGTCGCCGCGCATCGAGGAGCGCGCGCTTGCCGCCCTGGGCCTGCGCCCCGAGACGGTCTCGACGCAGGTCGTCGCGCGCGACCGCCACGCCGAGCTCTTCACCGCGCTCTCGCTCATCGCGGCGGGCATCGAGCGGCTCGCGACCAACGTGCGGCACTGGCAGCGCACCGAGGTCCGCGAGGCGGAGGAGCGCTTCACCGTGGGCCAGAAGGGCTCGAGCGCGATGCCCCACAAGCGCAACCCCATCCTCAGCGAGAACCTGTGCGGCCTCGCGCGCATCGTGCGCGCGGCCGTGATCCCGGCGCTCGAGAACGTGCCGCTGTGGCACGAGCGCGACATCTCGCACTCGTCGGTCGAGCGGATGATCGCGCCCGACGCGACCTCGACGCTCGGGTTCATGCTCGACCGCGCCGCCGGGCTCGTGGAGGGGCTGGTCGTCTACCCCGAGAAGCTGCGCGCGAACCTCGACAGCACGGGCGAGCTCTTCTTCAGCGAAGCGGTGCTCCTGGCGCTCGTCCAGAAGGGCAGGCCGCGGCAGGCGGCCTACGAGCTGGTGCAGCGCTGCGCGATGCGCGCGATCGCGGGCGAGGGGCGCTTCCGCGACAACCTCGCCGCCGACGCCGACGTCGCGGCGCTGCTCGCCCCGGACGAAATCGCGCGCTGCTTCGACCTCGACCACGCGCTCTCGCACGTGGACACGATCATCGATCGCGCGCTTCGCGATTAGCTCCACGCACCAGGAGGCCTGCCAGGGATCCAGCGGGAGATTTCAACGCAAAGGCGCAAAGACGCAAAGGCGCAAAAAAGATAATAAATTCATGCGTCTTTGCGTCTTTGCGTCTTTGCGTTGAAATCTCTCTCCGCTCGCGAGGCAGGGCCCTGGCAGGATCGCTGACCCGAGGTACTGGCCGAGGCCGTTGATCTGCACAGGGCGCTCTGAGAGGCTCCGGCCCGCCATGGCCGTCGCCCCTCATCCCTTTCTCCGCCGCCTCCGCCGCTGGCTCCCGAGCCTCCTCGCGCCGCTCGCGGCGCTCGCCGCCTGCAGCGGGAGCGCCTCGGCGCCGCCTCCGTCTCTCGGCGCGGCGCCTCCTCAGGCCGCGGCGCCCCCTCAGGCCGTGGCGAGCGCCGAGCCCGCGCGGCCAGCGGAGGCGCCGCGCGAGCCGTTCACCGCGCTGCGCGATCGGATCCTGCGCGAGTGGGTCGCGGACGAGCCGGCCTTCGCGCGCTCGCGCGGGCTGCACGAGCAGGACGGCAAGGTCTCCGACTACGGCGCTGCCGCGATAGAGCGGCGGCTCGCGCGCCTCGAGCGCGACCGCGCGGCGCTCGCCGCCGTCGACGCCGCGGCGCTCTCCCCGGACGAGGCGCTCGACCGCGCGCTGCTCCTCCAGCAGATCGACATCAAGATCTTCAGCGGGAGGGACGTCGAGGAGTGGCGCCGGCGGCCGCAGTTCTACGGCGATCTGTTCGGCGTGAACCACTACCTCGATCGCGCGTACGCGCCGCTGCCCGAGCGCGCGCGGCGCCTCCTCGAGCACGAGAAGGCGGCGCTGGCCCAGGTGCCGCGCGTCCTCGAGAACCTCGTGAGCCCGATGCCGAAGCCGGTGATCGAGGTCGCCGTGAAGATCTTCCGGGGCTACGCCGAGTACCTGCGCGGCGATGTCGTCAAGCTGCTCAAGGGCGTGGGCGACCCGGCGTTCCAGGCCGATTTCGAGAAGACGAACGCCGCGCTCGCCGACGCGGCGGAGAAGCTCGCCGAGCACCTCGCGAAGGTCGAGCTGCCGAAGGGCGACGCGAGCCACGTGCTCGGGGAGGCGCGGTACCGGAAGCTCCTCCTCGCGCAGGAGGGTCTCTCGATGCCGCTCGCCGAGTTCAAGAAGATGGGCGAGGACGACCTCGCGGCGAACAAGGCGGCGTACCAGGAGCTCGCCAGGAAGGTGAAGACCTCCCGGCCGAAGGCGGAGCAGCTCCTCGCCGAGGCGACGCGGATGATGGAGTCGGCGCGCAAGTTCCTCGTCGACAAGGAGATCGTGAGCCTCCCGTCCGACGAGCGGGCGATCGTGAAGGAGACGCCGCCCTACATGCGCTGGAACGCCGCCTTCCTCGACGCGCCGGGGCCGTTCGAGCGGAAGGGGCTCGAGGCGTTCTACTACATCACGAAGCCGGACCCCTCGTGGCCCCGGAAGGAGCAGGAGGAGTACGTGATGCTGCGAGGCACGCTGCTCTCGACGACCGTGCACGAGGTCTACCCGGGGCACTTCGTCCAGTTCCTGTGGGAGAGCCGGGCGCCGACCGAGACGCAGAAGATGTTCGGGAGCTACTCGTTCGTGGAGGGCTGGGCCCACTACGCCGAGCAGGTGATGATCGAGCAGGGGTTCGGCAAGGAGGACCCGCAGAGCCGCCTCGGCCAGCTCGCGGACGCGCTGCTGCGCAACTGCCGGGTGGTCGTGTCGCTCGGGGTGCACGCCGAGGGCATGGGCCTCGACGAGGCCGAGCGCCGCTTCGTCGACGACTGCTTCCAGGACCGCGCGACGGCGCGGGAGCAGGCGGTGCGCGCGACCTTCGACCCCGGCTACTTCGCCTACACGCTCGGCAAGCTCCAGATCCTGAAGCTCCGCGACGAGGCGAAGGCGGCCCTCGGCCCGGCGTTCTCGCTGCGCCGCTTCCACGACGCGCTCCTCTCGCACGGCTCGCCGCCGCTGCCGCTCGTCCGCGAGCGCGTGCTCGCCGAGCTCAGGGCGCCGGCGAGGAAGCAGCCTTTATAAAGCCCCTGTTCTAAGGTGCCCAGCGCGCTGGCCGCGCCTTCAGCGTGCGCACGTCCATCGCGTCGCGCCACGCCTCGAAGCGGTCGCGCGGCACGCCCCGCGGGCGCGCTAAGCCGTCACGTCGGCCATGAAGATCGGCGGAGTGTGCAGGGCCAGGATCTCCGGCGCGGGCGGGGCCGACTGCTTCGCCATCCGCAGCGCCTCGTCCATCGTGCGCGCCGTCTCCCAGCCGAGCAGCTGCGGGATGTACTCGTTGTCGGCGCCGACGACGATCATCCGGCCGATGTGCTGCCGCCCCGCCTCGCCCCAGTACCACATGAAGAACGGGTGGGTCGGGTGGTACGCGTGCCCGAAGCGGTACATCTCGATGTACGCGGGGTTCTCGGAGAACTTCTTCTCGTACCGCTTGTGCAGCTCCATCGCGTCCCGCGTCTCCGGCAGGAGCCGGTGCACGAACTCGATGTACGGGGCGTGGTGCTCGTTGTCGAACAGGTCGGTGCAGGGGTGGAGGATGATCATCGTCCCCCCCTTCTTGAGCATCGGCGCGCCGCGGTAGAGGTTGAACAGGTAGCCGTTCGCCATCACCTGCACGAGCAGCGGGTTCAGGAACGAGTTCACGTTGTACGGGCTGATGTACGGGATGCCCGTGATCAGGATGTCGGCCTGGCCCGAGACCGGGACGAGGTACTGATCGAAGCTGCGCTTCAGCGTGTGCTCGTGGACGGCCTCGGTCTCGCCGGCGAACACCCCGGTCACCCCGAACGGCGAGGGGACGCGCTGGAAGATCGCCTGGCGCGCGGGCTGCGGCACCTTGGAGAGCGTGAAGCGGAGGGCGCGCAGCGCGCTCTTCTCGCCCGCGCTCAGGTCGTCCTCGTTCTTCGCGAGGAACTCGAGCGGGCGATCGAACATGCGGTTGTTGATCGTCGTCTCGATCGTGAAGACGTTGAGCTTCTTGTTGGCCAGCCGGCCCATGCGCTCGACGCTCGTGTGCAGCGCGGAGCTCTTCGGATCCATGTACGAGTAGCAGTCGCGCATCACCCGCGGGTTGTGGTGCGCGCGCAGGCTCCGGTACCCGCACAGGCCGACGGCGACCGACTTGTGCCCGCCGTCCATCGGCACGAGGTTGAGGTTCACGTAGATCACGAGGTCGCTGTCGACCGCGCGCTTGTTGAGCTCGACCTCCTCGCCGACGTCGGTCGTGCCGACGTACTTCATGTTGGCGGCGTTCTCGGCGTCGTGGTTGTAGAGCCGCTTCGGCCAGTAGGCGTTGAAGATCCGGTCGCCGACGATGTGGCGGACCTCCCAGTCCTTCATCCGCCGGTGGACGCTCGTGGCGATGATGATCTCCACGTCGTCGACGCCGTAGTCGGCGAGCAGGTCGAGCACGATCGTGAGCACCCGCTCGCGGATGTCGGGGCGCTTCATCTGCGGCAGCGGCAGCGAGATGTCGTCCACCGCGATCGTGACCTTCATCCCCGGGCGGAGCTTCGCGTAGAGCGGCTCCGAGTTGTGCGGGTGGTTGATCGCGTAGCGGATCGCGGCGTCGACGTCCTTCAGCGGCTCGATGGGCGGCTTCGCGTAGAGCACCCGGGTGCCGGTGGGCAGGTCGACCTCGACCAGCTGGTCGCCTGAGAAGAGCACCCGGGGGGCGCTGCGGCTGTCTAGCGTGACGACGCAAGGATGGCTCATGGGACCTTCAGAGCAGGGGGTGCGACGTGTTGGGCTGGATGGTGGCCTCCCGCCGCCGGCGGGGAGGCAGGGGTCATGCGGCGAGGTGGAGGATCGGCCAGTGGTACGCCTGCGCGAGCATCTTGAGCTTGCGGTCCGGGTTCACCGCCGCCGGGTAGCCGACGACCGAGAGCATCGGGACGTCCGAGTAGCTGTCCGAGTAGGCGAAGCACTCGTCGAGGTCGTGCCCGTGCGCGTGGGCGTGCTCGCGGATGAGCCGCGCCTTCTCGGGCCCGGCCACCACGGGGCGCAGGAGCTTGCCCGTCGCGAACCGATCCTTCACCTCGAGGCGGTTCGCGATGATGCCCGTCGCGCCGAGGTGCTCGGCGAGCAGCTGCATCAGGAAATCGAGCGCGCCGGAGATGAGGATGACGTCGTGCCCCTTGTCGAGGCTGCACTTCACGAGGTCCCGCGCCTTGGCGTAGATCGCCGGCTTGAGCACCTTCGCGAACGCCTCCTCCGCGAGCGCCACGAGGCGATCCTCGGAGACGCCCTCGAACGAGCTGAAGAGCAGCTCGTTGAAGAGGCGGCGATCCTGGAGCTCCGCCATCGCCATCCACGGCGCCTTGACGATGGCGCGGCCGAGCTTCGCGAGGCTGTGCATCGGCGTTGGCTGGTTCAGCATGTAGAACACCGTCGGGTGCACGAGGTTCGTCGTGACCAGGGTGCCGTCTACGTCGAAGTAGCTCGCCGGCATGCGAGGCAAATCTCCCTGCATGCCGTTTGAGTCAAGATCGAGCTGCCGCGAACCGGTGTTCGCAGGCGATCGTCACGCCGCGTCGAGGTGCCACGCCGCGTCGATGGGCTCGTGCACGTCGTCGCGCCGTCACGCGGCGAACAGGCGCTCGTACCGGTCGTCGAGGTCGACGCCGCCGTCGGTGTCTCCCCGGTCCACGGGGTTGATGCCGCAGTACTCGACGCTCGCCAGGTGGCGCCAGCGCCCGGCGCGCTCGGGCTCGTCGGGCAGCACCGGCGTCGTGCAGGGGAAGCAGCCGATGGTGCGGAAGCCCATCCCGTGCAGCGGGTTCTCGAGCGCGTCCTCGTGCGCGGCGAAGTACGCGTCGAGCTCCTCGCCGGTCAGCGACGCGAAGGGGTGGACGCGGAGCGTGTTGTTCGCGGGGTCGAGGCCGAACGGCGCGACCTTGGCGCGGGCGCCGCCCTCGCCCCGCCGCAGCGCCGCGACGAGCGCGTCGTAGCGGCCCCGGATGGCGCCCAGCGGGGCCGATTTGCGGAGGTCGCAGCAGCGCTCCTGGCCCTCCTTCGAGAGGTAGAGCAGCCCTTCCTCGCGCGTCTGCTGCGCGAAGCTGCGCTCGGGCGACAGCGTGACGACGCGCAGGTTCGGGTGGGTCCGCGCGAGCTCGTCGCGCGTGGCGAGCGTCTCGGCGTGGAGCACGCCGGTGTCGACGAAGACCACGTCGAAGGAGAGCCCGGCGCGGTCGGCCATGTGGCAGAGCGCGGTCCCGGCGCGCTGCATGCTGCTCATGATGGCCGCGCGCGGGCCGAAGGACTCGCGGACGAAGCGGAGGAGCTCGACGGGCGACGCGCCCTGGAAGCGTCGGTTCAGCGGTTCGAGGTGTCGCTCGGTGATGCGCATGAGCGATGGATAGCAGAGCCCGTTTCCTTGATCCGGGTTGCCTTCGCCTGAGCTTGCGCCTAACTCCGCTATCGCGGAATGACCAGCGCCTATCAAGCCTCAAAAGCGGGCGGGCTCGGCCACGACCTGCCGGAGCTCGAGCGCCGTCGCTTCCTGTTCGTGACGGGCAAGGGAGGGGTCGGGAAGACGACGATCTCCGGCGCCCTCGCCCTCGCCTTCGCCGCCCGCGGCAAGCGCGTCCTCGTCGCGATGTGCCACACGAAGGAGCGGCTCTCCGCCATCCTCGGCTCGAAGCCGATCGGCCCGGAGGTCATCCAGGTCGCCGAGCGCGTGTCGGCGGTGAACATCGCGCCGGACAGGGCCCTCCGGGAGTACGGCGAGATGGTCCTGAAGATGCGGGCCGCGGCCGATCTCGTCTTCGACAACAAGTACACGCGCACCTTCTTCCGCGCGGTGCCCGGGCTGTTCGAGTGGGCGATGCTCGGCAAGGCGTGGTTCCACACGACGGAGCTGCTCCCCGACGGCTCGAACCGCTTCGACGTGGTCCTGCTCGACGCGCCCGCGACGGGGCACGGGGTGGACATGCTGCGGGTGCCGAAGGTGATCCTCGACGTGGCGCCGCCGGGCATCCTGCGCCGGGACGCCGAGGCGGCGTGGGCGATGTTCAGGGATCCCGCGCGGAGCGGGGTCGTCGTCGTGACGCTCCCGGAGGAGATGCCGGCGACCGAGACCGTCGAGCTCGTGGCCGAGGTCCGGGGCGACCTTGGCCTGCCCGTCCACCGGGTGATCATCAACGGCGTGCTGCCGGCGCTGTTCTCGCCCGAGGAGCAGCGGGCGCTCCTCGTCGACCCGGCGCGCCTCGACATCCAGGCGCCGGCGCGCGCCGCGGATACCGTCGAGAGCGCCTTCGTGGCCGGCGCGCGGCGGGCGATGCGCGAGTCGGTGCAGCGCGAGAGCCTGGCCCGCCTGCGCCGCGACCTCGACCTGCCCACCGTGATGCTGCCGTTCCTCTTCGACGAGGCCTCCACGGTCGCCGGCACGCGGATGCTGGCCGAGCGGCTCTGAGCGGGGGCGGATGCCGGCGGCCCTGCTGCGAGCGAGCCCGCTGCTCCGCGACGGACGGGCGCTGCTCGACGCCGATCGCCTCGTCCACGCGGGGGTGGCCGACCGGCGCGCGAGCTTCGAGCTCGCCTTCGCCGCGATGCCGCCGCACACGGGTTTTCTCGTGGTCGCTGGGGTCGAGGCGGCGCTCGAGGCGCTCGCGGCGGACGGCGCGCGCTTCGACGCGGCGGCGGTCTCCGCGGCGCGCGCGGCGTGCGGCCTGAGCGACGCGCTCGAGGAGCGGCTCGCCGGCGCGACGCTGTCGGTCGACATCGACGCGATGCCCGATGGGACGATCGCCTTCCCGGGGACGCCCGTGGCCTCGGTGGAGGGGCCGTTCATCGAGGCGCTGCTCGTGGGCGCGCTGCTCGCGCCGGCGCTCCGCCGAGGCACGGCCGCGGCGACGCGGGCCGCGCGGCTCCACATCGCGGCGGGCGGCGGCGACATCGTCGACGGGTCGTCGGCGAGCGTGCCGTTCGCCGACGAGGCGCTCGCGCTCGCCCGCGCCGCGCACGTGGGCGGCGCGGTGGCGACGACGAGCGCGCTCGCGGCCACCGCGCTCGGCATCCCGTTCCGCGGTGAGGCGGGGATCGACCTCGGCGAGCTCGCGCCGCCGCCGTCCCCGCTCGAGGGCAGCTGGCCCTGGTACGCCGATCGGATGGTCGACCTCGGGGGCGACGACGAGGAGGCGCTGCTCCTCGAGGCGAGGCGCGTGGGCGGGAGCGCGGGCGGCTGGGTCGCGTCGGGGCTCGGGGAGGCCGTCGAGGGGCTGCCGGCGGCGCGCTGCGAGCTCGTGGCGCTGGAGGAGGCGGGCGCGTGGGCGCTCCGGCAGGGCACGAGCGATCGCGGGGACGTGATCGCGGGGCGGAAGATGGTGGCGCGCTACTACGACGAGGCGGGGCGCGCGGCCCTCGACGTGATCCACCTCGCGCACGAGCGGATGCTGGCGCCGCGCGCGCTCGGGGTCGCGAGGCTCGCCCCGCTCGCGCGCGCGGCGATGCGCGGCGGGCGCGCGCTCGAGTCGCCCGAGCCGGCGAGCGCCGGGCGCGAGCGCTCCCTGGCGGCGCGCCAGCTGCTGCCGGACGCGGTGGCGCTCCTGCGCGCGCCGGCGAGGTACCCGGTGCAGTTCTCGCCGGCGCTGATCGCGCTGCGGGAGCCGGAGCCGCCGGGGGTGCTGCGGTAGCTTCCGGAGCCGACCACGCCGCCGAGCTTCCGTACTTCAGGGATGAGGTACTGCCCCGCCTCGTCGACATGGGCGTCGCCGGCCTGGCTGACTAGTCGGAGACCTTGATCAGCAGCTTTCCGATCTTGTTCGGCTGGAAGAGCATCCCCAGCGCATCCGGGGTGTTCTCGAGGCCTTCCACCACGCGCTCGCGCCATTGGATCCTGCCCTCCTTGATCCAGCCGTGGATCTTCTCGAAGGCCTCGGGGAAGCGCGCTTGATGATCGCTGACGACGAAGCCCTGCACCCGGAGACGCTGCATCAGGATGAGCGGGAAGCGCACAGGGCCCGGGCGGGGCTGTTTGTCGTTGTACGTCGAGATGAGGCCGCAGATCGTGACCCTGCCAAAGAGGTTCATCTTGTCGAGCACGGTGTCGAGGATGTCGCCGCCCACGTTCTCGAAATCGATATCGACGCCCTTCGGACAGGCGCGGTCGAGCGCCGCCGCGACATCCTCGGTGCGGTAATTGATGCAGGCGTCGAAGCCGAGCTCCTCGGTCACATAGCGGCACCCGGCGTCGCTGCCGGCGATGCCCACCACGCGACAGCCCGCGATCTTGCCCATCTGGCCGACCAGGGAGCCCACGGAGCCGGCGGCGCCGGACACGACGATGGTCTCGCCGGGCCTCGGCTGCGCGATATCGAAGAGGCCGACGTAGGCGGTGAAGCCGCCGGTCACGTGAAGCGGGCAGAGGAAGGCGCCGAGCGGGAGGTCCAGCGCGGGCAAGCGCGTGAGGGCGAGGTCGCCGGGCGCCGCGACGTTGTAGTCCTGCCAGCCGAGGAGGCCGGAGACGAGGTCTCCTGCGCCAAAGTCGGGGTGGCGTGATCGCTCGACGACGCCGACGCCGAGCGCGCGCATCACCTCGCCCTGGTTCACGGGCGGCATGTACTGCTTCGTGTCGCTCATCCAGATCCGGTTCGTCGGATCGACGGACAGGTAGCGCGTGCGGACGAGGACTTCGCCGTCGCCAGGCTCCCGGACCGGCGCCTCGCGGAGCTCGAAATGGCTGCGGTCCGGCGGGCCCTCGGGGCGCGCCTTCAGGATGTAGTGGCGGTTGGAGAGGGACGAGGTGCTCATGAAGCGAAGCTAGACGCCCGGGGGCCGCACCGGAAGGTGCAAGCCGACCCGGCGGAGGAGGTGCCGGCCGAGGACGTGTGGGTGCCAGCGGCGCGTTGAACTCGCAGACCAGCGGCTCAGTCGATGTACTCCAGAGCGGATACCGGGCGCGTCATGCCCCCTTGCAGCGGCGAGGACGGGCGGCAGGGCCCCTGCGAGGGCGCCTCAAGCGCCGGCACGCACGCCGACCGTCATGGTCTGCGCGCCGAGCGGGAACCACGCGAGCCAGGGCTCGAGCGGACGCAAGGGCGCGAGCGGCCGCGGGAAGAACAGCACGTAGTCCTGCCGCACCGAGGCAAGCGCGCCAGCGAGCAGCGCGCGCACCTCGCGTGGCGGAAGCAGGATGGCGTCGTCGTCGAACGGACACAGCCGCACCGCCCGCCGCGTGAGCGGGTTGTATGGATTGTGCTCGAATACGAACAGGCGCCCACCCGGCTTGAGCTTGGTCGCCACCGCCTGCACCAGCCTGGAGCGCTCGGGCGGCGGGACGTGGTGCAGCACGCCCGACAGCACGGCCGCGTCGAACCGCTCGCTCGGGATGGCGGCCTCCTCGCCGTACACGGTCGCGCTCGGAGCGTGCTCGCGCGCAAGCTTGGCGCTCTCCGCCGACGGATCGAAGGCGCCGACGAAGGCGAAGCGACCGCAGAGCAAGCGCGTGAGGCTGCCGGTGCCGCAGCCGTAGTCGAGCACGCTGTGCGCGCTGGACACGCCGGCCCGCGCCAGGCACCCGAGCTTGTGCTCGGCGAAGTACTCGGGCCCTTCCCCGCTCAGGCGCACGCTCCGCTGGTGCGCCTCGCGGTAGGTGGGGGCGTAGTGATCGAACTTTTCGACTTCGGAGGCGCGATCGAGCGACACGCCGGCTACCGTAACATCCGGGCCGCCGCGCCGCAGCATCGCGGCAAGCGCTCGCGGCCCAGGTAGAGCCGGGAGAACGCCGCTGCGGCTCACATGTCGAGCAAGAGCTGCGTCAGGATGTAGTTCGTGACGAGCACGGTGACGCAGCTCTCGACGACCGCGCGCGTGGTCGCGACGCCGACGCCGCGCGCGCCGCCCGAGGCGTAGAAGCCGTGGCGGCACGAGACCGACGAGACGATGAAGCCGAAGACGCACGCCTTGATGAGCCCCATGGAGATGTCCTTGGGGAGGGCGAAGTCGCGGATGCTCTGGAAGAACGCGCCCTCGTCGCCGCCGAGCCAGAGCACGGCGACGAGGTACGAGCCGCACATGCCGACGCTCGTGTACAGGATGCAGAGCAGCGGCAGCATCACCGTCGCGGCGAAGAGCCGGGGCGAGAGCAGGTACTGCACCGGGCTCACGCCCATCGTCGCGATCGCGTCGATCTGCTCGGTGACGCGCATGTTGCCGAGCTCCGCGGCCATCGCGCTGCCGGCGCGGGCGGTGACCATGATCGCGGAGAAGACCGGCGCGAGCTCGCGGGCCAGCGAGACCGCGACGAGGCCGCCGACGCGGCCCTCGGCGCTGAACGCGCGCAGCGCGTAGGACGTCTGCAGCGTGACGACCATGCCGCTGAAGACGCCGGTCAGGCCGACGATGAAGACCGACTGCGCGCCCATGAAGTCCATCGCCGCGAGGAACTGGGCGGGGCGGAACGGGGGGCGCACGAGCCAGACGATCGTCTGGAAGGTGAGCGTGACGATGTTGCCGATGTTGTCGAGGAACGCGAGGACCGGCTCCAGCGCCCTGTTGAGCAGCTGGCCGTGGCTGGTCTCAGCGCCTTCCTTCACGGTGCGCTCTTGTACCACGCAACGCCGCCGCGCACGGGGCCAGGCTCGCGACGACCCCGCGCGCCCGCTCGCCCGCGCTGCGGCGCGCGCTTCGCGCCGGCGCGTGGCCGGGGAGGGCCGCCCGGCGGGCGGGCGCACGGCCTGAAGGGCTTTCGCGGTGGTAGGTGGCGGTGCCGCCGGAGAGGTGCCCGCTGCGCCGACTCCGGGAGGCCACACGGGGTAGGGCTGCGCTGCGGTAATGCCTTCGCACCATAAGGCGGTGCCTGGCTGCGTCATGGCAGAGGCGTGGCACCGGCAAGAGGCGTGGAAGGACACGATCCTCTCAGCGCTCAACTTGCCCAAGGCGGCGGCCAGCGGACCCAGCGAGCCCGGCGAAAACCGCTAGCTCCCCAGGTTTCCACCGCGTATCACCCATCGAGCCTCGATGCGAATCGACGAGATCCGGTTGAGCAACTTCCGCGCCTTCGAGCGGTTCGCGCTGCATCTGGAGCCGCGGCTCACGGTGCTCGTCGGCCGCAACGGGACGGGCAAGACGACCGTGCTCGAAGGGCTGGCAGTGGCGCTGGGCGCGTGGCTGAGCTTCTTCAACGCGAGCCGGGACGACCGCCCGATCCCGAAGTCGGCAGCGCGCTTTGTTACCACGATGCACGGCGGCGTCCCGAGCACGGCGACGTGCTACCCCGTGCGCGTCGAAGCGAGCGGTGAGACCCCGCTGGGCCACGTGGCGTGGGCGAGGGAGCTTCGCGGCGCAGACAGCCGCACGACGACGGGCGTCACCAAGTCCGGTCGGGAAGGTCCGCTGGAGGCGACCCGGTTCATGCCTCGTGGCATCGAGGATGCGATATCGGGCGCCGAGCCCATCGCGCTCCCGGTGCTCGCCTACTACGGAACGGGTCGGCTGTGGCACCACAAGCGGGACAGGAACCCCGAGAGGGCGGGCTTGAAGTCGAGGCTTCAAGGCTACCGGGCCTCGCTCGAGGCAGCGTCCGACCAGAAGGGGTTCGAGGCCTGGATGGCTTGGCGCGAGGAGGATCGCGTCCAGCGCCTCGCGCGGGCCGCGGAGGAAGGGCGCCCGCTCTCCGAGGTGCGAAGCCCCGAGCTGGAGGGGGTGAGCGCGGCGGCGTGCGCTTGCCTCGAGGGAGCTCGCCGGATCTATTACAGCGCCAACCACCAGGAACTGCGCGTCGACTTCCTGGATGGCTCCTCCCTCCCCTTCGGGGCTCTCTCCGATGGCCAGCGGAACCTCATCGCGGTGGCGGCAGACATCGCGTGGCGCGCGACGCAGCTCAACCCGCAGCTCGGCGCCGAAGCACCGGCGAGGGCCACGGGCGTCGTTCTCATCGACGAGGTGGATCTCCACCTCCACCCCGCGTGGCAATGGCGCGTGCTCGACGATCTTCTTCGCGCGTTCCCCGGCATCCAGTTCGTCGTGACGACGCACTCGCCTCAGGTGATGTCCGCGGCCCCGCGCGGATCGGTGCGTCTCCTCGACCCGGATCACCAGGCGCACCGGGTCGAGAGGATCTCGGGAAAGGACACCAACACCATCCTGGAGGACATCCTCGGTGCCCCGTCGCGCCTGAAGGAGACGCAGGACAAGCTCGACGAGCTCGCGCGGTTGATCGACGACGGCCAGCTCGAGGCAGCGAAGGCGCTGCTGGCGGAGCTATCGAGCCTCCTCGGCGAGGATGACGCTCAGATCGTCACCGCGCGGTGGGAGATCTCCATGGCGGAGACAGGAAATGCGCCGGATTGAGAAGGAGCGCGAGCCCGCTTGCCTGGCCGACCTCCGGGGCACCCCTGGTGCAGCCTGGAGCTCGGTGCATGGAACACAGCGACAGCAGATGCGGGAGCACGCGTTCAAGGAGCAGCATGGGCTCTGCGCGTACTGCATGTCCCCGCTGCCCGGACCGCCGAGCGCCGAGGGCATGAAGATCGAGCACTTCGAGACCCGCGCGCTGTCGCCGGAGCTGGTCTTCGACTGGGACAATCTGCTTGGGGTCTGTCTGGGCGACGTGGGCATCCGCGAGGGCGGAGGAGAGCACCGCAAGCGCTATCACTGCGACACCTACCGCGGACATCTCCCGAGAGAGGAGCAGCGGATCGAGCTGAACCCCGCGGCATTCCCGCCCGACGTCAGTTCGATGTTCTCGTATACGAACCAGGGGGAGATGCGACCCGCCGAGGGCCTGGAGCCCGCGATGCGCGCCAGCGTCGAAGCGCAGATCGAGCGTCTGAACCTCAACATCGCTCGTCTTCGACGGAACCGGCGGGATGTGATCGGTGCCCTCCGTTCTCAATTCCAGAAGAAGGCGCCGCGGGCCGCACGCGTGAAGGAGCTGCTGGAGCTTGCGTCGATTCCGGATGGGGCCGGTCTCTTGCCGCCCTACTGCCAGGCTGCTGCCTACTACCTGGAAAAGAAGCTTCGGCAGCTCGGCTGAAGCGGCGCATGCGGATCGACCTTGTCGAACGCGCGCCGCGCCTTCGGCCCACGCAGTAGTCCCTCAACCGAGCCGCTTGCCCGCAGCTACGTCGCCAAGGTGAGCCGAGCCTACAGAAGCCGATCTCCCTCGAGCGCGGCGAGCACCTCGCCGCTCCGCGCGCCGGTCGCCCTGATCTCGGCGGCGCGGCCGGGCGCGGCCGGGTCCTCGGGGGCGGCGAGGTGGATCAGGAGCGCGTCGCCCCCGAGCGCCTCCACGAACGGCTCGCCCCACTCCACAACGACGAGCGCGCCCTCCGCGCGGCGCTCGCGCAGCCCGAGCTGGGCGAGCTCCGCGGCCGCGCCGTCGCGCGCGCCCTCCGCAGAGGACGCGCCCCCGAGGCGGTAGGCGTCGGCGTGCGCGATGGGGACCCGGCCCTCGTGCTCGTGGACCAGCGTGAACGTCGGGCTGGTGATCGGGAGCGCCGGCGGGACGCCGAGCGCCCGGCAGAGGGCCCGGGCGAAGAACGTCTTCCCGGCGCCGAGATCGCCGGCGAGGACGACCAGATCGCCGCCCGCGAGACGCGCGGCGAGCGCCCGTGCCAGGCGGATGGTGCTGCGGCGGCTCGGCAGCTCGATGCGCATGCGTCAGAACCGGGCCCCGGCGCCGAGCGTCGCGCCGACCAGCAACAGGGAGCCGTCCCCCGTGGGAACCCACCGGAGGTTGCCGAGCTGGGCCTCGAGCTGCACCGCGCGGCTCAGCGCGAGCGCGACGTCGAGCGACGCCCCGAGCACCGGGTGGACCTCGAGATCGCCGTGGTACGTCGTGAGATCGGGGCCCACGGCGCCGGGGGCGGACCTGAAGAACGCGCCCGCGCGGAGCGACGGGCCGAGGTGGAGCGGGAACGCGCGCCAGGCCCCGTCGTGCGGCGTCAGGCTGGGCGTCAGCATCAGGCGCGCGCCGCCCTCGATCCAGCCGGCGAAGGGGCCGGCCAGGTTGCCGCCGCCGCCGGCGAACAGCTCGAGCCCGCGGTCGCCGGGCGCATAGGCCACGCGCGCCTCCCCGACCAGCGAGGCCGCGCTGCCGCTCGCGCCCGGGAGGCGCGCCGCGGCGACGGCCAGCCCGAGCGATGCGGACAGGGCGACCCGGCGCCCGCCCGAGTACGCCGGCCATACGCGCTCCGGCCCGAGGGGATACGCCATCAGCACCTCCTTCGCGGGCGGCGCGGGCGGCGGCGCGGGAACCGGGGGCAGCACGATCGCCCCTCCCGCGGATGGAGGCGGGGGCGCGCTCGCCGGAGCGGAGCGCGCGGCGCGCTCCCAGGGGAGCTCGCCGGCGCCGATGCCCTCCGGGCGGAGCAGGACCGCCAGCATCTCCTGCGTCTGCCGGGCCGATTGATCCCGGTCGACCTCCCTGGCGACCGACTCGACCCGACCCGTCGAGGCGAGGTACGCGGTGAGCTCGATCCGGGTGGTCGTGACCGCAGGATTGACGGTGCCGGTCAGGACCCAGTCCACGCCCGTCCGCGCGCTCACCGCGCGGTACTCGTCCGCGCTGTCGGCGACGCCGTCGGCGACGTCCTTGAGCGCGGCCGCGACCGCGCCGTCCGGCGCCGCGGTGTGGCCCAGGGCGGCGAGCCCGCGCGCGACCTCGGCCTGGGCGGCGCTCCGGGCGGCCTCATCGGTGCCCCCTCGCGCCGGCAGGAGCGCCACCCGATCGGCGAGCGCGGCAGGGGCGATCGCCAGGAGCGCGGCGGCGGCGGCACAGGAGAGGGCTCGGCGGATCATGCGGCGCCATGGTACGCCCGCCGGCAGGCCGGAGCAGCCCCGGGACGACGCGCCGGCACGGTCTCCACGCGCGGCCTCGCGCGTCGTGCCCTGCGCTGACGGGGCGCCGGCCACGTGAGCCGCGTCATTCACCGCGCTCTCGCCCCGCTCATCGCGCTTTCCCGCTCTCGCGGTAGCCGATCACCCGAGGCAGCACGCGCCGCCCGCCGAAGCCGCTCGCCGCCGTCGTCCAGAGCTCCGCCGTCGCGGTGCTCATGGCGCTTGCCGCGGCGAGGCGCCGCGCCTTCACCTCCGCCGGGTCCTCGGTGCCCGTCTTCGGCAGCCGCTGCACGCCGGCCCAGGCGAGCACGCCGGCGTCACGCCCGAGCGCCGCCCAGAAGCTCGGCGGCGACGGATGGGTGGCGAGCCACGCCGCGAGCGCGGCCGCCGCGCCCGAGGCAGGCGCCGCCCCGGGATCGCCCGCGCCCGGCGGAGGCTGCGCGCCGGAGGGCGCCCCGAGGAGCGGGAAGAGCCCCGCCGTCGCGACGAGCGATCCCGGCGGCGGCGCGATGGCCGTCTCGAAGGCGAGCGCGATCGTCACCGAGCGGGGAGCCGCGCGGAGCGCCTGGTCCGCGCAGCGCGCGTCGCCGGCGAGGACCATCCCGCGGATGGCCGGCGGCCGGAGAGCGCGCGCGTCGAAGGTCCCGTCGCAGGGGAGCGCCAGCGCGATGCCATGCTCGGCCAGCGGCGCGGCCCCCGCAGCGCCCGCCGGTGCGGCCCCCGCAGCGCCCGCCGGCGTGGCCCCGGTAGCGCCTGCCGGCGCGGCCCCCGCAGCGCCCGCCGGCGCGGGGGCCGCGTCCTTCCGGACATCGACATCGCCGCCCACGAGCGCCACCGGCTTCGCGCCCCGCTCCGCCAGCGCGGCGGCGAGCACCTCGATGCTCCTCGCGGGCTCCTCGCCCACGACGAAGACGAACGCGCCGTCCAGCGCCGCCGGCTCCGGCGGATGGACGAGCAGCACCGGGATCGCGTGCGTCCGCGCGAACTTCGCCGCCTCGGTCGCCTGCTCCCGATCGGAGCCTGCGATGAGCACCGCGGCGCCCTCGGCGGTGAGGCTGTTCAGCGCCTCGTCCACGCTGCCCTCGCCGCCGTCGTCGCGGCTCACGAGCCGCGCGTCCGAGCCCGGCCGGAGCAGCCCGAGCCCGTGCGCCACGCCGGCGGCGATCTCGACGCCCCGGCGGCGCGACGCGGCCGTGCGCGTCGACAGCAGCAGGCCGACCGTGGGCGGCTCGACGCGCGCGGCCCCCGCGCCGGCCGCGAGCTCGAAGATCGCGTCGCGCTGGGTGCCGAGCGCCGCGTCGGCCCGGTCGAGCAGCTCCTTCGCGAGCGCCACGTCGCGGCGCTCGCGGGCGACGATCGCGAGGCGCTCGGCGACCAGCGAGCGCAGGTCGACCTCCGGGCTCACGACCTCGCCGGTCGCCCGCCCGGCGCGGAGCGCCTGGACGAGGTGATCGATCGGCACCTCGCGCAGCTGCGCCCCGATCTGCGCCCGGACGGCGGCGCGCCGGTCGTCGTCGGCCTCGCGCAGCCAGACGCTCATCAGCTCGATCGCCTGCGTCCACGCGCCCGCCTCCATCGCGGCGGCGGTGACCTCCTCGTTGAGGAGCGCGCGCACGTACGCGTCGATCATCTTGCTCACCAGCGGGCGCAGCACCCCGAAGGCGGGCCTCGGCTTGCCGGCTCGCCGGAGCGCCGCGCCGCGGATCACGCGCGCGAGATCGCCGACCGCGCTCCGCCCCGCCGCCTCGACCTCGCCCGCGAGCGCCTCGGCGCGGGGCAGGTCCCCGCGCTCCAGGGCGATCCACGCGAGGTGGACGGTCGCGACGCGCGCGAGGTCGTCGGAGGCGTGGCGCCCACGGAAGGCGAGGAGCTCCGGCTCGAGCGCGATGCGCTCGGCGTGCGCGCCGTTCGCGAAGCGCGAGAGGAGGGGGCGCAGCTCGGCCTGGGCCGCGGGCGACCCGGCAAGCGCCGGGCTCACCGGCGCTCCGCCCTCCTGCGCGCCGCAGCCGGCGCCGGCGGTCGCGGCGGCGAGCGCGAGCAGGGCCGCGGCCGCGAGCGCGGCCACGCGGACGTGACGTGGCCGACGTCGCCGGGCGGCGCATCTGCGCGGGCAAGCCGCCCCGCCGCCGCTCGACGCGCCAAAGTCAGCGGAAAACCGGCCGGAACTGTTGACTGCGTTCACCTTGACGTCACCCGGGGCATCCCATACACCCGCCGCGCCCGCCTTCCATCGAGGTCAGCGTGTCCGAGGCAACCCCCGCGAGATCGCTCTTTCACGAGAGCCGCCGGTCCTTTCTCCTGCGCAAGCTGCATTCTCTCACCGGCGCCCTCCCCGTGGGCGGTTTCCTGCTCTTCCACTTCTGGACGAACGCGAAGGCGCTCCAGGGGCAGGAGCGGTTCGACGCGGCCGTCGGCGAGATCTCGCACATGCCGTACCTGCCCGTGCTCGAGATCGGGCTCGTCGTGCTGCCGCTCGCGTTCCACGCCCTCTACGGGGTCAAGCTGGTGCTCGAGGGCAAGCCGAACGTCGGCAGCTACACGTTCTCGCGCAACTGGATGTACACGCTGCAGCGGGTCACGGGGGTGCTCGCCTTCGCGTTCATCGGCTTCCACCTCTGGTCGTACTGGGCGCAGAAGTGGCTGGGCCGGATGGCGCCCGAGGAGTTCTACCCGCGGCTGTGCGCCGACATGGCGTCGACCGTCGGCGGCGTCCCGGTGATCGCGCTCGTCTACCTCTTCGGCATCGCGGCGAGCGTGTTCCACTTCGCCAACGGCCTCTGGGGCTTCTGCTTCTCGTGGGGGATCACCGTGTCGCGCCGGGCGCAGCGGATGGCCGCGGTGGTCTTCGGCGCGGTGGGCCTCGTGGTCTTCCTGTTCGGCGCCAACACGGTGATCTATTTCGCCACCGGCGCGCCGTTCCCCGGGACGCCGGGCCCGTCCGCGGAGGGGGGCCGCAGCTGCGCGGACATCGCGTCGTCCTCGACCGGTTCCACCGGCGCCCCCGCGCGCGCGGCTGTCGGAGCCGGTGTCGACGTGGGCGCGCCGGCCTCGCACTGACCATCGTATCGGCCGCGCCCTTCCGGGGAGCGGCGCGGGAGCATCGGGATCGAACATGGCCGCGAAGAGCACGACGAGGAGCGAGGGGGGGAAGGTTCGGCGCGTGATCGTCGTCGGGGGCGGGCTCGCCGGCCTGATGACGGTGATCAAGCTGTGCGAGGCGAAGGTCCCTGTCGACCTGATCTCCCTCGTGCCGGTGAAGCGCTCGCACTCGGTGTGCGCGCAGGGCGGCATCAACGCCTCGGTGAACACGAAGGGCGAGGGCGACAGCCCCCAGGTGCACCTCGAGGAGACGGCGTACGGCGGCGATTTCCTCGCGAACCAGCCGCCCGTCAAGGGGATGGCCGAGGCCGCGCCGGGCATCGTGAACATGCTCGATCGCATGGGCGTGCCGTTCAACCGGACGCCCGAGGGCCTGCTCGACTTCCGCCGCTTCGGGGGCACGCTCTACCACCGCACGGCGTTCGCCGGCGCGACGACGGGGCAGCAGCTGCTCTACGCGCTCGACGAGCAGGTGCGGCGGTTCGAGCTCGCCGACGTGACCGACGAGCACGGCGTGGCGATCCCGGGCGAGAAGATGGTCCGGAAGTTCGAGTTCTGGGACTTCCTCGAGGCGATCCTCGACGACTCCGGCACGTGCGTGGGCTGCGTCGCGCAGGACCTGAAATCGATGCAGATCCGCGCCTTCACGGGCGACGCGGTCGTGCTCGCGACGGGCGGCTGCGGCATCGTCTTCGGCCGCTCCACGCTGAGCGTCATCTGCACGGGGACGGCGGCGTCGGCGGTCTACCAGCAGGGCGCGGTGTACGCGAACGGCGAGTTCATCCAGGTGCACCCGACGGCGATCCCGGGCGCCGACAAGCTGCGGCTCATCTCGGAGAGCGCGCGCGGCGAGGGCGGCCGCGTCTGGGTGCCGAAGGACAAGACCGACGCGCGGAGCCCGCGGGACATCCCCGAGAAGGAGCGCGACTACCTGCTCGAGCGGATGTACCCCGGCTACGGCAACCTCGTCCCCCGCGACATCGCCGCGCGCGCGATCTTCAAGACGTGCTTCCACGAGGGGCGCGGCATCTGGAGCGCCGCGACGGGCCGCAACGAGAACGAGGTCTACCTCGACCTGACCCACAAGGACGAGAAGTTCCTCCGGTCGAAGCTCGCGGGCATCCTCGAGATCTACGAGAAGTTCGCGGGCACCGACCCGTACAAGAACCCGATGAAGGTCTTCCCGGCGGTCCATTATTCGATGGGCGGCCTGTGGGTCGACTACGAGGCGGACGCGCGGGGCTCGCTCAAGGCCGGGTCGCCGCGCAACCACGCGACGAGCATCCCGGGCCTCTACGCGGTGGGCGAGGTGGACTACCAGTACCACGGGGCCAACCGGCTCGGCGCCAACTCGCTGCTCTCGTGCATCTACGCCGGCATGGTGTGCGGGCCGGCGGTGGCGACCTATCAGCGGAGCATCAAGCGGAGCGCGCTCGACCTGCCGCGCTCGATCTTCGACAAGGCCGAGAAGCGCGCGGAGTCGAGCTACCAGCGCATCCTGACGCAGAACCAGGACGCGAAGCAGCCGGAGAACGCGTACCGGCTGCACCAGGAGCTCGGCGAGACGATGCTGCGCGACTGCACGATCGAGCGCGACAACGCCACGCTCGACCGCGTGCTCGAGAAGCTCGGCGAGCTCGAGGAGCGTGCGGAGCGGATCAAGTGCACCGACACGGCCCCGCGGGTGAACCAGGGGGCGCAGTTCGTGCGTCACCTCGAGAACATGCTGGTGCTCGCGCGGGTCATCGCGCAGGGCGCGAGGAACCGCGACGAGTCGCGCGGGGCGCACTACAAGCCGGAGTTCCCGGCGCGGAACGACGCCGCGTGGATGCGCACGACGCTGGCGCGCCACGAGGAGAAGGGCGCGGTGAAGTTCGTCCGCGAGTTCGACTACGCGTGCGCCGGCCAGTCGATCCACGTGACGGACGCGGTGGACACGTCGCTCGTGACGCCGCGGGAGCGCAAGTACGAGCAGGCGGGCGCGGCGAGCGCGGCGAGCGCACAAGCGACAGGGAAGCTGTCGCAGAAGAGCGTGTAGGATGGCCAAGGCGAGCGGAGACGAGGCGAACGGGGCGGCGGCGCCGGCGCAGCCGAAGGGCGAGGGCCGGCTTGTGCACCTGCGCGTGCGGCGGCAGGACACCGCGGATCGGACGGAGTCGCGGCGCTGGGAGGAGTTCAAGGTCCCCTACCTGCCGCAGATGAACGTGATCAGCGCGCTGCAGCAGATCCAGAAGGATCCGCGGACCGTGGACGGCAAGGAGGTGGCTCCTGTCGTCTGGGAGGCGGTGTGTCTGGAGGAGGTGTGCGGCTCGTGCACGATGGTGATCAACGGTCGGGTCCGACAGGCCTGCTCGGCGCTCATCGACCAGCTCGCGCCGAAGGGCGAGGTGATCACGCTGGAGCCGATGTCCAAGTTCCCGCTCGTGCGCGACCTGCTCGTCGACCGGAGCCGGATGTTCGAGGACATGAAGCGCGTGCGGGCGTGGATTGACATCGACGGCACGCACGAGCTCGGCCCGGGCCCGCGCGAGTCGCCGGAGCGGCAGCAGGAGCGATATCCGCTCTCCCGCTGCATGACGTGCGGCTGCTGCGTCGAGGCGTGCCCGCAGTACAGCGATGGGACGAAGTTCGTCGGCGCCTTCGCCATCAACCTTGTGCGGCTCTACAACATGCATCCTTCGGGGGCGATGCACGAGGGCGAGCGCCTCGAGTCGGTGATGAGCGAGGGTGGGATCACCGATTGCGGCAAGTCGCAGAACTGCGTCGAGGTGTGCCCGAAGGAGATCCCGCTCGTCGACTCGCTCGCGGCCGTCTCCCGCGACACGACGAAGCGGATGCTGTTCGGCTGGCTGCTGAAGTAGGCGCGCTGACCTACGGAAACAGCGACCCCGTCCCGAGCCCGAGCCCGTTCCCGAGCCCCATCTGCAGCGCGTCCGGCGCGCGCGGCCGCGCCAGCTTGTCCATGCGCATCCCGAGCAGGTGCGTGATCAGCGTGCAAGCCTGGTGCGCCCGCGCCGTCGCCTCGCACCCCATCCAGGCGCCGAGCGACTCCCGCTCGCCGTCCTCGGCGTAGCGGATCACGGCGCCGCCCTCGGCGACCGTGATCCAGGCGTTCGCCTGGCGCGGCAGCGAGGCGTGCAGCACGCCGACCTGGCCCAGCGGATCGTCGTTCGGGCCCATGACCCGGCCGTCCGGCTCGAGCAGCGCCACCGGCTCGGCCTCCAGGCCGAACACGCGCCCGCCGCGATCGACGCTGAGCTGGTGCTCGCCGTTCACGAGGATCTTGCCGTCCGGCATGACGTCGATCGTGAGGTCGGCGAGCGCCCAGCGCGCGCGGGGGATGTCGAGCAGCGCGCCGCCGCGCACCCAGTTGGCGGGGGGCGTCGCGGCGCACGCCGCGAGCAGCGAGAGCGGTACGACGAGAGCGAGGCGTCGCATGCGCCGAGCATACCGCAAGGACGCGCGGCGCGTGGGCCGGCGGGCCAGCGCGGCCTGCTCGTTCTGGAGGATGGATGGAAGCGCGGCGCGTGGGCCGGCGGGCCAGGGCGGCCTTACACCTTCTCGGTCCCGGTCGTGCCGAGCAGCCCCGTCGGCTTCACAAGGAGCACCCCGATCAGCACCGCGAACACAAGGACGTCCTGCAAGCCGGAGTAGGGCGTGAGCTTCGTCATCTCTCCGATGATCCCGATCAACATGCCCCCGAGCATGGCGCCCGTGATGTTGCCGATGCCGCCGATGACCGCCGCCACGAACGCGCGGTTGCCGATCACGACGCCCATGGTGGGGTACACCTGCGACTGATCGAGGCAGTACAGCACCGCGCCCACCGCCGCGAGCATCGAGCCCGTGAGGAAGGTGAGCGCGATGATACGGCTCGTGCGGACGCCCATCAGCCGGGCGGCCTCGACGTTCACGCTGAGCGCGCGCATCGCCTTGCCCGTCCAGGTGCGCCGCACGAGCAGCTCCAGGCCGATCATCACGAGGATCGAGGTGACGAAGATCACCTGCCGCGTGTGCTCGATCGGCAGGAGCTGCGGATAGCCGCGGTAGCGGGCGGTGAAGAGGAGCTGCGCCAGGTTCTGGAGGAGCACGCTCATCCCGAGCGCCGTGACCAGCGGCGTGATCCGGGTGTTCGCGAGGCCCCGCCCCCGTGAGCGGAGCGGCGCGTAAGCCACCTTCTCGACGACGACCCCGAGGACGCCCGCGAAGGCCATCGCGCAGAGGGTGCCGGCCACGCCCGCGAACAGCGGCGCGCTGCTGCCACCGAACGCCGCGATCCCGAAGAGCCCGGCGAAGGCGCCCATCATGAAGATCTCGCTATGAGCGAAGTTGATGAGCTTGAGGATGCCGTAAACCATCGTGTAGCCGAGGGCGACCAGCGCGATCATCGACCCCTGGGCGAGCCCTGTGATCAGGGCATTCACGATCTTCTCCATGGAGACCTCTTCAACGCACGTTCCGCACGTTCCGCACGTCCCGCGCGCTCCTCACGTCCGAGCCAGCGCGCGCGAACGACCGCTATTACTTCGCAGCCTTCTCGTTGACCGTCGCGTAGTAGGTAAACTGCTTGTCCTTGATCCGGACGATCACGACCGGCTTGTCCGCGTTGCGCTCGGCATCGATGGTGATGACGCCCGTCGCGCCCTGGAACCCCTTGGTGTCCTGGATGGCCGCCCGGATGTCGTCCGGCGTCATCGCCTTGGCGCGTCCCATCGCGTCGGCCAGCAGCCTGGCCGCGTCATAGCCCTGCGCCGCGATGCTCGACGGCGTGCGCTTGTACCGGTCCTTGTACTTCTGCACGAAGGCCTGGGAGTTGGGCCAGGGGACGTCCGGCGCGTAGTGGTTCGTGAAGTACGCTCCGTCGAGCTCCTCGGCGGCGTCGCGCAGGAGCTCGTTCGCGTCCCACCCGTCGCTGCCGACGAACATGCTCCCTGGTACGCCCGCGGCCTTGGCCTGCCGCGCGACCGGGGCCATGCTCGTGTAATAGATCGGCGCGTAGATCATCTCGGGGTTCGCCGACTTGAGCTCGTTGATGTACGTCGTGAAGTTGGTCTCCTTCTTGAGGAAGCTCTTCTCCATGACGATCTCGCCGCCTAGGCGCTTCACCTCGTCGCGGAACTCCTTGGCGAGGCCCGACGAGTAGAGGTCGTCGGAGGCGAAGAAGAGCCCCACCTTCTTCTTGCCGAGCGTGTTCACGATGAACTGCGCGCCCATCTGGCCCTGCACGTCGTCGGTGAAGCAGGCGCGGAACACGAACGGGCCGACCTTCGTCACGTCCGGGTTCGTGGAGGACGGCGAGATCATCGGCACCTTCTTCTTGTTGGCGACGATGCCGCCGGCGCGCGACCGCGACGAGGCGACCTCGCCGAGGAGGGCCAGCACGTGATCCCGATCGATGAGCTGCAGGACCTTGTTGGTCGCCTCCTCGGGCTTCGACTTGTTGTCCTCGTAGAGGACGTGGATCGGCTTGCCCTTGACCCCACCGGCCTTGTTGATCTCGTCGATCGCGAGATCGATACCCTCCTTCGAGTCGACGCCGAACGCCGTCTCCTCGCCCGAGAGGCTGAAGTAAGCGCCGACCTTCCACTCGGCGTCGTCCTTGGCGTGCTCAGCCGCGTTGCCAGCCGGCGTCTCACTCTTCTTGTCGCAACCGAGCGTCATCGCGCTGAGCGCGAGCGCCCCGGCGATCATCTTCACCAAACCCCGTCGTCCGAGCATGTCGTCTCCTCCCTGTCGCCGGGCTGCCTCGCGTGGGGTCGCCCGCGGTGGCCATGGCCGCCCACGGAGCGGCTCAGAGCGCGTGTACTCATCGCGTCTACCATTGTCTACGCGGCACGTCAGCACCGTCGGGCCGCTGCGCGGTCGGCGTGGAGCATCTTAAGTGTTCGACTTTCCACGGATTCCGGCGACCGAGCCCGGCGTCGTGGCGCGCGGCGTCGCGCGCCGCGGCCAGCCAACGCGGCGCGCATGGCGGCTAGCCGATGCGGCGGCTGGTCAACGGGGTGCACATGGCGGCTGGCCGACATGGCGGCTGGCCGACGTGGCGGCTGGCCGACGCGGCGGCCGATCGACGCGGCGGCTAGCCGGTGCGGCGCGCGTGGACGAAGTGCTCGACGTTCCCCTTCGGCCCGCGCACCGCGCTGTCGACCTGGCCGACGACCGAGAAGCCTGCGGCCTCGATGGCCTGGCGCCCGTCGGCGATCGCCGCGAGGCGGGTCGCCTCGTCGCGGATGACGCCGCGGCCGCGGGCGGCGGCCTCGCGGCCCGCCTCGAACTGCGGCTTGATCAGCGCCACGAGATCCCCCGAGGGGCGGAGCAGGCGGGCGATCGCGTCGATGAGGCGGGAGATGCTGATGAACGACGCGTCGACGACGACGAGATCGATGGGGACGTCGAAGTCCTCTCGCTGGAGCTCGCGGGCGTTGACCCGATCGCGCACCTCGACGCGCGCATCGGCGCGGAGCTTGGCGGCGAGCTGGCCATAGCCGACGTCGACGGCGAAGACCCGCGCCGCGCCGCGCTGGAGCAGGCAGTCGGTGAAGCCGCCGGTCGAGGCGCCCACGTCGACGCACGTCTTCCCGGCGACGTCGAGGCCGTGCGCGGCGAAGGCCTCGAGCGCGTGCTCGAGCTTCTCGCCGCCGCGCGAGACGAACCGGGGGCCGGAGGCGACGTGGACCTCGGCGTCCTCCGGGAGCAGCGTGCCCGGCTTGTCGATGCGGCGCGGCCCCGAGGTGACCTTGCCGGCCATGATCAGCGCCTGCGCCTCGGTCCGCGAGCCGGCGAGCTTCCGGGCGACGAGCAGGGCGTCGGCGCGCACGCGGGTCATGGCGCCTCCGTTTTCGGCAGGGGCGCCGCGAGGCCTGCGCCGCCCGGGGAGGGAGGGACGGCCGCGTCGCCGGAGAGCGCCAGCGCGTCGCCGTGGAGCGCCCGCGCGACGGAAGCGAGGCCGTCGCCGATGCGCGGGCCCGGGCGCAGCGCGACATCGGTGTTCAGCGGGCGCAGGCGCCCCTCGCGCACGGCGCGCAGGGATCTCCAGCCGGGCGCGTCCCTGAGCGCCGCCAGCCTCGAGGCGCCCTGCGCGTCGGCGTCGCTGGACGTGCCGTCGAGCAGGACATCGGGATCCAGCGCGAGCAGCTGCTCGACGCTGATCGACGGGTAGGCGCCGCCGCGGGTGATCACGTTCTCGCCGCCGGCCAGCCGGATGAGCTCATCGGGGAAGCTCCCGGGGCCCGCGACGAAGAGGGGCGAGGTGTCGAACAGCAGGGCGGCCCGGACGCGCGGGGCGCCTTTCGCGGCGACGGCCTGCTCGACCGCGCGGCGCCGGGCGCGGATCCGGCCGATCGCCTGCTCCGCGCCGGGCGCCGCGTCGAGCCGCCGCCCGAGCTCCGTGAGCATGTCCTCGATCTGCGCGAGCGACTCGGTGTCGGGGAAGCAGGTCGCGATCCCGTGCGCGCGCAGCGACTCGTCGAGCGCGGGCCCCGCGGGGCCGCGGGCGCCGACCACGAGGGTCGGCGAGAGCGCGATGATCGCCTCGATGCTCGGGTCGGCGTAGCCGCCGACGCTCGGCAGGCCGAGCACCTCGGGCGGGTGGTCGCAGTAGCGGGACCGGCCGACGAGCGTCGCGCCGGCGCCGATCGCGCAGACCGCCTCCGTGGTGCTCGGCGACAGGGAGACGACGCGCGCTCCCGCCGCGCGCGCCGGGGCGGTGCGCCCGCACGCCGCGAGCCCGAGCGCCGCGAGCCCGGCGAGCGCGGCCCGCCGCGAGAGCCCGCGGCCCGGCGCGCCCGGCAGGAGCGAGGCCCGCGCGGCGCCCGGCTGGAGCGCCGCGCCGGCGGCGCTCCGCGTGGAGGAGCGCCGCTCGTCAGCCAAGCCGCTCCCGGCTGCGCCGCCGTCGCAGGCTCGCGAGGGCGCCCAGGCTCGCCGCCCCGAGCACCCAGGGGACCGGCTGCGTCGGATCGGGCCGCGGGCTCGCGCTGCAGGACCCGCTCGACGCGTCGTCCGCGGGCGGCTCCGGGACCTCCGCGCAGAAGCCGGGCTCGCCGTTGCAGCTGTAGCCGTCAGGACACGCCGCGGCCGCGTTGCAGGGCCGCGTGCAGTAGCCGTCGAGGCACGCGTTCGCAGGGCACTGCTCCGGCTGTTCGCACGTCGCGCCGACCTCCGCCGAGTACGCAGGATCGGTGGGGTAGCCGGTCGCCCAGGGGGGCTCCTTGTATCCTCCGGCACGGGCGGCGCGCACGGTCGTCTCTTTAATCCATTCCGCCCAGCGGTACACGTAGCCGTAGATCGGATACTCGCAGCCCTCGGCCCCGCGCGAGGTCACGCCGATCACGCGGTGCATCAGATCGAGGCTGGGTCCGCCCGAGTCTCCCTCGCAGATGCCGGTGTCCCCGACCCACTCCGTCGCCTTCACCAGGGAGGACGGGCAGGCGTCAGCCACGCAGTCGATGAACAGCCTGTCGCGGCGCCGCCGCAGGCCCGCGCCCGTGCTCTCGTCGTTCGTCGCCCCGAAGCCGACCGCGTAGTACTCCTCGCCCTCCACGAGGGGCACGTCGACGCGCGGCACGAGCGGCACCGCCTCGCTCTGCGGGATCGGCTCGTCCAGGATCAGGATCGCCTGATCGTTGCCGCAGAACGCGTCCGTCCCCTCGCCGGGGAGCAGCACGACCTCGCTGCCGCCGTAATAACGCGCGTACCTGCCGATCTCCGCGTCGGTCGTCACGAAGATCCGGCCCGCCAGGTGCGTGTCCGTGAACTTCGTGGATCGACAGGTGATCTGGCCGTCGCGCTCATTGGCCATGTCCGACACGCAATGACGGGCCGTGAGCACCACGTTCGGGGCGATCAAGCTGCCGGTGCAGATCGCGCCGATCTCGTCGTTGTAGATGCCCACGACAGCCCTGTCGCCGTCGTCGAGATATCCGTCCTGAATGGCATCCCGCGCCTCACCGATCTCGTCAGGAGGCGCCTCCAGGGCCGAGCTGCACGCTGTCGCAGCGAGTCCCAGGGGGAGAATCCAGGTGACTCTGGGCAAGCAAAACGGCATCGAAAGCCTCCAGATACTGCAATGTCTGCGCGCCGCGGGGTGCCGCAAGGAGCAAAAGATTCTAGAGGCGAAGCCGCGGTCGTGCACGCGCGCCGGGTGCGATGACCGACTCGGCGCGTTGCTCCCCCCACACAGGGGAGAGCTCTTGCAGGATCGTCCGGTGCGCCGCCGCGTCCGGCGCCGCCATGGCGGCGCCAGGGGCGCGGCGACCGCTCCCCCCTGAAATTCCGCGGGAACGCGCGCGGCCCAGGTGTTGCGGGGCGGCGGGGCCGTGATCGATCCCGTCCTGCTCTTCGGCCTCGCGCTCGCCGCGGGCGCGCCGCTCGCCCTCTCTCCGCTGGCCACGGCGCTCGGCGCCGCGCTCGCCGCGGCGGCGCTCCGCCGCCGGGCCGGCCGCGCCGCGCTCGCCGCCGCCGGGGTGGCGCTCGTCGTGAGCGGCCTCCGCGCCCGCGCGCTGCTCGACGGCGCGGGCGCCGCCTACGATGGCGCCCTCGCGCTGCTGCAGCCGCCGGCGCGCTGCGAGGTGACGTGCGCCGTCGTCGGCTCGCCGGTCGTGGTCGGGGCGGCGCAGCAGCGCTCCGCGGCGGCGCGTGGCGAGGACGAGCCGCCGGCCTCGCGCATCGACGTGGAGCTCTCCGGCGGGACGTGCGGCGGGCGAGCGCTGCCGGGGCCGCTCCGGGCGCGCCTCTACGGCGCGCCGATGGACCTCGCCCGGGGCGATCGGCTCGAGGTCACCGTGGACCTCGCGCCGATCCACCTGTTCCGGAACGAGGGGCTCCGGAACGCGACCGCCGCGATCGCGCGGAGCGGGATCGTCGCGAGCGGGACGATCGTCGAGGCGCGGCGGACGTCGGAGGGGCGCTCCCTCGCAGCGGCCGTCGATCGCGCGCGGGCCTTCGTGCGCGGGCGCATCGAGGCGACGTTCCACCCCGACGCGGTGGCGCTCGGGCGCGCGCTCGTGCTCGGCGAGACCGACCTCGCGCCCGAGGACCAGGAGGCGTTCCGCGAGAGCGGCCTCGCGCACCTGCTCGCGGTCTCGGGGACGCACCTCGTCCTCGCGGTGGCGGGCTTCGCCGCGGCGCTCCGCGCGATCCTCGTCCGCGTCGGGCCGATCGCCGCCCGGTGGGACGCGGGCCGGATCACCGCGGCGCTGTGCGTGCCGGCCGCGTGGCTCTACGCCGACTTCGCCGGCGGCGGCGGCTCGGCGATGCGCGCCGCGGCGATGCTCAGCTGCGCGATGGGCGCCCGCCTCCTCGGCCTCCGTCCGGTGGGCGTCCGCTGCTTCGCCCTGTCGCTCGCGGGCGCCGCCGCCGTGGATCCGCTCGTCGCGTGGGATCTCTCGTTCGGCCTCTCCGCGGCCGCCACCGCCGGGCTGCTCTGGCTGCAGCGGCCGCTCGCCGCGCTGATCGTGCCCGGCGAGGGGGAGCGCGGCGACGGCGGCGCCGAGGGCGGGCCGGGCGCGTCGCCGCTACGGGAGCTCGCGCGCAAGGTCCTCGCGCCGCTCGCGACGACGCTCGCCGCCATGTTCGGCTGCGCGCCGCTGCTGCTCATGAACGGGGAGACGTTCCCGCTGCTCGGCGTGGCGGCGAACGTGGTCGCCGCGCCGATCGGCGAGCTGGCGGCGCTCCCGTTCTGCCTCGCGCACGCCGTGCTCTCGTGGGCGCCGCCGGTCGAGCGCGGGTGCGCGCTCGTCGGGTCCGGCGCGCTGCTCGCGGTCCGCGCCGTGGCCCGCGC
The DNA here is from genome assembly GCF_051520455.1 of Sorangium sp. So ce367. NCBI lineage: Bacteria > Pseudomonadati > Myxococcota > Polyangiales > Polyangiaceae > Sorangium > Sorangium sp. So ce367. The sequence goes on from NZ_CP150334.1 coordinate 11,753,848, forward strand.
CTCGGCGGACACCGGCGTGGTGCTGCGCCTGCCCGAGCCGTCGCCCGCCCAGCTGGCCGCGCTGGCCGCCGCGATCGCGCTCGCGTGGGCCGCGGAGCGCCGCGGCCGGCGGCTCGCCGCGCTCGCGGCCGGCGCCGTCGCGTGGCTGCTGCTCGAGGGCGTCGCCACGCGCGCGGGCGCGCCGCGCGGCGTGCTGCGCGTCAACGTCCTCGACGTGGGGCAGGGCGACGCCATCCTGATCGACCTCCCCGAGGGCGGCGCGATGCTCGTCGACGCGGGCGGCTTCGTTGGCAGCCCCGTCGACACGGGCGCGCGCGTGCTCCGGCCGCTCCTGCGGTCGCGCCGCCGCGCGCGCCTCGACGCGGTCGTCCTCTCGCACCCGCACCCCGATCACTTCGGCGGACTGCCGGCCACCGTGGAGGGCATCGAGATCGGCGAGCTCTGGGACACCGGCCAGGGCGAGGCCGAGGGCGCGGGCCCGGTCTACCGGAAGCTCCTGTCCGACCTGCGCCGGCGCGGCGTGCCCATCGTGCGGCCCGACGCGCTCTGCGGCACGCCGCGGGTCCTCTCGGGGGCGACGATCGAGGTGCTCGCGCCGTGCCCGGAGCTCCACCCCGACCGGGGCGCCAACGACAACTCCTTCGTCCTGCGCATCCGCTACGGGGCGCGATCCGCGCTGCTCGTGGGCGATGCGGAGCACGAGGCCGAGGACGCGCTCGTGGCGCGCTACGGTGCCGCGCTCCACGCCGATCTGCTCAAGGTGGGGCACCACGGCAGCCGGACGTCGACCGGCGCGGCGCTCCTCGCGGCCGTCGACCCCTCGATCGCCGCCGTGTCCTGCGGTGTCCGCAACCGCTTCGGGCACCCGAGCCCGGAGGTGCTCTCCCGCCTCTCGGCCGGCGGCGTCGCGATCGCGCGCACGGACCGCGGCGGCGCCCTGATCTGGGAGACCGACGGCGAGCGCGTCCTCTGGTCCCGCCCGGGCGAGCCGCCGCGCCCGGCCCCCGCTCCCCGCGACGGGAGGACCGCCGCCGGACACGTCCCGGAGAACGGTGCGCCGTGAGCTGGAAAAAATCCCCGCTCCGGACGGCTGTCAGCTGGCCTCCCATCCTTGCGCCTGGACGTCCCCTGAGCGACGCTGGGTCGATGTCTCGAAGCGCGATGACGACCACGATCCGCCGCCGCCTGGCGGGCGAGATCGGTCGTATCGACAAGCAGGCGCCCTTCCGCGTCGCGCTGTCTTACCCCTCGCCGTACCGGGCTGGAATGAGCTCGCTTGGCTTCCTCCAGATCTACAAGACCATCCAGGCCGAGCCCGGGATGGCGTGCGAGCGGGCCTTCCTGCCGGACGACGAGGGCCAGGGCACGGACGGCCCGCCGATCACGTACGAGGGGCTCCGCCCCATCTCCGATTTCCCGGTCATCGCGCTCTCGGTGGCCTACGAGCTCGAGCTCGCCGGGGTCGTCCGCCTGCTCGAGCTGGCGGGGATACCGGCGCTCCGGGAGGAGCGCTCCTTTCGCGATCCGTTCGTCCTCGCGGGCGGTCCGCTCACGTTCTCGAACCCGCTGCCGCTCGCGGTGTTCGCCGACGCGATCATCATGGGCGAGGCCGACACCCTGGCCGTGGAGGTGCTCCGCGTGCTGCGGGACGCCTCGTCGCGAGAGGCGGCGCTCGACGCGCTGGCGGCCCTCCCGCACGTCTTCGTCCCCGCGCGCCACGGCGCGGAGATGCCCCCGGTCGCGCAGTGCGACAACGCGCTCCTTCCCGCCTGGTCGCCCATCCGCGCCGAGGAGACCGAGCTCTCGAACATGTTCCTCATCGAGGCGGAGCGGGGCTGCTCGCGCGGGTGCACCTACTGCGTGATGCGCCGCTCGACCAACGGCGGCATGCGCATCGTCCCGAAGGAGCGCCTCCTCGAGCTCATCCCCGAGGACGCGAGGCGCGTCGGCCTCGTCGGCGCCGCGGTCAGCGATCACCCGAAGATCGTCGAGGTGGTCCGGACGCTCGCCGAGCGGGGCTGCGAGGTCGGGCTGAGCAGCCTCCGGCCGGACCGGCTGACCGACGAGTTCGTCGGCGCGCTGCGGCTCGCGGGCTACAAGACGCTCACGACGGCGATGGACGGCACGAGCGAGCGGGTCCGCGAGACGCTCGAGCGGCGCGCCCGGCCCAGGCACCTCCAGCGGGCCGCGGAGCTCGCGCGGCAGCACGGGATGAATCGGCTCAAGCTGTACCTGATGGTGGGCGTCCCCGGCGAGACCGACGCCGACGTCGACGAGTGCGTCTCCTTCGTCACGGAGCTGTCCCGGATCGTGCCGGTCGCGCTCGGGATCGCGCCGTTCTGCCCGAAGCGCAACACGCCGCTCCACGGCGCGCGCTTCGCCGGGATCGACGTCGTGAACAAGCGGCTCGACCGGCTCCGCCGCGGGCTGCGGGGCCGCGCGGACGTGCGGGCCACGAGCGCGCGCTGGGCGTGGGTCGAGGCGGTGCTCGCCGCCGGCGGCGAGGCCGAGGGGCACGCCGTGCTGCAGGCCGTGCACGCGGGCGGCTCGTTCCGGGACTACGAGCGCGCGTTCGAGAAGATCAAGCGGCCGGAGCCGCCGCGCCGGCAAAGCCTGCCGCTGCTCGCGGCGGGGTGAGCGGGGCGGCTGCCAAGCCCGGAGGATGCGATGACGACGCTGACCCTCTTCACGCGCGAGCGCTGCCACCTCTGCGAGGAGGCCCACGCCGCGCTCGAGCGCGTGCGCGTCCGGCTGCCGTTCGAGCTCGCCGTCGTCGACCTCGACCGGGAGGCCGGCCCGGAGAAGCGAGCGCTGTACGACTGGGAGGTCCCCGTTGTCGAGCTCGATGGGCGGAAGATCATGAAGTACCGCGTCGACGAGCGGCGGCTCGAGCGGCTGCTCTCCGGCCCGGAGTGAAGCACCGCGTCGACGAGCGGGGGCGGGGCGTTTCGGCCCGCTTTCGCCCTGCGCCGCGCTACGCTATGCGAACCCCCGTGAAGTGGACGACCATCGCGCAGCTCGCCTTCATCCTCGTCGCTGCCGTCGCCGTCTACGGCTTCGTGCACGCCGCGCAGAATGACCAGCGCACCACCGGCTGCGAGGCCATCTGCGCCCTGCGCCCCGCGTACGCCGGCCGGAACCGGCTCGCGCCGGACTTCGAGCTGCCGGACATGAACGGCAAGCCCGTCCGGCTGTCGTCCTTCCGGGGCAAGACGGTCTTCCTGAACTTCTGGACCAAGACCTGCGCCCCGTGCCTGCAGGAGATGCCGGCGCTCGCGGAGCTCGGCCGGATCGCCCAGTCGCGCAAGGACATCGTCGTCCTCACCGTCTCGACCGACGAGGGGCCGGACGACGTGCGCGACGCGCTCAAGGTGGCCCTGAACGGAGACCCGCCGTTCCCGGTCCTCTTCGACCCGGAGTCGAAGGTCGTGATGGACCAGTACGGCACGCAGCTCTACCCGGAGACGTGGATCATCGACCCGAACGGGATCATCCGGGCCCGCTTCGACGGCGCGCGGGACTGGTCGAGCAGCCTGGCCATCGAGGTGGGCGAGATGGTCTCGCGCTGGGGCAGCTGCCCGGTCGATATCTACAAGAGCAAGCCGCGCGCCGGGTCCGTCGACGTCTGCACCGACGATTCCTGAACGCCTCATTGCCCTGAGGGCGAGAGCACCTAGGATCCGCCCATGAAGCTCGAAGCCGCCAACGTGCTCGCGTTCGAGGCGGGCAGAGCCCTACTCGACGCGGCGGGGCCGCTCGACGTGGAGATCGAGGGGGTGACGATCCACGTCACTCCACAGCGCGAGCCGCCGAGCCCGTGGCCCGCGCTCCCTTACGGGAAGCCGATCCCCGGCCTCGATGAGCAGCGCCACGGCCCGTGGCCTTCGGCGGTGCGGCTCGACTGCTCGTGGAAAGGCGGACACGTCACGCTCGTGGCCCGCTGGAGCACGTGGCGAGCCAACCCGCGCTACCACGGGCAGCTCGCGCTCGAGGTCGCGACCGTGCCGCGCAACCGCCAGATCGTCTGGAGCACGGTCACCCAGCGCATCCTCGACGTCTCGCCCGAAGGCGAGGACGCGATGCGCGAGGACGCGGTGATCCCGGTGAGCCTCGCCCTCTTCGACCGCGAGAAAGGCGACGAGAAGCGTGCTTACCTGCGCTACCAGATCGAGCTCGCCCGCAAGCTCGGGCTCCCGTTCACGGGCGCGGCCACGGCGACGCTCTTCCGGGTGCCCCAGGGTTTCTCGGGCGCGCTCGAGCCCGACGCCTTCGCCCGCGTCGTGCGCGCGGCGCTCGTGAAGCTGCCCTTCGTCACGCGCGGAGAGGACAGCGACGTCGAGGGCGAGCCATACCTCGACATCCGGCGCGCGCTCGCGCCTTCGAAGCGACCCGTGCCGGGGAAGAGCGAGGGCGTCCTCGAGGCCGCGGCGGTCGAGCCCCCGCCCGATCTCGCCGGGCAGGACACCGCGCTCTTCGACGGGCTCGGCGTCTTCCGGTTCGGCCCGTTCGAGGAGTTCCGCTGGACCGACCTCGGCCGGATCAACGTGGTGATCGGCCGCAATGACACCGGCAAGAGCACGCTCCTCAAGCTGGGCTATGCGCTCGCCAGGAGCGTGCAGGACTACACGCGGCGGATGGAAGCCGACCGCCCCTCGCTGGGGGAGGTCCTCGCCGAGAAGCTCATGTGGACGTTCCAGCCCGCGAGCGCGCGCCTCGGAGACCTCGTGAAGAAGCGCAGCCCCGAGGACGCCGTCTTCGGCGCTGCGCTGTGCAACGCGGTGTACTCCGCGTCCCTCTCGGCGTCGGACGGACGGTCGCTCCGCATGGACGACGACGGCGGCCCGCAGCCGAACCTGCGCGCTCTGTTCATCCCCCCGAAGGAGATCCTCACGTCGGTCGACGCGATCACGTCGCTCCACGAGCAGGACAAGCGCTTCGGGTTCGACGATACGTATTACGATCTTGCGGTCGCGCTCCGCGGCGAGGTGATGCAGCAAGATCTCCCGGACAGCTTGCGCCGCGTGCTCAGCTCCCTCCGCTCGCTGTTCTCGGGCGAAATCGTCCGCGAGAGCGGGAGGTTCGTGTTCCGCCGGGGCGACGATCAGTTCTGGATGTCCCAGGTCGCCGAGGGTATCAAGAAAATCGGCCTCTTCGCGAGGCTCATCCAGAACGGCGAGCTCCGGCGGAACACCGTGCTGTTCATCGACGAGCCCGAGACCAACCTGCACCCCGCGGCGGCCCGCGCGCTGGTGCGCATGCTCCACGACGTGTCGCTCGCAGGCGTCCAGATCTTCATGGCGACGCACAGCTACTTCATCCTGAAGCAGCTCGAGCTCGTGGCCAGGCAGCACAAGGCGGACGTGCGTCTCTGCGCCCTCACGAACCGCGAGGGCCACGTGAGCGGGAGCTTTCATGATCTCTCCCAGGGCATGCCACCCAACGAGATCGTCGAGGAAGAGCTCTCGATGGGCGATGAGGACGTCGACCTCGCGATGGCGGGTTGACGCCCATGGTGGAAGAATCGGGCTTCGCCTTCACCCCGCCCGACATGGCGTGGTTCCGCTTCGAGGACCTCCCCACCTACCGGCGGCTCTCGGGCGCGGGCGTCGCGGAGATGGACTTCACGTACTGGGATCCCGACCGCGGCCGTGTCGTCCTCCTCGAGGTCAAGGACTACACCGGGCGCGATGCGCCAAGCCACCTCGCAGATTGCCTGATCGCCAAGGGGCGGGACTGCCTGGTCATGCTCCAGAGCGCGTGGCGCGGGGGCGACACAGGGATCGGCGCCATCCTCGCTGGGGAGCTCCCCGAGCGGCTGCGCGTCCGCTCGCGCGTGCGGCTCATCTTCGTGCTCAAGGTCGACGCCGCCACGCGGATGAAGCCGATCAGCGCGATGAAGGACCACATCGACTGCGCGATCCGGGCGTACGCGGACCTCCTCGGCCTGACGTGCGACACCCTAGTCATGAACCAGGAGAAAGCCTCGAGGTGCGGCCTGCCCCTCCGCGTCTCGCCCCCTCCGCGGTAGTGGCGCGAGGCGCCCATCCGCGCCGGCGCCGGAGCTGGATGGGAGAGAGGTCGAGAGGCGACGAGGTGCAGCGGCGCAGGTCACTGCGCCGCCCCCGCGCGTCGGGGCGCAGAGAGCCGCGCGGGAGGCGCGGACCGGCAGATGCGACGTTACCGGCAGCCCGCTGTCGTATACGTCTTCCCGGCCGGACAGCAGTGGAGCATGACTCCCTTGCAGCTCGGCGTGCAGGCGCCTGCGCCTGCTACGCTGTTCCATCCGCAGGAGCGGCCGCCCGGGCAATAGGGCAAGCAGGAGCTGCCCGAGGAGCCGTAGCCCGAGGGACAGCAGTGCACGGCCTGGTTTCCGCTTTGACACTCGCTGGAGCCGGACCAGTCCGACAGGGAGCAGCAGAGCCCGGGGCCGCAGGCCGTCAGCGCCTCGGACGCCTCCTCCACCTCTTCGGTGACGGCCTCGCTCGATAGGCTCTCTTCCGTCTCCACGTCGGCCGGATACGCCATACACCCCATGAAATAAGCCGACAAAATGACGCAGAGTCCAGCGATGAAACGTCGCATGATGCCCTCCTGGAATGGATCGAGGTGCCTCGCGCGACGACCACCTCGCGCGCTGTCCTCGATGGTTCGTTCGCCGCTGTCCTCGGTTGTCTGACAAGGTTCGCTGTTTTTCTTTCGTCGCTTCCCGGGGCGGTCCGAGGCGAGATCCTCTCCCCGGCTCGCCGGCGCGGTGCTCCGCAAGGCAGCGGCCGCGCCCGGGTACCTCCGCCCCGAGAGCCGCCTCCACCCCCGGCGGCAGCACCCGATCGCCGCCCTCCCTGAACGGCGATCCGCCGTTCCTGGTCCTGTTCGACCCCGACGCCAGGTCGTGCTGGACACGTACGGCACGCAGCGCTCCGAGGAGACGTGGATCCTCGATCCGGACGGGATCCTCCGAGCCCGCTTCGACGGCGCGCGGGACGGGTCGAGCAGCCCGGCGCTCGAGGTGGGCGAGATGATCGCGCGCTGGCCGCTTGGCGCACCCGCGAAAGATCGTTATGTGAGTCACCCATCATGACCGCCCGGAGGCCGACGTCGCCGACAGCGCACCCGCCGCAGCCGCCCGCAACCGGCGAGGGGGGCGACGGGAGCGCCTCGGACGAGCGGGTCGCGGCGGCGCGGCAGGCGCTGCTCGAGGGGGTCGGCGCCGAGATCGCCGCGTCGTTCCCCGGCATCACCCGGCTGGGTGGGCAGGTCGTGGCGGCGCTCTACCTGGCGGACGAGCCGCGCTCGATGGACGAGCTCAGCCAGGAGCTCGGCCGCTCCAAGAGCAACATCTTCGCCAACCTGCGCGGCCTCGAGGCGGCCGGAATCATCGAGCGCCGGCGGGAGTCGGGCGCGCGGCACGACTCGTTCGCGCTGCGCGGCAAGTACCCCGACGTGATCGTCGGCGCGTACCTCGGCCGCCTTCGCCGCGTGGTGCAGGACAAGCGCGCCCTCGCGCGGCGCGCGCTCTCGCTGCTCGGCGACGCGCAGGGCGCGGAGGCCGACGCGATGCGCTCGCGGCTCGACGACCTGTCGCGCAAGTACGACCTGTTCGCCGATCTCATGGAGCAGCTCCTGCCGTCGATCGACGGCCCGGTCGATCTGGAGCGGCTGATCGCGCAGGTGCCCGAGGCGATGGTCCGCTCGCTGAACGCGGCGGCTCGCGTCGCCTGGGCGGCGGGCGACGCGATCAGCCGCCTGAGCGCCCGAGCGGGGCGCAAGAAGTAGCGGCGGCCCGCGTCACCCGCGCGGCGGGCAGTCCCGCATCTCGATGAGGATGCCGGTCGACGTCTCGATCCGGTGCATCAGGTTCACCTCCCGCGCCACCGGGGACGGCGTGATCGGGTTGGGCGCGGCGCCCACGATCATCGGCCGGTCGGGGTCGCCGTCGACGAAGACCATCAGCACCTCGATGCCTGGCTTGAGCGGGAAGTGGATCCCGTAGTTCGGCCCGGCGTGCGGCTGGATCATCCGCACGAGCCGCGAGGGGAACGCGCGCGACGCGGGATCCCCCGCGTCGAAGTGGAAGCGCACCCGGTAGCGCCCCTGCTCGTCGATCGGCGAGACCTCCCCGATCTCGCCGTCCGGGAGCGGCTCCAAAAGCGCCGTCACCACCCCGTGGATCTTCGGCCGCGGCGCCGTCCGCGGCGGGCGGTAGGCCTGCGCGGCGCGCACCAGGCGCGCGCTGTTGACGTACTCCTGCTCGCCGCCGGCGCCGCCCTCGACGGCCACGGGCTGCACCGCGCGGTGCTCGACCTCGACGGCCAGGAACCGCTCGCCGTCGAGCCGCGGGTGGCCCTCGAGCGCGAAGACGGCCCCCGGGATCAGCCGGAGCTCGTCGCTCTGGCACTCGAAGTAGCGGCTCGACGAGGCCCGCTCCTCCGCGCGGATCTGGGCCAGCCGCTGGCCCTCCTCCGGCGTCTTGTGGTGGGCGCCGTACTCGACGACGCCGCCCCCGAGGCCAGCCGGCGACTCGTGCGCCGCCGTCATGTCGAGCCTTGGCGTACGGTAATTGTACTCCTGCATGACGTACGTCGCGGGGAAGGCCCTGGCCTGCTCCCTGAGCTCGAACATGTCGCGCCGCTCTCCCCGCGGCCGGAACACCACCGCGTCGCCCCCCGGCAGCGGCTGGAAGCCCGTCGGCTCGTCGGTGAACACCATCACGTCGCGGCCCGACTCGTGCTCGAAGAAGAACGAGATCCCGAGGTGCTCGGCGAGCCGCGAGATGAAGGCCAGATCCGTCTCCTTGTACTGGACGATCATCTCCCGCTGGGGGTGATCGCGGTAGAGGCGCATCACCACGTCCTCGGGCCCGAGCCCCACCATCGCGAGCTTGTGCTGGATGAGCTCTGGCACGCTGATGTCGAGGAAGACCTGCTGGAGCTCCACAAGCGTCGCGCGGAACGCCCGCGGTGCGAGCCGGAGCCGGTAGGAGCGGAAGGCGGTCTCCGTCTCGTGCCGGTCCTCCACCTCGGTGATCATGCCGTGAAGGGTCCGCTCGTCCGCGCCCTGGACCTCGAACACGAGCGACGCCGCCGCCCCCAGCACCTGTTCGATCGAGAGCTCGGCGCCGTCGCTGCACACGACGTCGATGTCGTACGAGAAGAGCTGGCCGATGGCCTCTTTGCCGTGCACCCCGCGCACCCGGAGGAGGTCGCAGGAGAAATCGCTGGAGTCGAGCCGCAGGATCGGCGCCTGCCGTGCCCGGTCCCGGAGCGCGGCCTTCGCCTCTTGAAGCGCTTCCATCGGCGCCGCGCGCGCCGGGCGCGGCGCCGATTCCGCTGCGCCCGGCGCGCGGAACGGCAGGTGATCGGGCGCCCCTGGGCCGCCCTGGGACGGCGGGAGCTCCCGCGGCCCTCCGGCGCTCGCTCCCGGGCGCAACGGTGGGAGCTCCCGCGGCCCTCCGGCGCTCGCTCCCGGGCGCAACGGTGGGAGCTCCCGCGGCCCTCCGGCGCTCGCCCGCGGCGGCGATGGCGGCACCTCGCGAGGCCCTCCGGCGCTCGCTCTCGCCGGCGCCTCGAGGAGCTCTCGGTCGTCCGGAGACGGCGCTGGCGGGGCATCCTCCACAGGCCCGGCCGCCTCCTCCGGGCTCTCGGCGCACGGCGCGCGCGCGATCGGCTCGCTGCACGGGGGCTCTGCGCCGGGGGCCTCGCGGATGCGCGCGGCGGCGGACGCCGTGGCGATCGTCACGGCGCTGGGCGCGCGGTGCGCCGTCGCGGCCGTGGGCTCACCGCACGGCGGGGCGGCAGGTGGGGACGGCTCGCTGCACCTCAGGGGTTCCGTCGGCTCTCGGTTCATCGTCGCGCCTCCTCCGCGGCTCGCCTGGTACTGTACCCGACGCGGAGGCACGCATGGGTACGCGCGAGGGTGAGGGTATCAACGGGAAATACCTCCTCATCGAGGTCCCGAATTTCAACGACGCGGCGTCCGACGCCGAGGCGATGGGCTCGTATCTGCGCCTCGGCGCGGTCAAGGACCCGAGCCTCGCCGCCAACCCGGGCGCGCCGAGGGCGACCGGCGAGGACCTCGCCGCCCGGGTCACCTCGTTCATCGACGACACCCGCAAGCGCGACGGCTGCCCCGATTTCCTCCCCGAGGCCGAGCGGCAGGCCGAGACCGCAAAGCTCCATACCAAGGGCGGCTGGCGCGACCACTCCGACGGCAACCGCATCACCACCACGCGCGGCGACAAGGTCGAGGTCATCAAGGGCAATTACCGCATGCTCGTCCTCGGCCGGCAGGAGGACACCGCCGGCTGGGACGTCTCCGGCGGCCATATCCAGGACGCCACCGACCTCTGGACCGCCGCCACCACCATCGAATGGGTCCAGAACTACAACGGTACCTGGAAGGTCACCGAGAAGACCGAGAAGGGCGACGTCGACACCACCTATCACGGCGACACGTTCGATCGCTTTTACGGCAACAAGCAAACCAGCATCACCGGCTCCGAGGCCCCCACGGCCGAGCGACCGAACCCCACCTGCCTGAGCTCCACCTGGGCGCAGCGGATCGAGTCGTACACCGGCTCGGCGGCCTGCCCTGTGCCGCTGATCTCCGACGAGACCTGGGCCGATCAGATCGCCAGCAAGACGACGGCGATCGCGATCAGCGACGAGACCACCGCGCAGACCATCTCCAGCACCACGAGCGCCACGTCGATCAGCGACGAGACCACCGCGCAGACCATCTCCAGCACCACGAGCGCCACGTCGATCAGCGACGAGACCACAGCGAGCACCGTGTCCAGCACGACGACCGCCTCGCTCGTGTCGGATACCACCATCGGCGAGGTCCAGTCGGTGACGATCGGCAATACGAGCGACGTCACCATCGGCAATGCGGCGTCGATCACCGTCGGCGCCACCGAGGAGGTCACGATCGGCGGCCTCGTCGAGCTGACGATCGCGGCCATGCTCGAGGTCTCGCTCACGGCGGGGGTCTCGATCAACATGGGCCCCAAGGCCGAGCTCAACCTGACCAACCGGCAGGAGCTCTCCCAGTTCCGCACCAACGTGAAGAACATCTGCGCGAGCGTCTCGTCGGCCGAGTCGGTGAGCACCGGGGCGTACAACGTGATGTCCGGCGTCATCAACCTGTTCTGATGCAGACCCGGAACCTCACGCCCTTCCCCTTCGGCGCCAAGGTCTGCTCGCGCAGGCCGCCGCAGCCCGAGGTCGTCCTCGTCGTCCGCGGCCGGTTCTCGCTCCGCCTGGGCGAGCCGCTCGCGCCGCTGGAAGGGCAGCTCGCGCAGGGGGCGCTGACCGCCGAGACCTTCGAGGGGGGCGACGGCGAGCGCGACGGCGAGCGCACGTACCCCGGCGATTTCGCCGACTGGAAGCCGGCCGCGGATCTCCTGCTCCGCGGCGCCTGCCATCCGCCCCCCGGCGAGCCGCAGCGCGAGCACCCCGTGGGGTTCGCGGTCGGGAGCTGGTCGAAATCGCTGCTCGTTCCGGCGCCGCGTGAGGGCCGCCAGGTGCCCGCGCCCTTCGGGCCGATCCACCCGGACTCGCCCGAGCAACGCCGGATGCTCGGCAAGGAGTACGGCCCCTCGTACCGCAAGGCCCGCGCTCCCTGGTACGCCGAGGACTTCGACTGGGCCTATTTCCAGGCCGCCCCGCCGGATCAGCGCCTCGCCGGCCACCTGCGCGGCGACGAGGAGGTCACGCTCCTGAACCTCCACCCCGCCGCGCAGACCGCCTCCTTCCGCCTGCCGGGCCTCCGGATCCGCGCGGTCGTCGAGGACATCCAGGGCCGCGTGCAGGACGCCCGCATGAGCCTCGACACCCTCTTCGTCGAGCCGGACGCGGGCCTCGTGACGCTGACCTGGCGCGGCCACGCTGACGTGGCCGAGGACGATCTCGCCGACGTGCGCGCCGTCGTCATCGCCGCCGAGCCGCTCTCGGCTGCGCCGCTGCCGCTCGACGATTACCGGGAGAAGCTCGCCCAGCTCGCCCGCGATCCGCGCGGCCTCGAGGACCTCCCGCCGGAGGTGCGCGACGCCTACGACCTCGTCCGCGACGGCGCGCCGCGGCCGCCGCGCGCCGTCGCAGACGAGGCGGATCCGGTGTCGAAGCTCCTCGCCGAGCGGCTCGGCGGCCTGCACGCGCCGGAGCAGGACCGCGTGCGGCAGCTCGTCGCGAAGCTCCGGGCCCTGCGCACCCCCGAGGGCGTCGACCTCGAGCGCACCATCGCGCAGGCGCTCGCGCGGCTCCCGGCGCAGCGGCAGGCCGCGTACCTCCCGGCCGCGCCCTCGGGCACGCCGCGCGTCCCCATGGGCGGCGCGCTCGACGCGCTCGTCGCGCGCGTCGAGGAGCTCCGGCGGGACGCGGCCGCGCGCGGGACGGCGCTCGAGGGCGTCGAGCGCCTCGACGCGCTGCTCCGCGATGGCCGCCTCCGCGAGATCGTTCCCGGCTACCGGCTCCCCGGCGAGGCCGCGGCGCCGCCGCCCGAGCCCGGCCCCGGCGCCGACCTCTCGGGGCGTGATCTCTCCGGGCAGGACCTCTCGGGCCGGGACCTCTCCGGGGCGAAGCTCTCCGGCGCGCTCCTCTCGGGCGCGAACCTCTCGGGGGCGAACCTCTCGAACGCGGATCTCTCGCGGTCCGTGCTGTTCGAGGCGAACCTCGAGGGCGCCGCGCTCCCGGGCGCCGACCTCTCCCAGGCGAACCTCACCGGCGCGCGCGCCGCGGGCGCCGATCTGCGCGGCGCGACGCTCGACCAGGCCATCTTCACCCGCGCCGAGCTCACCCGCGCCCGCCTGGCGAGGGCGCGGGGGCGCGGCGCGCTGCTCGACGAGGCCGACCTCCGCGAGATCGACGGGGAGGAGCTCCACCTCGACGGCGCCGTGCTCCAGGGGGCGAAGCTCGATCGCGCCTGCTTGCGGGGCGCGGCGCTCGTCGGGTGCATGTGCGCCGGATCCTCCGCGACGGACGCGGATCTCACGGGCGCGTCGCTGTCGCGCACGAGCTTCGCCGACGCCGATCTCGAGCGCGCGACGCTCGTGGAAGCGCGCGGCGAGGGCGCGGCGCTGCTCCGGGCGAAGCTCGACGGCGCCGATCTCCGGTATGCGTCCCTGCCGCGGGCGCACCTCTCCTGGGCCTCGGCCCGGGGCGCGCGCTTCGCGTGCGCGGTCCTGCGCGGGAGCCGCTTCTACCGCGCCTCGCTCGAGCGCGCCGACCTCGCGCAGGCCGACCTCTTCGGCGCCGATCTCTGCAAGGCGCGCCTCGACGGCGCCTCCTTCGCCGGGGCCAGCCTGTACGGCGCCCGCCTCGAGGGCGCGAGCGCCGCCGGCTGCGATTTCAAGGGGGCGAACCTGCGGCGCTCCAGCCTGGAGGGCGCGTGAAGAGCGTCGAGGAGCTCCTCGACCGCATCCGCTCCGGCGCGCCGCTCCACGGCGCCCGCCTCGACGGCCTCGACCTCTCGGGCCGGGATCTCACGAACCTCGATCTCGCCCGCGTCAAGTTCCTCCGGACCAGCCTGCGCGGCGCGCGGCTCGCGGGCAGCGCGCTCTCGAGCGCGCACTTCGTCGAGTGCGACCTGCGCGACGCGGACCTCGCGGGCTGCGCGCTGGACGGCGCGCTCGTGCTCGGCTCGAACCTCGAGGGCGCGCACCTCGCCGGCGCGACGCTCACCCGCGCGAAGCTGTCGTACCAGCGCCTCGCCCGCGCCGATCTCTCCGGCGCGACGATCGTCGAGGTCGAGGCGGTGGGCTCGGACTGGTCCGGCGCCCGGCTCGCCGGCGCGACGATCGAGGGCTCGCGCCTCGACCTCGCGAACCTCGAGGGCGCGGATCTCACGGAGGTCCGTATCGCGCGCGCCTCGTTCACCCGCGCGAACCTCCGCCGCGCGCGCCTCGCCCGCGCCCGCGTCGAGGCCGGCGCCTTCGTGGGGGCCGATCTCGGCGGCGCGGACTTCGACGGCGCGGAGCTCGACCGCGCGGTCTTCGTCAAGGCGGACCTTCGCGGCGCCCGCTTCCCGAAGCGCATGCACGGCGTCGTCCTCGACGAGGCAAAGCTCGGCCGGCCTGAGCTCGCGGGCAAGGACCTCGCCGGGACCGATCTCACGGGCGCGGATCTCTCCGGCCTCGACCTCGCGGGCGCGGATCTCTCCCTCTGCTCGCTGCGCGGCGCCGACCTGCGCGGCGCGAGCCTCCGCGGCGCCCGCCTCGAGCGCTCGATCCTCTCGGACTGCGATCTCACGGGCGCGGACCTCCGGGGCTCGAGCCTCCTCGGCTGCGACCTCTCGCGCTCGATCCTCCGCGGCGTGGACCTCTCGGGCCGCGATCTGGAGTCGGTGATCCTCATCGAGGCCGATCTCGAGGGGGCCGATCTCACGGCCGCGCGCCTCGTCCGCTGCATCCTCGACAGGGCGCGGCTCGCGCGCGCGAACCTGACGCGCGCGGTGCTCCAGCAGGCGCTCCTCCGGGGGGCCGCGCTGGAGGGCGCCGTGCTCGGCAAGACGATCTTCGACCGCGTCGATTTCACCGGCGTGGATCTGCGCGCCGTCTCCTTCGCCGGCCTCACGGTGCACCGCTGCGCCTTCATGGAGGCGAACCTCGAGCGGATGAGCCTCCGTGACTGCGATTTCATGGGCAGCGATTTCTCGAAGGCGAACCTTCGCGGCGCCGATCTCGAGGGATCCATCTTGACGCAGGCCAGGCTCCGCGAGGCCGCGCTGGACGGCGCGAGCCTGCCGCACGTCGTGGCGAAGGCCGCCTATTTCGGCGGCGCCTCGCTGCGCGGGGCGAAGCTCTCGCGGGCGATGCTCCGGTACGCCACGTTCACCCGGGCGGACCTCGCCGACGCGAACCTCGCCGCCGCGGATCTTCGGGACGCCATGCTCGATCATGCCGAGGCCCGTGGCGCGCTCTTCCTCTCGGCGCGCCTCGAGCGCGCGAACCTGTCGCACGCGCGGGTCGAGGAGGCCGACTTCAGCGAGGCCGATCTCGGCGGCGCCAACCTGCACGCCGTCCACGACAAGGGCGCGCGCTTCTCCGGCGCGAGGCTGCTCGGCGCGCGCCGGACGGACGTCGACCGGCTGGAGGCGGAGGCGTACACGCCCCCGCGGCCGGGGCGATAAGGGCGGAAGGAGCGGACGGAATGCTGCCTGCGAGCAACAACGGCGCCGGGATGAACATCGGGTTTCCGGACGTGTGCCTGACGCCGGTGGGGCCGGTGGTGGTGCCGATCCCGTACCCGAACTTCGCGCTCAACGCGATGGCGGTGAACTTCTCGGTGAAGGTGAAGGTGTCGATGATGAACGCGCTGAACCTCGGCACGACCATCCCGATGACCTTCGGGATGGAGCCCGGGGTGGCGCACCCGCTCTACATGGATTTCGGCGCCTACGTGGCGGGTAACTCCAAGGTGATCATCGAGGGGCTGCCGGCGATCAACCTCACCTGTCCGACGACCGGGAACGCCGGGAACAACGCGGTGGGCGCGGTGCTGGTGCCGAGCGCGGTGAACGTGTTCTACACGTGCGCGGCTGCGCCGGAGGAGGTGATTCCCGGCGCGGGGAACGTGGCGCACGCGCTGATGAGCGATGGTGTCGGGGTGATCCGGATACGGGTGTTCTCGCTGGACGTGCCGGCGCTTGTGTACCGTGCGATGCGGGCGCTCGCGGCGGAAGGGATGCGCGAGCTGGTCATCGATTTACGGGACAACCCCGGAGGAGAGCTGCGGGCGTTGGTGGAGCTCGCGGGGGATTTCCTGCCGGCGGGGAGCGTCGTGGCGACGGTGACGGACGGCGATGGGGACGCGGTGGTCTATCGCTCGCGGCAGGAGGAGCCGTATACGGCGCCCGTGACGATCCTGGTGAACCGCTGGACGGCGTCGGCGGCGGAGCTGTTCGCGGGGTGCTTGCAGGCGCACGGGCGGGCGGTGATCGCGGGGGAGAGGACGCACGGTAAGGGGGTGGGGCAGGCTCTGTGCGTGGGCGAGGGAGGCGCGCGGATGGCCGCGGCGGTGCGGGTGACGCTGCCGGGCGGGGCGGAGGTGCAGGGGATCGGTGTGGCGCCCGGGCTGAACTCGTCTCTTGCGATGGAGGGATGAGGAGATGCCCAAATGGAAAACCATTTTCTGTTGCTTCAGTCCCCACAAGAAGGCGACAGCGTCTCTCGGCAAGGCCGTGACCACCACCAATTCCGACCACCTGAACGCTCCGGTGCCCCAGCTGCCCGGGGACCGCGAGGTGCTGACGAACGCGTCGTTGATCGCGCGTTCCACCGCGCTGAGGCTGAGGAAGTCGACGACACCGACAATGCACGCCGACAATGGCTACGGCCTCATCGGCGCGAGCGAGCGCCACGGGCCGAGCACCATCGTGGGCTGCGCCTCCGCCTGGGCCCTCGCCAACGGGAAGCCGGTCTACGCTCACTGTTCGGACGGCGGGAGCAAGTGGACGGCGCTCCTGGCGGTTGTCGGCAAGGCCGGCGCAAACCCCGATCAGGTGACGGAGATCCGCGTCGCGCGGCCGACCCTGAGCGGCGGCACAGACCTCACTCCCGCCGACCGTAACGAGGCCGAGGCCGACGTCCGCGCGCTCCAGCGATTCTTCCCCAAAGCGACCATCACGCGCTGGTTCGTGGAGCGCGCCGCCACGACGTACTTCACTCAGGACGGGGAACCGAGCCCCTGGTGATCTGGGCGCCACGCCTTCTATCCCGGGTGGATCTCCTCCCTGTCGAGCGCCATCACCTCCTCGGTCAGCTTCGCCGCGCTCTCACATGACGCTGCAGAAGGCGCATTCCCGGCTGTGATGGTCGCCTGTGCCCGCGCCGTGCTCGTCCGTCGACTCGCCGCCGGGGGCCGGCTCGGGCGGCGGCGACTTCGTGACCGAGATCTTCTCGAACACGACGATTCCGTCGATCCAGGGTTGCTGGTCAGGCGGCCTCGTGCCCGCGCCGTCCTTCGTCACGGTGTCGATCTCCTTCCCCTTGCGCTTCCATTTCCGCATCTTCTCTTTCCATCGCTCCGGGAAGTCACGCGCCTTGCAGGCGATGTTCGCCCAGGGGTCGATGATGATCGCCTCGCCCCAGTCGTCGAAGTCGCCCGGGTATCCCCCGTTCTCGTCGACCTTCGGCGGATTCAGGACGACGAAGGCGTGATCTCCGCTCGCGAAGTCGCCGTTATCCGCGGTGGGCAGCCGCTTGCCGAGGCGCACCATGTCCACCTCCGCGCCGGGGGCTTCGTCTGGATGGGAGAGGAGCCAGATCGTCAACGCGGAGAGCTCGAGGCAATTGCCGACCTTCTCCTGCGCGACCCGCGCTCCAAAGGCCCGCACCTGGTCCATGCTCATGTGCAGCGGCGACGTGCCCGTCTTGGCCCTCGTGTACGCCATCTGCCTTGCGTTGACCCAGGCCGCATAAGAGAGCTCTTGCTGACGTGCCTTGTCCCTCGCGTCGCGCCGCTTGTTGATGGACTTGTAGGGCCACCACGTGAGCCCCGCGAGGGGCGGAGCGGTCGGTTCGGAGATCGTCTCGCGCGCAGCTTTCATGATGCGCTCTGCCACATCGAGGAGAGCGCCGCTCCGATGGGCCCGGAGGTCGAGCACCTGGAGCTCAAGCCCGGTTCCGCGGCTGTTCGACGAGGCATGGTACGCCTCGGCCGTCTTGTCACGGGCCAGATCCAGCACGGAGCTTGGCTTGTCGCGGGCCGGTGGCTCGGGCTCGCTCTCTTCGTCCTTCGTCTCGCCGATCCCCTTCGCATCGACGGCGCCGGTCTGGGCCTCGGCTTTCGTCTGGATCGACTGTGAATTGCGGATGGTCGCCGCGCCGCCCTCCGTCTCGGTCACGGCGTCCGTCCCGAGCTTGTGCCCGTTGTGGCTCAACCGCCTGGTTTTTTTCACGCGCGTCCGCCCTGTTACCCGAGGTGGATCTCCTTCCCGTTGATCGTCATCGTCTCCTCGGTCAGCACGGTCGCGCTCTTCGCCTTCGTCGTCGCCGACCCGTCCACCACCGTGTGGCTCTCGCGCGCGTGCAGGCTGAACAGGTCGGTCACGCGCTGGACGAGCGACGCCGCCTTCTGCACCAGCGATCCCGCGAACACCCGCACCTTGTCGCCGTGCAGGTCCACCTCCGGCCCCCGGAGCTCCACGCCCCGGTCCCCGGAGAGCCGCAGCGCGCCGCCCGCGGCCCGGACATCGACGTCGCCTTGGAGCTCCAGCGTCACCTTGCCGGTCCCGTGCAGGACGCCGATGACATAGAGGCGCGCGCCCCGGCCGATCACGAGGAGCACGTCACCCACCGCCGGCGCGTAAGGGAGCGCCAGCGCCATCGTCGCCTCTGCGCTCTCGCCGTCCGGCAGCTCGACCACCACCGCCTGGCCGCGGGCTTCCAGCACGTGCGCCGGCCCCAGGTACTCCTCGGCGCGCGCGGACGTGGCGCGCTCTCGAACCACGGCTCCCTCCGACATGGTGGTCCCTCCATCCTCGCTCCGGCTCAGTCCTTGCGGAAGCGCTTGTACAGGCTGCCAAGGAGAGTGGGCCGCTCTCGCGTCGGCGCGGACGGCGCCGGGGTCGGCGCGCGCGGCTCGGGTGAACGCTCGACCTGCGGATCGCGCTCCGGCGCGGGCAGCGGCTCGGAGGCGCGCGCGGGTGCGGGTGTGGCGACCGGCGCTGGCGGCGCTGGCGCGGCGGCGTGCGCTGGCGCAGGTGCATGCGCAGTGGCCTGCATTGGCGCAGGTGCATGCGCAACGGCCTGCGCTGGCGCAGGTGCAGGCGTTGTGATCTCCACGGGCGTGGGCGCAGGCGTTGCGATCTCCACGGGCGTAGGCGCAGGCGCGGCGTCTTGCGCGGGCGATGGTGCCGTCTGCGCAGGCGCGGCCTCCGGCTCGCTCAGATCGACCGTGCCCTCCAGCGGCGACGCGATCGCCGGGACCGCCGCCGCGCCGCCCGCCGCCCACGGCGCGCTCGGGCGCTCGCCGCCCTCCCGCTCGCCGCGCATCCCCGCGGGCGCGATCGGAAACGGCGCGTGCACCGCGTCGTCCTGGCCCGGGCCTCGGACCCTCACGGGCGGCAGGGGCACGGTGCGCGCCTCGCGCGGCCTCCTCTCGCTCCCCGCCGGCGGCAACGTGTCATCGAGCGGGAACGTGCCCTCCAGCGGGTGCGCCCCGCCGCGCGACGGCTCTCGCCCCGACGCGACGCCCGCGACGCTCACCGGCGCATCCACCACGTCGCCCTCGCCGAGCCGCACCGTGGAGCTCCAGTCCGCCCGCTTCGCGCTCTCCCCCGCAGCCGCGCCCGCCGCGCTCGCCGCGCCCACGGGCGCCTCGCTGAGGTCCGGCCACGGCACGGGCTCGTCCCCGACCTCCACGCCCACCGCGGCGCGCAGCGCCGGGAGCACCTCCTCCGAGGCCACCTGGAAGCTCCCGCGGAAGACCACCGCGCAGCGCTCGGCGTCGGGCTGCACGATCAGCGTGTCGCCCACGAGCGGCAGCCACCGCGCCGCGCCGTTCGGCAGGAGGATCGTCGCGAGCGCCCGCAGCGCCGGCAGCCGCGTCGCCAGCGCCGGGTGGTGCTGGCTCAGGCCCTCCAGCACGATCTCCTCGCCGCCGAGCACCCGATCGAACCGCTGATCCGCCGGCGCGGACTGGAAGTACGACCAGTCGAAATCGTCCGGGATCGACGCGATCCCCTCCAGCTCCGCGCGCGCGAGCCCGCGCAGCAGCCGCGCCCGGCTCGGCACGATCGGCGGGATCGGCCCGAGGCCGACCGGCGCGCGCCCCCCGCCCGGCGGCAGCAGGTTGGGCAGCGCGCCGCCGCGCTCGTCGGCGCCGGCCCCGACGCCGAGCGGGTTCTCCGGCTCCCCGGGGCCGCCATACGCGCGCTGGTACTCGATCGGCATCTTCACGAACGGCTCGGGCTGCGCGCCCGCCGCCGCGCCGCCCGCCCGATCGCCCACGACCTCGAGGCGCTTGTCCACGAGCGCCGCCCCCGCGCGCAGGATCGCGAGCCGCACCGCCATTCCCCGGAGCGGCGCCCCGCCCGGCGCCCACGCGTGCCCGGTGAGCACCACCTCGGCGCGCGCCAGCCAGGGCGCGAGATCGCTCGCAGCGAGCAGCGGCTTCATCGGGTTGCCCCGCGTGTAGACCTCGCTCCGCACCAGCTCCAGCGGCTCGATCCGCCGCGCGTCGCCGCCGGGGACCAGCGCGAAGGTCGCCTTGGCGACGAGGGTCACATGGAGCTGGCCGCGGCTGCGCCACAGCGTCGCGCCCGCCGCGATCGGGCCGGCGCGGAGGACGTCGAGGGCAAGACGCGCGGTGGTCATGGCGAGGGGCGCCGCGCCCGCGGGCCAGCGTCAGTTCGTGTTGAGCTCGACGCGCAGGAGCTTGCGGCCGATGAAGAGGTAGTCGCCGTGGGCGAGCTCGCGCTCGCTCTTGATGCGCACGTAGGTGCCGTTGCGGCTGTTGAGATCGGTCAGCGTGAACTTGCCGTTGTGCTCCTCGAGGCGGCAGTGCGAGCCCGACATGTACAGGTCGACGGGGAAGTTCAGGTCGCCGCCCTCGCGCCCGATCTGCAGCGAGGTGCCGCGCGCGCAGACGGTCATGCCGACCGCGCCGCCCTGGAGCACCTGCGTCAGGCGGAACGGGCTCGGGTGCTTCGGCGAGGAGTAGAAGAAAGTCCCGTCCGGATCCTGGCCGTCGGAGGCGCGCGGCGTCGGATCGAGCCGGAAGAGCTGCTCGCCCGCGAGGAACGTGTCGCCCGGCGTGATGTCGATCGTGCCGCGCACGCGGATGTACACGCCGTTCAGCGAGCCCTCGTCGCGCACCACCAGCTTGCCGTCGCGGTAGAAGAAGTTCGCGTGCTTCGGCGAGACGAACGGGTCGTCCGGGAAGACGAGCTGCCCGTTGCGGCCGACGATGTGCTGCTCCGCCTTGAGGTGGAACGAGAGGCCGTCCATGCCCTCGCCGCGGATGAGGATCAGCTTCGCCTTCGCCGGGTTCTGCATGTCCCCGAAGAACAGCGTCTGGGCGTTGAGGATCTCGGGCGGGACCGCCGTTCCGCACCTCCCACAGAACTTGTGGCCCGAGGGGACACCGCTCGAGCAGGAACGGCAGACGTAGTTACGGGCTTGCTCCATCAGCTCCTCCTGGGAGAGTTCGGCGAAATCGCTCTTGGACGAGGTGGTCTTGGGGCCCCGGCCCTGACCGCGCGCGCTCGTCGGGTCGAGCCGGGCGCTCGCGCTGCCGGCCGCGGGCGTCGGGGAGCGCCGGGCCGGCGTGGTCGTCGAGCTCGCCCGGCGCGTCGTGAACAGGGCCAAGTCGTTCGCGCACTCAGCGCAACGCGCGGTGCCCATCGGGCTCCACAGGTCGCACTGGCCACAGACGATGCCAATCTCGTTCTGCTCGGTGTGCAAACGTCTCCTCGGTGCATTGGAGGACCGCGGATCGCGGTTCTCCGACCCGCGCCAGTGGAAGGCCGCCGTGGCGGACCTCCGACCGATGAAGCGAGCCAGGACGGGGAACCCGGGCCGCTGCTCGCGCGGGGTCCCTGACCCGGGTGGAGAGAAACACGGTTCTAGACGTCGATGAGCGGAGGGGTCAAGCTCGAGGTGACGCTGGCGGGGCGACGGCCGACCCTGCTCAGCGCACGAAGGTGAAGCGGCGCCGGTCGTCGCTCCAGCCGGCGCCGCCCCAGAGCCGGAAGACGATCCGCTGGTTGCACGCGGCGCGCGGCTGCAGCCCGAAGTCGCGCGAGTCGTCGTGGTAGCTCCGGTTGTCGCTCAGCAGGAAGACCGTGTCGGGCCGCACCTCGACGTGGCGGCGGCGCTCGAGCGGGGGCCTGCGCCCCGTCGCCCGGGGGTGGAGGCCGGGGCCCATCATCACCATCTCGCACGAGAGCTGCACCGGGTTGCCCGTGGCCGGGTCGGTGATGCTCACCTTCGGCTCGGCGCACGCCGTCTCGGCGTCGTAGCTCTGCCCGTTCACGAGGAGGACGGCGTGGTCGACGTCGACCTTGTCGCCCGGCAAGCCCGCGATCCGGCCGACGATGTGGCTGCCGGGGGCCTCGGGATCCGGGCACCGCACCAGCTCGCCGAAGCCGGGCGTGCCCCGCGTCAGCACGACGACCGCGTCGCCCGGGGCGAGGCTCGGCGCGAGCGCGGCGCCGAGCATCGGGTCGTTCGGCACCACCCAGACGTCGAGGACGAGCGCGCGGAGCACGACGCCGAGCAACAGCAGGGTTCCGAGGATCCAGAGCAGCCCGTTGAACAGCTTCCGCATGCCGCAGCGCAGCCTAGCGCAGCTCCGGTCGCAGGCGGCGGGCAAGCGAAGCTCGCCGACGCCGCCGCGCCGTCAACGCAGGCACCCCCGGTACGGCGGCAGCTCGCTCGGGCTCGCGCCCGCCGCGATCTCGCGGGCGGCGGAGAAGAGCTCGGGCCACACGTCGAGGCGGCTGAAATACGAGGTCCCGGTCGTGCGCTCGTCGCCGTCCATCACGCTCGACGAGATGACGCCGACGACGTCGCCCCCCCGATCGCTGCGCGCCGGCCCCCCCGAGTCGCCAGGGCAGATCGAGGCGGTCGCGACGAAGTCCCCGGGGCTCACGGCGTCGATCGTGCCGCCCAGCCGCGGCGCGAGGTGGATCGGATCGCGCGAGAGCGCGCAGCGGCCGAAGCCGTAGGGCGTCACCTGCTCCTTCGAGACCGGCTCGGCCTCGATCCGCGGCGGGAGGGTCGGGATCCCGACGAGGCGCCGCGAGAGCACGAGGATGGCGATGTCGCCCTCGCCCGACGTGTACCCGCAGTCCGGCGACACCACCGCGCGGACCTTCACGTCGCCCCACGGCAGGTGGTCGCCCCCGAGCTCGATCGAGATCGCCTCGGGATCCTGATCGCGGCGCAGCGTCCTGCCGTTGTCGTCCCGCGCCGCGACGCAGTGGTGCGCGGTGAGCACCAGGTCCTCGGTGATGAGCGTCCCCGTGCACGTCACGTCGGTGACGATCCGGACGATCGCGTCCTCGTTCGTCGCCAGCTCGAACGGCGGCCGCAGCTCGAACGGGCGCTGCTCCATGCCCGGCTTCGCCGCGGGGATCGGCAGCCCCGCGTTGGTGATCGGCCGCGCACAGCCCGCGGCGACGGTGAGGGCGAGCGCGGCCGCAATGGCGGCGCCGCGTCGGTACAACCCTGTCCATGCGGTCGCCAGGGCGCCCAGCGTGCGAGCTTGCGGCTGTTCCACCTGAGGGAGACCCTCCCAAGCGCAACCGGTTGTTCTCTCGGACAGCGCCCCCGGTACGAACGCGCCGAGCAAAGCCAAAGACTACGGCATAAGGCGGTGACCGTCATTCGACAACGACAGGGTTTCCAAGCTTGGATACGGCCTCGACGATCGCAGAGCACGTTGCGCGTCTAGCCGTTTAGCCGTTTAGCCGTCGCATTTGTAGCTGCTCTGTACATTTACGCCTTCGCTTACGCTCGTGCGTGCGTCGATGTTCCCCGCGCTGCGCTAGCGCAGCGCGACGAGGCGCACCTGGCTCGCGTTGCGCGAGTAGGCGTCGAGCGCGGCGCGGGCGGCGGCCGCGTCGACCTGCGGATCCTCGACGCCCGCGGCGACGAGCTGCTCGAGGAAGGCGCGCTGGTGCTCGGACTTCGCCGCGAGCCACGCGGGGCAGGCGCCGGCCGCGCAGGCCGCCGACGCCTGCTCGGACGCGGCGAGGGCGTCCTGGACGCGGCCTCGGCGGAGGAGCGCCCGCGCCGAGAGGAGCGCCGCCTCCGGGAGGGCGCGCACCTCGCCGGGCGCCGCGTCGAGGGCCGAGGAGGCGAGCCCTGGCTGATCGCGCTCCAGGTAGGCCGCGGCGAGCGCGGTGACGCTGGCCGGCGTCCTGCCCTCGGCGTAGCGGGCCTCGAGCGCCGCGAGCTCGTCGGCCCCCGCCGCGGCGCGCGGCGGCAGCAGCTGCGACGCCCGCACGCTCGGCCCGAGCCCGATCGTCCAGACGACCCCCGCGAGAACCAAGCCGTTCGCGACGAACAACCCGAAGCGCATCACCCGACCTCCAGGAACCGGCAGGGACCCCCGGCCGTCGGCGGCGGCCGGCGGTGACGGGCAGTCGCGTGCGGTCAACATGCGGTAAACCCAAGCGACAGCGGGGCGGCGCGAAGGTTCCCGCGAAGCGCGAGCGGCGCGCAATCAGGGGTTGGCCCGATGGTTGGCCCGATGGCTGGCCATGGCCCGGGTGGTCGGCGCACCCACAGGGCGGCCGGGGCCGCGGGCTACTCGCTCGGGAGCACCACCAGGTCGTCGCGGTGGACGACGACGTCGTCATCGCCGGCCTCCTCGCGCTTCTTCCGCGCGGTGCGCGCGGCGTCGCTCGCGGACATCCGCGCGAGCCCGCGCGCGATCTCGGCGCCGTCCGGGTCGACGACGGCCACGGCGTCGCCGGGGAGGAAGGTGCCGCGCACGCCGAGGACACCGACGGCGAGGATGCTCCGGTTCTTCGAGCCGATCGCCTCGGCGGCGCCCCGGTCGACGAGGATCGCGCCGCGCGGGCGCAGCGTGTACGCGATCCAGTGCTTGCGCGCGCTGAGCCGCTGCGGGACGGCGGCGAAGAGGGTGCCGACGTCCTCGCCCGAGACGATGCGCGTGATGATGCCCGCCTCGCGGGCCGCGCCGATGACCACGTGCGAGCCCGCGAGCGTCGCGCGCCGGGCGGCCTCGACCTTGCTGGCCATGCCGCCGGTGCCGACGCCGGAGGTCGACGCGCCCGCGAGGTGCCGCGCCTCGCGGGCGACGCTGCGCACGAACGGCACCCGGCGCCCGTCGGCGTCGAGCAGGCCCTCGACGTCCGAGAGCAGGATGAGGAGATCGGCCTCGCAGAGCGGGGTCACCATCGCCGCGAGCTGGTCGTTGTCGCCGAACTTGATCTCCTCGACGGCGACGGCGTCGTTCTCGTTGATGATCGGGATGGCGCCCGCCTCGAGCAGCGCGGCCAGCGCGTTCCGTGCGTTGTTGGTGCGGGTGCGGTCCGCGAGGTCGGCGTGCGTGAGGAGCACCTGCGCGACGAGCAGGCCGACCTTGCCGAAGGCCTCCTCGTAGCGCTGCATCAGCACGCTCTGGCCGGCGGCGGCGGCGGCCTGGAGCCACGCCATGTCCTTCGGGCGCGACTTCAGCCCGAGCTTCGCCACGCCGAGCGCGATGGCGCCGCTCGACACGATGACGAGGCTCCGGCCGGAGCGGCCTCGGAGCGCGGCCACCTCGGCGGCGAGCCGGTCCCAGGCGTCGCCGGAGAGGCTCTTCGAGCCGATCTTGACGATGATGCGGCGGCAGCGCCGGAGCGCGGCGCGCGCGGCCTGCGGATCGAGCTCCGGCGCGGCGTCGGCCGCGGCGCGGCCCGCGGCGCCGCCCTTCGTGGCGGTGCGGTCCTCGGTGTCAGTCATGGGGGATGCCGGCGGCGGCGATCTCGTCGAACGCCGCGTCGAGGCGGCGCTCGATGTACTCCGGGACGGAGGCGCCCGCGAGCAGGAAGGCGTCGATCCAGCGCGTGAACTCGTCGCGCAGGTCCTCTGTGCCGTTCGGCAGGACGGTGAAGCTCGCCTGGAGGGAGGGGGACAGCGCGCGGCGCACGGCGCGATCGACGGCGTCGCGGACCCAGCGCGCCTCCTCGGCGTGGACGCGCACGGCGGTGCTCCGGCGGAAGCGCGTGATGTAGCGGTCGAGGAGGTGGCCGAGGGCGTAGACCTCCAGGCCGCGCGCGGCCGCCGCGAGGGCCAGGGCCGGGTTGAGCCGCCGGAGGACCTCCTTCGTGACGAGCTGCGCGGCCTTGCGGAGCGTGGTCTGCTCCGAGCCGGGCTCGACGAGGAGCGCGCGCGCGTCGGTGGTGAGGCTGAGGCCGTGGCGGGCGACGGTGTCCTGCACGATGGCCCCGCGGATGCGCAGCAGCATCCGCGCGGGGAGCACCGGGACCGGGATCCACGAGGCGCCCACCGCGAAGGCGGTGAGCACGGCGAGTCGACCTCCGGGAGGCGGGCCGCCCGGGGTGACCTGAGCGGCGGTCGGCTTGTTCGCGGCGGGTTCGGATGACATCGCGCCCACGGTACTACGGCGGGCGGCAGGTCAGAAGAGGGGGGTGAGCTCGACGATCGCGGCGCGGCAGCGCGTCGCGGCGAGGACGACGTCGCGGGTGGTCGCGCCCTCGGGCAGCGCGGCGGCAAAGCGCACCGGCCCGCCCCGCAGCGCGATCCCCCGGGCGGCGAGCTCCTCGCGGAGGAGCTCCGCGTTGGTGCGGACGGTGAGGGCGTAGAGGCGGCTCCCGGCGGCGATCTCCGCGAACGTGCCCGAGAAGGCGAGCTCGCCGCCCGCGAGCACGAGGACGTCGGTGGCGCCGCGGACCAGGGCGCCCCGCGGGCCCTCGACGTCGAGCCGCGCGGCCGTGAGCAGCGCGCCGCGGCCCTCGGTGGCGCCCGCGAGCGCGGCCAGGACGAAGGCGGCCCCGGCGCCGTCGAGGCCGACGAGCGGATCCTCGGCGATCAGCACGTCGGGCGCGGTCACGATGGCCTGGGCGAGGACGAGCGCGCGGCGCTCGGGCAGCGCGAGCGCGCTCAGCGCCCGCTTCCGCGAGGCCGCGAGGCCGACCCGGGCCAGGGCGGGGGCCACCATCTCGGCCGCCGCGCGCGGCGAGGCCCCCGCGAGGCGCGCGCCCCAGCCGACGTAGGCGTCCGCGGTCCACGCGAGCGGCAGCGGCGGATCGAGCGGCGCCGCCCCGCTCGCCGCGCGGTGCGCGGAGCGCGCCACGTCGCGGCCCGCGACCTCGAGGCGCCCGGCCACGACGCGCGCCTCCCCGGGCGCCCCGCCGCGCGCGTCATCCGCCGCGCCGGCCTGCGCCGGCCTGCGGAGGGACGAGAACGGGACGCCCGTGAGCGCCGCGAAGAGCGCGCCCGCGTCGCCGGCGCAGAGCACGCGCTCGCCGCGCGTCGCCGCGGTGAGCGCGTCGATGGCGACGACGTCGTCCACGGCGATGCGCGCCGCGCGGGCCTGGAGCAGCGGCGGCGCGGCGGGCCCGGCCTGCTCCGCGGGCTCGGCGGTCCTGGGCGGCGCGGGCTCGAGCTCCTCCATGGGCTCAGCGCTCCTTCGACGCAGGCGACGCGAGCGGCGCGGATCCTCCGGGCTCGTCCTCGCGGGCCGTCGTCGGGACGCCGAACGAGATCTCGCCGGCGAACTCGCTGCGCGCGAGCGGCCTGTCCGCGCCGAACACGAAGAACGGCGAGAGGGCGCGCGCGGCGTCGAGCATCACGGGCGGGATGGTCGCTTTCGCCAGCTCGCCCTGGGCCTGCGCGGAGAAGCCGACCAGGCTGAGCGCGTAGCCGAGGAGCGACGTGTCCTCCTCGGGGAGCGACTGGATGGGCGCGTCGTCGGGCAGCTGGCCCAGCCGGCGCGCCTCATCGATCGCCTGCCGGAGCCCGCCGAGGCGATCGATGAGCCGGCGATCGAGGGCCTGGGCGCCGGTCCACACCTGCCCGCGCCCGAGCGCGTCGACCTCCTCGGCCTTCATGTGGCGGTTCTCGACGATGCGGGCGACGAACCGATCGTAGAACTGCTTCACCTTGACGCCGAGCTGCTCGCGCTCGTCGTCGGTGTACGGCCTGTAGAGCGACTCGGCGTCGGCGCGGGGCGACGAGCGGAACGTCTCGATGCTCACGCCGAGCTTCTGCAGGAGCCCCGTGACGTCGGCCTTCCCGTAGAAGACGCCGATGGATCCGGTGATCGAGGAGCGGCTCGCGAAGATCGGGGCGCCGGCGACGGACGCATAATAGCCGCCGCTCGCGGCCGACGAGCCCATCGAGACGATGAGCGGCTTCACGCGTGCGGTGAGGATCGCCTCGCGCAGGATGACGTCCGCCGCGAGCGTCGAGCCGCCGCCTGTCTCGACCCGGAGCACGACGGCGCGGACGCTGCGGTCTTCCCGCGCGCGCCGCAGCGCGCCCGCGACGGTGTACGAGCCGGCGAGCTTGACGCCGACGAACGGGATCGAGCGGCTCTCGCCGTCGATCATGTCGCCGTCGAGGTAGACGAGCGCGACCTTGGGCGAGCGGCCCCAGCGCTCGGGCGCCTCGTCGCCCGGGTCGTCGTCGACGACGCGGGAGGCGCGCCCCATCACCTCGTCAACGACGCGGCCGAGCTCGTCGTCGTAGGCGAGCTGGTCGACGAGGCCGCTCTGCCGCGCCTCCTGGGCGAGGAACGGCCCGCGCGCGATCCGCCGCTTGAGCTCCTCGACGGGGATGCGGCGCCCGGCGCTCACCTCGGCGAGGAAGGCGCCGCTCAGCTGATCGAGCAGCGCCTGGTGGTCGTCCTTGCCGACCTGGGTGCTGCTCTCGCGCGCGAACTGCTCGGCGGCGAGCTTGTGAGAGCCGATGCGGACGATGTCGGCCTGCACGCCGAGCTTCTTCAGGAGGCCGCCGAAGTAGAAGTAGCTCGACGACATGCCGGCGAAGCGCAGCCCGCCCGCGGGGTTCATGGCGATGGCGTCGGCGCTCGAGCACACGTGGAGCGAGCGCCCGCCGGCGTCCTCGAGGTGGCAGAGGACCTTCTTGCCGTGGCTCCTCAGGTTGCGGATCGCGTCGGAGACCTCCTCGGCGTGGGCGAGCGAGCTGGCGGGCTCCGCGCGGAGCACGAGCGCGACGCCGGAGACCTCCGGGTCCTCGGCGAGGCGCCAGAGCTGCTGGAGGAGCCGCGTGTGCCTGCGGACGCCCGGGGTCGAGTCGAGGCGCACGCGGACGACGCGCGCGGGCAGCCGGACGCCCGGCTCGGAGAAGCTGCGGAGCGCGACGCCGGCGTAGAAGCCGGTGCCGCTCTTCGTGATGGCGTTGCCGAAGACGCCGCCGGCGGAGACCTGCAGCTCGTCGACGTTGACGTCGAGGCCGGCCATGGCGGCGATCTTCGGGCCGCCGTCGGCCGTGAGGTCGCGCAGCGCCACGTCGCCCCGGAGCGTGCCCACGTAGGGCACGCGCAGGCCGAGGGTCGCCCGGGGCGTCCAGGTGCCGCTCTCGTCGGGGTCGCTGTTCTCGACGTAGGAGGTCTCGAGCCCGATCTCGAGCGCGCGCCTGCCGCCCGCGGGCCGCACGGCGACGCCGAAGTCGTAGCTGCGCTCGATGGCCTCGCGGAGGCGGTTCTCGGGGCGGTTCCAGTCGCGCGCGACGGCCGAGAGCGAGAGCCAGGTGGAGGGCCGGAGGGTGACGCCGCTCGTGAGCGAGAAGTACCCGTCGAGCGCGGGCGCGTCGGAGCTGCCCCAGCCGAGCGTCGTGCCGAAGGCGAAGGTGGGGCCTGTGTCGAGGGCGAGCCCCCAGCGGACCCAGCGCGACGGGCTGTCGAACGGCGCCGGCGCGGCGTCGGGCGGGTCGATGAAGTCGAACCGCAGGCCGGTCGACACGTACCAGAGCGGCACGCCGAGCGCGATCGAGTGGCCACGCGCGGGCAGCGGCGAGGCGGAGCCCGTGTGGACCCAGGTCCACCGGAGCTCGGTGCCTGGGAGGAAGGAGAGGTTCGCGGGGTTCACCGCGATGGCCGAGGTGTCGTCGCTGCTGGCGACGGGCTTGCCGGGATCGGGGAGCGGCTGCGAGGGGCCGTCGCCCGGCGCGGCGTGCGCGGCGGTCGCGCCGGCGAGCGCGCAGAGGCCCGCGCACAGGCCGAGCAGCGCGGCGGCGACGCCGGCGGGGCGAGCGATGCTGGCGGGGTGCGTGATGCTGGCGAGCCGCCCCAGCCGGGCAAGGCGCGGGGAGCGGGCGGGGCTTTGGGGGCGGGGTAGGTTGTTCATGCGCGGATGAGCTCCCTGAGCGTATCTGCTTCCGCGTCGTACGTCCGCTGGACCTCGGCGAGGGCAAGGCGCTCGACGAGCGGGCCGAGCAGGTTCAGCCGGATCTGGATGTCGCCATCGACCCGGCGGCGGGTGCGGCCCTGAGGCAGGCGCTCGAGCCGGTACGTCCCCGCCGAGCGGAAGTAGCTGCGCCACTGCTCCTTCGGGCTGACCTGCCATGTGGAGGCGTGGTCCGAGAGGCGGTACGTCGAGCGCTCCTCCCAGGACATGGCGTCCTTCGCCACGGGGTAGCTCCGGAAGATCGGCAGCGGCGCGCTCGCCTGGAAGCGCAGGACGCGGAGCAGCTCGCCGTCGCGGAGCGCGTGCTCGACCGTCACGACGCTCTCGAGGGAGGCGACCCGCGTGGCAAGCCGAGGCCCGAGGTCCGGCGAGAGCACGGCGAGCTCCACGGCGTCGAGGGGCGCGTCGAGCTCGTGCGAGATAGTGAAGTGCACGCGGCCCTTCTATCACGCGGCGGAGGCCGGCCGCGGGCAGGTCGGAACGGGCCGGATGAGGGCACGACGGTGTAGGGCGCCCGGCGCGATGGCGGCTGCGAGCCGCCCGGCGAGAGGATCGGGCGCGGGAGCGAGAGGATCGGGCGCGGGAGCGAGAGGATCGGGCGCGGGAGCGAGAGGATCGGGCGCGGGAGCGAGAGGATCGGGCGCGGGAGCCGGCCACGAGTTTCGCATCCAGCGCCTTGGCCTCGTCGCGGAGCCTCCGCTGCGCGGACCTGAGCTTCAGACGGCGCCCGCGTGCGGACGGACTATCGGCTCGGACGCGAGCGGGCCTGCGTATGCGGCAGCGTGCCCGCCGCGATCGCTTCGAGCTCACGAAGGAGCGCCGGGGCGAGCTCGCGGTCCGCTGTGCTCACCACGTGCAGGGCGCGGCGGGCTGTATCGCGGGCGTGGGCGAACCCCTGGGCAGCCTGCGCACGGGCGAGCTGCGCCAGCTCTGCTGCGAGGGCCGCTACATCACCCCTCTGCTCAGCCAGGCGTATGGCGCGGCGAAGCAGCGGCTCCGCCTCGTGCGGTTTCCCGAGCTCAATCCGCGTCCCACCGAGCTCCGAGAGCGTCGAGAGGAGCGCCGGGTGCGCGCGACCGAGGGCACGTTCCTCGACGCGAAGCACCTGACGGAGCAGTTCCTCGGCTGCTACGAGGTCGCCTCGGAGCCGACGGATGCGCGCCATCTCGTAGAGAGATGCAGCGTACTGCGCCCCGTACACGGCGCCGTGCCGCCGCAGCTCTGCCAAGGTCTTGTCGAGCAGCGCCTCGGCTTCGACGAACCGGCCCTGCGCCTGGATGCTGCGCGCGAGCTCGTGGCGCATCGGTGCTGCCAGCTTTGTCTCCGGCACCTCCGAGAGCGCCCTGCGGAGCTCCTGCTCGGCCTCTTGGAAGCGGCCCAGCTCCAAGAGCGCGCGGCCGTGCTCGTGACGAAGGAAAAGGGTCGGACGACCCAGGCGCTGAAGGCGCTCGATCGCGCTGCGCAGGAGTCGCTCCGCGTCACGGAAGCGTCGCTGCTCGAGCCATACTTGAGCAAGGCTCTGCTCGAGCACAGCCATGCTCGGGTGGTCGTGATCGGGAAACTGCTGGAGCACCGATTCCAGGAGCTCAGAGGCGCCGTGCGTGTCGCCGCGCGCCAGCAGGAGCCCTGCGGTCGACCGAGCCACCAATAGTTCGATCGGTACATCGACGGAAGCGCGCCGTAGCCGCCCTGTCCACTCATCGAGCAGCTGTTGCGCGTCCTTCAGGCGTCCCGCTTCGATAAAGGCCCGCACTGCGGCGTCGTAGAGTTCATCCAGCTCCCGGAGCGGACACCCGAGCCGCCGCCCCAATTTCAGGGAATCAAGCAGTACCCGTATCGCTCCGCCGGTGTGCCCTTCGGATGACAACATGAGCCCCTCTGCCCGCAACAGCTCGAAGCGCGTGTCCTCATCGGTGCCGCCTTTCACAGCGCGTCGAGCTCGCTCGAACAGTGTGCGGGCCTCACCGAGATCGCTCAGGTGGACGCGCACACGGGCCAGCGCCGCCAAAGCCCTCGCGCTGCCGGCCGTCGCCTCCACCCAGCCAGCGGCCCAGTGAACCGCCACGTCCGGCTCGCCTTTCTGGATCGCAAGCTCGATGCGCCCCGACCAGTCGGGCAGATGGAAGCGCTTGCTCGGCTCAGCGCCCTTCTCCTCGCCCTCAAGCTCCTCTGCAGCCGCGCTCTCTCGCCCGTGCCGCTGCGCGAGGCGCGCGAGCGCATCGCCCGGATCGCCTCCCGGGAGCGCGATCGACGAGAGATCCGCCTCCGACACCCCCGCGCGCGCCAGGCTCGCAGCGTCGTCGATCGCCCCCGGTGCCAGCTCGAGCAGCGCCGCCAGCCACACGCATCGCTGGATCCCGGCTGCGCGCAGGCGTGCCGCGCTGTCTTCGAGGGTGAGCGCGCGCGCATCCACGCGCGGCAGCGCTGAAGGGCGATTCGCCGGCTCAATCAGCATGAGCCGCCCTCGGCGCCCGGCCTCCGCCGCAGCCCAGCGCGAGCGCCGCAGCCGGCCGGACGTCTCGATATCCTCCACGGCGACCCACGTCCTCGGCTTCGGCCTGATCGCCTCGACCAGCGCGCCATACGGCTGCGCGGCCGAGACCCGCTCGACCTTCCGGCCTGGCAGCGCCCGTGCGAAGGTCTCCTCGAGATCGCCGCCGAGCCACCCGATGGCCGGCGCCCGCCTGCACGCCGCGCGCTGCAGGGCCCGCACGGCGAAGGCAGGCGGTCCTTCGGGACAGTCGATGCGATGCGAGATCCAGTCGTAGAAGTCGACCGCACATCGCGAAAGATGGAGCGTCGTCTCTTCGTCGCTGAACAGCACGAGGCGCAGCCCCCGCTCCTGCACCACCGGCCGCTCCTGGTTGAGCCATCCCGCGTCGGCCCTGCGCGCGCAGAGGACGACGGTGCTCCCCGCCGACAGCGACGCGAGCGCCGGTGCCTCGGTCAGCACCTCGGCGTCCGGATGCTCGCGCACCAGGTGGCGCATGAGCTCGCCCAGCCGCTCGGGGCGCGCCCGATCCATGAGCACGATCACGCCGCGTCCCGCGAGGCGCAGGATCAGGCTCAGCCGATCGAGCCAGGCGCCCGCAGGAGGTGCAGCGTGAGCAGCGGATGCGGGTAGTACCATTCGGACTCGTTGGGATACGGGAGCAGGTGCCCCCAATCGAGGAGCTGTCGCGCGCGAGCGTCTTCAGGAAGCTGCCGCTGGGGATCCGCCATCACCGCGCGCAGCACGCCGAGGTGCCCGACGTCGAGCCCGCGCTCGCGGTCGCGGCGCGCTTCGTCCACGGCGTCCTCCACGATCGCAGGCGTCGCCGTGGTGACGTCCGCCGTCCAGGCGCGCTCGGCCACTCCACGTACGAGCTTGATGAAGTCCCGTGCACGACCGCCGGATACGTACGCGAGGCGCTCCAGCGAGTCCTCGCCGAGCGCGCCGGGCGCGGGCAGATCCCGTGTCCTCCGGCGATACATCTCCGCGAAGAAGGGGACTCCTGGGCCCGGGCGCTCTGGATGGGCCTTGTCCAGCACGGGCTCATTCGCGAGCACGACCGTATCGAAGCGCGGGATCGCCGCGCCTACAGGCGCGCTCCGCAGCGCGAAGGGAGCACAGATGACGGTCGGACAGGCGATCTGGCTGAGCAGCTCCGAGCGCAGGAAGAGGGTGAGCGCGCGCTCCTCGTCGCGGATGCGATCGAGGCCATCGATGAGCAGCAAGACGCGCCGGTGGTGCTGCTGCATGTGGCCGACGAGGACGTTGACCGCTCCAAGCAGCGTCTGCATGGCCTCGTCCTGGTCGGGCAGCGTACGTCCGCTGCGCCCGACAGGCACCATGCGACGAATGCCCTCTGCGATCGCCTTCGTCGCACCGATCCCCGCCGCCACGCCGGCCGCCGCGCCTGCGGACAACCCGAGCGCCGGCACGAGCACCGAGCTGGCGGTGACCATGCCCGAAGCCACCTTTCCCATGTCGATCTCGGTGGTCTTCGGCGTATCGGTGGCCTCTGCGACGTTCTCCCATGCCTGCTTGAGATCTTCGACGTGCTGCTGCGGCACAGGGTAGGGCAATGTCTCTCGCGCCGCGCCGAGCACCGAGAGCCCCACGAGGAAGACGACCTCCCAGGACGCGACGCGCTGAATCGCCTCGCCGTCGCCCATCCACGCGAAGTGCCGGTGCAGATCGAGCAGCAGGACGAACTCCTTGGTCTCCCGCGCCTCCCTCAGGCGAAGCAGCTCTGTCGACTTGCCGGTACCGACCGTACCCGCCAGGAGGATGCGCGGGTCGGCGAATGGTAGATCGAGACGCCGCACGATGCGGTCGACCGGCGTATGCGGCCGCGGAGCGCGCCAGGCGGGGTCCTTCACGGGCTCGACAGGGTCGAAGCGGCGGTAGATCTCCTCCCAGACGTCTCGCCTTACCACGGCGCGACACTAGCACAGACCACGGCGCGCCTGGCAGGCTGGACGGTACCCCTGCAATCCGAACCGCCGCGATGCACAGGAGCGTCGAGGTGCCGTGCCCGTCCGGCGGGCGTGATCGAGGTTGGCCCGGTCGAAACCTCGCCGGTGCCCGGCGTGAATGCCGGCCGAGCGGGCGCATCGAAGCAGCCGTATGCATCGCTTCGATGATCCCACGCCCGCCGTGCGACCGTCTGCATCTCCCACCGGCGGCCCGTCACCTGGCGGTGCGCGGCGCTCGCTCCGCTCCCGCGAGCCCGCGGCGCACGCGCTGCGGCGGCCCTGCGCCGCGCCGGCTCGCCGCCGCGGCGCGGGGCTCTCGACCGCGCTCCGGCTCTGCCTCATGGCGTTCGCCGCCGTGTTTTCCGCCGGTTGCGCGACCGGCATGCAGGACGAACTCGACCCCGCCGAGGCCGAGCTGCGCGCCCTCTTCCCGGACCATGCCGCGCTGGTGCTCGCCGCCGACGGCGCCCTGGCGCGCGGCGAGCACGGCTATTCCGCGGCGACGGCGCGCGGCGAGGCCGCGCCGGGCAGCGGCTCATCGGCGCGAGGGCTCGTCGTCCACCTGCCCGAGCACGGGAGCGATGAGATCCGGATCGAGCTGCCGGACGGCTTTCACGTGCGCGTCCGCGAGCGCAGGGCGCTCGGCGCCGGGCGGCTCGTGGGCACTCAGGAGATCGCCGGCGGAGATGCCGTCGCCTATGCGCACGAGGGTGGGTATTCCTTCTGGAC
Source organism: Sorangium sp. So ce367 (assembly GCF_051520455.1). NCBI lineage: Bacteria > Pseudomonadati > Myxococcota > Polyangiales > Polyangiaceae > Sorangium > Sorangium sp. So ce367. The sequence continues at coordinate 11,788,882 of NZ_CP150334.1, forward strand.
GGCGGCGCACGGGGGATACGAAGAGTGGCTCCTCCTCCGTCCGGGCACCTTCCGGCCGGATGCGCCGGTCGCCGCGTGGTCCGTTCAGGGCGCGACGCTGCGGCGGCGCGGCGCGGCGATCGAGCTCGCCGACGAGGCCGGCGTCGCGCGCCTCGCCGTGACGGCGCCGTCGGCCTTCGCGCGCGGGGGCCGGAGGGTCTCGACGCGCCTCGACGCCGCGGGCTCGACGCTCTCGCTCTGGGTCGACGCCCCGCCGGAGGAGGCCGTGCTCGTGGACCCGCTGTGGGTGGCGACCGGGAGGATGACCACGCCGCGCGCCGAGCACACCGCGACCTTGCTGGACGACGGCAGGGTCCTCATCGCGGGGGGGTTCCTGGGCCTGGACGAGGGGATCATTTGCGATCCGAAGTACTCGACGATGCCGCTTGGCAGCGCGGAGATCTACGATCCCGCGACGGGCGCGTTCCTGGCGGCCGCGCCGATGGCTGCTGTGCGCGGCGCTCACACCGCGACACGCCTCGCGGACGGGAGGGTGCTTGTCATCGGCGGAGAGGCCGGGGGTCCGGGCGTCGAGATCTACGCTCCCGCGCTCGATGCATGGCTTCCGGCCTCGCCGCCGTCGATGTCGAGGGTGAGCCACACGGCCACGCTGCTCGACGACGGGCGGGTCCTCCTCGCCGGCGGACGGGCCGGGTCCACGGCGACGGAGAGCACCGAGATCTACGACCCGGCGACCGACACGTGGGCCCCAGGACCCCCCATGCAGGGTGTCCGCGCCGGTCACCAGGCCACCCGGCTGCTCGATGGACGCGTGCTCGTCACGGGCGGCACGTCCGGGCCGGCCGCGGGTGCCGTCGAGATCTTCGACCCGGTGACCGCGACCTGGTCGGCTGCGGCGCCGCTCGACCCCATGCGCTGGCTGACGGCGACGCTGCTCCTCGACGGACGCGTGCTCGTCACGGGCCTCGCCGGCGCCGCCGAGGTCTACGATCCTGCTGCGGATGCGTGGACCGCGGCGCCGGGCAAGTGGGGCGACACGCCCGCGACGGGCTCGTGGGATGACTGGACCTACGTGGCCGGGCTCGGCGTGCTCGGTGAGGCGGCCGCGCGGCTCTCCGACGGCCAGGTCATGATCAGCGGAGGCATCGAGGCGATCTACTACGCGTACCCCTGGGGAGGGACCATATGCAGTTCGATCTATCTGGAGCACGCCCACGACACCTACGATCGAGTCCAGCTCTACGACCCGGGCACCAACGCGTGGTCGCCGGGCGGCAACATCCCGGCTGCGCGAGGCTATCACTCCGCCACGTCGCTCGATGACGGCGGAGTCCTCGTTGCGGGTGGGTACACGTGGTTCTGGTCGACGCGCGAGGGCCTCAACACAGACAGCGCCGTCGTGTATGCCAGTGACCCCTTGATGAATGGCGCGCCCTGCTCGACCGCCACGCAATGCGCGAGCGGGATCTGCGTGGACGGCGTGTGCTGTGCGTCGGCGTGCAGCGATGGTGTGTGCAGCGCCTGCTCCATCGCGGCGGGGGGCACGGTGGACGGGGTGTGCACGCCTGCCCACGGCGTCCCGTGTGACGACGGCGACGCGTGCACGCTCGACGATTCCTGCGACGCCGGGGCGTGCGCCGGATCTCCATCGAGCAGCGCGGAGTGCGGCGCTGGAGAGGGGGGCGCCGGCGGTGGCGAGGGAAGCGCTAGCGCCGGCAATGGCGGCGCTAACGCTGGTGCAGGAGGCGCTGGCGAGGGCGGCGCCGGCGAGGGAGGCGCTGGCGACGGCAATGGCGGCGCTGGTGCTGGAGCAGGAGTCTCTGGCGGTGGAGGTGGTGGCGCTGGAGCAGGAGGCGCTGGCGACGGCGGTGGCGAGGGCGGCGCTGGCGACGGCAATGGCGGCGCTGGCGACGGCAATGGCGGCGCTGGTGCTGGAGCAGGAGTCTCTGGCGGTGGAGGTGGTGGCGCTGGAGCAGGAGGCGCTGGCAACGGCGGCGCCGGCGCAGGCGAGGGAGGCGCCGGCGCTGGAGACACGGGCAATGGCGGCCCCGGCGCAGGAGGCGCTGGCGCCGGCAATGGTGGCGCCAACGCTGGTGCAGGAGGCGCTGATGCTGGCGAGGGGGGCGCCGGAACCGGCAACGGCGGAGCTGTCACGAGCGCGGGGAGCGCCGGCGCGAGCGACGTGAGTCCCGCCACGCCCCCGCCCTCCAGCAGCGGCTGCAGCGCGGCCGGCTCGGGCTCCAACTGGCAGCCTGCCGCCGCCGGGCTCGCGCTGCTCCTCAGCGCGCGCCGCCGGCGGGCCCGCCGAGCGCCACCCCCTCGCGACGCCGCATAGAAGCTCTCCACGAGCAGCATAGAAGCTCTCCACGAGCAGCTCGCTCCGCTCGTGCGCCCGGCGTGATCGCCCGCCGGGCGCTTTGGCTCAGAACAACTCGATGTCATCGAGGTTCACGCCATCCTTGAATGTAGTGCACGCTGATCGCAGGAGGCGCTTCATGAAGACCAACTCGGGACGCACTGGTTTCCCTGCGGGTTCCCTCGTCGCGCTCGCGATGATTGCGGGCTGTGGCAAAGTCACGGTCGAACTACCGGGCTCTGTGGATGTCGAGCCACCGGGCTCTGTGGATGTCGAGCCACCGGGCGAGCACGGGGCTCTTGCACCTCGGCGGGACGACGCGGGGAACGGACGGAGGAACGCAGCGGACATGGCTGCTCTCCGTCGACACCGGCGGGGAGCTGCGCTGGGAGTACGAAGGTGATGTCGGCACGCCGAGCCGGATCAATGGAATCACATCGCTCCCCGGCGGTGGGTTCGTGGCAGCTGGATTCCACGATTTCGTCTATGCGGTGGTCCGCCCGAAGACGTGTGCGTGAGCGGCGGCCGGGTCGACACATCGACAGATTGTCGAGAGAGCGCACCATCGGCGGAGCGTCCAACCTGGGACAGGGGCGCTCGCGGCGCGCATCGATCCGCGCCGCGAGGGGGCGCGGCGACCCGGCCCCGGTGCCTCGAATTGTTTCGCTTTTCTTTCCCCCTCCCGACAGTCAGGCTTTCCTGCGCTTGCAGCCGGCTCGCGGCGGCGCGATCGGTGGCAGGTGCGGAACGGCGCCTGGCGCGGCGTGAGAGGAGGAGCAGATGGCGGATTCGTCGATGGAGGCTCGGGTCACCGAGGTGGCTGATGGCATTTACCAGCTCCACACCCCGGTGGGGACTGGCAAGGCTGGGTTCTCGTTCAACCAGTACCTCCTTGTCGACGACGCGCCGCTGCTCTTCCACACCGGCTCGCGCCGCCTCTTCCCGGCGGTGCGCGCGGCGATAGCGCGGGTGATGCCGGTCGAGCGGCTGCGCTACGTGGCGTTCTCCCACTGCGAGTCGGACGAGTGCGGCGCCATGAACGAACTACTCGATGCCGCGCCCCAGGCGGTGCCGGTGTGCGGGCGGATCGCCGCGATGGTCGACGCGGACATGTTCGACCGCGCGCCACGGGCGCTCCAGGAGGGCGAGGTCCTCGAGCTGGGCGAGCGCCGGGTGCGCTGGCTCGACGCGCCCCACCTGCCGCACGGCTGGGAGTGCGGCTACCTGTTCGAAGAGTCCACCGCCACGCTGCTCTGCGGCGATCTCTTCACGCAGCCCGGCGCCGACCACCCCGCGCTCACGCGTGACGACATCCTCGCGCCGAGCGAGGCCATGCGCCGGTCGATGGATTACTATGCACACGGCCGCGATGCGCCCCAGCTCCTCGAGAAGCTCGCCGCCACGTCCCCTCGCATGGTCGCCTGCATGCATGGCCGGGCGTACGAGGGGGACGGGGCCGCGCTGCTGCGCGAGCTCGCTCGCGCGCTCGCCCTCACGGCGTGAGCGGCGCTCGCGGGCGCGCGCCGATGCTCCCATGCGGCCTTCCGCTGAGCGCCTTTCGCTGACGGCGTGGATCAGGGGACGTCCGTCGGGTCCCAGCTCGCGCGGAAGCCGACATCGAGCCCGTCGAGCGTGCGCATCGTGTCGGCGTCGAGCGCGAAGTCGAAGATCGCGCCGTTCTCGGCGATACGCGCGGGGGTGACCGACTTCGGCAGAACGACCAAGCCGTGCTGCACGGCCCAGCGCAGCATCACTTGCGCTGGTGTGCGCCCGGCCTTTGTCGCCGCGGAGACGATGTCTCTGTGCCCGAGCTTCACGCCCTGCGTGAGCGGGCTGTACGCCTGCACGAGGATCCGGTGCTTTGCGCAGAACGCGCGCAGCTCGCCCTGCCCGAGGAACGGGCTGAGCTCGACCTGGTTAATCGCCGGCACCACCGCGCTCTCGCCGAGGAGCTCCTCGAGGTGCCGCACGGTGTAGTTGCTGACGCCGATCGACCTCGCGAGGCCTTGCTTCTGCGCGTCGACGAGCGCGCGCCAGGTGTCGCTGCGCTTGCCGGTGACGGGAAAGTGAATGAGCACGAGATCGTAGGCGTCGAGCGCGGCTTCCTTGAGCGAGCGCTCGAGCGAACGCAGCGTCTTGTCACGACCCTGGTTGAAATTTGCGATCTTCGTCGTGATGAACACCGCGTCGCGCCCGAGGCCGCTCTTGCGCAACGCGCTGCCGACGTCCGCCTCGTTGGCATAGTACTGGGCGGTGTCGACGTGGCGATAGCCGAGGCGCAGCGCTTCGAGGACGGCGCCCTCGGTCTCTGCGCCGGGCGCCGATTGATACACCCCGAGCCCGAGCTGCGGAATGTGGCGACCGTCGATCATCTGCAGGCGTGGTGAATCGATCATTGGTGAACCCCCTGGTTTCGTCCATCGCTCGGCATGGTCGAGCGCGAGAGTGTGCTGGCGAAGTCGAGACGTTAGTGACGGTGAATGTCGGCGGCAAGAGCAGGAAAACTCCGTGGCGACTGTGCGACGGCCTCTATCCGTCGGATCACTTCCCCGTCACCGCAAGGCTGCGCCTTCAGCCCTGAATGCACAGCGTGTCCCGGGTGTATGACATGTGCTCCGACTCCGATTGCAGCGGGTGCTGCACGCGGAACGCGCAGCCGTCGGGGTACCTGATCGATATCGAGAAATACACCGCTCAGCGGTTCGGGGTCTCGGCGTCTGGACAGGTCGAGTGGAGGTGCCTCGACTGCAATTGACGGCCGCCTCGCCTGACCGGTGGCTCGGGCGCCGCCTTGCTCAGCCGCCGAGCGCCTTGTCGATCGCCTGCGTGAGCTTCGGGTCGTCCGGCGCCACGGACGACTCGAACCGCGCGATCACCGACCCGTCCTTGCCGATCAGGAACTTGGTGAAGTTCCACTTCACCTCACCGGCAGGCGCGGCTTGCGTGAGGAAGGCATAGAGGGGGTGCTTGCCGCCCCCCTTGACCGGGATCTTCGAGAACATGGGAAAGCTGACGCCGAACTTCGTGGAGCAGAAGGCGGCGATCTCGGCGTCGGTCCCCGGCTCCTGCGCGCCGAAATCGTTCGACGGGAAGCCGAGGACGGCGAAGCCGCGATCCTTGAGCCGGTCATGGAGCTCCTCGAGCCCCGCGTACTGCGGCGTATAGCCGCATTCCGATGCGGTGTTCACCACGAGCAGCACCTTGCCTCGGTAGTCACCGAGGGAGCGGTCCTGTCCGTCGATGGTCTTCATGGTGAAGTCGTAGAACGACATGGCCTTTCCTTCCTGAGCAGCGCCGGGCGTGTGCTCCGGCGAGGTGCGCTCGGCATCCCTCCCACAACCCGACACACAGGCGAGGGCGAGCGAGCTGATCAGGGCGAGTCCACACCGGAGCACGCGCGGCGAGCGTTCCATGGCGGTAGGGATAGACGCCCGTCCGGGCCGCGTCGAGCAGGAACGCGCTCCGCGTCGAGGCGACGCGGACGATCACGACGTCCGTCACGGGGACCTCGGGTGGGGCTGGTGTGGGGCGAGCTCCTCCTTCGCGAAAGCGGCTGCATCTCCCCGTTCAGACGGTGGCGAGACCAGTCGCCGCCGTCTGAACGGGGAGATGCAGCCGACCGTGCGCGCCGACCATCGCGGCCTCCCGGAGTCGCCGCTCGATGTGCTCGTGGAGCCCGCGCACCACGACACAGACCTGGATGCCATCCTGACGGATCTCGCGACCGCTGGAGCGATCCTCGGCGATCGGATACCCGCTGCAGCTTCCGAAGTACTTGCACCGGGAGCAATTGAGATCCATCCGCTCCTCGGCGGCGCGGCAGGATCGCTCCATGCGCTCCCCGGCCATGATGGCCGTGAGCGGGGTCGTGAAGAGGTTGCCGAGGCTGAAGGCAGGATCCCCATAGGGGTCGCCGAGGCTGTAACACTCCCCATCCGTATTCACCAGGATCGTGGGAGTCCAGGCGCGCTTGTCGAAGTACCTCGGCGGTGCGCCAGCGAGGTGGTCGACAACCACCCGGATGGCCTCGTCCACAGGCTCCACCTGGAGGTGTCCGTCGCTCTGCAGCCAGCGGTCTGCGACAGCGCAGAGGGCTCCCAGGATGTCACCGGTGTCGAGGTCAAAGCTGGCATTCTGCTCTGCAGTGGCGCCGTCGAACAGCGGGAGTAGCCGAAAGGGAATACGGGATTGCTCGAAGAAGCGGCAGATCTTGTCTACATGCTTCACGTTGCGCCTCGAGAGCACCGTGATGCAGCTGAACGCGATCCCCTCACGGCGGAGTACGTCCATGTGCTCCAGGACGCGGTCCTGCTGATCGCGGCCAGCGATGTTCACGCGAAGCCCCCCGAACACGTCGATGGAGACGCCTACGCTGTCGAAGCCGTCTCGCAGGAGGCGAAGCCGCGCGTCGTCGAGCACCGTGAGGTTGGTCTGGACGATGTTCGTCCTACCCAGCACATCGCCGAGCACGGCCTCCTGATCAGAGAGCGTGCTCCAGTAGAAGGCCGGATCGATCAGCAGCGGCTCTCCGCCATGCCAGATGAACCGGACGTCCGTGCGTCTCCCATCTCGCCCATCGATCGTCGTGTAGTAATCGCGGATGTGGCGGTAAACCTGTCGCAGTTGCTCGAGGCGCATCGACTCCTTGTTCCCGAGCTCCTCCATCTCGTAGCAGTACCTGCACCGCAGGTTGCAGAGCTTGGAGGTCTTCACGACGAACTGGACGAAGCGATCGGGCGGGCGTTCCATGATGGCGCGACGTGCTCCGAGGGCTCGAGGTGAGCCGCCTTCACGCCCCGGCACAAACCGAATTTCCTTGTGTCGGTGGGCTCCAGATTCAGCTCTTCTCCAGTCTTGCGAGCAGGGCGGCGAAAGAGCCGTCGAAAGCGCTCTCCTGCCGATCGCTCGTGAGCTTGCCCGCTGGCTTCGCGCATTCCCCGAATGCGCACTCTCCAGGCGTCAGCCACGATGGCAGCTCGGATGTCGGCGCATCCGCCATGTCTGCGATCCGGCCTGCTGCAGCGGAGGAGACATGGACGGGTTCGTCAGCGCTGACGCTCGCCGGAGGCACGGCCATGACGCTCGACACGGCGACTGACGCCGCGGTCAAGCGCGGAAGGTAGCGGTGCGTGTCGTGTTTCATGATTCTCGTCATTGGCTTTACTTCGCATTCACGCGAATCGCGCGAACGCCGTGGAGGTGTGCTCGCGGCGTGGCAGGCCGCGTGGAGGACCCGATCAAAGTCCGTGCCGACTGTCCTCGCCCAGCGGTCCGCCGCGACGTTCGATGCCGGAGCGTGCCGCGCCGCCTGTCACGCTGGGCTGCCGGGCACCCGCTAGCTTCCGTGGAATCGGGATGCGAGCGGACTCACGAAGGTGAAGGCGAGAGCCTGAGCCCGCACCGCACATGCACCCGCTCTGCTCGCCAGCGCCCAGGCTCGTCGGCCGGGAAGGGACGCCCCGCGCTGTCCGCGCGCGGCGCTCGTGCCAGCCCGGTTCACGGGCGGCGCCTCGACGTTGGACGGTAGGCCGGGATTACCCCATGGACGGCGCGGAAGAAGAGCTCAGCGCCCGGGCACCGGGCCGGCCACCTCATCGAGCTCATTCAGCGGGCTCGGCCGTTCGGATCGCCGCGTGGCTCGGGTGATGCGGACGTTGGCCCGACGCTGGCGCGCGACGACAGCGACCGGAGAGGCTCGAATGAACCGGGAACTTCTCGCTCCTAGGACAGTGTTGCAGGACCGCTACGAGCTCGTTGCTTTGCTCCGGGAGACCAGCCTCGTTGTGACGTACAAAGGGCGGCAGATCGACGGCGGGCGGCCGATCGTCCTCAAGCTCGTTCGCCTGGTCCCGCACGGAGGCTCCGTGGACATGGCGCGTCGCTACGGCACGCGCTTCTTGCGGGAGATGCACGTCTGCGCGCGCCTCCAGCATCCCAGCATCGCTCGGCCCATCGACTTCGGGCGGGCGGACGAAGGGCACCTGTACGCCGTCTTCGAGTTTGTGCCCGGGCGGAGCCTGGCCGAGCTGCTATCGGAGCGAGGCGCGCTCGATCCCCCGGAGGCGCGGCGGCTGATGCTCCGGGTCCTCGGCGCGCTCGACTGCGCGCACAGGCAGGGCATCGTTCACGGGGATCTTCGGCCGACCCACGTGATGATGGTGTCCGCGGGGGCGCCGGGTGACGCGCTCGTGCTCGACTTCGGCTTCGGGGCGGTCGCAGCGAGCGCGCGCGCGGCCAATGACAGCGCGCTCGCCCGGAGCAGCGAGGAGCTCCGGGGCTGGCAGGATTACGCGGCTCCGGAGCAACTCCGAGGCTCCCCGCCGACGGGGCGCTCGGACCTGTACGCCTGGGGCATCGTGTTCCTCGAGTGTCTTACCGGCCGGCGCAGCACCCCCGGCGGCTCGTCAGGTACAGGGATTGTGCTGCGGGATGGCCGCGAGCTGGCGCGGTTTCCCGATGCATTGCTCGACCACCCGCTCGGCGGGATCCTGAGGCGCGCGACGGTCGAGGACGTGGCAAGGCGAGAGGTCACGGCCGACGGGCTCTTGCGCGAGCTCGACACCTGCGAAGTGGACGGGCTGCGCAGGGAAGACCTGATCGACTCAGGCGCGCCGAGCGGCGCGGGGGCGAGGGGAGAGGAGGGCCGAGGCGTCCAGCAGGAGGGCAATCCAGGCGTCGGGCCTCCGGAGCCGCAGCAAGAGGGGCGCTCGATCTCGGCTGAATTTGCCATCGAAGATCCAGCGCACACCTTCCTGGTTACCCGCACCGCGCTCGTCGACCCGATGCCCGACGATCGAGCGCTTGGCGCCTCGACCGGTCCCCTGAAGGCCACGGAGGCGACGGTGGAGTCCATCGTGGATGCGGCGCCCGTGGCCGTCGGCAGCAGGATCAAGCATTATGAAATCATCCGCAAGCTGGGCCAGGGTGGCATGGGCGTCGTGTTCCTCGCTCGCGACACCAGGCTTGGCCGCCTGGTCGCGATCAAGCTACTTCTCAAGCTCAGCGGGGGCGGGATCAAGCGATTTCTCGCCGAGGCGCGGGCCACGGCGCGCTGCCGGCACGAGGGCATCGTGGTCATCCACGAGGTGGATGAGATCCTGGGATATCCCTACCTCGTGCTGGAGTACGTCAAGGGACCCACCCTGCGCGAGTGGATGAAGCAACGCCGGCACCCCGGCGCGCCCGATCTGTCCGGTGTCCACACGTCTCTCGCTCCAATGCCGCCTGCTGGCGTGGCCGAGCTCACGATTCCTGTTGTTCGCGCGCTGGTCTGTGCGCACGAGCTCGGGATCGTGCACCGCGATCTCAAGCCCGAGAACATCCTCCTGGATGACACCGGATGCATCAAGGTGCTGGATTTCGGCATCGCCAAGCAGATCGAGCCCAGGGCCGTGGCGATGATCACAGAGGAGCAGGCGGCGCTGACCCGACGCGTACGTCAACCTCGGAAGACCTCGATCCTCGGTACGCCTCAGTACATGTCACCCGAGCAGCTCCTGGGTAAGGACGTCGATCATCGCACCGACCTCTGGGCCGTGGGTATCATCCTGCACGAGCTCCTCACGGGAAAGCACCCGCTGGACCCATTTTCGCTCGCGCAGCTCGCGGGCATCGTGGACTTCGATGTTCCCATGCCCACCGTGAGAGAGAGCCACCCGGAGATGGGCGCGCTGATCGACCATTGCTTGAAGAAGCGCAGGAGCGAGCGGATCGGCTCGGCGAAGGAGCTGCTCGCCGAGCTGGAGTCGCTCCTGCCGAGCCGAAGGGCGCTCGCGCTCGGTGAGAACGAGAGCCCGTTCGCCGGCCTGTTCGCCTTCCAGGAGGCGGACGCCGCGCGCTTCTTCGGCCGCGATCGCGATATCACGGCGATGATGGCGCGCCTGCGCCATCAGCAGCTCGTGGCCGTCGCCGGGCCCTCCGGCGCTGGCAAGTCGTCATTCGTGCGCGCGGGCGTGATTCCTGCCTTGAAGCGCTCCGGGGACAGCTGGGAAGCGTTCATCTTGCGGCCAGGCCGCCGCCCGCTGTCCGCGCTCACCGACGTGCTCGTACAGGCCGCCGACACGGCGAGCGCCACGGACGAGCCCGAGCTCGATCACGATCGGCTTTCCGTCACGATGCGCAGCCAGCCAGGCTATCTGGGCGCGGCGCTGCGCGCGCGCTGTCGCCGCGAGGGGCCGGAGCATCGCGTCCTGCTCTTCGTCGATCAGTTCGAGGAGCTCTACACGCTCGGCGCCGCGCCCGAGGATCGGGCCGCGTTCGTCGCCTGTCTGGAAGGGGCCGCCGACGATGCCTCGTCGCCCGTGCGCGTCCTGCTCGCGATCCGCTCGGACTTCCTCGATCGCATGGCCGAGGACCGCCAGTTCATCAAGGACTTGACCCGCGGGCTCTGGTTCCTTCCACCGATGGGGCGCGAGGGGCTGCGCGACGCCTTGACGCGGCCGCTCGAGGCCGCCGGGTATCGCTTCGAGAAGGTGGAGATGGTCGAGGACATGCTCCGCTCGCTGGAGAGCACGCCGAGCCCCTTGCCGCTCTTGCAGTTTGCAGCCACGAAGCTGTGGGAGGCGCGGGATCACGGGCGCCGGCTTCTGACGCAGGAGAGCTACCATCAGCTCGGTGGCATGCCTGGTGCCCTGTCCGCCCATGCGGATGCGGTGTTCTCGGCGCTGCCGGTGCGCGAGCAGCGGCTGGCTCGGGCGGTGTTCTTGCGCCTGGTCACGCCCGAGCGCACGCGCGCGCTGGTGAGCCTCGACGAGCTCTGCGAGCTCGTGCAGGACAGCGAAGGCAATGCCTCCAAGGCGATCGCGGCGGTGGTCCAGCACCTGGCCGACGCGCGGCTCCTGCTCATCGAGACCGGCGGGGAGCGCGAGGGCACGACCGTGGAGCTGGTCCACGAATCCTTGATCAACCGATGGGGCAAGCTCGGGCAGTGGCTCGCCGATAGCCAGCAAGACGCACGGGTGCTGGCCCGGTTGCGGGCCGCGGCCGATCAGTGGGAGACGAGCGGGCAAGCGGAGGGGCTGCTCTGGCGCGGTCGTGCGGCGGAGGACGCCCGAGCGTGGTACGAGCGGCGCCGCGCTGCGCAGGGCGCCGACTGGCGCATCGGGATCGGCAAGCGGGAAGAGCGATATCTCCTGGCCGTCGTGGCGCTCTGCGAGGGCGCGCGCCGCCTGCGCTGGCGGCTCGCGACGGGCGCGCTCACCGCGCTCGCCGCGATCGCGGTCATGATCTCGTACCTGGCCGTTCGCGCCGAGCAGCAGGCCACGCGCGCCGATCAGGAAGCGGAGCGTGCGCGGGCCGAGGCTCTCCAGGCGCGCAACGCCACCCGGATGGCCACAGCACGTGAGCTGCAGGCGGATCCCACGAGCGTGCTCGCGATCGTGCGCGAGCTCGAGCCGCCCGACATGCCGCGAGAGTGGGCCGTGCTCGCACACTGGGCGTTACACAGCCGGATCGCTCGCGTGGTGCTCATCCATGCAGATGCGGTCCTGTTCGCGGGCTTCAGCCCCGACGGCCGGCGCATCGTCACGGGGTCGTATGACAAGACCGTGCGGGTGTGGAACGCCGACGGCTCAGGCGAGCCGCTGGTCCTTCGCGGTCACGAGGAGCCGGTCCAGTCCGCCGCGTTCAGCCCCGATGGCACGCGCATCGTCACCGTGTCGCAGGACAGGACCGCCCGTGTGTGGAACGCCGACGGCTCAGGCGAGCCGCTGGTCCTTCGGGGTCACGAGGATCGGCTCTCTTCGGCAGCGTTCAGCCCCGACGGTAAGCGCATCGTCACCGGGTCATGGGACAAGACGGCGCGTGTGTGGAACGCTGACGGCTCTGGCGAGCCGCTGGTCCTTCGCGGTCACGAGGGTTGGGTCTATTCGGCAGCGTTCAGCCCAGATGGCAAGCGCATCGTCACCGGCTCGCAGGACAGGACCGTGCGTGTGTGGAACGCCGACGGCTCTGGCGAGCCGCTGGTCCTTCGCGGTCACGAGGATCGGGTCTATTCGGTAGCGTTCAGCCCCGATGGCAAGCGCATCGTCACTGGATCATGGGACAAGACCGTGCGTGTGTGGAACGCTGACGGCTCTGGCGAGCTCCTGGTTCTTCGCGGCCACGAGGGCTGGGTCCGGTCGGCGGCGTTCAGCCCCGATGGCAAGCGCATCGTCAGCGGGTCATGTGACAAGACCGCTCGGGTGTGGAACGCCGACGGAACAGGCGAGCCCCTCGTCCTTGGTGGCCACGAGGATTGCGTCGTTTCGGCGGTATTCGATGATGACGGCAAGCGCATCGTCACCGGGTCGCACGACAAGACGGCGCGGGTGTGGAACACCGACGGCGCCGACGATCCCCTGGTCCTTCGGGGCCACAAGGCGCTGGTCTGGGGGGTGGCGTTCAGCCCTGACGGCATGCGCATTGTCTCCGCGTCCGAGGACAAGACCATGCGCGTGTGGAACGCCGACGGCTCGGGCAAGCCCCTGGTTCTTCGTGGTCATCAAGGTGGGGTCTATTCTGCGACGTTCAGCCCTGACGGCATGCGCATTGTCGCCGCGTCGGACGACGCGACCGCGCGGGTGTGGAACGCCGACGGACAAGGCAAGCCCCTGGTTCTTCGTGGTCACGAGGGTTGGGTCTATTCTGCGGCGTTCAGCCCAGATGGCAGGCGCGTTGTCACCGGGTCGCAGGACAACACCGCGCGGGTGTGGAACGCCGATGGAACAGGTGAACCCTTGGTCCTTCGTGGTCACGAGGACCGGGTCTACTCGGTGGCGTTCAGCCCCGATGGCAAGCGCGTCGTCACCGGGTCGCAGGACAAGACGGCGCGGGTATGGAACGCCGATGGAACAGGCGAGCCCTTGGTCCTTCGTGGTCACGAGGATCGGGTGTACTCGGTGGCGTTCAGCCCCGATGGGAAGCGCATCGTCACCGGCTCATGGGACAAGACAGCGCGGGTGTGGAACGCCGACGGAACAGGCGAGCCCTTGGTCCTCCGTGGTCACAAACACTGGATCATGGCGGCGGCGTTCAGCCCCGATGGCAAGCGCATCGTCACCGGGGCGCAGGACCAGACCATTCGGGTGTGGAACGCCGACGGAGCAGGCGAGCCCCTCATCCTTCGCGGCGCCAATTCTGCGATCAACTCCGTGGCGTTCAGCGCTGATGGCAAGCGCATCGTCAGCGCGTCCGACGATGCGGCCGTACGCGTGTGGACCGATCTCGAGCCGCTCCGTGGCGTCGATGATCCCAAGCTGTGGACGGCGACCACCTATTGCATGCCGATCGAGGCGAGGACCGAGCTCCTTCGAATGCCCGAAGCGATGGCGCGCGCAGGTCGGGAAGCATGCCTGCGTCACGTCGAGGAGACACGCGCGGCTGCCCTGTGATCCCCGCCGGACCGGAGTCGACTGGTTGCGAGCCGCCGCCGCCGTCACTTCTTCGTCAGCGCGTTGTAGCTGGTGATGAGGTTGCGGTAGTCGGGGATGTGGTTCGAGAACAGCGTCGCCAGTCCCTCGATGTCGTTCCGCCAGTCGCGGTGCAGCTCGCAGGCGACGCCGAACCACGTCATGAGCTGCGCGCCGGCTTGCGACATGCGATCCCAGGCGGAGTGCCGGGTGATCTCGTTGAACGTCCCGGACGCGTCCGTGACGACGAAGACCTGAAAACCCTCCTCGATCGCCGACAGCGCGGGGAAGGCCACGCAGACCTCGGTCACGACGCCCGCGATGATGAGCTGCTGCTTGCCCGTGGCCTTGACGGCTTTGACGAAGTCCTCGTTGTCCCACGCGTTGATGTTGCCGGGGCGCGCGATGTACGGCGCGTCCGGGAACTGCTCCTTCAGCTCCGGCATGAGCGGGCCATTGGGGCCGGACTCGAAGCTGGTCGTGAGGATCGTCGGCAGCTTGAAGTACCTCGCGAGATCGGAGAGCGCGAGCACGTTGTTCTTGAACGTGTCCGGCTGGATGTCGCGCACGAGCGACAAAAGTCCCGCCTGATGATCGACCAGCAACACGGCGGCGTTGTTCTTGTCGAGTCGAACGTACGGCTTGGTCATGGGCTGTCTCCTCTTCTCTCGTCGTGGGTGATGCGTCTGCGTGGCTCGACGCCCGAGCATGGAAGCCGTTCAATCGTCCAGGTGGCCGAACTTGCCGCTCGCGAAGTCGGCGAACGCCTGCTGGATCTCTTGCGCGCTGTTCATGACGAACGGGCCGTACTGGACGATGGGCTCGTCGATCGGCTCGCCGCTCAGGACGAGCAGGTGGGCCTCCGATCCGGCCTCGATGAGCAAGCGCTCGCCGGCGTTCTCGAACACCGCGAGGTCGTGCGCCGCGGCATGCGCTCCGTTGACTGCAATGTCGCCTTTCATGACGAGCAGGCCCAGGTTATGGCGCGCCGGGAAGGCGAGCTCGACCCTGCCTCGCGCGTTCAAGCGGACGTCGAAGAGTTCGATCTTCGTGAACGTCTGCGCGGGGCCCTTCACGCCCTGGTATTCGCCTGCGACGACCCGGACGGAGCCCGCGTTCTCGGGGAGCGTCACGATGCCCATCCGATCGCTGGTGATGCTTTGATACCGAGGCGGCGACATCTTGTGCGCCTTGGGCAGATTCACCCAGAGCTGCGCCATCTGGAACGGGCCGCCGCGGCGCGCGTAGCTCTCTTCGTGGTACTCCTTGTGAAGGACCCCGGACGCCGCCGTCATCCATTGCACGTCGCCCGGACCGATCACGCCGCCGCCGCCCGCGCTGTCGTGGTGCGCGACGCTCCCTTGCCAGGCGAGCGTGACCGTCTCGAAGCCTCGGTGGGGATGCACGCCGACGCCCCGCGGACTCGCCGTCGGCGCGTACTCGTACGTCGGGTGATAATCCAGCAGCAGAAACGGGTTCAGCTTTTGCGCGGCCTCCGGAATCGCCGAAAAGAACCCCGCGACCCGGAAGCCGTCGCCCACCCAGTGCAGGCCAGGGGCCCGGTAGATTCCCTCGATCGTTCGGAGCTCGGACCGCGCTGCTCGGGTGGCGCTCGTCCGCGTCTGCATCGTAGTCGTGGTGGTCATGGCTGCGTTCTCCTGACACCAGGAGGAATAGACATGCCGAGCCCGTAGAACAATGCGCAACAGCTGGAAGAACTGTTCCGAAATTTGGAACAATTGTGTCACATGCGGGCGACCACGCTCGGCGTGGTGGACAGCACGAGGCGCTCGCGGAGCAGGTCGAGGAACGCTACCACCTTCGGCGAGAGGTGCCGTGTGCTCGGATAGAGCGCGAACACGGGCACCTCGGGCGCCGACCAGGACGGGAGCACCGGCATGAGCCGCCCCGCGGCGAGGTCTTCCGCGCACAGGTACTCTGGCAAGAGGGCGACGCCGAAACCGGCGCGGGCGACCGAGCGAAGCATCTCGTAGTCGTTGACGACGAGCCGCGGGTGAACCGTGATCTCGGCGATCTTGGGCCCCGACCTGAGCTCCCAGGAGCTTCCCTCCGGCGCGAACACGATGCACGGGTGGTCCGCGAGCTCGGCAATGTCGTTCGGCTCGCCGAGCGCCCTCTTGACCTCGGGCGCAGCGACCAGACGGCGCCGCACGGCTCCGAGACGCCGGGCGACGAGGCTCGTGTCCGGCGTGGTGCCGGCCCGCAGCGCGAGGTCGAAGCGCTCCTCGACGACGTCGACCTTGCGGTCGGTGCAGACAAGGTCGACCTGGACATCGGGGAAGAGACGCAGGTATTCGGCGAAGATCGGCCCGAGGACGGAGAACGCGAGCGGGGCCGTCACCCGCATGAGCCCCCGGGGCGTCGACTGGAGCTGCGAGACCGCGAGCTCCGCCTCCTCGAGCGCGGCGACGATGCGAACGCAGTGCTCGTAGTAGACGCGACCGACGTCCGTGAGGCTCAAGGTTCGCGTGGTCCGCTGGAGCAGCCGCGCGCCGACGCGCGACTCGAGATCGGAGATCTTCCGGCTCACTGTCGACTTCGGCATCCCGACGGCGGTCGCCGCCGCCGTGAAGCTGCCTCCCTGAACGACCCTCGTGAAGAGGACGATCTCGTCGAGAGCGACGCTGGGCAGGCGAGGGTCCATGGCGGGACAATCTACGCAAGATGCGCGGATTGTGCCAAGGCAGCGCGGGGAGGCTCACAGGCCGACGCGCTCGACGCGCACCCTCACGTCGGCGGCCGCCAGCGCCGCGTCGCCGCCCGCCGCCCCTGCGCCGCGCTCCACCGAGCCGCCCGCGATCTCCGCGATGAGGAGCGGCCCCGTCGCCTTCACGATGCGGCGGGCCTGGTCCAGCACGCGCGCCCTCTCTTCCTCCGTCGCGCCGGCGAGGACACCGCTGAGGATGACCCCGCAGGCGCGGTTCGCCGGCAGCGCGGCGAGCCCGGCGACGGTCGTCGCGCGGGCCGCGAGGCCGCACACCTGCGCCACGTCGCGCGCGAGCAGCTCGGCCGCCTCGCCGACCACGACGACGCCGCCGTACAGGCCGCGCAAGGCGGGGGCGGCGACCGCCCTCACGCCGCGCACGAGCCGCGCGCGCGCCTCGATCGCGCCGGGCGAGCAGTCCGGCAGGCGCTCCGCCGCCGGCGCGTCCGGGGCAGCCGCCATGACGGCCGGCGACAGCGCCGCCCGGATCGCGGCGAGCCGCGCCCGCCACCACCGCGCGCCATGACCGATCTCCCGGGCGCGGCGCTCGCGCTCTTCCCGCCCTCGATGGACGTGGACATGAAACGCCTCCGTGGCGGCCTTCTGCGGCTGGCGCAGGGCGCGAACGCTCGTGAGCAGGCGCATCTCGATGAGGTCCGCGCGGCGCACGCCCTCCAGGAGATCGACGAAGGCTCCCTTCTCGGCGCCACCGCCGATGAACCACTCGTCGAAGCCGCCGAGCGCATCGACGAGGCCTCGCCAGACGATGGGCAGCCCGTCGCGCACATCGCAGAGCGGCTCGGAGCCCGGGGCGCCGGGGCGGGGCCGATCGCCGTCGGCGCCGGGCACGCCGCCGTCGAGCGGCGTGGCCGAGAGGAGCGGGGCGAGCCCCTCGACCGCACCCGAGGCCGCCCAGGCGGCCGAGCGCTCGATCCACGCGGCCGGCGGCGATGCGACGCGGGCCAGCGCCGGCGTGAACACGGCCGGCACGCCGCGCGCGAGCGCCGCGTCGTGCTCCGAGAGCGCATGCTCGACCGCCTCGGGCGGGAGCAGGACATCGGCGTCCAGAAACCAGATCAACGGCGCCCGCGCGGCGCGGAAGCCCGCGTTCCTGGCATGGCTGCAGTGCGGGAACTGCCCGCGCGGGCGCGGGCTGTCGACGATCTCGACCCGGAAGGGGTGAGAGCCCGGCTCCGCCGCGGCGCGGATGGCGCCGCCCGGGTCGCCGCCGTCGCACACCACCACGACCTCGAAGGACGACGGGGCGGAGGTCTGCGCGCGCAGCGCGAGCACGGCGCGCCGCAGGAGGGGCGCGGTCGACGCCTGGCACGGGATCACGAGGGCGATGCGCGGCGGAGCGGCGCTCGTCGCGCGAGCCTCCGCAGCCGGGCCGGGCGCGCCGGCCGCATCGCCCGCGGCGCCGCCTCCGACGGCCGCGTCGCCCGCGGACGCGCCGCTTCTGCCCGCACCCGCCGCGGAGCCGCCCCTCAGCGCCGGCCGCTCGCCGAGCACCTCCCACAAGCTCGCGAGGCACCGCTCGCGCTCGCTCAGGTACGCGTCCCGCGCCGCTTCCTGGATGCGCCGGAGATCCGCCTCGGTGAACGCCATGCAGCGCTCGACCGCATCGCGCACGTCCTCCGGAGCCACCGCGTGGGTGCGCACGAGGCCCTGCGCGCCGTGCGGCGCGGCCGGCATGCGCAGCGCACAGCCGTCGATCTCGCTCATCGCCTCGGTGTCAGGCACGAGGACGGCGGCGCCGACCGACAGGCCCTCATGGAGCGCGTGGCCCCAGCCCTCGTACCGAGACGGACAGAGGTGGAATCGAGACGCGTTCTGATAAAAGCGAAGCCGCCGCTCGTCGACGCGCCCCGCGAACTCGACGTTCCGCGGCCTGAGCGGCCAGCCGAGCGAGGACACGACCGTCAGCGGATACGGGATGCGGTGGCGCTCCCAGGCCAGAAGCACGGAGTCCGTGCCCTTCGCGTCGGAGCCGCCAGGGACGTGCAGGAAGCGCCGCGCCCGAGGCACGGCCGGGTCCCAGCGGTCCTCCGAGAAGAAGCCGACGTGGCGGGCCCGCGGCGTGAGCGGGGCGAAGTGCGACAGCGCGTCCCGGGTCTTGCACAGGACGAGCTCGAAATCGTCGAGCGCGGACCGGGCCTCCGGCCGCCACCACTCGGCGTTCGGGATCAGCCAGCGGCGCGGCGCGCCCTCGGCGAGGCGCGGCTCGTAGACCTCGAGGAAGATGACGAGATCGGCGCCCCCCACGCCTTCGGGACGCTGGAAGTGAACCCCGGTGACCCGGTGACCCCAGCTCTCCAGGAGGCTGCCGAGAAGACGGTAGTCGCGCTCGAGCCCCTTGCCGTTGTCGATGTTGGTGACGATGTGGATCTGCATCGGAAGCATCCCGTCGAATTTTTCGGGAAGATTCACAGGGAGGCGGGGAGGCGGGGAGAAGGGGAATGAAATTCCATCAATCTCCCCGTCTCCCCGCCTCCCTGTTCAATTCTCTGTCAAATGAGGGGGATTCGTCATCTCAGCCCGATACGCCCGGCCAGGCCGGCGCCGCGAGGGCCCGCCACCAGGCCAGGGTCACACCCAGCCCCTCAGCCCCGCGTGGTGCTCGCCGAGGATGCCGAGCATCTGGCGCATGCGGTGCACATACGTGAAGCTCGCCTTGACGCGCGCGTGCCCGGCCCGCCGGATCGCCTCGCGCTCGTCGTCGTGCTTCACATAATAATCGATGAGGCGCCGCAAGGCCGCGAAATCGCCGAACGGATAGAAGACCACGTGCTCGCGATCCCGGAACTCCTCCTCCAGGCCGAAGATGTAGGGGTGGATCATGAAGCCCCCCCGGCCGAGCGTCTCGTAGATGCGATCGGACCAGTAATGCGGGTGATCGAAGCCGACACACAGGCTGTCGCCCACGACGATCTTCGAGGAGGCGTACAGGCGGTTGAGGGCGTCGCCGCGCACGCAGCTCTCCGGTGAGCCGTGCTTCACGAAGCGCCGGCCGTACGTCTCCGACAGGAAATCCACGAGACGCCTCCGATAAGGCCACTCCGGATGATAATCGTACGAGCCCACGAAGCAGACGTCGGCCGCGACGCCGGGGTCGACCTCCGCGAGATAACACTCGGCGCCGTACACGCCCGGCTTGAGGTAATGGTGGCGTATCCCCTGCGCCCGGAAGAACGCCTCGCTCCCGCCGTCGGGCGTGAACACGTGCTGCGTGCGCCAGAACGGGTCGAGGCGGAGATCGCGGCCGCGCGAGAGGCCGGCGTACAGGTCGAGGTGGTACGAGGCCGTCGGGATGGGCAGCTGGGTGATCCAGCGCAGCGCGTCGCCGCGCAGGCCCCAGGTGCGGGTGTAGAGCAGCAGATCGACGTCGCGCGCCATGCCGTCGAGCTCGCCCAGGGTGAACGCGTTCTCCTGGGCCTGGACGACGTCGACGCCGAGCTCTCGCAGGCTCTCGCCGACGTGGTTCTCGGTCGAGAACGACGGGCCGAAATTGCCGATGTACAGGATGCGACGGCGCATGGGCGAGGGGGCCACGACGGCGGCGCCCGTCAGGGACGCGGGTCCAGCGGCCACGTGGCCACGAGCGCGCGCGCGTCGGGCGTGCGCGCCTTCGAGAGCACCGCGAGCGTCACGGTGCGATCCGTGACCAGCACGCACGGCGCCGAGAACGTCGCTGGATCGGCGCCGCCGGCGTCCACGGGGAGCACGCGGAACGCGGCGCCCGGGGCCGGCCGGTGCGCGACGAGAAGATGGGCGGCGGAGGTCGCGACGATCACGAGCCCGCCGCCCGCGCGGTCGGCGTCGATCTCGAAGACGCGGCGGTCGCCGAACGGCGCGTCCTCGGCGCCGGCAGCGCCGTACGCCGCATCGCGGGCCGAGACGCTCACGGTGCCGGGCAGCGCGCCGCCGCGCGAGGCGCCGGGGGCGACGCGCTTGCACACCGCCGTGGGGCCCGGCGACCCGGCGAGGACCACGACATCGATGCACTCGCCGATCGGGTGGTCCACCGAGCCGCCGGCCGCCGCGGCCTCCAGCACGACCGCCGTCGCGTTGTCGACAACGGCGGACACGGCGCCCGGCGCGCCGGGGGAGGGCGCGGGGAGCGAGCCGGCGCCCGCGCCGCGCACGAACCGAGGCCCGCTGAAGCTCGCAAACGGCCGGTGCGCCGTGAGCGAGGTGCGGACACCGGAGGCGCCGTCGAGCCGGACCAGCGCGTTCACCGCGCCGCCCGCGACCTCCACCACGAACGACAGCGCGCCGCCGTCCGCCGCCGCGGCGTCCCAGCGGGGCAGCGCGGGCAAGAGCTGCGGGATCGTGGCGACGGCGCCCGACGGACCGCGGCCCGCGAGCGGCAAGGCCCAGATGTCCGTGCGGTGCGGCGGGGCCGCGCTGTGCGTCGACGACGCGAGCAGCACCGGCGCCCCGTCGAGCGCGACGAGGCGCAAGGCGTCCGCGAGCGGGGCGTCGGGCAGCGCGGCGGGAGAGAGCGCGAGAGACGGAGGGGGCGTTTCGTTCATGGGCGCAGATCCGGGGGCGGGGCGACACGCGGCGGCGGCGAGACAGACGAGGAGCGCGGGCGCGGGAGGCCCGCGCCGTGGCCTCCTGGGGGTGCTGGTCGAGAGGGGCGAGGGCATGCCGGTCGACCTCCGCGCCGCGCTAGATGCGGGCGTTCGTGCGCATGTTCCACAGCTGCACGAGGGCCTGCGGGTTCGACGATTTCGGATAGCCGGCGAGCGCGGCAGCGAACAGCCCGTCGATCGCGCCGGTCTCCCACGTGGCCGCGTCGGCGAACGGCCCGCCGCCGTACGAGGGGTCATAGAGCTGGCCGCCGTGCACGACGATGAAATGGTTGAAGAACGCGGGCGGGGGCTCGGGGTTCCGCTGGCCGGGGATCCCCGGCAGGTTGACAACGTCGGTCCACATGCGGTGGGTCCACGGGGCGGGCTGCGTGGCCGCGTTCCACTGCCAGTTCTTCACGAGGAACCCTTGTGATCCCGAGGTCCACGCCGGCACCGTGACGACGACCACCACCTTGTCGGCGCTGGTGATGCCGTGGACCTTGAGCATGTCGATGAAGAACTCGGCCCACGAGCCGCACTGCCCGCTGCCGTCGGCGCTCGCGAGGAGCAGGCGGGTGTTCGTGCAGGTGGTCGTGTTCGGGTTCCAGTACGTGAGGCCCACGCCGTCGCGCTTGCGCGTGAGCGCCCGCGTCGCGAAGGGCGCGAAGCTCTGCGACACGACGCGCCCCTCGGTCGTCTCGCCCTGGGCCGCGCGGCACGAGATGTCCACGAGCGTCCAGTGGACCGTGCCGGCCGGCGCGCCGAGCACCGCGTAGACGAGGTGCGCCGTCGTGCCCGCGCCGACCCAGCCGGTGCCGGCGGCGTTCGCCTCCCACGCGATCGTCAGCGGATCGTAGCAGGCGACGACGTTCGGCAGCGGCGCGCTGCTCGTCATCGAGGGCGTGGAGACGTCGACCGACCCGGGCGACACGCTGACCGTGCACGTCCATTCGAGCGTCACGCCGCCGGCCATGGCGCGGCCGCGCAGCTGCACGGACTCGGTCCCGGTGGGCGGCCGGAGCACGCGCAGCACCACGGCGAGCGGGACACGCGCGCCGCGGACGTAGCAGACCGGCGATTGATCCGCCGCCTGCCGGGTGCTCAGCCACTCGGGGGAGGCGAAGTTCCCGAGGGAGTCCCGCTCCACCGCGTGGTTCGCCGTGAAATCGACCTGGATCACGCCGACGAGCGCGTGGACGACGTCGGGTGCCTTCGGCGACGGCTGCACCGGCGGCGGCACCTCGAGCGGCCTGCGCGCCTCGGGGGCGCGCGGCGGCGGGCCGCGGAAGGCGAGGATGCACCCCGTCCGGAGCAGCTCGGCGACGCGCTCGCGGAGCAGGTCGAGCTCGCGCGCCGCGTCGAGCGACACGATGCCGGCGCCCGCGGCGCACAGCTCGCTCAGCAGATCGACGCGCTCGCGGTCCGGCTCCTCCGAAGGGAACCACGCGGGCACCTCGAGGGCGGCCAGGTGCGGCTCGATCGGCTCCGCGCCCTCGGGCAGGACCGCGCCGGCTGCGCGGACGAAGCCGACGTCTCCGTACGCATCGACGACCTGCCAGACGTTGCCCATGAATCCGCGCGATCCGCTGTCCGCTGTTCCCCCGGCGCCCGATCTGACTAGGCCCGCCCTCGCCGTGCGTCAACCGTTCGTCAAGCCCGTCAAGCCGCGTGCCGGCATGTGCGCCGGCATATCGACGACGTCGGCGCGCGTGAATGTGCCCACCCGGCCGGCGAGCGATGGTAGGCTCGACGGCTCGGGCTCCGGGACGTGCGAGGGCGAGGCGACCGATGGCGGACGGTGCGATCGAGTTTGATTTCGCTGTGGAAGGCGCGACCGATCCGTGGCGCGTCGCGCGGATCGAGGGCCATGAGGGCATATCGCGGCTGTTCCACTTCCGCGTGACCCTCGCGTCGACGGACGCCGCGCTGGCGTTCGACGGGCTGGTCGGGCAAACGTGCCTGCTCACGATCCGGACCGACGTGTCGACTCGGTACATCCACGGCATCGTCGCGCGCTTCGAGCAGCACGAGGAGGGGCGCGCGGTCACGACGTACCTGGCGACGGTCGTCCCGCGGGCGTGGCGCCTGCAGCACCGGCACGACTACCGCATCTTCCAGGAGGCGACGGCGCCGGAGATCATCGACAAGGTGCTCCGCGCGGCGGGCCTGACCTCGGAAGATTTCCGCGTCTCGACGGCGATGACCCACGATCGGCGAGAGTACAGCGTGCAGTACGCCGAGACCGACTGGGCGTTCATCAGCCGCCTGATGGAAGAGACAGGCATGTTCTGCTTCTTCGAGCACAAGGCCGACAACCACGTGCTCGTCTTCGGCGACGCGCCGTTCGTCCACGAGCCCATCGACGGATCGAGCGTCGTGCCGTACCGGGCCGTCGGCGGGGCGCTCGCCGCGCGCGAGGCCATCTCCCGCTTCTCGATGGCCGAGGAGGTCCGGCCCGGCAAGGTCACCGTCCGCGACTACAACTTCCAGAAGCCCAGCCTGAGCCTCGAGGGGGAGGCGGAGGCCGACCGCGACACCGATCTCGAGGTGTACGTGTATGCCACCGAGCACGATCTGCCCGAGGAAGGCACGCAGCTCGCGAAGCTCCGGCTCGAGCAGCTCCAGCTCGTGCGCCGCACCGCGGAGGGGCAGGGGAGCGTGATCCGGTTCATGCCCGGGGCCACCTTCACGCTCGAGGACCACGGCCGCGAGAGCTTCAACCGCGGATACCTGATCACGCGCGTCGACCATTTCGGCTCGCGGGCCGTCGGGGGGGAGTCGCAGGAGACCGTCGTCGGGTACTCCAATCGATTCCAGTGCATCCCGGACGACGTGCCCTACCGCACGCCCGTGCAGACGCCCAAGCCGACGCCCCGCGGCATCCAGACGGCGATCGTCGTGGGCCCGGCGGGCGAGGAGATCCACACGGACATCTATGGCCGGGTGAAGGTGCAGTTCCACTGGGACCGGCAGGGGCGCCGCAACGAGCACAGCTCGTGCTGGATGCGGGTGAGCCAGATCTGGGCGGGCGCCGCGTGGGGCTCGATGTACATCCCGCGCATCGGCCACGAGGTCGTCATCGACTTCCTCGAGGGCGACCCTGATCGCCCGCTGATCGTCGGGCGCGTCTACCACGGCGCGAACGTGCCGCCCTACGCGCTGCCGGCCGAGAAGACGAAGAGCACCATCAAGTCGGACACCTCGCCGGGCGGCGGCGGCTCGAACGAGCTCAGGTTCGAGGACAGGAGAGGCGCGGAGGAGATCTACCTGCACGCGCAGAAGGACTGGAACATCGAGGTCGAGAACGACAAGACCCAGTCCGTCGGCCACGACGAGCGCCTGACCGTCGGCCACGACCGCAAGAAGCGCATCGACAACAGCCAGTGGGAGTCGATCGGCGCGTTCAAGACCACCGAGGTCGGCAAGGATCACAACGAGAAGATCGGCGCGAACCGCACGCTCGGCGTCGTGAAGAGCGAGAGCGTGGACATCGGCGAGGACGCGAGCCTGAAGATCGGGCAGGGCCGGAAGACCGACGTCGGGAAGGACGACATCGAGTCGGTGGGCGGCAAGCGCGAGCTCTCGGTGGGCGGCGAGGAGACCGTCAAGGTGGGTGATCGCGCGACGCTGGAGGTCGGCTCGAAGCGCAACACCACCGTGGGCAGCGACGACTCGCTGTCGGTCGGCGGCACCGAGACCCGGAACATCGACGTGGACGCGACCGAGTCCGTCGGCGCGAAGAAGACCGTCAAGGTCGGCGAGAAGTTCACGCTGGAGTGCGGGAGCGGCAAGATCATCGTCGACAGCTCCGGCAAGATCACGGTCGAGGGGTCGGACATCACCGTGAAGGGCTCGGGCACCGTCAAGGTCGAGGGCGCCAAGGTCGAGGTGAAGAGCGACGGCGACGTGAGCGTCAAGGCGGGCTCGAACATCAAGCTCTCGGGGAGCGGGGTCGACATCAACTGAGCGGCGTCGCGCAGGATCGGAGCCGAGGCGGATGGTTCACGAGGTGGTGGCTGATCACGCGGAGATGGCGTCGTTCCTCTGGGAGCTCCGCGAGATGGCCGTGAGGTCGCACCACTACACGCTGGCCGATCTCGCGGAGCTCGAGGAGCGCGTCGAGGCCCACCTCGATGGGCTCCGGATCGCGGGGGAGCCCGGCTGGGAGCTGACGCTGGCCGCCCTCTCGACGAAGGAGCCAGGCGCGTTCTTCGCGGCGGCCATCGCCGCGGTCGAGGCGCGCGACTACCCGGGCTTCGCGGCCGTACTCGACGCGACGGAGGAGGCGGACGAGCCCGCCGCCGGCGTCGCGGGCGCGCTCGCGTGGGCGTCGCCGGCCGACGCGTTCGCGATCGTGGCGCCGATGCTGTCGGGGGCGCAGCCGCCGGCGCTGCGCCGCCTGGCGCTGGCCGCGTGCGTGGCGCACCGCCGCGATCCCGGGCAATTCCTTGGCTATGCGCTCTGCGACGGCGACGCGGCGGTCCGCGCGCTGGCCTTCCGCGCGGCCGGCGCGCTGGGCCGCGCCGATCTGGCGGGCGAGCTCCGCGGGGCGTGGGGCTCGGACGACGAGGCCGAGCGGTTCTGGTCGGCGTGGGCCGGCGCGCTGCTCGGGGCGCGCGGCGCGGACGAGGCGCTGTGGAGCGTCGCCGGGCGGAGCGGCGCGTTCGCCGAGGAGGCGGCCGACTGCGCCGCCCGCGTGAGCCCGCCGGGCGAGGCCCGCCGCCGGATCGAGGCGCTGATGCGGTCGCCCGGGCTCGGGCGGGTCTGCCTCGTCGCGGCGGGGGCGCTGGGTGATCCGGCGCTGCTGCCGTGGGTGCTCGACCGGCTGGACGTCGCGCCGCTCGCGCGGCTCGCCGGCGAGGCGCTCTCGCGCGTCACCGGCGCGCCGATCGAGGGGGCGCTGCGCGGGGCCCCGGCGCCCGGCTTCGACGCGGGGCCGAGCGACGATCCGCGCGACACGAGCGTGAAGATGGATCCGGACGCGCAGCTGCCGTGGCCGCACGGGGCGAACGCGCGGGCGCTCTGGGCGGCGCACCGCGGGCGCTTCGCGTCGGGGGTGCGCCACGTGGACGGCCGCCCGCTGGACGAGGGGGCGCTCGATCGCGTGCTCCGGCTCGGCGGCCAGCGGCGCCGCGCGGGCGCTGCGTTCGAGCGGGCGGCGCGCGCGCCCGGCCGCCCGCTGTTCGACGTGGCCGCGCGGGTCGAGCGGCAGAGGGCCGCGCTCGGGGCGTCGCCGTGAGGGCGCCGCCCGCGCCGCGCGCCCTCGGGCACGCCGCGGCCGCGGTGCGCCCCTTCCGCTCCCGGGGGCGGGTGATGCTCGCGGTGGTCGTCAAGGCGACCTTCCAGCTCGAGCACAAGCGCGCCATGTCGCCGCTCCCGCCCGCGCCGATCGTCGCGGCGGACGTGCGCGCGGCGCGCGCCGCGGCCGACCCGCGCGCCGCCATCTCGGCGGCCGCGGAGATGGCCCCGTTCCTCCCGCGCGCGGACATCCTCCTCGGCGGCCACGCCTGGGCCCGCGGGCGGAGCCCGGCGCCGCTCGTCCCCTTCCGCCTGCGCGTCGGCCTCGACGCGGCCGTGCTCCTCGACAAGGCCCTGCACGTCTACGGCGACCGCGGCGGCAACGGCCGCGGCGCCCCGCAGCCGTTCCTCGCCATGCCGCTCGGCTACGAGCGCGCCCTCGGCGGGGCGGCCGACCCCGACAACCCGGCCGGCGTCGATCCGCGCGCCGGCCGCGCGCCCAACATCATCGATCCCCGGCAACCGACGCGCGCCGCCGGCCTCGGGCCGATCGCGGCGCACTGGCCCGCGCGGCAGCGCCGGCTGG
The DNA here is from genome assembly GCF_051520455.1 of Sorangium sp. So ce367. Taxonomy (NCBI): domain Bacteria; kingdom Pseudomonadati; phylum Myxococcota; order Polyangiales; family Polyangiaceae; genus Sorangium; species Sorangium sp. So ce367. The sequence continues at coordinate 11,815,751 of NZ_CP150334.1, forward strand.
GCAACGCCGATCCGCGCGGCGTGCAGGCCCCGTGGCCCGTGATCCCGGACGGCTTCGACTGGGCATATTTCCAGGCGGCGCCGGCCGATCAGCAGACGCCGTACCTCCGGGGGAAGGAGTGGATCCTGATCGAGGGGATGCACCCGGATCTCGACCGCATCGAGGCCTGGTTGCCGGGCCCCGTCGCCGAGGCGCGGGTCGCGTTCGGGGGGGCGGCGCAGCCGCAGGCGTTGCCGCTGGTCGCCGACATGCTCGTGATCGACGCCGATCGCTGGCTTTGCTCACTCGTGTGGCGCGCCAGCGCGCTGCTGCCGGGCGAGGAGGCCCTCGCCAGCGTCCGGGTCACGGCCAGGGTCGCGCTCCCGGGCGAGGAGGTGCCGTGGGACGTCACGGCAGCGCCGCCGGTCCGCGCGGAGCGGGCGCAGGCGGCGCCGCAGCGGGCGCAGGCGGGGCCGCAGCGGGCGCCAGCGGCGCAGGCGCCGGTTGCCGCGAGCCCGCAGCGGGCGGGGCGCGGGGCGGAGCATCCGCTGGCCGGGACCGTGGCGCTCGATCCAGAGGAGGCGCCGGCGGCGGTGAGCCCGCAGCGGGCGGGGCGCGGGGCGGCGGAGAATCCGCTGGCCGGGACCGTGGCGATCGATCCGGACGAAGGGCAGCCGAACCCCGCCTTGCCGTTCCGGTCGCCCGCGGCCTCCGCGGGAGGACCGCGCCTCGAGAGGTCTGGCACGGCGGAGATGCCCGCCGCAGCGGGGACACCGCCCGCGGAGCCGCGGCGTGGCGGCCTGCCCTTCGTGGTGCCGGCGGCGGCGGGCGCAGCTCCCGGGGCGCTGCCGTTCGCGCCCGCCGCCCCGTCTTCCCCGGGCGCCCGCGATGGCGCGGCGGCGTGGGCGCTGCCGTTCGCCGCCCCCGCCGCGGCGCCGGTCCGAGCGCCGGCGGCGTCCGGCGTGCTGCCGTTCGCCGCCCCCGCCGCGGCGTCGCCTGCGGCGCCGGTCCGAGCGCCGGCGGCGTCCGGCGTGCTGCCGTTCGTATCGCCGGCGGCGGCGTCCGGCGCGCTGCCGTTCGCGCCGGCGCCGTCCGCGCCCGTCCCGGCTGCTCCCCAGGCGCCGTCCGCGCCCCCTCCCGCGCCGTCCGCGCCGGAGCGCTCCTCGCCCTGGGTGTCGGGCGCGGCGCCCCACGCCGCCTCGGAGCCGCGCTCGCCGTGGGTGTCGGGCGCGGCCCCGGCGCCCGTCGCCTCGCCGCCGCCCGTCGCGCCGTCGTACGCGCTCGCCCAGCCGCGCATCGCGCCGTCGTACGCCCTGGGATCGCCGCCCGCCGCCCCACCCTGGCCCGCCACGCCGGCCGCGGCCGCCGCCCCTGCGCGGCGCCCCGCGCGCCCGCGCCGGCAGCGCCTCGCCCCGGACGCGCGCCCCTCGTCGGAGCCGCTCATCCCGCCGCGCAAGCGCCGCCCCGCGAAGGTCGCGGCCGACGGCCTCGGCGCCTCGTTCCTCCGCGCGGTGCCCGACGCCGCGCCCACGCCCTCCTGAACATGGACCTCCGCAACCGAACCCCCTTCGTCGCCGAGCGCATCGTCCACGTCGACGCCGCCGGCGCCGAGGTGCTCGTCGTCCTCGTCAAGGCGACGCTCGCCATCCACGCCGGCGGCCGCCTCGCGCCCGCGGCCGAGCAGGTGCCGCTCCAGCACGCCGACGCCTTCCACGGCGAGCCGGGCCTCTCGAGCGTGCGCTACGAGAGCGACCTCGCGCCGCACAAGGTCGGCACGGACGTCGTGGTCCTCGGCCACGCGTACCCTCCCGGCCGCCGCGACGCCGAGGTCCAGGTCTCCGTGCGCGTCGGCCCGATCCGCACGACCCTCGCCGTCTTCGGCGACCGCACCTGGGCGCGCCCAGCGTCCCCCGCGCCCTTCGAGCGGATGCCGCTCGTGTACGAGCGCGCGTTCGGCGGGCGCGACGAGTCCGCCGAGTCCCCCGCCGACCACGAGGTCGAGCCGCGCAACCCCGTGGGGCGCGGGTTCCGGGCCCGCCGCTCGCTCGTCGACCTCGCGCAGCTCGCCATGCCGAACCTCGAAGATCCCAGGAAGCCGCTCCGCTCGCCGGACGATCGCCCCGAGCCCGTCGGCCTCGGCTTCATCGGGCGCAGCTGGCAGCCGCGCCTGCGCTACGCCGCCACGGCGCCCGACCCCGCGTCGCCGCCTCCTGCCGGGTCGCCGCCTCCCGCCCCGTCGCCGTTCCTGCCTGCCGCCTTCGACCCTCGCTACCACCAGGGCGCGCACCCGCGCCTGGTGGCCACGCCGCACCTGCGCGGCGGCGAGCCGGTCGAGCTCGTGCACCTGAGCCCCCTCGGCCCGCAGCGCTTCTCGCTGCCCCCCGCGGCGCCTCGCGCCGTGGTCCTGATCGACTCCGAGCGCCGCCCGCTCCCGCTGGTCCTCGACACCGTGGTCCTCGAGCCCGACGACCTCCGCGCCGTGCTCGTGTACCGGGGCGCGATGCCCGTCGGTCGCGACCTCTTCCGCGTGCGCCGCATCGAGGTGGAGCCCGCGCCCGCATGAGCACCGGAGCCGTCATCACCGCCGCCGGCATGGTCACCGCCCTCGGCGACACCGCCGCGTCCACCACCGCCGCGGTCCGCGCCCGCCTCACGCGCTTCCGCGAGTGGCCGAGCTACCCCTGCCTCCCCGCCGACCCGCCCCGCCCGGAGGAGCCCTTCTCCGTGGTCGCGGCGTACACCGATCTCCCCCGCGCGCTCGACCTCCCGGTCCGCTTGCTCGCGCTGGCGCTCCAGGACCTCGCCACCTCCGGCGACCTCGCGCGCGCCGACCTGGAGGACGCCTCGTTCTTCCTCGCGCGCCCCTCGCCCGGCCCCTCCGCGCACCACCACGAGCTGCGCGACGCCTTCCGGGAGCGGGTCGCGGACGCCGCCGGGGTCGACGCCGTGACCCGCGGCCTCCTCGCCCCCGACGGGCACGCGGCGATGCTCCTCGGCCTGGCCCACGCGGCGCGCGCCGTCGAGGCCGACCCCGGCACGCCCTGGATCGTGGCCGGCGCCGACGCCCAGGTCGACGTGGGGCTGCTCGAGGCGCTCGACCGCGCGCGCCGGCTCAAGAGCCGCCGCAACCTCGACGGGTTCATCCCGGGCGAGGCCGCGGCCGCGCTGCTCGTCGAGCACCGCCGCCGCGCCGAGGCCCGCGGCGCCACCATCCTGGCCGAGATCGAGGGCTCGGGCGCCGCCGAGGAGCAGAGCCTCATCGAGAGCGGCGATCCCCCCTCGGGCGAGGCCCTCGCCGCGGCGCTCGCCGCCGCGTGCGCCGCGGGCGGCCCGCCCGCGTGGGTCCTCTGCGATCTCAACGGCGAGAGCTACCGGGCCAAGGAGTGGGGGCTCGCGCGCGTCCGCGCGCCCGCGCTCCTCGGGGGCGTCCGGGCGCTGTGGCACCCCGCAGACGGCTACGGCGACGTCGGCGCCGCGACCGGCGGGTGCCTCGCGGCCGCGTGCGTGCGATCGTTCGAGCGCGGCGCGTCCCCCGAGGCGCGCGCCGCGCTCTTCGCGGGCTCCGGCGGCGGGACGCGCGCCGCCGTGTGCCTCGTCTCGGCTGCAGCGAAGAGGGCGTGAAGGAGGAGCGATATGCCTGTCACCGTAGGAGTCAACTCACGCACGGTCGTCCACGCCGCGAGCAATGGAATGACCATCGCTTTTCCGGACGTGTGCCTCACCCCGGCGCCGCCCGCCCCGCCGGTCCCCATCCCCTATCCCAACATCGCCATGTCGTCCGACGCCGCGAGCACCGCGAAGAACGTCAAGGCCGACGGCAACCCCGTCTGCCATCAGGACAGCAACTTCTCGCGCAGCAGCGGCGACGAGGCGGGCACGAACGGGGGCGTTGTCTCCGGCGTGAACATGAACAAGGCCGAGTTCATCAGCTACTCGTTCGACGTCAAGGTCGAGGGGAAGGGCTGCGCCCGCGCGCTCGATCTCATGCTCCACAACAGCAAGAACACCCCGCCCACGCCGCTCGTCCAGCCGCCGCTCATCGTCATCGTCATGGAGGAGCCCCCGCCCGCGCCCGAGAACCCCAAGGACTGGGGCGTCGACAAGATCGAGGTGTTCTGAGGGGACGGCCGCGGAGCGAGCCTCGACCCGCGCCGCCCTGATGGACTGATGGACTGATGGACTGATGGACCGGACTCCCCGCTGATTCGTCCTGGAGCTCTCGCATGCCGACGATCAAGCAATACGTGAACCTCCCTGCCGCCGCGACCGGCGTGAACGGCCCCGTGCGGCAGCTGCGCGTCACGCCCAACCAGGTGCCCAACGTCGCGCCCGGCGATCGCGTGGACTGGTGGATCGAGCCCGACCCGGGCAACGAGAGCCTCGCCTTCCAGTCGCTGACCGAGCGTACGCGGCTCGCGCACGGCGCGGCCCCCGGGGTGACGGTCGGCGCCGGGCACCACTTCGACAACACGCTGACGTTCACGCACATCGGCGGCGACAAGTACACGATCAAGGCGTCGCGCGACGGGCAGCGGGCGCAGTTCCTCGCCACCGACGAGTTCCAGACGTGGCGAAAGCTCTATTACACGGTCTGGTACTCCGGCGCGCAGACGCTCGCGACGTACAACAACATCGATCCTCGGTTCGTGGGCGAGTTCGCGCGGCACTTCATCGAGCTGGAGCGCAGGGCGGTCCTCCCGGCGCTCGCGACCGTGGACTCGGCCCGCGTCGACTTCCAGAGCCTGTCGCAGCAGGCGGTCAGCTCGCCGACCTTCGACTGGCCGTTCATGAACGGCGGCCCGAACGCGCTGCTCAACCTGCGCGTCGGCGGCGCGCCCCCCGGGGGAGGCACGCTGACCGACAAGCCGCTTCACATGGCCTTCCTGCTGGTGCCGAACTGCTATTACACGCAGCTGGAGCGGCGCGCGCTCCCCACGGCGAACAACGCGGTCGGGAGCATCACCACGTTCCGCACCGTGTGGCGCGACCCCACGAACGGCAACAACTTCATGTGGACGGCGCAGGCGTCGTGGCCGGCGGCCGGCGCCACCGACGTGCGGGCGTACTTCACCTTCACGCCCGGGTCGCCGAACCGCGTGAACTGGAACCTCACCACGCTGCCGGGCCTCACGGCCCACCTCGCCACGCCGGGCAACACGTACAACCTCACGTTCTCGTTCATCTGGAAGAGCTCGATCAACGGCTACAGCTGGGGCAATTTCTGCGTCGTCGGGTGCACGGGCCCCGGCCGGAGCGAGACGGCGGTCCTCGGCACCTTCGTCCACGAGATGGGGCATGGCATCGGGCAGACCGTCCGGCAGGAGCCGCAGTACAGCGCGACCGGCGTGGCGCTCGCCACGCAGCTCGCCAACCCCCGCTGGTACACCGACCAGTTCGGCGGGCAGGGCCCGCACTGCAACACGAACGCTGGCCTCACGCCGGACCCGTCCACCACGTCGGGCCAGCGGTACGACTGGTGGCCCGCGCTCGGCGGGCGGCTCTGCACCATCTACCACGCCGGCCATGGCAACCGCGATGACGGCGTCTTCTGCCCCGTGTGCGCCCCGCGCATCCGCCGCGTGCGCCTCGATACGCCGGCGCAGACCTCCCGCAGCTGGAACCACTTTGGCTGAACCTCGCGGGCGGGGCGGGGGCGCGCTGCTCTCGATCCCGCGCCGCGCCCACGTCGAGAGGACCCCATGGAGATCGAACCCCGGACACCCTTTGGCTTCGCCCCGCACGGGGGCTCGCCCGAGATCGCGGCCGGCAAGGAGGCCATCCGACTCGCGATCTCGCGGGTGTCCTTCGCGGCCGGCACGGTGGAGCTCGACGTCTCGGCCTCGTTCCTGTTCCCGGACGCCGTCGCGAGCCGCTACCGAGACGTCGAGGAGTCGATGGTCCTCGTCGTCCACGACATCGAGCAGGCGGACGGCGGCGCCCTGCTCGCGCGCAACACGTTCATCGAGTTCCCGGCCGGCGAGCGCGACGGCCCGAACCAGCTCGCCGAGCCCGCGCTGCCGATGCCGGGCCGCGGCAGCCTGGCGTCCGAGGGGTACCAGGGCGCCTGGCTCAACGTCACCGTCGCCTTCCCCTGCGCCGTGGCGGTGCCCCGCTACCGGCCGAGCGTCTATGTGTACCTCGTCCTCGAGAACTACGTGTCGAACGTGATAGGCATCGATCTCGTCGACAAGAAGGCCATCGAATTCTGACCGGCGGTGAACCCATGCTCGTCCGATCCGTCTCTTTCGGCCTGACAGCGGAGACGCCCGCGACCTCCGGCGCGGGCGTCGTCCTCGCCCAGCCGGGCCCGCCCACCCTCGAGGGCGGCGCCCTCGTCCACGTCGTCCACGGCAGCTCGCGTGTGCCCGCCGTCGATATCGAGGTCGAGCGCGCCGAGGTGCTCCGCGGCGTCTTTCTCACGCTGATCTACGCCCCCGCGCAGGGCGGCGTCACGGTGCCTCTGCTCGGGCCGAGGCTTGTCTTCCCCGACGACATCGACGACGTGGGCGCGGACCTCGTGGGCAGCTTCCGGTGCGAGATCGTCCTGGCACCCCGGGTCGGGGCGTTCTATCTGCACGCGGCGTATCGCCAGTACGTCTCCAACGTGGTTCGCCTCATGGCCCCGCCCGGTGCCCGATGACGCCTGTTTATTCCGTTATCGTCGTCACGTGGAACAACCTCCAGTACACGGCGCGATGTGTGGACGCGCTCCTCCGCACGCTCCCCTCGGACGCTGAGGTGATCTTCGTCGACAACGGCTCGGAGGACGGCACGCCCGCTTACCTCACCGACGTCGCGCGCCGGCTCGGGGACGCCGCCAAGACGGTCTTCCTGGACGAGAACCTCGGCCTGGCCGGCGGCGCGAACCGGGGACTCGAGGTCGCGGCCGGGGAGTACCTGGTGCTGCTCGACAACGATGTCGTGGTGACCCCGAGGTGGCTGGAGGGGCTGCGGGAGTGCATGGAGGAGGCGCCGCGGGCCGTGCCCGGCGCGCGGCGCGTCGGGCTCGTCGGGCCCGTGACGAACAGCGCGCGCGGCCCGCAGAAGGTGCAGAACCCGCCGCCGTTCCAGCCGGAGGCGCTGAACGAGCTGGCGGCCGAGCACCGCGAGGCGTTCCGCCGGCGGTGGGCGCCGTCGTTCGCCCTCTCGACCTTCTGTCTGATGATGCGCCGCGAGGTCTACGCCGAGATCGGCGGGCTCGACGAGCGCTTCTTTCCGGTGGGCCACGAGGGCGCCGACCTCGCCTTGCGGGCGCAGGAGCGCGGCTTCGAGTGCATGATCGCGAGCGACGTGTACGTGCACCACGAGGGGAGCGCCACGCTGAGCAAGGCGTTCCCCGGCGCGCAGGGCGGCCTCGGGGGCGCGGACCTCTTCTTCGAGAAGTGGCGCGCCCGCCGCGCCGGGAAGACGCGGCTCGTGGCCGCGTACCGCGTCAGGGACGCGGAGGCGACGCTGCGCGAGAGCCTCGACGCGACGGCGCGGTTCGCCGACGCGATCGTCGTGCTCGACGACGGATCGACGGACGGGACGGGGGCGATCGCGCAATCGCACCCCGCCGTGGCCCGGTACGAGCGGACGGAGCTGCCGCCGGGCGTGGATGGACGGCGCGATCGCGACCGCGCCCTGCAGATGGCGGCGGAGCTCTCCCCGGACTGGATCCTCGCGGTCGACGCCGACGAGGTGTTCGAGATGGACCGCGCGCGGGCCGAGCGCCTCATGCAGCTCGCCGATCCGCACATCAAGGCGCTCGGCTTCCACTGGTACACGTTCTGGGAGCCGACGCGCACGTACTTCCGGGCGGACGGCGCGCTCGGGGCCATGTCGGGGTACCGCATGTACCGGAACGAGCCGGGCCTGCGCGTCGCCCGGGGGGCCGAGGGCGGCGTGCCCGGCGGCGGCATCCCCGAGATGCCGGACGGGTGCGCGCGCTTCACCGACGTCCGCGTGCGGCGGCTCGGCTACGACACCGAGGCGTCGCGGCAGGCGCGGCTCGCGCTCCACGGGCGGCCGGACCCGTACACGCCGCCGCGCGCGGGCGCGCCCCCCGAGCTGGCCGATCTCGCGAGCAACACGGTGACGCTGCGCAGGTATGCGCCCGCGTCCGGCGTATCGCTCTGCATCATCGCGAGGAACGAGGCGGAGCGGCTGGAGCGGTTCCTCGCGTTTCTGGAGCCGTTTGTCGACGAGATCTGCATCGTCGACAACGGCAGCGACGACGGGACGGTCGAGATCGCGCGGAGGTTCACCGACCGGGTGCGCGTCCACCGGACGGACCGGCTGGACCTGGCCGAGGTGCGCAACGTGGGCCTGGAGATGGCCACGCGGCCCTGGATATTGAGCCTCGACCCGGACGAGGAGATCGCGCACTGGGATCTGCCGCGCGTCGTGCGGCTCATGGACGACCTCGACGTCCACGCCTATTCGTTCGAGATCGCCAATCATCAGAAGGACGGCCCGCCCGTCATGACGATCGCCGTGCGGCTGTTCCGCAGCGACGCGCGGATCCGGTACGGGCGCGCCGTGCACGAGACGGTGCAGCCGAGCCTCGACCGGCACCCGGAGCTCGTCGTCCGCGCGGCCGGCGTGGAGATCCAGCACTACGGCTTCCTGAAGGACGACGGCGTCATGGAAGAGAAGCTGTCGCGCTACCTCGAGGCGAACCAGCGCATGCGGGAGGAGGATCCGGCGGATCCGATGCCCTGGTACAACGAGGGGCTCCACCTCCTGAACGACGGCCGCGACGACGAGGCGATCGCGTTCCTGGAGAGGGCGATGGTGCTCGGCCAGCGCTTCCTCTCGCCGCGATCGAGCCTGGCGCAGATCTACCAGCACCGGGCGCTCGCGCTGTGGCAGAGCATGGTCGCCGAGCTCCCGCCGGGGCACCCCGTGCGGCCGACGGCGGAGGAGAGCGCCGCGGTGCTGGGCCGCATCACGCCGGCGCGGATGCTGGTGGGGCAGGCGCGCAGGCGCAGGCTCCAGGGGCCGTCGCATGGCGAGTGAGGGGCGGCGCGCGTTCATCGCGCAGGTCACCGCGGGGGCCGGCCTCGTGGCGCTCGGCGGGTGCGGCGGCGCGCCCGGGGCGGCGGGCGCGCCTGCGGGGGCGAAGGGCGCGGCTGCGACGCTGGGGAAGGCCGCGCCGCCGGCACCGGCCGTGGCGGGCGCGGCGCCCGTCATCGAGGCCACGCTGCGGGGCGGCGTGCTCGCGCTCCGCTATCGCTATCCGAGCTCCATCGGCGACCGGCTCGCCGCCGCTCCGTGGGCCGCCACGCTCGTGGTCGCCATCCACCCTGCGTCGGCGTCCCCCGCCTGCCGGAGCCTCGCGAGCGGGGCGCTCCGCACGGAGACTCCCGTGCTGGATCAAGGGATGTTCCGCGCGGCGGCCGAGGTCGATCTGGCGGACTTCTTCGGCCTGAAGGCGCCGTTCGTCCGCTATGTGCACGCGTCGTTTCTTCACCTACGGTCCGACGTGCTGCGCGTCGCCGCCGTGTGAGCGGAGCGCGAGCACGCCATTCACGGCCGAGCGGGCAGGGCGTGAGCCGCGGAGCTGCGCCACGCGACCCAACGTGGGAACCGACGGAGCTCGGGTTCGACGCGCAGCCGTGATGGCAGGGTCGGCGGCCCGGCTCCCCCCGCCGGCGTCGGCGCGCACGTGGTGTGGACAGGCAGGCCCTAAGACAGCGAGCCGAAGAACTCCCGCAGATCGGCGGCCAGCGCCATGGGCGTCTCCATCGCCAGGAAATGCCCGCCGCGCTCTAGCTCGGTCCAGCGCACGACGTGGTGGTCGCGTTCGGCCAGCCGGCGCACCGCCACGTCCTGCGTCAGCGACACGGCCACGGCCGTGGGCACCGTGCCGCGCGGCTTGGGCGCCCAGCCGGACGGGTCGTTGAAGGCTTCATAGTACAGGTTGGCCGAGGGGCCGCTGGTGCCGGTGAACCAGTACAGGCTTACGTTGTCCAGAAGCGCGTCCAGGCCCACCGCGTCCTCCGGCAGCGCGGCCGCTGGATCGGTCCATTCCTTGAACTTCTCGACGATCCAGGCCAGCTGGCCCACCGGCGAATCATGCAGCCCGTAGCTGAGCGTCTGCGGCCGCGTGCCCTGGATGTGCGCGAAGCCCATCATCCGGTCGCGGAAGTTCTGCAGCCGTTCCAGGCGCTGCTGCTCCGAGGCCGTCAGGCCTTCCAGCTCGGCGGGGTCGCCGGAGGGGAACGTCACAAGCGCATTGCAGTGCACGCCTCTGACATGCTCGCTGTCGATGCGGCCCAGCTCCGCCGCGATGAACGCGCCCACGTCGCCGCCTTGCACGCCGTAGCGCGTGTAGCCCAGGCGCTGCATCAGCGCCGCCAGCGCACGGGCGCAGCGGCCATGGTTCCAGCCGGCGTCGGCCAGCGGCATCGAGAACCCGTGACCCGGGATCGACGGGATCACCAGGTGGAACGCCTGCGAGGGGTCGCCGCCGTGGCGGCGCGGGTCGGACAGCGCGTCCGCCACGCGGTCGAACTCGGCAAAGCTGCCGGGCCAGCCGTGCAGCAAGAGCAGGGGCTGCGCGTCCGGCTCGGGCGAGCGCAGGTGCACGAAGTGGATCGTCTGCCCATCGATCCGGGTGGTGAACTGCGGGCGGCTGTTCAGGTGGGCCTCGCAGCGTCGCCAGTCGTACTGGCACTGCCAGTGCCCGGCCAGCCGTTGCAGGTAGGCCACCGGCACGCCCCTCACCCAGTCGCCGCCCGGCAGCTGCGCCGGCCAGCGCGTGCGCGCCAGGCGTTCGCGCAGGTCGTCGATGTCGGCTTGCGGAATGTCGATGCGGAAGGGGTGGATATCGGAGTCGCAGTGCATGGGGGCCCTCGGGTTTGTCGAGTTTGCCGGTGCGAGCTAGCGACGGGACCGTATCCACCGGGGTGGGCCCGGTCTTGCAAGAAAACGACAGGCTCAGGCCTCGCCGGACCGCCTCGGCCCTCAGCGCTTGGGCTCGGGCCGGGCCGCGGCCCGCACCACTTCGCCGGGCGTCCTGCCCATGATCCGCTTCAGCGAATTGCCGAGGTGCGCCTGGTCGGCGTAGCCGCAGGCGGCAGCCACGTCGGCCGGCGCATTGCCATGCATCAGCTGCTCTAGCGCCGCCTGCGCGCGGTGGATCTGCGACAGCTGCTTCGCCGTGAGACCGGTGGCGCTCAGGAACCGGCGCTGCACCGAGCGCAGGCTGGTGCCGGCGGCATCGCCTTGCAGCACGCGGAACACCACCGGGTCCGCCACCAGCAGGCCGGCCCTGATGAGGCGTGCCACCAGATCGTCGGCGTTCTCGAGGTCGGGCACCTCGAACGCTTGCGGCCCCAGCAGGAACGAGCGCGAGTTCGCCAGCGGGCGCAGCACGCCCTGGTCCAGCATGCCTGTCGCCGGCACCCCCGGCATGAACACGCCTGGCCGAAACGCGATGCTCAGGTACTCGTCGCCGGTCTCGTAGCCCAGCGTCACCGGGTGCGTGATCAGACCGGTATGCAGCACCTGCAGCCGGCCGCGGCGCTTCATGAACACGAGGTCCCAGCAGCCGTCGGGCAGGGACTGGTCCTGCGCGTCGTCGCCATAGGCGACGCGCGTGATCCGCTGCACCAGCGCATGGTCGCTGCCGCGGATGGAGCGCGTCGTCCTCATGGGCAGCTTCCCTTCGTCATGCTGCGCAGTATGGCCGACCCGCGCCGCAAGGCGAATTCCCACGCCGGGCGCGGGCGGCTGCGGTCCACCGCGAGCCCGGGTGGATCGCAGTCGCCCCTCTCCACCTACCGGGCGTCGCTCAGCGGCGAGGAGGCCTGTCGTCGCCGGAGGGCGAACGCGGCGAGGACCGCCGTCAGGAGGCCAAGGGTGTGATTCCCGCCGACGCCCGCGACGCGGCAGCCGCAGCCCTCGCCGTCACTGGAGGCCTCGCCACCCCCGCCGGCCGCGCCGGTGCCGCTCCCTGCGCCCGTGCCGCCTGCGCCGCCCGCCTCACCCCCGCCCGAGCCGGTGGTGCCGCCGCCCATCCCGCTCGAGCCGCCGGTGCCGCCGCCCATCCCGCCCGAGCCGGCGGCGCCGCCGCCCGCGCCCCCGTCGCCGGAGGGCCCCGGCGGCGGCACCGTCGCGCAGTCGCCGAGCGAATGCTCGAGCGCGCCGAGCGTGAAGCTCCCGCTGCCCGGCCGCCCGCGCGCGCAGTAGTCGTCGGTCACCGCGGTCTCGGCGGGCGCTTCGCCGACGAGCGACGCCACATCCCCTTTGAGGTGCAGGTCGCCGAGACTCGGATCTTCGTACCAGGTTTGGAACGTCGCGAGTCCCACCTCGGCCAGGTTGTCACTCTCCTGGTGCGTGGCCCCGTCGCGGTCGCGGATCTTGCCCGTGAGCACGTTGCCGCGCGCGACGCCGCTGGTCGTCGCGAAGCGGAAGTCGATCCCGCTCGTCGCGATCAGCGTATTGAAAAGAAGCCGCGTGTCCGTCGCGCGGTTCAAGTAGATCCCGACGTCCGAGCAGCTCGCGATGATGTTGTTCCGCATCGTCCCGCCGGTGTGCTCGACCTCGCAGGGCACGTCGGGGTCGTAGGCCGGGGCGCAGTACTCCGCCCCCGTGCCGCCGCCGCCGAACGACAGCCCGATGCGCGCCCCGTCCGGCGAGCCGGCGGTGGTGCAGACGACGAGGTTGCGCTCGAAGAGCCCGTCCGAGCCGCCGCTCTTCATGAACGCGGCGTAGCTCACGGTGTCGCCGCCGTCTTTCTGGAAGTCGTGCAGGTAGGTGTCGCGCACGGTCCAGCGCTTGCCGCCGTCGATGTTGATCTTGGTGACGGGCCTGCCGGTCCTGCGCGGGTGGGTGTCGAACAGCTCCGATCGCTCGATCAGCCCGTCGTCGGGGGCCGTCCAGACGCCGTCCACCTGCGCGGCGTTGATCTTGAGCTGGGCGTTGAAGTCCCGCACCCTCGAGCGGCGGAGGGTGAAGCGGCTGGCGGCGCCGAACACGTGGAACGCATGCTCGCAGTCCGAGTCGTCGGCGCAGACGCCGCGGATATCGAGGTCTTCGAAGTGCCAGTTCGGGCCGCTGACCTTGAAGCCTTCGAGGCCCGACAGCTCGACGATCGCGCCGAGCGGCTCGGCGGCGCGCACGACGATCGGCGCGGCCTCGGTGCCTGCGGCCGCGCAGGAGACGCCGTCGAAGGCGTAGGTGCCCGAGGCGAGGACGATCTCGTCGCCGGCCTTGGCCGCGCCGATCGCGGCGACGAGCTCGTCGGTGGTGCCGACCGGCACGACGGCCGCCGCGGCGGGGGCGGCGACGAGGAGGGAGGTGAGCAGGGCGAGGGGAGCGACGGGCGCGCGGCTTAGCGACATGGCTGCCAGGATGCGCGGGTGCGCTCGTCCGTCAAGACGGCGCGTGCGACGTGTGACGGCCGCGCTCACGCGCGCGGGGCGAGCACCTGAAAGCGCCGTCCGCTGGATAACACGTACGGGTCCTCGCCGGCTGCGAGCACGTCGTGCCGCTGGCTCAGCTGATGACCTGGCTGGCAGCAGGCGAGCGTGAACGCGACGTTCCAGCGCAGCCGGGCGAGGACATCGTCGATGGGGACGTGGGCGTGCACGAACGTGACGAGCACGGGCATGTCGGGCAACGCGTTGAGCCGTTCGATGGCCGCGAAGACGTCGGCGCGTTGCCAGGCGAAGCGGCGGATGCCGAATCGGGTGCGCCAGGCGTCGACCAGCGGCTCGTTGAGCACCGGATCGACGCTGACGTTCTCGGCCTCCGTCTTCAGCGCGAACAACGCCCCGGTGCGGGCGTGGGCGCCGTCGCCGACGTGGATGACCCGGCACGGCGCGCCGGACATGAAGGGCCGCAGGTGCTCGAGCGCCGAATAGCTCTCGGTCATTTCCTTGGCGGGGCGCGTGGCCTTGGCGAAGAGCGGCCACAGGGCTTCGAAAGACCCTCGACGCATCAGGCGATCGAGGTAGTCGCTGCTCGCTGAGCCAGCGTCCGTGTGCGGATTCACGGCGGTCGTTCTATCACCGGGCGCCGGAGCGCGTGGCCCAAAGCGCCAGCTCGCCGTCCAGAGCCGCTTTCCATCATGCACCGCGGTCGTGCTGGTTCGCGCGCTCTGGTAACTTGGGAGCCGAGATCGATCCTTTGCCCGCCTTCTGGCTTTCGGAGGTTCCATGTCCTCTCGTTCCCGCTCGCTCCCGCCCGCGCTCGCCGCCCTCGGGGTCGCCGCCCTCGTCTCGCTGCCCGGTCAGGCGCGCGCCGACAAGCCTTATGCCCTCTCGGGCGGGGTCTCCCTGTCGCTCTCGTTTGGCCAGCGGCTCGCCTTCGGCGTGGGCGCCGACCTCCGCGCGACAGCCCTCCTGGATGGCAGTCAGGCCGGAGAGTACAGCTCGGGCTATATGGGATTCGGTCCGTTCGTGCAGGCGACATGGCTCAACTTCTCCGCGGGCCGCTTCGCGGCCGGCCTGCACGGCGGCAGCGATATCTCGGACAGCTTGGAGGATATCGCTACCTGCATCGACGGCGAGCTCGGATGGACGTACCGCACCCCCTATAGCGACGAGCTCCCCGCGCAACACGGCCTCCACGTCGGCGCGATGACCGCCCTGGTCAGCGGGGTGGGCCTCGATTTCTCGGTGCGCGCGGCCATCCCGCTGTCGGACGAGCCGTTCGTCCCCGAGGGGACGGTCGGCATGGGCTTGCGCGTCCTCCCGCCTTTCGGAGTGCGGACCATGCCCATGGTCGGCCGGCCGCTGCGCACGGCCGATGGGGTCGTGCTCCCGCCGGCGCTCGGGCTGGGCCCCGCGACGTCGGCCCCGGCGCGCCTCGATCGCGCGACCCGGGCAGCGCTCGCGGGGGCGTGGCTGGACAGCGCGCGGGCCGAGTGCGGCTCGATCCCGGCGTTCCTCGCCCTCGCGCGGGATCTCGCGGCGGTCGGCGCGCCCGCGTCGCTCGTGGCGCGGGCGCTCGCCGCGCTCGGCGATGAGGTCCGCCACACGGCGCGATGCAGCGAGATCGCGAGCGCGCTCGCGGGGTGGCGCCTCAGGCCCGCGCTTCTCCCGCCTCCGGCGGCGCGCGATGCCGACCGGCAGGCGGCGCTCGTGCGGATGGCGCTCGAGGCGTGGCACGACGGCTGTCTCGGCGAGGGCGCGGCGGCGGCCCGGGCGCGCCGGTCGCTCGCGGGGGCGAAGGACGCGGGCGTGCACGCGGCGCTCGGCGAGATCGCGCGCGACGAGGCGCTGCACGCCGAGCTCGGGTGGCGCGTGCTCGCCTACTGTCTGGCCGAGGGGGGGCGCGAGGTGCGCGAGGCGGTCGGCGACGCGATGACCGGGCCGGCGCCGGCGCCGCCGGCGGACGACGCCGAGGGCGAGCGGAGGGAGCTGCAGGCCTTCGGCCAGCTCCCGCGCGCCGAGGCCGACGCCGCGTGGGACGAGACGTGGGCGGCGGCGCGGCGCGACGGGGAACGGATGCTCGTCGCCGCGTGAGCGGCCTCGCTACGCCGATGCGAGCGCCTTGATGTCGGCGACCTCGAGCACCTGCCTCGGAGCCCCGCTCGTCACGGAACGCACCATCGCGCGCTCCACGTCTTCGAGCTTCAGGGCCGGGAGCACGAGCTTCATGAGCGGGACGAGCGGAAGCAGGAAGCGGTAGACTCGCTTCAGGTTCTTTTGTCCCGGCACCGGCGTCATCAAGCCCGGCCGGAAGTTGTAAACGCCGCGAAAGGGCAGGCGCATCAGCGCGTTCTCGGCCTTGCCCTTCACGCGCGCCCACATCACCCGGCCCTGCTCGCTCGAGTCGGTGTGCGCGCCCGAGACGTGCGTGAGCACCATGCCGGGATTGAGGCGCGCGAGCGCCGTCGCGAAGGCGAGCACCGTGTCGTACGTGATCGCCGTGTACTCCGCCTCGCTCATGCCGACCGAGCTCACGCCGGCGCAGTAGAAGCACGCGTCGTAGCCCGAGAGCCGCGCTTCGAAGGGGCCGAGCTCGCGAAAGTCGGGGATCAAGCACTCCTCGAGCTTCGGGTGCGCGTGCCCCGACGGCCGGCGTGCCACCGACAGGACCCGCTCGACCGTGGGATCCGCGAGACAGGCGAGCATCACGCCTTCGCCGACCATGCCGGTCGTTCCGGTAACGATGACCTTCATGGTCGCCATGTTCGACCCGAAGCGCCGACCGTGCAAACCCTGGAACGAGCGAGCGTCCCCTTTCTTTCACCTGGACGGCGGCCGCCGGATCTCGATCCGATTCGTGTAGCTGCCGGCGGCGTGACCCACGCTGTCCCAGCCGCGCCCCACGCTCGTCCCGGCCAACGTGAGCGTGAGGTAGGCCGCGGACGAAGGGTCGTTCGAGGCGAGCCCGAACTCGAACGCATTCTGCGGCAGGCCCCAGCCGGCGGTGGGCGAGAGCTCCGTCGAGAGCTGCCGTGACCAGTCGGCGAAGACGATCGTCGCGAGCTCGCGAGGTGGCGACTCTCCCTGCTCGACGAGCACGACGCTCAGGGGTTCGCCGCGGGCGAGCCGGCCTTCGCCGAGCGTCGTGAACGGCCCCTTCTCGGCATCGCTCGCCTGAACGACGAGGAACGTGCCGCCGGCGTCGAGGTACGCGAAGCGCGCGGGCGCGCCGAACGGATAGTCGAAGTGGATCACCTCGACAACGACCTCGGGGCAAGGCGAGAACCGCAAGCCGAGCCGGCGATGGCCGGTGATCGAGACGCGCGTGAAGGAGTTCAGGTGCGAGAACACGGGCGCCTGAAGCGCGGTTCGTGCGTCGATGGCGGCAGATTGATCCGAAGTGGCCCTCACGCGCAGGCTCCCCTCGTCCGCGTAGTCCACCGCGAGCTCGCGATCGGCGCGCGCGAGACGACGAACGGGCGAGTCGCCGCGCCATTGCGGGGGCGCGAACACCGTCCAGAAACGATCTGGCGAGCGCGAGATGAACTCGAGCCGCGGCTCGACGACGATCCCACCGCACCCGCCTGCACCGAAACCTCCCACGAGTCCGGTACCACGCGAAGCCACGGAGCCACGTCGAACGAAGCGGGCCCAGCGAGTGATAGCGTCCAGCGATCGCCGCCGAGCTCGACTTCGGGCGCAGCAAACGGAGCTGTCGAGGGCGCCGGCGCCCGCTGCGCGGCGATGAACCCCGCACCGAAAACGACACCGGGCAGCGCAGCGAGCCAGGTCAGCCGCGGCGGGACCCCGAACCGCCACCACGCCATCGCGATGCCCAGCGACAGGACCACCGCCAGACAACCCGCGCCGAGCGCGACCGTCCCGCCGCTCTCCGGGAACATGGTCCCTGCAGCGAGAGCCACCCCGAGCCACGCCGCCGGAAAGAGCAACAGCAACCCACGCGCGCCCGTCGATCGTCGCGCGGCCAGGACACCGACGGCGATCACGCCCCCGACCGCGACCGCCGGCAGAGCGCGGTTCGCGAAGAAACGCGCGTGAAGGAGGGGAAAACCGCCGGGAAGCAGCTCCCAAACCGCGATCGCGGCGGCAGCATGCGCGAGCAACGCCAGCGACCAGAACACCCCGACGAGCGCCGCCGAGGTCGCTCTGGAGCGGCCAGCTGCTCCGCGATCAGGAGAACGTCGTTCTTTCAGAAGCCAGCTGCTCCTTCGTCACGAGCCGCGCCGCGGGATGAATCCGAGCGAGGGCATGCTCGAAAGCAGCTTGCTCGTCTGCGCTCATGAGCGCTCTTTGTCCGAGGTCGAGCTCGACCTGATCGAGTGAAGGCAGTCGCGAAAGCAGCTCGATCAGACCGTCGAGATGGCGCGTTCTGGCCCGGAAGCGTGCGTTTACGAACTTCCCGCCCTCGTTGGCCTCGAGCTCGATCCAGCCAGCGGAGTCGCTGTGGATGAGTCTCACGCCCGGGCGAGCCGGCGCCGAGCTCCACAGATCGAGATGCGCCACGACCCGCACCGTCAAGTCGGTCAGCGTCCGGCCCCACGGAGCGAGGTCCCACAACTGCTTCCACACCGTGCTCTCGGGCACCATCGAAAACTCGATCTCGAGGTCCAGGGACGTGAGCTCGGGAAGGCACTGCACTCGAAACAAGCGCTCCAGATCATCCGTCGACGCGAGCTTGGCACCGAGCTGCCACAACGGCAGCTCGGTACCGAGCGCCTCGAGACTGCGCAATCCCGAAGAGCGCACGCCGTCCAGCACCTGCAGCGACTTCATCGCGCGCGTGATCGGCTGAATGTCGTCGATGAAAACCCCCTCCCGGAGTGGAAAATCTCGCGGATCGAGCAGCTCGAGCTGCTCCACCGTGCTCCAGGCCGGATCCTCCGCGCACGCCGCCACAGCGGCATCGCTCGCAAAGCACGCCGAGACGACCTCTGGAAAGCCCTCGCTGAAAGCCATCCCGGACGGACCTACCGCGACCCGCAGCGAACCGAGCCACTCGGCCCAATGAGCACCGAGCGCCGACGCTTTTCCCCGATCCAGTCCACCGGTGCCTAACTGTTCCACGATGTACGCGCCGCGCGGATCGCCCGCGGCGACGAGCCTTTCGGCCAGCGCACGCTTGGGAGCTCGCTCGGCGGGGGTGGCATAGACGGCATCGAGCCACGGACGAAGCTCCGCGGAAGGTTGCACGATCTGGTCGATCGCGCCGTCGGGCTCGAACCACGGCTGAAGCAGCGGCGCGACGATCTCGACGGACACCGGGTCGGTGAGCTTGAGACACCTCGACAGGAAATTGCCGCGCGCACGCCGGACCAGGGCGTATGTCGTGAAAGTGACGTCGTCTTTGCAGTAGGCGAGAAAGGCTTCGGCGTTGCCGGGCCGCTCATCCCAGCCATCGAGCCATGATGTCCACGGGAGATAGGTATCCCAGACCTCGCAGAAGTTGCACCAGCTCGAGACGTCGCCGCAGCGATGCTCGGCCGGAGGCGTTGCGTCACACGCATAGCGCAGCCCATGCTGGATCCCGCGGAAACCGCGCCTGACCTGGAAAGCGATCGAGCGCAGTCGCGGCCGCAAGCGGAGCACCGTCTCGGCGAAGCGCTGAAACGAAGCGAGGGTCTCGGCACGGATCGCCCGTCTCTGTTCGACGGGAAGCAGCGCAACACCCGCGCTCATCGTCCTCGACTCACTGTCCATGGTGAGCGCTCCTGCGGCGCTGACCTTCGTCGTGCGTGGGCCGGGTGGAGACGCGCCTCAACGCGACGACCCCAGCCACAGCACCAGCGCCAGGATCACCCAGAACAGACCGATCCACTTCCAGCCGTGCTGCTCGAACCAGGCTCGGAGCCCCGCTGCGCGCGAGCTCGAGGGCGCCGTCGAGCGCGCGGCGGGCTCCTCGCCCGTGGCCGGCGTCGCCGGGAACAGCCCCGGGCTCCCATCGCGCAAGATGCCGCGCGCGAAGGTGGCGAGGGTGGTCCCGAAGATGGAGCAGCCGCCAGGCGCATAGGAGACGGGTTCGGCCTGTCGCGCGAGGCGCTCCCAGGTCTCGCGCGCGTGGACCGACTGCATGCGCTGAAGAAGCAGCGCCGCGTACAGGCGACCCGCAGGGGTCGCGTGTTGCACCATGTCCAGGAGGAGCGCCTCGTTTTGCGCCGCGATCGGAACCGCCGCCTCGTACGCCTCGAACGCGGGCGAGCGGTAGGCCGCCACGCCGGTCGGGCCGAGCGCCACGCTGTCCGCGCTGGCCAGCGCTGCAAACGGCTCTGGATAGGGGGGCGGCACGGCGTCGAGGTTACCACGGCGCGCTGATCCTCGGCTCGGCGCTCTGGAAGCGCTGCGCTACGAACGGGCATCGGCCGCCGCCCAGGTTGCGCCCTGACTTGCGGCGCTTTTGGCAGACCCAGGAACGGGGTCGGGTTCACGTCCAGGGGTGAGAGAAGGCTCGAGAGCATGGGTCGCAAGCGCCATTCGACGCGCTAGCGCGCCCCATGCGCGGCGCCCACGCGCGCAATCGTGGCCATCCACCCGATCACCGAAAGCGCCGCGAGCTTCTGAAGCGCTGGCAAAAGGACGTGGCAGCCCGGCACCGCAATCGCATATGCGTAGTACGCGGCGTCCGCGCTGCCGAGCGCGAGCGAAAGCGCACCGAGCCACGCCGAGAAGCGCAACGGTGACGAGCGGCTCTCGCCCGCATTGTCCCATGCAAACGCGCCGGTCACGCCCAGGAGCGTCGCCAGCAGCCCGGGGATCGTCGCGACGAACACCGACACTGCGTGGAGCAGCGGCGAGACCACGGACGGCAGCCATGCGATCAGGTTCGTGCCGGCGGCGGAGAGCAGTCCGAACACGCGAACCGAGCCGCCGAGCCGGCCGCCGAGCAGGGCGCCGTGAACCCACCAGAACGGGACGAGCGCGAGGGAAAAGCAGACGAACGAGGCCTGCGCGAGCGAGCGCGCGCGCGTGTTGTCCACCCCGCGCTGGGTCACGGGCTGCGTGAGGTCGCAGAAGAAGTTGCCCCAGAAATCGTAGCCGGGCGCGCTCGCGTCGCAGAATGTGCCGCCCGGATACGCGGCCGCGGCGAGCGCGGTGAGGACGAGAAACGCGGAGACCCCGACCAGGATCAGAGCGGGTGCGACGCGGGTAGGCTGCCCCACGCGCTCGAGAATACCACGAGGGCCGAGGCGTTCCGGGTCATGCGCGAAGCTCGGGCGCGCCCGGGCGCTTCACCATGGTGGTTCGCGTCACGCGCGTCACGAGGTACGAGTGCGCGGAGCCTGGTCGCGCGCGATCGCATTCGGCACGAGCGCTCGCACGACGCGCTCGTGGCGCGCGTTCAGCTTCGAATAAAGAGTCTGCACGAAGTGACCCATCTGTCCTGATTGCACGAGGTCCTCTCTTCTGCTTGGGTGGCCGTGCGGCCTCCGGGCGGCGCATGTGTCGCGTCCGTGTGGGTCGAGCAATGCCAGCGTGCGCCAACCTGAGACGCGAACCTGACAGCGCTGTCATGGTGTTTGCCGCCGGAGCGCAGATGGCCGCGGTTTGAGCTGTGTGGCCCGCGCGATCCGGCGCGATCAAACCAGCGGCGCTCGGGTGCGGCGCAGCGTCCGGATGGCATTGCGCGCACGGCACCCATGTTGCTCGGCGGGCCGTCCCGAGCGCGGTGCGGTCGCATCGCGGAGGAGGGTGCCAGTGCGAACCGTTCCCGCGTCCCTATCTCTCTGTCTTTACGCTGTATCGGGGGTCCTCCTTGGCGGTGCCGGGCTCGTCGCCTGCAGCCAGGGTTCCTACCCGGAGCCACCGTTCGCCGACGGCGTCGGCACTGGCAGCACCGGCGCCGGCAGCGGCACCGGCAGCACCGGCACCGGCAGCCCCGGCGCCGGCAGCACCGGCAGCGGCACCGGCACCGGCAGCATCGGCGACGGCAGCACCGGCGTCGGCAGCGGCTCCGGCGGCGGTGCGGGGGTCGCCGATGGAGTCCAGCCCGAGCCGCCCCCGGCGCCGTCAGACGAGGACGCCGGCGCGGCCCCGGCCTTCACCTGCGAGGGGCTCGACTCGAGCCAGCCCGTGGTGCTGTACCTGTCGGCCGACGACTCCAATTCGATGAGCTCGCCGGTGCACGTGCGCGAGCTGCTCCGCTCGGGCAGCGCGCCGGAGCCGTGGCAGGTGCGCACGTACGAGTTCCTCAATTACTACCGCATCGACTACGCGCCGCCGGACGAGGGCGAGCTCCGCGTCGAGCCCCAGATCGAGCCCGGTGAGGAGGCGGGGAGCTACGCCCTTCAGATCGGCGTTCGCTCCTACGATCCGCCGAGCCCGCGCCGCCCCATCGCGGTCACGTTCGTCCTCGACACCTCCGGATCGATGGACGGTGAGCCGATGGCGCGCGAGAAGGCCACGGTGCGCGCCGTCGCCGCGAGCCTCTCCGAGGGCGACGTCGTGAACATGGTCACCTGGAACACCCAGAATTCGGTGATCTTGAGCGGCCACGTGGTGGACGGTCCGGACGACCCGGCGCTGCTCGCGGCGGCCGACGATCTCTCCGCCAGCGGTGGCACCGATCTCGAGAGCGGCCTCCGGGTCGGGTATCGGCTCGCCCAGGAGCACTTCAAGGAAGGCCGGATCAACCGGGTGATCCTCGTCAGCGACGGCGGCGCCAACGTGGGAGTCACCTCCGAGGAGCTCATCGCGCTGCACGCCGAGGACGCCGACCAGGAGGCGATCTACCTTGTGGGCGTCGGGACGGGCCCGGCGTTCGGCTACAACGATGTGCTCATGGACGTCGTGACCGACAAGGGGCGCGGCGCCTATGTCTATCTCGATGACGAGGACGAGGCGTTCCACATGTTCCGGGATCGCTTCGCAGAGGTGATGGAGGTGGCCGCCCGCGGCGTCCAGGTGGAGCTCACCATGCCGTGGTACTTCAAGATGGAGAAGTTCTACGGCGAGGAGTACTCGACGAACCCCGAGGAGGTCGAGCCGCAGCACCTCGCGCCGGGCGACGCGATGATCTTCAGCCAGCTCGTGCGGGGGTGCGATCCGGGCGTGATCAACGACGAGGATACCCTCACCGTGCGCGCGCGCTGGCAGACGCCGCTCACCCATGAGGCGAAAGAGGCGAGCCGCGAGGCGACCCTCGCGGAGCTCGCCGCCGGGAGCAAGGAGCAGCTCGTCAAGGGCAAGGCCATCGTGGCCTACGCCGAGGCGCTCAAGGCTCGCACGAGCGAGGCGCTGCACGCCGCGCGCGAGCAGGTGATCGCGGCGAACCCGGGCGGCGATCCGGAGCTCGACGAGATCGCGGAGCTGATCCCGCTCCACCCGCTCTACTGAGAGTCGTCGAGGCACGGCTGCGCCCGGAGCACGCGAGGGGCCCCGGAGGGGTCGACCCTGGTTGGTTCAGTCCGAAGCCTCCAGCAACGCCGCGTCGTGCGCCTCGGCGCCGGGCCCGAGCGGCTGGCCGTAGGAGAACTCGATGTAGTTGCCGTCCGGGTCCTTGAGCGCGCAGAAATACGCCACCGGATAGGGCAGATCCTTGGGCGGCCAGACGAGGTGCGCTCCGCCGCGGCGCGCGATCTCGTCGACCGCAGCGCGGCTCTCGAGCGCAAACCCGAGATGGCTCATGTCCTCCGGCGCCTGCGGCGCGCGCTGGCCGCCCTCGATCATCACCAGGACGAACGTCCGCTCCTTCCCGTCCTCGGCGAGCCAGGCGACCCGCGTGCCGGCCTCGCTGCGCTCGTGAACCACCTTGAGCCCGCAGAACTCGCGATAAAAGGCGATCGTCGCGTCGAGGCTGCCTACGTGGAGCGCGACGTGGGTCATCATCGGTTTCATCATGAACTCCCCTTGATTATGTCTCCTACAAGCCACTCCACACGCAGGACCTTCCGACTGGTGGTGCTCAACGGCAACAGTCACTCCCAAGCATGCCTGCATCTGTGGCGACGCGCACTGACCTGCTCTGACCCTGGGATCCAGAGGCGCGTGGGCCTCAACGAGCTGGAGTGTACGTCGTGGGCGCCCTCTGCCGCCGCCGGAGTCTCGCCCGTCGCGCAGCGCTCATCGCTTGCGCCGTGCGCCGGCCGGACGCCCGCCGGGGTGCGGCGGGGCGTGGGGGGACGCCCGCCGGCGTGCCCGCCGGCAGGCGGCGGGCCATCCCAGCCATCGCGCGACGACGCCGTTCGCCGGTCACCTCGCAACGTCGCTCCAGTCCCGATCCCAGGTGACATCTCTCTCAGGTTGGGGGGAGATGTCGCCGGTACACCTCGCGCACCCTTTTTCGGCTCCGGCGCACGATTTCGCAACAACCCGGGGGACCTTCCCGGAAATAGTAGGGATGACGACGGCTGACAGATGACGGCGCTCCGCTCATGTCCGGCCCGCTCCTCGCCCGCAGCCGGATCCGGAGGATGAAACGCGCCGCGCTGTCGCTCGCCGCGGCGCTCGTCCTGGCGGCGCCCTGGGCGTTCGCGCAGGTCGCGCCGCGCGGCGCGCGCCTGTCCTACACGCGGGGGCCTGGCACGGAGGGGTGCCCCGAGGAGCCGAGCCTCCGGCAGATCGTCGCGAGCCAGCTCGGCGGGGTCGACCCGTTCGTGAGCGACGGCGCGTGGCACATCGAGGTGGTCATCCGGCGCAAGGGGACGGCGTTCCAGGGAAGGATCGCGCTCCGTGACCGCGATGGCCGGGATCTCGGCGGCCAGGAGCACTCGAGCGCGATCTGCGGCGTGCTCGTGGAGGACATCGGCCTTGCCCTCAGCGCCGTCATGCGCCCGTTGCTGCCACCACGGCCTGCACCGGAGAGCCCTCCCGCGTCGCCGCCGCCCCCGCCGGTGCCGAGGGGCGCCGCTCCGCCCGTCTCGCCGGGCGCGCCGCCCAAGGCGCCGGCTTCGACGCCGCTCGACCCGGTCGCGGCGCCAGCTCGACCCGTTCCGCGCCCGAGGCCGCCGCCGGATCACCCGCGCCTCCAGCTGGGCGCCGGGGTGCTGCTCGGCGCCGGCGTGGCGCCGTCGGTGGCGGTCGGGTTCTCGGCGCTCGCCGGCGCCCGCTGGGAGAGGTTCTCGCTCTCGCTAGAGGCCCGAGGGGATCTTCCGATCGATGCCGAGCCCTACCGCGGCTGGACCATCGGCGTGTCAGGGCTGAGCGGCTCGCTCGTTCCCTGCGGTCATGCGGACTGGTTCTTCGGCTGCGCCGTCGCCACGGCAGGCGGGGTGTGGCACGTTAGGGACAGCACCGGCAGGGAGTTCGCGCTGCCCTACGCAGCGCTTGGGTTTCGTGCGGGGCTGGAGGCGCCGCTTTCGGCCCGCCTCGCCGGGCAGCTCAGCGGAGACCTCTTGATCAACATGCTTCGGCCGCACTTTCGGCCAATCGATGGCAAAGGGTGGTCCGCAGCGCCCGTCTCGGAGGCCGTGGCGCTCCGTCTGATCGCTTTCTTCTGAACCTCCGTGCGGTTTCGCGAAGCATCGGACGCGTCCGCGGGAGCGATTTCCATGCAGCGGTTGCGACTGCGTGCGGTGCGCGGGGGGCATGGGCGCGCCCCTCACGGCCTGCCGCCCTCGGGAGAGGCGGCTGTTGCGCTCGGAACGAGCCGCTGACTCAGGCCGGTACAGAGCTGGTGCGTTGACAGCAGAATGTCGCCGCTGCGGTCGGCGCGACGTTGCCGACCGGCTCGCCGCCAAGCGGTTCGCATTGTCCGGGATGAAGGTTCACGACGCTCACCAACTTGCTTCCGAGCGCCGTGCCTGGCGTGATGGTACCGCAGAACGGTGCATCGCCAGTGCCCACCACACCCGCCACGACGAGCTGCGAGCACCCTTCGTCGCTGAACGCGGAGGCCAGGACGCTGCACGTCGCTCCGGTCGGCTCGGTGCAGTCGCAAGGCGCGCAGCCGCGGGTGTCCTCAACGCCGGAGTAGAAGATGTGCCGGTCCGGGTACGTGGCCGGGCAGTCCTGTTCTCCCTCGTGGTGGATGCACGTGAGAAATCCCTCCGGTGGCGCGGCGTCGCCGATCGGCGGTGCCGGCGTGCAGGTCATGCCCGGATCCGCGCACGGGGGGAACGCGTTTCCGGTGCACGCCCGGGCGACGATCGCGAAGCTCTCCGTCGTCGCGGGCTCGTCGGGGCTCTCCGGCGCCTCGGCGACCCTCGGCACACAACCTGCGGAGACGACGCGAGGCGCCTGGATTGCGAGCGACTGCACGCACGGGGCTCCATCGCAGGTCCGTTCGGCCTCGACGGCATTCACCGAGGTGCAGGTCCCGTCCCACCCCTCCGGGGCCGCGAAGGAGGTCGCGGGAGACTCGGGGCCGCCACAAGGGAAGCTGGCGTAGGCCCTCCATTCCGTCGGCACCTCGCACGTCGTCTCCGGCGGGTCGCACGCGCAGGCGGGGCACTGATGCGGGGCCGGAGCCGCGAAATCTGCGTAGCCCTCGTAGCCGACGATCGGCGCGGTCGCAGGGCAGCTCGGCACGCTGTCGGGGGAGCCGATCCAGAGCAGCGCGGGCTCGGACCAGCCGAGCGGCTCCTTCGGTACGCACTGCCCTGCGCAGACCTCTGCCGGCGGGATCAGATCGCCGAAATCGGGCGCGACTGCGACGTCCGTGTCGTCCTCGGCCGCGCAGTCATCGCCGCCATCGCCGCCATCGCCGCCATCGCCGCCATCGCCGCACCCGCCAGCTCCGCCGGCGTCCGGGGGCTCGAGAACCTCACAAGGCGTTCCCTTGGGTCCTTGGTCCTCATCCCACGGGCACAGATACGCGGTCGGGTTCCCGCATCCGCCGGACGCGACACCGAACCCGAGCGTGCTCGCACAACAAACCGTCACGATCTCACGCTGCCAACGTCGCGCCCGCGCCGCCATCGCCGCTCCTCATGAACTGCGGCGCCGTTGACGTCACGCCGCCGCAATTGCGGCCATGTTACCAGGGGACCCCAGGGCGCCGCCAGACAAACCCGGGGGCAGACTACCCCCGTTCGATCGCATCACGAAGAGCGCATCGCCGCGGATGACGATCAGGGGCGCGAGAGGATCGTGCGGCACTGCACCCGCCCGGCCTTCGCACTCGCTCGAATCGAGCTCCTGCCCGATGGGCACATAGCGTACTTGCTGAAGACACCTCGGCGGGGACGCACTCACCGCGTCCTGTGTGCAATGGAGTTCATGGCCCGGCTCGTGGCTTTGATTCCTCCGCCGAAGATCCCCCTTGTGAGGTACCATGGCGTGTTCGCGCCTCGCTCGTCGTTGCGCTCTGCCGTGACGCCCAACCCCCCCGTCCGCGCCGCAAAGCCTGAACCATGCCCGGGCCACGTGCCTCGGCCCGCTGCACCCGCGCCTGCATCGCCCGCGCCTGCGCCGCCTGCACCAGCATCAGCGGGAGCCGCGACGCCCCACACGTGGTCGTCGCGTTCGTCTAGACTCGGCGCATGGTGGAACCGCTGTCGGAGGTCCGTCGGCTCGGAAGCCTGAGCTTCGCGAAGCGGGGGCGGGCGCTTGCCCTGCTCGCCCGCGGCTGGGATCAGGCCACGGCCGATTCGGTCATGGCTGCGCTGGATGGGGGCGACGGCGACGAGCGGCGGCTGGCGCTGGACCTGGCGACCTATCGCCGGGACGTGGCGCGCATCGAGGAGGCGCTGCGCGACCCCATGATGCGCCAAGCCGCGCTTTCCTCGGCGCGCCGGGTGCCGGTGTCGGACGAAGCGCTGCTCCAGGTGCTGCGCGAGGGGAATCGCCGCGAGGCCCGCGGGGTGGTCCTGATCATGCAAAGGCGCCGTCTCGTCGCCCAGGCGACGGCGGTCATTCGCCTGGTCATCGCGAGGCATGGTGTGGGGCTCGCGACACGCCTCTTCGCGATATGCGATCTCGACACGGCGGAACATCACGCGGCCGAGCACGAGGCCGCGTGGCGCGAGCTGGTGACGCGCGCGCCGGAGCGGGCCCTTCGGGTGGCGCTGGCGACGAGGCGCAAGATCACGGCGGACGAGGGCACGCTGTTCTGCACCCGATATCCCAGGGAGGCCCTGGCGCTGCTCGTGCGGCGGGATGCCTTGCATGCGAGCGCGATCCACGCCCTGGTGATGGCTTGCCCGGCCGAGCTGCTCGAGGTCCTGCGCCGGAACGACTGGACCGTCTCTCTCGCCAGCGGTCCGCCTCCCTCCGGATCGCCGCCGATCTCGACGCTGCCGGCCGAGGATGTGCTGGAGCTCCGGAGCCGGTGCAAGCCCCTCGACGCCTCCGCCGATCCGCTCTTTCGCTTCCTGCCCCTGACCGAGCGCGAACGTCTCCTTGGCGCCGAGCTGGAACAGGCCGCGACGGCGGCATGGTCGCCCCGTCGTGGCATGGATGCGCGGCTGGCCACGATGCCACCGGCGAGCGTCACTCGGCTCATGGCGGCGGCCCTGAGCCCTCCCGTCGATCCGGACACGCGGCGCAAGCGGCTTCAGGCCCTCGAGAAGCACCTCGACCTCGCCCAGCTGCGATCCGAGCACGAGGCGCTGGGCGTGGCCAAAGACCGGGGCGAACGCGCGGCGCGGATGGTTGCGCTGGTGCGTTCGCTCCGCCGCGGCGCCGACCCGGCGACCTGCGCGTCCGTCCTCGCCGAGGTGGAGCCGGCATGGCACGGCTCCAGCCGCCATCTGGTCATGGCCGAGCTGGCCCAGCTGTCCGATCGCCAGGTCTCGGAGATCCCCGTGCAGACCTACAGGGACG
This sequence comes from Sorangium sp. So ce367, assembly GCF_051520455.1. Lineage (NCBI taxonomy): Bacteria > Pseudomonadati > Myxococcota > Polyangiales > Polyangiaceae > Sorangium > Sorangium sp. So ce367. Next base: position 11,843,809 of record NZ_CP150334.1, read on the forward strand.
CCCTGCTCACCACCGTGCAGTCGCGCGATTCGAACGCAACCACGTTGGCCCAGGCCGAGCGGGCCGTGCACAAGGCCATTGGCGAAGCGATCCTCCGGGACAGCATCACGCGCGCGGCGCAGCTGCTCGGGCTCCTGGTTCAAATTCGCCTGGATCCCCGGGTGCGCTGGCGCGCCGACAAGGCGCCGGCGCCTGGTCACAAGCCGCCGTCCACGGAGTATCTGCCCAGTCCGCTGCGCATCGCCGAGAGTCTCGCCGCCCAGCTCCATGCGGCCTACGAGGGCGTGCGCCTCGACGGCACCACACCCATGCTGGGACCGGTGGCGGTCGGTCGCTACGAGCCTGAGGCGGAGCGGCTCATCGTGGACCTGCTCCTCGGAAGAGCACCGAAGACGCCGCGGCCTCCGCGCAAGCCCGTCACATGCAACGGGCCGCTGGACGAGGTGATGGGGTACGTCCCGGAGATCAGCTTGAAGGAGACTGCCCTGGTCGACGCGCTGCTCGATCGGGACGACACCACCGATCCCCACAAGACCGATCTGGTGGCGGCGATCTCTCGATCGGCCCCCGGGCGGTGGACGCCCTCCCAGCGCAGGCGCTTCACGCAGCATCTCCTGCGGGTGGCGCGGGACGCCGGCCTCGATCTCTCCAGGCGCGTGAAGGCCATCGGCCGCGTCGAGGACGCGCCGCTGCTGCTCGAGCTGCTGCCGGGAGCGGCCGGGCCGGTCGCCGCCGCGATCCTGGCGCGGTGCGCCCGGATCGCTCCGCCGACCGCCGAGCTCCGGCGGCTGTTCCTGGAGCGCGCGCGAAGATCCGGCGTGGTGGGTCGCGCGGCGATGAGCGCCCTCAACGTGCTGTCCGAGCGCATGCCCGGCCCGTTCGATCTGGCGCCGTACCGTGAGCTGCTGCTGTCGAAGGACTGCGCGGTGGTCAACCGCAAGAACGCCGCCGGCAGGGTCTCGGCCGCCGCGACCGTGGAGGCTCGCGACCTCCTGATGGAGGCGTGGCGGTCCGAGGACCTGCACCCCAGCATCCGGCCGGACATCCTGGCGGGGTTGCTGCGCTTCGTCGACCACGCCGACGTCCGACAGGTGCTGATCGACGGCATCATGACGGTGCCGGATACATGGTCGCTGCTCAACCCCGGGTCGAGGCTCCTGTTCCCGAACGAGTCGCAGGCGCGACCCGCGGTGGCTCGCGGCTTCGTGGCCCTGGCCGAGGCGCTGGTCGAATGCGGCGACGAGCGCATCGCTTCCACGGCAGCGGGCGTCTGCATTGCCCAGCATGACCTGTGCTCCGAGGGGCTTGGTCTGGCGACCAGGCTCCTCGCCGAGGCGCGCACCCCCGGCCGCGTCCTGGTCCAGGCTGTCGAGTCCTTGAGCCGCCTTCCCGACGACGCCGGATTACCCCACTGGCAGGCGGCGCTGGCCCGGCTCGTCCCAGCGGCGAGCGGCGGTCGGACCTGGGCCGCGGCCCGGCTGGCGCGGCTCGCGCCCAGGCCACGGGCGTTCCGGATCGCGCTCGGCCTGGCTCAGAAGGCTGCAGGCCTGCGCCTCATCGCCGCCGCCTCGCTGAAGGAGATCCTCGACGTCGATCTCGTCGAGGTCAGGTTCGACAAGGAGCTATGGTCGGAGTATCTGGCCCTGGTAGACGAACAGCCCGCGCGCCGGAGCCCCTCCACCGGCAAGCTGAAGGACCCCGGGCTCGCCGCCTCCCTGGTCGATTGGCTCATCCAGCATGGCGGACTTGCGGCCGCGCTGTCGGCCGCCGAGCTGTCGCTGCAGGTCGAGAAGCAACTCCGCGACAGCCCCGCATGGCGCGGTCGGCTCGACGCCATCCGCGCGATGCACGCTGACGCCGCCGAGCGCTTGCTGCTGGCGGACATCTAGCTTCGATTCGCGCGGCCGGCGGCGTCGGCATGTTCTGCGGGACGGGGGTTGCGCTTCGTTACCAGTGACAAACGCAACCCCGGTTGCCAATTGACGCGCGGCGGCGATCGGCGTTCCATGAGCCATGGCCCAATCCGCTCCCAACCCCTATCAACCGCCGACCGCGCTCGAGCCGACGACTGACTCGGAGCGAGCCTACGATGGCAGCGCGTCGCGCATGTCGCGCTTCTGGGCGGCGATGATCGACGCGGTTCTGGCCCTCATCATCTTCGTCCCGCTGCAGTATTTTGGCGGTGTCTATCGCGACTTTCCGAAGATCTCCGCGCCGCCGTTTCCGCAGTCGTTGTTGTGGGCGCTGGGGGGGTTCGCGATCACCCTGGTAGTGCACGGCACGTTCCTCGCCCGCAGCGCGCAGACCATCGGCAAGAAGGCGCTGAACATACAGATCGTCAACGCCAGCGACGGCAAGCCCGCGGCCTTCGGCACGATCGTCTTGCGACGGCTCCTGCCGACGTCGGTAGTGGCTCAGATACCGTACGTGGGCGGCGTCCTCAGCCTCGTCAACGTGCTGTTCATCTTTCGCAAGGATCGGCGCTGCGTGCATGATCACATCGCGGGCACCCGCGTCGTGAAGCTGGACCAAAGCAAGTAGGCCCGAGCGGCATACGCGCTAGCGGCGGGCGCGCAGCCGCCACGAGCCGCGCTCCTCCTGCGATTCCCCTGTCAGGGATCCAGCCGCACCGCGATCGCGTGCCGGATCGGCCCCCGCGGCGCCATCTCGCGCGCGCCGCCGTCCTCGCGCCACGCCACGCCGGTCGAGGGTCCGCCGTCCAGGTTGAGGGCCTGCTCGCAGCCGCGCGCCACCAGCATGTCGGCGAGCAGCCCCAGCGTGGGCCCGCTCTGCGCCCGGTCCCCGCGCGCGACGATGGCCTCCATGCGCCGCCCCCTGTCGAGCACGCACAGCGCCGTCCGCTCCGCCCGCGGGCCGCCGTCGCTGCGCACGTTCCGGCTGCCGGAGAGCACCAGCCGCGGCAGCCCCTGCACCGCGAGGTGAGCGCCGGGCGAAAGGACGAACCCGGCGGCGTCGTGCAGGGCGGCGCGGCCGCCTGAGACGACCAGCACGCCGCCCCCGAGCGAGGGCGCGAGCGGCGCGAGCTCCCGGCCATCGACCACGACGAGGCCCTCGGGTCTCCGCCGTCGATCGAAGAAGCCACCGTTGATGACGAACGACGCGCGGGTGCGGTCGATTACCCCCGCGACGTCGCGCGACATCGCGACGTCGACGACCTCGAAATGGGCGTCCGCGAGGCGGAACGCGAAGACATGGACGCGGTAGTCCTCTCCCTCGACGGTCATCACCTCGGGCTGGACGGGGGCGCCGGCCGCCAGGCCCTCCGTGCGGGGAAGCGTCGCGGGAGCGGGCAGCGGGGGCTCCGGCGGAGCGGGCGCGCTCGGCGCAGCGGGAGCGAGCACGCTCGCCCCCGGGAGAGCGGGCGCGCTCGGCGCGGGGCGCCGCGACGCGAGCGCAGCGGCGCCGAGGAGCGCGAGCCCCGCCATCGACAGAAGCGCCTTCGAGGAAGCGCGGAGCGTCACGACCCTGCTCTGCTCGATCTCTGTGCGATCCCTAATGCTTCGCGAGCAGCGCCTCGATTCGCGACGGATCGACGCCGTAGATCTCCGCGAGCCGCGGGACGCGATCCGATGCCGGCAAGGTCAGCGCGCGCCGCAGCGGCTCGTGAGGATGGTGATCGAGCACCCAGCCCCCGAGCTGCCGGCGGACTTCCGCTTCGCATACGCCCTCCACGACCTCGACGCCCCCTTCGCGCAGGATGCGAACGCCTTCGCCGTCGACGCGCGGGTTCGGGTCGTTCATCCCGATCACGACGCGGGCCACGCCGCGCTCGACGATCGATCGCGAGCACGCCGGCGTGCGGCCGTGGAACGAGCAGGGCTCGAGGGTCGAATAGAGCGTCGCTCCGACCACGCTGAGTCCGCGCGCGTGCGCCGCGCGCGCCGCGGCGATCTCCGCGTGATCTTCACCCGGCCCCAGGGTATGCCCGCTGCCCAGGAGCTCCCCGGAGGCGCTCACGATCGCGCAGCCGACCCAGGGGTTGTCGCCCGTTCCTCCGCGCGCCCGTTCGGCCTCCTCGATCGCCAGGCGCATCCATTTCTCAAAATCGTTGCTCATCCTGATCTCGGTGTTGCGCTGGGGCGGCTGCTCGACGGGGCGTTGTTCGCAACGTCGCGCAACGTCGCCTGGGCCGCGCTCATGAAACGCACGTTCACCATGTCATGAGCTCGTCGCGAATCCAGCTGGCCCGCCTGCGGAGAAAGTCCTTGAGCAGGCTGATCTCGGCGTCGTGGGACCCATTGAGAGGCGGGGAATCCGGCCAGCGCGCGAAGTTCCTCTCCACGGCCGGAGCTCCCGCCTTGCGCACCAGGCCGTCCACCATGGCGTCGAGCTCGTCGGGCGCGAGCTCGCCCTGGAGCAGCGCCAGAAAACGTGCCTTGTACCGCGCCTTGAACGCCGGATCGCGGAACAGCGACCCCCACCAGCCCTCCGTGAAGTAGTCGGTCCCGTCGGAGCCCTCGAGCTTCCACTCCTCCGGCTCGAACGCGCGTTCATCGTAGGGCGTTCCGAGGCTCCGGTCGAAGTCCCACACGGGACCGGCCGAGAGGAGGCCCTGTCGATCTTTGAAGAAGTACGTGCTGATCCGCAGGGCATCGACGTTCTTCGTCAGGGCGCTGATGATGTTGTGGTCGATGAAGGCGTCTTGATCGATGAAGCTCGAATAGTGTTTGCCGCTGCCGGGCTGCTTGAAGTCATCCGCGTCGACGGCCTGACCGAAGTCGTCGATGTAACCGCGAATGAAGTCGAGCTGCGGCTCTCGCGCGGGCTTCAGCATGTCCTCCGGATCGGGGTACACGAACTGGAGCTCCTCGCCGGCGGCCTTGAATTGATTTTCGCCCTTGTCGATGCGCAAGAGGAAGCCGCCGGTCACGCCCGGCTCCGTGAGATCGTCGGCCGAGAGCTTGGCCACCGGGACACGATCCTGACCGCGCTTGATCTTCTCGATCGCCGTGTAGAACCCGAGGAAGCTCTTCTCCGCCACGTCGGCCCCCGAGTCGACGAGGAACACCTCGACGAAGCTCGTACGCGGCGCGTACCGGCCGATCCGGTTGCTCATCTCGAAGGCGAGCGCGTTGCGGATGAGCGAGCGATCGAAGCTCACCGGATCGCTGAGCACCCAGTCGGAGTCCGCCGGCATCCCCAGGAACTCCCGGTCGAGATCCGTGTCCAGAGCGTCGTCACGAAATTCGACGGCGTATTGCTTCTTCGGAAAATCGCGGGACGTCGCGCCGCGGACGTGGATGCCGATGCGGCCATCGAAGCTCGCGCGGCCCAGGAGCTTGGTTTGCCCATCTCTGGGCTCGAGCAGCATGAACGTGGCCGGGACGAACTCGGTTTCGAGCGGGTCGAGCCGCCTCGACTCGAAGGTGTGGATCACGACGATCGGCAGCTCCGAGCTGAACTCCGCGCTATCGGCGGCGACCTTGAAATACGCCTCGCTCGCGATCGGCCCGAGGAGGTCGGCCCCGTCGCTGCCCGCCCCCCCGTTGCCCCCCGCTCCCCCGTTGCCCCCCGCCCCGGAAGACGCGGCGTGAGGGACGACGGCGAGGGCGCGCACCCGCGTGGACGCGGTGAGCACGAGCGGCTCGACATAGATCGGCGAGCTCGCGGTGGGGAGCGAGCCGTCGGTCGTGAAGTGCACCGCGGCGCGCTCGTCCTCGACCGTGAGCTCCACGGGCTCGGACGCCTGGAAGGTGCCTCCCTTCGGCGTGAACACGACGGCCAGCGACTTCGGGGCGGGTGGTTGCGCCTCACCGCTCGTCCCGCTCGTCCCGCTCGTCCCGCTCGTCCCGCTCGCCTCGCCCGCCTTGCTTGCCTCGCTCGAGCAGCCCCCGAGCGAGGCCAGCACGAACACCCCCGCGATCCGCAGCGCTGCGAGCTTCGATACGTAGAACATTCCGGCACAGCTTACTCGGGTCGCTCGTGAATTCGAACGAGCGCGTGATGAATCTCGCATCCTCTTCGAATCGAGCCGAAATCCAGGCTTTCCTGCGCGTGTCGGATGGTTCGCGATGAGTAGGCATGTTTGCAACATCGGCGCCAACCGACGCCCGACCCCGTGCCACGCCTCGGCGTCCCGCGTCCGACACGAAACGTTCGACGACGCCGGCGCCGCGGCGATCGACGCGCTCAACGAGGCGCGCGCCCTCGTCGCCCCCACCGCTGGACGCGACCCGCTGAGACCGCGCGTCACGGGCGCGCTTTACGCCCTATCGTCGATGGCCAGGGCCTGTATCAGCAAGGAGTTCACCGTGTTCGCGACGTACGGATTCCGACGTGATGAGATCCAGGGGTGGTGATCATGAAGCCTGTCGTGCCCTGGCGCGTGGTGGAGGACGATATTTTTATCTCGTGCAGCGAGGCGATCACCGTCGAATGGTTCGGGTCCATGACCGACTACTGCTGCACCCTGCTCGATCCCGGGAGCGCACCGTACTTCTGGTCCTTCGACTTCGGCCTCTTGCAGGAAGTGGAGCCCTGGAAGGACCTGCCAATCGACGAGGAGGAGATCGCCGTGCCTGGCGCCCCGACCTTCCGCGCAAAGCCTTAGAGCGACAAACGGGTTGAAACCACGAGAAAGAGCAGGAGTTCCACAGGGAGACGGGGAGGCGGGGAGCGAGAGACGGCAAGAGGGAGAAATTCATTTTCTCTTCTTCCTCCCCGCCTCCCCGCCTCCCTGTGAAAATTCTCCGGGTTTCAACGTGATCGGTGCCCTACGTGGGCTCGAACGCCTTGTTCGACGCGTACCCGCGCGCGGCGGACCGGATCTTCGCGATCTGCGCCGCGTCGAAGGAGACGGGCGCTCCGGTGCGCGTGTAGCTCATCACGTTGTCGTCGACGCCGCTGTGCCCGAGCCCGAAGAAGTGCCCGAGCTCGTGCGCGAGCACGGTGGGCCGCGCGTTCGCCGCGAGGATGACGAAGCGCCGCTCCGGCGTCGCCCGGTGCCGCCAATGCACGCCCATCCGGAAGCGCCGCGGATCGTCGACGTCGCGCAGCGACGCGACCACCATCACGTTGATCCGGCGCGCCTCGATCGCCGAGGCGAGCGCGTCCCGGTCCTCGCGCGTCTCGATCCGCGAAAACCGCGGGGCGAGCGTGCGCGCGCCGACCTTGCGCAGGGCCACACCGGCGGGCTCGAACAGCCGGACCGCCTCGGCGATCTGCGCGTCGATCCAGGCGTCGTCGCGCACCGGCTTCCCCGCCTCCTCCTCCGTCACCGCGATCGAGAGGGGAAACGCCGGGAGGGGCGGGGGCACGCGCCCCGCGGCGCGGGCCAGGCCCGGGGCGAGCGCGCCGGCGGAGAACAGGCCGGCTGCGGCGATCACGGCGCGGCGGGAGATCATGGACAAGGCCCTATACCATCGCCGGCCGACGATCGCGAAGCCGTGCGAGGGCGGCCCGCGCGAAGCGCGTGACCGTGAGGCACGTTCCAGATAGGCTCTCCTTCGCTCGCGTGGTACCCGGCTTGGAGCACGGTCCTGCGCGACGCGAACAGCGGCGCGCTCCGGAGGTCATCGATGTTGAACACAGGGGTTGTCGTGCCTGATGCCCGTCTGCGGCGAGAGCAACAAGAAGAGGCCGCGGCGCTGCCCGAAGCCGCGTTCGGCGACGACGGCGCGGCGCATCGAGGCTAGCGGGAGCAACGATGGCACTCCCCTCGACGCGAATGGACTTCCGCATCGACCTCTCGCACGTCGATCGCGGCCGCGAGGCGAGCGAGCGGGTGATCGTCGCCCGCCACCCGTCGGAGAGCGCCGAGCACGTCATGCTGCGGGTGCTCGCGTATTGCCTCTTTCACGAGGAGGGCCTCGCCTTCGGCCCAGGGCTCGCCGACGCCGAGGGGGCGGACCTCTGGACGCGCGATCCCACGGGCCGCCTCCTCACCTGGATCGAGTGCGGCGCGGCGCCGTTCGAGAAGCTCAAGAGAGTCGTGCAGCACAACCCGGGCGTGGCCGTTCACGCGCTCTTTTCGGACGCGCGCCGGCGCGACGAGCTCGTGTCCGGCGCGCGTGAGGCCGCCTCGCGCGCGAGCAAGGTCGCCGGCGCGATCTCGCTCTCCACCGTCGACCACCGCCTCGTCGCCGCGCTCGCGGAGAACACGGGTTTGCGGCGCCAATGGGCGGTCACGATCGTGGGCGATCACCTCTATATCGAGGCCGACGGCAGCACGCTCGACGGCGAGGTCGTCCGCTCGCGGCTCGAAGAGCCGTGATCGCGTCGAGGCAAGAGGCCAGGCTCTAACCTCCGGAGCGCTCGGTTCGTCGAGGCAAGCCGGGGGCCGGAGAGCGGCGGGCCGGCTCGTGCCCCGTGACTGTCACGTGACACTGTCACGTGACATCGGGCCGTCGCACCGTGACATCGGGCCACCTCGCGCCCGCCCTCGCGAGAGAAGCCGGCCGAAAGACATGGCCGCGCGTGCAGGACCGGCGGGCACGAGCATTGCCATGCCTGCCTGGCGCCCGGTGCACGCCCGACACGCGGGCCGGCGTCCAACAGGACGGCGACAGGCATTTCATGCAGCACGCCCCCTGAATGCCCTCCATCGTGGACCTGCCGACTTTCATCTTGGCTCACTCTTCGGGCATCAGCGAGAGAATGATATGAAACGTGGACGATGGGTCGTCGCCGCAGCATTGATATGCAGCTGCGATGGCACGAGCGTCGCTCCGGGCGGCGCCGCGAGCGACGGCGCGGCGCGACCGTCGAACGAGAGCATCCTCGGGTTCGAGGACGCGGGCGCCTGGACGCTCGATGGCGGCGCCGCGCAGGCGAGCGACCAGCGCGCGCACGGCGAGAAGAGCCTCGAGGTGCCCGGCGGCGGGTACCACGAGCTGGTGAGCGCGCCGCTCAGCACCCTCGCGGCGGTCCACTCCACCCTCTCCATCAGCCTGTCGCTCCCGGAGGCGCCGCCCGGCGCGGAGCCGCTGGGGCACGTCCACCTGCTCGTGGAGCTGCCCTCCCAGGGGATCGAGCGCCGGTTCCTCCAGGAGGTCGCGCTCCCCCGGGGAGCGGCAGGTCAGTTCACACGCGTCGATTTCGAGCTGCCTGCCGAGCTGGTGGCGGCGCTCAAGACAGAGTACGACGACCTGCGGCTCAAGATCGCGCTGGATCTCCCGCGGGGCGCCACGGGCCCTTGCCGGCTCGACGCCATCCGCCTCGGCGCGACGGACGAGGCCCCGAGGCTCCGCGTCGCCGAGGACTACGCGAGGTCCTCGGCGAAGGGGGACATCGTGGCTCAGGGGACATTCACCCTGCGAGGCCGCGTCGAGGACAACACGCTGGCGCGATCGGTCAGCGTCAGCATCGGCGATGCGCCGGCGCAGGCGTCGGCGCTCACGTCGGCAGGAGAGTTCTTCATCGACCTGCCGCTCCGGAACGACCCGGGTGAGTTCCTGACGCCCAACCGGGTCCACATCGTCGCGACCGACATCGACGGCAACGAGAGCGCTTCTGACATCGTGGTCGTGTCCCTCGCGTCCATGGTGCCGGGCGAGCTCATCGTGAAGTTCAGCTCCGGCACGTCGGCGGAGGAGCGCGGGAGGGTCCTCTCCGGCGTACAGGGCGCGCTCGCGCGGCAGATCACTCCGGACATGGGCGTTGTCACCGTGCCGAAGGGGACAGAGAGGGAGGCGCTCTCGGCGCTCCTCGCGGGCGGCGAGCCGGTGCGGCTCGCCCTGCCCAACCTGATCGCCGTGCCGACCTACGTGCCGAACGATACATACTATCATACGCAAAACTGGTACATCGAGGCGATGAACGTGGACGCCGCCTGGGATATCCAGCGAGGATCCCACGATGTCGTCGTCGCGGTTGTCGACAGCGGCGTGATTTACTATCAGGGCGCGTACCACGACACGGACAATTGCGGCGGCCCGGGCCCTCATCCGCTGGTCGACAACATCTACCTCAACGCGGACGAGTGCTGCGCCGCGCCCCCGTGCAGCAGCGACTGCATGCCGCTCACGACGGGCGGGACCTGCCCGCGGTCGGACCTGAACAGCGACGGCTGCCCCGGCGGCTGCGGGGTGGACGATGACGGCGACGGCGCGACGGATCTGCTCGATCCCGACGTCGCGCGCATCTACACGAACGACCTGGACGACGACGGCGACGGCTCGATTGCCGACGAGATCGGCCCCGGCGGCGTCGCCTGCAACGCCCTGCCCCCGGGCGCGCTGCTGGGCGCGCCCGAAGGACAGGACTGCGACGGGGCCGCGCGAGACGATGACGAGAACGGCTATCCGGACGACTGCCGCGGCTTCCAGTTCGCGCGCCCGGGACAAGACCTCGGCGGCAGCCCGCTCAGGCCGAACGACCCGTCGCCCGTGGACACCGGAAACACGCACGGAGACATCGTGGCGGGGGCTCTCGGCGAGATCGGAGACGACTGCTCCGGTTACACCGGCGTGATGCACCGGGTCAAGATCATGCCCCTGGGCAACGGGCGCCTGGAGACGCGCATCGTGAACGGCACACCAACGACCGTCGCCGCCCCGACCTACGATGCCATCCTCGAGGCGTACCAGTACGCCGCGCGCAACGGCGCGCACATCGTCAACAGCTCGTTCGGCGGCAGCTTCAACAGCTGGACGGGCATCTCGTACACTCCCGAGGACGCCCTTCGTGACATGACGGAGGCCGTCTGGGACCTCGGCGTCTCCCACCTCCTGTTCGTGGCCGGCGCGGGCAACAGCGGGACCAACCTCGACACGGTCGACCCGTCCGGGAATCCGCTCCTCGCCCACTTCCCCGCTCATCTCGGGCTGCCCAACAAGATCGTGGTCGCGGCGAGCGACCAGTCCGGCAACCGCTCCGTCTGGTCGGGCGGCCAATCGTCCGCCTATGGTGCGAAGACGGTCTCGATCGCGGCGCCTGGCACGAACACCTTCCTCGGCGCCGACGGCACGTCCCTCGCCGCCCCGATGGTCAGCGGCGTTGCCGGGCTGCTCCTGTCCCAGCACAGCGAGCTGCGTTTCGACCCCGTGAGCGTGGTGAAGATGATCGAGCAGACCGCCGCGCCGCTGCCCGCGTTCGCCGGCCTCACCCGCACCGGCGGCATCGTCGACGCGCACGCCGCGCTCACCGCGCCGCTGCCTCCGCAGCCGCTGTTCACCGACGGCACGGTGGGGCGCGTCCCGCTGGGCACGACGACCGCGACCAGCGACGTCGACCTGATCGACATGGACAACGACGGTGATCTCGACGTGTTCATCGCGCCCTACTCGGCCGCTCTCATGCAGCCGCGCCTGCTCAGGAACGACGGCGGCCACCTCGTGGACGTCACGGCGCTGCAATTTCCCAGCCTGCTGGTCAAGCACACCGATGTGGACTCCGGCGATGTGGACGGTGACGGCGACATGGACATCATCGCGGCAGCTCACTCCGCCACGGGCACGATAGCGATGAAGCGGGCCGCCCTGTACCTCAACTCCGGCGGCACCTTCACGGTGGCCACGTCCGGGCGCCTGCCATCGACCACGATGTCGGATCGCACGGTCGAGCTCTGCGACGTGGACGCCGACGGCGATCTCGACGCGTTCTTCGGGAAGATCGCGCCGGGCAACTCGACGCTGCTCATCAACGGGGGCAACGGCGTGTTCACCGACCAGAGCAGCTTCTGGCTCGGCACCACGACGCAGGACATCACGGTGGAGAAGGCGCTGTGCGTGGAGATCGCGGACGTCAACGCTTCCGCGTGCGCTGGCCGCCCTGCTGCCCTGTGTGGGATCTGCTCCGATCCCAAGCGATCGGTCGCCGGGCTCGTGGCGAGCGGCGCGGTGACGCCGGCCCAGCAGGCGGATTGCCTCGCGATCCGTCACGCCATCTACCCCGAGCTCATCCTGGCCGGCACCACGACCCTGTTCTTGCGCAACACCCAGGGAGGCCCGTTCGTCAACGCCAGCGGTCGTCTGGGCGCCAGTTTGCCGCTGACGACGTTCGGGTCGGTCGACGTCGAGGCTGGGGACCTCGACACCGATGGGGACCTGGATCTGGTGTTCGCCCCCGCAGGCGGAGATCAGACTGTCCTGCTCTCGAACAACGGGACCGGGTACTTCGCCAACGTGACGGCGAGCCGGATCAGCGCGCACGCCTACGACGCCCACGCTCGCGAGGTCGAGCTCGGCGACTTCGACATGGACGGCGACGTGGACATCGTCATGCTGCGGGGCGACATCCCCACGATGGTATCGCGCAAGCACTCGCTGTACAGGAACGCTGGCGGCTACTTCGACCAGATCGACGCCCCCTGGCTCACCCAGACCGTCCTCTTGACGGCTGACGGGGACGTCGGCGACATGGATGGCGACGGGGACCTGGATCTCATGCTGGGGAATTACAGCCAGGCGAATCAGCTCCTGCTCAACACGACGGTGCCCTGAGCGAGAGGCTGTCAGGGATCTGGACGCTCACCTCGCCCACGCCGCGCCGGGCGGAAACTCGAACTGATCGAGCGACTCGGGCCGCATGGCGGTGCTGTACCCCGGCGCGGTGGGCGGCATGTAACGGCCAGCCTGGACGACGACCGGATCGACGAAGTGCTCGTGGAGGTGATCCACGTGCTCCAGGATGCGATCTTCGAGCGACGCGCTCACGCAGATGTAGTCGAAGAGCGAGATGTGCTGCATGATCTCCGAGAGGCCGACCCCGCCGGTGTGAGGGCAGACCGGGACGCCGAACTTGGCCGCCATGAGCAGCACGGCGAGCACCTCGTTGACGCCGCCCAGCCGGGCGCCGTCCGCCTGGCAGAACCGGATCGCGCCCGCCTGGAACATCTGCTTGAACATGACGCGATTGTGGGTGTGCTCCCCCGTCGCCACGCCGATCGGCGCGATCGCCCGGGCGATCGCGGCGTGGCCGAGGATGTCGTCGGGGCTCGTGGGCTCCTCGATCCACCAGGGATCGAACGCGGCGAGGCGCCGCATGCTGGCGATGGCCTGGCCCACGTCCCACACCTGGTTGGCATCCATCATGAGCCGGCGCTGCGCCCCGATCTCCTCCCGGATGATCTGCGCCCGGCGGACGTCGTCATCGATGCTCGCGCCGACCTTGATCTTGAAATGCGAGAAGCCGCGCGCGAGCGCCTCGCGGCAGAGCTGGCGCAGCTTGTCGTCGGAATAGCCGATCCACCCTGCCGACGTCGTGTAGGCGGGAAAGCCGTGCTGCCGCATCTCGTCTTCCCGCGCCGCGCGGGTGGGCGCGTTCCGGCGGAGGATCTCGAGCGCCTCCTCGGGGCTCAGCACATCCGTGATGTAGCGGAAGCAGACGCAGCGGACGAGCTCCTCCGGGGTCATGTCCACGAGCAGCTTCCAGAGCGGTTTGCCCGCGGTCTTCGCCCACAGATCCCAGGCGGCGTTGACGACGGCGGCCGTCGCCAGGTGGATGATCCCCTTCTCCGGGCCGACCCAGCGGAGCTGGCTGTCGCCGGTGATCTCGTCCCAGAAAGCGCCCATGTCGGCCGTCATGGCGTCGACGCGCCTGCCCACGAGCACGGGGCGGAGCGCGTCGATCGCCGCCACGCAGAGCTCGTTTCCACGGCCGATCGTGAAGGTCAGGCCATGCCCCTCCGTCCGCTCCGGGCCATCGGTCTCGAGCACGACGTAGGCCGCCGAGTAATCCGGCCTCGGGTTCATGGCGTCCGAGCCGGCGAGAGAGCGCGACGTCGGAAAGCGGATGTCGCGGGCGATGACATCGGTGATGCACACGGACATGGGGTCCTCCTTCGTGCGGACTACGCCGGACAGCGCGCATAGCCTCGTGCGTCAGATGCCGGCGGAGCCCGGCCGAGCACGACCGCACGCGCCTGATCGACCGGCTCGTGCGGCAGGGGCACGCGCGGTGCAAGGCGGATCCGGGCGAGCGGCGGAGGCTTCCTATCCGCTCACGCGGAGGTAGCTCACCCAGCGAGCACGTTCCGTTCGCTTCGCCATCCCGCACCTCCTTCCCGTCGGTAGTGGACGGCTTCGGTGCGTCGAGGAAGCGACCGAGCGCGGGCTCGATGAAGCGCGCTCCCCCTCCTCGAGCGCGGGCGGAAGTGGCGGGAAACCGACGATGTCGAGCTGGCTCGGCGGTTTCCTGCTGCGGGGCTTGGGCATGACGGTGTCCTTTCGGGGGGAAATGCGGTGTTCTCCGCCGAAACGGGACACGAGATCGACCGTGACGAACCAAACGAGACAGGCAGCCTGGTGCTTGTCCCCGCGATCAAGGTTGTATAAGCTTCGCGCGATGGGGAGACCCGAACACCACGAGGACGAGGTGCTGACGATCAAGGCCGCCGCCGAGCTGCTCGACGTGAGCGAGCAGACCCTTCGGCGCTGGGACAAGGCTGGGAAACTGCGGGCGAAACGTCACCCGATGAACGGCTACCGGCTGTACCTTCGCCGCCAAGTTTTGGAGCTCCGGAGGCAGATCCACTCGGGATCCGAGAGAGCGTCGTGAAGGCCGACATCCTCAAGCTGCTGCTGCAGTCCCACGCGGACGGCGACGAGTCGTCGTTCCGCAAGGCGGCGCTGCAGCTTGCTGCGGCCGAGAGCACCGCGGGCCACGTGCGCGTCGCGGAGGAGATCCGGTCGATCATCGCCAAGATGCCCGCGACAAGCACGCGCAAGCACGGGCCCGTCGTGGACATCGCCGCACCACGTGGCGAGCTCGCGGACATCCTCGAGGGCGGCCACCGTGAGGAGCGCCTCCGTGACATCGTGTTGCGCCCAGAGGCCGAAGAGACGCTCAAGCGGGTCATCTCCGAGAACCGGTCACGCGCGCGGCTCGAGCGGTTCGGCGTCTCGCCGCGTCGCCGCCTCCTGTTCCACGGCGCGCCCGGCTGCGGAAAGACCCTCGCCGCCGCCGTGCTCGCTGGCGAGATGGGGCTGCCGCTGATGACGGTGCGCTTCGATGCGCTGTTCTCGCGCTTCCTCGGAGCCACGGCCGTGCAGCTCCGCGCGATCTTCGCGGAAATGCCGCACCGCCCGGGCGTGTACCTCTTCGACGAGTTCGACTCTGTCGCGAAGGCGCGTGGCGACTCCCAGGACGTCGGCGAGATGAACCGCGTCGTCACCGCATTCCTGCAGCTCGTTGACGCCGACATGAGCGGAAGCATCCTCGTCGCCGCGACGAACCACGTCGAGCTCCTGGACCGTGCCGTGTTTCGGCGCTTCGACGTGATCGTCCCCTTCGACAAGCCGCCGCGCGAGCAGATCGCCGAGCTGATGAAGCTGCGGCTCTCGACTGTGGGCCTCTCCGCCGAAGTCGCCAACCGCCGCGCGGCCAACGCAGAGGGATGGAGCTTTGCGGACGTTGCACGGGCCTGTGATGATGCGGTGCGCACGATGGCCCTCGATGATCGCGAAGAGATCTCCGAGCGTGATGTTGTCCTGGCGCTGGAGGAGCTGAAGAGACGCAACGTACCGGTCAGGAGATAACCAATGGCCGACACACGGCTCCCTCTCCTCCGAGGGCGAATCACCACGGTCGACACCTACGAAGCGCCGCAGGGCGGCGGCGGCGTGCCGCCCGCGATGCCGTCACTCGACCCGAAGGCGCACCGGACGACGCTGCTTCAGCAGCTCGACGCCATCACGCAGCAGGTGAAGGCGCGCGCCGAGATAGCGCGCGACGAGCTGGCGAAGCGCGAGATCGTCGCCGTACGGCCAGCACCCAACGCGCAGCTCGCACCAGACCAGCTTGATGACTCCCGCGCCGACGCCCGGCTCGTGGGTGTCATGCCGGACTCCGGCACAGTCGTTCTCGACGTCGCCAACGCGGACCTTGAGTACCTGCGGAAGAAGCTCGATGCGTTCGCTGACGACGCGAAGGTGAAGACCAGGACCGCGAAGGACGGCACGGTCACCACCCAGCGTGGCAACGAGCGAGCGATCGCGCCCGTGGGAAGTATCGGGCTCGCGGAACTCGAGGACCTCGGCGGCGCGCAGCTCCGGGCTGAAGCGCTGCCCGCCGATGGCCCGTGCTGGTTTGAGATCGGCTGTCGTGGCGGGTACCGGAATCCCGCCGAGGACACCAACAACAGCCGCGCGCAGATCGCCCGGCAGATCCATCGGCTTGGCGCGTCCCAGAAGCTCGATGAATTCCTCGGCCCCGAGCAGCTCTACTTCTTCGTTCGGCTGACGCGCGCGCAGCTCGATGAGCTACGCAAGGCGACCGACTGCATCTACGAAGTCGAGCTCGCTCCGCAGCCCCTCCGCGATCTGAAGCTGCTTGACGACCTCTCCACCAAGGACGTCGCTGACTTCGCGCTCGAGCAGCCTCATGAGAACGCGCCGTCCGTCGTCGTCCTCGACACGGGCATCGCCACGGGGCACCCACTCCTGAAGTCGGCGATCCTGACAGCGACGACGGCCGGTCCCGAGATCCCGTCGCCCGAGGACACCTACGGGCACGGAACGAAGATGGCGGGGCTGGCGCTGTACCGAGACGTCGGCGCAGCCGTCGAGCGCGGAAGCGCTGACGCCACGCACTGGCTGCAGAGCAGCCGGCTCTTGATCGCGCCGGGATACGGTACGGCCGCCGACGAGAACTATGAAAAGTGGCCCGTCTTGACGGAGCGGGCGGTGCGATCTGCGGAGGACGCCGACCCTCGTCCTCGTAACCGCGCTTTCGTGCTCGCGGTGACGCGGTCAATGCAGGATCCGCCGCTCGATGGAATCGCGCCAACGCTGTGGAGCCAGGCGGTGGACCAGCTCGCGTTCCGCGGGGGGTACGGACGATTGATGATCGTGTCGGCGGGCAACGCGCGCGACGCGCAGTGGCTCGCGCTCGCCGAGCAGCACCCGCAGCTCCAGCTCTCGGAGAAGATTCACCAGCCCGCGCAGGCATCCAACGCGCTGACGGTAGGTGCGTTCACGGCGCGTGTCGAGCTGCCGAACGACAAGGACTACGCTGAGGCTCGCGTCGTTGCGACGAAGCCGGGCGGCATCTCGCCGTACACGAGCACGGGGCTCGTCGGCAACGAGTGGCCCATCAAACCAGACGTCGTGATCGAGGGCGGCAACCTGGCGATCTTCGGGACGCTCACCGACTCGACCGTGCCCACGCTCTCGGCGCTCACCACCAGCCATCGGCACACGCATGGCAGCCCGATAGGGTTGATGTCGATGACCAGTGAGGCGAGCGCGCGTGCGGCGCGCCTCGCCGCGCACATCTGGTCGCTCGAGCCGAAGCTTCGTCCCGAGACCGTGCGTGGGCTCATCGTTCACTCCGCGAGCTGGACGAAGGCGATGGTCGGGGACTTCCCCGGCCTGAATGATCGACTCCAAGCGTGCGGCTACGGTGTGCCGAGCGAGCGGCTTGCCTCGGAGTGCGCCCAGGGCGTGGCGACGATCGTGGTCGAAGACTCGATGCCGAATGCCGTCATCGAGGAAGAGCCGAAGAAGACGCCGCCGAAGCGGGCCACGACGAAGACGACGGAGCGGAAGGTTCGCCGGAAGGTGAAGCTGTACCGATTGCCGCTCCCCGAAAGCCTGCTCAGCGATGCTGACCCCGACGTCGAACTGCGCGTCACTCTCTCGTACTTCACCGAGCCCAACAAGTTCGGACGGCGCACGTACAACGGACTCGACCTGAAGTGGGACATGCAGGGCCCGCAAGAGAGCGCGGACGCGTTCATTCAGCGGATCAATGCGCTGAAGCGTCCGACGGGTGCAGACGGCAAGCGACTCAAGATCGAAAAGGCCAAGTCGTTCGACTGGGACGTGGGCATCGAGCGTCGTAGCCGCGGAACCGTGCAGAGCGATCGGTGGCGCGGGAAGATGTCGGCGCTGGTTGGCGACAAGCTGATCGCGATCGTGCCGGTGCTCGGCTGGTGGGACCAGCGCAAGGCGCTAAAGTGGCAGGACATGAAATTTTCACTCGTCGTGTCCGTGTTCGGCCCTGGCGTCTACGCGGCCATCAAATCGAAGGTCGAGGTCGAGGCAACGATCCCCGTCGAAGTGTGATGTGGAGATTCATGCGCCGGTAGCCAACACCATCATTCCATAAACTGGCACGACGTTGTGTCGGCCAAGACGAACCACCCCATCGCCGAAGCAGAGATCCTCCGCATGGCCCGGAGCGCGGAACTCCTCATCGAGGAAGACGGGCGGCTGTTTCCACCTGTTGAACGCTACGGCGCCTGGTCGCTCGCTCTCATCCCCCCGGGTGCTTCCTGCCGTCGCCTGTGCGCCGCACGCTGTCGGCCGGCTGCCCGCCTCGCCCACGCCCCGAGCGCCCCCCGACGAGCCATCCGCGCCGCTGGCGCGCGGCCTCGCCGTCGCGATCGGACGGCCGGAGTGCGCATCCACCCGGCTCCCTGGCCGCGCCAGACTCAGGCCCGTGCTGCGCCGGCGGTCACATTCCGGGGGGCTGCCTTGTCCTGGGAGCGGACCCTACCCGGAGAGGACATGAAGAGACTGCTCAGAATCGATGCAAGCGCCCGTACGCAAGGGTCGATCTCGCGGAGCGTGGCGGACTATTTCCAGGTACGCTGGACAGAATCGAATCCGGGAGGCCGCGTCATCGTTCGCGACCTCGCCCGGTATCCGGTGCCGCACCTCGACGCCGCGACCATCGCTGCGTTTCTCGCGCCCCCGCCGCCTTCCGGGGGGCTGCTGCCCGAGGGCCTCGTGCTGTCCGACGCCTTGATCGATGAGCTGAGCTCGGCCGATCACCTGCTGATCAGCAGCCCGCTGTACAACCTCACGCTGCCATCGACCCTCAAGGCCTACTTCGATCACGTCATCCGCAATGACCGTACGTTCGCACAGGTAGAAGGGCGCTATGTGGGTCTCCTCACCAGCAAGTCGGCGTCCGTCGTGACGGCGCGCGGCGGCGTCGCCTCGCCCGCCGCCGAGGACGAGCTTCAGACCCGCACGCTGCGGGCGATACTGGCCTTCATCGGCGTCACGAAGGTCGACGTGATCTCGCTGGAGGGGATGAGCGGAGACGAGGCCACTCGGTCGCGTCGCGTCGCGTGCGCGCGGGCCGAGATCGACCATCTCTTCGCCTCTCCTGGAGAGCCGGTGTGCCTCGGGCCGTTCACCGAGGAAGATCGCCGGGAGATCGGCGGGCTGCGGGCCGCGCAGGCTGCTGCCATCCAGCGGGGCGACGCGGAGGCCTACGCAGCGCTCTGCACCGACGACATCCAGCTCCTGATCCCTGGGCACGAGGTCGTCTCCGGCCGCGAGCGGTTCCTCGCGTGCGAGGCGGAGCTCTTCCGGAGCGCGAGCTTCGCGTCGTTCAGGAAGACGCCGGAGCGGATCGAGCGGAGCGGCGACCTGGCCGTCGAGGTGGGCCGGCAAGAGGTGGCCATGCGGCGCGGCGGGGCCGCGGGCGTCTTCGCCGCGCGGCAGAAGTACACGCATGTCTTCCGGCGGACGGCGCAGGGCTGGCGCTTCGCCGTGCTGATGTCCAACGCCATCGAGTAACCGCCATGGATCAACGAACACATCTTTTCGAGAGCCACCGCCCCCTCCTCGAGGGGCTCGCTTACCGGATGCTCGGCACGCGCGCCGACGCGCTCGACATCGTGCAGGAGACGTTCTTGAAGTGGAGCCAGACAGACACCGACCAGATCCGCGACGCGCGCGCGTGGCTCGTCACGGTGTGCAGCCGCATCGCGTTGAACACGCTGCAATCGGCGCGTTCCCGGAGAGAGACGTACGTGGGCACATGGCTGCCAGAGCCGTTGATGGAGGATACGCGGAGCCCTGACGAGGAGCCGCAGATCGACGAGACCGTCTCGGTGGCGTTGATGCACGCCCTCGAGCGGCTGACGCCGAAGGAGCGCGCCGCCTTCCTGCTGCACGACGTGTTCGGCTACAGCTTCGACGAGATCTCCACCCTGCTCGGCAAAGAGAGCGCGGCGTGCCGGAAGCTCGCCTCCCGTGCCCGCGCGCGGGTCCGCGACGCGCGGCCGAAGTTCGCGGCGTCGTCCACCGAGCACCAGCGCCTCCTGACCGCGTTCCTGAGCGCCGCCCGCGCCGGCCGGACTGACGAGCTCCGCAGCCTGCTCGCGGAGGGCGTGGAGCTCCACGCGGACGGGGGCGGCAAGGCCGAGACGGTGACCCACGTGCTCCGCGGCGCGGACGCGGTGAGCACCTTCTTCGCCCGCGTCTGGAGCGCCGCGGCGCATCCCGATGGCCGTTACCGCTTCGTGGTGCGGTGGTTCAACGGTTCCCCGGGGCTCCTGGTCCACGACGAAGATCGGCTGATCGCCGCCGTGAGCGTGAGCGTCGATGAGGGCATGATTCGAGGGGTCTATGCCCACCGCAACCCGGAGAAGCTCGCAGCCTTCCTCGCGGAGGCTGGCTGAGCGGCGCGGGCCCGGCGCGGGAGGGGCCAGAGATCAGCGGCGGACCCATCCGTGATGTTCGGGCCCCCGCCTACGTACAGGCACCCACCGTTCACGGGCAAGCCGGTGGCGCGGAGGTGCGCGGTCGCGGGCTCCGCCGGAAAGACGGAGCCGCCGCAGGCGGCGAGGAGGAGACCGGAAAGAACGGCGGATGCCGCGCTGGCGTACTGCGCAGGCGACCTCCACGGAAGAACAGGAGGGATGCGTCGGAAATGCCATCCACGCATCCAGGATCCCCTTCCCGCACCCACCCCCCCTGTGCTCCGATCGCGCCAGGAGCCAAGCGCGAGAATGAGCGAGTTGAGCCTCGAAGGTGTCCTGGAGAAGATCGAGACGATCCGGCGGGAGGTCATCGCGGCGGAGACGGAGCGGGTCGATCGCGAGTATCGCTGGCCGGAGGCGAGCCTGCGCACCTTGTTGGAGGCGGGGCTCGGCGGGCTCGTCATCGGGCGTGAGGTCGGCGGTCTCGGCGGCGGGCTCTTCGCCATGGCCAAAGCCTGCGAGGCGATCGGCGAAGCGTGCGCTTCGACCGCCCTTTGCTTCGGAATGCACCTCGCCGCTTCCGCGGTGATCGCCGCCAAGGCGACGCGGGATCACGCGCAGCGTTACCTCGCGCCCATCGCGGCTGGCCGGCACCTGACCACGCTGGCGCTGAGCGAGCCGGGCACCGGGTCGCATTTCTATTTCCCGCAGACCGCGCTGACCCCGGACCCCGGCGGCGGATACGTGGTGGCGGGCAAAAAGAGCTTCGTCACGAGCGGAGGGCACGCGGACTCGTACGTTGTCTCGACGGCCGCGGCGGACCCGCTCGCGGCGCCGGACGAGTTCTCCTGCGTGGTCGTGGGCGCGGGCGCCCCGAACCTCCGCTTCGGTCCGGAGTGGAAGGGGATCGGCATGCGTGGCAATGCGTCGAGGCCCCTCGACCTCGATCACGTCCGCGTACCGCGCCAAGACCTGCTCGGCGAGGAGGGCGATCAGATGTGGTACGCGTTTCATGTCGTCGGGCCCTATTTCCTGGTCGCCATGGCAGCCACGTACATCGGCGTGGCGACGGCGGCCTTGCGGGAGGCCATCACGCACGTCGGGGAGCGGCGGTACGCGCATAGCGGGCAGGGGCTCGCCCAATCTCCGGTGCTGCAGCACCGGCTCGGGAGCCTGTGGGCGGCGGTGGAACGGACGCGCAGGCTGGTCTACCATGCGGCCGCCGCGGGGGACGCGGCGGCGCCCGACGCCCTGCTCTCGATCTTCTCGGCCAAAGCCGAGAGCGGGGATTGCGCGGTAAACGTCGCCAACGAGGCGCTGACGCTGCTCGGCGGCATCGGGTATCGCGAGGGCGGGCGCCCGGAGCGGCTGCTCCGGGACGCCCGCGCCGTTCACGTGATGGCGCCGACGACGGATATCCTCCGCACGTGGGCCGGTCGCGTGCTGCTACGACAGCCGCTCTTGAGGGATTGATCGATGGGGGGGACAGTCGGTG
This sequence comes from Sorangium sp. So ce367, assembly GCF_051520455.1. Taxonomy (NCBI): domain Bacteria; kingdom Pseudomonadati; phylum Myxococcota; order Polyangiales; family Polyangiaceae; genus Sorangium; species Sorangium sp. So ce367. Next base: position 11,865,645 of record NZ_CP150334.1, read on the forward strand.
TTCTCGAGGGAGGAACGCTCCTCCATTCCCTGATCGAGCGCCATCACGACCGATTGGGGCCTTGCACGCTGAAGCGCCTTTCGGAGGCGAACGCGGCGCTCTCGTGGCTGCGCAGCGCGGGCCCGGAGGCGGACGTGCTCCTCATCGGCCCGAGCGTGGAGAACGCGGTGCGGATCGCGGAGCGCGCCGTGGCCATGGGGCGAGGGACCGAGCTCCTGATCTGCGCGGGTCCCGAGAGTCACGCTGCAATCAAGGCCGAGGCCGAGCGCTCGTATCTCCTCGGCGACGCGGCGACGTGCCTTTCGATCGACGAGCCCGATGCGGTCGTCCGTGCGCTCGCGGACGCGCTCGGTCGAGCCAGGAAGAGGCGCCGCTATGAGGGGCTGGTCTCCGCGGCCGAAGCGGCCTCGGCGCAGGCCGCGCCGGTGCTCGCGTCGCCGCGGGCGGGTAACGTCGAGGGGCTCTGGAAATACGCGCCCATCGGGGTGCTCGTCGCGGACGTGATCGAGGGGCGGGTGCTCGATCGAAACCAGAAGGCGGCGGAGCTCCTCGGCGTCGAGGCGGGGGCGCCGCTCGACGAGGGCTTCGCGGAGCGCGACCGCGCGCGGCTCGCGGCGCTCCTCGCCGAGGCGCCGAGCGGCTCGCCGGCCCCTCGAGCATTCGTCGTGGAGAGGGGGGGCGTCGCTCTCCACATCGAGGTCCTCATCGCGGCCGGGCATACGGAGCAGAGCCGGCTCCTCCTTCTCCAGGACGTGACCGCGCGGCGCCTCGTCGAGGACGAGCTGCGACGGAAGCTCGCGCTGATCGAGGAGCAACAGCGGCGGATCGAGGAGCTCTCGACGCCGATCATCCAGGTCTGGGAAGGCGTCCTGTGTTTGCCCGTGATCGGCCTCGTCGACGCCGAGCGGGCGGCGCGGATGACGGAAGAGCTGCTCGCGGCCGTGGCGCGCGCGCGCGCGGCGTTCGTCGTCGTCGACCTGACCGGGGTTCCGGAGGTCGACGCGAGCACGGTCGACGGCATCGTGGGCATGGTGCGCGCCTCGGCGCTCCTCGGCGCGAGCTGCCTCCTGTCCGGGATATCGGCTCGCGTGGCGCGCGCCATCGTGGAGCTGGGGCTCGATTTGCAGGGAATCCAGAGGTTTTCGAGCCTGCACGCAGCGCTAGGGAGCGTCCTGAAGAACGGGCGGTGAGGGCCGTGGCGGTGGCGCCCTGCTCTTTTTTTCTGGACCTAGCAGTCCAGAACGGTCATGCTCTCTCCGTGGCCCGGCCCAAGGAGTTCGATCGCGACGAGGTGCTCCGGCGCGCCATCCCGGTCTTCTGGGAGAAGGGCTTCGCCGGCACCTCGACCGAGGATCTCGTGCGTGCCATGGGGATCGGCCGACAGAGCCTCTACGACACCTTCGGCGACAAGCGACGGCTGTTCCTCGAGGCGCTCCGCGCCTACAACGCCGACAGCATCGCCTCGGTGATCAAGGCGCTCCGGGCCGGACCGACCGCGCTCGCGGCGCTCGAGCGTGTCCTCGTCGACCTCGCCGAGGAGCACGGTGCGGCGCGCTCCCTCGGCTGCATGGGCGTGAACGCCGTCTGCGAGCTCGCCCGCGACGACGACGAGGTGCGTGCGCTCACCGCGACCAGCATCGCGCTGCTGGAGACCGTGCTCAAGGACGTCATCGACGACGGCAAGGCGAAGGGTGACATCGGCTGCACGGTCGACAGCCGCGCGGCCGCGCGCTTCCTCGCGACCACGCTCGGCGGGATGAAGGTGCAGGCCAAGGCCGGCGCATCGACCGAAGCCCTCCGCGACGTCGCGGCCTTCGCGGTCCAGAGCCTGCGCCCGCGCTGATCGCGCGGCGGCCGCTCCGGGCCTCGCCCTTGCCGCGCGCTATTTTTGACTGATCGTTCAAGTAAACCGAAGCACAACAGCCAACGACGCAAAGGAGATCGACATGACCAACGACATCAAGCCGCTCGCAGGGAAGAAGGCGATCGTCATCGGCGGATCGCGCGGCATCGGCGCGGCCATCGTGAAGCGCCTCGCGCGGGAGGGCGCGGCGGTCGCCTTCACCTACGTGAGCCGGCCGGACCGGGCGCGAGAGCTCGTCGCGGCCGTCGAATCCGAGGGGGGGCGCGCCATCGCCTTTCAGGCCGACAGCGCCGATGCGAGCGCGCTCGAGCGCGCGATCGCCGAGGGCGCGAGGGCGCTCGGCGGGCTCGACGTCCTCGTGAACAACGCCGGCATCCTGATCTTCGGCAATGCGGACGAATACAGTCTCGAGGACTTCGACAAGATGATCGCCGTCAACGTGCGCGGCGTGTTCGTCGCCGCCAAGGCCGCGGCGAACCACCTCTCGCGCGGCGGGAAGATCGTCGTCATCGGCAGCAACATCGCCGAGCGCGCGATGCTCGCCGGCTCGGCCGTGTACGGGATGACGAAGGCCGCGGTCGCCCGGCTGGTGCGCGGGCTGGCGCTGGATTTCGCCCCGCGCGGCATCTCGGTCATCAACGTCCAGCCTGGCCCGACGACGACCGACATGATGCCGGCCGACGGCCCGCACGTCGACTGGGTGCGCAACCTGAGCCCCGAGAAGCGCATCGCCGACCCCGACGAGATCGCGCGGTTCGTGACGTACCTGGCCCGGCCCGAGTCGACCTACATCAACGGCGTGAGCCTGACGATCGACGGCGCCTTCTCGGCGTGAGCTGCCGGCGCTGCTCGCAGAAGCCCGCCTCGCTTGCTCGGTGAGCCGAAGCCACGCTACGACCGGCGCAGGAACACACCGCATGCGGGGGGTCGCCGGAACGTGGACGCAGGTGCCTGAGATCATCGATTCGAACAGGGCTGTTCCGGCCACGGCCCGCGGGCGAGCCCCGCGCCCGCGCTGCGCCGCCGCCCGCGCCCGCGCCCGCGCGGTGCTCGTCCCTGTGTGCGCTGCGCTCGCGGCCCTGTCCGTGGCCTGCGGCGGCGGCCAGACACAGGGCGAGGCGTTCGACCCGCGCTGGAAGGACGACGGCGGCGCGGGCATCGCGGCCTTCCAGCAGCGGTTCGCGGGCAGGCGCATCCCCCTCGGCGCCGACGTGGCGGTCGGCGTCGTCGCCGGCGCGGGGGCGTCCGAGCTCGTCGGGGTGCCGCTCGACGGCGGCCCGGCGTGGACCTTCGCGCACCCGCTCGACGCGCGCCCGGCCGTCGCGGGGAGCGTCGTCGTCGGGCTCGGCCAGGGCGAGCTGTTCGCCCTCGACGCGCGCACCGGGGAGCTGCTCTGGACGCGGCGCGCGGGAGGCAGGCTCCGCGGCGCGGGCGACGACGGCGAGACCACCGTGGTCTCGCTCGTGTCGACAACCGGCACCACGAGCGTCGTGCTCGCGGTGAGCCGCGAGGGGTTCGTGCTGCGCCAGATCGAGGACTCCGCCGCCATCGGCGTGCCCGCGGTCGTGGGGCGCTACGCGTTCCTGCCCTGGCAGGGGCGCTACGTCACGGTGTTCGACCTGCAGACCGGCGGCGAGGTGGCGCGGGCGCTGCTCCGCACCGAGGTGAGCCGCGCCTTCCTGCTCGGCGGGGCGGTCTTCTTCGGCGGCGAGGCGGCGACGCGGTTCGACGCCTCGATCGGGCTCGGCGCGGCCGGGCGCGCGTCGACCGCGCGGCTGCCGGCGCGCGAGCTGCCCGGGGCGCCGGTCTGGATGACCGCCGGGACCGAGGTGCTCGCGCCGGTCGCCTCGGCCGAGGACAGGGCGCGGCTCTACGCCCGCCCCCGGCCGGCCGGCCCGCCGGGCATCGAGGCGGAGCGCTACATGGCGACGTACTACCGGGCCGCGGTCGGCCTCGACGCGCGCTCCGGCGCGCTCGCCTGGGCGCACGCCGGCGAGGCCGACTTCCTCGGCGGCGCCGCCTACGCGGGCGGCTTCGCGCTGTGCGACGCGCGCGGCGGGATCGCGTTCCTCGACGCGCAGCGCGGGGCCGTGGCGGGGCGCGCGTCGCTCGGCCGGCCGATCCAGGCGTGTGTGGTGCAGGCTGACGGGCTCACCGCCGCGTCGATCGGCGCGAAGCCAGCGGAGGCCGCGGCGGCCGGCACGAGGCCGGTGGACGCCGCGATGACCGGCGCGAGGCAGTGAAGGTTGTGCCGGCCGTCGCCGCGCGCCGCACCGCCCTGAGATCCCCCGCGCGCAGTCATTGCGTGCTGAAGCGCCCCGGAGGTAACCGCCCAGCCAAGGGCATCGTGACCGTCCGCGCGGCGCCGGTCACCGATTCCCATCAGGGGCCTGGCTGCGGCGCGGCCTGGCACGTGCCGGCCACGCACGCGAGCTGCGGCGCTGGCAGGCACGGGGCGCACTGGAGGTTCCGGCACGCGGGTGTGAGACGGGCGTAGACCTGACGGAAGAAGTCTTCGCTGCCGTCGTAGATCATCAGGTTGGGCGCACTCGCCGCGACCGCCCTCGACGAGATCGTGCCGCAATCGCAGCAGCGGTCGACCGCGAACACGAACACGCAGTCCGACGCGGCAGCGCAGGTCGCCGGGCCGGGCGGCAGGGGCGACCCCGTCGGCCCGCCGGCGACGGTCGCCGTCGATGCCGCGGTCGGCGTCACGGCGGCAGCGGGCGGCTGCCCCGCGCCCCGCGGGGGCCCACTCGGACGGTGTTCGCCGCCGCACGCGGCCAGCAGCGCGGCGATCGCGATCACGAGACGACCAGCTCCTCGACCCAGGCTCGTATGCATCCCGGGTGAACGGTCGACCTTCCTGCCCCCTTACAGTGCTTCACTGGGCACGTGCGGGCGACGACGGTGAAGATCCAGCTTCTGACCTCGTCCCGCAACGGATGTCGTGGCCGTCCAGCAAGAGACGGCCATCCGTGAGCGCCCGGCCATTGCCCGGGCGCGACCCCTTGCGGCTCTCGCCCCGGTCGACGATGGTGGGTGCCGACTTGATCCACCGTCGGAGGTGCACGTAGCCTCGACCGCACCCCTCGGGTGCAATACGTAGCGGCGCGCTGGAAGCGCACTCTACCAGAGACGGCAAAGATTCGAGCCACCATGTCTGACGAGATTGACGCGATACGCTATGCAGGGAAATGGCGTCTACACTTCGAAAGAAAGGCGGATCATAACAAGGCCGAGGCGTTGATCTGCTTCACCGCCGTCGTTGCATGCACGTTGGTGGCGCCGATCTTCGTCATGCTGGGCGAGGGATTCTGGCTGAGCAAACTGACGCCGTCGCTGCTCTCGCTGCTGGCAGCAGGAATGACGACATGGCTCCAGCTGAGAAAGCCTCAGCAGCTCTGGGCGCTGTACCGCACGTGTCAGCGGCGTATCGAGGATCTGCAGGCGGCGCATTCGTTCGGATTCGCAGGCTTCGAAAGGGCGGCCGACCGCGATCGCCTGCTCGCCAAGCGGGTCGCCGAGATCGTGATGTTCTCCCATGAGCAATGGGTCCCCTTGGTGCCAAGCCCGGAAAACATCGGTGCGCTCACGGAGTCGAGGCTTCGAAGAGCTCCGGACCCGGAGGAGGGTAACGCGTAGATAGATCGTTGCGGTTGCGCGACCTCGTCGAGCTCCGGCTTCGAGCCGAGCCGGGCTTTCGTGGTCGCCTCGCTTTCCAGTACGTCGAGCCGCGCGGTCACGTTCGAGGATCAGGTTGCGGCGCGCGCGTCGAGGCGCGCGCCTGGAGCTCGCCCACCTGGCTGTGCTCGTAGAAATCAACCAGCGCTTGTCCGCCGCGGCCGAGGCCCGCCTGGGCGTTGATGTAGGGCACCGCGTCTCGAATCGCTTTCATCGTCAGCTCGATGTTCTTCTGCGTCCCGACCACGAGGGCGGTGTGGTGCTCCACCGCCCGCTCGGGCTGCGTCAAATAGCGAAAGAGCTCCTGGATGCGCGGGATCTGGATGCGGCCGCGCGTGCCGAAGGTGTCGATGCCTTCTTCGCTGACCCGGCCCACCCCGCCGTAGAGGAACACGCTGCCTTCGCGCGCGTTGGTGCAAGGTCTCAAAAAGGCGCAGGTGCCCGCCTTGAGCTCGCCGTCGACCGCGCCCCAGGTGTTCTCCGCGCCGATGTCGGCCTGGGTGGCCAGGATCTCCTGGCGGGTGATGCGGGCGCCGGGGCGCATCACGCTCTTGGCCCAGACGCCGCAGTGGAAGAGATCCACCTCCTCGCGCTCGTCATCGTACATGTTGTTCCAGTCGCCCAGCAGCGGTACGAGCCCGGAAGCACACTGCAGCATGTACATCCCCATCCAGCCCGAGATGTCGGTCTCGCAGGCGGCGGGGATGAGCTTGTCCGAGAGCATGCTCATGCAGGTGCAGGGCATCACGCCCACCTCTCCGCCGATCTGGTACTTCTGCATCTCCGTCCAGCAGCGCACCGCGATGCCGTCGAGGTCATTCTCTTTCACGAAGCGATCGAAGACGACGCCCATCCGGGCGATCGCTTCCAGCGAGGCGCGCGGAACGTCACCCGCCGCCATGTAGCCGGAGACCGCTTCCAGCTGGGTGGATAGCTCGCGCGGCGAGACCTTGCGCATCTGTCGATCGAGCGCGATGAGCTCCAGGCCGACCGTGCTCAGGCCCATGTGCCCCAGGAGCTCGGTGGAGACGTTGGTGACCGTCTGGAACGCGTCGGGCCCCGAGCCCACCAGCCCGAGGCGCACGCCGCGGCCCCGGCGGCGGAACTTCGATGCCAGGACACAGCTCGCGTAGAAGGCGTGGAGATCGTCCGCGAAGGCCGCAGAGCTCACGGCTTCACAATGCCTGGACGTGAGGGTGTACGGGTAGCCGATGTGGCGGAGCGCGTTGGCGGCCGAAAAGCGCCCGCACGCCCCGTCCCGCCGGCCCTTCTGTCCCATGCGTCCCAGGCCGCGCACGTCAGGCTCGGTGTGCAGCAGCACCGGCACATCGAGATCGGCCAGCCGCAGAAAGTCTCGAATGCCGTTCTCGTCGGAGAAATTGTACATCGAGCAGATGACGCCGATGGCCCCGCCGCCGTCGGGAGAGCGCCGGTACTGCTGGGCGACGCCCGCGGCCGCGCGCGCGTCGGCGTAGGTCTCGACGTTGCCGAGATCGACGTAGCGCACGCGCTGGCCGAGCACATGGCCCACGGCCGACTGGGTGGCTTTCGCTCCCTCCTCCGCGAACGCCGTCGGAAAGAAGCCGCGGTTGCCCATGAAGCCCAAGATCACCGGTTCACTCTGTGCCATTGCCTTCTCCTGGAGCAGGCGGGCTTGAGCAAGCAGGGCCCTGCCGCTCCAGCCCGCCGGAACGTCAAGGTCGTCGTCGCGTCGGCGCCATCTGGCGGATCTGTAGAAGATCGCTGCCATGGCCCACTCGTGCGCGAGGGACCGCAGCCACCGACCGCGTATTGCGCTTCAATACTATGCCTGTGCGTGCTACCGTCAACAGCTAATCCGAATTAGCTGAACGGAGCGCGCGCTTGAACGATCCCCCCGACCCCGACCCGCCGCACGTGCCCGGCCTGCGTCCGGTCCGCATGAAGGACATCGCCGAACAGCTGGGGCTGTCCCAGACCACGGTGTCTCACGTCCTGACGGGCAAGCATGCGAAGTTTCGCATCAGCGCCGCCACGGTGGAGCGGGTCTGGGCGCTGGCCCAGAAGCTGGGTTACCGGACCAACGCCATGGCCCAGGCGTTCCGGGAGCAAAAGTCGTACGCGATCTCGCTCGCCGTCGAGGACCTGGCGAACCCGTTCTGGGCCGGGATAGCCGTCGGCGCCGAGCGCGAGGCCGAGCTCCACGGTTACGCGCTCGTGGTGAGCCACCTGGCCGGTAACGCGGGGCGCCAGCGTCGCGCGTTGCAGCTCGTGCACGAGTCGCGGGTGGATGGGCTCATCGTGTCCCCGGTTTCCGGCGGCGATGGCGATCTCATCGCGGCGCAGAAGCAGGGACTTCCCTTCGTGCAGATCGACCGGGCGGTCCCGGACCTCGACGTGGCGTGCGTGCGCACCGATCACGCCGCCGGCTCGGTGCTGGCGCTCCGCCACCTTCTCAGGCACAAGGATCGGTCGCTCGTCTACATCGGCGGTCCGCTCGACATCGCCACCTACCGACATCGTCTCGACGGGTTCCAGGCGGAGCTCACGCGGAGCGGCGCCAAGGCGGCGGCCATCGAGGAGTTGAAGGAGGCCACCCCGGAAGCGGCCGAGACGCGCATGGTCGAGCTTCTCCAGCGGCTGCGTGGACCTCTGGCCGTCTACGCGGCAAATTTCTGGAGCACTGTCGGGACCCTGCGGGCCATCCGCGCCGCCGGCCTCTCCGTGCCCCACGAGATCGACGTCGTCGGATTCGACGACATCCTGATGGCCGATCTCCTGCGCTATCCCGTCGCGACCGTCGATCAGGACGTCGGCGGGATAGGACGCGAAGCGGTCCGGCTGCTCCTTGACATGCTGGCGGGGGCCAAGGTCGCGCGAGAGGTCCTGCTCCCCCCTCGCCTCACCGCGCGAACATCGGACGTGCCGCGCAGCGAGAGGCGAGCCCGCGTGCGGCGAGGCGACCGCTCCTGACCGCCCACCACATCGATCGGCTTTCTGGCGGGAAGGTTCCGTGCGGGCGAACCGTAGCATCCGCGGAGATTCGCGGAGGGCGTGACCACGGATTGCAATCCCTCGGACGGCATGGGCCCAGCCTGGGGCGAACGAACAGGTGATTGCGGGACTGCGCCTGCCCTGCGTCTCGCGCCGCCTCGAGAATCGCCGGTGTCCGCCGTGCGGGGACCGCGAGCGGTGCTATGGTGCGCCGCGCCCCGCGGTCCCCGACATGCTCCGAGCGTGACGGCTCCTCTCGGGGTGCATCCTATCTTACGCAGGGAGATCAGATTCATGCGACAGTCCTATGTTACTCTTGCAAGATTGTTGTGTGTCGCGTCGGCGGCCCTGGCCGCCTCGGCCTGTGGAGGCGACGAGGGCGCTCATTCCGATCAGGCTCCTGACATCGAGCGCTCCGACACGGGAGCGCTGCTGGAGGACGCCGTCGACTCCACGTCGTCCGGCGCGGGCTCGCCGGGTGACGAAGGATCCCCCGGAGGCAGCGCGAGCGCGGCCTGCCAGCTGCCCGACGGTCCGCGATCGTTCAATGAGCTCAAGGGCCCGCCCGGGAGCCTGGCAGCCGATTGCGTTCCCACGTGGACCGAGGAGCAGCTGAGCTCCGGGTTCGCTGCGATCCGCGACAGCCGGCTGCTCGCCATGCCGGAGCAACCCGAGTTTCTGCGGCGGCTCCCCTGGCTCGCGGCCGACAACGGCTGCGAGGAGCGGGCCGAGGCGGCGATCTACTTCTTCCAGCAATGGGGCTATCCGACGCCCTACTTCGCCAGGGTCAAGGCAAAGCCGCGCAAGCAGCTGGTCTTCCAGACAGCCAACGAGCCGTCCGGAAGCGTGACGTGGTCCGGCCACGTCGCGCCCGTGGTCCGGGTCGGTGGGCAGCTCATGATCCTGGACGTCGCCATCGATCCGTCGCGGCCCCTCCCGATCGCGGAGTGGCTCTCTCAATTCAGCGTCGTCGACGACATCGACGTCGCGTTGTGCCGCGACCACGCCCTGGGGGAGGGGTGCTTCGACGCTGTGCCCCTGGAGCCGCCGCCGCCCAACCTGAACCCCTATGGCAGCATGTACAACCGGCTCCTGACCGAATGGCGAGTTCAGGAGATCCTCGGGCGCGATCCGTACCGGGTCCTCGGCGAATGTCCGCCGTGGGGCCCCTGCGCCGAGCCGGCGCCCACGCCCGATCCGGGCCTCCCGCCGACCATCCGGCGCTTTGCGTCGGACCAGTTCGACAGCTTCGTCTGGTATCCCCTCTACATCATCGGGGACAACTTCGTCGAAGGCTGGACGACCGTGCGCATCACCGGAAACGGCATCGACGAGCTCGCGCCCATCGACGCCTGCAACATCCGCAGGATCCTGATCACCCAGGAGTATCCGCCCGGCGACTATCAGGTGACGGTGGCAAACGGAGAGCTCGAGAGTCAGGCGAGCCTTCGTATTCAGTGACCCGGATGGCCAGGCGCGTGCTGCTCGGGCCCAAATGGACGAACCCCTCGAGATTTCCGAGCTCCTCGCCTTCTCGAAGACCGTGGAGGCCGGATCCCTGTCCCGCGCCGCTGCCGAGCTCGGCGTCCCTCGCGCCACCATCAGCCGCCGCCTCGCGCGGCTGGAGGAGCGGCTCGGCGTGCGCTTGCTCAGGTTCGGCAAAAAGCGCCCGGCGCCGGATCATTCATCGATGAAGATGCCGGCGTAGCGGTGGATGCCGGCGTTCTGCGACTGTGCCGTGAATCGCACGTCGATGTCCTCGAGCCCGCCGGTATACGAGATGTTCCACGTGTACACGCCCCCAGGGCCAAGGGGGACAAATATGCTGCTCGTCCAGGGATCGCCGGCGTCCCACCGCCAGAAGGCCTGGAAGATGGTGTAGTCGATGCACGACGCGACGGTCTCCTCTCCTATGTTTCCCTCATCCCCGAGGCCATTCCCGCTGCCAGACATGATGTTGGAGTGGGATTTCTCTTCGGTGAATTTGCACCAGGAATTAACAAGGGCGCTACCATCCTCGGCCCTGACATCGTCTGCCCAGCGAGAGTAGTAGCGGCATCGATCGGTGAACTCCCATCTCGGGTTTTCACCTTCGCAATAGACGGCCTCGGCAGCCATGGCCAAGCTCGCCGGATCGGGGGCACGGAGCCGCTCGGGAGCGGAAGGGAGCCGAGCCTGGCGCCGGGCCGGATCGCATGAAGCCTCGAGGCGCGCGGGCACGCGCTGCTCGGGCGCGATCGCCCGCAAGAGATCAGCCGGGCACATGGTCTCAGCGTCGTAGCCAGCCCTCTTGAGCAGCGAGGGCGTGCCGTCCTGGCGATGCTCTCCCACGGCGACGACGCCTCTGTCGTCGAGGACGCAGAAGACCACCCTGACGCCGCTCTGGTGGCTCACCACCGCCACCGTGTTGTCGCCGCAGGGGTGATCTTCATCCGCATTGGCCACGGTGGGAACGCCCTCGACCGATGTGTCGTCCGCGCTGGAAGAAGGCGGGAGCGCCGCGGGCCCGGTCAGAGCCCCGGTGTCGTCGGGGAGCGGAGATTCGAGCTCGGTCCCGCCGGAGCATGCGAGCAGCGGGAGCGAGAGCAAGCAAAAGCCAAGCATCGTCCGGTTCTTCATCCTTCTCTCCTTCATTGTCCGCATTCCGTGCCGCGTCGAGCGATGGATCCTCCGCTCGCGGCAGGACCTCATCCGACCTGCCAGCGGCCTGGTACGACGGCGTGTGCCGGGCAGCCTCTGTGATGTTGCCCCTTGCGCAGCTTGTCTCTGCAGTCTCTGCAGTCTCTGCAGTCTCTGCAGCCTTTGCAACGCGTGTGCCGGCTCGGGCCGCGCTGGGCTCTTGTTGCGCCGGCGCACCGAGCTTGGATTCGTACAGCTCAAGAACCGCAATCCAGCGGAGAGAGCGCCTCGGCGCGCGACGTGCGGCCAGATCTCTGCCGGTACGTGGGCCGAGCCAGCGGAGCTCGTCCCCGTGAGGCCGTGGCATGTCCCGTGACATGTCACGACGGGGTCGTGACATGTCACGGGGACATGCCACGATGACGCCGTGAGTTGCCCGGGAGCTCGCCCGCGGAGGCGCCTCGCGCGGCAGCGGGCGCTGCGCCGCGGGGGCGTCAGGCGCTCTCGCCGAGGTCCCGCAGGGCGCGCGCGAGGCGGTCGGCGAGCGGCTGAGGAGCGCTCGGTCTCATCCGTCCCCGCCCCGTCATCGCAGCAACCCTGGCGGGACTGTTCCGCGGTGGCGAACCGTCGCGATCCGTCGGACGCCCAGGGATTTGGGGAGAGTGTGACGACGGATCGCACCGCCTCGAGAGGCATGGGCCCAACCCGGGCCCAGCGGCCAAGCCCCGGGCTTGGGGAGCTCGCCGTGACCGAGCCGTCGCTTCGGGTGGCCGTGATCGCCTCGCTCGCCAGCACCCTGAGCCACGCCGTCGCTTTCGGGGATGAGGTGGCCGCCCGGGTCGTTCACGAAGCGATCGGTCGGCTGCTCGGGCTACCGGTGGCACCGGAGGGGTGAGCAAGCTTGGGCCGAACGTCGAGCAACGCGTGGCCTGTCGGCGCCAGAGCGCTACGGGAGGCGGGTCGTCATCAGCACGCTCACGAGGCCGCTATTGAAGTCGAAGGCCTTGGCCATTCACAGCCTCAGGCTGCGACTGGAGCGTTTAGAGCGTAGTCCGCCATTTGATCACGCAAGGCCTTCTGGAAGGCCGGCCGCGCCTCGCAGCGCTTGACGTAGGCGTCGAGCACGGGAAATTCGGTCACCAGGTCCGTATGCCGAAGGAACCGCAGCACGGTCGTCATCAGGACGTCCGCCGCGGTGAAGCGACCGACCAGATAGTCGCGCCCGTCGAGCCAAGCGGAGAGCGCGCCCAGCCGAGCTTTCACCGCATCCACGGCCCGGGGACGCCGCAGCTTCGCCCACTGTTCTTCGCTGTGCTGCAGGTCCATCGCGAAGAGGTTCTGGATCGGCGGGTCAACCGTGTCGAGCGCGGCGAACATCCAGGCGACCGTGTTGGCGCGCTCGTGCCGATCAGCGGGCATCAGAGCCTCGGAGTCGGCGGCGATGTGATGTACGATGGCGCCCGATTCAAACAGCCATCGACCCTCCGCCTCGAAGGCCGGCACCATCCCGAAGGGGTGGTTCTGACGGTACGCGTGCGAGCTCCGCTCCTCGCTATCGAGCAGTCTGACCTCATAGGGGAGCCCGGCCTCCTCGAGCGCCCAGCGCACGCGCAAATCGCGAACAAGCCCCTGGGCGAACGGCGGGGCCCAGGGCAATCCCGTGACGGTGACCTTATCCATTGTATTCTTTGCCTCTGTGGAGTTGTGTTTCTTGGAGATGGCGCCGATCCTCGGATGACCTTCGGCCATCCTTCGCTCATGCTCTCGAACGCAAAATCATTCTTCGGCGCGCAGAAACCGGCATGCACCAGGCGAATCCGGGGGCCGCCGTGGACCTTGGTGAGCGTCCACGTGACGACGGCCTCTCGAACAGATCCCGGCGCGACGCGCGCCCGCTTGGCCCACGAAGACGTACTCCTTTTCGATCTTCACGCAGGGGAGCTCGTGCCGCGCCGCGGAGAGGGCGTCGCGTGCTCGCGCGCCGTCCGCCGGCAACGAGAGGTTTAACGCACGGGCGGCGCCCCTGGGAGCAACAAGTTTGTCGCGAATCCGGTGAGCGGCGGCGCGAGCACCACGACCTCGTACGAGGCGGAGGCGACGCCGGGAGCGGTCTCCACTTTTGTAGGTCCCGCCGTGCTGATGAGCACATTTCCCGCTGTGGCGCCCGCGCCCTACCTCAGGCTCAACGACCGCGGGCGAGCATGCGCGTCTCACGCGCACGGCCGTGGCTGTCCGCGGCCGTCGCGCCGAGGCCGCACGGCGGATCGGGCGCGAAGGTGTCGTCGACGCCGGCCGCCTCGACCAGCTCGGCGTCCCAGTACAGCGGGAGGGCATCCCAGGGAACACCGAGCACGGCGCCGGAAGCGTCAACGACGAGCTGATCGTTGGTGGCGTACACGAAGCCGGCGTTCTGCTGCTTGCTGCGCGCGACGACCTCGGCCATCGCCGCCTTGTCCGGCACGCCGTAGACGATGTGCCAGAACCAACCGGGGAGGTCGGGGGCGTCCGCGGAGACGCGCGACGATCTGATCCAGGAAAATGCCGTCGACGCCGTACGCGCCGTGGATCGCATACCAGTCGTCGATGTCCTTCTGTATCTGCGCCGTCCAGTCGGCGACCGAGCTACCGCCGCCGACTGGGCCGTCCGGCCTGGTGGAGTGCGGCGCCACCGGCGGGAAGCCGAAGCCGTAATAGCCGGTGTCCACGTACACGAGGGCCATGTCGAGCCCGCCGCTCGGGTCGACTCATATCCTCGTCCCCGGCGACCAGGCGGCACGACTGACGCTGGCGGAGTTGGGGAGCGCGAGCGCACGCTTGCGGGTGTTCGGGTCAATGGTACACGGGTTCATCATGCGCATGCTCATTGCTGTTCCCTGCGCCGTGTCCCTCATGCTCGCGCTCGCCCCGGCGTTCGGCAGCGAGCCCGCCGCGTGCTCGGCAGATACGCTGACGCCGGCCGCCTCCGGGCTTCCCGATCACGATCCGGCGCTCGCCCGTAGGCTGGTCGCCTCCGGGGGCCTGTTGCTCGACGTGCGGACGGGCGAGGAGTATGCAAATCGCCATATCGAGGGCGCCGTCAACATCCCCATAGGCGAGCTCAAGGGTCGCCTTGCAGAGATCGAAAGGCTCACGGGCAGCGACAAGCGCACGCCCATCGTCGTTTACTGCGCGTCAGGGAGGCGAGCGCAGCAGGCGAAGGACGTGCTCCTCGAGGCTGGTTACGAGCAAGTGACGAACCTCGGCGGTATCGACGACTGGAATACCAGGTAGACACCACCCGGCGCTCGGCGGCAATCCGTCGCTCACGATCGGGGCCCTGGCCGAGATGGTTGCATAAGGGATCCCCGGTATGAAGGCCACCGCGACGCTGTCGCGCCGCTCCCTCGGCGCCCGTCGGGGCATGCCAGCTCGCAGAGGCCAACGAGCTAACAGGACACGTCATGCGCGGCCCGGCTCGTCCGAGGCGCGCTCTGCCTTCAACCCGCAGGCTGTGGAGTGAACGCGGCCTCTTAGATGCATGGATAAGTTGCTGATACAGCGTCACTTTTCCCGGAAGGATGCGGCTCGCGTAAGGTTCTCTATGTCAACCAGCGCGTGCAGCGTGGCCGTACGGTAGGACCGGTGATGCCGCGGCCCTTAACCGCGGGCGACGCGGCGGCGGAGGGCGCCCTCCATTGGGCCCCACCGGAGCCACCCTCGGCGGTGAAGCAGGCGGAAACTACGAAAATCGCTACTGGTTCCGGCGACCGCTCGTCATCGACCGGTGTTTCTGGCGAACCCAGGACAGGTCCCGCAGTTGGGGCCTGGCATCTTCGAAACGTTTGGACTTCCTTCTCCCCGAGGACCCAGCTTGAACCTGACGCCGAGAAGTGAAGCCTGCTGCGCCGTGTGAATCACGTACGGCTTGCTGTGCGCGCCCGACACCACCGGCCCTCAGTTGGTCGTTGCGCGGTCCATGCCTCATGCTGCACAACGTCAGCCATGGCGAACAGCACGCGTTGGCTGGTGACGGTGGCGCTCGGGGCCTTCTCTGTCCTGGGGTGCAGCGACGACACGCCGAGCGGCAACAGCGGCGGTGCGGCAGCGGGCGGCCAGGGCGGCAGCCAGGCGGGTGGAGGCGGCAGCAGCGGCGCGCAGGGCGGACAGGCGCAGGGGCCCGGAGGGTCCGGCGGCGGACAGGCCGGCCAGGCGCAGGGCGGCGGCGCAGGCTCCGGTGCGACGCGCTCGTTTGCGCTGGGGTTCACGCCGTTTCCGTACGACGTCACGAGCCAGGCCGTCGACTGGACCTACGGGGCCCTGAAGCAGGACGGGGACCTGTTCGCGTTCCACACGACGCAGGGCGTGGCGTGGGTCGAAGCGCTCGAGGGCAAGAGCGCCGCGCAGTACGGGGCGCACATCAAGGCCGAGTGGGCGAAGCACGTCGCGCAGATCCCCGCGGGGCACAAGGTGTATGTCGGGCTGACGCCGCTCGATGACTCGCGCACCAAGCTGGCCGACTACTGGGGCGACATGGAGCACATGCCGCTGCCGGGCGAGTGGGCCGGCTACGCCCTGGATGCCCCGCAGGTCATCACGGCCTACATCAACTTCTGCGAGGCCGCGGTCGGCCACTACAAGCCAGATTACCTGGGGATCGGCATCGAGGTGAACCTGCTGAAGAAGCAGAACCCGTCGGCCTGGCCTGCTTACCTGACGCTGCACAAGAAGACCTACGAGGCGCTCAAGCAGAAGCACCCGACCTTGCCCGTCTTTGCCTCGGTCACCGCGGTCGACCTGCTCAAGGGCTGGACCGACGCCGACCACGAGGCCCAGATGCAAGCGCTCGCCGAGCTGCTGCCGTACACCGACCACCTCGCGCTCTCCTTCTATCCGTACATGAGCGCGTACCTCGCCAACCCCGTCCCGGCCGGCACCTTCGACCAGCTTGCCGCCCTCGCGCCGGGCAAACCGATGCTCATCGCCGAGACCGGGTTTCCGGCGCAATCGACCGAGCTCCCGTCATCCGGCCTCACCTTCGAAGGCACGGAGGCCAAGCAGGACGCCTGGCTGTCGCTGGTGCTCGCCGAGGCCGACAAGCGCAAGATGCCCATGGTCGTGAACTTCGTGGCGCGCGACTACGACGCGCTCTGGACCGCAGCCGGCGGCGGCGACCTGCTGGCCGTCTGGCGCGACACGGGGCTCTACGCCGAGGACGGCTCCGCTCGCAAGGCGCTCGCCTCCTGGAAGGACTGGCTGGGGCAGCCCCGCAGCCCCTGAGCCGACCCTGTCCGCGCGAGCGGTCAGCGCGTCGGCGCCGCCGCCTCGCGCCACCATCCGCCGGCCGGGCGATGAGCAGGTCCCGCTCAGCGCCCCTCTCGCTCCGGTTCCCTGTGCCTCCCGTACCTTCTCATCACCTCGCGCAGCCGGTCGAGCGGGATGGCATGGGCGACGTGGTCGTCCTGCCCGAACGTCGTCGTCGCCATCGTCATCGCGTTGGGGATGGCCTCTTCCGCCGCCTGGAACAGCGGGTTCAGCCGTCCGTCGTATAGGGTACGATCCTGCCGACTGAGGCGGTCATGTAAGGTCCTCTATGTCAACCAGCGCGTGCATCGTGGCCGTACGGTGGGACCGGTGAAGCCACGAACCCTTCACCGCGGGCGATGCGGCGGCGCAGGGCGCCCCGCTGGGCCACACCGGAGCCACCCTCGGCGGCGAAACAGGCGAAAACTATCAAGATTGCTGCTGTTTCCGGCAACCGCTCGTCATCGACCGGTTTCTCTGGCGGGACGATTCCGCGGGGGCGAACCGTCGCGATCTGTCGCATCCCTGGGGATTTGGGGAGGGCGTGAGTGCGCCGGGATAAACCGGCACGGAGATGGGTATGCAAGAGACCTACATCAAAGGCGGCCGAAGTGTCGGATCTTCACGAAGCGATGAGGCAGCACGTGCATCAGGAAGCGACGCAGAAACTCGTCTGCGGAGAGCGTCACGGTCTTGTCTCCGCGGGTCCGGAAGCACACGCCGCGCTCATCCATCCACCGCAGCCGGTGATTGGACAGCCCGACACGGTGGGTATAGCGACCGAGGTAGGCAAAGACCTGCTCGGGCCCAGCGAAGGGCGGCTTGGCGTAGACCACCCAGGGCTTGCGGTAGAGCGCGTCGAGCAGCGCAGCGAAGCTCGTCGCCCTGGTGGCCTGCGCGGCAAAGAGCCGAATGGCCCCGAGGAGCAGGCCGAGCAGGCGTTGATGAACAGCGATAAGGGCTACAAGAGCGCCTTGCTGTCAACGCTGAAGCGCATCCGGGAGCTGCTTGCGGAGGGCCGGCTCTGAGCACCACGAGGGACACGGACGACGGGACTGCCCCTCAGGCGCCCGAGGCCCCACATGCGGCTCTCGCCGCGGCGCAGCCAGATGTGGAGGCTTATCGCGCACCAAAGCTCCGCGACCCCTGCGGCGACTCACGACGTCTCCCCCGGCGCCACGCGACCAGGCCAAGGCCGAGCAGCGCGGCGAAGTGCCAGCGCTCCGACGAATCACGACCGACCCTGCAGGAACAACCCGAACTGCCCTGGTCCGTGGTGCCACCATCCGCGCCCCCCGATCCGCCGGAGCTGCCCTCGGACGCGCCGCCAGTCGCACCGCTGCCGGCCGAGCCGCTGCCGGTCGAGCCGCTGCCGGTCGAGCCGCTGCCGGTCGAGCCGCTGCCGGTCGAGCCGCTGCCGGTCGAGCCGCTGGCGGTCGAACCGCTGCCAGCCGATCCGACGCTATCCGAAGACGAGACGCTATCGCACAGCGTGCCAGCTCCAGGAGGGGGCGAGCATTCGCCGGCGTCCGGGATGTTCTCGCCCGCCGTCCCCGTGAGACGGAAGTAGATGCCGTACCTGTCTGCGTACCGCTGATAGTGCGGAGTGAACGTCAACGTGCTATTGGAATCTGTGTTCCGCAGCGTGAATTCCGCCTTGCCCGGGGTTTGAACCAAGTTGTTCTCGATGTCGGCGATCCACTCGTTGATCGTGATGCCGTTGTTGATGCCGATCGTGTCTTTGATGACGACACCAGCGGGAATGGTAGCCTTCTCGGATGCCCACTGGGGCTCCGACAGCATCCTCTCCGTCCCGAGGCCGGCGCTCAAGACGACCGGTCCGTAGACGAACGCCACCGCGTTGGGGTTGTCGGGGAGCTTCGACACCTTCACCTCCATTGGCAGCGTGAGCTCCACCTTGTCTCCGGGCTTCCAGGTGCGACCTACCGTGAGGTAGCCGTTCGCCTCCGTCGCGTCGCATGCCTGACCGTTGACCGTGATCGTCACGGGCTGGCACCGAGCAATCCAGGAGGGCTTTCTGAAGTTGATCGTGACCGCATCGGCCGGGGCAGCGGTAATCTCGAAAACCGCCTTGTCGGAGAGCGGAAAATTCGAGGTCTGTTTCAACGACAGACCCCGCGCGGACCAGGTCAACGTCGAGCTGAGGAACATGTTGACGTACAGATCCGTGTCGTCATGGAAGTACAAGCTGTCATTGAGCTTGGTGTAGTTCTCCATGCCGGTTCCGTTGCAGCACCAGAAAGTGTCCTCCGGTTTGCCGAACACCTTGAAGTACCCTGTTCCCATCGGCTTGAAGTAGGTCGTCATTCCGTTCGTCGGATTGACGGCAGACATGATTTCGTTGAGATGGGTCTGCTCGTAGTAGTCGGCGTACTTGACGTCCCCCGTGGCTTTGAAGAGCCCTCTCGAGAGCTTCAGCATATTGTACGCGTTGCACGTCTCGTTGTTCACGTTGTCCCGTTGCGCGTCCAGCTTCCCGGGCTCGTGAAAGTGCTCAAGCTGGCTATTCCCACCGGTGACATAGGTGTGATCCCTCAGCACGATGGTCCAGAATTTTTCTGCCGCGGAGTAGTAGAAGTTCTCCGCTTCGCCCAGCGTCCGATAGCGGTTCAGGGCGCCGATGAACTTGGGGATCTGCGTATTGGCGTGCTTGCCTGGCAGGATGTTGTTGCCTTGAGAAATCGGAGTGAAGAGCGAGTCCTCGTCGAAGATGTGGGCTGCCGCCAGGTGATTGGCCTTGTTCGTCAGCCTGTACAGATCGTACAGGCAGTCGTTCATGCCGCCGTACTCGACGCCCAGAACCTTCCTTCGAAGGTCCGCGTTCCACGTTGAGCTGCGATTGTACGTCCAGTCCCCCAGCTTGCTCGCGATTTCGAGGGCTGTCGCATTTCCTTCGAACTTGTAGACGTCGATGAGGCCCGCGATGATCTTGTGCATCGTGTACCATGGCGCCCAGCTGGAGCCGCTGGCCTTCCCCTCGACGACGTCGAAGTGCGTCTCCGGCGACGCGAACAGATATCCTTTGGGACTCGCGTCTTGAAATGATTTCAATTGGCTGATCGTGTAGTCGATCTTCTGCGCGATGGCGGCGCTTTGCTCCGCGTCGGAGCCGTTGAGCTGTTTGTACGCTTGCGCCATGGCAGACATGTAGTGGCCTATCGTGTGCCCGCGCAGAAGGCTCCAGCCACCCTCCCACCCGCCGTAGAGAGTGAGGCCGGGCGAATTCCCAGGGTCCTTTCCTTGCGACACCGCCTTGAAGCCCGCCAGAAGTCGGTTGGGGTCGAGGCTCATGATGTACGCGATCTCTTTCGAAGAGATGTTCTGGTAGTACGCGTCGGTCACGCTCACCTCGTCCAGCTCGAACTCCTGCAGCTTCTCGACGGGGTCCGCGGCGGACGCCACCCCTGGAGAGAGGGCTCCAAACAGGAGCGAAACAGTCAACGCGGTGGCGCCCGAGAGCGAGCGCCGGCACTGCAGGATTCTCTTGCTCATGATAGATCCTTTCAGATCTCGGATGCGTTGTGTCCAGGAAGCTCAAAACGAGACCACGCCGCGCCACACAGCGACGAGGTCTCCTCGTTGTCCACTCAGCAGCCGTCGCACCATCGCGATCAAGCGCTGCTCAGACCGCTCTTCGGGGTTGGTGAATCAACCATGTGATCGATGCCGATGGGCTGCGTGCTGACGAGGAACGCCGCGCCGCGGGCGAAGAACGTGCCCGCGAGCGTCACCACGAACGGGGGCAGAGAAAACCGATGGATCAGGTGCCCCGTCATCGCGCAGAACGAGACAGACACCGCGAGGCGTCGTGATCCGGCCACGTCGCCAGCACAGCCGGATCTTTGAAGAATCATCTCCGGTGAACAGCACTCGAGATGTCACGACAGCCGCCGAACAAGCGCGGTATGCCGTGTTCTCTGGTGGAGCCCCCTCGGCCCGATGCCAATCCCCATCGTTCAGCGATCGCTCCCGCGACGACCGAGCGAACAGAGCTGGTGCAAAAAATCGATCAGACGACGAATGCCTCGGTACGCATGGCGACCCGAGCAAGTCGCAGCAACAGGGATACCCTTCGGCGGGAATGTGAACGATCACATGGCTACCGTCAACGCCAAACGACGGGTCTGTGAGTGCCTCGATCCCGAGGGATCAGGAGGCTGGCGGGCTCCTCCGGAGCGCCGCGGCTAGAGGCAATGCCGGTCAGTTAAGCGCTTCGCGGACCGGTGGCGCCTAGTAATTTCACGCACTTGCGCGGGCGCTGACCGCCAGAGGCCGCCTTAACTGACCGGCATTGCGGCTAGAGGGGCGGGCGCCTTACCGCAATCATCGCCGGCCCCATCGACGAGCTCGAAGCCGATCGGCGCATCGGCGGCTGGCGCGCGGCGCGGCGCGTGGCGACCGCATCGCCAGCTCGAGGTCGCGCCGCCGCGCACCGGTGTGGCGGCGCTGCAGCGCCTGCGTGACCGCGGCCCGATGCCCGTCCTTCCCGACGCGGCGCTCCGGGAGGAGACCTGTCTGCCCTCGGAGCGCGAGGGCGGTCGCCGGCAGTCGTTTCGAATTGACAATGGATTTGTGAACGTTCACATTTGTCTCCGAGGCGCTGCTTCGGCGCTGCCCAGGACCAGGTCGTCATGCTGAGGCAGGAGCAGCGGCGGAGCCCGGCCGAGCCCGTGTTTCACGTCTTCCTCCTCGGGCGATCGAACATGGCCGGGTACCCCAGAACCGCGAACGCGGACGAGACCGAGAATTCCCACATTCTCCGCGCTCGGCGAGCCGATCGACGTCCCAGCTCGCTCCCCCAACCGAGGGCCGCCGTACTGGAAAAGCACCGTTGTGCGCCGCAAGGCGCTCGGTGGGGCCGTATAGCGTCTCGCGACGCGCCTCCCGGGCCACGAGAGCGACGCGATGCTGTGGGGCCGCGTCACCTACGAGTCACCTACGAGATGATGGAGAGCTACTGGCCGGCGGTCGCCCGCGGCGACGAGGAGGCGCCTCCGGCGATACGCGCGTGGGCGGTCAAGCTGGAGACCAAGCCGAAGTACGTGGTGTCGTCCACGCGCAAGGACTTCCCGTGGATCAACAGCCACCACATCGCCGGCGATCTGCGCATGGGCGTGCAGAAGCTCAAGGACGCGACCCCGGCCGGCGTGCTCCTCGGCAGCGGCAAGCTCGCGACCGAGCTGGATCGGCTGGATCTCATCGACGAGTACAAGTTCCTCGTCCACCCCAAGCTCGCCGGCCACGGCCCGACCCTGTACCAGAGCGGGCTGCCCGCCACGCGGCGCTCGATCCGGTCTCGGCGAAGCCGCTCCGCTGCGGCGCGGTGGCGATACACTACCGGCGCGCGCGCTGACTCAGAGGAGCCCCGTCGCGCCCAGCGGATCCTTCCCTGGTAATCAACGCATGGGGTGGAGCCGCGCACGGAGCGTCGCTCAGGCTCCACAATGGGTGCAATCGAAACAACCCGGACTACACGTGGACCTACCGAGACGGAATGTGGGTCAGCGACAGGGACCCAAGCCTGGCCATTAATGCATGGGGAGGCGCGGTCCAAGGGGCAGAGCTTAAGCTTCACAACGGTTGCCAGCCGAGCAACCCCGATTGCACCTGGACAAATCGGTAGTGCTTTCGGAGGAGGGGAACGGACAATAGAGGCTCGACTCGTTCCCAGAGCTCGTCCGGCACCAACAGCTTACCCACGCTCTATTCTGTCGCACGTTCCGCATCGCTCAAGCGAGCGGGCAGACGAGCGGCGTCAGCGGGTCAATGTTAGGTGCTCTTAGCCCTCGCAGGCTCACAGGGTACCGCACGACATCCAGTTGGACGGCTCTATTACATCGGGATAGCGCGTTCCGGCAGAACGGTTCTCGTCAGCGGCCGGTTCCGGGCGCGACTGAGCGATGCCGCTCGTCATGTCTCGCCGTTATTGCGTCGCGCGGGACGCTGAACCGGGTCACCTTGACGCGAGCACGGATCACGTATAGCTTCGAGTGATGCGTTCGACAGGTGTATCGAGCGGATCTCGTGCGCGGTGGGCCACGGCCCTGAGCGCGATGATGCTCGCCGGCTGCGGAGTGACTGAGCTCTCGCCCATTGAGGGCGCTGCGGGCGCGATCGATAACGCCGGCAGCGCGGGGTCGGGCGCCTCCAGCCAGAGCGGCTTTGGGCACTCTGGTTCCGGCGCGTCCGGCTCCGGCGGCTCCGGCCCTGGCGCAACACCAGAGCTGGACATCAGCGGTACATGGGCCATGTTCGGGTTTGAAGACCCGGTCGCCGTGGACATCGAGCAGCGCGGCAGCGTGTTGTCCGGGAAGGGTTGCTTCTCGGGGCTCGAGGTCGACGGGGTGCCCCATGCCTTGGGGCCGTGCACGCCGCTCACCGGGCGCATCGTGAACGGGCGCGCCGAGTTCGCGTTCATGGCCCTCGAATACCGCTATGCCGCGGACGCTTTTGTCGCAGAATCCGGCGATCGCATGGCGGGCCGCTTTCACGGCGTTTCAGCGTGGCACGGGCCGACGGCGTGGCTGCGGATCGATCCTTCGCAACAGTGGCTCGCGCACGACAAGCGCCTCGGAACCGCGCTGCGCGAACACCAAGGCAGCTACGATTTGACCCTGGATCCGAGCAGCGCACCGGGCGACGCGTTCTCGACCGATCGCTCCTACGCGCTGAATCTAAGTGTCAACGCTTCGCCGCTCATCTTTGGCGATCTGGGCGCCTTTTGGGCGAGCGAGATGGCATGGCGTGAGCCCACCCTCACGATCGGCCCTGTACCGGCGACTCATCCCGAGCTGCCCGTGGCGCTCGAGCTCCGCTTCCGCGACACCGTGCTTCACGAGGTTACCGCGACAATGCCGGAGGGCGAGCGCTACGTCTTCACCGCGGCGCCCACGCCCTGATACGGGCGGGACACCAGACGATTGGCTCCTGCCGGATGATACGGCGAATTCGCGGCGCTCCTGGCAGATTGGCGTGCGGCGCCTTGGCCACATCATGAGGTTTTGCAGCAAGCGATGGACGAAGCTCGAGCTCTCGCAGCACAGCAGAGCGAGAGCCCTTGAGGACCAACACGGGCCGCTCGTGCTCCGCGGGGGATTCAGCGGGACGAAAGCCGGCGGGAGCTGGCGGCGCCATGGCGGAGAGGTAGGGCGCGACCACGACCGCTGCTGCGGCGAGCGGCGGCTCTCAGCCAGACAAGAGGCGGCTCTCGGATGTCTGATCCCATGATGTGCGACCAGGCACCGCCCGACACAGAAATGGACCTGACGGCGCTTCGCGCCGCAGGTCAATTCTACGTTGGGCTGGCAGAGTGCGGGCACGCAGGCACGATCCCGAAACAAGCGGCAGCGCATCGAGGGGCCCGACAACAGGGCGGCGAGCGAAGGAGAATCCCGGGGCGCTGCGCCGCCAGGCCAGGCGCCGACCCCGATCGGTGATGCCGCGGGCCCTTAACCGCGGGCGGCGCGACGGCGGAGGGCGCCTCGTTGGGCCACACCGGAGCCGCCCTCGGCGGCGAAACAGGCGGAAACCATGAGAATTTCTACTGTTTCCGGCTGCCGCTGGTCATCGACCAGTTCCTCTGGCGGGATTCCTGACCGACGCAGCTAGCGGGGCTTCGTGTCCTTGTCCTCCGGGTCGACCGCGATGCGGAACCCCGGGTCTTCCGGCGTGGGCCCGGCGGGCCGCGTCTCGGCCCCCTCGGCGTCCCCGCGGCCCTCGGAGCGCTCGTCCCGCGGGGGCGCCTGCGCCGGGCCCTTGCTCAGCTCGGCGCCGATCCGGCCGACCACGTTCGTCGCGGCCCGGACGAGCTCGCGCCCGGCGTCGTCGATCGCCTTGCCGACGTTCGTGCTGTCGAGGTCCTTGCGCAGGTCCACGGCCGTCTTGCGCGCCGCGCGCCAGAGCAGGCTCAGCCCCTGCTTGAGATCCTCCCTGGGGTCGTCTCGATCGGGGTCCGAGCTCATCGCGCCTCCTTGGCTCCGGTTTCGCCGAGGAGGCTTATGTTCCCGCCGCGCCTGCGCCGCAAGCGGCGCGCAGACCTCAGGCGGCCGTCTTCGGCTTGCTCGTGGGATCGACGTCCGGCGGGCGCCTCGGCTTGCTCCGAGGCTCGGCCTCGCCGGGCGCCTTCCCCGGCGCCTGCGCGGCGGCCGTGGCGCGCTTCCCGGCGGAGGGCGCGCCGTCCTGTCCCTGGGCCGCCGGGGCGCCGCCTGCGCCGCCCGTCACGGCCGGCCTGCGCTGCGGCGCGGGCGCCCCTGCCGCGGGCCTCGCCGCCGCAGCCCTGGCCGCCGCGGCCGTCGCCGGGGACCGCGCCGTCGCGGGCCCCGTGTGCCTCGCCGCGGCGGCCGCCTCTGCCGCGTGCCTCGCCGTGGCGGCCGCCTCCGCCGCCTGCTTCGCCGTGGCGGCCGCCTCCGCCGCGTGCTTCGCCGCGCCGGCCGCCTCCGCCGCGGGCGGGTGCGCGCTGTTCGAGCGCACCGCCGGCGACCACGCCGTGGAGCGGTTCCGGCCCGACCGCTTCGACACGTAGAGCGACTCGTCCGCGGCCTTGAAGAGCTCTTCCCACGTGCTGCCCGCCTCGGGGTAGGTGGCGATCCCGATCGAGCAGGTCACCTGGCACTGCACAGGCCCGTTGCTCCCGGCCGCGTGGAACGTCGTCCGGCCGAGCTCCTCGCGCACGCGCTCCGCGAGCAGCATCGCGCCGCGCGCGTCCGTCTCCTCGCAGATCACGACGAACTCCTCCCCGCCGAAGCGCGCGACCGCGTCGGTCGTCCGCTTCGCGCGCCGGAGGACGTCGCCGAGCCCCTTGATGATCACGTCGCCCACGTCGTGGCCGTACGTGTCGTTCACCTTCTTGAAGTGGTCGATGTCCGTGACGAGCACCGAGAGCCGCCGCGAGAACCGCCGCGCCGCGGTGATCTTCTGGTCCGCCACCTCGAGCATCGCGCGCTTGTTGAGCAGCCCGGTGAGCCCGTCCATCGTCGCGAGCTCCTCGAGGCGCCGCACCATGCGCGCGTTCGAGAGCGACACGGCCATGTGGCTGGCGAGGACCTCGAGCGTGCTGCGCACCGAGTCGGTGAAGGCCGCGCGCCGCCGCGAGCCGAGCACCAGCGTGCCGAGCGGCCGGTCGTGCACGACGAGCGGGAGCACGATGATCGACGGCATCGACGGCGGCGTGACGCGGCGGGTGAAGACGACCTGCCGCTTCTCGTCGTACTCGCCGCGGTACGGCAGCGGGTGCCGGTTCTGGAGCACCATCGAGACGAGCCCCGCGTTGTGGCGGAAGCGCTGCCCGGTGAGCTCGGCGACGCCGTCGCCGCTGACGGCGCGGATCTCGTGGACCTTCTGCGCCTCGTCGTACAGCGTGACGGCCGCGAAATCGACGGACGTGATCTCGCGGGCGCTCGTGACGCCGGCCTCGATGACGCCGGGCTCGGTCGTGGCGGCGCCGAGCCCCTCGGCGGCGCGGTAGAGCTTGCCCTGCTCGATCTTCGCGCGCTCGAGCTGGACGAAGACGCGCTCGTTCTGGATGGCCCGCACCGCGTAGCGGCACGCCTCGTCGATGAGCTCGAGCTCGCGCGGCGAGAACGGCCGGTCCTCGACGCGATCGACGACGAGCACGCCGCGGAGCTGGCCGTGCTCGAACACCGGCAGCGCGCACACGGCGCGCACCGGGGAGGGGCCGACGTAGTAGGGGAGCTTGTAGCCGGGCTTGAGGCCCCCGAGGACGACCGGCGCGCGCTGGGTGATCGCCGCGCCGAAGACGCCGTCGCCGGAGAGGAACGGGCCCTCGGAGAGGTTCGGGGCGTCGCTCGCGAGCTCGCTGATGCGCAGGTGGGTGCCGGCGTCGTTCTGCCAGAGGAGCACGGCGGTGTAGAGGTCGAGCGACTCGCGCAGCAGGCGCAGGGCGAAGAGCACCGACTGGTGGATCTCCTCGACGCCGGAGCGGGCGAGCCGCTCGTCGTCGCCCTTCTGGCACGCGCCCGCGCCGCGCGCCTGGGCCGGGGCCGAGAGCAGGCGATAGCTGCGCGCGTCGTCGCGGAGCCGCTCGATCTCGGCCTGGAGGCGGGTGTGGGAGGCCTTCCTGACGCGGCCGAGCTCTGCGCGGAGGATGGTGGCGTTCAGCAGCGAGAAGACGGCCATGAAGCCGATGTGCGGCGCGGCCGCGCGCGCGACGTCGAGGAGGCTCGGCGCGCCGCGCTGGGCCGCGGCCGAGCGGACGGCGATCTCGAGGGCGGCGGCGGCGATCGCGACGAGGAGCGACGCCCCTGGGCGGGCGAACGCGCTCACGAGGGCGATGACGACGTAGAGGGCCGCGTGGGCGTCGCCGTCGAGCGAGCCGTCGAGGCGGAGGACGGCGGCGAACGTGCCGACGAGGAGCAGGGCGCCGACCTCGAGGTCGAGCAGGGCGCTCGCCTCGATGGCGGCCGCGCGCCGCCGCGCCCGCTGGACGAGCGCCACGAGCAGCACGAGCAGCGCGGTCGCGGCCGCGAGCGGCGGGATCGGCGCGGCCGCGTCGAGGACCACGAGCGCCCCGAGGGCCAGCGCGCAGGCGAGCGGCGCCGCGTTGCGCGCGATACGGCGGGCGGTGAGCACGGCGAGCACCAGGTTGGCCATCGGCTCGGATGCCGGTACCAGAGGTCGATCGCCGGGGCCCAGTTCTCTGCCGGCGGAGGCGGCTGCGCGATGGGGGAAAGGGGCGAGAGAGGGGGTGAGGGTGTGACCTGCAGTCGTGTTGACGTCGTATTGCTAGGCGGCGTCGAGGCGCGCGGCTCGTGCGCGGCGGCGCGCCTGTCGCCCGTGCAGACGTTCGACGAGCTCCTCGCTCGCGCCCCCCGCGAGCGCGCTCAACGCGTGAGCTTGCCCACGAAGCTGGTGGTGGCGGTCGCCGCGGTGTTCACGATGTCGAGGGTCAGCGTGGCGCCGAAGTAAAAGCGAGGCGTGTATCGGCGCACGGGCGTCAGGGAATCTCCCTCGGCGAGGATCATGTCCTCCGCGTGGCCCGAGGGCAGGTACTCCTGCTGGATGAGCGCCAGGCCGGCGTTGAAGCTGAGCCCCGCGACGGGCTCGAGCACGCCGCCGAGGAAGACGCGATCGAACGGCTGGCCGAGGTCGAGATCCACGCCGGCCTGCACGCCGAGCAGATCGCCGAACGTCGTCGCGCACCGCATGTCCTGAAACGATGAGATGACGCCGCGGCGCCGGCCGCCGGGAAAGACGTTGAGCACGATGGAGGGGTTGACGCTCCAGTCCTCCTGGATCGAGAGGCGACGCTCGCCGCCGGTGCCGGGGAGGGTGGTCTGGACGACGCGCCGAGACCCGTTGACGACGATGGGGAAGAGGGCTCCGAACTCGAGGTAGTACTGCCCCTGATCGATCGACACGGCATACGACTCGTCGATCGCGCTCCCCGGATCGCCGGCCACGAGCTCGTAGCGGATCTTCAGCGACGTGATCGACGTGTCCTCGGGGATCTCCGCGACCTGCTCCGCGAGCAGCACGATGGTCGGCGCTGTCGCGGCCCTCGCGCCTGTGGCCGCCGCGTCCTTCTCGAAGAGCCGGTCCGCGGAGCGGAGGAAGCTCACCGAGAGCTTGACCTTGTCCTTGAGCTCCGCCTCGCCGAAGACGCGCACGATCAGCTTGTCTTTGGGAGACAGAGAGTCGACGAGGGAGTAGACATTGGGCTTCAGGCCGTCGCAGAGCGGCTCGCCGGATCTCGCGTCGATGCAGAAGGCGCCGGGGGCCCTGCACGACGTCGCGCAGATCTGCTGGATCTCCTGGCGCTTCGCCTGCACGGCCCTGGTCTGCTCGACCAGCGCGGGTACACCGAGCAGAGACTCATGGATCTTCGACGCCTTCGCCGTCAGGCTCGCATCGTCCAGCTTCGTGAGGGACTCGATGAGCTCGTCGACCGCTCCGAGCTGCTCGTCGATCTCCTCGGCGCGAACGGCGATCGACGAGATGTCGTCCGTCAGCTGCTCCGTGATCGCCTTGCTCGCCTTCACGGTGGGCTTGAGCTTCGAGGCCTGGTCGCGGAGCTGCTTGGCGCACGCAGCCGCATCGACAGGGGCATTGCATGCACCCGGCAGCGCCGCGGAGGGGGCAGGCGCCGGCGGCGCGACTGCCTTCTGGAGCTCGTTGTCTACAGCCTTCCTCGCCGTGACGTAAGTGCAGTGCGCAACGACTGCTTCTCTCGCTCTCGTCTCCTTGTCGGTCGCCGTGCCTGCGCTATCCATCTCTTGTTTCTTCGTGAGAAACGCGCCCTGCGCGCTCGTCACGGTCGCCACGAGCGCTTTCAGCGCTGGATCGGCGGCAGCGGGGACGCGCTTCTGGAGAGCGGGCAACTCCTGCTTGATCTCCGTTTCGAGGTCGAGCACAAGACCGGTGCACGATTTTCCAGCACTACACTCGACGGAGGCGTCCCTGCATTCGCCGTCTGCAGCCTGGCCAACGCGGGTCGTGAGGAGGACCGCGCCGACGCTTGCCGCGATGAGCACGGACTGCATCCACGGCGCGCCATGGTTCAACTTGATGAGCTTGCGCTCCCGCACTTTGATCACGATTCGCTTCCTCCTGTCCCGCCCGCGCCCCCTGTGCCGCCGCCCGCGCCCCCTGTGCCGCCGCCCGCGCCCCCTGTGCCGCCGCCCGCGCCCCCCGCGCCGCCGCCCGCACCTCCCCCGCCGCCGTCGGAACCGTCGGAGGGGTTCTGTCGAGCGGTCGTGATCGGCAGCAACCGGCTAGCGAGCAGCGGTCCCGAGCACGCCGGGGCGTCGTCTCCGCTGCCGCGCCCGAGGAGATCGACGTAGAGCTCGCATTCGACGTCGTCCGGCATCACGATGAAGAACCACGGCTCGTCGGCGGGCGGCGCGGCGATGCACGCGGACTGCTGCGCGTCTCCTCCAGGCGCGTCCGTCGAGAAATCGAGCTTCCCTGCGACCGTCTTTATCCGCAGGTGCGTGCCCCCTCGCTGCTGGACGAACACGTTGGTCCCCAGCGCCGGCGAGTCCGGCTGCTTCGAGGCCGGCGTGACGATGAGGTATCTCTCCACCTCCGGGTCCGTCGTGCATCCTGAAGAAAAGAGCGCCGCGAGCATGACAAGCCCGACCGGCCACCGGTGTTGATTCATCATGAACGATTGTCTCCCGGAGATTGGTTTGCGCGCGAGCGCAGGAAAGCCATGCTCCCGCTCAGGGCCAGAAGAGCGGCGCCGCCGCGCGTTCGTCCGACGCCACGAGGACGGCATCCTGGGCATAGCCGGCCTGTCTCATGGCGCGACTGGTGTTCTCGACGATCTGCGCGAGGGAGGCCGTCAGCCCTCCCGGGCGCTCGAGCTCTTGGACGAGGTGATAGGTGAGCGCTCCATAGACCTGGCCGCCCAGAGGACCTTCGTACGCTTGCTGCCCCTCCGCGCAGGCTCCGATGAAGACGACGGGGAGCGCGCTCATCGCCTGGCGCATCCGGCCCGCCGCGCGCCCCGGCGCGAGCGCCCGCGCGCTCCGGGGCGCGCGCTCCGGGGAGACGCTCCAGCTGCGAACGGTCTTCTCGCCTCCTGCCGCCTCTCCTGCCCCGCGCGCCGCGCGGGGCATGCCGCCGGCGTGGCACGAGTCGCAGGCCCATACGAGGTGCGCGCCGCTGGGCCGCAGCCTGGAGAAGAGCGCCGCGAGCTCATTGTCACGGATCGCCGTGGCGTTCGTGCTGTTGAAGCCGAGCGCGCAGAGCACCTCGTCCAGCTGATCGGCTTCGCCAGCGTCGCCGGCCGAGGTGAGCTGGTCGCCGTGGCCGCTGAAGTGGAAGAGGAGCCGATCGCCGGGCTCTGCCCCATGTACGAGCCACTCGAGCCGCTCCAGGATGGCTCCCTTGGTCCCTGTCGCGTCGAGGGCACGTACGATCTCTGTGTTGACGTTGAAGCCACAGCGGTCTTTGAGGAACCTGCGCATCAACGCGACGTCGTTGAGGGGTCCCGCGAGCGGTCTGTCTGAATAGTCGTTGATGCCGACGAGCACGGCGCGCTTCTTCATAGAGTGCTCCCTTCCGTCGTTGCCTGTTTGACGAGCGTGGGGCCGACAGCACAATATCTCACCTCGTATCGGCGCGTGTCCAGCAAAAAGGAAGAGCGAGGCCGCGCCGCGAGGACCTGCGCAGGCGCGCGCCGCGTTTTCTCCTGCTTCTCCTCGGCGTTTCCCCGCTGTTTCCCTGCCGCTTCCCCGCCGCCGCGCGGCGCGCCGGCGGCGGCGGGGCGGGTCAGCCGACCCGGTGCTCGACGCTCGGCGCCAGGGCCTGCCGGCGGAGCTCGACGTTGAAATGCTGGAGCACCCAGCGCTCCGCGTCGGTCATCGACGAGAAGACCCTGACGGGATGCGGCGGCGGCTTCAGCCAGTTGAGCGCGGTCAGGATGCCGTTCACCAGGCTAGAGTCGCCCACGATGCCGGACGCGAGCAAGTGCGCGCGCGCCTGCTTCTCGTAGTCGGCGTACATCTGCGCGACGGCTCGCCGCTGCACGGCGTTCGGCATGCTGCTGCCGCGCGTGTCGTTGATCAGGCCGAACGGCCCCGAGACGATGAGCTGGATCATGCCCCTCATCAGCACGTCCCAATCGTTCTGGGTGTAGTGCTCGCCGGCCCGCATCACGACCAGCGGATAGCGCGAACGATCCAGCTCAATCCCGCGAGCCAAGTCCGCCTCCGTCCCGACGAACGCCACGCTGGCCCGAAACGCGGATGGGTTCGTACGAGAGGGCGGTCGCGGAGCATGCGGCGGTCATGTACGTCCCGGTCGGTTCAGAAGGGCAGCATTAAAAGGAAGAGCAAAGCGATTCGCGGCTGTCAATGACAAATCACGGCGCTGACCCGAGGTAACAAGAATCTCCTGCGCGCCCTGCGCCTCCTGGACAGCCACGCTGTATTCATCATTGCTGCGCCCTCCGGAGGGATCGTCGCGGGGACGGTCGGGCGCGGACGTAAGTGCCCGAAATTGTTGTGCAACATCGGCTGTGTTCAGCGCTCCTCCGTCTCCTCGCTGCCTCCGCGTCGTCCGCGACGCCGGCGCCGCCGGCGCCACCGACGCGGAGGCAGCGCAGCGGACGTGGGACGGCGCCCTGTCACCCGCCGTCGTAGGGCCCTAGAAACACCGGCCCCGGCGCGAGCAGCTGAGTGCCGTTCATCAACCAGACCGCCGCCTGGTTCGTTCCTGTGGCGTACCAGAGCACGTCCGCCATGCCGTCGAAATTGCTGTCGGCGGCGGGGCATGCTTCCCAGCCGCGGCCGAGCGGCCCCGGGATCACCGGTCCTGCCGAGATCACCAGGGTGCTGCCCTCCATCAGCCAGACGGCCATGAGGTTCTGCTCCTTGTCGTTCCAGAGCACGTCCGCCATGCCGTCGGCGTTGTAGTCCCGCGCGGTGACGACGTGAAAGCCGCCGCCGAGCCCGGGGATGACCGGCCCCGGCGCGAGCAGCTGAACGCCGTCCATCAGCCAGACGGCTATCAGGCTCTGCTCCGTGTTCTCCCAGAGCACGTCTGCCATGCCGTCGCGGTTGAAGTCCCTCGCGGCGCGCGCCACCCAGCCCTGGCCGAGCGGCCCCGGGAGGATCGGCCCCGGCGCGACCAGCTGAGACCCATCCATCGCCCATGTCGTCATCACGTTCTGTTCTTTGTCGTTCCAGAGCACATCCGCCATGCCGTCGCGGTTCAGATCGGCCACCGCGACCACCTTCCAGCCCCGGCCGAGCGGCCCCGGGAGGATCGGCCCCGGCGAGAGCAGCTGGCTCCCTTCCATCAGCCATATGGCCACCAGGTTCTGGTCGATGTTGCGCCAGAGCACATCCGCCATGCCGTCGGAGTTGAAGTCACCCGCGTTGACCGCCTCCCAGCCCTGGCCGAGCGGCCCCGGGATCACCGGCCCCGGCGCGACCGGCTGGGTCCCCTCCATCAGCCAGATCGCCGCCAGGCTCTTCTCGGGGTGCTCCCAGAGCACATCCACCAACTCGTCGCGATTGAAGTCATTCATACGAGTGGCCTTCCACCCAACCCCGCTCGCCCGCTGCGTCGCGCGTCCCAGGGACGATGCCGCCGGCTCGGCGGACCAGCGGTCTTGGTCCGGCTCGATGCCCGGCGTGCAGGCCGGCATGGGGTGAACCGCAGCGATCGCGCACAGCGCAGCCCCTGTAGCCGCAGACCTCCTCACACTCGCCTCGCTTGCGGCTCGGGCGCGGGCGCCGACGCCGGCACGGGAGATCCCATCCGGTCCGCGACCCTGAGCACGCCGAGCACGTGCGCGGGCGGAGAGCAAGCGCAAGGCCATGGAGACCATGTTGTGCGCCCGATCTCGGCGCCGTCACCACATGGTACCTCACCAGGCCACTCCCCGCTTCTCGCATCGAGCGCGTCACAGGCCTTCTCTGCTCATCGAGCAGGGCACCCCCTCTGGGTGCTGGGCGCTCGCCACGTCCGGTGAGCTCGCTTCTGGCCGCTGGTCGCCGCCCCCGGAAGAAAAGGCCTTTCGGGACACCGTGACGTCGAGGCCCTGTGTCAGGGGCAAGCGATCATGAATGCGACAGCTCTACCTGGGACGTACACCTGGGAGGATCCTGCCCACGTGCTTGCCTGTCGCGGAGAGCGTCAGTTGAGGCCGGCGGCGACGCTGGCGAGGCCGACCGTGAGATGGACGGCGGTGACGCCGACGAGGGTGCGGTGGCGCGCGTAGAAGAGGCCGAAGAGGACGCTCGCGGCGAAGGTGATGACCGCGAAGGCCAGCGAGACATACAGGTGGAACACGCCGAAGAGCACCGAGGTGACGACGATGGGCGCGAGGCGCCCGGCGTCGGGCAGGAGCCGCTCGAGCGAGGTCTGGATCACGCCGCGCGCGATGAACTCCTGGAGCAGGCAGTGCGGCCCATAACTCGCGAGGAAGATCGCGAACTCGAGGCCCGAATACCCCGCGACCGAGCCCCAGTCGAGCCACGGCTCGCCGCGCAGGGCCGGCCCCGTGCGGAGCGCGATGCACGCAGCGAAGGCCATGGCGGCGATGACGAGCGCCTCGCGGAGGCTATGCCGCGCGCCCGAGAGCGTCACGCCGAGCCGCGCGAGCGGCAGCGGCTGCCGCCGGACGAACCACCCGATAGGCACGAGGAGCAGCAGCAGGAAGCCCCACGAATAGCCCATCTGGAGCAGCGGCGGCAGGTCGGCGTGGATGAGATCCCGGACGAGTTGCGCGACGCCGAAGAGGGCGATGACGACGAAGAAGAACGCCGCGAGCTCCCGGCGCAGCTCCAGGGCGTCCCGACCGCCGCGGCGGAGGAGCTCGATCTCGAGGCGGAGCAGGTCGTGATCGGCGTCGCCCGCCGCAGCCAGCCCGGCGCGCTCGGTCGAGCGGTCGCGCCGGCCGGTCGACGGGCGCGCGTCGCGGGCGGCGGAGCCGGCGAGGAAAGGAACATGGTGTGGGTCGATCACGTCGGAGGAGGATTCGAGCAAGCTCATAAGACTATCCCCATTGAACCAGCCATGATGTCACGACTCTCGGCGAACGATCAAGCGCATAAGAGGTTCGCCGTTGTAACAGCCAGCGTGGTTCACGCTGGTTCACGTTGGTTCACGCTGTTTACGTCGTTCACGTCGTTCACGTCTCGTTCCGGCGGCGGGCACCAGCTCGGCGTGGCGGGTACCAGCTCGGCGCGGCGGGTACCAGGCCAGCGCGGCGGGCGCCAGGCCCAGCCGTCGGTCCGAACCTCGCGAACCTCGCGAGCCTCGCGAGCTTTGCCATGGGCGCGCATGCCGCTATCAGAGAGGTCGTTCCTCCGAGCCCGGCGCGCTGCCACGGATGAGCGGGCGCCGAGCTGGGCGAGGACGGTACGACAGGGGGCAGACCACACCGTGCGGCTCGGGATCCGGCTTCAGCTCTTGTTCGCGCTCGGCGCGCTGCTCCTCCTGGCGTTCCTGCCGCTCTTCTTCGCCGTGGCCAGCCTCACGCGGGCCACGATGAGCGGCGCGCGCGCGTCGAGCGCCCGCGCGATCGGCCGCGCCATCGCCGGGCACGTGGCCGCCGCGCGGACGACCCGCTCCGCCCCGGAGCTCTCGCTCCTGCTCGAGGCGCAGCTCGGCCCGGACGGGGCGTCGGCGATCGGCGTCTACGACGCGGCCGGGGCGCTCTCGGTCCGCGCCGGGGAGCCGGAGATCGTGGCGGCGCTGCCGGCCTCGGTGGAGGGCGGCACGGAGGTGCTGAAGACGGTGCGCACGGCGCGCGGCGATGCGCTCCTGGTGGTCGTCCCGGAGCCCGCGCGCGAGGCGGCGTCCGGCGCGGAGCCCGCGCCCGCGACGTCGACGGGCTCCGTGGCCGTGCTGGTGCCGACCGACCCGTCGACGGTGGCCGCCGCGCCGCTCGTGCGGATCGTGGCGCTCTACACGGGCATCGTGGCGCTGGCGCTGCTCGTGTTCGCGTACATCTCCATGACGCACCTCGTGGTGCGGCCGATCGACGCGGTGTCGGAGGCCGCGCGCCGCGTGGCCGGCGGGGCGCGCGACCTGGAGGTGCCGCGGGCCGGCGCGCGGGAGCTCGCGGAGCTCGGCGCGAGCCTCGCGCTCATGACGGGCCGCCTCCGCGCCGACGAGGAGTCGCTGCGGGCGAAGATCGCCGAGATCGAGCGCTACGCGGCGGACCTGAAGAGCGCGCAGGAGCGGCTGGTCCGCTCGGAGCGGCTCGCGTCCGTGGGGCGCCTGGCGGCGGGGCTCGCGCACGAGATCGGCAACCCGCTCGCGGCGATCCTCGGCCTGCAGGATCTGCTGCTCGCCGGGGGCCTCACGCCGGCCGAGGAGCGCGACTTCGTCGAGCGGATGAAGCGGGAGACGGAGCGGATCCACAAGATCCTGCGCGATCTGCTCGACTTCGCCCGGCCCGCGGCGCGGGGCGCGGCCGAGGCCGGCGGCGATGGAGAGGCAGGGCACCTCCCCTCGGGGTCGGTCGCGGAGGCGATCGGCGACGTCGTCTCGCTCGTCACGCCGCAGAAGGCGTTCCGCGCGATCGAGCTCGAGCGGGACGTCGCGCCCGACGTGCCGGCCGTGGCGCTCGCGCACGGGCAGCTCGTGCAGGTGCTCCTGAACCTGCTCCTGAACGCGGCCGACGCGGTGCCGCGCGTCGGGGGGCGCGTGGCGGTGCGCGCGTCGCGGGGCGCGGGCGGGGGCGCGCGGATCGAGGTCGAGGACAACGGGCCGGGGATCGCGGAGGCGGTCCGCGAGACGCTGTTCGAGCCGTTCATCACGACCAAGGAGGTCGGCGAGGGGACGGGGCTCGGGCTCGCTGTGTGCCGGGGGCTGGTGGAGGCGGCCGGCGGGACGATCGGGGTCGAGCGAGGCGCGGACGGCGGGGCGCGGTTCGTGGTGCTGCTGCCGGGGGCGGAGGAACAGGAAGCGCGCGGCGCGCCCGCGCTGCGCGGGGGCGCGTGAGCAGGGCGGAGTGAAGGGCGATGCACCGCGCAGCGCTCGCGGCAGCTCCGGAGGCCGCGAGGGTTGACGGCGTCTGCGGGCTCCCCGACACTCGCGGCTTCGAGTGGGCGCCCTGGATCCGACCAAGCTCCGAGAGGTTGTCAGCTCCTTCCCGCGGCTCGCGCAGACGGAGGACGCACAGCTCCGCGCCTTCCTGCGCGACCGGTTCGCGCAGCAGGCCGACATCTCCATCGAACGGGCGCAGAAGGTCCGCGACGTGCTGCGGGCGCTCTGCGAGGCGATGTCGGGAGGCGACAGCGAGCGCTGGGATCAGGTGGACCGCGCCCACGCGGTCTTCTACCCGCCGCCCGAGAAGATCGACGATCCGGCGCCGCCGGAGAAGAGCGATGACCCGCCGGCGGTGAAGATCGAGCAGGCGGGCGCGTCTCCCCCGGCGGTCCCCACCTACCAGCTCGTCGCCGAGGCGCGATCACGGCCGCCGCTCGGCGCGGCGCAGCCGTCGCTCGGCGCGGCGCAGCCGTCGCTCGGCGCGGCGCAGCCGCCGCTCGTCGCCGCCGTCGCGCCGCCGCTCGGTGCGGCGGCGGCGCCCGGTGAGATCAACGTGACGCTCCCCGCGACCGACGGCCCGCTCCCGTCGGCGCTACCGTTCAAGGGGGGCGCCGCGGCGCTGCCGCCGCCCAGGCTCGCGCCGCGCGGCAGAGCGGAAGGGGAAGGGGACACGCTCGCCCACGCCGCACAGCCGTCCGCGCCCGCGCTGCCCTTCGTCAAGGCGGCCGCCAAGGCGGGGTGGGATCCCGAGCGGAGCCTGCACGACGCCCGGCCGTCGCCCGCAGCCGCGATGCCGCCGGGGTCCGGCGCCCAGAACAGGACCCAGGCGCTGGGCGCGGCGCCGGCGTCGGCCCCCAGCGCGGCAGAGCGCCCGGTCGATCTCCCCCTCGAGCACTACGCGGCGCTCTGCGTCGAGCTCGAGGCGCGGCCGGACGAGCGCGCGGCGGTGCTCGCGAAATACAGGATCCACAGCGAGCCCGCTCGAGACGGTGTCGACCGGCTCTGGGCGCACCGCTTTCAGCAAGATCCCGCGGCGGCGCAGCGCTTCCGGCAGCTCCTCGCGCACTACCGCGGCTTGCTCGCGCGCGGCGGCCGCTGATCGGGCGCTCGCGCGGCCGGCCGCTCGGGCCGGAGAGGAGGGCGGGCGCGGCCTTCGTCCGCGCTTCGAAACGAGCGTTGCCTGGGATATCGTGCGGCGGGAATGAGCGATCGGCCCGAACACGTCTTTTCGTTGCGCGTCGGCGATCTGCCCGATGTCCCGCTCACCGTCCACGCATTCCGGGGCCAGGAGCGGCTCAATGGGCTGTACGAGCTCACCATCGACGTGACGACGGAGGCCGAGGACGTCGCGCTCGAGGAGCGCGCCCCCGGCAGCGCCGCCCGCCTCGAGATGCGCCACGGCGACAGGCGGCGGGTGTTCCACGGGATCATCGC
Organism: Sorangium sp. So ce367; assembly: GCF_051520455.1. Lineage (NCBI taxonomy): Bacteria > Pseudomonadati > Myxococcota > Polyangiales > Polyangiaceae > Sorangium > Sorangium sp. So ce367. The sequence continues at coordinate 11,902,990 of NZ_CP150334.1, forward strand.
CGCGGCGCGCGCGGACGGTTATCGACGGACGCAGACCACGCGGGCCGCCCAGTACCAGGTGAAGCTCGCGCCGCGCGCCTGGTTGCTCGGGCTCCGGCGCAACTCGCGCGTCTTCCAGAACGTGCGCGTCGACGAGGTGGTGCGCGCGATCCTGCGGCAATACAGGATCCCCTCGCGCTGGCAGCTCGAGAGCCGATATCCCGCGCGCGAGTACTGCACGCAGTACGAGGAGACGGATCTCGAGTTCATCCTGCGGCTGACCGCCGAGCACGGCGTCGGCTTCCATTTCGAGCAGCGCGCCGACGCTCCGGACGCGCCGCTCGGCTTCGGCGCCGAGGCGATCTTCGAAACCACGAGGAGCCTCGAGCTGGGCGGCGAGGCCGAGCGCGCCGCGCTGGACGGCGCGGCTGCCGGGTGGCTCGGGGGCGCCGCGTTGCCGTGGCCGTGCGAGGTCATGGTCTTCACCGACAGCGCTGCCTGGTACCCGCCGCTCACGCTGGGCGACGCGCCGGAGCCGGAGATGCCGGTCTCCCACTTCCGGGACGGGATCTCGCAGCCGCCAGAGGGGTTTGCGCGGCCGCCGGAGGGGCTCGCGCGGCCGCCGGAGGGGCGCACGGGCGCGGTGCTCCACATGCGGCCCGACATGGGCGCGCTCCAGTGGCCGGGCGAGGACAGCGTGCTCGCGTTCGCGCGCGGCCGCGAGGTCACGACGCGCTCCGCCGCGTTCCGCGCGTACGATCCGCGGCGGCCGCACGTGGTCCTCGGCGCCGCGAAGGACGCCCGGCAGGGCGAGCCGCTCGCCGGCGCCGCAGGGGCGCCCGCGGACGCCGCGCGGGCTGGCGCCGAGGCGCTGCAGCAGCCCGACGTCGCCGGGGCGCTCGGCGGCCTCGCGCAGCAGGGGATCGAGGCGGCGCGCCGGGTCGGGCTGGAGATCGGCGAGGGGCTCGGCGGCGTGGAGCGGCCCGGCGAGATCTACGAGCACCACAGCAGCTTCCTGTTCCCCGACTGGCATTACGAGCGCGACGAGCCCGACCGCATCCTGCGCAGCGCTCGCCGGGGCCGCGACGTCGCCTCCGGCGAGAGCGTCTGCCACTGGCTCGCCCCCGGGCACCGCTTCGAGCTCGAGGACCACGAGATCGCGCGGCTCAACCGGGGCTGGGTGCCGATCGCCGTCGTCCACGAGGGGTGGGCCGCGACGTCGCCCGGGCACGCGGGGCGCACGTACACGAACCGCTTCGACTGCGTGCCGGCCGACGTAGCCTACCCGCCCGAGCGGCCGCCGCGCCGCTCGGTGCAGGTCTGCCTCACGGCGACCGTGGTGGGCGGCGGCGCGACCGGGATCCACACGGACCCGGGCGGCCACATCCGCGTGCGCTTCCACTGGGACCGCGAGCGCCGCGCGGCCGGCCACGACTCGTGCTGGGTGCGGGTGATGCAGCCGTGGGCCGGCGTCGGCTGGGGCACGCAGTTCATCCCGCGCGCGGGCATGGAGGTCGTTGTGACCTTCGAGGGCGGCGATCCCGACAAGCCGCTCGTGCTCGGCTGCGTCTACAACGGCACGAGCCCGCCGCCGTTCCCGCTCCCGCAGAACGCGACGCGCAGCGGGATCCGGACCCAGAGCACGCCGGGGGCAGGCGGCGCGAACGAGCTCTGGTTCGAGGACGCGGCAGGGCAGGAGCGCGTGTACGTGCACGCCCAGAAGGACCTGGAGATCGCGGTCCGCAACGACCGTATCGCGCACGTCGATCGCGACGAGATCATGACCGTGACGCGGGATCAGCGGCTGCGCGTCGACGGGGAGGCGCACGCGCGCGTCGGCCGCAGCCGCGAGACGCGCGTCGACGAGGACGATCGCCTCCACGTGGAGGGCAACCGGTCGTCGCAGACGCAGGGGAACGCGAGCGAGCACGTCGCGCAGGACCGCAGCGTCCATGTGGGCGGCCGCTCGCGCGCCGAGCTCGCGGGGCAGCACGAGCTGCTCGCGAAGAGCGACGTGATCGAGCGCATCGCGGGCAACTTCGTGCGCGTCGTCGGCCAGGCCGAGGCGAAGCGGTCGCACGTCACGCACGTGGAGGGGAAGCTCCGCGCGTCGAGCAGCGAGATCATCGAGCTGGAGGCCGATGAGGGCATCGTCCTGCGCTGCGGCAAGAGCGAGATCCGGATGACCGCGGGCAAGATCCAGGTCTCGTCCCCCGAGATCGTCCTGCAGGGCGACCGCGCGCGCATCCGCCTGATGGAAGGCGAGCTGCGCGCGCAGGCCGACAGCAAGATCCAGGCGGTCTCCGACCGGATCCTGCTGAAGTCATCGGGGGCGGGGATCGGGCTGTCGTCCGAGGCGGCGGTCGAGGGGAGCCGCATCCTGCTGAACTCGCCGCAGAGCGCGAGCGACACGGTGGAAGAGAGCCGGGTGGAGCCGACCGTCATCGAGCTGCGCGACGAGCGGGGCCAGCCGATCCCCAACCAGCCGTTCCGCGTCGTGCTCGAGGACGGCTCGGAGGTGGCCGGCGTGCTCGACGAGGACGGCCGCGCCGTGCTCGAGCTCGAGGGCGGCGGGGAGGTCCACTTCCCGGGGCTCATCGACGTGAGGCAGGAGTAAGGCGATGAGCAAACCTGCGGCCAAGCAAGGGGATCGCGTCTCCGCGACCGACACGCACATCGTGATGGTGCCCTCGGCCTCGGGGGCGGTGCCCACGCCGACGCCGCTGTCGTTCGAGGGGCTGATCGACGCGGGCCTGAGCGGGACGGTGGTCATCGACGAGCAGGCGGCCGCGGTGCAGGGGAGCCAGGCGCACAACGCGCCGCCGCACGTGGCGCCCAGCGGGACGTTCCAGCGGCCGCCGTCCAACGAGGCGACGGTGCAGACCGGGAGCGCCACGGTGCTCATCGACGACAAGCCGGCGGCGCGCGACGGGGACACGGCGCTGACGTGCAACGACCCGGCGGACGCGCCGGTGGGGCGGGTGGTGGTGGCGAGCAGCACGGTGATCATCGGGGATTGATGGACACGGCGCTTGCCCCGCTCGCCGAGCGCGTTGGGGCGCGTCGAGCCTGTGGCGGGAGGAGGTTGTTATGTGTGAGCTGCATATCGACGCGGCGCCCGGCGCAACGACGACCGTTCTCTGTGAGGAATGGCCCCAGCTCGTGCTGCCTCCCGAGCTCAATCGCGCGTCATCGCCCGAGGCGGCGGCGGCGTCAGACGGTTACTGGGCAGCATCCAAGCTACACTGGGCTCTCTGTATCCAGCGCACAGGTGAGACCGAGGCCGGTCGCGGGCGCATCATCGACTGGATCGTCGGGGCAAGTCCTCCTCCCTGTGTCGTACGAAGCCAGGTGAATACGCAGCGGGAGCGCATGATGGCAGCGATGAGAGAACAGCGTCGCTATCCAGAGCGTCCGAGTGACCCCTACCCGGCCGTGACGGGGAGCTCGCGAGATCCTGGCTACCGCTCGTTCGATGGACAGAGGGACATATGGGAGAAGAAGTACGACCTCGTCCTCGGGCGGCCGTTTGACAGGATCACCCAGGAGGCCGTCGACGCGTGCAGCGACATCGCAAGACTCACGCTCCACGCCCAGTGGGACCAGGGCGATGAAGACCACCGGCGCTGCTGGGCTCACCTGCGCGGCAGACACCCGGCTCTGATAGAGCATCAGATCTTGCAAGCGAGCTCGGCGCCCGGGACGTCGCGCCACCACTGGGGGACCGATTTCGATATGTTCTCGCTCACGATGAGCGAATGGCATCAGCCTCCGCTGTCAGAGGCGCACGGATGGCTCGAGGAGAACGCGTCAATCTACGGCTTCTCGCAGCCCTACTGTGCTCCCACCGAGCACGGTCGGGTGTTCTCCTGGGGTTATATGGAAGAGGCGTGGCACTGGTCGTTCTATCCCATTGCAGAGGCGCTCATGGAATTCGCTTCCGCCCACAGGGATGAGCTCGAGGACAGGCTCGTGGGCCTGTGGGACGAGAGGGATCGCCAGAGGAGCCGAGAGGGCAAGCCGTCAGCGTATCGATTTATCAGGAGTCACTGGAGCTCCTATATCTTCAACGTGAGCAGGGATCTACGATGACCGCGCGTACCCGAGCGGGCGCGTGCCTGTCGTGCGCCGATCAGGAGCCGTGCACCTGCACGAGCGCGTCGCGCGTGGCGTCATCGACCGAGCCCGTCTCCGGGAGGCCCTTCGCCCTCTGGAAGGCCTTGAGGGCCTCGCCGAGCGCGCGGGCGGCAGGCTCGGCCTCGCCGAGGTCGACGCGCGCGAGATAGCCGAGGTGGGAGAGGCGCTTGGCGATACCGCTGGGCTCGTCGGCGGGATCCATGTGGCCGACCCGTACACGGCAGCGCAGGCTCCCGTCGTCGAGTGAGAGGTCCACCTCGCGCACCTGGACCGGGACGCAGAACAGAGCGAGGCCGTCGCCGCCGGTGGTGCCGTCGAGCGGTGGCATGCCAGCGCCCTGCACACGAAAGGGCTTGTTCGCGAAGGCCGTCCCATCGACGCGCCGGAGCACGAGCCTGACCTCGACGGTCGGGGTCGTCGCCGCGAACCGGTTCTCTCCGCCGATCTCGAGCGGCATGGGATCGCAGCCCTCGGGCCCGTCGGGCAGGTAGAGGACGTCCCCCGGCTGGAGGATATCGGGGTTCGCGCGGCGCCTCCGAAGTTCCTTGTTCGCGGGGCAATTCCACACCTCCTCCGCGGAGAAGCCGCGGCGATGCGCGATCTGGGTCAGGTAGTCCCCTTGGCGAACCACGTACGGTCGCATGCCCATGCCTGCTGCTGGAGGTAAGACCAGCGAACCGATTCAACCCGATGATGTCAAGGCCCTTCGTGGAGGCGTCCGCGATGACGCGGCCCTGCCAGCGCGCAGGCGCGGAGCGCGCCGCTCTTGCACGACCTGCACCACGAGGAATGCAACAATCGTTCCGAATCGCCGTCTGGATCGGGCTTGACATCAGAGGGCGTTCGGGAGCGTCTGACTCAGGTGGGCAGGACCAGAGGGCGCGTTCACGTGGTGCGGCAGGGCGAGTGCATCGCGAGCATCGCGATGCGGTACGGTCACGACGACTGGCGGGCTGTATACGATCACCCGAGCAATGAGGCCCTGCGCCAGAAGCGCCCGAGCCCGCACGTGCTCGCGCCGGGCGACGTGGTGGCGCTGCCGCCGACCGCGTCCGACCCGCTCCGGGTCAACGCCGGCGGGACGAACCGGTTTCAGGGGAAACGCCCGAGAGTTCCGCTGCGGCTCACGTTGCGCCGCGCCGACGGCGAGCCTCTCGCGAATGCGCGGTACGAGCTGGCGGTCGGCGCCGAGGTGCTCGAGGGCACCACGACGGCAAGCGGCGCACTGGAGCAGATAGTCGAGGCCCAGGCGGAGTCGGGCACGCTGCGTATCTTTCCCGATCCGCAGGATCCCGACCTCGTGCGCACGGTGAGCCTGGCCATCGGACACCTCGATCCGATCGACACGGCTTCGGGCGTGCGCGCGCGGCTCGAGAACCTCGGTTACGTCGGTCCGGAAGGGCTGGATCCGGATCGTGTCGCGGGGGAGCCCCACGCGCGAAGCGGCGAGGGCGAGGAGGCGCCCGCGGAGGGCGCGATGACACGTGCCTTGCGGGCGTTCCAGGCAGCGAAGCGCCTGGCCGAGACAGGAGAGCTCGACGACGCGACGCGCGAGAAGCTTCGCGAGGAGCATCGGGTCTGACGGGCGCGGAGCGCGATCGGAGAGAGGACGGTCATGACGGACGAGCACGACGAGACGTCGTGGTATCCACGGGTGGACTTCGAAGGCAATGGCCACGACAGCCCGCATGCGTGCGTGCCGATCGACATGGGAGCCTCTTACGCGAGTCAGGTCGCCCGCGGCGAGGATCAGACGCTGGTGGTTCCTTGCTACACCGCGGACCAGGTGAGGGAATGGCCGCGCTATGCGATGCGCGGGCGCCGGCGCGACATCCCGAGCCACGCGCGTCCGGCGCGTCTCATGATATATCAGCCGGGCTCGGAGGGGGATGCGCGGTTCCTCCCGTTCGGCCCGGCGGAGTGGGAGGACTACTGCCGGCTCAGGAACCGCGAGCCTCACATCCGCGACGCGCGCACGTGGGGGCCGCGGGAGAGTATGACCCTGAAGGTCTGCTACCTCGAAGACCTGGGGGGCGGCGGGCGCGCGCTCCGGTTCGCGCCGCGTCCCTCCGACAACCAATGGAACCAGTGGACCTTCGATGTGTTTGGCTTGCCGGAGGCGTCCACGGACCGCCTCCGGGATACGCAGCATGCGTGGCGGCGGTTGATCAAGCGAACGCTCATGGCCTTTCCCATCGAGCACCTCCGTGTCGCCGGCTTCAAATCGATCTTCATCGATATGGTGTTCACCGGTCGCCATCTGGGAGCAGAGCGAGATCGGGATCTACCCGACGGATCGAGCCCGAGCCCCGTGCCCACCCGGCGTGAGGCGCCTTCGCGCCCCGCCCGGCGCCGCCCGGTCCGCGCGTTCCCGGACGGCATCGTCGTGGACGGAGGAACGCAGGCTCGCTCGGACGCGGACCCGGAACAGCTCAACGTGGTGCTGGTATCGTACTCTGCGCTGAACCGCCCCTGGTGGGATTTGCCAAGAGATCGGGAGCTGCCGGCCAACGACGATGAGCTCACGGCGGCGTATGCGGACACCAGCATCGTGGCCGGGACGCTCTACCACGAGTGCGGTCACCTGCTCGACTTCGCCGACCAGGAAACGCCTGCGTGGAACACCGAGGAGGAGGAAGCGCGCCGGGCGGAGCTGCGTCGGCTCCGCCCCCTGCGGACGCGGGAAATGCGAGCGCGGGGAACCGGCCTGTGGGATCGATTCCGCGCGGCGGTGTACGGCGATGGGCAGAGTCAGATACCGGCCGAGGGGGTCGCCGAAGCGTACCGGTACCGGCTCTCCGGAACGGAGCCTTCAAGGGCGTCGGCCGAGCTCAGGCGCGAGGTCGGCAGCGCCTACGACGAGGCAGGGATGCCGACGCTCGATTCGACACAGGCCGTTCAGCGCGAGATCGGGAGCCTGGTCGCGGAGCGCGGCTGGACGGGAGCGCCGGGAGAGGACTGGATGCGGTGAGCGCTCGCTCTCCGCGGAGCTCGCCGGGCGAGGCTGGGGCGCCTGTCAGAACCGCCCGACCACGCTCGCTCCGAGCGGCCCGATCGACACGCCGACCTGCGCGGCGGCGGGCTCGGTGCGCGACGGCGCCGTGAAGAACAGGACCGCGCCGCCGGCGAGGGCGAGCCCCGCGCCGACGAAGGCGATCGTCGAGACGCGCGCCGCGTCGAGGCTCTGTTCGCGCAGGCCGAGCCCCTCCGGGTCGCAGTAATCCTGCGCGTCGCAGTGGCCGTCGTTCGACGCGTCGCGCTTCGCCATGGCGTGCACCCCGAACCCCGCGCCCACCGCGGCCGCCGCGAGCCCCGCGCCGCCCGCGACGAGGCCGAGCACCCGCTGCGTCGACCAGGGCGCGGCGTCGGCCCGAGGGGACGGCGCCGGGCGCGGCGCCGGTGCCGGCGCTGCGGCGCCGGCCGCGGGCGCCCCGGGCGCGTCCTCCAGCGGCGGCACGTCGACGGCGACCGTCGTGCCCGGGGCGCTCGCGTCGACCTCGTGGCGCCACGGCTTCTTCCCGGGCGCCGTCACCACGATCGCGTGCCGCCCCGGATCGACCGGCACCGCGGCGCCCCATTGCGGCGGGCCGACGAGCGAGCCGTCGCGCTCGACGCGCAGGCCCGGCGCAGAGCGGAGCGCATCGGGGACGCGGATCGCCAGGCGCACGAGCGACGGCGCGATGCCCTCGGCGCGCTGGCGCGCGTAGCTGGCGCGCGCGCTCTGCCCGGCCGCCGCGGCCAGGTCCCCGACCTGCAGGTAGAGCGTCCACGCGCTCGCCGTGCGGCCCAGCCCCTCGAGGCACTCCGCGAGGTAATACTGCGTGCCGATCGCGGGATCGAGCCGGTAGCTCTCCTCGAGCTTGGGGCACGCCTCGGCGTGCTTGCCCGCCGCGGCGAGCGCGCGCCCCTCGTCGAAGAGCGCCTGCGCGGCCGCCTGATCCTGGGCCGACACCGGCTGCGCCGCGGCGGGCGCCGCCGCGAGCGCGGTCGCTGCCGCGAGCGCGCCCGCCGCTGCGAGCGCCGCGACCCGCGAGCGCGCATGCCACCAGGTTCCCGTCCGCTGCGTCACTTGCGCCTCCCGCCGAAAGGATTCTCGGCCGGATCGGCCGGCGTACGCTGCGTGGGCACGGCGTCTGGGACCCCCGTCCGGCGGCCGCCGGTCGCGGCGGGCGCGCGCGGCGCCGAGGGCGCGGGCGCCCGCGGTGCGGCGGTCGCAGGCGGCTGCTCCGTGGCGACCGGGGCCGCGGGCGCCTGCTGCGAGGCGGCTGGCGGCGTGCTGGGCGCCGCGGCCGCCGGCGCGCTGGGCACCGCCGAGCTCGCGGGCGCGCTCGGCGTGAGCGTCGGGCGCGGCTCCGCCGTGGGGGCAGGCTCCACGGGGGCGGAGGCCGACTCGGCGATGGCCTCGGAGACGCTCGACGCGCCGCTCGTCTCGGGCCCGGGCGGGGCGCGGCGCGCCCACAACGCGACCGCGGCCCCCGCGGCGAGCGCGACCGCGGCGAGCGCGACCACGGCGCGCCCCGGCCCGCGCGCCGTGTGCCCCCCGGTCGTCGTCGGGCTCGGGGTTGCGTCCAGGTGCGGCGTCGCGCTCGCCCGCGGGCCCGGCGCGTCCCGCAGCGGCAGCGCGCCGCTCGCGGTCGACGCGTGAGGGGTCGCCGCCGCGGCCGGCGCGGGCGCAGGCGTCGCGCCCTCCGGCGTCCTGCCCAGCGCCCCCTCCGGCGCCGGCTGGGCGTCCGCGAACGGCGCGAGCGCCGCCGCGAGCTGCGCCGTCGTCGCGAAGCGCCGCGCCGGCTCGCGCTGGAGGCAAGCGAGGATCACCTGCGCGAGCCCCGGCGGCAGATCGGGCCGCTCCTGCTCGGGGGGCGTCGGCTCGCCGAAGAGCACCTTCATGCCGAGCTCGGACGGCGTCGACGCGCGGAACGGCACGGTGCCCGTGACGAGCTTGTACAGGATGACGCCGAGCGCCCAGATGTCCGCGCGCGCGTCCACGCTCCGCGCCGACGTCATCTGCTCCGGCGCCATGTAGCTCGGCGTCCCGAGCGCGACGTCGGTGCGCGTCAGCTCCTCGCCGAGCAGCTTGGAGATGCCGAAATCGAGGATCTTCGTGCACGTCGAGCCGTCCGCCAGGCGCGCCGCGAACAGGTTGCTCGGCTTCAGATCCCGGTGGACGATGCCGAGCGCGTGCGCCTCGCCGAGCGCCTCGCACGCCTCGATGACGTGGCGCACCGCGCGCGGGGGATCCATCGGCCCCTCGCGCTCCACGATCGACGCGAGATCGCCGCCGTCGAGCCACTCCATCACGAGGTACGGCGCGCCCGAGGGGAGGCGGTCCGCGTCGGTCACGCGCACGACGTGCCGGCTCTTGATCTTCGCCGCGGCGCGCGCCTCGCGCAGGAACCGCTCGATGATGACCGGATCGCCGGCGAGCTCGTCCCGGAGCACCTTGATCGCGACCGGCTCATCGAGGTGCAGGTGCCACGCGCCGACGACGCGGCCCATTCCCCCCTGCCCGAGCACCCGCTCGACGCGGTACTTGCCCGCGAGCACGCTGCCGGGCGCCACCTCGAGGCCTGCCATGCCGCTCCCCGTCGCTCCTCCGGACATCCGCTCTCTGGAGGCTACCGGGTGGTGAAGAAGGATAACAGAGGTTTCTGTCGGGCACGCGGAGACACCACGCATGGTAAACATGCGCGATGCGTCGACCTCGAGGGCATCGAGCGGCCTTGTTCGTCCTGTATGTATCCAGTCTCGGCCTCGGCCCGATGGGCTGTGCCGAGATCCTCGGCGTGAATGAAGGCAAGCCTCGCCCCGCCGGGGCCGGCGGGCAGAGCGGAGGAGGCGGCGATCCCGGAGAGGGCGGCGCCGGCGCCGGAGGGAGCGGCGCGGGAGGGAGCGGCGCCGGAGGGAGCGGCGCCGGCGCCGAGGGAGGCGGCGGCGCGGCGCCCGCCCCGCCCACCGCGCCTCGCGTGCTGTTCACCGATCTCGAATCCGGTCCGGCAGGGGCCTACGTCACGCTCTACGGCGCGCGGCTCGTCGAGGACGGCGGCGACGAGCCCGAGGTGACCTTCGACGGCGTGCCCGTCGCGCCCGTCCTCGCGCGCGACGGCGCGTCGAACGATGACGTCGCGCGCGCGCTCGACGTCATCGTCGTGCGCGTCAGCCCCGATGCGCCCGTCGGGGCCGCGGACATCGTGGTGCGCCGCGGCGGCGTGGCGAGCGAGCCGGCGCGGTTCACGGTGCGATCCGGGACGATCCGGTACGTCGACGCCGTCGGCGGGGACGACCAGAGCCCGGACTGCGCGGAGGCGGCGCCCTGCGCCTCGCTCGGCAAGCTCGCGAGCGTGCTCGCGCCGGGCGACGTCGCTTATGTCCGGGAGGGCGACTACCCGGGCGACTTCACGTGCGGCGCCGATTTTGCCAATCAGGCCATCACGTGCGCCCTTCCCCTCACGGAGCTCGCGGATCCCGGCACCGCCAGTCGACCCATCGCCGTCGTCGGTTACCCGGGCGAGCGCCCGCGCGTCGGCCTGCTCGGCGCGCCGGCGGGTGCGGAGCTGAGCCACGTCGCGTTCCGCGTCGCCGACGCCGGCCACGTCATCCTCGCCAACCTGGAGCTCACCGACGCGGGCCTCGGCGGCCTCGTCCGCGACATGGAGAGCCTCCGCGTCGTCGGCTGCCGCTTCGACACCCTCCAGGCCGGCGGGATCTACATGAAGGACAACGCCGACGCGTTGACGGTCCTCGGTTCGACCTTCGCCGATATCAGCACGTTCGGCGTGCACGCATGCGACCCGACAAGGGTCGTCGCCGAGGTCGGCTTCAGCGAGTTCGACGCCATGAGCTCGCCGCTCTGGCTCGACCCGACGAAGGCGCTCGACGTGCTCTTCCATGGCAACCGCGTCCGGGCGACCGCGCTGCTCGACCTCCAGACGGCGGCGTGCGCGCCGTCGAACGACAACCCGATCGGCCGGGTCGCGGTGTTCAACAACGTGCTCCACGACGCCGCTTACGCGCTGATCCTCCCGAAGGAGAGCACCTCCGGCGCCGAGGTCCTGTTCTTCAACAACACCCTCCACGACCTCGATTGCGCGTTCCGCCGCGAGGATCCGGCCACCTCTCCCATCCCCGGCGGTGAGGCCATCCACGTCCGCAACAACATCATCGTCCCGGACGGGGGATCGTACTTCTGCTTCCACAACGGGGGTGTCGTCACGCCGGCGGACGACGTCGGCCTCGTGGGCAGCCACAACGTCTTCTGGAACGGCGTGGGCTCGGTCCCCGAGGCGCTCGGCGCGAGGGTCGATCCCCTGCTCGTCGACTCGGACGACCTCGCGCTCGCAGCGGGCAGCCCCGCAGCGAATGCGGGCACCGAGGCGCTCGGCGGCAGCGTGCAGGCGCTGCCGTCGTTCGTCCGCACCGATCACGACGGCCTGCCGCGCGTGCTCGGCGACGGCATCGACATCGGCGCGCACGAGCGCGTGCCGGAGTAGCCGCGACGCCGCGCCCGCCCGGGCGCGGCTCGCCGTCAGCGCAACGTCAGTTCACCTCGCGACCCGACGACGGCCAGGGGCGCTCGCCGCCGAGCTGATCGAGCTCCTTCCGGAGCTCGTCGGTCGGCGCGAGCACCTGCATCCGCTCGAGCACGCTGCGCAGCCGCGACGCGTCCGAGCGGCTCGAGTAGATCGACCGCAGGTTGTTCAGCATGCGCACGAGGATCTGCCGCTTCTGCGCGGGCACGAGCAGCCGCGGCTCCGGATCGCGCGTGGCGCCCGTGGCGCGGGTGTGCAGCGCGCGCAGGTCGTCCCGGCCGAGCAGGCGGCCCTCGAACGGGTCGATGAGCAGCACGCCGCCGCGGACCGGCGTCCTCACGAGGAAATGGCCCGGGAACGAGACGCCCTGGGCCTCGAGGCCCGCGCGCCAGCACACCTCGAGGAGGACGACGGCCAGCGTGATGGGGATGCCCGTCCGGCGATCCAGGACCTCGTGCAGGTAGCTGTTCTTCGGGTCGTAGTAGTCCCCGGAGTTGCCGTGGAACCCGAGGTCGCCGTAGAACCAGCGGAGCAGCTGCTCGATGGGGCCGCTGCCCGGCGTCGCCTCCGCGGCGCGCAGGGGGCGATCGACCGCGCGCCGCGCCTCGCCGCCGAGCCGGTCGAGCACGCCGAGGTAGTGCGGGATGTCGAGGCCCGGGTACGCGGCGTCGTCGATGAGGAGCGCCGCCTCGGCGAGGTCGAGCTCGTCCTCCGGTCTCCCGGCGATATGCGCAAAGAGCGTCAGACTCACCGGCGCGGCCATCGGACCGAGCGTAGCGCCACCCGACGGAGATGGTCTAGGCGTCCCGCGCGCCGTCGTCGAGCCACGCGTCGACGCGGACCCCGACCAGGTTGCGCTTCTCCATCGCCGCCAGGATGCGCGGGAGCGCCAGGGGCCCCGCGGGCGCGTGGTCGTCGCGCTCGGCCGCGTCGTGGAGCAGCACGATCGCTCCGTCGCGGAGCCCCGGGATGATCCGCGCCGCCACCCGCCCGGGGTCCGCCCCGGCGAGCCCGTCGAACCCCCGCGCCGACCAGCCGATTACGTCGAGGTCGAGCGCGTCCACCACGCGGGCGATGCGCGGGCTCGTGTGGCCGACCGGCGGCCTGAAGAGGGTGGGGCGGGCGCCGGTGATCCGCTCGATGACGTCGAGGTTCTGCCGGAGATCGCGCTCGACCCGGCGGGCCGAGCGCAGGGAGAAGAGCCGGTCGTGCGCGTGGCTGTGCAGGGCGACGGCGTGGCCCCGCGCCGCGATCTCGCGGACGAGCTCCGGGTGGGCCTCGGCCTTGCGGCCGATGACGAAGAACGTCGCCTTCACGCACGCCTCGTCGAGGAGCGCGAGGACCGCCGGCGTGTGCTCCGGGCTCGGCCCGTCGTCGAACGTCAGCGCCACGCCCCGCGCGCCGGGCGGGCCGCGCTTCACCACGTCGACGAACATCCCGAGCCCGAGGAAGAAGACCCCGCACAGGACGAGCGCGAGGTAGCCGGCGATGGCCGCGCCCGCGACCGCCATGGGCACCGGCGCGACGAGCAGCGAGCGCGCGACCAGCGCGAGCGCGCCGAGCGACGCCGCGTAGAGGAGGGCCCGCGCGAACGGCACCGGCTACTTCTTCGCGCGCTTCTTCTCGGGCTCGACCTCGAAGTCGTCGTCGAGCTCGTCCGCCGCGGCGGAGGCGGCGATGCGCTTGTTGTTGCCCCCGGCCGCCGCCTTCACCGCCGGCTTCGCGCCCGGCTTCTCCTCGTCGGAGGGGTCGTTGTCGGCCTCGTAGAAGCCGCCGAGGAGCGCGGCGATCGCGGCGAGCGACGTGATCGCCAGGCCGCCGAACGTCCCGGTGCCCCCCGCGGCCTCGCCGAGCGACAGGTTCGCGCCCCCGAGCTCGCCGAGCGGCAGCGGCACCGGCACGGTGAGCCACCTGCGCGCGGCGTACATCAGGCCAGCGCCGAGCAGCGCCCCGACGAAGGCCTTCATCCCCGCCTCGATCTTCGCGTCCTTCGCCCAGATGGGCTTGCCCGCGATCAGGCCCACGAGGACCCCGGCGAGCGCCGCGGCCAGGTAGGCGACGATCGCCATGGGCGCGGCGAAGCCGAGCTTTGCCAGCGCGAAGCCCAGCAGGCCCCCCACGATGAGCCCCTTCACAACCCCGAGGATCAGGCGACCCAGCATCAGATCCATCCTTGGCACGACGCGGGGCGCCGTTCAACATCGCGCGGCGCCATGGCGCCGTTGAAACGCGGCCCCGCGCGGTCGCGTTCCCGGCGCCGTTCCGCGCCGTTCGGCGCTGTTCCGCGCCGTTCGGCGCCGTTCGGCGCCGTTCGGCGCTGTTCCGCGGGGTTCCTGGCGGTTCCGCGCTGTTCCGCGCTGTTCGGCCGCCGTTCCGCAGGGCGCCGCGTTGTGAGCGCGACCGCGCGGCGCCATCGGGCCGCGCCAGGAGCGCGACCGCGCCGCGCTCCCTGTGGTAGACGGCCCCCACCGCCCGGGTAGCCCGCTCCTCCTCGACAATGCGCTCGGCCCCGCCGCGCGCCGCGCCCCTCGCCGCAGCCTGACCCGGGCTCCGACCGGCCGTGCTCTTCAATACCCTCCGTTACGCCGAGTTCTTCGCCGCCGTCTTCGTCGGATCGTGGGCGCTCGTGCGGTACGCCGGCGCCTGGCCGCGCCTCGTGTTCCTGCTGCTCGTGAGCTACGGGTTCTACGCGGCCTGGGACTGGCGCTACCTGCCGCTCATCTTCGCCTCGTCCACGGTCGACTTCCTGCTCGCCCGCGCGATCGCCCGCGAGGAGCGGCCCCGGGCGCGGCGCGCGATGCTCATCGCCACCGTGGCGCTGAACCTCGGGTTCCTGGGGTTCTTCAAGTACTGGAACTTCGCGATCGAGAACGCCGCGGCCCTCCGCGCCCTGCTCACGGGCGAGCCGGCGAGCGTGGGCCACGCGTTCCGGGTGCTCCTGCCGCCGGTCGGCATCTCGTTCTTCACGTTCGAGTCGATGAGCTACGTCGTCGACGTGTACCGGGGCGAGCTCCCGCCCCACAAGAGCTACCTCCGCTACCTGCTCTTCGTCGCCTTCTTCCCGCACCTCGTCGCCGGGCCGATCGTCCGCCCGCGGGACCTGCTCCCGCAGTTCGAGCGCGCCCCGAGCCTCACCCTCGAGGAGGGCGGGGAGGGCCTGTTCCTGGTCGCGATCGGCCTCGTGAAGAAGGTCGTCCTCTCCGACCAGCTCGCGCTCAACCTCGTCGACCGCGTGTTCGAGCGCCCGGAGAACTACTCGGCCCTGGAGGTCCTCGCGGGCGTCTACGGCTACGCCGCGCAGATCTACTGCGATTTCTCGGGCTACACCGACATCGCGATCGGCTCGGCGCTCCTGCTCGGCGTGCGGTTCCCGAAGAACTTCGACGCGCCGTACAAGGCGCACAACCTCGCCGATTTCTGGCGCCGCTGGCACATCTCGCTCTCCACCTGGCTCCGCGACTACCTGTACATCCCGCTCGGCGGCAACCGCGGCTCCGAGCTGGCGACGTACCGCAACCTGATGATCACGATGCTGCTCGGCGGCCTCTGGCACGGGGCGTCGTGGAACTTCGTCTTCTGGGGCTTCCTCCACGGCCTCGGCCTCGCCGTGACGCGCGCCTTCCAGCGCGCGGTCCAGCGCCGGCGACCGGTCGGCGAGCGCGAGCGCGGGGGCGCGACCGCGGGCTCGCCCTTCGTCCGCTTTCTCATCCGGGCGCTGTGCGTGCTGCTGACGTTCCACTACGTCTGCTTCGCGTGGATCTTCTTCCGCGTGCCGACGTTCTCGCAGGCCGTGCTCATCCTGCGGCAGATCGGCACGCTGACGACCTTCCACCCGAACCTCCCGCCCGTGCTTGTCGCGCTCCTCGGGGTCGCGCTCCTGTCCCATTACGTGCCGGAGCGCCTCTACGAGCGCGCGCGCGGCGCCTTCATCGCGGCGCCTGCGCCGGTGCAGGGCGCGCTGCTGTTCCTCGTCGCGATCGGGCTCCACGAGGCGGCGAGCGCGGCCGCGGTGCCGTTCGTATACTTCCAGTTCTGAGAGCGGCGGTCACCCGCTTCGGATACGGGCCCATCTCGGCGTTTTCGGTGCTCAGCGCACCGGAGTGCGCTTCCGCGCCGAAAACGCCGATCTGGACCCGTCTCCTGTGCGGGTGACCGCCGCTCTGCGGCGCGTGTGCAGAGCGTGCGCGACGGGGCGGAGGGAGCGGGCCACGATCAGCGCAGGTGGGGCCCCGGCCATAACGACGGATCGAACGGGGGGAATGCCGGGGGCGCGGGCGCCGGCTGCTCCTGCATCCACGCCGTGGTCTCGACCCAGAGCGCGAGGTACGGGATGGGCGCGGAGCGGCGGATCAGCATCAGCAGGAAAGGTCCTGCGACGACGAAATAGCGCTTCCGCGCCGGCGCCCCATACCCGTGCATGACCGCCTCCGCGGTCACGCTGGCGCCTGCCTCGTCGAGCTTGAACTTCACCAGCTGCTGCACTTCATCGAAGCTCCTGCCCTGAAGATCTCGATTGCAGAGAGGCCGATGGGTGAGCTCGTCGAACCGTCGGCAGACCTCCAACTCGAGCCGTGGAACCCACAGCGTTTCATCGGGTTGGAGCGCGCGGTCCTCAGGGCGCAGCCGCTCGAGCCGGTCGAGCGCAGCCCCCACCGTGACGCCGAGCCGACTGCAGGGCGGGATCTGGGCGATGACGATGCGATCCTCGGTCTCGCCCGCGCAGAGCTCGATGACGAACTCGTCCGACGACACATAGTCGTGTGCGATGACCTGCGCGCGACGGGCGGGGTTGTCGGGATGTGGTCCGTCGTCGATCCCGAAGGCGCGGACATACCGCCCCTGAAACCAGCGCTCCCGCATGGCGAAGACCGTCGGGAACCGGAGGTCGCGCGAGAGATAGCCGTAAGCGAGCAGCTCGTCAGGCGCCACGCGGCTTGGCAGCAGGCGCGGATCGGCGTCAGGGAACTTGGCATGGAGCTCGCTGCGCAGTTGCTCGAGGACTCCCTCGGCGCCAAAGCCAGCCCCGGTGACGCACCACGCGGGGTTGACGACCTCGTCGAGAGGAACACGGTTCATTGCGTCGGCAAGAGGCGTCTGCGGTTCGAAGCGCAGCGGGCCGAAGCGATCCTGCAGCTTGCGCCAGGCGAGCGCGAGCGGGACGCAGAAGACGAGATCCGTCCCGGGGGCGTGGGGCTCGGCAAGGGTGGCACACATCGTGATGGGCATTGGGCCTCTCCTGAGCGAATCAGCCGGTTCGATGAGGCTACGATGACGGCTCGAAGGGCGTCATCCTGCCGAGCTTCCCCGCGATCGTCACACCGGGCAAGGTTGGATGATCATACATCTTGTCGCCAACGCAGCCAATGGTCGTCGCACCCGTTGCGTTCGCGACCTGCTGTGCGATCGATCCTCCCGGCTGCCCCGGGGGATCCGTTCCACCATGGCACACCGTCATATTGATTTCGCTGCCCCTGAACCCGGCGCTGTGAATAAGCTGGCCGAGATCCCGACCCGACCACCCGTGCCCAGTGAAGTTCGGCGCCCACTGCCACTCTTTCTCTTCGTTGTTGTATTGCCACGAGTTACCGTAGGCATAGGCGAGCTGCCCCGGGTCGCCATGCCCGTAGAGATCGACGTTCGGCTCGCCCGCAAGCACGTTCGGCGTTCGTCCGAGCTCGCTCCAGTGCACGATGCGCTGGCCGGTCTTCGCGGCACGTGACTGTGCGCCGTGCCGGCACTGCCAGTCATCGCTCATCAGCAGGATCACCAGCCCCAGCGGGTCGATCCACGCCGTCACGTTGGGCGCGAACGCCACCTCGAACGCCGACGCGTCGGGGCCGAGCGGGTCCGCCGTGGTGAACGTCCCGATCTCGGGCGCGTACCAGCGCGCGCGCTGGTAGCAGAGCCCCGTGAGCTCGTCCTGGCGCTGGCCGGCGAAGCGCAGCCCGGTGAACCTCCCCTCGGCGCGCCCCTCCGCGCCGAGCGCGCCGAGATCGAGCGAGGCGAGCGCGCCTGTCGGAGCCACCATGAGCCACGGCGTCGACGCCGCGTCCGTGACGACGCCGCGGAAAGCGCCGCCCGCCTCGGCCTCCGCCAGCGGCGTGTGCTCGTCGTCCGCAAACACGCGGCGCACCGACCGGCCGTCGCTGCCGATCTCCTCGACCGGCGCGTTCTCGTCCCAGCCGTACCAGATGCTGGTCCCGTCGCTGCGGAGCTCGCCGAGCCGCCGGGCGAAGGCGTCGTAGTGGTACTGGACGACGAAGCCGTCGCCGCGCTCCGCGCGCGCGAGCTGATCCAGGTCGTCGTACGTATACGCCCAGGTGCCGCGCCGATCCGGCGCAGCGCGCCCCGACAGGCGGCCGAGCACATCCCGCGTGAACGCCGCGGTCTCGGTGCGCTGCACGCGGCCCGCCGGCCCAACGACGACGCCCGACCCCGTGACCGGCGTGCCGTTCACGTCGTAGGTGAACTGCTCCTCGACCCCGAGCCCCGCGACCGCCAGCGGGCGGCCGTAGACGTCGAGCGCGTAACGGCGCCTGCCGTGTGCGCTGTCCTCGACCTCCGTCACCGGCCCGGCCGCGCTCCAGGCATACCGACGCTCGCGCAGCGGCCGGCCCGCGGCGTCCTCGACCGTGATGACCACCGGCCGCCCGCTATCGTCCCGCGAGGTGCGGATCGCATAGCCGCCCTCGCGCACGCGCGCCGTCTCGCGGCCCAGGCCGTCCTCCTCGATGCGGATGCGCTCGACCCCCGCCGCCGACTCGATCGTCATCGACGCGACGCCGCTGCCATGCTCCCGCTCGAGCTTGATCTCCCAGCCCGTCGAGTAACGTCGGCCCACCGTGTGGCCCTTGGCGTTGAACGCCCGCTCCACCACGAAGCGGAACCCGCCGAGCCGCTGCTCCTCTCGTACGTCACGAGCCGGCGGCGGTGAACGGCGCCGTCCTCACCCGTGAGCTCGACCCACCAGACCTTGTAAGGCCCTTGGCGATCGAGCCACGCGCGGCGCCCGACGGAGTCGACGATGCCGACCACCTCGCCGTCGTCCCAGCGGATCTCGGCGGCGTTGCCGAACCGATCCCGGAGCGCCGCGAGCCGGTACTGCCCGGCCTCGCCCGCGGGCCGAAGGACGCGGAGCAGCCCGTCGTCGAGGTCGACGACGAGCGCGCCGTTCTGCCACCACAGTCGCCGTCCGAATGGCAGGAGCAGCTCCGTGCCTGCGTCGGGCTCGCGCATGGCCGTGCGGCGCAGCGTCTCGTCGATGAGCGTGAGCACGCCGTCGCGGAGCTCCGCCCGCCAGGCGAGCGCGTGTGACCAGCCATGGCCCAGCCCGACGCGATCGCGGACGGACGACGTCCGGTAGAAGCGCGTCCAGGCGACCGGCAGGAAGCCGGGCAGCAGGAAGTCCGTGCGCGGGGGCGTGTACAGGGTTCCGGTGATCACGTCGACCGGGTGGCCGGCTCCGGCCTGCCCCTCCGCGGCCGGCGCTGCCGGCGGGCTGGGCGGCCCTGCACCCTGGTTGCTTCCGCCGCCCCCGCCCCCGCCGTTGCTCGGGCCCTGCGGCCCTCCCGCGCCCGGCGCCCCTGCCCCACCCGCGCCCCCGCCGCCCCCGCCGCCCCCGCCGCCCCCGCCCCCTGCGCCGCTGGCGCTGCCGCTCGCGCCGACGGTGATCGACTTGTTCATCTGTCCCATGCTGCCGGTGATGCCGGCCATGCCGAGCTCGATGAGCACGTTGGGCGCGCCGAGCCACGGGAAGCACGGCCCGCCCGTGTTGAAGCTGACGACCTCCTTCAGCGTGCCGGGCTCGTTGCCGTGACACGCCTTCATGCAGCCACCCACTCGAGCGGCAGTCTATGCACGTGTCAGCTCGACCACGGCCGCGGAGTGTGACGGGCTCGGCCGCGATGACGACGCGTCCCGCCGGCACGGAGACCGCACCCGGCCTGGACGAGGATGGCCGCCGCCGGCGCAGAGATGAGTCGGCGCGATCTCCCGTTGTGATCTAGGCTCTCGCCGTGCGCCCGCCCCCTCTCGCCGCCCTCGCCCCCCTCGCCGTCCTCCTCGCCGGCGCGCTCTCGCTGGCGTGCAGCGTGTCCAACGTGCCGTCGAACGCGATGCCGATGGTCCGGGCGCGCGCCACCTCCGACCTCGACTGCGCCGACAAGGACGTCCGCATCGAGGAGCAGCTCGGCGGTCATTTCAAGGCCGTCGGCTGCGGTCGCAAGGCGTACTACCGGGCCGCCTGCGAGGCGCTCCGCTGCGTGGTGAGCGGCGAGGGCGAGGCGATGGTCCCGTGGCGAGATCGCCCGGATCCGGCCGAGGTCGACCGGCAGCGGAACCGGCTGCCGTACGAGTAGGCCGGGGCCCCAGCGCTTGCCACCGGCGGGCCGCCCGGCGCCCGGGCGGCCCGCCGGTGGCAAGCGCCGGCGGACAGCGGCTTTTCGGGCCTTTTTCGGGCACGCGCGGCCGGGCCTGAGGTAGCCTGCGCCGTCCCGGGGATCTGCCGCGGGTTCGGCCATGGCCTACATCACCACCGAGAGCTGTACGTGACGGACACGGAGCAGGCCGACACCGACGCCCGGCCCGAGCCGGATGCGAGCTCGCCGCCGGACGCGCAGTCCGACGCCGAGCCGCGGCGCCCGACGAAGAAGCGCGGGAAGCGGCGCGACGAGAAGGCGGCGCCGCCCCCCGGCGACGCCGCGCCGGCGCGCCCTCGCCATCCCGAGATCGAGCGCCTCGAGCAGGCGTTCGAGCGCGGCGACTACGCGCTGGTCCGGGAAGGCGCGAGGCGGCTCTTGGCCGGGGAGATCGAGCGCGACAGACCGAGCCGCGAGCCTCCGGAAGAGGACCATCCCTACCGGGCGCGCGACGAGGTGAAATCCTCGCATGACCTGGCGGAGCAGCACGAGCGCGAGCGCGACGAGCTCCGCCGCGCGGCGCGGGCGCTGCTGCGCCGGATCGACCCCGACCCGCTCGCCGTCGTCCTGCTCGTCGCGGCCATGGCGCTGCTCGCGTTCCTCGCGCTCTGGTACTGGTCCCACGGCCACGCGGCCCCGTGACGCCCGTGACGACCTGGGAGGCAGCGCGGTGAACGCCGAGCCCGGACGTCCCTCAGGCCGCCCCCCCGCGCGGTGGCTCGCCGCGCTCGCGCTCGCGCTGATCGCCTGCGGGAGCGCCCCCGGCCCGGGTCGGCCCGCGGCGTGGAACGCGGCGCCCGACGGGCAGCGGGGCGCCGCCTCGGGCACGCGGGCCGAGCGCTACTTCCCGCTCGTCGACGGGCACATCTACCACTACGCGACCCTGAGCGAGGGCGGCGAGCAGGGCCTCCTCGTCGCGCGCGTGCACCGCGCGGACGCGCGCCGCGGCGAGCTCCGCTTCCCCTCGGGCGTGAAGCGCTTCGAGTTCACCGGCGAGGGCGTCATCCGCGGCGACACGGGCGTCTTCGTGCTCAAGGAGCCGATCGCGCCCGGCACCACGTGGACCGGCGAGCACGGCGGCCGCGCGCGGATCGCCGCGGTCGACGTGGCGATCGAGGTGCCCGCGGGGCGGTTCACGGGGTGCGTGCAGACCGTGGAGGAGCGCCTCGGCGACAGGCCCGCGCGCTACGTGTCGACGTTCTGCCCGGACGTCGGCGTGGTGGTGATCGAGGCCGCGGGCGGGGCGAGCTACGAGCGGGCCGAGCTCAAGAGCTACGCGCCGCCCATCGACATGGGCCCCGACGGTGTGCGGCGCGCCCCGGCCGATCCGCCTCCCGGCGGCGCGAGCGCGCCCTGAGCGCGCCGCGCGCGCCCCGCGGTGGAGGGCGCCCGCGTGCGCCGCGCCACGCCGCGCGCGCTCGCCCGGCGGCGCATCCCGTTGCTTTTTGCGCAGACGCGCAATCCGTGCGACCCGTGCCAGGCCCTTCCGTTTCCTGGGGGGCGGGAAGTAGACTCCCGGCGCCGCTCGTGGCGCGGGCGCACCGCTTGCTGCGAACACGCCGCACGAACGCCGCTGGCGGCGCCTCTCGAATCACCAAGGACATGAATTACTGGGATTACATCCACGTCGAGGAGCTGCTCGCCCTCCAGGGTGGATTCGACGACGACGAGCAGAAGGTCGGCAACGACGAGGCCCTGTTCATCGTCGTCCACCAGATCTACGAGCTCTGGTTCAAGCTCATCCTCCGGGAGCTCACCTCGGCGCGCGAGCTCTTCCGCCAGAACCCGGTGCCCGATCAGAAGCTCGCCTCCGCGGCGCGCTCGTTCCGGCGGGTCGTCACCATCTTCGAGCAGGCGATCGAGCACTTCCGGGTCATGGAGACGCTCACGACCCGCGATTACCTCGATTTTCGCGATCGCCTCATCCCCGCGAGCGGCTTCCAGTCGGCGCAGCTGCGCGAGATCGAGCTCCTGCTGGGCCTCGACGACGCGCTCCGGATCCCGCTCGGCCGGGAGGGGAGCTACAAGGAGGCGCTCAAGACCGCGGACGGCGCGCCCTCGGCGGCCACGCGCCGCGTGGAGGCGAGGCTCGCGAGCGGACCGAGCCTCAAGCACTTCCTGGACGAGTGGCTCTCGCGGACGCCGATCGACGGATCGAGCGAGCCGGAGGGCGTCATGAGCTTCCTGCGCGGCTACACGCGCTCGATGCGCCAGGAAAACGAGCGCCGCGTCCAGATGGCGATCGACAAGGCGCTCACCCCGCCGGACGTCGAGCGGCTCCGCGCGCGCTACGAGGCGGAGAGCGCGGCCGCCGAGGCGTTCCTGCTCGCCGAGGACGATCCGGCGGCCGACGCGGCCACGCGCGAGAAGCGCCGGGCGGTCCGCGCGGCGATCGTCTTCATCGAGAGCTACCGCGAGCTGCCCCGGCTCGCGTGGCCGCGCGAGGTGCTCGACCGCATCCTGGAGATGGAGCAGGCCATGCTCATCTGGCGGCAGCGCCACGCGCGGATGGTCGAGCGGGTGATCGGCCGGCGCACCGGCACGGGCGGCTCCGCGGGCGTCGATTACCTCGACCAGACCGCGCTGCGCTACCGCGTCTTCGGCGATCTCTGGACGGTGCGCTCCCTGCTCTTGCGTAAGCCGAGCGTCCCTGAGCTCGAGCACGCATCGGATTACGGATTCCGTGTCGAGGACTCTCCGTGAAATCACTTCGCGATCACTTCTTGCGTCTTGATGCCCGTTCGCTCGGGTTGTTTCGCATCACCTTCGGGCTGGTCCTTATCGCCGACCTCTTCGGTCGGTGGCGATGGGTGCGGGACTTCTACTCGAACGAGGGCGTCCTCCCGAACCACAACCACCTCTTCAACCTCCGGGGCAAGCAGCAGGTCTTCAGCCTGTTCCACGCCATCTCGACGGAGGGAGAGGCCCACTTCGCCTTCTCGCTGGCGCTCGTCGTCTACGGCCTGTTCCTCATCGGCCACAGGACGCGCGTCTTCCATGTGCTCTCGCTGCTCGTGCTGGTGAGCCTGACGTCGAGGAACGTCCTGCTGGAGAACGCCGGCAACTACGCGGCGATCGCGATCCTCGCGCTCACGGCGTTCCTGCCGTGCGGGAGCCGCTTCTCGCTCGACAGCCTCCGCGCCTCGCTCGCGCTGCGGGACGAGAAGCGCGACACGGAGCTGAACGACAGGTCGAGGGCCTCGGAGGCCGAGATCGCGGCCGAGCGCCTGCCCGGGTGGTCGCCGACGTCGCTCGCCGCGCTGGCCGTGCTGCTGCAGCTCGCCCTCATCTACCTCTGTACGGCGCTCCAGCAGCGGGGCGATGCGTGGCGCGACGGGACGGCGTTCTACTATGCGCTCCACGCCGAGCGCCTGGCGAGCGACGCGGGCATCTGGCTCCGCGACCTCCTGCCGCTCGGCACGCTGCGCGGGCTCACGTTCGGCACGTGGGCCATGCAGCTCGCGATCCCGGCGCTGCTCTTCGTCCCGGCGCTCTTCCGCTGGACGCGCGGGGTCGCGGCCGCGCTGATGGTCCTGCACGGGCTGATCCTCGGGGTCTTCTTCGATCTCGGGCTGTTCGGCTGGGCGCTCGCCGCCGCGGCGCCGATGGTGCTGCCCGGCGAGCTCTGGGACGCGTACGAGCGCTCCTGGAGCGAGGGGCGCGCGCGCACGCTCGTGTACGACGCCGACTGCGGCGTTTGCCTCCTCCTGGCGCGCCTGGTCAAGCGGCTCGATCTGCGCGAGCACCTGACGTTCCAGGGCAATGTGACGCTCGACGAGCTCTACGTCCGCAACCAGACGGGGGCCGAGGAGCGCGTGCCGATGCCGAAGGAGGTCACGCCGGAGCTCGTGGAGCGGACGGCGCTCGCGATCGACCGGAAGGGGCGCGTGTACATGCGGGGCGCCGCGGTGACCGAGGGGCTCCTGGCGTTGCCGCTCGGCTGGCTCGCCTGGCCGCTCAAGCTGCCGGGCGTCTCGCACCTGCTGAACGCGCTCTACGACGTTGTCGCGGCCCGCAGGCACCGCATCAGCGAGCTCCTCGGGCGGCAGGCGTGCGGGGTCCCGCTGCCCGACGAGGGCGGAGCGGACGGCGGCGACGCGGGCCTCGCTCCGGACGTCCCTGCGCCTGCGGTGCGGACGGCGCGGCTCGCGCTGGGGTCGCTGCGGGAGGCGGCGGTGCTCGTGGTGCTCGCCGCGGTGGTGGCGCAGACGGCGAAGGAGAACCCGCTGCCCGGCGCGGCGGCCGTCCCGCAGGGGGCGGTGCTCGCGGGCGTGGCGTCGTGGCCGCGCATGCTGGCGAGGTGGAACGTGATGGCGCCCGAGCCGCCGCGGGCCAACGCGCTGATGGTGATCGACGGCCAGACGCGCGCGTCGGAGCCGATCGATCCGCTGACCGGGGAGGAGCCGCGGCTCCAGCCTGCGGGGCATTCCGGGGCGCGGCTCGGCCAGCTCTGGTCCGATTACCTCGATCGCATCCGGCGGCCGGAGTGGTCCGATTACCAGCGCGCCTTCCGCGACTACCTCGCGAAGGGCGGGCCCCAGGCGTCCGGCAAAGGGCGCGAGGCGTCGCTGTCGGGCTTCGATGCGTACTGGGTCTCGGCGCCGATCCCCGCGCCGGGCGAGCCCGCGCCGAGCAGCTTCGAGCGGGACAAGCTGTTCTCGCACTCGCGAGGTGGCACGGGAAAGCTGGGCGAGCGGAGCCTACCCATCCCGCCGAGCGTCCTCCGGCACCACGGCAAGCCGAACTGAGGCGCTCGGATGGGTCGGCCTGACGAGGACCCGAGCGCCGCGGAACCCGACGCGGCGCTCGGAAGCGGTGAGGGCGCGCCGCCTGCGCCCGAGGGCGGGGCTCCAAAGCGTCCGGCGGAGGGGCGCCTCCGGCGCGTGGGGCGCTGGATCAAGGAGCGTTACTGCACCATCGACGTCCGCACGCTCGGCCTGTTCAGGCTGGTGCTCGGCTTCCTCCTCTCGGCCGACTGCGTGCGCCACTGGGCCGAGGCGAGCTGGATCTACAGCAACGACGGGGTGCTCACCAACCACTATCACCTCTTCCATCCGAGCAGCGGATACAACTTCAGCCTGTATCACGCGTTCTCGTCGACAGCAGAGGTCCACGTCGCGTTCGCGCTCTCGCTCTTCTGCTTCCTCTGCTACTTCGTCGGATGGAACACGCGGCTGTTCTCGATCCTGTCGTTCGTGCTCGTGGCGAGCAGGGACAACCGGATCGTCATGATCGAGAACGGCGGCTATGTCGTCGTGAACATCATCACCTGCTGGGCCATGTTCATGCCGACCGGCAGGCGCTTCTCCGTCGACGCGCTGATCCGCTCGTACCGCGAGCGGCGGGAGCGGACGGCCGCCGATCTCGCGGATCGGAGGCGCCCCGAGTGGGCCGAGCGGCCGTACGTCTCGGGGATCGTGCTCCTCGCGATCCTGAACCTGGCGACCATCTATTATTTCAACGTCGTCAACAAGTCGGGCCAGATCTGGCGTCGCGGCGAGACGGTGCATTACGTCTTGCACCTCGATCGCATGGTGACCGGGCTCGCCGTCCTCGCGCGGGAGCTCATCCCTTTCTGGGCGATGAAGGGGCTCACCTGGGGCGTGCTCGTGCTCGAGGCGCTGCTCATCACGTGGATCCTCTCGCCCTATGGCCGCCGCTTCACGCGGGCGCTCGCGATGGGGGGGATGTGGGCGCTGCACGGGACGTTCGGGGTGATGATGCGCCTCGGCCCGTTCTCGTGGTTCATGATCGCCTGGTCGTTCCTGCTGCCCACGGCGCAGCACTGGGACGCGCTCGCGCGCTGGTATCGCCGCCGCGCGGAGCCCCGGGTCGTCGTTTATGACGGCGATTCACCGCTCGCGTTCGCGCTCATGCGGTTCCTTGTCCGGCTCGATGCGCTGGAGCTGCTCCGGTTCGAGGAGGCGCGCGCTGTCCCGGCGGGCGGCGCGGAGGCGGCCGGGGGAGGGGAGCCCCGGCCGGAGCTCTTCGAGGTGCGCGACGCGAGCGACCCGGCGGATGGGCGGGTGTTCCGCGGAGCGGCGGCGCTGCGCGAGATCGTGCAGGCGCTCCCCGGAGGTCGCTTTGCCTGGCCGTTCGTCTGGGCGCTGGCCCTCGGCGCGCCGGGCGCGCTGCTCGGGGTCGTCTCGAGGCGGCGCGACGGGATCGCGCGGTATTTCGGGCTGGATCGGGCGCCGCGCGGGAAGGCAGCGTGCGTGGCGGAGAGCCCGTCGCCGCTCGCGGAGCGCATCGCCCGCGGAAGGACGATCGCGCGGGAGGCGCTTGTCGCGTACCTCGGGCTCTGCGCGGTGAGCCAGGCCATCAACGAGAACAAGAGCGTACCGGCGTTCCTCAAGCACACTCAGCCGAAGTTCGTGCAGGCGACGATCGTGTATCCGCGCATCCTCCAGGGGTGGGGGATGTTCGCGCCGAACCCGATCACGGAGGACGGGTCGATCAGCGTGGACGCGATCACGGTCGACGGCCGGCATGTGGATCCGTTCACCGGGCTCCCGCCGGATCTGAACCTCTCCGACGCGCGGGGGCTGGGGCTCGGGCAGATCCAGCAGGACTATTTCAACCGGATCCGGCTCGATCGGAACAAGGCATTTCGCAAGCCGGGCCTCCAGGACTACCTGCTCAGGTATCATGAGCGGACCGGGCGGCCGGAGGACGAGATCGTGGCGTACGACGTGTACTGGGTGCGAGATCAGTGCCCGAAGCCGGGGGAGCGCGCGCCGTACAAGAACGAGGCGATCCCGATCCTGTCGTATCGCAAGCCGGGGTATCGTCCGCGGCCGGGGCTGCCGGCGCTGCCGCCGCCGCTCAAGGAAGCGAGCGCGGAGAAATAGGGTGGCGTGCAGGGGACCCCCTGCATCGCCGTCTGGCGAGAGGGGCGGCGCGCTCGGCTGCTCCTGGGGCCCGGCGCGTTGGTTCAGGAGCCGGTCGTGGCGAGGAGCTCCCGGGCGTCGCTGATCACGGCGGCGCGGCGGATCCAGCGGTCCAGCTCGTCGATGTCGGTGCTCGCGAGGACGCGTTCCCGCACCTCGGCGGGGACCTCGAGCCCCCGGGCCTCGAGGATGGCGAGCACGTCGTGCGCTTTGGCTTCGACGATTCCCTCCTGCCGACCTTTCGCTACGTAGCCGCGCGCGAATTCGCTCTGAAACTGGTAACCGCTCTTCATCATCGCCTCCAACTTCCGCCTCGCCGCTGCGTTCAGCGAGGATAGCACCAGGTCCCCGTAGACGGCTCGGCGCTCCTCATCGAGCTCGTCCGCCGCCCCCGAAAAAAAGGCCACGCCGATCGCTTCGGCCACCTCGCTCTGCCCGTGCGCCATGGCCGAGAGCACGACCGCCTCGGGCGCCGCCTTCGCTTGCTCGGCGTCGGTGACGACCGGGACGCCCTGGGGCCCGAGCACCAGCGGCGTCAGCGTCCATCCGGGATGACCCGTATCGATCGGCCGCGCGCTCCACCGCGCCATCTTCGCGTTGATCGTCACGACCAGCAGCCGGGTCGGGCAGCGGTGCCTGGCGCGCGTCTGCGTGACGTACACGGGCCAGACGTAGGGCTTGTCCGGGTCCACGCCGAGCTGGACCTCGACCACGATGGCCATCGCGCGCCGCTGCTGCTCGCCGACCAGCAGCACGACCACGACGTCCGCCCGGCGGTCGGAGGGCATGAACTCGGCGAGGTCGGAGGACTCGACGCGCGCCTCCGTGAAGGTCGGGACCGGATGGCCGAGCGCGTCGTGCAGCATCTCGGCGGCCAGCGTCGGTCGGTTCTTGAACAGCTCCACTAACGCTTCATGGGTCACTGAGGGCATGGAGTGGTCTCACGAGTGGTTGCAATCATGCTGGATTTGCGTGGCGCGCCAGGCTCCTGCGGTGGTCCCGCATGGGCCGAGCAGCGTCCTCCCACTCATGAATTCCGGGCAGCTCCGTGAGGTCATCACGCCGTGTGACCCGCGTGTGCGCCGACGGTCATGGCACGGGGCTGAACGAGAGGGGAGGGCGCTCGGGCGCACGAGCGGAATCAAGCCCTCGACGGTCGCCAACGCCGTACCGAGGCCTCGGACATGGCGTCCGGTGTGGCTCTTGCGTAGCTGGCCCTCCGATTCAGCTCCGGCTTGGACTCCCGGCGCCCTCACTCGGACGACATGGCAAGAGCGGTGTGCTTTCGTTCTGAAAAGCGAGACGATGCCGATCGTATCGTGCCGGAAGCCCGGGTATCGCTCGCGTCCGTGGCTACCGCCACTGCCGCCGGCGCTGAAGGAGGCGAGCGCGGAGAAGTAGGATGGTGCCCGGCCGGCCTGCCATCGCCTGCCAGGACAGCAGCAGCGCGCTTGTCCGCTCCTGGGGCGCTCTCAGGAGCCGGTCGTGGCGAGGAGCTCCTGGGCGTCGCTGATCACGGCGGCGCGGCGGATCCAGCGGTCCAGCTCGTCGATGTCGGTGCTCGCGAGGACGCGTTCCCGGACCTCGGCGGGGACCTCGAGCCCGCGGGCCTCGAGGAAGGCGAGCACGGCCTGCGCCTTGGCTTCGAGGATTCCCTCCTTCCGGCCTTCCTGCCGGCCCTTCGCCACGTAGCCGCGCGCGAATTCGCTCTGAAACTGGTAACCGCTCTTCATCATCGCCTCCAACTTCCGCCTCGCCGCTGCGTTCAGCGAGGATAGCACCAGATCCCCGTAGACGGCCCGGCGCTCCTCATCGAGCCCGGCCGCCGCCGCGAAGAACGCCTCGCCGATCGCCTCCGCCGCCTCGCTCTGTCCGTGCGCCATCGCCGAGAGCACGGCCACCTCGGGCGCCGCCTTCGCCTGCTCGGCGTCGGTGACGACCGGGACGCCCTGGGGCCCGAGCACCAGCGGCGTCAGCGTCCAGCCAGGGTGGCCGGTGTCGATCGGCCGCGCGCTCCACCGCGCCATCGCCGCGCCGATCGTCACGACCAGCAGCCGGGTCGGGCAGCGGTGCCTGGCGCGCGTCTGGGTGACGTACACGGGCCAGACGTAGGGCTTGTCCGGGTCCACGCCGAGCTGGACCTCAACCACGATGGCCATCGCGGGCCGCTGCTGCTCGCCGACCAGCAGCACGACGACGACGTCCGCGCGGCGATCGGAGGGCACGATCTCGGTGAAATCGGAGGACTCGACGCGCGCCTCCGTGAAGGTCGGGACCGGATGGCCGAGCGCGTCATGCAGCATCTCGGCGGCCAGTGTCGGCCGGTTCTTGAACAGCTCCACCAGGGCTTCATGGGTCACAGAGGGCATGGAGTGGTCTCACGAGTGGTTGCAATCATGCTGGATTTGCGTGGCGCGCCAGGCTCATGCGGTGGGGCCCGCATGGGCCGAGCGGCGCCCTCGCACTCATGAATTCCGGGGAGAGACGTGAGGTCGTCACGCCATGTGAACCACGGGTGCCCCGACGCTCAGTGCTCGGTCCGGCCGTCGTCCCCTAGATCACCGACCCTGCCGAGGCCGAGAAGGAGGCGGAGCTCGCCGTGCTGTCGGCGGTGGCGCACGGCAACGGGCCGAACGGGCTCACCGTGGTTCAGGCGGCGCTCGTTGCCCTCGGTCGGCTCGACCAGGAGCACGCGATGGTCTACTTTCAGGTCATCTGGAACGGGTTGCGTGAGCCCATGCGGTGGGCTCTGGAGGCGTTGGTCATGGAACGGCAGATCGAAGGCGAGGCGACGTTGCCCCCGTTCGTGCAGAAGCTCATCGATCGCGGCAAGCTCGAGGGCCTCCGTGAGGGCGAGCTCAAGGGCATGCGTGAAGGCAAGCTCGAAGGGAAGCTCGAAGGCAAGAGGGACACCCTGCTTCGGTTGCTCGCGCGGGCCGGGATCGTGCTCAGCGAGAGCGAGAGAGCGCGCGTCCAGGCATGCACGGACATGGCGACCCTCGACCGCTGGATCGATAACGTCCTTGGGGCGACGACGGCCATCGAAGTGCTCTCGTGACCGTTGACGGATGCGGCCGATCGGGCTGGCGATGAGATGGCTCGCCAGACCGAGAGACTCGTGCTCGGTGCTGATCGAAGAAGGCGAGTAGGGGTCGAATCTACCCCTCTGCCTCACTGTGCTGGACCGGCGTTGGGCCTGGGACAGCGAGGCTCGATGAAGACCGCGCGGCGTCTGACGCCGAGCCTGTCGACGAAGCGCCGCAGAACCGACCCTCGCCGCCGGGCGCTCAGGCTTCCGAGGCGCGGCCGCTCGTCCGGAGCGCCCTTGCCGTGCGTGCGAGGGGACGACGGCACGCCGGGGCCTCGGTCGCTTGCATTCCAGAGACGACGTTAAAATCGTCGTGCCAACGCGCGCCGCGGCCCCGGCGCGTGCCGTTGCCGGGCTGGCGATGCCGTTGATAAGGTGAGCTGTCTATGACGCGCTTGCGCTTGCGGTCGGTCCTGTTGCGGTGCTGCCTTCTCGGCGCGTTGATCAGCGCCACGGGCCCCTCGCGCGCGGCGCCGCCGCCCGGAGGGGCGCCGCCGGCGGCCGCGGCGCTGCGCCAGCAGGCGCGGATCGCCTTCTTCGGGCGGCGGTGGGCGGACGCCGAGGCGCGCTTCGAGGCCGCCCTGGCGGCGCCCGACGCCGCCGGGATGACCGAGGTGCAGCTGGCCGAGGTCCTCGGGTATCTCGGGCTCTCCGAGCTGGAGCAGGGCAAGCACCGGGAGGCCGCCGAGCACCTGGGGGAGAGCCTCGAACACGATGCCGCCCTGAAGGAGCCGCTCGTCCGCCGGTTCACGGCCGGGTTCAACAAGGCGCTGGAGCACGTCGGAAGGATCTACGTGGCTGCCGCCCCGCCCGACGCCGAGGTTCTCCTGGACGACGAGCCGATCGGCACGGGAGCCACGGTCCTCGAGCTGTTCGTCGATCCGGGAAAACACACGCTCCGGGCCCGCCTGCCGGGATACGAGGAGCTCTCTCATCGGGTCGAGATCGCCGGCGGGGCGACGGTCGGCGCGACGCTGACGCTCTCGCGCGTGGCCCCACCGCCCCCGCCCGCCCCCGAGCCGAGCGCCAAGAAGAGCGAACCGGTCGCGCCGGCCGCGGCCCCGCCGGGGCCCTGGGCGTCGTGGCCGGGAACACTTCGGATCGCGGGGCTCGCCGTCACGACGGCCGCCATCTCCTCAGGGACTGTCTTCATGCTCCGGGCGAACGTCCTCGATGGAGACATCGATGAGCGCGGCGACGGCCTCGACCGCGATCCAGCATGGACCTCGGACGCGTGCCGCCAGGTGCCGCAGCCCTCCGCATGCCCCGAGCTCCACCGCTTGCGCGTCCAGCGCGACACGTCCCGCGCCCTCGGGGCCGCCCTTGTCGCGACGGGGGTCGTCGTTGGCGCTGCGACCGTGGTGTCCTTCTTCGCGGGCTCCTCGTCCCCGCGAGCGAAGGCGGCGCCGGCCGCCCTCCATGTCTTGCCGGTGACGACGGCCCAGCAGATCGGCGTTGTGGCGCTCGGGGCGTGGTGAGTCCGCCACCCGTGACGCACCCCCCTCGCCAGCCGCCACTCTAGCTCGCTTCCTGCAGATGAGCTCCCTCGCGCTCGACGAGCTCTTCTTATCTCGGTGCGCCCGCCCCTGCTGCGACGAACAGGAGAAGCCCCCGCTCGCGAGGGCGTCGCGCCAGACAGCACTCAGGAACGCCACACTGAGGCTCTTTGCCCCGTGCACTCCGTAAGTCGCACGACGAACCGGAGGCGACGGCAGCGCTCGTGAAACATTCGGGCGACGAGGCGTAGCGCGTCTGTCATCGTCCGGAGGGGCCCTCTCGAGCACGTGCAGCCTCGAAGCTTGGCATGTCGAGTGCTCGTCGATCGTCCCGCTCCCTGTGTCGCTCTGTACGGCGGACGACGAGCAGGGCTTGCGAAAATCGGCGGATCGTGGACCCGGATCTCGATTGGACATAACGAGGGGCGCCTCGAGGTGTGCGGTCATCTCAGGCGTGCCAGGCCGACGCGCCCTGATGTGTCGGCCGTCTCGAGCACATCCGTTCGAGGGTGCGACGTACTCGAGGGTGCGACGTACTCGTTTGCGACCCTCGAAATGCCTGATGACACCGTGCCCAGGTGGCTCGAAAGCAGGCCGTCTGGGCGCTCGCTCGCTCCCTTGTCTCCCGATCTCCACGCGGCGGCAGGGGCGGGCCCTCACGGGTTGAGTGAAGCGAGGTCCACCAGCGTGCCCGGCGACGCTATCAAGAGCGCCTGACCGTCACGCGGGCCCGGCCTCGCGACGCTTTTGACAGGAGGTATGCACATGGCATCGAAGAGAGCGTTATTGACGGCGATCAACAACTACGGCAACGAGGAGAACAACCTCCCGAGCTGCCTCGAGGACGCGGCCAAGTTCCGTTCGCTGCTGAGCGAGCGCTACGGCTTCAGTGAGTTCAAGGAGCTCTACGATGGTGACGCCACCGTCGCCAACGTGGAGGCGGGGCTCGCCTGGCTATTCGAGAATGTCGGCCCGGATGACCGGCTGGTCTTCTTCTACTCTGGCCATGGCTTTCAGCAGCCGCGCGGCGAGAACCTCGAAGAGTGCCTGGTCCTCGGCGACATGCAGTTCCTGTTCGACGACCGCCTGAGCGAGCTCAGCCAGACAGCCCCGCCCGGCGTGCTCACGGTGGTGCTCGACTCCTGTTTCTCCGGCGGGATGCAGAAGCAGGTCGCGATGGGCGGGCGCGTCGAGCTCGCGCGCAGCAAAGCGTGGTCACCGCCGCAGGACGCGCAGCAGCAGCAAAAGAGCCTCATCGGCAGGCCGCTCGTCCCGCGGCCCTTCGGCGGCGTGCAGGTCGCGAGCGACGCGGGCGTCAAGCGGCTGGTGCTGGGCCGGGAGGCGACCGCCGCGGGGAAGGCGGCCGCGCCGGGCGAAGGCGGGGGGGACGAGACCGAACAGCTCACCTTCAATGGACTGCTGCTCTCGGCCTGCTCCGAGAACGAGACGGCGGCGGCCTCGACCTCGGCGACCGAGGGCCTGTCGGCCTTCTCGTTCGCGCTGCAGCAAGCGCTCGGCGCCGCGGGCGACGAGCCGTCGATCGCCGAGGTGCACGAGGGCGTCCGCGCCAAGCTCCAGGAGATGGGGTTCCGGCAGACTCCGCTCCTGAAAATGCCGGCGGAGCCGGCCGGCCTCGCTGAGTCGAGCTTCCTGACGCTGGCGGGAGCCGCAGCCGCCGCGCCGGCCGAGGCCCGAGGCCAGCCCGCGAAGGGCGCCGCGAAGAGCGCCCAGCCCACGACGGCCACGGCCGGCGGCGCAGCGCCCAGCTCACCGCCGAACGCCAGGCCGGCGACCGGCGCCGCCGCGACGTCGCCGACCACGCCGGCGGAGGGGCAGCCACGGCAGCCCCAGGCCTCCGCGGGCGCAACAGCAGCGCGGCCCGCGACGCAGCAGCAGCGCCCGGCCGAGGCAGCCCCCGCGGGCGCCACGGCGCGGCCCGCGACGCCGCCGGCCGCCGCGGCGGGCGGACAGCAGCGGCAGCAAGGCGCGACGTCCCAGGCGACAGGCCCCGCGGCCGCAGCGCCGGTGAACACGGACAGGAGAGAACAGGAGGGCGCTTCGATGGATACCATGCAAATGAGCGAAGAGAAGTGGATAGGCCTCGCCGCCAGCGTCACCGCATCGCTCGTCCCGGAGGTGATCCGGGCCGTCCGGCGCAAGGACTTCGCGCCTGAAGCGGGAGCCGCGAACGGTGTGTACGCCGGCAACGGCGACACCGCAGCGGAAGAGAAGTGGGTGGCGGCGCTCGCGCGGGTGGCTGTGCCAGCCGCGATCAGCGCGGTGCCGGGCATGATCAGCGCGATCCGAGGCAAAGAAACCTCCTTCGAGCAGGCCTCGCCGGCGGCGAGCAGGCTGCCTCGTGGCGGCGCCGACGGTGAAGGCTGGCAGCCGCAGCAGCGCCCGGCCGGGGCTGCGCCCGCCGGCGTGGCCGCGCCGCGGCAGCAAGGCGTGACGTCCCAGGCGACAGGCGCCGGGGCCCCACAGGCGAACACGGGCATGAGAGCGCAGGCGGGAGCGCCGACGGATCCCGTGCAAATGAGCGAAGAGAAGTGGATAGGCCTCGCCGCCAGCGTCACCGCATCGCTCGTCCCCGAGGTGATCCGGGCCGTCCGGCGCAAGGACTTCGCGCCCGAAGCGCCCGCCACGGACGGTGGGTACAACACCGGTGACGGAGAGCCCGCAGGCGTGGAAGAGAAGTGGGTGGCGGCGCTCGCGCGGGTGGCTGTGCCAGCCGCGATCAGCGCGGTGCCGGGCATGATCAGCGCGATCCGAGGCAAAGACGCCTCCTTCGAGCAAGCCGCTCCGGCGGCGAGCCGGCTGCCGGCTGGCGGCGCCGAAGGCGAAGAGAAGTGGCTGCCGCTCGCCATCGGGATCGCCACATCGGTCGTTCCGGAGGTGATCCGGGCGGCTCGGCGCAAGGACTTCGCGCCGGAAGCCGGGGCCGCCAACGGTGTGTACGCCGGTAACGGCGATACTGCAGACGCCGAGGAGAAGTGGGTGGCGGCGCTGGCGCGGGCGGCTGTCCCCGCTGCGATCAGCGCGGTGCCGGGCATGATCAGCGCCATCCGAGGCAAAGACGTCTCCTTCGAGCTGGCCCCGCCGGCGGCGAGCCAGCTGCCCGCCGGGGGCGCCGAGGGAGAAGAGAAGTGGCTGCCGCTCGCCATCGGGATCGCCACCTCGGTTGTTCCGGAGGTGATCCGGGCCGTCCGGCGCAAGGACTTCGCTCTCGGGCTAAGGGCCGCCTGAGGCGCGGCCAGCGCAGAAGAGAAGTGGGTGGCGGCGCTCGCACGTGAGGTGGAATTCACAGGGAGGCGGGGAGTAAAATCTCATGAATCTCCCCGTCTCCCCGCCTCCCTGTTCAATTTCTTTTCGTTAAAAATGTGAACAGAATGAGGAGATTTGTCAGGAGGGGCACCTGCAGGAGATCACCGTCGGCGAGGCCTTCGCGGTGCCCCCCGCGGAGGCCCGCGGCGCGTCACTTCGGCCTGATCTCCGTGAGGACGAGCAGGTACTCCGGCGGGTTGTTCGGCGACAGCTTGGCGTACGGGTTCTCCTTGGTGGGGAAGCCGGTGAAGCGCTTCGTGCTGTACTCGCCCCAGGACGGGTTCTTGAAGAGCGGGATCACCGGCGCGTTCTGCGCGTAGAGCACCTGCACCTCGTCCAGGATGCGCTTCTGCTCCGCTGACTCCGTCGCTGCCTCGAACTGCTGGAACAGCTTGTCGGCCTCCTTGTCGCCGTAGCGGTGCCAGTTGCGCGCGCTCGCCTCGCCGACGGGCTTCACGAGCTCCGCGGACATGAGATCTCGATAGTAGTTGTAGGGCGTGGGCTCGACGGTGGTCCACCCCATCGACATGTCGAACGTGCCCTTCTGGAGCGCCTCGAAGAACGCGCTGAAATCGTACGCCTTGAGCGAGGCGTCGATGCCGAGCTGCTTGAGGTTCTGCGTCATGATCTGGACCGCGCGGACCCAGTCGGACCAGCCGGTGATGACGTTGATCTCGAAGCGCATGGGCTTGCCGTCCTTCACCCGGATCCCGTCCGGGCCCGGCGCGTACCCGGCCTCGTCGAGGAGCTGCTTCGCCCTCGCCACGTCGAGCTTCACCCAGTCGCCCGCCGCCACGGCCTTCGGGTTGCGCCAGCGCTCGTAGGAGTCGTCGAGCCCCGTCGCGTCCGCCGGCTGGGTGTAGTCGTTGGACGCGATCTTCACGATCTGCGCCCGATCGATGCCCATGCTGATCGCCTTGCGCACGCGCACGTCGTCGAACGGCTTCTTCGTGCTGTTCGGGTAGAGTGTGGCCATGCCGCCGACGAGCGGGAACCAGTAATGGTGGTTCGCCGGGTCCTTGGCGACATAGACCTTCTCGATCTCGGGGACGAACGCGCCCGCCCAGTCGACCTCGCCGTTGATGATCGCCAGGTTGACCTGGTCGTTGCCCGGATACGCCGGGAAGCGGAGCCCATCGACGGCCGGCTTCCCCTTCTGCCAGTAGTTCGGGTTCCTCCCGAGCTCGTACACCTGGTTCTGGAAGGTCTTGATCTCGGTGAACGGCCCCGTCGCCACGGGGTTCTCGTTCGCGTACGTGACCGGATCGGCAACATCCTTCCATTTGTGCTCCGGCACGATCGGCTGGTGGCCGATGTAGCTGAGCCCCGGGACGTACGGCCGCTTCAACGCGAACTCCACCGTCGTGTCGTCCGTCGCCTTCACGGACTCGACGAACTTCCACACCCCGAGAGATCGAGCGCGGCGTGCTTCTTCAGGAGCTCGAACGTGAACACGACGTCCTTCGCCGAGAATGCTTGTCCATCCGACCACTGGACGCCGGAGCGGGTCGTGAAGGTGAGCCTCTTGTTCCCGTCGCTCCACGCGTATTTCGTGGCGAGCCACGGCGTGTACTCGCCCTTCATCGTGTTGAAGATGAGCATCGGCTCGTAGATGCCGGCGAGCGTCGGGAATCGCACGCTCCCCTCGGCGAGCAGGGGGTTGAAGCTCCGCACCCAGGAAGCCTGCTGCTCCCTCGAGATCGTGACCATCGAGGCGCCGTTCGCCGCAGGCTTCGACGCGGACGCCGCCGACCCCTCCGGAGCGCCACGCGCCGCCTCGGCTTTCTCCTTGGAAGAACAGCCCGCGGCGGCGCTGGCGGAAAGCATCAGCGCCGATAGAAAGAAGATGCGACGCGACATAAGTCCAGTCTTCATGACAAGCCTCTCCGCGCGGGCGACGCCGAGTCCCCGCGACGCTCCATCTCCGTGACAGCGCCCGGCGCCGCCGCCCGGCAGACAAGGGACGACGGACGGCCGCGCGAGGTCCTCCATGCCGCGCTCGGCATGGCATGGAACACTTTACCGGTTAAGTCATGTGGGTGTCAACGCGCAGACGTGGCCTGGTCGAGCAGGTCGCGGGCCCGCGCGCGCCGGAGCCGGAGCCGGACAGGCACAGGCGAGCAGGGGGCTCACCCGCGCGTGGTGCTCGCTGATTCCGGATCTCCTCCTTCATGCTTCATGTCGCAGAGGAGGCGCTGCTCGAAAGTTAACCATGTTGACAAACCATCGTTGAAAACGATAGAGGTCGTAGTGTTGTCCTGAACTTGAAATCGATTCACTTCCCCTCTGCCAAGGAGCTCCTCCCATGAGATCGAATCCGCTGATGAACAAGCCCTGGAGCGCTCATCTCGGCTCGGCGCTGGCGCTGATCGTCGCTCCCCTGGCGCTGGGCTGCGTGAGCGAGATGGGCGATGAGGGCGACGGGACCCTGGACGAGCCCGTCGGGGAGGCCCAGGCGGCGATCGGCTGGTCGGGGCACAGCTGGGGATGCGGCGGGAGCTGCGACCTCAACCTGGGGACGGACGTCGACCGGACGTGCTTCCTCGCAGGCGTCTGGGGCAAGCTCGGGGCCAGCTCTCAGGCCGCGGTGCGCGTACAGCGGTCTGGCGGCGACTGGATCCTCGAGGTCGATGCCGCCAGCGGCCAGAACCTGGGCGCCAACGCCGTGTGCGTCAACACGGCGGAGAACAGGACGGGTCAATACACCTGGACCTGGGGACCGGGGGAGGGCCTGCCGACGAGCATGGGATTCGGAACGTCGTCACGGCGGTGCTTCCTCACGCAGGTGATCAGCAACGGCGCGTTCAGGTTCAACAACTGGATCACGGACTACGCGAGGGTGCGCAAGGATGCCTCGGGCGAATGGTTCCTCGAGGGCGTCAGCACCACGGGCGTGGATACCCCGGTGACGGCCACGGTGAAGGCCATCTGCGTGGACGTGCCGCAAAACTACGGCGCATGGCAGTGGCTCGCCGGCAACAACCATCGCATCGATCCTCTGGCGAGCAATTCGGTCGGCGGGGTGGCGTGCGGCATGACAGGGCTGGGCGGGCCCTTCACGTCGAACAACTGGACCGATGGCGCCTGGCTCGAGTACAATCCAACGACGCTCGACTGGGAGCAGCACACCGTCAACAACAAGACGGCCTGGTCTCAGTGCGTCCGGTGACCGGCACGGCGGCTCGACGGAGGAATGCCGTGCAGGGCCCGGATCCGGGGCTCGGCGGCGCCGCAGCCTCCGCGTGTGCGGTCGCCGGCGGGGGCGAGCGTGCCCCGCGCCTCCACGCCCACGCGGCGGCTCGGCGTCTTCACGGCACCTCTCGGACGCGCGCTGTGATGTAATGGGCCGTGTCCACCCCCAGGGCAGCGGCTGCCCAGGGGGATAACCCGCGGTGAGCCCTTGAGCGCCTCTCCTCCCAAAGCGACGATCGCCGTCCTCGAGCGGAACCGCGTCGTCGGCCAGCGCATCGCCCGCGCGATGTCCGCTGCCTCCGGCCTGCAGGAAGTCCCCGTCGCCAGCGATCCCGCCGAGCTGCGCGCCCGGCTGTCCGAGCGACCCCTCCTGCTCGGCTGCGACGCCGCCGATCTCGACCTCGCGCTCGAGTGGGTGGCCGAGCGATACCCCAGCATGCACCTGCTCGTGTGGACCTCGGGCAGCACCGACGCGATCCTCCACGCCGCCCTGAAGGAGCCCCGCCTCTCCAGCATCGTCGGCTGGCCGAGCTTCGCCTCCATGCCGCGGCCCTGGGAGATCGCCCTCGCCGTCCGCCGCATCCTCAAGCCGCTCGCCCTGCCGCCTCGGCTCTCCGACCTGCTCTCCTGGGGCGCCACCATCGTGAAATGGCGCCCCCGCACGAGCGACGACCGCGACCGCACCGTCGCCGAGGTCGCGCACTGGGCCGAGCGCTCGGGCGCCCCCGCGCGGGTCGCCGAGCGGATCGCCTCGCTCGCGCACGAGCTGCTCATGAACGCGATGTACGACGCGCCCGTCGACCGCCGCGGCCGGCCCCGCTACGCGCACGACAGGCGGCGCGACCTCGTGCTCGAGGAGAACGAGATCCCCACCCTGCGCCTCGGCACCGACGGCGCGTACCTCGCCCTCCAGGCCCACGATCCGTTCGGCGGCCTCCGGCGACACCACGTCTTCGAGGGCATCACCCGCGGCCTGAGCGCCCGCGGCGCC
This sequence comes from Sorangium sp. So ce367, assembly GCF_051520455.1. NCBI lineage: Bacteria > Pseudomonadati > Myxococcota > Polyangiales > Polyangiaceae > Sorangium > Sorangium sp. So ce367. The sequence continues at coordinate 11,942,030 of NZ_CP150334.1, forward strand.
GACTCGACGAGCGCCCCCGTGCTCGACACCTCGGGCGGCGGCGCCGGGCTCGGCATGCTCAAGATCTACGCGGCCGGCGCCGTGCTGGTCGTCGACGTCTCGCCCATGGCCTCGACCATGGTCACGTCCTTCTGGGACCTCGACGTCAACCCGCGCGAGTTCCGCTCGCTCCCGGCGTCCCTCCACTTCTTCGAGCGCTCCACGCCGGCGATCGAGACGCTGGAGCGGACCGGGTGGTGACGCCCGCGCTCGCCGCGCGCGGCGCGAGAGGACGGCGAGCCAGCCGAGGCGGGCGCCATGGCTGAGATCGATCCGCTCCTCGCTCGGCAGCTCAGGCGCCTCGGGCTCGAGGACCTCGACGCGCCGCCCGACAAGGAGACCTGGCACAAGGTGGTCGCGCGCATCAGCGAGCACTACCGCCACGTCGCCGACGATCGGAGCCTGCTCACCCGCTCGCTCGACCTCTCCACGAACGAGATGGGCGCGCTGCACCGGCAGCTCCTGGCCGAGCGGGACCGCCTGCGCAGCGTCGTCGTGGCCATCGGGGACGCGCTGACCATCTTCCACGACGCCGCGAGCTCGCAGGTCGAGCCGTCGCGGCCGATCGAGGTCGGCTCGACGATCTCCACGGCCAAGCGGCGCTTCGCGTCGAAGCTCGGCGAGCTCTTCTCCCTGAGCGGCGCGGCGCCCGGCGGCGCGACCCAGGGCGCGCCTGGCAGCGCGACCCAGGACGCCGCAGGCGCGAGCGGCTCGGACGAGGCCATCAACGAGGTCCGCGTGCAGCTGGTCGCGCTCGGGGACCGGCTGGTGCAGCTGCTCTACGACACGGCGGAGAAGGCGTCGCTGAAGAAGCAGCTCGAGGTCGCGCGCGCCGTCCAGCAGATGCTCGTGCCGAGCGAAAACGTCATCGAGCGGCCCTCCCTGCGGCTCGCCAGTCACTTCCAGCCCGCGGCGGAGTGCGGCGGCGACTGGTGGACGTTCCACGACCTGCCGGACGGCAGGCTGCTCACCGTCGTCGGCGACGTGACAGGGCACGGCATCTCGTCCGCCATCATCACGGGGGCGGCGAAGGCCGCCTGCGACGTCGTGCGCACGTTCGCGCGCGAGGCGATCAGCCCGGCGCAGCTGCTGCGGGTCATGAACTGCTCGATCTTCGAGGCGGGGCAGCAGAAGTTCCTGATGACGTGCGCGGCGTGCATCTTCGACCCCGGCGCCGGCTCGATGACCCTCGCGAACGCCGGGCACCCGTTCCCCTACCTGGTCAGGAACAACGCGATCCGGCAGCTCGCCGCGCAGGGCGAGCCGCTCGGGGCGGCGAGCTCGGCCGAGTACACGTCGAGCACCATCGCCCTGGAGGGCGGCGACGCGCTCCTCTGGTTCACCGACGGCGTGACCGAGTGCGAGAACGAGTCGAGCGAGCAGTTCAGCGAGAAGCGGCTGCGATCGCTCTTCCAGAGCGTGGCCGCCTGCCCGCCCGAGGAGGCGAGGGACGCGATCGTCGAGGCGGTGTCCAGGTTCCGCGGCGAGCGCGCCCTCGACGACGACGTGACGCTCGTCGTGGCCCGCGTGTCGTGAGGATTTTGTAGAGGGCCAGGGGATACGAGCGAGCTCGACCGCCGCATCATGGCGCCCGCCCCGTCACGTCCCGGCGCCCGCCGTCGCCCGCGTGCTGTAGCCTGAGAGCGCGGAGCTCCATGATCCTCGAGACCTTCCACTACGATCGGGACACCAAGAAGTGGTCCGTGCGGGTGCTGCCGGTGCTCGACAGCGAGCGGACGCTGGTGCTGGCGTTCGGGGCGCCGGAGCTCCTCGACGATCCCGGGGCGATCCGCGAGCTGCGGCGGGCGTACCCGCGGTCGCACGTGGTGGGGTGCTCGAGCGCGGGGGAGATCGCGGGCACGTCGGTGCGCGACGGGACGCTGACGGTGGCGGTGGCGCGGTTCGAGCGGACGACGCTGGCGACGGCGCAGGTGGAGGTGGCGAGCGCGTCCGCGTCGTTCGCCGCGGGGCAGGCGCTGGCGCGCAAGCTGGAGCGGCCGGGGCTGCGCGGGGTGCTGGTGCTGTCGGAGGGGCTCGGGGTGAACGGCAGCCAGCTGGTGCGCGGGCTGAACGCGGTGCTGCCGGAGTCGGTGGTGGTGACCGGGGGCCTGTCCGGGGACGGGACGCAGTTCAAGCGGACGTGGGTGTGCGCGGGGGACGTGGTGCGCAGCGGGCTCGTGGCCGCCGTGGGGCTGTACGGCGAGCACGTGGTCATCCAGCACGGGTCGAAGGGGGGCTGGGACAAGTTCGGGCCGGAGCGCGTGGTGACCCGCTCGGAGGGCAACGTGCTCTACGAGGTCGACGGCCGCCCGGCGCTCTCGCTGTACAAGGAGTACCTCGGGGACAAGGCGGCAGAGCTGCCGGCGTCGGCGCTCCTGTTCCCGCTGGCGTTGCGCGCGACGGCGCAGGACGAGAAGGCGCTCGTGCGGACGGTGCTGGCGGTGGACCACGACGCGCAGTCGCTGACGTTCGCGGGGGACGTGCCGAGAGGGCACCTGGTGCAGCTGATGAAGGCGGACTTCGAGCGGCTGATCGGGGGCGCGGAGCAGGCGGCGAGGGCGGCGAGCGAGGCGGGAAGGGCGGGCGGGGACAGCGCGCTGGCGATCGCGATCAGCTGCGTGGGGCGCCGGATCGTGCTGGGCGACCGGACCGAGGAAGAGGTCGAGGCGGTGGCGGACGTGCTGCCGAAGGGCACGCAGGTGACGGGGTTCTACTCGTACGGCGAGATCTCGCCGTACGCGACCGGCCACTGCGACCTGCACAACCAGACCATGACGCTCACCGTCCTCTCCGAGGCGCCCACGCCGCTCGCCAGGAGCGAAGGCCCGCGGGAGCGAAGGCCGCGCGCCGCGAAGCGGGCGCCGGCCGTGGCGGCGCGCGTCGTCGCGCAGCCGGCCGGCGGGATGGCGGAGTTCGAGGAGCTCGAGATCGCGTCGGACTCGACCTTCACGTCCGAGACCGCCTTCGACGCGCCGGCATCGGCGTCGGGCGCGACGCCCGGACCGTCGCCGCTGTCCCCGGGGCCCGAGGGCGAGGAGCCGCGGCCGACCATCCGCGTGCCGCCGCCGAACGGCCGCAGGGCGTCGCGCCCGCACAGCGCCGAGCCCGCCTCGGGGCCGGTCTCGTCGGGGCACAGCCCCACCACCGTGGACCGGCCGCCGCCCGCCGCCTGGGCGCACCGCGCCGCGCCGACGCGGAGCGTGCCGCCCGCCGGCGCCGCCGGCCGCCTCGACAGCCTCGCGTTCGATCAGCGCACGATCGGCGACGTGCTCGTCGTCCGGCTCGCCGGGCGCATGACCGAGGCGTTCAAGGGGGCGGCGCTCGCGCGGGAGCTCGAGGGCAAGGTCCTGCTCGACCTCGCCGGCGTCGAGCGGATCACGTCGTTCGGCGTCCGCGAGTGGCTCCAGATGATCCACGCGGCCCAGCCGCGCCTCCGCGCCCTCTACCTCGCGCGCTGCTCCGAGCCGGTCATCAACCAGCTCAGCATGATCCGGCGGTTCGCCGGCAACGGGCGGGTCGTCTCGTTCTATGCGCCGTACTGCTGCGAGTCGTGCGGCGCCCAGTTCGAGCGCCTCGTCGACTGCGCCCACGACGCGGCCTCGCTCGCCGAGGGCAAGCCGCCCGACGCGGTGTGCCCCCGCTGCGAAGGCGCCGGCGCCTTCGACGACGACGCGGAGACGTATTTCGGGTTCGTCGCCCAGCACGGCGTCGGCGCGATCCCGAAGGAGGTGCGCGAGATCCTCCTCGAGCTCGAGCGGGCCGACGAGCCCGCCGTCGGCGACGTGGTGGAGAAGTCCGTCGAGGGGCGCGTCACCCGCTTCAAGGTGGGCAGCAAGCTGACCGCGACGATCCGCTGGAGCCGCATCATCGACGGCCTCGAGGGCCAGGTCGTCTTCGACCTGAGCAACGTCCCCGCGGTCACCGCCGACGGCGCGGCGCGCTTCGAGTCGGCGCTCCGCAAGCTCGACGGCGCCGTCGAGGCGATCCGCATCGAGGGCTGTCCCCGGCTGCTCGCCGAGCGCACGGCGGGCCCCTCGTGGCCCGAGCTCGCGCGGATCGAGTCCGCGGTCATCGAGGGCCGCTGCGCGTCCTGCAGCGCGACCCGCGCGGTGCTCGTCGAGGTCGATCGGCACGCCCCCCTGCTCCGCGGCGGCCAGGACCCGAGCGTCACCTGCAAGCGCTGCAACACGCCGCTCGCCTTCGACGGCTCCCGCTCGCTGCTCTACGTCCTCGGCGCCCACGCGGCGCGCGTCCCCTCGGTCCCGCCGCCGCCCGCCCTGCCTGCGGCGATCCCGCAGCAGCAGCCGGCCGCGGCGCCCGAGGCGCAGCAGCACGGCGCGGGCGCCGCCGCGCCGCAGCAGCGGGGCGCGGGCGGCAACGCGGCGTTCCTCGCGCTGCTCGGCGGGGTGGCGCTCGCGGCCGCCGGCTTCGCGGCGTGGCGCGGCGGCGTCGGCCCCGCCGCGGCGCCAGCGGCCTCGGCGCCCGCTGCTTCGGCAGCGCCCGCGGCCTCGGCGGCGCCAGCGGCCTCGGCCCCTGCGGCCTCGGCAGCACCCGCGGGCGAGGCGCGCGCGCCGGCGCCGCCCGCGAGCGGCCCCGGCACGGCGGGCTGGTCGGTCATGGACGACCTCCCGCCCGCGTGGGTGGAGCGGCCGTTCGTCGTCGAGGGCGAGAGCGTGCTCGTCGTCGGCCGCGGCGGCCCCGCGGCCAGCGAGTCGGGCGCGCTCGCGGCGGCGCGCAACGGCGCGATCGAGCGCCTCACGTCCGGCCTCGCCGCGGAGCTCGCGGGCTCTCCCGCGGCCGAGCTCCTCGTCGCGCAGCCGCTGGCCGATGCCGGGGCGGCGCAGCGCGCGGAGGTCGTCGAGCGCATCGCCGGGCGCTTCCTTGCGCAGGTCGGCGCGTTCGCGACGCCCGAGCGCGTCGATGCCGTCGTGCGGCGGGAAGGCGACGGCGTGCTCGCCTTCGCGCGGTACAGGCTGTCCCGGCAGAGCTTCGACGCGGCCGTGGAGCTCTACCGCCAGACCGCCACGTTCCAGGGGCTCACCGTGGCGCGCTTCTTCCCGCAGCTCGAGGCGCGGGTACGCACCTCCGGCGAGCTCGTCGTCGTCGCGGCGGAGCGCCCGCGGCGCGGCGCGGATCCAGGGGTCGTCGCGGGGGACGTCGTGCTCTCGGTCAACGATCGCCCCGTCCATTCGGTCGAGATCTTCGGGAAGGCCGCGGCGGACGCGTGGGCGCGCGCGCCGGCCGGTGGTACGATGACCCTCCAGATCGAGTCGCGCGGTGAGCGCCGCAGCGTGAGCTTCGCGAAATCCCAGGCCGAAGGCCCTCGATGAGCACCATGACCGCCCGCCGCGCTCCTGGAGAAGTGACGCCGCCGGCCCGCGCGATGGAGGCGGTCGAATGACCGAGCGCCACGCCGCCGGCCCCATGAGCGTCGGCTCGCGCCACCCCACCACGCTCGGCAGGTACAGCCTGATCAAGAAGATCGGCATGGGCGGCATGGCCGAGATCTGGGTGGCCTCCGTCGCGGGCATCTCGGGCGTGAGGAAGATCTGCGTGGTCAAGCGCATCCTCCCGCACCTCGTCGACAGCCCCGAGTTCGTGCGGATGTTCCTCGACGAGGCGCGCATCGCCGCCACCCTGGACCACCCGAACCTCGTCCAGATGTACGACATCGAGGACGTCGACGGCGTGCCGGTCATCGCGATGGAGTACCTCCACGGCGAGGATCTCAGGACCGTCCGGAAGGCGCTCCGGTCGGCGAACCGGCGGATGCCGATCGAGCACGCGATCACCATCGCGGCGGGCGTCGCGGCCGGGCTCCACTACGCGCACGAGAAGGTCGGCTTCGACGGCAAGCCGCTCGACATCGTCCACCGCGACGTGTCCCCGCACAACGTCATCGTCACCTACGACGGGGCCGTGAAGATCCTCGACTTCGGGATCGCGAAGGCGGCGAACCGCGTCAACGAGACGCGCGACGGCGCGCTCAAGGGCAAGGTCCCGTACATGTCGCCCGAGCAGTGCACGAGCGAGCACCTCGATCGCCGGAGCGACATCTACTCGGTCGGCCTGCTGCTCTACGAGATGTCGACGGGGAGCCGGATGTTCCGGCGCGGCGCCACCGAGTTCGAGCTGATGCGGGCGATCGTGGAGGACCCCGTGCTGCCGCCGAGCGAGGTCTGCGCCGACTACCCGCCGGGGCTGGAGCGCATCCTGCTCAAGTGCCTGGAGCGGGATCGGGAGAAGCGGTACGCGACCGCGAGGGATCTCCAGATCGACCTCGAGGCGTTCGCCCGGGAGGAGCGGCTCGCCACCTCGGCGCTCGCCCTGTCGTCGTTCATGTCGGAGCTGTTCGGCCAGCGCGTGGAGGTGTGGCGGGGCTCGCTCGCCTCGGGAACGGACCTCGAATCGCACATCGTCGAGAAGCAGGAGACGAACCAGAACGAGGACTCCTTCGCGGGCGCGCTCGACGCCGTGGGCGCGGCGCCGCAGGCCGCCGAGACCGGCCGCCCCGGCGGGGTCGCCACGAAGCTTTCGGCGCCGCTCTTCGCGGCGTCGCGGCCCGACGCCGCGGGGGATCTGGACACGCCGCCGCGCTCCAGGAGGCTCCCCGCGCTGTCGCTCGCGGACGCCGGCGCCGGCGTGGAGGGCGCGGAGCCCGAGGGGGCGCCCGGGCACGGGCCGCGGGCCCTCACGGTGACCAAGCGGAGGCTGGGCAGCCTGCTGATCGTCTCGCTGTCGGGGCGGATGACCGAGGAGCTCCAGGGCCTCGCTGTCGCGCGCGGCATCTCCGGCCGCGTGCTCTTCGATCTGGGCGGGGTGCAGCGGGTCACGTCGTTCGGCGTGCGCGAGTGGATGGCGATGCTGGCCGAGGTGTCGCGGAGCGCGTCCGAGATCTACATCGGCCGCTGCACCGAGCCGATCGTGAACCAGATCAGCATGATCCGCCGCTTCTTCGGGGACGGGCGCGTCGTGTCGTTCTACGGCCCGTACCGGTGCGAGCGCTGCGGCGCCGCCTTCGACCGGCTGTTCGACTGCGACAGGGACGCGCACCTCGTCAGGACGCACGAGCCGCCCGTGAGCCCCTGCCCGCGCTGCGGCGCGGCGGCGGTGTTCGACGACGACGCCGAGAGCTACTTCGCGTTCGCGGCGATCCACGCGGGGATCGATCTGCCGGAGGACGTGCGGGCCGCGCTCGACGAGCTCGCGCGGCTCGACGCGGGGACCCACGAGGCGATCGAGAAGACGGTCGACGAGCGCGGGACGCGCATCCGCGTGCGCTGCAAGCTCGACGCGCACGTCCGGTGGAAGCGCGCGCTCGACGGGATCGAGGGGGCGCTGGTGCTCGATCTCGCGGGCGCGGCGGGGGTGACGTCCGAGGGCGCGAGGGCGCTCGCGCTGTCGCTCCGCGCGCTGGGCGGCGAGGTGACGTCGATCCAGATCGAGGGCTGTCCCGTGGTGCTGCTCGAGCACCTCGCCGCCGAGAGCCCCCCGCTGCGAGCGGAGGTGGTCTCGGCGATCGTCGAGGGCACCTGCGAGCGGTGCAACGCGCCCCGGCAGACGCTGCTCGACGTGAAGGAGGCCGCGCACGCCGCCCGCGAGGACCGGGAGCCGTACGTGCCGTGCAAGCGGTGCAACGCGCCGCTCGCGTTCCCGTGGCTCCGGCCGGCGCTGAAGCGCCTCGGCGCCGCGCCGGAGCCGGCGCCCACGCTCGCCGGAGCGCCCGAGCCGGCGACGAAGCGCTCTGCCGCGGGGGGGCACGTGACGGCGGCGGGGGCGGGCGCAGGGGCAGCGGCGCCCGCAGGCGCAGCGGCGCTGGCGGGGGCGGGCGCAGGCGGAGCGGCCCTGGCGGGGGCGCCCGCAGGGGCAGCGGCGCCCGCGGGCGCAGCGGCGCCGGCGGGGGCGTCTCCGCCGGCCACGGCCGTCTCGGCGGCCGGCGGCTCCAGCTCGCGCGGGGTGCTCGCGGCGTTCGCGGCGGGAGCGCTGCTCGTCCTCGCCGTGGCCTTCGCCTACCAGAGCCGGGGACGCCCGCGCACCGCCGCCGGGGCGGACCCGCCGCCCGCGCCGAGCTCGGGGTGGCGCGCGGCGCCGCCGGCCGAGGAGAGCCCTCCGTGGATGGACCGGCCGTTCACCGCCGAGGGCGACGCGATCTTCGTGGTCGGCGAGGGCTCGGGCCCCAGCCGAGAGGCGGCGCTCGCGGTCGCGCGCGCCGACGCGATCTCCCGGCTCGCGAGCAACGTCGTGCCGGCGCTCGCGGGGTCGCAGGCGTACGGCTTCATCCAGGCGCACGGCGGCGGCGCGCGCCGCGCCGGCATGGCGGAGGCCGAGGCGAGCCGCTACCTGAAGCAGGTCGGCGCGTTCGCCACCCCCGAGCGCGTCGACGCGCGCTTCCAGGAGCGCGACGGCGCGGTGGCGGCCGTCGCGCGCTACCGCATGCGCAAGGAGAGCTTCGACGCCGCCGTGCAGAGCTACCGGAGGACGGTCAGCGCGCTCGGGCTGACCGTGGCCCCCCTCTTCCCGCTGCTCGAAGGCGCCCTGAAGACGAGCGGAGACGCCGTCGTGGTCGCCGTGGAAGACCGCGGCCCCGCCGCGGCCGCGGGCGTCCGCGTCGGCGACGCGGTGGTCGCGATCAACGGCCGGCCGCTCGTCAGCTTTGAAGCGATGCGTCATGCGCTGCCGAGCGCCCAGGAGGGCGCCACCCTCGAGCTCACGCTCGAGGCGGGCGGCGCGCGGCGGACGATCGCGATCAAGAGGCCGAGCGGGGCGCGGGAAGGAGGCTGAGCCAGGGCGGGCCGCGCCGTCGTGGCGCGCTCCCCGCGAGCGCCGCGGCGCGCGTGAGGGCGTCCGCGACATCACGCGGCGCCAGCGCGCGAACGTCGCGCCGGCCAGCCGAGGGCGCAGACGGCCAGGTGCGCGTCGCTTCCTCGGCATCGGCTGTCCGGCCGGCGATCGGCTGCGCTATGCTGGCTGCCGCGGCGCGGCGCTCTCGGTCGGAGGTTTCGAACATGCGCGGCCTGGAAGAGATCGAAGGGCTGGAGGTCGGGACCCTGATCGCCGGCAAGTACCGCGTGGACCGGCTGCTCGACAAGGGCGCGATGGGCGCCGTCGTCGCCGCGACCCACGTCGATCTCGACGAGCTCCGGGCGATCAAGGTGCTGCTGCCGGCCACCGCGGCCGATCCGGAGATGTGCGGGCGCTTCCTGCAGGAGGCGCGGATCGCGTCGCGGCTCAGGAGCGAGCACGCGGTCAAGGTGCACGACGTCGGGCGGCTCGAGAGCGGGCTGCCGTACATGGTGATGGAGTTCCTCGACGGCCGCGATCTCCGGGTCATCCGCAAGCAGCGGGGCCCGCTGCCGGTGGAGGAGGCGACGCTCTACGTCCTCCAAGCCTGCGACGCGCTCGCGGAGGCGCACGCGCTCGGGCTCGTGCACCGCGACGTGAAGCCGGCCAACCTCTTCCTGACGCACACCCGCGAGGGGACGCCGTGCATCAAGGTGCTCGACTTCGGCGTCTCCAAGGTGTCGCAGGCGGCGCTCCTCGGCGTCGCCGAGATGCGGACGAGCACGGGCCAGATGCTGGGGACGCCCCACTACATGCCCCCCGAGCAGATGCGCGGGCAGCGCGACGTCGACGCGCGCGCGGACATCTGGGCGGTCGGGTCGCTCCTCTACGTGCTGCTCACCGGCCGGTATCCCATGCACGCGCGCTCCGTCCAGACAGTGTCGCTCGTGCTCGGGGGCAAGTTCGTGCCGGAGCTGCCGTCGAAGGTCTGCCGCGGGCTCTCGCCGGACATCGATCCGATCATCATGCGGTGCCTCGAGCGGGATCGCGACAAGCGCTGGCCCGACCTGGCGGAGCTCACGCTGGCGCTCCGCCCGTTCGCGCCGCCCGCGGCGCAGCCGCTCGTCGACCGCATCCAGCGCATGCTGCGCGGGGGCATGCGCGACTCGCTGTCCGGGGTGCGCCCCGGCGTGGACGGCGTCGACGCGGGGGAGCGCGGCTCGATCCCCACCACCATGGGCTCCGGCCCATCCACCGGCGGAATGGCGATCGAGCTTCGCCCGGAGCTGCCACCTCCCGTGTTCCACGCGGCTCCCGAGGAGGCGGATCCGGCGGAGCGGAGCGAGGCCATCACGGTCTCGGACCGCTCGCGCGCCCGGGCGGAGACCGACCTGGTGGAGCGGAGCGAGGCGGCGACGGTCTCGGACCGCCCGCGCGCCCCCGCGGAGGCGGATCCGGCGGAGCGGAGCGAGGCCATCACGGTCTCGGAGCGCCCCCGCGCCCGGGCGGAGGCCAGCCCTGCGGAGCGGAGCGAGGCGGCGACGGTCTCGGGCCGCCCGCGCGCCCCTGCGGAGGCGGATCCGGCGGAGCGGAGCGAGGCCGTCGCGGTCCCGGGCCACGCGGGCGTCCGGGCGGCGGCCGGCTCGGACCGGCCGCAGCCCCGGGTGGAAGCCGGCCGTGTCGGGCTCGGCGCGGCCGGCCCAGCTCCGGAGAGGGCGCGCGTCGAGGAGGACGCCGACGAGACGACGCTCGCGGACACGCTCCGGCGGCTGCGCTCGCCCTTCAGGGCGGGCTTCGTCCTGGCGGCGGTGGCGGCGGCGATCGTCGTCGCGCTGCTGGCCAGCGGAACGCGGCCCGAGGAGCGGCCGCCGGGCTCCAGCGCTTCCGGGCCCCCGGGGGGGAAGGGCGTTCCGGTCAGCGCTCCGCCCCGGTGACACCGGAGAGGGAGACTCCCGCCCTGCGGGCGCTCGGGGAGAGGCCCTCTCGGGACAGGCGGTGAGGTGGAGTCGACATGTCGTGAGCGCGGAGCGGCGGGCCGCGCCGCGCGCGCGTCACTTGCCCTGCGAGATGACGCCGCAGCCGATGCGGCCACCGGCGTTGCCGGCGGGCTGGCCGCCGTCATCCGCCTTCTCGTGGACGATGATGGCGCGGCCGAGGAAGGTGTTCGGAGCGCCCTGCTTGAGATTCGCGCCCGTGGCGATGATCTCATGGGTGCCGGTCCCATCGGCCTTGACCTCGATATTGCCGAGATCGCCGAGGTGGCGGGCCGCGGCGTCGGGGAGGCCGTGAGGGTGGTTCTCGGGGTTGTAGTGCGCGCCCGCGCTCTTCGCGTCCGGCGCGCTGCAATCGCCGGTCTCGTGCACGTGGACGGCGATCTTGCCCTTGGGAGCGCCCGAGACCTGGACGGCGACCTTCACGCCGCCCTCGACCTCGGTGAAGGTCGCGGTGCCCTTGAGCTTCGACTTGGTCCGCGCCTCGATGGGCACCGAGACGCTCACCGGCGGCGCAGGCGGCGCGGCCGGCGGCGCAGCGGCCTCCGGCGCCGCGGCGCCCGCCGGCGGGCTGGCCTCGGGCGGCGCGGCCGCGGGCGGCTCCGGCGCAGGCTGCGGCTGGGCGGGGACGTCGGGGACCGCAGGGGCCGGCTCGGGCGCGCCGCCACAAGCGGTGGCGCCCAGGACGAACGAGGCAAGCAGCGAGAGACGATAGGCCGGTTTCATCACAGCGGAGACCTCCAGGTTCGTGAGGCGTTGGACCTCCGCCGTCTCGTAGAGCGGTCCTGGCGAGCGATCAATCGGCGAACCCGACATTCGTCAGGTGCGCCGGCTCGAGGCGCGCTGGCGCGCGGCCAACCCCGCTCCCGCCGGCCCCGGCGCCGCGGGCAGCGCGCGCCCGACCCCTGGACAGAGAAGATCAACGAGGCGCGGAGTCCGCCTCCGCGCCTCGCCGAGCTCAGCGGCGCGCGCTCACTGCGCGGGCGGGCAGCCGATGGGCGCGGTGCCGATCACGACGTCATCGATCCACATCGAGCGGGCGGAATCCGCCTGATAGGACTCCCAGCCGAGGCCGATGCTGTCGAACGCCGGCGCCTTCCACGTGTAGTTCGCCTCGTTGTTGGCGCAGCCCTGGCCCGTCCCGGACACCTTGAGATCGGCCAGCTCCGCGCCATTGAGCCAGAAGCGCATCTCGTTCTTCGGCCCGTCGAAGCTGAACTCGACGCAGGTCCACGCGCCGGTCGGGACCACCGTCGTCTCCTCCGCGTGGTGCCAGCAGTCCGTCTGCGGGCCAGTCTTCGGGTCGCTCCAGTACCCGGGCGTATCGTAGTTCGCCATGAGCTGGCTGCCCGCCGTGACCGGGTGCTGCCCGCCGTAGCGATACTGTGCCGCGTAGGGCATTCCCTCGAAATCGCTGCCAGGGATGGTCCCTGAACCGTCGATGATCGTCCAGTGCACATCCCCCGTCGGCGCAGCCTCGAGGAAGAACATCATGCGACCATGGATGACGTTCGCGTCGGTGGGCAGGGCGTCGGTGTCCGCGAACTTGATCATGGCCGACTTGTAGTTGTTGTCTCCGGTGCTCGCGGGCGTGGTCACCTTGATGGACTTGGCGCCGCTGTAATGCTTCGTCGTGTCGACCGACACGGTGGAGCCCGCCATGGCCGTGTAGACCGTCCACGCGCCCATCTTCTCGCCGTTCGCGCCCTCGCCCTCGTACGACTCGAAGTCGTCGCAGAGCAGCGCCGCACAGGCCGGGCCGCCGCCGGTCCCGCCGCCCTCGCCGGCGCCGCCGCCGCCCGTGGCGCCGCTGCTGGAGGCGCTGCCGCCCTCGCCGGCGCCGCCGCCGCCGGTCGCGCCGCCGCTGGTGGCGCCGCCGCCCGTGCCGGTGGTCGAGGACGTCGACGACGTCGCGCCACCATCGTCATCCGAGCACGCAACCGCGCCCGCCGCAAAGGTCGCGAGCAGGCCAAGCAAAGTAACGCTAATTCGAAGATTCATGTTCGTTTCCATCCTCCGCGGCGACTATTGCACGAGGTCATCGCGTGATTCAAGAACGAACGTTTTCGGCAGATCGCACGATCCAGGCGCTGGAACTCGAATGGCCCCGGCGGTGCGGGGCAACACGAAAATGCCAGGGAGCAGCCTTGAAGAGCCAGCCTATCGGGCCGGGAGCGAGCGTGAGCGATCAACCGCCGTCCGCCCCGCTCCCCTCCGCGCCCGAGAGCATCGCCTCCGGCGAGATCGCATAGAGCCTCTCCTCTCCCTGCTTTCCCCGGATCCGCACCAGCGCGGGCATCGCTTCTCCAGGGCTCCCGGCCGCGGTGAACGTCGCCTCATCCATCAGCAGGCCGCCGGCCTTTGCCTGCGCCTGAATCCGAAACGCTGTGTTCACACGATCGCCGATGATGGTGAACTCCCGCCTGCCGCTCGACCCGATGCTCGCCAAAAGGACGGGCCCTGTCGAGAGCCCGAGCCGCGTCGGGAAGGCGGGCCGGCCCTGGGAGCGCTGGTGTTCGTTGAAGGCCGCGATGCTCTGCTGCATCCGCTGCGCCGCCGCGAGCGCGTCACTTGCGCCCCGGAAGAACGCGAGCATGCCGTCGCCAACGTACTTGTCGACCTCGCCCGCGTGGTCGTAGACGATCTGCGCCACCGTGGCCATGTAGAGGCTGAGATCCGCGAGCAGCGGCCCGGGATCCTCGCTCTCCGAGAGCCGCACGAACTCCTCGATGTCGCTGACCAGCACCGTCAGCACCTCGCGCGCCGGCGGGCTCGGCCGGTTCGACGACACGCTCTCCTCGATGCTCTCCCACGCCCGGTCGGACAGGTAACCGCGCAGCGCCGCCTGCATCTGGCGCACCTGCGCGTAGCGCTCCTCGAGCTCCCTCCGCTGCCGCTCAAGCTCCCGGCGCTGCCGGTGCAAGAGCAGCTGCGTCCCCACCCTGGCGAGCACCTCGCGCAGCTCGAACGGCTTCGTGACGTAATCGACGCCGCCCGCGTCGAACGCCATCACCTTGTCGCCGATGCCCGTCATCGCGCTCAGGAAGATGACCGGGATGTCCGCCGTCCCGGGATCCCCCTTGAGCCGGCGGCACACCTCGTAGCCGTCCATGTGGGGCATGCTCACGTCGAGCAGGATGAGGTCCGGAGGCGCCGCCGCCGCCGACATCAGCGCCATGGCGCCGCTGATCGCCGCCCGCACCTCGTAGCCCTGCGCCGTCAGCATCGAGGTCAGGAGCGACAGGTTCGCCGGCATGTCGTCCACGATCAGGATGCTCGGGGGCTCTTCCCTGGGGCGCTCCGGCCGCGCGCCCGGGGCCGCCCCGCGGGGGGCTGGCTTTGCGTCGGTGTCCGTCATGACGGCTCCTCCTCGTCGGCGCTCGATAGCGCCAAGATGCTGTCGAAGCGATACCCCCGCGCGAGCTCGGCCACAGCCCCCGCGAGGTCCGCGTCCTCCGGCCGGAACCGATCGAGCGTCGCCTGGACGGCCTTCGCGTCGAGCCGCGTCGCCGCCCGCCGGAGGTCCTTGCGGAGCGCGGCGGGCAGCCCGGCCGCCGCCCGGGCGAGGTCGACGGCCGCCGCCCCCTGGGCAGCGCCGGGCTCGGCGGCGCGCTCCTCGTACTCGAAGCGGGCCCCGAGGTGCTTGGTCAGGAGGCCGAGGATGTCCGCGTCGCGGAACGGCTTGCTCACGAAGTCGTCGCACCCCGCCTCCGCCGCGAGCGCCCGGTTCTGCTCGAACGCGCTCGCGGTCATCGCCACGACGACCGTCTCGTGCCCCCGCGCGCTCGCCTTGATGCGGCTCGCCGCCTCGTAGCCGTCGAGCAGCGGCATGCGGAGGTCGAGCAGGACGAGGTGCGGCGCCCACGTCTCCCACTGCGCCACGGCGCCGAGCCCGTTCGTCGCGCTGCGCGCCTCGACGCCCACCGAGTCGAGCAGCTTGAGCAGGCAGTGGCGCACGTCCCACCGGTCGTCGACGACGAGCACGCGGTACCTCGGCTGGCCCGGCGAGAGCCCCACGGCCCGGAGCGCCCGCGGCGTCGCGCCGCCGGCGCGCGCGTCGGGCGCGTCGGCCAGCGACAGGCGCACGTCGAAGCGGAGCGTCGTCCCGCGGCCGACCTGGCTCTCCACCCGGATGTCGCCCCCCATCATCCGCACGATGCGCCGGCTGATGTGCAGGCCGAGGCCCGTGCCCTCGCGCGACTGGCGCCCGGTCGCGGTCTGCGCGAACGCCTCGAAGAGCTGCGCGAGCTCCGCCTTGGCCATGCCCCGGCCGGTGTCCGTCACCTCGAACGACACCCGCACCCGCCCCGTCGCCGCGCCGTCGTGCGCGCCGCCCTCACGCACGCCGGCAGAGCGCCGCGCCGAGGCGCGCAGCGTGACCGACCCGCGCGGCGTGAACTTCAGCGCGTTGCCGAGCAGGTTGATCAGCACCTGCCGCAGCTTCCCTTCATCCCCGCTGACGTGCCGCGGAACGTCCTGCTCCCGCTCGACCGTGAGCGTGAGGCCCCGCTTCTGGGCCTCGACCGCGAACATCTCCGAGAGCCCCGAGAGCGTGTCGTGGAGGTCGAACTCGGCGTCGACGAGCGTCATGCGGCCGGCCTCGATCTTCGCCATCTCGAGGATGTCGTTGACCAGGCCGAGCAGGTGCTCGCCGCTCTTGCAGATGACCGCGAGGTTCTCGCGGTGCCGGTCGGCGAGCGAGGGGTCGCGCTCCACGAGCTGCGCGAAGCCGAGGATCGAGTTGAGCGGGGTCCTGAGCTCGTGGCTCATGTTGGCGAGGAACGCGCTCTTCGACCGGCTCGCGGTCATGGCCTCGTCCCTCGCCCTGCGCGCCTCCTCCTCGGCCCGCCGCGCCTCGGCGAGCTCCTCGCCGAGCCGCTGCTCCGAGGCGCGGCTGGCCGCGAGCTCCTCCGCCTTCCGCTCGAGCTCGCGCTCGCGCGCATGGAGCCGCCGCCGGAGCGCCCAGAGGGCGACCAGAAGGAGGGTCCCGACGACCACGGAGGCGGAGATCCCGACGACCTGCATTCGATGTGCCCCACCCGCCTCCTGCGCGGCGGGAAAGACCGGAGCGCCGATCCCGTCGGAAGGCACCGATCAGGTTACAGGAGTTCGGGGCAGCCCGTGGGGGCCCGATCGGGCGCGCCGCGCGGCTTTTGGCGATGGAGCGGCGCGCTCGTCAGGCAGACCACGGAATCGACGGAGCCGCGCCGCGGCAGCGCGACGCGGCGGTCGGTTCTCCCCAGCGCGTCCACGCGCTGCTCCCCAGCGCGGGTTCACGCGTCATGGCGCGCCGCCGTCCGGCTTCGCTCGCTGCGGGGGGGCGACAACCTCATCAGTCGGCGGCGGGGCGGCGGCTCCGCGCGACGGCACGCCTGCGTCTCCGCGCGGCGGCGGGGCGGCGTCTCCGCGCGGCGGCGGCGCGCTGGCACCTGCGTGCGGCGGCGCGTCGCTGTCTGCCTGGGCGGGCGGCCGCCTGGGCGGGAGCGCGGGCTGGCGGAGGCCGCGCAGCGAGGCGAGCCGATCGACGAGGGCGCCGGCCTCCTCGGCCGACAGCTTGACGCGCGCGTGAAGCGCCTTGCCCTCGGCCGCGATCGCGATGCGCTCGAGCACGGCGCCGAAGCCGATGAGCCGCGTCGCGAAGTCCGCCGCGCGCGTGTCTCGCGCCGCGCGCAGCTCCGCGCCGAGCGCCTCGCAGGGGGCCTCCGCGTCGCAGAGGACGGCGGCGTGGACGGCGATCTCCGGGCCGAGCGCGACGCTGGCGCCGCCGGAGAGCAGGGACGCCGCGGGCGATCGGCCGGAGCCGCTCAGCGCGAGCTCGCGCCCGATCTCGGCGCGCTGCTCGGGCGTGAGCACCACCGTGACGCGCGCCGCCCCCTCGCCCACGGCGCGGGCGATGTCGTCGTGCGCGGCGCTCGCGCCGACGCTCCCGGCGCGGCCTTCGGCGGTGTCGATCATGGCGCGCAGGTACGCGCCCCCGCCGAGCAGGATCGGCCCCCCGGGGCGCACGGCGATCTCGCCGTGGCCCTCGGCGCTCGAGTCCCGCACCGCGCGGAAGCTGCCGATCCCGGAGACGACCGGCCGCCCGCCGCGGGCCTCGATGACCTTGGAGGCGCACGCGAGCAGCGCCTCGTCCTGCACGGCGCCGGCCGCGACCAGCCCGAAGTCGCCGCCCTCGCCCGCCGCCGGGATGGCGATCGCGACCTCGGTCAACGCGGCCACCGGGTCGAAGCCGCACACGTCGCGCACCTTGCCGAGCCCCGGGATCTCCCGCTCCTCGCGCAGGAACGAGGCGAACGCGGGAGAGGCGCGCAGCGCCGGGAGATCGAGCGTCGCGACGAGCATCGCGCCCGCGGGCACGGCGTCGAGCGCGCGCGGCGCGGCGGCGGGGGGGCTCTCCCGCCGGCGGCCGAGGAGCCAGGCGACGCCGCCGCCGAGCAGGACCCCGACGAGCAGGAGGACGAGGCCGTCTCTGGTCCGCGGCTGCACGCGCGACCCGTTAGCACACGGCCGCGGCGGACGCCCCGGCGCCCGCGCCTCGGCGGGGCGGAGGACGGCGCTGCGCCAGGGCGCGCCCGTGCGTGGCGGCTGCGCGCCTGGCGTTTGCGGCTGCGCGCCCCCGCGCCGCGGCTACGCGCCCTTGCGCGGCGGCGGCGACCAGCGCGTCCCGCGGACGAGATCGAACACGGGCACGGTCACGTTGAAATTCCAGCGCTTCATGAGCCGGGGATCATGGTGCCTGCGGTGGTGCTCGCGGAGCCGCGCGAGCCCCGGGATCCGGTACACCGGGCTGTCCGCCGGCAGGTGATACGCGAGGTGCAGCCACTCGTAGCTGACGAAGAACGCCATCGCCGTCGCGAGCCCGAGCAGCGCCGCGTCCGGCGAGAGCAGGGCGCCCGCCGCCGCGGCGAGCGGCAGCAACGAGGCGAGGACCAGGAGCGCCGAGGCGGGCGGCGTCAGCACCAGCCAGAGCTCGCGCGCGCTCCGCAGCGCCATGTCGTCGGCGGTGAAGGCGAGGTGGTGCTCGCGCTCGTGGCGCTCGCACAGCGCGCCGAGCAGCGGCGCCCGCCGGTGCAGCACCGACCTGTGCGCCCACCACTCGAAGGCGAAGCCGAGCAGCAGCGTCGCCGGCACCGCGAGGAGCTCGACGGCATCGACGGCGTCGAGGAGGCGCACCGACGCTGCCAGCACGAGCGCGCCGAGCAGCGTGGGCGCCGCGAGGTGGAGCGCAGGGCGGTACCCGCGCGGGATCCGCGCCGCGATCTCCTCGCGCCGCCGCGCCCGCGGCCGCGCCGGCTCGTTCACGACCATCGAAAACTATGAATTCTAAAAAAACAGAACGCAAGCGCCGGCAAGGCCGCCGGCGAGGGGGCGCGCTCAGCTTTCCTGGCGTTCTTCCTGCTGCTCCGCCTGTTCCGCGCCGTCCGCGGGCGCGCCGCCGTCCGTCGCGGGCGCCTCCCGCTCGAACAGCCCGCCGATGGCCTCGCCGATGCGGCCGATCTTCGCGGCGAGCAGCACGACGAGGAGCAGGAAGGCCGTCAGGGCGATCTCGTTGTGGGAAGCGCCGAGCACCATGCGTCGACGTCTACCACGCGGCGCCCACAGCGGGGGGCGCCGCCGCGTCGCCGTACGTGAGCGCGGCGACGCGGCGGCGCCGGCCTCGCGCTCGCGGAGGTGATGTCGGCCGGGCGCTCCCAGCGCGGCAGGGGTGGAGACCTCGCCGCGCAGGCGGGGCGGTCGTGGAGGGAGCTGCGCTGCGCGGCGGGAACGCGAGCGGGCCGCGATCGCGTTTGACAGCCCGCCGACGACCGTCGAGAGTCCAGTCGATGCGGGCCCCTGGGCGCTGCTCCGCCGGGCCGCCGCCACAAGATGACCGCCGTGTCCGAGCCCCGCGACGACTACGAAGCAGTGCAGGCGCGCCCGCGCGAAGGCGCCATCCTGCTGGCCGACGCGTCGGCGGACGGGGAGGCGATCGGCGCGGCGCTGCGGGGCCGGGGCTTCGAGGTGATCGCGGCGCCGATCGCCGAGCTCGACGCGCGCCTCGCGAGCGACGCGCCGCGCGTCGTGATCGTCGACATCGACGAGCCCGGCGCGATCGAGGCGCTCGAGCGCCTCTACCTGCGGCCGGGCGGCGTCGCCGCGTCCGTGCTCCTCGTGGGGGATCCGGTCCGCTCGGCGGAGCTCGATCCCCAGCTGTTCGGGCAGGTGTTCGAGCGCCCGGTCGACACCGCCGAGCTGGCCGCGCACGTGAGCGCGGTCGCCGAGCCCGGGCGGTACCGCGGGGAGCACGCCGTCGAGGCGCGCCTCGCGGCGGGCCTGCCGGGGCCGCTCGACCACGACGTCCCGTCGAACCCCGACTTCTCGAGCGATCTCGACCCGCTCGACGTCGGCTCGGTGCTGCCGCCCCCGGAGGAGGACGGCGACGAGGTCGGTCCGCGCCTCCTGCCCGCGCGGATCAGCCCGGAGCTCGAGGAGATCCTCGTCGCCGCCGAGCAGCGGGTCACGGCGAAGGCGCACCCCTCGAGCATCCCGGCGGCCGAGGAGGAGGTCGACCTGATGCTGTCGTCGGAGCTGCTCTCCGCCCTCGACGAGCCCCTCGATCCGGAGGACGACGAGCCGCGGACCGGCGCGAGCGCGGCCGTCGCGCCGGTGCCCGCCGGATCGCCCTCGCAGTCGAGGACGAGCGACGGCCCGTACGGCGTCGCGCTCGCGCCGCAGCCGGCGGCCACCCGCGCCGAGCACACGGGGCCCGGCGACTCCCTCGTCGAGCTCGCGGAGCCGGGCGACGAGCACGAGGACGACCGCGACGCCGAGCCCGCGTTCGACGGGGCGCACGCGACGAAGCGCGCGGGCCCCGAGCTCGCGGCGCTCTCGCTCGACAGGGAGGCGCACCCGTACGGCAGGGAGGAGCGCGATCACGGCGGTCCCGCGCGCCGGAGCGGCGGCCGCGACGCCGCGCCGCCGACCCCGCGCGACGCGGGCCGGCCCTACGCCTTCGCGTCGCCGCCGCCGCGCCCCGAGCCCGCGTGGGATCGGTCGCCCTCGCCATCGCCCGCGCCGCGAGAGGAGCCCGCGTGGGACCGCGCCGGCCCTGCGCGCGGCGGCGAGGACGTCGACTGGGCGCGCGCTCCGTCGGGCCGCGTCGAGCCGAGCTTGCGCCAGCGCATCACCGAGCCGCCGCCCCGGTCGCGCGATGCCCGCGACGCCCGCGCGCCTGGCTTCTCGCCGCCGTCTCCGGGCGTCGCGTTCGTGTCGCCTCCCTCGCTCGAGGTGAAGACCGCGCTGCTGTCGCCGGTCGGCAGGGCCGAGCCCGAGCCGCTGCCGCCCGCGCCGTCCCAGGCCCGCTCCGCCCCGGCGGGGCGCGCCCTGGCGCCTCCTGGCGGGCCCGTCCCGGCGAGCGCGGGCGCCGGCTCGCTCGGGCGCGGCCTCCTGGCGCCGAGCCCGTCTGCCGGGCCGAGCACGGCCGCGTTCGGCCGCGGGCACCTGCCAGCTCCGCCGTCCATGGCCATCTCCGGCGCGGCCCTGCGTGGGCCTGCGCCGCCTGCGCTGCCGCTGGTGCCGCCCGCGCCCGCCACAGTCACCGCGGCCGGGCTCGGCCGCGCCATGGCGCCCGAGCCGATCGACGAGGCGCCGAGCTCCGGCGGGGCGTCCTCGGCCACGGTGCTCGGCCCGGGCGACGCGCCGCGCGCGCTGGCCCGCGCGGTGGGCAGCCGCTCCTCCGGCGCACTCGCGATCACGACCGAGGAGGGCGCGCGGCGCATCGTCCTGCACGAGGGCGATCTCGTCA
Organism: Sorangium sp. So ce367; assembly: GCF_051520455.1. Lineage (NCBI taxonomy): Bacteria > Pseudomonadati > Myxococcota > Polyangiales > Polyangiaceae > Sorangium > Sorangium sp. So ce367. The sequence goes on from NZ_CP150334.1 coordinate 11,962,625, forward strand.
CCGCCGGCTCGAGCATCCCCGAGGAGACGCTGCTCGCCTTCCTGGTCGGGCGCGGCGACCTCGAGCGCGAGGTCGCCGCGCGGCTCGCGGGCAAGCTCCCCGCCTCGGGCCGGCACGCCGGCGCGGCGCTCATCGCGCACGGCCACCTCGGCCAGGACGACCTCTGGCCGGTGCTGCGCGCGCACGCCGAGTGGGTCATCGGCCACGTGGTGCTCGTCGAGGCCGGCACGTGCGACCTCGAGCCCGAGCCGCCGGGCCGCCTCAAGGCGGAGCCGAACGTCTTCGGCGGCGCCACCGGCGCCGAGGTCTTCGTCGAGACGATCCGCCGCGTGATCGCCCCCGAGGTCGCCCTGCGCCGCCTCGGCGGCCCGGGGGCGCGCCTCGACGACGGCGTCCGGCGCAACCTGCTCGGCGAGTGCGCGCTGCGGCGCGAGGAGGAGGAGCTCGTGCGCACCGCGCGCGGGCGCAGCGTCGGCGAGCTCGTGAGCGTGGCGGAGCCCGAGAACGCGAGCGTGCTCTACGCGCTCGTGTGCCTGGAGGTGCTCGACGTCCTCATCCCGCCGTCGATCACCGAGGCGCCGCCCCCGCCGGTGGAGGATCCGCTCGACGAGGAGGCGATCCGGCAGCGCGTGCGCGCGCGGCTCGCGCTGGTGGAGGACGGGGACTATTTCTCGATCCTCGGCATCCCGCGCGACGCGACGAACTACGAGATCCGCCGCGCGTACCTCGCGCTGAGGAAGGCCTTCGAGCCGTCCACCCTGCTCACCGCCGCGACCGTGGACCTGCTCGACGACGTGCGGCTCGTCATCGAGGTGCTCGACGAGGCCTACGAGATCCTGCGCGAGCCGCACAGGCGCGAGCGGTACCGGCGGGCGATCGAGGCGGGGCCGCCGTAGCGGGGACCGGGGCGGCGCGCGCTCCGTACGGCGCGCGGCGGGCACGGTTGATGAAGGCCGGCGCGGCTGTGCAATGCTCGCTCTCTCCCGGACCGGCGGCGCTGCGCGCGGGCGGGCCGACGCGCTCCGGTCGATCGGCCGCGGCGGCGCTGATCACCGCCCTCGCGCTCGCCCCGGGGTGCGTCCGCGAGGCGGCGAAGGAGGCGACCCACGGCACGCTCGAGGCGCTCGATCGCAGCGCGCAGGACCGGGCCGGGCCCCCAGGAGGATCGGCCGAGAGGCCGGCCGAGGGCGCGCGCGAGCGCGAGAGGCCGCTCGTGGGGGCCATCGTCCACGACGCGGTCCGGGCCGGCGCGGCGGAGATCGGGCGGCAGGCCGAGGGCCTGGAGCCGGTCATCGCGCAGACGAGCGAGGCGGTCAGCAGCGCCGTGGTCGAGGGCGCCCTCCAGCACGACCGGGCGCTCGTCACGCTCGTCGAGCAGGGCACGGGCGCCGCGGCGAGGGCCGCGGCGCGCGAGGGGACGGCAGAGCTCATGGAGCAGCTCGCCGGGTGCCCCGCCGGCGACCCGGGCTGCTCGAGCGCCGCGATCGAGCGCGCGAGCCGCGCCGCCGCCACGGGCTTCGCGGACGGCCTGGGGAGGGCGATGCAGCCCTGGATCATCGGCCTCGCGTTCGGCGGGGGGTTCCTGCTCGCCGCCCTGCTCGCCGTCGCCATCGCGGTCGTCACGCGGCGGCACGAGCGCTCCGCCGCGCACTGAGAGAGGTCCGCGCCTTGCACGCGCCAGCACCCGAGGAGGCACCATGTCCAAGGCGAGCGAGTTCATCGAAGCCCTGCGTCGGATCGAGGAGAGCGGCGACGTCGAGCCGATGGCGCGGCTGTTCGCGCCCGACGCCGAGCTCAGCAACCCGGCGATCTCGAGGCCGCTCCACGGCCCCGACGGCGCCCGCAACTTCTGGCGCAGCTACCGCCACGCCTTCGGCGAGGTGCGGTCCGAGTTCCGGTGCGTCGCCGAGTCGGACAGGGTCTCGATCCTCGAGTGGACGAGCCGCGGGACGCTGCCCAGCGGCGCCGAGTTCTCGTACGATGGCGTGAGCGTCATCGAGCACCCGGCCGGCGCGATCGCGCGGTTCAGGGCGTATTTCGACCCGAGGTGCCTCGGGCTCCCGCTGAGGCACGCGGCGTAGCGCCGCGCTTCAGCTGGAGCACGCGGCGTAGCGCCGCGCTTCAGCTGGAGCACGCGGCGTAGCGCCGCTCGCCGGCCCGCGCGATCGCGTCCACGACGACCTCGCCCTGCTCGACGCCGACGAGCGCCGCCGACCCTTCCTCGAGCTGGCCGCGCAGGATGAGCTCCGCGAGCGGCGCCTCGACGAGGCGCGCGATCGTGCGCTTCATCGGCCGGGCGCCGAGCTCCGGGTCGAACCCCCCGGCGTCGAGCAGCGCGTCGATCGCCTCGGGCTCGACCTCGAGCTCCACGCCGCGCGCCTCGAGCTCGCGCTCCAGGCCGCCGAGCAGCCGCCGCGTGATCTCGGCGACGTCCGCCCGCGTGAGCGGCGCGAAGCAGAGGACCTCGTCGATGCGGTTGTAGAGCTCGGGCGGCAGCGTCGCGCGGGCCGCGGCGAGCATCGTCTCCCCGAGGCGCTCCGGCGACACGGCCGAGGAGGCGCGGGCGAAGCCCACGGAGCGCTCGGACCGGAGCGCGCCGGCCTCCGCCGCGCCGAGGTTCGAGGTCATCACGAGGACCGTGTTCGTGAAGTCCACCCGCCGGCCTCGGCCGTCGGTCAGGCGGCCCTCGTCGAAGACCTGCAGGAACGCCTCGAGCACGTCGCGGTGCGCCTTCTCTATCTCGTCGAGCAGCACCACCTGGTACGGCCTCCGTCGCACCGCCTCGGTGAGCTGGCCGCCGGCCTCGTGGCCGACGTAGCCGGGCGGCGCGCCGACGAGGCGCGCGACGGCGTGCGACTCCGCGTACTCGGAGAAATCCAGCCGCGTCATCGCGTCGGGCGAGTGGAACAGCGCCTCGGCGATGGCCTTCGCCGTCTCCGTCTTGCCCACGCCGGTCGGCCCCAGCAGCAGGAACGATCCGATCGGGCGGCGCGCGCGCAGGCCGGCCGCGTTCCGGCGGAGCACCCGCGCGATCCGCGAAAGCGCCTCGCCGTGGCCGACGACGTTCTCGGCGAGCAGCGTCTCCAGCGAGAGCATCCGCTCGCGATCGGTCTCGAGCAGCCGCTCGACCGGCAGGTCGGCGAGCTCGGAGACCACCTCGGCGACCTCGGCGGGGCCCACCTGCCGCGCGGGCTGCGCGGGTTCACGGAGCGCCGCGCGCGGCGCGCGCGACGCGCCTGACGCGCCTGACGTCGATGACGCGCGCCGCCGCGTGCGCGCGCCCGCGAGGTCGAGGATCGAGAGCGCCTTGTCGGGCAGCGCGCGCCCGGGCAGGTAGCGCACGGACCAGGCGACGGCCGAGGCCAGCGCCTCGTCCGTGAACGCGAGCCCGTGGTGCGCGCCGAGCCCGACCGCGACGCTCTGGAGCAGCAGGAACGCCTCGTCCTCCTCGGGCTCGTCGATCTCGACGATCGTGAAGCGCCGCGCGAGCGCCGGGTCGGCCTCGATGCTCTTCCTGTACTCCTCGGGCGTGGCGGTGCCGATCAGCGTGAGCTCGCCGCGGGCGAGCGCGAGCTTGATCTCGGCCATCGCCTCGTCGAGCGCGCCGCTGCCGAAGAGCTCCGACAGGCCGTCGATGAACAGGATGACCCGCCCGCCCGCCTCGCGAACCTCGGACCGGAGCGCGGACAGGCGCTCGCTCAGCGCGCCGCGCGCGCCGGTGCCGGCGAGCAGCTCCGAGGGCACGAGCTCGACGACGACGCGCGGCTCCCGCTCGTCGAACGCGAGCCGGTGCGCCACGCCGCGCGCGACCGAGGTCTTGCCGACGCCCGCCGGGCCGAGGAGGCAGGGGTTGTTCGCGTGGCGCTTGGCCAGGACGTCGAGCGCCTGCTCGATCTCGTGCTCGCGGCCGACGATCGGCTCGAGCTCCCCCTGCACCGCCGCGAGCGAGAGGTTGTGCCCGAGCGAGGCGAGGGCCGGGAAGCGCGCGCGGTCGAGGGTGAAGCGCGCCGCGAGGGCGGCGCTCGCGGCGGCGCTCGTGGCGGTCGGCGGCGCGAGCGGCGGGAACGGCCGCCCCGGCGCGGGCGCGGCGGGCGAGGCGGCGGAAGCGGGGGCAGGGGAGGCCGAGGACGCCGGGGAGGGGGTGGGCGTGAGGGCGGCGATCGACTCGGCGGAGGTCAGCGCGTCGGCCGGGGCCGCGGCGGGGCGGGGGCGCCCCGGCGGGAACAGCGGCGTCGGCGGGAACAGCGGCACGGTGACGCCCGGGCCGGCGCCCTTGGCGGGCCGTGACTCCGGCGCGCCGGCGCCCCTGGCGGGCCGCAGCTCCGGGACACCGACGCCGGCGCCCTTGGCGGGCCGCGGCTCCGGGACGGCGACGCCTGCGCCCCTGGTGGGCCGCAGCTCCTGGGACGTGCGCGGCGAGCGCGGCGTGCGCGCCGGATCGGCGGCCTCGCCGCGGGCGCGGCGCGCCGTGGTCGCCGCGGCCGGCGCGGGCGGCGTCTCCGGCGCGCCGCCGTCGTGGAGCAGCCGCGCGGGCGTCCGCCGCGCCTGCACCACGCCGAGCGCGATCTGGAGCGCCGCGGTCCGCAGCCGCGCCAGGTCGACCCCCGACTGGGTGAGCGCGCGGTGCGCGGCCGAGCTGCGGTCGGACAGGAGCGCGAGCAGCAGGTGGAGCGCCGCGGGCTCCTTCGCGGTCGCTCGCTTCGCGACGTCGCGCGCGCCCCCCATCGCCCGGCCGATCGGGTCGGGGCCCTCGTCGTCGACCGAGCGGGTCGCCTTGAGCAGGGCCTCGTCGTCGAGCCGCCGATCGCGGAGCAGATCCGCGGCGGGGCCTCCGCTCAGGGCGATGGCCGCGAGGAGGTGCACGCTCGACAGGCGCTCCTTGCGCTGGGCGGCGAGGTCCTGCGCGAGCTTGCGCAGCGTGACGAGCTCGGCGTGGGAGCGAGGGCTGGTCATCCTTGCAGAGGTCTCCGGGCTCGGGGTTCGCACGCCGGGCGAAGGCGGGCCAAGTTTCGGAGGCCGGCGGCCGCGCGCCGCGTGCCGCGTGCCGCGTCACTGAGGGATCACGTCCTCGGTCTCGCAGACGGGCGTGGCGGGGGCGAACCCCTCGGCGCAACCGAGGCGCACCGCGCGCAGCTGCGAGGCGGACGAGCTCGACGGCCGCTCCGCCCACGCGATCAGGAGCCCGCGACCGCGCTGCGCGAGTATCGACAGGCTGCCTTGCACCTTCCCTGCCGGGAAAACGGTGGTCATCCAGGTCAGCGTGCCCTCCGCGTCGAGGCGGCGGAGCACGATCCGGTCCTTGCCGTGCGTGTTCGTCTCGACGACCGCGACCACCAGGTCTCCGTCCACCTGCTCGGCGGCCAGCGATCCCGCGACGGGCGTGGAGCACGAGGGGACGGTGATGGGGGGCAGCGCGATCTCCCCCGAAGGGGTCATGCGCGCGACGCGCAGCGCGCCCGGCGCGTCCTCGAGCGGCGCGAGGGTCCAGGCGAGCCACGCGCCGTCCGGGCGGGGGGCCATGCGGAGGCGCGCGACCGGCGCGGCCTCGTGGATCGCCTCCTTCGAGGCCATCGCGCTGCCGTTGAGGCCGATGCTGATGCCGTCTGCGGAGTACCGCCCCAGGTAAATGGTCGTCGCCGGTCCGACGCCCGGGTACTTCACGTCGCACGGACGCCACCCGAGCGCCCAATCGGTGGGCGCGCCCAGCGCGGCGCCGAAGAGCCAGTAGCGCAGCACCCATCCGGTATCCTCTTCATCCACTCCCTTCCACCATGCCGAATCGAAGGCGATGGGCGTTGTTGCGCACCCGACGTACATCCCGCTCCTCGAGCTGCCCACCCCTTTCGACACGGTGCTGACCATCATCGCGTACCGCGGGCCGGGCTCGTGGACCTCGGTGATCGCGAGCTGTTCCACCCCTGAGGAACGAAACGACACCATGCGTTCGCCGTAGTGCGTGCCGATGTGCTGCGACCAAGAAGAGAAGGGCTCGCTGCCCTCGCTCCAGGCGCGCGCGGTCCTGAAAAAGCCGCCTGGCGGCAGGGGATCCGGGAAGACGGTCGTGTACCGCTCTCGGTAAACGACCACGGACTCGAAGTTGTCGTCGTCGTCGAGCGGATAGAGCCGTGCCACCGCGAAGGCCTCGCCCGGGATGGTCTGGTGTTTTGCGTCCAGCGCCAGCGCCGGCTCGCTGAAGGCGGGCGGCTGCGCTGACCAGGGATCCAGGGTGACGCGCTGGACGACCCGGGCCCCTGCCGGTGTCGCGGACGAGGTGTAGAGATAGACCGGAGCGTCCGTGGCCCCGAGGACCCACTGAGGATCGAGCAGGTCCGTGCCCGGCTGCGCGAGGCTCAGCGAGGGCCCCGCGGCCGCGAGGGTGCCGCAGGCGGCTGCCTCGCCGGCGTCGGAGGCCATGGGCGGTTCCTCCACCGAGAGCGCGCGGGGCGGCTCGTCTGGAACCGCCGCGCACGCCGCGAGCGCAGGGAGAGCGAAGAGCGCCAGCCATGTCCCACATCGCATCCGGTACCTCCGAGTGATGGTCGAGGCTGTGTGGCCGCACCTCGCCGCCGCCATCACCCATTTTTCGGGATCGGCGGGGGCGCTCTGGCCCCCCGGCCGGGCGGCGTCCGGGGTGCAGGGGCGCGTCACCCCGTACTCCGGCCGCTCCGCCGTGCGCGGTCGTGCTGTGGTCAGAGCCCCGCGGCGAGGAACCGGGCGAGGAAGCCGCGGGTGCCGGCGTTGCCGAGGGAGTTGCACACCGGCGAGGCGGCGCCTATCGGGCAGTCGACGTCGCGGTCGTAGGACCAGTAGTGGACGCCGGCGAGGCCCTGGGACCTGGCGAAGGCGGCGGTCTCGTCGACGTCGGTCAGCGTGTAGAGCTCGCCGCGGACGTCGTTGCCGCCGATCATCGGGGTGAGCTCGATGTTGGCGTAGGGCACGCCGAAGTGATCGTGCAGGTTGTAAGCGGCCTGGATCGCCGACTGCCCCATGTCGCACTGGCCGCCGGACACGACGCACACGCCGGGGCCGGGCGAGCCGTAGTTCATGGTCATCAGGTTGACGGTGACGTAGCTTGGCCAGGTCGCCGCGCTGCCGTCGAAGCCGAAGACGTCGGCGACGGCGGCCATGGCGGTGTCGCCGAGGACGTTGAGGCTCGAGCGGATGTTGCTGCCGAGGGAGCGCGCCGTCGACGCGCCCTCGTTGCTGGCGAGGGTCGCCAGGGTCAGGCTGAAGCGCAGGTTCGGGTACGCGGCGTGCGCGGTCTCGAGGCGCTGCACCAGCGCCGCGATCACCTGGGGCGACTGGCCGGCCTCGATGTCGAGGTCGACGCCGATGAGGTGCGGTCCGGCCCAGCGATCGAGGAAGGCCGCGAAGCCGGTGTCGGAGCCGCAGGTGAACGAGCCCGCCGCGCCGCCGGTCGACAGGATGTAGCCGACGCCGGCGGCCTCGAGCACGGGGACATTGGCGGCGGCCATCGCCGCGCCGGGCACGCCGCCCCAGCGCTCGTTGCCGCACTCGCCGGTGGCGAAGGCCAGGCTGACGACGTTGCCGCCCGCGGCGTCGAGGTCGTCGGCGAACACGGCCTGGGTCCCTGACACCTTCGTGGAGATCACGCTGGTGTCCCAGTTCATGTTGACGCTGGTGTCCTTGTAGGGGCCGAACAGGAGCGCGCCGTTGCCGTTGCCGTTGCCGCCATCGCCGCCGTTGCCGTTGCCGCCATCGCCGCCGCCGCCGCACGCGGAGGCGAAGCTCGCCGCGGCGAGCAGGGAGAGGAGGAGGGTGGAGCGCTTCATCGGGTCCTCGTGAAGGGGCTTCGGGTTCGAGCCCAGGTTTGTACGAGGATAGAGCTCTGCCCCCGCGCGGGAGGGGCATGCGCCAGAGGACGACGCTGACGACGCGCCACCCTCTCTCGGAGGTTCGATCTCCAGCAGGCTGGCGCGCGCGCCGCAAGCCAGGAGCGCAAAGGCGGGGACGAGGGCGAGCGCGCCGCGCCGAGGTCCGCGACGAGCGCCGGCGAGCCGTTCGATCTATGGGCGTCTGCGGGCCGCGCGCACATCGCCGGGCACAGCTCGCCCGCCTGAGCGCGGGGCACCCCGCCTCCATTGCGTCGACGCTCTCGCCGCGGGCCGCGCGACGTGGATCAAGGGCCGACGTCCACGGCCTCGAGGCCGTAGCCCCAGGAGCAGAGCGCGCGGTCGCCGGAGAGCGTCGCGTGGACCACATGCCCCAGGAGGTCACTCTTCTTCTCGAACGAGAGCGCGGTGAGGTCGGTCGCGTCGAGGACGGAGAGCATGGGCCAGTAGTTGTCGACGACGAGGAGGCGCGCTCCGTCCGCGAGGAGCAGCGGGCCATAGCTATGGTCGAAGCCCGCGCTCTCTAGCGTCGCGGTGTTCAGGCTGCCCTCCTGCAGCCCGCCGGCCACGAGGATCGAGGACCTCCCGTCGTGGGCGGCGTCCTCCACCGACAGGAAGGCGCGGTTCTCGCCGGCGAGCGCCTTCATGACCGTCATGGTGTCGTCCACAGGACTCTCGTCCAGGAGTTGTGCGCTCGTGTCGCCGAGATCGAGGAGCTTGAGCGTCCTCCGCGTGCCCCTGCACACGCCCGGACCGGCGTCATCCCCAGCGGCCGCCGGCGTGAACGCCGCGTTCGATGCGAAGGTGTGAGCACACGCCTCCCTCCCCACGACCGGGGTCTCGACGGTCTCGTAATCCGCCGTGAGCAGCCTGCTCGACGCGCCATCGAACGCGAGCAGCGAGCCGGGCACGTTGACCGGCGCCCGCACCACCGGCGAGGATGGGTCTGCGACGTCGATGCGATCGAGATAGAAGCGCGCCCTGGAGGGATCGTCGGGCAGCGGCGCCCAGCGCGAGACGAGCACCGTGGTGCCGTCGAGCTGAAGGCCCGTGTGGCCGGCGCCGTCCGGGAGCGCCACCGAGCTGTGCCGCGGGTTCAGCGGGTCGGAGAGGTCGAGCAGATCGAGCCACGCCTCGTGAGGGGGCCGGTCCTCCTCGAACGCGTAGTGGCCGTCATCGCTGACGCCACGGAGCACGAGGGTGCTGCCGACCTGAACCACGGAGTCGCCCGCGGACACGAGAGCGCCGGAAGGATTCGTGTACAGCGCGCCGGGGCTGAAGGGCAGATCGCGCTGGGCGACCACGCGCGGCGCGGCCGGATCCCCGACATCGACGATCGCGAGGCGCGTGAACGCGGCATTCCCTGTCTGCGCGAGCACGTAGACGTGCTGTCCGTGCGCGAAGAGGCGGGCATTGCTGAGGTAGTGCCGGCAGGCGGGGGCCTCCGTGTACAGCGCCGCGCCGTCGAGCCTGGCGATCGGCTCAGCGAGGCCCGGGCTCGTGGCCGACGCGATCTCGAGCCAGGCGCCGCCCCCCGTATTCGCGTCTGCGCCGACGCGGACCACGATGTCGTCGACAGCGACCGCGCTGTTGGCGAGCGTCGCGAGCGCGACACCGGCGATCTTGGCCGGGGCGCCGCGATCGTCGATGCCGAAGGCCTCGACGCCCAGCTCGGAGACGGCGACGAGCCGCTCCCCGCTGGCGAGGACGCGCCGCGCCCGTCCGCGCGTGGCGACGAAGCCGCGCTTCGAGAGGGTGTCGCGCGTGAAATCGATGAGCTGGACGCCGATCGTGACGGGATCGCAGTCGTGAAACGACTTATCGAAAGTCCGTTCGCTGTAGGGCACGGCGAGGGTGCCGAGGCCGTCGAAGAGAGAGAACGCCTCGTGGATGAGGTCGTGTTCCTCGGCGACGCGTGCCCATTTGCCGCCGAAGGCAACGCGCTCCAGCATCGTGGGGTTCGCGAGATCGGAGACGTCGAAGAGCGAGACGGCCAGAGATCCTTCGCCGCTGTCGTTGGCGAACCCGAGGGCGAACAGGCGATCTCCGCGCGGCTCGACGTGAAAGATCGAGCCGGGCTCCTCGATCCCGCCGACCTGGGCGGGGTTCGCCGGGTCGCTCAGGTCGACGGTGAGCACGGGGCTCACGTGCTCCGAGATCACGTAAGCGCGGTTGCCGTCGAAGCGGACCGAGCGCACCTCTGCGGCCGGGTGCACGTCGAGCTCGGTCGCGCCGAGGGGCACGATTTCCTGGGAGGACACGATGGAGAAGGTCTGGATGCCAGGCTTCGCGTCGGGCTGCCAGGGGCCGGGCAGGCTGACGAAGCGGAGCACGCCGTCGTGCTCATCCACCTGCCAGGGGCTCGCGATCTCGCCGGTCACGTCGACGCGCGCGCCCTCGACGAGGGCGCCGCTGGGGTCGGAGATGTCGACGACCTGGATGGTGGCGCGCCCTTCCTCCTCGCCGCCGTTCCATGTGGCGCTGGCGACATACACGCGATCATCGCTGACGCTCACGCTGGGCCATCCCCAGTAGCCCGAAGGGGCGCTCTCCACGAGCCTCCGCTGATCGATGACCGCGATGTCCGCCGGGTCGCCGACGGCGAGGGAGGTGACGGTGATGTTCGGCGCGGCGGCACACCCGAGGCAGGAGCCGGGCTCGTAGGCCACGGCGTGGAGCACGTCGTCGCCGAGGCGCGCCTCGGTGAGCTTGCCCGGCAGATCGAACGAGCCGATGGGCTGAATCTCCGCAGGATCGGAGACATCAAGCACCTCGACGCGGCTCATGAAATCGCGGTGGGACGCGCCCCCCTGCGCGTCGGGCACGACGTGTCGCCACCCGGAGAACAGGGCGTAGAGGACCCCGTCGCGCAGGTACATCGCGACGGGCGAGCCGTACATCCGGCGGGTCCCGAGGACGCGCAGTCCGTCGCCTGAGACGTCGATCACGCTGAGCCCCGAGTACCCCGACATCGCGTAGAGCCTGCCGTCCTTCTCCTGGACGATGTCGGCGTCGCGGAGAGCGCGCTCCGCGATGGCTCCGCCGCGCGGCGGCACCGGCACCGCGTCCGGGCCGCCGCCTCCTCCCGTGCCCGAGCTGGCGTCGCCCGAGCCATCACCCGCCGGATCGCCGCCGCGGGGACCCGTCGGATTGCCGGAGATGAAGCCGGTCTGGTTGGATGTGCCAGCACCAAGCTCGCAACCGGCGAGTCCTATCGATGCCGCGGTCGCAGCGAGGACGATCCAGCTGGCGCAGGCCCTGAACGGGATGGACATGGTTACCTCTCGTTAGAAGACAGCAAGGCGCAGGACGCAGCGCGCGTGCAAAGCACAGCGATTTCGTCGCGCGCTGGCGTAATCAGCAAGCGGCGGGCCAGGCGCATTCGCGAGACTTGCGCGTGATTTCGGTGATGTGAGCGCATCATGTGCCACGGTGAACGCGCGATTCTCGCCGCAGCAATGGCCCATGTCGGCACAGTCGCATGTCCTTTCCTGCGAACCGCCTCGGCGGGCGAAAGGAGCGCGGTCGTGCTGCGATTCCACGCCAGTCCTCCCTCGAGTCCAAAGACAGGTAGAGTTCACCGCGGTCGTCGCCAGACGGCCAGCGCCGGTGCGCATGCTCCACAGGAAGTTGAACAGGTCGCCGCTGGCCGAGCCTCGGCAGCACCTCACCGACATGGGTCAGCTTGGTTGCATGCACGACCCAGAACATTCACTGGCAGGTACGCTCTTCCGCTCGCTCGACCTCGCGTGTGTTGGCAAGGCGAGCATGACGCGGCTCGAGAGCGTGATGGCGAAGGGCTACATCCAGGCGGCGAGGGCGACGTCTGAAGCGATGCCGCCGCGCGCTTCGTCGTCGAGCACGTCGCCTACCCCGCGACGCTCACCCGCGCGTTCCCGTACCTCGCCGGCGTCACGCCGACGATCCTCCTGAAGTGCCGCGTGAGCTGGCTCTGATCATAGAACCCGACGCGCGGGGCGAGCTCGGACGCTCTCACGCCCCGGGTGAGGAGCTGCTGGGCGCGCTGGACGCGGAGGTGTGTGAGGTACATGTGGGGAGGCATCCCGATCTGGGCTCGGAAGGCGCGGCACAGGTGGAACTTGTCGAGGGAGGCGTGGGCGGCGAGGTCGTCGAGGGTGATGGACTCGGCGAGGCGCTCGCGGAGGTACTCCATGGCGCGGCGGACGGGCGTGTGTGATCGGAGCGGGCGCTGCTCAGCCGGCCGAAGGTGGCGATGGCCTCGGCGAGGGCGACCTCGACGGAGAGGCGATCGGCTCCGGCGCAGATGGGCATTCTTGGCGGATAGGTCGCGCCAAGGATCGCCAAGTGGGCGCCCGGGGCGGCCGCACACTGCGGCCATGCATGACAAACTCGTCGCCCTGGTAACCGGGGCAAACAAGGGAATCGGTCTTCAAATCGCCAAGGAGCTCGCCGGGCGCGGCTTCACGGTGCTCGTCGGGTCGCGGAACCTGGAGCTCGGGGAGGCGGCCGCGAAGAGCGTCGAATCCGGGGTGGCTGTCGTGCCGCGGATGATCCAGCGCCGCAGCGCGCTGCTCACGCATTGCGCGCCTTCACCTGGCCAGCCCACATTTCATGGATGATCTGTGCGCTGCGATCAGCAGCCTGCCACCTGTCGCGCCGGTCGAACCCGGCCCGTCCCCTGCATCGTCATGGGCGCACCCTCGTGCCCGTGGGCGCAACGTCACGAAACGACGCGCCCGCGGGCGCAGCCGAAGAGGGAAGGAGCCGACAAATGAAGCATGTGAAGATTCTTGGCCTCATCGCGGTCAGCGCAGGAGTGTGCGGGATCTCTGCGCTTGCTTCTGCGGCGAACACGGTGCCGATCGACAACCTGAACCTCGTCGAGGAGACATCAACGCCACCGTCGCTCGAGAGCGAGCGTCACGTCTTCCGGCCGGCTGTCGGCTACTATCGGCCGGCGGCAGGCTACTACCGGCCGGCAGCCGGCTACTACCGGCCGGCAGCCGGCTACTACCGGCCGGCGGCGGGCTACTACCGGCCGGCAGCTGGCTATTATCGGCCTTATCGGCCCTACTGGCGCTAGGACAGGAGTGGGCTTTACCGTGACGGGCACGGCGCTGGGCGCGATCATCACGGAATACCGCGTCCGCTTTGCCGGGTGCGGAGTCGTCCATCACGGGCGATTGCGCTGAGACATCGCACGTCGAGCGTCGCCGTCCGACCGCGGCCTGCGCTGCGGCTCGATGGCGACGCATTGGAAACGTGGGTGGCGAAAGCGGGTGGCACGCCGCGCGCACTACGGATCCATGGGGGTGAGCTCCATGGACGAGACAGGAAACATAGAAAAGCGCGTGCTCTTCGTGCTTCCCGCCGCTGTGCTCCACCTCGGGCTGGTGCTCGTGCTGGGGGTGCTGCATGTGCGCTTGCCGTACGAGGGCTGGGTGGAGCGTGCGGTGGGCTATTATGGCGCGCTCTCCGGGGCCACCAGCGCATATTCCTTCTTCGCTCCGACCGTCGGGCCCCTGCTCTGGGCCACCTTCGAGGTCAGGGATCGCGCGGGAACGCTGACGACCGAGGCGCTGGAGACGGGAGTGAGCCGCGAAGCGGACCTCCGCGTCAAGAATATCGTCGGTATGTTCTGGGATGAACAGGACCAGGCCGTAAGGCGCTCCCTGGTCGCGTCGTGGGCAGCGAAGGTGTTCGCCAAGCACCCAGAGGCGGACAGCGTTGTCGTCCGACTCGAGATCTACGACCTGCCCTCGATGGCGGAGTACCGCGCGGGAAAGCAGCCGCGGTGGAATGTCGAATACCGGGCCAAGTTCAACCTGAAGGCGCGGCTCGCCGCCGGCGAGATCAACAGAGAGGCGACGCCATGAGGCAGCGCATCGATACGCTGCTCCTGCCGAACGCCAGAGAGGCAGCTGCGCGCCTGTGGGGCTCGGTGCGGCGATTCGCGTTCGCGCCCGCGTCGGCGCGGCCCCTGGCGGCGCTCCGGATAGGGCTCGCGTCGGTGCTCCTGGTGCAGGCGGCGCTGATAGCGCCCATCGCTGACGAGCTGTACGGGCGCTCGGGCATCGTCCAGGGACAGCTCCTCGACGGGTCTGGCGCGAGCGGCTTCCCCCGGATCGGCCACCTCGTGAATGCATTCTCGCGCTTCGGAGTCGGCGAGAGCGCCGTGATCGCTGGCGTGGGTGTCCTCTATGTGCTGTCGCTGGCTGGCCTCCTGCTCGGCTGGAGGACGAGGTTCTCCGCGGCGTGCGCCTGGCTCCTGCATTTGACGCTGATGATGACCGCGGAGAGGACGAACTACGGAGCAGATCAGTTCGCGAACATCTTCCTGTTCTACCTCATCTTCATGCCTTCTGGAGCTGCGCTGTCGCTCGATCGTGCCTTTGGGCGAGCGCCGCCCGAGCCGAGCGCGGCAGCGCGCCTCGCGCTGCGGGTGGTACAGCTGCACCTTTGTCTCGTCTACCTCTCGAGCGGCGTGGAGAAGGCATTGGGCGCAGCGTGGTGGGACGGCGACGCGATATGGCGATCGCTCATGCTGCCCGAGTACCGGCGGTTCGACTTTTCGTGGCTCGCCCACCACGCCTGGATCGCCGTGGCCGCGGGGTGGCTCGTGCTGCTCGTGGAGATCGGGTACCCGTTCTTCATCTGGCCACGCCGGACCCGGCGGCTCTGGGTGGCGGCCACGGTCGGATTGCATGTCGGGATCGCGGTCTTCATGAGGCTCGATGTCTTCGGCGCCATCATGTCGGTGTTCACCATCGCCGCGTTTGGCGTGAGGGCGGACCCTCGACAGGCGCGAGCGCCGTCGGCTGTGGCGCGCTGTGCTCGGCGCGGCGAGGCCTGACATCAAGCTGGCCCGTTCTGGCGCAGGAGGCCCCGGCAGCGCCCGGAGCCGGCTCGCGCGCCAGAGACCTTGCAAGGCGCTTCAGCGCGCCGCCAGCATCCAGGCCGGCGCCCACCAGTACCGATGGATCAGCCTTCGGTCGACGCGCGCGAAGCCGGCCTCGCGCAGCTGCGCCGCCCAGTCGTCGATGGGGTGCTCGAACGTGGTGCGGGTGGCGCCGCGGTCCACATAACCGAAGAGCACCGGCATCAGAAAGCCCTGCGCGACCGTGTCGAGATCGGCGCCGGCGTACTCGGCCAGCCCTTCACGGTAGCGCGCGAGCACGTGCCGCGCGGTGTCCGGCGAGAGCGGCTCGTCCATGCGCGGCGCGTCGAACTCGGCGACGAGCAGGAGATCGCAATGCGCGCGCGCCCAGCGGAGAAGCGCTGGCCTCTCGGGCGGAGCGATCGCGTGCAGGCAGAAGGTCGCCTGCGCCACCGCCCAGCGCCGCGGCGCCATGCCGGGGTCGGCGGCGAGATCCTGGAGTCGCCCGCCGAAGGCCTCGAAGTCGACCCCTCGCGCGGAGAGCGCTGCGGCGCAACGCTCGAGCAGCGGCGCCGCCGGCTCCACGACGGTGACCCGCCGCACCGCCGGCGTCAGCGCGGGCAGGAGCGCCAGTCCATCGCCGGCGCCGATATCGAGCAGATCGAACGGCGCCTCCGGGTAGTGGCCGGCGAGCGCCGCGCTTGTCTCCCGGTAGAGCGGCACATTGCCGCCGCCGCGGATGAAGGCGGCGAACCCCTCCGCGGACACGTAGACATTGCGCTTCCCCTCCCGGGCGACCCGCGCGAGGTGCGCCGCGGCCGCCTGGAACAGGGTGTCTCCCGGCGAGGCCGCCGCGGCGCGGGCGGCGAAGGTCGCGGCGTCCGCGTAGCGCTCGTCGGAGAACGCCAGCATCGCGAGGTAGCAAAGGCCTTCCGGCGACGGCGCCGCGACGGCGGCCGCCGCCGCGTCGAGCCCGGCGGCGCGATGGCGATCCCAGATCGTGTCCAGCATGACTCTGTCCCTTTCTTCCACGGGTCCCCGATGCAGAAGCTCGTCTACGGACAGGCTACCTGACGGGTGGGTCTCTGCTCGCATCCGTCTCATGCCCTGCCGGCCGAAGCCGCAATCGCTGCGGAGGATCAGCCGAGCGCCCGCGCGCGTCGCGGCGAGCTCAGAAACTGGAGATGCTCTTCGAGGGCGCCCCACACGGCGGCGATGCGCGGCACCTGGCGCAGGCCGCGCGGCGTGACGAGCCAGAGCTCGAGCACCGGGCCCGCGGGCAGGCCGAGGTCGAGCTCCACCAGGTCGTCGTCCAGATCGAGCGCGCTACACGGCAAGACCGCGGCGCCGAGCCCCGCGCGCACGGCCTCGATCTGGGCGATGTAGCTGCTCACGATGAGCTTCGGTGCCTTTCGTACGTGCCGCTTCTGGTAGTCGTCCTCGACGGTGGGGGTGCGGCCCAGATCGACGCCGACCCAGTCGAGCTCGTCGCGGCCCTTCTTCGAGAGCCTGCGGTGGGCGATAGGCACCGTGGGCAGGGTGACGATCCGCGCGGCCACCAGATCACCGCTCTTCGGCCGGAAGAAGCGCACGGCGATCTCGGCCTCACGGTGGCCCAGATCGGCCACCTCGTAGCTGGTCAGCAGGTGGAGCGAGACGCGCGGGTGCCTCTCGGCGAGCGCCGGGAGCACGCGCGGGATGACGCCGTGTACGGCGATCGACTCCGTGAGCGCCAGTCGGACCAGGCCCTCGGCCTCTCTCTCGTGGCCGCTGGCCTCGCGCGCGAACTGGTCGGCGCCGGCCTCCATCGACTCGACGTGGCGGCGGAGCTGCTCGCCGAGCGGGGTGAGCATGGAGCCTCCCGGCAGCCGATCGAAGACCGCCACCCGGAGCGTCCGTTCGAAGGTCGCCATGCGCCGGCTCACCGTCGATTGCTCGATGCCGAGCTTGCGGCCGGCGGCCGAGAAGCTGCCGGCGCGCGCCACCTCCAGGAAGAGGCGCAGATCGGCCCAATCCAGGTCGGCGAGCGGCCTGCCTGCGGGCGGGGGCGCGGGAGGGCGTGCCATGCACCCACGCATGGCACGCCTGCGCAGAACCGTCTACCCAGACGCTGCTGCATGGCCAAGATATGACGCATGCACCTCGTCATCCAAGGTCACCCCGCCCCCGACAGCCTGAGCGACGCGCTCGCGCGGGCCTACGCCAGCGGCCTCGAGAGAGGCGGAGCCCGCGTCGAGCTCCTGGCCCTGCGCTCGCTGGCCTTCGATCCGCACCTGCGCGCTGGCTTCAGCGGTAAGCAGGAGCTCGAGCCCGATCTCCGCCAGGCCCAGACTGCCATCGAGCGCGCGAGCCACGTGGCCTGGTTCTTTCCCACCTGGTGGGCAGGGCCACCCGCGCTGGTCAAGGGCTTCATCGATCGCACGTTCTTGCCAGGATGGTCGTTCGCCTATCGAAAGCGGAGCGCGCTGCCCGAGGGGCTGCTCGCCGGCCGCAGCGCGCGCGTCGTGACCACGATGGATAGCCCGGGCTGGTGGTACCGATTCTGGCACTGGCGCTCCGTGCATACCTCGTTCATCAACGCGACATTGCGCTTCGTCGGCTTCGGGCCCGTCCGCGAGACCACCTTCTTCGATCAGAAGACGCGGACCCCGGAGCAACGAGCGGCCTGGCTCCGGGAGATGGAGCGCATCGGCGAGCGGGATGCGCGGCAATCCCCTGCCAAGTCCTCCCGCACGCTGGCCGTGGCGTGAAGGTCGGTTGTGGGGGGGTGGGGGTTGCTGGGGTCTTTGGGGCCGCCAAGAGGCCAGAGGACGCCAGAAGACGCCAAGAGGACGCCAGAAGACGCCAAGAGAATAAAAATTATATAGTCTTGGCGTCTTTTGGCGTTTTTTTTTTGGCGTCTTTTGGCGTCCTCATCATTCCGGCAGCTGGAGGAATGCCCACCACCTGAGAGTGGCGCCTTCGATGCGCGGATGATGGGTCGAGATGGTGTCGCTCATCCAGGAGGGGCAGATCGCGTAAGGACTCTTCTGCGGCTCTTTGGGCGGAGCTCGAGAGCACCGCCGTCAGCTATCCTCCCGCCGATGCGTTGCCCCCGCCTTCCCTCCGGCGCTGCGCTCGCCGCGGCGCTCCTGCTGCCCTCGCTCCTCGCCTGCGCCGGCCCTGCGGCTCGACCCGCCCCTCCCGCACCGAGCGCTGGTCCGCATCCCCCGGCGCCCGCCGGCGAGGCGCGCCGGCGCGCGCGGGATCTCGGCATCGTGATAGGCCGCATGCCCACCGGGAGGCTGAACGCGATCACCGATGTCCCCGGCGTGCGGGTCGGGCACGTGACCCATCGCCGCGGCACCGGCCGGCTCGACCCGGGCAAAGGGCCGGTGCGCACAGGCGTGACCGTCATCCTGCCGACGTCCGATGATTTCTGGCACAACAAGGTCCCCGCCGCGAGCTTCGTCCTGAACGGGAACGGGGAGATGACCGGCCTCCATTATGTGAGGGAGTTCGGGGTGCTGGAGACGCCGATCGTCTTCACCAACACACTCGCCGTGGGGCGCGCCCTCGACGGGGCAATCCAGTACATGCTCCGGCGCTATCCGGGCATCGGCGTGGACGAGCCCACGGTGACACCGGTCGTCGGAGAGTGCGACGACAGCGCGCTCAACGACATGCGCGGGCTGCACGTGTCGGCCGAGGACGTCCTCGAGGCAGCGGAGCGCGCGACGGAGGGCCCTGTCGAGGAAGGGGCGGTCGGCGGCGGGACGGGGATGATCTGCTACGAATTCAAGTGCGGTATCGGGACGGCGTCGCGCGTCCTGCCGGAAGCCGCGGGCGGGTTCACGGTGGGCGCCATCGTGCAGGCGAACTTCGGGGCGCGCGGAGAGCTCCGGGTCGACGGGGTGCCGGTAGGGCTGGAGATCCGCGATCTCCTGCCCGTGCTGGAACTCCTCGGCGAAGGCTCGCTGCTCGCCGTGGTCGCGACCGACGCGCCCCTGTCCGCGCGGCAGCTCGAGCGGGTGGCGCGGCGCATCGCGCTCGCCGTGGGGCGCACAGGGACGATCTCGCGCGACGGCAGCGGCGACCTGTTCCTGGCCTTCGCGACCGGCAACCGGGTGCCGGTCGAGCCCGGCGGGCTGACACGGAGTCTCCGCGAGGTGGACGACGCGCGCCTGAACCCGATGTTCCAGGGCGCCGAAGAGGCGGTGGAAGAGGCCATCCTCAACGCGATGACCATGGCGACGACGACCTTCGGACAGGACGACCACGTCGCCCACGCCATCCCCCTCGACCGGCTGCGCGAGGCGATGCGGCGGTACGGGAGGCTCGGTGAGCCGGGGCGCTGACCCGGAACTGCGCGCCGCGACGCCGGATCGAGCGCCGGCAAACGCGCCTCCCGGGAAGAGCGAAGTCCCGACTCAGATGATCAGCAGGAGCTCGAGCTCGCTCTCCTTTCCCGTCGCGCCCCCCGCGGGCACGTGAGGCGCGTTGAGCGGCGCCAGCCGGAGCGCGCCCCACGGCCGCGGGCCCGAGCTCTCCGGCGGAGGCACGCCGGCGTCGGCCGCGCCGCGGGCGGCCTCGCCGTGCGCGCGCTGCGCGCAGCCGGCGATGGCGGCGCGCACCGCCCGGAGGACGCGCTCCGTGTCGAGCCCCCCGGGCTCCTGAGCCGCCCTGGCGAGGCTCTCGTCGATGCAGGCGGCGCACGGGGCGGAGGTGGCCGCGAGCCGCACCACCAGCGTCGCCTCCAGGCGACCGAGCTCTACCATGTTGAATGGCACCGTGAGCGCCTTGCCGCGGCCCCGGCCGACATCGACGCTGACGAAGAGGGTATCGCCGTCACGTATCACCATGGTTTCCCGGGGAGGGCGGCCACTCACGCGATCTGGCGCAGACTCACGAAGACTTGTGTTCACAAGGATCCACAGGCGATCGGAGCTCGCCTGTCCGCTCTCCTCCGCAGCGTCGCTGGTGCGGCCTTCTGCCATTCTCACGCCCTCCGAGGAGGCGAACCTACAGCCGTTGGCGGCGGACGGCGATGGCCCTTCCGGACAGACAATGTCCGGACGGGCGCGTCCGCCGAGGACGCCGCGGCGCGCGGTGAGCGCGGCGGACACGGAGGTCCTCGCTGCGTCCGTTGCGCCGTCCGGCGCGAGGCGGTAAGCACAGCCGGCGAGCGGAGGGCGGAGCGTGGATGAGCCGGAGCGGCGCGACGAGGACCCGGACCAGGGCGCGGGCGAGGCCGGGAGCGAGCGCGCGTCGCTCGGCATCCTGTTCCTCGCCGCGGCGTTCGCGCTCGCGCTCCTGCTGACCGTCGTGGCGCTCCTCGCGTTCGCGGCGATGAGCCCGCGGTCGCCGTCGGCGGTCGAGGTCGGCGCCCTGGTCGACGCTCCGGTTGACGTTCTGGCCGACGTTCTGGCCGCGCTCGACCGGAGGGGCTAGCCGCAGGTCTTCTGGACCACGCCGAGCAGCGCGCTGAAGTCGACGGGCTTCTTCAGGTAGGCCGTGCCCTCGGGCGGGCCGTCGTGGCCGGAGACGATGGTCACAGGGATCGCCGCGAGGGCGTGCACCTGCTTCAGCGCGGCGAGCATCTCCTCGCCGGTCATGATCGGCATCATGAGATCGAGCAGGATGAGCCCGGGCGGCGGGTCCGCCTGGTGCAGGAGATCGAGCGCCTCCCTGCCGTTGCTGGCGCAGTAGACGTCGTAGCCGGACGACTCGAGCATCTCGCGGAGCATCTCCCGGAGCTCGGCGTCGTCGTCGACCAGGAGGACGGGGGCGCGCGGGTTCGGGGGAATCGGCGTCACGCGCGGCCCGTTGAGCCCGTCGGTTGGCAAGGGTTCACTCATCGCTGTTACCTCTTCCAGACTGCGCAAGCATGCAGGAGCGATAGCAGGCGAACACCGCGCACGCATTGCATGCCCTCAGCATCGTCGGATCTTCTCCGGACATGGTTCCGGGCTACGCGGGGGCGGCGCCGATCCACGCCGAGCAGCGGGCGAGGGGCGTGGCGGGAGCACGGGCACCGCGAGCGAAGCCATGCGAAGCGCCGAGGGTTACGGGAGTTGCGCCGCGGGTCAAGCCTCTCCGCTCGCTGACCGCGTCTTGGCGGCCGTCGCGCTCTCGCGGTGCGCGCCGTCCGCGCGGCCCGGGCCGCCTTCGCCCCCCTCGCTTTCCAGCGTTCCGGGCCGGAACCCGAGCGCGCGCGCCTGGGCAGGGCGGGTGTGGCGGCGACGCCAGACCACGGCGTCGAGCAGGTAATGGGTCGCCTGCGGCAGCGCGAGCAGCGGCACGAGCAGCGCCCGCGCGCGCGGCCCGAGGAGCGGCTCGTCCCCTGTCCGCGCGCCGCCGAAGAGCTCCGGCCGGTCGTGCCAGACGAGCCGGTCCCAGAGCATCTCCTCGACGAACGCGAGCGCCAGCGCGACGCCGAGGAAGGCGAGGAGCCCGGCGGCGAGGACCCGCGCGAGCAGCGAGCGCGGCGCCTCGCGGGCCCGCTCCCGGGCGTACGCGAAGACGAGCGCCATGTACGGGACCCCGTGGACGATCACGTTGGTGACCGTGAACTGGAAGTCGCTGTCGGTCGCGACGATGCCGACGTACCACGTCGCCGCGGTCGTCGCGACGACGACGTGCTTGCCGAGGTTGAGGGGCGCGCGGTCGACGCAGGCCCGCTGGATCGCGCGGGCGACGTACGCGGCGGCGAGCGCGGCGTACACCGCGCCGAGCGGGCCCACCGCGGCCGCGAGCCACGGCGCGCTCACGAAATCGCCGTCCACGAACCACTGGAACGCGCGCGGTTGGTGAGCGTGTGCGTGCCAGTGAAGGAGCGGCCACCCCGTCGCCGCGTAGACGAGCGCGTCGTCGAGGAGGCGATCGACGCGCGCGCGCTCGCCCGCGAGCGCGCGGTAGATCGCGACCCACCCGACCTGCTGGCGGACGAAGTGGATCACGGCGACGTAGGCGAGCGCGCGCCAGAAGGTCAGCTCGGAGGCGAGGTGGAGCGCGACGCCGGCGGCGTAACAGGCGAGCGGCACGCCGGCGTAGAGCGCGGGGTGGCGGCGGAGCTCCTCCGGGTCGAGGTACGTGCGGAAGAGCGTCGTGTGCACGTGCGCCACGTCGACGCCGACCACGAAGAGCAGGAAGCCCCAGGCCGGGAGCGCGCCCCCCGTCGAGAGCGCGGCGAGGGCGAGGGCGACCGCCGCGGAGCCGCCGAACACCGCGAGGTCGACGCGGCGGCTCCACATGAAGCCGCCGCGGGCCGCGCCGCGGGGCCCGGCCGGCAGCGCGCCGAGGAGGTCGGGCCCGGCCGAGGCCAACGCCGAGACCCGCGCGTCAGCCGTGGATGGCCGCGGAGATGATCCAGGCGAGGCCCAGGATCACCGAGCCGATCACGATCGCGAGCGCCGTGTTCTGGTCCTCCTCGATCTCCTTGCGGATCGAGAAGGGGGTGAGCTTCGTGATCAGCATGAACGCCAGCAGGAAGACGATCAGCCCGACGGCAACGAAGACGAGCGTTCCGATCACGGCTTTGATCAAATTTTGAACGTCGGGCATCGGCGGTTCTCTCTGGGCGTGGGGCGTCGCGGGGCGGCGCGCGGCGCGCGCCCGTGACGTCGTGAGCTCGGGGCGCGAGCCTACGCGAGTCGGCCGGCAGGGTGAAGCGCGGTCGCTGCGCCGCGTCGCTCCTCGACGCGCGCGCCCGGGCGGCGACGTGCTATCGCCCTGCGGTGTCCACGACCGTGAGCCGAACCCTGCCCCGCCGCGCCCTCACGGCCGCGCTCGCGGCGCTCGGCCTGCTCTGCGCAGGCGCGCCCCACCTCGCCGCGGCAGCGCCTCCGTCCGGCAAGGCGGCGGGCGTACCGGCCGGCAAGTCGGCGGGCACGCCGTCCGGCAAGGCGGCGCGCGGCGGGGGCGCGCCGATCCGGAAGGCGGCGCACACGGCGGGGGCGCCGAGGAGCGCCGCGGCGGCTCCGGCGGAAGCGCCGCTCGATCTCGCGTTGCCCGTCGAGCGGGTCACGCTGAAGAACGGGCTGCGCGTGGTGCTGAGCCCCGATGCGAGCTCGCCAACGGTCGCGGTGGCCGTGACGTACGACGCGGGCTCGCGCGACGAGCCGAGCGGCAGGAGCGGCGTGGCGCGCCTCGTGATGGACACGATGGCCCGGGGCAGCCGCAGCCTGCCCGCGGGCGCGCCCCAGCGCCTCGTCGCCGAGCGCGGCGGCGAGCTCCACGCCGAGGCGGACGTCGATCGCACCGCGTACACGGCGGTGCTGCCCGCGAACGAGCTCGCGCTGGCGCTGTGGATCGAGGCCGATCGCATGAGGGCACCCGCGCCGAGCGCGGAGGGCTTCGAGGCGCAGCGCAGGGGCGCGCTCGAGCGCCGCGGCGCGGTCCTCGGCGCCGCCCACGGCCAGGGCGCGATCCGGCTCCGCGAGCTCGTCTTCCAGGGGTACTGGCCCCACGAGCACCCGGCGCTCGGCGAGGCGGACGATCTCGCGGGCGCGGAGCTCTCGTGGGTCCGCGACTTCCACGCGGCCCACCACGGCCCGAACAGGGCGGTGCTCGCGATCGCCGGCGGCTTCGACGCGGGCGCGGCGATGGCCCTCGTGCACGAGTACTTCGACGGCATCCCCGCCGTCTCCGCCGCGCCCTTCAAGGACGCGCCGTTCCCCGAGCAGACGAGCCAGCGCACGGGCGTCGTGAGGGACAGCGCCGCCCGCGCGCCGTCGATCCTCTACGGGTGGGCCGTGCCGCCGCCCGAGCACCCGGATCACCACGCGCTCGCGGTCGCGGCCTCCCTGCTCGGGCGCGGCGAGAGCTCGCGGCTCCCGGCTCTCCTCGTCGGGAACAAGGCGGTCGCGCGGTCGGTGCGGGTCGCGATCGACGGCCACCGCGGGCCCGATCTCTTCTCCATCGACGTGCGGCTCGCCGAGGACGCCCGGGTCGGCGACGTCGAGAAGCTGATCGAGGGCGAGATCCGGGCGCTCGCGACGGCGGGACCCTCGCAGGCCGAGCTGACGAGGGCGCGCCGGCTGCTCCAGTCGGCGTTCGTGGCGGGCCTCGCGGACGCGAGCGCGCGGGCGCGGGCGCTCGGCGAGCACGAGCTCGTCTTCGGGGACGCCGCCCACCTGAACGGGGAGCTCGCGCGCTACTTCGCGGTGACCCGGGAGGACGTGCAGCGCGTCGCGCGCGAGCACCTCGGCCCGACGCGCCGGACGATCGTCGAGACCTATCCCCCTGGGGTGCCGGGAGCCGCCTCGCCGCCGCGCGCGTCGGCCGGCGCGCCGCGGGCCGGAGGCGGGGCGCGCGCCGCGGCGCCGGAGCAGGACGCTGACGTGGCGGCGCCGGGCAAGGGCGCAGAGAAGGCGGCGCCTGGCAAGGGCGCGCCGAGCAAGGGAACGGGCAAGGCCGCGTCGGGCAAGGGCGCGGACAAGGCCGCGCCGGGCAAGGCCGCGTCGGGCAAGGGCGCGGACAAGGCCGCGCCGGGCAAGGCCGCGTCGGGCAAGGGCGCGGACAAGGCCGCGCCGGGCAAGGCCGCGTCTGGCAAGGGCGCGGACAAGGCCGCGCCGGGCGAGCGCCCGGCGAAGGCGCACGGCGCGGCGAGCCGGCCCGCGCCGGATCCGGCGCCGACGAAGCCGGCGAAGCCCACGAAGAAGTGACGCGAACAGGCGAGCGACGGAGAACGCGTGACGCGATGAACGAGCGAAGCGAGCGACGCGACCTGCGCGGGCGACGGACAGCGCGCCCCTGGCTCTCCTGGACCGCGGCGCTCGCGGCCGCCGTGGCGTGCGGCTGCGCTGCTGGGCGGGCGCCGCAGCCGCCCGCGCAGGCGGGCGCGCCGGCGAGGCCCGCCCCGGCGACGTCTGCGCCAGCGGCGCCGCCGGCCGAGGTCGCTCGCGGGGAGCAGCCGCCGCCGTCCGGCCCCGCGAAGCCCGCGCGCATGCCCGCGATCGCCTGGGCCGAGCTCCCGAGCGGCCTCCGCGTCGCCACGGCGGTGAGCCGCGCGCTGCCGCTCGTGGAGGTCCGGGTGGTCATCCGCGGCGGCTCCGCGGCCGACGGCGAGCGCACGGGGCTCGCCGCGCTCACGGGCGAGCTCCTCCTGCGCGGGGGCGCGGGCGGCCTCCCCGGCCGCGAGCTGCTCGCGCGCGTCGAGTCGCTCGGCGCCTCCCTGCGGGTGGACACAGGCCTCGACGCGACCGTGATCGGGCTGCGCGCGCCCAGCGATCGCCTCGCGGAGGCGGCCCTGCTGCTCGGGCACGTCGTGCAGCGGCCGCGCCTCGACGCCGCCGAGCTCGCCAAGCTGAAGGCCCAGGCCGCCGAGGCGGCGAGGGAGCGCGCGCGCTCGGACGGCCGCTGGGGAGCGCTGATGGTCCTCTTTCGCGACCTCTACGCGCTCCCGACCGAGCTGCACCCCTACGGCTCGTTCGGCGCGACGGCGGCGGAGCTCCCGCAGATCACCGCCGCCGACTGCCGCGCGTTCCACGCGGCGTGGTACGTCCCGAAGAACACCGTGGTGGTGGTGGCGGGCGACACGACGCCCGAGGCCGCGCGCGCGGCGGTGGAGAAGGCCTTCACCGACCGCCGCGGCGCGGAGCCGCCGGCGCTCTCGTTCACCGATCCGGTGCCTCCGGCGTCGCTCAAGATCACGATCGTCGATCGCCCGAAGAGCGCCGAGAGCGAGCTCTTCCTCGGCGTGCTCGGCCCCGAGCGCAGCGCCTCGGAGTGGCCCGCGCTCGCGGTCGCGGGCGAGGTCCTCGGCGGCCCCTCCGGGCGCCTCTCGCAGGAGCTGCTCGAGCCGCGCGGGCCGGCGCGCGAGGTGTCCGCGGCGCCGCTCGACGTCGCGCACGGGCCCGTCCCGCTCCTGGCCCACGTCCGCGTCCCCGCGGCGCGCACGGGCCTCGCCGCGCAGGCGATGCTCGAGCACGCGGAGCAGCTCGCGGCCGCGGCGCCCTCGCAGGAGGAGGTCGACGCCGCGGCGCGACGGCTCACGGCCGGCCTCGGCCTGGGCCTCGGGACGGCCACCGGGCTCGCGGACGAGCTCGCCGTCATGCAGGCGCTCGATCTGCCGGACGACCACCACGAGAGCTACCGCAAGGAGCTCCGGGACATCACACCGGTTTTCGCCGGCAAGGTCGCGCACGACAACGTGCGACCGGCGCACGCCGCGATCGTCGTGGTGGGCGACGCCCAGGCGATCGGCCCGATGCTGAGCCGCCTCGGGGACGTCAAGGTGGTCGACCCGACCCGCGCCTTCGAGCGGAAGCGCACGATCCCGCGGGACGCGAGCGCCTCGCCCGCCCCGGCGCCCGGCGCTGGCCGCGCGGCGCCGGCAGAGGAGCCGCAGTGACGGCCGCCGGGCGCCGCGGGGGCGCGCGCGCTCCGCGGGCGGCGGTGCGTGGGCTAGCGCCCGCGACGCGCGCCTTCGCGCTCGCGGCGGCGCTCGCGGCCGCGTCCTCTCCGGGCGCCGTGGGGGCGCAGCCGAAGCCAGCGCCGGTGGCCGCAGCGCCGGCGGCGTCGACATCGGCAGCTGGGCAGCTCGACGGCGCGACGTACGACTACGAGCACCCGTCTGCGCCGGCGAGCGGCGCCGCCGAGCAGGGCGCAGCGCAGGCCGGGGCGGCCGCGCCCCCGGTGCCGCCGGAGCGGCGCTGGCGGGGTCGCGCCTTCGTGCACCGCCTCGCGGCCGCCGATCCCGCGCGGCCGCTGCCGATCCTCGTGTTCCTGCACGGCACCAACGAGGCGCGGATCGAGCACCGCTGGATGGGGGGCGGCCAGGAGGGCGACGTGCGCCGGATCGCGGCGCAGCTCATGGAGGCGGGCCGGATCCCGCCGATGCTGGTCGCCGCGCCGAGCGCCGTGCTCCCGGCGGCGGTCGCCGTCGCGCGGACGAGCTGGCCTGCCTTCGATCTGGACGCGTTCCTCGACGCCACGGCCGCGCGGCTGCGCGGCGTCGCGACCCTCGACCGCGCGCGCGTCGTCGTCGCGGGCCACTCCGGCGGCGGCTGCAACAAGGCGGGCGGCATCGCGGCCGCGCTCGGCGCGTCCACCCCCGTGCACGCCGCGCTCGTGATCGACACGTGCATGGACGTCGACATCGCGCTCCCCCTCGCGCGCTCGCGCCCGACCACGCACGTCGTCGTGTCGTGGCAGACGATGACCTGGGTCAAGCGCCCCATCGCCGACTTCCGCCGCGCCTTCCAGCGCGGCGTCGAGGCGCACCCCGCGGCGCCCGGCGTCCTCCGCGAGCTCGAGCCGCTCGTCCCGACGGAGCCGATGCCCCACGACGCCATGGTGCCCCTGGTGCTGCGGCGCTGGCTGCCGTCGCTCCTCTCGCCGGACGCCGCGCCGAGCGTGCCCTGCGTCTCGCCCTGACCGCCCCGGGACGCGCCGCCTCCGTCGCCGCTACCCGTGCGGCGCAGAGGCAGCGCCGCCCGTAGAACAGCGCACGAGGGCTGACCGGCATCCCTCGTGCGCGTGCCCCGTGTTAGGTCGTGTACAGGATGAAGCTCCACCTGTTGACCGTCGCACTCGCCGCTTCGGCGGCGGTTGTTCTCCTTGACGCGCAGGCGAGGGCGGACTGCGGCTGTTCAGGGAGCCCGAGCGCCCTCACGTCCGATTCGAGCGGCCCCTGCCTGCGCTACGAGGCGCCGTCGGGGTCGGGCAACGACATCACGTTCCGCTTCGATAAGGCCTATGCCTGTGGTCAGTATGCGACGGGCGAGTACTTCGTCATCAGCGAGAACGGCGCCGCCAGCATCACGACCATCACGCCCGAGGCGGCCGGCGGCCGTCACGGTGTGGACGTGAACCCTTCCCCCGACGGGCCGCAGCGGTGGGACGACCGGCTCGACGATCATGCTCCGCCCATCCGCCTGCCTCACGCTGCGCCGCCCGGCAGCTCCGTCGTGAAGTACGTGTCCGACAACCCGTCGGGCGATTGCGATGGCGCCGGTGAGAAGTCATGCGGGCGTTTCGCGGCGGTGGTCACGGTGATCGACGCGCCTCCCGCCGACCCGAGCACGACCTTTCGTCCTCCTTTCGTGGGCACGAACAAGCCCGTGCTCTCGACCTCCACGCTGCAGACGCAGCTCCTGTCCCGTCTCCAGGCCGCGTGCGCCGAAACACCCTCGCTGGAGAGGGCCCTGGCCTGGACGCGCCACCTCCGCCTCGATTACACGAGCCATTCGGTCACGTGCGACCTCATGCCGCCGGAGGACGCGCTTCCCGACGGCAGGCCGTGGTCGACCGACATCTGGGCGCGCGACACAGACGTCTACGCTTGGCTTCATCTCGCCGATGTCTGCGGCGCGCCGCCCTGCACGCCCGAGGAGGATCTCGCCGCCAAGCTCCCCGTGCTCGTCGGCTACGTGCAGCACGGCATCGACATCTGGGGCGTCGACAAGATGGGCGCCAGCCTGTTCCGAGGCGGCGGCGGCAATGGCGGCGGCAAGCTCTTCGCTTATGCCTTCGCGGCCACGATGCTGGCCGACCCGGCGATGCTGGCGGACCTCTCGGCCGTCGATGCGGGCCGGTTCTTCGAGACGGCCAGCTATTACGCTGGCAAGAACGGCACCCCCCTGTGGGGGCAGCCCGTCGGTACGGAGGAGGAGTACTGGAGCGATTTCGCCGATCGATCGACCCGGACGATTCGAGACCCCTATGGGTACATCGACGGCGGCTTCGAGCCTGGCGAATGGTATCAAGACAACACGGCCAAACCGACGAAATACTCGGCGCTGCTCATGCGGCTCATGCCTGCGCTCGCGTCGGCATGGCCGGTCAACAAGGACGTCCTCCTCTCTTATGCGGATCGCTGGGTCAACCACGGCGCCTTGACACAGCCGGATCCCTGCGCCCCCGTCGGGGGCCAGTACGGCTCCGACTACGGTCCTGACGGGAACGGGGAGTGTCTCTCGGGCTCTGGAAGGGTGCCCGAGCTCGATGGGACCAACAAGGACGGGGGCAATCGCGAACGAGAGATGGGTGAGTGCATGTGGAGCAGCTTCCGGGGCTGCTCCGAGACGTGCTCCTGCCCGGGTCAGTCGTGTCAGACCACGAGTCGATGCGGCGATGGCAAGATCGAGGCTCCCGAAGCATGCGACGGCGACGATCCCGGGAGCTGCTCCGCGGGGTGCGTTCCTCCCGACCAGCCGAACGGTTGTACGTGCGTGGTCGCCGGCGCCGGCAGCGGCGCCGGGTCATCCGCCTCCAGCGGCGGGTCCAGCACATCGAACGGTCAAGGTGGAGAAGGCGATGAAGGCGGGGGCTGCGCCTGCGGGGTGACCAGCCGAGCCGCCCCGACGGGCGCTCTGGCCTCGCTGATGGCCGTCTGGGCGGCGGCCCTTCATCGAATCCTCAGGCGTCGCCGCCGACGCGCGTCCGCCCGGTTGTAGAGTGGGCGCGTGCTCCGGCGTCAGGTAGCCTGGGTGGGTCGCGACCGAGAGCAGGGCTGGCTCGACGACCTGCTTGGCTCAGCGCTGGCCGGACGCAGCGCGAGCGCCCTCGTGGCGGGCGAGCCTGGCATCGGCAAGACGCGCCTGCTCGAGGAGCTGGCCGAGCGAGCGCGCGCGCGCGGCTTCGCGGTCGCGTGGGGGCGGGGGTGGGAGCTCGGCCAGGCGCCGAGCTTCTGGCCGTGGATCGAGATCCTACGCGCGCTGCTCGGGCGGCCGCGGGCGCCCGCGGCGTTCGCCGACCGGCTGCGCGGGCTGCTGCTCGAGCTCGCGCCGGGGGGGCCTGCGCGCGGCGCGGACGTGTTTCAGATCTACGACGCGGTCGCTCGCCACCTCTCGGCGCACGCGCGGGAGGAGCCGCTCGCGCTCTTCTTCGACGATCTCCACGCCGTCGACCCCTCGTCCATCGAGCTCATGGAATACGTCGCGCGGGGATTGCACGCCGAGCGCGTCGCGCTGTTCGGCAGCCGGCGCGACCTCGACGGCCGCCGCCCGGAGCTCGATCGGCGCCTCTCGCGGCTCGCCCGGCTCTGCGATCACGTCGGGCTGGAGCGCCTCTCCTTCGAGGACGTGAGGCGCTGGGTCGAGCACGCCACGGGCGAGGACGACCCGGCGGCGGCGCGCCGGATCCACGCGGCCAGCGACGGCAACCCGCTCTTCGTGAGCGAGCTCCTGCGGCTGCCCGAGCCGGCGGCGCGGCGCTCCTTGGCGGAGCTGCCGGTCACGCTGCGGGCGCTCATCGGCGAGCGCCTCGCCGCCCTCGAGGCGCGTCACCGTGAGGCGCTGCGCGCGGCGGCGCTCGTCGGGCGAGAGTTCGGGCTGCCCTTCGTGGCGGCGCTGCTCGAGCGGCCCGCCGCGGAGCTCGAGCCCGCGGCGCGCGAGGCGTGCGGCCTCGGCGTGCTGGCGCCGGTGAGCGCCGGCGCCTACCGCTTCTCGCACGCCCTCGTGGCCGAGACGCTGGTGCAGGAGCTGCCCCCGGCGCGGCGAGCGCTCTTGCACCAGCGCGCCGCCGAGGCCCTAGAGAGCCGCCACGAGAGCGATCCGGCGGCCGCGCCCCTGAACGAGATCGCGCGCCACTGGCTCGAGGCGGGCGTCGCGTCGGCGCCGCGGGCCGCGCGCGCCGCCGAGCGCGCCGCGCGGCTCGCGATGGCCCGCCTCGCCTTCGCGGACGCCGCCGCGCTCTACGAGCGAGCGCTCGAGGCCGAGGCGCTCGTCTCGCCCGTCGATCCGGCGCGGCAGGGGGAGCTGCTCGTCGCGCACGTCGAGGCGCTGGCGCGCGCCGAGCTGCGATCGAGCGCCGAGGCCGCGTGCGCCAGGGCCGTGGAGCTCGCGCGGGCCCGGGGTGACGGCGCGCTCCTCGCGCGCGCCGCGCTCGCGCTCGGCGCGGAGAGCCGCGTCGGCGACGTCGATCGCGAGGTCGCGCGCCTGCTCGGCGAGGCCCTCGCGTCCCTG
This sequence comes from Sorangium sp. So ce367, assembly GCF_051520455.1. Taxonomy (NCBI): domain Bacteria; kingdom Pseudomonadati; phylum Myxococcota; order Polyangiales; family Polyangiaceae; genus Sorangium; species Sorangium sp. So ce367. The sequence continues at coordinate 11,993,224 of NZ_CP150334.1, forward strand.
CCGCCGGGCGACAGCCCGCTCGCCGCGCGGGTCAGCGCGCGGCTCGCCAGCGCGCGCCAGCCCGAGCTCAATCCCGAGGGGCCGATGGCCCTCGCCCGGAGCGCCATCGCCATGGCGCGGCGATTCGACGATCCGGAGCTCTCGCTGACCGTCCTTCACGCCGCGCTCGGCGCCCTGATGGACTTTGCGCCGCCCGAGGAGCGCGCCGGCCTGAACGCCGAGGCGCTCGAGCTCGCGATCCGGCTCGGCGACGGCCCGCGCGCGCTGCTCGCGGCGCAGCGCCTCGCCTTCGATCGCGCCGAGCTGCTCGACGCGAGCGGCTTCGATCGCGCGCTCGGCCGCTGCGAGGCGCTCGCGAGCGAGCTCGGCCAGCCGCGCTATGACTGGGTGCCCGCCATGTTTCGGTCCATGCGCGCCGAGTGGCAGGGCGACCTCGAGGGCGCCCTGCGCTGGGAGAACGAGGCGCGCCGCCGGCGCGATCAGGGCAACGCGGAGGGCGCGGCGCTCGTCCCCGCGCGGCCGCTCTCGCGGGCGCTCGGGCGCCATGACCCCGAGCGCCTCGAGCGCCTCCTGGGCGAGCTGTCGAGCCGGGCGCCCGAGAGCGCCGCCGTTCTCCTGTTCACGGCGCTGCTCGCGAGCTGGCGAGGCCAGGAGGGGCCCGCGCGCGCGGCGCTCGATGCGCTGTGCGCGCGCGGCTACCCGGGCTTCCTGCGGCGCCCCGGGCCGCCGCGCCCCGAGCCGCCGCGCGCCGAGCCGGGCGACCCGAGCGTCGCCGGGTACATCCACATGCCGGAGCTCGCCGTCGAGATCGCGTGCGCGCTGGGGGACGCGCCCTGGGCGCAGGCGCTCTACGACGAGCTCGCCCCGTCCACCGGCAAGGCCTTCGTGCTCACCACGACCGCGTTCTCCCTGCACGGGCTGGTCGATCACGCGCTCCTCGGCCTGAGCGCCGTCCTGTCGCGCTGGGACGACGCCGAGCGGCACGCCCGCGCGGCCCTCGCCTCCGCCGAGAGGCTCGAAGCGCGGCCGCTGCTGGCGCGCATCCACCACGATCACGCCCGCGTCGCGCTCGCGCGCCGGCGCACGGCCGAGGCCGGCGAGCGCGGCGCGCTGACCGCGAGCGCCCGGGAGCGGCTCGAGCGGGCCGCGGCCCTCGCGGGCGAGGTCGGCATGAGCGCGCTCGAGGAGCGCTGCCGCCGGGCGCTGACCGAGCTCGAAGGGGCGCGGCCCGCGCCGTTCGCCCCGAGCGAGCCCTCGCCGGCGCCGGCCCGCCGTCGCCTCGAGCGCGCGGCCCCGCTGCGGCTCACGCGGGAGGGCGAATACTGGACCGTCAGCGGCCCGGGCGACCTGTGCCGGGTGCAGGACAGCCGCGGCATGCGCATGCTGGCGCAGCTCGTGGAAGAGCCCGGTCGAGAGTTCCACGTGCTCGAGCTCTCGGGCAGCTCCGAGGGCGTCGACGGCGGCGACGCGGGCGAGATCCACGACGCGCGCGCCCTCGGCGAGTACCGAGCGAGGCTGCGTGAGCTGCGCGCCGAGATGGACGAGGCCGCGAGCTTCGGCGATCTCGGGCGGCGCGAGCGGCTCGCCGCGGAGCTCGAGGCCGTGACCCGAGAGCTCTCGCGCGGCCTCGGCCTCGGAGGTCGACAGCGGCGCGGCGCCTCCGCGGTCGAGCGCGCGCGCGTCAACGTCCGCCGCCGGCTGACGCTCGCGCTGCGCCGCATCCGCGCCGCGAGCCCCGCCATCGCCGACGCGCTCGAGGCGGCGCTGCGCACCGGCGTCCGCTGCGTCTACGCCCCCCGGTCCTGAGCGCCACGGCCGGGGCGCGCCGCTCAGCCGCTCACGCGGTCGAGCTCCGCGCAGACCTCGGGCGGCAGCTCCAGGCTCACGGCGCGGAGGTTCTGCTCGAGCTGCTCGAGCGTCCGCGGCCCCACGAGCGGGACGACGCGGGGGGCGCGCTGATGCAGCATCCACGCGAGCACCAGCTGGTGCGGCAGCACGCCGAGCCGCCGCGCGATCTCGGCGACGGCCGCGAGGCGCGCGTCGGTGTCGCTGCCGAGGTAGGGCTGCATGGCCCAGTGGCCCCGCCGTTTTTCGGCGGAGGCATCGTAGAGCCCCTTCAGGATGGGCGAGTACGCGACCAGCGTCAGATCCGGGTGCTCGCGCAGGTAGTCGAGCTGCTCGTCGTCCACGATCGACGCGTGCTCGAGGCCCTGGCGCCGGCGGAGGTAGGTGTGCTGCTGCTGCAGCGCGACCGGCGCGGGCCAGCCCTCGGCCGCGCAGCGCTGGCGGATGCGCTCGAGGCGCCAGGTGCGCACGTTCGAGTAGCCGATGAACCGCGCCTTGCCCGCCCTCACCAGCCGGGCGAGCGCTTCGAGCGTCTCGTCGAGCGGCGTCACCCGATCGTCGACGTGCACGTAGTACAGATCCACGTAGTCCGTCTGCAGCCGGCGGAGGCTCGCCTCCAGGGCGCGCTCGAGCGTCTCGCGGCCGGCGCCCTCGAAGTCGCGGCGGGCGGTCGTCCAGTCGACCTCGCCGTCGGCGCGCCAGTGCGCGTCGGGGGTCCGCACCATCGCCGCGCCCTTGGTCGCGAGGAACACCTGCCCGCGCTTGCCGCCCTGCGCGAGCCAGCGCCCCAGCACCGCCTCGCTCTCGCCACCGTGGCTGCCCCGCCGCAGGAACCAGCCGTAGCAATTGGCCGTGTCCAGAAAATTGCCACCCTGATCGAGGTAGCGATCGAGCATCTGCCGCGACTCCTCCTCGCTGGTCAGCGTGCCCATCTGCATGCAGCCAAGGCTAAGTTGGCTTACTTTGTATCCAGTATTTCCAAGCTCGACAATTTTCATCGTGCACTCCCATGGCTCGATCTGCCGCTTCGGGACCGCGCTCGGCGCATGCCGTCTCCCGGGCCGCCCGCCTCGAGCTTGCGCAGGCGCCATCCGAGGGGCGTAACTCGGCGAGGAACGGACGTAACCCAGCGATCTCGATGCGCCGGCGGCCTCGGCGGGAGCCGTTCCTCGATGGGCGTGCCGTTCCTCGACGGGCGACGTGAGCGACGATGACAACCAGGACGAGGATACCGTCTCTTGACGCTTTTATCGATCGCGTGAGCGCGTCGAGCTTGAGATGGAGGCCTGTCAGCGGCGTCTTCAGCTCGTGGGCAAGGAATGCCGTGCGCCTCTCCGCGGCCTCAGCCGCCGCCCGCGCCTCTCGCTCCCTCGCGAGCAAGAGCGCATTCTCGAGCGAGATGGCCTCTCCGGAGAGGCGCATTGCACCTCGGTCGGGCGAACAGGTCGGCGGACGCTATCAAGATCACGTTCTGACCTGGGCGAGAGCGCCCCCATGGCGCTGAACCACCACCCTTGCGCACCTCATGGTGGATCCGGAGACGCCTGAGCGAGGCGCTTCCGTCATTCCTGATTCCTGCCTCCGCCGCCCGGTGGTACCGTGGCTGACATGCCCCGGTCTCGGCGTCCAGGAGCGTTGTCGCATCAGCGCGTCAACGAGCCTGGGCACGGCGACGGCACGGAGGGTACTGCTCGTGTGGCAAGCATCGGCTTCCGGTGGACGATCTGACGTTAATGTCCCGATGGCGGACAGCGCGCGTGCCATTGCGGCGCGCTCTGACCGCTCCGGCGACGCCGCTCCCGCTTCTTCTGCGGCCGGGCGGGGTGACGTAGCCCAGGACCCGCGGCGCAACCAGCTCGTCGCCGGGCGGTACAAGCTCTCGCGGCTGGTCGGACGCGGCGCCATGGGCGAGGTGTGGCTCGCGCACGACAGGGCGTTGCGGATCGACGTCGCGCTCAAGCTCCTCACGATCCAGCGCGAGAGCCAGGCCGGCACCGCGCTGGAGCGCTTCCGGTTCGAGGCCCAGGTCGCGGCGCAGCTGGCGCAGAAGACGGACCACGTCGTCGCCGTGCACGACGTCGGCAACGACCCTGCCGCGGGCCCGTACCTCGTCATGGGCTACGTTCGAGGTCGGTCCCTGAGGCAGCTCATGCAGGAACGGGGGCCGATCTCCCCGGCGGAGCTCGCCCCGCTCCTCGGCCAGATCGGAGAGGCCCTCTCCGTCGCGCACGGCCTCGGCATCGTGCACCGCGACATCAAGCCGACGAACGTGCTGCTCGAGGAGGAGCGCAGCGGTGAGGTGCGCGCCAAGGTCGCGGATTTCGGCATCGCCAAGTGGATCCGAAAGGAGCTGCCAGCCGACTTTCCCCGCCGGACCATCGGCGGCGTGGTGCTGGGCACGCCAGCGTACCTGAGCCCGGAGCACGCCTGCGATGGGGACACCAACCCGCACTCGGACATGTGGGCGCTCGCGGTCGTCTCCTACGAGGCGCTCACGGGCCGGCTGCCCTTCCCGGGCCACACCATGAGCGATGTGCTCGCCTCGATCCTGGCCAGCGCGCAACCGCCGCGGCCGGCGCTGTACCCGGAGGCCCCGCCGGCGCTCTCGGCCTGGTTCGCGCGCGCTTTCGCCCTGAACCCGACGGAGCGGTTCCCCTCGATCGAGGCCATGGTCGCCGCCTACAAGGCCGCCGTCGGCCCGTTGGAGGCGCCGGCGCGCGCCGAGCGGGCCGAGCCCGCGCGCCGGGGCAAGCTCGGCCTCGCGGCCGGCCTCGTCGTGGCGCTCGGCGTCGTGCTGTCGACCGGCGCGCTGTGGGCGCACGCCCAGGTCCCCGCCGCGCTGCGGGCGTCGAGCGTCGACGCGCGCGCCGCGTCCGTGGTCCGCGCCGCGCGGGCGCGCATCGCGGCCCAGGCGAGCCCACGCCCAGCAGCGAGATCGGGTGACGCCGCGGCGGTGGAGGCCGCTGTCCCCGCGCCCGACGACGCCTCCGTCCCCGCGGCCGAGGAGGCCTCCGTCCCTGCGGCCGCGCCGCGCCCGCTCGCCGCACAGGCCGCGCGCCCGGTCGACCCGCGCCCGGCGCCGTGGAGCGCTCGCATCTCCCGCGGCAACCGCGCGACCGGCGCGCGAAGCGTACCCACCGAACGCGAGCTGCTCAGGACGCGTCACTGAGCGGTCGTTGCCAACCAGCGCGTGCGTGATGTCAGCGGTCCGGCGCACGCCTCAGGCCGCTCGACGATTGCGCCATGCAGGCAGGCTTGGCTGTCATCGTCGTGGCCAGACACAGGCCTTGTGCGTGGTGGCGCCCTGCTTGCATCAAGACGGCAGCGTCAGGTGCAGCCATGGCGCAAGAAGCCCCCAAGCCGGCCGAGAAGAGACGGCCAAAACATGTACGCAGCCCCCTGAAAGACGTTGCGCCGAGCCGCCCGCGGGGACTGCCTGCGCAGGATGATCGAGAGCAAGCGCCGAAGGCCGAGAAGGATCGCTCATCCGCGCCGTCTGGCGAGCGGTCGACCCAGGCGCCCCACGGGGCGCCTCCGCGTGGGCACGAACCGCGCGGCGGGCGCGACCGGACCGAGGGGCAACACCGGAGCAGCGCCGAGCAGGCTCACGGTCAGCGTGAGCTCGCTCAGCAGCTTCGCGTCGATAGCCTCCGCTGCTCGACGATGGCCGGCTCCGGACACCCGACCTCCAGCCTGTCGGCGGCCGATCTCATGGCGGTGCTCCTCCGCGACTACCTTCGCTGGGACCTGAGCCATCCGGAGAACCCGAACAACGATCACGTGATCTTCTCGAAGGGCCACGCCTCCCCGCTGCTCTACGCGATGCTCAAGGCGGCGGGCGTCATCTCCGACGCGGAGCTCCTGTCGTACCGGCGCTTCGGGAGCCCGCTGCAAGGGCATCCGGTGCCGACGCTCCCCTGGGTCGACGTGGCGACCGGCTCCCTGGGTCAGGGGCTCCCCATGGGCGTCGGGATCGCGCTCTCCGGCAAGTACCTCGAGAAGGCTCCCTACCGTGTCTGGGTGTTGCTCGGCGACAGCGAGATGTCCGAGGGATCCATCTGGGAGGCGTTCGACCACGCGCGCCACACGAAGCTCGGCAACCTCATTGCCATCCTCGACATGAACCGCCTCGGGCAACGCGGACAGACGCCCCTCGGCTGGGACGCCGCGGCCTATGCGGCGCGCGCCCGCGCGTTCGGCTGGCGTGCCCTGGAGATCGACGGCCACGATCCAGCCGCCATCTCCGGCGCCTACGCCGAAGCCCTCCGCGCCTCGGACGCGCCCGCGCTGATCGTCGCGCGCACGGTGAAGGGAAAGGGCGTGTCCCTCGTGGAGGACAAGGACGGCTGGCACGGAAAGGCGCTCGACGAGGCGCAGTGCGCGAAGGCGATCGAAGAGCTGGGGGGCATGCGCGATATCGTCATCACGCCAGAGGCGCCTGCGCCGGGTGAGCCTGCTCCGCGGCCCACCGCCGGGCCGCTGAGGCTCCCCACCTACGAGCGCTCCACGGCCGTCGCGACGCGGAGAGCCTACGGCGACGCGCTCAAGGCGCTCGGCGCTGCGCGCGCGGAGATCGTCGCCGTGGACGCCGAGGTCAACAACTCGACCTTTGCCGAGGAGTTCGCGAAGACCTATCCAGACCGCTATTTCGAGATGTTCATCAGCGAACAGCAGATGGTGGCCGCCGCCGTCGGGCTGAGCGTCCGGCGCTGGTCGCCCTTCGCGTCGACGTTCGCGGCCTTCCTCACGCGCGCCCACGATTTCCTCCGGATGGCCGCGGTGTCGAGGGCCGATATCCGCGTGTGCGGCTCGCACGCGGGCGTATCCATCGGCGAGGACGGCCCGTCGCAGATGGGGCTCGAGGATCTGGCCATGATGCGCGCCATCCACGGGAGCACCGTGCTCTATCCGTGCTGCGCCAATCAGGCCGCTCGGCTGGTGGCTGCCATGGCCGACCAGAAGGGCATCGTCTATCTCCGAACGACGCGCGAGAAGACGCCTATCCTGTACGATGCGACCGAAGCGTTCCCCATCGGCGGGAGCAAGGTGCTGCGCGAGACACCCCACGATCGCGTGACGATCATCGCCGCCGGCATCACCGTCCACGAGGCGTTGAAGGCCCACGCAGAGCTCGAGGCGAGCGGGCTCTCCGCTCGAGTCCTCGACGCGTATGGCATCAAGCCGATCGACGCCGCCGGCATCCGGGCGGCGGTGCAGGCCACGGATGGAAACGTCGTCGTCGTGGAGGATCACTGGGCGGAGGGCGGCCTGGGCGACGCCGTGCTCGAGGCCCTGGCCGGCGAAGAGCCCGTCGTCGCGCGCGTCGTCCACCTCGCCGTGAGGGAGATGCCCGGCTCGGGCACCCCGGCCGAGCTCCTGCGTGCCGCGGGGCTCGACGCTGCCTCCATCGCTGGCGCGGCGAAGCGCCTCCTCTCCGGCGAAGCACGCCGCGCGCGATAGCCCTGGCCTCGCGCGAGCCGTCTCGCGGTGACCCGCCTCGGCACCCGCGCGGGTGCCGAGGCGGCGGTGCGGACAAAAAGAAAAAAGAGCGCCCGTCCGACGGTGTGGGGGGGGAAACCGTCCCTCAGGCGCTCCGGTGCAAGGCTATGCAGGAGCTGGGCCAGGAATCTCCTGACGTGGGTCCGTGAATTTACGTAGGTGTTGTACGGCTGAGGCTTTCGTTTCTGGTGTGGCGGATTTCGTTGGTGAAGCGCAGGGGCGCCGTCTTGGCGTTCGCGAGTGCTGCACGGTGGCGCTCGCCCGGGCGCCAGGCGAACCGCCTGGGCAGCCAGGCGAGCGCTGCGCCTAGGCAGGGCGGTGGGGCGTGCCGGCGATGGCTCCTACGCGGCGCGTCTTCGCCACGCGCCTCGCCTGCTGCCGGATGTGCTCCACGGCCTTCTCGAAGAAGGCCTCGGGGGAGGCCTTGCTGACGGTGATCTGCTCTCCGCCGATGAGGACGACGAGGAGGCCCCTGTCCGTCCTGCCCACCGCGAAGAAGTCGACGGTGAACGGCAGCTCTTCCTCGACGGTGAGGGACAGCTGGCACTTCAGGACCTCGCCGACGCCGGGCTGATTCTCGACGACGAACCTCTGCAGGAGCCCGTTGGCGTGGGCGTCTCCGGCGATCCGGTTGAGCGCCCACTTGTCCCTCGGCCAGGCCATGTGGTCACGGAGCTCATATATCCACTGCAAGAGCTCCTCGGCGACCTGGCCGATCGCCGCCTTGGAGGCCTCATAGGACAGCTTGATATGCTCGTATTTCGTCATCGGGGCTCCATCGCTCTCCGGCGCGCGCCCTCGAGGCTACCAGATCGCCGCGGCTCGCCGCACGCGGATCGGGCCCCTCCGCCTCGCCAACGCCGCGGGATTCTTCGGCGCCAGCGCGCAGCGGGCGGCCTCGTGGCGCTCGCGCTCCCTGGTCTCCGCGCGCTCCGCGGCCGACAGAGCCGGCCGGGCTCGCTCAGGCGTATTGTTGCAGCAGCGCGCCGCGCATGGGGTTGTCGCAGGCCTTCACCGCCGCGCGGATCGCGGCCCTGTCGACCGGCACCCTGTGCAGGCTGACGTTGACCGCGCCGCCTTGCGCCTCCACGGTCGCGTACTCGGCGTGGTGCAGCAGCGTCGGCGGCCCGCCGTTCGCGTACTCCTTGAACGGCATCCCGACGCTCCCCGGGTTCACGAGGAGCGTGCCGCGGTGCTGGCGGAGCATCTGGAGGTGCGTGTGCCCCCCGGCCATCACCGTCGCAGCGTGGCCCTCGAGGCGGCGATCGAGCTCCTCCGGCGGGGTGTTCGCGAGGAGATCCTCCATGTGAGACCGGGGCGAGCCGTGGAACACGAGGAGCGTCGAGTGCGCGTCGAGCGGGATCTCGAGGCGCGCCTGGAACGTGCGCAGGAAGGCGAGCTCGTCTCTCGACAGCCGATCACGGCACCAGTTCACCGCGTCGACGACGATGGGGGCCTCGGTGTAGGTGCGGATCAGCTCCGGATCCAGCATGAACTCGTCGTGGTTCCCGAGGATGCACGGGCACCCGAGCTCCTGCAGCATGTCCAGGATGGCCGAGGGCCGCGGCCCCAGCGTCGCGACGTCGCCGAGGCAGATCACCTGATCGACGCCCGTCGCCCGGATGCTGGCCAGCACGGCCCTGAGCGCCACTTCATTGCCGTGGATGTCGGATATCAGCGCGATCCGCATGGCAAGACCCCCTTCAGCGGCCATCGAGACGTTGGAGCGGCTCTCGGCGCCTCGCGGCGTCCGATCGGCGGACTCGTGACGATAGACCATGTCCGCCGGCGCCTCCAGCCCCCTCGCGCCTGGTCGGGCGAGGCGGCGAGGTGGCGCGACCGCTGGCGGCGATGGACACGCGCGTCACAGCCGCGAAGTTCCCCCAGTCTCCCTGCACGCGCCGGACCACGAGCGGGTAGGATCGGCGCGTGCGCGCGCTCTGGCCGGTGGACATCGTCGCCTTGAATCCCGTGTCGTGCGGCGCGGTCCTGTGGCGCATCGGCGGCGTGCTGCGCGTCACGATCCTCGTGAAGGCGACGTTCGCCCTCGGCGCGGACGGCGACGCGGATCTCGTGGCGCCCGAGCCCGTCGAGCGCGAGGACCGCTTTCACGACGACGACCCCTCGCGGAGCCTGCGCTCCGCGAGCGACACCGCGCCGTACCTGCCCGGCGCCGGCGTCGTGCTCACCGGGCACGCGCATGCGTCGGACGCCACCGGGCCGGTGATCGGCCTCTCGGCGAGGCTCGCGCTCTTCCGCGGTGGGCCGCTGCTCGACAAGACGATCCACGTCTTCGGGGACCCCACGCCCGGCAGCATCGCGCCCACGCCGTTCCAGAAGATGCCGCTCGTGTACGAGCGCGCGGCGGGCGGGCCCAGCCATCCGTGGAACCCGGTCGGCGTTTCCGAGGCCGGCGAGGGCGCGCGCGCCGACGCGCTGGATCCAGCGATGGGCGCAAGGCGAGCGCGCCCGAACCTGGTCAATCCGGCGAGCCCCCACCGGCCCGCGTGCTTCGGGCCGATCGCGCCTCACTGGGCCTTGCGGAAGCGGCTCTTCAACGGCTTCGAGCCAGGCGCCGCGCGGCGTTCGGCGCAGCTCGGCTCGCCCGGCGCGGATCCCGCCGCCGCGGGGCGGGCGGAGGTGCTCGACATCCCGGAGGACTTCGACTTTCGCGCCTTCAACCCGGCGCCGTTCGATCAGCAGATCCCCTTTCTGCAAGGTGATGAGCGCATTCTCCTGGAGAACCTGAGCGCGGGGAAAGCATTCATCTGGCCGCGCCTCCCCTCGGCGCGCGCCCGTGTGCGCCGCTACCGCATCGACGCCGCGCTGGTGGGCGGATCGCAGGAGATCCCGCTGGTGGCCGACACGCTCGTCATCGACGGTGATCGACAGATCGCCTCGCTCGTGTGGCGGGGCAGCTTCGCGACGGAGAGCGAGGAGGCGCTCCAGGACATCCGCCTGTTCGCGGGTGTCGAGACGCTCAAAGGCACCATTCCGTGGCCGGAGCACGGCGCGCCGCTCCCTGGGGACCCTGCGGCGACGCACCGGAGCTCGGCGCCGGCCGTTTCGTTCCCCAGGCCGATAGCGGCGCCCGCAGGGTTGGTGGAGACAGGCCCGCTCTCGAAGAGGAAGATGGAGATGCCGGTGCTCCCCTTTCGTGATTCGCCTGCCGCGCCGCAGGCTCCTGCTCCTGTCGCCGTGAGCGGAGGCATCACGGGACCGCTGGGCCAGAGGATGCCGATCCCCGAGGACAGGCTCGCGGAGGTCGGGGCAGAGCGGGCGCAGTTCCCGTTGGCAGCGCCGGGGACGAGCGCGTCGCGCGGGGAGGACCCCATCCCGGGCGCGCCGTGGAGCCCCGTGCCCGGGCCTCGGCTCGTCAGCCCCGCTGGCGCCGGGGGCTCGCGGGCCGGGCGCACGCTGGTCGACTCGGGAGAGCCTGAGAGCGGTGTCGTGGAATCGGCGCCGCCGCCGGAGCCGGATCCCGTGGCGGCTCCTCGGGCGGAGTCATCCGGGTCGACGCTCGTGGCGCGAGAGCCATCGAGGCAGGAGGCGGTCTATCCGCCGGTGGAGGTTGCACCGCCGGAGAAGGTGAGTCCGCCGTTCGAGGTGGCGCCGCCGGCGCTGGCCGAGGTGGCGCTGCCGGAGAGGGTGAGTCGGCCGCCCGAGGTCGTGGCGCCGGCAGCCGTATCGCCGCCTGTGACGAGCGAGCCGCTCGCCGGGCTGGAGGCGCGAAAGCGCGCCGAGGCGAGGCTCGCCGAAGGCGGCGATTTCGATGGAGACGACCTGTCGGGCGGTGACCTTTCGGGGCTCGACTTCAGCGGGCGCTCCCTCGCGCGGTGCGCGCTCCGCGGCGCGAGGCTCCGTGGTGCCCGCCTCGCAGGGGCCAGCCTCGTCGAGGCGACGCTCGACGAGGCCGACCTCCGCGGCGCCGATCTGTCGCGCGCCGATCTCACGAACGCGCGCGCCGACCGCGCGGAGCTCGTCGAGGCTTCGCTCGAGGAGGCGGACCTTCACGGCGCCTCGCTGCGCGGGGCGAACCTAGAGCGAGCGCGGCTCGCTCGTGCCCGCGGCGACGGCGCGATCCTCTCCGCGGCGAACCTGGCAGGCGCCGACCTGGAGGATGCGCGCTTCGTGGGCGCGTCGTTCGCCGGCGCCAACCTGCGTGACGCGAAGGCCGATCGCGGCGATTTCATGTCGGCGCGGTTCGACCGCGCCGACCTCGGCGCAGCCTCGTTCTGCAAGACCCGCCTCGTCGCCGCGGTGCTGGCGCACGCGAAGCTCGATCTGACCGATCTCCGCGGCGCCAACCTGGAGCGTGCCAATCTGCATGGGGCCTCGCGGAGGCGGGCGAAGATCGCGGGCGCCATCATGAAGGAGATCGACGAGACGGCGCCGGCGAGCCCCGTTGACCCCGAATGCTCGTGAGCGCGTCCAGGCGGAGCGCGCGGACGCGGCGCGGCTCCGGCGTTGCCCGGTCCGCTCCGGCGTGGCGGAGCGGGGTACGATCGTCTTGCGAGGAGCCATGAGATGAACGGTGATCCCGAGTCCGCGCTCGCGCGTCAGTTCCGCGAGCTCGCCGGCGCGCCCAAAGAGACCGAGTGGCCCGTCGACTTCCACTTCAACATCGGCGGCTACCCGGTCCGCGTGACGTACTCGGTACAAGACTTCATCCGGCTGAGGTCGCCGTACGCGCCCGGCGCGCAGCGGCCTGTGGACGGCGCCCAGGTGGCCTATCGCGAGCCCGCCGGCGCGCCGCTCTCTGCCGTCCGACCGATGAGCATCGAGCTGCGGCCCGAGACGTCCGAGCACTGCGCTGCCAAGGCCGCCCTCGTCTCGACCGAGGTCCAGACGGGCGATTCGCCGTTCGAACACGAGGTCTATATCCACTCGCCGAGCGATCCTCACATCGTCCAGCGGGTGCTCGGCTCGCCCGAGCTGCGCGCGAGCGTCCGCGAGCTGCTGGCTGAGGGGTTCTCGAGCATCGATATCGACGACGAACGAGGCGAGATCTGCGCGCATCTCCAGGCGTTCACGGACAGGCACTGCAGGCCCGGTTGCGCCGCGCGCATGCTCGATGCATTTGCCACGATCGCCCGCAACGTCCCTCATGTGGCGCGATCGTCCGCGCTGCGGCCGGCGGACACCGGGCGCACGCTGCTCCTCGTCGGCGGCGTTCTCTGCGCTGTTCTTCTCTTGCTCGGCGTGCCCGTTTATTTCCTCGCAGCCGGAGATCGATGCGACTTCGAGAACAACGGCGGCGCGAGCGTGCTGCTGTCGTGGGATGGGTGCTTCACGCCGGTTCCTCTGGGCCTCGCAGCGGGGCTCCCTGTCGGGCTCGCGCTTGCAGCCGCCGTGTCGAGCCGCATCCGAGGCCGGTCGGACTCCCACGAGCGCGCGTCATCCGCCTATGCGATCTTGGTGATCCTCGCCGCCCAGCTCGCGATCGCCCTGTCCGCCGCCGTGCTGTGGGCCACGTAGCCAGCCGGGCGCCCGCGCGCGCAGCTCGCCTTCCGAGGCCCACATCGCGCGGCTGGCATGCTCATGGCGCGAGGACGATCACGTTGGTCACGCTGGGCACGATCTTGGCGCCTGGCGCATTGGTGTTGTTCTGGGTCGTCATGCTGGTGAGCCGCGCCAGCGGCATCCCCCCGACCACCACGGTGAACGCCCCGGTCACCGTGCGTGCAGGGCCCATCACGGTGCCAGACGCGACGCCGGTCGCCAGGCCGGCGTTATCGCCGTTCGTGAGCATGGGCATCGTGGCCAGGTTGTGCGCCGGCGTGCACGTCATGAGGACGTTCGGCACGAACCCCACGTCGGTGGGATCCATCGCGATGTTCGGATAAGGCACCGGGACCGGAGCCGGCGCAGGTGGGGCCGGCGTGAGGCACACGTCGGGAAACGCCAGGCACATGCCGCCAGCGCTCGTCTTTGCCAACATATCGGGATCTCCTCTCTTCGCGTAGCGGTCAGCCGAGGTGGATCTGCTCGCCATCGACCTTGGCGAGGACACGGGCCGAGATGATCGCGTTCTCTCCGCGAATGCCGATCAGGTCCTGGGCGCGTAGATCGACGGTCCCGGCGCGTGTCTGATCGATCTCCTCCACGAAGCGGAACACGCGCTTGGCGCGATGGGTCAAGCGGGTGAGGATGGTGTCGGCCTCCTGCGCCACGAGCGCGATCTTCGTCACCTCGGCCTGCACGAGCCTGCCGAAGAAGCCGAGCTCATCGATCGCGATGGCTCCCTTCTTGGCGCGCACGTGCACCTCGGCGCCCGTAATGGCCACCTCGCGGGCGCCCACGATGTCGACGCGTTCCGACGCGCAGACCGCGATCCGCCCGCCCCGCGCCTGTACCTCCAGGTCGCCGTCGGTCGCGAGCTTGGTAGGCGCGCCGTCGCGACCGTCGAGCACGGCAAGCACATAGACCCCCTCCGGCTCGATGGCGCAGAGCACCTTGTCCCCGGCCTCGGGGGCGACGAGGCAGCTCTTGGCGCGCCGTGCCTCGCAGCTCGACGAGGCGAGGCGCACCAGGAGCGTCGCGCCGACCCGCTCAACGCTCCCCGTCTCGAGATAGGCCTCCGGCCTCGCAAGCTTCTTTACGGCTGTCACGGTATCAACCCTTTCTCCACGTCGTCTGTGCTGTCCCTTGCGGGACGTCTCCTGAACGACCTGCTCCTCGCCTCGATTGCGACCTGCTTCACGTCTTCACGGGGGGCGCCGCGCCGTGCGTCGGCTGCCATCGTTCCACCCTGGCCAGCTCCTCGTCGTCGCCAAGCCACCCCGAGAGCCGCGGCAACACCGCGCCGTCGCGCTTCGCGAGGTGGAACCTGGTCCGATACAGGCCGGCTCCAGAGAAATCGGCAGCCGACACGTCGGCGTGCGAGAAGTCCGCCTCCCGGAGCCTGGCATCGACGAACCGCGCTCCAGCTGCCAGCGCGCGACCAAAGTAAGCTTCCTCGAGGAACGCGCCGGAGAGGTCCGCTTTCAGCAGCTCGGCCTTGTCGAACACCGCCTGGGGGAACTGGCCGTTCGAGAGGCGCGCCCCGTGCAGCTTCGCCTCGCCGAAGAAGCACTGCGGCCCCCTCGCGCCCTCCAGCCGGGCTTCGCGCAGGTCGGCGCCCATGAAGTTGCACTGCGCGCAGTCCGCCCCGGCGAAGCTCGCGCCGGCGAGATCGCTCTTCATGAACTGCGTGCGAAAGAGCTTCGTGTCGGCGAAGCTCTTCGGCCCGAGCTTGGCCTCGACGAGCGTCGTCAGCGCGAGGTTCGCGGCGGCGAGGTCGGCCGTGCGCAGATCGGCGCGGTAGAGTGTCGCCTTCTCGAGGTTCGCCCCGGCGAAGCTCGCCCTGTCTGCGTCGATGTCGATGAGGTTCGCTCGGTCGAGGTTCGATCCCGCGAACGACGACCCACGGAGCGAGGTCTTCACCCAGTTCGCGATGGGCGCCTCGATGCGCGCGAACGACGCGCCGTCCGCGGCGCACTCGACGAAGGCCGCCGCGATGTGCCTGCCGCCGTCGAGGCGCGCCCCTTCCAGCCGCGATCGATAGAAGCTCGCGTGGCGCAGGTCAGCGTCGCGCAGATCGCACCCGCCGAGATCGCACTCGATGAAGCTCGATTCCTTGAGGAGCGAGGCGCGCATCGCCGCGGGGAAGCGCACCTGCTCGAAGTTGGCGCCCGACAGGTCGGCGCCGTCGAGCGCGACGTGCGACAGGTCGACGTGGCGTATCGGCTCGCCGTGCCGGAGCTTGTCGAGGAGCTCGTCTCGGTTCACGTGCCACCTCTCGTGACGTCGGCCTTCGGAAGGAAGCGCACGTGTCCGACCTCCGCCTCGGCGAACGTGGTCCGCTCGTCGCCGGCGACGCGCGACAGATCGGCGCGGAACAGGTTGGCTCCGGTGAAGTCGGCGCCCGCCAGCCGGGCCTTGGAGGCGAGCGCGTCCATCAGATTGGCCCCTTGCAGCGACGCGTTGACGAGATCGGTGCGGATGAGCAGGCCGCCCTGGAGAACGGCGCGCTCCAGGCTGGCCTCGGAGGCGTCGCATCCGGAGAGATCGGCGCCGCGCAGGTTCGCCCGGTCGAGCCGTGCGCCTGCGAGGACGGTGCCGCGCAGGTTGGCCCTCTCCATGTCGGCGTCGCTGAAGTCGGCCTCGGGAAAGGACGACCCGTGGACGACGACGCCCTGCTGAAAACACGCTGATCGAAACGACACACGCTCTCCGTGGCAGGCGACGAAGGTCGTCTTCCGGAGCGTGGCGCTCGAGAAATCCGCGCCATCGAGCGTGCTCTCCACGAGGTTCGCGTCCGAGAGATCGGCGCCTGTGAAGCAGGCGCCGGACAGATCGGCCTTCAGCAGGTTGCACTGCCCGAGCGTGGCGCCCGTGAAGTCCGCGCCTCCGGGCTCCGCTTCGATCCAGTCGGCGCCCGTGAGATCTGCGCCGGAGAAGCGCGCCTCCGCGAGATCGGCGTGGCTCAGCACCGCCTCCTTCAGGTCGGCGCGCTCGAGCGAGGCGCGGCGCAGCGTTGCTCCTCCCAGGTTCGCGCCGCGGAGCCGCGCCTCGGTGAGGTTCGCGCCGTCCAGGTTCGCCCTGGCGAGCACCGCGCCGTCGAGATTGGCCCGGGAGAGGTCGCACCCGGAGAGATCGGCCGACTCGAGGAACGCGCCGGAGAGGTCCACGCCGGACAGGGACATCCCCGCGAGGTTCGCACCCGTGAAATCGCGGTTCGCCAGGGGCTCGCCGACCTCCATGGCGAGCCTGACGATCACGCGTGCGCGCTCCGATGCCTCGGGTTCCATCGCCGCGGCCGTGGGCTGCAGGTGCCCCATCCGCCGGTACATCTCGAACAGGCCCCGCTCCTGCTCCTCGATCGTGGCGTGATACCCCGGGTCGGCCAGCATCTGCTCCACGTCGTCCAGCACGACGCCGGTCTCGCGCGCCTCCGCCGCCATCGATCGCAGCGCTGTCAGGTGCGCCTTTGCCGAGAACTTGGGCGGCCCTGCGCCCTCCTTGGCCGCCTTCTCCATGGCAGCATCGAAGTCCTCGCCCCTCTCGGCCCAGGCTCGCCTCGCCTCCTCGCGGGCCTGCGACTCCGACGCTCGGGCTCGCTCCATCAGCTCCTCGGTCCTCAGGGACGCGGCCTCGACATACGCGGCGAGGCCGTCGAGGTCGTCTGGCGGCGGCTCGGGGAGGGGAGGCAGCTCGTCGAGGCCGTGGTCCTTCGGGTCGAGCCCTTCGGCCTCGATGCGTGCCCGCGCCTCGGCGAAGCTCCGCTCCTGGCCCCGACGCAGGTTCTGGGCGGCCAGGTTCTCGCTCTTGACCCAGCGTCCCATGTCGCCAAGGTCGATGTTGGGCGCGACGCCCGACGCGCGCGGCGGCATGAGGTCGCCGTCGGAGATCTCTGCGACCGCGCCTTTGTCCTTGTCGAGGCGGCGCGCGAGGGCTGCCTGGTAGTGCTCGATCGGGCGCGGCGAGCCGGGCTCCTCGCACGCGCAGAGCAGGTGTACGATGTCGGCCGCGTCGTCCTCGGCGATCGCGAGCACGCCGTGGAAGATGACGACGCCGAGCTCCTCGGCGGGGAAGACCCAGACCGTGTCGGGGCGCATCGGGATTTCGAGGAAGCGATCACCTTCCGGGGTGTGGTGGGTGACGAACGATCGCGTCACGAGGTCGGGCAGCCTCCCCACGAGGCGAGGCTTCTCTGGGTGCATGTTCTCGATGAGGATCTCTTCGTCCCCGCGGAAGAGACCATCGAGCCACTGATCCTCGGGTGCCACGTTGAAGAACGTCGGATCCGTGTCCGCGGGGATGCCCGGGAAGTGCTCGTCGAGCCAGCGCTTGTCGTAGGTGCCGGCGCGTCCCCTGCGCTGCGCGAACGTGATGTCCATCGGCAAAAAGCCGGCGGGTTCCGGGCGGTCCGACGGCGTGCGGATCATGGCGCCGTAGAGCTCGACGTTGGGCAGCGGGTGGACGGAGCGACCGTCGAGATCGAGCGGCCTGTAGCCTTTGCCGTGAGGGTTCCTGTCGTACGCGGCCCCGCCGAACGCGTGCGCCCAGTCGATGCGCAGGGTGGTCATCGGCGCGGGCTCGGTCGGCACGCCGTCGCGCCACGTCCGGTCGCCGACCACGGCGAGGCGCTTGTCGACGCCTCCGATCTGCGCCCTCACGTACGAGGCGCGGGTGGGCACGCCGCCGGGGGCGTGAAAGCTGCCCGCGACGAGTAGCTCACCGCGCGTCTTGGCGAAGCCTTCGTCGATCGCGCCCTGCTCGCCGACGGCGCCGGTGACGATGCGCCAGAACGATAGCTCGTCGACGAGCGCGCGAGGGCTCGTGAGCGGGAAGCCCAGCATGGCGGTCACATGGAAGTAGCACCGGCGCCGGAACTCCAGCACGCGGGTGAGCATGGGGACCTTCATGGGCTTGACGATCTTCACGGGACCTCTTGTCGAGCGTGGGGCCAAGAGCCACGATGACCTCTCGAGCGCTGCGGCGGTTTCATCGATCAGCCGCGGTAGGGTGGCCCCTGCGGGCGTCGCAGATCACGGATGTACTTGCCATCCACAGGGAGGCGCTCCTTCAGGTAGAGCTCGACGTACCCACATTGCTGGCACGCATATGCCTCCAATTTCCCAGCGGCGCCCTCGAGGTGAAATTTCCCGGTGACCGCCAGCTGGAACTCGTAAGATGTGTCCTTGCCGGGAGGACACGGATCGTTGTTCGCGACGCGCTCGACGTGCCAGAGGTTCGTGCAGAGGCATTTGGGGCATGTTCCGGTGCTCTTCATAATGTGCTTCGCTGCGGCGTAATGATGGCCCGCTAATGAATTCGTGTCATGTTCTAAATCTTAGTGAGTCCAGATTTCATGATTCGAACGGCCGAGTTCCACGCCTCCGTGACTGCTTTTTTGGTGTTGGTGCCCATGGTCTCGAATACTCCTCCGAACGTTGTGGAGCTGTTTGCGTAGAACTCTCCCTTTTGTATACCACGGCTCGCCGCGTAGTTGCTCATATCAATCTTTAGGTCGTTCACGGCGAGATTGATCTTGGTGAGATCGGTCTTCTGGAGCCCAAGCGAGTTCTTCGAGATGAACGTCTCAATGTAGAAATTTATGTGCTTATTTAACTTGCTCGGCGCGTCGATCTCCACCTCCTGGGCCTTGAGCGTGATCTTCGTCGGGCTCTCCACGTGGATGGTCCCGCTCTTGCTCTCGATCCTGATGTCGCCCTTCACGGTGTGCGACCACGCCCCCTTGATGTCCGCCGTCCACCCCAGCTTGACGTCGGTCTTCCACGAACCGTAGTCGTCGTGGTTCTGGCCGCTGATCTTTTGCAACCAGCTCCCCAGCACATCCTGCTTGCCGCCGGCCTCGATGGTCTGGGTGAACCCGCCGTGGATGTCCTGCGTCATGCCACCGCTCTCGACCTTGTCGGTCCGGCCCGAGCGCACCTTGATGTTCTGGTGGCTGTTGTAGAACTCGTTCGAGTCGCCGTCGACGTTGATCGTGTGGATGCCGACGTAGTGGATGGTCGCGTCGTCGCTGACGTCGACGTAGTACTTGCCGCCGACGTTCTGCCACCACTCGCCGCACACGTTGAAGCCGGCGTTGCCCTCCGTATAAACGTAGAACATGCAGTCGACGGGCTGCATGTCGGGGTTCGCGTCCGGCGTCTTCGGGGGCACGACGAACGCCTGGTGGGTGGGGCCGCCCATGTGGACGTTGGTCGCGCCGACCGGGGTGAACAGGTCGATGTGCTGCTTGCCCTCGAGGTCCTCGACGACCATGTGGTTGCTGCCGCCCGTGCGCAGCACGTTCTGGGTCAGGTTGCGGCTCGTGACCGTGCTCGGCCGGTGGGCGTTCGGCACCACGCCGGCGATGAACGGCCGGTCCGGGTCGCCGCCCTGGAACGACACCATGACCTCGGTCCCCTTGCGCAGCGGGAAGTGCCAGCCCTCGACGGTGCCGCCGTGCGGCTGCATCATGCGCAGGTACGTCGACGTGGCGCCGTCGGGCAGGTCGCTCGCGTCGAACTTGAGGCGGAGCAGGTAACGACCCATGTCGTCGATCTGGGCATACTGGCTGTCGCCCGGCCCGTCGACGACGCCGTTCTCGAAGCCGTAGATGCGTGGCCACGGCGTCGACTGCGGCGCCCTGAACTGCACGTCCGCCGGGATCGCCACGACCGCGACGCGGTACGTCTCGTTCGGGTCGATCCCCGTGTAGCGCGCGATGTCGAACGATCCGCCCGTGATCGCGGCCGCGTGCCGCACCTCGACGGCGAGGTAGCGCGTGGGCATGTCCGAGGGCCCGTCCTCCAGCTCGAAGACGTAGCCGGCCCGCAGCCCCCTGGCGTTGCCGGTGGCGTGCAGGGTGAGCTCGCGGCAGGCGATCGACTGCGCCTTGACCTGGGCCAGCCGCGCCGCCTCGTCCTGCGTGAAGACGCGATAGCCGTACTCGCGGAGCTCGCCGTGACCGTTCTTGGACACGGTGTGCTCCCCCGAGACCGGCGCGGCCGGGTTCGCGTAGTTGTAGTCGTTGATCCGCACCGCGGCGGGCAGCGAGCTGAAGTCGACGTGCAGCTCCCGGAGGCACTCGCCCGCCGACACGTCGTGGCTCGAGAGCGGGTGGTAACGAACGCGGCCGTCACCGCTCAACGGCTCGTGCTGATCCTTGCTGTCGACGATGACCATGACCTCGGCGCCGCCGTCGTCGACAGGGTGTTCGAAGTAGTAGTAGAGCCCCTCGCGCTCGAGCCATCGATGGGTGAAGTCGATGTGGCTCTCCCGGTATTGACAGACGAACTCCTCTTCCGGATAGCGGCCCGTGTCGATGCTGAACCGGAAGTCGCTTGTCGAGAGGCCGCCGTGGGTGAGCGTCTCCGTCAGGAAGGCGTCGATCGCGCTCTTCGTATGGACGAAGCTGCGCACCGAGTGGCGCTGGCGCCACAGCTTCGGCACGAGCGATCCCTGGTAGAGCGCGCCGTCGGCCGACTCGCGCAGCAGCCGGAGGCGCGCGAACACGCCGTGCCAGCACATCGGCGGCAGGTTGCCTCCGCGATCGAGCGTCAGCGTCGCAGGGGCGTTGATCGCGGCGCGGACGTCGGTGCCCGCCGGCACGGTGAACAGGACGTCGAACTCGAACGGTCGGCACAGCGCCTCGGTGCCCTTGAAGCCGACGGCCCGGGCGGCCGGCAGCGCTGCGCAGTGCATGGCAAGAACGTCCACGCTCATGAGCTCCCCACCAGGTTGTGGTCCACCCGAGGCCCCCTTGAACGCAGCGGCCGCGCGCGGACGATGTCGCGACCGCGAACCATACACAGAAGCGCGTCCGACGTGCAAGGTCGTGGATGTCGCCGCACGACACCGTCGCGTGGTGGTACCCTGGCCGAGCGAGGAGGCGACGCCGATGGACGGGGAGCCCGAGTCTGAGCTCGTGCGACAGTTTCGAAGCCTGGCAGGCGCCCTGGAGGACTCGAATGAGTTTCACATCAGCGCGCGCGGCTGTCCGCTCCGCGTGAAGTACTCGCCGGGATCTGTGTCGAGTCTCACGCTGAGCGCGCCGTACCCCGCCCGCAGGGCAGCCCCCGCGCACGGTCCGCATTCCGCTTACCGCGATCCGGCCGGCACACTCGTCGCCATCCGCCCGATGAAGATCAAGCTGCGGCGCGAGACGGACGAGGACAGGGCCGCAAGATCTCGCGGCGTCGCGTGTGAAGCACAGACAGGCGATCCGCTGTTCGACGACGAGGTTTACATCGACTCGCCGAGCGACGTACAGACCGTGCTCCGGACGCTCGCGTCGCCCGAGCTGCGCGCCGGCGTGCGCGCCCTCCTGGCCGAGGGCGTCGAGCACGTGATCCTCGACGACAAAGACGGAGAGATCTCGGCGCTGCTCCTTCACTTCACGCGGGCTACACACGATGCCCACCGCGCGAACCGGATGCTGGACGCGTTCGTCGGCGTCGCCCTCAACGCGCCCTGCGTCATCACGTCATCGGAACAAAGGCCGGCTGATACGGAGCGTGCGCTCCTGATCATCGGCGGAATCCTCTGCGGTGTCCTGGGCAGTCTCGGAATCGCAGCATATTCTCTGGCGGCAGGCCAACGCTGCGAGTTCGACAGCAACCCCGAGGCCAGCGTGCTGTTCTCACTGGACGGCTGCTTCACGCCGGCTGCGCTGGGCCTCATGGTAGGGTACCTCCCCGGGTTCCTGCTCGGCGCTGCAGTCTCGAGACGCTTCCGCGGGCGTTCGGATTCGCACGACCGGGCAAGATCGGCGCACGCGCTGACCTTGATCCTCTCTGTTCAGCTCGCGATCTGGCTCTTCGCGGCATTGCTCTGGCTGCGGTAATCCGTGGCCGATCTGGCCCTCCCCGTCGGACCCCCGGCAGTACAGCGTCCGGACCCGGCGCCGCTGGGCTGCCGTGCAAGGGGTGCCGCGGCCGATCACGGCGCGCGGCGGAGCGCGCCGCGCTGCCAGACGTACCGGCCGCGGGTGTCGCAGATACGCCGGTAGGTGGCACGCGCGCGCTGCCAGGAGGCGCTGTTCCAGCCGGAGGCGCCAGGGAAGGGCTTGTTCGCGGCGATCGAGGGGTGGTCGCACGCGGAGGTCGTCCTGTTCGCCGCCTCCTCGAATCGAACCGCGTCCCCCTCGACGCGGACGTCGAGCGCGACGGAGCAGGGGATCGGGGACCTCGGCGCGCAGTCGTCGAGCGCCACGCTGGTGGGCACGTCGAGCACAGCCAGGAGCGCGCCGCCTCGCGCTGCGTAGAGCACCGTGTGCGTCACGGAAGGCACCGCCGTGGAATCCTGCTCGCGTCCGCGCGAGCACTCGATCAACTCGACCTCGGGCAGGCTGAGCGCCCCGTGGCACGAGCACATGTTGAGGCGCTGAGGCGGTATCGTGGCGAGGGTCGACCAGCACGAGGCATCGGGGCGCCTCACGGCGCCGCGGGCGGCCAGCCAGGCATCCTGGTCGAACGGCTTGTCACCCGGCGCGCTGGGGTTGGGGTTCATCCCGGGAGGCGGCGATGCTGCCCCCGCACCAGCGGTCGACGATGGCGGTGCTCCCGCGCTCGACGAGCCACTGATGCCCGGGCGTGCGGCATCGAGATCGAGATCGACCGGGCCAGCCCTGCCAGCGGAGGCGCTTCCGGCGGGGGAGGCCGACGTGGCCGGCGCGCCCGCTGTGGTGGCCGACGAGCTCAGCTCGACCGGCGACGCGTCCTCCTGGGACTTCCGCGCCCGATGACAACTCGGCTGACCTGCTGTGATGACCGCCGCGAGCACGACGAGGGCGGGCGAGGCGACGGCGCGTTTCAAAACAGGGAGTCCTGCAAGAACTGCTGCAGAAAGGTCAAAGCGAAGGGACCGGGCATGGCCACGTAGCCACCGAAGATCGCGAACTGATGCCAGTAGTCCTTTCTCTCGCGCAAGTGTGGATAGGCGGCGATCACGTGATCCCAGAGCGGGTTGCTGCCGGCCTCATAGGCCTTGCTGTCCGGCGGTGTCGCGGTGACCCGCGCCGCGGGGCCGCCTGCGAGCTTCTCGATCCTGATCCGGATCCCCTCGTTCGCCGTGAGCTGATAGCTCCCGGTCATCGGCAGCACCGTATCGCTCCGCGCGTTGAACCACTGGATCGCGGCGGGGGCATTCGAGGACGTGCCCCGCGCGTCGAATGCATACACCTCCGAGACGCGCTGTCGATTGCTGGCGAAGGCGGCCCAGAGGGACAGCCCGCCGGCGCTGTAACCCGCGACGCCGAGGCGCCCGAGCTGGATGGCGCCACGGTTCCTCGCGAGGCGTCGCTCGGCCCAGAGCAGCCTGAGCACGCCGCCGGCGAGGGCAGGCAGGGAGGCGCCGATCGCAGCGCCGAAGTCGGAGCCGCTCGGCGAGGGGTGCAGAATGACCACAGGCTTCTGGCTCCGGGAGAGCGCATCCTCGAAGCCAGCCCGCAGATGCACAACAGCCCGGTGTCGATCGGCGGCGGGGCGATCGGCGGCGGCTGGGTGGGCGGGGGCTCCGGGGCGACGCCCTGCACGATGGCCTGAGCGCCCATCGCGGCGGCGTGGAGAGCGAGCGTCGCGCGCTCCTCGGCGACGGTGAGCTGCCAGCGCCCGTCCCGATCGACCAGGGACAGCGCGGGCCACGGGGATGCCTGGGTGGTATGGCGGTGCGCGTCACGAGCTGGAGCGTCTGGGGCTCGGCGTCGGGGAGGAGCACGGCGTCGCCGATGCGGCTCGCCACGCGCACGTGCCACGTATCTCTCTCGGGCAGCGGCGCAGTCCCTGTGCATGATCGAAGCTCCCGAAGCGGCAGGTGTCCCGGAGCAGCAAGTTGCTCCTTGGTCAGCTTTTTACGCTGCTGCTCTCCGCGCGGAAAGCCGCTCGTGCCGGTGGGCGCGGTGGTCCGGGCCTGCGGGCGTGGGCGCCTGGCGCCGGCTCGATGCGCTCGCGGCGTGGGGTGCGGCGCTCGCCGTGCGCTGCTGGGACCTGCTCCGGCGGCCGACATGAAGTAACCTCTTCCCCCAGCGCGGATCGACGCGGTGCGCCGCGCCCGCGCCACGCCGAGAGTCCCCTTCGAGATGAGATGCAGCGCATGAGCGCCGACGGCCGGGATCCCGGCGCCGCGGCCCCCTTCGACTGGAACCGCGCCGAGCCGGCGCCCGGGGAGCGCCCCCCGCGCCCTGGCGGGCAGCTGTCGCCCTCCGGCTCCGGCGGCCAGCAGCCGCCCCCCGGTGGCCAGCAGCCGCCCCCCGGCGGGCAGCGGCCGCCCGCCGGTGGCCTGGCCGCCGACGTATGGGGCGCCGCGCCCGCCGAGGGCGAGGCGTGGCTGCCCTTCGACCGGGGAGCCCGACCCGTCGAGGTGCTCGACGAGACGCTGCGCGACGGCATCCAGGGCGTCTCCACCATGAACCCGCCGCGCGCTCTCAAGATCGAGCTCCTCCACGCGATGGCGAGCGTCGGCGTCGACGTCGTGAACCTCGGCATGCCGGCGACCGGGCCGCGGCAGTTCGACGACGCGTGCCTGCTCGCCCGGGAAATCGTCGCGTCCCGCCTGCCGCTCGGCCTGACCGCGGCCGCGCGCACCCTCGCCGCGGACGTCGAGGAGGTCGCCCGGGTCGCCGAGCGCACCGGGGCGCCGATCATGGTCTACGCGTTCATCGGCAGCTCGCCGATCCGGCATTTCGTCGAGGGGTGGGGGCCTGACTTCCTGGCTCGCAGCGTCGACGAGGCCGGGCGGGCGGCCGCGGCGGCTGGCCTGCCCTTCTGCCTCGTCGCGGAGGACGCGACCCGCTCGCCGCCCGACATGCTCCGCACGCTCTTCCGCGCCGCCGTCGACGCCGGCGCGGCGCGCCTCTGCCTTTGCGACACGACCGGCCATGTCACCCCGCCGGGGGTCGAGGCGCTCGTCGCGTTCGCCCGGCGCGAGCTGGGCGCGCTGGGGGCGACCGGGATCGAGCTCGACTGGCACGGTCACAACGATCGCGGGCTCGGCCTCGCGGCCGCGCTCTGGGCGGTGGCGAGCGGCGTCGAGCGGGTCCACGCCACGGCGCTCGGCGTCGGGGAGCGGACGGGCAACACCTGCCTCGAGTTGCTCGTCGACAACCTCGGTCGCCTCGGCGCGCGCGCCCCGGTGCCGCGCGAGCGCCTGGCCGCGTACTGCGCGGCCGCGTCGCGCGCGCTCGCCTGGCCCGTCGCGCCGGATCATCCGATCGCGGGGGCGCTCACCCGCCGGGGGTGACGCTGCCCCCGCCGACGCGCGCCAGGGCGGCGCGGACGATGGGCGCGGCGGGCGCGACCGCGTCCGCGAGCTCGCCGACGCGGCCCGCCGCGCGCTCGGCGCGGGCCCACGCCGACGAGAAGCCGAGCGTACCGGGCGGATGAGCATCGGCGAGGGCGATCGCCTGCCGGAGGTCGTCGCCGACCGCCGCGATGGCGTGGAGATCTGCCACGCTCGCCCCACGGGAGCGCGCCTCGGCGTAGAGCGCGCGCACGATGCCGAGCAGGTCGCGGGCGGCCTCCAGCGGGAAGGGGTCGTGGCGGATCGAGAGCACGCCGGCTGCAGATCAGGGGGGCCGGGCGGGGGCGTCAAGCCGGGGGACACGCGTGCGATGCGGTTTGAAAATTGCAGCGGAAGGCCGTCATGAACGACGACAAGGATGAGCTCGCGAAGACGGACATTCCCGGGGATGACGAGGATGCCCCGCTGCCGCCGAACCCGGGGGATCCGGGGCCGGAGCAGCCGGAGCCGCCGTCGCCCGATCCGACGGAGGATCCGCGCTTCCCGCCGCTGGGTGACTTCCCGCGTGGGGTCTGACCCGGGTCTCGCCCTTGATGCGGCCGCTAAGGGCCGGGGTCGGCGGTCGGCTGCGTCGAAAGCAGTGCCGCAGCGGCTTCGAGCGTCGCGGCTTGCGATGCGTCTCGAGGGAGTCGCTCCCGTGCGGTTCGGCGATCGATGTCCTGGGCTTCCGGGTCGGCCCCGAAGGCGAGCAGCAGCCGGATCATCTCGAGATCGAGCAGGTGCGCCGCCCAGCCGAGCGCCGTCCTGCCCGTGGGACCGCCTGCGCCGTCGATGGTCTGATGGGCTCCACACCGGAGGAGCAGCGCCGCGCCCGCGAGGTCTCGATGCTGTACGCACCAGCGAAGCGGCGAATCCCCCTCGGCACCGACCACGTTCGGGTCTGCGCCGGCGGCCAGCAGGACGTGCATCGCTTCGCGTTGCCCGCGGAACACGGCCATCAACAAGGGCGTGGAATCTTGCTCGCGATCCAACGTGTCGACCTGTGCGCCGTGCCGGAGGAGCAGCACGAGCGCCTGGATCGACCCGCCGTGCTCCAGCTCTTCGATGGCCGCGTGGAGCGGAGTCCAGTGCGGCCACTCTGGGCGGAGCGAGCTGAAGTCGTGTTGCTCCCTCAAGAGCCTGGCCAGGCGATCGACGTCATGCGCTTCGATGGCTGCGAAGAGCTCGGAGGACATGATTACAGGTCCGCCATCGGGTGGCCGGGAGCGCAATTCACGGCCTGAAGGGCGAGACAGGCGGTCAGGCCGCTCGTCTCCTGCGCGATGGCGTCCGCGTGCCGCGGGTCGGGGTTGCCGCCGAAGCATTCGTTCTGGATGCGGTTGCGGGCCGCGAGGCAGGCGGCCAACGCGGCGATGCGCGCCCGGATCTCCGAGCAGGGCCTTCGCGCGAGCCGCTTGGGGCTCACCTTCGACGGGCTGCAGCTCTCGCCGGAAATTCTGTCGCCGATGCCGTGCATGGTGGCTTGCAGCGCGTCGAGCACCGAGTCTTCGCAGGTTTGATTCGGGTATCTGCGGGCTGTCGTCGCGGTCGTGGTGGTGGTCGTCGTGGTGCTGCTCGAGCTTGTGGCGAGCGCAATCAGCCCAGCAATGCCGGCGATTCCGAGCGCGACGGGGATCAGCACATCGTCGGCGGCACCGATCCCGGTGACATCGTCCGCCGCGAGGGCGCCCGCAGCCATGAGACCCCATCGGGCGACGTCGGCGGCGGATTGCCGTTGCACCTGCCCGCCGCCCGTCTGCGTCAGGGTCACCCTGGAGGCCCCGGCCATGACGGCATCGGCTGCGCGTTCCGCCTCGACTTCGGCGGCATCGCTCGGATGGCTGATGCGGGGGGAGGCGGGGAGGGTGGCCAGGGCGGCGCGGACGATGGGCGCGGCCGGCGCGAGCGCGTCCGCGAGCTCGCCGACGCGGTCCGCCGCGCGTTCGGCGCGGGCCCACGCCGACGAGAAGCCGAGCGTGCCGGGCGGATGGGCCTCGGCGAGGGCGATTGCCTGCGGGAGGTCGTCGCCAACCGCCGCGATGGCGTGGAGATCTGCCACGCTGGCCCCGCGGGAGCGCGCCTCGGCGTAGAGCGCGCGGCACGATGCCGAGCAGGTCGCGGGCGGCCTCCAGCGGGAAGGGGTCGTGGCGGATCGAGAGCACGCTGGCTGCAGATCAGGGGGGCCGGGCGGGGGCGTCGAGCCGGCGGGGCGAGCGGTCGTGTGTGTGTGATGCAGTTTGAAAATTGCAGCGGAAGGCCGTCATGAACCATCGCACGCATGAGCTCGTAAAGACGGACATTCCTGGCGACGACGAGGATGCCCCGCTGCCGCCGAACCCGGGCGATCCGGGGCCGGAGCAGCCGGAGCCGCCGTCGCCCGATCCGACGGAGGACCCGCGCATTCCGCCGCAAGGCGACTTCCCGCGCGGGGTTTGAGGCGAGGTGATGGCTGTGGCTGGTCGCGTGAGGACAGCGGGTGCGGAGTCTGAGATTAGGTGAGGAGTCCAGAGAGTCCTCGTGCCTCACCACAGTGGCCTAGGATTCTGCCCGCATTGAAAAGGCCGTAGCAGGTGATTCTCTCGTTAAGTCGCTCAGGGACGCCAAGATTAACTGATTGCATTCAGGTTACGAAAATAAAAATACGGCTCTCGCCGTCTTTCGGCGGTGAAGGCGCCGAGAATCGAACTCGGAGCTAAACTGACGGCCAGCACGCGCGAGAGACACGGCAGACGTCTCATCGGACGCGTCGGAGCGGTGTCAGAGGCCATCGAGGTCCAAGTTCCTCTCCTATGCCTGAGAGCCATCTCACGGACCCCCGTGACCTCGCGCCGGGGCGCACGGAGGTCACACGGCACAGGAGTGCTTCTGCATCAGATTCTATATAATAGGATAGACGAGTCGACCCGACAACATAATGAGGTCAGGATCATAGATCGCCGAGAATGGGGAGTGGAACTCTTCCGGCAACAATATTCGCACGTTGGTCGGGGCTAAATGGCGGCTGGAATAGTCTGTTACATTGCTGCCTATTACGGAATAACTCGAGGATGTAGCTCATGCGCTCGGGCAGCGACGCCCAGTCCTCGGCGCCGTAGCCGGACGTCATCTGGTCGTGCGCGTCGTACTCGCTCAGGAGATCGAAGAGCTCGCGATCGTCGATGGTCGCCAGCTCCGCGAAGTGGAGCGTCAAGTCGGGCGGCGCGCGCAGATCGTGACCGAGATCCAGGAGCTCGTCCGGCAGGCGCATGGTCATCATTTCCTTCGTGGCCAGCAGACGCCAGACCGCCTGTACCTTCTCCGCCTGCTCGCGGATCACGGACCTGAGCGCCTCGGGCAGGTGCCGTCCGGGGACGCCGAGCGCGTCGCGCAGGCAGCGGACGGGCGCGTTGAGCGCCCGCGCGATGTACGGCTGGAGCCGCACCTGCTCGTGCAGCCCGACGAGCGCGTTGGCGAGGAGGATCAGCTCCGCTTTCCTGTCCTGATCCTCCGTGAGCATCGCCTCGTGGTAGCGCACCACGGCGCCCCGGAGCGGCCCCTGTCCGCCCTCCCGAGACTGTCCTGGCTTCAGCCCGTCGAGCAGGGCGGCGAGCTGCGCGTCGCCGGGCCGCGGGCACTCTCGATAGACCTGGATCATGCGGACGAACAGGGGTCCGAGCTCCTCGAAGACCTTGAGATTGCCGAGGGCGATGTCCGAGCTCAGCTCGCGCAGGATCCGCTCTGGGATCTCCATCAGATCGAGTCCGTGACCCCACCAGGGCGTGAGCAGGTTGACGCCGCCAACGTGGGGCCCGCCCTTGCCGCGTCCCATCGCGATGCCGGCGCGCTGCGAGATCACCTCCCGCTCGTCCTCGTCCGAGAGGATCAGCTGTCGGAGCACCGCCGGCACATCCTCGTTGCGGATGAACCGCCCCGCGGTCTTCGACGCCCACGTGGCGAACGTGCACCAGTGGGCGTTGCGCCCGCCGAGCAGCTTCACGAGCTCCGCGGAGATCTCGTAGTAGCACTGGGTGATGAGCAGGTTACACAACACTGGCTGGTTGTTATTGACGCAGATGAAACTGACCAGATCTGCGAGTGATAAATTGGAGATCTGGGTGTGCGAGTAAGTCGACGAGAGCGGAAAATGCGGATATTGTGAAGATTTGAAGTCTCCTGCTTCGGCTTGTTTGCACAGCTCATTCCATCTTCTCAGCAGATCGGGTGGGGGCGATGGAGTGGCCGCAATCCGCGCCAATTCACGCGACACGAACTCCTGAATCTCGGGCTTTAGCTCGCTTGAGAAGTGTTCAGGAATAGACGCAATTGTGGCCGGAATGAGTCTGTTCATGGTATTGAGTTTGACGTCTCTGTCGCCCTGTGAGGTTGGTGCTATGATTCTGATTTATTGTCGTGATAAGTCCAGCTGTGTTGCGTGATCTGAGTTGTTGGTCGTGTGCTCCTGGTTAGCCTGTGATTTTGCGCCATTGATGTGTGTCGATATGGCTTGCCATTTGCTGGCAAGTTCGAAGACATACGTGCGAGCATCGGTCGACATGGGAGGTGTCATCAGAACCACCCTGCGCTCGAGTTCCCGCCATCGTGCTGATTCATTTCTGATATATAAGCATAGCTGCCTGCGAACTGCGTCAGGATCTGTATCGTCGCCGTCGCCGCCGCCGCCACCCCCAAATTGATCGATCAGGAGCTTGATGAATGACGCCGCCCAGCGTGATAGCTCTTCATCGAAATGCTCGGACTGGATCAGGTCAATAAGCCATAGAGCGTTGATTAGGCCAGATATTCCCGCGTTTGCGAACGATGCGCACACATGCGTCCACTGGTCGATGGTCGTTCTTCCCCTGCATGCGTCGGTCGGAAGGTTTGCTCGTATCAGTGTCGCGGCAGGATCGTTGGGATTTTTTGTGAGTATTCTGGGTAATGTCGTTTTTATTAGCCAGTGAATGCCTTTCGAGGTATCATCAGTGGTTTTGACGATGCCCGTGGTTGTCGGATGACTGGGCTGCTGGATCGGTGGTGCACTGCACGGTGCGACCGGTTTGGGTGCTGATGCGACGAGTAATGCAGTTCTGGGCTCTGCGCTGGAAGTGACTTCTTTGGGTTCGTGTGCGTTGTGTTGAGCTTCGGTTGCGGTCGGCGAGATGGTCGAGAGGTGAGCCAGGTCTTTAAGCGTGAACCGTAACTGCTGAGTAACGTGTTGCCAGAATTCGTCGTTATTGGGCCAGTCGGCTAGTGGCTTGCAATTGCTCGGGACCGGTTGAAGCACTTTGAACGGGCTTTCTCTCCAGTCGCATGCTCGCAGTATAATTGGGATCACGCGTGCCTGGCCCGCGTCATGCCGCTCCAATGCGCGCTTCATCTCAAGCTCGTAACAGTCGTCATAGGCGAGGAAGTCTCGACTGACTGCTAGTAGGACCACTTGCGCAGAATCGAGGAAGTTCGATATCCTCGAGTCGCGTTCTTCCCCCGCGCCGATCCGGCCGCGATGCCAGGTGCGAATAAGTCGCTGCCGCCTCATGATCGCAAGGCTCTTCTCCAACTCGTCGACGAGTCCCTCATCAGGAGGTGCGTACGAGATGAAGAGGTCGAGAAGTCGGGGGGGCGCGGTCACGCGTATAAGGGTACTATAACGGCCTGCGCGTGCCGACGGCGAACGGCGCTCAAGGAGCGTTTATGCAAAAATTGCGCCATTGTGCTGCCCCGCCAGCAAACGATGACCAGAGCGCCGGGCCGCAGCTCCGGCCGGCGCCGCCATACCGGGAGCATGGGCCGGTTCTCTGCGCTGTGATGCGGAACGCGTCCGAGCTACGCCTTGCCCACGCAGGGCTCGCAGAGGTGGCGGTCGCAGAACAGCCATAGGCCGCCATTGAGCTCTCCGTCGACGAGCCAGAGATCGAGCGAGAGTCTGAGTGGCAGGTCGTGTGTTGCGATGTGGACGTACGTGAGGGCAGGTGTGTGGTGGAGCATGCTCCGGATGTCGTAACCGGATCGCCGCCGGTGGCGTGTGCTCAAGTTTCTGGTTGATCGCCGAAGCAGGCACCCCTTGGGCTGGGCCCTGCCGGCACCACCTCTGCCGAGGGGGCTCAGGTAGAGGACCCGCGGCCCGGTGTTGACGCTTAGGCTGGCTGATGATCCGACGAGCAGGCCGACTGATGGCCATCGCGGGCGTGCGCAGCGACGGCGAGCTACGCCCGCACCTCCTTCAGCGGAGGATCTTCCGCAACTGCTTTCGCGCGCGGTGCAGCCGCTTGTTCGTCGTGCCTGGATGGGCACCGAGCTCTACAGCGATCTCCTCAGCGGTACTGCCCGCGGCGGTGCCCGCGAGCACGGCACGGAGCTCGGACTTGAGCCGCTCCAGACAACGATGCGCCATCCGGGCCTCCACCTGGCCGAAGGGCGACGGTGCATGCGTCGCTATCCCTGGAGCCGCGAACGCCGCCAGCTCCCTGTGCCACCGGTACAGGCGCTCCCGGTAATGGAGGATGTGGTGCTAACAGCGAAGAGCCAGCTCTGTAGAGCCTTCTTCGGCGGCACCTCCGGACGGGGCCGAATTCCTCTGCCTTCCACGCTGCGTCAGGCGGACAGGAAGATCTCCTGCATTACATCGAGCTGGTCGCGAGCGGGCACGCCGAATTGGCGCAACACGGCATGGATCATCCTCGAGTGCCGCATGACGGCCTCGAAGGGAACGTGTACTGCCGGGGGCGCACCAACCTCGACTCGATGGGACGCGCGCCTATGCTCCGCCACGGCTTCCTTGCGTGTCATGGACGTGCTCATTCTCCTGGCTCGGCGCAGGGCGGATCTCGGCCTGACGTCGCTCAAGAACCCCGCCGCCTCCACCGCTGGCTATCTGTCTCTAGGGCCGCCGCCGATTCAGCGAAGTTGCAGCAGCAGCGCCTCGCGCTCCCGGGCCAGCTGACCCCGAGGGAACTCCATGGCGTGCATGTCGAGCATGCGTCGCGCCTCGACGTCAGCCCTGGCGTTGTAAGCTTCGATGGCCTTGCGCGCCTGGAGGATCAGGTCTTTCTCGCGCTCGCTCGCGACCGGGCGTACGGCGCGGACGGGCGGCGAGGAACGCGCAGCTGTTGCGGCCGGTGAAGCGGCTTTGCCGTTCTTTGCGACCGGCGCATTCTCGCCGGGTGCCAGGATGCTGCCCTGCACCGGGGGCGAGACCGTGGCGACCGCACTGCGTGCGTCTGGCTGGTCGAGGGGTGGCGCGGTGTGCTGCTGCGGGGGTGTGGCCGCACCGGCGTAGATCGCTGCTGGCCGTGACCACGGGGTCGTACTGGCCGAGCCTGACGAGCGCGGAGCTGTCGCGATGACGGCGCCCGTCAGCACGACGAGCGCAGCCTGCGCGAAGACCTTCGCCCCGACCTTCTGCAGGTGCAGCGCGGTCGTCCGCCACGAGCGACGGAACAGGCCGAACGCCACCGGAACGCAGGGCTCCTTGTCCCAGCCCCGGAATTCTTGCTGCGCCATCCAGCGCCGCTTCGCCTCGTCCAGTTGCTCGCGTGCCCTGCGGTGCTGGCTCCTCACGGTGTCCAGCTTGAGCCCCAGCTCGGCGGCGATCTCGGCGAGCGACTTCTCCTCAATCTCGTGCTTGACCAAGAGGTCCCGGTACTTGGGGTCGACCTGCTCGATCAGGTCGCGCATGACGGCTTCCCGCTGCTGCCTCCGGAGCAAGGCTTCCGGGCTCGGTTCGTCCCCGCGGAAGTCGTGCTCGTCGAACGGGGTCAGGACCTCACCCCGACGGCTCGCGTCCCGTAGGTGACTGCGGGCGAGGTTCAGGGCGATGGTGACGGAGTACGGCGCTGAATCCACGCCTGGCTCGAGCCGCCCTCTCGCCTCCCAGTCCCGCAGGAGCGCTTCCTGCGCGAGGTCCTCGGCGTGTCGCGCGGGGACACCGACCCGCCTGATGAGGCGGCGAAAGCGCTCGAAGTGGGGGGGAGTTCGTGCTGGCTTGCCCACAGCTGGTAGCACCCCTGAGCTGGCCGGAAGGGTTCAAGAAAGAGAAGGGTCGGTCAACTTTGGTAGGATAATGTACGCTTTGTGATGTGCGTACCTGGGTAGCTCCACTGCTCGGAGGGTCGACGAGCTCCTTTGCGTCGTCGGGCCGATCTTTGCCTGGAAAAAGTTCGGTTTCCTGCGAATTGGTCAAGGTTGACGCCGCGCGTCCGGCGCAAGTACGGTCCGCGCATGCGTGACGTTGCGCCTTCGCTGCTGTTCTGTCTGATGATTGGCGCCGCAACCAGCTACACGAGCTCGGCGAGCGCCGAGGACATCTACTCGACGCCGGAGCAAGGCGGCAACTCGACGGAGAAGGACCTTATTCGCCGCGCACGGAGGGCCCGCGACGCAGGGCGGTGGACCGAGGCTCATGCGGCCTACAAGGCGGCCTTCGAGGCCGCAGACCCGCCGTCGAGCACGGAGAAGGAGCGCGCGGAGATCGCCGGAGAGCTTGGCCTGTGTGAGCTCGAGCTGCGCAAGTACCGTGACGCTGCGGAGCATCTGGCCTGGAGCCTGGATCAGCGCAACATCCTCCCCCTTCAACTACAGCTTCGGTTCGAGGCCGGGCAGCGCAAGGCAGCGCCGCACGTCGCGACCCTCTACCTGTCCGTCGACCCGCCCGATGCCGAGGTGCTCATCGACGGCAAGCCCATCAGCGCACCAGCGCGGACCTACAGGCTGTTCCTGGATCCCGGACAGCACATGGTGCGGGCCAGGTTGGCGGGCCATGAGGAGGCGTTCGCGTCGTTCGACGCGCAGGCCGGGAAGCCGACGACCATCTCGCTGCAGGTGCCGCGCGCCGCAGCGCTAGGCGCTCCTGCGAAGGAAACCTCGATGCGGAGCTCGGCGCCAGGGGCGCAGGCGTCGTCTTCCGCGGAGCCGTCCTCCACGGCGTCGAAGCTGCGCATCGCTGGCGCGGTCGTGGCAGGGGCAACCATGGCAGCCGGCGGTGGATTGCTGATCTGGAGCGCGTACACCGAGGGTGAGCTCCATGACCGAGCTACCGCGCTGCGCGGCGCGGACAACGATGCGAGCCGATGTGCCGGCCCCAATGCACCGCGCGCGTGCTCGGAGCTGCGTGACCTGCAGGAGGAGCGGGATCTTCTCAGGACAGCCGGATGGGTGACCCTGGCCTCGGGCGGCGCGATCGGTGCGCTGACGCTCGTGTCTCTGCTCGTGGACCGGACCTCACCGTCCAGCGATGGGGTGCGTGTGGTGCCCACGGTGAGCGGGCAGCGCATGGGGCTTATGATGGCGGGTGTGTGGTGACGAACGTGGAGCTTCGGAGCATGGATACCTCATCGAAAGGTCGAGGCCGGGTGGCTGTGGCCACCTTGGTGCCTATCGCGTTCGGGTTCGGAATCGCTTCTGTCGTGTACGGGTGTTCCTCCGGTCACGAGGATCCCATCTGTGTCGACGACCCCACGGTAGAGTCTCCGCAAGATGGGTGCGGCCTGTTCGTCAGCGCAAGTCTCGGCGACGACGCGAATCCAGGAACGCGCGCGAAGCCGCTGAAGACACTGCGCAAGGCCCTCGAGCTCGTGGAGGCGGGCGGTCACCCCCACCATGTCTACGCTTGCGCTGAAACCTTCGACGAACGTATCTGGTTCTACGACACTAGCATCTGGGGCGGATTCGACTGCACGAACGGCTGGCAGCACCTCGGTGCCGATGCGAAGACCATCATCGCCCCGAAGCAGCCCGAGCGCGAAGTCGTGACGTTCGGAGGGCGGGAAGTCACGCTCGCGAACCTGCGGATCGTGGCGCCCGATGGCAACGAGATGGACCGAACAGAAGCGTGCTCGATCGGAATCGTCGCTGTGCGCGATGAGGCCGAGCTCAAGCTCGTTGCGAGCGAAGTCATCACAGGACGGGGCGCAATCCCGGGCGGCAACTCGATCGGGATTTACCTCTCCGCTGGCAGCGAGCTCGAGGTGATCGACAGCCTCATCGTCGCAGGTGACGGAGCCGACGGTGAGCCCGGAGCTCCGGCGGAGGATGCAGCGGCGGCCGATGGGCGGCCTGGACACGCGGGAGCCGATGCGTGCACGGTCGATGACGTGCCTGCAACCCGAGAGGCCACAACGGAGTGTGACGACGAAACCTCGGTCAGCGGCCAGGGCGGCCCCGGTCTGGCCGATGAGGGCTTCAGCGGAGGTCATGGGGAGCCGCTGCCCGACCCGAACCCGACGGGCGTCGGTACCGGGGGCGTCGGTCAGCAGGGAAGCATGGCGTGCACCGACGGCCAGCGCGGCCTCGACGGTGCCGCGGGTGTGCACGGTCAGGGGGCAAGGCTTCCTGGCGCTGTGGGATGGGTCCGCACGCTGGGCAAGGGTCAGGGCGGGACCCTCGGACGCCCGGGTCAGGGGGGCGGCGGTGGTGGCGGTTCGCGCGGCGGCGCGACCGCCTGTGGTGCCGGGCCGGTCGGGGGGGCGTTCGGCGGTTCGGGTGGTTCCGGCGGTTGTGGCGGCAAGCAGGGGACAGGCGGTTTCGCTGGAGGGGTGAGCGCTGGCATCGTCACAAGAGGTTCGAAGGTCACCATCCGCGGATCGACCCTTCAGACCGGCCGCGGTGGTCGGGGTGGCGCGGGAGGAGCGGGACTGCCAGGAGGAAGCGGAGCTCCCGGCGGTGAGGGAGGCGGAGGCGTGCCCGGGGCGCTCGCGGGATGCCGCGGTGGCGATGGCGGCAACGGGGGGCCCGGCGGTGGCGCAGGCGGCGGGCTCGGCGGTCATTCGGTAGCCATCGCGTATCTGGAGACCGCGGAGGTTACGCGCGAGAACGTCCAGGCGACGTTTCTCCTTGGAACTGCTGGGGAGGGAGGGGACGGCGGCGATCCGAATGTCACGGAGAGCAAGGGCGACGATGGCGTGGCGGCCGAGTTCCTGCCGTTTGCGGCCATTGATCCGAACGACCCAGACTCTCATGAGCTGCAGTAGGGGGCGCCATGTGGGATGAGATGACGAGATGGGAATCGGGCTTCCGCGCGCTGGGTGCTCGGCCTTTGTTGTTCGGAGTCGCTTTGTTCAACGGGAGCGCGGCGCTCGGATGCGGTAGCGAATCGGGGGTGTGGGAACGTTGCGAGGAGACCCTCACATGCGCGCCGGTGGAGTCGTGCAACGCGGATCCCGGCAACGCCGATCGTCCGGTTGACTGCGAGGGCGTATATGTGGCAGACAAAGGCGATGATGCTGGGCCTGGCACGCCGAATTCGCCGGTAAAATCGTTTGCGCGGGCGTTCGAGCTTGCCCGCGAGCGTGGCATGCGGGTGTACGCATGCGCCGACACATTCTCTGTCGAAGTCCGTGTGCCAGCAGGAATGGACGTGTGGGGAGGTCTCGACTGCCGCGGTCTGCCAAGTCATTGGCCCCTGCATCCACTCGGCGAGCTCACCACGATCGCGCCAGGTCCGAACCGGATTCCGCTCACCGTCGTGGACCAGGCGGCGGAGCCCTCGCCCGAGGGCGACGTGATCACGACGCTGACGAGAATCCGTATGATCGCACAAGATGCCACCGTGCCGGGCGGCTCCTCCATCGCCATGCGCGCCCTGCCGGGAGTGACGGTACATCTGCGCTTGAGCGAGGTCGTAGCCGGGGACGGTGCAGATGGAGCTCCTGGCGCGGATGGAGGCGTCGATGCAGCACAAGAGGGGGCGCCAGGGAACCGGGGAGCGATGGCGTGCTCTGCCGATACGGTGACGGGAGGGGCGCGAGTCACAACCTCGTGTGACGATGGCATCTCGTCGGGGGGGATGGGTGGTATCGGCACAAACGATGATGGTGGTGACGGGGAAAGTGGTTCCCCTCTACCAATCACGAATCCGATGAGCCACGGTCTGGGTGGAGCTGGGCAAGCCATCCTGTCCTGCACAGAGGGGAGGGGCGGGCTGGCGGGGGATGACGGCGCGAATGGGAACGGCGCATCAGGGCCCGGTCGGGTCACAGACACGGGGCTGGAAGGTGGCGCAGGCGAAGATGGCCATGCAGGGCAGCACGGTTACGGGGGCGGCGGTGGAGGCGGCTCGCGTGGCGGTTCAGCGTACTGCGGCGCAGGCGCAGTACAGGGCGGCGCTTCTGGAGGTTCCGGCGGTGCTGGCGGCTGCGGCGGCAAGCCCGGAAAGGGCGGCGGTCCAGGCGGATCCAGCATCGGGATTCTCTCTTACCACGGTCGCGTCCGCGTAAGTAAAACCAGCATCATCACGGGTCGTGGCGGAAACGGTGGACGAGGCGGGGACGGCCAGTACGGCGGCGTGGGTGGGTACGGTGGCACTGGCGGAGGCAACAGGGCCGGATCGCAGCCAGGCTGCCGCGGCGGCGATGGCGGGAAGGGCGGCAACGGCGGTCGGGGAGGTGGAGGCCACGGAGGACACTCACTCGCGGTGGCGCATACCGTCGATCAGGGCCCTGACGTCGAGCCCGACTCTCCGATCGAGTTCGGCCTCCCTGGTGACGGCGGAGGTGCCGGCGATCTGAACGCGAACTCGGGCAAGACCGGTTCCGCAGCCGTCTCGATGGGTTTTCAGGACTAGACACGTGACGCTGCGAGGGCGCCGGCCGGACACCGGGCTCCGCCCCGCCGCCGATTCCCGGGGCGAACGCCTCGTCGCCAATGCCGTCCAGCCTGGCCTCGCGGCAGCGCGGCAAGGCGTCGTTGCGAACCGGGGCGAGCTCGCCCCGCGGAGCGTGGGGACGTCGCGGGACGGTGACGTGGTGCCCAGAATGACGCACAGGGAACGAGATCGCCATACGGGTGCCCGTCGCAATCAGGAATCTTCTGACCATCTACATGCGACAAGCGCACGCCTGCGACGCTGGGCATCCGTCACATCGAGCCGCGCCACGCGCCCGCCCGCTCCGTCGGAGACGCGTGCAACCAAGCCATGGACCAAGCGCTGGACCCAGCAATGGAGTGACGACCGCAGCAAACGTCCTCGCTGTGACAATACCGATCAGCGGGCCCTGCTGTCCCCACTGTGACGGTATTCCTGCTGAGATTGATGCTGTCTAAGGCGTCTCATCAGGTGTAACGTCGCTGGTGGAGGCGAGCTGTCCACCACCGCCGCCCGCCGCCTGACCTTTGCCAGCAGCCAGCATCGGGGGAAATCGATGGAACCTCACGAGACGGTTCTCCAGCCGCATCATGGCGAGCTTGCCGCCCTGCGCGCTCGTGTGTCCAGGCTAGAGCAGATCGAGCGGGATCTGCGTGCCGAGCTCAGCCGTACGAACGCCGTGCTACAGGCAATTCCGTACCTGCTCTGCGTCCACGATCCGGTCGAGCAGCGCAAGCTCTACGAGAACCGCTCGCTGGCCGGCGAGCTCGGATATGCGGCGGACGAAGCGGGCCTCGCGGGCCTCGATGCGTTCGTGACGCTCGCGCACCCCGACGACCAGACCCGGGCTCGCGAGCAGCTCGATCACGCCGGAGAAGGCCAGGCGAGCGACTCGGAAGAGCTCGCGTATCGGCTGCGCAAGGCCGACGGGTCGTGGTGCTGGGTCACCAGGCGCGAGATCGTCCTCGCGCGGGATGGTACCGGCAAGCCGCGACAGGTCATGAGTGTAGTCCAGGACATCACAGGTCGAAGGGACATGGAGGTGGAGCAGCGCCGCCAGGCCGAAGAGCTCGGCGTGTCGAAGACATTGATTGACAATGCGCTAGATGGCATCACATTGACGTCGATGAGCGGGCAGGTCGTCTATGCCAACACCGCCTTCAAGGCGATGAGCGGCTTCGGCGACGGCGCGGTCGGCTGCGGGCTGACCGACTTCTATGCTCCCGAGAGCTTCCGCCGGCTCTCCAGCGAGGTCTTGCCGATCCTGATGAAGGACGGCGCGTGGCGCGGCGTCCTCAAGATCCGGCGCCCCGACGGGAGCGAGTGGATGGGGCAGACCAGCGCCTTCGTGGTCATGGGCCCGGCGGGGGAGCCGACGGGCATGGCGGCGTTCTTCAGGGACATCACGGAGCAGCTCCGGTACGAGGAAGAGACGCTCGCCCAGATGCGGGTGATTCAGGCGCAGCAGGCGGCCCTCCGGGAGCTCGGCACGCCGCTCATCCCGATCGCCGACGGCGTGATCGCGATGCCCCTCATCGGGACGATTGACCGGGAGCGCGCGCAGCAGATCCTGGAGACGCTCCTGAACGCCCTCGGCGAGAAGCAAGCCGCGGTGGCGATACTCGATATCACCGGCGTGAAGGCCGTGGACGGAGAGGTGGCGGCCGCGCTGGTCCGCGTCGCGCAGGCGGCGAGGCTGCTCGGCGCCGACGTCGTGTTGTCAGGCGTCCGCCCCGTCGTCGCACAGGCGCTCGTCGATCTTGGCACCGAGCTCAGAGGGCTCGTCACCTGCGGCACCCTGCAAAGTGGTATTGCCTACGCGCTGAAGCGCAAGGCACGCTCGATGACCGTCTGAGCTTCCACGCATCGTCCTCTGCAGTTCAACGGGGGGGGTTCGATCATGCGCGCTCACGCGTCACAGGCACGTCTGTCCCACGCACCGGGGGAGCTCCCGCGCGAGCTCCCCGCGCTCGATCTCGCGACCGATCGCCCGCGCCCGCGCGCGCCT
This sequence comes from Sorangium sp. So ce367, assembly GCF_051520455.1. Lineage (NCBI taxonomy): Bacteria > Pseudomonadati > Myxococcota > Polyangiales > Polyangiaceae > Sorangium > Sorangium sp. So ce367. The sequence goes on from NZ_CP150334.1 coordinate 12,032,904, forward strand.
TCGCCATCTCGCGCGTCGGCGTCGCGAGAGCTGCCGCCTCGGCTCGCCCTGGAGCTCGACCGCGTGCGCCGGGGCTCGGGCGCGACGCTCTTCGTCACCCTGCTCTCCGCTTATGCGGCGCTGCTCTACCGCCATACCGTTCAGAGCGAGATCCTGATCGGGACGCCCTGGCCTCGCCGCGGCGGCCGGTGGGGCTGGCGTGCGGCGCCAGGCCCTCGCCATCCGCTCGTCCTTGGCGCCCGCATCGACGAGGAGCTCAGCTTTCGAGACCTCCTCGGGCAGATCGCCGCGCAGATCGCCTCGGCCGAGGCCCGCGGCCACGTGCCTCTGGACCAACCGCTCGCGGGGCTCGAGGTGGCGGAGGACACAGGCGATCACCCGACGTTCCAGACCACCTTCGAGCTCGTGCGACCCGGGGATGCCCTGCGGCGCGCCGCGATCAGGGCGGCGACCGCGGCGCGGCGCTCGTGCGCCCGCCCGGCCGCGCCGGTCGATCTGTCGCTGTCCGTCACGGCGCTGCAGCGAGGGCTCGTCGCGACGATGACGTACAGCACCGACGTGTTTGATCCCGGGACGATCGAGCGGATGCTGGATCACCTCGGTCTCCTGCTGGCGGGCGTCGCGGAGGACGCCGAGAGGCCGATCGCCGAGATTCCGCTGCTCACGCCGGAGGAGCGGCGCCGGATGACCGTCGTCTGGAACGCGACGCAGACCGCCTATCCGCGCGACGCGTGTGTTCATGCGCTCTTCGAGGAGCACGTCGCGCGGACGCCCGACGCCATCGCCGTCATCGAGGGCGACAAGGCGCTCACCTACCGCGAGCTCAACCGCCGCGCCAACCGGCTCGCTCATCGGATCTCCGCGCGCCGCGCCGGTCCCGACCTGCGCGTGGCCGTCCTCGTCGAGCGATCGTCGAGCGCGCTCGCCGCCCTGCTCGGCGTCCTCAAGGCCGGCGGCGCCTACGTGCCCCTCGATCCGAGCACGCCAGACGAGCGGCTGCGCTTCATGCTGGAGGACGCGGCGGTGGGCCTCGTCGTCGGGCAGCGAGCGCTCGTGACACGGCTCGACTTCCGCGGGGACGTCATGTGCCTCGACGAGGACGACGGCGCGCCCGGCGACGACAGAAACCCTGCCATCCCTGCTTCCGCGACCGATCTCGCCTACGTGATGTTCACCTCGGGCTCGACCGGTAGGCCCAAGGGCGTGGCCGTCCCGCATCGAGGGGTCGTCCGCCTCGTACGGGACACCGGGTATGTCGCGTTCGGGCCGTCGGATCGCGTGGCGCACGCCTCCAGCCTCTCCTTCGACGCGTCGACGTTCGAGATCTGGGGCGCGCTGCTCAACGGCGCTTGCCTCGTCATCGTGTCTCACGAGACGCTGCTGTCGCCGGAAGCGATGCCCGCGCTCCTCCGGCGAGAAGGCATCTCCGTCCTGTTCCTGACCACGGCGCTCTTCCACCACCTCGCGCGAGTGAGCCCGGACGCCTTTCAGGGGCTCTCCTACCTCGTCGTCGGCGGCGACGTGCTCAATCCGAAGCTGTCCAGAGAGGTGCTCCTGAAAGGCGCCCCGAAGCACCTCGTGAACGGCTACGGTCCGACCGAGAACACGACGTTCTCCACGGCTCACCTCGTGCGCGCGGTCCCGGAGGGCGCCTCCCGCGTGCCGATCGGACGGCCCATCTCGAACACGCGCGCCTATGTCCTGGACCGCCGGCTCCAGCCGGTGCCGGTGGGCGTCCCCGGTGAGCTCTACGTCGCCGGCGACGGGCTGGCCCGAGGCTACCTGAACCGACCCGATCTGACCGCCGCGGCGTTCGTCCAGAACCCCTTGCCCGAGGAGCCGGGAGAGCGCCTGTACAAGACGGGCGATCAGGTCCGTTATCTGGCCGATGGATCGCTCGATTTCCTGGGCCGGATCGACTGCCAGGTGAAGATCCGTGGCTTCCGCGTCGAGCTCGGGGAAATCGAGGCGGCGCTGTGCGCGTGCCCCTCCGTGCGCGAGGCCGTGGTCGTGCTCCACGAGCACGCGCCCGGCGACATGCGCCTCGTGGCATACGTCGTCTCGGACTTCGGCCTGAGCGGCCCTCCGTCGCGCCCCGCGGGCGGGGATCGGCGGCAGGGAGCGGACGGCGTGGACAGCGCCGGCCCCGCGAGCTGCGGCCCCGCGTCCCGCGACCTGTCGAGGAGCCTGCGCCGGTCTCTGCAGGAGAAGCTGCCCGACTACATGATCCCGGCCGCGTTCGTCGTGGTGCCCTCGCTGCCGCTCACCGCGACCGGGAAGGTCGATCGCCGGGCGCTGCCGCCGCCCGACGCCGGCCGGCTGCACACCGGAGCGCCGGAGAGCACCCGCTCTCCGATCGAGCGCCGGGTGGCCGAGATCTGGGCGTCCGTCCTCCATACCGACCGCCCGGAGGTGGACGATGACTTCTTCGAGCTCGGCGGAAACTCCCTGCTGGCGGCGCAGGTGCTCCTCCAGGTGCGGACGGTCTTCCACGTCGACGTGCCCGCGCGCCGGCTGTTCGAGTCACCCACCCTGGCGGGGCTCGCCCGCGCCGTCGAGGAGGCGCGGCGCTGGAAGGCGCGCGGCGCCGCGGCGTCGATGGGCGCGATCGACCTCCGCGCGGAGGCCGCCCTCGCTCCCGACATCCGCCCTTGCGGCTCGTTCGTCGACACGGGCGCTCCGCCTAGCCATGTCTTCCTCACCGGCGCGACGGGGTTCCTGGGCGCCTTTCTCGTGCGCGACCTCCTCACGCAGACGCGCGCCACGGTCCATTGCCTGGTCCGCGCTCCCGACGCCGCCGCGGGCCTGGCAAGGATCCGGCAAAGCCTTTCGGACTATTCGCTCTGGGATCCCGCGGCGAGCGCGAGGATCGTCGCCGTGCCCGGCGACCTGAGGGAGCCGCTGCTCGGGCTCACCCCGGCTTGCTTCGAGGCGCTCGCGCAGCGCGTCGACGCGATCTACCACGCCGGCGCCGAGGTCAATTACATCAAGCCGTACGCGTCCCACAAGGCGGCGAACGTGCTTGGGACACAGGAGGTCCTGCGGCTCGCTTGCCTGGGCCGGACGAAGCCCGTGCATCACGTCTCGACGATCGGGGTCATCGGCCAGATCGGCTATTTCACCGGCGCCCAGACCGTGCGGGAGAGCGACGACCTCGATCGCTGGGTGGACCACCTCCAGACGGACATGGGGTATTCCCAGAGCAAGTGGGTCGCCGAGAAGCTCGTGTGGATCGCGCGCTCGCGCGGGGTGCCCGTCACCGTCTTCCGCCCCGGGTCCATCCTGGGTCACAGCCAGACGGGCGCCGCCAACGTGACCGACTTCGTAAGCAGAATGATCAAAGGCTGCGTCGAGATGCGCTGTGCTCCCGACCTCCCCGCGCAGAGCAAGGAGCTCGTGACGGTCGACTACGCCAGCCGGGCGATCGTACACCTCTCGTGCCTTCCGGGCTCGCTCGGGAAGGCGTTCCACCTGGTGCCCCCGCCGCCTCGGCGGCTCGATCTGAACGGCTTCTTCGATCTGCTCGTCTCCCGCGGCTATCCGCTGGCACGGCTGCCGTACGCGCCATGGTGCGAGCAGCTGCTGGAGCGGGTACGGCGCTCGGTCGACAGCCCGTTCCTTCCCCTCCTGCCGATGCTGACCGAGAAGGTCCACGGCGACCTGACCCGCTGGGAGCTGTACGCGCGGATGCCCGCCTTCGACTGCCAGAACACGATCGAGGGGCTGGCCGGCACGGCGATCGCGTGTCCCCCCATGAACGCCCGGCTGCTGGACACGCTCCTGGCGTATTACCTGCGCAGCGGGCACCTGCTCGCCCCGGCGCCGGCCGAGAGCGGCGTGCGCCCGGCCGCGCCGAGGGCCCGCGGCCCGCTGCGATGGCAAGACGTCGCGCGCCTGCCGCGGCGGGGCGCGCACGGCTGAGCGCGCCTCCCACGCGCGCCACGCGCGCTGCTCGCGGAGGCTGTCCTCGCGGAGGCCGCGCGGGCTACCCGCGATCCTCTTCCCGACGCACCTTCACCGCACAGGCCTTGTACGACGGCTGCCGGGAGTACTGGTCGAAGGCCGGGAACGTCAGCTTGTTCGTGATCTCGTAGTGCATCGGCACGAAGATCTCCCCGGGCTTCACCGAGTTCGTGACGAACGCCCGCGCCTTGATCTCCGCGCGGCGGGACGCGATGACCACCCACTCGTTCATCTCGATACCGATCTTCTTCGCGTCGACAGGGCTCAGCTCGACGTAGATCTCCTTCGGATAGAGCCGCTGCAGCACCGCCGACTTCTTGGTCCGCGTCTGCGTGTGCCACTGGCTGGAGCTCCCTCGCCCCGTGAGCAGCGTGAACGGATACTGCTCGTCGGTCGGCTCCGGCAGCTGGCGCGGCGCCTGGAAGGCGAACTTCGCCTTCTGATCCGGGCGGTAGTACTGGCCGTCCTCGAACAGCCGCCGCTCGTTCGTCTCGAAGGCAGCCCCCTCGGGGTACGGCCACTGGATGCCGCCGCGCTCGTCGAGCATCGTGTAGCCGTCGATGCCCGTGATGTCGCACGGCTGCCCCTTCGAGAGCCGCTTCAGGATCTGGAACACCGCCTCCGGGCTCTTCCACTCCTTGAACAGCTCGCCGCAGCCCCAGTACTGGGCGACCAGCTGGAAGATGTGAAAGTCCGCCAGCGCCTGGCCCGGGGCCCGCGCGACCTTCTTGACGAGGCCGATGCGCCGCTCCGAGTTGATGAACGTGCCCTCCTTCTCGGCCCACGAGGCCGCCGGGAGGACGAGGTGGGCGCGCTCCGCCGTCTCCGTCGTGGCGTACATGTCCTGCACCACGAGGAACTCCAGGCGGCCGAGGAGCTCGTGCAGATCCTCCTGGTTGATCCAGGAGTGGGCCGGGTTCGTCGCGATGATCCAGAGGCCCTTGATCTTCCCCTTCAAGATGCCTTCGATGATCTGGTCGTAGGCCAGGCTGTTCCGGGTCGGGATGACCTCCTCCGGAATGCCGAGGATCCCGGCGATCTTCTTCCGGTGCTCCTCCTTCGTGAAGTCGTGGCCGGCGAACAGGCCCGTCGTGTTGCTGAACATCCGCGAGCCCATCGCGTTGCACTGGCCCGTGATGGAGTTCGCACCGGTGCCGGGACGGCCGATGTTCCCCGTCATCAGCGCCAGGTTGATGAGCGACTGCGCGACCCGCACGCCCTCGTGGCTCTGGTTGACGCCCATGGTCCACCAGAACGACACCCGCTTCCCGTGATGGATCTTCTCCGCGAACGACGCGAGCTGCGCCTCGCTGAGCCCCGTCGCCTCGGAGACCCGCGCCGGCGTGAAATCCTCGACGTGGGCCTTGAACGCCTCGAAATCGACGGTGTGCGCCTCGATGTACGCCGGGTCGATCCACCCGCGCTGGATGAGGATGTGGGCGATTCCATAGAACAGCGTCAAATCCGACTTCGGCGCGAGCGCGTAGTGCGCCGTCGCCGCCATCGCCGTCTCGGTCTTGCGCGGATCGACGACGAGGATCTCGGGGCGGTTCTTGTTCTTGCAGAGCCGCTCCCACATGATCGGGTGGGCGATGCAGAGATTCGAGCCGACGAGCACCACGACGTCGGACTCCTCGAAATCGCGGTACGTGTAGGGCGGCGCGTCGAACCCGAACGCCTCCTTGTACGCGACAACCGACGTCGCCATGCACTGCCGGGTGTTGCCGTCCCCGTGCAACATGCCCATCCCGAACTTCGCGAGCGCCCCGAGGAAGGCCATCTCCTCGGTGACGATCTGCCCGGTGCTGATGAAGGCGACCGACTCCTTGCCGTGCGCCTCCTGGATCGCCTTGAACCGATCGACGAACGTGCGGAGCGCGACGTCCCACTCCACGCGCTCCAGCTTCCCGCGCGCGTTCCTGAGGAGCGGCGTTGTCGCGCGATCGGTCGCGCGGAGCGGCGTGAGCGCCTCCCAGCCCTTCGGGCACGCCATCCCGAGGTTCACGGGATAGTCCGTGTTGGGCGAGAGGTTGATCGCCTCCCCGTCCTTGAGGTGCACGTTCAGCCCGCACCCGGTCGAGCAGAACCCGCACACGACCGTCGTCGTCTGGTCGGGCTTGAGCCGCGCAGGCACCCTCCCGAGGCCGAACTCGCCGGGCGTGAGCAGCAGCTCGCGCGTCAGCGGCCCGTTGCGCTGCAAGAGGAGGTTGTCCGCCTGCTTGGGCGCCGGAGACGGCTTTTTTGCACCGCTTGCATCGCTTGTCGTCATCAGGAGAGCCCTCCGGGCATCTTGGAGGCGGGCGCCGCTGCGAAGAAGAGATACCGCTCGAGGAACTCGCCCGCGAGGCAGAACAGGAACGCCACGACCGCCATCGCCATCAGAACTTCAGAGCTCACGCCGCTGTTCGGCGCCGAGAAGAGGCTGAGCGCCGGCAGGACGATGCCGCCGAGCGCCCCGCAGGCGAAGCGCCAGCCCGTCGCGCCCTTCAGCTCCCCCGTCATCAGGATCGCGCTCCGCTTGAGCGTCGAGTGGCTCCGCTTCCGGAGGTGCCGGAACATCGACAGCTCCACGAGCAGCTTGAGCGCCGTCACCACGCACAGGAACGCGCTCAGCGCGCGGAAGCCCCGGGTCAGGAGCAGCGCCGCGTGCTCGGCGCTCAGGAGCAGCCCGATCATCAGGACCGTCGAGCTCCCGAGGATGGCCGCCGTCGTCGCGAACTTGAAGCCCGTCAGGGCCCCGCGCCAGTGCTCCCGCTGCGTCGCCGCGTACACCATCACGGAGCAGAAGACCCCGAGGATCCCGCTCAGCGCGACCGCATACGAGAGCGGCGCCTGCAGGTGCTCGATGGGGGGCAGCGCCGAGAGCACAGGGAGCGTCGGGAGCGCGGGCAGCCAGAATGACGCCGCGTACAGCGTCGCGGCCCCGGCGAAGAGCGAGAACCCCAGGATCTCCCGGCTGAGCCACGACGTCTTGAGCCCCAGGAAGGCCCGGAACGCGAACTGCGGCCGGCCAAGGTGAAAGAGGCTCGCCTTCAGCGCGGCGATCCCGAAGACGAGCGCGAACGTGGCGCTGTGGCCGCCGAAATCCCGCGTCGCCTGCGCGCCGAGCAGCTCGTTGAGGGCGAGGCTCACGCAGAACGCGCCCACCGAGAGCTGCGTCAGCACCAGCATCGCGACGAGCGGAGGGTGGGAGTGCTCCCGGCTCACCTGGTAGAAGTCCGCGGGGAGCATGTTGCGCGGCAGCGACTTCTGCGTCTTGTAGCTCGTCGTCGGGATCGTGATCTCCGGCGCCGCCGCCCCCGGCAAGAAGAGGCTCGTCTGGCTCTCCTGCACGGCCTGCTGCTGGTCGACCATCGTGATCCGGATGGCGCCGTTCGGGCACGACTGCACGCACGCCGGGGCCTCGTCGTTGGCCAGCCGATCGCTGCACATGTCGCACTTGCGCACGATCCCCCGCTCCGGGTTGAACTTCGGAGCGTCGTAGGGACACATCAGGATGCAGTACTGGCAGCCGATGCACTGGTCATCGAGGTGCTTGACGATGCCGGTGATCGGGTCCTTCTCGTAGGCCTTGACCGGGCACCCCGTCATGCACGCCGGGTCCAGGCAATGGTGGCACGCCGTCGTCACGCTCTGCTGCGCCGGCGCCTGGGGCGTGCCGCCGTGGAGGAGCCCGACGGAGCGCCAGACCTCGTTGTCGTCGAGGCCGTTCAGGCTGTGGCAGGCGGTGACGCACGCCTTGCAGGCCGTGCACGCGTCGAGGTCGACCTCGAAGCCGTACTGCTGCCCGGGCTTCGGCTTCTCGAGCGGGATCAGGTCGCGGTAGTACTTGGACTGCGCCGGGAGCGCGTGCTCCTCGTGCATCTTGGAGAACTTCTCGACCGCCGTGAGCTTCTGCTGGTCGGCCAGGAGCGAGTCCAGCAGGCTCTTGTTGTTGTCGTGGATCTTCGGCGTCGAGTTGACGATGGGTAAGCGAAAGTGAGTGTCCGAGACCTTAGCAACGCTCATCGAAATTCCCTGTCTACCCGGCGCGGAAGCCCAGCCCCGAGAACTCCAAGAGAGACACCGCGAACGGCGGCGCGCCCGCCGCACGGAAGCGCCTGGCGCTGGCTCGCCAGGTCATCCCGTCAGCTCGCCGCCGCGAGCGGCTCCGCCGCGGCCTGGATCTCGACCCGCCCGTTCCGGACGCGGGTGGGATACACGGGGATGAGCACGTTCGGGTCGTCCAGGCACTGACCCGACCGCAGATCGAAGTTCTGCTTGTAGATCGGAGAGGCGATCTTGGGCACGCCCCCCTTGTCCCCGACGATGCCGCGGGAGAGGACGAACGCCTTGCTGAACGGGTCGAAGTTGCTGATGGCGTAGATCTCCTCGCCCTCGCCGACCCGGACCACCGCGATCTGGCGCTTCCCGACGAGCGCGCAGACCCCCGTGTTCGGGATGATGTCCTCTACCCCGCAGACGTCGACCCAACCCTGGGCCGTTGTCTCGCTCCGAGGCGCCTTCGAAGTGTGCAGCTCGCTCATGACGGTTTCCCTCAGACAAGGCCCCTCGGCCCTGCTGTCAGATCATCTCCTCGACGACGTTCGACTTCTCCTGCCACGCCGCGGGGCGGTGCTGCGCGCGCTCGCTGACGAACACGATGCTCCGGTCGGGCTCGCCGACGTTCACGAACTGGCGGAACTGCTTGAGCTTCTCGGGGTCGTTGACCGCGGCCTTCCACTCGCACTCGTAGGTCGCGATGAGGTGGGCCATCTCCTTCTCCAGCTCCTCACAGATGCCGAGCGAGTCGTCGATGATGACCTGGCGGAGGTAATCCATGCCGCCCTCGAGGTTGTTGAACCACACCGACGTGCGCTGGAGCCGGTCCGCCGTGCGGATGTAGAACATCAGGAACCGGTCGAGGTACTTGATGAGCGTCGCCTCGTCGAGATCCGAGGCGAAGAGCTGGGCGTGCTGCGGCTTCATCCCGCCGTTGCCGCAGAGGTAGAGGTTGTAGCCCTTCTCCGTCGCGATGATGCCGAAGTCCTTGCCCTGCGCCTCGGCGCACTCGCGCGCGCAGCCGGACACCGCGGACTTGAGCTTGTGGGGGCTGCGCAGCCCCTTGTAGCGGTTCTCGACCGCGACCGCGAAGCCCACCGAGTCCTGCACGCCGTAGCGGCACCAGGTGCTGCCGACGCACGACTTCACGGTGCGCAGCGCCTTGCCGTACGCGTGCCCCGACTCGAAGCCGGCGGCGATGAGCTCGCGCCAGATGTCGGGCAGCTGCTCCAGCCGCGCGCCGAACAGGTCCACGCGCTGGCCGCCGGTGATCTTCGAGTACAGGTTGTACTTCTTCGCGACCACCCCGAGGGCGATGAGCTGATCCGGCGTGATCTCGCCGCCCGCGACGCGCGGGACCACCGAGTAGGTGCCGTCCCGCTGGACGTTGGCCAGGTAGCGATCGTTCGTGTCCTGCAGCGGGAGGTGCTTCTTGCTCAGGATGTGCTCGTTCCATGTCGACGCGAGGATCGACGCCACCGCGGGCTTGCAGATCTCGCAGCCCTTGCCCTGGCCGTGGCGGGCGAGCAGATCGTCGAACGTCTTGATCTGGTGGATCCGGACGAGGTGATAGAGCTCCTGGCGCGAGTGGTTGAAGTGCTCGCAGATGTAGTTGTTGACCGCGACGCCGGCCTTCTTGAGCTCCTTCTTCAGGATGTCGGAGATCAGCGTCGTGCACGATCCGCAGCCCGTGCCGGCCTTGGTGTGCGCCTTGATGCCGGCGACCGTGACGTGCTTGTCGTCGCAGATGGCCGAGCAGATGGCCTTCTTCGTGACGTTCAGGCACGAGCAGATCATCGCGGTGTCGGGCAGCGCGTCGACGCCGAGGCCCGCCGGCTTCGCGCCGTCCCGCGCCGTGACGATGAGATCCTCCGGGTGCGGCGGGAGGACGATCTTGTTCTGCACGAGCTGGAGCAGCTGGCCGTAGTTCGCGGCGTCGCCGACCAGGATGCCGCCGAGGAGGAGCTTGCCGTCCCCGCTGACGACGAGCTTCTTGTAGACGTTCGACGTCGCGTTCATGAAGCTGAGCACGCGCGCGCCCTGCTGGGTCGCGAACGCGTCGCCGAAGCTCGCGACGTCCACGCCCATCAGCTTGAGCTTCGTGCTCATGTCGAAGCCGCTGAAGGTCTCCTTCCCGCCGGTGATGGCGTCGACCGCGACCTTGGCCATGTGGTAGCCGGGCGCCACCAGGCCGTAGAGCTGGCTGTTGTAGCTGGCGCACTCGCCGATGGCGTAGATGTCCGGGTCCGACGTCTGACAGCGCTCGTTGATGGCGACGCCGCCGCGGTTCCCGAGCGCGAGATCACACGCCCTCGCGAGCTCGTCCCTCGGGCGGATACCGGCCGAGAAGACGATCATGTCGGTCGAGAGCTCGCTCTGGTCGGCGAAGACCATCCTCGCCACGCGGCCGTGCTCCGCGACGATCTCCGTCGTCGACTTGCTCGTGTGCACGTTCACGCCGAGCGACTCGATCTTCGCCCGGAGGATCGCGCCGCCGGCGTCGTCGACCTGGAGGGCCATCAGGCGCGGCGCGAACTCCACGACGTGGACCTGGAGGCCCATGTTCTTGAGCGCGTTGGCCGCCTCCAGCCCGAGCAGGCCGCCGCCGATGACCGTGCCGACCTTCGCGACCTTGGCGTAGGCGTCCATGGCCTCGAGGTCGTCGATCGTGCGGTAGACGAAGCAGCCCTTCGCGTCTTTGCCCTTGATCGGCGGGACGAACGGATACGAGCCCGTGGCGAGGATGAGCTTGTCGTAATAGACCGTCTTCCCCTTCGCCGACGTCACCGCCTTCTTCCGCCGATCGATCGAGACGGCCTTGTCGTTGAGGTGGACCTGAATGCCCGCCTCCTCGTAGAGGCCGGGCTTGACCATCGAGAGATCGTCGGCCGATTTGCCGTTGAAGAAGGCGGACAGGTTCACCCGGTCGTAGGCGAGCCGCGGCTCCTCGCAGAAGGTCGTGATGTTCCACTCGCGCAGGAAGCCACCGAGAACCATGTTCTCGATGAACTTGTGCCCGACCATGCCGTTGCCGATGACGAGGAGGTCCTTCTTCTTGCTCATGAAACCCACCTTTGGACCCGGTGAGTCCTTCTCACCGTCACTGCCGCGCTGCCGTCCGAACCAGGCGTCAGCCACAGTCCCGGACCAAAAACTGTGTACTGTGGGCTCTGTTTCGCAACTGTTTCGCAGGAATAAATTGTCGGCCCGACGGCGCGCACGGCCTCTTACACAATGGCCTCTCCCACCTCTGCCACCTCTGTTTCATGCATGTTTCGCGGCTTTTGACGGGCACAACAAGGCCCCGAGCGCGTCAGCCCGCGTCAGCGCCGATGAAAGGAAATGGGCGCAGCGTTCAGAACTGGAAGAGCCTGTTTCAGCGATGTATCGCGCGCCTGGCGGGAGGCGCGGCTGCATTGCACTTCTGAAATGGAGCGCGGGCCAATCAGCCGCGGGGGGCGGCTTCGGCGAGCAGGGACAGGAGCTGCTCCGTTGCAACCGGCTTGGTGAGGTGCGCGTCGAAGCCGGCTTCTCGCGAGCGGCGGCGGTCCTGGTCTTGCCCGTAGCCGGAGAGGGCGGCGATGTAGGCGCGCGTGAGCTCGGGCTCGGCGCGCAGGCGGCGGACGACCTCGTAGCCGTCCATCCCGGGCAGGCCGATATCGAGCAGGACGAGATCGGGCTTCGACGCCCGCGCGGCCTCGAGCGCCGCCGGGCCGTCGTGGGCCATCGAGACGGCGTGGCCGTGGAGCTGGAGGACGCGCCGGAGGCCGTCGGCGGCGTCGACGTTGTCGTCGACGAGGAGGACGTGGAGGGCGCGCGGCGCGGCGCGCGGAGGGGCGGCGCCGGGCGCTTCCGGAGCGGGGGCTTCGGCGGGCGCGCTCGGCGCGCCGGCGAGCGGGAGCCAGACGCTGATGGCCGTCCCCTCGCCGGGGCCCCCGCTCAGCGCCTCGACGCGGCCGCCGTGCAGCTCGGCGAGCCGCTTGACCAGCGTGAGCCCGATCCCGAGGCCGCCCTGGGAGCGGTCCAGCGTGCGCCGGGCCTGCATGAACGGCTCGAAGACGCGCGGGAGCAGCTCGGCGGAGATGCCGACGCCGGTGTCGGTCACCCGGATCCGCGCGTCGCCGTCGATCGCGGCGCAGGCGAGCGAGACGCGGCCGCCGGGGTTCGTGTACTTGATCGCGTTGTTGAGGAGGTTCACGACGACCTGCTCGAGCCGGACGCGGTCGCCGTGCACGAAGACGCCCGGATCCACCGACAGGACGAGATCGTGCCCGCGCTGGACGAGCAGCGGGCGGACCGACTCGACGGCGGTCTCGACGACCGAGGCGACGTCGAGCCGCTCCCGCTTCAGCTCGATCTTGCCCCGCGTGATCCTGGAGACGTCGAGGAGATCGTCGACGAGCCGGACGATCGTCTTCACCTGCCGCTCGAGGGTCGCCAGGATCTGCCGGTCGTCGCGATCCACGCGCTCGCCGGCGCTCATCTGGGCGCTCATCTGCAGGAGCTCGAGGCCGGTGGTGATGGGCGCCAGCGGGTTGCGGAGCTCGTGCGACAGCATCGCGATGAACTCGTCCTTGCGCCGGTCCGCCTCGTGGGCCTCGCGGTAGAGCCGGGCGTTCTCGAGGGCGACGCGCCGCTCGCGCTCGACGAAGGCGGCGCGCTCCTCGTGCAGGCGGGCGCGCTCCATGGCCTGCGCGCACTGGCGCGACACCGCGACCAGGAACTCCTGCTCTTCCTGGTCGAACGGGCGCGGCTCCGCGAAGCTCAGCCCGAGCACGCCGATGGGCCGCTCCTGGACCACGAGCGGGAGACAGCAGAGCGACACGGTCGCGCCGGACAGCACGGCGCTCGCGATGCGCGGGTAGCTGGCGGAGCACTCCTCGCGCGAGCGCAGCCAGACGGGCGCGCCGGTCCGCAGCGCGTCGGTGAGCGGGAGGGCGGCGTCGAGGGGCATCTGCCGGAAGCGCTCGACGGTCTCGCGCTCGTAGCCGACCTCCTTGAGGCACTCGAGCCCGTCGCCGGCCGTCACGACGATGGTGCCGGCGTACGCGCCCGCGGCGGCGACGCCGATGTCGACGACGACCTGCGCCACGGCCTCGCTGGTGAGCGCGTCGGCGAGCGCCGCCGTGATCCGCTGGAGGCCGGCCATGCGCTGCGCCGCGCGCTCGGCGGCCCGGCGCGCCTCCTGCTCGGCCAGGAAGCGCCGCCGCGCCTCGGACTCGGCGTCGCGGGCGATGTCGTAGAGGCGCACGCGCTGCAAGGCCACCTCGATGCGCTGCGCGAGCTCCTCGGCGAAGGCGAGATCGGCGGCGTCGCAGGTGCGATCCACCTCTGCGGACGCGAGCGTGAGCGCCGCGAGGACGCACCCGTCGCCGCGGATGGGCACGATCACCGCGGAGCGGCAGCCGAGCTCGCGCAGGGCGGCGAGGTGGTCCGCGCCGGCCAGCGCGTGGTCGGCGAGGTCGGGGAGGAGCCGGCCGTGGCCGCCGTGGAGCACCTCGTGCAACAGCGACGTCCGCGTCCCGGGCTCCGGCAAGGGGCGGCCGAGCCGAGTCAGCCGTGCTGCGAGCTCCGCCTTGGCCGGATCGGCGTGCGCGACGACCCGCGCGTGGACGGAGCCGTCCGGTTCGAGCGTGTGGATGGTGCACAGATCGGCCACCGAGGTGACGGCGAGGGCCGCGACGCGCCGGAAGCCCGCGTCGCGGCCCTGCGCCGGATCGAGCGCGGCCGACGCGTCAGCCAGGAAGCGCCGCGCGTCCTCGGCGCGCTTCTGCTCGCTGACGTCCGAGACGAGCGCGAAGAAGCCGCGCACGTCGCCGCTCGCGCCGCGGTGGGGGATGTACTGGATGCGCACGTGGCGCCGGCCGCCCTTCCGGTAGGTGAGCCGCGACTCGAAGTCTTGCGGCCGTCCGGCGAGCACCGCGGCGATGTGCGGCTTCACGGCGGCGTAGGCGGCGTCGCCGATCACCTCGCGCACCTGCCGGCCGACGATGGAGCCGCTGTCTTCGCCGAACCAGCGCTCGTAGGCCCGGTTGACGACGCCGTAGCGCTCGTCGCTGTCGATATACGAGATGAGCGCCGGCAGGGCGTCCAGCAAGCGCTGGAGCTGCTCGGCTTCCATCGTCACGCTCGGCTCGCCTGCGCTCATGAGACCGCTCTCGTGCGCCGTGGCGGGGGCTTCCGGCCTACGCATGTGCGCGTAGGCATATCCGCAATCCTCGCTGATCGCCACTCGCCGGTTCGCGGCGGTCCGGCTCGAGCGTGCTATGGTCGCCGCCGATGCGGATCCTCGTTGTCGGCGCGGGCGCGGTGGGCGGCTATTTCGGGGCGCGGCTCACGCTCGCCGGGGAAGACGTCACCTTCGTCGCGCGGGGCGCGCACGCCGAGGTGATGCGGTCCCGCGGGCTCATCGTCCGCACGCCGTCCGGCGAGCTGCGCACTCCCCCGCTCCGTGTCGTCGAGCTCGACGGGGCGCGCGGGCCGTTCGATCTCGCGCTCATCGCCGTGAAATCGCCGTCGCTCGCCGCGGCGAGCGCGAAGCTCGCCGGGCTGCTCGCCCCGGACGGCCTCGCCGCGCCCCTCCTGAACGGGCTCGACTCCGAGGACGTTGTTGCGCGTGACGTCGGCGCGCAGCGCGTGATCGCCGCGATCGCGTACATGTCCTCGGGCGTCGCCGGGCCTGGCGAGATCGAGACGCTCGCGCCGACGCGCGCCGGGCTCGCGCCCTACCGGCCCGGGCAGGAGGCGCGGGTCGAGGCGACCGCCGCGCTGCTCGAGCGCGCGGGCATCCCGGTCCGCCGCGGGGCGGACCACCGCGCCATGCTCTGGGAGAAGATGGTCTGGAACGCCCCCTTCAATGCGATCTGCGCGCTGACCGGCCAGCGCGCCGGCGTGGTCGCGGAGCGGATGGAGGACCTCACCCGGTCGGCGATGCTCGAGGTGATCGCGGTCGCGCGGGCGGAAGGGGCGGAGATCTCCGAGGCGACAGCGGACGCGATGCTCGCCCTCACGCGCTCCGAGTTCCCGCTCACCGAGCCCTCGATGCTGCAGGACGTGCGGGCCGGCCGCGCGACGGAGGTCGATATCCTCCAGGGCGCGGTGGTCGAGCGCGCGCGCCGGGCCGGGATCGACACCCCGGTGCTGCGCACGCTCGCGACCCTCGTCCGCGGCCTGTCGCCGCGGGCGAGCGCGCCCTCCGCGGGCCGATAGACAGACGTCGCGCTCGCGACGGAGAGGGGAGGGCGACGGCGGCGCGCGCCGCTTCCTGGGCGCGTGGGAGCCCTGGGAAACGCGTCGTCGCGACCGCCACCGCGGTGTCTCGGGTGCTTCGAGGAACGGGAGTTGAGCGCGAGGCGCTCATCTCACCTCCTGGAGTCGAGAGGAGAGGAGATGAGATGAGTGCCTGTCTTGAGACGCAGCGATCAGGCGCCGCCGGTGCCGCCCGCGCCGCCGGTGCCGCCCGCGCCGCCGCTGCCGCCGGTGCCGCCCGCGCCGCCAGCGCCGCTGGTGCTGGCCGCGCTGCTGGTGCTGGCCGCGCTGCTGGTGCTGCCCGCGCCGCCGGTGCCGCCCGTGCCGTCGCTGCCGCCCGTGCCGCCCGCGCCGCCCGCGCCGCCGGCACCACCCGCGCCGCCGGCACCACCCGCGCCGCCGGCGCCACCCGCGCCGCCAGTGCCCTCGTTGCTCAGCGGGAACGCCGGGTCGAGGCAGAAGAAGCCATCAGGCGTCTCGGCGCACTCGTCCGGTGCCTTGCACTCGCTGTTGTCCTTGCACGGCAGCTTCGTGAAGACGCAGAAGCCGTTGTCCGGGAAACCGATATTTTGGCAGCGGGCGTTCGGCAACAGGCAATCGTCGTGCGCCGTGCACGCCTTGGTGCAGGCGCCGAAGTCGCCGGCGCCGACGACCTCGTCGAACTGGTAGAGGCAGATACCGTTCTCGGACCCGCCGCAGTCGGACTCGAACGGATCGCCGCCGAAGCCGCAGAACTCGGTGCACGCGGTGACGCCGCCGGGGAAGCCCGCGCACCACCCGGCGCACGGGTCCTCCTCCGCGTCGCGGTCGCACGGGGTCCCCATCGGCAGGCCCTCGTGCGGCGTGTCGACGCACGCGTTCTGCCTGGGATCGCAGCTGCGGCCGGAGTCGGAGCACTGGGAGTCGGAGCCGCAGTTCGGCATGCAGACCGTCACGCCCTCCGCATCCTCACAGCGCAGATCTTCGCGGCCGTGGCACTTGAACGGGTCGAGTTCATCGTTGATGAACTCCAGCTCGGGCTCTCCGAAGGCGCAGCCCAGGTAACACATGCCCCCGAGGCAGGCGCTGCCCTCGCCTTCACAATCGCCGTCGTCGATGCACTCCATCGTGCAGTACCCGCCCGCAGGACCGACGTCCCCGTCCGACTCCAGGGCGCACACGCCGTCCGGCCCGCAGTCGGCGTCGGCCGTGCAGCGGGTGCCGAGGAACTCGGCCCTGCTCCCGCCCGCGCCTGTGGTCGCTGCGACTCCCGATGACGAGCTCGTGGTCGAAGAGGAAGAGCCGCCGCCTGCGCCCCCGTCCGAATCGTCGTCGCCGCAACCGATGAAGCCTGCAGAGAAGGCGACCGAGGTGAGCAGGATCGCCGAAATGCGTTGCACTTTCATTACTGTCTCCCGAGCCAGGAGGCCCTGCCCACATCGGGCGCGCCTTCATGTGATCTCGGGACGGTAACGGAATCGGTTCGGCTCCGCCATACCGGACGGGCGGGGGCGCGCTCGATGTCACGCTCCGCGGAAAGCCCCCGTGGGAGCGGATGGCGCTCCAGGTGGGCCGGGATCAGGACGTCAGTGCGACGACTGATGGTCTATTTTTCAGGTGATACCCGACTGGACCGCTACGCGGATTTCGTGATTTTTGACGTACCGTACGGCCCTCGGGTCGGCGCCGGTGAGCGGCCAGCGATACGTTGGGTCGATCGCGGGCTCCCGCGCCAATCGCCGTCCGCAGGAATGCGACGCGCTTCTGGCCCGCGGCCACCAGGCCGGCCGGGATCACCGCGCGCGGCGCGGGCGCACAGGCTCGCGCCGCGCGGGCCCGGGCTCCGCGCCGGCGTCGCCGAGCGGCAGCGCGCGCTGCGCGCCGACGTCGTAGATCAGGTGGCCGGCGCCGTCGGGCCGGGCGGCGGGGTTCAGCGCGTGCTGAGCCTGCGCGCCGGGGCCGAGCAGGTGGACGACCGCGAGCCCGCGCGCGACGAGGGCGTCGGCGATGAGGCGGCGGTGACACCGCCACCAGAGCGTCTCGGCGCACAGGAGGGCCATTCGCCGTCCAGCGCGCGCTTCCGCCTCGAGCTCGGAGAGCGCGCGCTGGAACGCGGCGGTCTCCATGTGATCGGCGTAGGCCCGGAAGCTCGCGTTCTCCCAGGCGACGTGCGGCGAGTCGGCCCGCCCGGTCCGCCGTCCGCCGAGGGCGTCGCCGCGGAAGACGTAGGTCACCCCGAGCCGGGGCAGCGCCTCGGCGAGCGCGGCGCGGCCGAGGTGAGGGGAGCGGCTCGATCCCGGGAACCTCCGGACGTCGACCAGCGTGTCGGCCGGCCCCTCGCCGAGCAGCTCGACGAGCTCCTCCAGGCTGCGCGTGCCGTGGCCGACGGTGAAGACGGTGTCCACGGGGAAGAGCTTTGCGCCCCGGCGGCGCGCGGGCAACGCCGGGAGCGGGGCGCCCGTGCGCGCTACCCGATGGAGCGCAGCAGATGATCGAGCGCCCGGCGCTCCTCCGCGTCGGTGACCGACCTCAGCGCCCGGTTCACCTCGCCGACGGCGGCCGCCGCCAGCAGCGCGACGGCCGCCGGGTCGGGCGCCCCGCGCGCGCGCAGCCACGCGAGCGCTTCGTGCTCGGTGTTGACGACGATGTGGCTCCGGCTCGCGTCGTAACGGATCGGCCGCCCTGAGCGGCCCTCGACGACGGCGCGCACCGGGGACCCCTCGAGGTTCATCCGGACGATGGCCTCGTGGAGCGCGGCCGCGAGCGGGCTCCCGGCGGCCGCCTCCTGCCCCGCGGGCGTGGCGCCTGGCACCGGGGCCGCCTCGCCGCCGAGCAGGCCGAGCACGCTGCGCCACAGCGCGATCGCCCAGGCCCGCGCGCCGCTCGAGTCGGGCGGCGCCTCCGCGGCGGGCGCCTCCGCGGCGCTCGAGTCGGGCGGCGCCTTCGCGAGGGGCGCCTCCGCGCCGCCGGTGGCCGCGGGCGCCTCCGCGACGGGCGCCTCCGCGCCGCGGGCGCCCGCGGCGGGAAGGCCCGTCCCGGAGGCGGGGCCGATCTCCTCCGCGATCGCCACGGCCGGGGCGGGCGTCGCCGCGAGGGCGCCGAGCTCGCGCAGCGCGCCGGGGGCGGCGCGGTGGCGCAGCACCTCGACGAGCGGCGAGCCGTCGTCGAGCAGCACGAACGGCGGCGAGCCGTCCGGGAAATCGCCGTCCGCGCTCCCCCGGCGATCGGTGATCCACAGGCAGCCGCTCGCCGCGAGCTCGGCGCGGATCGCCGCCGGGCCGACGCTCTCCCCGGAGGCGGTCTGTGCCGCGAGCTTGCCGCCGGAGAGGCGGCCGAGCAGGTGCAAGTTCCAGAGGTACGGCGCCGCGGCCGCCTGATCCGAGAGCTCGGCCGCCATGGAGGCCGCGGCCTCCATGGCGAGCTCCGCGATGGCGTCCCAGCGCGCCTCGCGCGGCGGCCACACGAGGAGCCTCCCCTCGACCGGCGCGAGCGGGGCCACGCCGGTCGTCCCGGGGCCCACGCCCGCCCCGCAGCGCAGCGCGACCGGGGTGAAGCCGCCGCCGTCGCCGCCCTCGCCGAGGATCGCCGCGGAGGGCGCGGCGACGAGCACCTCGGGCGCGCGCGGCCACCGCGCGGGCAGCCACAGCGCGCCGATCACGAACAGCGGCCGGGGCCAGGTGGTGGCGACGTCGATCCACCGCGTCGCGAGCGCGTCGCCGGGCGGCGCGAGCCGGGCGCGCAGCCACCGCGCGGCGGCGTCGCGCACCGCCTGCCGGAGCCTCGACGCGTCCCCGCGGCCCTTGAGCCCGTCGAAGGCGCGGTTCGGCTCGAGCGCGTCGTCGTTGACGGCCGCGCACAGGGGCCACCCGTCTCCGGCGTCGAGCGCGCAGAGCGGGCGGCGCCCCACGTGCACCGCGATGCCCGCCGCCCCGGCGTGCTCCGGGGCGAGCAGGCCGATCTCGCCGTGCGCCGGCGGCGCGCCCTCCTGCGCGCCGGCCGGCTGCTCGAAGGGCAGGATCGCGAAGCACGCCGCGCGCGCGGCCGCGTCGAGGCCGACGGCGGCGAGCGGCGGCGCCGTGAGGCGCTCCTCGGCCGCGCGATCGCGCGCGACCGCGTCGGTGATGTCCTTGACGATCACGGCGGTCGCGAGCTGCAGCCGCTCGGGCCTGCTCAGCGCGAGGACCGGCCGCTCGTAGCGCTGCTTCGGGTAGGGCGGCGGCGTCGAGGTGCACAGCCACTCGGCGCGCGGGTCGCGCCGGAGGTCGTCGAGCGAGAAGAGGTTCCCCTCGATGTCGTGGAAGAGCGGCGCGCGCGCCGCCTCCGCGACGACGCGCTTGCCCTGGGCCAGCGTCTTCAGGACGGCGCGGCGCGCGTGGCCCCGCGCGAACGGCGGCAGCTCGTCGAAGCGCGGCGCCAGCGCGATCAGGTGGCGGCCAGCGGCCTTGGCGAGGCGCGTCAGGATCGCGCGCGAGGCGTCCCTCGACGGGTCCGCCGCGCCGGCGCGCACGAGCAGGCGCAGCGGGATCGGCAGCTCCACCTCCACGCGCCGCTCCGCGCCGTCGGGGCCGACGAAGCGGGCGTCCGACACCGGCCCCTCGACGATCTCGATCTCGCCTTCGAGCCCCTGCACGCCGAGCGCGGCGGCGCTCACCCGCAGCAGCGGGTGCGAGGGCGCGCCTGGCAGCGCGAGCGGCGCGCGCGGCTGGCCAGCGGCCCCGCGCGGGCCCTGCTCCTGCTGCGCCTTGCTGGCAGACGCGCGGCGCTCCTGCTCGGCGGCGGCGCGCTGCCGCCGCGCCGGCACCCCGCTCTGCGCCAGGAGGGCGCGCCCGCCTGCCCACCGCATCAGGGCCGCGCGCTCTCGCGGGTTGCGGGCGACGAGGGGGTGCCAGGAGAGCGTCTCGAAGCCGGGCGCCGCGTCGAGCACCGGGATCGGCGCGGGCGCCGGGTGCGTCGCGTCGAGGGTCTCGAGCGAGCACGCGACCTCCTGGCCGCGCGCGTCGAGCATCCCGAGCAGCGGCAGGCGCCGGATGCGGGCGGCGAGCTCGCTCGGGGCCGCCTCGAAGGGCGCGCTTCCGGGCGCCCGCGCGCGCGCCTGGAGCGCGTGCGCGCTGTCGAGGAGGTAGGCGCTCACGCGGGCGTCCGGCCTGCCGCGCTCGCGGAGCGGATCGCCCCGCAGGCCGAGCCGCGCGCGCGCTGCGGCGTCGCCCTCCAGCGCGGCCACGAGCGCCTCGAGGAGCGCGCGCTCGACCTCGTGGACGGCGGCGTTGTTGCGTGGCGACAGGAGGCCGTCCCAGCGGCTGTTCGGCGCCGCCGTGTCGTCGTCGATCGCGATGGCGGCGGGGCTGAACAGCGGCGCGGCCTCCAGGGTGGCGAGGGGCCGCGACGCGTGGTGCCACACCTCCACCACCGCGTCGCTGGGCGTGGCGAGCGCGAGGAAGCCGGGGCCGCTGACCTCGAGGACGGGCGCGCCGGCGGGGATCGCCCCGAGCCTCTCCAGGGACACCGCGAGCGCGTGCCGCCGCGCCGGCCCTCGCGCCGCGAGCTCGTCCTCGGTGAAGAGCCCCGGGCCGTAGGGGACGAGCTCGCGCTCCGGGAGCGCGGCGGCGAGCCAGTCGAGCTCGCGCTGCGAGACGGCGAGCACCAGCCTCCGGTCGGCCGCGTGCCCCCGCGCCCCGGGCGGCGCCGTGCAGATGCCGCGCGCCGCCCGGGAGAGCGTGGAGAGATCGCTCACGCTCACGAACAACCCCGCCGTGAACGTGGGCCAGATCCGCGCGTCCAGGAGGCCTTCGAAGCGCTCGGGGGCGAGGCCGTCGTCCGGGGGCGGCGCCGCGCCGCCTCCGCGCCGGGGGCCGCCGTCCCCTGCGCCGAGGCGCAGAGGGGCGCAGAACGCCGCGCCGATCGCGGCGCGCAGCGCGGGCCTCACGCGCGCGAGCTCGCTCTCGGGCGCAGGCGCGGGCGTCGTCGAGCCTGCGCCTGGCTGAGCGTCCCCCGGGCTGAAGAGCCGCTTCGCCTCGCGGTCGGCCGCGGCGATCGCGAGCTTCAGCGCGTGGCGGACGGCGCGCCAGAAGCGCGCGTCGCGCTCGACCCCGTCGTACGCGAACCGCGGCCGCACGCGCCCCTTCCACGCGAGCGCGATCTCGACGGGCAAGGGGACGGCGGCGGGATCGAGCTCCACGGTCTCGAGGTGCCGCCCGTCCACGAACACCCGGACCTCCGCGCCGCGCGGGGGCTCGCGGGCGTCGGCGAAGACCGCGAGCTCGCCGCGGAGCCCGGCGAGCGGCCCTTCGTCCACCTGGAAGGCGTCGCGGAACGCGTGCTCCGGGGAGGGCGGCACGACGGGATCGCCGGTCGCGTGCAGGAGGAACGCCCTGCGGCGCTCGGCGCCGAGCTTCACTTGTTCGATCATGGCCTCGGCGTCGGCGAGCGGGAGCCCGGCGAGCGCGCGCTCGACGAGGCCCCCCGGGCTCCAGACCACGTCGCCGGCCCAGGGGGCGAGCTCCTTCGGGAGCCTCGCGTCGCCGCGGAACAGGAAGAGCCGCGGCGCATCGTGCGCGTCGAGCGCCGCGAGCGACGTCGGCCGCCCCCGCCCGTCGCGGAGCAGCGGGAGCTCGCGCACGGCCTGCGCCTCGGCGGGCAGCTCGGCGCCCGCCCGCATCGCCCCGGTCGCGACGCAGGCGAAGGCCGCGAGCGCGTCTGCGAGCCGGTCGCTGTCCTCGTCGACGACGAGCGCGCCGTCGGGGACCGCGCCCTCGCCGCAGACGAGCGCGGCGAGGGTCTGGATGGCGTCGAGCAGCGCGCCGGCCGCCGCCTCGCGGAGCCGCGCGCGGAGGGGCGCGTCCTCGCGCACCGCCGAGCGCGACGCGTTGGTGGGCAGCGCGTCCGCGTCGACGACGACGCGGACCGGGAGCTCGACGCCCTGGTAGGGCGCCGAGGGGAACCGCGGATCGAAGCTCCAGCGCTCGCGGACGAGCCGCACGCCGCGCTCGAGGTAGTCGACGACGGGGAGGTCCGAGGGCAGGGGAGCGGAGATGGGCGCGGCGAGGGGGCGCGAGCGGGGCGCCGAGCTGGCCGGACCTCCTTCGGGCTCGGGGGGCGCGACGATCTCCAGCGCGGCGCGGCGCGCGCCGCGCACGTGGAACGGCACGCGCACGAGCACCTGGAGATCGCTGCTCGGGAGAGCGCGGCGCAGCGGCTCGCCGGCGAGCGCGATCGGGATCGGGAAATCGCCGGTGGCTGCGGCGAGGTGCGCGAGCTCGGGCGGGCTATCGCCCGTGATCGCCCGGCGGAGCACCGACCAGCCGAGCCTCCGCCGCACCTCGATGCGCAGGCCGGCCGCGGGCATTCCGGGCGGCCTCGGGACCTCGTCGCAGGCGGGGCCGGCGGCCGGCGCGGGCGCCTCGGCGGGCGCCTCGATCAGGTCGGGCGTGAAGCGCACGCGCGTGCAGCTCGCCCCGCTGCCCTTGCGGGACGGCCCGGTCGTGAGCAGGTCGACGCGCGCCGGGCGCAGCCCGAGCGCCGCGTTCACGCCGAGCGCGAGCAGGCGGAGCCTCCGGGACGCGGCGTCGGGCGCGGCGTTGAGCACGTGGTCGAGGAGGCGCTCCAGGGCGGGCCCGTCGGGCGGATCTCCGTCGAAGGTCACGACGACGTCGTCGGCGTCGTAGCGGAGATCGATCTGCGTCGCGCCCCCGGCCGCCGCGGCGCGGACGAGCTCGAGCAGGTAGAGGTCCAGGTCGACGAGCAGGTGCTCCCTGAGCTTCTGGACGGCGCGGCGGGCATCGACGCGGATCGCGCCGCGGGCGACGACCCGGCTCACCGCTGCGACCCCCTCGGCGCGGGGCGCGCGCCGCCTGCGGGCGCCCTCTCGCCGCGCGCCGCCCCCGCGCGTGGCGGCGGGCTCGCCGAGAGGTCGAGGAGCCGGTCGCTGTCCTCGGGATCGAGCGGCCCCTTGGCCTCGACGAGCAGCGCGCGGGCGAGCAGGTTGCCGGCGGTCACCGCGTCGACGGCGGCGCGCCTGCGCGCGAGGGCCACGGTGTCGCTCTCGATGTTGAGGTAGAGGGCGTGTCCTGGCGGGAAGCGCGCCGCGCGGCGCACGACCTCGCGCGCCGCGTGGCAGCTCTGCTCGGGCCCGGCGCGCTCCCCGCTCCCGGGCAGCAGGAACCCGCTGCGCTGGCGGAGGGCGCCCTCGACCTGGCAGAGGCTCACCCGGGCGACCCCGTGCCGGGCGCGGGCGAGCGCGTCGGCGATCACCTGGAGGAGCGCGGCGTCGGCCGCGCGGGCGCGTTTCGGCTCCTCGCGCTCCTCGCGCACGAGCAGGTACGCGGCGTGCGCCTTCTCGACGCGCGCCGCCGGGAAGCACCGCTTCAGCAGCGCCCTGGTCGCGGGGTGGTTGCACAGCACGACGGGCAGCCCGCCGCGGGCCATGGCCGCCGTCAGCGCGTCGGATCGCCTGGCCACGAGCAGCGGCTCCCGCCCCGGCGCGAGCGCCCGGAGCCCCGCGCGGCTCCGGTCGCCGGCGACGGGGCTCGCGAGCGGGAACGGGATCTCGTCCGGATCGAGCGCGGTCGGCGGCGACAGCGCTGCCTCCAGCATCGCCGCGTAGGCGGCGGCGCCCTCGGCCTCGCCGGCGGCTGCCGCGGCCGCCGCCTGCGGGAGGCGGGCGGCGAGCTCGCGCCGGAGCGGACCTTTGACGAGCTCGCGCACGCGCGCGATCGCCTCCCAGAAGGCGTCGTCGCGGCGCACGTTATCGCGGCTCAGGGTGTGCTGGAGGTGGGGGCTCATCACCTTGAACCGCACGCCCGAGAGCCCGCTGAAGAGCTCGTCCGCGGTCTCGAACAGGGTGAGCCCGCGGTTGTAGAAGCCGGCGAAGCTCTGGCCGTGCTCGACGGCGGGGTCCCCGCTCGTGGGCTGCGCGAGGTGCTGAGCGCCGGCGGAGGGGCCGACAACGACGGTGGTCTCTTCCTCGACGGCGGTCACGGAGACGGGCGCCGCGATGGCGAGCGGGGCGTCGATGCGCACGGCGCCCGTCCGGGAGCCCCCCTCGTGGTCTGCGATGCTGAGGGTGATCTCGCGGTCGGCGTGGCGGCACCACCGGCGGAGCGCGGCGTGCGCGCGGCGCGCGTGCTCGACGAACGCCTCCCGGTCGAGCCGCTGGAGCAGGGTCACGCGTGTGCCGCTGCCCTGGCGCGGTCCGGCGTCCTCGAGCTCGTAGCTCGTGTCGCTGTGCAGCCGCAGGAGCCATGCCTTTCCGTCGCGCCACGTCTCCACGTCGACCTGCTCCGGCTGGAGGGCGAACACGGAGACGAAGCCGACGCCGTATTTCCCGATCTTCGTCGCGTCCCCTTCCTTCGACGAGTTGAAGAGGGTGAGCAGCGGGCCCTCGATGTCCTCGCGGCTCATGCCGCACCCGTCGTCGGTGACCGAGGTGGCGCACGCGCCGGGCAGCGTCTCGACGCGCACGGCGATCTTCCGCGCGCCGGCGTCCATGCCGTTCTGCACGAGCTCCCGCAGGAAGGCGTACGGGTCGGCGAACTGCTGCACCATGTCGGCGACCGGGCCCGGGGGCGGCGGCGGGGGCGCAGCGCGGTCCTCGCGAGAGGAGCGGTAGGGGGCCATGCGTCCTGCGAGGTTATCACACGGCGGAGCCGCGGTTGGAGGGGGGCCTGCGGGGCTGGAGGGGTGGAGTCTGTGCGAGCGGAGACCGGCCCTATGGCCGGCGCAGGTGCGACCGGTGCAAAGCTCGAAGTGGAGAGAGCGGGGGAGACTCTGCGTCAGGACATGAGGCCGAGTACGAAGAGAGCGTCGGACCAGAGCGGCCAGAGCGTGCGGAAGGGGTGGGTGGCCAGCAGCAGGCCGCCGTTTGGAAGGCGCCGGACGTAGTAGGGCGAGTGGCGCTCGATGAACCGGACGTGTCTCCCCGTGGCGACCTGCACCTCGTAGGAGGCCTCGCCCTCCCTGGGCTCTTCGATGATCTCCTGAACGAGCTCGCGCGCGCGAGGCTCGACGGCGCGCCATGCTTCGTCCGGCACCGCCGAGGCTTCGAGCGCGCCGACCAGCGTGGCCGGCGGCATGGAGAGCGCCGCGAGCACTTGTTCGCGCGTGAGATCCTCGTCGCCTACGAGGCGGGCGCGTGGGACGCGCCGAATGGCGTCCGGGCGGGTCGGCCGCTCGGCCCGCGATCGGGACGCATCGCGGTCGAGGTCGTCGTGCTCGTCGACGCGCTCGACGGTGCTTGCGACCCCGACGCGCGCCCCTCTGGGAGCGGCTTCGACGCGCGCATGCAGCGCGTCCATGGACAAGCCCGCGGCGCGCTTCACGATGTCGCCGTCGTGGATGTGCAACCACGACAGGGCGAGATCCCGCGCGATGCTCGCGGCATCGGCGTGGTAGGTCGCACACGCCTCGACGGGCGCGGGCCAGCTGGAGACGGCCGCGCACGAGCCGGTCGTCACGCGGGGACGCGCGTCCGGCGCGCACAGGCCGAGCAGGATATCTTCCATGTCCTGCTCGAACTGCATCGAGATCATGGCCGCCTCGGCCTCCACGGAGCGCGCATCGTTGCCGATGGCGATCTCGAGGCAATACGGGTAGAGCCCCTTCCACTCGTAGGTGTGTATGCGCAGAGGGCCGCTGGCCCACCGGCGTTCGTGTTCTTCACCATAGCAGTCCAGGCTCAGACCATACCTGGCCAGCCATCTCCACTTCGTGCCGAAATCCACACATATCTGCGAGCGTGCCTTGAAGGCGGGACGTGTCGCCGCGATGACCTCGTCGAGGGGAACCCTGCTGCGCCACAGGTGTTCGGAGGATCCAGGCGTGGAGAGGCTGACATCGCAGAGTCCCCCCGGGTAGACGAGCGCGGAGAGGGCCGCCGCGAAGGCGTCGAACCGGTCCGCCTCGTCGCACCACGCATAGAAATCGGGTCCCCGTTCACTCCGCGCTTGGTTCATATACCGACGCATCGAGAGCACCTATCTGACTTGCAGAGCTCCGACCACCGCTCTTCGCACGTCTCTTGCCGCGAAGAATAGCACGAGCTCAGCGCCTGGAGCATGTCACGGTGAGAGGCCCGACGGCCGAGAGAGAGCGGATGCCCACCCCCGGCCCGTGCTCGGCGCTCCGCGCCTGCGCGCGGTCCGCCCCTCCCCAATCGCGCGCTCCGCGCGCTCAGGGAGGGGGCGCCGTCTGGTACCTGCGGCCCGGGTGCGGAGTCCGGATAAGCGACGACGTCGCACGACCGGCATCAGGACATCAGGTCGAGCAGGAAGAGAGCATCCGCCCAGAGCGGCCAGAGCGTGCGGTAGGGGTGCGTCGCCAGCATGACACCGCCGCTCGGCAGACGCCGCACGTGGTAGGGGGCGTGGCGCTCGATGAACTGGACGTGCTTGCGCGAGGTGACGTCCGCCTCGTAGGTGGGCGCGCCCCCCTTCGTGGCTGCGCTGGTCTCAAGCGCGGCCGATTCGACCGAGCGCCATGCATCGTCCGGCACTGCAGAGGCTTCGAGCGCATCGAGGAGCAGGCTCGGAGGTATATCAAGCGCCTTGATGACGGTTTCGCGCGTGAGCTCGGCGTCTCCCTCGGTTGCGGCGCGCGCTCCGCGACGAACGGCCTCGGCGCGCGTAGGCCGCATGTCTCTCGATGCCGCTGCGGCCCAGTCCATCCGCATGTGCTGGCGCACGAGCTCGACGTCGCCTGCGATACCGACACGCGCCCCACGCGGAGCAGCGTCGATGCGCGTGCGCAGCGAGTCGAGCGACATGCCCGCCGTAGTTGGCGTTTTGTAACCCTCGTTCAGATGGACCCATGAGAGGGCGAGGTCGCGCGCGATCGACGCGACGTCAGCGTGGTAGGTCGCGCATGTCTCGACAGGGGCGCCCCAGTCCCCGACACCCACGCATGCGCCGGTCTTCACGCGCGCATGCACCTCCGGCGCGCAGAGGCGGATCAGGAGATCCTCGATGTCCTGCTGGACTTGCATCGACGCGATCGCCGCCTCGATCTCCACGCCGCCCAGGCCCACGCCCAAGGCGATCTCGATGCGCGACGGGAGCACATCCCTCCGGTCGAACGGCGACCCGCGCAGCGGGCCGGATGGGTACCGGCGCTCGTACTCCTCGCCGAAGCACTCGATGCCGAAGCAGGACCAACGCCCAGATCTCAGCTGCACTCCGAAGTCCACGGAGACGTGCGTATTCGCAGCAAAGGCGGCACGTGTCACTGTGACAACCTCGTCGATGAGGATCGAGCGACGCCATATCCTGGCAGGAGTGTCGAGCGAGGTAATGTCGACATCGCAGCGCCCCTGTGGGTGGACGAGGGCGACCAGGGCCGCCTCGAACGCCTCAACTCGGGCCGCCTCGTCACACCAGGCATAGAACCAAGGGCCTGAATCGCTCATACCTGGATGACCATCACCAGATTCTTGAGCCCTTTGATAGTGATGCGCTCGCCCGTGCTCACCCTGACCAAGTAGTCGTCCACTATCTTCAAATCCTCATTGTTGAGCGCCGCGCCCTTGGGCATGATCAGCTCGACCCTCTGAACATCTCCGGCGAGTCCCTTCTTCTTGAGTGCCTCCATTGCGTTCGTCAACTGCTTGAGTGCCTTATCGACGTCGATGCTCCCCTCCTCAATCGACTTCACCTCGGAGAGAGCGAGCGCGTTCCCCTGGTGACCGACAGGAAATCGGGAGCCTTGGCAAGGTCGGTGAGAGGGGGTGACTGCTTCGGGATATCCAGCACTGTGCGCACGCCGTCATCCCCCACCCCGACGAGCGCCCGCCCGTCGTCCAGCATGAACTTGGCCGCCTTCTTCTCCATCGCGTCGAGCGATTTGCTCGTGACTGCCCCACGCAGCGTCTTGTACCAGGTGCGCCGCGGTGCGCGCAGGGCCGTGGCGAGCTCCTCGCCCATCTGCGCGATCTCCTCGGCAACGCGAATCGCATCCGGCGTCAGCCCGCCAGCGCGACGGACCGCGCGCCACATCGGCCCGACCGCCCCGAGCCCGAACCCCACCCCCGAGAAGATCCGCTCCTCGGTGCTGAGCTCCTGCCCTGACGGCAGGCACCACGCCTTGCCCGTCACGGCCTCGCACAGGTCGAGCGCCGGCCCGACCACGGGCACGAACCCCACCCCGATGCGCGTCGTCGCGTGGACGAGCGTCTGCATCACCTCCGCGTACGCCCCGAACCCCTCGGCGACCGTCGACATCGCCCCCGCGAACGCGCTGATCGTCTGGTAGAGCTGCGTCTGCTCCAGGTCGAGCCCGTCCCCCGTCCACTGGTTCAGGCTATCCTTCATCTGGTCCGCGAGCGCGTCGAACCGCGGCTTCAGCACCGTGTCCACCTGCGCCCGCAGGTCCGCCGGCACCGGCGTGTCCACGAACCAGTCCGACGCATCCATGTACCGCCGCACGACCGCGGTGATCCGGTTCTGCGCCTTGAGGAACGCGTTCGTCTCCGCGAGCGACACCCCCATCCGGTCGCGCAGCGCGATCTCCAGCGCCGCGCTGTTGGCCCGCCACGCCCGCACGTTCGCCACGAAGTCGGCCCGCGCGACCACCACGTCGCCGCTCACGTCGGCCTCCAGCGTCGCGATCACGCCGTCCGCATACGCCGCATAGGGGTCCCTCCCCTCGTCGAACGCTCCGTCCACCTCCGCGATGTCCGGCACCTCGACCCACGGCACCTCGCTCTCGCCGAGCGCGTACGCCCACGGGTCGTCCGGGTTCCACCCCTCGGGGTTGGCCGTCGATGAGGACGGCTCTGCAAGGGCGGAGCACGGCTCCGCGAGGCGGATGCCCACCCCCGGCCCGTGCTCGGCGCTCCGCGCCTGCGCGCGGTCCGCCCCTCCCTAATCGCGCGCTCCGCGCGCTCAGGGAGGGGTGCGCCGTCCCGCAACTCCAGGTGGGAACCTGAGAGCGAGAGCAGGCGGGCAACTCGCGTCAGGACGTGATGCCCAGTAAGAAGAGGGCGTCGGCCCAGAGCGGCCAGAGCGTGCGGTACGGGTGCGTCGCCAGCACCACGCCGCCGCTCGAGAGGCGACGCACGTGGTAGGGGGCGTGTTGCTCGAGAAACCGGACGTGTTTGCGCGTGGTGAGGTCCACCTCGTGCGCGGGCGCGCCCTCTGCGATTATTTTCATGATCTCGCGGGCATAGGGCTCCACGGCGCACCATTCATCGTCCGCGAGCGCGGACGCCTCAAGCGCGTCGAGAAGCACTTCGGGTGCAGTATCAACGGCCCGTAGAACTGCTTCCCGCGAGACCTCAGCGCCGCCTTTGACCGCGATGCGCGCCCCGTGCGGAGCAGCGTCGACGCGCGCACGCAGCGCGTCCATCGACAACCCCGCGGCGCGTTCCACCTTGTCGCCGTCGTGCAGGTGCACCCACGAGAGAGCTAGATCACGCACGACCTCCGTGGCCGTCGCGTGGTAGGTCGCGCCGATTTCGATCGGGGCGCCCCAGTGCCCGAGCTTCGTACATCCTCCGGTCGTTACGCGCCTGCTCGCGCCCGGCGCGCATAGGCGGAGCAGGAGATCCTCCACGTCCTCTTGGACAACGAGTGACGCCATGGCCGCCTCAATCTCGACCGATCTCGCGCTGGCGAGCAAGCCGACGGGCAGGCGAAGCGGGAGCAGTTCCTCCTTGTCGAACGGCGACATGCCGAGAGGACCTGAGGCGCCGCGGCGGAGCTGCCCGTCGCCGCAGCAGTGGCCGCTGAAGCCTAACCCACGTCCGGAGCTCAGCGTCACGCCGAAGGACGCCCAAGCGTACGCGTCCGTGCCGAACTGGGCATGCAGCGTCGCAGCGACTTCGTCAATAGGAATCTCATCGCGCCGTGTGTCGAGTATCGACAGGCTGCTACAGAACCGCCACGGGTGAACGAGAGCCGACAACGCCGCTGCAAATGCGTCGATTCTATCCGACTCGTCACACCACGCGAAGAACGAAGGGGTTGATTCCCTCAAAACCCGCTGACCGCTTGACTCGCTCATATCTCGATGATCCTGACAAAATGCTTGAAACCCTCTCCGGAAATCTGAACGGTCTTGCCTGTAGCCTTGTCGAATAAATAGCCATTCTTGATGATCTTGTTGTGATCGTCGAACGCCACGCCCTTCTTGATGATCATCTCGACTCTTGTGACGTCGCCGGCGAGCCCCTTCTCTTTCAGCGCCTTCAGAGCGTTCGTCAACTGTTTGATCGCTTCCTGGACGTGCGTTCCACTTTTCGCCTCGCTCACTGCCAGTTTGTTCCCTCGGGTCACCGTCACAAAATCGGGCGCCTTCGCGATGTCGCTGTAGGGAGGAGCCGTCCTCGGTATACCCAGCACCGTGCGCACGCCGTCGTCGCCAACGCCGATCAAGGCCCGCCCATCGTCCAGTAGGAACTTGGCCGCTCTGCGCTCGAACGCGTCGATAAACTTGGTGGTGACCGCCCCGCGCAGCGTCTTGTACGATGTTCGTCGGGGCGCGCGCAGTGCTGTCGCGAGTTCCTCGCCCATCTGCGCGATTTCCTCGGCAACCCGAATCGCATCCGGCGTCAGCCCGCCGGCGCGACTGACGGCGCGCCACATCGGCCCGACCGCGCCGAGCCCAAACCCCATCCCTGAGAAGATCCGCTCCTCGGTGCTGAGCTCCTCCCCCGACGGCAAGCACCACGCCTTGCCCGTCACCGCCTCGCACAGGTCGAGCGCCGGCCCCACCACCGGCACGAAGCCCACGCCGATGCGCGTCGTCGCGTGGACGAGCGTCTGCATCACCTCCGCGTACGCCCCGAACCCCTCGGCGACCGTCGACATCGCCCCCGCGAACGCGCTGATCGTCTGGTAGAGCTGCGTCTGCTCCAGGTCGAGCCCGTCCCCCGTCCACTGGTTCAGGCTATCCTTCATCTGGTCCGCGAGCGCGTCGAACCGCGGCTTGAGCACCGTGTCCACCTGCGCCCGCAGGTCCGCCGGCACCGGCGTGTCCACGAACCAGTCCGACGCATCCATGAACTGCCGCACGACCGCCGTGATCCGGTTCTGCGCCTTCAGGAACGCGTTCGTCTCCGCCAGCGACACCCCCATCCGGTCGCGCAGCGCGATCTCCAGCGCCGCGCTGTTGGCCCGCCACGCCCGCACGTGCGCCACGAAGTCCGCCCGCGCGACGACCACCCCGCCGCTCACGTCGGCCTCCAGCGCCTCGATCACCGCGTCCGCGTACGCCGCGTACGGGTCCCTCCCCTCGTCGAACGCTCCCTCTACCTCGGCGATGTCCGGCACCTCCACCCATGGCACCTCGCTCTCCCCGAGCGCGTACGCCCACGGATCATCCGGGTTCCATCCCTCGGCGCGCGCATCCTGCGTCGCGAGGTCCGCCACCTCGTCGGCCTGCGCGCCGAACTCGTCCATCAGTCGCGCGAGCTCGTCCTCCAGGTCGCTGACGCTCTTCTTCAGGTCGTCGACGAGCTGCTCCATCGCTGCCCGCGTCGCCGGGTCGACCACGTCCTCGTACCGGTCGAGGATCGCGTCGAGGTCGGTCCGCGAGATCTCGTCGAGCGGCCGGTTCACCAGGTCGTGCAGCTCCAGATCGAGCTGCCGCAGCAGATCCATCCGCGCCCGGAGGTCCGCTATCTTGGCGGCGTTCCGCAGGATCGCCTCCATCAGCTTGCCGAGCGCGACCTCCAGCTCCGCGATGTCGCGCGCGAGCGCCGGGTTGATCTCCGGGAGGCCGAGGTCGGCCACGGTGCTGCCCTCGAAGCCGGTCCCATCGCGGCGGATGTCGAAGAGCGGTTTGTTGAGCCCGAGCGGCTCGGAGACGAGGTGCACCACGTCGTGCGCGTGGGTACACCAATCGCTGCCGTTCGCGGTGTGGACTCCGAAGTAGAACGCGTTGGTACCCGTGCGGAGCAGCACCGAGTCGAACCCCGCCTCGAGCGTGTTGCTCAGCGAGCCGTCGCCTTCGACCTGCAGCGCGCCCGGGATCCCGTAGGTGGGCAGGGGCGTCTGGTTCACCTCGAACATGGCGTCTCCTTCCGTCTCCAGCTCGCCGCTCGCGCACGAGTCGACGTCCTGGCGGCTGCTCCAGAGGATGGTGTACGGCGTGCCGGCCCACACCAACGACGGCGCCAGCACCGCCAGCGCCGTGACAAGCGCGACGAGCTTCTGGACCACCACGGAGCTCCGGCCGCGCAGCGCAACGTCCTTCGAGCCTCTCATGTCCCCTCCGCGCCGCGCACGGCGGCGTCATACGCGATCGCGGCGCCCTTCACGTCGCCCGCGTCGAGCCTCGCCTGCGCTGCGTCGAGCTCCGCCGCGCCCATCCCCTTCTCCCGCAGCGCCGCGAGGCCCGCCGCGATCTTCTGCGGCAAGCCCGTCCTGAGCTCGGCCTCCGCGGCGTCGAGCTGCCCTCGGAGCGCCGCACACCCCGCCTCTCGCCACGAGGACGACGCCGCCTCGCAGAGCGGCCGCATCTGCACCAGCGCCAAGAGCTCCCCGCACCGCTCGGCCAAGAGCGGCAGCCCGAGCTTCTCGCTCATCGGCGGCGCCGCCGACAGCGCCGCCGCCCGCGCGCGCGCTCCCTCGCTGAACGCCTCCGAGGCCTTGCGGCTCCGCGACCGCGCGCTCGCCTCGCGCTCCCCTCGTCTGCCTCCAGCGCGACGAGCGCCTGCCGGCGCAGCGCGATGCCGCCGAGCAGCGCCGTCGCCGTCGCGTCGCTCCGGGCGACGCGCCGCTGCGCGTAGCCCAGCATCGCGCTCAGCGAGCGCAGCGCCCCGGACGTCATGTCCGGCACCACCGCGCCGTGTGTCGCAAGGACCTCCCTGTGCGGCGCGATCGCCTCGTCGAACGACACCGCGAACGCCCGGAGCTCCGCCGACAGGTTCATCACCTCCGCGGCGAGCTCGCTCGGCGCCCGGCTCGCGTCGCGCGCCGCCGCGAGCACCGCCTGCTCCACGCCGTCGAGCCCTTCTATCGCCGATCGCGACGCCTGCGCCGAGAGCGCCGCGTACGCCGCCATCTCCGCCGCCTCGGTCGCGCGGTAGGCGGCGAAGCGCGCCGCAGCGCCCGCGTACCTGGATTGCAGCGGCGCGCCCTCGTCCCTGGCTCGATCGAGGATGGCCTGCACGGAGGCCATCGCCAGCTTGTCCGCCGCGATCGCTGCGGCGAGGGGTTCCCGCTCAGCGCTCGCCTTGCCGGTCATCGCCTCGTTGAAGTTGTCGGCCGCATGGATCGGCTCTGCCTGGAGGGCCTCCTCCTGGCGATCCCTGATCAGCCGGAGCAGCCTGCCGAGCTCGCCGTGGAGCGTCGCCCGGAGCGACTCGGCGTGCTTCCTCTCGTCGCGCACATAGGACACGACACGATCGACGGTGTCGAACCAGGCCCCGAGCTCCGCCTCGTTCGCGATGAGCTCCTCGGGCGTCACGCGACCCGACCACCGCGCCCACATGAATATCGGCAGCTCGCCGTCCGCCTCGGCCTTGTTCCACGCGCTGGCCGGGCCCTCGCTCGCGTCGACGCAGTGCTCGACGACGCCGGTATTCGGAATCGCGCAGATCCTCCCGCTCAGGGGTTCGTCGTCGCGATCCCACAGGCACCCGGGCACGGTCGCACCAAGCACCAGGGCGGCAAGGGCCGCCGCAACGATCGTCGCCAATCGCACCGTTCTCATCTCATTGCCTCCACCCCGCGATATTTCTCGCCCAAGCACGCTCGCGCGCCCGTTTCCCAGGTGCAAGCGTGCTCACGAAAGCGGTGGGACATTGCTCGGCCGAGGAGCACGCCCTCGAGCGCCATGTCGTCCGTCCTCAATGCTCGGACCGTCGCCGGACCGGGGAGGTGTCCTCCGGTGCATCCGACGGGAGTCTGTGGTGACGCCAGGGCCGTCCACCGAAGCGCAGGGGAAGCAGGGAGGTGCGGCGGTCGACGCTGGAGCCGCTCCGCGGGCGACGAGCCCAGGGCGAGACGACCCTGGAGCCGTCAGAAAGGCGAGGTCCGGCGGCCCCGGAGCCGCCGATTGCCTCGGAAGGGCTGCGCCCGCGGCGACGCCCGAGGGGAACGGCTCAGAGCGCGCTTTGCCGCGGGATCATCGCGTTTCCCGGCCGTGGCAGCGCGATCTGGGGAGCATGGGGGCCGCTCTCAGGCGCCGCCGGCGGTCAGTCGCCTTCGAGCTGCAGGGGAGATTCGGGCGAGGCGGGGGGCAGCGCGTCGTCCTCCTCGGCTGCGGTCCGGCCGGGTCTGCGGCCGGACGGGCGCACCTTGGCGGCGAGATCCTCGAGGCCGGCGAACGTGAAGCTCGCGGCGAGCAGCGTGGCGGCCTGGCCGAAGCTCTTGTCGCTCTTGCGCATGGCGTTCTGCTTCGCGCGCAGCGTGGCCTCCTTCTCCCGCTCCTCGGTCGCGACCTTCGCGAGCTGCCGGCTAGAGCTCCTCGGAGTGCGCGGCGCCGGGAGGCTCCGCGATCGCGATCCGTGGTCCGATCTCTCTCCACCTTTGCACCGGCGCTCGGTTCACCTTCCTTCGCCCGTTCCCCGGCTGCTCCGGCGTTGTTGTCCTACCCGGCGCTTCCGGGTGGAAGAGCCCTCCACCGCGCCTCGGTATCGACGGGAACCCGCTGCTTTCGTTACGCTTCCTGATCCAGCCCATGACTCGTCCCGAAGATGCTGCCCGGAAGAACATCGACGATGCGCTGACGACTGCCGGCTGGGCCGTGCAGGACAGGCAGGCGATGAACCTCGATGCGGCGCATGGCGTCGCTGTCCGGGAGTTCCCGTTGAAGCGCGGTCACGGCTTCGCCGACTACCTGCTCTATGTCGGCGGGGAGGCGGTCGGCGTGATCGAGGCGAAGGAGGTTGGCACCACGCTCACCGGGGTGGAGGGGCAGACCGAGAAGTACTCGGCCGGGCTCCCGGACCTCCTCCCAGCGCCGGTGCGGCCGCTGCCGTTTCTTTACCAGTCCACCGGCGTCGAGACGGCCTTCACCAACCGGCTCGACCCCGACCCGCGCAGCCGCTCCGTGTTCCACTTCCACAAGCCGGAGACCCTGAGCCGCTGGATCACCTCGGAGCCGGTCTACCTGCCCCGCGTCGATGGACGTCCCGATCCGCTCAGCCAGCGTCCCGCGTCCTTCCGTACGCGGCTGCTCACGTTCCCGGACGTGCCCGAAGCGGGCCTGCGGGTCGCGCAGGTGCGCGCGGTGCGCAACCTCGAGGTGTCCCTGCGCGACAACCGGCCGCGGGCGCTCATCCAGATGGCCACCGGCGCGGGGAAGACCGTTGCGGCGATCACGTCGATCTACCGGCTGATCAAGTTCGGCGATGCGAGCCGGGTGCTGTTCCTCGTCGACCGCGACAACCTTGGGCGCCAGGCGCTCAAGGAGTTCCAGCAGTACGTGACCCCGGACGATGGTCGAAAGTTCACGGAGCTGTACAACGTGCAGCGGCTGACCTCGAACAAGCTCGATCCGGTCGCGCGCGTGGTGATCACCACCATCCAGCGCCTGTACTCGATGCTGAAGGGCGAGGCGGACCTCCCGCCCGGCGCGGAGGAGCTCGGCCTGGCCAGCATGAGCGAGCTGCTCCGGGAGCCTGCGAGGCGCTCACCGTCATGCGCGAGGACTTCTGGGCGACGACGAGCAACAAGCAGCTCAACTTCGTCCAGCACGTGAAGACCATCCTCGCGATCCATGGGCGCGCGGCCGTCGTCGTGCCAGACAACGTTCTCTTCGAGGGCGGGGCAGGGGAGACGATCCGCCGCAAGCTGCTCCACGACTGCGACGTTCATACGCTGCTCCGGCTCCCCACAGGCATCTTCTATGCGCAGGGCGTGAAGGCGAACGTGCTCTTCTTCGACAAGAAGCCCGCCAGCGAGAAGCCGTGGACGAAGAAGCTCTGGGTCTACGACCTCCGCACGAACCAGCACTTCACGCTCAAGACCAACCCACTCGCGCGCGCCGATCTCGACGACTTCGTCGCTTGCTACAAGCCCGGTGAGCTGCACAAGCGGCGGGCGACGTTCTCCGAGAAGCATCCAACCGGGCAGTGGCGAGCCTACGACTATGCGGAGCTCATCGCTCGGGACAAGTGCAGCCTCGACGTCTTCTGGCTGAAGGACGAGAGCCTGGAGGCCTCCGAGAACCTGCCAGCGCCGGACGTGATCGCCGGAGAGATCGTGGAGGACCTGAGGGCCGCCCTCGAGCAGTTCGAGACGGTGGAGGCCGATCTGAGGGCGCGAGCGTCGGCCGGGAGCACCTCGCCGTGAGGACCTCCCTTCGTGACCCCACCCGGTCCGTCCCGGGGCGTCCCCTCTGTGTGACCGCTCGCGACCGCTGAGCTACCCTGCCGCCGTCGCCGCCCTGCACCGGAGAGGTGTGCTTGGGGGCGTGGCGGCGCGGCCTGCGGACCGGCGGCGGGGTCGGGGTGGACGCTGGCGAGCGCGCGATCGCGGCACCTCGCGGGCTTCTTCCCTGCCACGCCTGGTTGGTCGGCTTCAACGAGGCCGCCGCCTGCGTGGCGGAAGGTGGCCGACTTGAGGAGAGGGAAGCGTCCGGACAGGTAGGCCCCTACCGCCGCGCCCCGCGACAGGGCAGGCTGATCTCGGCATCACGCGGCGTTACACTCCCGGTCAAAGCCGAATAGGCAAGCGAGTTCATCCCATGGAATCCAGCCCGAACAGCGATCTCTATGTTGCCGTTATACTCTACGAGTCTTGGTCACCGGACCCATCGTACACACCCATGTACGAAGAGTGCTTCGCGCTGGTGCGCGCCGAAAGTGAGGAGCTGGCACGCGCGCGCGCCGAGCAACACAGCCGTGCGCATGAAACGTGCTTCAAGAATGTTCTAGGGCAGGAGATTCACTGGAAGCTGAAGCACGTCGTGGATGTAAGCCGTGTTCTTTCGGACACTCTTGATGACGGCGCGGACATCTACGCGCGGCACTTCAAGAGCTATGAGGCTTACCACGCGTTCGAACCGTTGCTCGGCGGCAGTATCGACTGACAGATGAATTGGAAGGGGGTGGAGCGTGCGCAGGGCCGTCATTGTCGGGATTGTGCTCTCAATCCTGTTGGGGACTCTTGCGTCGATCCCGCCATTGTTTGGTTCCTCGCTCGCGCTGGCTCAGAGCTGCAACACGAACGAAAACCTCGGCGACATCGCGACGTTGTTCATCGGTAGATGTTGCAAGGGATCCATTCTTCGTGAGTTCCCAGGCCAGCTGCTGTGGACAACGATCCGAGAGATCCGACGTGGAACAACAGCGGACCACAAGAAGGCTTGGAAGCTGCTGAACGACCGTCGTTTCACGAGGTAGCTTGAGGGGCGAAGGCCAGCGCACCGAAGCGTCGGCGATCACCGGTACGACCAGCACGCTCGCAGCCACGGCGGCAAGCGCCCACGACAGGGAGATACTGCGGTGACCTTATTCAGGAAACCTCCGAGGACCCGCCGGCGCCGGACGTGATCGCCGGAGGGATCGTGGAGGACCTGCGGTCCGCCCTCGAGCAGCTCGAGACGGTGGAGGTGCACCCGCACCTCTCACCACGTCTCCCGCTCCGGTCCACGCAAGCGGCGACTTCCCGTCCTCGGCCCACCTCGCCGTAGCTCATTCAGCGGCGAGCCGGCTCACCGTCTTGCCGCGGAGCGCCCGCCACGCTAGCGCTAGCGCCCCCACGTCGTGGCGCGTTTCTCCCGGCTCAATCGCATAACGGCCGCCAGGGAGCTCTTTCGCAGCCTGCTCCGTTCACGATACACTTATCCTTCTCTGTTCTCTGAGGAGTCGTGAGACTGATGGAATCTGCCCCCAGCGTGTTGCTCGGCGAGCTCTTCGCCCGCTCTGCCGATCTGCTCTTCATCGCCTCGGCCGACGGAGCGCTGCTCCACGGGAGCGGCGGACTGCGCGAGGCGCTGGGCCCCGGGGTCGAGGGGGGCGCGCTCCTCGCGGATCTCGCGCACCCGGACGATCGCGCCGCGCTCTCGGCGGCCTGGTCGTCGCTCCTTCAGAGGGACGAGCCCGTCTCGTTCAGCGTGCGCCTGCGCGACGGCGGCGGCGCCTACCGGCCGCTGTCGTGCAGCGCCAGCCGATCGTCCGACCGAAGCGCCGTCCTCGGCTCGCTCCGCCCCGCGCCGTTGGCCGTCGCGACCCCGATGGCCGACGACGAGCTGAACACGCTCCGGCTCAAGGCACGCATCCTCGACGGCCTCGTCGAGCACGTGGACCCCATGACGATATGGGCGCTCGACCGCGACGGGATCTACGTCTATCACGACGGCAAGTCGACCGCGAAGGCCGGGTTGACACGGGGGCAGCACGTCGGGCGCAGCGTCTACGACCTCTATGCGGCCACCCCGGAGGCCGCCGCCGAAATGCGGAAATGGTACGACGGCCAGGTACGCCGCGGTCGCGGCGAGGCGCACGGCGCCGACTGGGACACCTGGCTCATCCCGCTCCGCAGCGAGCCCGGCGGCGGCATCGACGGCGTGCTCGGGGTCTCGCTCGACGTGTCGGAGTCCAGGCTCGTCGAGAAGGAGCTGCGCATCCAGCTCGACCAGATCGCGGCGCAGCAGAAGGTGATACGCGATCTCTCGACGCCCATCATCGAGGTCTGGGACGGCGTGCTCACGCTCCCCATGGTCGGCACGGTCGACAGCGTCCGCACGGCCGAGGTCATGGACAGCCTGCTCGCGCAGATCGTCGAGAAGCGGGCGCGCTTCGCCATCCTCGACCTCACCGGCGTCGAGGTCGTCGACACCAGGGTCGCGAGCCACCTCATCCAGCTCATCACCGCCATCCGCCTCCTCGGCGCGGACGGCATCGTCGCCGGCATCAAGCCGACGGTGGCCCAGACCATGGTCGCGCTGGGCCTCGACCTCACCCAGCTCAACACGCAACGCAACCTGCGCGCCGCCCTCAACTACGCCATCCGGGCCATGACAGGCGCCCAGGGCGCCTCCTCCGCCGCGAGCCCCGCGCCCGGCAAGAGGCCAGCTCCCTGAGCGGCCTCATCGAGGCGGCTCACTCGTCCACGAGATCGAAGACGATGCCTCCCTGCGTCTTGATCCGGTGAGTCGACCGGTTCGCGCTGTTGACCGGAGAGGGCGTCAGCGGGTTGGGCGCGGCGCCCACGATGACCGGCCGATCCGGGTCGCCGTTCACGAAGGCGATGAGCACCTCGGTCCCCGGCTTGAGCGGGAAATGCGTGCCGTAGTTCGCTCCGGCGTGGTTCTGGAGCATGCGCACGGGCCTCGACGACACGCCGCCGGCCGCCCCCGTATCGAACAGGAACCGGATCATGTACCTGCCCTGATCGTCGATCTGCGCGTCGTTGCCCCCGCCCCCCGGCCCGGCGTCGACGATCCCCGTGACGACGCCGCTGATCCGGGGCGTCGGCGTGACGCGCGGCGGCCGGTACGTGTTCTTGCCCGGGATCGCGCGGAAGGTGTTCACGTAGCGCCGCGGCTCGTCGCTGCCGGTCAGCAGCGTCGCGCGGTGCTCCACCTCGACGAAGAGCAGATCGAGCGACTCCAGAATCGGGTGCCCTTCCAGCGCCGAGCGCGCGCCCGCGCCGAGCGCGCACACCGCGCTCCTGCCCGCGTACACGAGCTGCGTCGCCTGCCGCTCCTCGGCCCGGACCTGCGCCAGCGCCTTCCCCTCCGCCGGCGTCTTGTAATGGCCGCCGTACTCGATCACGCCGCCCGCATACCCGGTCGAGAGGACGTGCTCCGACGTCAGATCGAGCATCGGTTGCCGGTAGTTGTAGTCGCGGGCGACATACACGCTCGGCACCAGCCGCGATCTCGCCTCGAGCTCGAAGACGTCGCGCATGTCGGTGTTCTCGCGGAATTGGACGGACTCGGCGCCGGCCGCGGGCTCGAAGCCGGCGCCGTCGGTGAAGACCATCGTGTCCTGCCCGTCCTGGTGATCGAAGAAGAAGCTGATCCCGACGTGCTCGGCCAGACGGCTGATGAAGGCGAGATCGGTCTCCTGATACTGCACCGTGAATTCCCGCGGCGGGTAGGTGCCCGTCAGCCTGAGCACCACGTCGCTCCCGCTCAGGCCCACGAGCTCGAGCTTTTGCTTGATGAGATCCGGCACCGCCTTGTTCATCGAGATCTCCGTGGTCTCGACCAGCGCCAGCCGGTAGGCGCGCGGGACGATGTGCAGGCGGTACGCCCGGTGGTCGCGCAGGTTCGCGAGCATGTCGTGGACCTCCGCGACCATCCCGTGGACGCGCCGCACCTCGACCCTGTTCTGCTCGAAGACGATCGCGACGCTCTCGCCCGTGAAGGCCTGTCCGTCGACCTCGGCGTCGCGCGGACAGACCACCTCGACGTCGAACGTGAAGAGCTGGGAGATCGCCTCGCGCCCCGACAGTCTGCTCACCTGGACGAGGTCGGACGACAAGCCGGAGAGCTCGAGTCGAATGTCTAGCAAATCGGAGAGCCTGCTCGCCGTCCCCGTCGATCCCTCATTCGTGACCTGGGAGGGGGGCTCCTGCCGAGGGGCGCCTGAATCGGCGAGCCTGCTCACCGTCCTCGTCGATCCATCACTCTTGACGTGGGAGAGGGGCTCCTGCCGAGGGGCGCTTGATACGGCGAGCCTGCTCATCGTCGTCGTCGAATCATCGTTCGTGACGGGCGAGGGGGTCTCCTGCCGAGGGGCGTCTGAATCGGCGAGCCCGCTCGCCGTCGTCGTCGAATCATCGTTCGTGACGGGGGAGAGGGTCTCCTGCTGAGGGGCATCTGAAACGGCGGGCCTGCGCACCGACCTCGTCGGTTCAAGTTTCGTGGCGTGGGAGAGGGTCTCCTGCTGAGGGGCGTCTGAATCGGCGAGCCTGCGCACCGACCTCGTCGGTTCAAGTTTCGTGGCGTGGGAGAGGGGCTCCTGCTGAGGTGCGCCTGAATCGGCGAGCCTGCTCACCGTCTTCGTCGGTTCAAGTTTCGTGACGTGGGAGAGGGTCTCCTGCTGAGGGGCGCCTGAATCGGCGAGCCTGCGCACCGTCTTCGTCGAATTATCGTTCGTGACGTGGGAGAGGGTCTCCTGCTGAGGGGCGCCTGTAACGGCGGGCCTGCGCATCGTCGTCGTCGAACCATCGTTCGTGACGTGGGAGAGGGCCTCCTGCCGAGGGGCGCCTGAATCGGCGAGCCTGCGCATCGTCGTCGTCGAACCATCGTTCGTGACGTGGGAGAGGGTCTCCTGCTGAGGGGCGTCTGAATCGGCGAGCCTGCTCGCGGTCCTCGTCGAATCATCGTCCGTGACGTGGGAGAGGGCCTCCTGCCGAGGGGCGCCTGAATCGGCGAGCCTGCTCGCGGTCCTCGTCGGTTCAAGTTTCGTGACGTGGGAGAGGGTCTCCTGCTGAGGGGCGTCTGAATCGGCGAGCCTGCTCGCGGTCCTCGTCGAATCATCGTTCGTGACGTGGGAGAGGGTCTCCTGCCGAGGGGCGTCTGAATCGGCGAGCCTGCTCACCGTCGTCGTCGAATCATCGTTCGTGACGTGGGAGAGGATCTCCTGCCGAGGGGCGTCTGAATCGGCGAGCCCGCTCGCCGTCGTCGTCGAATCATCGTTCGTGACGTGGGAGAGGATCTCCTGCCGAGGGGCGTCTGAATCGGCGAGCCCGCTCGCCGTCGTCGTCGAATCATCGTTCGTGACGTGGGAGAGGGTCTCCTGCTGAGGGGGATCTGAATCGGAGAGTCTGCGCGTCGTCATCGTCGATCCATCCTTCGTGACGTGGGGGAGGGGCTCCTGCTGAGGGGCGCCTCGCCCGCGGGCGCCCCTCACGCTCGTCGATGCGGGCTCGGCGAGCTACCGTTTGCGATCGAAGCGTTCGTAAAGGCTCCTCCTCAAGGCGGGGGAAGGGGTCGGCAGCGCGGGGCGCTCGGGCGGTGGAGGCGGCGGCCTGCGGGGCGGCGGGGCCGGCGGCGGCTCGTCCGCCTCGGGGGAGCGCGCAGGCGAGGCGCTCAGCGTTGGCCTCGGCGGGGGAGGCGGCTCCGGCAGCAGCGGCTCCGGAGGTGGCGCCGCCGGCTCAGGAGCCGGGAGCGGCGCTGCCGCCGTTTCTGGCGCTTCCACGGCGGCTGGCACGAGCGCAGGGGGGGCCGCGAGCGCGCCAGCGCCGGAGGGGCCGGGCGCGCCGGCGACCGGCTCCCAGTCGTCTTCCATCGCGAGCGCGAGCGTGCCCGAGCCCGCGCGCTCCTCCGCCGTGACCGGCTCCCGGCTGATCATCGAGGGAGGCAGCGCGCCGCCCGGGGGCGCCGGCTGGAACGGGAGCGCCGGCTGGTCCGTCGCGCCGGCGTCCTCCTCGGGCAGCAGCGCCAGCGTCGCGGCGGGAGACCCCTTCGGCCCTTCTTCCACCGAGGAGATCGAGAGGGTCCCCGTGTCGACCCGCGGCCCGTGCGCGCCCGCGGCCGGCCCGGCGATGTCGCCGGGAGCCGACCCGGGGCGGAACGGCGTCGCCGCCGCCGAGGCGAGGGCAGCGGCCACCGCGCCAGCGTCCGAGAGGCTCACCGTGCGCGCCCCGGCGGCCGGCGCGGCCTGGGTCGCGCCCAGGGGGTCGCCGCCGTCGCCTCCCACGCCGCGCGCGCGGCCGGCCGCGTCCGCTGCCTTGGCGGGATCCTGGGCCGCGGCGCCCTGCTCCGCCGGCCTGTCGGGCCACTCGAGCGGCTCGCCGGGGAGCTCGACACCCGCCACGAGGGTGGCCGCCGCGAGCGCGGCCTCGTCGGGGACGACCAGGCTGCCCCGGAAGACGAGGGTGCAGCGCTGCTCGTCGCCGTCGATGCGCAGAATGTCTGCGTTCAGCTCGAGCGGGTGGCCCTCGCTCACGCCGAAGGCGGAGAGGCCGTGGACGCGCGCTCGACCGCGCGCCTCGGGCAGCCGCGTCCGGAGCCGCGGCAGCGTGGGGTGGAGCCCGTGGAGCTCGATCCACTCGCCGCCGCGCAGGTAACGCGTCCGCTGATCGGGGGGCGCCGCCTGGTAATAGGCCCACTCGAAGGGATCGGGGATCTCGGCGATGGCGGCGTCGAGCGCCTTGCGGGGCGTGGCCCCGAGCAGCCGCCTGCGCGCGGGCCAGGCGCGCGCGATGGGCCCGAAGCCGGCCGCGCGCGCCGGCTGGAGGGGATCGACGATGTTCGCCTCGGGCTCGGACGCGTCGCCCGTCGCCTGCACGCCGAGGAAGTTCTCCTGGTCGTTCTCGCCGCGGAGCGCCCGCTCGTACACGAGCGGCATCCGCTGGAACCCGGCCCTGTCCTTCACCAGGAGCTCCTTGTCGAGGAGGGGCCCGTCCTCATCGGAGATCGCGAGTCGCACGGGCAAGGCGTGCACGGGCGCGCCGGGCGGCGGCGCGTGGGCGTGGCCGGTAAAGAGCACGTCGGCGCGCTCAAGGTGCGGCGCCAGGTCGCTCGTGAGCCGGACGCTCCGCCCAGGGTTGTTGCCGTGATGGACCTCCCCGTGGACGACCTGCTGCGGCTCGACCCTGGGCATCTCCGCGTCCGCCGCGAAGGCGAAGGTGGCCTTGACGATGACGGTGATGTGGAGCTCGCCCCGGCTGCGCCACGCGACGGCGGCGGCGGCTGCTCCGTTCAGCGGCGTGACCCTCACGGGCCCGGTTGCGCCGTTCGTTCCACGGGTCATCGCGCCCTTCGCCGCGCCCTTCTCCGCACCGTTCGCCATTCCGCGGCGTTATAGCACGGCTCTCGTCACGAACTTGCCGCCGCACTGCCCCCATGCCACCCACGGCGATCATGAAGCCGGCTGGAAACGCTCGTGCGCTGGGATCGGCGCTCGCCCTCCTCGTCATGATTGCCTCGTTCGGCTGCGACACGGTGGCGACGCTCGTCGCGCCCGCGGTGCCGGTGGTCATCGAGAAGGCGACCGCGCCCGGGGAGCCCGCCGCGCCCGAGGATCCTGCCGCGCCCGAGGCGCCCGAGAGCCGGAAGTGCTGCTTCCGGAGCG
Source organism: Sorangium sp. So ce367 (assembly GCF_051520455.1). Lineage (NCBI taxonomy): Bacteria > Pseudomonadati > Myxococcota > Polyangiales > Polyangiaceae > Sorangium > Sorangium sp. So ce367. Next base: position 12,077,044 of record NZ_CP150334.1, read on the forward strand.
GCGAGGGCGCCGCGAAGGTGTGCGAGAGCCAGGAGCGCTGCTGCTCCGGCAGGTACGACCGCAGCGCGTGCGAGGACTCGGGCGGTCTCTGGTTCAACAGCGCCGACGGCTGCGCCGGCGCCTGCTGAGCGTCTGGCGGGCAACGCGGGCCCCATCACCGAGCCCCGGCCCTGGTGACCTCGCGCCAGCCGGCCGTCGGCGACGGGCCGCCGTGCGCGCCTCGCCCCGCCAGCACCCTGCGCCGCGTGGTCGCCCTCGGGGATGAGGCGGCGGCGCAGGTCGTTCACGAGGCGAGCGGCCGGCTGCTCGTCGTGCCGCTGGGACCGGAGGGGTGGGTAGGCTTGCGCCGCTGACGGCCCGCACCCGGACAGGCGTTCGCCGATTTTGGTCGACACGCGCCCGGTTCCGGCGGGTGAAGAGCGCAGCGCGGGTGCTGTTCACTGACCGCATGGCTGGCGCACACCGAGAACGCTGAACAGATCGCGGCTCGTGCTCGGAGGTTCGTCTACCAAGTGATGGACAAACCTCCGAGGGGACCGTGCAGGCATCGATGCAAGATGTGAACTACACGGCCATTGGGGGTTCAAATGTCGTATCGTGCGGCCTCTTCCCTTAGGAGCGCAGGACCATTGTATCTACATGCTCGCCCAGCTTATCCGAAAGCCTGCTCTTCAGGGAGTTAGCTACGGACGCGTAGGCCGCCCAGTTCAGCTGCGTCGAGAGGGTGAAATAGTGGGTCGTCGGAATATGGGCGATGCCTCCTGCGAGCAGGTATCGCCAGGTGCTCGGTTGCGTATCGTCGGATTCAAGGTGGTACTGCACTGCAGAAGGATCGAATGAGACGATGGAGAAGCTGAGCGTGATCGGGTGGCGCGGGTCGCGACTCGCCGACACAGCCCCAATGCCGACATTTACGTAGTTGCTCATGTTCATGTCGTGAGCCCGACTCCACCAGAACTGGAGGGTGCTCGGCCCGCCTTCCGCCGGGGCCGCGACAGCGAGCGCGCGCCGCAGGACCATCGAAGGGGTCCGATAGCCCGCGGCAGGGAAACCGCTCGGGGCGCGATCGAGCAGCTTGGAAGCGAGCGATGCGTCGCGCCGATTCTCGGCGAAAGTCTGTGCGTCCAGCCCCATCGTGGCCACCTCGTCCGTCAGGATCCATCCGGTCTTCTGGAGATGCCTGACGAGAGAGCCTATGTAGCTCTTTTCGCTCATCATAAACCCCGACGATGGACCCCATTCGGGCTTCGTCTCCGCGCGGGCGGCTGCCTGCGCAAAGACCAATGTATATTTGATCGCTTCTAGCCATGGCGATTTGACGCTACACCCGATGACCAACAGGGTCCCGTCGACTGCGAGCAACGTCGTCTTCATGAGCTTGTCCCTTCGGCTCCGTCAAGCGAGCGCATCTGGATCCCTAAATCTCCAACGTAGTGCGGCGGATGTGCTGCAAGGTCGCGCCGGTGAGCTCGCGCCGAAGCGACTCCTTGTGCGCCCGATAATCGCCCATGTTGAGGCGCATCGTCGCGAACTTCGCCCTGACGAGGATGGACGAATGGTCATATGGTCGAAACCACGACTCCCAGCCGTCAATCTTAGCAATGAGTGTATAGTGCACGATCAGCATATTGGGTGTGCCGAATATGGAGATCAGGGGGCCCATTGCCATATGCTGCACCGTTTCCGACACATGAGCGTTGCTCACGTACCAGTCCAGAAATGCACGGACGCGCGGCGGCGGGCTCTTCAGGCGTTCTAGGAGCGTCTCCAGCATGTCCGCCGGATCGTATATGGCGCGCAGTCGCCGGGGGGAGGCTGCGCGTAGCGCGTCGACCATGATCTGCGCGGGCGTCACGGGGGTGCTGGGTTGTTGAGCGTACCCGTAGGCGCCCAGACCGTCTACGCGCCAGCCGATCTGTTGATAGGCCATCATCATCGCGTCATGGTAAGCGTCCGAGGTTACGTCCGTGCTCGCCTTACGAGCCTCCATCTGGGCCTTCGTGGTGGTGTAAGACCAGGCGTCGACGTCCTCCTGGCTTGGGGCGAGCCATCCCTTCAATGCGGTCCACGTGAGCACCCTGTCCGAAGCGATCAGGGAAACTTGGGGCATCTTTCGCCTCCTTGAGGTTGACGTTCGGCGCGCGCGGAAGGATGCCTGGCGGAACGCTCGACAAGCTTTCAACATGTTCGCGGCATATAGCTTCTCGATGCAGGATGAGCTCGCCGTAGATGCGGATACTCCGTGCGCGGGCCGCGTTGAAAGACGTGTCGAACAGTCCACGAGAGCATCCCGTGAGGGCCGAGGTTGCTAGAGGTCGAGCTCGGTTTGCTCAACGTGCTCTTTGATCTTTTCTTCGAGCCGCCCGATGAGGATGCTCTTGTATCGATTGTAAAGAGGCATGTTGAGCATCATTTTGATGCGGTAGAATTGGAGGTTCGCCGACGACGAGCGGTGGCTGACGAACATGGACCTCCAGCTGTCCGCCTGGTAGTCGAACGCGTAGTAGATGCAGTTGAACACGGGCTGCCCCAGCTCTACGACCAGAGGGCCGAACGACATCGTCTGCTTGGGCGGATTCGTGCCGACGTGAGACTTGCTCCAGAAGAAGGAGCAGAAATCGTGGATGCGGTTGTCAGTCCGCATGGCGTCGAGCAGGGCGCTCATCTGGCGCCGCTGTTTGCCCGTCAGGTAGGGAGCGAGGATGCGGGAGATAACCTGGGCCGGCACGATTGAGCCCTCGTGCCCTACCTGATAGCCCACCTTCTCGGCCTGGAGAACGTTCCAGCCAACGCGCTGGTACTCCAGCTTCAGCGTGTCGAAATATGCTCGGCTGGTTGGGTCTCTGTTGCTGACGCGCGCCGCCGCCTGCGCGAACGTCGTGGTGTAGTTAAATGCGTCGATGAATTCTTTGGGGACCGTTGTCCAGACAATGGTCTGATCGACGGCTATTACTTTGTGTTTTGCCATGAACAAACCATTGTGCGGTTGCGGTGCCCGTCAAGCATGCGGTCGCTGAAGGGTCAGCGGTCTATTCCAGGCTGTTGCTGCTGGCAGCAACCCGACAGATGCCAAATTCTCAGAAGATCGCGCCGTTGAGTCGCCCGCAGGCGCGGGCCGCCGCGCCTATGGGGCTCAGCGTCGGGGAGATCGGTTGATGTCATGTCGCTCGAAAGTCAGCTTGTTCTCGTTGCCAGCGCCCAGCTTCTGTTTTCTCCCTTGTTCCGGTTGCCCACATTGGCGCGTTTTGGAGCCATGGATCAGCTCCGGGGCGCGACGGCCATCTGGCTGGGAGGCGACGGTGCCCGTGGCTGGTGAGACGCGTCGAGCGAGCGGAGCGCAACGCGGCTGGTCGAGAGCCGCCCGTCGGCGAAGGGCGGCGTCCCTCTCTTCAGCGCTGGCGTCTGCGCCGTCCGCCGGCGTACGAAGAGGGGTGCGCGAGCTCGACACCGACGCCCTGCTCCGGCTCGTGCAGCGGGCCACGGGCCATGTCCCGTCGTCGATGGTCCCGCTGCGCGGGGGCGTGTCGTGCCGGCGCTATCTGCGCGTCGTGACGCCGGCCGGGACGGCGGTCGCGATGTTCGCGCCGAGCCCGGGGGCCGACGGCGTCGCGGTCGGCGCCGCTCCCCCGCGGTGGCCGTTTCTCGAGGTGCACGCGCTCCTCCGGGAGCGCGGCGTCCGGGTGCCGGCGCTGCTCGCCGAGGACTGCGAGCACGGCCTGCTCCTCCTGGAGGATCTCGGGGACGCGACGCTCTCGGCCTTCGTCGAGCGCGCGCCCGCCCGCCGCGCCGAGGTCTACGCGCTGGCCGCGCGCGATATCGCCCGGGCGCAGCGGGCGCTCGCGGCGCTCCCGAGCGGCTCGAGCGTCGACTCGTGCGCGCTCGACGAGACGCTCCTGCGCTGGGAGCTCGACCATTTCCGCGCGTGGGCGCTCGACGCGCGCGGGCTCAGGCTGGGCGACGCGGCGCGGGCCGAGCTCGACGCCGTCTCGGAGCGCCTCGCCCGGCGCATCGCCGCGTGGCCCCGGGGCTTCGTTCACCGCGATTACCAGAGCCAGAACCTCATGGTCGTTGACGCGGCGGGCGGGGGCCTCGAGATCGCCTGGCTCGACTTCCAGGACGCCCTCCTCGGCCCGCGCGCCTACGATCTCGCGACGCTCCTGAATGACAGCGCTCAGGACCTGGATCGCTCATTCGTCGAGGCCCGGCTGGACGACTATGCGGCGGCCGCCTCGCTCGACAGGCCGGCGCGCGACGCGCTTGGCCGGGAGTTCGATGTGCTCACGGTCCAGCGCAAGCTGAAGGACGCCGGCCGCTTCGTCTTTCTCGACCGCATCGGCGTGGATCCTACGTACCTACGCTACGTCGAGCCCGCGCTAGCGAGGGCGCGCGCCGCGCTCGCGAGGATGGGCGACGACGAGGACATGCGGGTGCTGGCGCGGCTCATCGCGTGGTGAGAGAGAATTGAACGCAAAGGCGCAAAGACGCAAAGACGCAAAAAAGACGAGAGAAAGGGGGGAGTGTGACCCTCGAATGCCATGTCGACGACCGTGGCCATCTCGTCGCGCTCAACCCCGTCTCTTTTTTGCGCCTTTGCGTCTTTGCGTCTTTGCGTTTGAATCTGACATGCCCGGTCGTCGGCCGGCCGGATCTCGGCCTCGGTGCGGCTCAGAGCTCCGACGCCTCGAGGAAGCGCTGGAGGAACGTGACGGCGGCTTGCTCTCCAGCCTCCGGGAAGCCTCCGAACATCGCGAACTGGTGCCATACCCAGCCGGCGTTCAGATAGGTATCCTTCTCGCTCGCCTCGAGCGAGGAGCACACGTGATCCCAGCGCGGGTTCGCCCCTGGGAGATAGCCGCTCTTGTCGGGCGGCAGGCGGGTCAGGCGCGCTTCCCTGGAGGGGCCGGGGAGCCTCTGCTGGAGCGCCGCGTTCGCGTCGAGCTGGTGGCCGCCGGTCATCCGCAGGCGGCGCGAGGCGTCGCCGCCGAGCCAGCGCGCGAGCAAGGCCTCGTTCTTCGCGATGCCGCGGGCGTCGAACGCGAACACCTCGCTCACGCGGTCCTTGTTGGCCGCGAGCGCCTGCCACAGGGCCAGTCCGCCGGCGCTGAAGCCCGCGAGCCCGAGCTTGCCGAGCCGCGGCCCGCCCTGTCCCGTACCGATCTTCCGCGCGCCGCAGAGGAAGCGGAGCGCCGCCTCGGCGAGGCCGGGCAGGCCCGCGGTCGTGGCGGCGCCGAAGCTCGCCCCGCTCGGCCACGGGTGCAGCATGACCACCGCCCTGCCGCTCGCGGCGAGCGCCTCCTCGAAGCCGCAGCGGACATAGACCCAGCGCGACTGGTCGCGCGGATCGCGCTCGAACACGTCGCGCGCCCAGAACGACGCGCCGGGAGACGGGTCGGGCGTGAGCAGGTATCGATTCAGCCCGAACATCTCGTGGCGCTGGTCGACCCGGGTATACGGGTACCCTTCCGGCCGGTAGAACACGAGGGCCGAGATCCCGTCGTCCGGCGGCGCCTTGCAGGCCTCCGGGACGCTCGCGAACCAGATCTTCGGATCCCCCGCGGTGGCGCCGAGGGCCACGAGCTCGGTCCCGGGCCGGTGCTCGCGCCGGTACTCGTCCGCATACCCGGCGTAGGCCATCCAGAACGGGGTGATATCGACGAAATCCGTCCTGATCTGGGCGAGCGCGAGGCCAGGCGCCGATTGCACGTCGACGAGCGGGTGAGCCTGCCCCAGCGCCGCGTCCGGGGCGGGGCTGAGCGCCGTCCCGCCGCTCGCCACGTCGAACGCCTGATCGACCGACAGGACCTCTTCCTCCAGGGCGGGGACGTCCTCGAAGGCGTCGAACGCCGCCGAGAAGCGCGCGCTGAGCGCGACGCGCGACGCCCCGGCGGGGATCACGAACTCGCGCCGCCCAGGGCTCGATCCCGCGAGCGGCAGCGGCGCGTCGTCGGCCGTCGCCTGCACGTCGGCGAGCGCGTCGGGCAGAAGCGGGCTGCCCGCATTGCGCCAGGTGACCCGGAGCCTCAGCGCCATGCGGCGCCCCGGACCGGAGGGCGCGCCCGGCGAGGAGGGAGCGCGGCGGCGTGGAGGGGGTCGACCGGGCCATTGCCGGCGAAGGGGGAGCGCTGCGGGGCGGAGGGCACGGGGCGCCCACGGTACCAGAGGGCGCGGCCCGCGGGCGAGCGCGACCGGGCGCGGAGGCCGCGCGGGGAGCCCCGAGAGGGGCGCTTCCCGTGTCGTTCGGCCGATCCCGCGGGCCGGCGCGCCGCGCCGCCTGGGGCTGTGTCTCCTCCTCGGCTGGCGCGGCGCCAATCGACTGGAGCTCAGCGGTTGCCGTTCGCGCAGTACCCGAACTCGACGGCCGATCCAGGCTTGATCTTGGCGTTCCAGCTCACGCCGGTGAACACGAAGTCGGTGCCTTGCTTGACGGCGTTGGTGTTCCAGAAGTCACGGAGCGTCGCGCCGTTCGAGGGCACGTAGAGCTTCCATGTGGTCTCGCCGCTGTCTTTCTTGGTCAGCTTGACGTTGTTGCAGTAGCCGCCCGTCCACGTCGAGTTGGGGGTGATGTCGATGGTGATGTCGCCGCCCTCCACGCGCACGCCGGTCCCGGGGTTGCCCCCGCCGCTGCCGCCGCTGCCGGTGGTGCTGCTGCTGCTGCTCGACGAGGACGTGGTGGTGCCGCCGCCGCCGCCACCGCTGCCGGAGGTGCTGGAGCTGGAGCTGCTGGTGGTGGAGCTGCTGGAGCTGGAGCTGCTGCTGCTCTTCACCCGCGCGATGAAGCTGTCATAGCCGGCGACGTCGCCCGTCTGAGAGAGCATGACGATCGCGACGCCCATGTCGACGGCCTTGGCGACGTTGCTCTCGTTGAGCCAGGTGGAGTCGACGTTGATCGGGCCGCCGCCGAACGTGTACGCGTCCACGATGACGAGCGGCAGGCTGAGCGCGGTGGTGATCTCCTTGTAGGTGAAGTTGTCGATCTTGCCGGTGGTGAACGGGAATTGCTTGCCCGTGAGGCCGACGTACTTGACCACGCTGCGATCCCAGCCGTCGTAGAAGTCGCCGACCGACGACGCCCACTTGGTGGCCGACGGGCTGAACCACGGGCTGAAGTCGATGACCACCTTGCACGAGGGGCAGCCCGCCTTGATGGCGCCGAGGATCTGGTTGATGAAGCTGTCGGACTCCGTCTCCGTGAGCGCGTTCTGCTGCGCCGTCTGCGAGAACTGGTACCAGTCCGGCTCGATGTGGATCAGCGCCTCGCGTCCTTGGAGGGCCCCGTTGATCCCTGACGCCGCCTTCTGGTAGGCGCTCGCCATCGAGGCGATGTTGGCGCGCACGTACGCCGCGCCCCTCTGGCACAGCGGTGCGCCGCTGTTGCCGTCGCAGTCGTTCTCGGACCCGAGCCCCTTCTTCGTCATGTCCGTGGCGATGTAGCCGAAGAAGTAGGGGGTCTTCCCCGCGTTGACGATCCGCGTAAGCTTGTTCTTATGTGTGCTGGTGAAGCCGCCCGATTGCAACCAGTCCCCGACGGCGACAACGTCGACGTTGGCGGGTCCGGACTGGGGCGGCGACCAGCTCTGGCTCCACTGCGGAGCGACGCCGAAGCGCATCTGCGATGCCGCCGCGGCCGCCGCTGCCTCATCGGCGAAAATCTCGTCCTCTTCGGAGGCGCTGGAACCATCGTCCGCGACAACGATGCACCCGCCGACAGCGGCGAGCAGGCACAGAGCTGCCCCAGCACCGAAAAGCGAACCCTTGATCTTCGTCATTGTCAATCTCCAAGTGACCGAGCGGCTCCGCGCCGCATCGGATTTTTCCGCTCCCGAGTGCCAGCATCGGCTTGGCACGGGGCGCTTGTTGAAAGGAAGGTTCGGAGAGCGTTGCAACGGCCGGGCCATCGTCTCTCCAGAGCGGAGAACGCCGGTTCACGGGCGCATTCCGACGGTGCCTGTCCGCGAGAGATGGAGAGTGGGCCGATGGAGTGGATCACCGAACCGGGGCACGGATGATCCACCGCGAATGGCCTGATTTCTCGGCGCAGGACGCCGGTAAGCGGGTAGTCTGCGCCCCGATGAACCAGGACCGTGGAGTGGAGCGATGAGCGCGCCCGCGCTCATCGAGATCGAGGACGCCGAGGTCTTCCGCGGCGACACGCGCGTCTTCGAGGGGCTGTCGCTGCGCATCGAGCAGGGCGAGAACACCGCGATCCTCGGGCCCAACGGCGCCGGGAAGTCGACCTTGCTGAGGCTGCTCTCACGGGAAATCTATCCGGTCCACCGCGAGAGCTCGCATGTGCGGATACTCGGTCGCGAAAGGTGGGAGGTGTCCGCACTGCGGCGCAGGCTTGGGCTCGTGTCGTACGAGCTGCAGATGGCCTATCCCCGGGGTGTGCGGGGCTCCGAGGTGGTGCTCTCCGGCTTCTTCGCGAGCGCCGGGCTGCACGAGCACGAGCCGGCGACGGCCGCGCAGCGCCGGCGCGCCGAGGAGGTGCTCCGCGATCTCGGCGTCGCGCACCTCGGCGACAAGCCCATCGCGGAGATGTCGGCCGGCGAGCAGCGGCGCTGCCTGCTCGGGCGCGCCCTTGTGCACGACCCGGAGGCGCTGGTGTTCGACGAGCCGACGACGAGCCTCGATCTGAAGGCCGCGTTCGAGCTCATCGATCTGCTCAGGCGCCTCGCGCGGAAGGGCAAGACGCTGATCCTGGTGACGCACCATGTGCAGGAGATCCCGCCGGAGATCGGGCGGGTCGTCCTGCTGAGGAATGGCCGCGTCTTCGCCGATGGCCCGAAGCGCGCGGTGCTGACCGACGACAACCTGTCCCGTCTGTTCGACGTGCCGCTCACCGTGGTCGAGCGCGACGGGTTCTTTCAGGTATTCCCCCGATCCCTCTGAGACAGGGAGTCTCGCCTTCACGTCTCACCCGCTTCGCAAAACGCACGGTTCGTCCTCTGCGCAGTGGAGAGATCAGAAAACGGTAGGCCCCCAGAGAGGGTGTTCTCGGCGCGGGGTGGGGGATGGGCCGATGTTTGAGCCTGAAACACGAGCCATCCGGCAACGCCGGATGGCTCGTGTTTCAGGCGAGTTCGGCGGGGCCCCCACCCCGCGCCGAGAACACCCTCTCTGGGGGCCGGGCAGCCCTGCGAGGTCCGCCCCCCGCGCTAGCCGATCTCCACCTTGCTCCACATGTCCCGCCGCATCCGCTCCTTCCGCCGGTCGGTCCGGGTCACGAGCCGGGCGGCGCCCCAGGCGGCGAGCAGCTGGCCCTCCTGGCCGAGGCCGGGCAGCACGCTCCGGCCGACGAGCAGGGTGCGCTCGATCGGCCCGCGGATCGGCTCGCCCGCGAGCCCGAGGTAGCCGGGCGGGTCGACCTCGAGCTGCCGCACCATCGGCTCGGCGCCCGGGGCCGCGCCCTTCAGCGCGGCGCGCTCGATGAGGCGGCGGCGCTGGCCGTCGTAAAGCCACACGGGCAGCCCGTCGTGCACCGAGTCGACGAGCACGAGGTGGCGCTCGAGGAAGGGGAGCTCGGCCGTGAGCGCGTCGAGCACCGCCTGGCGCGCCTCGAGCAGCGACAGCGGGCCCCGATCGGGGAGCAGGATCTCCGCCACGAGCAGCGTGTCGGTCGAGGGAGCCGGCAGATCGCAGCGCTGGAGGTGGACCACGGGGCGCCCAGGTCCGGTCGGCCGCGTCTGCCGCGGCGAGCTCGGACGGGCCCCGGAGGCGCCGTCGCTCGACACGCGCGGCGGCGCGGGCGAGCGGCCAGCCGACGCGGACGGGAAGGGGAACAGCAGCGCCTCGGGGCCGAGCGGCTCGGGCAAACCCTCGCGGCGCACGATGAGCGACACGACGAAGCGGCCGATCGACGAGGTGATCCGCGGCCACTCGCGCAGCGCGCGCTTGTGGATGCCCTCGCCGCCCGAGAGGCTCGCGAGCGTCTCGCCGTCCATGTCGGTGATGACGAAGCTGCTGCCGTTCGGGTGATCGTCGCCGTCGAGCACGACCCCCGCGGCGGTGCCGCGGCGGACGTGGACCGACGCCGCGCGCTCGTCGAGCAGGCAGCGACCGCCGTGGGCGAGGATGCGCTCGACGAGGAACTCCTCGAGCTCCTCCTCGCCGCGCGGGAGCATCATCAGCCCGCGCGTCCACGCCCCGTGCAGGCGCGCGACCGCGAAGGGAGGCGGGAGCGCCGAGAGGTCCGTGGCGAAGAGGACGGACTGCGTGACGATCGAGCGGAACAGGTGGCCGCGCGGGAACTCGACGAGCAGGTCGGCGTCGGGCTCGGCGCGCGCGTACGGGAGCATGCCGGCGTAGCGCGCGGTCTCGCGCCGCTCCCAGAAGGTGCCCGGCGGCCAGAGGGCGTCGTGCGAGAAGGCGTCGTCCGCGGCGCCGTTGACGTGGGCGAGCTCGGCGTAGAGCTCGTCGACGACCCGCCGGAGCTCGGGGAACTCGCGGTCGATCTCGCGGCCGAAGAGGACCATGTCGGGCGGCACGTCGAGGCGCCGGCGCGGCGCGACGGCCTGCAGCATGGGCATGGCCGGGACGATGCGGCGCTTCCAGGTCTGCGACTGGGCGAGCTCGACGAGGAAGCGGCGCCACGCGGGCGAGGGCTCGGCGAGCATCGTGAAGGCGCGCCGGCGGAGGACGTGCTGGTCGAGGCGGTAGGTGGGCGGGCGCTCGCCGTGCCCGACGACCATCACGGTGAAGTCGCGGCGCGCGAGGAGCGCCGCGGCCGTGAGCGCGCCGATGGACCGGCCCAGGACGATGACGTCGTAGTGCTTGTGGATCACGCCCCTTCCCCGACTTCTCCGACTTCCCCGGCGTCTCCCCGCGCGGGGCCGCTCTGGGCGAGCCCGAGCGCGGTCGCGACGCCGGCGAGCGTCGCGCGCGCTCGCCCGCCCGGCACGTCAGGCGGCGCGATCTGGAGGCGCCCCTCGGCGATCCACGAGAGCGCGCGGATGAGCAGGGCGTGCTCCTGGACGAGGATGCGCGCGGCGAGCGCGTCGCGGTCGTCCCCGTCGAGCACGGGGACGGCGGCCTGCGCGAGGATGGGCCCGGTGTCGGTGCCGGCGTCCACGAGGTGGACGGTGCAGCCGGTGACGCGCACGCCGTGATCGAGCGCCTGCTGCTGGGCGTCGACGCCGGGGAAGGAGGGCAGGAGCGACGGGTGGATGTTCACGACCCGGTGCGGGAAGGCGTCGAGGAAGGTCGTCGTGAGCAGGCGCATGAAGCCCGCGAGGACGACCCAGGTCGCGCCCGCCTCGCGGAGGGCGTCGACGACGGCGGCGTCGAAGCTGTCGCGATTGGTGAAGTCCCGGTGCGCGATGACGCGCGTGGGGACCCCGGCGCGCTCGGCGCGCGCGAGGCCCTCCACGTCGGGCCGGTTCGAGAGGACGAGCCGCACGCGGGCGTCGAGGTGGCCGGCGGCGATCGCGTCCAGGATCGCCTGGAGGTTCGAGCCGCGGCCGGAGATGAGGACGCCGAGATCGAGGGGGGGCATGGGGGGCAGATACTACGGCGGAGGCGGGCGCGGGAGAGATCCGGGGCGGAAGCGGCCGCCCGGGTCCCGGGGGGGGCGCATCGAGGGCTGCGAGGCGACCTCCGGGCCGCTCGCGCTGTCATTTGCGGCTGCGCACGCTCGCGCCTCGCCGTGGCCGGGCCCCTCTGGCCGGCCACCTACCAATGCCGCGCCGCTCGGGGTAGGGTGGCGGCGCCACGATGTCGGAACGCCCGCCTGAGCCGACCCTTACCGCCGACGAGGCCGCGAAGCACCGGGCGAGGTCCTACCTCGGGCGGGTGATCTCGAAGCGCTACCGCATCGACGAGGTCATCGCGATGGGCGGCATGGGCGCGGTCTACCGCGGCGAGCACGTGCACATGCACAAGCGCGTCGCGATCAAGATCCTGCACCCCGACACCGAGCGGCTCCCCGAGCTCGTGCAGCGCTTCGAGCGCGAGGCCATCGCCGGCGCCCACATCCAGCACCGGAACGTCGCGACCGCGACCGATTTCGGCGAGGCGGAGGACGGCTCGTTCTTCCTGGTCCTCGAGTACGTGCGCGGCACGACGCTCCACGAGATCATCCGGCGGGGGCCGGTGCCCGCCGCGCGCGCCGCCCTGATCGCCAGGCAGCTCGCGGCCGCGCTCGACGCGACCCACGCGATGGGCATCGTCCACCGCGACGTGAAGCCGCGCAACGCGATGGTCGTCGAGCCGCAGGGCGACCTCGTGAAGCTCATCGACTTCGGCCTCGCGAAGGTGAGCGTCGATCAGCTGCGCCGCTCCGTCGCGTCGCCCGAGTCCGCGCGGGCGGGGGCGGACTCGCTCCCGGTCCGGCTCACAACGGCCGGCGTGATCTTCGGGACCATCGCCTACCTCGCCCCGGAGTCGGCGCTCGGGATGGACTTCGTCGACGAGCGCGCGGATCTCTACGCCCTGGGCCTGATCCTTTACGAGATGCTGGCCGGCAAGCACCCGTTCCTCGCCAAGGATCCGGTCGAGCTCTTCAACCAGCAGCGGAGCGCGCCCGTGCCGGCGATCGCCGTGCACTCGCCCGGCGTCGTGGTCCCGCCTGCCCTCGAGGCGGTCGTGCGGCTCCTCCTCGAGAAGAATCCGCGCGCCCGCTTCGGGACCGCGGAGGAGCTGATCGCGGCGCTCGACGACGCGTGCGCCGCGTCGGGGATCGCGGTGCACGAGCCGCGGGCGGAGATGTCGTCGAGGGGGGAGATGTCCTCGAGGGCGGAGATGACGTCGGTGCCCGCGATCGCGGACGCGGCGCGCGTGCCGAGCAACCGGCCGCCCGTGCCCAGCGCGCCGTCGGGCGCGCCCGACGCGAGCGTCGGCGGCTCGTCGGCGATCCTCCTCGGCGATTCCTGCCTGGTCTCGCTGGAGGACGTCGCGGGCGCGCTGGCGCCCGCCGGCAGCGGCGCGGGCGCGCCGGAGGCAGAGCGAGCGCGCGCGTCGAGCGAGCCGGGGGAGGGTCGCGCGGACAGCGTGGAGCTGGCGGGGATGACGGCGCCCGTGGAGCCGGCGGGGGCGGCCTCGGAGCCGCCGGAGGGCGACGAAGACGACGAGGACGCCCTCAGCCACTCGCGGCCGACGCCGGTGCGCAACACGCCGACCCTCGTCGCCGAGCTGACGCGCGACTCGCGCCCGACGACGGTAGGCGGCGCGGCGTTCATGGCGCAGGTCGCCTTCGCGCAGGAGGCCGCCAGGGCCGACGCTGCCGCCGCGGCGGACGACTCGAGCGTGCCGGAGGACGCGCGCCCGACGACGGTAGGCGGCGCGGCGCTCATCGCCCAGGCGGCTTTCGCTCGCGAAGCAGCCGGCGGTGGCGCTTCTTCCGAGACCGATGACCCGCGGCCGCCGCGCGACTCGTGGCAGCTGCTCGATGCGGCGGCGCCGTCGCAGGAGCCGGCGACACCGGAGGAGCCGACGCTGCCGGCCTCGACGGCTCCATCGCCTGGGGAGGCAGCGCGGTCCGCCGAAGCGCCTGTGGCGACGGCGGCAACGGGACTCAGCTCCCTGCGGCTGTCGCTGGATGATCTCTTGTCGTCGCCGGGTCAGGCGGAGCGTCGTCCGGTAGAGCCCTCGGCGAAGAAGCCGTCGCCGTCGGGCGTGGAGGAGCGATCGTCGCCTGAAGCGGAGCAGGCGCCATCGAAGCCGCCGTCGTCGGCTGCGGCGGAGAGTTCGCCATCGAAGCCGCCGTCAGCGGAGCGTGCGTCGTCGAAGCCGCCGTCGTCGGCTGCGGCGGAGCGTGCGTCATCGAAGCCGCCGTCGTCGGCTGCGGCGGAGAGTTCGCCATCGAAGCCGCCGTCAGCGGAGCGTGCGTCATCGAAGCCGCCGTCGTCGGCTGCGGAGCGTGCGTCATCGAAGCCGCCGTCGTCGGCTGCGGCGGAGAGTTCGCCATCGAAGCCGCCGTCAGCGGAGCGTGCGTCATCGAAGCCGCCGTCCACGTCCGCTGTGGACCCGGCGTCCGTCGCGAAGCCGGCGTCGTCGAGGCCGCCGTCGTCGCCTGAAGCGGAGCAGGCGCCATCGAAGCCGCCGTCGTCGCCCGCGGCGGAGCGTGCGTCATCGAAGGCGCCGCCCGCGTCCGCTGCGGAGCCGGCGTCCGTCGCGAAGCCGGCGTCGTCGAAGCCGCCGTCGTCGTCTGCAGCGGAGAGCTCGCCATCGAAACCGCCGTCGTCGTCTGCGGCGGAGAGTTCGCCATCGAAACCGCCGTCGTCGCCTGCGGCGGAGCGTGCGCCATCGGAGCCGCTGTCCGCGTCCGCTGTGGAGCCGGCATCCGTCGCCAAGCCGCCGTCGTCGAAGCCGGCGTCGTCGAAGCTGCCGTCCGGGGCCGGCGCGGAGCCGGCGTCATCGCCGTCGCCCGCGCCCTCCGTGAAGGCGCAGCCGCCGCAGACCGAGCCTGCTCCCGTGGCGTCCGCGTCCCCGCCGCCGGACGAGCCGCCCGCAGAGGATGAGGCGCCCGTCTCGGAGCCGACGTCCGAGCGGATGAGCGGCTCGCGGCCAGCCTTCGCCCCGACGCTGCTGCGGGAGCTGGAGGCCGCCGAGGAAGAGCGCGTCGCCCGCGAGCGCGAGGAAGAGGCCAAGCGGAAGCTCGCGGAGGAGGAAGAGCGCGCCGCGCGCGAGCGCGAGGAGAAGGCCAGGCGAAAGCGCGAAGCGCGGGAGGCTCGCGCGTCGCGGCTGGGCCCCGAAGGCCTCGGCGGCCGCGTGGGCCGGCTGGCCCCGTACCTGGGCGGCGGCATCCTCGCGGCGGCGGTGATCGCGGCGCTCGCCGGCGGTGGGCGTGCCCCGCCCGAGCCGGAGCCCCAGCTCGGCTCCGCGAGGCCCCCCGCGAGCGCGCTCGCCACGAGCGAGCCGGCCCCGGCCGACGCCGCCGCCGTCCCCGAGACCCCCGCGCCCACGGCGCCGGCGCCCGAGGCCGCTGCGCCGGCGGCGCCCGACGCGCCGGCCGAACCCCCGCCCGATGAAGCGGCCCGGAAGGCGCTCACCGACGCTGTCAGGGCGCGCCGGTGGGTGAAGGCCGCCGACGCGATCCAGCAGCTCGCGGAGCGTGATCCGGCGGCGCTCCGCGAGCGCGCGCTCGCGATCGCGGCGCGCAACGTCGCCATCGCCATCGCGAAGACGGGCGAGGAGCACGCCGACAAGGTCTTCACGGCGCTCTCGAGCCGCTTCGGGACGGCGGGCATCGACGTGCTCTACGAGATCGTCGAGACCCGCGGCCGCTCCACGCCGGCCACCCGGGCCGCGAAGCTGCTCCGCGATCCGGAGATCGCGGCCCGCGGGACCCCCGCAGTCCGGATCTCCTTCGAGCTGCGCGACGCCACGTGCGGCGAGAAGCTCCCGTTCCTCGAGCGCGCCGTCTCCGAGGGCGACGAGCGCACCCTCGTCGTGCTCGAGACGACGGTGAGGCCCTGTTACAAGAAGAGCCGGGCGATCGACGACGCGATCAAGAACCTGCGATCGCGGCTCGAAGGCGGCTGAGCTCGCGCCGCGCGGCCCGCGCCGCCGCTCGGCGCATCCCGGCCCGCGCGCCGCGCCTCGCCGGCCCCGGCCCGCTCATCCGAACAGCACGCGCTCCTCGAACGGCACGTCGCCGACCGACACCACCTCGCCGAGCACCCAGGCCTGCTCGCCGCTCTTGGCGAACGCCTCGATGGCCCGGTCCGCGGCGCCCTTCTCCACGACCGCGACCAGCCCGACGCCGAGGTTGAACGTGCGCCGCATCTCGGCCTCCTCCACGGGGCCGCCGCGCTGGAGCACCTGGAACACCGCCGGCCGCTGGTAGGAGCGGAGGTCGAGCCGCGCGCCCAGCCCGTCCGGCAGCACGCGCGGCAGGTTCCCCGGCAGGCCGCCGCCCGTGATGTGCGACAGCCCCCGGACCGCATCGCCGCAGGCCGCGAGGAGCGCCGTGATCGCGCGGGCGTAGATCCGGGTCGGCGTCAGCAGCGCCTCCCCCACGGTGCCGCCGAGGTCGGCCACGCGGTCGCTCATCGTGAGCCCCATCTCCTTCTCGAGCACGCGCCGCGCGAGCGAGAAGCCGTTCGAGTGCAGCCCGCTCGACGCCACGCCGATGACCGCATCGCCGGCCGCGATCCGCTTGCCGTCGAGGATGCGCGACCGCTCGACGACGCCGACGGCGAACCCGGCGAGATCGTACTCGCCGTCCGCGTACATGCCCGGCAGCTCGGCCGTCTCGCCGCCGATCAGCGCGCAGCCGGCCTGCTTGCAGCCCTCGGCGATGCCGCGGACGACGGCCTCGCCCACGTCGACGTCGAGCTTGCCCGTCGCGAAGTAGTCGAGGAAGAAGAGCGGCCGCGCGCCCACGGTCAGCACGTCGTTCACGCACATCGCGACGAGATCGATGCCCACCGTGTCGTGGACGCCCGTCGCGAACGCCACCTTCAGCTTGGTGCCGACCCCGTCCGTGCCGCTGACCAGCACCGGCTCGGACAGCCCGCCCGGCAGCGCGCACAGCCCGGCGAAGCCGCCCACGTCGGCGAGCACCTCGGGGATGCGCGTCGGCTTCGCGAGCCGCTTGATGCGCTCGACGAGCGCGTCCCCTGCATCGATATCGACCCCGGCTTCCCGGTACGTGACGCTCATGGCAGGCGCATCCCACACCTCGGCGGCAAAGGGAAGCGGGCTCGCTCTCCGGCTCCGGCCTCCGGGCGGCTCCGGGGGCGGCGGGCGGCCGGGCTCCCCGTGCCGCGGGGGCCGCCGCCGGCAGACGCGCCACCGCTTGGCCGGGCGAGCGCTCGTGCTTCCCCCGACGTACAGCGAAAGCCCGCTCTACCAGCGCACGACGAGCGGCACTTCTGCAGGGAACTGGTGAGACTGCCCCTCGTGACCGTGATCCCACTCCAGCTCGAGAGAGCTGGTCGCCCCACGATCGACCGAGAGCATGCCCTGGTCCACGAACCAACGCACGCCCGACGAGAGCGGCGGGCTCTCCGCTGGCAGTTGCAGTCGTACACGCGTCAGCGTCCGGCGCGCGCCACGATGCGATCGCGACTCGATCGGGGTGGTCCGCCTGAGGGTCTGGGGCGCCACGAAGATCATGGGCTCCGTCAAGGACCCTCGCGGCGTCACGATGGGCATGCTCATGCCCGTCGGCATGTATTTCGGCTTGTAGTCCCAGGTCTCGAAGGGCCAGTCCCCGCCTCCGGCATCGATGGTCCTGAAACAGACGCCAAACGGGCATGCGCCTGTCTCGGTCCAATGAATGCGTTCGTGCAGCCCCAGCGGCCGAACGATCTCGGTCTGCAGCTCCTCCAGATCATGGACGCCGAGGACCTCGAAGAACGCGTTCTCGAAGGCCGCACACGCATTCGCGGTCCCCTGACCCTCATGCACCGCGTGGCGACTGAAGTTCAGGCCGAACTCGGCGAGCATCCGCTCGACGATGCCCACGTCGGGTGTCGCAAGGAACACATGATCGACTTCCCAGCCCATCGACCGCCTCCGGCGAGTGGAGCCGGCGTCCCTGGCTCGCACGAGACTGTAGCGTGAAAAGCGACGCCAACTCAACAGCACCCTACCTGAACAGGCTGTGCCGCGATCGGGACAGCTGGCGGGTTTACAAACCGTCGCGCACGCCTGACGTTGCTTCGGGGTATGCTGCCGCGGCCACGCATCGTGGCTCGCGCGAAGGAAACCCCATGAGAGCCGGCGTCTCGGTCACCCTCCTTGTCTCCTCTTCCTTCCTCGCCGCCTGCTCCGGCGGCGGCTCATCGGCCGGAGACGGCGGGACCGGAGGCACGGCCGGATCCGGTGGCGCCGCGGGCACAGGGGCTGCCGGCACGGGCGCCGCCGCCGCGGCGGGGACGGGCAGCTCGGTAGGCGCGGGCGGCGCGGGCCCGGGCGAGCCGATCGATCTCTGCGCGGGCCTCGTGCAGGACAAGGAAGCGCGCCCGATGACCGAGCTCGCCAGGCCGGCGCTCGGCGAGGCCGTCACCGACGCCGAGTTCGGCACCACGATCCGCCGCATCACGGCGGTCGCGCCGGGGGGCGGGAACGCCCCGGTCATCAAGCCGATGTACTCGACCATCTCGGCGTGGAACGCGGACGAGTCGAGGCTCCTCCTCTTCTCGGTCGCGGCCGGCGAGCACCAGCTCTACGACGGCAAGACCTACGAGCTCATCGAGGCGCTCGACATCTCGCCGGCGGACATCGAGCAGGTGTACTGGCACACCTCCGATCCCGACGTCCTGTTCTACGTCGACGGCAAGGACTTCATCCGTTACCACGTCGGCGCCGGGATGAAGGAGGTCGTGACGACGTTCGACTTCTGCTCGGGCGGCGCGAGCGCGGGCAGCGACCCGCTGTTCATGTCGTGGGATTCGAACCGCATCGGCCTCACGTGCGATGATCAAGTGTTCATCTACGACGTCGGCCAGAATACGGTGCTCGCCAGGAAGGCGCTCGGCGAGAACCCCGCCCAGGTCGCGCCGAGCGGGACGCTCGCGTTCCTGAGCGACAGCGGCGGCGTGACCGATCCGCAGCTGAACGTGGTGCGTACCCTGGACCTGCTGGAGCCGTACGGCCACGCGTCGCTGAGCAGGGTGAACGGTCACGACACCTGGAACGGGGCTGTCTACGATCCCGGCCCCGGCGGCAATGACGACATCGGGCTCCTCGTCACATGGGATCTCGCGGAAGGCACATCGAAGGTGGTCATCGGCCCGGAGACGGGGTGGCCCTATCCCCCGACAGGGCACATCTCGGGGATGGCGTACAAGCAGCCGGGATGGGTGTTCGTGTCGTCGATCGGCGATGCGTCGGGCACAGGGGTGCTCGACATGGAGAATCTGATCGCCGACACGAGCACGGGCAAGGTCTGCCGGATTGGCCGCCACCGGAGCTGGGGCAAGGAGAACACCCACCTCGCCGAGCCGTACTGGGCCGAGCCGCACACCGTACCGAGCCCCAGCGGCACGCGCGCCGTGTTCGGGAGCGACTGGGGCAACGGGGATACCGTCGACGCCTACGTGATCGAGCTGCCCAGCTACACGCCGTGATCACGGGACGCGACGGGCCGCGCTGGCCTGCCGGAGGTGCTCCCGGTCCTGCCGCTGCCGCCGATCGCGCCCCCGCTCCCGCCGCCACCGGCGCACGAGTCCGAGGGTGAGAAATCCGAGCCGCGCAAGGCAATGAAGACGCCGGAGGGATGTGCGGCGTCGAGCCAGCCGTTCGCCCTTGTCTTGCGCGCCGCGACCGACATTCTAGGCGCCCATGTCCGCCACGCCCGAGCCCGCTCCGCCCCTCGTCCTCGTCGCCGCCGCCGTCATCATCGAGCGCGGCCGCGTCCTGCTCACGCAGCGCAAGGCGGGCGCGCACCTCGAGGGCGCGTGGGAGTTCCCCGGCGGCAAGGTCGAGGCCGACGAGGATCCGCGGGACGCCCTGATCCGCGAGCTGCGCGAGGAGATCGGCGTCGAGGCCCGGGTCGGCGACATCGTCGAGGTGACCTACCACCGCTATCCGAAGAGGCCGGTGCTCCTCCTCTTCTACGCCGCCGCCCTCGCCGAGGGCTCGCCCGCGCCCGCCGCGCTCGACGTCGCCGACGTGCGCTGGGCCGAGGCGGCCGATCTCCGGGACGAGCTCTTCCCGCCCGCCGACGTCGCGGTCCTCGCCAAGGTACGCGCGCGGCTCGCGGCGACGTAGCCAGTCGTGGAGCGGTGTCTCCCGCCTGAGCGCTGGTAGACGGCGCTCCGCGAGGCTCGGGTTGCCTCCGGGATGAGGAGGCAGCGAGCCCGCCGTCGGGGCTCACAAGGCAGGGGGGCACGCCTCGCCGCGGACGTCGCCGATGAGGCTCGCGAGCCGCTGGGCAGGCAGCTCGCCGACGGCGCGCTCCACCTCTTGCCCGGCGGCGTCGACGCTGAGGAACGTCGGAACGAAGCGCACGCCGTAGCGGGCGGCGAGGGCCCGCCCGCGCGGATCGTCGACCTGGATGCGCAGGACGGTGCCGTCCTCCCTGGCGCAGCGCGCCTCGAGCTCCTTCACGAGCGGCGCCATGCGCTCGCACACCGCGCAGTGCGCGCTCTCGAACTCGATCAGCCGAGGCATCCCCTCGGGCAGCGCGACGTCGCCCTGCGCCACGGCGCCCTCCGGGGCCGCGCACGCGCCGGCGGGGCCGACCTCGCAGGGCGCGCCCGCGCCCGCATCGACGGCCGCCGCGGGCGCCGGCGAGAGGGCGTCCAGGCGGCCGTCGGCGACGGCGATCCCGGCGGCCACGAGCAGCGCCCCCGTCAGGCGCTGGAGAGCCGGCGTGGCCGGCATCAGGCGGCGCGCGAGCGCGACGGCCGCCGGCCCGACGAAGGCCGCGGCGACGAGCGGCGCGGCGAGGCCCGCGGCGTAAGCGCCGAGCTGGATCGCGCCGGTGAGCGGGCTCGCGCCCGCGGTGGCCGCGTAGGTCAACGCGGCGCCGAGCACCGGGCCGACGCACGGCGTCCACCCCGCCGCGAAGGCGATCCCGAAGAGCATGCCCCCCCAGAAGCCGCCCGCGCCCGGGAGGCGGGAGAGGAGCGGGCGCGCCTCGCGCTCGAGCCACGGGAGGCGCAGCACGCCCAGGAGCTTCGCGCCGAAGAGCGCCAGGAGCACGCCGGACGCGACGGTGAACGCGCGCCGGTGGGGCGCGAGGACCGCGGCGATCGCCGAGGCGCCGGCGCCCAGCGCGACGAGCACGATGGCGAGGCCGATCGCGAAGCCGACACCGGCGAGGCGCACGCCGCGCCTCGCCGCCGCCGGATCCGGACCGCCGAGCGCCCCGGCGCCGCCGAGGGCCGACAGGTAGACGGGGAGCATGGGGAGCACGCAGGGCGACGCGAACGTCAGGAGCCCCGCGCCGAAGAGCGCCAGCAATGAGCCGATCGTCATGGGTCCTCGCGATCGACGGGATCAGCGCCCGAAGAGCGCCGGCGCGAGCGCCGCTGTGTCCACTTCAGCCACCGCGAGCACCGGCTGCTCCACGCTCCTCGCGCAGATCGCGTTGCCGAGCGGCCCCCGGGTGCACCCCACGCCGCGCCCCGCGAGCGCGCGCGCCGCCGTCGCGGCGCCCGACCCGGGCGGCGGCACGAACACCGTGAGCGGCTTGTCCCCGCTCTCGTACATGAGCGCCGCCGTGCGCGTGCCGCCGATCTGGCAGAGGCGCGCCCCGAGCAGCCGGGCGCCGGACACCGCCGGGACGGTCACCGCGTAGCCGAGCTCCCTCTCGAGCCACCCGGCGACGGCGTCCGGATCGGAGGACTCGAGGTCGCACGGGCGCTCTCGCGCGAAGCCGCGCACGTGGTGGCTCACGAGCTCGTCGGCCATCGCCGCGCTCACGCCCCGGCCCGGGCTGCCGACGAGCAGCGCGGCGGCTGCCGCGGCCGCGCCGAGGGCGGCCGTGATCGCCCAGGGGCCGCGGCGCCGCGCGCGCGCGTTCCGCGCCGCGGCCTCCGCCCGATCGCGCAGGCGCTCCGGGACCTCCCCGTCCGCCTTCGCGACGAGCGCGCGCCGCACGCCGCCGAGGACCTCCGCGGCGCGCCGGCAGGGCGCGCAGCCGGCGACGTGCGCCTCGATCCGCGCCGCGTCTTCGGGCGTCACCTCGCCGTCGTGCCACGCCGAAATGTTCTCGAACCACTCGCGGTTGCACCCTGCCATGACGTCTCCTCGCATCGTTCGGAGAGGCCCTCGACGAGCGCGAGCCGCGCCCTCGAGAGCCGTGATCGCACCGTGCCCACCGGGCACGCCTGGAGATCGGCGATCTCCTCGTAGGAGAGCTCCTCGACCTCCCGCAGGAGCAGCGCCTCGCGCCACTCCGGAGGCAAGCGCGCGAGCGCGCGCTCGACCTCGTCGGCGAAGCCGCGCTCGAGCAGCTCCACCTCCAGATTGCCCTGCGGCTCCGGCACCGACTCGGCGCCCCGGCCGCCCTCGATCACCTCGAGCCGCTGCCGCGCGCCGCGCGTCGCGTTGAGCAGCACCGATCGCTCGATGCGGAGCAGCCACGCGCGCATGCGATCCTCGTCCCGCAGGTCGGCGTGCCGCTCGATCGCGCGCACGATCGTCGCCTGCGCCAGATCCTCGGCGTCCTGCTCCGAGCGCGTCAGGCGGCGCGCCGCGCGCAGGAGGCACGGGAGCTCGGCGAGGAGCCGATCGAGGAACGATGTGTGGGGAAACGTGCGCATGGACCGGGCCGGGAGGAGGAGAGCCGACGCTGCCTCGTTCCCCGGACACTTTCAGGACACGGCGAGCCCCGAGAAAAGTTCCTGACGCGCGGGATCTCGACTGCGATGTGGTCCAGAACGCATCAACGTCGGCGGGGGACGCACGGGAGGGGCTCCCGCGGCGCGCGGGAGCCGGTGTTCAGGACGAGCGGGGCTACGGGCGGCTAGGGCGCGCCCGCGTGCGTCAGCGTCTCCCAGCCGATGTGGTTGCCGACCCGGGTGGAAGCGCTGCTCATCGCCCTGACGCGCGTGATGAGCTCCTCTGTCTTCGGCATGCTGATCCCGCGCCGGTTGCGGAACTCGTTGTACCCGATCTCCCAGCCCATGACCGCCGAGCCGCCGCCGGCGGTCTCGGCGAAGCTGCTGCACGGCCAGTTTCGCGCCGGCATCCAGCCCGCGGGCGTCACCTTCACGCCGACCCGATTGCCCGTGTTGTCGAGGTATTGCAGCGCGTAATCGGCGTTCAGCTCGAGCGCCTCCCGCAGGCGGTTCTCGTCATGAACCGGGTCGTCGCCGTAGGCGCTGCGCGCATCGCCTTGAATGCGAAGGGTCTCTGCCATGTTCGCCAGCGAGCTCACGCCCATCTGCATGTGCCCGAGGTCGCGGCAGGTCTCCTGCTCCAGGCCGGCGATGTAGCGCGTCGGGTTGCTCCAGATCCCCGCGAGAGCGCCCTTCGCGTCGTCGGTGTAGCGCGGCCGGCCCTGATAGATGGGATAGAGCGGCTGGCGGCCGTCGCTCGGCATGTAGATCATGGCCTTGCTGGAGTGCTCCACCTGGCTCACGGCGTACTCGTACTTCTCGCGATCGTTCGTGAAGATCGCGATGCCGAGCGCCGTCTCGTTCATCACGGAGGTCCGGTTCGCGCCGCCCGTCCAGCCGTCTTTCACCAGGTCCCAGTAGACGGTCTTGAAGTGGTTCTCTTGCAGGGCCGTGTCTTCGGCCGTCCAGCCGCCGTACGTGTAGCGCAAGATCTCCGCGGCCCGCAGGAAGTTGGTGCCTGCCCAGCCAGCGGCGAAGTGGCCGTTGGCGTAGACCTGACCGTTGTTGTCCGGGAAGCGGGGCTGATCGAACAGGATGGCGGTCATCGTGCGCGCCCAGGCGTTGATGATGCGCCGCGCGTTCTCGGCGTACTGCGCGTCGCCGCTGTAGTAAAAGAGCAGCGCCTGCGTATAGGCGGCGTTCGCGTCGTTGACGATCTCGCTGCACCCCGCTTGCTCGAAGCCCAACTCGATGGCTTTCTGCTTCGAGCCGGGCGTGGAGCACTTGACGACGGGCACCGGGCTGGCGACGTAGTCCCGCTTCGCGTGCCTCGAGCCCCTGGCGAGCTGGTACTCCTTGGTCCAGGGCTGCGCGCCGCCGCCGATCTTCGTCTTGACGAAATCCAGCTGTGCCTTGCTGACCAGGATGCCCGGATGGACGAAGGCGTCGGCGGGGGCCGCGCTGGCGGATATCTGGAGCTCCGTCACGCTGGCGTAGTCGTTCAGGGTGTTCCCGTTGACCGTGAGGCGGACGTACCGCGCGTCGACGGCCTGGAGCTCGACCGGCTGGAGCGAGGTGTTGGGCAGGCTCTTCCCCGCGAAGAGCGGAGAGAAATTCTGGCCGTCCGTGGACGTCGAGAGCGCGTAGTCGTAGATGCGCCCGTCGAACCCGCCGTTGTACCAGCCGAGAGAGATGCCGCAGATGCGCTGCTTCGCGCCCAGGTCCGCCGTCACGTAGGCGCCCTTGCCGCGGCCCGACCAGCGGGTGGCCAGGCTGCCATCGCCGACGTTCGCCGCCGGGTTCTCGGCCTGCGCGACGCTGGCGACGAGGCTCGACGGCGTGAGGCGAACCGTGCAACCCGGCGCAGAGAGCGACGATGATTGCTGTCCGCCGACTTCATCGCTGCCTGTCACAGAGCCCTCGCCAGCGCCTGTGTCGGCGCCTACGACGCAGCCCGCGAGAACAGCCGTCAGGGCGACACACATTGTGGGAACGGCAGTGCGTAAGTTCAAGGTATTCTCCTTTCGGTGGATCATTTTACCGACCTCAAGGCAGTGTGCGTGATGATGCCACCAAGTAAGATCGAAGTTCTCAAGGAGATGAGATACGGTATTTGCCGGCGATGTCAAGTCCGTGCTGGGGAGCCTGCTCCTGGTCGACAGCTCATTGCCTTGCATGTCTGGCCGCCGTCCTGAAAAAAGGATGTCTGTCAGCGTCTCGTCTGCTGACCGAATGGGCTGTGGTCAATTCACGGCTGGCGATCGAGGCTCCGGCGCGCTCAACCGGTGATGCCGGGCCGTCTGGCGGAGAAGGGCGACAGATCCACCGGCGGCTCCTCTCCGGCGATCAGCGCCGCCACGATCTTCGCGGTCACCGGGGCGAGCAGCACGCCGTTGCGGAAGTGCCCTGTCGCGAAGAGCAGATTCGCGATCTCCCCCTCGCCGAGGATCGGCAGCGCGTCCTTCGGGTGGGGCCGGAGGCCGGCCCACGTCCTGCCGATCGGCGCGTCGCCGAGCGCGGGCGCGAGCCGGAGCGCCGCGGTCAGGAGGTCGCGCACGGCGCGCGACGTCACCGCGGTGACGTAGCCGGCGAACTCCACGGTCGCGCCGACGAGCACGCGCCCGTCGTCGCGCGGCGACAGGTAGCACCCGGGCCCGTAGACCACCTGCGAGAGCACCGGCGACGCCGGCGTGAGCTCGACGATCTGCCCGCGCACCGGGCGCACCGCCGAGGGGGCGAGGCCCGACGCGTCGAGCAGGGACGACCAGCTCCCGGCGGCGAGCACCGTCCAGCCCGCCTCGACCTTCGTGCCGTCCTCGAGCTGCGCGCCGCGCGCGTGCTCCCGCTCGACCACGATGCGCCGGACGGTCGCGCCGGCGCTGAACCGCACGCCCGCGCGCTCCGCCGCGATGCGCAGCGCGCGCATGAGCGACGGCGGATCGATGCGCGCCTCGTCGGCGAGCCACGCGCCGCCGGCGACCTCGTCGCAGAGCGCCGGCGCGCGCGCGCGGGCCCCGTCGCCGTCGCAGATCTCCACGGCGAGGCCGGCTTCCCGCTGCCACGCGAGCTCGCGCGCGATCTCCTCGCGTCCTTCGGCGGTGAACGCCACGCGCAGCGCGCCGCTCTGCCGGTACCCGACGTCGATCCCCGTCGCCTCGACGAGCGACGCGGCGAGCTCCGCGTAGAGGGCGCGGCTCGCGAGGCAGAGCCGCGCGAGGGGGCCGTCGCCCGTGGCCTCGAGCTGGGGGCCGATGATCCCCGCCGCCGCCCACGAAGCGCCCTCGCCCTGGTTGCGCTCGAGGACGCGGACAGACAGCCCGCGCCGCGCCAGGGCCAGCGCCGAGGCGCACCCGGCCACGCCGCCGCCGATCACCACCACGTCGCTCATCGGCGCGTGCATAGCACGCCGGGCGCCGAGGGGGGCTGTGCGCGGGAGCGCTGCGGGGGCTGGCGCGCGCCGGGAGGAGCGACGCGACGCATTGCCCGTTCACCTCGTCCGCGGCTTCCGTGAGGGGAGGCCGGCCCCGGCCAGCGGCCGCTGCTGCCGCGCGTGGAAGAGGCGCAGCAGCCAGAGGTCACCGTCGGGGTCGGAGGCGTCCACGAGATACCAGACGACGTAGGGGAGCTTGCGCAGGAGGAGCCTGCGGACGACGGCGCGGTCCTCGTCGTCCTTTGCCTCGGCGGGACCGATCCCAGGGAAGCGGGCGAGGAGCTCGATGGCCTCGTCGAGTCCGGTCCGCAGGCGCTCAACCTGCTCGAGCCCGCGGTTCTCATTGAGCCAGCGCACCTGATCGCGGAGGTCGCGGGCGAGCTCCCGGCGGAAGCGGACGCGGCGGCCCACGCGGCGCCCTGGCCTAGCGGGCGCGGCGACGAGGGGCCTCACGGAGCGCCTCGCGCGCTTCGTCGAAGATGGAGTCGATCTCCTGGCGCGCGGCCTCGTCGTGGTCTCCCGCTTTCATCCGCTCCCAGACCGCCCAGACCTGGGCTCGCTGCCACTCCTCGGCCCGGCTGAGCTGCTCCACGTCGTCGATCTCCTGGACGCGCTCGCTGAGGAGCGCGCGGATCGCGGGCGAGAGCTTGAGGCCGCGCTTCTTCGCCTCGGCCTGGACCCGCTCCCGGAGCTCGGCCGGGAGCACCACGCTGACGGGTCCGCTGTCCTCGTCCGGGCCTCGTCCCGCCGGACCGCGTTCCTCATCCCGGCCACGCTTCGCCGTTCCCGTCCCTCTCATCGATGCTCCTCGTGGAGACAGGATAGTGAAATCCACTATAGTGTGCAACCGGGCCGTCCGGCCGCTGTTGGGGAGAGGTCGGAGATCTCTATGGAATGACCATCGCTGCCGCTCGTCGTTGGGCTACCTCGAGCGTGCCGTGAGTTTTGCGACCGCTGCACGGACACCGCGAACGACATCGAGCCATGCTTCATCCCGATCGGGCCAGCTTTTAACCGGCTTCCCGTCTCTTGGGAGCGCCTGGAACCGCGCAAAAGGCGTGTTATTCGCCCGTGCTCTGGAGCGGTACAAGCGCGCGAGGCCTGCTACGGCGATTCCCCTCCACCGGTCTTCTCGGCTGTCGCAGCAGCCCTGGTCGCTGTCGTCTCCTCGGGTGCTGTCGCTGCCTCGGTCGCAGCGCTCTTCGGAGCTTCCGTCTCCGTCGCCTTCGGTGCGGCCTCAGACGCCTTCGGCGCCTTGGCTGCCCCGGGCGCCTTGGCCGCCTCCGCCGGCTCCGTCGCCTCGGCCGGCGCCGCGCCCTCCGCCGCCTTCGCCGGGGCCGCCTTCGCCTTCTTCTCCTTCGCGGCCTTCGCCTCGAGCGCGCCCGCCGCGATCGGCTCGCGCTTGCCGTGGCCGACCGCGCGCGGATCGCCGTACGGGAACGCCGCGCTGCCGCTCGCGTCGATCGGCTTGCGCGGGGCCTCCGGATCCGTCGCCGGGCTCGGCGGCGGCGCGATCGGCCGCGGCGCGCGCAGCCGGTTGCCAGGGCCGGCCTGGGTCCACACCTGCACGTCGCCGAGCACGCGCGTCCTGTTCGCCATCCGCCGCTGGCCCCGCGCGCCGAGCAGCTTCTCCAGGAACGTCGGGGGCGACGTCGCGCCAGGCTCCCCCTTCACCCAGCACGTGTAATCGCCGATGCCGGTACCCCGGAACGCCTCGCGGCAGACCGCTATCCCGAGCTCGGCCGCGATGTCGCTGAGGAGACGACCCGGCGCGGCCTCGACCGTCCTGTGCTCGTTGACGAAGGTGACCTTGGGCATCGGTGGGCAGGGAGCGTCCTGCTCCCCTGCCGCGAGCGCGTCAAGAAGCGCGGCGCGCGTCCCTCGCGTCCCGCACGCGGTGCAGCACCCGCGCGATGCCGAACAGGTTCCAGCCCGCGAAGCCCAGGAACAGCGCGACGAGCGCGACCGCCCAGCGCGACGCGCGCGGCGAGCTGCCGTCGATGAGCAGCCAGGCGTCGTCCGTCACGGCCATCCCCGCCTGCTCCTCCACCTCGGCGGCCAGCCGCGCGTGCCGGATGCCCGCGCTCTTGAACGGCACGAGCCGCCCGGCGAACGTGCTCGGAGGGACGAAGCGCGGGCCCTCGAAGCCCTCCGGCACCCGGATCTCCACCCACAGCGCCGGGTTGCCCGCCACCGGCGCCAGCCGGAACGAGTCGCCCTCGGCAGCGCGCCCGTACCGGATCGCGGCGCGCGTCCCGAGCAGGCCTCCGGCCCGCACGTAGCGGTTCGCGAGGTCCGCCTGCGGCCGCAGCGACGCGAGCTCTCCCACGTCCGCCGGCTGGCCCGGCGACAGCGCGTAACGGGCCTCCCCGAGGAGCGCGACGGCCATCCACAGCGCGGCGATCGCGGTCGCCGCCATCAGCGCCACCGTGACCGTGCGCTCCTGCTTCGGCGGCGACGGCAGCGCGAGCAGCTCCGGATCGGGCCCCGCCACGTCGAGGCCATCGCCGCCCGGGCCGCGCGGGCCGGACGTCATGGATTCCAGGGTCGAGGTCGGGTCGGTGGGCACGCTTCGTCGAGTATATAGCCGGAGCGCCGGCCGCGGTGCACCGCCGTCTCGCCGGTCCTCGGACGAGGGGAGGAGCGGGCTCGGGCGTGGCGGACCTGGGCGCGCAGGACGTCGGGCGCGGCGCGCGAGACGCGGGCGAACCACACGCTCCCGGCGTGCGCCTGCGGGCTCAGCACCAGCGCACCGGGTTGCCCGTGGCCACCGAGGCCTCGAAGACCCGGCGCAGGGAGCCGAGGATCTGCTCGAAATCGGCGATGCCCAGCGCGCGCTGCGCCACGTGGAAGGAGCGCGGATACGCGGAGCGGACGCGCCCCCTGTCGTCCTGCATTCGACCGTCGGGCCAGGGAATGCACCTGCCGGGAACGGCGACCCTGGACTCGAACTCGCGTCCCGTGTCGAGGTCCCGGAGCAGCACGCGGCCGCCCTCGTGGGCCTCGGTGCGCTCGGGCTCCAGCAGGATCTGCTCGACGCGCAGGGCGCGGAACAGCTCGCAGGGCGGCGCTCCGCGGCTCCGCACGAAGAAGCCATTCGCGTCGAAGCCGAGGTTGATCTGCTCCGAGCCGCTCAAGACGAAGATGCCTTCGTACTGCGGAATGAAGTCATAGAGCTCATCACCGGTCCCGGAATCGACGAGGAAGGCCGAGCGGACGGAGGCGACGAGCTCGGCGAACCGCGCGAGCTCTCCCAGCGCGCGCGCGCTGGCTTAGGCCGGCAACGGGGGGGGGCGGCGCGGGCGGTACCCCCAAAGGGCCGGCATGGGCATGGAGGCGCCGCGCGCACCGTCGAGCGGCCCACCGTCCTCGCGGGCCGCCCCTGAGCTCGCCGCGCGCTCGCCCGGCCGCGGTGCAGGGGGCCGCGTCACGCGCTTGCCCGCGCGCGGCGCCTTGCCTAGCCTAGCCGCGATGCCCTCGAAGAACGACAGCTCCATCCTGTGCCCGTCGTGCGGCGCGAACAACGCCTCCGTGACGGCGAGCGGGCGCTGCATCGCGTGCGGCGCCAGGATGGGCTCGCTCGCGCCTTTCCGCGACTCCGAGCTCGACCGCAACCGCCGCTACCAGCAGGAGGGCTTCTCGATCCTCTGGTGCCTGATCGCCCTCGTCCTGCAGAGCGTGCTCACCGCGGCCCTCGTCGGCGGCCTCCCCATGATCGTGCAGCAGCTCGACTTCGAGGGGTCGAACGGGATGATCGTCGCCATCCCCGTCTGGTTCATCGGCGGCGTCCTCCTCGGCATGATCTCGCCCGGAAAGACGTTCCTCGAGCCGGTCGTCGCGTCGTTCCTCGTCGCGATCCCGACCGTCTTCTACCTCCTGCACAGCCAGACCGTCCGGACGATGCCGCTGTTCATGTACGTGATCATGGCGCTCATCGGCGTGCTCTTCACGCTGATCGGCTCCTACCTCGGCGAGCGCATCCAGATGGGCCCGCCCGCAAAGACCGCCGACTGAAAGTGCCCAGCGTGACGACGAGGCCCGGCGCGACGGGCAGCGCAGGGGCGGCCGGCGCAGCAGGGGCGGCGGGCGCAGCAGGGACGGCGGGCGCAGCAGGGACGGCCGTCCGGCGGATCGCCGCAGCGAAGCGGATCGCCGCGGCGCTCGCCGCCGTCGCCATGGTCCAGCTGGCGCCCGGGTGCGGCCGATCGGCCGAGCAGCAGGAGGCGGATGCGCTCCTGCATGCGATCGACGTCCTCCGCGACGCCCCGAGCGAGCCGCGCGAAGCGCGCGAGGCGCTGCTCGCGGAGCTCGAGCGCCAGCCCGCATCGACGCCGCCCGCCGCGAGCGCCAAGGACACGTGCGCGCGGGCCTACCGCCTGCTGCTCGACGCCACGGCCGCCGAGGCGCGCGTTCGCGCCCTGCTCGAGGCGCCCGACGGGGCCGCAGGGCCCGGCGCGCTGGCGGATCTCGTCGCGGCGGACGCCAAGGTCAAGGAGAGCGCCGAGGTCATGCCGAGGTGCGCCGAGGCGCTCGCGATCCTCCGCCGCTCGGGCCGGCGCGGGATGTGACGGCCCGCGTCGCCCGCGCCGGCGGCGTCCGCGCCGGCCGAGGCGCCCGCGCCGCGCGCCCCCGGGGAGGGGCGCCGGCCGCGCCCGCGCAGCGCGTCGCGCGGCGTTGAAGAGGGCAAGGGGATCCGCGCTCGCGGTCCCCTGTGCTAAGACCCGCCCTGCCATGTTCGACACGCTGACACGGGGCTTTCGTCAGGCCAGAAACCGCCTCGCCGGGCTCACGGAGCTCACCGCGGGCAACATCGACGTCGCGCTCCGCGAGGTAAGGCTCAGCCTGCTCGAGGCCGACGTCGAGATCGGGGTGGTCAAGGCGTTCCTTGCCCGGGTCAAGGAGGCCGCGGTCGGCCGCACCCTGGAGACGCGCGTGAAGCACGCCGGCGAGGTCCACCAGGTCTCGGCGAGCGACCACTTCATCAAGATCTGCCACGACGAGCTCGAGGCGATGATGACCCACGAGGGCGACGAGATCGCCTGGGCCGACAGCGGGCCCACGGGCATCATGATGGTCGGCCTCCAGGGCTCCGGGAAGACGACGAGCTGCGCGAAGCTCTCGCGCTACCTCGAGAAGCAGGGCAAGAAGCCGCTGCTCGTCGCGGCCGACATGCAGCGCCCCGCGGCCGTCGAGCAGCTCAAGGTCCTCGGCGAGTCGCTCAAGATCCCCGTGTTCAACGTGCCGGGCGAGTCGCCGGTCGCCATCTGCGCCGCGGCCCGCGGCGAGGCGAAGCGGCTCGGCCGCGACGTCATCATCTACGACACCGCCGGCCGCCTCGCGATCGACGAGCCGCTCATGCAGGAGCTCGCGCAGATCAAGGACGCGACCAAGCCGGAGAACATCTTCCTCGTTGTCGACGCGATGATCGGCCAGGACGCCGTGAAGACGGCGCGCGGCTTCAACGAGCGGCTGTCGATCGGCGGCGTCGTGCTGACGAAGCTCGACGGCGACGCCCGCGGCGGCGCCGCGCTCAGCATCAAGGAGGTGACGGGCGCGCCCGTCCTCTTCACCGGCCTCGGCGAGACGACGGACAAGTTCGAGCCGTTCCGCGCCGACGGCATGGCGAGCCGCATCCTCGGCATGGGCGACGTCGTCGGCCTCATGCAGGACTTCGAGGAGGTCGTCGACCAGAAGAAGGCCGAGAAGGACGCCGCGCGGATGCTCCAGGGCGACTTCACGCTCGAGGACTTCCTCGATCAGGTGCGGATGATCCAGAAGATGGGGTCGCTGAAGGATCTCGTCGACAAGCTGCCCCTCGGCGGCATGTTCCCGGGCGGCCTGCCCCAGGACGTGAACCTCGACGACCGGGAGCTCGTCCGCATCGAGGCGATCATCCAGTCGATGACCCGCCTCGAGAAGAGCGACCCGTACGCGCTGGTCCGCGAGCCGAAGCGGGTGGAGCGCATCGCGAAGGGCTCGGGCTCGAAGCCCGAGGCGGTGAGCGAGCTCGTCCAGAAGTTCCTGTTCATGCGCCAGATGATGAGCGGCCTCGGCCAGAACATGGGCCTGATGGGCAAGATCCCCGGCATGAAGCAGATGGCCATGGCCAAGAACATGCGGGAGATGCAGAAGCAGATGATGGCCGGCGGCGGCATGCCCGGGATGGGGATGCCGGGCATGGGCTTTCCGGGCATGGGCTTCCCGGGGATGGGGATGCCCGGGATGGGGATGCCGGGCATGGGCGGCTTCCCGGGCGCCGGCGCCGGGGGCCCGAACATGACGAAGATGAAGACGCTCAGCGCCTCCGAGCGCAACGCGAAGAAGGCGCAGCGCAAGCGCGAGCGCGACGCCCGCAAGAAGGGGCGCAAGTAGCGGCGGCCGCGTGCGCGGGCCCTGCTGCCGGCGGCGCGTTATTGACAGCGCGCACGGCGCGCACGCCCGCGCGCGGGCGCTCGCGCTCGTCGCCGTGGCCTTCGCCGCCGCGTGCTCCCGGGGCGGCGGGGGCGAGCAGGAGGCGGCGCCGCCCGGGGCGACGGGTCGCGCGCCGGCGAGCAGCGGCGCGGGGGCCGGACAGAGCCAGAGACGACCGCCCGCCGTCGTGAAAGAGCTCTCGGTGCGCAAGCTCGCGCCCGGCGCGGCGATCGCCATCGACGGCCGCCTCGACGAGCCGGCGTGGCAGGCGGCGGCGGCGACAGGCCCGTTCGTCAACGTGGGCACGGGCCGCGAGGATCGGTCGCTGCCGACGCAGGGCGAGGCGCGGCTGCTCTGGGACGACGGGTTTCTCTACGTAGGATTCGACGTCCGCGACACGACGATCACCGGCGGGTTCCCCGAGGGCGCGCGCGACCCGCACCTCTGGGAGCGGGACACCGTCGAGGTGATGATCGACCCCGACGGCGACGGCGACAACAAGGACTATTACGAGATCCAGATCAACCCACAGAACCTCGTGTTCGACTCGCAGTTCGACGACTACAACGCTCCAAGGGGCGGCCCGAGCGGGCCTTTCGGCCATGAGGCCTGGAGCGCGGGCCTCGCGAGCGCGGTCGCGCTGAGAGGGACGCTCGACGACGGCTCGGACGAGGACGTGGGGTACGTCGTCGAGGCGAAGATCCCGTGGAGCTCGTTCGCGAAGGCGAAGGCGGCGCCGCCGTCGCCGGGGGACGCGTGGCGGATGAACTTCTACGCCATGCAGGACAACGGCGGGGCGGCGTGGTCGCCGATCCTTGGCGAGGGGAACTTCCACCGGGCGCGGCGGTTCGGCCGGGTCCGGTTCGTCGGGGCCGGGGGCGAGACGGGCGGCGCGGGGGCGTCCGCGAACGACGCGGGCGCGGCACCCGCGCGCGACGCCGGCGTGACGCCCTCGGCGGCGCCGCCCGGCGCGACGAGCGCCGCGAGGGCGAAGCCGGGCGCTGCGGCTCCCTCCGCTTCGGACGGTTCGAAGCCGGGCTACCGGGCGGAGCCGCCCGACCGCTGAGCGCCCGACGCTCGCGCGCCTGCAGGCCCGCTCATGGCCGATCCCCCACGTGCTGCTCGGTGTCCGCCAGGGCGGGCAGCCAGCCCTCGCGGCGCCTGATCCAGAGCTCGTAGGTCGGAGCGAGATCCGTGGGAGCGTCGTCGAGACATCCCAGCTTGATCTCGACCTCCCCCTCCTCCTCCCGCGGCGAGAACAGCCGTGATCCGCACGTCGGGCAGAAGCTGCGTCCCTCCCAGCACCTCGTCTCGCCCGTGGACTCGAAGCTCGACCACGGCCACACCGCGAACGGCATGAACACGCTGCCCGTCTCCTTCCTGCACGAGGTGCAGTGGCAGATGCCCACGCGGAGAGGCTCGCCACGAAGGTGAAAGCGCACCGCACCGCAGGTGCAGCCGCCGCTCCGGACGCGCTCTGATCCAGCTTGCATGTCGCCTCCGCTCACAGGCCCGGCGCCATCAGCCCGCGCCGGTTTTCACCGGCAACGCCCGCCGCCGAGCGGCCGGGTCAGCGCCTGCATCACAAATTCACATGGTGTATATCGCGTCTGCTGGTTCAGATCCGGGCCGAGTGGCTCGCCGTCGGGCGTGACGCCCCCTGCTGCGCGCCCGCCAGGGCGGCATCGCCCATCGTGCCCGCCGTGGCGTTCGAGCGGGTCGTCGGCTCCATCGCTCGCTGGACCCGGATCCTGTTGTGCACGTCCTCGACGCCCCGCGTACCCTCGGCGACGAGCTCGATGATGCGCTTGTGGTGCCGCTGGGGCACCGTGCCCTCGAGGATGACCTCGTTGTTCTCCACCTGGACCGTGACGTCGCTCACGTCGATGTCGTGGCGCTCCGAGAGCACCTCGCAGATG
Organism: Sorangium sp. So ce367; assembly: GCF_051520455.1. Lineage (NCBI taxonomy): Bacteria > Pseudomonadati > Myxococcota > Polyangiales > Polyangiaceae > Sorangium > Sorangium sp. So ce367. The sequence continues at coordinate 12,110,979 of NZ_CP150334.1, forward strand.
TCCTCCTGGATGCGCGCGTCGGAGCGTTTGTAGCCCTTCGGTCCGCGGCCGAGCGCTCTGCGCACGCGGTCTCCGATCTCGCCGAGTGCGTGGCCAACGCTCTCCAGCGCCGAGTGGCCGGATTCGTAGTGATCGTGGCGCTCGCCGCCGTACGCGCCGCCGCCCCAGGCCGCATCGGGACCGTAGTCGGGGTTCACGACGCGGGTCATGCCGAGGTAATAGGCGCCGCCGAGATTGAAGTTGTAGGCGCTTCCCACGGCGGGAAGGGGATTGCCGCCGAAGCTGCGGCTGTCACCGCGGCCGCCGGCGTAATCGCCGCCGCGGTCGTCGTGGGGCCAGCCGCGCTCCTCGTCACCAGGACGATGGTCGCTGCTCGCGAAGCGACCGTCGCCGAGAGCGCGGCCCATGGGGTCGCGGTGCGTCGCGGGCCCAACCGTGCGAGCCTGCTCACGGCCCCAATCGCGGCCGTCGCGCAGCGCGGCCCCGTGATCGTAGCTCGGGCCCGCGCTGCGGCGCTCGTTGCGAGGATAGCCGCGCTCGGTGAAATGGCCCCGGTCGTCTCCGTAGCGCCGATCCCAACCGTGCTCATTTCGTCCGTAGCCTGTGTCCCTGTCGAATCGATCTCGCATCCTGCGCCTCCTTTCTTCCTGGCGAGCACTGCGCCTTCAACACGTCTCCGCTGCGCGACAGATCGCGCCAGCCTGGTCGCTTGGATCGCGAAGATGGGTCGCACCGGCGCCCTCTGCCACCGGGGAGAACCCTTCGTCTCGCGCCCGGGCGATCCCGAAAATGACGATTCATCGGATCAGCACAGAAGAGCTTGCCTTGAGCGCCTTTCCGCCTCTCGTCGCAGAACACGGCACACCCGCCCTCGCCATCAGGGCAGGGGCGGCGCCGCGCCCCCTGGGGGCCGGAACCCTCCGTCACGGGCTCAGCAAAGCCGGCCCATGCCCCCCTGGCTGCGCTAAGCGCCGCGCCAGATCCCGTGGAGATCGTTCGCGAAGGCGAAGGCGGCGCCGCCGTCGCCGGGGGACGCGTGGCGGATGAACTTCTACGCCATGCAGAACAACGGCGGGGCCGCGTGGTCGCCGATCCTGGGCGAGGGGAACTTCCACAGGGCGCGGCGGTTCGGTCGGGTCCGGTTCGTCGGGACCGGGGGCGAGACGGGCGGCGCGGGCGCGGGCGACGCGGGCGCGGCGCCCGTGGCGGCGCCATCGGCGAAGCCGCCCGGCGCGACGGGCGCTGCGGGCGAGAGGCCGGGCGCCGCGGCGCCCTCCGCGCCGGCTGGAGCCAAGCCGGGCTACCGGGCCGATCCGCCGGACCGCTGAGCCGCGCGTCCGGCGCTTCGAGGCTCGCCACCACGCGCGAGCGCGCTGTTCTCCGGGAGGAACAGGTGTCTCTTCCAGAGAGACAGGGTGCGCGACGGCCTCGTGCTCAACTCCGGCGATCAGGGGAGCGATGATCCTCGTTTTCGGCGCAAACGCGGGAGCTCGTCGCCGGACGCTCGGTCCGCTCGCCGTGGCATCATGTTTGCCAGGACCTTCGCCGTACGCTTCGTCTCTCGCCGACAACGTCGCTTCGACGACCCGACTGACACCCGCCAAGGCTGACACGCTTCCGACGCTCCTGGAGGTATCTCATGAGATCTCAATTCATCACGACAGTCGCTTTCGTGGGCCGCATCGACGGTGAGACGCGTTGCGCGTTCTGGGCCGAGGAGCCCACGGAGCACGGCTTCGACCCGTCGCGCCTCGTCAGCGTGGATCTGGCCCTCACCCCTTCGGCCGCCGCGCGCGGCGAGACGAGCTGGGACGCGGTCCAGGTGGACGACAGCACGGTGAGCCTGAGCGGCGCGCTCACCGGCACCACCCTCGGGCCGCGCTGGCCCGAGATGCAGCTCAGCGGCGTGGTGCTGCTCGAGGCGACGATGTGGAGGCGGCTCGCGGCGGCCGCGCACCTGACGTGCCCGCCGGCCGGGGCCACCGGGCACGACTACGAGTACCAGACGGTCGTGTACTGGCCTCACCGGAGCGACCCGCGGGCGGGCCAGCGGTACACAGGCTACCACGCCGAGATCCTGGAGGCGCGCGGCACCCTCGCGAAGGTGGCTGTCTACAGCAGCGGCGGAGCGGCGCGCGGCGCGAAGCCGTCGGTGACCTGGATCGATCTCGCCTCCCCCGAGCAATGCGACGTGGGGCCCGGCAGCCTCACGCAGATTGGCGTCGGCGACGCCCCGAAGAAAGGAGCGCTGTTCCTCGCCACGGGCACCGTCACGACCGCTGCCGCCGCCCCGCGTGGGCCGAAGATCCCGCCGTGGGCGAGCGAGAGCGTGAGCCCCAAGATCCCGCCGTGGGAGGGCGAGAGCGCCAGCCCCAAGATCCCGCCGTGGGAGGGCGAGAGCGCCAGCCCCAAGATCCCGCCCGGTCTCGGCGAGGTGTCGCCTTCCGGGCTCGCTGCGGGATACGAGAAGTGAGCGCGATCCCCCCGATCTCGGTGATGGGGCCGGCGGAGGATCCCGTCCTCCGCGGGATCGTCGAGCGGTGCCCGCGCATCGTGCAAGTGGCCTCGCTCGACGCGCTCGCGCTGCACCTGGAGCGCCGCGCGGCGGCGGAAGGCTCCACCACCCTCGATCTGAACGGCCACTCCACCCCGCACAATCTCCTGCGGTTCGCCGGCGTGGTGGTGGATCTGTTCCAGCCCGAGGTGGCGGCGTTCTTCTCCGGGTTGTCGGAGAGCGGGGTCCTCGATCGGCTCCACGTGTCCGGGGTGCGCCTGCTCGGCTGTCACACCGCGCTCGGGCCGGTGGCGCAGCGCACCCTCCGCCGGCTCTCCCGCACCCTGCGCCGGCCCGTCTGGGGCACGGTCACTGGGCTTCTGAAGAGCCACTACGACGCCGAGGGGCTCAATCCCGCCTTTCGCCGCCTGCTGGTCGAAGCAGCGGGCTCGCCCGTGCAAGCCGCCTCGGCCGCTGGGATCCGTATGCATTGAGCGACGGAGGGGGCATGCTCACGGCCACGGTCGGGCAGGAGCACGGTCGCTCGCGGCGCGAGCCGTCCGTGGAAAGGGAAATAGAGGATGTTCACGAAGCTCGGGCTCCGGAATTTCAAGTCCTGGCGTGGCGCACATGCGTTCGACCTCAGGCCGCTCACGCTGGTGCTCGGCGTCAACTCGGCCGGCAAGACGAGCCTGCTCCAGCCGCTCTTGCTCCTGAAGCAAACCATCGAGTCGCCCGACCGGCTCCTTTCGCTCAACCTGGGCGGGCAGCCCGGTGAGATGCTGGACCTCGGCAGGCTCTCCGACGTCGTCTCCGGGGGCGACGTGCGCGCCGGGCTCGGCTTCCGCCTGACGTTCGGCCCAGTGAGCGTCGGGAAGGGGGCCGCGCCGCGCACGCTCGGCTCCGTGGACTACGAGGTGGAGTACGGCGCCGCCGAGGAGGAGAGTCCCTACGTGGAGCGGCTCTCGTACGCCACCGCCGAGGGCGCCTACGCCGTCGCGCGCCAGCGAGACGGCGCCTACGCGCTCTCCGCGCCGGGCGGCCCTTTGCCCGACGACCGGCGAGCTCGGCGGACCTACGAGCCCGAGCGCTCCGTCGGCTTCTCGGCCGATGCGGTCGCCGCCCTCGGCGCCGCGGGGGCAGACGCGCAGGATCTCGCGCTCGCGCTGACGCGGGAGCTCCAGCGGCTCGCCTACATCGGGCCCCACCGGAGCGTGCCCACGCGCCACTACGCCTGGACGGGGCGCTCGATAGGGCAGCTCGGATCGAGCGGCGAGCACGCGATCCCGGCGCTGATCGCGAGCCTCGTCGGCCGCCACGCCGACGGGTCCGAGCGGGGCCGCCTCGTCGAGCAGGTCTCCGCGGGGCTCGCGCGGCTCGGGGTCGCGGACAGGATGGAGATCGAGCGCCAGGCGACGACGTTCTTCCAGGTCATGATCACCTTCCAGGGCCACCGGACGAACCTGCTCGACGTCGGCTTCGGGGTCTCCCAGGTCCTGCCCGTGGTCACCGCGGCGTACTTCGCGCCCGAGGGCTCGACGGTGATCATGTCGGAGCCCGAGCTCCACCTGCACCCGCTGGCGCAATCGGCGCTCGGCGATCTGCTCGTCGAGGCCGTGCGAGAGCGCGGGGTGCAGCTCCTCGTGGAGACGCACTCGGAGCACCTCTTCCGGCGGATCCAGACGCTGATGGCCGAGGAGCGCATCACGCCGGACGAGTGCGCCATGTACTTTGCCCGGTGCAATGGAGGGGATTCGGTGCTCGAGCCGCTCGAGGTGAACGGGTACGGGCGGGTCGCGAACTGGCCCGACAAGTTCTTCGGTGACACGGTGGGCGAGGTCGAGCGGCAGATGGAGCGGATGCTCGACCGCATGGAGAAGGACGAGCAACGTGGCTGATCACGTCGTCGACACCAACGTGCTCATCGTCGCGAGCGCCGCCGATCCTGCCTCGCCGTTCAAGGACACCCACGTCCCGACGAGCGAGCGGAGGATCGTCTTCGCGTGGCTCAAGGATTTTCGCGCCGATGACGGGCGCCGCCTGATCATCGACAGGGCCCGCGGCATCCTGCGCGAGTACAGGAAGAAGCTGACGGCCCAGGACTACGGCATCGTCGTGGCGATGGAGAAGCTCCGGACGGCGGAGTTCGTCTCCGTGCAGTACGACGGCGAGTATGCCGTCGTGCCCGAGCGGCTCGCTCGCTTCGACAACTCCGACAAGAAGCTCGTGGCGGCGCACCTCGCGCACCGGGCGGAAGGCGGTCAAAGCACCATCGTCAACGCGTGCGACACCGACTGGCACGAGCACGAAGAGGCGCTCTCCGCAGAAGGGGTGATCGTGGAGCAGCTCCTCCCGGCGTGGTGCCAGAGAGAGTTCTGGCGCAAGAACCCCGAGAAGATGCCTCCCGGGGCCGGCGATCGAGAACAGGACCTAGCCGGCCCCCCCGATCACGGCGCCATGCGCTAAGCTCCGCGCCCTGTGCCCGTCCTCACCGCTCACGATCTCCACAAATCCTTCGGTCCCCAGACGATCCTCGACGGCGTCTCGGTCAACATCCGCACGGGCGAGCGCGTGGGCCTCGTCGGCGTCAACGGCTCCGGCAAGAGCACGCTCGCCCGCATCCTCGCCGGGGTCGAGCAGGCCGACAGCGGCACCATCGCGCGCCGCCGCGGCGCCGAGATCGGCGTCCTCTCCCAGGATCCGGTCTTCGAGCCGACCGACACCGCGCGCGACGTCGTGCTCGCCGGGCTCTCCGCCTGGCACGCCGCCAAGGCCCGCCACGACGAGGTGAGCCGAGCGCTCGCGGCCGGCTCGGGGGACGCCGAGGCGCTGCTCGCCGCGCAGGCCGAGGCCGGGGCCGACGTCGAACGGCTCGGCGGGTGGGACATGATGCACCAGGTCGACTCCATCATCGGCCACGTCGGCGTCACCCGGCCCGACGCGCCCATGAGCGTGCTCAGCGGCGGCGACCGCAGGCGCGTCGCGCTCGCCCGCCTCCTCGTGTCGCGGCCCGCCCTCGCCGTGCTGGACGAGCCCAGCAACCACCTCGACGTCGAGACGGTCGAGTGGCTCGAGCGCTACCTCGTCGAGGAGCACCCCGGCGCGCTCCTCCTCATCACCCACGATCGCTACCTGCTCGACCGCGTCGCGGAGCGCACGCTCGAGATCGACAAGGGCAAGGTCTACAGCTACGACGGCGGTTACGAGGAGTACCTCGAGCAGAAGTCCGAGCGCCTCGCGCTCGAGGCGCGGACCGAGTCGAACCGGCAGAACTTCCTGCGCACCGAGCTCGAGTGGCTCCGGCGGCAGCCGAAGGCGCGCACCGGAAAGCAGAAGGCCCGCATCCAGCGCGCCGAGACGACCAAGAGCGCGCCGCCGCCCAAGGCGGAGCGGACCGCGCAGCTCTCGGTGGAGTCGGTGCGCACCGGCAAGACCATCCTCGAGCTGAAGAAGCTCGGCCTCTCGCTCGACGGCAAATGGCTCGTGCGCGGCCTCGACTTCACCCTGACCAAGGGCGAGCGCGTCGGCATCGTCGGCCGCAACGGCACGGGCAAGACCACGATGCTCCGCGCGATCCTCGGCCAGCTCGGCGCCGAAGGCGACGGCGCGGCCCCCGACGGGCCCCGCATGGAAGGCGAGGTCGTGCTCGGAAAGAACTCGAGCGTCGCCTACTTCGACCAGCACAGGAGCGGGCTCGACCTCGACAAATCGATCTTCGAGAACATCGCGGGCTCGCACACGCGCGTCGAGGTCGGCGGCCGGTCCATGGACGTGCGCAGCTACCTGGAGCGGTTCCTGTTCGATCCGAACAAGGCGCGGCAGCCGGTGGGCTCGCTCTCCGGCGGCGAGCGGGCGCGGGTCGCCCTGGCGAAGATGCTCACCCAGAGCGTCAACGTGATCATCCTCGACGAGCCCACGAACGATCTCGACGTGATGACCCTCGCCGCGCTCGAGGAGATGCTCATCGAGCTCGAGGGCTCGGCGCTCGTCGTGACCCACGACCGCTGGTTCCTGAACCGGGTGGCGACCTCGATCCTCGCGTTCGAGGGCGACGGCCGGGTCGTGCGCTACGCGGGCAACTACGACGCCTACCGCGAGCAGCGCGCGAACGCCGCGCTCGAGACGGAGGCCGAGGCGCGGGCCGCGAAGGCCCAGGCGGCGGAGGCCCGACCCGCGGCGGCGCCGGCGAAGGCCGCCGCGAAGGCGGGCGGCGCGCCGAAGCTCACGTTCGCGGAGCGGACGGAGCTCGACGGCATCGTCGGGAAGATCGACGCGGCCGAGCAGAAGGTCGCCGAGCTCGAGGCGAAGCTCGCCGACCCGACGCTCTACGCGAGCCGCGGCGCCGACGTGGCGGGGCTGCTCTCGGAGCTCGAGCGCGCCAAGCAGGACGCGGCGCGCCTGGTCAGCCGCTGGGAGGAGCTCGAGACGAAGCGCGAGGCCGCCGGCAAGGCGTGACCGGGCGCGACGGAGCGCGAGGCCGGCGGCAATCGGTCCAGGGGCGCAGGGGCGACCTGTCTCGCACGACGACCTTGTCGGCGCGGCGCCGCCCGGCGACCATGGCCCCATGATGACCGTGTTCGAGGTGCACCTCGCCGAGGGATCCGACGGCGCCGGCCTGCTCAGCGACGAGGTCCTGAGCGAGACAGGCGCGCAGGTGATGACGCTCCAGGAGGCCGCGCTTGTCGGCTTCCAGGGCCTCCAGGGGCTCGACGGCTCCGGCAACGTCCGGCTCATCGCCGTGCGCGCGCGCGACGCCGCCTGGATCCACCGCTGCCTGGAGACCCACGGGGCCGTCACCGCGTTCCGGGCGCACCAGGTCGACTGAGCCCCATCGCCCCCGCTGCTCGACTGACCCCGCGCCGCCCTGGCGTGGCGTCCCCCTGCGCGCGCCTTGTCCGGAACGCCGTGGATGCCAGTCCGCCCGCCAGGCGCAGAGAACAATGAAGGCCCGACAAGCCCGCTGAAGCAGGCGAAGCTCGCCTCCACGAACATCGATGAGATCCGGTGTCCCTGACAACTCCCTCGGTTGTTGGCATCTTTCGTGGGAAATTGAACAGGGAGACGGGGAGACGGGGAGATTCGTGAGATTTCACTCCCCGTCTCCCCGCCTCCCTGTGAATTTTTCCGAATAATTCAGGGGATGCTCAGGTGTCCATCACCACGCATGGAACGCCTCGCGCGCCGCCTTCGCGCGTCCCTGGCCCGCATGAGGCGCGTTCTACTGTATCTCGTATCACTAGAAAGTTGGCGTGTGGTTGCACTGTCTACCGACGATGGTAACAACACCGCATGTCTCACTCCTCTCTACGTAGTCATACGCTCCTGGCGTTGTTCGCGGTCTCCGCGTTCGCGCCGGGTTGCGGCTCGGATAGGCCGCAAGCGGGCGATACCAGGCCGCCGGGCTCCGAGCCCGGTCAGGGGGCGCCCTTCGAGAACCCCGGCGGGATGTGGATGCCGGAGCAGATGCGGCAGCACAAGGACCAGCTCAAGGCGCTCGGGCTCGAGATCGATCCCGAGTCGCTCGCCGATCCCACGGCGTCCCCGCTCGGCGCGGTGGTGAGCCTGGGCGGCTGCTCGGCCTCGTTCGTCTCGCCCGATGGGCTCATCGCCACGAACCATCACTGTTCGACCAGGGCGCTCCAGTACAACTCCACCCCGGAGCAAGACCTCCTGACGAACGGCTACCTGGCGAAATCCCGCGCCGAGGAGCGATGGGCCGGCCCCACCGCGCGCGTGCTCGTGACCCGCGCGTTCCGCGACGTCACCGCCGAGGTGCGGCGCGGCATCGAGGCGATCCAGGGCGATCTCGAGCGCTACGAGGAGATCGAGAAGCGCAAGAAGCAGCTCGTGACCGCGTGCGAGGAGGGGCGCCCCGAGATCCGCTGCTCCATCGCCGAGTATTTCGGCGGTGGCCAGGTCTCGTTGATCGAGCAGCTGGAGATCAAGGACGTTCGCATCGTCTATGTCCCGCAGGAGGCGATCGGTAACTTCGGCGGGGACATCGACAACTGGCGCTGGCCGCGCCACACCGGCGATTTCGCCTTCTTCAGGGCCTATGTCGGCAAGGACAACCTGCCGGCCGCCCACGCCGAGGACAACGTGCCTTACCGTCCGGCGCACCACCTGAAGCTCGCGTCGTCGCCGCTCCGCCAGGGCGACCTGGTGATGGTCGCCGGCTACCCCGGCACGACGAACCGGCTCCGGACCGCGGCAGAGGTCGAGTCCGCGGTCTCATGGCTGTACCCGAAGCGGGTGTCGTTCTACGAGGAGTCGATCGCCCTCCTGGAGGAGCTCGGCAAGAACGACCCGGCCCTGCGGATCAAGGCGGAGCCGACCATCCAGGGCTACGCCAACTACCTGCTCAAGACGCGCGGCCTGCTCGACGGGCTGGTCCAGGGCGGCCTGGCCAAGGAGAAGGCCAAGCAGGAGGGCGACCTCAAGGCCTGGATCGACGCCGACCCCGAGCGCAAGGCGGCCTACGGCGGCGCGATCGAGCAGATCGCCGCGCTGCACGCCGGGCAGCGGGAGACGCGCGACCATGACGCGGCCGTGTCGGAGATCGTCTCGTCGGCGAGGCTCCTCGACGCCGCGGTCACCCTCGTGCGCATGGCGGAGGAGCGGCCGAAGGCCGACGCCGAGCGCGAGGCCGAGTACCAGCAGCGCAACTGGGAGCGCCTCGAGCAGGCGCAGGCGTCGCTGCAGAAGTCGTACGACCGCGCGATCGATCGGAGCACCTTCAAGCTGGCCACGCGGCGCGCGCTGCAGCTCGACCCGAAGGACAGGCCCGCGCTGCTCGAGGCCCTCGCGGGCGGGCAGGCGCAGACGGAGGCGGGCATCGCCGCGGCGATCGACGCGATTTACGAGAAGACGGCGCTCGAGGACGCGGCGACCCGGATCCAGCTGCTCAAGACGGCGACGCTCGAGGAGCTCCAGGCGAGCCGGGATCCGATGATCCGCCTGGCGCTCGAGCTCGCGCCTGTCGACAAGGCCATCGAGGCGCGCGACAAGGCCTACGCCGGGGCGATGGCCCTCGTGAAGCCGCGCTTCGTCGAGGCGCTCCGCGCGCACCGGGGCGGCCTCCTGGCGCCCGACGCGAACGGCACGCTCCGCGTCACGTACGGCACCGTGCGGGGGTACCGCCCGGAGGCCGACAAGGCGGTGGTTCGCCCGTTCACCACCCTCAGCGAGGTCGTGAAGAAGAGCACCGGCGAGGCGCCGTTCAACACCCCGGCGACCTTGCTCGAGGCCGCGCGCGAGAAGCGGTTCGGCCCGTACGTGGACAAGGACCTCGGCGAGGTGCCGGTCTGCTTCCTGAGCGATCTCGACATCACGAACGGCAACTCCGGCTCTGCCACGCTGAACGCGCGCGGCGAGCTCGTGGGCCTCGCCTTCGACGGCAACTACGAGGCGATGGCGTCCGACTGGCTGTTCATGCCGTCGATCACCCGGACCATCCACGTCGATCACCGCTACATGGAGTGGGTGATGGACGCGGTGTCGGGCGCGGACGCCGTGCTGAAGGAGATGGGCGGCAAGCCGGCCATCGACTGAGCGCGACGCAACCCTGAAAGCACGATCACAAGGACGCCGGCGCGGGTCACGCGCCGGCGTCGTCGGACGACACCCGCACCTCTCCCTCGGCCACCGTCCAGAGGATCGACGTGCAGCTCCGCCCGAACGCCCTGTCGTGCGTGACGAGGAGCAGCGCGCCCGGGTAGTCGGCGAGGGCGCGCTCCAGCCGCTCGATCGAGGGCAGGTCGAGGTGGTTGGTCGGCTCGTCCAGCACGAGCGCCCACGCGTGTTGCCCGAGGCCCAGCGCGATCATCAGCTTGCGCGCCTCGCCGGGCGACGGCCGCGCCGACCCGAGCAGCGGCCCAGGCTCCACCCCGAGCGCGGCCACCAGCGACATCACCCGCCCGCGCTCCTCCGGAGGGAGGCGCCGCGCCCTCGCGAGGAGGGCCTGCTGCTCTGCCTCGCCGAGCTCCTGCGGCACATGAAGCACCTTGTCCGCCGGCACGCGCGCGCCGGCGAGCAGCGCGTTCACCAGCGTCGTCTTGCCAGCGCCGTTCGGGCCCGCGATCCGGATGCGGTCCTCGCGGCCGACCGAGAGCCGCACGTCCCGCAGCAGGGTCCGCCCCTCGCTCTCGCCGCCGGCGTGGATCCGGGGTGCGTCGAGCACGAAGAGCCACGGCGCGGGCGATCGCTCGTAATCGACGAACACGCTGCGGCCCACCGCCTTCTCGAGCTCGAGCTCTCCCGCCTCGGCCGACACCTTCTCGAGCTTGCGCCGGGTCACGCCGACGTTGCGCGACAGCCGCGCTTCGGCCGAGGACACGCGGAAGTCCGCGAGCAGGCCCCGGGCGTCGCTGTCGCGCGGGCCCTTCATCCGCCGCTTCGTGCTCCGGTCCGCGTCGGCCGAGGCCTGCGCCCGCCGCTCGTCGCCGAGGCGGCGGCGGAGCTGCCGTTCCTCGGCGCGCAGCCGCTGGTGCGCCTCCTCGCGCCCGCGCGCCTCGGCCTCCCAGAGCGCTTTTGCCGCGCTGTACCCGCCGGGATAGAGCCTCGCCGCGGTCCGCTCGACCCGGATCGTGCCGGTGGTCAGCGCGTCGAGGAGCTCGCGATCGTGCGAGACGCACGCCCCGATCCCCTGGAACCCCGCGAGCGCGCCGGCGAGCAGCGCCCGCGCGTCCGCGTCGATGTGGTTCGTCGGCTCGTCGAGCAGGAGCAGGTCCGGCGCCGCGGCGAGCGCCGCGCCGATCTGCCACCGCTTGCGCTCGCCGGGCGAGAGTGTGGCCCAGCGCCCGAGCTCCGCCGGATCCAGCAAGAGCTCGCCGCGCAACCTGCGCGCGGCGCCGTCCTCGGCGTCGGCCAGCGCGTGGATGGCCGCGTCGGCGTGCTCCACGGCCTGCGGGCACACGGCGACGGTCGCGCCCCGCGGATCGAGCCGCAAGCTCCCCGCCTCGGGCGTGAGCTCGCCGGCGAAGAGCCGGAGGAGCGTCGTCTTGCCGGCGCCGTTCGGCCCGACGATCCCGTACCACCCGGGCGTCAGGCACAGATCGACGTCCGCGAGGATCGTGGACGCGTCGGAATAAGAGAAGGAGAGGCGCTGCGCGCGCAACAACGACATACGAGCTCCTGAATCATGAGGGCCACATGGCCCGGTCACGGGACGGGCAGGCTGCGTCGCGCGGCCAGGGAGCACGGATGCCACCTGTCGCGCTCGCGACCTGCGACGGAGACCGATTCAGGAGCTGATCTTCACCGCAGCACTCTCCTCTTGCGTCAGCCGCGTTCTCTAACAGACGGCCGAGTCCCACGCAACCGCCGCTCCGCGGTCGCGGTCGCTCCTTCCGCTCTCCTTCTTCCTGCGTGCTTCCAGCGTGCCTCTCGGCTCGGCGCGCTCACGCGGCCAGGAAGCCGCCGTCGACCGGGATCGCGCCGCCGGTCACGTAGCCCGCGCCCTCGGAGCACAGCCACAGCGCGGCGCCGGCGATCTCGTCCTCGGTGGCCATCCGCGCCATCGGATGCTGCGCCACCAGCGCCTGGACCAGCTCGGGCGCGAACGCCTCGGCCTGTTGCATGGCGGGCGTGCGGGTGACGCCGGCGCAGAGGGCGTTCACGCGGATCCCGAGCGGCGCCACCTCGAGCGCCACCGAGCGCGTCATCCCGAGGACCGCGTGCTTGGACGCGACGTAGGCGTGGTGCGCCGGCTTCCCGGCGACGCCGTAGATGGAGCTCATGTTGACGATGGCGCCCCCGCCCGACGCCAGCATGGCCGGGATCTCGTGCCGCATGGCCAGCCAGATCCCGCGGGCGTTGGTCGCCATGACGTCGTCCCACACCGCCTGATCGGCCTGCTCGAGGCGGGCCATGTCGCCCCCGACGCCCGCGCAGTTCGCCGCGAAATCGAGCCGGTCGAAGCGCCTCATCGTCTCTTCCACGGCGCGCTTCATCGAGGCGTCGTCCCGCACGTCGGTCTGGACGAACAGCGCCGGCGCGCCCTCTCGCTCGAGCGCGGCGCAGGCCCGCTGTCCGGCGTCGCCGTCGCGCGCGGCGATGGCGACGCGCGCCCCTCCTCGCGCGAACGCGCGCGCGGTCGCGAGGCCGATGCCCGAGGTGCCCCCGGTGACGAGGGCGACCCGTCCGGCGAAGTCGTAGGTGATCATGAAGCTCCCTTTCCTGGTGGAATCACGCAGTGCTCGCGCCAAGGCCGCGCTGGATGAACTGGACCGCCTGCTGGGCGAGGCGGCGGCGGCGCTTCGGGCCGAGCTGCTTTCGCAGCGCGTCGGAGGCCAGCACGTCGTGGAGCTCGGCCCCGAGCTCCTGGAGCACCGCCTCGGTCAGCCCGGGGCCGATGACGGCGGCGACCAGCCGGGTCGCCACCTCGAGGCTCGTGTCGGTGGAACGGACGGCGCCGCTCGCGATGCCCTCCGCGAGCAGGGCCCGGAGCTCCGCGGCGCCGGCCTCGCAGATGGCCTTGTGGAGGCCGCGGACCTCGACCGTGGCGCTCGGGTCGGCGGCAGCGGCCGACAGCCGGGCGAGGCGCGGGTGCTCCACGAGGAACGCCATGCCGCGCTCGATGTGGACCTCCAGGCGGGCCCAGAAGTCGCCCTCCAGGCACGCGGCGCCGAGGAACGCGCGCTTCTGCCGCGGCACCTCCTCGGTCAGGAGCCACCGGTAGAGATCGAGCTTGTCCTCGAAGTACTGATAGAAGCTCCCCTTGGGGATGCGCGCGCGGCGCGCGATCTGCGAGAGCGAGGCCTCGGCGTACGGGCGATCCGCGAACTCGGCGATCGCCTCGCGCACGAGGCGGTCCCGCCGCTCCTCGGGCAACCCAAAGAACGTGCTCTTCGGCATGCGACCGGTCAGTCATATGACCGATCGGTCGCATCGTCAAGGCGGGGCGGGCGCGCGCCCCCGGCCCCTGTTCAGTGGTTCAGCACTGGGCATGCCCTGAGCACGACCAAGGAGATCCCTGAGCGCAACCCGGGAGTGCCCAGAGCGTGACCCCCATCCCAAACGGGCCTCGTCTCAAACGCGCCTTCGGCGTGGGTAGGCGCGCCTCCGGAGGAGGTGTGGTTCCAGGGAGAGGCCCCCTCTTTCGAGGTCACGAGATCGAGCCGAGCGTGACATCGAGCGACCCGCTTCATGGCCGACGATGCTGGGAACCGTGACAGCGCTCCGCTCGAGCGAGGCGTTCATTTTGCATAGCGGGCCAGCGCACTCTCGTGCGGCCGTGCATTCCTGAAATGCACGTCACATCGATGGCGAAAACCTTCGCCGTCAGCATTCCAGGCCGACGCCGCGGGCGTTCGCGCCGACGTACGCCTGCAGCGTTCTCGTCTCCACGGCTCGCTCCATCCGGAGCGCAGCGCGGGCGGCTCCGGGTCACGCGCTATGCCTTCACGGATGAAACCCGAGTCGACTGCATCTTGCATTGCTGCACAGTCGCTCGCGATAGACGACGTCGATCATCCAGAGATCATTGCGCTCATCGATCGCAACGCATCTCTATCGGAGGACCATCGAGGTGTCGCTCGGGGGCAGTCGATGTTCTCGGCGCCTGCCGGAGCAGCGCGGGCCGCAGGCGCTGAAATGTATTTTTATTCACGCGCCATGTCGTGGCGGCTCGGCCATCGTATTGAAGTGTTGGAAGATTCGTTGTCCGTGGTGTTTCGATCACGACGAGGTCGTCGTGTGAAGTCCGCAAATAAGAATACAGTTGCGCATTCGTCCGCATGGTATAGGATGCTGTCATCAGATGGAGGAGCACCCACGAACCATCGGACCCCTGCAGCCATGAAGAGAGCCTAGCGGCTCTCTCGCTTGCTCTGGTCTCATGATGCACCGGGAGATGCCCTGGAAGCAGTCCAGGCGCTCGTGAGTCGCATGCTCGCATCCTGGCGAGCGCAGCGACGACCGAGGAGTGCAGCCGTGTCGTGCGGACGCCGAGCGTTGGCTCGGGCCGCGCGGCGGCTGTTCAGCGCCCTGCTCGCGGGAGAAGCACCCAGGTGACCACGCGCTGGAGCATCGCGGAAACGCGGCTTGCGGGTTCCGTTCCGTGCTCCTTTCAGCGCTAGGGGCCAGCTGCCTCAGGGCAGCACCGAATCGACGCCGTCGCGTCGCCCAGCGCGTCATCTGAGGCAGCACCCCACTCCAGGCTTATCGACGTGTGCCGCCATGGCGTTGCGGCTGCGTCCTGCCTTAGCCACAGGAAGAGCGCAATGACTCGACTTAATTTGTTCGCCCCCGAGGTCCGAGAGAACCCGTACCCCTTCTACGCGGCGCTGCGCCGCGAGTCGCCCGTGTGCCAGGTGGACCCCAACGGGATGTGGGTGGTCACCCGGTATGATGACATCGTGGCGGCGTTCAAGAACACGCAGGTGTTCTCGTCCGCGGGGCTGCGCATTGTAACTGAGCCGCCCTACCTCGAGCGCCACAATCCGCTGTCCGATTCCCTGGTCCTCGTGGACCCGCCGCGTCACAGCCGGATGCGCAACATTGTCGGCCGTGTCTTCTCCGCCGCGACGGTCAGCGCGCTCGAGGGGCACATGCGTTCCACGGCGACAAAGCTCACCCATGAGCTGCTACGACGCCGCGTGATCGACTTCGCCATCGATTTTGCGTCCCCTGCGCAGACCCGCGCCTTGGCTCAGCTGATCGGTCTCGATGCCTCGCTGGAGAAGCACTTTATTCGCTGGACGGCTGATGTGTTCAGCGTCTCCACCATCTCTCCAGATGACCATGCCCGGATCGATGAGGTACGCAGGACCATCGACGAGATGGAACGGTACATGCAGGAGCTGGTGGCGAGCCGCCGCCGCCGGATGGAGAACGATCTGGTGAGCGAGATGATCCGGTGTCGGGTGGACGACATCGCGCTCACGGACAGAGAATTGATTGGGAGCCTCCTGTTACTGCTGGTAGCGGGGCTGGAGACGACATCGACGCTGATGACCAATATGGCGTTGATCCTCGCTCGGCAGCCGGAATGGATGGATCGCCTGCGGGCGGAACCCACGCTCATCCCGCGCTTCATCGAGGAGGTTCTACGGTTCGAGCCGCCTCTGCATGCCACGATGCGGCTCACCTTGGCCGAGACGGAGCTCAGGGGCGTGCGCCTCCCCGCGCACGCGATGGTGGCGCTGCTCGTGGGCTCGGGCCTGCGCGACGAAACGCGGTTCCACGACCCTGATCGGTTCGATCCAGAACGCCGCGCCCAGAGCAGTCTTCCTTTCGGCCACGGTGCTCATTTCTGCGTCGGAGCTTTGATGGCCCGCACGCAAGCTCGCGTGGTTCTCGAGGAGCTCCTGCACCGGTGCCGTCGGTTTGAGCTCCGCACTGAGAGGATCCAATGGAGCGCGGGTCTCAATACCCGTTGCCCGCTAGCGCTCCCGATCGAGGTGATTCCCACCTGACGGTCTCCTGCGAGAGCGGCCCGTCCGCCCAGACGGGTGATGCGGTTATGCTGTATTGTGGAATTGCGCTTGCCTTCCGGAGTGGATTAGCGCTGGTTGCAGGCCGCAGGCCCGTGACTCCCAGCTCGGTCTGCATGGCGTCCCACCGTGAGGTACACCTTCCGTAAACCGTGCAATCCTTACACTAGCGCACCGTGATGCGTTATCGCTAGCGTACGCAGCGGGGCTGCGGCTTGCGATGGAGTTTATCATGTCATCTGATCGTGTCAGCGTCATCGTGAGCAAAAGCGAAGACGATGTATTTGACTACCCGTTCGCTGCCTCTTGCCATCCGAAGGTAGACGTTATCCAGCGCCGTACCTTGCAGTGGGTTCGCCGCTTGCGCCTGGTGTCGGACGACCGCGCGCTCTCGCGGATCAAAGCGGCCAACGTCGCCGATCTCGCCGCGTGGCTGCTACCGTCGTCGAGCATGCACACCCTTCAGTTGGCTTCCGATTTTACAGCTGCGCTATTCCTTCTGGATGATGCCTACGACGAGGGAGATCTCAGCGCGGATCCTGAGGTCGTCGCGGGGCTCAACGACAAGTACCTGGGTGAGCTCTTCGGGTATGCCCAAGCGGATCTCTGCGATCCGTTGACGCGCGGGTTGCTCGATGTTCGCGACCGGATCAAGAGCCAGCATCCGCACTTCTTTTTGAATCGATGGCTCTCACATTTTCAGTACTACTACGAGGCAAACCTCTGGGAGGCTAACAATCGTTTGCAGGGGAGAGTTCCAGATGTCGACGAGTACCTGATGATGCGGCGATTCAGCGGAGCAGTGTATACATATTGTGACCTGCTTGAGCTGCTGCTCGAAGACCCGCTGCCTCTGGAGATTGTCCAGCATCCTCTTCTTCAGAGCGTTCGCGACATTTGCAACGACATCCTCTGCTGGACGAACGACTACTTCTCGCTCGAGAAGGAGCTAAAATGTGGCGAGGTGCACAACCTCATCATTGTCCTGAGAGAAAATTATAAGATAACTCTCTCTCAGGCCGTCGCTCAACTAAGGCGCATGCATGACGACCGCGTCGCGGAGTATCAAGACGTCAAAGAGAAGGCGTTGGCGTTGTGGTCGGACGATAGAATTCGTCTCTATCTGGATGCGGCCGACGCAATGATCGCTGGGAATAAGCGCTGGGCGCTTGCGGCTGGCCGCTACTCTGGACTTGAGAGTCTAACGGCACGCGCCGGATAACTGCGAAGGGGCTCATAGGGGAGGCGCCACTGGCGCGCCTCTATGGCCAGCAGCGACAGGCGGGAGCAGCGTCGGACGCCGGCCGACTTGCCGCGAATACCGATCGTGATAGAAGACCGCGTCGCTACGCGTGCAACCTCGCCGCGGTACGCTTCATGGCATACGCGATGGCCGCCTTGAGGTTGGACCTCGTCTCAATCGAGCGGAGGTCGATGCCGAGTGCGACCAAACTTTGCGCTACCGCAGGGCGGAGCCCTGTGAGGATCGCCTTGCTTCCGAGGAGACCCATCGCCTTGGCCAAGCTCATCATGCTGCTCGCCACGCCGGTGTCGACGCTCTTGACGCCTGTTACATCGATGATCACGACCTTGGCAGAGCTGGCCGCGACGCCCTCCATCGCTGTCTCGAGCATCTGAGCGGCGCGCTTGTCGTCGATCGTCCCGATGATCGGCATCACCATGATGTCGTCGGTGATCGGGATGAATGGCGTCGACAGCTCGAACAATCTAGCTCGCTGCGCCTGGATGACCTCCTCCTGCATTTGAACACGCTCCTCCTGAAGGCGGACGCGCTCTGCCAACTCTACTTGGAGCCGCTGGTTGACGTCGCGAAGCTGCTCATTGGAAACCCGCAGCTCCTCGGTTCGCGCGGCGACCTCCTGCTCGAGCCTGTCGTACAGTTTTGCGTTCTCGATGGAGATCGCTATCTGGGTCGAGAGCAAGCTCAAGAGCTCGAGGCGATGCTTTGTGAATGCACCTGAAGACAGATTGTTCTCGATGTAGAGCACTCCGACCAGCCGGCCTTGACGGATGATAGGCGAGCACAGCAGCGATTTTGTGTGCCTCGCTTGAATGTATGGATCCGCTGAGAAGCGAGCCTCTTTTGCGGCGTCATCCAGCAACACGCTTGCTAATGTGCGCTGCGCATAGGTTATCACCGACAGTGGCACCTTCTCGAACGCTTCGATCGGAGTGCCCTGCATCACGCGGACCTGCTTGGGCTGCACGGTCCCCTCGGCCTCGATGAAGAGCGCTTCGCCCCGCGTGAGGGCGAGCACGCCGTACTGCGCGCCCACGTTCTCCAGTACGATCTCCATGAGGTTACCGAGCAGTCGTTCCAAGACGAGCTCGCTCGCCACGGCCTGCGACGCTTTAACGACGCTGAGCAGGTCCAGGTCGGAGCCGTGGTGGCTGGATGTGGATGCCGCCTTTGAGGCATCCGGCTGGTCAAGCGCTCCTTCGAGGATGAGCTGTGGAAATTCGGCGATGAGATCCTCGCACTTTGCATCGGCGCCCCACAGCGCGTAGCCACGATAGGCCATCGTCAGGTAGTGGTGAGAAATCTCTTGTCTTCCCATTTCTCGGTAGAGCGATGAGGCCAGCTCGTACGCCAGCGCCTCTTCGTGCATGTACCCATGCCTCCGAGCGCCTTCTATAGCTCGATCGTACAGGTGCATCGCCTCGACCACTGTCTGCCTCGAGCGCGCCAGCTCCGCGCTCACGAGATCGTGCTTGTGCTGATTGTTCTCCGGTGCCAGTCGTGCCCACTCCTCGAGCCTTCGTTGATTCGCGTCGACCTTGGCAAGCGCGGCGTCCTGCTCGTCCTTCGGTAGCAGGGGGAGGGCGGCGAGGATCGAGAGAGAGTAGTAAAATACATGCTCGACGTTGGTTATGTAGGCCACGACTTCCGCGTAGCCATCTACGGCGCGTAGCGCGTCATAGGCCAGCTTCGGGGCGCCGAAATAGTAGAGCAGCATCCCTCTCGCGAGATGGAGGCAGAACTCGGATGTCCTGTTCCCGTCGAGGAGTGGAATCATCGTCGTCTCGTCAAAGATTTCTCCAACGAGCCGCATCTTCTCTGCAGCAGGATTCCGGAGGCAGTGAACTAGCTGCTTCCAGATCTTGACAAAGTAGATCTCCCTTCGCTGGTTGAGCTTCACCGCCAGGTCGATCGAGTGCTTCATTCGCTGCTCGGTCGAAGCTAGATGCTCTCCAGCGAAGAATGAGTGTGTTCCGTGGTAGCTGGAGCTGTAGCCTGCGTACTCGATGTCTCCTGTGGCCAGTCCGATCTGAACAGCGTGATGCGTGGGTTCGATCGTTTCTCTCAGGTGACGATTCCAGTGATGGATTGCGACATAGTTGAGTGTGTAGACTTTGGATTCGAGCTCGCTGGCGGCAAAGCGTTGCGTCAGCTCGATTGCGAGCCGTCCGAGCGCGAATCCGTATTCTACATTGTTCATGAAGCTGCACTGGATGTGGCCGTAGATCGCGTATGCGTACGCCGCGGCAGGAGAGTTTCCGTGCTGGATACAGATGTTGACCATTGTGAACGCGATCGCCGGTACAAGGGTGGGCTTCGCGTGGACCACAGCAGGAAACATGGATACTAGTATCCGGTTCGCCGCCATCATCCGCTTGTCGACGAGCACGGGGAGCTGCGCCAAATGATGTATGTCGGCGTCAGCCGGTGGCGCCTCGGCGAGCGGGACCTCGAGCATCTCGAGCACTGCCATGGCCATGTCGATGGCCTCTGACATGCGATTTTCTGTGATGTAGAATTGGATGCGAGTCTCGTAGACCCGGATCTTCTCGAAGACATCTCTGGAGTGATCTACGACGATTTTGGCAAACTTCTCTGCGTTCTCGAAGTTGATCGTCAAATATTCCAGCTCGACGAGGTCAGTGTATATGGCGAGCGATAGATCATGATTGGTTTGCCACGAGTCATCGGGCAGAAAGGCGGCGGCCGCACGGAGGCATTGCGCTCCAGGACCGTAGGCGGTGGAGCGCCTCGCCTTCCGTCCGGCCTTCAAGTTGAGGGTCGCAGCCTCGTAACGTTCCTGTTTGTCGCCGATCAGCGCGGCGCCTGCGTTGAGGTGTCTCACGATGTCGTAGACACGGTCGTCGATCGACTCAGGCGGCGTCTGCCGGAGCAGAAGTCGTCCGAGCTCCAGATGGGCCTCCATCTGCTCGCTCTCGGGGAACAGTTGATGGGCTGCCTGCTGAACGCGATCGTGAAGAAACTTGAACACGACCGGGCTCCCGCCCGTATCATCGAGGAAGCGCGCGATCTTGTAGTCACTGTTGATCGGCACGATGAGCCCTGCCTCGAGGGCTCCCCAGAGATCCTCGTCCGTGGAGCGCAGATCCTTCTTATGGATGAGCGCGAGAAGCGCCAGATCGAACTGGTCGCCCATGCATGCGGCATAGTGCAATAGCCGTTGCGTCGGCTCCGTCAGCTCCCGTATCCGGCGAAGCATCAGGTCGATGACGTTGTCTGCAACACTCAGCCTCTCGATGTCGGCCGTGTTCCATCGCCAGGTACCCGTCTCCGAGCTGAAGCGCAGGAGGCCATCACGCCACATGCTTTCCAGGTACTGGTTGGTGAAGAACGGATTCCCGTGGGTCTTGGCGAAAATGATATCCGAGAGTGGTCGACATTCGTGCGGGGGCGAGCCCAGCGTGTCCGACACGAGCTGGTTGACGTGATCGGGCCCGAGCGGCTCCAGCGTGATCGTGCGCACGCGGGCCTCGCCCTTCCGGAGCGCGCCCAGCATCATCGTCAGCGGGTGCGCGTCGTCGACCTCGTTGTCGCGGTACGACCCGATCAGCAAGAGGTGGCGGATGTCCGGGTCCTCCAGGAGCACGCTGAGGAGGTTCAGGGACCCCGTGTCGGCCCACTGGAGATCGTCGAGGAACAGCACGAGCGCCCGCGTCTTCAGCGCGATCGCGCCGATGAAGTTCCGGAACGTCAGGTTGAAGCGGTTCCGCGTCTCCATCGAGCCCAGCGCCGGGACGGGCGGCTGCTCGCCGATGATGAGCTCGATCTCCGGGATCACCTCGGCGATGACCCGCCCGTTCGGAGAGACCGCCGCGAGGATCCTGGCCCTCCAGTCGGCAAGCTCATTCCTGCTCTCGGTCAGGATCTGCCGGACGATCTCCCGCAGCGCCGCGAGCACGGCCGCGTACGGGACGTTGCGCGTGAACTGGTCGAACTTGCCGGCGGCGAAGTAGCCCGCCTGCTTCGCGATCGGCTTGTGGATCTCGTTGACGACCGCCGACTTGCCCACGCCGGAGTAGCCGGCCACGAGGACGAGCTCCGAACGGCCAGCCTCCGCCGCCTCCGGACCAGACCCGCTGATGTCCCTGAAGGCCGCCATCAACGCGCCGACCTCGCCCTGCCGGCCATACAGCTTCTGCGAGATCTGGAGCCGCGTGGGCTTGTCCCGCCTCCCCGGCACGAAGTCCGCCGCCGGCGCTCCGTGCTCCAGCATGTCGAGGCAGGCCTTCAGATCGGCCTTCAGGCCGAAGGTGCTCTGATACCGCTCCTCCGCCGTCTTCGAGAGCAGCTTCATGATCACCCGGGAGAGCGCCTCCGGGATCGCCGGCCGGATCAGGTGCGGCGCGACAGGCGTCTTCGCGATGTGATGGTGCACGAGCTCCAGCGGATCCGTCGTCTCGAACGGGAGGCGCCGCGTCGTGAGCTCGTAGAGCGTGACCCCGAGGGAGTAATAGTCCGAGCGGAAGTCGATCGACCGGTTCATCCGGCCCGTCTGCTCGGGCGAGATGTACTGCAGCGTGCCCTCGCCGACCGACCAGGGGTCGACCACCGCCGCGCGCTCGCCAGGCAGGAGCGAGGCGATGGAGAAGTCCGTGAGCTTCGACGTGCGCACGTCGCTGTCGACGATGATGTTGCTCGGCTTGATGTCCTTGTGGACGATGTTCCGCTCATGGATCGCCCCGAGCGTGTCCGCGAGCTGGAGCGCTATCCTCACCGCCTGCGCGAGCGCGACGCCCTGACCATTGCCGTCGATGATCGCCCGCAGCGAGCGACCGGCGAAGTACTCCATGACGAGCGCGGCGTAATCGAGCCGGACCTCGAGCTCGTGGACCCGCACGACCCCATCGAGGTCGAGGTGCTTCGTGATCTCGTACTGGCGCTTCAGGATCGCCACGTTGCGGGTGCCATTGACGCCCTTCCGCGCGACCTTGATGACGCACATCTTGCCCGTGCTCTTCTTCCGGCCGAGATAGACGCTGCTGCGAGCACCATCGTGCAGCGTCTCGAGCAACTCGTGATTCAACAGCTCCACCATGACGGCGACCCCCCCTGGAGTGACAGGGCTATTTACCCAGCGCGGCGTTCAGTCGGTATCTCGGTCCGTGTCAAGCTGCAGTCCCCCGCTTCACGGCAGCTCCTCGGGGCGCTGAGCTCAAGGATGGCGACAGGCGACCGCGCGATCCGCCGAGGGAGCGAACGTGCTCGGCGGGGCGCATCGCCCTACGCAATCGAAACGGGCGGGTTGTGTCAAGGTCGAACCGCCGCGGCGCCGCGCGCGGATCGAGCGCTCCCGGCGGGCTCCGCCGCCGAGACGCCGCGCGTCAGGCGAGCGACGCGCGACTCCATCGGACGCTCGGCCGACGCTCGGGAGCGAATGCGACACAGCGTCGCCTCGCCGCCCGGACACACGGCGCTCCGTGGCGCAGAGGGCCGTCGGATGTGCATCACGCGATGACGCCTTCACGAGGAGAGGAGCCACGATGCATGGGGCACACGCCCGTGCCGGGAACGGCCAAGGTGCGCCAGGCGGAGAGGGATCTCCTTAGGGAAGTGCCTGAGGCGCGCAACGCCTTCCCTCATCGATGAGACATTGAAATGAGCAACGATCGGCCTCTGACAGAGCAGTAAGGAGCCGCCTGACCGACTGACCATTGCCATGTCGTCCCGACAACATGCGTCGCCCCGCGGGCGACAACGTGGGTCGGGTGGGTCGGTCGACGCGGGCGGGGCTCGCTGTCGAGTCCGCCACCCGGCGGCGCTCCCGAGCGCGCCGTGGCGTCGGTCTGCCGGTCCGGAGCAGGCCATGAAGCCCGCCCGTTGTGGGATAGGCGGGTGTCGCGTGAGCCGATGTGGGGAGCGCCGCCCCGCCGGCGCTACTTTCCGGCCGCCGCTTCAGAGCCGGGCCGCCGCGGCTCCCGCGCGCCGGCGAACGCGGCGCCCTCGCGGCCGATCGACGGCGCGTCGGCGATGTGCTCGCGGTCGTCGAGGGTGTGGCCCATTGCGCCGAGCGCGCTCCTCAGCTCGTCGGGGAAGCCGCCCTGCTCGACGAACAGCTTGTCGGGGTAGTCCTGGTGGTGGAAGCGCGGCGCGTTGACCCCCGTGGTCACGTCGAAGCCGAAGTCGACGACGTTCGAGAGGATCTGGAACACCGCAGTGAGGATCGTCGGGCCGCCCGCGGCGCCGAGCACGAGCTCCACGCGGCCGTCCTTCCCGGTCACGATCGTCGGCGACATCGACGAGAGCATGCGCTTGCCGGGCGCGATGGAGTTGGCCTCCCCCTGCACCAGACCGAACTGGTTCGGGGTGCCGGGCACGGCGGCGAAGTCATCCATCTCGTTGTTCAGCACGAAGCCGGCGCCGGTCACCGTCACCCCCGAGCCGTACCAGCCGTTCAGCGTCGTGGTCAGCGCGACGGCGTTGCCCTGCGCGTCGACCACCGAGAAATGGGTCGTGTGCGGGCCGCGCCCGCCCGAGTCCTTGACCGCCGCGCCCCGGGCGAGCTCCTCGGTCGGCGTCGCGCGGTCCGCCGCAATCGTGGCGCGCTGCTGCTCGGCCCACGCGACCGAGAGCAGCTCCTCCACCGGGTTCTTCACGAAATCGGGATCCCCGAGGACCTCGTTGCGCGCGAGGAACACCCGCCGCATCGCCTCGGCGACCACGTGCACGTGCGACGGCGAGTGCCAGCCGAGCTTGGCGACGTCGAGCCCCTCCAGCTGGTGCGCGATCATCGCGAGGGCGAGGCCGCCCGACGACGGGAGCGGCATCGATGCGACGCGGCGCCCGCGGTACTCGAAGACGACGGGGTCGCGCCACTTCGCCTTGTAGCCCTTGAGGTCCGCCGCCGAGATGATGCCCTTGCCCCGCCGCATCTCGGCCACGAAGAGCTCGGCGGTCTTGCCCTCGTAAAAGCCCGCGGGCCCCTTCTCCGCGATGCGCTCGAGCGTCGCCGCGAGCTCGGGCGATTTCCACGTGGCGCCGATCTCGATGGGCGCGCCGCCCGGCAGGAACAGCGCGACCGACGCCGGGAAGCGCTTGAGCTTGCCCGACGCGGCCTTGACCGTCGTCGCGAAGTTCTCGTCGACCGAGAAGCCCTCCTTCGCGAGCCGGATGGCGGGCGCGACGAGCTCGGCCCAGGTCTTCTTCTTGGAGCCGAGCTTGTCGTACGCTTCCCAGAGCCCCGCCACGCTGCCGGGCACGCCGACCGCGAGGTGGCCGACCCGCGCGCTCTCCGTGGCCTTGCCGTCCTTGCCCCGGTACATGTCGTGGGTCGCCTTGCCAGGCGCCGTCTCGCGGAAGTCGAGCGCGTGCTCCTTGTCGCCGACGCGCGCGACCATGAACCCGCCGCCGCCGAGGTTTCCGGCCGTCGGGTGCACGACGGCCAGCGCGAACGCCGTCGCGACCGCCGCGTCGACGGCGTTGCCGCCCGAGGCGAGGACCTCCGCGCCCACCTTCGTGGCGAGGGCGGCGTCGCTCGTGACCATCGAGGGGCCCCGCACCGGCGGCGCGCCCTCGGGGTAGGGCCACCCGGCCGGGAACCGCGACGCCGGCGTGGCCGGCGCGGCCGGCGGGGGCGCGGGCGCCGAGGCGGGGGCGGCGTTCGGCGACGGGGGCGGGGGCGGCGCGGGCGGAGGGGGCGGGACGGCGGCCTCGCAGCCCGCGAGGAGGACGACGGCGAGCAATCGATGCCAGGCACGGAGCTTCATCGCGGCGGCTTATAGCCCAGGCCCCGCGCCGCTCGAAGGCCAGAGGCGCGGCCGCGCGAGCGCGGCCGGAGGGTTCTCCACGGTGATCCGTCACAGCTGTTCGGGCTTCTGCTGATCAGCTGTACCGCTCTCTGGCGAACGGGAGAGCGACGCGCCGTACAGGGCGCGTGGAGCATGGGCTCGTACCGAGGCGCCCGGGGACGCCTCCCGGCGCCGCGAAGTGATCGGTCTTGGTCGTTGGCTTGGGGGCTTCGCCCCGCTTGGGTATGATCGGCCCCGGATGTTTCCGACGGAGCCCGCTCCCGAGACGATTGGGGCCTACAAGATTCTCCGGCACCTGTCCGGTTCTGGGCCTACCAGCGTCTATCTCGGGCGACTGGATGGCCCGCTCGGGTTTCGCCGCGTCTGCGTGCTGAAGCTCGTCCCGAATACCGCCGAGGGGGACCCGCGCTTCGCCGACGAGCTCGCCCGCGAGGCGTCGATCTGCGCGACGATGAACCACCCGGCGATCGTGCGGATGTTCGACTTCTTCGAGCACGCCGGCCGGCTCGTCCTCGTGCTCGAGCACGTCGAGGGCGTGAACCTCAATCGGCTGCACCAGCACCTCGCGGCGCGGCAGCAGAAGCTCGCCGACGCGGCGGTCTACTACCTGGTCCACTGCATCGCCGGGGCGCTCGCGCACGCGCACGGGTCCGTCGACGAGCACGGCAGCCCCACGCCCATCGTCCATCGCAACCTCCACCCGGAGAACATCGTGATCGGGTGGGACGGGCAGGTGCGCCTGACGGGGTTCGGCATCGGCAAGATCCTCGGGCGCACGCCGGACACGATCGCGGGCGTGGTGAAGGGCGCGCCGGGCTACATGGCGCCCGAGCAGGCGCGCGCCGAGCGCGTCACGGTGAAGGCCGATATCTATGGCGTGGGGCTCCTGCTCTGGTCGTTGCTCACGGGGCGGCGGCCGCCCGCGGACGGCACGCGACCGCAGGCGATCGCCACGATCCGGCCGGAGATCCCGCGCCCGATCGTGGCGCTGCTCGACACGGCCCTCGCGCCGGCGCCGGACGATCGGAAGATCACCGTCCACGAGATCGAGCAGGCGCTCGCGAAGGTCGCTCGCCCGGAGAAGGGG
The DNA here is from genome assembly GCF_051520455.1 of Sorangium sp. So ce367. NCBI lineage: Bacteria > Pseudomonadati > Myxococcota > Polyangiales > Polyangiaceae > Sorangium > Sorangium sp. So ce367. The sequence continues at coordinate 12,137,020 of NZ_CP150334.1, forward strand.
AAGGCCGAGCTCGTGACGCGCGTGCAATCGGCGCACGCGACGATCGAGATCGAGGACGCGGATCGCGAGGAGGACCGGCGGCCGACGATCCCGGTCAAGGGCAAGGGAGGTCAGACCGCGAGGCCCGCGGCGGACGCGGCGAAGCGGCTCGCGAAGGATCTCTTTGCCAGGGATCAGGCGGCCAGGGACGGCGGCGCCGCGAGGCTGCGGACCCCCGGCGCGCAGGCGAAGACCGCGCCTCCCTCGGCGGGGGCGTCCGAGGCGCTGCTCGGGTCGGCTCGGCAGGACGGCAAGGCGTCGATCGGCGCGCCCGAGCCGATCACGATCCCGGTGCCGGCGTCCGAGGCGAGGGGCGACGGCGCGAAGGGCGTGGAGGGACGAAGGCCCGCGCTGCCGGATCGCGAGACGTTCGGCCGCCTGTTCGAGGCGTCGAAGCGCGCGGCGGAGCGCGACGCGGCGGCGGCCGACGAGGGGCCGCCGCAGGGCGGGCCGCCGACGTTGACCGAGGTCGATCCGATATTCGAGGAGGACGGCACGACGATGCCTGGCACGGGCGCGGAGACGCCCCGCTTCGTGCCGACCACGTCGGTGATCCCGGAGGCGATCCGCTTCGGTCCGCCGCCGGCCCTCCCGGCGGATCTCGCGCCCGCGTTCCTGGGTGCGCCGCCCAAGCCGCCTTCCGGCTCGCCGGTGACCCCCTCCGGCGTGACCGTGCCGATGGGCGCGTCGGGCCTGACGCCGCCCGGGGTGACGGTGCCGGTGGACGGCTCATCGGGCCTGACGCCGCCCGGGGGCGTGCCGTACCCGAGGCCGAGCGCGGCGGGCCGCGGCGGCTCTCCGGGGGAGTCGTCGCCCCCGGCGGGCGCGTCGTCGCGGCGCCCGCGGCTGCCATGGCAAGCGCCGCGTTCGCTGTCGCCCGTCGCGACGATCGCGGTGTCGGCGATCACGGCGACGGTGGTGGCGGGGCTCTGGATCTACGTTGCGCGGCGGGATCGGCCCGAGCCGGCGGTCGCGGTGGAGCTGGCGCCCGCGATCGTCGAGCCCGTCGCCGCGGCGGCGTCCGCGGCGAGCGAGTCGCCCCCCGTGAAGAAGGCTCCGGCCGGGAAGGCGCAGGCGGCGAAGACGCTTTCAGCGAAGGAGGCCGCGGCGGCGAAGGAGGCTGCCGCGAAGGAGGCCGCGGCGGCGAAGGAGGCCGCGGCGAAGGAGGCCGCGGCGGCGAAGGAGGCTGCCGCGAAGGAGGCCGCGGCGGCGAAGGAGGCTGCCGCGAAGGAAGCCGCGGCGGCGAAGGAGGCCGCGGCGAAGGAGGCCGCGGCGAAGGAGGCCGCGGCGGCGAAGGAGGCCGCGAGCCAGGCGCGGCAGGGGGGCAATCCTGCGTCGCTGCCCAAGGATCAGGGCCTGCTCACGGTGGGGTTTCCGCAGCCGGGGGGCGTCTACATGACCGGCAAGTACGCGGGGGACGTGAACCAGGCGCTGGCCGTGCGCTGCGGCCGCTTCTTCGTGCGCGTCGGCCGGGCCGGGAAGACGAAGTTCCCCGAGTGGCTCAGCGCGGGTGTGACAGCGCAGGTGCCGTGCCAGGGGGCCACGAGCATCGATATCAAGCCGAGCGCGCCACCGAAGGCGAAGAAGAAGCGGTAGCCCGCTCAGGCGGCGTCGATCGTCCTGAGCAGGGCGTCGAGCTCGAACGGCTTGCTGAGCACCTCGCGCGCGTGCGCCGGCATCGGCTGCTTGATGTTCGACGCCGCGGTCATGATGACGACGGGGATCTCCTCCAGCGCGGGGACCGCGCAGAGCTCGTCGCACACCTTCCAGCCGTTCATCTTCGGCATCATCAGGTCGAGCAGGATCACTCCGGGCCGCTCGCCGTCGAGGAGCCGCTCGAGCGCCTCTCGCCCGCTGAAGAAAGGCGTCGCGTCATAACCGAGGTCGCGCAGCGTCTCGGCCAGGGTCGTCGCCAGATCCACGTCGTCATCGATGATCAGGACAGACTTGCTCATGTAGTGAAGAGGGTTCGCTGGTGAATGTGGGCCGACGTCGAGGCCGCTCGGCGCGGAGATGCTGCCTCGCTGCCACAACATTGCATGGGCTCCCATGGCATTTGCTAGTAGGACGCCGCGCGGCCGCAAGGAGAAACGCGGCAGAGCCAGGCACATGCGCTCGCCTTGCGCGCTTGTCCGGCCGCTTCAGCGCGGCGCGCCCGGCACGTCGCGCGCGTGCGTCGACCCGCGGCCTTGCTCTATGCTGCGGCGCCATGCTTGACACGCGGGAGTTGCCGCTCCTCCGGGCCCTCGCGGGCCGGTACCCGACGACCGAGGCCGCGCTCTCGGAGATCGGCCATCTGCGGGCGATCCTGTCGCTCCCGAAGGGCACGGTGCACGTGGTCAGCGACGTCCACGGCGAGCACAGGAAGCTGAAGCACATCATCAACAACGCTTCGGGGAGCCTGCGGCCGCTCGTCGAGCGGGTCTTCGGCGACCGGCTCACGGCGGCCGAGAAGCGCGCGCTGCTCTCGGTCGTCTACTACCCTCGCGAGAGGTATGCCCGCGTCGCGTCCCGCGACGAGGGGGAGCGGCGGGCCTTCCTGCTCTGGACGCTCGCGCGCGAGGTCGAGGTCATCCGCGAGCTGTCGCTGCGCTACACGCTCCGCCAGGTGGAGGCGGCGTTCCCGGAGGACATGCGCGGCCTGCTCCGCGAGCTCGTCTCGGCGCGCGCCGCCCTCGGCGAGGGCGGGTACCTCGACGCGCTCATCGATCCGTTCGTGCAGCACGGCCGCGAGATCGAGATCTTGCGGGCCACGGCGCGCGCCATCCGGAACCTGACGGTCTTCGAGCTCGTGGTGGCCGGCGATCTCGGCGATCGCGGTCCCCGGCTCGACAAGGTGATCGAGTACCTGACGCGCCAGCCGCGCGTGCGGGTCGTGTGGGGCAACCACGACGTGAGCTGGATGGGCGCGAGCCTCGGCCAGGAGGCGCTCATCGCCACGGTCGTCCGGCTCTCGCTGCGGTACGGGCGCCTGTCGCAGCTGGAAGAGGGCTTTGGCATCTCCGTGGCGCCGCTCGATCGGCTCGCGCGCACGGCCTACGCCGACGATCCGGCGGAGCGCTTCGCGGTCCGGGGCGAGGGGCTGCGCGACGCCCTGCTGATGGCGCGGATGCAGAAGGCCGCGGCCGTCCTCCAGTTCAAGCTGGAGGGGCAGCTCTGCCGGCGCCGCCCGGAGTACGCGCTCGAGCACCGCTGCCTGCTCCATCGCATCGACGCGCGCGCGGGCACGGTCGCGATCGACGGCGAGGTGTTCCCGCTGCTCGACGCGCGCTTCCCGACGCTCGACCCCGGCGATCCGTACGCGCTGACGCCGGACGAGGCGGCGTGCGTCGCCCTTCTGAAGGAGTCTTTCCTGAGGAGCCCGGCGCTGTCCCGCCAGATGCGCTGGATGGTGCAGCAGGGGACGACGTGGCTCAGGCGCGACCGGGCGCTCATCTTCCACGGCTGTGTCCCGGTGGACGGCGAGGGCGAGCTCCTTCCTTTCGTGGTGGACGGCGAGGTTCGCCGCGGCAGGGCGCTGTTCGACGCGCTGGAGCGAACGGTGCGCCGGGCCTTCCGGGCGGGCGCGCAGGAGGACGTCGACATGCTCTGGTACCTCTGGACCGGGCCGCTCTCGCCCATGTTCGGCAAGGACCGGATGACGACGTTCGAGTCGTATTTCGTCGCCGACGAGAGGACGCACAGGGAGACGAAGAACCCTTATTTCCACCTGATCCACGACGCCGCGTTCTGCGGCCGGGTGTGCCGCGAGTTCGGTGTGGACGAGGAGCGCGGGCTCATCGTGAACGGGCACGTGCCGGTCCGGGTCGAGCGGGGGGAGTCGCCGATCAAGGCGTCGCGCCGCGCGGTGACGATCGACGGGGCGTTCTCGGAGGCGTACGGCGACAAGGGGTACACGCTCGTGCTCGAGGCGAGCGGGGCGCGGCTCGCGCAGCACCACCATTTCACGTCGGTCGAGCAGGCCGTGGAGGCGGGGGAGGACATCATCCCCGTGATCTCCGACGTGGAGGTCTACGAGGCCGAGCGCCGGGTGGGAGACACCGAGAAGGGGGAGGAGCTCGAGCGGGAGATCGAGATCCTGGAGCGGCTCATCGAGGCGTACCGGGACGGAGCGCTCCTCGAGCAGCCGAGGTGACGTGAGGCGCGGCGGTGGCCGCGCCTCCTCGGATCAGTCGAGCTGGCCGTCCGCGATCCAGTCGACGAGCGTCTGCTGCTGTGCGGCCGTCAGGCAGGCAGAATTCGCGACGTCGAGCGCCGGGTCGCCGGTACATCCGCGGTTGCGCGGCATGCGGGTGGCGTTGTCGAGGTCGTGGATGCGGATGGTGGCGCACTCCCCCTGCGTCCTCGCGGGTTGACCCGGGTCCACGGCGCACTGGGTCGAGCTCGAGGCGAGCTGCGAGGACTCGTAGGTGATGGCGAAGCCGCTGGCCGGCGCGGGATCCGTGCGGGTGTGGCAGGGCGAGCACTTCGCCAGCAGGATCGGCTCCACGTCGGCCCACCGTACGGGCTCGTCGCCTGCGCCGCCCGCGCCGCCTGCGCCGCCCGCGCCGCCTGCGCCGCCCGTGCCGGGAGCGCCGCCTGCGCCGCCCTCGCCGCCCGTGCCGGGAGCGCCGCCTGCGCCGCCCTCGCCACCCGTGCCGGGAGCGCCGCCGGTGCCGCCCTCGCCGCCGGTGCCGCCGGTGCCGCCCGTGCCGCCGGTGCCGCCCGTGCCGCCGGTGCCACCGGTGCCGCCCGTGCCGCCGGTGCCGCCCTCGCCGCCCGTGCCGCCTGCGCCGCCGGTGCCGCCCGTGCCGCCGGTGCCGCCCGTGCCGCCGGTGCCGCCCTCGCCGCCCGTGCCGCTGGTGGTGCTGCCGCCAGTTCCTGCGCTGGTGCTGGTGGAGGTGCCGCCGCCGGCCTCACCGCCTGCGCCGCCTGCGCCGAAGCCGACCTCGTCGTCACCGCACGCGGCGAGCGCGAGGAGCAGCGTACCGGTGGTCATGAAGAGACGAATGGAAGTACGCGGGATAGAGACCATGCGCGGAGAATAGGCACGTGCAGTCTCGCAGGTAAATGCTGCCGCACAGAAGTCACGATTCTATCATTGTTCCCTTGACGGAATATGCTTCCGCTGAATCGCGACGGCAGACGCTCCGGCTCGCCCGTCGGCCCGTGCTGCGTGAGCCCATGGCTCTGTCCGGTGGCCCAGTTTGACCGCGCCGATCGGGCCGCGCCCGGCTGGAATCAGCATTGCGGGGGGTCGACCGCGCGTGGGCGGCCTCGACGCGCTGGCGCTCGCGCGGCGTGGTGCCGCGTTGGCCTCGTATCCCCGAGGTGCCACGGCTCATGATAGCTGTTCACCGTCCGCTTCATGATGAAGCGTTGAGCGCCGAACCCCTCGACGCCTACGGAACGCAGGTAATGTCAACTGCTCTGAGCGTCTCTCGTCATCGCGCGGACGCCAGCGCTCCTCCTTGTCTTCCTCGCGCGGCCTCTCGATCCTCGGATCGGAGATGACGTGCTCGACCCCGGTGAGCCCGCATCCATCGATGAGCCCGTCGCGTGCTCGCTTGTGCACGGGTTGTTGCGTTATGCCACGGGTGGATTATCGCGCCGCGCCATCGGGTTTGTATATTGCGGCCCGACTCGGACTATGGTTAACCGGTGGTGTCCCAGGACGCACCGTGTCATCCGGCGCGCCACGAGGCACGGGGGAGGCCTGGCTCGGGCTCATGGCGACGGCGCGGCGGTGACGCTCACGCGAACGCGCGCTCACGCGAACACGCGGGCGAACCCTCGTTCGCGGCGTGAGGGGGGGCTTGCGTGCGGGGGGAGTCATGGATTAGAACGTTCCCTCTCTGTCTTATATTTCTTACACGTCCCGATCGACGCTTTGCTCGACTGTCACGGTTCACCTTAAAGCCCATCCTTCACCTCATCGACAAGAGAGGGGAGCACTCATGCGCCTCACACGGTATGCAACATGGATCATGGCGGCGGCTGTCGTTCTCGCGCCGGCCGCCTGCGGTGACGACACGTCCGACAACGCGACCGGCTCCGGGGCCAGCTCCGGCGCTGGTGCCGGCTCCGGAAGCGGCTCCGGCGCCGGCGCTGGCTCCGGAAGCGGCTCCGGCGCTGGCGCTGGCTCCGGCGCCGGCGCTGGCTCCTCCGGCAGCGGCTCCGGGACCGGAGGCAGCGGCACCGGCGGCAGCGACAGCACCGGCGGCGGCGGCAGCGGCGCCGGGGACGCCGTCGGCCTCCTGCCCTGCGACAACGGCTGGCCCGAGGTGCGGAGCGCGATCGCGCAGGATCCGGCGATCGAGGCGGCCATCACCGAGCTGCTCGGCAAGATGAAGGTGGAGGAGAAGGTCGGCCAGATGGTGCAGGCCGAGATCCAGAAGATCACGCCGGCCGAGGTGAAGCAGTACAACATCGGCTCCGTGCTGAACGGCGGCGGCTCCTGGCCGGGGAAGAACAAGAACGCGACGGCGGCGGACTGGGTGAAGCTCGCCGACGAGTTCTACAACGCCTCGGTGGACACCAGCGGTGGCCGCGTGGCCATCCCGATCATCTGGGGCATCGACGCGGTGCACGGGAACAACAATGTCCGCGGCGCCACGCTCTTCCCCCACAACATCGGCCTCGGCGCGGCCCACGACCCCGAGCTGCTCGAGCGCATCGGCGCCGCCACGGCCAAGGAGGTCCTCGCGACCGGGCTCGACTGGACCTTCGCGCCCACGCTCGCGACCGTGCGCGACGACCGCTGGGGCCGCACGTACGAGGGCTACTCCGAAGATCCCGAGATCGTGAACGCCTATGCGGGCCGGGTCGTGCAGGGCATCCAGGGCGCCGCGAACAGCCCTGATCTCCTCGGCGCGACGCGCGTCATCGCGACGGCCAAACACTTCATCGGTGACGGCGGCACGGACAAGGGCGATGACCAGGGGAACAACCTCGCCTCCGACACCGAGCTGTGCACGATCCACGGGCAGGGCTACCTGTCCGCCATCCCGGCGGGCGCGCAGACGGTCATGGCGTCGTACAACAGCATCCGCGGCCAGAAGATGCACGGGAAGGGCGATCTGCTCACCGGGGTGCTGAAGGACAAGCTCCACTTCGACGGCTTCGTCATCGGCGACTGGAACGGTCATGGGCAGGTGTCGGGCTGCACCAACGCCTCGTGCGCCGCCTCGATCAACGCCGGTGTGGACATGATCATGGTCCCGGACGACTGGAAGGCGTTCTACGAGAACACCCTCAGCCAGGTGAAGGGGGGCCAGATCTCGATGGCGCGGGTCGACGACGCCGTGACGAGGATCTTGCGGGTCAAGATGCGGGCGGGGCTCCTCGGGCCGAAGAAGACCAAGCAGGCGCCGTCGAAGCGGATGTTCGCGGGAGATCAGTCGGTGCTCGGGCAAGCGGAGCACCGGGCCCTCGCGCGCGAGGCGGTCCGGAAGTCGCTCGTCCTCCTCAAGAACGCCGGCGGGGTCCTGCCCCTCGCCGCCTCGGCCAAGGTGCTCGTCGCGGGCAAGTCCGCGGACAGCATCTCGAACCAGTCCGGCGGCTGGTCGCGGACGTGGCAGGGCACCGATCTGACGAACGCCGATTTCCCCGGCGCGACGTCGATCCTCAAGGGGATCCAGGACCTGGTGTCGGCCGGCGGCGGCCAGGCGACGCTGAGCGCCAACGGCTCCGCCGCCAGCTCGGGGAGCTTCGACGCGGCGATCGTGGTGATCGGCGAGACGCCTTATGCCGAGATGTACGGGGATATCCAGCTCGCGACGGACGACACGCCGCACGCGAAGACGCTGGAGCACGCGGTCTTCCACCCCGAGGATCTGCAGGTCCTCCAGGCGATCCGCACGGCCAAGCCGGATCTGCCGATCGTGACGGTCTTCCTTTCGGGCCGTCCGCTCTACGTCAACAAGGAGCTGAACCGCTCGGACGCCTTCGTGGCCGCGTGGCTCCCGGGCTCCGAGGGCGGCGGCGTGGCCGACGTGCTGTTCGGCAAGCAGCAGTTCCAGGGCAAGCTCTCGTTCTCCTGGCCTGCGACCGATTGCCAGCGGGTCAACCGCGGGGAAGACGGCGCGCTGTTCCCGTACGGCTTCGGCCTGACGACGGAGAACAAGGACACGCCTGCGGCGCTCCCGGAGGCGTCCACCGCGAGCGGCTGCAACTGAATCCATCCTCCGCGCCGCTGCCGCTCTCCTCGCTCTCCGCAGCGGCGGCGGCATTCGTGAAATAGGCCGAAGACCCAGCCCGCCGCGCGGCGGGCCGGGTCTCCGTGATCAGCGTGTCAGCGCGTCACGCGCCGCCGCCTCGCGCGGTCGTGAGCACCACCTTGCCCGTGGTCGCGCGGGACGCGACCGCCGTCATGGCCGCCTTCGCCTCCGCCATCGGCGGCGCGGCGGAGACGAGCGGCTTGATCGCGCCCTGGCCGTAGAGCGCGTAGAGCTCGTCTTGCGCCCTCCGCGTGAGATCGGGCCGGGCGCGGCTGTAGGTGCCCCAGTAAAGGCCGAGGACCGAATAGTTCTTCACGAGCAGGTGGTTCGCGCGCGCCGCGGGGATGCGGCCGGAGGCGAAGCCGATCACCACGATGCGTCCCTCGAAGGCGACGCATTTCGTCGACAGATCGAAGACGTCGCCGCCGACGGGGTCGAAGACGATATCGGCGCCCCGGCCCGAGGTCCGCTCCTTCACGACGGCGACGAAGTCCTCGCGCCGGTAGTCGATGGCGACGTCCGCCCCGAGGGCGCGGCAGACCGCCGTCTTCTCCTCGCCGCCGGCGGTCGCGATGACGATCGCGCCGGCCGCCTTGGCGAGCTGGATTGCCGCGCTGCCGACGCCGCCCGCGCCGGCGTGGACGAGGACCGTGTCGCCCGGCTGGACGCCGGCGCGCCGGTGGAGCGCAAAATAGCCTGTCTGGTAGGTGATCGTCATCGCCGCGGCGTCCTCGAACGGCATCGCGTCCGGGAGCGCATAGGTGGTGCGCGGCCCCGCGATCGCGCGCGTCGCGTACCCCCCGGAGCCGGGGAGCGTCGCGGCCACGCGGGCGCCCGGCGGGAGGGACGGCTCGCGGCTCTCGACGACGAGGCCGGCGACCTCGAAGCCCGGGATGAACGGCGGAGTCGGCTTGACCTGGTGCGCGCCCGCCGTGAAGAGCACGTCGGGGAAGTTGATCGCGGCGGCGGCCACCTCGATCCGGACCTCCCCCTCGGCGAGCGGGGGGTCGTCGACCTCTTCCCAGACGAGGATCTCGGGGGGACCGAAGGCGTGTCCGCGCCAGGCGTGCATGCCCGCGGACCTTAGCAGAAAGCCCGGGCGGCCCGGCGGCGGCCGCCTCGCGCGCCGGGGATCCCCCGCGGGATCGCGGGCGCGCGCGAGATCAGCGGACGATCTCGATCGGCAGCTTCGCCGTCACGGAGCCCTGCTCCTGCCCGTCGAACGTGACCTCGACATCGTAGGTCCCCGGCGCGAAGAACTCGTCTTCCGGGTTGTCCGTGTCCGAGGGCCCGCTCCACTGCCGCCCCGACCAGGAGATCGTGTGCGTCGCCGCCGTCGCGTCGACCTGCACGGTCGCCGAGGCGTCGGGAGCGCAACACCCGGTGTCGCAGAGGCAATACTGCTGTGGATCCCCCGCCGTCGACAGCCCGGTGATCTGGTACGTGACGAACGAGCGCGGATCCGCGCTCGGCACGACGCAGCGCCCGCACCCGTCCGAGGCCGCGATCTCGATCGGAGGGACGCTCGAGTCGGTCGTGACCGTGTAGACGAACTCCGCTGGCTCGCCCCTCCAGTAGACGCAGCGGCTCGACTCGATCGATATCGTCACGCCCGGGATCGTGCCCTGGACGTCGCGCACCGCGCACGGCTCGGCCCCCGGCGGCAGCCCGCGGTCGCCGCCGCTGCTGCTGCTCGCGCTGTCACCGCCGCTGCCGCCGCCTTCCTTGCTGCCGCCGCATCCCGTTGCGCACGCAGCGGACAGCAAGGCTATCGCCAGAGCTCGAAGCATGTCGTTTGCCATTCCCTCACCTCTCCCTACCTTCGCGCCACGCCGCCTGTCTGCGGCGGCGCGCGATCGGCAGCAAGGAAGATGCTCCGCGAAGCGCGCGCGGGCTCCGGAGGGACAGGCCGTGGCGCGCGCCACCCCGGGGCGTCGACTGTGCCAGCCTGGGCCGCGGCCTGTTTGCGGGCGTCGCCTCGGCCGTACTTCAGGGGTAGATCTCGATCCCCAGCTTTGCCGTGACGACGCCCTGCTCCTTGCCATCGAACGTCACCTCGACTTCGTAGCTCCCCGGCGCGAAGGGGTCGCCCTCCGGATTGCTCGTGTCGGACGGCCCGGTCCACTGCCGCCCCGACCAGCGGATCGTCTGCGTCGCCGTTGTCGCGTCGACCTGCACGGTCACCGCCTCGTCGGGAGCGCAGCAGCCCACGTCGCACAGGCAGTAGAGCTGCGGCTGCGGATCCGCACCCCACGAGAGGCCGCTGATCTTGTAGGAGACGAGCGAGAGGGGATCGCTCGTCGGTTCGACGCAGCGCCCGCAGCCGGTGGAGGCCGCGACGTCGATCGGGGGGACGCTCGAGTCGGTCGTGACCGTGTAGATGAACTCGGCCGGCTGTCCCTGGCGGTAGTTGCAGCGGCTCGACTCGATCGAGATCTTCACGCCGGGGATCGTGCCCTCGACGTCACGCACCGCGCACGGCCCGTCCGACGGGTCGATGCAGCCGCCGCCGCTGCCCTCGCCGCAGCCGCCGGTGCCGTCCTCGCCGCTGTCGTCGATGCCGCCGCCACCGCTGTTGTGGCCGCCGCTTCCGCCGGTGCCGCCCTCGCCGCCGCCGCTGCTGCTGGCGCCGCTGCCGCCGTTGCCGCCGTTGCCGCCGCTGGCACCAACGCCGTCATTCACGCTGTTCTTGCATCCCATCAGGCACGCACCGGACAGCAGGGCTGCCGCCAGCACGCGAAGCACGTCGCTCGTCATCGCATCACCTCGTGGCTCCGCCACCGAACCTCGCGCGCGGCGGCGCGGGGCGTGCAGCAAAAGGGATGCCTCGCGCCACAAGCGCAGATCCCGCAGGAGCGCCTCTGGCGCGGGACACCCCGGATCTTCGATTGTGCCAGTTTGGGCCGTGGTGGGCTGTGAGCTGCTGCGCTCCCAGGGCGCCATTCCCGGCGAGCCAGCTGTTCCGGGGCATCCCGTCGATATCTCAACGCGCGAAGCAGCGGCCGGCCCGGCTCATCCCGCGACGCGCCGGCGCGCCGTCGTCACTCGATCTCGGGGTACCAGCACGCCACGCGGTGGCCGCTGCCGGGGACGAGCTCCTCGAGCGGCGGGATCTCGACGTCGCATTTGCCCTCTTCGGCCTTCCGGCAGCGAGGGTGGAACACGCAGCCGTCGGGCGGGTTGATCGCGCTCCCGGGCGCGCCCGGCAGCAGGCGGCGCGCCTTGCTCCCCCGCTCGATCGACGGCGTCGCCTCGAAGAGCGCGCGCGTGTACGGGTGGTGCCGCCGCCCGGCCACGGCCTGCGTGGGGCCGATCTCCACGATGCGGCCGAGGTACATCACCGCGACGCGGTGGCTCACGTGCTCGACGACCCGGAGGTCGTGCGAGATGAACAGCAGGCCGAGCGACAGCTCGTCCTGGAGCTCCTCCAGCAGGTTGACGATCTGGGCCTGCACCGAGAGGTCGAGCGCGCTCACGGGCTCGTCGCAGACGATGAAGTCCGGGCGCACGGCGAGGGCGCGGGCGATCGCGACCCGCTGCCGCTGGCCGCCGGAGAGCTCGTGGGGGAAGCGCTCCATCATGTCCGGCCGCAGGCCGACCTTCTGGAGCGCGCCCTCGACCATCGCGGTCTCCTCGTCGCGGCTCCTCGCGAGGTGGTGGATGACGATGCCCTCGCCGACGATCTCGCGCAGCGTCATGCGCGGGTTGAGCGAGCCGTAGGGGTCCTGGAAGACGATCTGCATCCGCTGGCGCATGGCCCGGAGCGCGCGGCTCGACAGGGCGCTCAGGTCGTGGCCGTCGAAGAGGACCCGGCCGACCGTAGGCTCGATGAGCCGGAGCACGAGGCGCCCGAGGGTGCTCTTGCCGGAGCCCGACTCGCCGACAAGGCCGAGCGTCTCGCCCCGGTAAACGCGGAAGGTCGCCTCGACGACGGCCTGCACGAACGACGGCTTCGCGAAGGCGCCGCGCTGCACCGGGTAGAACTTCGAGAGCCCCTCCGCCTGGACGAGCGGCCGCTCGCCCGGCGCGCTCTCCGCGCCCTCCGGGTGCGCCGCGGCTGCAGCGTGCAGGTGCGGCGCGGCGGGCTCGTCGCGCTGCGTGGGCGGCGGGGATCCGCTGTCGCGCGTCACGGGGCGCCCTCGTTGCCCGCGCGCCCCGGGCCCGCGAGGAGGAAGCAGCGCGCCGCGTGGTGCCCCGCGCCGGGCGGGACGGCGTACAGGTCCGGCGCCTCGGCGCGGCAGCGGTCGAACACGGCGTCGCAGCGGTCCTGGAAGCGGCAGCCGCGCGGCGGATCGCGCAGGTCGGGCAGCGCGCCCGGGATGGTCGGCAGGCGGAGCGAGCGCTCGCCGCGCACGCGGTGCGGGCGGAGCCCGCGCGCCGGGATGCTCCTGAGCAGCGCGCGCGTGTACGGGTGCGAGGGCGCCGCGAGCACGTCGCGCGCCGGCCCTTGCTCGACGACGACGCCGGCGTAGAGGACGACGATCTCGTCCGCGAGCTCGCCGACGACGGCGAGGTCGTGCGCGATGAGCAGGAGGCTCATCGACGTCTCTGCCTTGAGCCGCTCGAGGAGGTCGAGGATCTGCGCCTGCGTCGTCGTGTCGAGCGCGGTGGTGGGCTCGTCGGCGATGAGCAGCGAGGGCTCCGGCGCGAGGGCCATGGCGATCATGACGCGCTGGCGCATCCCGCCGGACAGCTCGTGCGGGTAGCTGTTCGCGCGGACCTCGGGCTCGGGGAAGCCGACCTTGCGCAGGAGGTTCACGGCGTAGAGCCGGGCGTCGCCGCGGGACATGGGCCGGTGCAGCCGGATGGCCTCGGCGATCTGGGCGCTGACCGTGTACACGGGGTTCAGCGAGGTCATCGGCTCCTGGAAGATCATGCCGATCTTCCCGCCGCGCACGGCGCGCATCTCCCGCTCGCTCAGCGCGAGGAGGTCCTGGCCGTCGAGCTCGATCGCGCCGCCGTCGATGGACGCGTAGGGCGCGGGCAGGAGCCGCAGGATGCTCAGCGCGGTCACCGTCTTGCCGCAGCCCGACTCGCCGACGAGCGCCACGGTGCGGCCGCGCGGCACCGTGAACGAGACGCGGTCGAGGGCGCGCGTGACGCGGCCGTCGGCCGCGAACGAGACGCGGAGGTCGCTCACCCGGAGCAGCGTGGGCGGCGGGGCCTCCTCGGGCGAGAGGGGCGGCGCGGTGCGGGGCAGCGGGAGGGGGCGGCCGCTCGCCGTCGAGCGCTGCGTGACGGCGGGCTCGTCGTCGTCGAGCAGGCCGCGCGCGAGGGCGCCGTGGGGGACAGCGGAGGCGCTGGGCGCGGGGAGAGCGCCCGCGATCGAGGCGTCGGGCGTGGCCGGGGCGCCGGGCAGGGAAGGCGCGCTGGGCGCGGCAGGCCTTCTCTCGCCGAGGTCGTGGCGGATCAGGGGAAGCGGGAGCGACATCCGCGCGCCGAGGTCGTCGTCCTCGTCGTCCTGGCCGTTGCTCACCGTACGTACACCTCGAGGCGGGGGCCGACGCCCTGGGAGATGCCCATCGAGTAGGCGGCCCCGACGGCGTCGCTCCCCGGCGCGACGATGGCGATGCCGTGGTCGTCCTTGCGGCGCCTGGCCCAGTCGCGCACGAGCGAGGTGACGTCGATCCGCAGCGGCGTCGCCGGTCGGGGCCGCGCGATGGCGGCGGCCTCCGGGATCGACAGCCGCGGCTGCCGGCCCCACGTCGCCGTCTCGGAGCGCCACGGCTCGAGGATGCGCGCGACCTCCAGCGTGAGCGCGCGCTCGGCGGGAGGCGCCATCGGGGCCGGCTCCAGCACGACGAAGGCGCTCGTTATGTCGGCGCCGACGCCGAAGGTCGGCGAGAACCGGAGCAGCAGGACGACCTCACCGCCCCCGGCGCGCCCGAGCGCGACGGCGTCGGGGACGCCTGGCGCTGCCGCGGCGTCGTCCTCGACGAGGACGGCCATGTCCTCGGGCCGGAGCAGCACGCGGCGCGCGTCGAGGGGCGCGGGGAGGGCGCTCGCCGGCCGGCAGCGCCCGGCGACGCAGTACCCGGCGCCGCAGACGCCCGCGCCTGCGCACACGCCCGCGTTCTTGGCGGGGCCGCCGCCGCAGCCCAGGAGCGGCGGCGCCGCGACGAGCAGGGCCACGGGCGCGAGGGCGGCGAGCAGACGCACAGCGGGGGCGACCATAGCAGAGGGCGGCCCGGGTAGGGCGGACTGGGTGGCAGGGGCGGGGGCGCGCCGTGCCGGGGGGCGGCGGGGCGCCGATCGCCGGCGTTGTGATCCCTGTTGTCGGGCCGCGGCCGCTCTGCTGGGATGCCGTGTCGTGCGCGTTCGAGCCATTACCTTCCTGAGAGCGCTGTTGATCGTGGCCGCCATGCCCGGGGCGCTCGCCGCCTGCGGAAAAAAGGCGCCGCTCGGGTCTCCGTGCCGCGCCGACGACGACTGCGCCTCCGGCCTCGCCTGCCACCGCGAGCAATGCCTGCACGAGGGGAGCGCCCGGCGCCTGCGCGACGAGGAGCAGCGCGCCTCGGGCGAGGGCGGCGCGCGGAAGGTCGGCGACCGCATCGAGGTCGAGTGGAAGGGGTCGTACAAGCCCGCGAGCATCACCGGCGTCGTCGCCCCCGGCTCCTACCGGGTGCACTTCGATGGGTACGACGCGCAGTGGGACGAGGTCGTGACCGAGGCGCGCATCAAGGGCGGCGCGCGCTCGGGCTCGGGGCAGCGGACGGCGGTGCCGGCGGCGAGCGGCACGCCGCGCTGAGCGGCGGACGGGGGCGTTCAGAGCGCCTACGGGAGGATCTCGACGTACTGGCTCTCGTTCGAGGTGCTCTGGTTGATCGCGGCGCGCACCCGCCAGAACTTGCCGGGGGAGTTCGGGACCGTGGTCGTGAGATAACCGATAC
Organism: Sorangium sp. So ce367; assembly: GCF_051520455.1. Lineage (NCBI taxonomy): Bacteria > Pseudomonadati > Myxococcota > Polyangiales > Polyangiaceae > Sorangium > Sorangium sp. So ce367. The sequence goes on from NZ_CP150334.1 coordinate 12,152,147, forward strand.
GCTCCTCCCCGATCACCTCGTCGAGGCTCACCGGGACGTCGACGCTCGGGACGGGAATGCCGCTCAAGGTCGCCTTGAGGGTGGCCTTGGCCGGCGTGATGTCGCGCGGCGCGGTCACCTTCAAGATCACCTCGGAGCCCGCCTCGAGCGCGCAATTCACGTTCGGCGTGCAGGGCAGGATGTGGACATCGATGTCGGGCCGCACGATCGTCACGGTCCGCGAATTCGAGGAGAACCCGCCCGCCACCGCACGAAAACGCCAGGCGGCGTCCTCCTGCACGAGCGTGTCCAGGCGGAGGGTCCAGCGTTGTTTGCCGTCGACCAGGGGCCCTTTCAGGAAGGGGACCGAGGTCTGCGGCACGTCGCTGATCCACTGGAGCAGGCTCGCCTCCGTGACCGTCGGCGTCGTCTCGAGCTCGACATTGGCCTTGCCGACGCCCGCCTGCTTCTTGCAGGTATCGTCGACGCAGCCCACGACCTCGAGGCGGTGCGCGGGGTCGGCGAGGTCCACGCTGGCGACGGTGGCCGCGATGCCCCCCACGAAGGCTTGCAGCTTCCATCGGCCGAGCTTGGCAGGCGTGTCGAGCTGCACTTGCCAGTCGGCGTAACCCGGCTCGGCGCTCTTCGCGGCGATCATGTCCCGCTCCTGCGTGGGCTCGTCGTCGATCCATTCACGGAGCTTCCCGCCCTGCAATCCGGCCGGCGCGCGGACCCCCACGGTGACCTTGCCGCTGCCCGCGGGCAAAGGGGACGAGCCCGGGTGGAAGATCGTCACGAGCTCCGGCTTGGCGATGACGAAGCTCGGCGACTCCGCCTCGTAGCCCTCCACCACCTTGAACTGGAGCACCAGGGAGGGGGCCTCTTGCGGGGGCACGTCGATGACGGCCGAGAACACGGCCTTGTTGCCGACGGGATGCTCCACGATCCTCCCGTCCGTCACCTCCGTGGCCCTGTCGTCGACGATCATCGTGAGCGTCGGGGGGCTGAGCTTCTCCCGCGTCACGAGATCCACGTCGACCGGCACGACGACCCGCACCTGCCCGAGCCCGGCCACGAAATCGCAGGCCGTTTTGATGCCGTCGGGGCACAGGCCCTCCTCGTACTCGGCGACGGTGTCCGACCCCTCGCAGGGACGGTAACACTTCGCCGCGAGGTCGAGCTGGTCGACGCGCATGCGCGTCGTCACGAGCGGGTCGTCGTCCGAGCAGCTCGCGCCGAGGGCCGCGGCGAGCGTCAGGGCGAGGGCTTGAACGCGCCGGTCCACTCCTTGTCGTAGGGCTTCGTGCCGACGATGATCGTGACCATCGGAATGCTGCCGCGGATTGTCACGGTCTCGCGGTGGGTGGTCCGCACGCCCGAGGGGGGCAGCTCCACGTACCTCGTCTTTTTCTCCGTCTCGACCGTGAACGAGGAGGGATACACGCTGAGCTCGGCCACGCCTCCCAGGGGCGCCGTGTACTCGATCTCCAGCTCGTGCGGCGTCCCGTTCACCACCGGGGTCTTGGTCGGCGAAACGTTGTGAATCTCCATTGGTTCGTCCTCCGTTCGAGTCATCGGTGTCGTTCCACATGGCAATCTCCCTCACGGCTTCGCGAGCGCGCTGATGGTGGTCGTGCGCCCCTGGCTGAGGGCGGTCGCCGCGAGGTCGAGCAGGTTGATGTCGGCCGCGAACGCGAGATAGGGGCTGACGAAGGTGCTCGCCGTCTCCTGGGGGATCACGGTCCGCCGGATCTCCATGAAGATGAGCCCGCCGGAGATCGTGACGTATGGCACGGGCTGGAGCGCGAGACCCGCCATGAGGGGCGGGATGTCGCCCTTGGAGACGCCCTGGTATCGCCCGGACGATCCGAAGGCATTCACGTTCGGCACGAGCGCGAGCTCCAGCGACAGGTTGCGGTACGGACCGGGGCTCCCCACCCACCGGGGCTCGTCGACGGGGTTGGCCCAAGGGTAGAGCTTGAATCCGTAATAATTGACCCAGAGCGGCTCCGCGCTGTTGACGACATTGGCGATCCCGACGGTCGTCACGACGTGCTGCCCGAACCAGGCATTCCGATCGACCTTGCCGGCGACGTTGATCGTGGAGGCGATCGTCGTGCTGGAGAGCTGCGTTCGTCCCTGCAGGGCGGTCTTGTACGCCTGGGCCTGCACTGCGCCGGTGCGTATCTTGCCGAGCGTCTGCTTCAAGACCCTGACCGGGTTGAAGTCGTTGTCCGGGCAACCGGGCCAGGCGGGCGTTGCCGGTGGAGGCGGTGGCGCGGGCGGAGGCAGTGGTGCGGGTTGATGCCCGACGTTGAGCGATTGGTTGAGCATCGGCATCTTGTCACACGTGTTCAGCGCAGAGCTCTTGAGCCACGCGCCGAGGGACGCGTAGAGCGGCGTCCAGGTGAGCACGTAGGGGACGGGCTGGCTCGTCGGCGCTGCGGGGGGGCCCGCCTGCCACGCGCGTGTGAGCGCGAGGTCGAGCTCGTCCAGCCAAGCGAGGAAGGGATCGACGCTGCTCTCGAGCTTCTGGGAAGAGATATCGAGCCCGTTCCAGTCGAGGACCGTACCGAGGATCTTCTTGTTGCCCTCCGCGAGCGTCAGATAGGTCGGAGGCTTCGAGCCGAACCTGAGCTTGCCGGCCCGGAGCTCCAGGACGTCGCGCAGGGTGATCTTCGAGCCCGGCAGGAAGAGGCCGGATGTCTTGGTCTTCAGCGGTATGGGCGCCCTGGAGCGATCCTGGGTGCGGACCTGGATTTCCTCCGTATCACCCTGGATCGTGACGTGGGTGACGGGAAGCATCCCCTGCGGCACGATATAACGCATGTGCCATTCGTCTCTCGCTGGGGTGTCCTTGGTCGCCGGAATCGTGATCTCCGTCGGTATGGCCACGAGCTCCCCTTGCGCCACGAGCATATCGGCGATCATCCTGGCGAGCGGGGACTTCGGTCCGTCAGCGATGGGGATGAGGTTCGGCGCTTCCGCATCCTTGCTTTCATCGGGAGGCATCTTGAAAACCTCGCGGTCCCAGCTGGCGACGGCGACCCCCCAATGTTTGTAGTTCTCGTTCACCTCACGGAGCGCGTTCAGCAATCCATCGAGCTGCTTCTGGACGTCGGCCTTTCCCTTCTCGTCCAGGTTCGAGGCATCGAGCGCGGTTGTGAATGCATTCGTGTAGGTACTGCCCACGGTGGTGCAGTCGTTGGGCGCCTTGCGGCCCTCGCACACGCTCCACCCCTCCACGAACGTGGTGACGGCCTCGAGCATCCCCTTCGTCACGAGCGGCGCTTTGTCGGTCTGGAGCAGGAAGGCGCAATAACTCGCGCCCGGCATGAACATGCTGTCGCTCGGCACGAACAGCGAATACGTCGTGTCCTTCTCGGACTCGCGCTTCCATGAGCTCGCCCGGTACGCCGAGAGCTCGCTGATGTCGCCGCCGGGCCCGTCCCACAACGCGTCGACCGTCGTCCTGCCGACCGGCGCACCTTCCTTGAAGGCGCGCACGTTCTCTCTCTCGTCGAGGATCCTCCGCTTCACCTCCTGGCAGGTCTTGCCGGACGGGTCGCCGATTCCGAGGATGTTCTGCGCCGCCCTGATGAAGACCAGGTCGACCTGCTCGGGGACCTTTGCTGGCTTCCCCTCCACGCGGAAGTCCTGCCCCAGCGGGTACGGGCGATCCGGCCCGCCCCCCGTGATCGTGACCTTGATGGGATCGGCCGCCGAGGCCTCCTCGACGGGCCACGGACCCGCCATCGAGGCCCATGCGCCGAGCGCCGCGGCCGCGACACGGCGAGCCCGCCCGCGCTTCCGGCGATTCGAGGAATCGGGTTGCACGGCGGATACCGCCGCCCCAGGATGACCTTCGACGAATCTGGACGCGGACATCGATACTCCCGGCAAGAGCGACGTGGTCGACACGGTCCACGAGGCGCGGCCGCACGGACGGCACCAGGCATGGAACCACCAACCAATGCCACAGCACAAAAGAGGCTAGTGTAAGCACGACTAAGAGCACCTAACAAAAGCTCGTTCACCCCGCTTGCTTGAGGGAAGCCGATGGTGCGGCAGAATACAGCGTGGGCAAGCTGTTGGTGCCGGACGAACTCTGGGAACGAATCGTACCTCTATTGCCGAAAACGGAGCCGAAGCCGCAGGGGGGCCGGCCGCGTACGCCTGATCGGATCGCGCTGACCGGTATCTTATTCGTGCTCAAGACCGGGATCCCTTGGGAGTATCTCCCGCAAGAGCTCGGCTGCAGCGGCATGACGTGCTGGCGCAGGTTGCGCGACTGGCAGCAGGCTGGCGTCTGGGATCGGCTCCACGAGGTCTTGCTCGATGAGCTCGGCGAAGCCGACAGGATCAACTGGGAGCGTGCTGCGCTGGATGCCTCGCTGGTTCCGGCAAAAAGGGGGGTGAAAAAACTGGCCCGAACCCCACGGATCGCGGCCGGCCGGGCACGAAATATCACATTCTGGTCGATCAGAATGGTATCCCGCTCGCCGTCGAGATGACGCCGGCGAACGTCCATGACTCGAGGATGTTCACTCCTATGGTGGACGCGGTGCCGCCGATCGCGCGTCCTTGCGGCCGACCGCGGCGCCGCCCCAAGAAACTGCATGCCGATAAGGCCTACGACGACCCGGCCCTTCGGTTGGCTTGTCATCTGCGCCACATCGTGCCCCGCATCGCTCGAAAGGGCATCGAGTCGTCGGAGAAACTCGGCCGTTACCGCTGGGTCGTCGAACGGACGATCGCTTGGCTCCGGCGCTTCCGCCGCTTGACCGTGCGGTATGAGCGCCGTGCCGACATTCACCGAGCGTTCCTCCTGCTCGCCGTATGCCTGATCTGCCTCAACCATATCCCGACGGGCTTTTGTTAGGCGCTCTAACAGCTGGCGGGACAAGATGTCAATGAAATTCTGCCTGAGACGAAGTGCTACGCCGGGAGACGGGTCTTCATTGGGTGAGGCGTCACAAGAACATGCGAGGGAAGGGGCCTGGTGGAGGGCAGACCAGGGCCCTCGCGCCCGCGCACCAACAGCGCCGTGCTGATCGGCCGCGACGGAGCCGTGTCCGCACAATACGACAAACGGCTACTCGTGCCCCTGTTCGAGCGCGAGTACCAGGTAGGCGAGCGATCGCCGACCTTCAGTACCACCACAGGCAAGAGCTTCACCGCGCTCATCTGCTACGAGATCTACTTCCCGTGGTTTGTCCAGGAGAGCCTGGCACGCGCGCCCGATGCGTCCTTCCTCGTGAACCTCTCGAGTGATTGGTACTTCTACGACACCGAGGCGATCCCGCATGTGGTCTCGCAGATCCGCCTGCGCGCGATCGAGAATCAGGTCCCGATCGTCCGCGCAGCTCGCTTCGGCCCTTCCGGCGTGTTTCACCAGGACGGGCGGTACGAGACGCGGGCAAGCTCCGAATCGGGCGTTGCGCTGAGCGCCTCGGAGCGCTCCGTGTTCTCGCGTTTCGCATACGCTCCGTTCCTCGGCGTTCTCCTCGCGCTTTCACTCGTGGTTCGAGCGGCGCGATCCGGCTCGATGTTCCTGCGCGCCTTCGTCGCGCGCGCCCGCCCGCCACGTCGGTTCGCCGAGCTGACGGGCGACACCATCGAGCTTTGCTTCGATCCGAGCGACGATGGCGCTCGCCCGCGCGTCATTTGCTGCCCGCGCGGGTGAAGTCCACGAACGCGCGAAGCGCCGCGGGCATGTGGCGGCGGCTCGGGTAATAAAGAAAGGGGCCCGAGAAACGCGACCACCAGCGCTCCAGGACCGGCTTCAGGGCGCCGCTCTCGAGGTGCGGGTGCAGCCAGTCCTCGAACCAGTAGACGAGACCGGTGCCCGCGATCGCGGCGTCCACGAGGAGGTCCGTCGCGCTCCCGAGGCTGCCGACGAGCGGGCCGGTCGGGTCGACCTTCACGACCTCGCCGTCGCGCTCGAATTCCCACGGGCACAGCGCGCCGTTCGGGAAGCGGCCGCGCAGGCATGCGTGGTCGAGGAGCTTGCGCGGATGGGTCGGGCGTCCGTGCCGTTCGAGGTAGGCGCGCGACGCCGCGAGCGCCAGGCGCTGCTCGCGCTGGCCGATCGGGACCGCGATCATGTCTTTCTCGAGCGTCTCTTCGTAACGAATGCCTGCGTCGCAGCCCGCGGCGAGGATGTCGACGAGCTTGTCGTCCGCCGTCACCTCGACGCGGATATCGGGATACGCGGCGAGGAATGGCGGCAAGATCCGTGGGAGCACGAGCCGCGCGGCGACGACGGGGACGTTCAACCGAAGCGTGCCGGCTGGCTTTTCGCTCGAGCTCTTCACGACGTCGAGCGCCGCTGCGATCTCGGCGAGCGCCGGACCGAGCCGCTCGAGGAGGCGCGCGCCGGCCTCGGTCGGCGCGACGCTGCGGGTCGTCCGATGAAGAAGCCGGACGCCGAGCTCGCCCTCGAGCCGGCGCACCGCCTCGCTCGCGCTCGACGCGCTCGTGCCGCTCGTGCGGCTCGCCTCGCGGAAGCCGCCGGCGCGCGCCACCGCGGCGAAGACCCGGACGTCGTCGAGATCCACTGCCATTGTTCGCCTTTCCGTACAGGCCGTGCTGATTCGGGGCCCTTATCATACACCCCGTCGTGGCCTACCGTCGACAGCCATGACGGATCTAGCCAAGGTCGGGACGTTCAAGATGGGCAGTCGCACGGTGAAGCGCTTCGGGTACGGAGCCATGCAGCTCGCGGGGCCGGGCGTGTTCGGACCGCCGAGAGACCGCGATGCCGCGCTCGCCGTGCCGCGCGAGGCGGTGAAGCGCGGCGTTGATCACATCGACACGAGCGACGTGTACGGGCCGCACGTCACGAATCAGATCATCCGCGAGGCGCTGCACCCGTATCCGAGGGATCTGGTGATCGCCACGAAGGTCGGCGCAAGGCGCGGCCCACAGGGATCCTGGGAGCCGGCGTTCGCCGCCGAGGATATCGCGAGCGCGGTCCACGACAACCTCCGGAATCTCGGCGTCGACGCGCTCGACGTCGTGAACCTGCGCGTCCTGTTCGACGCGCAGGGCCCCGCGGAAGGCTCGATCGAGGCGCCGCTCTCCGCGCTCATGAAGCTGCAGCGCGAGGGCAAGGTCCGCCACATCGGTCTCAGCAACGTGACCGCGAAGCAGGTGGAAGAGGGGCGCGCGATGACCGAGATCGTGTGCGTGCAGAACCTGTACAACCTCGCGCACCGGCAGGACGACGCGCTGATCGACAGCCTCGCCGCGGCGGGCATCGCGTACGTGCCGTTCTTCCCGCTCGGCGGCTTCTCGCCGCTCCAGTCCTCGACGCTGTCCGACGTCGCGCGCCAGCTCGGCGCGACGCCGATGCAGGTCGCGCTCGCGTGGCTGCTGCGGCGCTCGCCGAATATCCTTCTCATTCCCGGGACGTCGAGCGTCTCGCACCTGCGCGAGAACCTCGCGGCGGCAGATCTCGAGCTTTCCGACGACGCGATGAGAGCGCTCGACCGTATCTAGAGCACGCTCAAGGTCGCATTGTCCCGCTCACTCGGGTGGTAGAAGGGGAGGGGACGCACAGCAACTTCGATTGTGCAGACTCGAGCCCTGCGACGCCCCCTGGAGCCGCCTTGGAGATGAATGGCCGGCGGATCGGCGGCATCGAAGGCGCCATGCACACGAGAACCACCCAGATTGTCGCGGTGTCGTTCGTCGCTCTCCTCGGCTGCTCCGACGCAGGGGGCGGAAACCTCGGCGGAGGCGGAGCTGCTTCTGGAACGACGACCGGCGCGGAGGGCGGCACCGGGGGCTCGGGCGGCGAGAGCTCCGCGTCAGGCGCCGGGGGCTCGGGCGGCGAGAGCTCCACCTCGGGCTCGGGCGGCGCCGGGGGCCCGGGCGGTGAGAGCTCCACGTCAGGCACCGGCGGCGAAGGAGGCGGCGGCGAAGGGGGCAGCGCCGCCTTCGGGCCGTGCGGCACAGCAGGCACCTCGTTCGGCCCTCCGGGGGCCTTTCTCGATCTCGGTCACCAGAAAGGCCTCCGCCGGCTCTTCGTCTCCGGAAGCCGCGTGCTGAGCTGGGACTACGATCGCTGGATGCTCTGGGATACCGACTCCAGCGCTGCGATCGCCGACGGACACGCGCCGGGCGGCTTCGACCCCGGCAGCCCGAACCTCGGGATCCCGCCGTTCGAGCTGCCGGGCGGCGTGGTCCTCCGCGGCAACCTCGTGCTGATCCAGACGGACCCCGAGCACGCCTTCGAGCTGCGCAGCGCCATCGACGGCTCCGTCCTGGCCTCCGTGACCACCGAGTACGACCAGGCGGGGCTCGCGAGCGACGGCAGCTACGCCTGGACGCGCCGCCAGTCCACCAGCACGATCACGCTCTGGAGCACCGCGGGGGTCGAGCGCTGGTCTGCAGCGGTGAGCCACCACGGCGACGTCCACGCGGCGCCGGACGCGCTCCGGATCGCACCGGAGCCTCCTGTTCCCCTGCAAAACAGCATCGCCGTGCTCCCCGCTGACGGCTCGCCTCCCACGGTCACCCCCGAGCTCTCGGGCTCATTCCACTCCTGGTTCCAGGATGGCGAGCGATTTCTCACCACCGTCGGCACGACGGTGCGCGTGTACTCGAAGGCGGCGACCCAGGAGGGCATCGTCAACCTGCCGTCGACCACGCAACTCGCGGGGACGCGTGACTATTTCTGGATGCTCGCGGACAACAGAGCGGGCTCTCCGCTCATGGTCTATCGCGTCGGAGGCGGAGCCGTCCCCGTCGCCGAGTACCCTGACCGAGCCGACTATCGCTACACGTTCGCGCCGACCGAGCGCGCGCTCGCGCTGCTCCACAAGCAAGCGTCGAGGATCGACATCATCGATCTCGACGGCCCCGAGGTGACCCTGAGCGAACACGTGCCGCCGCTGGTCGATAACGCCCGCGTCCACATCGACCAGGACCTGCGCCTGGCGGTCTCGAACGCGTACGGCGCGATCTCGTACAAGGGCACCCTCACCGATCCGGAGGGCTCGGGGCTGCTCGGCTGCGGCGCGCTCCACTCGGTCGCAGGCGCTCCCTCGGGGCACGTGGCTCTCGCGACGGGTTCGGGCAAGACGCTCGTCTATGATACGGCGGCGCTCGACGCCGGGCCCTCGGCGGTCGTTCCGTTCCACAGCAACAAGGTGCTGCTCTCGGCGGACGGCGGCCTGCTCGGGGCGCGCGCCGCCCTCGATTCGATGGTCACCGACAAATCACTCCGTCTCTTCTCGCTGCCGGACGGCGCGCAGCTCGCCTCGCTCTCGCGCGAGGAGGTGATTCAAGACTTCTCGATGTCCTTCGACGGCAGCACGGTCGGCCGCACCTACCGCGTCGACTCGTACAGGACGGAGCGCGTCGTGAGCGACTGGGCGGGCAGCGCGCCGCTCTTCCAGGACACCGGGCACCGGCCGGCGCCGCTCGTCTCCCCCGACGGTCACCACTTCGTCGTCACGGACTCCGCCCCCTCGGAAGGCTGCGGGTTCACGCAGCTCTACGAGGACGGCGCGCTCGTCAACGTGGTGCCCGGCTGCGCGATCGGCTGGATCGACGACACCCGCGTTCTCGTCCAGTCGTACACCCGCTTCCCCCAGAGCAGCCCCTGGACGTACCAGGCCTCCACGATCTACGACGAGCTCGGCAACCCGGTCGACGCGCCTCCGCTGCCGAGGATCCCCATCCGCACCAGCTCCGAGGATTTGAGCGACAACTACGGGATACTGCGGGTCTCGGCGACGGCGCTCTACTCGCGCTACGACGGCGTCCTCTATGACATCGAGACAGGGGCGGCGCTCGCGACCTTCCCGGGTTCGCGAAGCGCCGTCGCCGGCGCCTTCATGGTCCATCCGTGCGGCTACGGCGTGTGCGCAGAGACGTACTGAGCCGGCGTGCGGCGCCCGGTTCAATCTCCGCCGGATTCCAGCAAGACGCGAACTCAAAAATCGACATGGGCCCGTGCCCAGACTGGCTCCGTCACGTTCTTCCCAGGGTGAAGGGGCCGGCGACAACGGCGGGCCGCTTCCGGGGCGCCGCGCTGCATGGGCCGGCCGGCTCCCCTCCATCCACACGTTGCGAGCTGCAGGGCTGGACCATGCGCACTACTTATCTCATCGCGTCAATTTTCCTTGCGACCGCGCTCCTCGCGGCCGGCTGCAAGACGGGGACATGCGCGGATGCCGTCGAGCACGCCGAGGCCTGCGGGGTCGACGGCCTCGAGCTCGAGGACGATCTCGTCGGCTGCTCCGATCACGAGGCGTGTCGCGCGTCGTGCGTGCTCGACGCGCCCTGCGACGAGATCAAGGCGTCGTTCGCCGGCGGCACGGACCGGAGCACGGAGGTCTGGCGCTGCTACGAGCAGTGCCCCATCTCCGATTGACGGCCATTCCATCGATCGATGACGGCCCGGGGTGGGGCGAAAGGGGGTGGGGCGAAAAGGCGGGCGCGTCGCCGCAGGCGACCGACCCGGGCGGCTGATGCCGGTCACCAGCCGGATTTCTCGTCCTCGCCCAGCACGCCGCCGATCAGGCCGGCCGCGCCGCCCACGGCCGCGCCGCCGGCGCCTCCGAGGAGGCCTCCGGCGAGCGCCCCCTTGGCAGCGCCTCCGGCGAGCTCGTCCTCCGGGGAGGACTCCCTCGTTTCTCTCTTCGCCGCCGGGTCCGCCTGCTGATGCTGGCTCGTCGCAGGTGTCGCCTTATTCTTCTGCTGCTTTTTCATGTTGATCTTCGAAGCAAGCCTCGTACCAGCGGAGACGGCTGGCCGCCGGAGCGGGGCGCTCTCCGTTCGGCCTGGTGGATCGCGCCTGAGGTCGCCGCCGCAACGGGCAGGCGCGCTTCAGCAGATGATCATGTTGCCGCGGTCACTCCACAGCCTGCGGGCAGATCGGGCAATCGGGGCTTGTCATGTCCGAGCTGCTTTGGATTTCCTTCTCCCCGGCGCGGCGCTTGCTCCTGCCTCGTTCCCCAGGCGCTCGACGAGGAGCTCCACGAACGCCCGGACCTTGGCGGGCTGGTGGAGGTGGTGAGGGAAGACGACGAAGATCGATATCTCTTGCCCGACATGGCTCAAGAGCACAGGCTCGAGCCGACCGGCTGCCAGATCCGCTGCTACGGCGAAGTACGGCAGCATCGCGAGGCCGAGCCCGTCTACGAGCGCTTGCCTGAGCACGACGACATTGTCCACGACCAGATTGCCCCTGACCGGCACGGCGAGCGTCTCCGCGCCGGACTCGAAGACCCACTCGCTCGACTGCCCCGAGAGACGGATGCAGTTGTGCCGGACGAGATCGCCGGGCACCTGCGGCGCGCCGTGGCGCGCGAGGTAGCCGGGCGAGGCATAGACCCTACGACGGTAAGACCCGATCCTGCGCGCGACACGCGCCTCATCGAGCTGCCGCGCGAAACGCACCACGACGTCGAAGCCCCCGCCGATGACATCCACGAGGCTGTCGGAGAGGGAGAGCTCGAGGCGGACCTGCGGGAAGCGCGCCGCGAAGTCGCCTAGCAAGGGAGCGATCTTCAGTATGCCGAACGAGATGGGCGCCGACACGCGCAAGAGCCCCTCGGGGACCCGGCTCACGCCATGCATCGCGGACGCGGCCTCGTCGGCGGCTGTGAGGATACGCTCGCAGCTCTCGTAGAGCCGCACGCCCTCCTCGGTGAGCGCGAGGCGCCGCGTCGAGCGGTGGAGCAGCCGTACGCCGAGCCGCTCCTCGAGCGCCGCGAGTCGCGCGCTGACGACCGACTTCGAGAGCCCGAGAACGCTCGCCGCGCCCGTGAAGGACTTGCGCTCCACCACGCGCGCAAAGATCGCCATCGAGAGGAGATCGTCCAGGGAGGTGGTCAGCATTGTCCTGTGAGCAGAACAGTTTAACCGGCGGAGGACTCTACCGCAACGACGAAGGCCGCTTCATCTTCAGGCCGTCGCCATCGCCATCGACGGCGCGCGCGCGGCGCTGCCGCCTGTCGCGGGCGCTGGCGAGACCTCGCGGCGCGAGGGCGGACGCTCATTCGCTCATTCGCTCATTCGCTCGTTCGCGCGGGCACGACCTTTCACGGTCCTTCACGTCTCACCGAGGGGCGGCAGCCGCCCTGATAGTAAATGCATCTTACCGAAGGAGCTCTCATGAAATCGACCATGGTACTCTCCCGCTCGATCCTCCTGACGGCGCTGGGGCTCAGCGCATCTCTCGTCGCGTGCGGCGGAGACAACACCACGAGCAGCGGCAGCGGCGACAGCGTCTCGACGCCAGAGCTCAATGTTCACGCCGAGCTCGATGCAGCGAAGTTCCAGCTCCCCGAGGGGCTCTGGGTCACCGCCGACAGCAAGACGGCGTATATGGGCTATGCCCTGACCGGCGAGATCGTCGCCGTCTCGCTCGCTGACAACAAGGTGTCTGCCTTCGCCACCGTGCCGGCGCCGCCCGCGAACACGGGCTTCGTCACCGGCATCACCCAGTCTGCTGCCGGCGATCTCTACGTGGCCGCCGCGTCGCTCGACCCGGCGTCGTACGCGCCCGGCATCTACAAGATCCCGGCGGCGGGCGGTCCGGTGACCACGGCCTTCGCCACCGACGCGGCCATGAACCTGCCCAATGGGCTCGTCTTCGACGAGGATGGCAACCTCTTCGTCACGGACTCGGCCCTGGGCGCGATCTTCAAGATAAGCCCCGACGGCAAGACGGTGACCAACTGGCTCACCGATCCTTTGCTCAAGGGGGACATCGCTGCGACGAACCCCTGCAAGACGGTCCTCGGCATCCCGTTTGGCGCCAACGGCCTCGCGCTCTCGCGCAGCGCCTTCTACGTGGCCAATACGGACAAGGCGGCGCTCATCAAGATCCCGATCAAGGCCGACGGGACACCGGACGTCGCGGTCGAGTTCTCCACCTCGGATCCGGCGACATGCCTGCCGCTCCAGGGCGCCGACGGCATCACCGTGGACGCCGACGGGAGCATCCTTGTCGCCGGCAACGGGGGCAACGCGCTCGTCCGGGTCGGGACAGACGGCAAAGCGGCCGTGCTCGCCAGCGGCGGCTTGCTCGATGGGCCCGCGAGCGTCGCGCTCGCGACGTTGGGCTCGGAAAAGCACGCCCTCCTCACCAACTTCGGGCTCATCACGCTGCTGTCGATGAAGACCCCGAAGGTGGGCCTGCTCTCCTACGGCCCGCTCCCGTGATCGTCGCGAGCCTCCGCGTAGGCCCAATCGAGCCAGGGGGTGAGCGCTTCGAGATCGCTCGCCCTGCGACGGAGCAAGCGGAGGTCGGATGGGCCGAAAACGGCTCGCCAGGCGCCGTCCCCGCGGCGCTTGACCCGGGCGAACGCTCCACGGCTCCCTATGCGCAGGATCCATGCACCGAATTCGTGATCTCGAGGAGCGACCGCACGAGCGGGTCCTTGTCGTCCATGGCGCGCCACACCGAGCGGCCAAGGATGACAACATCGAGGTCCCGGACCCGCTTGAACACCACCCCGGCAAGGAGCGTCGCCGCGGCGCTCTCGGGAAACAAGCTGAGACCTTCGCCGCTCGCCACGAGCATGAGGATCACATCGCTGCTGGCCTCCTCGTGGGCCAGCTCGAGCGGTTGACCGTGCGCTCGGAAGGCGGCGATGATGTCGTCGTGGAGGCGCGGGCCCTCCTTGCGCGGAGGCCAGAGGAAGCGCTCCTGCTTCAGGTCCGCGACCCTCAGCGTGCGCCGTGCAGCGAGGCGATGGCTCTTCGACATCACGACGCCGACGCGCTCGCGATACAGCACGCGGAAGCGGAAGAGCGGGTCGTCTTCCGGTGAATGATAGCCGTATCCGACCGAGATCTTGCCATCGCGCAGCGCGGCGACCTGCTCCTCGCTCGGCAGCGGCCGAAGGCGCACCTCGACGCGCGGATGACGCGCGCGGAACGCCTGCACGATCCGCGGCAGCAGGAGGGTGTCCGCCAGGGCGCCGTCGAATCCGACCACGACCGTCCCGATACGGCCTTGCGCCGTCGCGCGGGCGTCCTCGACCGCGAGCGCGGCGCGAGCCAGGGTCGCGCGCGCACCTTCGAGGAAACTCCGGCCGGCGGCGGACAGCTTCACCCCGCGTCCCGAGGGCACGAAGAGCTCGACGCCGATCTCCGCTTCGAGCTGAGCGATTTGCCGGCTCAAGGGCGACTGCGAGACGTGAAGCTGCTCGGCCGCCCTCCCGAAGTGCTCCGCTTCCGCGACGGCGATGAAGTACCGCAGGTGACGTAGCTCCATGTTTCAGATCTATCAGGTCTGAAACCGTTGCGATCAATGTCATGGTGGTCTCGAACGCGACGGTGCAGGCTGTTCGACATGAGGCGACACGAGAGAGGCCCGGCGGCTCACTCCGAGGCGAACCCGATGATGCAACGTCGCCCCGCCGGCGCGGCGCTCGTCGCCGGGGCGGTGATCTTCTTCCTCGCCGAGCTCATCGCCGCCGCGGCATGGACGGACCCTCCCTACAGCTACACGCATCACTACATCAGCAACCTGGGAGTCCGTGGCCCCCTCGAGGCTCTTGGCCAGTTCATGAACTCGCCGCTCGCGTGGGTCATGAACACCGGGTTCCTCCTCTTCGGGATCATGTTCTTCCTTGGTGTCGCCGCGCTCGAGGGTCTGCGAGGCTGGCGCCGCTGGGCAGCGCTCCTCCTGGGAGCTCTCGTGGCGCTTGGCGGCGTCTTGCTGGCGCTCAACCCCGGCTCCGGAGAGCCGCCCGACGGCGCGGTCGACTATCACAGCCTGGGCGCCTTCGCGTCCATCGTCGGAGGCAACGTGCTCGCGATCTTTCTTGGACGCCAGCGCCAGCAGATCGGAGTCACTCCGAAGGCCGGGAGGGCCATGGTCGTCCTCGGCGTGTTCGGGCTCGCCTCGATGGTGGCCTTCCTCGCGGTCGCCAGCTCGGGGGCCAACGTCCTCATCGGCCTCGTCGAGCGCTGCGCCGTTTATCCCATCCTGGTCGGCTTCCTCTGCGCGGGGACGTCGATCTGGAATCGCAGGGCCGCTCATGCAGCTTCGCGGCCTCTGCCTTCGAGCGCGGCGAACGCGCGGGCAGCGACGTCGCACAGGGCGAGCTCTGCCTGACCGACATCGCCGCGCAGGCCGCGACCCTCCCACCTTTTGGCTGAAACCGGCGCGGTCGGCAAGTACACTCGCGCGCCATGCCTGTGGTCGCCCTGCTCCTCTTGCCATTTCTCGGGAGCGTGCTCACCGCGCTCCTGCCGACGCGGGCACGGTCCGAGCTTGCGGCTTGCGCAGGGCTCGTGTCGGCCGGCGCGGCGGCCTGGGTCATCAGCCTTTTCCCGCGGGTTCGTGACGGGGGCGTGATTCGCGAGACGATCTCGTGGGTGCCTTCGCTCGGTCTTGATCTGGTCCTTCGGATCGACGGGTTCGCGTGGATGTTCGCCGTGCTCATCACCGTCATCGGCGCCCTCGTCTGTCTGTACGCGCGCTACTACATGTCCCCCGAGGATCCGGTGGCGCGCCTGTACGCGCTCTTCCTCGCGTTCATGGGCGCGATGCTGGGCGTCGTGGTCTCGGGCAACCTCGTTCAGCTCGTCCTCTTCTGGGAGCTCACGAGCCTGGTTTCGTTCCTGCTCATCGGCTACTGGCATCACCGGGTGGACGCGCAGCGGGGCGCGCGCATGGCGCTCACCGTGACCGGCGCGGGCGGGCTCGCGCTCCTCGGAGGCGTGATCGTCCTCGGCCACATCGTCGGCAGTTACGATCTCGATGTGGCCCTCGCCTCGGGCGACAGCGTGCGGGCACACCCGCTTTACCCGGTCGCGCTCGTCCTCATCCTGCTTGGTGCGCTCACCAAGAGCGCACAATTCCCGTTTCATTTCTGGCTGCCGCGGGCGATGGCCGCGCCGACGCCGGTGTCCGCCTACCTGCACTCGGCGACCATGGTGAAGGCGGGCGTGTTCCTGCTCGCGCGGCTCTGGCCAGCGCTCTCGGGGACCGAGCTGTGGTTCTGGATCGTCAGCGGCGCGGGCACGACGACGCTCCTGCTCGGCGCTTACATCGCGATGTTCCAGAACGATCTGAAGCGCGTGCTCGCCTACTCGACCGTCAGCCACCTCGGCCTCATCACGCTCCTCTTCGGGCTCAACAGCTCGCTCGCCGCCGTCGCCGGCGTGTTCCACATCATGAACCACGCGACGTTCAAGGCCTCGCTGTTCATGGCCGCGGGCGTCGTCGACCACGAGACCGGGACGCGCGACATCCGTCGCTTGAATGGGCTGATTCGTGCGATGCCCCGCACCGGCACGCTGGCGCTCGTGGCGAGCGGCGCGATGGCCGGCGTTCCGCTGCTCAACGGCTTTCTGTCGAAGGAGATGTTCTTCGCCGAGACGGTGTTCCTGTCCGCGCACCCCTCGGTCGAAGTGGGGCTCCCGGTGCTGGCGACGCTCGCGGCGATCTTCGCTGTCGTGTACTCGCTGCGCTTTGGCTACGACATCTTCTTCGGCCCGCCCTCGACCGATCTCCCTCGCCAGCCGGAGGAGGCCCCGCGGTGGATGCGGACGCCGATCGAGCTCCTTGTGCTCAGCTGCCTCATCGTCGGCGTCGCGCCGGCGATCTCCATCGGGCCATCGCTCGCAGCGGCCGCCCGCCCCGTGGTCGGCGGGACGCTCCCGGACTACAGCCTCGCCATCTGGCACGGCTTCAACCCGCCTTTCGTCATGAGCCTCGTCGCGATCTCGGGCGGCGTCGTCGGGTACCTCTGGCTGCGAAGGCATCAGGAGCAGGGGCGGCTCCAAAATACGCCCTTCGTCGAGCGGCTCAACGGAAGGCGGCTGTTCGAGGGCGCGCTGCTCGGGCTCACGCGCCTCTCGCGGAGGGCGCTCCGGCTCGTCGGGACTCGACGACTTCAGACGCAGATGTTCGCGATCATCGCGGTCGCGCTCCTCCTCGCGCTCCTCGCGGCGCAGGGCGTCCCGCTGGAGTGGGGCGACCGGGACAGGCTCCCCGCGTCGCCTGCGTTCGTGATCTTGTGGGGCATCGGCGCGGTCTGCGCGGTCGGCGCTGCCGTGATGGCGAAGTTCCACAGGTTGATCGCGATCACCTTGATGGGCGGCGCAGGCCTCGTCACCTGCCTGACGTTCATGTGGTTCTCGGCGCCCGACCTCGCCCTCACACAGGTCGTCGTGGAGGTCGTCACCACCATCCTGTTTCTGCTCGGGCTGCGCTGGTTGCCGATGCGCATCGAAGGAATTTCGAGGCCAGTCACGGCCCGCGACAGGGTGCGGCGCGCGCGCGATCTGCTGCTCGCGATCAGCGCCGGCGGCGGTCTCGCCGCGCTCTCCTATGCCATGCTGACCCGGCCGGCGCCGCACAGCATCTCACCGTTCTTCCTCAGCCGCGCGCTGCCGGAGGGAGGAGGCGCCAACGTCGTCAACGTCATGCTCGTCGACTTTCGTGCCTTCGACACGCTCGGCGAGATCACGGTCCTCGGCGCGGTCGCGCTCACGGTCTACGCCCTCCTGCGCCGCTTTCGACCGCCGCCGGAGAGCATCGAGCAGCCCCAGCAACAGAGAGCTTTGCCGGCCGATATCGTCACCGACCTCATGAAGCCGCGCACGGCCGAGGACGCCGAGCGCGGATACATGATGGTGCCGGCGGTCATCGCGCGCGTGCTCCTGCCGGTCTCCGTCCTCGTCGCGGCGCACTTCCTTCTTCGTGGGCACAACGAGCCAGGCGGCGGCTTCGTGGCCGGCCTCGTCGTCGCGATCGCCATGCTCATGCAGTACATGGTCTCGGGGGCGCTCTGGCTGGAGGCGCGCGCGCGCCTCCGTCCGGCGCGCTGGATCGCCGCTGGGCTGCTGCTCGGGGCGACCACGGGCCTCGGCGCGCTCGCCGTCGGCTATCCCTTCCTCACGACGCACACGGCGCATGTCAGGCTGCCGCTGGTCGGCGAAGTCCACCTGCCGAGCGCCACCTTCTTCGACCTCGGCGTGTTCGCGGCCGTCGTGGGGGCGACGCTCCTCACCCTCACGGCGCTCGCTCACCAGTCGCTGCGCGCGCACCGGCGATCGACGCAGGGTCCAGCGTCGTCGACGAGCAGGGGCACGAGCTAGATGGAAGCCCTGCTCGCGCTCGTCATCGGCGTGCTCGGCGGAGCCGGGGTGTGGCTCGTGCTGCGCCCGCGAACCTTCCAGGTGATCATGGGGCTCACGCTGCTCTCGTACGCGGTGAACCTCTTCATCTTCAGCATGGGGAGCATCTTCATCGACAAGCCGCCGATCGTGCGACCTGGAGTGCCTGCCGACCTCCAGCACTACACGGATCCGATGCCGCAGTCCCTCGTGCTCACGGCCATCGTGATCGGGTTCGCGACCACGGCGCTCTTCCTCGTCGTGCTCCTCGCCTCGCGCGGCCTCAGCGGCACCGACCACGTGGATGGAACGAGGGAGGAGCCATGACCGAGCGCTTCCCGCACCTCATCGTCGCGCCCGTCGTGCTGCCGCTGATGACGGCGGCCCTGTTGCTTCTGCTCGGTGAGAAGCGCAAGCGCGCCAAGTCGATCGTCAACGTCAGCGCGGCCCTGGCGGGCCTCCTCGTGGCGCTGGAGATCCTGCGCGGCGCCGACGCCGGCGGTTCGTCCGGCGCCGCTCTCGTGTATCTCATGTCGAACTGGGAGGCGCCTTTCGGGATCGTGCTCGTCGCGGACCGGCTCTCGGCGCTCATGCTGGTGCTGGTCGGTGTGGTGAGCCTCTGCGCCGCCCTGTACGCCGAGGCCGCGTGGGGTCGCGCGGGCGCGTACTTCCATGCGCTCTTCCAGGTTCAATTGATGGGGCTCAACGGCGCCTTCCTCACGGGAGACCTCTTCAACCTCTTCGTGTTCTTCGAGGTGATGCTCGCGGCGTCGTATGGCCTGCATCTTCATGGGTCGGGGTGGCCGCGGGTGCGCTCGGGGCTCCACTACATCGCGGTGAACCTGCTCGCGTCGTCGCTCTTCCTCGTCGGCCTCGCGGTGCTCTACGGCGTCGTGGGCACGCTCTCCATGGCCGACATCGCCGAGAAGCTCGCGCTCGTCCCGGCGCGCGATCGCGGGCTCCTGCATGCAGGCGCGGCCGTCCTCGCCGTGGCGTTCCTCATCAAGGCGGCGATCTGGCCCCTCAACGCCTGGCTGGTGCCGGCCTACACGGCCACGAGCGCGCCTGTCGCGGCGCTCTTCGCGCTGATGACCAAGGTGGGCATCTATGCGCTCGTGCGCTCGTGGACGCTGTTCTTCTCCGCGGGCGCTTCAGCGCAGTTCGGGGGGACAGCCCTGCTCTACGCAGGGCTCGCGACCATCGCCTTCGGCGCGATCGGCCTCATGGCGTCCATGTCTCTCGGGCGCATCGCGGGCTTCTCGGTGATCGTGTCGTCGGGGACGCTCCTCGCGGCGCTCGGGACGGGGACCCCCGCGGTGACGTCGGCGGCGCTGTTCTACATGCTGAGCGCCACGCTGGCGGTGAGCGCTCTCTTTCTCCTCGTCGAGCTGGTGGAGCGCGTCGGCTCCGATGGACAGCGGCGGGCGCCGGACCTCGATGTGGAGCCGGGCGAGGACACCAACCTCGATGAAGAGGAGGCGCCGCTCGTCGGCCAGGCGTTTCCGGTGTCCATCGCGTTGCTCGGCCTGGCGTTCATGGTCTGCGCGCTGCTCGTCGCGGGGCTGCCGCCGCTCTCGGGCTTCGTCGCGAAGACCTGGTTGCTGACAGCCCTCCTGTCGCCCCGAGGGGACGGCCACGCGAGCGCCAGCGCCCCCGTCTCGCCCGCCGCGTGGACCCTCTTTGGGCTGCTGCTCCTCTCGGGGCTCGCGGCCACCATCGCCCTGGCGAGGGCGGGCATTCGACACTTCTGGTCGACGGCTGGACGGCTCCCGCCCCGCTTGAAGGGCGTCGAGGCCGCCTCCGTCCTCGGCCTCCTCCTCTGCTGCATCTTGCTCACGCTGTACGCTGAGCCGGTCATGCGCACAACGCGCGCGACAGCCGCGGGACTGCACGCGCCGAAGGCGTACATCGAGGCCGTCCTGTCGATGAGGCCTCGTCCGGGACCGACGCGTCCGGTGATCGAAGCGGAGGGGGCGCCGTGAGCTTCCTCAAGAACATCGTGCCCGCGCCGCTGCTGTCCGCGGCTCTGTTCGCTTTGTGGCTGGCGCTCGCGCGCTCCACGAGCGCGGGCCAGATCGTCCTGGGGCTGGGGCTCGCGCTGGCGGTGCCGCTCCTTACCTCGGCCCTGCGACTGACGAACGTCCGGGCGCGGCGACCGCTGGTCGTCGTGCGCTTCATCCTGAGGGTCGGCTACGACGTTCTGCTCTCGAATTTCGAGGTCGCCTGGGGCGTTGTCACATGGCAATGGCGGCGACCGCGGTCGAGGTTCGTGATCGTGCCCCTCGAGCTGCGTGACCCCGTCGGGCTGGCCGCGTTATCCATGGTGACGACCGTGGTTCCGGGCACCGTGTGGTCGGAGCTCGCGCTCGACCGCCGCGCGCTCTTGCTGCACGTGTGGGATGTCGGTGATGAAGGCGCCTTCGTCGCCCGCTTCAAGGCTCGCTACGAGGAGCCTCTCAGGGAGATCTTCGAATGAGCGCACTCCTGTCTGGCGCGATCGCCTTCGCGCTCGGCTGCTACGCCGTCGCGTCGGTCCTGGTGGTCATCAGGTTGATCCGGGGACCGCGGGCGCAGGATCGCGTGTTCGCGCTCGACCTGCTCTACTTCCACGCGATGCTGGTCATGCTGGTGCTTGGTATCCGTCACCGGAGCGACACGTACTTCGAGGTCGCGTTGCTGATCGCGCTCTTCAGCTTCGTGAGCTCATCCGCGATGACGAAGTTCATCCTGCGCGGGGAGGTGATTGAATGAACCAGCTCCCCCTCTCGGTCGAGGCGGCGGTCGCTGCGTTGCTGGTGCTGAGCGGCCTGTTCGTGGTCATCTCCGCGTTCGGGTTCCTGCGCCTGCCAGACTTCTTCCTGCGCATGCATCCCCCTGCGCTGGCGTACACCTTCGGCAGCTGGTGCGTGGCGCTGGCAGGCATCCTCTACTTCTCGATGATCGAGTCCCGGCCCGTGCTGCACCCGTGGCTCATCGTCATCATGCTCTCCATCACGGTCCCTGTGACCACGGTGCTCTTGGCGCGTGTGGCGCTGTTCCGCCGCCGCGCTGCGGGAGCCGCCGACGCTCCGCCCCCGCTCACGCCACGCCGCGACCCCTAAGGGCGGTTCGAGGCCGGGGAGTCGGCGCGCGGCAGAGCAGGCACGATCAGCACGTCGCTGGCGACCTCACGCAGCACGTCTCCAGCGACCGTCCCGAGGAAGGCGTGAGCGACCCCGGAGTAGCCGTGGGTGCCGAGCACCAGGAGGTCGCTGTCTGCCTTCTTGACCGCCTTCTCGATCACGCGCCGCGCGGAGCCGCATCGAACATGCATCTTCCAGCGCGGCGCGTCTGCTGGCTGCACCTTCGCCTGCGCGAGCGAGGCAGCGAGCAGCTTCACGAGCTGCTCTGTAGCTGCTCGCTCGAGCTCGCGGCTCCATGCCTCTGCGTCCTCCTCCGAGAGGCTGCGATAGATGGCTCCGCGATAGGGAGTGTCGAACGCATGGATCACCGTGACACGCGGCCGCGGGGTCGGAATCAGCCGGAGCATCAGCGCGAGCACATCCGTGGATCCTTGCTCGAGATCGAGGGCGACCGCGGGCAGGCTGTACGCCGCGCGAGGAGCCAGCCGGACCGCCAGGACCGGGAGCTGCCCGCGGCGGATGACGCGCTCCGCGGTCGAGCCGAGAAAGGTGTCCCGGAGCGCGCGGCTGCCGCCGCGACCCATGACGATGAGCTCGGCCCCCGTCGAGGTCGCGCAGCCTGCGATCTCCGCGGCCGCGCTGCCGACCTTCACCACCGGTTCGACGTCGACGCCCTCGGGCAGGGTCTTTGCGAGATGCCGCGCCTCGTTCACGAGTGATTTTCTGGCATCCTGCTCGGCGCGGTCCTGGGCCCTGGCGGGGAGGTTGCCGGGAACGACGTGGAGCAGCGTGACGCGAGCTCCATCGGCCAGAGGCAGAAGCGCAACTCGGCCGAGGACGCGGTCCGAAATGGCCGTCAGATCGACGGGGACGAGCAGCGAATGGAAGCGCTCGGCCTCGTCCATCTCGGGCTGCCCTTTGCCTGCCCCTGGCTTCTTCAGACTCTCGGTCATCGTGTGGCCTCCTCTCGATGAAGCAGGTCCCTCCTCGGCGAACGCCCTCCACCGCGCCTGGAACAGCCGATCTAGGCGCGACGGCCGCCCCGGGAGAACGCGGCCAGGCCCCTGGCGAGGGCCCCCGTCACGAGCGCCGCGGCGAGGCCGAGGATCCCGAGATCAGCGAGGCTGTGGTTCCGCAGCGCGACCGCCCCGACGATGCAATCGCCCACGAGCAGGACCACGAGCGAGAGGCCGAGGTGAAAGCGGCGCGCGTCGTCGTGCGGCCACCCGGGCGCGGGCTCGGCCCCGGCTCCTCCGCACGCCCGGATCCCGGCGGCGATCCCCAGGAGAAGCACCGCATATCCGGCGCCGAGCAGCGCCTCCGGCGCGACGCTCACGACAGGTCGCCCTGCCCCGCGCCCGAGGGCGCTGCCCTCCCGGCGCTGTCCGGGGGCGCCTTAATCTCGGTGAAGAGGTTGTCCTGGGCTTCGGGTCCCGCGAGTTGCGGAACGCGATGGCGGACGCCGCGGTAGGCGAGGAGGAGCAGCGGCAGGGTGCCGCCGACGATGAAGAGCACGTCGCCCGGCAGGCGCATCCACTCCATGAGGCGGTTCGTGGGGTTCGTCAGGTACTGGAGCTCCCGAGCCTCGAAATACCCGTAGCTCACCGCGTGGTGGAGCTGCATGAGCCCGAGCGGGAACAGCGTGGCAAAGACCATCCACGCGAGCCCGACGTTCAGCGACCAGAAGCTGATCTTGGCCGCCCTGTCGGACCACCGCGCGGCGGGCGTCAGGTAGCGCAGCGCGAAGAGCGCGAGCCCGGCGGCCAGCATGCCATAGACGCCCATCATCGAGGCGTGCCCGTGGTTGGCGGTCAGCGCGGTGCCGATCTCGTAATAGGACACGATCGGCAAGTTGATCAGGAACCCGAAGATCCCGGCCCCCAGGAAGTTCCAGAACCCCACGGCCACCAGGAACATGATCGCCCAGCGATGCGGGAAGGGCTTCGTCGACTGTCCTCCTTGCACGATGCCCAGGCGGAGGAAGGTCCACGCCTCGACCGTGAGGAAGGTCAACGGGATCACCTCCGCGGCCGAGAAGAAGGCGCCGAGCGCCATGTGCTCCACGGGCGTGCCGGAGAAGTACAGGTGGTGCATGGTGCCGATCACCCCGCCCGCCGAATAGAGGATGACCTCCAGGTAGATGAGCCGCAGCGCGATCGCCTCGGCCACCACCCCGAGCAGGACGAAGAGATAGGCCACCATGAGCGTGGTGAACAGCTCGAGGAAGTCCTCCACCCAGAGGTGCACCACCCAGAAGCGCCAGAAGTCGGTGCTCGTGAAGTTCGCGCGCGGGTGGGCGAGGAGGCCCACGGCGTAGAAGGCCGGGATGGCCAGCGCGGCGAAGAAGAAGAGCCAGGGCATGTTGCCCCGGTGCTCGACGGCGAGCCGACCCCGGAGCCCGCGGAAGAGCAGCGCCACCCAGGCGAACAGGCCGAGCGTCAGGAGCACCTGCCAGAAGCGGCCCAGATCGAGGTACTCGAACCCTTGGAGCGCGAACCAGATGCTGTCCGACGCGCCGTGGATGGCGAGGAGCTCGCCGAGGAGGCTGCCCACGACGACGATGACGAGCGCCCCGAGCAGGCCATAGGCGAGCCAGCTCTGGCCTCTCGGCTCGCGCCCGCTGATCATGGGCGCGATGAAGATGCCCGCGCCGAGATAGGAGACCGCGACCCAGAAGATGGCGAGCTGCAGGTGCCACGTGCGCACCAGGTTGAAGGGGAATGCCCCGGCCAGGTTGAACCCGAAGAAGCTGGACAGCTCGGCTCGATAATGCTGCGTGGCGCCTCCGAGGACGGACTGGAGGGCGAACAGCAACGCCATGACCAGGAAGAACCACGCCGTCGCGCGCTGGGCCGGGGTCAGGGCGACCTCGCCCGGCTGGCGGAAGCTGAGCCGGTGCCCTTCCCGCCCGTGCCAGCCGAGGAAGCGCCATCGCCCGAAGGCCGCGAAGAGCAGGCCTGTCCCGCCGAGGAGCGCGATGAGCGAGAGCACGCTCCATACCACCAGCTCGCCCGTGGGCTGGTTCCGGACGAGCGGCTCTGGAGGCCAGTTGTTTGTGTACGAGTAGGCCTCTCCGGGGCGCTCCGCCGCGGCGGTCCAGGCTGTCCAGGCGAAGAACGAGGTGAGCTGCGAGAGCTCGCGCGCGTCCGAGAAGAGGCCGGTGCGCAGGCCGTGCTTGGCGCTCGGCTGGGCGAAGAAGCGGCGATAGTGATCCTTCAGCAGCTCGAAGGCCTCTGCCTGGGCATCGGTGAAGACCAGCGTCTCTGTCGCGGGATCATAGCGGTTTTGACGAAAATCGCCGACGGTGCGCGCGAGCGCCTCCGCCGAGCCCACGCCGCCGTGGCGAGAGGCGGCGTGGGAGGCGGCCCGGCGGAGGTAATCGGCGGTGAAATCGGGGCCGAGGTAGGCGCCGTGGCCGAAGACGGATCCGTATTCCATGAGCCCGTTCCGCAGGAACAGCTCCTGACCCGTGAGCACGTCGTCGCCCGTGAACAGAACGCGCCCCGCAGGGTCGACCACCCGGGCGGGGATGGGTGGCTGTGCCGCGTAGGTGCGGTAGGCGAGCAGGCCGAGCACGAAGAACCCGAACAGGAAAACGAGGGCCGTCGCCTGGACCCAGCCGCGCGAGATGAGGAGGTTTCGCCGTTCGGAGGAGCGCGCCATGGAAATGCCGGGAGCAAGCCGATGAGGGCCCGCCCGTTCTTCGAGATGACGACCGAGGAGGCTGCGTTGCGCGGCTTCAGACCCGAAGCGCCTGGCGCATGCGAGCCAGCCATTTGCCTACCCCGCCGAGCCCGAGGGCGCGATAGGCCTCCTCCGCGTCGTCGAGCGTGGCGGCCACCGAGGCCCTCGGCTCGCCGAGGCGCAGGAGCTCGATGGCGATCCGGACCTTGAACCACAGCTCGACAGGTGGTGCGCCGCATCGTGGGTGCGAGCGCGCTCGAAATACGAGACCGCCTCACGAAACCGCCCCGACAGGAACGCCTCGGCGTGGCCGCGAAGCCGCGTCGCGTGCTTGTGATCGCGCGTCCTGGTCGGTACGCTGTGACGATGCGTCTTTGCGCTTGTCTGCTCGTTGCCGCGCTCGCTGGGTGCGGCGGATCCGTGACCATTGCTCCGGAGGATGGCAGCTCCGAGGGCTCCGAGGGCTCCGGGGGCAGCGGTGGCTCGGGCAGCAATTCGAGTGGCGCGGGCGCTGCCCAGGGCGCTGGGCCCGGCGACGCGGGGCCCAGCTGGACGGTTCCACCCGGCCAGACCTTCTCGTACACGAGCTGTGAAGAGAGCGGGCTGCTGCTCTTCGTCGAGATCTGGCCGGACGCCGGCTCGGTCTGCGTGCCGACACCCGAGGTGCAGGACGTCCTCGTCGTGGGGATCGCGGGATGGGACGGCCAGCCGGGCACCTTCATCGTCGGCGTCGAGACGCCTCAGGGCACCGCGCGCGCGGTGTTCGGGATCGACGAGGTCGAGGGCAAGATCACGGTCGAGCCATTCGTCGGCAGCCCTTCGGGCTTCTCGTGGGATCTCTCGATCGGCTCTGGCAGCACGGACCTCGCCGCATGCGGGGAGTTCGAGGTCACCTCGTGCGTTCCATCCGGCTGAGAACGGCGGGTTCATGGCGTTGCCGCGCCCCATGTCGATGGCGAGGATCGCGACGGCTTCGTGCTGGGTTCGGGTGATGGGCATGGGAGATCGGATGTGTGACCATGTCATGGTAAATATGGCGTCGAGATGGCCTCCAGCAGGTCATACGCACTGGGCGTCGAGCTCGGGCTGCCCCCTTGACGTCGTCCAGGGCCACTGATTCGCTCCCGGCAGCATGGACTCATTACACCCTCGAGGGCGCGTGGCCGCCCTGCTGGAGCAGCCGCGCCTGCATACCGTCTCCGAGCTCGAGGTGGTCCAGAACCTGGAGCTCACTGCCGGCGAGGCGCGGCAGCTGCATCGGCTCCAGGACGAGTTCCTGCGAAGCTGCCTGTCGCTCGGGTTCGCGTCGCTCCGAGCCTGCCTCGGCATGACGCGGGAGCCGCCCGCCACCGCCCACTTCTCGACCATCGTCGATCACCTCGTGACCATTGCCGATGCGACGCGCGCGGCGATCGGCGCCGTGCCCCTGCCGCTCACCCCGGCGGGCGAGGCCGCCCTGAGCGAGCGGCTGCGCGAGGCTGCCCTCGACCTCCTGCGCTGTTATGAAGAGATCCACGCTCCCGCGCGGCGTGACGTGCCCGAGCGCGCCCCGACGGATCGTGAGCGGCTCTTCCTCGAGTTCGTGACGGGGCTGTGCATGGCCTGGATCTCCGCGGAGGTCCGCCGCGTTGTGGCGACGGAGCTGCTCTGCTCCATGCCCTGCGCCGGCGCCGAGCTGGGTGGCGGCCACGGCGGCGAGGACCTGCTCCGCGCCCTCTGGTCGGTCCGACCCAGCACGAGCCGAGCCGAGGGGCGCGACCCCGAGATCGCCGCGATGGCGAGGCTCGTGGACATCGTCTACCTCGACTCCCTCCTGTCCGTGTCCTCCGACGCGATTGACGAGTGCTATGCGCGCAGCGGCGCGCACACCGAGATCATCGGCCGGGTCTGTGGGACCCTCGAGCGCAAGCCGCAGCTCCGTGAGGCGATGCGCGCCATCTGCTCCATGCGCCATATCCCCGGAGGGGAGCGGGGCAGTGGCGACCCGTCCGCGGGCGACGGCGCGCCCGCTGCGATCATCAGTATGGCCCAGACCCTGCACTGGAGCGGCATCGGCGTCGACGGCAGCGGCCTGTGGGTCGAGCACGAGCCGCTCGCCCACCTCGCCCACCACAGCCTCGCTTACTCCAACAACTTCTCCAAGGCCGCCGAGGTCCTCGGCGATCTGTTCGCGGACACGCGGGCGCAGGCCAGCGCGGTGACGGCGCAGTTCCTGTCCGCCATGGCGCCGCGAGACCCTGGCGCCGTGCAGAGGGCCTACCGGGTGTTCGAGGACGCGAGCGGGCCGAATGCGCAGTTCGTGAGCGAGATCGCGCGCCGCCTCGAGGACCTCTGCGGTGGGCGTGGGCGTGTCGTCGTACACGTGTCCGCGGCGGATGCCTCCGGGGCGAACATCTGCTCTCTCCTCGACCACGCGGCGCGGCGCTCCACGCCGTCCGGCGGGGAGGCGTGCAGGATCGAGGCCGTCAGGTACCGGGATCTGCTGCTCCCGCTGCTGAATGGCTTCACCGCCGAGCACGCCGACGGCCTCACGGACCAGTATGACGCCTATGTCGTGAGCCTCGCCCTCCACCACGTCACTGACGGCGTGCAGGGGCTGGGGTTCCTCCTGGAGGCCCTCCGGTTCGGCACCCGCGTCGTACGCCCCTCCGGCTGCCTGGCCTTCCTGGAGGTGGCCGAGCTCGGGTCGGCCATGGAGCTGTTGATGCCACTCGACCTGGTCGACAGGGTCGGAAGCATGCCCCTCGACATTCACGAGGCATTGCCCTTCTCGGCGCTGGCGGTCGCGACGACGGGCGACCCCGCCGGGCGCCGGGGGAGCGTGAAGCTGCCCTGGCAGAGGAGGGAGCTAGGGCGGCGCTTCACGAGCGACGAGCACGCCACCATGGCCTTCTTGCTGCTGGAAGTGCTGGAGGTGCCCGAGGGCCTGCCTGCGCAGCTCGACGAGCTCCGGGCGAGGGAGGGCATCGCCGCGTGTGATCGGCTCCTGCAGGCGCGGCTCTCAATGCATGCGCACGGAGGATCCTCAGGAGCACTTCCGATGGACCATCGGTCGTCTCCCTGCGAGGTGTCCTCAGCGCCGCCCGATCGGTTCACGACGAGCGCTCCGGTCTGGAGATAGCGCTCGTGGACGACACGCAGCTCCGCGGTGCCGGCGACGCGCGGAGAAGCTCGGGGAGGCGCCGCAGCATGTAACGACGCATCAGGCCAATGCGCGTGCGAAGTAGGTGCCGTGCTCGAGGTCGGCGAGCAGCCCCGCCTTCTCGGGCTTCCAGCCGAACCGCGCCTGGGTGAGCGCGCTCGACGCGGGGGTGTCGAGCGCGAAGAACCCGCCGAGCCAGCCGAAGTGCTCCTCGGGGACCGACTCGACCGGCAAGCCGAGCTTGCAGCCGATCACGCCGGCGATGTCGCGGGTCGGGATCCCCTCGTCGCCGATCGCGTGGAGTCGCGCGCCGGCCGGCGCCTTCTCGAGCGCGAGGACGAACAGCCGCGCGGCGTCGAGCCGATGCACAGCGGGCCACCGGTTCTCGCCGCCACCGACGTACCCGGAGCGCCCGGTCTTGCGCGCGATCTCGATCAGCATCGGGACGAACCCGTGATCGCCATCGTCGTGGACCGACGGCGGCAGCCGCAGCGAGGACGCGCGCACGCCGCGGCTCGCGAACGAGAGGGCGAGCTGCTCGGAGGCGGCCCGCAGGCCGCCGGCCGACGCGTCGGGCGCCTCGTCCTCGGTGGCGACCCGCCCCGGCGCGAAGCGCGCGATGCCGGAGGCGATGACGAGCGGGCGCCCGGAGCCGGCGAGCGCGCCGCCGAGTGCCTCGATCGCGCCGCGGTCCTTCTCGCAGTTACCGGCGTAGTCGGTGAAGTCGTCGTGGGAGAACGCGCAATGGATCACCCCGTCGCAGGCGGCGGCGCCGCGGCGCAGGCCATCGAGATCGGTGAGCGAGCCGCGGTGGACCTCGACGCCGGCGGCGGCGAGCCGTTCGGCGGACGCGTCCGAGCGCGCGAGGCCGAGCACGCGGTGGCCGGCGCGCGCGAGCTCGGGGACGATGGCAGATCCGATGAAGCCGCTGGCTCCCGTGAGGAAGATACGCATGGGAAACCTCTCCTTGGTTCGCGATCCACCATGGCACCGCCGCGGCGCACGCGAAATACACGGCCGTCTCCAGTTCTTGCCCGATCGTCTACGCGCGGCTAGGCTGCCAACGTGAGCTTCGGGCGCGACGAATTGAAGACCCTCATCGCGCGCTGGTGCCCCAGCGACGGCGTGCACGCCTCGCCGGTGCCCGGAGTTTCTTGCATCAAAGTCTCGCGCCCTCAGCAACGCGCGAAGCGGCACTGGCGCGCGTCGTTCTGCGTCGTCGTCCAGGGCACGAAGGAGATCCTGCTCGAGCGGCAGGTCTTTCGCGAGCGGGAGCCGCACTACATCGTCAGCCCCATCGACCTGCCGGTGACGAGCCGGGTGATGGGCGTGTCGCCGGCGCAGCCGCTCCTCGGCCTGAAGATGGACTTCGATGCGGCCCTGCTGCGCGAGGTCGCGGCGCAGCTCGACCGCGCGCGGCCGGAAGGCCTCGAGAACCCGGGGCGCGCGATCTTCATCGGCAAGGCGAGCGACCGCATGCTCGACGCCGCGGTCCGGCTGGGCGCGCTGCTCGAGACGCCCGAAGACGCGACCGTGCTCGCGCCGCTCGTAAGGAAGGAGCTGACCTTTCACCTGCTGAAAGGCCCCGACGGCCCGGCGATCCGCCAGATCGTGCGCGCGGGCAGCCAGGCGCACCGCATCGCCGAGGCGGTCTATCACCTGCAGGCGTCGCTCGACGAGGACGTCGACATCGCCGCGCTCGCGCGCGCCGCAGGGATGAGCCGGGCGGCGTTCTTCAAGCGGTTCAAGGAGGCCACCGCGATGAGCCCGCTCCAGTACCAGAAGCGCCTGCGCCTGCTCGAGGCGCGCCGCTTGATGGTCGAAGAGGGCGTGGGCGCCGAGGTCTCGGCGTTCCGCGTCGGCTACACGAGCGCCTCGCAGTTCAGCCGCGAGTATTCGCGCATGTTCGGCGACTCGCCGCTGCGCGATGCCCGCGCGCTGCAGCAGAAGGCCGCGGTCGTCCAGGACATGTAGTCCGGCCGCTTCCAGCGACGTCCTTCGTTTCCGCTCCCATATCCCGCCCCCGTGGCCGCCTCGATCTGAAAGATCGAGCTCACCCAGAAACCGCTCGGCGCCTTCGCCGTAGGACTGGGCGCCGCTCGACACGAGCGGGGCGGCGCGCCGATCGCCGAAGCATGCAGCCGTATCCGGACACGGGCTCGCCCGTGGACGCCGCACGACGGCCGCAATGCTCGCATGGCGCGCTGCGGTCAGCGCAAACCATCGGAGAATGGAGAGGCAGCTATGAGAAGCTCAATTGGCGCCCTGTTGCTCGTATCCCTCGCGTCGGCCTGTCTGAGCGCCTGCGGGGGTGAACCCGAGAGTCCCGCGGACGGCCAGAGCGCCGTCGGATTCGTGTTCGTGGGGACGAACCATAACAACACGCAGGACGCCGGCGAACCTGCCAACCAGGTCACCGTGTACCGCAGGTTCGCCGATGGATCGCTCGTGCTCGCCGATCACGTCGACACCGGCGGCCAGGGGTCCGGGCCCTCGGCGCGCTTCGCCGGCGACGGCCTCGGCTCGTCCCATTCGATGGTGCTCAGCCAGGACCGGGCATTCCTCCTCGTCACGAACGCCGGCAGCGACTCGCTCTCCGTGCTCCGCGTCGGAAAGGACACCCTCGAGGTCACCGACGTCCAGCCCACGAGCGACGGCGCCGGCCCGGGCTTCCCGAACAGCGTGACCCAGCACGGCGATCTCGTCTATGCGCTGAACGGCGCCGGCGAGGGGAGCGTCACCGGCTTCCGCCTGAGCGACCAGGGGAAGCTCACGCCGATCCCCGGTTCGACCCGGCTGCTCTCCGCGAACCAGGCCAGCCCGCCGGACACGCTGTTCAACCCGGCGCAGGCGTCCTTCACGCCGAACGGGAGGCAGCTCGTCGTCACGATCAAGGACGGGCCCGCCGCGGGCCTGATCGACGGCGTGACCCCGACCGGCCCGAGCCGGGTGCTCGTGTTCGACGTGCTCGAGGACGGCCAGCTCGCGGAGACGTTCACGCGGACCGATCTCGACAACGACGGCCCCTTCGGGTTCTCGTTCGACGCGGCCGGGCACCTGCTCACGGCCATGTTCGTTGGCGGTGATGATCTCGCCGGCGCGGCGGGATCGTTCCAGATCAACGCGGACGGGACGCTCACGCCGATCACGCGGACCGCGAAGGTGAGCCAGCTCGACCCGTGCTGGCTCGAGAACAACGGGGAGTTCGCGTTCACCGCGAACTACACCTCGGGCACGATCTCGAGCTTCCGTATCGGCGACGACGGCAGCCTGACGGTGCTCGACGAGCAGGCCGGCCTCACCGACGAGCGCGCGGGCACCCCCGGCGCGAGCCAGCAGGGCTCGACGCCGCTCGATCTCGGCATCAGCCCCGACGGCCGGTTCCTTTATGACGTCCTGCCGGGCTCGGGGAGCGTGGGCGCCTGGCGGATCGAGGACGACGGCAGGCTCACCAAGATCGGCGAATACGGCGGGCTCCCGAGGACCGTCGACGGCGACAGGGCGCCGGAGGAGCGCTTCGGCCCCGGCGGGAGCCCGGCCGGCATCGGCGTCCTCTGAGGCTCACGGGCCCACTCCACCGCATCCATCAACGCTCATCGCAAGGAATCGAGTCATGACCAACGCTGCGAAGAACGATCGGCGCGCCGTCTACGTGATGACCAACGCGACCCCGAATGCCATCCAGGTGTTTCACCGGGCGGGCGACGGCACGCTCTCCCCGGGGGCGTCCTACCCGACGGGCGGGAACGGCCACGCCCCGAACCCTCCGCTCGGCTTCCCGATCCTCGAGTCCCAGAGCGCTCTGGTCCTCAGCCGGGACGGGCGCATGCTCTTTGCCGTCAACGCAGGGAGCGACACGATCTCCTCGTTCGTCGTCCGCCGAGGCGGGGAGCTCCAGCGGGTCGGCCTTGTCTCCTCGAACGGCGGGCGCCCGGTCTCCCTGGCGCTTCATGAGGGCGTGCTCTACGTCGCGAACGCGGACAGCAAGAGCATCCAGGGATACCGGGTCGGCCACACGGGAGAGCTGACGATGCTCGCCGGCGCCTCGCGCTCGCTGAGCGGCTCCGGGTTTGCCACCATTGCGTTCAACCGGACGGGTGATGTCCTGGTGATCGCGAGCCGCGGGGACGGCGAGCCGATGGGGAGCCTCGAGACCGTCACCGTCGACGATCACGGGATGCCCGGGCCGGTCCGCCGGCAGGACGTGGTGAAGGCCGGCCAGGCGCCGTTCGGCTTCACGTTCGATCGGCGCGGCCACGTCATCCTCTCGAACCTGTCGCTGACCGGCGACAGCTCGGTCACGCGCTACAGCGTCGCTCCCACCGGCGAAATGCGGCTCATCGCGGAGCAGCGCATCTTCACGACCGCGGCGTGCTGGGTGGCGACCGCGACCGCCGGCCCCTCGACGCTCGCGTTCATCACGTCGGCGGGCTCGCGCTCTGTCACCGCGCTCCGCGTCGACCGGAGCGGCGGCCTGACGCCGGTGGGGCCGCTGAGCGCGACGGAGCAGGCGGCGTTCACGAGCGGGCTGGCCCTCGATTGCGCCGTGAGCATGGGCGGCGACTTCCTCTACGTGCTGAGCCCTGACGGGTTCAGCGTGCCGCCCTTCACGGGCGCGGGCCCGGCCGTCGTGCACGGCTACCGGATCGAGCCGAGCGGCGCGCTGACCTCGCTGGGCCCGCCGGTAGGCCGCTTGCCGCAGGGCGCCACCGGGCTCGCCGCGGTGTAGCCGGGGCGACGCGGCAGGCGCCTCTCACGGACGGAAGGAATCTCGAGAGCCCGGCCGGCGCCCGAGGCAGCAGCGCTGTGGCTCGGTGCTGCGCCTTTTATAGCGCGCGGGGGCATCGTCCGAGGTGAGGAGCCAAGAGGAGCAAACGCCTTCTCGGGAATCAAGAGATGTCATGCCGCAGCCGGCCCTCCAGCCCCGCCACGAACACCAGGCCGGGACACGACGAGAAGCGCGCTCGAAGCGCATCTATCGGATATTCCAGCCCATCATGTGACCTCCCGCCCTCTGGCCGGCACGGGAACACCGCCCTCCCCGGCGACCCGCCTCGCACGACGCTCGCGCCCCGGCGCGAGCCCCGCGAACCCGCGTGCCCCTGTCGGCTGGGGCACGGTATGCTTGTCGCACCATGAAGTACTCTCCCTGCCTGCTCCTCTCGGCGTTTCTCGCTGGCGCCTGCGGAGGTGGCGAGGCACACCCATCGGGGCCGACCATGACCGCAAGCTCCTCTCTGCTCCCCACCGCGGCCATCGCCGCGCCCGCCCCTGAAAACCCGAGCCGCCCCGCGTACCCGCCCACCCGCGTCGCCCCGGTGACGAACGCCGTGCATGGGGTCGAGATCACCGACCCGTACCGCTGGCTCGAGGACGGCAGCGCGCCCGAGGTGAAGGAGTGGATGAAGGCTCAGGACGCGTTCACGCGCGCCGAGCTCGCGCGGCTCCCCGAGCGGGACGCGATCGCGTCAAGGCTGAAGCAGCTCTTCTACATCGATGCGGTCTCCGCCCCGCGCCACCGCCGGGGCCGGTACTTCCTGAGCCGGCGGCACGCGACGAAGGAGAAGTCGGTCGTCTACTGGAAGGAGGGAAAGAGCGGCGAGGAGCGCGTGCTGTTCGACCCGAATACCTGGTCCGAGGACGGGAGCGTCTCGCTGGGCGGATGGGAGGTGTCGTGGGACGGCAAGAACGTCGCCTACAAGATCCAGCAGAACAACTCGGATGAAGCGACCCTCTATGTGATGGATGTCGCGTCCGGCAAGCGCTCCGAGGTGGACGTCATCGAAGGGGCCAAGTACGCGGTTGCGTCGTGGACGCCCTCCGGCGACGGCTTCTACTACGTCTGGCTCCCCACGGACCCGTCCATCCCGGTCGCCGAGCGGCCGGGTTACGCCGAGGTGCGCTTCCACCGGCTCGGCCAGGATCCGAAGCAGGATCGCGTGGTGCGCGGCAGGACGGGCGATCCAAGGACGTTCCTTAACGCGTCCCTCTCCAAGGATGGCCGCTTCCTGGTGCTCACCGTCTCTCACGGGTGGACCTCGGCCGACGTCTACTTTCGCGATCTCCGCAGGCCGGGCGGCCCCGCCGCGGACAAGCCGCTCGCGGTCGGGCGCGACGCCCACTACACCGTCGAGGTCTACAAGGACCGGTTCTACGTCCACACCGACGAGGGCGCGCCGCATTACCGCGTCTTCGAGGTCGATCCGGACAGGCCGGATCGCGCCGCATGGAAGGAGATCGTCCCGGAGCGCCCGGACGCCACGCTGGACAGCGTCTCCATCGTGGGTGGGCACCTCGCGCTGAGCTATCTCAAGGACGCTTCGAGCCGGGTCGAGGTGCGCGCGCTCGACGGCAAGCTGGTCCGCGAGGTCCCGCTGCCGGGCATCGGCACCGTCGGCG
This sequence comes from Sorangium sp. So ce367, assembly GCF_051520455.1. Classification (NCBI taxonomy): domain Bacteria; kingdom Pseudomonadati; phylum Myxococcota; order Polyangiales; family Polyangiaceae; genus Sorangium; species Sorangium sp. So ce367. The sequence goes on from NZ_CP150334.1 coordinate 12,186,572, forward strand.
GCCCTTCCGGGCTGCCCGACGAGGACGAGGCGTATTTCTCGTTCGAGTCCTACACCTCGCCTCACGAGATCCACGCGACCTCGATCAAGACGGGTCGGACCGAGCTCTACGCGCGCATCGAGGTGCCCATCGATCCGTCGCCCTTCAGCGTCGAGCAGGCCTTCTTCCCCTCCAAGGACGGCACGAAGATCTCGATGTTCATCGTGCGCCGCAAGGACATGAAGAAGGACGGGAGCTCCCGCGCGCTGCTCTACGGCTACGGCGGGTTCCAGATGTCGCAGACCCCCGCGTTCACCTCCTCGATGTACCCCTGGCTCGAGCGGGGCGGCGTGTACGCGGTGGCGAACCTGCGCGGCGGCGGCGAGTACGGGGAGGCGTGGCACCGGGACGGGATGCTGCTCAAGAAGCAGAACGTCTTCGACGACTTCATCGCCGCCGCGGAGCACCTGGTCGGCGAGGGGTACACGCGGCCCGAGCGGCTCGCCATCCTGGGCGGCTCGAACGGCGGCCTGCTCGTCGGCGCCGCGCTCACGCAGCGGCCCGATCTGTTCGGGGCCGTCCTCTGCGGCGTCCCCCTGCTCGACATGGTGCGATACCACCTGTTCGGCTCCGGCAAGACGTGGATCAGCGAGTATGGCTCCGCCGACGATCCGGAGCAGTTCAAGGCGCTCCACGCCTACTCCCCCTATCACCGCGTCCAGTCGGGGAAGCGGTATCCGCCGGTCCTCCTGCTCTCGGCCGACAGCGACGATCGGGTCGATCCCATGCACGCGCGCAAGTTCGCCGCCGCGCTGCAGTCCGCGAGCGCGGGCGGTCCCGTCCTGCTCCGCATCGAGCGGAACGCCGGGCACGGCGGCGCGGATCTCATCAAGTCGGCGGTCGCGAAGGGCGCCGACCAGATCTCGTTCGCGCTGTGGGCCACGAGCGCGCAGGCGCCGTCCATCAAGCAGTGAGGCGCGGGACGCGCGCCGCGGGCGGGGCGACGGACAGGCTTGCGGCTCCGCGCCGCGACGGCTAACAACGCGCCGCTGTGCGAACGCTTCACCCCGTAGCCGGGGCTTCCCGCCGCGGGCCTTTGATCTCGCGCCCCCTCGCGGCCGCCGTCTCGGCGCTCGCGGAGGGCCCGCGCGCGCCGCTCGCGGACCTCGCCGATCCTGCGGCGGTGCTGGCCGGGCTCATGGACCTGCACGGGAGCGTCTCGCTCGCGCGCGAGCTCTCGCTCCTCGACCGCCACGCCGCGCCGCCGCCGGCGTCCGAGGGCGCCCGCGCCGAGGTCCGGGCGCTCGCCGCCGATCGCCTCGGCGAGCTCGCCGAGGCGCTCGACCAGGTGTTCGCCGCGCCGTTCCACCGGCGGAACAGGCTCCCCGACGCGGCGGCGGTGCACGCGACCCTGGAGCAGACCGGGCTGCTGCCCGCGCGCGCCGCTCGCGACCGCGGGGGGCGCCCGCTCGCGTCCGCGGTGGGGCAGATCTGGGAGCCGTTCGGAGAGCTCATGGGCCGCCTCCTCGGCCGCATCCGCCTCGATACGCGCGCGCTGCGCGAGGAGCTCGCGCCTTCGCTGCGGGCGCTCGGCCCGGAGGCGGCGCGGCTCGAGCGGCTCGACGCCGCGATCTCCGCCGCGACCCAGAAGCGGCGCGAGCGCGCGCTCGCCGAGCTCGTCCCCGGGCTCTCGCGCGCCTTCGCGCGGGCCTTCCGCGCGGCCGTGGGCGCGCTGCCGGAGGGCGCCGGGCTCGAGGACGTCGCGGGCTGGTTCGGGCAGGAGCAGTGGCTCCTGCGGGAGCTCCAGCGCATGGAGCTCGTGGTCCAGGCGGTGCTCGCGCACGAGGCGGGCCGGCTGCTCTCGCTGGTGGACGGGGCGGCGGCGGCGGGCGCGCCCGCGTAGCTCGCGGGGGGCTTCACGATGCGGCTCGCGACGGCGCGGCAGTGGACGACGCGGATCCTGGTGCTCTTTACCGGCGGGGTCGGCCTCGCCCTGGTGGGGCGGGCGGCGCTCGTCTACCGCGGGGCGGATCCGCTCGCGTACCGCCTCGTGCAGCTCATCGCGCTGGGGCTCGCGCTCGGCACGCTCGAGCTGTTCGCGCGCGCGGGGCGGGCTGCCCGGATCGAGCGCGAGCTCGGCGCGCTGCCGCGGCCGGCGACGCGGGCGGCGATCGAGCAGAGCGGCGCCCCGCTCCGATCGATGCTCGAGGCGCGGATCGCGGGCGCGGCGCTGCCCCCGGCGAGCACGACGTTCGCGTCGTACCTCGTCGGCCTGCTCGTGATGATCGGGCTGCTCGGCACGTTCCTCGGCCTGTTCGAGACGCTGCGGGGGGCCCGCGAGGCGCTGACGCTGAGCGCCGACGTCGACGCGCTGCGGGAGAGCCTGGCCGCGCCCATGCAGGGCCTCTCGCGCGCGTTCGGCACGTCGGCGGCGGGCGTCGCGGCGTCGGGGATGCTCGGGCTCGCCGGCGTGCTCCTGCGCCGGGCCGAGGCGCGGGCCGCGGCGGCGCTCCAGGCCTACGCGTCGGGCCCGCTCGCGGCGCTCACGGTGGCGGGGCGGCAGCTCGCGGCGCTGGAGGCGCTCGCGCGGCAGGGCGAGGCGCTCCCCGCCGCGGCGGCGTCGCTCCGCGAGGCCACGGGCCGGTTGGAGCGCCTCGAGGAGCGGCTGCTTGCGGTCCAGGTGGAGGGCGCGCGCCAGGCCGCCGCCTCGTTCGCCGCGGCCGCGGCCGAAGTCCGCGGGGACATCGCCGCGGGCCTCCGGCAGACCGCCGACGTCGCGGCGAGCGTGGTCAGGCCGATCCTGGCGGAGGCGGTGGAGCGCGCTGGCGCGGTCGCGGGCGGCGCGCTGCAGGCCGTCGAGCGGCGCCTCGACGAGGAGGCGCGCGCGCGGCGCGAGGCGGACGTCGCGTCGGCGTCGAGGCTGGAGGGCCAGGCGGAGCGGCTGTCGTCGGTGGTTGGGGAGGCGATCGAGCGGCTGGAGCGAGCGCACGCGGCGCGCGCTGCGGAAGCGGCGAAGCGGCAGGCGGAGCTGGACGCGGAGCGTGCGGCGCACCTGACGGCGCTGGGCGAGACGCTGTCGGGCGCGCTGTCGGAGGCGGCGCGAGCGGCGCAGGCGGCGCCGGAGGCGGCGTCGCGGCTGATCGGGGAGGCGTCGGAGCGGCTGTCGGTACGTGCGGAGGCGGACGCGGCGCGGGACGCGCGGCTGGACGCGCTGCTGGAGAAGCTGTCGGAGGCGACGGCGGGGATGGCCGGGAGCGCGCGGGAGCAGGCGGAGCGCGTGGCCGCGCTTGCGGAGACGGCGGAGCGCAGCGGCGCGGAGCGCGAGGCACGCGCCGAGGCGCGCGTGGCCGCGCTTGGCGAGTCGGCGCGGGCGCAGCTGGCGGAGCAGGCGGCGCGGCTGCTGGCGTTCGAGGAGCGGCTCGACGGAGCGCGGCGGGAGGCGGCCGACGGGCTCGCCGAGCGGCTCAGCGCCCACGCGCGCGGCCTAGGCGAGAGCCTTGCGCAGCTGGAAGGGGGCGTGGCGTCGCGGCTGGAGCGGATGGAAGAGGGCGTGGCGTCGCGGCTGGAGCGGATGGAAGAGGGCGCTGCGAAGCGGCTCGAGCGGCTCGACCGGGAGGCCGCCGCGCGCCGGCACGAGCTGGAGACGGCGTCGGCGTCGAGGCTGGAAGGTCAGGCGGAGCGGCTGTCGTCGGTGGTGGGGGAGGCGATCGAGCGGCTGGAGCGAGCGCACGCGGCGCGCGCTGCGGAAGCGGCGAAGCGGCAGGCGGAGCTGGACGCGGAGCGTGCGGCGCACCTGACGGCGCTGGGCGAGACGCTGTCGGGCGCGCTGTCGGAGGCGGCGCGAGCGGCGCAGGCGGCGCCGGAGGCGGCGTCGCGGCTGATCGGGGAGGCGTCGGAGCGGCTGTCGGTACGTGCGGAGGCGGACGCGGCGCGGGACGCGCGGCTGGACGCGCTGCTGGAGAAGCTGTCGGAGGCGACGGCGGGGATGGCCGGGAGCGCGCGGGAGCAGGCGGAGCGCGTGGCCGCGCTTGCGGAGGCGGCGGAGCGCAGCGGCGCGGAGCGCGAGGCGCGCGAGGCGGCGCGCATGGCCGCGCTGGGCGAGGCGGCGCGGGTGCAGCTGGCGGAGCAGGCGGCGCGGCTGCTGGCGTTCGAGGAGCGGCTCGACGGAGCGCGGCGGGAGGCGGCCGACGGGCTCGCCGAGCGGCTCAGCGCCCACGCGCGCGGCCTAGGCGAGAGCCTTGCGCAGCTGGAAGGGGGCGTGGCGTCGCGGCTGGAGCAGCTGGAAGAGGGCGTGGCGTCGCGGCTGGAGCGGATGGAAGAGGGCGCTGCGAAGCGGCTCGAGCGGCTCGACCGGGAGGCCGCCGCGCGCCGGCGCGAGCTGGAGACGGCGTCGGCGTCGAGGCTGGAGGGCCAGGCGGAGCGGCTGTCGTCGGTGGTGGGGGAGGCGATCGAGCGGCTGGAGCGAGCGCACGCGGCGCGCGCTGCGGAAGCGGCGAAGCGGCAGGCGGAGCTGGACGCGGAGCGTGCGGCGCACCTGACGGCGCTGGGCGAGACGCTGTCGGGCGCGCTGTCGGAGGCGGCGCGTGCTGCGCAGGCGGCGCCGGAGGCGGCGTCGCGGCTGATCGGGGAGGCGTCGGAGCGGCTGTCGGTACGTGCGGAGGCGGACGCGGCGCGGGACGCGCGGCTGGACGCGCTGCTGGAGAAGCTGTCGGAGGCGACGGCGGGGATGGCCGGGAGCGCGCGGGAGCAGGCGGAGCGCGTGGCCGCGCTTGCGGAGGCGGCGGAGCGCAGCGGTGCGGAGCGCGAGGCGCGCGCCGAGGCGCGCGTGGCCGCGCTTGGCGAGGCGGCGCGGGCGCAGCTGGCGGAGCAGGCGGCGCGGCTGCTGGCGTTCGAGGAGCGGCTCGACGGAGCGCGGCGGGAGGCGGCCGACGGGCTCGCCGAGCGGCTCAGCGCCCACGCCCGCGGCCTCGGCGAGAGCCTCGAGGCAACCGCAGCGGTCGTGCGGGAGGCCTCGGAGCTCGTGCGGGCCGGCGGCGCCGAGATGACGTCTGTGGCGGAAATGTTCACTGTTGCGGTTGACCGTTACCGCGACGCGAGCGATCGCTGGCTGAACAGCCTGGGGGCGATCGAGGACGCGATCGAGCGCCGGGAGCACGGCGAGGCGACGGACCTCCTCGGCGCTTACCTCGACCAGACCCGTGAGGTCTTCGATCACTCGCTGCAGTTCCAGCGCGAGCTCTTCTCCGAGCTGCGGGCGCTGAGGAGCAAGACGAGCTGATGCGCCGCGCCTCGCGTGTGTCGGGCCCTGGTCTCTCGCCCCTCGAGACCGTGCGCTCGGCGGATCGTGGCGAGATCTCACCGCGTTTGCTGACGTCAGCCGCGAGAGCGAGGCGATGTCCCTGACGCCGGCCGAAGACGATGTCCCCGAGCAGGCGGCGGTCTGGCCGGTCTTCGGCGACCTCATGGCCTGTCTCTTCGGCCTCTTCGTGCTCTTTTTCGTCTGGGCGATCTCGTTTCAGGTCGATCTGGCCCGCGATCTCGCCGCCGAGCGCGCCACCCGCGCGACGGAGCGCGCGCGTCTGGAGGCGCTCGAGCGCGCCCTGGCCGGACCGCTGGCCGAGGGAAGGATCACCCTGACGGAGGGGCGCATCGGGATCCGCGGCAGCATCCTGTTCGAGCTCAACTCGGCCGAGCTGCAGCCGGCGGGCATCGCGTTGCTCCGCGCGCTGGCCGACCCGCTCAAGGCGTACCTCGAGCATCATGACGAGCTCATCATGGTGAGCGGTTTCACGGACGACCGCCCGCTCACGAGCTCGTCCCGCGGTTATGCCGACAACTGGGAGCTCTCGGCGCAGCGAGCGCTCACGGTGACGCGGGCGCTCGCCGCAGCGGGGGTCCCCGACACGTCGCTGTTCGCGGCGGGCTTCGGAGAGCGGCACCCGGTGGCGCCCAACGACACGAGCGAGAACCGGGCGAAGAACCGCCGGGTGGAGATCTCGCCGATCCCGCGTCGGGGCGCGCCCTGATGACATCCACGTCGGATTTTTCTCCGATAATGCCTCCCCAACCCGGGTTGGCTGCGTCCCCCCAACCTGGGTCGCCCCCGTCCCCCCAACCCGGGTTGTCCGCGTCCCCCCAACCCGGGTCGCCCCCGGCCGACGCGCGCCTCGCCGCCCTGCGGGCGGCCGGCGCCCACCGCTTCGACCCCGCGGGCTACCGCCTCGTCGAGGCGCTCCTCGAGCGCGCTCGCGCCCTCGACGGCGGCGCCCGCGCGCGCCTCGCCGCCCGCGCCTCCGCGCGGCTCGCGGCGCTCGACGCCGCCTTCCACCGCGCCCGCGTCGACGCCGAGGCCCACCTCCGCGCCCTCGCCGACGCCGGCCTCCCTCACGACGGCGCCCTGGCCGCGGCCCTCGCGCTCGGCGATTTCCCCGCCGTCGTGAGGACAGCGCGCCGCCGCCTGCGCGCGCTCGCCGCCGAGCGGAAGACGACCGCCGTCCCCTCGCTCGCGCGCCTTCGTGGCGAGGTGGCCGCGCGCGACGTGCGCCTCCCCAGGCCGCTCGCGCGCGATCTCGCCGAGCTCCCGTGCGACGGCGACGTCGTCGAGCGCCGGGTGAAGCGGCAGGCCCAGGCCCTCAGCAGCGCGCTGTCCACCGCGCTGTTCCACGAGTCGCTGGTGAGCGCGCGCGCCACGCTCGCCGTCGCGCGCGCGGCCGACAACGTGCCGGAGGACGCCGGCCCCTACAACGCCCAGGTGCTCGCCTCCCGGGCGCTCTGCGCCGCCGAGCGGCTCTCGGAGCACTACCTGCGCGCGCTCGTGGCCGGCCTCCAGGACCTCGGCGCCCTGGCCGCCGCGCTCGAGCCGCAGCCCGAGAAGCCAGCGCGGAAAAAAGCCGCCCCTCGGAACACGAGCGACGCCGCCCCTCGCCGACGGCCGGCTCGGTCCGTCCGAAAAAAAGAATCCCTTTTTCGCGGATCGCGTTAGGTAAGTAGTCCCCATGCTTTGCTCGCCAGGCCGATCGCTCGCTTCCCTCGCGCTCTTCCTGCTCGCCAGCTCTTGCTCGTCCTCGCCCGACAAGGTGCAGAGCGGGCCGCTCACGCCGCCGCTCAAGCAGTGCGGCACCGAGGTGGTCAAGCGCGGCGACGGCTACAACGGCGCGGCGCGCGAGTGCATCTGGCAGGCGTACAGGAACCACGACCCGTCCGAGTTCACGACCACGCGGTACACCATCGAAGGCGATCCCGTCACCTACCGCCTCGAGGTCACGCTCACGGGCGTCGTGGTCGTCGTGAACAGCAAGGATCGCTACGCGCTCCGGGGCGTCTTCCGCCACGAGTGCCGCAACCTCGAGCGCATCATGCAGGAGGGCACCGACGACGGGCGGTTCGGCTTCGCGCTGAGCGCGTGCTCCGGCGGCGGCGCCGACCGGTTCGCGGTCCCGTGACGAGCCCGCCGCGCGCCGGCGTCCCCGGCTCGGCCCGGCGGCCCGGTCGGCTCGCTGTCCCGACGGGAGGTCGCCCCGAAGCCGCGGCAAATCGAGACGTTGGAAACGGAACGGCGACGGGCGCGCAACGTGAGGCGCAATCGCGCACCGTGCCGAGCTCTGCGCGGACGGCCGCCGGCGGGCGCGCCCCGAGGCCTGATCTGGTGGACGCGACCGATCCTTGGCGCGTAGGCTCGCTGGGAGCAGTCGGAGCGGGCGGCAAGATGAGCAGACGAAGCACCCCGTGTCGCGCGATCGGTCCGAGGAAGGCGCCGGAAGGGTGTGGATGACGCGATGACGGAAGACGCGCGCCCGTCGTCCGGCAGTCCGGCAGAGCGTGCCTGCGAGCACGCTGGAGGGCAGCGCCGTGCAGCGTCACCTCGTTTTTGAAGCCGCCGGGATCAGCCATCCTGGCATGGTCCGAGACACGAACGAGGACAGCTTCGCGATCCTCGAGCCCCGGGGGCTGTTCCTCCTGGCCGACGGCATGGGAGGGCGCGCCGCCGGGGAGGTCGCCTCGCGCATGGCGATCGATACGGTGCGTGATTTCTTCGACGACCCGGACTCCACCTGGCCTGTCGCCGTCGGCGTGGGGCCGCCCACGACGCGGGGCTCGGAGGCGCGCTACGTCGATCAGGGGCTCCCCCTGCTCGTCGCGGGCATCCAGCTCGCGAACGGCCGCATCTTCTCCGCCGCGCGGCGCGACCGGGAGAAGCGCGGCATGGGCACCACGATCGCGGCCGTGCTGGCGCGCGACGGCTTCATCGCCGTCGCGCACGTGGGCGATAGCCGCGTATACCGCCTCCGCGATCATCGCCTCGAGCAGCTCACGCGGGATCACTCGCTGGTCAACGAGTGCATCCGGCTCGGCCACCTCCTCCCCGAGCAGGCCAGCTCGTTCCCGCTCCAGCACGTGATCACCCGCGCCCTCGGCACCGACGAGGCGGTCGACGTCGAGACGCGGATCGACGCCATCGAGGGAGGGGATGTCCTCCTGCTCTGCTCAGACGGCCTGTCCGGCGTGGTGTCGGCGCAAGATATCGCAAGTATCCTGGCGACCCAGGCCGATCTGGCCGAGATCGCGTCCCGGCTCGTCAAGCGTGCCAACGAGAACGGTGGCCCCGATAACGTCACCTGCGTTGTCGTGCGCTGGCGCGCTTCGCCCGGCGGCCCGACCAGGCGCTGATCCGCGCGCCCGCCCTGCCGCTCCGGCGGCGTGAGCGCGAGAGCATTGCGCTCAGCCCGCCAGTTTTTCCATGGAACACCGCGTGCCGGAGAGCACGCCACCGTGTTAATGGCGGTGGCGAATCCAATGGGCGCGCGAACGAACGGATCCACACACCCGCAATCCATCGAATCCCCGTCCCGGAGCGCGGCGCTGAGCAAGCCGGGGAAGGGCGGCTCCTCGGGCGCGCGGCGCGCCGGCCCGGCGGCGGCGGAGCTCGATCCTGCGGAGCACCACCGTCCGGCGCTCAAGCTCCTCGACGCGGCGCGCGAGCCGGATTTCATCGAGGTGCTCGGATCGCGGGAGCACAACCTCCGCATCGATCGGCTGGAGGTGCCCAAGCGGAAGCTCGTGGTGTTCACGGGGGTGAGCGGCTCGGGCAAGTCGAGCCTGGCGTTCGACACGCTCTACGCCGAGGGGCAGCGGCGTTACGTCGAGACGCTGAGCTCTTACGCGCGTCAGTTCCTGGGTCAGCTCGAGCGCCCGCAGGTCGAGCACCTGCGCGGCCTGTCGCCGACCATTGCCATCGAGCAGAAGAGCGCGTCGAGCAACCCGCGCTCCACGGTCGGCACGATCACGGAGGTCTACGATTACCTGCGCGTGCTCTATGCGCGCGCCGGCGAGCAGCATTGCCACCTCTGCGGCAAGCCGGTGAAGGCGCAGAGCTCGGAGCAGATCGTCGACGAGCTCCTCGGGATGCCGGAGGGGACGAGGTTCGTGCTGTTCGCGCCGCTCGTGACGCACCGGAAGGGGGAGTTCAAGGACCTGTTCGAGGAGCTCCGGGGCCGCGGCTTCGTGCGGGTCGAGATCGACGGGGCGCAGCACCGGCTCGACGAGCTGCCGAAGCTCGACAAGAAGCTCAAGCACACCATCGCGCTCGTGGTGGACCGGCTGGTCGTGCGGGCGGACGAGCGCCAGCGCATCACGGAGGGGGTCGAGCTCGCGCTCCAGGAGGGGCGCGGCGAGCTCCGCGTCGAGCTTCAGGCCGACGAGGGGGCGTCCGGGAAGCGGCGTCGCCCCGACGCCCCGCTGCTGTTCAGCGCCGCGCGCTCTTGCTGCGGCCAGAGCTTCCCCGAGCTCTCGCCGCAGAGCTTCTCGTTCAACAGCCCGCTCGGCATGTGCGGCGCCTGCAACGGCCTCGGCACCCGCCTCGAGATCGATCCGGCCCTCGTGATCCCGGATCCTGCGCTGTCGATCCGGGAGGGCGCCATCGCCCCCTGGGCGTCGGCCATGGCGCGCGGGGAGGGCTGGACGTTCCGCATCATCGACGCCGTGGCCAAGGCGTGCTCCGTCGACCTCGACGTGCCCTGGCGCAAGCTCGGGGCGAAGAAGCAGGAGATGGTGCTCCATGGCCTCTCCGGCAAGCGCATCGCGGTGACGTGGGGGAAGGAGGGGACCGAGACGCACGGCACCTGGGGCATGAAGTTCGAGGGCGTGATCCCCAGCCTGATGCGCCGGTTCCAGCAGTCGTCGTCCGAGTCGGCGCGGGACGCTTACCGCAAGTTCATGAGCGAGCGCCCGTGCGACGCCTGCGGCTCCCGGCGGATGCGCCCCGAGTCGCTCGCCGTGCGCGTCGCGGCCAAGGGGATCGCCGACGTCACCGCGATGACGGTGAGGGACGCCTACGAGCATTTCGCCCGGCTCGAGCTGCCGGGCAACCGGCAGAAGATCACGGAGGGGGTGCGGCGCGAGATCACGAGCCGGCTCAGCTTTCTCCTGAACGTGGGGCTCGACTACCTGACGCTCGACCGCTCGGGGCCGACGCTGAGCGGCGGCGAGGCGCAGCGCATCCGGCTGGCGAGCCAGCTCGGCAGCGAGCTCTCCGGGGTGATGTACGTGCTCGACGAGCCGAGCATCGGCCTGCACCAGCGGGACAATCAGCGCCTCATCGAGACGCTGCGGCGCCTCAGGGATCTGGGCAACACGGTGCTCGTGGTGGAGCACGACGAGGAGACGATCCGGGCCGCCGACTACGTCGTGGATTTCGGCCCCGGGGCCGGGCACCTCGGCGGCCGGGTGATGGCCGCGGGGACGCCCGAGGAGATCGCGCGTGACCCCGAGAGCGTGACCGGGGCGTACCTGGCGGGGCGCGCGCGCATCGAGGTGCCCGAGGCGCGGCGCGCGCCGCGCGGGTGGCTGGAGATCCTGGGCGCGGCCGAGCACAACCTGAGGAGCATCGACGTCCGCTTCCCGCTCGGGGTGCTGCTCGCGGTGACCGGGGTGAGCGGCGCCGGCAAGAGCTCGCTGGTGAACGGCATCCTCTTGCCGGCGCTGGGCCGGGCGCTCCACCGCAGCACCGAGCCGGTCGGCGCGCACCGCGCGATCCAGGGGCTCGAGGCGCTCGACAAGGTCATCGCGATCGACCAGAAGCCGATCGGCCGCACGCCGCGCTCGAACCCGGGGACGTACACGAAGGCGTTCGACCAGATCCGCGAGATCTTCGCCGAGCTGCCGGAGTCGCGCGCGCGCGGCTACGGCCCGGGGCGGTTCAGCTTCAACGTGAAGGGCGGGCGCTGCGAGGCGTGCAGCGGCGACGGCATGGTGAAGGTGGAGATGCACTTCCTCGCCGACGTCTATGTCCCGTGCGAGGTGTGCGCCGGCAAGCGGTACAGCGCGCAGACGCTCGCGGTGCGGTTCAAGGGCAAGAGCATCGCGGACATCCTCGACACCAGCATCGAGGATTGCCTGCGTCTCTTCGAGCACCACGTCGCGCTGCGCCGCGTCCTCGAGACGCTGGTCGAGGTCGGACTCGGGTACATGAAGATCGGCCAGAGCGCGCCGACGATGAGCGGCGGCGAGGCGCAGCGCGTGAAGCTGAGCCGGGAGCTCGGCAAGAGCCAGACGGGGAGAACGCTCTACGTCCTCGACGAGCCCACGACGGGCCTGCATTTCGAGGACATCCGCAAGCTGCTCGGAGTGCTCCACCGGCTGGTCGACGCGGGGAACACGGTGGTGGTGATCGAGCACAGCCTCGATGTCATCAAGTGCGCGGACTGGGTGATCGATCTCGGGCCCGAGGGCGGCGCAGGCGGCGGACGGGTCATCGCCGAGGGGACGCCGGAGCACGTCGCGAAGGTGAAGGGGTCGTATACAGGACAGTTCCTTAGCCCCCTTCTCCCCCCGAGGCGTTAACCAAGCCTGGCGCCGCGTTCTCCCACATCCGAACGTGGTCGTGAACGTTCACGACCACGTTGACGACCACGTTCACGTTGGTGGCCGGTGGGGCGGGCTTCGCGCGCTGGGTGCAACGGAACGAGCTCGATTGACGCCGATTCCCTCTTCTCCTGCGCGGCCGCTGGCCGCGCGGGGATGGATCATCTGGGGCAGAGTGGGGCAGAGAACGTCTGCGACGGCTCCTCCCGACGCGCCTGAGACAGACACGTTTGTGATTTGCGTCGCTCGCTGACCATCCATTTCAGAGAAGCGCGATATTCATTGGTGTCGCCCATGACGTATGTATTCGATCGGCTTGCACCGCGCTGCAAAAGCGCGTAGCCGGGATCGATGGACACCAACGTGTCCAGGAGTGCGCGAGCACCCGACCAGCACCTTCAGCAAAAAAGCACCATGATATCTCGCGCCAGCGGGGCTGTCGTACAGGCCCCTGCGCTCGAGATCCGTTGACGGGAGGGCCCATGCAGATCTCGAAGCATGCTCTGTTTCTCGGCGTAGGACTCTGGGTGGGCGCCGCCTCGGCGGCGGCGTGCTCCGCCAGCGGCTCGTCGGCGGGCGACCCTCGGCCTGGGACCACCTCCAGCGGCGGCGGCTCGGGCGGTGACGCCGTCGGGTCGATGAGCTCCGGCGGTTTCGGCGACGACATCGGCGCCGGCACCGGGGGCGGCGACGTCGGCCCCGAGCTGGCCGGCGACCCGAAGACGTGCGCGGAGGCCGCCGCGAGCAAGTCCTATATCGGCTGTGACTTCTGGCCCACGGTCACCGCGAACATCGTCTGGTCGATCTTCGACTACGCGGTCGTCGTCGCGAACGCCGGCGATGAGATCGCCGAGGTCGAGGTGACGCGCGCCGGCGCCCCGGTGGCGCGCGCCGAGGTCAAGCCCAACAGCCTGAGCAAGATCTACCTCCCCTGGGTGCGTGAGCTGAAGGGGCCCGACGCCACCCATTGCACCGGAGGAGACTCGATCACGAGCTCCGTCCGTGTCGACGGCGGCGCTTACCACCTCGTCTCGACAAGGCCGGTCACGGTCTATCAATTCAACGCGCTCGAGTACAAGGGAGAGGGCGGCCCTTCCGGGAAGGACTGGTCGTCCTGCCCTGGCAACGAGGCGTGCGCGGCCAACGACGGGGAGCCCTTCGGCTGCTTCTCCTTCACCAACGACGCGTCGCTGCTCCTGCCGAGCACCGCGATGACAGGCAACTACCGCGTCACGGGCCAGCGCGGCTGGGCGCAGGCGGACTTCGGCGGCTACATCGTCATCAGCGCGATCCAGGACGGCACCAGCGTCACCGTGAACGTCGCCGAGGGAGGCTCGGTGGTCGCGGGCGACGGCATCCCCCGGACGAGCGGCGGCGGCAGCTTCACCGTCCAGCTCGACGAGGGGGATGTCGTCGAGGTCCTCGGGCACCCGAGGAGCGACCTCAGCGGCAGCCTCGTCACCGCGACCCGCCCTGTCCAGGTGCTGACGGGCATCCCGTGCGTGCAGGCGCCGGTCGGCCACCAGGCCTGCGACCATATCGAAGAGTCCGTGTTCCCCGCCGAGACGCTGGGCAAGCGGTACTTCGTGACGGTCCCGACGTCGCCGGGCGGCCGCGTCATCGGCCACATCGTGCGCGTCTACGGCAACGTCGATGGCACGGCGCTGACGTATCCGTCCGGCAAGCCGGACGGCGCGCCGACCACCATCGACGCTGGCCAGGTCGTCGACCTCGACGTGGTGAGGCGGGATTTCGAGGTCGTGGGAGATCACGAGTTCGCGGTCAGCACGTTCATGCTGGGCGCCGAGATCGTCGACGCGGACACCGAGCCTCGCCAGAAGGGCGATCCGTCGCAGAGCCACCCCACCGCGGTCGAGCAGTACCGCTCCAAGTACGTCTTCCTCGCGCCGAGCGACTACGATGAGAGCTACGTCGACATCATCCAGCCGCTCGACGCCACGATCACGCTCGACGACGCCGCCGTCGGCGTCGCCCCGACCCCGATCGGCAACGGCTCCGGCTTCGGTGTCGCGCGTGTCCGGCTCGGCCCAGGCAACGGCGGCGCGCACGTGCTGACCGCCTCGGCGCCCGTCGGCATCCAGGTGCTCGGCTACGGCGCCTACACGAGCTACCAGTACCCTGGCGGGCTCAATCTCGTCGTCATCGCGCCCCCGCCGCCCCCGCCCCGCTGACCCCGCGCGCGCCGCGCTGGTTGTCTTTCCCGGTCTCCTGAACTAGCACCCTCGCATGACGGACGAGCCGCGCTCCTCGGCACGTCGCGCCCGCCGCGCCGCGCTCTTCGTCGTCCTGGCCAGCCTCGCGTTCGCCGCGAGCGGCCCGCTCGCCCGTTACGCGCGCCCGGTCCACCCGCTCGCCATCGCCTTTGGCCGGGTCGCCCTCGCGGCGCTCGCGCTCTCCCTGCTCGACCTGCGCGCGATCGCCCGCTCGGCTGCCCGCCTCTCGCCGCGCCAGGGCGCCGCCGTCCTCTGCGCCGGCCTCCTGCTCGCCGTCCACTTCGCGCTCTTCCTCTGGGGGCTCGACCGCACGTCCCTCGCCGCGGCGCTCTCGCTCGTCTCGCTCGAGCCGCTCGCCGTCGTGCTCTGCGCGTGGGCGTTCTTCGGCGTCCGCCCCACGCGCTCCGAGCAGGCGGGGGTGCTCCTCGCCACCGTCGGCGCGCTCGTCGTCGGGCGCTCGGCCGGCGCCGGCGATCACCGGCTCTCGGGCGACCTCCTGGTCGTCGGCGCCACCCTCCTCTACGGCCTCTATGTGTCCTTCGCCCGCGCGCTCCGGGACGCGCTGCCGGCGCGGAGCTACGCCGCCCTCGTCTACGGCAGCGCCGCCGTCTTCCTCGCCGTGGCGCTCCCGTTCGCGCCCGGCGCGCTCGAGGGCGTCGCCCCGCCGCCGGCCCACGCCGCCGTCGCCATCGTCGCGCTCGCGCTCGTCCCCACCGTCGTCGGCCACACCGCGGTCCAGATCGCGGCGCGCAGCATGTCCCCGTCCATCGTCGCGCTCGTGTCCCCCGGCGAGACGCTCGGCGGGATCGTCATCGGCGCCCTGTGGCTCCACGCCACCCCCACCGCCCTCGAGATCGCGGGCGCCGCGATCATCCTCCTCGGCGCCACCGTCGCGATCCTCGGGTCGAGCTCGTCCGCGGCCACGAGCGCAGGCTGACGGGCCCCTCCGGCGCGGCGTGCAGCCGTGACAGCGTACGTCCGTGCAGCGATCGCGCCGAGCGCTCACCAGCTCTGCTGGGACAGAGTTTGAACAGGGAGGCGAGGAGACAGGGCGTATTTGAAGATCTCCTCCCCGTCTCCTCGCCTCCCTGTGAATCTCCGACGAATCCAAGGGGATGCCTCAGGAGTTTGCCCGCGCGCGCCGCTCCGGTCGGACTCCGCGCCACGAACACAGGGATTTGGCGGGAGAGCCGCCCGCGCGCGCTTGACGGTCGATGATTCGAAAGAACGCTTCGCCCATGTACGGTGGGCTGTTTCGAAACATCCTGTTTCCGTTCTACGAGACCCGTTTGATGGGCAGGGAGACCCTGAAAGACCTGGAGCGGATAGAGCGCTCCCAGTGGCGATCGGAGAATGAGATTCGCGATCTCAGCTTCCGGCGGATGCTCGCCGCGCTCCAGTTCGCCGAGCAGCACGTCCCGTTTTACCGGGCGCGCTTCGCCGAGCACGGCGTGCGCGCCGCCTCGGTGAAGGCGCCGGAGGACCTCCTGCGGTTCCCCGTCCTCACGAGGGCCGACCTCCGCGCCCACGGGCAGGACCTCCTCGCCGAGGGCTTCGTCGGCCGGCTCTATGCGAGCGGCACGGGCGGGTCGACGGGGGAGCCGGTGCAGTTCCGCTTCGATCACCGCACCTACGAGCGCCGCATCGCGGCCGCCATGCGGTCCGACGGGTGGGCGGGCGCCCGGCTCGGCGACCGGGAGCTCCACCTGTGGAGCACCGTGCTGGTCAGCGAGACGCTCGCGAAGAAGGCCAAGCGCTCCCTTCACGAGGCCATCCTCCGCAAGAAGATGATCTCCGCCTTCGACCTGTCCGACCGGCGCCTCGCCGCGTTGCTCGACGAGATCGCGCGGTACCGGCCGCAGCTCATCGTCGGGTACGCGAGCGCGCTGTACCACGCGGCGCGCTACGCGCTCTCGGACGGCCGCGCGCTCCCCGCGCCGCGCGGCATCGTCACCAGCGCCGAGCGGCTGTTCGCGCACCAGCGCGAGGCCATCGAGCGCGCGTTCGGCGCGCCGGTGTTCGATCGGTACGGCTGCCGGGAGCTCATGCTGATCGCCGCCGAGTGCGGGCGGCACGCCGGCAAGCACATCAACATGGAGAACGTGTTCGTCGAGCTGCTCCACGACGGGCGCCACGCCCTCCCCGGCGAGCCCGGCGAGGTCGTCGTGACCGACCTCGTCTGCCGCTCGATGCCGCTCATCCGCTACAAGAACCAGGACGTCGCGATCGCCGCCGGCGCGCCGTGCGCGTGCGGCCGCGGGCTGCCGATGCTCGCCTCCGTCGAGGGCCGCGTCCTCGACCTGCTCGTCGGCCCCGACGGCGAGCTGCTCGCCGGGGAGTTCTTCCCGCACCTCATCAAGGACCAGCCGACGATCGCCCGCTACCAGGTCCACCAGGACCGGCGGCGCGCGCTCACGGTCAAGCTCGTGCCGGGCAAGGGCTTCCAGCCCGAGACCGCGCGGCTCATCGAGCGCCTCGTCCGGCAGCACCTGGGCGAGCGCGCGGAGGTCTGCGTCCAGATCGTCGACGACATCCCCCTCACGAGCGGCGGCAAGCACCGGGTCACCCTCTCCGAGGTCCCCGTCCAGCTGGGCCGGGGGCGCGCAGCGTGAGCGTCGCCGGGGTCGCGCGCGGGCCTGTCGCGCCCGACCCCGGCGACGCCCCCGGCGGCGCGCGGCCGCCGGGAGGCTCGAGCGGCGCCGGCGCCGGCCGCACCGCGCGCCGCGCTCACGGTCACAGCGCGCTTTCTACAGATCTGCTGGAGTCGCCTGGTGGCTGGGGTGCGGCGGCCTGCTCACCCGGCACGCTGCTCGGCGCGTGGCCTCCCCGAAGCGCTGGCGGAGCCGCGCGGTCCGGGGTATTGGGCAGAGCAGTACGATGTCCGACGTGCAGAGACCGCTCCCGCCGAAAAAGGACGTCGCGCTGGCCCTCCTCGAGCGAGAGCCGAGCGTGTTCATCCACCTCGATCCGCGCCGGCCCGGTGTCTCCGTCCCCAAGTGGTTCACGGGGCAGCCGCAGCTGATCCTCCAGGTCGGCATGAACATGGCGATCGCCATCCCCGACCTCAAGGTGGACGACGACGGGATCAGCTGCACCCTGTCGTTCAACCGCGCGCCGTTCTGGTGCCGCTTGCCTTGGCACGCGATATGGGCGCTCGTGAGCGAGGACCAGCGCGGCATGGTGTGGCCCGAGGACATCCCGGCCGATCTCGCCGCGCAGAAGCAGCAGCGCCCCGCCGTCGCCCCGCCGCAGAAGCCCGCCAAGCGGCCGCGCCCCCGGCTCGCCGCCGTCGCGCCCCCCAGCGGCGACGACGAGCGGAGCGACGAGGCGGCGGACGACGCGCGGGCGCGCGACAGGGCGCGCCCGCAGCTCGAGCCCGTGGAGGCCGGCGAGCGCCTCGGCGCGGGCGAGGCCCCGGCGCGGGACGCCGGCGCGCCCGTGAGGGCGCTCGCGCCGGTGCCGGCGCCGGCCCTCGCGCCGGTGCGATCCACCGAGGAGCGCGAAGACGACGAATCGGGTGGCTCCGGTGAGCCCGAGCCCAAGCCTCGCCAAGGGGCGGGCAAGCCGAAGCGGGAACTGCCCCCCTATTTGCGGGTCATCAAGTAACGCCACTGACGCTACTGCTTGACGGTGCGGCTCGGCCATTCCAACTCTGGCCGGCCATGCCTCGACCGTTGCAGCGCATCCTCACTGCGCTCCTGCTCCTCGGCGTCGTCGTCGCCCTCGAGTTCGGCTTCGAGACCCTCTTGCCGGACGCTGCCTGGCGTCAGCTCGCCCTGTTCGCGATGGTCAACGTCATCGCGGCGCTCTCGCTCAACGTCATCAACGGCATGGCCGGCCAGTTCTCGATCGGCCACGCAGGCTTCGTCGGGATCGGCGCGTACACCGGGGCGGTCGTGGCCGGCAACCTGCACCAGCACCTCGGCGGCGGCGACCCGCTCTTCGGCAACTCGTTCGTCGTGATGCCCGCGGCGCTGCTCGCGTCCGGGCTCGTCGCGGCGCTCTTCGGCCTCGTGGTCGGCCTGCCGAGCCTCCGGCTGCGCGGCGACTACCTCGCCATCGTGACCCTCGGGTTCGCCGAGATCTTCCGCCTGACGATCGCGACGGCGACGACCGGCGGCCCCGACCAGGGGGCGATCGGCAAGCTCCTCGGGGCGCTCGGCGGCCCGATCGGCTACGCCGGCCCCGACGACACCGGCGTGCCGCAGTACGCCGGCCCGTTCTGGATCTTCGGCGCCGTCGTGCTCGCGACGATCCTCGCCTGGCGGCTGAAGTTCTCCGGCTGGGGCCGCGCGCTGCGCGCCCTCCGCGAGGACGAGATCGCCTCCGCCGCGGTGGGCGTCGATCCGACGCGCTACAAGGTCACGTCGTTCGTCATCTCCGCCGCCGGCGGCGGCATCGCCGGCGCCCTGCTCTCCTCGATGCGCGACGGCAACCCCACCGTCCAGCCGGACCAGTTCACGTTCAACTACTCGTTCGACGCCATCACGATGGTGATCCTCGGCGGCTCGGGCAGCGTCTCCGGGGCGATCCTCGGCGGCGTGTTCGTGACCTTCACGGTGAAGCTCATCGAGCAGCTGCAGGGCCTCGACAGCGTCCTCGCGCTGAAGGCGGCCTACCCCGCGCTCGATCTGAACGCCCTCAGGATGGTGATCTACGCGGCCATCCTCATCGGCCTGATGGTCCTCCGCCCCGAGGGGCTGTTCGGCGAGCGCGAGCTCTTCGGCCGGCGCTGGTCGCGCAGGAAGCGCTTCCCGGTGGGCCCGGCCGAGCCCGTCCCCGCCACGACCGGCGTGGAGGCGGGCGCCGGGCACGAGGGCGCGCTGCCGAGCCCAGGCGCGCCGCCCGATGAGCCGCCGCCCGGCATCACCGTCGGCCGCGAGGGCAAGGCGGCCGGGAGGGAGCTCGAGTGAACCTCGATCTGAAGCACGTGACCAAGCGGTTCGGCGGCCTGCGGGCGGTCGGCGACGTCTCCTTCTCCGTGCCCGAGCGCTCGATCTTCGGGCTCATCGGCCCGAACGGCGCGGGCAAGACGACGGTGTTCAACCTGATCACCGGCGTCTACAAGCACGACGAGGGCGCGATCCGCTTCGGCGGGACCGACCTCGCGCCGCTCCGGCCGAGCCAGATCGCGCGCCTCGGCATCGCCCGCACGTTCCAGAACATCCGCCTCTTCGGCCAGCTCACGGTGCTCGAGAACGTGCTCGTCGCCTGCGAGAACCTGCGGAGATCCACGCTCGCCGCCGCCCTGCTGCGCTCGCCGTTCTTCTACAAGGACGAGCAGGAGATGACCGAGCGCGCCCTCTCGCTGCTCTCGGTGTTCAAGCTGGAGGACATGGCCGACGAGATCTCGACGTCGCTCTCGTACGGCAATCAGCGCCGCCTCGAGATCGCCCGGGCGATGATGCTCAAGCCGAGGCTGCTCCTGCTCGACGAGCCGGCGGCGGGCATGAACTACGGCGAGGCCGAGGGGCTCAAGCAGCAGATCCGCTGGCTGCGCGACACCTTCGACATCACGGTCGTGCTGGTCGAGCACAACATGCAGGTCGTGATGGGGGTGTGCGAGGAGATCCACGTCCTCGATCACGGCGAGACCATCTCGCACGGCACCCCGGAGGTCGTGCGCAGGGACCCGAAGGTCCTCGCCGCGTACCTCGGCGAGGAGATCGACGACGAGGCGGCCGGCGCGGCGGCGGAGGAGCCCGCATGAAGACATCGCATCCGACGCGGCAGCCCCCCTCGGTGGCCCCCGGCGACCCCCTGCTCGTCGTCGACGATCTCGCGGTCAGCTACGGCGGCATCAAGGCGCTCAAGGGCGTCAGCCTCGAGGTGCGGCGCGGCGAGATCGTGGCGATGATCGGCGCGAACGGCGCCGGCAAGACGACCACGCTGAAGACGATCGTCCGCCTGCTCCCGATCGCCTCCGGCCGCATCCGCTACGACGGCAAGGACCTCGCGTCCGTCTCGACGGAGGAGCTCGTCGCGGCCGGCATCTCGCTCGTCCCGGAGGGGCGCGCGATCTTCTCGAACCTCAGCGTCCGCGAGAACCTCGAGCTCGGCGCGTGGTGCCACAAGCACGGCCCCACCATGGCGGAGACCGTCGACGACGTGGTGAAGCTCTTCCCCCGGCTGGGCGAGCGCATGCACCAGCACGGCGGCACGCTCTCCGGCGGCGAGCAGCAGATGCTCGCGATCGGCCGCGCCATGATGGCGCGCCCCGCCATGCTCCTCCTCGACGAGCCCTCGCTCGGCATCGCGCCGCGGCTCGTCGCGGACATCTTCGAGTCGATCGCCAAGATCGCGGCGTCAGGAACAACCGTACTCCTCGTCGAGCAGAATACCCGACTGGCGCTCAAGTACTCGACGCGGGCCTACGTGCTCCGTACTGGGCAGATCGCCATGAGCGGCGAGTCGAAGGACCTCGCGGCGAACGAAGAGATCCGCGCGGCCTACCTCGGCGGCTGATCCCGCTCCCGCGCCGGTGCGCGTCGGCGCTTCGCGATTCCCCGAGCGGGCCGCAGACGGGCCCTCGCGGAACACGGCGGAACACGGCGGAACACAGCGGATCAGAAGCGGATCGGAAAAGAAACAGGCAGAGAGCGCTGGTGTTTCAAGCGCGTATCAACGCATCGCGTGATGCGCTGAGGTGCGATTGATATCGCTCTTTGCCGAATATGGAGTATGGTCACTGTGAGCCAGGCCATGAAGACCTGGTTTTCACAGCGGCGGCCAGAGCCGGCTGCTGACGGGGGATACCCATGGAGATTGAGAGCACGACCCGCGTCCTGGTGATCGACGACGACGCCAGCAACTCCCAGCCGCTCGTCCACTTCCTCTCATCCCGGGACTACACGGTGGAGACGTGCTGCGGGCTCGGCCATGCGCGTGACGTGCTTGCCCGCTGGCGTCCTCATGTGATGGTGCTCGTGCCCCGGGAGGAGGCGGAGCTCCACCGCGAGATGGAGGAGCTCCGCCGCATGTCGCCGCGCGTGCCCGTCGTGGTGCTCACGCCCGCGGTCGGCCCCGAGCTCATCCTGGACATGGAGGCGTTTGCGCCCACGGTGCCCGCGTGCCCGTCGCGCGGCCTCGCGTACATCGAGTCTGCGGTGGCCGACGCCTCGGCCATGGGCTGACCGCGGCTGGCCTCGGAGCGGGGCCCGCGCTCACCGCGGGCCGGGTCCCACCCGGGGCAGGCGCCTGCCGCATCGGCTCGCCTCAGGCGGACGGCTCGAGCCCGTCCGGCAACCCGTCGAAGAACTCCTCCACCACGGCCGCGAGCCAGGCGCGCACCGGTCCGGTCGCGCACATGCTCCTCACGACGGGCCAGAGCGCGTCCGCGAGCGCGCCGACGTCGAGCTCGGGCGCGATCCCGAGCCGCCCCAGCGCCTCGCCGAGCGGCTCGCGCGCGTGCGCCGCGACGAACGCCGCGATCGCCTCGCTGGTCCGCGCCCGGACGGGCCGGTCCCGGAGCAGCTGCGCGGCGATGTCGGCGCCGAGCTCCTCGGCGATCGCCGAGCTCTTCGCGTCGAGCTGACCGACGAGCGCGCAGATCTCCTGCTCCAGCACCCACGTGGCGACCTGCTTGCGCAGGCCGACGAACTCGGGCGTGTCGCCCTTGGCGACGAGGATGTCGTGCACCTGGCGCATCGCCGTGCGCGAGAAGCCCTGCAAGAACCGGCGGATCTCCGGCTCGAGCCGCCGCTCGAACTCGCCCCGCATCGCGCCCATCGTCTTGCCGACCCCGCCGAGGCCGAAGGGGGCGACCCGCTTGAGGAGCGCGGGCAGGCCCCACTCGGCGAAGAACGGGTTCACCTTCTCGGTGAACTCCATCAGCGTGTCGTAGAGGACGTCGCGCATCACCGCGTCGAGCGCCGCGCTCTCCAGCACCTCGCGCACGAGCCGCTCCGGCACGATCTTCGGCTGCTCGAGGATGCGGTCGAGCTTGTCGCGGGCGCCCTCCGGCAGGAGCTCCTTCGCGCTCCGCCGCTCGGCGCGCGCCGCCTCGACGAGCGCCGCGAGCGCCGCGGCGGCCGCGGGCCGGACCGCCCGCCGGAGCGGCTCTTCGGCCGCCAGCGCCTCGAGCGCGCGCCCGATCGCCCCCGCGTCCACGAGCTCGCCGAGCGGCGTCGCGAGCAGCGCCGCGAAGCCGGCAGGCAGCCGCTCCCGGAAGTCGCGCGCAGCCGCCTCCGAGACGAGCCGCGCCTCGAGGAACGCGATCTGACGAGCCTTCAGTTCATTAAGTAGCGCGCGATCCATCGGGGAACCGATAGCCCCGAGCCCCCGCTGGTGCCAGGCGCAGATGACCCCGGGCCTCTGCCGACGCGGCACGCGGCGCCCGGCGCCCGGCGCCCGGCCCCTGGCCTCCGCTCGGCCCCCGAAATCGCGCAGTACTGTGAATCTGCCCAGCGGGTGAGCGCCCTACTCATTGAACGTGGTTTCGGAGGAGCCTTACCAAAAACACCTTACTTGGAGCTCCAGTATCCGGGACTCCCTGAGTCGGCGCGCCGCTCGCGCACGTGCGTTCGTGCGGCGGACCTGCGGGCAGCGCCGCGCGTCCGGGCGAAGCGGGATTGTCGGTGATTGTCATTTTCCGACGGCGGAGACTGGGGCCGAAGTCAACTTTGCGGACCTCGCGACAGAGAGTTGCAACGAATTACAAGTGCCTGACAACTTCGGATCCGGCGGATGGTACGCGTTCGTTGTCTGCCGGCGCCTTGCAGGGGTGGAGAACGGCGCTCTCGCCGTTCCCGCGGCTGCACGGCAACCCGCCGGCGGTAGGTGCTCGCGATGCTCTCCCTGCTGCTCTGTGTCCTCTACTTCGGCGTGCTGCTCGGCCTCAGCGGCTACGGCCTGCACCGGCTGCACCTCGTGGTCCTCTGTCGCACGAACCGCGCGAAGATCACCCGCGCGCAGGAGGTCGCCGCCCTGACCGATCGCGATCTCCCGCCGGTGACGATCCAGCTCCCGCTCTTCAACGAGTCGACGGTCGCGGCGCGGCTGCTCGATGCCGTCGCGAAGATGGACTACCCGCGCGACAAGCTGGAGATCCAGGTGCTCGACGACTCGACGGACGAGACGCAGGGCCTCGTCCGCGCGCACGTCGAGCGGCTGCGCGCGCAGGGCCTCGACGCCGTGTACCTGCACCGCGTGGACCGCGTCGGCTACAAGGCGGGCGCGCTCGACGCGGGGCTCAAGATCGCGAAGGGCGAGCTGGTCGCGATCTTCGACGCCGACTTCATCCCGCAGCCGGACTTCGTGCGGTCCATCGTCGGCCACTTCGAGGACCCGACGGTCGGCATGGTGCAGACGCGGTGGGGCCACCTGAACCGCGACGTCTCGATCCTCACGCAGGTGCAGGCGCTCATGCTCGACGGCCACCACCTCGTCGAGAACCGCGCGCGCTTCGGCGCGGGCCTCCTGTTCAACTTCTCCGGCACCGGGGGGATGTGGCGCAAGGACGCCATCCGCGAGGCGGGCGGCTGGCAGCACGACACGCTGACCGAGGACCTCGACCTGTCGTACAGGGCGCAGCTCGCGGGCTACCGCTTCATCTACCGCGAGGATGTCGTCTCGCCGGCGGAGCTCCCCGAGGACATCTCGGCGCTGCGCGCGCAGCAGTACCGCTGGGCCAAGGGCACGGTGCAGACGGCGCGCAAGCTGATGGCGACCGTGCTGAGCGCCAAGCTCTCGCTCGGGCAGCGGATCGAGGCGTTCTTCCACCTCACGCCGCACTTCGCCTACCCGCTGCTCGTGCTGCTGAGCGTCCTCCTGCTGCCGGCGCTCGTCCTGTTCCCCGCGGCCGACACGCTGACGATGATCGCGATCGATCTGCCGCTCTGCACGGCGACGACCGGGTCGCTCGCGGCGTTCTACATGCTGGCCGAGACGGCGCAGGGCCGCTCGCGCTGGGGCGCTGTCAGGCGCCTGCCGATGCTCATCGCGCTCGGGACGGGGCTCGCGCCGTACCTGTCGAAGGCCGTGATCGAGGGGCTCCGCAGCATGTCCGGCGAGTTCGTCCGGACGCCGAAGCAGGGCGACAACAAGGGCCGGTACAAGGTCCGCACGGACCTGCCGATCACCGAGGCGATGCTCGCGGTGCTGTCGTGCGGCGCGGTCGTCGCGTCCGTGGAGACGGGGCACTACTTCGCCACGCCGTTCGCGGTGCTCTTCGCCGTCGGCTACCTCTACGTGGCGTTCCTGGTCGTCCAGGAGCAGATCGTCCGCCGCCGCGATGTGACCTCGAGCGCGCCGGTCGTCGGCTGGAGCGACGCGCGGCCGAGCGAGGCGGCCGTCGTCGGCGCCTGGTCCCGGCAGTCGACGAAGGAACGCCACCTCGGCGATCTTGCCGTCTGAGCGGATCGTCGCCGTCGCGCCCATCCTGCGCCCGTGGTCGCGCCGGTGAGCCTGTCGGATTCCTGGCCGCCGGATCGAGGGTGCGAGGTGTGGGGCGCTGCTCGTGGGGTCGCAGGTTCGCTCCGTGCGATGCGTTGCTCGGGGGGGCTCCACGAAGCGTGCCTGGTGCACGTCGGGCGAAGCCTGCGTAACCCCCTAGACCTTACCGACGCACGCTGGCATTCTGCCCTCCAGGCCGGTCGGGGGACCGCACGCGGCTTCCTGAACGGTCTTCAGGGGTTGCGGCGCGTCCCCCCTTCTGCAAGGGCGATGGGGGTGTCATGACGAAAGCCGAAATCGTTCAGGCGGTCTACTCCCGCCTTGGGGGGTTCTCGAAGAAGGAATCTGCCGATCTGGTGGACCTCGTGTTCGAAACCATGAAGGAAACCCTGGGTCGCGGGGAGAAGATCAAGATCTCTGGATTCGGCAACTTCGTGCTGCGCGACAAGCGCCAGCGGCAGGGCCGCAACCCCCAGACCGGCGACCCCATCCTGATCACGGAGCGCCGGGTCCTGAACTTCAAGGCGAGCCAGATCTTGAAGCAGGTCCTCAACCCGCGTGAGACGGCCTCGGCGGCCGAGGAGTAGACCGCTTGGCGGTGCGCGCGCAGCTTCCAGCGAAGCTGTACTACCGGATCGGCGAGGTGGCCGGCATCGTGGGGGTCGAGCCGCACGTGCTCCGGTACTGGGAGACCGAGTTCCGCTCCGTCCGCCCGCAGAAGTCGGCGAAGGGGCAGCGGGTCTACAGCCGGCGCGACGTCGAGACGCTCCTCAAGGTCAAGGAGCTGCTCTACTCGCACCGCTTCACGATCGCGGGCGCGCGGCGCAAGCTGCGCGAGGGCGGCATCGAGCCGCCGGCGCCGGACGCGGGCGCGAGCCACGAGGAGGTGCAGCGGATGCGCACGGCCCTCGTCGAGATCCGGACCGAGGTGATCGCGCTGATGGATGAGCTCGAGCGCGTCTGAGCTCCACGGCGTGGCGCCGGGCCTCGGGTTGCGCCTTGCGTTGCCGGACGGGGCGAGCGGCGCGCCGGAGGAGGCGCTTCCGGCGATCGACGTCTCCGCGATCGCGGGCGCGAAGGTGACGCTCCTGCGGGGCGTCGAGGCGGACGGGCTCTCGCTGCGCGCGGTGTGCGTGACGGCCCCGTCGCGGCAATGGGTGACCGGCCTGGAGGAGCTCGTGCTCGATCGGGCGTCGGGGCTCGTGCGGGGGGGCCTCGGGGTGGCGATCGAGCGGTGGGAAGCAGGGCCGATCCACGCGCAGTCGCAGCGGTTCGAGCAGGCGTTCGAGGGAGCCGGGAGGGCAGGCGCGCGCGCGGTGGTCATCCGCGGGCAGCACGTGCTCGGCTTCGCCGGGAGCGAGCACGACGCGGCGCTCTGCAGCCTGGCCTGCCTGGAGCCTGCGCTGGGGACGGGCGCCCGGTGCAGCGCGCTGCTCGGCGCGACCGCGTTCGAGGGCGTGTTCGTGGCGCCGCCTGAGCCGGGGCTGCTCGTGCGGACGATCTTCCTCGCCGCGGAGCAACCCCTCGCCACCACCGCGGCGCTCGGAGTGCTCGCGGCGGTGGGGGTGACCGTCCTGCTGGCGCGGCGGCCGCGGCCGCGGCCCTAGGACAGGGAAGAGGGGCTCGTGGAGAGCTGCCCGGCCCTCGGAGAGGGCCTATCGCGTGGATGCGAGAGGTTGAAGAGAGAGGTGTCCGCCAGGCGGATGACTCGACCGGGCAGGGGGAGCGATCAGAACGGGATGTCGTCGTCGTTGCCGCCGCCGCCGTAACCGCCGCCGCCGAAATCGTCGGGCGGAGGACCAGGATCCTGCGCAGCCGGCGCGGGGCGACCGCCGCCGCCGCGGTTGTAGCCGCCACCCGCCGGGCGACCGCCGCCGCTACCGCCGCCACCGTAACCGCCACCACCGCCGCCGCCGCCGCCGCCGCCGCTGTAGCCACCGCCACCGCCGCCGCCGCTGTAGCCACCGCCGGGATCCGCGCCGAACGCGCCTGCGTCATCGCCGGGAGCGCCGCGACCGCGGCCCCCGCCCGTCAGCAGGACGTTGTTCGCGATCACCTCGGTCTTGTAGCGCTTGTTGCCATCCCGGTCGTCGTAGCTCGACGTGCGGAGCGAGCCCTCGATGAAGATCGAGGAACCCTTGCTGAGGATCTTGCCCAAGGCCTCGGCGCGCTTGCCCCAGATCACGACGTTGTGCCAATCCGTCCGTTCTTTCCGGACCTTGTCGCGGTCCAGGTACGACTCGGTCGTCGCGAGCCGCAGGTTCAAGACGGCCTGGCCCCCCTGGGTGAACCGGAGCTCTGGGTCGGCGCCCAGGTTGCCGAGCAGCATTACGCGATTCAAGCCTTCGGCCATCGTCACTCCTTCCCTAGGAGGGGCTCAGCGCACGCTGCGCTGAACGAACGTCGCCTGCTTCACTCCCCCATGGGGGCCGACGCGTCAAGGGTCGTGGCGCGCCGAAAAGCACGCGGCGCGCCCGCGCGGGGGGACCGGCGTGGGCCTCGGCACGGGTGGCGCGGCGTCGCTCGACCGCCGTCCGAATGGCCGTCCGAATCGCCGTCCGATCTCCGTCCAATTCCGCCAGGTTCCGCGCAATGCCGCGTGATTCCGCTCACCCGCCCGCTCCGGCCTGCGCGAGGAGGTCGGCCAGGAAGAGCCGGGCGATCGTGAAGTAGAGGAGGATCCCCAGGACGTCCACGAGGCTCGCGATGAACGGCGTGGAGCTCGTCGCCGGATCGAGGCCGATGCGCCGGAGCAGGAGGGGGAGCATGGCGCCGACGGTGCAGCCCATGAGGACGATCGCCATCAGCGTCGCGCCGATCGTCAGGACGAAGCCGGTGCCGTCGCCCCAGAGCCAGACGCGGAGCATGCCGATGGCGGAGAGGATAAGGCCGAGCACGACCGCCTGCCCGAGCTCGCGGACGAGGACGCTCGCCCAGTCGCCGACGCGCACATCGCCGACGGCGAGGCCGCGGATGATGAGCGACGACGATTGCGAGCCGGAGTTGCCGCCCGTGGAGATGAGCAGGGGCACGTAGTAGGCGAGCGTCGCGACGGCCTCGAGCTCGTGCTCGAAGCGCCGGAGCACCTCGCCGGTCATGAACTCGCCGACGAACAGCACGGCGAGCCACGGGGCTCGCTTCTGGATGAACGTCCAGAAGCTCGTCTTGAAGTAGCTGTCCTCCATGGGGCCGACCGCGCCGAGCCGCTGCATGTCCTCGGACTGCTCCTCCGTGAGGACGTCCATCACGTCATCGACGGTGATGACGCCGAGCAGCTTGCGGTCCGCGGAGAGGACGGGCAGCGCGTTGAAATCGTACTTGGCCATGGTCCGCGCGACCTCTTCCTGGTCGGTCTCGGGGCTGACGGCGAAGACGTTCTCGGTCATCACGTCCGCGAGCTTCTCGGACGGCGAGGCGAGCAGCAGATCGCGCAGCGACACGACGCCGATGAGGTGCCCGCGATCGGAGACGATGTACACGTAGTAGATGGTCTCGGCGTCCTCGCCGACGGCGCGGATGCGCTCGATCACGTCGGCGACCGTGAGGTGGATGCCCACCGACACGTAGTCGGTGGTCATGAGGCCGCCGGCGCTGTCCTCGGGCCACTTGGCGAGCTCCTCGACCTCGGCCGCCGCCTCGGGGTCGACCTTTTCCAGCGTCGAGAGCAGCGTGCCGCTGACCTGGTCCGGGAGGGCCTCGATGAGGTCCGTGCGGTCGTCGGCCGCCATCTCGGAGACGATCGGCGCGATGCTCTCGATGCCCATCTGCTCGACGAGCGCCTCCTGGGTCTCGCCGTCGAGGCGCTCGAAGATGGGCGCGGCCTCCTCGGCCCTGAGCGCCATCAGGACCTTCGCCGCTTCGGCGTCGTCCAGCAGGCCGATGAGGTCGGCGAGGTCCTCGTCGTGGATCTCGTCCAGCAGGTCGGAGAGCTGCGCCGGATCCTCGGTGAGCAGCTGCCGTACCTCCGGGACCATGGCGAGGGCGACGCGCAACATGCCCGGGCACTGACCACAACTCGGCCCTGCTGGGAAGCGGCAAACCCCACCGGCGCCGGGCTCGCGACCCACCCTGCTCCCCGCGTCGACCGAGGTTGGGCTGCGGCGCCGCGGCCGACCGAGGTTGGGCCTCCCACGACCGCCGGTCGCGCGCGATGGAGGCTGGGCTCCCGCGGCCCGTGAAGGGGTGGTTTGCAATACAGTGATAAGTGAACTTTCTCTGTTGGCCGCTACTGGCCGACCCAGGTTGAGGACCAGGCCGGAGGAGCCAGGTCGACCCAGGTTGAGGGGCAGGTCGCCTACTGCGTTGGCTGTCGCGCAATCAGGTTGACGTCGCGGCGGCGCGCGGGGCATGGAGGGCACGGGTGCGGCGGCGGCACCTCGTTTGCTATGGCACCCCTTCGCGGGGTCGACCGGGGCCGGCCGGGTCGAATTGACAGCCTTCCGGTCGGGTCCCTAGCATCGGGCTCCCGTCGAGCCGTGGATCGCCTGCGGAAGTCGGTCATGGGCCCGTGGACGGCGGGCCTTTTCGGTGGCTTGACCGCCGCGCAACTGGATCGGTGGTCGAAAGGAAAGTCGAATATGACGCGGATAGAGCGTGAGAGCAGGCGCCCGTGGAGGGGCGCGGTGAGGTTCGCCATGGCGGGCCTGCTGATCGCGGGCACAGGCAGCGCCTTCGGATGCCTGAGCCGCCCCATCGCCGAGAACAAGCCCCGGTCGACGTCGACGATCGTCGAGCGGCTGACGCAGAGCTCGGTCGACAAGATCGACCTCCTCCTGGCGATCGACAACTCGGGCTCGATGGCCGACAAGCAGGCCATCCTCGCCACCGCGATCCCCGACCTCGTCCAGGGTCTCGTCAACCCGCGCTGCATCCACAAGGACGGCACGATGGCGAGAACGGTCGACTCGCCCAACACGCCCTGTCCGCAGGACTACAAGCGTGAGTTCGAGCCGGTCAAGGACATCCACATCGGCATCATCAGCTCGAGCCTCGGCGGCCACGGGTCGGGCGCCTGCCAGGCGGCGACGAGCGCCTCGAACGTGGACATGGCGCACCTCCTCGCGCGCAGGAGCGAGACCTCCACCACAAACGACATCCCGACCTACCTCGACCTGGGCTTCCTGGCCTGGGACCCGGATCAGAAGATCGACGGTGAGCCGGAGACGCCGGATCCGAACGACGGCGAGGCGGACATCGGCCCCAATGATTCGAACGCCGACCTCAACGACACGACGCTGGTCGGGCAGCTCACCGCGATGGTCCAAGGCACGGGGCAGACCGGCTGCGGCTTCGAGGCGCAGCTCGAGAGCGTGTACCGCTTCCTCGTCGACCCGGAGCCCTACGCGACGATCGGCATTGACGCGGACCAGAACATCGTCGTCACCGGCGAGGATGCCGT
Source organism: Sorangium sp. So ce367 (assembly GCF_051520455.1). Classification (NCBI taxonomy): domain Bacteria; kingdom Pseudomonadati; phylum Myxococcota; order Polyangiales; family Polyangiaceae; genus Sorangium; species Sorangium sp. So ce367. The sequence continues at coordinate 12,216,434 of NZ_CP150334.1, forward strand.
CGTCAAGAAGCAGCGCGCCGACTTCATGCGGCCGAGCTCGCTCCTCGCGATCATCATGCTCACCGACGAGAACGACTGCTCGATCCGCGAGGAGGGCAAGAACTACCTCGTGGCAGACACCACGCCAAGCTTCCGCCTGTGGCGGCCGCGCACCGAGTGCGCCACCGATCCGGGCAACAAGTGCTGCAGGTCGTGCAGCCAGAAACAGGAAGACTGCCCCAAGGACGATTCGTGCATGGGCGCGGACGGCAACACCGCCAGGCTGACCAAGGAGGAGGACCCGGTCAACTCTCGCTGCTGGGATCAGAAGCGCCGGTTCGGCTTCGACTTCCTCTACCCGATCGACCGCTACCGGCGCGCCTTCACCGAGGCGCAGATCCCGAACCGCAGGGGCGAGCTGGTCCCGAACCCGATCTTCAGCGATCCGAACCCGGACGACCTCGACTCCAACGTCCGCGATCCCGGGCTCGTCTTCTTCGCCGGTATCGTCGGTGTGCCGTGGCAGGACATCGCGCGTCAGAACGCGCAAGGCCAGCCCGACCTGCTGAACGGCCTCAACCAGGACGGCGAGCCGGTCGGTGGGTTCAAGAACTCCGACGAGCTCAGCGCTCCGGTGGCCGGCGCCGCCAGCACCTGGGAGCTCATCCTCGGCGATCCCGCGACGTACCAGCCGCCGAAGGATCCCTTCATGGTCGAGTCGATGAAGCCTCGCTCGGGCATGAACCCGATCACCAACGACAGGATCGTCGGGCCGATGGAGGCGGGCTGGAACGGCATCAACGGCCGCGAGTACACGATCCCGGAGAACAGCACGGGGGACCTCCAGTACGCCTGCATCTTCGATCTCCCCCAGGACGCGGTGAAGACCTGCGACGGGGCGGCTCAGAGCTGCGACTGCAGAGCGGTGGCGGGTGAGGCGATCGACAACCCGCTGTGCGAGCCGGACGCGGGGAACAACCAGGAGGATCCGGCGCCCAGGTCGACGACGCAGATCAAGGCGAAGGCCTACCCGGGCCTCCGCGAGCTGCAGCTCATCCGGGAGCTCGGCCCCCAGGGCATCGTCGGCTCGGTGTGCCCGCGCCAGCTCAAGGACGACGACGCGGCCGACTACGGCTACCGGCCGGCGATCGGCGCCATCATCGACCGCCTGAAGACGGTGCTCGGCGGCCAGTGCCTGCCGCGCACCTTGACGCCGGACGCGAAGCAGCAGGTCTCCTGCCTGATCCTCGAGGCGCGCAACTCGCAGGGCCAGTGCAACTGCGCGGATCCGCGGATGCCGGGGCGCATCGAGGTGACGGGCAAGCATAAGCCCGCGAAGGACGAGGTGCTCTCCCTCGACATCGCGAAGGCCTCCGGCTGGGACTGCGTGTGCGAGATCCAGCAGCTCGAGGGCATGAACGAGGGCGAGCCTGCCTACGAGTGCAGGACCAACGTCGGCGACAACGTTGAGTCCGGTGGCCAGCCGGTGCACGGGTGGTGCTACGTCGATCCGTCGATCCGGCTCGGCGATGCCTCCATCGTGGCCGACTGCCCGTCGACCGAGCAGCGCAAGATCCGGTTCACGGGTCAGGGCGAAGCCCAGCAAGGGGCCACGCTGTTCATCACCTGCTCCGGCGAGTAGACGGCGTCAGCAGCGTCTGTCAGACGTCTGATTGAGCCCGGCGCGCGGGGTGCGATCGTGAGATCGCGCCCCGCGGCGCTTTTGTGGCGCTTCTGGGGTCACGAGCGGCGCCAGCGAGCTGGCCGGCGGAGCGCTCGGGGGGACCTGCCCGGTTTTGTGCTAAGACCGGACTCCGTCGTGGTGGCACGCAAGAAGATTCTCATCATCGAGGACGAGCCCCACATCGTGCTCGGGCTGACGGACGCCCTCGAGTTCGAGGGCTTCTCGGTGGCGTCGGCCTCGAAGGGGAAGGACGGCGTGCTGCTCGCGCGGCAGGAGAAGCCGGACGCCATCCTGCTCGACCTCATGCTCCCCGACACCAACGGCTTCAAGGTCTGCGAGGATCTGCGGCGCTGGGACGCGTTCGTGCCGATCATCATGCTGACGGCCCGCGGCCAGGAGATCGACAAGATCCGCGGCCTCGACGCGGGCGCCGACGACTACGTGACCAAGCCGTTCAGCGTGGGCGAGCTCATCGCCCGCCTGCGCGCCCTCTTCCGCCGCGCCGCCCGGCCGGCCGAGGCGCCCGTCGAGGTGTTCTCCATCGGCAACGTGCAGATCAACATGACCGCGCACACGGTCTCGCGGGGCTCGCGCTCGGATCAGCTGTCGTTCTACGAGGTCGAGCTCCTTCGCCTGCTGCACGAGCGCGTGGGCCAGCCGGTCTCGCGCGAGGAGATCCTCCAGAAGATCTGGGGGATCGAGGCCGGGCCGTCGAACCGCACGGTCGACAACTTCATCGTCAAGCTGCGCAAGAAGATCGAGCGCTCGCCCGACAAGCCGGAGCACATCCTCACGGTCTACGGCTTCGGCTACAAGCTCGCTCCCTGACGGAGCGGCAGGACGTTGCGGAGGTCGCAAGGCACCGTCACCGCGGCGTCGGTGATGCGCTTCGCATCGAGCTCGGGGAGGCGCGCGCCCTCGCGGATCTGCCGCGCCTCGAGGCGCAGCCGGACGAGGCCCGGGCTGCCCGTCTCGCCGGCGTACCCGACCACGTCACCCGCGTCGAGGCGCGCGCCCGCCACGACGCCGGGGCCAGGGCGATCGAGGTGGCCATGGAGCAGGAGGTACCTGCGCACGCGATCCACGTCGCGCGCCTCGCGCACGTCGTGCGCCGTGGCCACCGTGATCCCGGACAGCGCGCCGACGAAGACGACCTCGGCCTTCCCCTCCTGGCCCTCGAGCCTGAGCGCCGCCACCCGCTCGCCGCGCGCCGCGGCGATGTCGATCCCGCCGATCCACGACGGCGGCTCGGGCCGCGCCGCGCCGATCGCGGCGACGGAGCCCGCTGCAGGCAGCGCGCCCGCCCCGGCTGGAGCGTCCTCGACAAGGAGGAACCCCGGCGGCGCGTCCGGCGCGCCGAGCGGGAACGTGTACGCGGCGGCGCTCGCCGGACGTTCCGGGCGGCGGGGGATGTGCTCCTGGGCCTGGCTGCGCGTGCCCGCTCCGGCGGGACGCGCGCCGGCAGGATCAGAGAGCGCCGCAGCGCCGCCTTCGGGGAGCGGCGCGCCCGGAGCAGGCAGCGGGACGCAGGCGGCGCCCTCCGGCACGGTGCGCGGGCCGCAGAGCGCCGCCGCGCCCGCGGCGCCGCGCGCCGCGGCCGCCGGAGGGACGACCGCGGGCGGGGGCGGCTCGGGATCGTCGATGCCGCCCAGCGCGAGGACCAGCGCCGACGCCGCGGCGCCGCGCACCAGCGGGGAAGGGGAGACCGCCGCCCTCGCCGGGCGGGCTTGCAATGAGCCGGACACACGCATGCCACGAACGGTCTACCGCATCGCGCGCGGCGGGCGAGCTCGATGCAGCGGCGGCGCGCTCGTCCCGCCCGGCTTGCGCGCGGCGGCCCCGGCGTGGGCGGCGCCGGGCACGCGCGGCCGCGCCCGCCGTGGACGGGAATTCGCGAGGAACAAGCCCTTGTTGCCTGCCGGCTTGCGGAGGCGACGCGCTGTTGATAGCTCCTCTTCGTGCAAAATCGTCAAGCGATCGAGACGACCCTGAACAAGCTGTTCGACGCGGAGCGCACGGCTCGCCGGCTCCACGATGACCTGACGGCCATGCCCGGCGATGGGCTGCTGGATGTCCTCACGGACGCGATCGCGGCCGCGACGCGCGAGAACGACGAGGACGAGGCGGCGCTCCGGCTGGTGCGTATCGCGTCGCTGCTCGGCGAGCACGAGGGGCCGCGCGCGCTCGACGCGCTCATCGATGTGCTCGCGTCGGAGCACCCCGAGGCGCGGCAGGCCGCGGGCGAGGAGATCGAAACGCTGGCCTACGATCGGTTCAAGGAGGTCGCGCAGGCGATCGAGCGTGCGCTGAAGCGGCTGCCGGTGGGCTCGTCGGCGCTCCCGGAGCTGCCGTACCTCATCGCCGAGGTGCCGGAGCCGGGCGTGCCGAAGCTGCTCAGCCAGTTCCTGAGCCACAAGGATCCGGACGCGGTCGCGGCGGCGATCGAGACGCTGGTCGAGATCGGTGACCCGGCGCATGCGCCGCTCATCCAGCCGCTGCTCGATGACAAGCGCACCGTCGAGCTCGCGGACGACGGCGGCGACGACGCGACGTCGGAGGTCACGATCGGCGAGCTCGCCGAAGAGGCGCTCAGCCTCCTCGCGCCTTACGACGACGAGGAGGACGGGGTCGCCTGATGATCGGCCCGCCGCTGAGCGCGGCGGACGCCGTGTTGTTCGAGCACGCGGTCGTCCCGCGCTACCTCTCGTTCTTCGCCTCGCTGGCGGTGGAGATGCTGCTGCCCTCCGAGGCGGCGCGCATCGTCCACCTCGGCTGCAGGAGCGGCTTCCCCGACGCGATCGTGGCCGACAAGCTGCCCGGCGCGACCCTCGTGGGCGTCGACGGCTCCGCCGCCGCGCTCGAGCTCGCGCGCGACAAGGCCGCGCTGTTCTCCGGGATGAACGCGAGCTACGTGCTCGCCGACGCCCTGCCGACGCCGCTGCCGGACGCGAGCTTCTCCCACGCGTTCACGCTGCACCCGGTCTGCCGTCCGAGCGAGCGGGCGCAGCTCCTCGCCGAGCTGCGCCGGGTCCTGGTCCCCGGCGGCCAGGCGCTCATCGCGCTGCCGTTGCGCGGTTCGTTCCCGGAGATCGCGGACATCGCGCGGGAGTGCGCGCTCAAGCAAGACCTCTCGGAGCTCGGCGCCGCGGTGGACGCCGCCGCCGTCAGCCGCCCCACGATCGAGACCATCGCCGAGGAGATCGAGGGCGCGGGGCTCGACGAGGTCGAGGTCGACGTCCAGCTCATCGCCGTGTCGTTCGAGAGCGGGCGTGAGTTCCTCGAGGATCCCATCTCGAGGTTGATGGTGATCCCCGAGTCGACGGCGATGCTCGACGTCGAGCCGCAGATCATCGACTCGATGCTCAAGTACCTGCACCACGCGGTCTCGAAGTACTGGTCCGAAGGGGTCTTCGAGCTGACCGTGAACGTCGGGTGCGCGAGCGCTCGGCGCCCCCTCGTCTGATCACGGTCGACGATCGGGCCAGGGCGCTGGTCGCGCGGAGCGCGGCCAGCGCTAGCGCCCGCGCCCGCCGCCGCGGAGGCCGAGCTCGTCGAGCCCGGCGAGCGCCGCGAGCGAGACCGGGTGGTACGGCGGCCGCGGGGTGATCGGCTTCCGGGCGTCGCCCCCGCGCTCCTCGATGAGCCGCGCGCAGAGCGCGAGGCACCACTTGCCCTGGCACCAGCCGGTGCCGAAGCCCGTGTAGCGCTTGACGGACTCGATGTCCTTGTAGCCGCGATCCATCGCGGCCTCGAGCTCGTGCAGCGTGACGTCCTCGCAGCGGCAGACGAGCGTCTTCATCGACCTAATCGCCCTCGTACTCGCAGCGGGCGTCGCAGGTCTCGAAGATGGTGACCCGGTTCAAGGACGGCAGCGACGGCGCGAGGCGGGTCCAGATCCACCGTGCGAGCACCTCGCTCGTCGGGTTCTCCAGCCCGGGGACCTCGTTCAGGTAGTGGTGATCGAGCAGGTCGTGGAGGGGAGCCCAGGCCTCGTAGAGGTGGCTGTAATCGATGAACCACCCCGTCTCCTCGTTCACCGGGCCGCGGATCGCGACCTCGACCTTGAAGCTGTGACCATGGAGGCGCGCGCACTTGTGCCCCTGGGGAACCTTGGGAAGGCGGTGGGCGGCCTCGAAGCGGAACTCGTGTACGAGACGGACGTTCATCGGAGCAGCGGTCATGGGGCGGTCGCCGTGGGGCGTCAACGCCCCGTGGCCTGAACAGGGGGCGGCGTGAGTACGGGGTTCCCTCGAGGGGCTCGAGCGACTATACCGCCGGCCATGCCGCAGAAGCCCGCAGTGAGAGCCAAGAAGAAGCGTCGCGATACGAAGCGCCTGGCGAACTGGCGCGCCAAGAAGGAGCTGCAGAGCGCCCAGGGGACGCCGGCCGAGCCGGCCGCCGCCGCGCGCTCCGGCAGCTGAGCCTCGAGCACCGGCCCCGGCCGGTGCTCAGCTCGCCGGCTCGTCCTCTTCGTCGTCGTCTTCGTCGGGTTCCGGCGACGCCGGTCCCCTGCGTCGCGCCGCGCGAACGGTCGCGACCTCGGCCCGGGACGGGTTGATCACCAGGAAGCCGTGGTCCGCGTCGAGGAGCGCTACGTCTCCTGGCGACGCCCAGCGGAACGCCCCCGCCACATCCACGATCGACGGCACGCCGAGCAGCTGGAGGAGCACGAGCGAGCGCGGCCCGGATCGGTCGCTGAGCGCGACGCCCACCGGGTGGGCCCGGGCGGAGATCAAGAGGTCGAAGACTGTCAGCTGGTCTCCCACCAGGACCGCCTTCGACGGGAGCTCGGCCCGGGCATCCGGGGTCGCCAGCATCAGGATCGCATCGCAGAGATCCTCGATGTCACGGGCGCGATCCTGCAAGAACGGGTCACCGACGATCCCGTTGGCGGCCCGCGCCACCTCGCGAGCGACCGTCCCGAGCGCCTGCGCGACGTTGCGCCCGCTGGCCGCGAGCTCGAAGGCGCGCGCGCGCAGGCGGCCGTCGCCGATCATCAGGAGGTAGGTCGAGAGGAACGCCGCCTCCTGCGCGAGCCCTCGCTTCGCCGCGCGCGCGTTGAGGTCGAGGAGCGCCTTCTCCGCGATGTCGAACGCGAGCCGCAGGAGCTTCGGATCGCCGCTGCCCTGCCGCGCGCCGAGCGATGAGGTCGCCGGCCGCCGCAGGGCCGCGATGGCGCCGAGCGCGCGCCCGGCGACGACGGGCAACCCCGGCAGCGTGACCTTGCGCGTGCCGCCGCCCGTGCGCCGCCGCCGCTCGCGCAGCTCGTCGAGCACCTGCGCGTGGCGAGCGCCGGCCGCGATCGGCGCGGTCAGCGCCATGACGAGCTCGACGTCCCGCGCCGTGAAGGCGCGATCGCCCGCCCGCTGCACGACCAGGGCGCCGAGCGGGCGGCCGCTGCCGAGGATGGGCGCCGCGAGGAAGACCGGGAAGCGCTCTTCACGGAGCTCAGGGAACGCGCGATAGCGCTCGTGCTCGGTCGCCTGGACGACCGAGATCGGCCGCAGGCACTCGACCGCCATGCCCGTGATGCCCTGCCCGACCGAGAGCCGCACCGTTCCGCGCGCCTCGCGCGGAAAGCCGACGTTGCCGCGCAGCACGAGCTCGTCGCCGTCGCCCTCGAGGAGGTACAGCGAGGCCACGTCGGCGCCGAGGATCGCGGCGATCCGCTGCGGCGCCTCGTCGAGGAGGAGCGACAGCGGCATCGGCTTCGCCACGAAGGCCAGGTACTCGATCACGAGATCCAGGCGCTCGTCGCGGCGCACCTGGATCCTCGCGGAGGCGACCGACGGCGGCGCGCCCTCGTCGTCGGCGTCCGCGACGCCGGCCGAGCTGCCGGCCGGGTCGCTCGAGACGGCCGCGCCCTCCTCGCCGGGGCGGAGCTCGTCCAGCGGGCGGTCCACGAGGCTGTCCCGTGGGCCCTCCACGCCGGACGGCGTCGCCGACGGGCTCGCGATCGCTTCGAGCTCCGTGGGCGGGTGGGTCGCCTTCGGATCGGTGCGCGACGACATGCCATGATCGCTATCACACACCGTCGCTCGAGCGCACCTTGCTCCCACCACGCCCCGATCGTGTCGCGGTCTGGACGGCGCCGCGGCCGCGCGACGTGCGCGCTCGCCGCGAGCCGCCCGCGCGGGCCGCCGGACGTCAGGGCGTCCGCAGATCGACAGGGCCGTCGAGGGGCGGGCGCTGCATCCGCCCGAGCGCGGAGAGCCGGGCGCGCGGGGCTGCCGCGGCCGCCGCGCGCGCGAGCGTCCCGCCTCCGCCCGCGCCGATCGCGGTGATCGCGCCGCGGAACGGCGCGATCAGCGCCGGAGCGGCCTCGGCGCTGCTCGCCGCCACGTGGACGACGCGCGCCGCCGGCGGCAGCAGCAGCGATCGCGGCGCCGGATCCAGGCCGACCCCGTGTCCTCGACCTTCCCAGAACGAGCCCACGGCCTCGAGCGTGGCCCGGTACATGGTCACCTCCGCGCGGGCGGCGCCGTCGAGCGGCCCGCGCGGGACGCGCGCGCCCGCCTCCTCGAGCGCCTCGTGCAGGGCGCGCGCGAGCGTCTCCGCGCGCTCGGCCGGGCCTTCCACCAGCGCGAAGCGCGGCGACAGGCAGCCGCGCTGATCGAACGGCACGACGTCCGCGGCGATGTCCCGCGCCGCCTCGACGAGGTTCGCGTCCAGGCCGACGACGGCGAGCCCCAGGCCGGCGCCGTGCCCGCGCACGAGCACGCCCGGGCCGGCCTGGGCCCGCAGCGTCGCCACGGTCTGGTCCGACCCGTAGACGTGCAGCTCGGCGTGCGGCAGATCCCCGGGAACCCGCTCGGCCGCCGCCCCGGCGTCCCCGAGCGCGACGTCCGCGACCAGGGCGATGGCCCCGCCGGCGCGGCGGAAGCCTTCGTCGGCCTGCAGCGCGCGCACGAGGAGCTCCGCGATCACCGGATCGCGGCGGGACGGGCGCACGAAGACCTCCGGCGCTGTGGCCGTCGCGACGGCGATGGCCCGCAGCGGCGCCGTGCAGACGTTGGCCGCCAGGACCACGTGGCAGCGGCGCGCGCGCCCCGAGGCCGCCACGAGCGCGTCGAGCTCGCCGTGGCTCGGCGCGACCTCGAGGTGGCGGCCGAGCGCGAGCTCCACGCCCTCGGGCGAGAGGCCGCTCGTGGAAAGCAACCGCAGGCGCGCCTCGTCGCCCAGCGGATCGCGCGCGTCCGCGATCCGCGCCGCCGCGGCGACCGCGCGCTCGACCCGGAGGCGCGGCGCCGCGCCGTCGTCCATCATCACGCCCCGCCGCCGAGCATCTGGTCCATCGCGATCGAGCAGCCGCGCGGCGGCGCCCCGGACGCGCGGCCCAGGAGCTCGACGCCCTCCGCGGTGACGCGCACGCGGTCGGCGGTCTGGATGGCGACCGCCGAGTCGACGTTCGCGAGATCGACGATCCGCGCGAGCCCGATCACCCCCGCAGGGAGCGGCGCGAGCGTCTCGGGGTCCACCGCGGTGACGCGCGTCCAGGGAGGCGCGAGGTACAGCCCCGGCGCAGCGCCCGGTGCGCCGGCGAGCGCCGCCGCGAGCGTGCCCTCGTAGAGCTGGCTGGAGAGCTCGGTCATGCCGTACTCGCTCACCACGTGCGAGAGGGGCACCCCCAGCGCCCGCGCGATGGCCGCCCGCAGCTCCTCCGCGGGCACCTCCCGCGAGCGGCCCTTGTAGCCGCCGGTCTGCATGACCCGGCTCCCTTCGGGCAGCCGCGCTGCGCCCTCGGGCAGCCGCGCCTCGAGCAGGTGCTCGAGCAGATGCACGAAAGCGAACGACGTGCCGAGCACGAGCGCCGGCTCTCCCGAGGCGCGCGCCTCGGCGCACGCGCGGGCGAACCCTGCGGCGTCCAGCTCGCCGCCGCGAACGTGCCAGCTCGCCGGCCCCGAGAGGCGCGCGGCGAAGCGGTCGATCATGAAGCCGAGCGACGAGTCCGGCGCCTCGTGGAGCGGCGGCGCGAGGACGATCGCCCGGAGCCGCGCGCCGTCGGGCCACAGCAGGCGCTCCCCCCACGCGAGCGCGGCCAGCTCGTACGTGGCGGTCGTGCGGAACGGGTGCTCGCCGCGGGACGCCGCGCCGAGAGAGGTTCCGCTCGTGCGGAAGACGCGCTCGTCCGCCTCCGGCGGGTGGGCCGCGACGCGCGCGAACCGGAACACGTCGCACGGCACAGCGGGGATCTGCGCCGCGTGATCCATGGCGGCGACGTCCGCGCCGCGCGCCTCGAACAGGCGGGCGACCGGCGCGCAATGCGCGGCCTGGTGCCGGGCGAGGGCGATCGCGAGCGCATCGAAGGTCTCCGGGAGCGCCCCGCGCTCGCCCTGGTCCTGCGGAGCAGCGGCGGCCGCCGCTCGGCCGGCCCCTGTCGAGCCCGCCCCGTCCACGCCGAGCGACGCCTCGATGAACGCCCGCGCGCGGCGGTGCAGCGCCTCGCTCTGGTCTATCGGTCCCACGGGCACCGGGATAGCACGCGCGTCCTGCTCCGCTCGCGCGCTAGGTCGTCAGCACGCGCGCGAGCGCGCCGGCCGCGGCCGAGAGCAGCGCCTCGGGGATGGTGAGCGCCGGCGTCAGCGTCAGCGTCTCGCCGCGCACCCCGCCCGTGAGGACCAGGTACCCTTCGGCCAGCATCCCGCGCATGGCCCGGAGCCCCAGCTCGGCGCTCTCGAGCTCGACGCCGACCATGAGCCCCGCGCCCCGCACGTCGACGACGCCTGCCCTGCGCGGGAGCGCCTCTCGCAGCATCGCCTGGAAGCGAGCGCCCACGTCGCGCGAGCGCGCGGCCAGCCGGCCTTCGTCGAGGGCGTCGAGCGTCGCGAGCGCGGCGCTCGACGCGAGGGGCGATCCGGAGTGCGTCGAGGTGTGGACCACCTCGCCCTCGCGCGCCCACGCCCGCATGATGGGCTCGGGCGCCACGCACGCGGAGATGGGGAGCCCGCCGCCGAGCCCCTTGCCGAAGCAGAGGATATCGACCGGCGCCCCGAGCTCTCCTGTGCGCGTCATCGCCCCCGAACGACCGAGGCCGGTCCAGATCTCGTCCGCGATCACGAGCGCCCCGTGCCGGTGCGCCGCTTCGCAGACCGCGTAGAGGAACGCGTCGGGCGGGACGACGCAGCCGCCCCGCCCGAGGATCGGCTCGAGGAGGACCGCGCCGACGTCGCCCCCGCGCAGCGCGAGCTCGACGGCGTCGACCGAGCGCGCGGCGCCCGCCTCGTCGCGCGGGTAGGGCGCGAACGTCACGCGCCGGTTGAGCTGCTCCGCGAAGGGCGACCGGTAGCTCTCGCGCAGCCCGCACGCCGCGAGCGGCGCGTACCCGAGCCCGTGGTACGCGCCCTCGAACGCGACGAGCCCCGGCCGTCCCGTCGAGAGCGCCGCCGTCTTGATGGCCGCGGTGATCGCGTCGCTGCCGCTCTGGCCGAGCAGCGCCATGGGCGAGGGCCCGGGGTGCAGCGCCGCGAGGCGCTCCAGCAGGGCGATCTTCACGTCGGCCGAGTACACGTCGCCGAGCGCGAGGGTCAGCCGCGACAGCTGCTCCTCCGCCGCGCGCCGCACCGGCGCCGCCGCGTGCCCGAGCAGCAGCGCGCCGAAGCCGGCGCACAGGTCGACGTAGCGGTTCCCGTCGACGTCGCAGACGTTCGCGCCGCGCCCGTGCGACAGCACGATCGGCAGCATGTCGGCGCCGCTCTTCTGCGCCCGCGCCTCGCGCCGCCGGCCGAACGCCGGGCACTCGACGCGCTCGAGGCGCTCGAGGGCGCTCCGCGACAGGGGACCAGGCGGCGGCGACAGGATCGCGGGCAGCTCCGCGCCGCTGCCCGCGTCCGGCGCCGCCGGCAGCGGCAGATCGCTGTTCGGCATCGTCCTTCCTCCGCCGGAACCTAGCGCGCCCGCGGGCGGCTGCTCAGGCGCACACCCGGTTTCTCCCGCTGTTCTTCGCGTGGTAGAGGCGCTCGTCCGCGCGCTTGATGAGGTCGTTCGCGGTGCGATCGCCCTCCTGGAGGAGCGCCACGCCGACGCTGATCGTCACGCGGATGCTGTCGGCCTGGAACACGAACAGGTGCTCCGCGACCTTTTGACGCAGGGTCTCGCCGAGGGCCGCCGCGCCCTCGATGGACGTCTCCGGCAGGATGATGGCGAACTCCTCGCCGCCGTAGCGCGCGAAGACCTCGTCGCGGCGAATGCGGCTCTGCACGATGCGCGCGACCTCCTTCAGCACGAAGTCGCCGGCCAGGTGGCCGTGGACGTCGTTGATGCGCTTGAAGTGGTCGATGTCGAACAGGAGGATCGCGAGGTCCCGCTCGTGGCGGCGGCCGCGGATGATCTCGCGCTCGAGCGCCTCGTAGAGGTAGCGCTTGTTGTGGATCTGCGTGAGACCATCGATGATGGTCATCCGGTAGATCTCTTCGTGGTATTGCGCCTCCACGTCGGCGCCGGAGAGGAACTTGAAGATCGTGGGGCCGATCTTCACCCGGTCTCCGTTCTTCAGCACCACCTCGCGGGAGATCTGCTCATCGTTGCAGTACGTCCCGTTGGTGCTCCCATCGTCGACGACCATCCAGGCGCTCGGCCGCTGCTCGAAATGGGCGTGCCTTCGTGACACGGAGTCGCCGTCGAGCACGATGTGGTTGTCCGCGCCGCGACCGACCCGCGTCGGGTTGTTCTCCAGCACGAACCGCTTGCCGAGCAGCGTGGGCTCCTTCGTGTAGATCACGACCAGGCAGTCGGTCGTGTTCTTGCTGCCGCCGCCCGGTGGGGGCTGGACCACCTGCGTTACACGAGTCTTTTCGTCGAAGTCACTCACGCGCGCTCAGCCCAACCCGTCGTGCGACCTAGCCTCGACATCGTTCGAGCTCTTCCCGAGACGGAACCTACCCGGGCGTGGCTCTTCGGTCGCGATGCAACGGTTCGATATGCCCTAGCTCGCCCAACGTCAAAGCGTACTGACATGCCCCGACTCCCGTCAAGACGGCCATCCGGGCGGAGCCGTCTTCAGTGCTTCCTCCGCCTTCCCGACCCGACAACGGCCTACGTCGCCCTCTGCGCTCCGTCGCGCTCGTTGCGCTCGTTGCGCTCGTTGCGCCCTTCCACGTTCTCGGCTTGTTCCCCGCACGCCGTCCGCGCCCCTCGCCGCCGTTTGCTGCCGCTCACGCCGCGCCGCACCGCCGGTGCTCGCCGATGCGCCTTGTGGGGCGCTGTGCGCTGCTATCGCAGTTGACGCCCCATCTCTTTCCTCTTGTGCAGCCCGAGCTGCCGAGGACGCGGGTCTCTCTATGCGTTTCCCGAGCGCGCCGCCACCCGTCCGGCGAGCGATTGAGCCGGCAAGGGAGAGAATGGTTTGCTGGAACACGATGTGTCTGTTCGCCTGGCATGTCCGCGTTCTGCGGGGACGAGGCTCTGTGAGTTCTGCCTCAAAACCAGGGCGCATCACAACGCTGAACTGAGCGAAGCGGAACGCAGCGGACCGGAACCGTACGAAGCGGAACGGAGCGAAGCGGCACGGAACGGAGCTGCACCGGAGCGGAACCGAGCGAAGCCGAGCAGAACGGCGTGAAGCGGCGCGGAACCGAACGGAACCGAGCGGAGCGGAGCGGAGCGGAACCGAGCGGAGCGGAGCGGAGCGGAACCGAGCGGAACGGAGCGGAGCGGAACGGAGCGGAACCGAGTGCGCCGCGACCGCGCAGCGGCCCCGCCAGCGTGCCGGTTAGTTGACTTGGCACACAGGGTGCGTAGGATAGACCTGCGTCGCGGCGGAGACCTTCCCCCCCCAGGTCCGTCGCGGCGTTTTTCTTTTCAGGCTGCCGTGCCCATCTCCAGGCCGCGGCACGACGGCGCGCGAGAGGTGGACCCCGCGGTGGCGCGTTGGTCAGGCGAGCGACGACAGCGTCGCGCGCAGCTCGCCGCCGTCGAATACCCAGAGCTCGCCCGGTCGTCCCGTGGTCCAGGTCTCGTTCGCGGTGAGCGGGCTCGTCGCGACCACCGCGATCCGATCCTTCGGGGTCGTGACGGCCGAGAAGTCGACGCGGACATCGTCGTCCAGGAGCGTCGCGATGCCGAAGGGGGCCTTGCGGATGATGTGACAGAGCCGGGTTGCGCAGCGGGCGAAGAGGTGGCGCCCGTCGCCGAGCAGGAAGTTGAACGTGCCGTCCTGGCCGAGCTCGCCGCCGAGCGCCGCGACCGCCTCCCAGAGCTCGCTGGGCCGGCGCGGATAGCCGGGAAACGAGCTGCGGAGGCCCTCCAGCAGGTAACAGAAGGCGTGCTCGCTGTCGGTCGTTCCGATGGGGTTGAAGCGGCCCAGCGCGCGGCGCCGGACGCGAGGGAGCGTGCCGTTGTGCGCGAAGACCCAGTGGCGTCCCCAGAGCTCGCGCACGAACGGGTGCGTGTTGGCGAGAAGCACGTCGCCGCGGGTACGGCGCCGGATGTGGCCGATCGCGAGCAGCGTCTTGATGGGCGTCTCGCTGAGGAATCGCGCCAGCGGGCTCTCGGCGGCGGGGCTCGGATCGAGGAACACGCGCGCGGCGCGCCCCTCGAAGAACGCGAGGCCCCAACCGTCAGCGTGGGGACCGGTGCGGCCGCCCCGCTGCCGGAGGCCGTTGAACGAAAAGACGATGTCTGTGGGGACGTTGCACTCCATCCCGAGGAGCTCGCACATGCTCGCGGCTGGACCATATCACCCCGGGAGGGGGTCTGAGATCTCGACGGTGAGGCGCCGATGCGGCTTCTTCATCAGGGCCAGGCGGCGGCGCGGCCTCGCTCCTCGCCGCACGATCCTGGTCAGCGACGCGGCGCGATGCGCTGGCGCGGCGCGATGCGCCGGCGCAGCCTGGCGCCCGCCGCACGATCCCGGTCGACGCCGCGGCGCGATGCGCGGCGTCAGCGATCCGGCTCGCCCTGGAGCGACGCGCGCGGGATGGAGTGGACGAGATCGATGACCGCCTTGACCGTATCGACCGGCGTCTCCGGGATGATGCCGTGGCCGAGGTTGAAGATGTGCCCGGCGCGCCCGCCGGCCTCCGCGAGCACCGCGCGCGCGCGGCGCTCGGCGACGGCGCGCGGCGCGCAGAGCAGCAGCGGATCGAGGTTGCCCTGCACCGCACGATCGTACCCGATGCGCTGCCACGCCTTGTCGAGCGGCGTGCGCCAGTCGACGCCGATGACCGTGCCGCCGGCGTCGCGCTGCGCCTCCAGGAGCGCCCCCGTGTTCGTGCCGAAGTGGATGACCGGGACCCCGGTCGCCTCGAGGTCGCGGAGGATGTGCCGCACGTGCGGCTGCACGTGCTCGCGGTAGTCGTCGATCGAGAGCGAGCCGACCCACGAGTCGAACAGCTGCACCGCCTGGGCGCCCGCGGCGACCTGGGCGCGCAGCAGGCGGCGGACGACCTCGGAGATCTTGCCCATCAGCGCCGACCACGCCTCGGGGTCGCTCCACATCAGCTGCTTCGTGAGCCGGTAGTCGCTCGACTTGCCCCCCTCGACCAGGTAGCTCGCCATGGTGAACGGCGCGCCGGCGAAGCCGATGAGCGGCGTCTTGCCGTCCAGCTCCTTGCGGATGAGGCGGACGGCGTCGAGCACGTAGCCGAGGCCCTCCTCGGGCTCGAACACCCGCAGCCGCTCGATGCCGGCCCGATCGCGCACGGGCTCGTGGATCACCGGGCCCTCGCCCTTCGCGAACTCGAAGGGGGCGCCCATCGGCTCGAGCGGCAGCAGGATGTCCGCGAAGAGGATCGCCGCGTCCATCCCGAGCCGCAGCGGCTGGAGCGTCACCTCGAGCGCGAGCTCGGGCGTCTTGCAGATCTCGAGGAGCGTGTACTTCTTCCTGAGCTCCCGGTACTCGGCCATGTACCGGCCGGCCTGGCGCATGAACCACACGGGCGTGACATCGGTCGGCTCTCGCCGGCAGGCGCGCAGGAAGCGATCGTGCATGGGAGGCTCCAGGAGGGGTCGACGGGACGCCGTCGGGACGCCCCTTCATGTCCGTTCAGCCATCGCCCGGCAATGGGTTTCAGCCCATCGCCCGAAGGTGGGTCGCCGGGAGCGCGGCGCGGCCCGGCCCGAGGCGGCCCGGTCGAGGGGGCGGACCCAAGCGTCGGCTCCCCCGCCGTGTAGACTACGAGTCTATGGCGCGTCCCTCCAGACCTCCCGGCTTTGACATGACGTACAGGCCCGAGAAGCGCATCGCGTTCGGGCCGCCGCTGAAGGAGCGCCTCCCGGCGCTGCTTTACCTGACCTTCGCCCTCGGCGTCTCGGCGGTGATCTTCTACGGCCAGAACGCTCCCTCGAGCTCCCGGATCTTCCAGTACGTCGTCGAGGGCGATCGCCACCGGCTCGTCTCCTCCAGCGTGTGCGCCATCGTCCTGTGCGTGAGCGCGCTGGCGATGGTGCTGCGCGAGCAGATGCGGGGGGTCGTCGTGCACCCGGAAGGGATCGAGCTGCGCGAGCTGCTCACCTTCGGCGTGCCGCGCGTGCGGCGCTTCGCCTGGTCGCAGATCGACCGGATGGCGGTGCCCTCCGCGCAGGCGGGCGCCGGCGCCGCGGCCGCGGTCAGCGGGACCGCGCCGTCGAGCAACATCCGGCTCGATCTCTGGGATGGGTCCCGCACCTGGCTGCCGGACGTCGGAGACAGGATCGCGCTGTCGGTGATGCTGGAGCGGGTCGCCCTGGCGCGGGCGATCCCGATCGAGGGGGGGACCGGGCTGATGGACGATCTCGGGAACCCCCTTCAGGACGACGGCTGAACGCGCCGGGGTTCGGGGCGGAGCCCCGAGGGAACTAGCGCGCGCTCGCCCCGGCCTTCCGCTGCGCGAACTCCTCGCGCACGCCCTGCCGCAGCTCGGGATCGAGCAGGAGATCGGCGCACGTCATCGCCATGGCCTTGGCGGCGATCAGCATCGAGTCCTGGCCGGCGGGGCTCGCGGCGCGCGCGGCGAACGCGTGCTGGTGGCAGGTCGTCTCTCCCTTGCCGCAGATCGCGATCCACGGATGGATGGCGGGGAGCGCGTGGGACACGTCGCCCATGTCGGTCGAGCCGGTGCCGACGGCGGGGTCCATCTCGAGCGGCGAGCGGCCGAGGGCGCGCAGGTGCTCGCCGAAGCGGCGCGCCATCTTCCGGTTGTTGACCATGTTCTTGTAGCCGCCCTGGTCGACGAGCGTGAGCTCGGCCCCGCTCGCCATGGCCGCGCCGCGGGCGCAGCGCTCCACGATCGCCCGCACGCGGGCGAGCTCCTCGGTGTCGAGGGCGCGGACCGAGAACTCGGCGACGGCGAGCTCCGGGATGATGTTGACCGCCTGACCGCCGTTCTTGATGAACCCGTGCACCCGGACGCCGTCGCGGAAGTGGACGCGCTGGCCGTCGATCAGCCGGAAGGTGTCGAGGCAGGCCGTGAGCGCGCTATTGCCGTCCCACGGCGCGAGCGCGGCGTGCGACGGCTTGCCGCGGAACTGGAGCTCGATCCAGGCGCTGGCCAGCGTGTCGTGCGCGAGCAGGTCGCGGTCGAACGGGTGGAACATCATCGCGGCGTCGACGCCCTCGAAGGCGCCCGCCTCGAGCAGCCTGATCTTGCCGCCTCCCCCCTCCTCGGCGGGCGTCCCGACCAGATCGATGGTGCCGGCCACGGCGTCCTTCTGCCGCGCCAGCGCGAGGAACGCGCCGAGCGCACCCGCCGCGATCAGGTTGTGCCCGCAAGCGTGGCCGATCTCCGGGAGCGCGTCGTACTCGGCGAGGATGGCGAGGTGCGGACCCCCGCCTCGCCCGATGCGCGCGCGGAGCGAGGTGGGCATGCCGGCGAGCCCCCGCTCGACCTGGATGCCGCGCTTCTCGACGGCCTCGGCGAGCCAGGCCGCGGCCCTGTGCTCCTCGAACCGGAGCTCGGGGTTCGCGTGGATGCGCGCGGCGATCTCGCGGAGGTCCGGGGAGAGGTCGTCGATGTCACGCTGGATGCGGCTCGGGTCGAGGTTCATAGGGGCGAGCGATACTACTCTGGATCCGCGCGCCTCGCCCGGGCCATGGTGGCGCTGGCGGAGGAGCTCCGCCGACGGCGCCCGGTGGTGACGCTCGCACGCTCGCACGCTCGCACGCCGGGCCGCCACGCTGTCGGGACTTCTCACGGAGCCAGGACCCTCGAATGCACGGACCGCGCTGTTCTCCGCTCCTCTTCTTCTGGTTCTGCCCCTGCCTCGCGCTCGCTGCCTGCGACGCGCGCCCACGCGCGCGCCAGGAGGCCGGGCCGGCCGCCTCGAGCGCGAGCGCGGCGCCTCTGCCGGCCCAGGCCGCCCCGACGCAGGCCGGGCCTGCCCGCGTCGCGGTCGAGGCGAGGGCGATGGGCACGAGCCTGCTCCTCGCCGCCTACACGAGCGAGGCGATGGATGAGGCGGCGATCAGGGCCCGGCTGGACAAGGCAATCGCCGAGATCCGCAGGCTCGAGGGGCTCATGACGACCTGGCGGCCGGACAGCGAGCTGTCGCGGGTCAACGCGGCGGCCGGGAAGGGCGCGGTGGAGGTGAGCCCGGAGTCGCTCGCCGTGATCGAGAAGAGCCTCTGGATCAGCGAGCGCTCCGAGGGCGTCTTCGACGTCACCTTCGAGGCGATGCACGGGCTCTGGAAGTTCGACGAGGACATCGACGACAACGTGCCGCGCAAGGAAGACGTCGAGCGGGCGCGCGCGCTCATCGATCACAGGCAGATCAAGATCGATCGCGCGCGGCGCACGGTGATGCTCGAGATGCCCGGGATGCGGATGAGCCTCGGCGGGATCGCGAAGGGCTACGCCGTCGACGCCGCGGCGCGGGTGCTGCGCGGGGAGGGGCTGACGTCGTTCTTCGTGCAGGCCGGCGGTGACCTGTACATCGCCGGAAAGAAGCCGGACGGGTCGCCGTGGAGGGCAGGGGTGCGGGACCCGCGCGGCAAGGACGCGAACGACTACTTCGCCATGATCGAGGTGGAGGACCACGCGTTCTCCACGGCGGGCGACTACGAGCGGAGCTTCATCAAGGACGGCAGGCGCTATCACCACATCATCGATCCGCGGACGGGCTTCCCGGCGTCCGAGAGCCGGAGCGTGACCATCTGGGCAAAGGACGCGCTGACCGCGGACGCCATCGATGACGCGGTGTTCATCCTGGGCGCCGAGAAGGGGCTCGCGCTCGTCGAGTCGATCGAGGACTGCGGGGCGGTGATCGTCGACCGGAACAACAAGGTATGGGTGTCGAAGCGGCTGGAGGGCAAGGTCGAGGTGCTGCGGCAGCCGACCGACGGGCTGTAGTGGTCTCGGCGCTGAGGCCAGGTTTCAGGTGTTGCGCTTTGCGTGTGAGCCAATCGTGCTCTCGGGAGCTTGCGGCGTCCGCGCGCTCTCCGAGGAGCTTCGGCCATCAAACATCAAGGCGAATTCAATGTTGCAATTGCCATTCTCAGCGAGCGAGATGTCGATGCATCTGCTGAGTCGCTCGCGATGTGCGGCGTTTCAGCCTTCGAAGAGCTCGTCCAGCGTCCTGGCCGTCAGGATCCGCTCGGCCCATTCCGCGAGCCGCTCCCCGGACGCAGCGAAGACCTGCTCCCGCCTCGCCTCGGGAACCTCTCCGAACCGCGCCCGGAGCTGGCGCAGCAGCACGGCTCGCTGGCCCTCGTCGAGCCCGGCGCGCCGCCCCTCGTCGAGCCCGGCGCGCCGCCCCTCATCGAGCCCGGCGCGCCGCCCCTCATCGAGCGCTGCCTTTCGCTCGCGGGCCTTGATGGCCTCGATCTCGGAATTGCCCTTGCGCTCCAGCGCGCGGACGACCTCACGCTCAGCCGCCGCGCCGTCAAGCAACGCGCGGACGGGGACCGGACGGACCAAGCACAGATCCTCGATCGTCGCGTCAGGCGCGAGCGGCACGAACCGCCCCTCGGCCGCCGACCACTCGGCGACCTCGTCGCGCTTGACGAAGATGGCGAAGACGCGGCGCACGCCCCGGACGACGAGATCCTCGGCCTTCTCGCGCGCGTCCCGCATCGACTGCTCGTTGACGATCTCGAACGAGAGCTCCTCCAGATACCGGCGCCCCGTCGCCGGATCGGTCCCCGCCCTGCGGATGGAGAGGTCGGTGGCGAAATCCGAGCCCTCGGCGACGCGGGTGATGAGATCGGCCGCGCCGATGTAGCCGGGCCGAAGGTGCGGCGCGATCAGGAAATCCAGCCGCACCTGCTGCTCGGCGTGCGGCTCCAGCGCCGGCGCCGCGACGACCTTGCGCCCACGGATCAGCTCGTCGCGCGTCACCTCGGGCGCCACGAGGTGCTCATCGACGGCGGGGAAATGCGCCCGCTGAGGCTCCGCGGGCGGGAACCTCACCGCCGCGCCGCCCCGGGCGGCCGGGGCGAGCAGGAGCGCGGCGCCGGTCGGCTTGGGATCCATGCGGACAAGGCTAGCACGAAGGCGGTCGCACGAGCTTCACCAGCGGGCCAGCGCGCGCCGCGCGGCCGCTCCCAACGCGAGCAGAGCGCCCGCCGTCACCGCCGCTCGCCGCCCTCACCGCCCCTTGTAGACCGGCTTCCGCTTCTCGGCGAACGCGCGCAGCGCCTCCAGCCGATCCTCGCTGCGCAGCGTCTCGTCGTAGTGGACCCGCTCGATCTCGAGCCCGAGCGAGAGCGGCACGTCATAGCCGTCGTCGATCGCCCCGAGCGCCGCGGCCTGCGCGATGGGCGCGCCGCTCGCGATCGGCTCGATCCACGCGATCGCGTCGTCGACCACCGGCGTGCCCTCGGGCGACACCCGGTTCACGAGACCCCAGGCGAGCGCCTCGGGCGCGGTGAGCCTCCTGCCGAGCAGGATCATCTCCTTCGCCCGCGCCTCGCCGACGACCCGCGGCAGCCGCTGCGTGCCGCCCGCGCCCGGGATGATGCCGAGCGACGTCTCCGGCAGCGCGAGCTCGGCGTGCGGCGCCGCCACCCGGAGATCGCAGATCAGCGCCAGCTCCAGCCCCCCGCCGAACGCGACGCCGTTGATCGCCGCGATCACCGGCTTCGGGCTCCGCGCGAGCACCCCGAGGTCGGTCCGGTACAGGCCCACCTGGCGACGGACGTCGTCGGGGCTCATGCCCTGCCGCTCCTTGAGGTCGGCGCCGGCGCAGAACGCCTTGTCACCGGCGCCCGTGATCACGATCGCGCGCACCTCCGGGTCGTCCACGAGCTCGCGCCCGAGGCGGCCGAACGCGAGCAGCGCGTCCCGGGAGAGCGCGTTGCGGCGATCCGCCCGATCGATGGTGAGCACCGCGACCGCGCCACGCCGGTCGAGCTTCACGGGAGTGGCTTCCGACATGGATCCTGCCTAGTCGACCGCGGCGGCGCGGCAAAGAGGCTCGCTCACTTGGCGTCGGTCGCCTTCTTCGCCTTGGCGCTCGCCGCCTCGAGCTTGCCCAGCCGCGCCCTGATCTCCGCGTTGTCGCGCCGCAGCGCCTCGAGCTCGTCCCGCAGCCGATCCAGCTCGCGCTTGCCCGCCCCGCCGAGATCGCGCAGGACCTCGCGGATCCGACGCCGGACCCGCCCGTCGAGATCGCGGTCGAGCTGCCGCTGGAGCGCGCCCCGCGCCCGGCCATCGCCGAGATCGCCCAGCGCGCGCGCGACGTCGACCCGGAGGTACGGATCCGGCTGATCGAGGAGCTCCTCGAGGAGCTCGCGCGTCCGCCGATCGCTGGAGAGCTTCGGTAGCGCCATGATCGCCGCCCGCCGCCCCCGCGTAGGGACGCCGTACCGCGTGCGGGCCGTCAGGTGCGGCACGGCGCGCTCGTCCCGCAGGTTGGCCAGCCCGTCGATCACGCCGCAGCGGATGACCTCGCCCCACGAGGGGCGATCCAGCAGATCGACCAGCGTCTCGAACCCCGAGCTCTGCCGCGTGGCCCCGAGCGCGCGCGCCGCCTCGGCCTGCACCAGGTAGCTCGCGTCGCGCAGGGCGAGCTTGCCGAGGACCTCCGCCGCCTTGGCCGAGCGGAAGCTGCCGAGCGCGCTCGCGACCGCCCGGCGCACCTTCGGGTGCTCCACGCCCGCGCTGCCCTCGAGCAGCGCGAACGCCGCGCTCGACTGGAGCGCGCCGAGCGCGGCCGCGGCGGCGGCGCGCACCCCCCAGAACTCGCTCGCGTCCGAGAGCGACTGCCCGAGCGCCCGCGCCGTCGGCGGGTCGTCGCGCCGAGAGAGCGGCTTCGCGGCAAGCATGCGGCCGCGCGCCGTGGGCGCGTGGGCGAGCTGCGCCCGCAGGAGATCGCCGGGCGCGTCCACCCGGACCTCGCCCAGGATCCTGAGGTCCGGATCCACCACCACGAGGCGAGGCCGCCGCGGGAGCGGGATGACGAAGGTGTGCGCCGCCTGATCCACGCGCCGCACCTCGCGCCGCGTCATCGAGCCCTTGCCCTCCGTGAAGCCGAAATCGAGCACCAGGTCGAACGCGAAGACGGGCGGCGTCGAGGCGTCCGGCTGGAGCGCGTGCTCCCGGCTGGGCTGCCCGGCCGCCTGCGCCTGCTTCACCGTCACGGTGCACTGGTCGCCCTCGATCTCGATCTTCACGTCGAGCTCGGGGTGCCCGGCGCGGAAGACCCACTGC
This sequence comes from Sorangium sp. So ce367, assembly GCF_051520455.1. Classification (NCBI taxonomy): domain Bacteria; kingdom Pseudomonadati; phylum Myxococcota; order Polyangiales; family Polyangiaceae; genus Sorangium; species Sorangium sp. So ce367. The sequence continues at coordinate 12,238,658 of NZ_CP150334.1, forward strand.
TCGAAGAAGCGCTCCAGCGATTTGCCGCTCACGTCCTCGAGCGCGCGGGCGAGATCCCGTGTCTCCACGACCCCGCGCGCGTGGCGCGTCAGGTAGGTGCTCACCCCGCGCCAGAAGAGGTCGTCTCCGAGCTCCCGGCGGAGCAGGTGGAGCACGAGCCCGCCCTTCTCGTAGAGGTGTCGATCGAAGATGTCGAGCGGCGCTTCGTAGTCCTGACAGACGATGGGCCGCCGGTAACGCCCGCGCGCCTCGCCAAGGTACGAGTCGAGATCGGCCTTCAGGCCGTGATCGTACTCGTCGGCGCCGAGGTGGTGCTCCCGATAGACGTGCTCCATGAACGTCGCGAATCCCTCGTTGAGCCAGCCGTGCGACCAGTCGCGGCAGGTCACCAGATCGCCGAACCACTGGTGCGCGAGCTCGTGGGCGATGAGATCGTCCGACGAGATGTCGAGCGCCGCCCGCTCGTCGAGCAGGATGTGCTCGTACATCGTGGTGGCGGTCGTGTTCTCCATCCCCCCGAAGATGAAGTCGCTCACCACCACCTGCGCGTAGCGGCGGAAGGGATATTTGACGCCGAGCTTCTCGCTGAAGTGGCGGATCATGTCCGGCGTGCGCGCGAACGTGCGGCGGCCGTCCTCCTCGCGCCCCTTCGGCACGAAGTACGCGAGCGGGATGTCGAGCGCCGCGCCGTCGATGCGGGCGAACTCGCCCGCCACGAGCGTGAACAGGTAGCTCGGGTGAGGCTCGTCCAGCCGGTAGTGATAGACGCCCTCCTTCTGCGATCTCGCGTCGCCCTCGAGCTCGCCGTTCGACAGGCAGTACCAGCCCGGCGGCACCTGCGCGCGGAGCTCGGTCGTCTGCTTGATATGGGGCTTGTCGATGCACGGGAAGATGTGGCGCGCGTCCTCGTCCTGACACTGCGTCCAGACCTGGCGCGGGCGGTCGGGGACGTGCTCGTCCGGCTGGAGGAAGTAGATCCCCCGCCGCGGCGTCGCCCGGTACCGGACCAGGATCGACACCTCGGCCTCGTCGAGCGGCACGGCGACGCGGAGCGTCTCGCCGTCGTACGTGTGCTCGGCCGGCTGGAACGCGCCGCTCGCCGCCTTGCCCGCGCCGCGCTTGGGCTTCGCGGCGCGCCCGGCCCCGGCGCTGATCTCGACCGCCTCGAGGTCGAAGCCGATGGCGTCGAGCGCGATCTCGCGCGCGCCGGGGTCGACGCGGACCGCGTCGAGCCGCGCCGTGCCGCGGATCGAGCGCGCCTCGACGTCGAGGGCGAGATCGAGGGCGATGTGCCGGATCGTGAAGGGGCGCGAGCGCTCGTAGACGCGCCTCGTCCCGGCCAGCGTGAAGGGCCGCGACGCGGCGGCGAACTCGGACGACGACAGCACGGAGCCGCAGGCGCAGCGCGAGTGGAGCCGGTACTCGATGGACATCTCCGCGGAGTTTCCCCGCGCGGCGCCCGGCGCTGCAAGCAAGAACTCGTGCGCCGGGGCGGGCCGCCGGGCGGATCAGCCCGTCTTGAGGCCGTCGAGCACCTCGAGCGCCAGCTCGTACTTGCCGAGGGGCGGCATCAGGTAGGCCCCCTGCACCCGGTCGCGCACCGAGAAGAGCATCTCGCGGGCGATCTTCACCCCCTCCTTGCGCGCCTCGGGGCCGGCCGGGACCTTGCGCATGCGCTCGCGGATCTCGTCCGGGATCTGCATGCCGGGCACCTCGTTGTGGAGGAACTCGGCATTCTTGTGGCTGACCAGCGGCAGCACGCCGACGAGCACCGGCATGCCCAGGTGCTCGATGCGCCGCAGCACCTTCTCGAGCAGATCCTGGTGGAAGATCGGCTGGGTCATGATGATGTCGGCGCCCGCCGCGCGCTTCCGTTCCAGACGCGCGATCTCCTTGTCGAGGTCCTGGGCGCCGGGCTCGAGCCCCGTGGCGAGCAGGAACGACGTCTTGCCGCCCGGGATCGGCTTGCCGGCCGGGTCGAGGCCGCGGTTCATCGTGCTCGCCATGTTGAGCAGCCCGATGGAGTCGAGGTCGTAGACGGCGGTCGCCTCCGGGTAGTCGCCGATCTTCGGCGGATCGCCCGTGATGATGACGAGGTTCTTGATGCCGATCGCGTGGGCGCCGAGCAGGTGCGCCATCTGGCCGATGAGGTTCCGGTCGCGGCCGCAGACGTGCAGGATCGGCTCGATGCCGTAGCGCTGGACCAGGAGCGAGCAGAAGGCGAGGTTCGTCATCCGCGCCGTGGCGCGCGGGCCGTCGGCGACGTTCACGACGTCGACGCCGCTGTCGATGAGCATCTTCGCGGCGCTCAGCGCGCTCTCGGGGTTCAGGCCTGGCGCCGGGTTCACCTCGACGGAGACCACGAACTTGCCGGCGGCGATCTTCGCCGCGAGGGGGCTCCGCTCGCCGAGCGGCGTGGGCTCGAGCCCCGTGGGCGCGTCCATCGTGATGTGCGGGCGCGCGGCGGCCTCGGGCGCGGCGCCGCCCCGGAGCATGCGGGCCGACTTGGCCATCCACCGGACGTGCTCCGGCGTGGTCCCGCAGCAGCCGCCGATCATCGCCGCGCCGGCCTGGATCATGCGGCGGGCGAAGACGTCGAAGTACTCGGGCGTCGCCATGTAGAGCTGGCGGCCGTCGACCGTGCGGGGCAGGCCCGCATTCGGCTGCACGCAGAGCGGGAGCCCCGCGGTCGCCATCCGCTCCGCCATGGCGAGCGACAGCTGCGGGCCGTCGCCGCAGTTGACGCCGAGCAGCTCGACCCCCCAGTCCCGCAGCGTCCGCGCGACGCGCTCCGGCTCGCTGCCGTCTGCCGCGACGCCGCTCGTGTCGAACGTCATCGACGCGAGGACCGGGAGCCCCGGCGCGGCCGACCGCGCCGCGTCGATGGCGAGCTTGATCTCGTCAAGATGGCGAAATGTTTCAAGGATCAGGAGGTCGGCGCCGCCCTCGGCGAGCGCGCCGGCCTGCTCGGCGAACGTGGCGGACGCGGCGGCGAGGTCGTCGCGCGTGGCGACGCCGGGCACGAGCCCCGTCGGGCCGATCGAGCCGGCGACGTACGCGTCGCCGCCCGCGATCTCGCGCGCGAGGCGCGCGCCCGCGAGGTTGAAGTTGCGGACCTCGTTGACGAGCCCGTACCGCTCGAGCCGGAACCTGTTGGCGCCGAAGGTGTTCGTCTCGATGACGTTCGCGCCCGCCGCGACGTACTCGGCGTGGATCTTCTTCACGAGATCGGGGCGCGCGACGTTCAGCTGCTCGAAGTTCTGGGTGACGAACACCCCGCGCTCGTAGAGCAGCGAGCCCATCGCGCCGTCGAACACGAGGATCGAACGCCGGAGCGCGTCGAGGAATGGGGCCTCTGGTCTCGTGCGGGACATGGGGCGCATCGTAGGGGCGCTCCGGCTTCTCAGGAAGGGGGGCTCGACGCGGTTGACGGCGCGGCGCGGATCTCGGTAGGGCAGTTCTCGAGATGAGCACGCCCCGATGGCTTCAAGCATTCGCCCTGGCGGTCTCCGCCGCTGCTCCGCTCCTCGCCGCCCCTTCCGAGGCGCACGCCTGGCATCCGCCGGTGCACCGCTCGGACGCAGGCGTGGATCTCTACCTGTGGAGCGCCCGTGATCTCGGCACCTCGCTCGCCGCCGTCCCCTTCGTGCAGTTCGAGCCGTCGCCGGATCTGTTCATCAACCTGAAGTTCCCGCTGGCGCTCTCGTTCGACGGCCCGGGGGACTTCGAGGATCCGGACCGCCAGTCGCGCGCCGCGCTCGGCAACCCGACGTTCACGCTCTACTACTCGGACATTGCCCGCAAGCTCACGTGGTACGCGGGCGGCCGCGCCGGGCTGCCGCTCGGCGCGGTCGACGGCTACGACTGGCACGTGGCCAGGGGCTTCAGCGCGTCGGCGATGGCCTATTACGATCTGCACCTCTGGGCGGCGAACGCGCTCCCGGTGGGCGGCCTAGGCGGCATCGAGTACCGCTTCGGGAGGTCCTTCGTGCTCCGGGCGGGCGGGGACCTCACGTTCTTCATCCCGGTGGGGGACGGCGTCCGGCGCGGGTTCATCGACGACTCTGACGATCTCGAAGCGGTGTTCCAGGCCAAGGTCGAGCCCGAGTTCCAGAGCCGCTCCGGCTTCGGCGGCGGCGTGGCGCTCCAGACGGTGTGGGTGCCGTCGTCGGTCTACGACGATCAGGGACAGGTCTCGCTGCTGCCGTATTTCGTGTACGACAGCCAGAAGACCTTCTTCATGCGGGCCGGCCTGCTCCTCGCGCTGGACGAGCCGCTCGGGCCCGCGTTCGACCGGGGGCGGGTGACGTCGCTCTATCTGCAGTTCGGCGGGCACCTCGACTAGCGTGCCGGGCGGTTCGAGAGAGCGAGAGATGAGCCGGACATGACCCGTCGCCGTGCCATCGCCTGGGGCGCCGCCGCCGTCGGCGTGCTGGCGCTCGTGCTCGTCTGGCTCAAGCTCAACCAGTTCCCGCCGGACACGACGCCCGAGGGCGCCTATCTCCGCATCGCGTACAGCATCGGCGTCAGCGATCCGCGCGCGTGCTTCTCGTACCTCGAAGACCGGGCGCAGCACGCGGCGTACACCATCCGCGACTACCGGCGGAAGGCGAGCGAGCGGATCGAGGCGAGCTACCCGGAGCCGGAGCGCGCGCGCCTGCTGGAGCAGTACCGCGCGCACGCGATGGCCGAGGACGGGGCGGACGTGTGGGTCGACATGGCCACGAAGCAGGGCTTCATCGCGCGCCTCCGGCGCGACCTGTCCGGCATCGGGAAGGTGGAGGTGACGGGCGAGCGGGCCACGGTCGAGACGGCGCGCGGCACGCGGTACCCGTTCCGGCGGCGAGACAACGGCATCTGGGGGCTCACGCTGTTCACCGCGGACCTCGTGGCCGAGGCCGAGCGGGCCGCGCGGGACTGGGACGTCGTGGAGAAGGCCGCGCTCGACTACGAGCGGGGGCGGTGAGCGAGGTCAGCGGACGAGCCGGCCGATCACGTGGGGCCGCGCGCCGGTTTGCGGGAAGTACGCGGAACCCGAGGTGAGGCTCCAGCTGTACCCGGTGAGGTCCCCGGCGTTCGCCCGGCCCTGGGAGACGGCGTAAATACGCATGGTGCCCCTGCCCGCGCCGCCGTCCGTGCTCCCGCCGCGGCAGGGCTTGGTTGGATCGGCCGGCACCCATCGCGTGTCTCCCGTGCTCGGGTCCGTGGTGCACCCGTGGGCGGTGCTCGTCGAGTCGATGACCCGGAGCGAATACTGGGTCGTGCCGGAGACGACGGGCTCGGCCGGCGCGATGGCGGTCGGGGACGCGTCGACGATCGCGGTGTGTCCCGAGCCGCCGTCCGTGTAGTGGATGACCAGCAGATCGCCAGGCAGAATGTCGCCGATCTTCGAGATCCGCTTGAAGTGGTTCCCGGCCACGACCTGACCGTACAGGCTCGTGGAGGTAGGGCTCGTGGAGCCCCACCAGCCGCGGAGGATCGAGGTCGTCAGCGTGGGATCCTCATGCAAGAGGGACAGGGTGAACAGCGTTGCGCCCTGCGTGGTCCCGGTGAAGCTCACCCAATCGATGCTGCTCGGCGCCCCGAACCTGTTGGTGTCGGCGCTGTCGAGCACGAACGGCTTGTCGGCGGCACGTTCGACGAAAGCGCGGGCTCCCACGAGGTGAGCCGGCAGAACCTCTTTCACCTGGAAGACGTGAGCGGCGCCTGCGCCCTCGCCGCGAACGCCATCGGCCCATGTGCCGGCGATCAGCGTGTCTCCCGAGAGCGCTACACGAACATCCCACGTGTTCCACGTGGAGCTCTCGACCTTGCTCTGCGGCGTCCATACGCCGCCGGTCCTGGCGAAGATCCTCGGTCCCTGCCCGCCGTCGTGACTTCCGCCGAGGATCAACCTGTCCCCGGACACGGCGACGCTGGCGCTGCGACCCCAGCCGCCATAGTCCGGCGTGTCGACGTCGTTGCGGTAGAGCATGGCCTGCTGGGTCCACGCGCCGTCGCTGCGCGCGAAGACCACGGCGGCCGTCCTGTCGGGGCCGCGCTCATCGTAGACGGTGGTGCCGACCGCCAGCGTCTCCGCGCTCAACGAGAGCGAGGCGCCGAACCTGTAGTGCGGTGTCGCTCCGATCGGCGGGTAAAGAATGGCTTGTTCGGACCAGGTGTTGCCGGCACGGGCAAATACGTGAACCTGGCACGGACGATCCCAGCCCGCGTTGAAGTCAACCCCGTCATCGCACTCTCCCCCCATGGCCGCGGTGTCGCCGTTCAGGGCGACGGTCGAGCCTTGGTCGAAGGTGTCGGTGCCGGGGACGAGCTTGGCCTGCTGGGCCCACGCGGCCCCGCTCCGGGCGAAGATGTACGCAGCGCCGGGACCATCAACCATCGGGCCGCTATCGTAGGGCGCCCCGACCATGATCGTGCTGCCCGATACGGCGACGGCATATCCGAACCAGTTGTCGCGGCGCGGGTTGTCCTGCGCGACGAGCTTTTGCTGCTCTTGCCACACGTTGCCGCTGCGCGCGAACACGTACGCAGCGCCGTGATTCGCCGGGTAAGAGAAGGTCCCGACGACGATCGTATCCCCGTCGATGGCGACGGACGCGCCGAAGCGATCGCCCGGCAGGCCATCGCTGGGCGCGAGCACGGCCGCCTGGGTCCACGACGCGCCGCTGCGCACGAACACGTAAGCTGCTTCGGCGTCCAGGCTGCCGACCACCGCGGTGTTCCCCGAGATGGCCACGGACCACCCGAAAGCGTCGTCGCTCGCAGCGTTGCTGGCGTAGAGCACGTGTTGCTCGGTGGCGATGAGCGGGTCGACCTCGAGCGGATAGGCCGCGCCGGTGTCGTCCACCACGATCGAGAGGCTCGCGTCGCTCAGCTTGATCTCCGCCGGAAGCACGCTCCCGCGCGCGTCCTGAACGACGAGATCGGCATACCGCAGCACGGCCGCGCCGGCCTCGTCCAAGAGCTCCACCGACTGGCCGTCCTCCGATAGCTCCGGCGAGAGATCCCCCCCGAGCGCGATCTCGAGCTCCACCTTGCCTTCGCCGTCGCGACGGCATGGAGGCGGCGAATCCAGGGAGAAGCCCTGCTCCAGCCCGAGGGGGCCGTTCAGGTACCACTCCGTGACGCTCAGGCCCGCGGACCGGGCTAGGTGCCTGAGCTCGACGCGGTTGTCTGATCCGCGCGGCTCGGCCGCGACGTCCAGGGGGACGAGCGCCCCCTCGCAGCCATAACGCGCGAGCTTCATCGTGATTCGACCCGCGCTCACCGAGCCCTCGCGGGTCACGGCGACGCCGGCCGACGTGAACTCGGAGACGAGGCCGTGCGCCGGATTCAGAGCGCTCACCCCGGCGCGCGCGCCCGCTGTGTTGTGGCTTACATTGTACGCAGAAGACGCCTGTCTCTGAACTGTCGCGATGAACGCCGCGCGGCGCTCCAGGGACGCGGCGTCGAGCCCCTGCTGCCCGTGAGGCCGAGTTTCTTCGGCGCTGTCCGTGCTCGCTGGATCAACCTCCGCGCTGCACGAGGTGACGGCGGTGATGCAAAACCAGAGTGCATGAATGGATGTTCTATGACGCGGCATGTGGCTCTCCCTGTCGGTGGTAAACCCTGACGGACCGGCGACGTGTGCGGCGCCGGAGCCAATGACCCGAGCTTGGATTGGAAGGCGGTCCACAGCGGCTCGCTGCTGCCGAGCGCCTTGCGGAGCCCCCCAGCGCACGAGCGCACGCGGATGGTTAGATCACGTGAAGGACAGTCCCGTCCTTATTTGCCGTTCTCATCGTCCGCTTCGGTTTCGCGCGTGTCAAGGAGGGCGAACATCGATGACGTTGAGGGGCGGAGGGCGCCACCTCGATAGGCCGTGGTGTGAAGGTGGACCCTGCAATGCGTGGATGTCAGACAACCGCAGCACGAAATGCGACATGTCGACAGAACGGATAACGACATCCCCGAGCGAAACGGTGCGGGTGAGGGGCTCGGCGAGCAGCGCCGCCGAGGCGCGCTTAGGCTACGATCCGCTCCAGCTTGAAGTCGAGGACGGCTCGAATCGCATCGTAGTCCTCGTCGGCTGTCAGGACGGTGGCGCCGAGAGAACGTGCCGAGAGCGCGATCAACACGTCATTGACCAGCGAGGCTCGGCGCACCTCACGCCCCGCCTCGCGGAGCCGCCGCAACGTTCGTCCAGCATGGTCGAAGACATCGGCGTCCGGGACGACGATCCGCCCGGCGCTCCGGTACGCGCGGCAGAGATGATCGACGGCCCGCCGTGCCGGGAGGGTGGTGGCGCCGGCGCGGAGCTCCATCTGCACGACGGCGGAGAGATACCGGACGAGTCCCGGCCCTGTCATCAGCTCCTCGTGGATCCCCCGGTTCAGCCAGCCGATGTACAAGTTCGTATCGAGGAGGACCTTCCGGAGGATCATCGAAGAGCATCTTCGAAGCCGCCGACCGCCTTGACGCGCCGGTGGACCTTCAGGATAGGCTCCTCGCCGAGGACGAGATCGAGCGCCCGCTCGATCGTCTCCTGCTCCGTCTTCGCGCCGAGGAGCTTTTTGGCTCGATCAATCTTGGACTGGTCCAGCTTGAGGTGCTTGTGCCGCGTCATGTTCATGCTTCACGCTAGCGTGAACATCTTCGGCCCGCCAGCAAGCTGACTTCAAGCCCTTCCGTAGGTTCGCGCGCTCGGTATTCCGGAACTTCCAGTGGGAGGCCCAGCCGCGCGAGGATCTACCTCGCCATCGCTGACTCGGTCACAGCGCCTGGAAGACGCATCCTGTCGCCACGGCCAGTCAGTACAGGAGAGCGCGTCGAGGAGGTCCTGACCGCGCTCATCGCGATGAAACCTGAGAAAGCCATGCGCTGCAGCGTCTCCGCGCACGGCTTTCTCAGGTCTCATCGCGGCGGCATCGCCCGACGCACCGCGCGCGACGCTGACTCACCTCGTCGCGATCCGCCCGAGCGCCTCGTCGGCCGACAGCAGCACCTGCTCCCACTCGTCGAGCGCGTTGGGCCAGTGCGGCGAGAAGCGCAGCACGCCGTCCGGGATGGCGCAGGCGATCCCGAGGCGGGTGAGCTCGCGGTACAGCTCGACCACCGAGGCGCCGCCCGGTGGCCTCACCCCGAGCGAGCAACCCCGCAGCGCGGGATCTCCCGGGCGCAGGCTCTCCCATCCGCGCTCGCGGAGCGCCTCCTCGAGCGGGTCGAGGAACCGGTTCGCATGCTCGTGGATGCGCTCGACGCCGATCTGCAGGATGAGGTCCACCGCCGCCTCGAGGCCGGCGAAGCCCGCGGCATTGAGGTTGCCGCCCTCGACGAAGTCGGCGCGCTGCCGGATCGGCCGGTCGTACCGGAGCTTGCCCGGGCCCTGGAGCAGGAAGCTCACGGCGTCCTCGTGGCTCAGCCAGCCCGCCACCGCGGGCCGCAGCGACGGCAGGCGCTCGCGGCGGACGTAGAGGAAGCCCGTGCCCTCCAGCCCCATCAGCCACTTGTGGCCGCCGCACGCGAGGTAATCGACCCCGGCCGCCTCGACGTCCACCGGCGTCGCGCCGACCGCCTGCACGGCGTCCACGCAGAGCTCGGCGCCGTGCGCGCGGCAGAGCGCGCCGATCGCCGCGAGCGGCATCCTGAGCCCGGTCTGGAACTGCACAGCGCTCACCGCGACGAGCCGCGCCCCGCGCTCGAGCTCGTCCTCCAGCTGGGCGAGGCCCGAGCCGCTGCCGTCCGCGAAGCCGCCGAGCGGCAGGAAGACGACCTCCAGGCCGAAGATCGCGGCCGCGCGCTGCCACGGGGTCACGTTGGCCGGGAACTCCCCCTCGAAGAGGATCACCCGGTCCCGCGGCCGCCAGGGGAGGCACAGCGCGATGTCCGTGAGCCCGCGCGTCGTGCTCTGGACCAGCGCGATGTCCTCGGCTTCCGCGCCGATGAGCCGGCCGAGCTTCTCCCGCAGGCGGAGCCGCTGCGCGTACCAGGCCGGGAACGCGGCCGCCCCCTGCGCGGCGTAGTCGTCGAGCAGCGCCATCATCGCGAGGCGCACCGGCCGCGACGGCGGCGAGATGCCCGCGTGGTTCACGTAGACGAGCGGCGCGAGGTGCGGGAACAGCCCGCGATCGCCGAGCTTCGCGGTGAACGCCCGATCCCTATCGATTTCGGCGGTGTGTCGCATCGGCTGGCTTCCCCCGGCGCTCCCCGCGGACCTTGGCGAGGTAGCGCGGCGGCGCCCCCTTGCCGGCCGCCGGCGGCACGAGGCAGTGCGGCTTCGTGCCGATGAGATCCCCGCGGCCCGCCTTGATCAAGGCCTCCCGCGCCTCGTCGTGGTGCGCCGGATCCCAGTAGAGGAGCAGCGCCTTCTGGAGCTTCTTCTCGCGCAGGTCCTTGGCCGTGTACACAGGCTCCCGCGTGAGCGGGTCGATCCCCGTGTGGTACATGCAGGCCGCCATCGACATCGGCGTCGGGATGAAATCCTGCACCTGGCGCGGCCTCATCCCGCTCTTCTTCAGGTAGATGGCGAGGTCGACCATGTCCCGCAGCGTCGAGCCGGGGTGCCCCGAGATGAAGTAGGGCACGAGGAACTGGTTCTTGCCGGCCTCCTCGCTCGCGCACCGGAACTGCTCGGCGAAGCGCTCGTAGCTCTCGATGCCCGGCTTCTTCATCTTGTCGAGCACGTCCTTCTTGTTGTGCTCCGGGGCGACCGAGAGCTGGCCCCCCGTGTGGTGCGCGGCCAGCTCCTCGATGAACTCGGGCGACCGCTCCGCGAGGTCGTAACGCACGCCGGAGGCGATGAAGACCTTCTTGATCCCCTGCTCCTCGCGCACCGCCTTCATCAGCTTGAGCAGCGGGCCGTGGTCGGTGTTCAGGTTCTCGCAGACCTCCGGGAAGACGCACGAGAGCCGCCGGCAGGCGTTCTCGATCGCCTCGTCCTTGCACCGCATCTGGTACATGTTCGCGGTCGGTCCGCCGAGGTCGCTGAGCACGCCGCGGAAGCCGTCCATGCGCCGCAGCGCCCGCACCTCGCGCAGGATGCTGTCGGCCGAGCGCGACTGGATGACCCGGCCCTCGTGCTCGGTGATCGAGCAGAACGTGCAGCCGCCGAAGCAGCCGCGCATCGTGACGACCGAGTGCTTCACCGTCTCGTACGCGGGGATCGGCGCGTCGTACGACCAGTGCGGCACCCGGGTGAACGGCAGGTCGTAGAGCGCGTCCATCTGGCCCGTCTCCAGCGGGAACGCGGGCGGGTTGAAGTACACCGCCTCGGCGCCGTGCGCCTGGAGCAGCGGGCGGGCGTTGCCGGGGTTCGTCTCGAACTGGAAGGCGCGCGACATCTCCGCGAAGGCGCCCTTGTCGGCGGCCACCTCCTCGTAGCTCGGGAGGATCACCGCCTTGCCGTCGGCGACGTAGCGCGAGCCCTCGATGTGCTCCCACTCGCCCTTGCGCAGGGGGACGGCGGTGCCCCTGACGTCGCGGATCGACCGGACGGGCTCGCCGCGCCGGAGGCGATCGGCGACCTCCCAGACGGCCTTCTCGCCCATGCCGAAGATGAGCATGTCGGCCTTGGCGTCGAGCAGGACCGAGCGGCGGACCTGATCGGACCAGTAGTCGTAGTGCGCGATGCGCCGCAGCGACGCCTCGATGCCGCCGAGGACGATGGGGACGCCCGGGAACGCCTGGCGGCAGAGGTTCGCGTAGACGATCGAGGCCCGGTTGGGGCGGAGGCCCACCTGCCCGCCCGGCGAGTACTGGTCCTCGCTGCGGACCTTCTTCTGCGCGGTGAGCTTGTTCAGCATCGAGTCGAGGTTGCCGGCGGTGACCCCGACCATGAGCCGGGGTACGCCCATCCGCAGGAGGTCGCTCGTGTCCTGGTAGCGGGGCTGGGAGACGATGCCGACCCGGAAGCCGCGCCCCTCGAGGAAGCGGCCGATGATCGCGGCGCCGAACGCGGGGTGGTCGACGTAGGCGTCGCCGTTGACGAGCAGGATGTCGAGCGCGTCCCAGCCCCGCGCGCGCATCTCCTCCCGGGTCGTCGGCAGGAAGGCGGTCAGGTCGCGGGGGGCGGCGCCGGCGCTTCGGCGGAGCTGGGTGAGGGGCACGGCGCCGTCACCCTACGGGCCGGGAGAGCGGGCGGCAAGGGGGCGGCCCCGGCGGCGGGCGAGGTGCCCGCGTGACCGCGCGACGGCGCCGGGGATGCCCCGCGGGGCCGCGGCCGAGGCCGGCGCGCGGGGGGCCGGCGGGAGGGCGCAGCCCGCGTTTTCCCGGGAGAAACGCACAAATTGCACGATACCCGGCCAGCAGGTCACGGCTTCTGGTCACCGGAGCATCGGATCTCCGGACGCGACATGAGGGCTGGCTCGCGCCACGCACCACCACGACGAGCCGCGGCGTTACACACGGCGTCAGTCGCTGGTGAGCTCATCAAAAAACGCTTCAAAACACGCGGTTTTTGCGCGCGGGGGAGGGTTCCAAAACGACCCGGAAAGAGGGTTCGTAAAAATAATATGTGGAATCACGATCAGATGATGCCCTCCGCGTCAAACATCTCAGCTTCGCTGTGGTGCACGAGGTGGGCGTTCCCTTCCTTCGCGGGCTGCTCCAGGGGTTTGGCGTGGGGGCGAACGATCGCGAGGACGTGCTGCACGACGTCCTCCTCGCCTCGTACCGCAATCTGGAGACCTTCGACGCGAGCCGCCTGCTGCGCGCGTTGCAGGGGCGGCGCGACGAGGACGACTTCTTCGAGGACGACTTCGAGGACGAGGACCACGAGCCGGTGCCGCTCAGCGAGGTGCTCCCGTGGATCGGGGAGGGGCAGCCGCGGCGGGTGTGGGACTCGCTCTACCGGTGGCTCTACGGGATCGCGTGGCGGCAGGTCAGCCACTACCGCGACCGGGCCTATCGGCGCCGCGAGATCCCGGACGGCCTGCGGCTCATCGCGATCTCCGCCGGCGCCGACAGCCGGCCCCGTCTGGAGCAGCGGCTGGAGGCGATGGAGCGGGCCGAGGTGATCGACGCGCTGCTCGCCAGCCTCGACCCGCAGCGGCGGGTGATGCTGGTGATGCACGACATGCTGGACATCCCGGTGGTGGACATCGCCCGGGAGCTCCAGATCAACGAGAACACGGGGCAGAACCGGCTACGGCTGGCCCGGGAGGACTTCCGGGCGGCGGTGAAGCGGCTCGACCCGGAGCAGCGGAGCGCGCTGCGCCTCGGCGACAGGCCGTTCGCCGCCGAGGCGACGACGCGCCGCCGGCCGGCCCCCCGGCGGCGCAAGCGAGGGAAGTGAGCCGGCGCGGCGCGGGCCCCCGCCGCTCGTCAATAAGGGCACGCCAGCACTTCCGGCGCGCTCGTGCCGTAGGTGCTCACGTCCGAGATGACGTTCTCCTCCGGAGAAAAGAGCACCTGCGCGCCGGCCGGCCCCGACAGCCAGCATTGCTGCTGGATGGATCGCGACTGCGCCCCGCGCCAGGGCTCGCAGCGAGCCACCGTGCCGCCGCGGATCGTGACGTCGCTGGCCTCTATCCTGATGCCGGGAAAGGAGCCCGACGCGAAGCGCAGGGCATTGTCGAAGACGAGCAGGTTCTCCAGGGTCACATCCTCTACCCGGACCGAGGTCGCGGGCAGCGTCGTCCGCGAGCTCAGGAGCACGCCGTAGAGCGCGTTTCCCCAGGACCAGACGTCCGAGAACTCCACGCCGGCGCCAGCCTGCACGTGGACGCCATGGCCCCCGTTGTAAGCGAACTTGACCCTCTTGATCAGGACCCCCTTCGGCCGTTCTTCCTCGATCGGGCTCGCGAGCACGACGCCGGAGCCGCCGTTGTGATGAAAGTAGCTGTCCTTGACCACGACGTTGTACGGCGCCGGGCTCGGGATCCCGGGCCCAGGGGAGATCTGGGTGGAGATCCAGAGGCCATGCCCGCCGGCGACCGTGGTGGAGCCGTCGCCGGGATGGATCATGTTGTGGTGGACATGGCAGTTTCGCACGGTCACGTTGGCGGTGATGATCTTGATCCCGCTGGCGCCGATCGGGCCGGTGATGTTCCTGATCTCGCAGTTCTCCACGAGGATGGGCGGCGTGTCGTGGTACCCGGCGACGGAGGACAGGTAGATGCCGCTCTTCGAGAAGCCATCCACGAGCACGTTCCGGATGACGCCCCCGGAGCCCCAGGTGAAGCCGATGCCCTCCAGGTTGCTCGGCTTGCAGGAAGGTAGCTGGGGAACGAGGGGCGAGTAGCGCATGATGACGTTCTCCACCTTGCAGTCCGAGCAGGTGTTCAGCTGGATGCCGCTGTTCGCCGTCCTGCGTGGCCCCTCCGTGGCCACGATCTGCAGATTGCGGATCCAGAGCCCCCGGACCGCGCTGATGACGGTCCCGTCCGGCTTGACGACCCGGGTGACCTGGATGGCCCCGGGGTACTGCTCCGGATTGCAGGGGATCGCCACGAGGGTCGCGGTCCGGGGATCGCCCGGGCTGGCCTCGGGAGACAGCTCCGGCCCCTCCAGGGTGAGCGCGTCATGGTGAGGCCGCAGCGGGGTGCGCAGCACGTAACGCCCGGCAGGGAAAGCCACGGTGCGCCTGCTGGCGCTCAGCGACGCCGCGCACTCGATGGCCGTCGCGATGCCCGGGCTGTCGTCGACGTTCGTGCTGCGGTCGACGGATGCTTCGGCGGAGAAGGGCCATTCCGCCGGCCTCGCCAGGTAGGGCAGGACGTTGACCGCGCCGTCCGGGTCGACGGAGCCTGGCAGGCAGCAGGCCGCCCCCTGGCAAGCATTCAGGTCCTCGTGCAGCGCCCTCGTCCCCGGGCAAACGCCGCTGGCGGGGCAGAAAGGCCCCGTGCAGATCGGCGATTGGGTGGCGTAACCGGGGCAGGCGATGCCGGTCGTCTGGTCTGCCAGGAAGGGCGGCTCGGTGTAGGGCAGATCAAGGCTGCAGAAACCCTGGGAGGACACAGCGCGCTCCTCCGGAGGGGGGTGATATCCCCAGCCCGCCTCGGAGCGGGCGGCGCTGTCCGGGGGCGTCGCTCCGGCTGGAGCGGAGGCGAGCGCGAGCAGGACTCCGAACCAGATCTGCACAAACCGCTGGGCCAATAACACACATACCTCCTCTTGGACGAGGGTCGATCCGTCGATGTCGGTCACCACCAGGGGCAAGGAGCGAGCGCGGAAGTCGAGCGGAGCACCGCCGTGCGAAGGAGAGGCTCACCTCCTCCGGGGTCGCCGCGAGGCGAGCACACCGATGTCCCGCCCTCCATGTCCGGCCAGAGCGATCTTCATGAGCGGGCGCGGCGCGGCGGACCGCCCCGGCGGGCGCGGAGAGCGCATGTCAACGCCAGGGACGCTGGGCGCGTGGGCTCGCCGTCAGCTCCTGGTGCCGCGGGTCAGAAATTCTGCTCGGGCTCTCTCGCGAGCGAAGAGAGATTTCAACGCAAAGGCGCAAAGACGCAAAGACGCAAAAAAAGAACAAAACTCAGGTTTGCGCCTTTGCGTTGAAGCCTCTCTCCGGATCCCTGCCGGACTCGTGGTGGATGGAGCTAGGCGAGGCTGTCCGTGACAGTTACTTTCGAGAGCGAGTCGCCCGTCGCGCTGAACGCGCCGGAGGCACCGCCGCACATGCCCGCGGGGATGTGGTCGCGCCCACGATATGCAACGTGGCTTGTCATGCTGAACGCCTCTGCGCAAGCGCCGTGTCCGAGCGCTTCGCGGCGTCCCGCCGAGGGCGATCGGGGGAGAAGAGCCCGCGACGGCCGGGCGAGTTTCGTGAAGGACGGGCGCCCGTCCCTGCTCGTGGTCACTCGTAGTGGACCGACTCCGCCGCGTTGCTCCGCCCCGCGCTCCGCGCGGGATAGAGCGACGCGAAGAGCGCCACGGCGGTCGCGCCGAGCGCCGTGAACAGGCCGTACTCCGGCGGGATATGGAACTCGACCTCGAAGGTCGACACCGTGCGCAGCGCGCCGAGCGCCGCGGAGCCCAGCGGGATCCCGAGCAGCACGGCCAGCGTCCCGCCCAGCGCGCCCACCAGCGCGCCTTCCATCAGGACCATCCGGCGGACCTGCCCCGCCGTCATGCCGAGCACGCGGTGCAGCGCGAGCTCCCGGCGCCGCGCGTGCAGCGCCAGGACCATCTGGTTCGCGACGCCGATCGCCGCGAGCACGGTCGTGAAGCCGAGGATCATGTCGAAGATCACGAAGTCGCGCCCCGTCGCCTTCCGGCGGATGGCCTCGATCTCGACCCCCGTCTGCATCCGGACGTCGCGCGCGCGCGGCACGTCGGCGAGCAGCTCGGCCCAGGGCGGCGTCGCCGAGCCGCCCCGCGCGGCCGCGGCGCCGGTCTGGGGATCGGCGAGGGCGATCGTGTGTCCGATCGCGGTCACGTACGGGGAGATGACCGGGAAGTCGGACGCGTCGATGACCGCGTACGTGCGCAGGTTGCGGTACGCGCCGGCCGCGTGGACGTAGCCGAGCTCGTCGGTGATGCCGACGACCTCGAGGCGGCGCGTGCCGGCGCGGCCGCCCACCTCGAGCTGGTCGCCGGGGCCGACGCCGAAGCGGCGGGCCATCATCGTGGAGACGAGCGCCTTGCCCGGGCCGAAGCGGCGGGCGAGCGCGATCGGCTCGGCGCGGCCCGTGGCCTCGGCGAGCGCGAGGAGCTCGTCGGCGGGGACGGCGTAGGCGACGTTGGGCCACGGGGTGCGGCTCGAGAAGCGCGCCGCCACGAGGCGCTCGGGCAACCGCGGCAGCAGGCGCTCGGCGTGGCCGAGCGGCTCATCGGGGTAGAGGAACGCGTAGGGCGCGAGGGCGCGGCCGGCCCAGGCCGAGACCTCCTGCTTGAGCGCCGTCGTGGCGATGTGCAGCGCGAGCAGGAGGGCGAACACCATCATCACGCCGCCGACGCTCCAGGCGAGCTCGTGGCCGCTGTGCTCGACCCGGCGCTGCAAGAGCAGGCGCTCCGCGGCCCAGCGGCGCGGCGCGAGGCGGACGGCGAGCGCGCCGAGGCGGGCGACGAGGTCCGGGACGAAGACGATGGCGGCGAGGAACGCCGCGCACGCGAGGCCCGCCTCGAGGACGAAGAAGGCGAACAGCGGGACGGACTCCTGGAAGAACGGGCGCAGCAGGCCGTAGACGAGCACCATGAACGGCAGCGCGAGCAGCGTGACGCCGCGCATGCGCCGTCGCTGCTCGGCCCCGCCCTCGACGAAGCGCGGGCGAAGGGCGCGCGCGATGTCGAGGCGGAGCGCGTCGCGCACCGGGCGCAGGACGCCGAGCAGCGCGGTCAGGGCGCCGGTGCCGCAGACGAGCAGCATCGCGCTCCAGGGCAGGACGATGGCGTTGAGCGGGATGCGCGCGCGGCCCGTGGTCGTGATGCCCGCCTTCGCGGCGAGGTACGCGAGCGGGATCGATCCGAGCAGGCCGAGCGCGGCGCCGCCGACGCCGAGCAGCAGGGCCTCGAGGACGAAGACCGCCGCGACCTGCGGCGGCAGCGCGCCGGCGCTGCGCAGCAGGGCGATCTCGCGGCGGCGGCGCTCGACGGCGACGTTGAAGGTGAAGAAGACGATGAGGGCGCCGACGAGGAACGCGGAGAGCGAGCCGAGGCGGATCGCGGACCGCATGATCTCGTAGTCCTCGTGGGTCTCCTCCTGGGCGTCCTCCGCGTCGATGGGCTGCCCGTCGGGGCGGAGGCCGCGCAGGGTGATTGTCTGATCGGTGAAGACGGGGAGGTCGGGGTTGGTGACGGCGCTCCTCGCCTCGACGGCGCGCGTCCCGACGTCGAGGATGAGGACGACGTTGACGGTGGCCGTGCCGAGGGCGACGCCGAGCACGGCGGCCATGGCGCCGAAGCGGTCGGCGCGCAGGTTGCGCAGGGCGAGGATCCGGACGAGCGGCTGGAGGAGGGCGCGGAGGAGGAGGAGCATTCAGATGCCGAGCTCTTTCAGCCGATCGTGGACGGCGGCCGAGGTGACGGCGGGGCCCGCGAGGGCGGCGTCGTGCAGGAGCAGGCCGTCGCGCATGAAGACGACGCGGTGGGCGCGGGCGGCGTCCTCGGCGTTGTGCGTGACGAGGAGCATGGCGCTGCCGGCGTCGCGGAGGGCGTCGGCGAGCAGCGCCATGATGCGGCGGCCGGTCGCGACGTTGACGTTGCCTGTCGGCTCGTCGGCGAGCACGAGCGCGGGGCGGCGGACGAGGGCGCGGGCGATGGAGATGAGCTGCATCTCGCCGCCGGACATCTGCGACGGCAGGTGCTCGGCGCGGGCGCGCATGCCGACGCGATCGAGCATGCGCGACGCAGCGTCGTGGTCGGGGGCGGCGCCGTCGATGAGGTAGGGGAGGACGATGTTCTCGTAGCCGGTGAGGGTCGGGACGAGGTTGAAGAACTGGTAGACGATGCCGACGCGGCGGCGGCGCAGGAGCGTCCGCCCGTGCTCGTCGAGGGCGGCCATGTCCTCGCCGAGCACGCGGATCTCGCCGCGATCGGGCGACTCGAGGCCGGCGACGCACGAGAGCAGCGTGCTCTTGCCGACGCCGGAGGGGCCCATGATCGCGCACATCTCGCCGGCGTGGATGTCGAGGTCGACGCCGCGGAGCACCTCGATCGGCGTCGCGCCGAGCGCGTGGGACTTGTGGAGGTTGCGGACGCGGAGGACGGCCTCGTCGGAGGCAGGGGTCGAGGGGGTGCTCATGGGCGTGCGCGGTGCCGGGCTCGTCGAAATTACCGCGTGGATGATACCGTCAGGGGGTTCGACGATGCGTGTCTCTCCGCTCACGGAGAGAACATTTCCTGAAGGACGGCGAGGATCGGGCGAACAGAATTGGCCGTGCCTATGGCGATGGCCGGGCGTTTACGGCGCAGCAGCCTGCTACTCCGCCCAGAGCACGGACAGGTCGAGCTCGATGGCCTCGAACGGCACGACGCGAACGCCGCGTGCCGAGGCGCCGGTCGGGGGAACACGTGCAGGGTGCCGCGGACGAGCTCCGCCACCTTGTTCGGCGGGACGGCGCCGAGGTCGGCGTACGTGGCGCGGCGCTGCTTCTCGCCGGGCTGGCCCATGGGCGAAGCCTGCCCGGGGGCGGGGGGCGAGACAAGGCGGTGAGAAGCAGGGTAGGTCGGCGCGCCGGTCGGGGCGGTGACCGGGGCAGGGCTACGACCGCGATCACTGGCGCGAGCCCGAGCGCGTGCGGGTTTCGCTGATCAGGAGATCCGGGAATGCGTCCAAGCGCTCGGGTGGTGTGATCCGGAGCCTCGGTGACGCGCACTGGCACGCGCCCCGTCGAGCCTCTTAAGAATCATCTCGACAAGGATGTGAGGGTGTCGATGCAGACGATCAAACAGATCATCGCGGCGCACGCATCAGAGATCGTCGAAACGTGGGCCAGCGAAGCGAACAGGGCAGCGGCGGCGCGGGGGCTGGCGAGCCCCGAGCTGACGAACATGATGCCCAAGTACGTGCGGACGCTCGCGCGTGGATGGGACGGGGAGGAGGTGCGCCGCGAGCGAGACGAACTCATCGAGACCCATCTGTCCTCCCGCTTGCGTGCCGGCTTCAGCCTCGAGGAGGCGCTGGAAGAGTTCGCCATCCTCGGCCGCGCGATCGTGCGTACCTGGGCCATTGCAGGCGCCGAAGAGCAGCCGAGCCTGGAGGAGATCGATCGCCTCTTCGCCGAGATCCACGCCCGTTCCGTGTTCATAGCGCAAGCGTTCCGGCAACACCTCCTGGAGGACGAGCAAGCCGAGAAGCGCTACCTGCGGCTGCTCCATGACCCGTTCTTGCAGCCTTTCGGCGGAGAGGCGCCCCTGTCGTCGAAGCGTTTGAGGAAGGTCCTCGAGGTCGTCATGGAGTCGATGGACGCCGATACGGCTGCGCTGCTGTTGCACGACATCAGGACCGGGAAGCTGGAGATGGCCGCTTCGGTGGGCCTGGCCGACGAGCCGTTCGTCGAGTACGTGCGAATTGTCGACGCCTCGTCCTTCGCAGGCGCCGTCGCCTTGCAGGACTATGCGATGTCGATGCGCGACGTGGAGACCACGTTGCTCGACGTGCCGGATAGACTCCGGCACAGCGGCATCCACTCGCTGCTCGGCATCCGTCTCCCGCCGCAGCGTTCTCTCATGGGTGTCCTGTACATCGGCCTCCGTGAAAAGCGGACGTTCACCGCCCGTGAGACGCGGCGTATCGCGGCGGTTGGCGAGCGGCTCGCGCTCCACCTCGATAACGCCAGACTCTATACGGAGCTGCTCGAGCAGCTCGGTGCCTTGCGCGTCGCGCGCGAGGCACGAAACCAGTTCGTCTCGGTCCTGGCGCACGATCTCCGTGGTCCGCTGTCGGCCGCGAGGATGGCCGCGACGCTGCTGGCCGCGCAGCCGGACGCGAGCGGGCCGAGCGTCGCAAAGCGGGTCGAGGTCATCGTCCGCAACCTGGATCGGGCGGACCACATGGTGACCGATCTACTCGACGCCGATCGGATTCACGCCGGCCGGCGCCTCTCGGTCACGCTCGAGGAGTGCAACCTGGGCGAGCTCGGCCGCGAGCTCGTCGACGAAATCGCGGTCGATCACCCTGACCGCATCGTGCTGCATGCAGACGAGGGCGTCCGAGGGATCTGGGGTGCCTCGGAGCTGCGACGCGCGCTCTGGAACCTGATCTCGAACGCGCTGAAGTACGGCGCGAAGGACGCGCCGATCGCCGTCGTCATCACGAAGCTGCGGGACGGCGTCGAGATGAGCGTGCACAACGAGGGCGCGCCGATCCCGCCGGAAGCGCAAGAGACGCTGTTCGATCCGTTCATGCGCGCCGCGGGCGAGCACCGCGCACAGGGATGGGGCCTCGGTCTGATGCTGGTACGCGCCTGCGCCGAAGCCCACGGCGGGAGCGTCCATGTGGACAGCGCTCCCGGTCGCGGCACGACGTTCACGATGCGGCTGCCAGTGGACGCGCGGCCGGCCCAGGGCTGGACGTGAGGCGTTCTGCTCGTCTCCCTCGGCCGCCGTATCCACCTGGAAATCTGAGCGTCTTCTCTCGATTGCGTTGAACTTATCCTGTTTGCTGGCCGGGATGTCTCGATGCCGAGCCAGAGTACCATCTCCACGTGGGCCCAGCGGGATGGGAAGCATGACCGCGGAATCAGCCAGGCGGCCGGCGGACGCCCAGGTCGACGAGGCGTGGCATCACTTCATCCTTGAAGTACGAGAACTCGCTGGCGAAGTCGATGAATCCGAGGGTGAGGCCCCGGACGCCCGTGTCACGGATGCGCCGGATCTCCTCGGCCACATGGCCCGGATCGCCGGCGATCGAGTAGTGCCCGTGCGCCGCGGCGAACCGCTGCCGGAACATGGCATAAAATTCCGGGGAGAAGGACTGACAGTCCATCCCGAGCAGCTGCATGAGGTGGTCGGTCGCGGGCCAGTCGGCCATCTTGTTCGAGAAATAGTCGTGGTACTCCTCGGCCTCTTTCCGGGTGGGACGACAGACGATGCAGGCCGTCGTGTACACGTCGATGGAGCGACCCGCTCGGCGCGCCGCCTCCTTGACCTTCGCGACCTCCTCCCGGCACGCCTCGGGAGAGACGAGGATATTGAACAGCAGATCACAGTGCTCGATCGCGAAGGCCCGGCCGGCGCTGGACACCCCCGCGTTCATCAGGGTGATCTTGCCGCGCGGCTTCGGCTCGCCGACGAGCCCGGGCAGGTCGAAGAACCGGCCCCGATGGTCGCCGGGGTCGTTCGCTGTCCACAGCGCGCGCATCACGTCGAGCCATTCCTTCGTGTACTCGTACCGCTCATCATGTTCGCGCAGGGGGATGCCGAACATCTCGAACTCTTCCCTGTCCCAGCCGCTGACGATGTTCAGGCCGACGCGCCCGGGGCCGATGTGGTCCATCGTGGCCAGGTGCTTCGCCATGACGATGGGGTGCACGAAGGGCGTGTGCACGGTCGTGAAGACCTTGATACGCTTCGTGATCGCGAGGACGCCCGCTGCCCAGACAACGGGATCGAGCATGGCGCCCTGAGGGTTGGATTCGCCGCCGTGGCCTTTCCAGCGCGCGAAGGGGATGTGGAACTCCATGCCCGCCGCCTCGGCTGCGAGCGCCAGGTCGCGGTTGTTCTCCCAGGTGGGATACCATCGCTCGGGGACCTTCGACATCGAGTGGCCCGTGCCGTTCGGGCCGAACATCCCGAGCTCCAGATGTCCGCCGTCCCCCGCTGCTCCTGCGATCGGTTTCATAGCTGCTCCTCCGGCCCCCATCGTCTCACGCCCTGCACTGAGAGCGAAAGAGCGCACGCGGCAGAGTGCGGTGCCGTTCGCGCGAGCACCTTGCTGGCCTGACCCACGCTGGGCGATCGGTAGAGCGACGTCCTCCATGGCTCGGGCGCACGCTCCTGCCGGGACAGAATGCAATCCACTCTGCTCTCCAGCGTATTGTGGTATTCTTCGTTACATGAAGACGATGGCGTTCGGAGCGGTGGGCGAGATCTTCGTGCTTCTACAGGGAAAGATGGCGCCGTCCGACGAGGAGTGGAACCTGTACCTCGACGCGATCGTGGCTCATTTTCAGGGGCGTACCCGTACGCGCACGCTGATCGTGACGGACGGCAGCGCGCCGTCTCCGGCCCAGTGGCAGCGCATGATGAGCCACCCATGTTCATCCTTGTTTCGCATGCCGAGCAAGATCTGCCTGGTGACAGGCTCGACATTCGTTCGTGGAGTGGTCCATGGTATGGACACGCCGGAGCTGAATCCGTTCAGTGGTCAATATCAGGTCTTCACGAGAGACCGGCTCATGGATGCGCTGCGGGCGCTGGACGCCTCGCCCGTCGAACAGAGGGAGGCTGTTGCGCTTGTGGACCAGCTCCAGCAGACGCTCGGCAAGAGCTGACGGCTCTTCGCGCCGCGGCAATCGTCCCGACCCGATGATAGAAAGGAAAGCAGTCCCACGATCTGTCCGAAGGACGAATTCGCGGTGCCCAGGGGCCGCGCAACGCAGCTCCGCCTGACGCGCGCACCGGCGGGCGCGGCGTGGTATCCTGGGACGAACCCAGCGCGCCTGGTGATCGCAGGAGGGGACCCATGGGGGACAGCGGGAACACACGGCTCGGCGCCCCCGAGCTCGCGTCGAACGAGGTGTTGAGAGCGGTCGCGGCGGGCGCGGCGACGCTCGCGCAGGGGGCGCACGGCGACGGCGTGCGCGCCTTGCAAGAGGCGCTCGGCGCGATCGGCGAGGCGATGAAGGCCGACGGCTCGTTCGGGCCGAAGACGCACGCCGCCATCGTCGCGCTGCAGGCCGCGGAGGGCCTGCCGCAGACGGGTGTCGTGGACGCCGCGACGATCGCCGCCCTCGACAGGCGCCTCGGGGCGCGGCGTGCGCAGCCGCTCGAGGAGGCCCTTGCCAGGGCCGCGGGGCTCAGCCCGGAGGAGGTGGCGGCGCTCGGCCGCAAGCCGTCCGCGGTCCAGGCGTCCGCCGCGGCCTCGCGCCACGATCAGGGCTATTTCACGGATGCGAAAAGGCTCCCGCGGATCGTGCCCGGGGCCGAGCCGGACCCGGACGCGCCGCCGCCCGCCGTGGACTCCGTCGGCGACAGGCCTGCGACCGCCGCCGCCGGCGCGCTCGCAGCCGATCGGAGCGCGCGCCTCGATGAGGTCCGGCGCGCGCTCGGGGGCGACGCGCGCGCGCTGGCCGCGCTCGACAGGCTGCTGGCCTCGGGCCGGCTGCACGCGGGGGCGCTGCTGCCGAACCTCGCGACCATGGCGGGCATCCGGCGCGACGGCAGGCTCGTTCTCGAGGGCGGCATCGATCCGCACCTCGTGCTCGCGCAGGCGATCCGGCACGTGGACAACCCGCTGCGCGTCAAGCAGGGGGCGCGCCACGGCACCTGCGGCGCGGGGACGATGGAGTACGTCTTGCTGCGCGCCGATCCGGCCGAGTTCACGCGGCTCCTCGACGGGATCACGCGGGAGGCGGGCGAGGTGACGCTCCGCTCCGGCCGCGTGCTCAGGATGCCGCGCAACGCGATCTCGCGCGACGCCTCGGGCCGCATCGACATCGACCGGCTGTTCCAGTCCGCGCTCATGAACCACGCGACCCTGATGAGCTGGATCTTCGATTACGACAACCCCGAGGACAACGACTCGTTCTGGGCTGCTCTGGGGGGCGACTCGCGCGTCCCGCTCGGCAATTTCACGAGCCTGTTCCAGGACATCATGGGCGGCAGTTATACGAGCGTGTCGGCGCTGCTGCGCAGCGGCGCGTCCGTGGCTGATGATGTCGCTGGGGCACTGGGACGCGGGGAGAAGGTGCCGGTTCTTCTGAAATGGGAAGGGGGCTATCACTGGGTCGCGGGCGAGAAGATCGAGCGTGGGGCGGACGGGACGCCTGCCTCGGTGATTATGCGCAATCCGGGGGGGTGGGACAGCTGCCAGGGGAACCCGCCCCGCGCGCCGCTGCCGGAGGGGAGCGGGCGGTTTCGGATGACGTACGCGGATTTCGTCGCGAATATCTATGGTGCGACCATCAGGGGCTGAATCTCGCGGGACGCGGCGAGCGAAGCTCAGCAGGTCGTGGAGTGAAGGCCGGGCCTTCTACGCAGCGATACGTGTTGATGGCGTGGCCTTTCCAGGGGAAGCGGGAGGACGCGATTGGCGGGTTTCAGTGGGCTTTGAAGGGGTCGATGCCGACGTCAATCTGGAGATGGCGGGCACTAATCCCGCGATCTCTGGTCGGCAGGACGATTCCGTGACTGCTCCGGCGGTGCCCTCAGTGGCCATGGAGCAGGCGGCGCTGGCGAACGCTTCCCGACCCGCAGCAACCCCGACCATGCTTCCGGTGAGCAGCCCGCGCCAAGTCATCGTCGCGACCCTCACGCAGACCATCGCCGCTGCCCACACGGCGGGCGACCTCGCGACCGCGCAGATCGCCGTTCGCATCCTCTCAGAGCTCTCAGCGCCCCGCGGGCGACGGCGCAGGTAGCGCCTGTCGTCGACCTCGGGAAAATGCTCATCCTCGTCGCGGAGGGCGAGCAGGTCAGCGAGATCGCACGAAGCCTCGGGTTGCCGGTCGGGACCGCATTCTCACAGCTGTGCAGGGGCCGCATCCACCTCGCCTTGTGCTCAGGCGGTGGCGTCGCTTCCCACAGACCCCGCCTTCCTGGCCAGACCCTGAGCGCGAGCAGGTCCGAGCGAGCGCCCAGAGCTTCGGGATGCCCGTCGGGGTCGCCATCTCGCGCCTCCGTTTTGGCCGCATCTGCCTCGCTGCAGTGTTCACGAGATGATCATATATCATTCTTGCAGGCTTTTCGCCCTTAGAACAAGGGGATCGTTCGACATCTGGGGCTTTCTGATGATTTCTTGTGCCCTGCTTCGCATACCAGCAACAGGATGCCAAACGCGGTCGCCGGAGGACGTGCTGAGAACTGCGAGGCGCTCCTGCGCAACCATGGGTAGCAGCTTGCTAACGTAATGCCTGGCCTTCTGATTTACTCCTCGATTCAATGCGCGTTCCTCTCGGCCATGCCCCTTCTGTACATAAAGCTTGCGCAGTATTGTGACAAGAGTTCGGACTGGTAGTGGTATGTCGCCCTTGTCCATGATCTGTGCATTTGTGCCAATTTCGTCAAAATTGCTAATTTCGCAGTCGATTATCCAAGGCGGCAGCTCTAATGTTGAGCCACATCCTCGAATTTGTCGTATATCGCTCGACCGAATCTCAAAATTTGAGGCAGGGTCACCCGACAGCACGAGTTCCTCGATAGCGCACGTATCTATCTTAAGATCTATGGGGCGCGGCCCTTCCGACAAATCAAATGAATCGATGTTGCCTTCGACAATTGTGAGTCCGTCAAATCGGATTTCCTCGGTCTCTGGCGCAAGCTTCCTGGCTGCCTGAACAAGATCGAGTGCGAGCGTTCCCGAATCCCACTTCTCTGCGGCTTGTCGCGCGATCCCGGCGACGTACGCGGCGGCATTCTGCGGGCGAAGATCTCGAGCTCGCCGGGCTAGAAGGGCAATTCCGATCGATGCAAGGCCGTGCTGCCAAGAGCGTGATTTGGGGTCAATTTCATATGGATTCATCAGAAATTTCGCCACTGCCCCCGCTCGAAGCGAGTCAACGAGCTGTGCGTCCATGAAGCGCCGCGTTCCGCGCTGGGCATCCTGAACTGCTAGACCTGGCAATCGATTGAGTAGGGGACGAGCAGCATCGTCCGGATGTGCGCCCGTCTCGAGCCGAAATGCCTCGGCTATGTGCTCTTCGGTAATAGGACCATAGCCATCACTGGTCCCTCTGGCGACCGATGCGAGAGTCTCGAGCATATTTCGGATGGCCTCCGCGTCGAGCGGCTTCTGGGTCCTCGCTTCCCTCCGGCAGATGCTATCGAGAAGATGGTCCCATGCCGTCGCCGGGTCGCGCTCCTTACCGTCTTTCATCACATCGTCTAGGTGGCCTTGTGCAATGAGTGTTGCTAGAAGCAAAGGTCTTCGAGGAAGCCAATCGGGCAAATCTTGATTGATTCCTTGAGCGGTAAGAAATGCGCGGTACTCATCGTCGGAGAATTCGCCAATGTCGATAATTCGCGACCGGCCGCGCATGTCGAATGCGCTGAGCATCTCATCTCTGGAGTCGAAGAAGTGCGAGCGTCCAGCTACCAAGAATCCAGAATTGCCGCGGACAGCCTTCGCGAACTCGGCAACGAGCTCCACTGCGGACCGTCGTAACTCACGTAACCGCGGCGTTGCACGGGTGTTCCAAGGCGAAGGAGCGATTTCGTCAAACCCATCAAGGAGAACAATGAGTTGGCCGGCATATAGAGCGCGGACTAGCTGAGCGGGTTTATCATACCCAATGCGTTTAGCATGGCGCTCCAGGGCCTCAGAAGGATCCTGCTGACCCCAGTGATCACGCAGGTTGAGCGCTATAGGTACGAGGGCTGTGTGTCCCTTAGTAAGCGCATTTCTTATATAAAAGAATATCTCCCTTATGGTTATGCTCTTTCCCATTCCGAAGTCGCCAAGTAGAACAAACTGTTCGCGGGAAAGTAGTGAATTGGCAACTTGTGCGATTGTTAAAGTTAAGCCATCGTTGTCGCGGATGGCTGTTGGTTGATAGCGAATTCGTGTTGTGCTTGGCGACTCATTGGTGGGGTCCGCCGCGCTGCCGAACGGGGCATTGGCTCTGGCGGAAGTGTACTTCGGACCGTCTATTATTCGTCGCCTGAACTCCTGGAGAGACAAAAGCTCAACGCTGTTCTGTCGTGCATATGTTCGCTGGTCGGCGGTTGGCTCTTTTTGAGTGATCATCCAAAGCTTTACGAGCTTGCCGTGCGATGCCTTCTGTTTGCGGTAGTCGATTAGTTTGCTCAGGTCTTCCTTGAGTTTCTCTAGCTTTGTTGAAGTTGTGCATTCAATGTAATGAGTTAGATCTTCTGAGTGAAATATGCAGTCGCGCTCTCGTCCGGCAAACATTTCTGGTGCACCGTCTCCGGGGTGTGAGTCCCAGATTGCTCGTGCAACCAGTCGTACTTCGGCCTCGAACTGAGAGCCTATTTCGTGACGGTTCGCCATGTTGTTGCTCTCTGCTGACTTTGTCGGCTAATGTTGCTTGTTCTGGTTATTGACGCGAATCGCCGCCGGACGGATACGGCGAGACTGGTTACTCTGGTGTGTCTAATGTTGTGGTGTTTCTTGTTCGGTATTATGCTGGCGAAGCTACCGATTAGAATAGATCGGAAATTGCGGATTACGAGGTGCTGGAGGGGGTCGTGGAGTCGCTCCGGCTGGTAATCCAAAATGTAAATGAGTGCAGTGTGAATGGTCCACTGCATCATGCGGACGCTCGGAGGCATCTCTCGAATTTTCGCCACCCGCCAAGCTCCTCCCATAGCCATCCCGCTTCACAAGGCCATCCGAGATACGGTCCCGTGTCAAGGGGGAGCGGGAGCGCACGATCGGGCAGGTTTGTGCGGGCTTTGAGGGGGTCGAGGCCGACGTCGACCTGCCGATGGCGGGCGCTAACCCCGCGAACTCTCGTCGACCGGACGATTCCGTGATGCTTTCGGCGGTGCCTTCGGTGCCCACGTACGCGGCAGCGCAGGCGGCCCCCTCCCGACCCGATGCAGCCGGGATCGGGCCCCCGGCGAGCAACCCGCGACCGGTCAGGGCGCGCGGGCGACGAACCATTCGCCGCGACGGTCCCGGCGACGCCACGGCGGAACCGCCGAGGCCTCGTTGAATCGCTCTGTGCACCCTTCCCCCCTCATCGTACCCTGCGCTCTGCGGCCATGGATCTCTACCCCTCGCTCCTTCAGATCGTAAGGATCCTCCTCTCAGAGGACGACGACGCGAAGGCTCCCGAACTCGTCCTCCGCCGCGTGCTCGAGGCAACAGGCGCCGACCGCGGCTTCATCGTCGTCCGTGAGGAAGGCTCCTTCGAGCAGAAGTTCGCCGTCCACTTCGACAAGGCGAAGATCTCCGACAAGGAGCGAAAATTCAGCCGCGGCCTCGTCCGGCAGGCCATCGAGACTCGGCAGATCGTCCACCTCTCCAGGGACGCCGACGAGCCGCGCTCCTCGCTCCTCAAGAGCCTCGAGGAGTCGGGCGCGTCCGCCGCGCTCGTGGCGCCCCTCGCCCACGGCGCCGACGTCTACGGCGCGGTCTACGTGGAGTACAAGTCTCGGGCCGCCAGCGACGAGGCGCTCCGCTTCGTCGCCGAGTTCGCCGAGCTCGCGGGGCTCTTCCTCAAGCGGGCCCTCGAGCGCGAAGCGCTGCGCCGCCGGAGCCAGCGCCTCGAGCGCGATCTCTTCGCCCGCTACGATTTCGAGGGCATCGTCACGCAGGACGCCAGGATGCTCGCGCTCCTCAAGACGGTCGCGCAGGTGGCGGACTCGGACGCGACCGTGCTCGTGCGCGGGGAGACGGGCACCGGCAAGGAGCTCATCGCCCGCGCGCTCCACGTGAACAGCCCGCGGCGCAGCAAGGCCTGCGTCACGCTGCACACCTCGGCGCTGCCGGGCAGCATCCTCGAGTCGGAGCTCTTCGGCCACGTCAAAGGCGCGTTCACCGGGGCCGACCGGGATCGCGTCGGGCGGGTCGCGTCGGCGCAGGGAGGCACGCTCTTCCTCGATGAGGTCGCGGAGATCGCGCCCGACGTGCAGGCCAAGCTCCTGCGCTTCCTGCAGTTCGGAGAGATCCAACGCGTGGGCTCCGACCGGACCGACAAGGTCGATGTCCGCGTGATCGCGGCGACGCACCAGGATCTGCCGGCGCTCGTCGAGGCAGGGAAGTTCCGGCGAGATCTGTACTTCCGGCTCAAGGTGATCGAGATCGAGATTCCGCCGCTGCGCGAGCGCGCGAGCGATGTCCCGCTCCTCGTCGAGCATTTCCTCCGCACCTGCTGGAAGCGCCCCGGCGAGCGGCCCCGCTTCACGGAGCGCGCCGCGCGGGCGCTCCGCGAGCACGCTTATCCGGGCAACGTGCGCGAGCTCGCCCACGTGGTGGAGCGCGCGTGCATCCTGGCGACGGGGCCGGAGCTCGACGTGGATCTGCTCCCGTCCGATGTGGCTCAGCCAGCAGGCCCCGGGCCGCTGGCGCCGCGCTTCTCGCGGCTCTCCGCCGACGAGCTCGATGCGGCGCGCGAGGCGGGCGTCGCCGAGCTGGAGCGCGCGTTCCTCGTGGCGCTGATGGATCGGCACGGGGGGAACGTGTCGCAGGCGGCGCGGGAGTCCGGGTTCAACCGGACCTACCTTCAGAAGCTCCTGGCGAAGCACCGGGTCGCCGGCGCAGGCGGCCGGCGCCCTGCCTTCGATGGGTGACGGACGCCGCCGGCCTTTGAACCGCCAAGCCACCAAGGACGCCAAGGGGAGAGGGGGAAGGTGGCCGTCCGGGCATCCCCCTATTCCCCGGTTTTCTTGGCGCCCCTGGCGGCTTGGCGGTTCGCTTCCCCGGCCGACTTCCCGCAGTGGAGCCACCCTACGCTCGGGAACCTGCTGGAGCCCGAATGGCTCACCTACAAGTTCTTCTGAGGAGGCACTTACCCATGCATCGAAGGGGCCGCCTGAACGAAGCAGCCTGCGAGAGCCTTCGCGCGTTTCAGGGCCTGCGGCGGCGCGTGAAGAGGGCGCCCAGGGCCACGAGGGCCGCGAAGCCGCTCCCTCTATTCTCCGCGGATCCGCGTGCGGCGCGGCAGCCGTCGCCCGGCTCTTCGCCGTCGCCGGAGCCGCCGGTGCCGCTCACGCCACCCATACCGCCCTGACCGCCGGAGCCGGCCATTCCACCGGCGCCGGCTGCGCTTCCGCCGGAGCCTGCGCTTCCGCCGGAGCCGCCAGAGCCGCCGATTCCGCCGGACCCGCCCGCGCCTGCGCTTCCGCCAGAGCCGCCGATTCCGCCGGACCCGCCCGCGCCTGCGCTTCCGCCGGAGCCGCCAGAGCCGCCGATTCCGCCGGACCCGCCCGCGCCTGCGCTTCCGCCGGAGCCGCCGATTCCGCCGGAGCCGCCCTCGCCCGCGCCTACGCTTCCGCCGGAGCCGCCGGAGCCGGCCATTCCGCCGGACCCGCCCGCGCCTGCGCTTCCGCCGCTGCCCTCCGGGGTGACGCCGCCCTCGTAAATCTCCGTGCTTGGTTGCGCCTCGGGGTCGCCGTCCCCGGACGAGCAACCTCCCAGTAACCCCCCGAAGACCAGGACGCGATTGCCATCGAGCAGCACGGACGACGGAGAGCGGCGTAGCCTGCTCAGGCTCGGCACCATCGACCAGTTATTCGTCACGGGGTCGTACACCGCGGCGCTCCGGAGGTCGCACTGGCTGCCGCCCGTCCATTCCGTGCCGCCCGCGATGAGCACCATTCCGTTTCCGAGCAGCGTGGCCGTATGACGTCGTCGCGCGACGTCCAGGGGCCCGGTCACCGTCCAGCCATTCGTCGCCGGCTCATAGACCTGCGCGTGCGGGACGTGCGGCGCGCCCATGACCAGCACCCGACCATCACCGAGCAGCGTCGCCGTGAAATCGGCGGGCGGCATGAGCAACGCCTGCGTCGGCGTCCAGGTGTTCGTGGCCGGGTCATACCGATCGGCGCCGTTGCCGCTCACCACGAGCACGCCGCCGTCGAGCAGCCTCGTCGCCTGGTGCCCGGAATGCGCGAAGGTCAGCGTCCCCGCCGGGGAGAACGTCCCCGTGGCCGGGTCGTAGAGCTCCGCCGTCGCCGGATTGCCAGCGCCGCCGCTCACCAGCACCTTCCCGTTTTGCAAGAGGACCGCCGAGTGCCCCGAGCGCGAGACGCCGAGCGAGCCCGTCGCGTCCCAGGATTTCGTCGTCGGATCGTAGAGCTCGGCGACCGCCGTCCCGCCGCCCACGACGAGGATACGATCGTCGGGGAGCCGCAAGAGAGCGACGCTCCGATCGTGGTGCGCGACCATGGCGCCGGTGAGCGTCCACGTATTGCTCGCCGGATCGTAGGCCTCGGCCGTCGACGGAGAATCACCGCCCACGACGAGGATCTCGCCGGTCGAGACCCGGATCGACGCGGGCTTGCGGCGCGCCTGCGAGAGCGACGCGACGCCGCTCCAGGCGTTCGTCGCGGGATCGTAGAGGTTTGCGGACAGGGTATCGTTCCAGTCGTTGTCGTACCCGCCGGCCACGAGCACGCGGCCATCGGCGAGCTCGGCCCACGTGCCTTCTTGCCGCGGCACGGGCATGTTCCCGGCCGGCGTCCACGCGGACTGGCAGCCGACCGGCAACGCCCCGACGCAAGCGCCCGCCTGGCAGACGCCGTTCGCCGTGCAGCCGTCGGCGCTGCCGCAAACCGCTCCGCTCAGCGGCGTGCAGGTGCCATTCGCCGACGCGCCTGCGCTCACCGCGCACGCGTCACACGAGCCCGCGTCACACGCGGCATCGCAGCAGACACCGTCGACGCAGAAGCCGCTCGCGCATTCGCCCGCGAAGAGGCAGGAATCGCCCGGGGCCGCGAGGGTGAGCCTCTCGACGGTCGCGCTCCCGCCGCCGGCCACGAGCACCCGCCCGCCTGCGAGCTCCGTGGCAGTGTGGCGGCTCCGGTCCATGTTCAGGTACTTGCCGAGCGACCACCTCCCGCTCGCCGGATCGTAGACCTCCGTGAGCGCGCCGCCGCCGGCGACCAGCACCCGGCCATCGGCGAGCGGCGTGGCCGTGTGGTTGTGGTGGGCGACGTTCATCGGCGTCGCCGTCGTCCAGGTATTGCTCGCCGGATCGTAGAGCGCCGCGCTGCGGTTCGTGGAGGAGAACCCCTCACCACCGTAATCGGTGTAGCCGCCGGCGACGAGCACCTTGCCATTCGCGAGGAGCGTCGCGGTGTGCCCTTCCCGATTCTGGATCGAGCCCGCGGCGGTCCACGTGTCCGTGACCGGATCGTAGATCTCCGCGCTGCCGATGGGGTCGCCGGATGCGTCCACCCCGGCCACCACGAGGACCTTGCCGTTCGGCAGGAGCGTGGCCGTGTGGGAGGAGCGCACCCGCGCCAACGGGCCCGCGTCGGTCCACGTATTCGTGACGGGATCGTAGATCTCGCTCGAGCCCATCACCCACTCTTCGAACTCGCCGGCGGCCACGAGGATCCGGCCATCGGGCAGGAGCGTCGCGGTGTGGCGTTCGCGCGGCGTGACGAGCGGCGCGGCGAGCGTCCATGCATCCGCGGCGGGGTCGTAGATCTCCACGACCTCGGTCACGCCGCCGGCCACGACGACCCTGCCGTCCGGAAGGAGCGTCGCGGTGTGGCCGGTGTGCCGCGTGCTCATCGGCGCGACGAGCACCCATGTATTCGTGGCGGGGTCGTACACCTCGGCCGTCTCGCTCGCTCCGCCGGCCACGAGGACCTTCCCGTCGAGCAAACGTGTCGCCGTGTGCCTGCTCCGGGCGACGTTCATCGGCGGCGCCATGTCCCAGCGTGGCGCCGTGAGCGCGGCGACAGCCGCCCCGATGCCTTGCTCCTTCACGCGGCTTCGCGGGGTGTCGGCGTCATCGCATCCGAGCGCCGCAGCGAGCGGCGCGACGAGGACGACGGGGGCGAAGCGGCGCAAGAACGAGGCTGAACGCATGCTCGACGATAGCAATCTCGATGTTCTGGCTGTCAAGAAAAAATGGGCTCCTCCGTGGAAGCGCTGAGTGCATGGTTCGAACAAGGGCATAACGACTTGCGACCACGCGATGGATACCCTGCCTCACTCTCACCTCGCCGAAGTCGATGACGATCGCGAGCTCGAGATTCGAGAGCCGCGGGTAGGTGAGGGCGTGCGCGGCCCCCCTTTCACCGAGCGCCGCCGTGCTCCGCGAGCCACCCGTTCACCGCCGTGAGCGCGCGCTTCGCGTACTCCCCCTCTTCGGCCGCATAGGCGTCGCGCGCCTGGGTCGCGAGCTCGACCGCCCGCGCCCGGTCCCGCGCCGATCCCCAGAGCGCCCGGGCCGCGTGGAAGCGCGTATCGGCGAGCTCGATCGGAGAGACGCCCTCGCGCTTCGCCGCATAGATGGCGAGCGCCCGCTCGGCGAACGGCCGCGCCTTTCCCGGCTCGCCCTTCTCGTTGTAGGCGCTGGCGATCCCGGTGAGCATCGACGCGACCGCATGCGAGCTCGGGCCCACGGCCTTCTCCTGGATCGCCGCGGCGCGCTCGAGGCGCACAAGGCCCTCGGCGTACCTCTTCCGCGCGACGAGCGCGCTCCCCAGGTTGGCGAGCGAGGCGGCCACGCTCGCGTGATCGGGGCCGAGCGCCTTCTCGCGGATCGCGAGCGACCGTTCGTAATAGGGCGTCGCCTCGGCGAACTTCTGCTGCATCTCCAGGACGGCCCCGATGTTGTTGAGCGATGACGCGACGTCGGCGTGCTCAGGGCCGAGCGCCTTCTCCCGGATGGCGAGCACCCGCTCGTGAGCACGCCTGGCCGCGTCGGTCTCGCCGAGCATGACGAGCGCAATGCCGAGGTTGTTGACGGAGGCCGCCAGGAACGGGTGATCGGGGCCGAGCGCCCTCTCCTGGATCGCGATGGCGCGCTCGATCCGGGGCAAGGCATCTCGGTACTTGCCCTGGGTGTTGAAGAGGCGACCCAGGCTGTTGAGCGTGAGCGCGACGCTCGGATGAGAGGCGCCCAGCGTCTCCTCCCGGACGGCGAGCGCTCGCGTGTAGGCGCGCTCCGCGTCGTCGAACCGCTCGAGGTGGAGGAGGACGGTGCCCAGGCGGCTCCACGTCGTCGCGACCTCGGGATGCTTCGGGCCGAGGGCCTTCTCGAGGCCGGCCAGGGCGCGCTCGACGTGCTGCGCTGCCTCGCCGTACTTCCCCTGCTCGTCGAGGACGCTGCCCAGCGTGCCGAGCAGCCGCGCGCTGGCCAGCGTGTCGCCCCCGGTCCGCTCGACCGCGCCCTCGGCGGCCAGCTGCAGCGCGAGCGCGTCGGCGTGCCGGCCTCCCAGGTAGCCGACCACGTAGATGAGCTGCGGCCACGCCTCCGCCGCGAGGGCGTCGTCCCTGGCCCGCGCCGCCGCGCGCAGCGCCTCGCGGAGCGCCGCCTCCGCGGCCGGGGCGTCGTGCGCGTCCCGCGCCGCGCGTCCGAGCATCAAGAGCGCCTCCGCCTCGATCGGGGCATAATCCGCCGCGCGGGCCTCGTCGGCGAGCGGCCGCGCGAGCGCGAGCGCCTCGCCGAACTTGCCGGCCTCATCGAGTGCCCTGACCTGGGCCAGGCGACCCCGCAGCGCCTCGATGCGCGCCCGCGCCGCGGCGTCCGCGGGCGGCGGGACCGCCGCGGTCAGCGCGCCCGCGTCCGCGCAGCGATCGAGGCTTGGGAGCGCGAGCGACGCCTCGATCGATCGATCGAGCACCCCGGCGTCCGCTCCGTGCGCGAAGAGCGCCGTGAGCGCCCCCATCTCCTGGCGGCGGCGCTCCAGGCACAGCGTCCGGAGATCGAGCAGCCCCGCCGACTGATCGCCCCTCACGTGCGTGGCCTCGCACGAGTCGGCGTACATCGCGACCCACGCGCGCGCTCGATCGCCCAGCGCCTTCTCCACGCGCCGGTACGTGTCCTCCGCGTGCGGCCGCCCGGTGCCGGCGAACGCTGCCCGCACCTTCGCCATCGTCGCCTCGTCCCAGACGCCCGCGAGCCTCGCCTCGCCGCCCTTGCAGAGCCTGTCCGCAGGCTGCCGCGCGAACGCGAACACGAGGAGGCCTGCGAGCGCGAGCCCCGACGCCGCGACGAGCCCGCGCCTCCACGCCGCCGCCGGATCCTTCGCGAGATCGGCGAGCAGCGCGTCCATGTCGGGGTATCGAGCGTCCCGATCGACGGAGAGCCCGCGCTCGAGACAGCGGCGGATCCGCGCCGGCATCTCGGCCCCTCGCGGCGGCTCTCGCACCCGCCCGAGCGCCACGTTCTCGCGCAGCTCGTCGTAGGTCTTGCCGGCGAACGGACGCTCGCCCGCGAGCGCCTCCCACAGCGACACGCAGAACGCATACTGATCGGCCCGCGCGTCCGCGGCCTCTCGCCGGTGCTGCTCTGGCGCCATGTAGACCGGCGTCCCCAGGAACGAGCCTGAACGCGTGAGCGCGGCCTCTATCCCAGCCTCCGCGGGGCCGCCGCCGGCCTCGCCCTCCGCGAGCCCCGCGAGCCCGAAATCGGTGACGCGCACGCGGCCGTCGGCGCCGACAAGGACGTTGTCGGGCTTGAAATCGCGGTGCACGAGGCCCGCGTGGTGCACCTGCGACAGCCCCTTCCCCGCCTGGAGGAAGGCCGCCACGACCTCCGAGGCGGGCCGCCGCTTCTCCGCGCAGAACGCGCGCAGCGTCCGGCCGTCGACGTGCTCCATCACCACGCGCACCTGCCCGCCCGAGGCGTCGACCTCGTGCACGGTGACGACGTTGGGGTGCTTGATCCTCGCCATGGCCTGCGCCTCGCGGACGAGCCGCGCGAGCGCCGTCGCCGCGCCCGAGCGCCCCAGCACCTCGGGCCGCAGCACCTTGATCGCCACGTCGCGGCCGAGCACGTGATCGCGCGCTCGCACCACCACGCCCATGCCGCCCTCGCCGAGGCGATCGAGCACCTCGAACCGGCCGAGCTTCGTCCCCGGGCGCAGATCGAGCGACGCCTCGGACCCGGGCGGCGCCGGAGGCTCGGACGCTCCCACGTCCGGGACGACAACCGTGCTTGCGAGCGGATCGATCGTGACGCTCGAGGAGACGTGCTCGTCGCGGGAGGTCGACTGCCTCGACGGGTGCTCCTCGGCGGTCGCGGAGTTCGACCGCGGCTCCTCCGAGAGCAGCGCCTCGCAGCGGGTGCAACGCGGGTTGAAGGGTGAGTTCTCCGCGCTGCACCCCGGGCAGATGATCACGCTCTCGCCCAGGCTCACAGGACGCTGTGTAGCATGCCGCGTCGCGGCCTGTGGTCTCCTGCGTCGCCCTCTCTTGGGTGGTGGGGTACTTTGACTGAAGGTGGGTCTTCTGAACCGCCAAGGGCGCCAAGGGCGCCAAGAAAATCCCAACAATCTTGGCGTCTTATGGCGCCTTGGCGGTTCCATCATCCCGGCAGGGCGGGGGAGAGGCGACTACCAGCAGGTCGGCTGACCCTGGCAGCACCCGGGCTCCCAGGGCTCGCAGGTCTGCTCGTCGCAGTCCGCCAGGCAGGCATCCCGCTCGGCGGTGCACAGTTCGCGGTCTTCGCCTTCGCTCGACTGGATGCAGGCCAGGAAGAACCTGACGCACCGGCCCTTGCAGTTGATCAGCTCCTGGCTCGCCTCGCCCACCTCGGCTTCGGGGGACGGCTCCTCGGCGACCTCGACCTGACAGCCGAACAGGGTGAAGCTCGCCAGCAGCGACGCGAGAAGGACAGACATGGATCGTTGGGTAACGCGAGTGAACATTCGACTCTCCTCGATGGTGACCGGACAGGTGGAACAGCGATTTCGTTGACGTCGACAGGCGCGCACGGCGAATGGCCTTCTGCGCGTCGACCCGCGCGCAACGTGCATTGCCCGTGGGTCGAAGCGGCGTTGTCGGCGAGAAACGAAGCGTCCGGCGAAAGGTTTTGCAGATGCCATGCCACGGCGAGCGGGCCGGGCGTCCGCCGGCGAGCTCCCGCGTTTGCGCCGAAATCGAGGCGTATCGTTCGCCTGATCTCCGGGCCCGAGCACGCGGCTGCCGACCCGTGTCTCTCTGGAGGAGACACCTGTTCCTCGCGGAGAACAGCGCGCCGGCTCGCGGCGAACAGCCACGACGTGGGCCGCCGGCGGCCGGCAAACCGCGGTCAGAACACGAACTTGAGGTGTCCGCCGACCGTCGCGAGCACCAGCGAGTACTTTCCGTTGCCGAGGTCGTAATCCGAGCCGGTCACCGTGCGCGGCAGGATGCCCTGCACGCGGACGTCGCCCGAGAGCGACACGCGATCGCTGAGCTTCAAGACACCCCCGACGTCCCCGATCAACCGGTGGTTGTCGGGCGAGGCCACGTCGATCGTGCTGTCCGGCGAGGCCGCCGACTGATACCCGACCGACGCCGTCGCCAGAAACGCCTCGCTGAGCTTGTACTTGGCGCCGATCTCCGCCCACACCGTGTCGTTCCACCTGCGCGGCAGCGTCACGGTGACGCGATCGGTGATCCCGAGCTTCGGCTGGGCGAGGTCCGGAGACGAGGCCTCGACGGCGAACGCCTCGATGTCCGAATAGAGCACGTACGAGAGGAGCCCATCGAGGCTGAGCTTGTCGTTCACCCGGTAGCCGACGCCGGCGGTGAGCCGCTTGGGGAGCGTGAACGAGAGCTCCACGTCGCCCTCGACCAGCGGCTTGTACTGCAGGCCCTGCTCGGCGAGGTCCTGCGTGAAGAACGGGTGGTCCATGTCGATGGCGAACTTGCCCTTGTACCGCATCGCCGCGCTGTGCTGGTACGTGAGGCCGAAGCGAAGGTCCTTGTTGGGATTGAAGGCCAGCCCGATGTGGAAGGAGGCGCCGTGCGACAGGGCCTCCTTGATCGAGATGGAGCGCGCGAGGACGTCGAGCTCGCGCAGCTCGGACGGCGTGTTCGGGCCGAAGTCGTTGTCCTGCTTGAGGTAGTCGAGGCCGTCGTGGAACTCCTTGAGGCTGCCGAAGTCCTGCACCTTCGAGAGCTCCGCGAGGCCGCTGACGTAGGACAGGCCGGCGCCGAGCGAGACCTGGTCGGTCAGCTTGAGCCCGGCGGCCGCCGTGAGCGACGTCGAGACGATGAACGCCTGCCGGAGCTGCCAGCGCTGTGCGCCGTCCTGGAAGCTGAGCGCCGCCGCATAAGGGACATACAGGCCGACGCCCACGGTCAGGCGGTTCGGCAGGACCGGGATCGCCAGGAAGGCGTTGCCCGTCGGCGCGATCGGCGTCGTCGACACCTCCTCGGCGCGGCCGCGCTTGCTGGCGTCGACGTTCGCCGGATCGAGCGGGAGCTTGAACTGGAGCGTATCCGGCGTCTGGTACGTGCCGAGCCGCTCGCGCTGGTAGGTCGCGTGGCCGACGATGAGGCCCGCGCCCAGGACGAGCTCCGGCCGCTGGACCCCGGCGAGCTCGGCCGGGTTCCAGTAGACAGCCGCGGCGTCAGCCGTCGTGGGGCCCGAGAGCCCGCTCGTCACCCAGGGCGCGTCGATGCCCGAGGCGTGCGCGTCCCGCGCCGTCAGGCAGGCGAGGCCTGTCGCGAGCGAGAGCGCGGCGAGTTCACGTCCTGTTCGTTGACGCGCACGGGCGCGGGCACCGGCACGGGCGCGGGGCCGCGGGGGCGGCGGAGCTCCTTGCATGAGACGGGTCCTCACGGTGGGGGGGCCGATCACTGGATCCGGGTGAGGGTGAGCGAGAGGCGATGGGGGCTCGGCTTGTCGCCGATCCTGATCTCGTAGCGGCGCGCCTCGTCGTCCGCGAAGTACAGCGTATCTCCCGCCTTGACCTCCACCTTCTCGTGGAGCGCGTCGCCGTCGATCTCCTCGGTCGTCGACACCTTCTTCTCGAGCGCGGGGTCGGAGAAGAAGCCAGGGCTCTCGTAGGCATAGTCGCGCACGCGCGCGCCGTCCGCGTCCTTGCGGATGTCGTCGGGCGCGACGAAGTAGAGGTAATCCCGCTGGCCGGCGACGCCGCTCTCGGTGCTCGGCTGGTAGAGGTAGAAGTCCGCGTCACCGGCGGCGTTGTTGTTGAGCTCGAGTGCCATGTCCTTGAGGACCGCTGGATCACTCGCGAGGTTCTCCTTGATGCTCGCGACGAGATCCTCGGTCTTCACGCCGACCGGCACGTCGCGCAGGGTCACCTCGAGGTTGGCCTCCCCCTCGGCGAGGCCGCCGTCGTGCAGCCGCGCCTGGGCCACGTCGAGGAGGATATCCCAGAAGTAGGACGGCGCCGGCGGCGGGTCTTCCAGGATGACGCTCTCGTCGACGCTGATCTCGGTCCACCCGCTCTCGTCGATACAGACCTTCACGGCCTCGAAGTCGCTCGTCGAGGTGCCCGCGGGCGCGTAGGTCGAGCAGTGATCCTCGATCTGGGCTGCCCTGAGCTTACCCGCGCGGGCGAGGATGTGCTCGAACTCCCAGAGCGGCTGCTCCCACACGGGCGAGTTGCCGCGCGGCGCGGGCTCCCGGCTGGTGCCGCCCGGCAGGAGCATCGCGTTCTCGGGGATGGCCAGCGTCAGCTCGCCGATGCTCAGGTTCCTGGCGAGGTTGTCCAGAACGAGCCAGTCTTCCTGGCTGAAATCGAACAGGGTGTCTATCTGGCCGGGCGTGCTGTTGACGCTCGCGACATCGGCCATCGTGGCGTCGACCCCCTTGTACGGCAGGGCGTTGACGTCGACGCGGACCGTCATCGTGAAGTCGTCGAGGGCCGCCTTCACCCCCGACGCGGCCTTGATGAAGCCGGGGTGCTCCGCGCCGTCCGGGTCGTCCGGATCGAGCGGCGTCGGGCCGAACTGCGCGGCGAGGCCGGCGAAATCGGTGACGACGTCGTACAGCGTGACGGGGATGGAGTGCGGCGCGACGGGGTAGACGCCGTCTGGGTGCTCGTCGTTCGGCGGCCCTCTCCGATGCTGGGTGTTCGGGTGGGTGCTGACCAGGTTCTCCAGGACGGCCTGCGAGGTGATCTGGACGGGGATGAGCCGCTCGTTGCCGGCCGCGCCCGTGAGGTCCGAGAGGATCTTCGACGTCGGGAGCCCGACGGCGTTACCGACCCCGAGCAGGCCCTCGAGGCTCGTGCCGCGGAGGTCGGCGTTCTCCGGCGTCATGTTCAGGAGCCCGACGAGGTTCCGCGACGCCGGCGGGAGCGCCGCGATCTCCGCTGGGGGCAGGTACATGACCTTGAGCAGCGCGTTCTCGATGAGCGTCGAGATGTCGAGATCGAGCAGCCATATCCCCTCGAGGGTGGGCCGCGGGATGGCCTTGAGCTCGTCGAGCGTGAGCGTCTTGGCGAAGCCCCTCGCGTCGAACCGCAGGAACTCGAGCGTGAGCGTGCGGCTCTCGTTCATGCCGAGCGCCGACGGGGGCGGCGCCTGCTCCACCGTGACGGCCTCGACGCAGCTGGGCAGCGCAGAGGAGAGCGCAGCGGCGACCAGAGGGCCGAGCCGGGAGAGCCGGCGGGCGGCGGGCGGGGCGGGGCGGGTGCGGTCTCGCGCTTCCATGATCAGAGCCTCTCCACGTCGGCGGTGATCTCCACCGGATCGTCGCTCTCAGGCACGTAGAAGCGGACCTCGTAGACGGCGCCCTCGTCGTCTTGCATGTACAGCGTGGTCTCGCCCGGCGGCAGCCGATATTTCTCGTGCGTCGTGTCGTCGAGGCCGTCGAGCTCCTTGCTGGATACCTTGCTCGCCTCGCTGAGATCCGGGCTCGTGAAGAAGCCGGGACTTTCGTAGGTGTAGGCGCGAGGGGTCTCCGAGCTTTGATCCGAAGGCCGGAGGTCGTCCTCGGCGACGAAGAACAAGGTGGGCACGCCGTCCGGTTCGCCGCGACCGTAGAAGAAGTCGAGCCCGTCGTTGTTGACCCAGTACCTGCCCAGGATGATCTCGGCGATCTCGTTGGCCTGGCTCTGCAGGGTCGGGCGGAGGTCGGCCACGATCTCGTCGGCGGTAAGGCCGATGCCGACGTTGTGGAGCGCGAAGATCGGCTGGGCGGCGCCTTCCGGGATCTCGGGGCTGCCGTCGCCGGTGGGATCGTGGATGGCGGTCTGCGCCACATCGGCGAGCAGCTCCCAGAAGAATTGCGGACCTGGTACGTCGGGCGGAGGATCGGGCGGAAGTGAGTAGTTGCCGAGGAAGACAGACCAGCCGGGGGGATTGCCTTCCTGGCCGATGTTCACGCCGACCCGGCACGTCCCGCCAGATTGGATGTAACACGCCGAGTAAGGCACCCGGTCGCGGTACGTGAGGTAACCCGCCATGCCGACGATGGACTCGAGCAGGTAGGGCGGGACGGACCAGATATGATCGGTGCCGACGGGGGTATCCGGGGAGTTGGTCTTGCAGTCTGCGTTGTCGTCGCCGATGCAAGGCGATACCGCGGTAGGGAGCTCGTGCAAAGCGATCCGCACGTCCACGATCGGCTCTGGTGCGATGCCGCTGATCTGGAGCTTGTCGGGATCGTTGAAGTCGAACTGCAACGGCGCGTCACCGTCGCGCAGGAACATGTCGCCGCCCCC
Source organism: Sorangium sp. So ce367 (assembly GCF_051520455.1). NCBI lineage: Bacteria > Pseudomonadati > Myxococcota > Polyangiales > Polyangiaceae > Sorangium > Sorangium sp. So ce367. The sequence goes on from NZ_CP150334.1 coordinate 12,280,232, forward strand.
CTTCGAGAGGTCGACGCCGGCGACCCTGCGCAGGCCCGACTCGGCGACGACGCGCATCTGGAAATCGGGCAGCAGGACGTCACTCCTGGTGGTGAATGCCTCGTCATCGGGGACGAGCACGCCGGGGTGGGTTTCGGACGGGCTGAGCTTCTGCGGGCCGAGCTTCTGTGAGAGCGGCTGGAGATCGAGCAGGGCTTCGTAGAGCGTGACAGGCATCCTCACGCCGTCCGGATCCACGTTGTCCCGATCGTGGATGGCCGGGTGCGTGCCGAGTAGCTGCTGCTGGAGAGCGCTGATGAGCTTGTCCATTGGCACGAGCGGCGCCGTCCGGTTGCTGCGCACGGCCGTCAGAGGCAGCTCAGCCGCCAGATCGAGGGTGATGATGTCGGCGAGAATGTTGGCGAAGTTGAACCGCTCGGGATTGTCATCGCAGAGTTTCTTCAGATCCTCGAGCGCCGTCCCCGTCACATTGGCGTTGGCAGGCGTCATGCTGAGCAGCCGCACCAGCGCGAACTCCGGTGACGTCCGCCACTCCGCCCCGAAGCTCCGGCCGAGCTCGGTGAGCGAGCAGTCGTGGCCGGGATCCGCGCTGTCGTTCTGCCACGAGGTCCCACACGCGTTCTGGATCTGCTCCAGCGCGTTCCGGAGCAGCCCGGTCGTGTCCACGTCGAGGATCGTGATCTGCTTGGCGCCGTCCTCGCCGAAGACCTGGAGCGCCTTCTGCTTGTCGAGCTCCAGCACGACCGATGGGACCTCGGCGTCGTCGATGCGCAGGCGGAACCGGTTCGGCTCCTCGATGACCACGCCGCCGCCTCCGCCGCCCTCGCCGCCGCTCCCCCCGCCGCCCGCGGCCCCGCTGCCGCCGCCGCCTCCGTCGTCGCCGCACGCGGCGAGCGCGGCCAGCAGCACGAGGGAGACGCCGCGAAGCGCGGCGCCGCGCCGGGAGGAGAGGGCGAGCGAGAAGTGCGTCATGCGAGGGTTCCTCGTCGAGGGATCTTCCAGAGATCCGCAGGAAGAGACGCCCGATGCTACCGAACTTCGAAGCGGCGGCGCGACAAAGAGTTCGTGCCGCGACGGCGCGGTGAGCTCGATCCGCGACGACGCCAGGCGCGCCAGGACACGTGTCGGTGTCCTTCGGCTGCTCGTCCGCTTGTCGGTCTTCTGTCGCCGAGCTGCTCGGCGCCAGTCTACGCGTCCCTGAGATCGCTCTGGACGTTCGTTGCTGGCATGGACGGCTCACCCGGCGCGTCCGCCTGTGCGTTCGTCGCGGTCGCGGGCGGCTCGTACGGCGGAGCCGCGGGCGGCTCGTACGGCGGAGCCGCGGGCGGCTCGGCCGGCGTCGCCGGCGGCGGGGGCCGCATGGACGACGGCGCGCCCACGAGCTCGCGCGTCCGGTCGAAGAACGCGCGCAGCAGCGCGAGGCTCGGCTTGCGCTTGCCCGCCGCGATCGCGAGCACCTCCTCGCGGATCGCGGCGTTGATCGGCGTCGCGATGCCGAGCGCCGCGCCGCGCTCGACGACCTCGCCGTTCAGGAAGTCGACGGCCGGCGGGCGGCCTCGCTCGATGGCGGCGAGCATTGAGGAGCGCATGCGGCGGAAGCGAGCGCCCACCGCGAGGAGCAGCGCGTGCTTCGCGAAGAGCCCCGGCGAGCCCACGGCGGTGCGCTCGGCGTCCGTGAGCGCGATCCAGTCGAGGTCGAGCGTCCCTGCGACCTTCTCGAGGCGCACGCCGAGCGCGCGCGAGACCTGCACGGTCTCGGTCATGATCTCCAGCGCGAGGCGGCGGACGAAGCGGTGCCTGAGCAGCACGCCGAGGCGATCGCCGCCGACGGTGCCGAGCGACGAGATGGCGCAGTTGATGGCGAGCTTCGACCAGCGCGCGCCGGCGAGGTTGTCCGTCACGGTCGTCGGTCCGATCGCCTCGAGGATGCGCGCGAGCTCGTCGAGGCGCGGGTCGCTCGCCCCGTCGAGCCGGCCGAGGACGAAGCCGCCGCTCGAGGTGCGGTCGTACACGCCGGGCTCCACCATCGAGGCGCCCCACGCGACGATCCCCCCGAAGGTGCGCTCCGGGCCGGCGATGCGCGCGATGCGCTCCTCGCAGAGGCCGTTCTGGAGGCAGATCATGGCGCCCGTCGGGGCGAGGTGCGCGACCGCGTTCCGCGCGGCCTCCTCGACCTGCGGCGGCTGCGTCGCCAGGAGGATGTAGTCGAAGGGTCGGGTGTCCGGGCCGAGCTCCCGCACCGCGCGGCCCCCGACCGTGCCGGGGCTCGCATCGCCGCGCACCCGGAAACCGACGGCGTTGATGGCGTCCGCGATGAGCGGGTTCGTCGTGAAGGCGGTGACGTCGTGGCCCTGCTCGAACAGGTACGCGGCGACGATGCCGCCGATCCCGCCGCAGCCGACGACGAGCAGCCGGGGGGCGGAGGACGCGGGGGCCACGGAGGCACCCGGGGCAAGCTCGGCAGGTGAATCGATGAAGCTCATGAAAGATCCATTACCACCGCTGCGGCGCCGGCTCGACGGGCTCGAGGGGTAGCCGCAGAGGGAGAGGCTGGTCGGAAGCGCTGCCGCGGAAGCGGCGGGAGCGACCGTCGGGGGGGCTCCAGAGGAGCGCGATGACGGGACGCGTCGAATTGTGCCGCCTCTGCCGGCGCTCGCGCTGGTGATGTCCCGCCGAGCGGCGTACAAACACGCCATGTCGACCGAGCGATCAGCGCCCGGCTTGCGGCTCACGAGGCTGGACGTCCGCAACTTCCGCGGCATCGACGAGATCAGCCTGGATCTGCGCGATGCACAGGGGGCGGCGATCGATCTCGTCGTGCTCGCGGGAGCCAACGGCTCTGGCAAGACGGCGCTGCTGGAGGCGATCCTCCTGCTGCTGCACAGGCCGGACAAGCTGCCGGGCGATGCGGCGCCCCTCCGGGAGCAGATCCGCTTCGGAGCCGAGGCCCTGGAGCTCCGGGGGGAGTTTCGTTTCCAGGAGCGCGACGAGCTCGTGGACTTCCACACCGAGCTGCGCGTCGCGCACGATACACCTGCCCGATCTGGAAGATTCCTTGGAACTCGCAGCCTTGAGCGTCTGGAGGCCATCCCGGGTTACGACTGGAGCAACGATGCTGGGTTCGACGCGAATGTGGAGTACTTCTCCGCCCGGCGTGAGCCCGAGGCGCTCGGCGAGGTGGTCAATCCGGGCGGCGCGCGCTCCGACGTCGAGGCGCACCGGCTGCGCGAGCTGAAGAGGCGCCTGATCAGCGCCTACTATCGCGATCTTCGCGCCCAGGCCCGGCGCGGGAAGCCTGTCACGGAGGCGCCCGTCAACGGGGGAGCGCGAGCTGCCCAGGACGACGGCCCCTTCGCCCGCCTGCAGCGCCTGTGGGAGCGCTTCAACGGCGCCGGGCAGACGCTCGACGTGATCCCGGTGAGCAATGATCCCGGCTCCGGTGACGAGGTGGTTCTCCGGGACGACCGCCCCGTTCCCGAGGACGTGACCAGTCTCGAGATGGCGCGCCGGCTCGCCCCCGCCCGCCCCGATATCCCGCGCATGGTGCCGCTGGATCGTCTGAGCTCCGGCCAGGTATCCTTGCTCGCGTTCGCTGGTCCGCTTGTCTTCCGGGACGTGCCGACCGACGTTCTGCTGATCGACGAGCCCGAGCAGCACCTGCATGTCCAGTGGCAGCGCTTGCTCATCCCCGCCTTGCGGGAGCTCTCCCCGACGACGCAGATCCTTGTCGCGACGCACTCGGAGTCCATTCTGGACTCGGCCTTGAGCTACGAGCGCTTCATCCTCGTCGAGGACGAGGATCCGCGGGCCCATCTGGACGATGGCGGGGAAGGAGAGCTGCTCGCGGCGACCCCGGCCTCATGAAGACCACGCTGCGCGAACTGTACCGGGGTCCGCTCACGGTCTGGGTCGAGGACCGCGTCACCCACGCGGTGCTCACCGATGTGTGGGGCGATCCGCAGATCAACGTGCTCGTTGGCGATGGCAAGGCGGGCGTGACGCACATGGTTAACGCGAGCCCGCCCGGGCTGCACGTCTATGGCGTGGTGGATCGCGACTTCGACGACGACAACGCGGCCAGGTGGACATCGCCGGGCTGCCGTGTGCTCCGTCTGCCAGCTCACGAGATCGAGAATCTGCTGCTCGACTTCGATGTCCTAGCATCGCTGTCCGGCAGCGAGCCGGCGGCCCGCATCCGGAAGCTCGCACACGACCACGCGCAGAAGATGCGGTTCTGGATGATCTGCTGTCGCGTGCTCTGGGACATGCAACGAGATCTGGGCAAGGGCTTCCCCGAGCGTCCGCCGAATCCCACGGGGCTGCAGAGCCTCGATGAGGTGAAGCGATACATCGACAAGAGCGCCTACTGGTCCGAGCACGGCGTTGCCTGGCAGAACTGGCGCCAGGGCAGCGTGCGCTCTCCGTGGATTGATGCCGCTTGCGACGAGCTCCAGAAGCACCTCGATGGTGACGAGTGGATCCGTTCGTTCTCGGGCAAGGAGCTCTTCCGCTTCCTCCGGTCGAATGTCTCCGCGCTCGATCGCACGCCGGCGCGACCCCCGCAGCCGAACTCATCCGAGCGAGACCTGAACCTGGCCAAGGCGATCGCCCGCAAGATGCGGGAGGCTGGCAGTAGTCAGTCTGTGTTCGTCGAGCTCCGGCAGGTGCTGCGGAAAAAGGCGGGCCTTTCCTGAGGACATAGCGGGCTCCATGCCCCCTCGACCGCCGCTGGCGCAGCCTACGGCCCCGCCCGATCCGCGTAACTTGCGGTCCCCCTCAATCGACCGGCGCCAGCACCTCGATCGCCTTCGGCTCCAGCGTGACCGTGATCGGCAGCTTCCCGAGCGGCTCGCCGTCCACGTCGAGGAAGAACGACTGCTCGACGTCGCGGTTCAGGAGCGTGAGCTCGATGCTATCGCACTGGAAGTGGCGCACGTCCGGGTGGCGGATGTGCGAGCCCGTGTACATGCCGGTCGACACGGCCGCGAAGCGGAGGTGGGGCGCGGCGCCCAGGTCGATGACGTCGAACACGCCGTCGTCGAGCTTCGCCATCGGCGCGAGCTGCATGCCCGCGCCGAAGAAGCGGCCGTTGCAGATGCCCACCATGCGCGTCGAGATCTCCTCTTCGCGGCGCTCCCCGCGCAGCGTCGTCACGCAGCGCACCCGGCCGACGCGGCTGCGGACGAGGCCCCGGAGCGAGGCGAGCGAGTAGGCGAGCGTGTTGCCGAGCGCCCGCGACGACTCGTTGACCAGCGAGACCACGATGCCGCTCATCCCCGTGGAGAGGATGTTGACGAAGAACGCGTCGGCCCGCTGGCCGTCGCGCGTCTCGTACGAGAGGCGGCCCACGTCGATCTGGCGCGTGTGGCCGCTCGCGATCGCGGTGCAAAAGCTGTCGAGCCGGCGGGTGAGCTTCAGCGTCTTGCAGAGATCGCTGCCGGTGCCCGCGCCGATGATCCCGAGCCGCGTGCCGGTGGCGCCCCGGTCCCTCGCCTGCATAAGGCCGTTCACCACCTCGCTGATGCTGCCGTCCCCGCCGACCGCCACGACGGTCTCGCGCCCGCCGAGCGCGGCTTCGCGCGCGAGATCGACGGCGTGGCGCGGGCGATCCGTGCGCACGATGTCGACGTCGCCGAGGATGCGGCGGATGGGCGTCAGCATCTCGTCGAAGAGCCTGCCCGTCTTTCCGCCGCTGGACCGGGGGTTCACGATGAGGAGGGGGCGCATGCGGGCACCGATGCTAGATGCCGCAGGCCGCCCAGGGCGAGGTGTTTTTGTCGAGAGCCCTGCGGGCCGACGCCCCGGCGCGCTCGGCGGCGGTCACTGCTTCGTGCAGCCGCAGCCGCAGTCGTCGCTGAAGTAGCTCCAGCCGGGCTCGCACACGAAGCGGATCCGGGCGCACTCGTCGTGGCTCTGCCCGACGTACTTGAGCATCGGGCTGTCTGTCCCGCAGCCTGGCGGGCTGCTCGCGCCCGGCGCGCCGCCGGCGCCGGTCGGCTCGCCCTCCGGGCCCCGCACGCTCCCCGTCTCCGCGCCCTTCGCGCTGTCGGCCGGCGGAGCTGCCACGGGCGCGCCGCTCGGGGCGCCGCGGCAACCCATGGCGAGCGAGCCGAGCAGCACGAGCAGCGATGGCGAGGAGAGGAGGTGTCGAGTTGGCATGAAGGGTGGCTCCGTTGGCAGAGACAGCCCCGCTCCGCGGGGCTCGGCGGTGAAGGCGCGTCGCTTACGCCCTCCCTCGATGGAGCTCCGACCGGCGCGAGCCGACGGGGTGGGGGAGCGCGGCGTCATTCCCCGAGCTCTCGTCGCGCGGAGCGCGCGCGGCGCCCGCCGGGAGCGCGGCGCCCTGGGCCTCCTCCTTTGCAGTCTTGGGCAGATCGGCCCCCGTATCGCTGGCGTCCTTGGCGCCCGCGCGCTTCCCCTCGGGCGAGCGGTGCTCGATGATGGCGTTGATTTCGGCCCCGAGGAGCACCGCCAGCGAGGAGATCCACATCCAGAGGAGGAGGATGATGACGCCGCCCAGCGCGCCGTAGCTCACCTCGTAGCTGCCGAAGCGGCTGACGTAAAAGGAGAAGCCGAGCGACGCGATGACCCAGATCACGACCGCCACGACCGACCCCGGGGTGATGAACTTGAACTTCTGCTCTACGTCGGGGAGCAAGTAATAGAGGGTTGCCAGGACCGCCATCACGATGAGCGCCGACACCGGCATGCGCAGCCAGAGGACAAGCGTCGCGAAGGGGCCGAGGTGCGCGGCGAGCGCCGGCGTGGCGACCGCGATCGCCGAGGCGATCGTCAGCAGGACGGCGCCGCCGAGCGTGACCAGGAGGGCGATCCCGCGGCGCTTGAGGTAGGACCGCCTGTCCTCGACGCCGTAGGCAGAGTTGAGCGAGTCCATCAGCGCGGTGACGCCGCCCGAGGCGGCCCAGACCGCGCCGAGGGCGCCGACCGTCAGGAGCGCCGGGCTCTGCCCCCCGGTGAGCGCCTGAAGGCGCTCGCCCAGGATGTTGGCCACGGCCGGCGGGACCACCTGGTACAATTCGCTCATCAGCCGCGCGGACTCGGCAGGATCGATGACCAGGCCGGCGAGGGCGACCGCGAAGAGCAGGAACGGGAAGATCGCCAGGACACCGAAGAACGCGAGCGAAGCAGCGACGGTGTCGATCTTGTCCTTGATACATTCCTGCTTGATGTCGTTCAGGAAATCCTTCCAGGGGATCTCTCTTCCGGGCAGGTGCATGATGGACCTTCCGTGGGGCGCATGGAGCGCTGCTGGGTTCTTCCTGGGGCGGCTCGCGCCGGAGGCGCTGTACGCTGTCATGAAAAGCAACGCCGGTGCCAGGCCCGCGGCTGCAGCTCCCCGGACAGGTCGGCGATTTTCGCGCGCTGGGCCCCGGCCGAGCGCAGAGGCGGCTCGATCCTCGCGCGTGGCGCGAATTGCCCCACACGGCAGAACGGCCACGGCGCGAGCGCCCGAGGCCACCTGGCCGGGCGCTCGCGCCGTGGCCTCCGGCCGCCAGCGCGGGCGCCCCGCCGCCAGCGCGGGCGCTCCGCCCCGCGCGGCCGGGCGCTCCGCCGGCGGCCTGCCTGCGCCGCGAGCTAGCTCATCGCCTTGCCGATGAACTCGTGCAGCTCCGGATCATTCCCGTGTTGCGTTCTCACCGAGGGCTCCTCCCGGTACATCGTGTTGAGCGCCCTCTCGATGCCGGGGTTCTTCCCCGTGAACGCGTCGATGAGCTCCCGCATGCGCTTCACGATCTGCTGCACCGGCTCGCTCTTCGGGTCGGAGCCCTTCTGCATCTCCGCCCGCATGTCGTCGTAGATCTGCTTCCACGCCGACTCGGCCTCACGCATCTTCTCGGGGCCCATCGCCTCTGCGCGCTGCTTGAGCTCCTCGAGCTGCTCTGGGGTGTAATATTTCTCGCTCATGGTCATCACCTCGATGGTTTGAAGGAGCTGCTCCACAGAGACGTCCTCTCCCGACCGCAGGACGTGGGCCAGGCCCTCGAGCCGCGCGCAGAGCCGCTGCTCCAGCGCGATCTGCTCGCGCAGCCGCGACAGGTGGAGCTCGATGGTCTGGAGCGGAGAGAACCCCGGCTGGTCCAGGCACGCGGCGATCTGCTCCAGGCTGAAGCCGAGCTCGCGCAACGACTTGATCTGCTGGAGCCGGGCGACGTCGCCCGCCGAGTACATCCGGTGCCCCGACGCGGTGCGATGCGACGGGACGAGCAGGCCGATCTCCTCGTAATAGTGGAGCGTGCGGACGGAGAGGCCGGTCTGCCGGGCGAGATCGCCGACTTTCAACGGTGCTGAACGCATGGCGTTACCCCTGTTTCCAGGGCGGGTGAGCACGTCCATGCCCCGGAGGCTAGGTCCTCACGTAGCGTGAGGATCAAGGGCCCGCCTTCACTTTTTTCGCTCGACCGGGGCGCTGCGCGGAGCGGCTCGGGCGGGACAGGCCTCTCCCTCGCCCCGCGCAGGGTCACCGCATGCGGAGCGTGTATCTCTCGACCGACCTGTACTGAGGTGGCCAGTCGATGTCGAAGCCCTGCTCCGCGGCGGCGTGCCGGGTCCAGTACGGGTCGTAGAGGTGCGCCCGCGCGAGCGCGCACAGGTCGGCTCTCCCGGCCGCGACGATGCTGTTCACGTCCGCGTAGCTCTGGATGTTGCCCACCGTGATCGTCGGCACGCTGGCTTCCAGCCGCACGAGCTCCGAGAGCGGCGTCTGGAACAGCCTGCCGTGCTCCGGTTTGCTGGACGGGTCCGTCTGTCCTGCCGAGACGTGGATGATGTCGGCGCCGTGCTCTCGCAGCATCGTCGAGAGCGCGATCAGATCGTCCGTCGTGAGCCCGCCAGGCGCCCAGTCGGTGGCGGAGATGCGCACGCTCATGGGCTTCTCCGCCGGCCACGCGGCCCGCACCGCGTCGAACACCTCCAGCGGGTAGCGCATCCGGTTCTCGATAGGACCGCCGTACGCGTCGTCGCGCCTGTTCGTGAGCGGCGAGATGAAGCTCGCGAGCAGGTAGCCGTGCGCGCAGTGCAGCTCGATCAGGTCGAACCCGGCCTCGTCCGCCCGCCTCGCAGCCTGCACGAAGTCCGAGGTCACCTGGTCCATGTCCCCGCGATCCATCGCCTTCGGGACCTGGCTCTCCGCCAGGTACGGGATGGCGGAGGCGCTGAGCAGCGGCCAGGCGCCGCGCTCGAGCGGCACATCCATGCCCTCCCAGAGCAGCTTCGTCGCGCCCTTGCGCCCGGCGTGGGCCAGCTGGACGCCGATCTTGGCCCGGGAGCGCGCGTGGACGAAATCGACGACGCGCCGCCACCCCTCGACGTGGTCGATGCGATAGAGCCCCGCGCAGCCCGGCGTGATGCGCGCTTCCGCGCTGACGTCGGTCATCTCCGTGATGACGAGCCCTGCGCCTCCGAGCGCCCGGCTGCCGAGGTGGACGAGGTGCCAGTCGTCGATCTGCCCGTCCTCGGCCGAGTACTGGCACATGGGCGACACAACGACCCGGTTCTCCAGCACGAGCGATCGCAGCCGGAACGGCGTGAACATCGGCGGCGGCGGCGTCGCATCCCCGGCGAGGAGGCGCGCCCCCGCCTGCGCTTCCGCCTTGCGCGCCACGTGCGCGTCGATCTCGCGCACGAACGCCGGGTCGCGCGCCTTCAGGCCCTCGTGCGTCACCCGCAGGCTCCGCGTCAGCAGGCTGAACATGAACTCCACCGGGTCGAGCGCCATGTAGCGCTCGGTGTTCTCGAACCACAGCAGGCTCACCTGCGCGGCCCGCTGGAGCGCGAGCACCTTGGGCTTGCGCTCCGCCTCGTAGGCGGCGAGCGCCTCGGGCACGCCCCGGTGCCGCTGGAGGCTGTCGACGAGCGCGATGGCGTCCTCGAGCGCGAGCTTCGTCCCCGAGCCGATCGAGAAGTGCGCCGTGTGCGCGGCGTCCCCGAGCAGCACGACGTTGCCCGCGCTCCAGCGCTCGTTGTGCACCGTGGGGAAGCTCCGCCAGACGCTCCGGTTCTTCAGCAGCCGGTGTCCCTGGAGCTTTTCGGCGAAGAGCTCCTCGAAGTACGCGATCGTCTCGTCCTCGCCGGCGCGATCGAGGCCCGCGCGCCGGAAGGTCTCTTCCCGGCACTCCACGATGAAGGTCGAGCGCTCCGGCTCGTAGCGGTACGCGTGGACCCGGAAGAGGCCGTGGCGGTTCTCCTCGAAGTAGAAGGTGAAGGCGTCGAACGGGAACGTCGTGCCGAGCCACACGAACCGGTTCGGGCGGACGTCGATGCGCGGCCCGAACCGGTCGGCGAACCGCTCGCGGATCTGGCTGTTCACCCCGTCGGCCGCGACGACCAGATCGCTCTCGGCGACGGCCTCTGCCGGGTCCGTCACCTCCTCCTCGAAGCGCAGGACGACGCCGAGCTCCCGCGCCCGGTCCCCCAGGATCGCGAGCAGCTTCCGGCGCGAGAGGCCGCTGAAGCCGTGCCCCCTCGAGACGAGGACGCGCCCGCCGAAGTGCGCGTGGAGCTCGTCCCAGTGGGCGAGGCTGCTCCGGATCGCGTCGTAGCTGGGGCGATCCGCGTCGGCGAGGCCGTCGAGCGTCGCGTCCGAGAACACGACCCCGAAGCCGAAGGTGTCATCGGGCCGATTCCGCTCCACCACGACGACCTCGCGCCGGGGGTCTGCCTGCTTCGCCAGGAGGGCGAAATAGAGGCCCGCCGGCCCGCCGCCCACGCATGTGATCCTCAACGCCCTGCTCCTCTGCTCCCGCGTCTGCGCCCGCGCCGGAGCCTACACGAGAACGCCGAGGTACAGCGCCGCTCCGGTGGAAATCAAGGGTGGACAGGATCGAAGAACGGGATTTCCAGGACTCGCAAGAGCTGGTTCGCATCATCGCGCGATCGAGCGCGGCAGTCCGCGCCGTCACCCGGCTCGCGCAGGCGGCCGGCGGCGCAGTTGTCAGAGATGACCACCCCACCCGATCTCATGGAGACTCCGAGAGCGCTGCGAGCATCGGTGTCGGGCCTAACGGCCAGAGAGCGAATTTGGGCGCGCTGGAGCAGATCGGTCCTCTTCATCTGACAATTCCCCTCATGCCTCATGGATTGGCATTTGGGGGCGGAAAATTGAACAGGGAGACGAGGAGACGGGGAGGGAGATCGGTGGGATTTTTTTTCTCCCCGCCTCCCCGTCTCCCTGTTCAATTTCTCCGGAAAATTCGAGGGAATGCATCTTCCGCCCTGCATGCCTCTGCAGGAGCGCCTCCAGGCGACCGACGAAGGGGTTGGTCGGCCGGCGGAAGTAGGGTAAGCCTGGATCAGAAGAGCGATCGTCGGGAATGTAGAACGAGCCCCGAGGTGACGCCGGGGCGCACGTACCGCTCTGCTTCAAATATTCTCCTTAGCCATGTCGCGGCTCATCGCCGGGACACGCCTCGGCATGGGCCAGGTGAATTCCACCCGAACGGTTGGTCACTCCATGATCAAGACAGCGCCGCCCGACACCGATCGATCGGTACCGTTCCTCCGCCGTTCCATCGCGGCGGGCATGTTCGCGATGGGGCTCGCCGGCCTGACGGCGGCTGCCTGCACCGGGCAGCTCGGCGATGGGAGCCCGGGCAGCTCGGGCAGCTCCAACGACGACAGGCCCATCGATCCGACCACCGGGAAGCCGGCCGCGTACGACTGCAGAGAGGCCCGAACGAGCCCCGGCGTGCTGCGCCGTCTGTCCAGGGTCGAGGTCCAGCTGACCCTTCAGGACCTGTTCCAGCTCGACGAGCCGCCCGCCGTGGACAGCATCCCGGAGGACACCGGCCAGGGCGGCTTCCGGACGATCGCCGCCCTCCAGAACGTGTCGGATCAGCACCTTCGCGCCTACCTGGCGATCGCGGAGACGCTCGGGCAGGAGCTCATGGCGGACGAGGCGCGCCGGACAGCGGTGCTCGGCTGCGAGCCGGATGCCGACGATTGCCTCGATCGCTTCGTGCAGCGCTTCGGCAAGCTGGCGTATCGAAGGCCGCTCTCGGCCGAGGAGGTGAGCGATCTGGTCGCGCGGGCGAGCGAGGTCGCGCGGGACAGGGAGGACGCGTTCCGCTTCGTCATCGAGGCGCTGCTGACCTCGCCCAGCTTCCTGTTCAGGATCGAGGTCGGCTCGGCCGGCTCGGAGACGTCGACCTTGACGCCGCTGGAGCTCGCGTCGCGTCTGTCGTTCACGCTGTGGGGCCGGTCCCCGAGCGCAGCGCTGCTCGAGCGGGCGGAGTCCGGCGAGCTCGACAGCGACGAGGGCCTCCGTGCGGTCGCGGAGGAGATGGTCGAAGACGAGCGGACACAGGTCTTCTTCAACGCCTTCTTCAAGCAGTGGCTGACCTTCGAGCAGCTCCGCGCGCCGGTCAACCCGGACGCCTCGTTCACGCCTGCGCTGCTCGAGGACATGATCGCCGAGAGCGAGCTCGTCCTCGGCGAGCACGCGTTCACCCCAGACATCGACTTCCTCGACGCGCTCACGGCGAACCACACGTATGTCACCCCGGCGCTCGGCAAGTTCTACGGCCTCGAGGTGCCGGGGGACGGCGTGAGCCGCGTGGAGTTCCCGGCCGGCCACCACCGGGCGAACACGGGGCTGCTCACGCACGCGAGCCTCATCAGCGCCAAGAACGACGGCGATCTCATCGCCGTGCGCGGCCAGTGGCTCCGGGCGGCCTTCCTCTGCGAGAAGATCTCGATCCCCGCGGGGCTCCTCGAGCAGCTGGAGAGCGAGCTCTCGGGCCTGACCTATCTCGAGGTCCTCGAGAAGCGCAACACCCAGGAAGGGTGCGCCGGCTGCCATGCGCTCATCGATCCCATCGGCGTCGGCTTCGCCCAGTACGACAAGCTGGGGAAGTACGATGGGAGCATCGGTATCGACGAGTTCGGGCTCGAGCCGCGCCTGGAAGGCGCGGCCAACGAGTCGTTCGACTCGCTCGCTGCCCTGGCGGCGGAGCTGCGGCGGAGCCCCGATCTGGCCGCCTGCGTCGCGGAGAAGCTGTTCATCTACACCCAGGGGCGCGAGCCGGCGGCTGAGGACCGCTGCGCGATCGACGCCTCCGCCGGGAGCTTCACGCAGGACGGCAACCGGTTCCGCTCCTTCCTGACCGCCATCGTGCGCTCGCCGGAGTTCCGGCTGAGGAGGGCGCCAGAGTGACGTGCTCGCAGACGGTTCGACCGACGGAAGAGGAGTGTCGCCAGTGAAGATCTCGAGAAGAGCTCTGCTCCGCGGGGCGGGTGTCGCGGTCGCCCTGCCGTTCCTCGACGTGATGCGGCCCCAGCGCGCCAGCGCCGCGCCCGCGGATCCGAAGCGCTTCGTGGCGTTCTTCGTCCCGAACGGCACGGATCCCGGGGCGTGGCACCCGAAGACGGAGGGGCCGCTCTCGGCGGAGGGGCTGCCGCCGTGCCTCGTGGACATGAACGGCTTCGACGCCGAGCGCGAGTGGCCGGCGGGGGACGCGATCTGGCGCGACGTCACCATGGTGTCCGGCGTCGACCACCAGGCGATCTGCTCCGACATCCACAGCCCGGCCATGGCGCTGTGCGCCCACACCGACGGCGGCGGGACGGCCGTCCCGCGCAAGGCCACGCTCGACCAGTACCTCGCCAACCACATCGCGGCCGAGACCCCGTTCCGCAGCCTCAACCTGTCTCCCACGGGCGACACGGCGGTCACGCAGGGCTTCATCTCGTTCAGGGACGGCGGTCAGGTCGAGGATGCCTTCCGCGATCCGGCGAAGGTGTTCGACACGCTCTTCAGCAACCTGGGCAACCCCAGCGAGGAGATGGACGACATCCGGCGGCGCCGCGCCAGCGTCCTCGACTGGGTGCGAGAGGACGCGAGGCGCCTGAACCTGCGCCTCGGCGCGGCGGACCGGGCGCGCGTGGAGCAGCACCTCGAGTCGGTGTTCGAGCTGGAGAAGCAGATCCAGTCGACGACGCCGTCGGGCTGCACCGTCCCCGGCGCGCCCACGAAGGGGCAGAACCTGCACGGCAAGTTCAAGCAGATGATCGATCTCGGGCTCCTCGCCCTCACCTGCGACCTGACGCGGGTGCTCGTCCTGCAGTACTCGAACAGCTGGGGCCTCGACTTCGCCGGGTACGATCTGCCCGACGGCGTGGGGGACTGGAGCGACCACTTCATCTCGCACAAGCTCGGCGATCGGGACCGCGCGACCGATCTCGACGGGCTGCCGCAGGCGGAGGCGATGCGCATCGCGAACGCCCGCGTCGTCCAGACCTCGCGGTTCAAGGTGCGCCGCTTCGCCTACCTGCTCAACGCGATGAAGGCCGCCCAGACGGCGACAGGCAACCTGCTCGACGAGTCGCTCGTGCTCTACACATCAGAGAACGGCGACGGGGACTCCCACGGTCGGACCAACATGCCCATCATGCTCGCCGGCCACGTCGGGGGGTTCCAGACAGGCCGCGCCATCAAGGCCAGCAAGCCCCCGACCGGCGCGCTCCATTGCTCCATCATCAACTACTTCGGCGTCGAGCTGTCGGAGTACGGCGACCCGGCGGGCGGGCCGATCGCCGGCCTGTGAGCCTCGCGCGCCGCGAGGCCTGCGCGTGACACCTAGCAGCGCTCGACCTTCGATGGGCCCGCCTGCTCGCGGCTGCTGAGCAGCTCGCTCGCCGCGGTCGGGCAGGGGACGTGCATCCAGCCCGGGCAGTGTGACGCCGTGCGGGCATGAGCGGCACAGCTCTCCGCGCGCGAGCGGCGGACGCGCCGTGCGCTCAGGCCGCGCGCGTCCGCCGGATGTTAGCGACGTGGATGCCAGAGAAGGGGGTGAGGCATGGAATCGTTGGGACGGTATTGGTGGCTGCTGGCCCTGAGGGGCGTGGTCGGGATCCTGTTCGGGATCTTGTTCTTCGTGTGGCCGATCCCATCGCTCGCCACGCTCGTGCTGCTATTCGGCGTGTGGGCGTTGTTCGACGGCTGCGCCGCGTTCGCGTCCGCGATCAGCGGCCGCGGCGGCGTGTATTCCGTGGTCGAGGGCATCTTCGGCGTCGGGATCGCGGTGCTGACGTTCTGGCGGCCCATGATCACCGCGCTCACGCTCTACGGCGTGGTCGCCGCGTGGGCCGTCGTGATGGGCATCTTCAAGATCGTCAGCGCGGTGAAGCTCCGGCACGTGATCGCCAACGAGATCTGGCTCGGGCTGAGCGGCGCCGCCTTCTTGATCTTCGGCGTCCTCATGGTGGCGCTCCCGGCGGCCGGCGTGCTGGCGCTCGTCTGGTTCATCGGAGCGTTCGCGATCGCCGAGGGGGCGATGCTCATCGGGCTCTCGATGCGCCTGCGCCGCGTGCCGAGCCTGGTCGCGCCGCTGCGCATGCCCTGACGCCCGGCGGGGCGCCATGGAGCGGAGCGCGCCCGTCAATCGATCTGCAGGTGGTAGTGCGCGGGCGTCGTCTCCTCGAGCACCAGGACGCCCCCAACCTCCGCGGTGCTCTCGAGGAACGCGCGCTTTTCCTTGGGCGACATGGTCCTGTTGCGCACGTCGACGGCGCCTTTGCGCAGGTGCGCGGAGACGTAGATCCCCCGGTCGATCTGGTCCTGGATCACGGCTTCCATGGCGGCTACCACCTGCTCCGGCGGCTTGCGGGAGTTCGCCTGATAAGCCTTCTTGATCTCCTGGACCGCCGCCTTGTTGCGGTAGAGCTGGAGCAGGTCCTCGCCGAGCCTGAGCTTCGTGAACATCGCCCTGGCCTGGCGGTTCGCGTCGCGTGTCCCGCTCGTGATCACGAGGTGCTCGCGCGTGCGTCGCGCGTAGCCCTGGTCGATCTGCTCGACCTTCGCGGCGATCTTCGCCGGGAGCGTCACCCCCGGGAGCACCTCGTACGGCGGCGGGGCCCACGGCTCCGTGGGCACGGCCTTCCCGAGCGCCGTCAGGGGCGGCAGCTGCGCGCGCCGCTCCTCTTCCTCCGACGGCAGCTCGTCGCACTCGGGTCGGGTCGCCGGCGCGGCGGCGCGCGGCGCGGCGCCCGCTGTCCCTGCGGCGCGCGGCGCGCTCGGGGCCCGCGGCGCGGCGCTCGCCGGCGCCGCGGGGGCGCTCGCGCCGGGCGGATCGAGGCCAGGCAGGCCGATGCTGGGCAGATCGATGGACTCGATCCGCTCCCTGCATCCAGCCGCGCAAAGCAGCGCCGCGGCGAGGGCGCGCAGGCGGCGCGGCGGCTCCAGGGAGCGTTCCGGTGCGGCTGCTCGGCGTGTCGGAGGCGTCGGCAAAGCCGGTCCAGCGTGCCATGGCGCGCGGCGCGGGCGAAAAAAACGGCGGCGCGCGACGTCGCGACGTCGCGACGTTCACCGACTCGACGCGCGGGGCCCCGCATCGACTACACAGCTCCCCATGCCCCATGCTCCCCTGACCGGCCGTATCGCCCTCGTGACCGGCGCCGGTACCCGCCTCGGCGCCGCGACGGCCCGCGCGCTCGTGGCCGCAGGCGCCGACCTGGCCGTCCACTACGCCACGAGCGCCGCCGGCGCGGAGGGCGTCGTCGACGAGGCGCGCTCCCTCGGCCGCCGCGCCGCCGCGTTCCAGGCGGACCTCCACGACCGGGGGGCGCTCGCCGCGCTCGCCCGCGCGGTGCTCAACTGGTCGTCTGGCCGGCTCGACCTCCTGGTCCACAACGCGGCGAACTTCGATCGGGTCCCGCCGGCCGAGCTCTCCGCCGACGCGTGGGATCACGCCATGGCGCTCAACGCGACCGCGCCGTACCTGCTCACGCTCGAGCTCGCCCCAGCGCTCCGCGCCTGCCGTGGCAGCGTCGTCGCGATGGTGTGCGTGAGCGCCGAGCGCCCCTGGAAAAATTACATCCCGTATTCCGTGTCGAAGGCCGCGCTCGCGCACCTGGTCCGCGGCCTCGCCGTGGGGCTGGCGCCGGAGGTGCGCGTGAACGGCGTCTCACCCGGGACGGTGCTGCCGCCGTCCTCCTACGACGAGGCCACGCTCGCTCGCCTCCGCGAGCGCATCCCGCTCCAGCGCATCGGCGAGGCGGAAGACGTCGCCCGCGCCGTGGTGTTCCTTGCTGAAAACGACTTCATCACCGGCCAGATCCTCGCGGTCGACGGCGGCGTCTCGGTCGCGTGACGCGCCGCCTTGTCGCACGGGTCGATCCGCCCCAGCGTGAACGGGCGCGCGCTTTGGCTTGAACGACCTCACCAGATCGACCCATAGTTCGAGCCTCATGAGCCACACGCCCGAGACCAGCGCCGCCCCCCTCCAGGCAGATCCTGCCCACAGCGCGCCCGCCGGCGGCGCCCCGGCCGAGGCGCCCGCGGCTGCGGCTCCCGGCGCGGAGGCCAAGCCCGCGAGCCACGACTCGACGCTGCCGGAGGCGCTTGTCGCGTTCATGCTGGAGCGCTGGACGCCGGCGTCCGGCGAGCTCCCGCAGGCGATCGCGCACGCGGACGTGTTCGCTGCCCGCCGCCGCGCCCTGTCGAAGCTCTTCCCGGCGGAGACGCTCATCATCCCCACCGGGCACGAGAAGGTGCGCTCCAACGACACGCACTACCGCTTTCGCCCGGGCTCGGACTTCTTCTACCTGACGGGCAACCTCGAGCCTGACTGCGTGCTCGTGCTGCAGCCGCAGGAGGGGGGCGGGCACCGGGACATCCTCTTCGTCGAGCCGAACCCCGGGCGCAGCGACAAGACGTTCTTCACCGATCGCGCCAAGGGCGAGCTCTGGGTCGGCCCCCGCCTCGGCGTCGAGCAGAGCCGCGCGCACTTCGGCGTCGACGAGTGCCGCGGGCTCCCCGAGCTGGACGCGTACCTGAGCGGCCTCGTCGGCACGGTGACGCGCCCCCACCGCGTGCTCCGCGGCATGTCCGAGCGCGTCGACAAGCTCCTCGCCCGGCACGATCGCGACAAGCAGCTCGGCGAGGCGCTCTCGGAGATGCGCCTCCTCAAGGACGCCCTCGAGGTGCAGGAGCTCGAGGCGGTCGTCGCGTCGACGAAGCGGGGCTTCGAGGACGTCATCCGCGCGCTCCCCCGCGCTCGGAGCGAGCGAGAGGTGGAGGGCACCTTCAACCTGCGCGCCCGGGTCGAGGGCAACGACGTCGGCTACGGGACCATCGCCGCGTCGGGCCACCACGCGTGCATCCTGCACTGGACGAGGAACGACGGCGCGCTGGAGCCGGGCAAGCTCCTCCTGGTCGACGCAGGCGTCGAGGGCAACGCGCTCTACACGGCCGACATCACCCGGACGCTGCCGATCAACGGGAAGTTCTCCAAAGAGCAGCGCGAGATCTACGAGCTCGTGCTCGAGGCGCAGGAGGCGGCGATCCGCGAGGTGAAGCCGGGCAACGACTTCATGGAGCCGAACCGGGCGGCGATGCGGGTGCTCGCCCGGGGGCTCGAGCGGCTCGGCATCCTCCACGTCTCCGCCGAGGAGGCGCTCAAGGAAGACAGGCAGCTCTACCGGCGGTATTCGCTCCACAACGTGAGCCACATGCTGGGCCTCGACGTGCACGACTGCGCGCAGGCGCGGCAGCAGGTCTACAAGTTCGGCAAGCTCAAGGCGGGCATGGTGCTCACGGTCGAGCCGGGGCTCTATTTCCAGCTCGATGACGAGACCGTCCCGGCCAGGTACCGCGGGATCGGGGTGCGCATCGAGGACGATATCCTCGTCACGGAGACGGGGTATCAGAACCTGTCGAGCGATATCCCGAGGTCCGTGAGCGACGTGGAAGCGTGGATGGCGGGACTCTGGGCCACGCCGAAGTGAACTGAACGGCGGGCGGGGGAACGGTCCACGAGAAGGCGGGCGCGACCAGACGCGGGGGCCGCCGGTGGAGGGTGGGGCCGCGCGGGAGGGCGGCGGGGGTCCCCCCACAAACTCGCGCCTTTTGGGGGGCTACTGCCACACAGGGGGGTGGGGTGGGGTCGGGGGCGACTCGCTTCGATGCGGGCCGGCGCTCGGGTTTGTGGGGCCCACCCCCGCCGCCCTCCCGCGCGGCCCCACCCTCCACCGGCGGCTCTGCCGTGGGGAGCGGTGATCGGGAGCTTGGGCAGCCGAGCTCGGGATTGAGGGGGCGGTGTCTGTGGTTCCAGGAAGTCCGGGGTTGCGGTTGGCGGTGGATGCCATCGGGACACGGCGACGGGGGCGAGGGGGGCTGGCGCACGGACGCAATGAGCGCGGGGCGAGGATGCTGGAGCGATGGCTGCTCGCGGGCGGCGGCGCTACCCTGGCGAGGAGGAGACCCGCATGCACACGTCTCGCCTTCTGCGTTGGCCAGGGACCGCAAATCTCCGAACCGGACGCGCGCTCGCGACGTCGCTGCTCGCTGCGACCGCGCTGGTCGCCGTGTCGGGCGCGGTCAGGGCCGACGACGGGACGGACAGCCAAGGCGCCGGGGCCGCCCTCGCGGCGCGCTCGCCGGGGATGCTCGAGCCCCGCCTCCCTGGATACGTCAACCCTGCGCTGCCCGTCGACGTCGGCCCGTCGCTGCGCGGCCCTGACCTCCTGAGCGAACCGGTCGCGACCGCGGGGGAGCCGCTGCACGGCATGGCCTCCGAGCTCGACGAGACCAGCTACGACATCCCAGGGCAGATCGTCGTCGACGCGCGCGACGACCTCGACGACGCCTCGCTCGCGGACCTCGTGCGCGACTTCTCGCTGCGCGTGCTGCCGACGGCGCTCACGTCACAGACCAGGATCCAGATCGCCACGGTGGACGGGCCGGTCAGCGCGACGCTGGAGCGGCTCGCGCGCGATCCGCGCGTGGAGGCGGCGGAGCCGCTCGCCTGGGTGCGCGCCTCGTTCGTCGCGAACGACCCGCTGATGAAGGACCAGTGGCACATGGCGCGCGTGGGCGCCGAGCGCGCGTGGGACTTCGCCTCCGGCCGCGGCGTCACCGTCGCCGTTGTCGATACGGGCATCGCGTGCGAGGACCACGGGCCCTTCACCAAGGGGACCGACCTGGCCTCGACCGAGTGCGTGGAGGGATGGAACTTCGTCACCAAGACGAACCACGCGAACGACGACCAGGGGCACGGCACGCACGTCGCCGGGACGATCGCGCAATCGACCAACAACGGCCTCGGCGCCGTGGGGCTCGCGTTCCACGCGCGGCTCATGCCAGTCAAGGTGCTGAACGAGAGCGGCTGGGGCACGACCGCCGACGTGGCCGACGGCATCCGGTGGGCGGCCGAGCACGGCGCCCAGGTCATCAACCTGAGCCTCGGCGGGCCCCGCAACTCCAAGGTGCTCCAGAGCGCGATCGACGACGCGGTCGCGCGCGGCGCGGTCGTCGTCGCGGCGGCCGGCAACACCGGCGGGCGCGTGCAGTTCCCCGGCGCCTCCGATGGCGTCATCGGCGTGAGCGCCACCGACGTGAACGACAAGATCGCGCGGTTCTCCTCGCGCGGTCAGGGCGTCGACGTCGCCGCGCCCGGGGTGAACGTCACCCAGCAGACCATCTGCAACCGCGGGCGCGACAAGTGCCAGAACTTCTACGCGTACAGCGGCACCTCGATGGCCGCGCCCCACGTGGCCGGCGCGGCGGCGCTGCTCGTGAGCCTCGGCGTGACCGACCCGCGTGCGGTCGAGGACGCGCTCCGCGCTGGCGCGCGCGTCGTCGACGACTCCGACGGCGGCAAGCTCCTCTACGGGGCCGGCATCCTCGACGCCGCGAGCTCGGTCGTGCGCGTGACGCAGAGCCACATCGTCGTGCGGCTGCTCGCGCTGCTGGTGCTCGCGACCTGGGTCGCGCGCCGCGCCCGCAAGAAGGACGCGACCGCCACGAGCCCGTGGCGGGCGAGCTTCCTCCTCCCGGCGCTCGCGGCGGGGCCGGGGCTGTTCTTCTTCGCGCCATGGCTCCTGCCGCGCGTGGAGCTCGCCGTCGACGTGCTGGCCCGGCCGATCGCCGACCTCGACGTCCTGATCGGCGCGTCGGTCCACCGCTGGCTGCCGCTCGCCAACGCGCTCGTCCCGCTCGGCCTCACGGCGCTCTTCTTCGGCGTGAAGCGGCTCCGGCCGGCGATCGCGGGCTTCGCCGTCGGCACGGCGGCCTACCTCACGTCGGTCGTCCTGCTCGGCGAGGCCGCCGGTCCCTTCGGCCGGATGGCCCTCGTCGTGTGGTGCGCGGTCAACGCCGCGGCCTGCCTCTGGATCGCCCGGACGAACCTGTCCACACGCTGAGCCGGCGCCTGCCGCGCTCGCTCCACGGCCGGGCGGTGTGCCCGGCCGTCATGACCACCCTGCAAAAACGAGCTAGGATGCCGGCGATGCGGTCCGGCACCTTGCTCCTACCTTTCATGCTGCTCCTCGGGGCGTGCGGCGGCTCCTCCAGCGAGACGCCGTGGCCCGCCGAGCCGCGGGGCCCCGCGCTCGGCCCCACGGACGACGCGTCGCCGGACGGGCCGGCCAACTCGAGCGCGGCCCCTCAAGGCGCGGGCGAAGGCTCGGCGGACGAGGCCGACGCCGGCCGGTGAACCGGCGGCGGAGGATGGCATGGCGGACATCCGGACGGCAGGCGAGCAGCGGAGGGCCTGGCTCTCCGCTGCGCTGCTCTCCGTCGCGCTGCTGGTCGTGCCGCTCCTCGTCTGGCTGCTCCTGCCGCGCCCCAGCCCCGTGATGCCGGTCCGGCGCGAGCCGGCCGCCGCGCTGGTCCTTCCACCGCAGCCGGAGCTCACGGCGCCGCGCGAGGTCGAGGCGCCGCCGGCACCGTCCGCGCCGCCAGCGCCCCCACCGCCGCCACGCGAGGTCACGGCCGCGAGCGTGGGGCCGGTCCGCGGCGTCGTGCTGGATCCGGAGGGCCACCCCAGCGCCGGCGCCGTGGTCAGCTGCCGCGAACCGCCGGGCAACTCTGCGAGCGCCGACGCCGAGGGGCGCTTCGAGCTGCCGCCCGAGGCCGACGGTTGTACCGCCATCGCCGCGCTGCAGCCGTACGGCGACGCCGAGCCCACGCGCGTCGCCGCGGGCCGCGACAACGTCCTTCGCCTGCTCGCCGCGGGCGCGATCGTGGGCGAGGTCGTGGATCCATCGGGCAGGCCCGTCGAGGCGTACCTCCTGGCGATCGAGTCGTTCACGCCGGCCGGGTCCGGCGCGCACGCGGGCGTGAACGGCCGCGCGCGCAAGGTGTCGGATCCGGGCGGCGCCTTCCGTTGGGACGCGCTCGCCCCCGGCCGCTACGTGCTGACGGCGAGCTCGGCCGGACGCCCGCCTGCCCGGAGCCGGCCCGTCGATGTCGCGGCGGGCCGCGCCGCCGAACGCGTGCGCATCGTGCTGGCGCAGGGCGCGACGCTGAGGGGCAGGGTCGTCGACGCCGCGTCGCGCGCGCCGGTCGTCGAGGCCCAGGTCGAGCTCGACTCCGCGACCTCGTCGGGCGCGAACGCGATCTCGCTCGCGCTCACCGACGCGAACGGCGACTACGAGCTCGAAGGGGTGCCGGCCAGCGGCCCGTTCTCGGTGCGCGTGCGCCACCAGCAGTACATGGCCAAGATCGTGTCCGGCCTCGACGCGCGCGGCGCGCAGTCGACGCGCGTCGACGTCGAGCTCCGCCAGCTGGACGACGGCGGCGCGCGCGAGGAGCTCACGGGCATCGGCGCGATGCTCTCGCTCTCCTCGGGGCGCGTGATCATCGCAGGCGTCGTCGAGGGAGGGCCTGCGGCGTCCGCCGGGCTCCTGGCGGGCGACGTCATCGCCCGCATCGACGGCCGGCCCACGACGGAGCTCCCGCTCGCCGACTGCATCCAGCTCCTCCGCGGCCCGGCGGGGACGGTCGTCTCCGTCGGCGTGGAGCGGGAAGGGCGCACCCTCGACGTGACGATACGGCGCGACGTCGTGGTTCGGTGAACGGCCGCGCGCCGAGGTGCTAAGGGTCGGTCCATGTCCACGCGCCCTACCGCGCTTCCCCCGGCCGGAGCTCCGGACGTCCTCTACCTCGTCGACCTGTCGGGCTACGTCTTCCGCGCCTACCACGCGATCAGCCCGCTCTCGAGCCCGAGCGGCGAGCCGACCCACGCGACGTACGGCACCGTCGCGATGCTCACGAAGCTCGTGGAGGAGCGGAAGCCCGCGTACCTGGGCGTCGCGATGGACTCGCCGGGCAAGACGTTCCGCGACGAGCTCGACCCCCGCTACAAGGCGCACCGGCCGCCGCCGCCGCCCGATCTCGGGGTGCAGATGAGCCGGTGCCGGGAGATCGTCGAGGCGTACCGCATCCCGATCTTCATCCAGGAGGGGCTCGAGGCGGACGATCTCGTCGCCGTCGCCGTCGCGCGCGCCAAGGAGCGGGGGCTGCGCGTCGTCATCGCGTCGAGCGACAAGGATCTGATGCAGCTCGTCGACGGCGAGCAGGTGATGCTCTGGGACGCGATGCGCGACAAGGTCTACGGGCACCCCGAGGTCGTCGCGAAGTTCGGGGTGCCGCCGGAGCAGGTGCGCGACCTGCTCGCGCTCGTCGGCGACACCTCGGACAACGTCCCCGGCGTCCCCGGCGTGGGCCTCAAGACGGCCGCCGAGCTGCTCGCGCAGTTCGGCTCGCTCTCGGCGATCTATGAGCGCATCGGCGAGGTCAAGAAGCCTCGCATCCGGGAGTCGCTCCAGCAGAACGAGGCCGACGCGCGCCTCTCGCAGAAGCTCGTGACGCTCGACGGCGGCGCCCCCGTGTCGCTCGACCTCGAGACGCTGCGCTACGGCGGTGCGGACACCGGCAGGCTCCGCGAGCTCTTCACCGAGCTCGGCTTCTCGCGCTTCCTGAAGGCGGTCCGAGCGCCCGAGCCGACCGCGCGCGCGGCGACCTACCGGGTCCTGACGACGCGCGAGGAGCTCGAGGGCTTCGCCAGGTCGGCGCGCGCGGTCGGCCGCCTCGCCCTCGACGTGCTCGCGACGAGCCGCGAGCCGATGAGCGCCCACGTCTGCGGCGTCGCGCTCGCCTGCGAGCCGGGGCAAGCCGTGTACGTCCCGCTGGGCCACCGCTACCTCGGCGCGCCGGCCCAGCTCTCGATGAGCGACATCGACGCGGTGATGGGCCCGCTGCTCGCCGACCCCGAGCTCCCGAAGGTCGGCCACGACGTCAAGTTCTGCGAGGTGATCCTCCTGCGGCACCGCATCGGGCTCGTGGGGGTCTCCTTCGACACGATGCTGGCGAGCTACCTGCTCGATCCCGAGGGGAAGAACCAGCTCCACGAGCTCGCCGAGCGCGAGCTCGGCGCCAAGATGCAGACCCTCGACGAGGTGGCCCCGAAGCGCCGCGGCCAGGCGCAGCGCGGCCTCGACGAGATCGAGCTCGGCGAGGCGTCGAGCTACGGGGCCGCGTTCGCCGACGTCGCGCTCTCGCTCACCGACCGGCTGCGCCCGCGGCTCCGCGCCGAGAAGATCGAGGATCTGCTCGTGCAGATCGAGCTGCCCCTCTCCGCCGTGCTCGCCGAGATGGAGCTCACGGGTGTCCTCGTCGATCCGAAGGCGCTCGCGCAGCTCGGCGCGCAGATGACGACGGAGCTCGCCGCGCTGGAGGAGAAGGCGCGCGAGATCGTGGGGCACGACATCAACCTGGCGTCGCCGAAGCAGCTCGAGGCGGTCCTGTTCGACGAGCTCAAGCTGCGCTCCCAGCGCAAGACGAAGACCGGCCGCTCGACCGACGCCGACGTGCTCGAGGCGCTCTCGGAGGAGCACCCGTTCCCCGGGGTGGTCCTCGAGCACCGCGCCATCGCCAAGCTCAAGGGCACGTACGTCGACGCGCTGCCGCGCCTCGTGCACCCGGGCACGGGCCGGATCCACACGCGCTGGGGCCAGGCCGTGGCCGCGACCGGGCGGCTCTCGTCGCAGGACCCGAACCTGCAGAACATCCCGATCCGCACGGAGCTCGGCCGGATGATCCGGCGTGCGTTCGTGGCGCCGCCCGGCAGCGTGATCGTGAGCGCCGACTACTCCCAGATCGAGCTGCGCGTCCTAGCGCACCTCTCGAAGGACCCGGTGCTCGTCGACGCCTTCCGCACCGGGCAGGACGTGCACGTGCGCACGGCCATGGAGATCTTCGGCGTGGACCAGGCAGGGGTCACCGCCGAGATGCGCCGCCGGAGCAAGACGATCAACTTCGGCGTGATCTACGGCATGGGCGAGTCGGCGCTCGCCAAGCGGCTCGACATCTCGCGGGCGGAGGCGGCGCGCTTCATCGACGCCTACTTCGCGCGCTACCGGGGCGTGCACGAGTTCATGGAGGGGACGATGGCCGAGGCGAAGCGCTCCGAGTCGGTGCGGACGCTGCTCGGCCGGCGCCGCTTGCTCCCGGATCTGCGCAGCAGCGACCGCATGCGCCGCGCTCAGGCGGAGCGCATCGCGCAGAACACCCCCATCCAGGGGACGGCGGCGGATCTCCTGAAGCTCGCGATGGTGCGCGTCCCGCGCCCCGTCGTCCCCGGCGCGCGCATGGTGCTCACGGTCCACGACGAGCTCGCGTTCGAGGTGCCGGCCGAGGCCGTGGACGAGGCCAAGGCGAAGGTGCGGGAGGCCATGGAGTCGGTCTTCCCGCTCGACGTCCCGCTCGTCGTCGACGTAGGTCACGGACCCACCTGGGCCGACGCTCATTGAAGGGGCGGGCACCCGCTGCGGATACGGGCCCATCTCGGCGTTTTCGGTGCTCAGCGTACCGGAGTACGCTTCCGCGCCGAAAACGCCGAGCTGGACCCGTCTCCTGTGCGGGTGCCCGCCGCTGGCGTCATTGAAGAGAGGCGGAGAAGAGACGCGAGCTCCGTGGCCGTGACGGTGGCAGCGAGGGTCTACGGCAACGGGGGGGTGCGGTGTTGCGGGGAGACAAAACGACGACGCCCGCTTCACCTTGCGGTGAGCGGGGCGTACGTGCGGAAGGTTGTTCTCAGCTCGCGGCGGTCTTGGCAGCGACGCTCGCCTTGTGAAGGGCGAGGGCGAGGCGGCTCTTCACGCGCGACGCGCGCTTGGCGGGGATCGTCCCCTTCGACGCGGCACGATCGAGCGCGCTCACCGCGGCGGTCACCGGCGCAGCGGACTCTTGCGCGACGCCCTTCAGCGCGGTGCGCGCCTTCTTGACGGTCGTGCGGAGCTCCGACTTGATGGCGCGATTGCGCGCGGTCCTCGTGATGCGCTGGCGGTTGCGCTTGTCGGCAGATGCGTGATTGGCCATGAGAAAAGCTCTCCTACTTCTTCGCCTGCGCCTCGGCGGGCGTGGCAGCGCGCTGGGCGTCCGGCGCGTTCTGGTCGTAACCCGCCGGGTGGATCGGGAACGCGGGGGTGCCGTGTGCGCGCTCGAAGCGCTTGCGGCGGGTACCCGCCGTGCGCGCCTTGCGCCGGCGGATGCGCTGGGTTTGCTGAGTCGCGGAAACCATGGGGGCGCGCATTCTACCCACGGGGGGGGCTGTGTCAACCGGGAGGTTTTCTGCCCTCCGCGAGGGCGCGCTGCCGTGTGGGCGCGTGGTCAGGGCTAGGGCCGGATCGTCGCGCTGACCGAGAAGGACGGCTTGGAGAAAGGACCCACGTTCGCGCCCTTGAGCGCGGACTGCACGCAGCTCGACTGGCCGTTCGACGCCGCCCACCCGCTGACGCTGACCTTGCTCACCTGGCCCGTCGACGAGAACGTGATCTGCGCGCGCGACACGTCGTTCGCGCCCGCGACGCACGCCTTGGCGCCGCCCATGACCGAGCCGAGCGCGGCCTGCACCGAACCCTGCGACGGCTGCTCGGGGATGTTCTGCTGCCGGAGCGGGCCCGACGCCGGCACCGGCGCCTCCGAGACGACCGACGGCTGTCGCTCCCCGCTGTCGCCCACGGCCGCCTGCATGGCCGTGGGGAGGTCCCCAGGCTTGCCAGCCGCCGCCGGCGCAGCCGCCGTCTTTCCCTGCTCGGGCTTCGGCGACACGACAGGCGTGGCCGGCGCCTCGACGGCCGCCGGCGCAGGCGTGCCGGCGGGGGCGGCTGGCGCCCTGGGCGCCGCGGCGAGCTTCTCCTCCGCTTGCACGGGCTGCTCGATCACGGCGCGCTCCTCCGGCGCCGCAGCGACCGGAGCAGCCGGCTCCACCCGCGTGTCGCCGCGCGGCGCGGCGGGCGCCGCGACGGTGGTCGGCGCGGGCGCCGCGGTCGCCGCGATCTCCGGCTGCGGCGGAGCCGTCGTCTTCACCATGACGGTGACCGCCGCGGCCAGCCCCAGGGCCGCGACGGCCGCGCCGGCGATCATCCCGCCGGATCGCTTCTTCGCTGGAGCCGAGGCCACGGGCGCGGACGGGGCGCGGCGCGCCGCCACCGGCATGACCGCTGCCTCCTTCGCGTCCCCGAACCGATCCGCCGCGCCGGGCCGCGCCGTTTCGGAGGCCTCCACCTCCGAGGGCGCCGACGCGTTGAGCCGGTTCAGATCGATGACCCCGGAGTCCTCGGGCACCCCCTCCGCCGGCCGCAGCGACGGCGACGACGTGCGGGCGCCGCCGGAGAGCGAGCCGCGCCCCGGCAGCGGGGACACACGCCCTGGCGGCGCCGAGCTGCGTCCCGAAGCCGGCAGCGGCGTCGAGAGCGCAGAGCCGCTCGTCGCGGGCATACCGCTCGCGCGACCCGGCGCCTGGCTGACCCGCTCGGCGATCTCCTTCAGCGACTGGCGTCTCTTCTCCGGCGGCCGCGACAAGGTGCCACCCGACAGGCTCTCAGGCTTCGAGGCCCTGGCTGCTTGTGATCCGTCCCCCATGGTGCTGCGTTCTCCTGATGCGCGTGCTTCGCGCGATGGGTCCTCCGTCTGCTCCTCGCCTGGCGCTGCAGTGAGGTCGGGGGGGGCGAGGAGATCGGCTGCCGCCGTGGTGTCCTCCGAGCGCCGGGAGATGGCGGCCTCGACGATGTGAGCGGCCCGCGTCTCCCACGCCTCCTCGTCGTTCGTCGAGGGCGCGGGGGCAGGCCAATCGTTGAGCATCCCGTCGAGGTCGAGCTTGCTGGTGACGTTCATTCGGCGTCCCCTCCGAAACCGCGCTCCGCGAGGTATGCACGGAGCTTGCGGCGCGCCTCGTGGACGCGCCAGGCGACTGTTCCTTCCGGACAACCCAGGATCCTGGAGGCGTCTTCGTGGGGCACGCCGTCGATGCATACGAGGATGAGCGTCGTCCGCAGCGTGTCCGAGAGCGCGTCGATGCCGTCGCAGAGCGCGGCCGCGAGCTCGCGCCGCTGGGTCGACGCGGCCGGATCGACGCCGTGGCTCGGGCGCGTCTCGAGCAGCAGCGCCTCGATCCGCGGATCGTCCGCGGGGGTCGAGTTCTTGCTCGGCTTGCGGGCCCGGATCATGTTGAGCGAGAGGTTCACGGCGATCCGGTAGAGCCAGGTGAACGGTTCGCTCCGGCCGTCGAACCGGTCGAGCGCCTGGTAGGCCCGGACGAAGGTCTCCTGCGTCACGTCCTCTGCCTCCGCGCCCGAGCGGACAAGGTGGAACGCCAGCCGGAAGATGCGCTTCTGATATCGACGAACCAGCACCCCGAACGCCTGGGCATCTCCGCTCCGGGCTTGATCGACGAGCTCACGATCGGTGGGTTTGGCCATCCTAGCCGCCTCGGGGTGCGAGTTGTCTCCCGCGCACGGACGACAGCGCAGCCGTGGACACCTCCTCGCGACGGCCCCCGACCGTCTCGGCGAGAGAAGCCCCTCGCGGCGAGCCCCGCTTCGCGAACGCGAAGCCGGGCGATGAGGAGGCAAGTTCCACGTTCAGGCGCGCGAAGATAGCCGAACACTCCTCTTAGGACAAACCATGCGCCCGGAGCTTGGGCGCCCTGGTGATCTCGTCGACTGGCGGGCGATACGCCCGCGCTGGCACATCGAAAAGCCTGCGCTGCGCCCCGCCGCCCGGCCCACCGCGCGCCGCGCAGGCGTGTGCCACCGCGCGCCGCGCAGGCGTGTGCCGCCGCGCAGGCGTGTGAACGAGCGCGGCCGTCGCCGGCGCACCGCGCCGCCGCCCGCGCCGCTGCTATGGTCGGCGGATGCAACGCTTCTCGAGCTGGATGCGCACCCTGGGGCTCATCGCTGCGGCCTTCGCAGGAGGAGCGGCGACTTCCCACCTCGCGGGCGCGAGCACACAGGCGCAGAGCCCCTACGCTCCGCTCGAGCAGCTCGCGCGCGTGCTCGTGCTCGTGGAGAACAACTACGTCGAGCCGGCGCAGCGCAGCAAGATCCTCGACGGCGCCATCAAGGGGATGGTCGCGGAGCTCGACCCGCACTCGGCGTACATGAACTCCTCGGAGTTCGCCC
The DNA here is from genome assembly GCF_051520455.1 of Sorangium sp. So ce367. Lineage (NCBI taxonomy): Bacteria > Pseudomonadati > Myxococcota > Polyangiales > Polyangiaceae > Sorangium > Sorangium sp. So ce367. The sequence goes on from NZ_CP150334.1 coordinate 12,309,431, forward strand.
AGTTCCAGGAAGAGACGGGGGGGACGTTCGGCGGCGTCGGCATCGAGGTCGACGCCAAGGACGACAACATCACCGTCATCGCGCCGATCGAAGGCTCGCCGGCGGCGCGGGCGGGCATCCGCTCCGGCGATCAGATCCTCGCGATCGACGGCCGCCCCGTCCGCGGAGAGCGCCTCGACAAGCTCGTGAAGATCATGCGCGGGGCGCCCGGCTCCCGGGTGAAGCTCACGATCCGCCGGCAGGGCGTGCCGGAGCCCCTCTCGTTCGACCTCACGCGGGAGCAGATCCACGTCACGAGCATCGCGGCCAAGCGCCTCGACCGGGACATCGCGTACGTCCGCGTGAAGCAGTTCCAGGACGGCACCCACGAAGAGATGCTCCGCGCCGCGGCGAAGCTGCGCGCCGCATCGAAGGCGCCGCTGGCCGGCGTCATCCTGGACCTGCGCAACAACCCCGGAGGCCTCGTCAACGAGGCGGAGGCCGTGGCCGACGAGCTCCTCTCCTCGGGGACGATCTACTCGACGCGCCAGCGCAACCAGGTCGTCGACGAGGCGAAGGCGCACGACGGCGGCGCGTTCGCCTCGCTGCCCGTCGTCGCGCTCGTGAACGAGTACTCCGCGAGCGCCGCCGAGCTCGTCGCGGGCGCCCTGCAGGACAGCGGGCGCGCCGTGCTCGTCGGCGCGAGGACCTTCGGCAAGGGATCGGTGCAGACCATCTACGAGCTGCCCGGCGGCGCCGGGGTCAGGCTCACGACGATGCGCTACTACACGCCGAACGGGCGCTCGATCCAGGCCCAGGGCATCCGGCCGGATGTCGTCATCGAGAGCGCGGCGCAGCAGGTCCCCGCCGCCATCCTCCGCGAGCAGGACCTCGAGGGCCACCTCCCCGCCGAAGGGGCGATCGGCGATCGTTCGCCGCGGGCCGTGCTCGTGGAGAAGCGCGCCGAGACGGCCGCGGCGGTCAGCCCCGAGGGCGACATGCCCTCGGATCCCACCCGCGGGACCGACTTCGCGCTCGCCGTCGGGTACCAGCAGCTCCTCCGCGCCATCCCGGCGATCCGCCAGCGCTGAGGATCGCGCGTCGAGCGACCTGCGCCGGGCGCCGCTCGACGCGCGTCAGGCCTCCGCGCCGGCGCGGAGCCCGGTCGTCACCGCGTCGAGCACGGTGCGCGCCCTCCCCGCGATGGTCGCCCCGGCCGCCAGGATCCCGGGGGCGGCGCGGACGCCCTCGCACCGCACCCCCACCGCCTCCAGCGCGCCCGGGCGCTCGCCGCGGGGCCACGCGACGACGTCGAGCTCCGGGCCTTGCATGGAGCTCACCACGCCGAACGCGCCGCGCTCGTCGCCCATCGTGACGGGCGCGGCGATCGAGAGCGCGAACGGCGCGGCGCCGCGCGCCGGGAAATCGGCGCCGGCGCCGCTCTCGGGCGGCGTGTACGCGATCCCGCCGCCGGCGAGGCCGCCGATCGCCAGGATCACCCCATCCGCCGCGAGCGGCACGTCCTCCCCCTCGACGTGGATCGTGACGCCTTCGTCGGGCGCGCCTGGTCCCGGGTGTCCGCCGCCCACCGCGAGCACGCGGCCGTGGCGCTGAGCCGCCCCGATCGCCGCGAGCAGCGCGTCGCGCGCCGCCTCGAAGCGCAGCCCCGCCGGCGAGCCGGCGCCCATCAGCGCCTCGCCCACCGGGACGCCGAGGCGGGCCGCGAGCGCCTCGGCCCGCGGAGCGCTCGCGCCGAGCCACGGGCCGAGCAGGATCGCCCCCGCGCCGCCCGCGCCCTCGAGCGCCTGGCGGAGCCGATCGAGGAGCCAGGAGAGCCGCGCCGGGTCGTCGTGCCGGGCCGCGAGATCGCCGTCGGCGATGTGCCGCTCGTCGTCGAAGCGCAGGACCGGCGCGTCGACCGGCAGGAAGCGGAGCCCCCGCGCCCGGGCGAACGGCTCGTCCGTGAGCGCCTCCGCGAGAGCGTCCGCGTCCCATGCGGCGCGCGCCGCGCGCGGGACGAGGACGCGCGTGCGGCGGAGCGGGCCGAGGTCGAGCAGCGCGCGATCCCTGCCGCGGGCGGGGCGGATCCGCCCCGCGACGGTCGCGAGGCGCACGCCCGCCGCCTGCGGCAGCTCCCACAGGCCGAGCTCCGCCGCGAACTGCCTCGCCGCCGGCGCGAGATCGCTCGCGGGCAGGTCGCCGCCGAGCAGCCGCGACGCCCGCTCGATCTGCTCCCACGGCACGTCGTCCACCGCGCCGCCCGCGAGCGCCGTCTCACCGACGCCCGCGGAGATCACAGCGACCCGGGCCCCGCGCCGCCGCGCGCTCCACGCGGCGGCGAGCCCGGCGACGCCCGCGCCGATCACGAGGATCGATCGCGCCACGCCCTCTCCTCCGGCTCTCTCGCGGCGCGCTGCGCGCGACGATCGGCGTCCTCGCACGACGCCGCCGCCTCGTCGTCCGCGGGCGCGCCGAGCTCCGACCGGACGCTGGCGATCGCGAGGGCCTCCTGCCGCGCCTGCTCCGGGCCGAGCGCGACCGCGCGGGTCACCGCCTGCCGCGAGAGGAACGCCGCCGCCTGCCGCATCCCGTCGCGCGGCGGGAGCGAGAGCTCCTGCGCCACGATCTGCCCGCACCGCGCCGCGCAGCGCATGCCGCCGCACGCGCCCAGGCCGAGGCGCGTTCGGCGCGCGACGTCGGCCACGCTCCGGGCGAGCTCGTGCCGGAGGACATAACGCACCTCGGCCTCGATCACGGGCTCGCAGGGGCACACCGTCGCGGCCTCGCGGGGCCGCTGGCGCACGCGCTCCTCGATCCGGAGCGCGCGCGAGCCGTGCCGGTACACGAGCCGCCGGGCGGCCACCGCGTCGATCTCCATCCGCCGCGAGAGCGCGAGCGCGTCCACCGCGCGATCGCCGCCGGGCAGCGCGGTCGTGTGCGTCACGCAGCGGGCGCCAAGGTCGAAGCGCCGCGAGAGGACGTCGGTCATCTCCTCGGCGAAGAGCCGGAAGCTGGCCAGCTTGCCGCCGATCATCGAGTAGAGGCCCGGCGCGCCGTGCGCCGCGTGATCGACGATCTGGTGCTCGCGCGAGAGGGCGTCCTCGGTGGGCCCGAACGCGTAGAGCGTGGGCCGCACGCCCGCGAACGTGCCGATCGCGCGCGCCTCGTGGATCTGCGGGAACACGCGGGCGATGCCCTGGACCAGGTACCTGACCTCCTCGCTCGTCGCGCGGACCTGATCGAGATCGCCGTAGAAGTCGTCGTCGGTCGTGCCGATGACGCTCATGTTCTCCCACGGCTCGAGGAAGATCTGACGGCCGTCGATCGTCCTCGCCATGATGGCGTAATTGGTGAGGCGCCGGTCGAACACGACGTGCACGCCCTTGCCGGGCCGCACGCGCGAGCTCGCGGCGGGGAGGCCGGCGAGGGACGATGTGATCGGCGACCACGCGCCCGTCGCGTTCACGACCGTGCTCGTGCGGAGCCGCCCGCCTTCCCCCGTCGTGCGGTCCCGGTAACGGACGGCGACGACCTCGCCGGTGTCCTCCCGGCGCTCGATCCGCTCGACCGTGTGCCCCACGTAGACCTTGGCCCCGCGCTCGATCGCGTCGACCGCGTTGGCGACGCAGAGCCGCGCGCCGTCGATCCCCCACTCGTCGAAGCTGAAGCCGCCGACCAGATTACCGTGCAGCCCCGGCTCGAGCCGGCGGAGTTCGTCGGGCGTGAGGCGCGCGTGCGGCTTGCCGCGCTTGAGCGGCTGGTAGTTGTCGTACGCCTCGAAGAAGGCGTCCGCGAGCGGGTAGAGGAGGCGCCCGTGCCGCGCGTTCTCGAACGGCACGAGGAAGGGGATCCGGAAGAGCAGGTGCGGCGCGATCGCCTGGATGTGGCCCGAGTCGCGGCACGATTTCTCGGTCACCTGCGGATCGCTGGTCAGGTACCTGAGCCCGCCGTGGATCATGCCGCTCGAGTTGCCGCTCGCGCCGAACGCGAGATCGTTGCGCTCGAAGAGGGCGACCCTCAGGCCCCGCTGCGAAGCGTCCCGCGCGACCCCCACGCCGTTCACGCCGCCGCCGATGACCACGACGTCCACGTCGGTGTCCGCGCGGCGAGCCGGTCTTGCGGCGCTCGAGGGGAGGATCGTCACCTGCGGCGTATAGCATGCCAGAATTTTTCCACGAGCGGGCCCGGCCTCGCGCGCGGCGCTGCGAATGCTGCGCGAGTGTTGGAGGAGCCGGCCGTCAGCCGCGGACCCGGATGGCCCAGGTCAGCTTCGCGAGGCTGCGCAGCACGTTCGGGACGCGGCGGGTAAGGTTGATCGAGGGGCGCCGCTTCTCCAGCACGCGGACGGGGATCTCCTCGATCCGCAGGCCAGCGCGGTAGGCGCGGATGACGAGCTCGCTGGCGAACACGTCCTTGTCCACGACGCAGTCGCGCGCGATCCCGAGGAGCGGCTCGCGCAGGAACGCCTTGAGCCCGTGCGTGTCCGTCCCACGGAAGCCGAGCGTGGCGCGGAGGAGCCCGTTGTACATCTGGCTCGCCGCGTGCCGCGCCCACGGGCGATCGTCGCGCGCCCCCTGGATGAGCTTGGACCCGATCACCATGTCGACGCCGCCTGCCCGCAGCATCGCGATGGCGCGGCGGTGGAAATCCACGTCGCAGAGGTCGATCTCGTCGCAGAGCACGAAGCGCCCGCGCGCCCGCTCGATGCCCGCGCGGAGCGCGGCCCCGTAGTTGGGCTCGCCGATCGAGAAGTGCCGCACTTCCGGGTACTTGCGCGCGAGCTCGCCGGCGATGCCGAGGGTCCCGTCGCGCGAGCCGTTCTCGGCGAGCACGAGCTCCCAGCGCCAGCCGAACGACGAGAGCCGCTCGCGCAGATCCACGACGGCGGCGTGGAGGATCGCCTCCTCGTTGTAAACGGGGATGACGATGGAGATCTCCGGCGATCCGGCCGCATCCTCGCGATCAGGCTCGGCTGTGCTCACGGCGCGCCTCCGAGGAGCGCCTGCGCGCGGTGGGCCGCGTCGCGCCCGAAGTGGAGCGCGTCCTCCATCGAGGAGTAGTTCCAGCCGCCGTAGCGCCCGCACGAGAGGATGCGCTGGCCCTCGAGGAACGGCCGCACCGCCTCCAGCGAGCCGAAGTAGCTGTGATCGAACACGACGTACGCGTGGTCGATGCGGCGCAGGCGGGCGAAGCGGATGGCGCTGGGCGCGGGGATGAGGCCCATCTCGACGAGGCCTTCGGCGACGCGGGGGAGCAGCGCCGCGAGATCGGGCTCGGCGCGATCGGCGAGCTCGACGTAGAGGCCGGCCTTGCCCGGCGGGGCCATGGCGGCGGAGAAGTGGGAGTAGCAGCCCACGCGGTAGAACGGGTACTTCGCCTCCGGGACGTACACCCAGTGCAGCGGCTGCCCGCACGGGGTGTCGAGCGCCACATCGAGGTAGTAGAGGTGCGTGCAGCGCAGCCGGGAGGCCGCCTCGCCGACGGCGCGAGGCGCGTCCGAGAGGAGCCTGACGAGCGCGGGCAGCGGCGCCGACGAGACGAGCACGTCGTACCGGACGATCTCGTCGTCGAACACGAGCTCTCGCGCGCGCCAGTCGATGGATCTGGGAGAGCGGCTGAGCTCGATCGCCGGCGTTCCAGCGTCCCGCGGCCGCTGCTCGGCGAGCGCTCGCGCGAGCCCGTGCGTCAGCTGCCCGATGCCGAGCCGCGGGTAGAGGAACCTCGCGTTGTAGCCGAGCTCCCGGTCGTTCAGCCCGACCGCCCCGGCGAGCACGTCCTCCAGCTTCGGTATCGGGACGAAGCGGGAGCACCAGTCGGCGGTGATCTCGCTCGGGTGCACGCCCCAGAGGCGGCTGTTGTAGGGGAGCATGAAGTGGCGGCTGATCCCCTCGCCGAAGTGCGCCAGACAGAACTCCTCGAAGTTCCTTGGCAGAGGTCGGTCCTTGGCGAAGTGCGCCTCGATGAAGCCGCGGAGGCAGTCGTAGGCCACCGCGGGCGGCAGGCCGAAGGTGTTCGCCTGGAACGGATAGCGGGTGTACGTGCCGTTCGACCAGATCATCGAACGTCGCTCGATCTCGAGCGGGTCGGGGCCCAGCCAGCCCAGCGCGAGCTCACGGGTCGCGGGGTCGCGCAGGTGGAGGAGGTGCCCTGTCCGATCGAAGCGGAAGCCGGCGTCCTCGAGCGTGATCGCGTGGCCGCCCGGGCGCGGCAGGCGCTCGAACACCCGGTGCGGCACGCCGGCCCGTCCCAGGTGATACGCCGCTGCCATGCCCGTCAGGCCGGCGCCGAGGATCGCGACGGGAACGCTGGAGATCGTGGGTCGGGTCATCGCTCGCGGCCCGGCCGCGGCCGCGAAGACACCATCTCCCCGGTGCGTCGTCAAGGCACGCTGCCGTCCAGGCGCTCCTCGGCTCATGCTGGATTTCCTGCCTTCGACGTAATTCGACGTAAGCCGCGCGGAGCTCCGCGCGCGCCGGCAAAGACCGCCGTTGGCGCCTCCGCCCAGAGCGACTAGGTGTGGAGAGGTCCCAGCGCGCGCGGCGCGTCCCGGGGCGTCCGAGGTGCAGATGCCGATCCCCCGCCGGAAGTCCGTTCAAGTCACCGGGAGGACCCTCTACCTGACCGAGGACCCGGCGCTCCTGAAGCAGCAGCTGGCGGGCGGCGAGCTTCGCTTCGATCCCGAGCAGCACGCGCTGATCGACAACATCTCGACCGACGAGCTCACGCCGGGCTGGGTCTGTTACTACTACGACGAGACGCTCGCCCGTTACTGCCTGGTCGGGCTGCGCGGCGGGCACATCGAGCGCGACGCCATCAAGAACGGCGGCTTCGGCGTCATCGTCAGCGGGCGCTCGAAGGGGTGCGGCAGCTCGCGCGAGACGGCGCCGTACTCGGAGCGCGAGGCGGGGATCCAGATCGTCGTCGCGCGCAGCATCGAGAAGATCTACGGCCAGAACTGCCAGAACATCGGGCTGCTCACGACGACCGATTTCTCGCTCCTCGACCGGATCGCGCGGGGCGACGAGATCCCGATCGGCGAGTTCACCCGCGGGCTCGACCTGATCAGCGCCGACGTCGTCGAGTACGGTGGCCTCTTCGCCTACAACAAGGCGCGGATGGCCGGCGAGGTCTCGCCGCCCACCCTGGCCACGCCGCCGCGGCCGATGACGCTGTGCGAGAAGATCATCGCGGCGCACGCGATCGTGGACGCGCGGGCAGGGAAGATCGGTGTCCCCGCGGTGAAGCCAGGAGACGCGCTCTTCGCCCGCATCGACGTGCGCTTCTCGCACGAGTACGTCACGCCCATGGCCGAGTCGCTCTTCCGGGCGGGCGTCGGGCTGGACGCGGTCGTGACCGAGCCGGAGAGCGTCTTCGCCTTCCGGGATCACCTGACGTTCCTCGATCGCGTGATGCCGGAGGCGCACCTCAGGCTCGGCTTGCGGGAGCAGGCGGCGTCGCTCGCGACGGTGCAGCAGGCCTTCACCGAGCGGCACGGGATCAAGCTGTACGGCGAGGTCGAGCGCGACGGCAGGACCGTGGGCTCGGAGGCCATCTGCCACAACAAGGTGATCGAGGAGCTCGCGCTGCCAGGGCAGATCGTGGCGGGGACCGACTCGCACACCTGCATGGCGGGGGCGCTCGGGTGCTTCGCGTTCGGCGTCGGCTCGACGGACATGGCGAACGCGTGGCTCACGCGCGACGTCCGCGTCGCGGTGCCGCAGTCGGTGCGCTTCAACCTGACGGGGCGGCTCGGGCCGGGGGTCACGGCGAAGGACGTGATGCTGTTCCTGCTCTCGCAGCCGTTCTGGAAGACGGGCCAGGGCATCGGCAAGGTGCTCGAGTTCGCGGGGGATGGCGTCCGCGCGATGGGGCTCGACGAGCGGGCGACGCTCACCAACATGGCGGTCGAGGCGGGCGGCTTCACGGGGATCATCGAGGCCGACGAGGAGATCGTGCGCTACCTCGTCGAGCAGCGCGGGCTCGCCGCGGAGGACGTGCGCGCGCGCATCGTGCGCGCGGATCCCGGCGCGGAGTACATGGCGACGTTCGACGTCGATCTCGCGTCGGTCGAGCCGATGGTCGCGACGCCGGGCGATCCGAGGAACGGCGTGCCCCTGCGGTCGCTCGATGAGGCCGCCGGCGGTCCGGTGAAGATCGACATCGCGTACGGAGGCTCGTGCACGGGCGGCAAGAAGGCCGACATGGACATGTACGCGTCCGTGCTGCGCCAGGCGGTCGAGCGAGGCAAGCGCGTCGCTGACGGCGTGCACCTCTACATCCAGTTCGGCTCGCAGGACATCCGCCGCTACGCCGAGGCCAAGGGCTACCTCGAGATCTTCGAGAAAGCCGGCGCCGAGCTCGTCGACCCCTCCTGCGGCGCGTGCATCAAGGCCGGTCCCGGTGTATCCGACCGCAAGGAACAGGTCACGGTCTCGGCCATCAACCGGAACTTCCCGGGGCGAAGCGGGCCCGGCCAGGTCTACCTGGCCAGTCCCCTCATCGTCGCGGCGAGCGCGATTGCGGGGAAGATCGCATTCCCGGAATCATGACGCAGAGCGCCTATCGCGGTAATACACACATAGTTGCCGCAATCGGCATCATGGAAAAACGAATGCTTTCCACGGAAGTGCACCGTACGCTAAGGTGCTCTTCTGTGGCGGATCGGGAGGAGCCCCTAGAGCGTATGACCGACAAGGACACGCTGGCGAAAAACAACGAAGCCTCGAAGACGGACAAGCGGAAGCAGAGCCTCTACTTTCCGGAGTCGATGCTGCAGGAAATCAAGGAGGAAGCGGCGCGGCTCGATCGCTCGCTTTCTTGGGTTGTGCAGCGCGCGTGGAAGCTGGCGCGGATAGACATCAAAAAGCTTCCGAGTGTCAATGACGTGGCTGACGACGAGGACAGCGGCGACTAACATCGCCGCGAGCCTCGCGTAAAGCCGCGTCGCTCGGGGATCGATGGGCCGAGAGCTTTTCGCCGCCGGGAAGGACGGTACGCGGATTTACGTCCGCTACCGGGAAGGTCCCGGCGGCAGCGGAAGCTTTGCCAGCGGGGTCGGGGCGGGCTCGGGACGCCTCACCGCGGTGCTCTGTGACGGCATCGCGTGCGACGGCTTCATCTGGAAGTACCTCTGGGACGACCTGGCCCGTACGGTCAACGTCGCCCACTGGAACTATCGCGGCCACGGTCGTAGCAGCTTGCCTTGTGATCCGCAGGCGGTCGAGCTGCGCGATCACGCCAGCGATCTGGCGGCTGTGCGCGCGTCGATCGGCGATGGCCCCGTGGTGCTCTTCGGGCACTCGATGGGCTGCCAGGTCGTCCTGGAGCACCTGCGGACCCACCGCGAGGGGGTGCGTGGGCTCGTGCTGATCTGCGGCTCGTCCGGCAGGATCACGCACCATTTCAAGGGCACGGACGTGCTCGCGCAGCTCCTGCCGCGGCTGATCGAGCAGGTCGACGCGTACCCGCACATCGCGCGCGCGATCTGGAGCCGCGTGCCCGCGCCGATGGCGCTGCGGATCGCGCTGCTCACGCGGGAGGTCGACGCGAGCGCGGTCACGCCGGCGGATCTGCTGCCGTACATGCGGCACATGGTCGACATCGATTTCTCGATGTTCCTCCACATGCTGCGCAGCGCCGGCGAGCACTCGACGCTCGAGCTGCTCCCGCAGATCGACGTGCCCGCGCTCGTGATCGCGGGCGATCGCGACACGTTCACCCCGCCTCGGCTCGCAGAGGAGATGGCGGCGGCGCTGCCGCGCGGAGAGCTGATGATGGTGAACGGCGGCACGCACGTCGTCCCGCTGGAGCGCAAGAAGATGGTCATCGAGCGCGTGGAGCAGTTCCTCCTGGAGCGCGTCATCGGCGGCGCGTCGCTCGGGGCGAGCGCGCGGGCGTCAGGCTCGCAGGCTGCGACGGATGACGGGCGCTCCCGGTCGCTGGCCGAAGAGGCGTCGTCGCAACGTCTAGCCGAGGGCGGGTCCTCGCCGGACCATCCGCGCGGGCTCTCGAAGGACGGATGAGCCGGTGCGCGCGCGACCTGCGCGCCCCCGGATCGGCGCGCGGACCGCTGCGGCGCCTCGGCGGCGTCGGGGCGCAGCGCATGCTCGTCGCGGCGGCGCTGCTCGCGGTCTCGTGCGCGCGACCATCGTCCGAACGCAGCGACGGGTCCGTCGGCGCGATCGCTGCGCTCGTCGACGAGGAGAGCGCGCCTGCGATCGGCGCGCCCACGGCGGGCTCGCCGGCCGATGCGCGCCCGGCAGGCGATGCGCGCCCGGCCGGCGATGCGCGCCCGCCGGCCGAGCAGCGCCCGCCTCCCGCGTCGAGCGCCTGGGCCGCGGGGGAATCGCGCGTCGCGCGCGCCCTCCAGCGCTCTCCCCTGCGCGCGCTGCGGCTCACGGGCAAGGTGGCGGACGGCCGGTTCGAGGCGACGCTCTCGCTGGGCGCGCCCGCGGAAGGAGCGGCCCCGCGCGAGGTGAAGGTGAAGCTCGCGCCGGCGCAGAAGAAGGCCCCGCTCGCGTTCCGGCGCCCGCTCGCGTTCTACCGCATGGCGAGGGCGCTCGGCGCGCATGTCGTGCCCGCCGCAGCGGCGCGACGCATCGGCATCGGCGAGCTCGCGGCGCTCGTCGGCCGGGAGCCGAACGCGCGCAAGCTGCTGCGTCGCCTCGCCGTCATGAACGATGGGACGGTCGACGCGCTGGTCCTCGCGCCGGCTCCCGGTCCGCCCGGCCCGCGCTGGCTCTCGCCTCGCCGGCGGTCCGTACGCTTCGACGACGCGCCCGAGCTCGACGTGTGGGCGCGCTGGGCTCGGTCGCCGTCGCCTGTGCGCGGCGAGCGCACGGTCATCCTCCGCGACTACCTGGAGGTGCTGGTGCTCGATTACCTGGCGGGCAACGGGCTCCGGAAGGAGATCGTCATCGACGTGCACGCGGGAGCGCTCAGCCTGGAGGCCAACGCGAGCGCCTTCCCGCTGCACGTGAAGGCGCACGAGCTCGATCGGCAGCTCGAGCGCCTCGTGGAAGCGGTGCGGTTCCCCCGGGCCCTTCGCGATGCGCTCGCGCGCTTCGGCCCCGAGGAGGCCGCCGCGGCGCTGCGCCCCGGCGGCATCGAGGAGGAGCTGGTGCCGCCGCGCGCGCTCGTCGAGCTCGAGGAGCGGAGGCAAGCGCTGCTCAGCCTGATCGCGGCGAAGCTCGCCGACCGGGGAGAGGACGCCGTCCTCAGCCTCTAGCGCCCCTCGCCTCCGTCGCTCGCCCCTGCGAGGGGGCTTCCAGCGCGCCGCATCTTGATCTCCGGCGGCGGCAGGGCGATCACGTCACCCGTGATCGACGTGGCGACCCTGCAGCGCTGGACGGAGGAGATCGGCTACAGCGCCGAGCTGACGAAGCCGTCGACCCTGCGCATCCGTCCGCGCGAGGAAGGGGTCGTCGAGCTCCCTCCGTTCTACGTCCAGTGCACCGAGAACTGGGTCGTGCTCTCGATGTTCGGCGTGCTCGATCTGCTCGACGCGCAATGCGACGCTGAGGGCGGCGCTGCGATGCCGCCCCTGGCCGAGGACACCGGCCAGGTGCTCGGCTTGCTCCGTCATCTGCTCGAGGCCAACCGCGACATGCGCGTCGCCAAGTTCGCCCTCGACGATCGGAACGAGATCCTGCTGTGCGCCGAGCTGCCCACCGAGTCGCTCGACCGCTCGGAGTTCGTCGACGCGGTCGAGCGGATCATCGAATACGGCACGACCTACCAGCACACCCTGCTCGGCGCCGACACCTGAGACGCCGGGGCGCGCCGGTGTCCGGTCCGCGCCGCGGCGGGGTCACTTCTGCGTGATCACCACGCGGCTGTCGTCCCGGTAGGTGATGTTGCCGGACTCGCCGCGGCAGTCCCAGCAGGTCGCCCACGCGAGCCGTCGCCGCACGTAGCCGTTGAACCCGAGCGCGAGCGGCCCCGGGTCGTCCTTGAGCAGCAGCGACGACGCGATGCGATAGCGGTCTCCAGGGAGCTTCAGGAACGCGACGATGAACGCGTCGTCGTCGGCCTTTCCCGTCACGACGAGCACCTCCTCGCCCGGGACCGGGTTCCAGAGCAGCGGAGACGTCGTGAGCGTGGTGTTCGGGGGCGGGCCCGGCGCGGGCTGGCTTGCCGGAGCGCCGCTCGGCGAGAGCCGCGTCCGGCCCCGGCTGAGCACGGCGTTCGCGTCGTCGGGCTCCTTGAAGAAGGAGATCTGCCCGCCGAGGTCGCGCAGCTGCGGCACCGACGCGAGCAGCTCTGCGACCTGCTGCGGCCCGATCTCCGCGCGCCGGAACGTCTGCTGCCACTGCGGCGACGGGATCGACGCCGCGTTCGGCGCGCCGTGGCAGCACCGGAAGCCGATGTCGTCGCCCGACACCGCCGGATCGACCGCGGCGCGGCGCGCGCACCGGTGATCCACGGCGCTCGCGCTCGCCGTGGCCCCGCGCACGGCGGCGGCCCTGGGCTGGAGGTTCTCGATCGGCGCGATGTCGCTCGCGGTCCACTCGCGCAGCGCAGCGCCCATCCCGACGACGCCGAACCCGGACGCGCACGACGCGGGCGCCTTGGCGCACGCCGGGTCCCACGCCGCGCCGCCCGCGTAGGGCGTCCCCTCGGGGCCCTTGCACGCGCGCTCCCACTCGAGCTCGGTGCACAGCCTCCCGCCGGCCTGCTGGCAGAGCTCCGAGGCGCGCGCCCGCGTCACCCCGGTGAGCGGAGCCTGCGCAGGATCGTTCGGGTACAGGTGGCGATCGACGGTGAAGCCGCCCAGCTCGACGTCGAGCAACGCCGGCTCGAGCGTCGGATCACGCCCCTTGTCCCCGGGCGTGCTGCCCGCGACGAGCTTTCCAGCAGGGATCTCGATCCGCGCGGGCCCGGCCGCCGCGGCGCCGGCCCGCGGCGTCGCGCTCGCGGCGGGCGACTCGTTCTCGGCCGCCTCGAGCACCTTCCCCTGGGGCGCGGGCGCCTGCGGGGCGCCTCTGTCCGCGCGCTTCTCCCCGGGCTCTCGCTGCTCGGCGCGGCTGCAGCCGGCCCCCCCGGCGATGCCGGCGGCCAGCAGGATCAGGGCAACGGCAGGCGTCCTCGTCGGCACGGTTCCTCGTGAGCGCCTCGCCTTATGTCGCAGGACCCCTCGCCCGTCAAAGTGCCCGCGCTATGCTGGCCGGGATGGGGCAGGGCGTGAGCGGCGCACCGGATCCGATGGCCTCGCAGATGGCGCAGCTCCTCGCTGGCAGCGATCTCGACGAGCTGCGCGAGATCGTGAAGCGGTGGGTCGCCGAGGCGCCGACCGAGGGTGTGCGCCGTCACTACCAGGAGCTCGGCGGCCGCCTCGTCGACCTCAAGGCGGCGCTCGCCGAGAACCCCGTGCAACCGACGATCGCGGAGCTCGAGCAGGCGCTCACGATGATGCTCCGGCTCGCCGCGTCGAGCCCGAGGACGTGAGCCCCAGGTGATGCTCGCCGATTTTCCCCCGTGGTTCCTGCGCGCCTTCGGGCTCTGCTTCGGCCTGCTCTGGGGGAGCTTCCTCAACGTCGTCATCCACCGCGTCCCGCGCGAGCTCAGCGTCGTCCGTCCGGGTTCGTGCTGCCCGGCGTGCGGCGCGCCGATCCGCGCCTACGACAACATCCCCGTCCTCAGCTACCTGCTGCTGCGCGGCCGCGCTCGCTGCTGCGGTGCGCCCGTGTCGCCGCGGTATCCCCTGGTGGAGGCGGCGGGCGGCTTGCTCTCGCTCGCGATCATCGAGGTCATCATCCTCCGGCTCCCCGGGACGACGCCGGCCCTCCACGCGCTCGCCACGTACACCGCCGGCCTGGCGCTCGCGCTCGGGCTGCTCGCGGCGACGTTCATCGACCTCGAGCAGATGTTCATCCCCGACTCGATCACCATCGGCGGCGCGGTGCTCGGCGTCGCGACCGCGTCGCTGCGGTCGATGGGTTTCGTCGACGCCCTCGTCGGCGCCGCGGTCGGCTTCGGCATCGTCTGGCTCCCGTTCGTCGTGATCTACCCGCGGATCCGCGGCGGCCGCGTCGGCATGGGCCTCGGCGACGCCAAGCTCCTCATGCTGGCAGGCGCGTGGTTCGGCTGGGGGGGCGCCCTGTTCGTGCTCGGCGCAGGCGCCATCCAGGGATCGATCATCGCGATCGCCATGCTGCTCCTGCGCGGGAGCATCGAGGAGCCCGAGGCGGTGCGCCTCGAGCGGGAGCAGATCCGCGCCGAGCTCGCGGCCATGTCCCCCGAGGAGCGGGCCGCCGCCGAGGAAGAGCTGGCGCAAGATCCGCTCGCGGAGGAGCCTCGCGAAGGGTTCGGTCAGGCCCGCATGGCGTTCGGCCCGTTCCTCGCGCTCGCGACGCTGGAGTGCTTGCTCGTCGGCCGCGACGTCCTGGACGCGTACCTCTCCTGGATCGACGCAGGATGAACGCCGCTCTGCGCCGCGCGCTCGGGATCCCGCTCGCGTCGCTCCTCGTGCTCGCGGGCTGCGGCGGCTCGCTCCCGCTGCCTCCGACCGGCCCTCACCTGCCGAGCGAGACGACGGTGGTCGTGCCGTACCCTCCGCCGCCTGCGCGGGTCGAGATCATCTCGCCGTCCGAGCGGCCGGGCGATGTGTGGATCGACGGCGAGTGGCAGTGGCGGAGCCGCCGCTGGGCGTGGCAGCAGGGACGATGGGAGCCCGTCCCGCCGGGCGCGTACTTCGCGCCTGCCACCACCGTGCGCCGCGCAGACGGATCCCTTGTGTGGTTCGCCGGCGTGTGGCACCTCCCCGGCAAGAAGTGATCGACACCGCGGCCGAGCGATGGGAATTCACGTCGTGCCGAGGTGCCCGCCGCCCGATCGGCATCGGCGAGCCAGCTCGGCGTGCCATCCCCAGCACGGATCGATGAGCCTTGCCCCATGATGCTTGCCTGGTCGTTCGCAGCGCGCACACCCGACGAAATCGCCCGACTCCTCCGCGCCCTCGGCAAGCACCGGTACGTGCGCGAGGTCGATCATCGGCTCCACTGGTCCGTCGATCACGCCCTGGCCGAGCTGCCGGAGTTCGCGCCGCACGCGTCGGCCTTCCAGGCGCGCCTCCGGAAGGAGCGCGCGCTCGATCTCGGCTCGCGCGACCCCTCGCTGTGGCGCGAGGCGAAGACCGAGGACGTGATCGCGGCCCTCACGGCGTTCTGGACCCCGGATGACGCGGCGCTGCGCTACCGGAGCCGCCTGATCGAGGCGCTCGCGCAGACGGGCCTCCCCGAGGCCACGCACGCCCCCTTCGCGTCGGCGGCGAACGAGCCACCGCACCCGGAGCTCGTGCTGCTCGACTGGGAGCTTTACCCCGTCGACGAGCTCGACGCCGACCGGCACGCCGGCGCGCTGGCCGCCATGGAAGAGGCCGAGGAGGCGGTCAACGCGTCGGCGCCGATCTACAACGAAGGGCCCGTCATGGCGGCGCCGGAGCTCTGCGAGGGAGCGCCCAACGGGGTGCTCGCGGACGATTTCCTCGTGTGGTCGGACGGGCCTTACAGCTACTCCGACTACGTGTTCCGCGGCGTCGCCAAGGCGGCGAAGCTCGTCGAGCCGCCGATCGGTTACCAGGATCTGTAACGGCCGCCCGCGGGCCCCGCGCGTCAGTAGGGATCGGGCTTCGGCGGCGGGACGGTGGGATCCGCCTCGACGGGGGGCTTGACGACCTTCGGGGTCGCCGTGGCCGCGGGGGCCGGCCCTCTCTGCGCGTGGGAGAGCGTCACCTCGAGCTCGATGTCCCGGTCGAACACGAGCATCCGTCGTTGCGCGGCGTGGCCTGGCGCGGAGACCTCGATCCGGTGCGCCGCGCCGTCCTTGATGAGCTTGCCGTCGAACGGGTTCGAGGGGAGCTCCACCCCGTCGACGAAGATCTTCGCGCTGGCGGGGCTCGCCTTGATGGATGCGCGGAGGAGGGACGCGTCGGTCTGCTCGCGTGGAGCGCTGCTCGCGGCGGATGGCGGCGAGGACTCCGGCGCGGGCAGCGCGCTCTGGGCCGGCGGCGGGGCCACGCGGAGGCTCTGCTGGACCGGATCGCGCAGCTTCAGGTACAGCGTCGCGGCGCCGACGAGCGCGATGACCGCCGCGAACGCGACGAGCGGCAACCGGGAGCGCCGCGGCGCCGGCGCGGGCTGAACGGCCGTGGCCGGCTCGGTCCGCACGACGGCGTGGAGCGTCGCTTGCGGAGGGCTCGAGCGGTGGAGGGGGCGCGTGGGCGCCGACGGCGAAGAGCCCGTGGTCGCGCCGTCCTCCTGCGCGGGAGGATCCGAGTCGAGGGGCTCGCGCCCTGGCAGCGACGGCAGCCTCGGCGCGCGGCCGGCGAGCCCCGCGCCCCCCGCCTCCGCGCCGTGCTCCTGCAGCTGCTTGAGCTGGCGATCGATGATCGCCCGGATCTCGGACCGCTCGCCGGCGAACAGCTCGCGCATGAGCGCGCCGAGCTGCTCGGCCGTCACCTGCTCTTCCAGGCGTTCCGTGTAGCGAGCGAGCTCCGCGCGGAAGGCGGCGGCCGTCGAATAGCGCTGGTCGGGCGAGTGCGCGAGCGCCTTGGCGCAGATGCGCGCGAGCTCGACGGGCACCTCGGGGCGCGCGGACCGCAGGTCCGGGATGTCCCGCATCAGGCGCGAGATGATCTGCGGATCGGACAGCCCACGCCAGAGGCGGCGGCCGGCGAGCATCTCCCAGAGGATGACGCCGGCCGAGAAGACGTCCGCGCGCCGATCGATCTGGGAAGAGTGCGAGAACGCCTGCTCCGGCGCCATGTACGCGACCTTGCCCTTCATCGTGCCGGTCTGCGTCTCGACGAGGCGGTGCGCGGCGAGCGCGATCCCGAAATCGACGATCTTCACCTGCCCGTCGTAGGTGACGAAGATGTTGTGGGGGCTGATGTCGCGGTGAACGACGTTGAGCGGCGCCCCATCGTAGTCGACGAGCTCGTGGGCGTAGTGGAGGCCGGCCAGCACCTCGCTGAGAATCCAGAACTGGACGGCGAACGGGATCGCCCGCGCTTGCTCTCGCGCGCGGGAGATCACCCGGCTCAGCGGCTGCCCGTCGAGGTACTCCATGGCGATGAAGTACTCGCCGTCCGCGAGGCCGACCTCGTTGGTCTGCACCACGTTGCGGTGGTTCAGGCGGGCGGCGAGGCGGGCCTCGTCGAGCAGCATGTCCCGGAACTCGGGCTCGTCGGCGATGTTGGGCCGGAGGCGCTTGATGACCTGCAGCTTGCTGAAGCCCGCCGGCCCCACCGCGACCGCCAGGTGCACGTCCGCCATGCCCCCGTGCCCGAGCGTCGCGATGAACCGGTATTTTCCGAAGCTCCGCGCGTGCCGATCCGAGGGCGACGGCGGCGCGTCCGGCGGCGCATCCCAGCCGACCGTGGTCGGCGCGTCGCGATCCGCGCGTCGCACCTGGACGGTGGGCGGGGGCTCGGGCGCGGGGACGAGCCCCTGCCTGGAGACCAGGGTCCCGCCGTCGATCGCTGCCCGCACGCGCTCCGGCGGGCCCGAGGCGGCGAGCTCGTTGCTGCGGGCGGAGTCCGCCGCCCAGTCAGCCTCTTCGATCGTCCCTTTGCGCTCGCCCACCGCCGAATGGTCCTGATCCGAAGACGTGCCGTCAAGCTGACGACAGCGTGGGCCAGCAACGCCGCGGCGTCTGCTGCTACTGTGCGGGGCGTCGCTCCCCCAGGCGGTCCCGGATCCCGGGAGGGTGCAGGAAAATTCGCCTGTGATTGCGGACCCTTGCCCGTGAACGAGGTAGCCCGATGCCCTGTGACTCGATACCGCGGCGCCTGCTAGGCCAGGCGAAGGCGCGTCCCGAGGCTCCTGCCCACTACGTCAAGGAGGGGGGCTTCTGGAGGATGACCAGCTTCCGGGAGTACGCGGGCGAGGTGCGGCGCGCCGGCAAGGCGCTCCTCGCGCTCGGCCTCGATCCAGGCGCCACGGTCAGCCTCCTCGGCTTCAACCGGCCCGAGTGGGTGGTGCTCCACGTGGCCTGCATGGCGATCGGGGGCGCTCCCGCGGGCATCTACACGACGTGCTCGCCCGAGGAGGTGCGCCACGTCGTGCGCCATGCGGGGTCGCAGGTGGTGCTGGTCGAGGACAGGGCGCAGCTGGAGAAGGTGCTGAGCCAGTGGGATCGGCTGCCGCAGCTCTCGTGGGTGGTGCTGATGCGGGGCGCGGAGTTCGCGGGCGATCCGCGCGATCCGCGGATCCTGGCCTGGGATGAGTTCCTCGCGCGGGGCGACCGCGTCTCGGACGAGCTGCTCGATCAGCGGCTCGACGCGCTCGAGCCGAACGGCCTCGCGACGCTGCTCTACACCTCCGGGACGGTGGGGCCGCCGAAGGGGGTCATGCTGAGCCATGAGAACCTCACGCGCTCGGCGGACATGGCGGCGCGCCTCATCCCGTGCTCGTCCCGGGACATCACGCTCTCCTACCTGCCTCTTTCGCACGTCGCCGAGCAGATGTTCACGATCCACATCCCGGCCTCGGTCGGCGCGGCCGTGTACTTCGCCGAGTCGATGGCGGCGCTCGCCGACAACCTCAGGGAGGTGCGGCCTACCGCCTTCTTCGGGGTCCCGCGCGTCTGGGAGAAGCTGAGGGACGGGATCGACGCGAAGCTCTCCGGCGCGAAGGGGTTGCAGAAGATCATGCTCGATCAGGCAAGGCGCGTCGGGCTCCAGCACAGCGAGCTCCGCGCCCGGGGCGAGCCGCCGGGGCCGCTGCTCGCGCTTCAGCACCGCGCCTTCGACGCGCTGGTCTACGCGAAGGTGAAGGCGGCCGTGGGGCTCGGCCGGGCGCACGCGTTCAGCAGCGGCGCGGCCCCCATCGCGAAGGAGGTCCTCGAGTTCTTCGCGTCGCTCGACATCCTGATCACCGAGGTCTACGGCCAGTCCGAGGTGACCGGCGCGACGAGCTACAACATGCCGGGCCGGACGAAGCTCGGCTCCGTGGGGCCGTCGGTGCCAGGCATGGACGTGAAGATCGCGGACGACGGCGAGATCCTCGTCAAGGGGCCGACCGTGTTCCTCGGCTACTACAAGGAGCCAGAGGCGACCGCGCAGGCCCTGGTCGACGGCTGGCTCCACTCGGGGGATCTGGGCCGATTCGACGAGGAAGGGTTCCTCCACATCACCGGGCGGAAGAAGGAGATCCTCATCACGGCCGGCGGAAAGAACATCTCGCCCAAGAACATCGAGGAGGCGCTCAAGCGCCACGACCTCATCGCCGAGGCGGTCGTCGTCGGCGATGGGCGCAAGTTCCTCACGGCCCTGCTCGTGCTGGCCCCCGACGCGGTGAAGCGCCTCTCGGCCGAGCGCGGGCTCGGCCGCGATCTCTCGCACGCGTCGCCCGAGATCAGGGAGGCCGTGCAGCGGGCCGTCGACGAGGTGAACGGCGAGCTCGCGCAGGTCGAGACGATCAAGAAGTTCTCGATCCTGCCGCGCGGCTTCACCATCGAGGACGGCGAGCTGACGCCGACGCTCAAGATCAAGCGGCGCAATGTGAGCCAGAATTTTGCGCACGAGATCGAGGCGATGTACGCCGAGTAATTCATGCGCAACGAGCCTGCTACAGCCGTCTCCTTCGACTTCGGCCAGACCCTGGTGGAGCTCGACACGGGGCTGCTCTCCGCCCGCCTCGCCGAGCGGGGCATCGCCGCGCCTCGGGAGCGGCTGGACGGGGCGGTGGACGAGGGCTGGCGCGCGTACAACGAGGCGATCCAGCGCGGGCTCGGCGGCCACCCGTGGAAGATCATGATGCGCCGCCTGCTCGAGGCGGGCGGCGTCGAGGCCAGCGCGCTCGACGCGGCGGTGGACTGGCTCTGGACGGAGCAGCCCCGGAAGAACCTCTGGCGCCGGCCGATCGCGGGGATGATCGACGTCGTGATCGAGCTCCGGCAGGCCGGCGTGCCGGTCGCCGTGCTGTCGAACTCGGAGGGCCGGCTCGAGGAGCTGATCGAAGAGCTCGGCTGGTCGGCGCACTTCGTGGCGGTGGCGGACTCGGGGCGGCTCGGGTTCGAGAAGCCGGGCAGGGAGATCTTCGCGTGGACGGCCGAGCGCCTCTGTGCGCCGCTCGCCGCGGTGGTCCACGTCGGCGATTCCTTCGCCGCCGACGTCGGCGGCGCCCTCGCGGCAGGGATGCAGGCCGTCTGGTTCAAGGGGGACCCCACGACGGCCGCGGAGGTGTCCCAGGCCGAGCGGGTGGCGGTGTGCGACGGCGCGGAGGCGCTGCGCGGCGCGCTCCGGGCGTTCGGCGTTCGCTTCTAGCGCGCGCTGCGCTGCGCGCGGTCGTGCGGCCAGCGATCTCCAGGAGCCCGTCACCTGGCGAGCGCGGCCCGCAAACGCGGCGCTCGCGCGCGCGAGGTCGCGAGTTCCACACGCGCGTCGCGCGCTCGCCCTTCCGTCCGTGAGCACGAACGTCCCGGAAGGCGCTCCGCCCCGCGCTCGTCGCGCGCGCTTCTCCGCTGGCGCTCCTCGTCCTGCTGCCCCGCGCCGGTGGGTCGGTCTCCGGATCGTGCAGCCGATGCACGTCGCGCGGTGGTTCGGGCATTGCTGGAGACCGGTTCACGATGATCGCCAACGATGCAGACATCGAACAAGAGTCCGGACGCCGGGAGCGGCGAGCGAACGTTCCCGCCGCCGTCCCTCGCCTCTTCGGCGAGGTCCGCCGCGCGGACGAGCGGCTCGTCTCGCTCGTGCAAGAGCGCCCCGTGGCCACGCTCCTCGCGGTGGCCGCCGTGGGCTACCTGATCGGGCGGGTCGTTACACGGTTGAGTTGAGGAGGTCACCATGACGGCACGTGAGGTCGAGGCCGAAGGGGAGCGCGACGCGCGAGAGGTGGTGAACGACGCGCTCAGCCGGCTCGACGCGGCGGAGGTCAAGCGGGCGGTCTCGGCGTTCGCGCGGGACAACCCGCACGTGGCGATCGCAGCGGCGGCTGGGCTGGGGTTCCTGCTCGGCGGGGGCCTGACGCCGCGCGTGCTCAGCAGGCTCGGGTCGCTCGCGACGCGCAGCTACGTCAAGAGCGCGTTGGCCCAGGCGGTCGAGCTCGTCCTCGATGAGCAGACGCGGTCCCAGAGCCATCTCGGCTCGTCGCCCTGATCCAGCAGGCACCTGCTGCGCGTCACCTTGGCTGAAGGTGGGGTCGTTTGAACCGCCAAGCCCTCAAGGACGCCAAGTCTCTTTGAGGTTTTCTCCGCGCCCTTGGCGGATTGGAGGCTTCATCACGGGCGCGTCCACACGTGGATCGCGGCTCGCCGTCGCTCGTTCGCAAGATCGCTGGGCCACGCCGGGCGCAGACCGTCCTTCAGGCCCTGCGGCTGCATGTCTTGCGGATGCGGCGACCGCCGCTCTCGCTCAGCACCTCTTCAACGCTGTGGGAAACGTCGGGCAAGCACCGCACCGAGAGCAACGCGCCGCCGCCGGCGCTGCCGTCGTCGAGCCGGCGCGCCTCGTACTCGGGCAGGCGCGCGCCGAGGACGGCGCCGAGCAGGGTGCCGGCCGCGCCAGCGGCGCCCGCTCCCGCGAGGCACGCGACGATGGGCCCCGCCAGGAACGCGTCGAGCCGCGGAATGATCAGCGCGCCTCCTGCCGTGATCGCCGCGAGCGTACCCCCGACGAGCCCTCCGATCACAGCGCCCAGGGCGGCCCCTTCGGACGCCTTGCTGTGGATCGTGAGCTCGATCTCGTCCAGACGGGAGTGCTGCCTGGGCACCATGCTGATGTCCTCGGCCGCGACGCCCAGGGCGAGGAGGCGGCCAAGTGCGCCCGCGGCTTCCGTGCGACCTGGGAAGAATGCAGTGAGCGTCCGGTAATACATCATTCGACGAGTGCCCCTGTGCCGCGGTTCGCGAGGTGTCTCGTTCAATCCATCTGCTCTCGGAAAAGCATCGCTTGTGCCGCTCCGGCTGCGCAGATGTCGCTCGGCTGCTGGAGCACATCCCGGGAAATGATGGAAGGCGCCGCTCCGCGCGTGGGCGGTGCGGCGCCTTCGCGCCCCCCTGGAGCTCGCTCAGCGGGCGCCGAGCTCGTTGGAGTACGAGCCGGTGCTCTCCTGGAGCTTCTCCTGGATCTGGTCCTGGGTCCGCTGCGCAGCGCCCAGGGCGCGCTCCTTGGCCCTCTCCGCGCGCTCGCGCAGCCGGCTCGTGCTGTCGCGCAGCCGGCGGCGAGCCTCGTCACCTGACGTCGGCGCGACCAGGACGCCAACCCCGACGCCCATGGCGACGCCGAGGCCGAGCCCGACCGACAAGGGAACGATCCAATCGAGTGAGCTCCTTCTCTTGTAGGGGAACATGTCGGCCATGTAACTGACGAGATCGTCTGCCTTCATTGTGGCTCCGTCGGTTCGTATCGCGTGGGGGCGCGTAGCGCGTATCCCTCAGCGTGGATTCACGTGGATGGAACAGTGACCGGCGGGACGTGAGGCAGCGCGCATGCCAAGGGCATATTGCGCACGGAGGGGGCAGGGCAGGGGGCTGCCCTGCCCCGAGGAGCGATCGCGGCGGAGGAGCGCCGCGGCGTTACCGGCAGAAGCCGTCGATGCAGATCTTGCCTTCGCTGCAGGGCGTCTCGGGATCGCAGTCACCGCCGAGGTTGTCGCTCGACCCGCAGACCTGGTGCTCGCCGGAGAACGTCGCCACGGTCCTGCACTCGCTCAGCGAGGGCGACTGGTTGTCGCAGGCGTTCGGGTTCGGCTGGTCGCACGAGATGTAGCAGCTGTGGTGCAGACAGATCGACCCCGGCGCGCAGACGTCCTGCGCTCCATCCTCGCCGCACACGAAGTTGCTCGACTGATTCGGGATGCAGCCGTTCTCGACCCAGACGTCGCCCTCGGGGCAGGCGGCGCCGTCGCTCCTCGGAACACAGGCGCCGTCGACGCAGACGGCGGAGGGGCCGCCGCAGTCGTCGGTGATGACGCAGGGCTGCGCAGGGCGGGAGCAGATACCGAGGGTCGCGTCGCAACGGTAGCTGCTGGGGCAGTCCGCGTCCTCGCCGCAGGCGGGCGTGCATTTGCCCTCGACGCACTTGTCGTTGACCGGACACTGCGTCTGATCGAAGCACTGGTCCTGAGGCGCGGTGCAGATGCCGCTGACGCAGAGGTAGTCCGCGCCGAGGCGGGCGCAGTCGGCGTCGGCGCCGCACGCGGCCGGGGTCGCCGGCACGCAGGTCGCGTCGGCCTCGTCGCCCTCGCAGACGTAGCCGTGGACGCACCCGAGCGGCTCGCCGCTCGGGAGGACCTGATCGCAGCCGCCGGGCTGACACGTGCCATCCGGCGCGCAGGTCTCGCCATCGGCGCAGTCGTCCGGGTTGCCGCAGTACACGACGTCGCCGGGGGCCCCGCCGCTGCCCCCTTCCCCGGAGGAGCCGCTTGGGACGCAGGCGGCGGTGTGGTCGTCGGCGATGACGCACTCGAAGCCCCGGCTACACCCCCAGGTCGTGCAGTCGCCGATGTGGCATCGGTTGTCCTCGCCACAGGTCTCGTTGATCCAGCAGTCGGCTGGCCCGCCACAGCCGCTCGGGATGCCGGGCGTGCAGTCCTCGACGGCTGCATCACAGAAGGGGCTGTCGGCGTCGTCGTCGTAGATGGGGCAACCCGCGAGGAGGGGCGCCAGCACGCTCGCGAGACCCAGCAGAGTAAGTCGCTTCATTCACCGTCTCCCGAAAGCATTCGGCCGCCCGGCGTCGAGGAGCCGCGCCCTCGCGCGTGACGGTCGCGACCGGACGAGCGTAGCAAGCGACATGCCCCACACAAGCCCGGCAAGTCGCGGCGTATTTCGGCCGATCGCGCGCTCGCCGTGAAGCCGCGTTCACGTCGGCATGTGGCGCGCGCGTGGCGAGGCGCCGCCCCGATGTGCCGTGCCTCGCGCAGGTCACGCGGCGGCGGGCGCGACATCGGGGGGCAGGGGGGACCGCAGGGGAGGGGGACCGCAGGGGAGGGGGGGACCGCAGGGGACCATGAACCCTGAACCGCAGAGGAAAGCGGAGGACGGCGCGGCGCGGCGCGACGCTTTGGGGCGCACAGGGGAACCCGTGCTACCGTTCCGCCGAGTTCCGGGCGGCTGCCTCCGAACGAGGAACCCCGGCAGGCTCGCGCCTGGGGGGCCAGCCGTTCGCGAGGACACGGGGACCGGTCGAGCAGATGGATGTCACCTGCGAGCGTTGCAGCACCGAGTACGAGTTCGACGACGCGCTCGTGTCGGAGCGCGGCACGACGGTCAAGTGCACGAACTGCGGCTTCCAGTTCAAGGTCCGCCGCACCGACGGCGCGCTCCCCGAGAAGTGGGTGGTGCGCACGCTCGGCGGCCGGGAGCTCGAGTTCAAGATGCTCCGGGAGCTCCAGGCGGCGATCACCCAGGGCCAGATCACCCGCGACGACGTGATCTCGCGCGGCAACGCGAGGCCGCGGCGGCTCGGGTCGATCGCGGAGCTGGAGCCGTTCTTCAAGGGGCCGGGCAGCATCGTGATGGCCGGGACCGCGCTGGGCATCGGCGGGCCCTCGCCGTTCCCTGGCCGCTCGAGGTCGCTGACGCCTCCAGGGCTCGGCGGCCCGGCGCCGGCGCAGACCGAGCACTCGGTCGCGATCCCGCTCCCGCGGGCGGAGAGCGACGCGGACGTCGCCCCCGAGTCCATCCACGACGCAGAGACGATCGTTCGGGACGTGCGGGAGGTCCAGTCGGGCAGGGAGCGCCCGTCGCCGCGCCGCGGGGCGCAGACCGCGACCTACGATTCCGAGGCCAGCGCCCCCGCGCGGGCGATGACGAAGCCGGGCGCGCTGCCCGGGGTCGTGGTGCCGCCGGAAGAGGCGCCGCCGCTGCCGGACGGGCACCCCGCGCGCCGGCAGGAGCCGCGGACCCTGCGCGGCGCGGGGGTCGCCGAGGCGCGCCAGGGCAGCGTCAGGCCCG
This sequence comes from Sorangium sp. So ce367, assembly GCF_051520455.1. NCBI lineage: Bacteria > Pseudomonadati > Myxococcota > Polyangiales > Polyangiaceae > Sorangium > Sorangium sp. So ce367. The sequence continues at coordinate 12,334,310 of NZ_CP150334.1, forward strand.
CGGACGCCGGGGGCGAGGGGCAGGGGCGCGCCGCAGGCGTCGTTCCGCTGCGGATGCCGAACAGCGTCCCACCGCCGCGCATCGAGCGCGCCGACAGCCCGGGAGGAGAAGACGCCCCCGTGGCGAGGCGCGGGGCGCCGCGCGCGGCGAGCGAGGACCACGCATCGCGGCGGGCAGCGACGTCGGGGTCGCCGACCGCACCCGCGGAGCCCGAGGGGCGTCCCTCCTATGTCGACGAGGGGGACGGCGACGCGGGGATCACGTCGCTGCCCTCGAGGAGGACGGGGATCGCGCGGTGGGTCGTCGGCCTCATCGTCGTCGGTCTCATGGTGGTGAGCGCGGCGACCCTCGGGCCGAAGTACCTCAAGCCGGCCGTACAGGCCCGACCTGCGGTGAGCGACGATCGCGTCTCGGCGCTGCTCGCCGAGGGCGAGAAGAGCCTGGCCGAAGGGGATCCGGAGACGGCGAGGGACAAGCTCGTCAAGGCGAGCGCGCTCGCCGAGGACGACCCGCGCGTCGCGGCGGCGCTGGCCCGGGTCGAGACGGTGAACGCGGACGTGCGGTGGCTGCGGCTGCAGCTGCTCGCCGCAGGGGACGCGGATCTGGACACGGCGCGGCACGAGCTCGACGTCGCGATCGAGCGCGCCCGCAAGGCGGTCGAGCACGCGCGGCGCGTCGCGCCGGCGAACGCCGAGGTGACCCGCGCGGCGATCGATCTGCTCCGCATGCAGGGCGACCTCGCCTCCGCGCGGAAGCTCGTCGGCGCGATCTCGGCCGAGAGCGCGCAGCCGGAGAGCGCGCTGACGCTGGCCGCGCTCGATCTCGCGGAGGCTCATCCGAGCTGGGCCGCCGTCGTCGAGCGGCTCCGGACGGCGGCGAGCATCGAGCAGAGCCCCGGGCGAGCGCGGGCGCTCCTCGTCTATGCGCTCGCGAGGTCCGGCGATCTCGCGGCCGCGCGCGTCGAGAACGAGCGCCTGCTGGCGACGAGCCGGCCGCACCCGCTCGCGCGCCCGCTCCGAGCCTTCATCGACCGGCTCGAGAAGGCGCAGGGCGAGCCAGGAAGCGTCGCCGAGCCGGCGTCGAGCGCGCGCGCGGGGAGCCCGCAGGCGGGCGCTCCTCCGCCGAGCCCGTCGACCTCGGCGAGCGCTCCTCCCGCGAGCCCGCCGGCCGCGCCGGGGCGCGTTCGCCGCGCGCCGGAGTCGGAGCCGGACGACGGCCGCGTGCCCGACGACTACGTCGCCCCGGGCGGCACCATCGATACGAGCGATCTGCCCGGCGTGCATCCGCCGCCGACCGCCGCGCCTGGGGCGACGGCGCCGCCGATCGACACCTCGGATCTGCCTGGAATGAAGCATGAGTAAGCGCCGAGCTCGCGGGGCGCGGTGGACGGGCGTCGGCGCCCTCGCCGTGGCGGCATCGATGGCTGGCTGCACCGGGAGAGAGCGGGCGGCGGCGCTGCCGGCGCCCGCCGCGGCGGGCCTCGACGAGCCGGCGGTCGTCGAGATCGATCTCTCGCGCGGGCTCCCCGAGAGCGCGTCCGCATCGCTCTTCGGCCCGCCGAGCGGCAGGACCCACGCGCAGCTCGTGCAGTCGCTGCGAGCGCTGTCCGAGTCCGCGAGCGCGAAGGGGTTCCTCGTGCGGCTCGGGAGCGCGCGCCTCGCGTTCGCGCGGGCCCACGAGATCGGCCGGATCCTCGGCGATGTCCGCGCGGCGGGGCGACCGGTCGTGTGTCACGCGGACGAGTACAACAACGCGACCATGCTGCTGGCGTCCATCGCCTGCAGCAAGCTCTGGCTCAGCCCTGCCGGGCAGGTCGACACGGTGGGGATCGCGGCGCAGCTCGTGTTCGCGAAGGGGCTCCTCGACAAGCTCAACGTGGACGTCGACTTCCTCCAGGTGGGGAAGTTCAAGGGCGCGAGCGAGCCGTTCACGCGGGAAGGGGCGAGCCCCGAGGCGCGTCGATCGCTCGAGTCCGCGCTCGGCGGGGTCCGCGAGGCGTGGCTGTCGGCCATCGTGGATGGGCGCGGCAAGGAGGAGCTCCGGGAGGCCCTCGAGGACGGCCCGTTCGCCCCTGAGGAGGCGAAGGCGAGGGCGCTCGTGGACGAGATCGGCGATGTCGAGTCCGCGACCGAGGACGCGAAGAAGCTCGCTGGCACCGAGCGCTCCGTGCCGCGGTTCGGCGGCGCTCCGCGCGATGCGAGCTTCTCGCGGAGCCTCGTGGACGTGTTCCGCTCGGTCTCCGGGGCGAGCTCGCTGGGGACGCCGCACGTGGCGGTCGTCCCGGCGATCGGCGGCATCACCATGAGCGCCAAGGGGATGCCCATCGGCTCGTCGGACGGGATCGGCGAGCGCGAGCTCGGGCAAACGATCACGCGCCTCACCGAGGACAAGAGCGCGAAGGCGGTCGTGCTCCGGATCGACTCGCCCGGCGGCTCGGCGCTGGCCTCGGATCTGCTCTGGCAGAAGCTGATGCGGCTGCGGCAGCAGAAGCCGCTGGTCGTCTCGATCGGCGGGATGGCCGCGAGCGGCGGCTACTACCTCGCCTGCGCTGGCACCAAGATCGTCGCCGAGCGGACGAGCATCATCGGCTCGATCGGCGTCGTGGGCGGCAAGTTCGCCGTCGGGAAGGCGCTTGCGGACGTCGGGATCAACGCGGAGACGGTCGCGGCCAACCCGGATCCTCAGCGGGCAGCGCGCGCCGCGTACATGTCGGCGCTCACACCCTGGGACGAGCCCACACGCGCCCGTGTGCTCGCCTCCATGGAGGCGGTTTACGATCTGTTCCTGAAGCGCATCACGGCGGGACGGAACCTCCCGTTGGAGACGATCGCGCCGTCGGCGGAGGGACGGATCTTCGGCGGGGTCGAGGCCGCAGGGCGCTCGCTCGTCGATGAGCTCGGCGGCCTGGAGCGAGCGATCGCGATCGCGCGCGAGCTGGCGGAGCTGCCGGCGGACGCGCCGGTCGAGATCGAGCAGGACGACGGCGGGCTGCTGGAGCTCCTGGCGACCGGCGACGAAGCCAACGAGGGCAGCGCTCGGGCTCCCGACCGCGCAGCGCTCAAGGAGCGCGCGCGGGAGGCGATGGCTTCCGTCCTCCTGCCGGAGTGGCTCGGCGTCGCGCCGGAGGTCGGGACCTTCGCCGCCTCCATGGCGCCTCTCCTGGCCGGAGAGAGGGCGCTCACGGTGTTACCGTTCGCGGTGACGCTCCGGTAAAGCGCGAGATTGCACCGGAAGATTGGCCTTGTACCTCGGTCGTTCTGGTAGGCTGAGCGGGTTCAGCATACCCGAAGCGGGTCGCCGAAATGAGCTCTTCACCTCCGGATCGGGCAGCATCAGCGTCGGGCGCGAGGAGGTCGCTGCATTCGCCGGAGCTGATGGATCCTGCAGGGCCCGCCTCTGCGGGGCAGCTGGTCCTCGCAGGGGCCCGGGCGATCGCGCCGGTGTCGCGCCACCGCGGCCCGCGGGCTGAAGAGGCCTACTGGCGCGCGCGGGTGGACGAGCGCCGCGCCGCCGGCGACGCGCAAGGGGAGCGCGAGGCAGCGCTCGCCCTCGCGAGGATCCTCGCCGCGCGCGGCGTCGAGCTGGACCAGGCGACGACGCTGGCGCGCCGGGCGCTCTCGCTGGGCGACGACCCGGCGATGAGGAGCGAGCTCGCCGGCTGGCTGGCCGGGCTGGGCGAGCCAGCCCTGGCCGCCGCGGCGCTGCGCGGCCTCCGCGACGACGCGCAGCCGCCCGGCGCGACGGCGCGGATGCTGGTGAAGATCGCCGTGCTCCTCGCGCGCGCCAGCGACGTCGCGGGCGCGGTCGACGCGCTCGGAGAGGCGAGCGAGCTCGCCCCGGACGACGCGATGGCGAGCGAGCTGCTCGGCACGATCGCGGCCTGGGCGTCGGACGAGGTGTTCCCCGCGGCCGCGGCGAAGGCGTACCTGGAAGCGGCCAAGCGGCGCGAAGCCGCGCGGGAGCGGGAGGCGGCGTTCGAGGATCGCCTGCGCGCCTTCGAGATCGCGCCTCACGACGACATGGCCGCCAAGGCCATGGCGGCCGCGCTGTTCCTGCGCAGCCGGCAGGGCGCGGCCGACGAGGTGCTCCGGACGCACGCCGAGGCGCTCGCGGCGCGGGCGCCTCGCGGCGAGGGCGAGGCCCCTGGCCCCTCCGCCCTGCGGCGCGCGATGGAGGTGCACGGCCACCGGCTCCAGGGCGCGACGAACGAGGGCGACTGGGCGCGCGCCGTCGGGTGCGTGCTCGACGCGGGCCTCGACGGGGCGATCGACGGCGACGCCGCCCGCGCGATCGACGAGGTGCTGGAGCAGGCGGGGCTCTACGAGCTCGTGGCCGCGCGGATCGAGCTCAGGGCGGAGCAGCGGGTCGGGGCGCCGAGGGCGGAGGCGTACGTGGCGCTCGCGCGGCTCCACGCTGGCCCGCTCGCGAGCCCCGACCGCGCCGTGGAGGCCTGGATCGAGGCCGCGGCGAGCGACTCCGGCAGCGCCGCCGCGCGCACCGCGCTGCGCGACCACGCGGCCACGCTGCACGACATGGCGCCCCTCGTCGAGGCGCTCATCCGCATCGGCGAGGGCTCGGACGCGAGGGCGACGGAGGACGCGGCGGGGCGGATCGACGCGCTCTCGGAGCTCGCGCGCCTCGCGGAAGAGAAGATCGGCGACCCCGGCCTCGCGCGCTGGGCGCTCGAGGCGCTGAGAGACGTCGGCGGCGACCCGACGCACGCCGAGGCAGGGCTCCAGCGGATCGCCGATCGGCTCAAGGGGCAGGACGAGGCGCTCGCCGCGGCGCAGCGCGCGCTCCGCGGCGCGGACACCGCCGAGGGGCGGATCGACGCGCTCCGCCGGCTCGTCGTGATCTACCGCGGCCGCCCGAAGGAGCGCGCGGCCTACGAGGAGGCGCTCGTGGGGCTCTCGCGGGCGCTGCCGGCCGACCGTGGCTGCCTGCTGGCGCTCGATCGGCTGAGCCGGCGGACCGGGGGAGGCGCCGCGCTCGACGCCCTGCTCCGCGCGCGGCTGGCCGAGGCGACGCGGGCGCCCTCGGAGGCCGAGGGCGCGCGCTCCGCGAGGTCCGAGGCGATCCGCGCGGCCTCGCTGACGCGGGTCGAGCTGGTGCGCGCAAGGCTCCTCCTGTCGGCGATCGCCCGGCGGCAAGGCCAGGACGCCCGCGCCCTCGACGAGGTGTTGCCGCTGCTCGGCGAGGCCCCGGGGCACCGCGGCGCGGCGAGCGCCGCGCTCGTGCTGGCCACGCGGACCGGGCGCCTGCACGAGCGCGCCGACGCGCTCGTGCAGCTCGCCGCGCCGGTCTGGCCGGCGCTGCGCGCGGTGCTGCTCTCGATCGCCGCGGCGCTCTACCACCGGACGCAGCGGGCGCGCGAGGCGGCGCTCTCGCGCGAGGTCGCGCTGCTCGCCTGCGAGGCCGATCCGTCGTCAGCGCGCGCCGTGGCCACGCTCGCCTCCATCCTCACGGCAGATCTCGCCGCCGCCGCGGAGGCCGGCGAGGCGCCTCCGTTCGAGGTCGACCGGGCTGTGGCGGCCGCGATCGAGCGCTCCATCACCACGGTGTTCCCGCGCGGCGCGCTCTGCGACGGCCTCGCGAGGGCGCTAGAGGCGCTGGGCGAGCTGCCGCTCGCGCTCGCGTGGACCCAGCGCTGGCTCGCGCTGCGGCCAGGGTGCCCCCAGGCGACCGCGGAGCTCATCCGCCGCGCCGCGGCCGCCGGCGACGCGGCCCGGCTCTCGGACGCGCTCGCGTGGATCCTGGCGCAGCCCAAGCCGCTCGGCGAGATGGCGGCGGCGCTGGCGAGCGCGCTGCACGCCCTCTACGACCTCGATCCCGAGCGCGGCACGGCGCTCGCGAGGCGCTCGCTCGACGTCTTCGGCCCGCAGAACCCGCTCTTGCGCGAGCGGCTGCTGGAGCTCGCGCGCCGGGCGGGCGACCCTCACCTCGCGGTGACCGTGCTCGAGCGGTGGCTGGCCGTCGAGATCACGGCGGCGCACGCCCCCGAGCTGATGTTCATGCTCACCGATTGCCGGCTCGACGGCGGCGATCCGGACGGGGCGGCGCAGGAGCTCGCGCGCGCTGCCGCGGTGCAGGCCGATCCTCACGAGATCCTCGCGCGGGTCCAGCGCCTCGAGTCGTCGCTGCTCGACGCGAAGGGGCTCAGCTCCGACGGCGCCATCGCGCTGGCCGAGGCGAAGGCCCGGGCGTTCACCGCGCAGGGCGCCGGCGCGGCGGCGGAGGCCGCGGCCGCGTGGCGTGAGCTCGGGAGCCTGCGCTGGGATCTGGCGGAGGATCACCGGGGCGCCGAGGAGGCGTTCTTCCGCGCGAGCGAGCTCGCGCCGAGCGGCGGCACCGAGCGTTACGCGCGGGACATGTGCGAGTTCGCGGGCGTCGAGGCGGCGATCGAGGCGATCGTCGCGCGCGCCGCGGAGGCGCGGAGCGAGACGGGGGCGCAGCCCGCCGCGGACGAGAACAGGTGGTCGGGCGACGTCGGGCCCGAGCGGCGCAGGCGCGCCACCCTGCTGATCGAGGCCGCCAACCTGGCGCACGAGCACGGCCTGCCCGAGCGCGCGCTCTCCGCGGCGGCGAGCGCGATCGAGCTCGATCCCCTCCGCGCGGACGCCGTAGCGCTGGTCGAGAAATCGGCGGACGCCGATGGCGGCATCGTCGTCCTCGACAAGACCTACCGGCTGCTCGCCGACGCGGCCCTGGGCTGCTACGGCCGCCGCGCCGCCCATTACCGCGCGGCGCGGCAGCTGGAGAGGCGCGGCGCGTTCGAGCTCGCGCTCGCGCACGCCGTGGCCAGCTTCGAGGCGGTCCCGACCGAGGGCACCTCGTACGTGCTGCTCGCTCGGCTCGCCGAGCACGTCGGCGAGCCGTCGGACGCCGTGCGCGCGCTCGAGCGGGTGGCGACGACGGCCGATCCGGCGTCGCGCAACGCGTGGTTGAAGCGCGCCGCGGCCCTCACCGGCCGCACGGAGGAGGGCCTCCGGCTGCGCCTCGACATCCTGCTCCGCGCGATGGTCGTACGCCCGGACGCGGCGCTCGTCGAGGACGTCGGCGCCGCCATCCGCGATCTCATCGCGTGCACGGGGCAGCCGGAGGTCGAGGCCATCCGCTTCGACCGCGCGGTCAAGGCGAGCATCGCGAAGCTCGACGGCCCCGAGGGGGCCCGCGCGGGGCTCGCGATGGCGCGCATCGCCGTCGCCGTCCTCGACGCGCCCGCGCTCGCGCTCGCCGCGATCGAGCGCGCGATGCTCGCCGACGGCGACGTCGACGAGTTCCAGACGCTCCTCGACATCGTCGGCGAGCTCGCGCGGCAGACCGAGCCGGCGTCGCACCTCGTCGCGGCGGTGTACGCCGCGGCGATGAGGCCGCACTCGAGCGTCGGTCCCGGCCTGCTCAGGTGGGCGAGCAAGCTCGCTGGCGCCCTGAACGTGCCGCCGGTCGCCGCGGCGCTGCTCGTGGAGGCCGCCCGGCGCGCGCCGGAGGACGACGCGCTCGCGTACGAGGCGGAGGGGGCCGTCGAGGCCAGCGGGGACGAGGCGCTGAAGCGCTCGCTGGACGACGCCTTGCCGGTCGCGCGGCGCCTCGAGGCGCTGCTGCACCTCGCCGACAAACACGAGCGCGAGGGCCAGCGCGCCGAGGCCACCGTCGCCCTGGAGCGGGCGCTCGCCGGCGGGCAGCTCGTGGGCGACACGCGCAACGAGGTCGTCACCCGGCTGCGCCGGCTGTACGCGGCCGAGCGTCGCAGCGCCGATCTCGAGACGCTCGTCCAGTCCGAGCTCGCGCGCATCGACCTGCCGGATGCCGTCCGCCTCGCGTTGACGCGCGAGCACGCCGGCATCCTCGCCGCCGGCGGCGATCTCCATGGCGCGGTGGAGCTCCTCCTGGAGGCGGCCCAGAGGACGCCGTTCGACAAGGCGCACATCGACGAGCTCATCCGGCTCGCGCGGAGCACCGACGATCGCCAGCGGCTCTTCGACGTGCTCACGCGCCTCCAGGGCATCCTGAGCGGCGACGAGGAGCGGCTGGTCGTGCTCCGCGAGCTCGCGCCGCTGGCCCAGGAGCTCGGCGATCGCGGCGCCGCGGTGGCGCTCTACGAGGCGATCGCCCGGCTGGATCTCACCGACATGCACGCCGTCGAGGTCGTCGAGCAGGACGCGAGCGACCGCGGCGATCACGCCGCGGTCGCCGCCCTCCTCGCGCGCCGCATCGAGGCGGCCCCGCTGCCGGACACGCGGCGCGCGCTGCGGCTCCGGCGCGCCGCCCTGCTCGAGCAGCGCCTCGGCCTCCTCGACGAGGCGTGCGCCGAGCTGGAGGCCCTTCTCGCGGCGTCGCCGGACGACGTGAGCGCGCTGAGGTTCCTCGCGGACATCCACGAGCGGCTCGGGACGCCGCTCCGCGCCGCCCCGCTCTGGTGCAGGCTGGGCGATCTCGCGACGACCACCGACGAGCGGGCCGAGTACAGCCTCCGCGCGTGCAGCAGCTACCTCGGCGGCGGGGACGTCGAGTCCGCGAAGGACACGCTGGAGAGCGTCGCTCGCATCGCGCCGCGCGAGGCCGTGATCGAGCTCCGCGTCGAGATCGCCCGCCGGGAGGGGGACGGCCACGCGCTCGCCGCGGCGCTCGATCAGCTCGCCAGCGCGTCGCGCGACGCCCCCGAGCGGCGCGCGCAGCTGCTGGTCGAGGCTGCGCGCGCCACGTCGATGCTCGGGGACGACGCGACGGCGCTCGAGCGCGCTCGCCGCGCCGTGAAGCTCGCCCCGGAGTCGCCCGACGCTGTCCTCGAGGCGCGCCGCATCGAGTATCGCCTGCGCGGGACCGGGACGCCGCGCGACGCGCAGGCCGCGGTGGAGGAGCTCGGCCGCATCGCGCCGCGCCTGCGCCCGGCGCACGTCGATCTGCACGCGTTCCTGCTCGCCGAGACGCTCGACGTCATCCAGGGCCACGGCGCCGGCATGCGGGAGCTGACCCGGCGCCACGCCGAGGTCGGCCCGAGCACGCTGGTCGCGCTCGGCATGGCGGAGCGCCTGGCCCTGAAGCGGAACTTCTCCGCCGCCCTCCCGCTGTTCGATCGCGCGCTCGGCGGCGATCTCCAGGGGATGCGCGCGCGCGGTCGGGTCGCGCTCGCCGCCGCCGAGACCGCTCAGAACGCCGGCGATCTCGAGGCGGCCGCGCGCCTGCTCGAGGAGGCCGCGGCGGAGCCGGAGACGCGCACGCTGGCGCTGCGCCGCCAGCTGGAGCTCACGGCTGCGCGAGGTGAGCCCGAGGCCGCCCGGAAGGCGCTCGAAGAGCTCGCCGCGCAGAGCTCGGGGATCGATCGCGCGCGCGCGCTGATGCAGCTCGCGCGCCTGCACGTGTCGAGCGACCCGGATCGCGCAACGAAGATCCTCTCGCAGGCCACGGCGCTCGCGGGCTCGGATCGCTCGCTGGGGCTGAAGATCGCCGAGCTGAACGCCGAGCTGGCCAGCGAGCGGGCGACCCTGCCTCCCGAGGAAGTGTCCCAGGCTGCGACGCTCCGGGCGGCCGCGGCGGAGTCGGTCCAGGCGGCGCCAGAGGCGCCGCCCAGCGCTGCGTCGGCGGCGAGCGGCGCCGGACCCGCGAGCAGCCGCGCGCCGTCGAGCGGGGTAGGGCCCGCGAGCAGCCGTACGCCATCGAGCGGGGTCGGGCCCGCGAGCAGCCGCGCGCCGTCGAGCGGGGTCGGGCCTGCGAGCAGCCGCGCGCCATCGAGCGGGGTCGGGCCCGCGAGCAGCCGCGCGCCGTCGAGCGGGGTCGGGCCCGCGAGCAGCCGCGCGCCGTCGAGCGGCGGCGCGCCGGCCTCGAGCAACCCGCACATCGATCTCGTCGAGCTCAACGACCCGCTCGACGAGGGGTTGATCGCCGACGACCCGTCGCAATCCACCTCTCCCGCGGTGTCGGACGACGATCTGCTCGACGGGGCGGCGAGCACCGCCGCCTCGCCGGCGCCGTCACCGAGCGCCGTGTCAGGTGCCGCGGAGAGCACCGCCGCGCGCGGCGGCGCCGCGTCGGGCCGCTCCGGCGCCGGCGCGCCGCAGCCCGGGCCCCCGGTCTCCGCCCCGGCGTCGATCCAGCCGCCCTCCTCCGCGACGCGGCTCGTGGCCGCGTGGTCGCCGTCCGCCGCCGAGAGCTTCGAGGAGGCAGCGCTCTTCCGCGAGCTCGCCGCGGGCTCGTACGACGCTGGCGAGCGGCTCATCAAGAGCTTCGCTCCGCGCGATGATCGCTCCCGGGAGGCGCTGGCGGTCCGGCGGATGCAGGCCCACCTGCGCCTCGGCGATCGGGGCACCCTGGAGCGCCTCCAGGCGGCCGCGATCGCCGACAAGAACATGACCTACGCCCGCGCCATCGAGCACGTGCTGCGCGCCTTCGACGGCGACGAGCCGTCCGACCGGCCCGGCGAGGGCGTCGTCACGCCGCCGCCCCTCGCCGCGCAGCGCGACGCGCCGGAGCTCGTGAGCGCGCTGCTCTTCCGCGATCTGGAGTCGCCGGTCAACGAGGCGCTCGCGATCGTCTGGGAGACGGGCCTCTACCGCCGCGACGCAGGCCAGTCCGGGCTCGTCCCCTCCGAGCGGATCCAGCCGACATCGCCTACCCTCCTCGGGGAGATCTACGGCGTCATGGCCGCTCACCTCGGCCTCTTGCGCACCGCGCTCTTCCACCAGCGCGCGCCCTTGCCTGCTCCGTCGCCGCCGGAGGGGCAGATCATCCGGGTCAACCCGCCGGCCGTGCTGCTGCGGGGCGAGGTCCGCGAGGACACCCCCGAGCTGCGTTACCTGCTCGGCGCTCAGCTCGCTGGCGCCATGCCCGAGCATGTCCTGGTGAACACCAGCTCGGAGGACGAGCTCCGCACGCTGCTCTCCGCCATCGTCGCCGCGTTCGGGCCCCTGGAGGCCACCGCGCACAGCGCCCGCGGCAACCCGGCCGTGGTGCGGCTCGAGCAGAACCTCTGGCAGCTCATCCCCCCGCGCGCAGAGCGTCGCCTCCGCGAGATCTGCGACAGCGCCGACAAGATCACCTACGAGGGGGCCGTCAAGACGACCCGCACCGCGATGCGCCGCGCTGGCCTCTTCGCCGCGGGCAACGTCGCCACGGCCGTGCGCGCGACCCTCAAGGAGCGCGGCCTGGAGCTGGCGGTCCCGCTCTCCGACCCCGAAGGGCTCGCCGCGGCCTGCGCGGCGGTCCCCGAGATCGCCGATCTCGTACGCCTCGCGACGCGGATGGAGTACGCCGAAGCGCGATGGCAGCCCGGTACGGTGCCTTCACTCCGGCGGGTCGACACGGGAAGCTCGCGCTTCCGTGCAGGCACGTAGGCGTCGCGGCACCCGCTGCGCGGACGTCGGTGGCGTCATGTTCCTCGCAGACCTCGCGCCCCCGCAGCGCCGATCGGAGCCCGGTCGTGTCCCGTCTCACCCGAGCTTTCCCGTGTGCATGTCCGTGCTTCGTCTGGTTGCGATGAGTGCGGGGTGGCCGCATCGGCGCATCCGTCTCGACGCGACAGCGCTGTCACAGCGCCGCCGCGGGTTGCGCGGCGCCCTGTCGAGCGGATGCACGCCGCACGCTGCCCGGAACGCCGTCTGTCGATTGGCACGAACATCGCCTTCTCGTTCGGGTGTGATTTTCCCCTGCGCCTGCTCGGGTGCGGACCCGTTCGGGCTCCGCGCGTCGCTCTCATCAGCTCGGCGGCCACCGGTCGCCGGCGTCTCCGCGGAGCCGCGGCGCTCTCCCGCCACACCGCCACGGGGGCGTTCTCTGCTCCGCGCTGCGCGCGCTGCGTCCCTGGCGAGGAGGGCGCGGTGAGCGCGCGACACGTCGTGTGCGCCGCGCTGCTCGCCAGCCTGGCGACCTCGGTGGCCTGCGGCATTCCCCTCGAAATGGCGGAGTCCGCCCCCATGAACGCCTGCGACGGGTCGGTCGAGTGCGGCCCGGGGGCGACCTGCGCCGATGTCAGCGGGCAACGCGCGTGCGTCTCGACGAGCGCGAACCTCGACGGGCTCATCCTCGAGATCCGGCCTCGCGCCTCGCCCGAGCTGGGCGCGGAGGTCTCCCATCTCCTCGCCGTCGATGCAGCGAGCGGCTTCCCTCCTCAGGACCCTGGCGGGCAGGTGCATTCCGTCGATCTCACGATCCCCATGCCCGCGAGCGTGAAGGCCACGGTGCGCCTCGGCGGCTCCTACTGCGAGAACCGCACCGGCGGGCTGCCTCCCCTGACCGGCGGGCAGTTCCCCGTGAAGGTCGAGTTCCGGCGCATCGCGCCGATCCTGGGCCTGCCCACCCAGAGCTACTCGACGCTCTCGGAGCCGGACGGCATCGACGGCCAGAGATTCCAGCTCTCTATCCCCGCAGGCGACTACCACATCTCGTTGATGCCGCAGGCGCGCGCCGATTGCCTCGACGACATCCCCCCGCCGATCTTCCTGCCGAACCAGGTGGTCCCCGAGCAGTGGACGCTCGGCATCAACGCCGAGGCGCCCGCCGTGCTCCAGGGCAGCTTGCAGGTGCCCGAGGGCGTGCGCGTCGACGGGTGGAAGCTCGATCTCGTCGACCCGGTGACCGGCAGCGCCCTCTCCCAGGTAGGCCTCCTCGAACAGGCCGAGCCCGACCCGCAGGCGACCGCAACGCAGGTCGGGTTCAGCGTGAAGTTCTACTGGACCGACAAGGACAGGAGCCCGCTCATCCGGCTGCGTCCGAAGGACGGAGTGCCGAGGCCCACGGTCTACTGGGAGCTCGCTGCGCTCGCGCTCCAGGGCTCCACGGGGAACCTGGACCTGTCGCTCCTCCAGCTCGACGCGGCGGCGCGCCGCGTGGAAGGTCAGACGCTCGACGTGAACGGCAACCCGGTGCTCTCCGCCGTCCGTATCCAGAGCGCCATCATCGACAGGGCGCCCACCGCCGCCTACAAGCTGGACACCGAGACGGACGCGAACGGCCTCTTCCGTGCCGATCTCCCGCCAGGCGAGTACGTCCTCTTCGCGCAGCCGCTCAACGACACCACCAAGGCGGCCGTCAAGCAGGCGCTCAAGTTCGCCGCCGGCGACGACTGCTACTGCGGCCAGTCGGTCGTCATCCCCGAGGCCGGGACGCTGCGCGGCCGCGTCCAGGGGCCCATGGGCGAGTTGATGGACGGCGCCAGCGTGTTCGCGGTCCCTGCCCGCGGTCAGATCACGCCCTACATCGGCCAGGTGCTGACGCCCGGGCCGCTGCTGCCCCGGCAGGCGTCCGGGGTCCTCCGTGACGGCGCGTTCTCGATCGGCATCGACCCAGGGGAGTTCGACTTCTCGGTCCGCCCGGCACCCGGCTCCACCTACCCGTGGCTCGTCAGGCCGCGCCTAACGGTCTCTGCGATGGACGCCGCGGTCACCGACCTCGAGCTCGCCATCTCGTTCCCGGCCGTGCTCCAGGGCGTCGCCCGCGACGCGTCGGGCGCCCGGCTCGGCGACGCCACGGTCGTGGCCTGGCTGCCGGTCCAGGGCGCGACAGCGCAGGAGACGAGGGGCATCCAGATCGGCGAGACCCGGTCGGCGGCCGATGGCTCCTATGTACTGCCGCTCCCCCCATCGATGTCCCGGTGAAGTCGGAGCGAAAAAGGGCGGTACCAGCCCAGCGCGGAGCGAGATAGGCTAACGCCCGTGGCGCAGCCGACGCGCGGTGGGACATCGGAGCCTTCAACCGAGGATGGCCTGACCCTCGCGCCTCCTCCGCGCGGCGACCTGGGCCAGCGCGCCGACGAGGAGCGTGCGACCGGGACCTCGCTTCCGTCTGCGCAGGAGCTCGCGATCGCGCTGCACGAGGTCTCCAACGCGCTCACGGTCATCGTGGGTTGCATCGAGCGCGCGCAGGGCGAGCAAGGCCCTGAGCTGGGCCGCGCGCTCGGCGTCGCCGCGTCCCGCGCGCGCGACGCTCGCCGCCTGATCCGGCGGGCCATCGGCGCCGAGGGGCGTCCGGCCGGCGACGGCGAGGTCGCGTCGAGGCCGCTGGGGGAGCCGGCGCGCCTGATCGCCGACGTCATCGACGACGCCGTGATGGGGCTCGAGCCCGAGGCGCGCCGCTCGGCGATCGCGCTCCGCGCGGTGATCGAGCCCACGGTCGCGCGCACCGGCGTGAGCAACGGCGCTGCGGTCGTGCAGATCTTGACGAACCTCCTGCTCAACGCCGTGGCGCTGTCGCCCCGCGGCTCGTCCGTCCGTGTCGATGCCAGGCTGGAGGGCGCCGCGGTCGTCATCGGCGTCGCGGACCAGGGGCCCGGCGTTCCGCCGTCGCGCCGAGCGACGCTGCTGAGCTCCGGCGTCTCGACGCGGCCTGGCGGAGCGGGCATCGGTCTCCGCCACTCCGCAGCGCTGGCGAGCGCTGCCGGCGGCGCGCTCGCGCTCGTGCCTTCGGAGGAGGGCGCTCGCTTCGAGCTGCGCTGGCCCGTCGAGGACACGCCGCCCGCCGACGCCCCGCCCGGCGAACCAGGAGCCAAGGAAAAGCCGCCTGTGCCCCGGACCACGACGTCGCCGCCGCAGCACGGGACGATCCTCGACGGCGTCAGGATCCTGGTGGTCGAGGACGACGACGCGGTGGTGGATCTGCTCGACACGGCGCTCACCGCGCGCGGCGCGAGCATCGTCAGTGTGCAGAGCGCGGTCGAGCTCCCGGGGGCCCTCGCCTCCGGGCCGTTCCAGGCTGCGCTGCTCGACATCTCGCCGATCCAGCAGGACGTCCTCGGCACCGTCTCCGCCGTGCGCAGGGCCAACCCGGACGTGCGGCTCGTTGTCATGTCCGGCAGCGCCGGCGCCGATCCTCTCCCCGCGAACTCCGGCGTCTCCTGGGTGCGCAAGCCGTTCGAGATCCGCGAGATCGTCGAGGCGCTCGTCCGCTGAAGGGCCCGCGGGCGAGGTGCGCGCGGCGCTCCGTGCCTGCGGGCGTGCTCCTCTGGCGTGCGCACCGCATCGTGCGCGCGAAGCCGTGACAGCCGGCGATCGGTCGAGGCCGCGAGGCCGCCGCGCCGGGCTGACCAGCGCGGGCGCTGCGACGTGTGACGACGTTGTGAGGATTAGCTTGACTTCCCCGGCCAGCTGGGTAGGTTCCGTCCCGCAACCGCACTCGCGAAGGTGGCGGAATTGGCAGACGCACTAGCTTGAGGTGCTAGCGGGTAACACCGTGGGGGTTCAAGTCCCCCCCTTCGCACTCCCTGTCTCTCTCTCGACGCCTCGTTCTCCACTCCTTGTGCACACCCGCCTGAGCGCATTCCCTCGGCTCGTGTGCGGTGCCGGTGACGCTGCCCTTGTGTCTTGACGGGGCCGCCCGGTTTCGGAGCACGCGTCTGGGTCTCGACGGCTTGCCCTGGCACCGCTGAGCGCTCGTCTGCGCCCAGCTGGACGCAGGGCGATGCATGCGGGCAGCACATACCGCGTGGAGAGTGGCGCTCCGGGGAGGGGCGTGCGACAGACCGCCTGTTCGGGGCGGATGTCACACGAGCTCGCGCCGGGGATGCACAGGAGAGCGCGCCTGGGAGCCCTCAGGGCTCCTCCGAGCGGTTGGCCGACGTGTCGTTTCGGCGGTTGCCCCCGAGGCTCCTCGCTGGCCGTCAGGTCCAGGTGATCCTCGCAGACTCGCGCGGTACGGACGATGGTTCATGTGCCCATCGCACTGGCGTCCACGCCAATCGATCCATCGGGGTGTGCGCGCGAGGTGTCCGCGGCAGGGGGGCTTTGAAGGCGGACCCATGCTGTTCGTGGAGGGTCCACTCAGCATGTTCCAGCGTGGAGTCCGGGGTGCCGCGATGACCGTGTCGTGCGCATTCCTGCTCAATCCTCCGTTCGGGCGCGCGTCGACGGCGTACACAGGCTTGCATCGGTCGCCGAGCGGCCTGGTCGGGCTCGACCGAACGCCTTCCTTGACGCCCGTCTGGTCCTCCCCCACGCTCGCATCGGATGTTCCGCGTCCGGCGATCCCATCGTGACCGCAGCGCGCTCCTTCGCTGGATCCGCGCCGCGCTCCCGGTGCTGCTCGTTGTCGGTCTCCTGGCGCAGGGCCACACCCTCCAGGCGCTCGGCATGACGATCGCTTGCGAGCACCCGATGCTCGAGGCGTCGTCGGCCCATCACGAGGAGGACGCGGCGCCGGACAGCTCCCACGAGGACTGTCCGCCCAGCTGCAGCGACTGCGCTTGTGGCCGTATCCCCATGACGCTGTCCGTCGGCGCCGCGCTGCCCTACATCCTCCTGGAGGCGTACGAGATCGCCGCGTCGACGCTGCCGGAAATGCCAGGGCGCAGCCTCCCTCACCGCCTCGAACGGCCACCCCGACGCCCGCGCGCCTGAGGCGCCCTCGTCAGGTGTCGCACCCGCGAGCACGGCAGCAGCGCACAGGCGTTTGAGCGCCCCTGCGCCGCGCCGCCGTGAGCTCGGCCCTCTCACGCGATCCTGACCGGGCACAACCGCGGTTCTTCGCGCGAGCGCTCCAAGCGCTCGAGGGCTGTCCGTCCATGTTCCGTCCCCCTGTGCGTCGTCTGTTCGTCGCTTCCTCGCTCGCCCTGCACCTCCTGTCGATCGCGCCCCCGGCGGCCCTCGCCGCAGAGCCGCCCCTCACCCGCGCCCGCGTCGCCGACCTCGCCCGCGCAGCCCCGAGCGCGCGCGTGGCCACGGCGGAGGCCGGCGTCGCCCGCGCCGCGACCTCGGCCGCAGGCGCGCTCTCCCTGGAGAACCCCGTGCTGACCGGCATGGGCGGCGTTCGGCTCAACCCCGACGGGAGCAAGCCGGTGGCCGCTTCGGCGTCCCTCGCGTGGCCGATCGAGCTCGGCGGCCAGCGAGGCGAGCGCATCGCAGCCGCGAAGGCCGAGCAGCGCGCCGCCGAGATCAACGCCGAGGACGGCCGGCGTCGCGTCCTGCTCGCCGCCCTGCTCCAGCACGCCCTCGTGCTCCGGGGCGAGCGGCAGGTGCAGCTCGCCCGCGCCCGCGTCGCGCTCGCAGAGCGGCTCCACGCCGCCGCGGAGCGCCAGCGCAAGGCAGGCGAGGTGCCGGAGGTCGATGTCGCCCTGGCGTCGCTCCAGAGAGGGCGCGACCAGGCTGCCGCGAAGGCGGCGGAAGGCACACGCGACGCCGACGAGGCGGCGCTCCTCGGCCTGCTCGGCCTCCCCTTGCGAGCAGCGCAGCAGCTGCCCCCGGTGGAGGGGCCCCTCGTGCCGCCCGACGATCCGCCGCCGCTCGCGTCGATCCTCGGCGACCTGGGGCGGCGCCCCGATGTCGGGGCCGCCGAGGCTTCGGTCGACGCCGCGCGGGCCAGGGCGGAGCGCGAGCGGGCGGCCGGGTGGCCCACCGTCAACGTCGTCGCCCAGGTCGAGCGCGACGACGGCGCGAACATCGGCATGCTCGGCCTCGCGATCCCGCTGCCGATCCTCAACGCCAACCGCGCCGGCGCCGCGACCGCCGCCGCGGAGATCGACGTCGCCCAGGCCCGCGCCGAGGCCGCGCGGACCGGCGCCGCGGGCCACATCGCCCAGCTCTACGCGCGTTACAAGGCGACGAAAGAGGCCCTCCAGGCGCTGACACCGACGGCCACCCTGATGGAACAGGCGGCTGCGATCTCGGCGCGAGGGTACGAGCTCGGCGAGAAGGATCTCGCGAGCGTCCTCCTGGTGCGGCGTGAGGTCATCGACGCCGAGGCGGCGCTGCTGGAGGCGGAGCACGCGCACGCGGCGGCCAAGATCGAGCTCCTGGTCGCCGCGGGGAGGGCGCCCCGATGAGCGCTCCTCCGCGAAAGATGGAGCTTTCCCCGAAGGTGATCGCCGCGATCGCCGCCGCCGTCCTGGCGCTCGTCGTCGCGGCCGTCGCCATCACGGTGCGCGTCGAGCATCGACGCCACGGGCACGACCGCGAGGCCGGCCATGAGGAGCACGACGGGCATCAGCACGGCGAGAAGGAGGGAGCGCACGGCGATGGCCACGACGGCGATCACGACCACGACCACGACAACGACCGCGCGGAGAAGCACGCGCCGGACGAGCCCGGGGAAGCGCACGCCCACGGCGACAGGCTCAAGCTGTCGCCCGCGATGATCCAGAACGCCGGGCTGGAGATGCTCACCGCCGGACCGGGCAACGTCGCGGTGACGGTCACCCTCCCCGGCGAGGTCGCGCTCAACGCGGAGGCCATCGCGCACGTCACGCCCCGCGTGCCGGGGACGGCGCGGGAGGTGAAGAAGCAGCTGGGCGACACGGTCACGCGAGGAGAGGTGCTCGCCGTGCTCGACAGCCGCGAGCTCGCCGAGCTCCAGCGCGAGCTCCTGGCGGCCAAGGAGCGCCTCTCCCTCGCCGAGGCGAGCTTCACGCGCCACGAGGCGCTCTGGAAGGAGCGCATCTCGGCCGAGAAGGAGTACCTCGCGGCCAGGCAGGCGGTCGCCGAGGCGCGGATCGAGCACCGCAGCGCGGCCCAGAAGCTCAGCGCCGCCGCAGGCTCGGGCGCGGGCAAGGGCACCGGTTACGCGCTGGTCGCCCCCATCGACGGCACCATCATCGAGAAGCACATCGCCATCGGCGAGGTGCTCAAGGAAGACACCCAGGTCTTCGTGATCGCCGACCTGTCGACCATCTGGGTCAACGTCACCGTCTACGCCAAGGACCTCAGCCGCGCGCGGATCGGCCAGACGGCCTGGGTCAAGGCCGAGGGGATCGAGCAGAGCGCGCGGGGCACGCTGGCGTACCTGGGGCAGGTCGTCGACGAGCAGAGCCGCTCCGCCGTGGCCCGCGTCGTCCTCCAGAGCCCGGGCGCCGCGTGGCGCCCCGGGCTCTTCGCGACCGCCGACATCGCCGTCGAGGAGGCGGCCGCGCCCGTTGTCGTCTCCGACGAGGCCATCCAGCGGGTCGAGGGCAAGGACGTCGTCTTCGTCGAGGAGGGCGACGCCTTCGAGGCCCGCCCCGTGAAGATCGGGCGCCGTGGCACGAGCGGGGGCGGGCCACCCGGCGCCCCCGCCGCCGAACCGCGGCGCGGCGCGCCGGTCGTCGAGATCGAGGCCGGCGTCGCCGCAGGCGAGCGCTACGTCGGCAAGAACAGCTTCATCCTCAAGGCGGAGCTCGGCAAATCCGAGGCCGGACACCAGCACTGAGGAGCGCGAGGACCCCATGCTCACCTTGCTCTCGCGGCTCCTGTCCGTCTCGATCCGCCATCGCTTCCTCGTCGTCGCCATCACCCTCGCGGTCGGCGCGCTCGGGGCCTACAACTTCACCCGCCTGCCGATCGACGCGGTCCCGGACATCACCAACGTCCAGGTGCAGATCAACACGTCGGTGAAGGCGCTCTCTCCCGTGGAGGTCGAGCGCCAGATCACCTTCCCCATCGAGTGGGCCATGGGCGGGATCCCGGGCGTCCAGCAGGTGCGCTCGCTGTCCCGTTACGGGCTCTCCCAGGTGACGGTGATCTTCGAGGACGGCACCGACATCTACTTGGCGAGGCAGCTCGTGGCCGAGCGCCTGGGCGCCGCGAAGGAGAGCCTGCCGCCAGGGCTCGGCGAGCCGCAGCTGGGCCCCATCGCGACCGGCCTCGGCGAGATCTACATGTGGACCCTCGAGGCCGCGCCGGACGCCAGGCGGCCCGACGGCAAGCCGTACGACCTCACCGATCTACGCACGATCCAGGACTGGATCGTGCGGCCCCAGGTCCGGACCGTGCCGGGGGTGACGGAGGTCAACTCGATCGGCGGCCACGAGCGGCTGTACCAGGTCTCGCCCGATCCGGCGAAGCTCGTCGGCTACGGGCTCTCGTTCCGCGACGTGCTCGAGGCCCTCGCGGGCAACAACGCCAACGCGGGCGGAGGGTACATCGAGCACAAGGGCGAGCAGTACCTCGTCCGCGCCACGGGCCTCGTGCAGAGCGAGGACGACATCCGGGGCATCGTCGTCGGCAACCACCGCGAGGCGCCGATCCGGATCGAGGACGTCGCCGAGGTCAGCGTCGGCCAGGAGCTCCGCACGGGGGCGGCCACCGAGGACGGAGAAGAAGCGGTCATCGGCACGGCCATCATGCTCGTCGGGGAGAACGGCCGCGCCGTCTCCAGGCGGGTGGACGATCAGATCAAGGCGGTCAACAAGTCGCTGCCCGCGGGCGTGACGGTCAAGACCGTCTACGACCGCACCTACCTCGTCGACGCCACCCTGAGCACCGTCAGGAACAGCCTTCTCGAAGGGGCGGCGCTGGTCGTCGTGGTGCTCTTCCTCCTGCTCGGCAACCTCCGGGCCGCGCTCATCGCCGCGCTCGCGATCCCGTTCTCGATGCTGATCGCCGTCACCGGGATGGTCGAGAGCAAGATCAGCGGCAACCTGATGAGCCTCGGCGCCATCGACTTCGGGCTCATCGTCGACGGCTCGGTGATCATCGTCGAGAACTGCGTGCGGCGCTTCGCCGAGGAGCAGCGCCGGCTCGGGCGGGTGCTCACCCGCGAAGAGCGGCTCGACCTCGCCTACGAGGCGTCCCAGGAGGTCCGCCAGGCGACGATCTTCGGTGAGCTCATCATCGCGATCGTCTACCTGCCCATCCTCACGCTGACCGGCATCGAGGGGAAGATGTTCCGGCCGATGGCGCAGACCGTCGTCCTGGCGCTCGCGGGGGCGACGATCCTGTCGATGACGTTCATCCCGGCGCTCGTGGCGCTGCTCCTCAAGGGCAACGTGTCGGAGAAGGAGAACCTCCTCTTTCACCACGCGAAGCGCGCCTACGGGAGCGCGCTCGCCTGGGCGCTGTCCCACAGGCCGATCGTGGTCGCGATCGCGGGCGTCGCCCTCGCCGCCTCCGGCCTGGTCGCCGCGGGGCTCGGCAGCGAGTTCGCCCCCAAGCTGAGCGAGGGGGCGCTCGCGCTCCAGCCGGCGCGCATCCCGTCGATCAGCCTCACGACGAGCGTGGCCATGCAGGCGCAGCTCGAGCGCCTCCTCAGGGAGCGGTTCCCGGACGAGATCGAGCACGTCTTCGCCAGGACCGGGACGGCCGAGGTCGCGACCGATCCGATGGGCCCGAACGTCTCCGACACCTACCTGATGCTGCGGCCGCGGAGCGCGTGGAAGAAGGCGAAGACGCAGGAGGAGCTCGCCGAGGCGATCGAGGCGGTGATCCACGAGCTGCCGGGGCAGAACTACGAGTTCAGCCAGCCGATCGAGCTCCGGTTCAATGAGCTCATCAGCGGCGTGCGGAGCGACGTCGCGGTCAAGGTCTTCGGCGACGACCTCGACGTGATGCTCAAGGAGGCCAGCAGGATCGGCGCGCTCCTCGGGGCGACGCCGGGCGCCGCCGACGTCAAGGTGGAGCAGGTCACGGGCCTGCCGGTGCTGACCATCGACGTGGATCGGCGCATGGTGGCCCGCTACGGGCTCAACGTCGCCGACGTGCAGGCGGTCGTCGAGGCCGCGATCGGGGGCGTGAGCGCCGGCGAGGTCTTCGAGGGGGACAAGCGCTTCGATCTGGTGCTCCGGCTGCCCGACTCCATCCGCCGCGACATCGGGGCGCTCGATCGGCTCCCGATCCCGCTCCGGAGCAAGGGGGGCCACGCGACCGGACCGAGCGGCCCGACCATCGCTGCGGCGGCCGGCGCGCCCGAGCGGGCGGCGTTCGTGCCGCTCGGCGCAGTGGCGAAGATCGGCGTGGAGGAGGGCCCGAACCAGGTCAGCCGGGAGAGCGGCAAGCGCCGCGTCGTCGTCCAGTGCAACGTGCGCGGGCGCGACCTCGGCGGCTTCGTCGCCGACGCCGAGGCGCGGATCGACGCCGAGATCAAGCTCCCGCCGGGCTACTGGATGTCCTGGGGCGGCCAGTTCGAGAACATGCTCGCCGCCCAGCGGCGCCTCGCCGTGGTGGTCCCTGGGGCGCTCGGGCTGATCTTCGGCCTGCTCTTCCTCTCCGTGGGGACGCTCAGGAACGCGGCGCTGATCTTCACCGGCGTCCCGCTCGCGCTCACCGGCGGCGTCCTCGCGCTCTGGGGCCGCGGGCTCCCGCTCTCGATCTCGGCGGCCGTGGGCTTCATCGCGCTCTCGGGCGTCGCCGTGCTGAACGGGCTCGTGATGGTGACGTTCATCGAGAACCTGCGGCAGCGCGGCGAGGCGCTCGACGACGCCGTGCTCCACGGCTCGATCGCGCGGCTCCGCCCCGTGCTCATGACGGCGCTCGTCGCGGCGCTCGGCTTCGTCCCGATGGCGCTCGCCACCGGCACCGGCTCCGAGGTGCAGCGCCCGCTCGCGACGGTCGTCATCGGCGGGATCCTCTCGTCCACGACGCTCACGCTGCTCGTCCTGCCGGTCCTCTACCGGCTGACCCATCGACAGGAGAGCTCGACATGAACCGACCCTGGCTCGCCCTCGTTCTCTACGGGATCTACCTTGCGCTCGTGTTCGGATGGCGCTCGCTCAGGCAGCTCCGCGCGACAGGATCGGCGGGCTTCCGCGGCATCTCGGGGCCACCCGGGTCGCTGCCGTGGCTCGGCGGCGTGCTCTTCGTGATCGCGCTCGTCCTGGGAGCGCTGGCCCCCGTCGCGGAGCTCGCGGCCTGGATCGGGCCCCTCGCCGATCCCGGCCCGCCCCTCGTCGGCCTCGGCGCGGCCATGACGATCGCGGGGACGCTCGGCACGCTCTGGTCCCAGGGCGCGATGGGCGCGTCCTGGCGCATCGGCGTCAGCGACGCGGAGCGCACGGGCCTCGTGACCGGAGGCCCGTTCGCGGTGGTGCGGAACCCTGTCTTCAGCTTCATGATGCTGGCCGCGCTCGGGCTGCTGCTGATCCTCCCGAACGCGGCCGCGCTCGCCTCGCTCGTCGCGCTGGTCGTCGCGATCGAGCTCCAGGTCCGCCTCGTCGAGGAGCCGTACCTCCTGCGCACCCACGGCGGCGCCTACGCGGCCTACTGCGCGAAGGTCGGCCGCTTCCTCCCCGGGATCGGCCGAGGGAGCTCACCGCCCGTCGACTGAAGGAGGAGCTTTGGAACCGCCAAGGCGCCATAAGACGCCAATATTATTGAGTTTTTTCTCTTGGCGTCTTTTGGCGCCTTGGCGGTTCCATCGTTCCGGCAGGGTGGGGGGAATCAGCTCGCCAGGGGCAGCGAGAAGTGGATCGTCGTCCCCTGGCCCGGGGCGCTCTCGACCGCCATGGTCCCGTGGTGCGCCTCGACGATGCCGCGCGCGATGTAGAGGCCCAGCCCCGCCCCGGTGCGCGACTCCTGCGAGGCCTTCCAGTAGCGATCGAAGAGGTGCGGCTGGTGCTCGGGCGGGATGCCCGGGCCCGTATCGGCCACCGAGAAGCGCGCGCTGTCGGCGACCCGGCAGAGCGACACGCTCACGACGCCGCCCCGCGGCGTGAACTTCAGCGCGTTGCCGAGCAGGTTCGAGAAGACCTGGAGCACGCGATCCCGGTCGGCGAGGACCTCCAGGCCCGCGTCGAGCGGCCCCTGCGTCACCCGGCAGCCCTTCGCCTCCGCGAGCGACGCTGCGGCGTCGATCGCCTCGCGGACGAGCGTCCCGCCCCGCTCCACCCTCGGCGACACAACGAGCCGCCCCGCCTCGATGCGCGAGGCGTCGAGCAGATCCTCGATGAGCCGCGTCATGCTCTGGATGCCGCGGTCCATGCGGTCGACGAGCTGGACGGCGTCGTCGTCGTCGCCGTCCTCCCGCTGGAGCAGATCGCTCCGCAGCAGCGACGCCGTGATCGCGATCGTGTTGAGCGGGTTCCGGAGATCGTGCGACACGATCGCCAGGAGGTCGTCCCGGGCGCGCGTCGCGGCCTGCGCCTCGTTGTAGAGCCGCGCGTTCTCCAGGGCGACGGACGCCGACTGCGCGAGCTGGGTGAGCAGCACCTCGTCGCTCTCCACGAAGGGGCCGTCGCGCCGATCGAGCAGCTGGATGCTCCCGATGCACTGGCCGTCCCGGCCGCGCAGCGGCGCCGCGAGGAGCGAGCGCGGGTGGAGCTCCGCCGGCGCGCGCGAGAGCACGTCGGCGCACGTCGGATCGCTCGCGATCTCGTCGCCCGTCAGCCGGACGCTGGTGCTCCTGCGCTCGATCAGGCCGAACGCGACCTCGCGGATGCCGTCCCGGTCCTCCCGCGCGGCGTACTCCTCGGACAGCGAGATGCCCGTCAAAGGCCGCTCCTCCACGCCCCGCGCCGCCAGCCGCGAGGCCGCGACGCCCGCGTCGAGCAGCGCGCGCGCCTCGTCGGTGGTGCGCTGGATCAGCTCGTTCAGCGAGAGCGACCGGTGGATGCGCAGCGTCGCCTCGGTGAGCTGCGCGAGCTGGCTCGCGTGGCGGGCGAGCGCCCTGCGCGCCTCCTCCTCGCGGCGCTCCACCTCGCTCAGCCGCAGGACGTGGCGCAGGCTCTGCACCAGCCGCTCGGGCGTCAGCAGGTTCTTCGGCACGTAGTCCGCCGCGCCCCGCTTCATCAGATCGACCGCGAGCGACTCGTCGCCCTGCCCGGTCAGCATGATGAACGGCGCCGTGAGCTTCGCCTTGCGCGCCGCCTCGATCACCGCGAGCCCGTCGCCCCCGGGGAGGTAATAGTCGAGCAGCACGCAGTCGACCTGCTGCTCGTACAGCACCGCGAGCGCCGAATCGACGGAATCGGCCTCCCTGATCTCGGCGTCGACGCGGCCGCTCCGCAGCGCACGCAAGATCGCGATCCGATCGACCGTGTCGTCGTCGACGACGAGGAGGCGCACCGACCTCGGGCTCAAGGCATCTCCACGAGCGTCCAGTACCGGTTCAGCGCCGTCATGAGCTCGACGAAGCTCAGGAACGTCACGGGCTTGAGCAGGTAGCCGGCGACGTTCAGATCGTACGCGTCCACCTTGTCCCGATCGTCGTTCGAGGTCGTCAGCACGACGACGGGCGTCGCCCGCAGCGAGACGTCGGCCCGGAGCTCGCGGAGGAACTCGATGCCGTTCATCCTGGGCATGTTCAGGTCGAGCAGGACGAGGCGCCGATCCCTGGGCACCTGGTTGCCGCGCAGCAGATCGAGCCCCTCCACGCCGTCGCCCGCCACCCAGAGCGGGTTCGTGATCTTGCCCCTCTCGAACGCCCTCCGGACGTTCATCACGTCGACGGTGTCGTCCTCGACCAGGATAATATTCAGGAATTTACCGTCCATCCTCGTCCTCGTGGAGGGGCAAAGCGGAGGCTCGTTGATAGCATCAACCGCAGGCCGCGCGCAGGGGCTACGGCGCTACGGCCAGCTACCAGGCTTGCCCGCGCGGCCGACGAGGTGCGCGACGGCGGTCACCAGGCTGTTCGGCTCGATGGGCTTGGCCAGGTGCATCTGGAAGCCCGCGGCGATCGCCTGGCGGCGGTCCTCCATGCGCGTGTATGCGGTGAGCGCGAGCGCCGGTATGCCGCTCGCGGGGACGTCGGTCCCCAGGGCGCGCAGCCGCCGCATCATCGCGTAACCGTCCTCACCCGGCATGCCGATGTCGCTCACGAGCACGTCGAACTCGCCCATGTGGAGGGCCTCGAGCGCCGCGCCAGCTGAGGCCGCTTCGCTCACGGTCGCCCCGGCGCGCACGAAGATGATGCCGAGCAGTTCGCGGGCGTCGGTCTCGTCGTCGACCACGAGGACCCGGATGCCCTCGAGCACGCGCCGCGCGGCGCCCCCCGGCGCCTCGCCGCCCCGGCGCTGCGGGGACGGCGGCGCCGCGGGCGCATCGGCGCGGATCGGCAGCCGGACCCGGAAGCGCGCGCCCTTGCCCTCTCCGTCGCTCTCGGCGTGCACGCTGCCGCCCTGCGCCTCCGCCAGGTGACGCACGATGGCGAGGCCGAGCCCGAGCCCGCCGTGGGCCCGGGTCATCCCCCCGTCCGCCTGCCGGAACCGCTCGAACAGGAAGGGCAGGAAGCTCTTCGGGATGCCCTCGCCGTTGTCCTCGACCTCGACCTCGAGCGTCGCCTCGACGCGCCGGGCGAGGGCCCGCACCCGGCCCCCGGACGGCGTGAACTTCACCGCGTTCGTGAGCAGGTTCCAGACGACCTGCTGGAGCCTCTCCGCGTCGCCGAGGAAGATGCCCACGTCGTCGGCGACGGAGGTGTCGACCGCGACGCCCTTCGCCAGCGCCGCCGGGCGCACCAGGTCGAGCGCCGTGGCGAGCACCTGCCGCACGTCGACCGGATCGGTCCGGAGCTGCAGCTTCCCCGCGAGGATCGTCGAGGCGTCGAGGACGTCCTCGATGAGCTGCGACTGCGCCTTCGCGTTGCGCTCGATCGTGGCGAGCCCCCGCTCGAGCGACTCGGCGTCCACCTCGCCCGTCCGGAGGATCCGCGCCCAGCCCAGGATCGACTGGAGCGGCGTCCTGAGCTCGTGCGACACCGTCGCGAGGAACTCGTCCTTGAGCCGGTTCAGCTGCTCGGCGTGCTGGCGCGCGCGCTGCTCCTGCTGGAGGAGCTGGGCGCGCTCGGCGTCGGTGCGCTTCTCCTCCGTGATGTCGTGGAACGAGAGGCCGACGCCGTCGCCCAGCGCCACGGCGATGGCGCGGAACGTCCGCGGAGCGCCCTCGTGCGCGCAGAAGAGCTCGACCCGCGCGGGCTCCCCGGTCTCCACGACGCGCGCGTACGCGTCGAACGCGCTCGCGAGCGCGCTGCCAGGGACCTCGATCAAGAGCCGCTTGCCCTCCAGATCCTTGCCCCGGCCCCCGACGATCGGCCCCGTGGCCGGGTTCACGTAGACCCACTCGAAGTCGGAGATCGCCCCGGACGCGTCGCGCACGCTGCGCAGCATCATGAACCCGTCGGGCGACGCCTCCTGCACGGTGCGGAACCTCGCCTCGCTCGCCCGCAGCGCCTGCTCGATCGACTTCCGCTCCGTGATGTCCGTCGCCGTGCAGGTGATGCCGATGATCTCGCCCGTGTCATCGGCCAGCGGCTCGATCGAGACGTCGATGTGCTGGGTGCGCCCGCCGGCGCGCACCGCGATCTCGCGCCGCTGGCCGACGCCGCTGGCGAGCACGTCGCGCTTCGTCCGATCGAGCGACCTCGCGGCCTCCGGGTCCTCCAGCACCTCCCCGTCGGTCTTCCCGAGCACCTCGCGCTCGGACTTGCCGAACGAGTTGTGCATCCACGTGTAGCGCAGGTCCCGGTCCTGGGTGAACACCATGACCGGCGACCCCCGGAGCGCCTTGCGGAAGCGCTCCTCGTTCACGCGGAGCGCCTGCTCCGCGCGCAGGCGCTGGGCCACGCTCTGCTGGAGCTCGAGCGCGAGCCGCTCCGCCTTCCGGCGCGCGCCGATCTGCTCGGTCACGTCGAACGCCGTCAGCATGACGCCCTCCACGGCGCCGCCCACGTCGCGCACCGGCTTGCACAGGACGTTGTACAGCCGCTCGACCGTCTCGCCGGTCCAGCGCGTGATCCGCACCGGGATCTCGCTCGCCACGCTCGGCTCGCCGCTCGTCAGGACGGCCTCGAGCTGCCCGTGCAGCGGCTGCCCGCGCAGCTCCGGGACCGCCTCGACGAGCGGCTTGCCGAGGAGATCGTCGCGGCCGACCATGCGGCAGAAGAGCGGGTTCGCGAGCTCGAACACGAGCGCCTCGCCCTTGAGGAAGCAGATCGGCGCGGGCGCCTGCGAGAGCAGCGAGCCGCTCCTCCCTCGCTCGATCTCGGTGCGCCTGCGCTCGGTCTCGATCGCCTCCAGCTGGAGTCGGGTGTGCTCGGTTACCGCCTGGGCGATGCCCGCGTCCACGCGCTCGCAGAGCGCCTCGATCTCCCGCAGATCCGGCGTGCCCCCCGTCTCCTCCAGCTCGCGGAGGATGGATTGCCGGAGGACGCCGTACTCGCGGACCATCACGCCCAGGTCGAGCCCGTGCTCCCAGCGCATCTCGCCGTGCTCGCGCGCGGCCTCCTTGCTGCCGGCCGTCGATGCGCGTTGCTCCATGCTGGCGGCCACCTCGTCGAGGAAGCTCGGCAGCGAGTTGATGATGAGCGGCTTCGGCATGTTGCGCACCGCGGCGCTTCGCTTGCGCAGCTCGCCCACGAACCGCTCGATGATGGCCTCGCGGCGGGTCCTGATGAGCGTGGAGAGCGGGATCGTCATATCGGAGCGTTCGCGTCGGGAGCCCGACCTCGGCAGACGTCGCCGTCAGGGGGACTGGGCAGCGAGCAGCGAGCGACGGTGGGCGATCGGCGGCGCGGGTGGCATCGGCGAGCACTGTATCTTCGGAGAGCTGACCGACCGCCACAAGGCGCACTGCCGCCAGTGCGGCTCATCCGGCCTCGGACGGCCGGCCGTCACCCTCCTGAGACAGCCGCGGCCGGCTCTCCGTCGGCGTCGATCCCGACACCGGCCTTGAGCTGAGCCTGACTTCCACCTCGCCAGCACAAGCCCAGGCGTGAGCAAGCGTTGTGCCGAGATCGGCCAGCCGATGAACGAGATGATGCGCGGTGCGCGACGTCACGAGTGAGGCAATTTGCCGCAGCTACCCCGCCCGCCCGTGTCGTGCGGCGGCATCTGCAGCGAGCCGCCGGGGCGCCCGGGCGCTCCGCGGATCCGGGGAACTCGCGATGTCGCGGCACGTCGGCTGCAACGACGCAACGACGCAACGACGTAACCGCTGCAATCGCTGCAACAACGCAGCATCGAAGCGCTGGAACATTCATCCACCCAGTGATTCACCCAGTCATTCACCCAATGAGGAGGTTATCATGCTCAGTTGGAGTGTCGCGTTCTTCGTCGTGGCGATCATCGCTGCAATCCTCGGCTTCGGCGGCCTCGCGGCGAGCGCCGCTTCGGTGGCGAAGTTGCTCTTCGTCATCTTCCTCGTCCTGGCGGTCGTCTCCCTCGCGCTCGGCCGACGCGCCCCGACTTGACGCCATGCGGATCGCACGTGCTCGGAGGCCACGATCGGGGCGACATGCCTCGCCAGGCCGAGCGGTATCCATGCTTCCGCATGGCACGTCTGTCGCAATGCCCGCGGATCGACCCATCTATCGCGCCATGAGGCCCGTCCCGGGCGGCGTCGATAGGGCGTCCGTGTCGCGCCGGGCGCTCGCCCGGACGCAAGGTCGCGCGTCGACCGCAGACCAGAGGAGATCATCATGTTGACCGTCCGAACATTCCTGCCTATCGCCATCGTCATGAGCGCCGTTGTGGGCTGCGAGTCTCCCACGGCGGACGCGCAAACCAAGGCCGAGCGCGCGCAGCGCGAGGCGCAGCAGAAGGCGGCGGAGGTCGCCACCGAGCTCGACAAGAAGGTCGCCGAGATCGACCAGAAGGCCGAGCGGGCCACCGACGACGCGCTCCGCGAGGCCGCGGAGAAGCTCAACAACGCCGCCGCCGAGGCCCAGGAGAAGACCGCAGAGGCCGAGGCGGAGCTGGCGAAGGCGCGCGCGGACGTGCGCGCGTCCACGTCGCGCAGGATCGAGGACCTCGAGAAGGATGCCGTCGAGCTCCGCGAGAAGGCCGAGAAGAAGCTGCCCAAGGACGAGGTCGGCAGGCTGATGAAGGACGTGGAGGACAAGTCGGAGGCGGTCCGCAGGAGCCTGCGCGACCTCGACGCGGCGAGCGGCGAGACCCTCGACCGGGTGAAGCAAGGCGTCTACCAGCGCGTGGAAGAGCTGGATCGCGCGATCCAGGCGGTGAAGCGGCGCGTTTGATGCAAGCTCGCCTGGGCCCAGCAAAGCTCGACACGAGGAGGACATGATGGCGAATCAGAAGGCCACTCAACAGACCCCGCCGGCGGACATCGAGGGAGAGGGCAACCGCACGGCCGATCGGCGTTACCGGGAAGGTGTGGAGAAGTCGGTGAAGGCCGGCAAGATCAAGGAGCACGCCGAGGAGGCCGCCCGTGCGCTCGATGGACCCGAGGGCGACGAGCTACGCGAAGCCGAGGAAGCGGCGCGGCGAGGTCAACCCAACTGAACCGGGTGAGCAGCGATGATCCGCGAGCTCCGATGCAAAGCCTGTGGCCGCCGGTACGTCTTCGTGTCGACGGCGGCCACGCCCTGCCGGGCCTGCGGCTCGGCCCTCGACGAGGTGGAGCTCGAGCGCGGCATTTACGAGCTCGTCACGAACGACGCGCGGAGCCCCGCCTCGACCGCCCCGTCGAGCCCGGCGGACCCCATGGTCCCCGAGGATCTCGGCTACGGCGAGTCCCATGGATACGGACCCGCGCACGGCGGCCCGACCGGCCCCGGCGACGCGCCCGCGACCGGCTCCTGATCCACCGCCACCCGCCGGAGGAGGGCGCCGGCCGTCAGGCCGCCCTCGCCGTGCGGAGCGGGGCGTGGCTCGACGCGTGGGGGCGGCGGGAGTGGGCGATGAGCGCCTCGAAGAGCTCCAGCATCTGCCGGCCGAGGCGCTCGTTCGTGTCCTCGGTCAGCTCCGCCTCGATCCTTGGCAAGAGGTCACGCTCCTCCTCCTCGGCGTGGTGCGTGACGAGCTCCCTCAGGGTGGCGAGCCTGGCCTTGAAGCTCGGGTCCTCGGGCGCCGTGCCGACGACGCGGCGGATCTCGAACCGCGTGACCGTGTGCTCCTCGCAGGCTCCGCCGATGAGGTCCGGCTCGATGGCGAGCAGCTCCGGGAAGAGGACCACCTGCTCGGCGAGCATGTGGGCGAGGAGGTGCTTGGTCAGCTGGTCCGTCGCTCCCCGGACATCGCCTGTGGTCGAGAGGGCCAGATCGAACAGCCTCTCGGCTTCGCGGTGTTGCCCCTTCAAGAGCTGTGTCGCCTTCATGCATTCTCCTCTCGAGGACCGGACGTCAGGTTGTTGTTCATCGAGGTGGATGGGCCGCCGTTCATCGGGTGGAAAGGAGCTCGTCGTGCTCGCTCGCGACCAGCGCACGCAGCGGCGTCAGCCGAGGGCCCGCGGCGGTGCGCCGAGCCTTCAGCGGGGCGACATGGCGCCGTCGCGCAGCGCGCGCAGCGTCAGCGGCAAGGCCCGTGAGCGCGCGAGCCCCCCTCACACCCCCTCTTTTGCATGAGGCGCACTCAAGCAATCACCGTGCCGATTAGGTTTATTCCGGATGCGAAGAGACGCTGGACGCCGGACAGGGAATATCGATGTGGAATTTCGCCTCTCACCAGGGCTTCGGAGCTCGGGCGAACTCGGCTGTTGCCGGCAGGCGGCGCCGTCCGAATCGAGAGAGGCGCGGCGTCCGCGGGGGACCGCGGCGACGCCTCGGTAGCGGCGCCTCGCCCGCGTGGCCCGTCGGAGGCGCGCGACACGCGCCACGAAGAGGCGCGCTGCCGGCCCGTGCCGATCCGTGGAGGACCGAGGGGTCGGTGAGCCCCCTGCCGGCCGTGGCGCCTCGGGCGCAGCGGCGCTCGCTGGCCCCTGTCGGCGGCGGGCCGCCCGGGCGCTGCGCGCGGCCGGTGCCATCCAGGATGGGGCAAGAACGCGCACCTGTGGCGAAACGTCACGTTCGAAGGACGTCCGCGAGGAGCGGACTGGGCTTGATGGCGCGAACTCTCCGTGGCACGTTCCCTGCAAGTGCAGGCAGCGGTCGACCTTTAGAAGAGAGCTGCCGGGGAAGGACACGCGATGAGCGGCAGGATACTCGTCGTCGATGACGACGAAGCGACGTGTGATCTGGTCGAAGCCCTCCTCAAGAGGCAGGAGTTCTCCGTCGCGGCGCGCACCTCGGCCAAGAGCGCGCTCGAGCTGGTGAGCGAGGACGATTTCGACGTCGTGTTGACCGACGTCGGCATGAGCGAGATGAGCGGGCTGGAGCTCTGTGAGCGCATCCTCGGCGCGCGCCCCGACATGCTCGTCATCGTCATGACGGCGCTCGGGAGCATGGAGACCGCCATTTCCTCCATGCGCGCCGGGGCGTTCGACTTCGTCACGAAGCCGCTCGACGCGAACCTCCTCGGCCTGACGGTCTCGCGCGCCGTCCAGCACCGGCGCCTCCGCTCGGAGGTGAAGCGCCTGCGCGAGGCGGCCCACGACGTCCAGCAGACCAAGGGCCTCGTCGGGCGCAGCCCTGCGATGAAGCGCGTCTACGATCTGATCGGGCGCGTCGCGCGGAGCGACGCCTCCGTCCTCGTGCACGGCGAGACGGGCACCGGCAAGGAGCTCATCGCGCGGGCGATCCACGAGGCCAGCGGCCGGTCCGGCCCCTTCGTGGCGGTCAACTGCGCCGCGGTGCCCCAGGCGCTCCTCGAGAGCGAGCTCTTCGGCCACGCGCGCGGCGCCTTCACCGACGCCAAGACCCAGCGCACCGGCCTGTTCCTGGAGGCCAGCGGCGGCACCATCTTCCTCGACGAGATCGGCGAGATGCCGCTCGAGGTCCAGCCGAAGCTGCTCCGCGCGCTGCAGGAGCGGAAGGTGCGGCCAGTGGGCTCGAACGCCGAGATCCCCTTCGACGCCCGCATCGTGACGGCGACGAACCGCGACCTCGAGACCGAGGTGTACGAGAAGCGGTTCCGCGAGGACCTCTACTACCGGGTCAACGTCGTGAAGATCGACCTGCCGCCCCTGCGCGAGCGCGGCACCGACGTGCTCCACCTCGCGATGCACTTCCTCGAGAAGTTCTCGTCCCGCAGCAGCAAGGGCGTGCTCTCGCTCTCGACCGCGGCCGCGGAGAAGCTCACGGCGTACAACTGGCCGGGCAACGTGCGCGAGCTCGAGAACAGCATCGAGCGCGCCGTGGCGCTGGCGCGCTTCGAGCAGATCACGGTCGAGGACCTGCCGGAGAAGGTCCAGGCCTACCGGCCCGACCGCTTCGTCGTCGCCGTCGATGAGCCGGCGGAGATCATGACGATGGACGAGCTCGAGAAGCGCTACATCAAGCGCGTGCTCGCGCTCGTCGGCGGCAACAAGTCGCGCGCCGCCCAGATGCTCGGGTTCGACCGGCGGACGCTCTACCGCAAGCTGGAGCGCTACGGGGAGCAGGACGGCTCGGGCGGGGACGAGGGCCCAGACAAGGCGGCCTCTCCGCCGGGCTCGGCGAGCTCCTCGTTGAGCTGAGGCGGCGCGCGAGGCGAGGCGTAACGAATGAGCGAAAAGGGGCTGTCCGACTCGATTTACAGGCTGTTCGCGCGCGCGGGGCACGACGTGCGCGGGCCCGCCGGGGTGGTGGCCACGGCGCTCAACGAGCTGGAGAGCGTCCTCGGGGGCGAGGCCACCGCCCAGAACGCGGCGTACTTCACCATGGCGCGGCGGGGCGTGCGCCGCCTGCTGCGCCTCGCCGACCGCTACACCGCCGCGTCCGAGCTGTCGCGGCAGCTCGACGCCCCGGCGCAGCCGCTCGACCTCGAGGCGCTCGTCCAGAAGGCCGTCGCGGAGGCGTCGTTCGTCTACGGGCGGCGCGACGTCACGGTGGCGCTCGACCTCGCCCCCGTGCGCGGCTTCGCGCACGCCGCGTCGATGACCGCGGCGCTCTCGGACGCGCTCATGCTCGCCCTGAACGTCGCCCGCGCGCGGGTCGTCGTGGCGCTCGCGGCCCATGGGGATCGCGCGCGGGTGGTGCTGACGAGCGACTCGAGCGCGGCCTCGGTGGAGAAGCTCTTCGAGGCGGCGCTCGCGCCGGACGCGGATCCGCTCGCCGACGGCGGGCTGCCCGTCCGGGTGATCGACGGCGTGCTCAAGGCGCACGGCGGCGAGGCGCGGGCCGACCGCGTCGGCGCGGAGACGCAGATCACCCTGGAGTGGCCGCTGAACGCGGCCGAACGCAAGGCGGGGACCTGATGAGCGCGGAGCTGCCGCAGGTGCTGGTGCTCGACGACGACGACGACACGGCGGCGCTGCTCAGCATGGCGCTCCGCCGCCGCGGCTTCCGCGTGCTCGTTGCGCGCTCGTGCGAGGAAGGGCGCTCGATGCTCGCCGGGAGCGCGGTCGACGCCCTGGTGACGGACGTGTCGCTCCCCGACGGCAGCGGCGTCGAGCTTGTCGCGTCGCTCGCGGACAGGCCACGGGCGGTGATCGTGGTGAGCGGATTCGGCGGGGACGACGATCGTGAGAAGAGCCGGGCGGCCGGCGCTCACGCGCACATGGTCAAGCCCATCGACGTGGCCCGGCTCGTGGCCACGCTCAACGAGCTGCTCGGGCGGCCCAGCTGAGCGGGCCGCCGGCGATCCCGCGCCGCGCTGGCCGCCCCGGCGCGCGGCGCAGGGCGGCCGCGGGCTCGCCTCACTTGTCGACCGACGCGTAGAACGAGACGCCCCGCCGGTTCTCGTCGAGGCGGAGCGGGTGCTGCAGCGCCGGCAGCGCGCGCTGGGCGCAGTCGAGGCGCTCGCAGGTCCGGCACGTGACGCCGACGGGCACGGCCGCGCCGATGTTGTCCAGGTCGATCCCGTCGGCATAGACGAGCTCGCGGGCATAGCGGACGTCGCAGCCCATGCCGATCGACTGCACCGTGTGGGGGACGTGGTAGCCGCCGCGGTCGCTGCGCACGGTGCGCGCGATGCAGAAGTAGACGGCGCCGTCGGGCATCTGCGAGAGCTGGATCCGGATCATGCCGGGCGTCATCAGGGCGGCGTGGACGTTCCAGCGGGGACACGCGCCGCTGAACCGCGCGAACCGTATGCCGGAGCCGCTGAAGCGCTTCGAGATGTTGCCCGCGATGTCGATGCGGACCATGTGCATGGGCACCCCCTCGGCGCCCGGCCGGCGGAGCGTCGTCAGCCGGTGGCACACCTGCTCGAAGCTCGTGCCGAACCGGTGCGCGAGGAGCTCGATGTCGTAGCGCTCGGCGCGCGCCGCCTCCAGGAACGGCTGGTACGGCATGAGGATCGCGGCGGCGAAGTAGTTGGCCAGCGCGACGCGGGCGAGCGCGCGGGACTCCGGGGTCGTGAGGTTCTCGTCGCGCAGGATGCGGTCGATGGCCGTCGATTGGGTCAAGAGGCCGAGCTGGTGCGCGAGCTGGAACCTGCGGCTCCGGGGCGGCAGCACCTCGGAGATGCTCAGCACGCGCCTGTCGGGGTCGTACCGCCGCATCGCCTGGCGCTCGTCCGCGACCCGGACGATGCGCACCTCGATGCCGCGCGTCGCGTGGAGGTACCGGACGAGGCCGCGGTAGACGTCGTCCGCGTCGAGCTCCGCCTCGCGCCAGAGCGCCTCGGCGCCTTCCTCGAGCTCCGCGAAATGGTTCATCCGGCGCTGGATGAGATCGCTGACCTCCTCGGACGGCAGACGCGAGTTGTCGACCGCGACGAACCCGTCCCCCGCCAGCCGCTCTCCCAGCGTATCCAGCGATTCGCGCGTCGTCGCGTAGGTCCGGTAGAGCGTGAGCACCGCGCGCGCGACGTTCGGGGACGCCGCGACGAGCTCGCGCAGATCCGCGTTCGTCAGCCCGTGGCTCTCGAAGATAGGGTCGCCGAACACCTCGTGGAGATCGGCCGTGAGCCGGACGTCCTCTTCCGACGCGAAGTTCTGGAGGTCGAGCTGGAATATCTGGGCGAGCCGGATGAGCAGCGGCGCAGTCAGCGGACGCCGGTTGTTCTCTATCAAGTTCAGATAGCTCGCCGAGACACCGAGGCGCTCCGCCAGATCGACCTGCGTCATGTGCTCGCGACGCCGGAGCGCGCGGACCTTGGCTCCAAGAAGAGGTGCATCGGCCATGAGGACCCTCCCGACGTGACCAGGACAACCTGGATGAAATGTAGGCGCAGCTCGCCTGGTGGAAATTTACAATAGTTTACACGTTAACAAGCTGTAAAGCCCTTTCGTCTACATCGTTATCCGCCTGCATTTCAGAGCGAAGTTGACGCTGAAACCTCGTCGACAAACATAGGTTGCTTGTAACGACGCGCAGCGTTGCAGGAGATGTGGATGAGCCAGAATCATGAGACCGCAAGCGTCCGCTTGCTCGCTCCTCGGGTCGGGGGCGACGAGTCCGTCCTCACGCCAGAGGCCCTTCGCTTCCTCTCCGGTCTTGGGCGCAAGTTCGCTGACCGGGTACCCGCCCTGCTCGCCCGGCGGCGCGCCGTGCAAGAGCGGCTGGACGCGGGCGAGCGGTTCGATTTTCTCCCCGAGACGCGGGATGTGCGCGAGGGCGACTGGGCGGTGGCGCCGCTGCCCGACGACCTCCTCGACCGGCGCGTGGAGATCACGGGTCCGGTCGATCCCAAGATGATCATCAACGCGCTGAACTCGGGCGCGAGCGTGTTCATGGCCGATTTCGAGGACGCCACGTCGCCCACGTGGAAGAACCTCATCGAGGGGCAAGCGGCGCTGAGGCTCGCGGCGCGGCGCGAGCTCCGTTACGACGACCCGGCGACCGGCAAGCGTTACGCCCTCGGAGACAGGCTGGCGACGCTGCTCGTGCGCCCGCGCGGCTGGCACCTCCCGGAGAAGCACGTCGAGCTGGACGGCAAGCCGCTGCCGGGCGGGCTCTTCGATTTCGGACTCTATTTCTTCCACAACGCGCGTGAGCTCGTCCGCCGCGGTACCGGGCCTTACTTCTATCTGCCGAAGATGGAGAGTCACCTGGAGGCGCGCCTCTGGAACGACGTCTTCGTGTTCGCGCAAGAGGCGCTGGGCCTCCCCATCGGCACCATCAAGGCCACGGTCCTCATCGAGACGCTGCCCGCGGCGTTCGAGATGGACGAGATCCTCCACGAGCTGCGGCAGCACTCGGCCGGCCTCAACTGCGGTCGCTGGGACTACATCTTCAGCTTCATCAAGAAGCTCCGGAACGACCCCGCCTGCGTGATGCCGGACCGCTCGCAGGTGACGATGGAGCAGCATTTCCTGCGCTCGTACACGCAGCTGCTCGTGAAGACGTGCCACCGCCGCGGCGTGCACGCGATGGGCGGCATGGCGGCGCAGATCCCGATCAAGAGCGACCCGGAGGCGAACCGCGCGGCGCTCGACAAGGTGCGCGCCGACAAGCTGCGCGAGGTGAAGGACGGACACGACGGCACCTGGGTCGCGCACCCGGGGCTCGTGCCGCTCGCGCGCGAGGTGTTCGACGCGCACATGCCGGCCGCGAACCAGATCGAGCGCAAGCGCGAGGACGTCCGCGTCTCGGCGGCCGACCTGCTGCGCGTCCCGGAGGGCGCGCGCACCGAGGCGGGCCTGCGCCACAACATCCGGGTCGGCGTCCAGTACCTCGAGGCGTGGATCAGCGGCCTCGGCTGCGTCCCGCTCTACAACCTGATGGAGGACGCGGCCACCGCGGAGATCTCCCGCACGCAGGTCTGGCAATGGATCCGCCACGGGGCGACGCTCGACGACGGCCTGCCGCTCACCGTGGAGCGCTTCCGCGCGGCGGTGGACGGCGAGATGGCCGCGCTCCGCGGCGCGCTCGGCCCGGCGCGCTTCGACGGCGGCCGCTTCGCCGAGGCGCGCGCGCTGTTCGAGCGGCTGTCGATCGGAGAGACCTTCGAGGAGTTCCTCACGCTGCCTGCTTACGAGCTCTTGATCTCCACCGCCGGAGAGCGGCGCTCGTGACGCCCGGCGCGCTTCGTTTGACGTCGACACAGCGGCCGCTGCCGCCCCAAACCCCAACGCACTAGGAGCCCAGTCATGTCCGCTGCTTTCCCGCTGAACACGCCGATCTCCGCCGACTCCCTGCACGCGCCGCCGAGCGACACCGTCCCGGGCCGGTGGAGCGGCGTCGTCCGCCCGTACTCCGAGGCGGACGTCGCGCGCCTCCGCGGCACCGTTCGTATCGACTACACGCTCGCGACCCTCGGCGCCAAGCGGCTCTGGAACCTGATGCACTCCGAGCCTTACGTGGCGGCGCTCGGCGCCCTCACCGGCAACCAGGCGATGCAGCAGGTCCGGGCCGGGCTCAAGGCCATCTACCTGAGCGGGTGGCAGGTGGCGGCCGACAACAACGAGGCCGGGACCATGTACCCCGACCAGAGCCTGTACCCGGCGAACAGCGTCCCGACGCTCGTGCGCCGCATCAACCAGGCGCTCCTCCGCGCCGACCAGATCGAGAACGCCGAGGGCAAGGCGGGGCGCTACTGGCTCGCGCCCATCATGGCCGACGCGGAGGCGGGCTTCGGCGGGCCGCTCAACGCGTTCGAGCTGATGAAGGCCATGATCGAGGCGGGCGCCTCGGGCGTTCACTTCGAGGACCAGCTCGCCTCCGAGAAGAAGTGCGGGCACATGGGCGGCAAGGTCCTCGTCCCGACCAGCCAGTTCATCCGCACCCTGATCGCGGCCCGCCTCGCCAGCGACGTCATGGGCGTACCGACCGTCCTCGTGGCCCGCACCGACGCCGACAGCGCCAAGCTGATCACGTCCGACGTCGACCCGCGCGA
Source organism: Sorangium sp. So ce367 (assembly GCF_051520455.1). Lineage (NCBI taxonomy): Bacteria > Pseudomonadati > Myxococcota > Polyangiales > Polyangiaceae > Sorangium > Sorangium sp. So ce367. The sequence continues at coordinate 12,372,444 of NZ_CP150334.1, forward strand.
CAAGCCGTTCGTCACGGGGGAGCGCACGCCCGAGGGCTTCTTCGTGCTGAAGGGCGGCCTCGAGGCGGCCATCGCGCGCGGGCTCGCGTACGCGCCCTACGCGGACCTCGTCTGGTGCGAGACGTCGACGCCGGACCTCGATCAGGCGAAGCGCTTCGCGGAGGGGATCCACAAGCAGTTCCCGGGCAAGCTGCTCGCCTACAACTGCTCGCCTTCGTTCAACTGGAAGAAGCACCTCGACGACGCGACGATCGCCCGGTTCCAGCGCGAGCTCGGCGCGATGGGGTACAAGTTCCAGTTCGTGACCCTCGCCGGGTTCCACTCGCTGAATCACAGCATGTTCGAGCTCGCCCGCCAGTACCAGCGCCGGGGGATGGCGGCGTACTCCGAGCTCCAGCAGGCCGAGTTCGCCGGCGAGCAGTTCGGCTACAGCGCGACCCGCCACCAGCGCGAGGTCGGGACGGGCTACTTCGACGAGGTCGCCCAGGTGATCTCGGGCGGCGCTGCGTCCACGCTGGCCCTGCACGAGTCCACCGAGGCCGCCCAGTTCTGAGCGCCCGCGCGGGCGTGCGCCGTCCGCCGCGCCTGCCCGCCGCGGCGCGCCCGCGCGGCGCCCGGCCGCCGCCGCCCCGGGTAGCCCGCCGGCCCCGTCCGCGCCGCGTCTCTGCCCCGTCTGCCCGCGGGCCCCGGCCGCGCCTCTCCCTCCTCTCCTCGCGAATCCTCGCGAAGCGCCCGTCCTTGCGGGCTCCGCGCCGGGCGGACGCCGTCTCCGCGGTGGCCCGGCGGGTGCCGTTTGAGTAGGCTCGGCGCGGGCGGCGCCGCCCGAGCCGAGGTGAAAAGAGCTGTGACAACGCAGAGCCCCAGAGCGAGCGACGCTGACAGCAGCGTCGCCGCGTCCAACTTCATCCGCAACATCATCGCCGAGGACCTCGCCGCCGGCAGGCACACGCGGGTCGTGACCCGGTTCCCGCCCGAGCCGAACGGCTACCTGCACATCGGACATGCGAAGTCGATCCTGCTCAATTTCGGGCTGGCGGCGGACTTCGGGGGCGCGTGTCACATGCGCTTCGACGACACGAACCCGGCCGCCGAGGACATGGAGTACGTGGAGTCGATCCTGCGGGACGTGCGCTGGCTCGGCGGCGACTGGGGCGACAAGCTCTTCTTCGCGTCGGACTACTTCGAGCGGCTTTACGCCTTCGCGGTGGAGCTCATCCAGAAGGGCAGCGCCTACGTGTGCAGCCTGAGCGAGGCAGAGACCCGCGAGCTCCGCGGCACCGTCACGGAGCCCGGTCGGGAGAGCCCCTACAGGAACAGGTCGGTCGCGGAGAGCCTGGATCTCTTCGCCCGGATGAGAGCAGGGGAGTTCCCGGAGGGCGCGCACGTGCTCAGGGCCAAGATCGACATGGCCGCTCCCAACATGAAGATGCGCGATCCGCCGATCTACCGCATCAAGCGCGCGCGCCACTACCGGACGGGCGACGCGTGGTGCGTCTACCCGCTCTACGACTTCGCTCACAGCCTCTCCGACGCGATCGAGGGGATCACCCACTCGATCTGCACGCTGGAGTTCGAGAACAACCGGGAGCTGTACGACTGGATCATCGAGCACCTCGACGTCCCGTCCCGCCCTCGCCAGTACGAGTTCGCTCGGCTCAACCTGAGCTACACGGTGATGAGCAAGCGAAAGCTGCTCGCGCTCGTGAAGGGCGGGCTCGTGACGGGCTGGGACGACCCGCGCATGCCCACCATCGCCGGCCTCCGGCGCCGCGGGGTGACGCCCGAGGCCATCCGCTCGTTCTGCGAGGAGATCGGCGTCGCGAAGACGAACAGCATGGTGGACATCGCCAAGTTCGAGTCGTGCGTCCGAGACGACCTGAACCTCCGCGCCCCGCGCGTCATGGCGGTGCTGCGCCCCCTCCGGGTCGTCCTCGAGAACTACCCCGAGGGGCAGGTCGAGGAGATCGACGCGCCCTACTGGCCCGAGGACGTGCCGAGGGAAGGCTCCCGCAAGGTCCCCCTGTCCCGGGTGCTCTACATCGAGCGCGACGACTTCCTCGAGGACCCCCCCAAGAAGTGGTTCCGGCTCGCGCCCGGGCAGCAGGTGCGGCTCCGCTACGCCGGGTTCATCACCTGTCGCGACGTGGTGAGAGACGAGGCGACAGGAGAGGTCGTCGAGCTCCGCTGCACGTACGATCGCCCCACGAAGAGCGGTGAGGCGCCCGACGGCCGCAAGCCGAAGGGAACGTTGCACTGGGTCTCGGCCGCCCACGCGCTCACCGCCGCCGTCCGGCTCTACGACCGGCTCTTCGCGGCCGAGCGGCCCGACGCGGTCGACGAGGGAAAGGATTTCCTGGAGAACTTGAATCCTGGTTCGCTGGTTGTCCTGAGCGGGTGTCAGGTGGAACCGAGCCTGTCCACGGTCGAGAAGGGGAGCCACGTCCAGTTCGAGCGCCAGGGGTTCTTCTTCGTGGACCCCGTCGACTCCGCGCCCGGCGCGCCCGTCTTCAACCGCACGGTGGCGCTCAAGGACTCGTGGTCGAGGCTCTCGGCCGAGAAGCCCGCTCGGGCCCCTGGGCCCGCGCCCGAGGGCCCGGCCGCGAAGGCGCCGCCGCCGGAGCCTCGGCGCGAGCGCGCGCCCTTCGAGGAGCGCCTCGCGCGGCTCGACCCGGCGCGGGCCGAGAAGGCCAGACACCTCATCGATACACGTGGGATACCGGGCGATGACGCGGTGGTCCTGGCCGACGACGACGGCCTCCTCCGGCTCTTCGAGGAGACGGTCGCCGTGCACGACAACCCCCGGGGCGCCGCCAACTGGGTCATCCATTCGCTCGCCCGGGAGATGAAGGACAGGAAGGCAGGCGACCTCCCCGTCTCGGGTGCGCAGCTCGGCGAGCTCCTGGCGCTGATCGATGACGGGACGATTTCCGGGAAGATCGCAAAAGATGTCCTCGCTGAGATAATGCAGCAGGGCGGTAGTCCGAAGGCGATCGTCGCGCAGAGAGGGCTCCGGCAGGTCGCCGACGAAGGCGCCCTGGAGCGCATCGTCGACCAGATCATCGCCGGCCATCCAGGCGAGGTTTCCCGCTTCCGCGCGGGGAATTCGAAGCTGATCGGGTTCTTCGTCGGCCAGGTCATGAAGGCCTCCGGCGGTAAGGCGAACCCCGACCTGGTCAATACGCTGCTGGCCAGGAAGCTGGCGTAAATCTCCCACCCACGCGCTGTTTCGCTTCCCCCCCGACGCGGGGTGCGCCCGAGTGCTGCGCTCTGCGTTATCCCACTCCCGGCACCTGACTAGGTGTTGCGTGTCGTGGCGGTGTGCAGAAACATGTCCAGCAAAATGTCCATAAATCAATTGAACTTGATAGCTGGAGTGGTGTAGATCTGATTGGTACTATGGAATCTGCACGCCAGTTCGCTCTCCTCGCTTGCGTGGCGGTGTCGTTCTCGCAGGCGGCTTGCGTCGCGTCTGCCGAGCTCGAAGGGGACGATGAGGCGGTGGAGGAGGTCCAGCAGGCGGCCATAACGGCCAACGCGCTGACCATCAACGCGCTGACCATCAACGCGTTGACCATCAACGCGCTGACCATCAACGCGCTGACCATCAATTCGTTGATGGGTAACTCGCTGACGAGAGATGCGCTCCGTACTCCCGAGTCGAGGGAGCTCATCAGCTTCATTGTGGGCTGCGCGCTCCCCGAGGAGGCCCGCCTCGACGTCAAGGTCGATGGGGTGCCCTACAGCTTCGTCGGGGATCTCGGCCTCGCGCCCGAGTGGGGCTCGAAGCGCGGCTCGTGTGATGAAGACTGCCAGGAGTGGGTCTCCGCGTGCCTGCTCGCGCGCGTGAACTACCGGGGCGAACACGTCATGATCTCGCTCCGCGGACAGCACGAAGCGCTCTCGTCCACGAAGCGGGAGCGGGCGAGGTACGACGCGGCGGAGGCGACCTACTTCGGCAACGTCTTCCAGAAGCCGCAGCGCCTCTTCGCCTGCCTCGCGCCGGGCAAGAGGCAGATCCCGCGCGTCTGCGGGCCCTCGATTGACGACTGCCCGATCGATGTCGTGGGTGAATGTGAGGACGTGTGCGATGGGCCGAGGTCGGACGGCAGCTTCTTGAACTGCCGCGATCGTGAGCCGCTCGACCTTCCGTGCGGCCCCCGCGTCTTTCCGCGCGGCACCGACCGCTACAAGGCTTCGGTGTCCGTCTTCCTCGAGTAGCATCGCGCGGCGTGGATTCCGGCGCCGTCCTCGCGAACCGCTTCGTCGTCGGGCAGCAGGTTGCGGCCGGGGGGATGGGGACGGTCTATCGCGCGCACGACCGCCTCGACGACCGCCCGGTCGCCCTCAAGGTCCTGCACAGCCGCGAGGCCTTCGACGTCGAGCGGTTCGAGCGCGAGTCGCAGATCCTCGCCGAGCTGAGCCACCCGGGGATCGTGCGGTACGTGGCGCACGGGCGGACCGGCGCCGGGGACCACTACCTCGCCATGGAGTGGCTGGAGGGCGAGGACCTGGCGGCGTGCCTCGCGCGCCGGCAGCTCGCGCTCGCCGAGAGCCTGGCGGTGCTGCGCAGGACCGCGGACGCGCTCGCCTTCGCGCACTCGCGCGGGATCATCCACCGCGACGTCAAGCCGAGCAACATCTTCCTCGTCGCCGGCGACGTCGGCCAGCTCAGGCTCGTCGACTTCGGGATCGCGCGCCCGGACGGGGAGTCGCGGCGGCTCACCTACACGGGCGGGATCCTCGGGACCCCGGGGTACATCGCGCCCGAGCAGATCGAGGGCGGGGGCGCCCTCGACGCGCGGGCGGACGTGTTCTCGCTCGCGTGCGTCTTTTACGAGTGCATCGCCGGGCGCCCGGCCTTCGAGGGGGCGCACGTCATGGCGGCGCTCGCCAAGCTCCTGTTCCAGACGACGCCCCGGCTGCGAGAGGTCCGCGCGGACGTCCCGGAGCCGCTGGAGCAGCTCATGGACCGGATGATGGCGAAGAACCCCGAGGACCGGCCGCGCGACTGCGGCGACGTCGGGGTCGAGCTCGCGCAGATCGCGGAGGTGCTCGACGCCTGGTCGACGCCGCGGCCCGCCACGCTGGCCTCCCCGAAAGACGCGACCATGCGCTCGGCGCGGCCCGATGGCTTCCTCACGCGCAGCGAGCAGCGGCTCGTGTCCCTCGTGCTCGCCGGCGAGCCGGACGACGTGCAGATGAGCGTCGCGGCGGCCGGCGGCGTGCCCAGCGCCTCGGACGTCTCGAGCGTGCTGCAGGAGCTCTCGAGCGAGGGCCCGGGCTCCGCGGTGCCGCGCTCGGAGGTGCGGGCCGCGGTGGAGCCCTACGGCGCCCACATCACGGAGATCTCGCGCGGCTCGCTCATCGCGATCCTCGCCGGCGCCGGGAGCGCCGTGGACCGGGCCGAGCGGGCGGCGCGGTGCGCGCTCGCGCTGCGCGCGCGGTTCCCCGGCATCCCGCTCGCCGTCGCCACGGGGCGCGGGGTGTCGTCGGCGAAGCTCATCGAGGGCGACGTCATCGACCGGGGGGTGCGCGCCCTGCGGGCCGCGCACGCCGGGGCGGTCCGGCTCGACGACGTGACGGCCAGCGTGGTCGGCGGCCGGCTCAAAGTGGAGACCGACGAGAACGGGCCGTTCCTCGCGACCGAGACGGCGGTCGACGAGAGCGTCCCCGTGCTGCTCGGCAAGCCGAGCGTCTGGGTCGGCCGCATCCGCGAGCTGTCCATGCTGGAGGGCGTGTTCTCCGGGTGCGTGAGCGAGTCGCTGGCGAGCGCGGTGCTCGTGATCGGCGCGGCGGGGTCCGGGAAGTCGCGGCTCCGCCTGGAGTTCCTCACCCGGGTGCGGCGCCAGTTCGGGTCGGTGGAGATCCTCTCCGGGCGGGCCGAGTCGATGGCCGCGGGGTCCCCGTTCGGCCTCATCGCCGACGCGATCCACAAGACGGCGGGGATGCGCGAGGGCGAGCCGGTGGAGGCCCGGCGGCGCAAGCTGACGCGCCGCCTCGGGCGCCACCTGAGCGGCGAGGCGCTGAGCCGGATCGCGGCCTTCCTGGGCGAGCTCTCGCGGACGCCGTTCCCCGACGGCGAGACGAGCGGGCTGCGCGCTGCGCGCGACAACGCGATGCTCATGGCCGACGCGACGCGCGCGGCGTGGGAGGACTGGCTCGCCGCCGAGTGCGCGGCGCAGCCGGTGCTGCTCGTGCTCGAGGACCTGCACTTCGGCGATCCGGCGACCGTGCGCCTCATCGATCAGACGCTCCGGAACCTCCGGGACCTGCCGCTCATGCTGCTCGCGCTGGCCCGCCCCGAGGTGAGCAAGCAGTTCCCCGGGCTGTGGACCGACCGGGAGGTGCAGACGATCAAGCTCGGGCCGCTGCCCGCCAAGGCGAGCGAGCGGATGGTGCGGAGCGCGCTCGGCGAGGACACGCCCGCGGAGACGGTGGCCCGGGTCGTGGAGCGGGCCGACGGCAACCCGTTCTACCTGGAGGAGCTCATCCGCGCGGTCGCGACGGGCAAGGGGGACGTGCTGCCCGACTCGGTGCTGGGCACGGTCGAGGCGCGGCTCGACGCCGAGGGGCACGAGGCGAAGCGCGTGCTGCGGGCCGCGAGCATCTTCGGCGACCGCTTCTCGAAGCTCGCGGTGGCGGCGCTGCTCGGCGGCGCGACGCGCGTGAAGGAGACCGAGACGTGGCTCGACGCGCTCGCGGCGCGGGAGCTCATCGCCCCGGTCTCGACGCCGGGGTGGCTCATCCCGACGGACTACGTGTTCCGCCACGCGATCGTGCGCGAGGCGGCGTACGCGATGCTCACGGAGCCGGACCGCGCCCTCGGCCACAAGCTGGCCGGCGAGTGGCTCGAGCGCAGCGGGCACACCGACGCGATGGCGCTCGCGGAGCACTTCCGTCGCGGCGGCGAGCCGGCGCGCGCGGTGCGGTGGTACCGGAGGGCCGCGGAGCAGGCGCTCGAGGCGAACGATCTGGCGAGCGCGCTCGCGCGCGCCGAGATGGGCGTCCAGTGCGGGGCGGCCGACGAGGAGCTCGGGCGGCTGCGGCTCGTGGAGGCCGAGATCGCCCTGTGGCAACAGGAGACGGCGCTCGCCGTGCAGCGCGGCACCGAGGCGGCGAGCCTCGTGCGGACCGGGAGCTCGCCGTGGTTCCGCGCCATCGGGCAGGTGATCATCGCGGAGGGGAAGCTCGGCCACTTCGATCGCGTCGAGGCGTGGGCGACGCGGGCGGCCGAGGCGGCGGGCGCGATCAGCGCGCGGATCATGTGCCTGTGCGACGCCGCGACGATCCTGAGCTTCGGCGGCCGCTACGCGGCGGTCGACGCGCTGATCCAGATGCTCGAGGCGGCCGCGAGCGAGCCCGCCGGGCTCGAGCCGCAGGCGGCGGGGCAATACCAGCAGGCGCGCGCGGTCCGGGCGCACACGAGGGGCGACATCGGGGCCGCGCTGAGCGGGTTCACGGCGGCGAGCGCGGCGTTCGAGCAGGCCGGCGACCGCCGGAACGCCTGCGCGGCGCGCTCGAACCTGGGCTTCTTGTACGGCGAGCTCGGCGACTTCGAGGTGGCCGAGTCCGAGCTCCGGACGGCGCTCGCCGGGGCGCAGCGCATGGGCCTCGACGACCTGGAGACGGCCGCGCTCCAGAACCTCGGCTACGTCATCGCCCACCTGGGGCAGCTCGAGGAGGCGAAGCTCCTCGAGCAGCGCGCCGCCGCGGCGTTCCAGCAGCAGGGCGACCGGCGCATGGAGGGCGTGACGCTGACGTACATGGCGAAGATCATGCTCCTGTCGGGCGATCCCGTGGCCGCCGAGCGCGAGGCGCGCGCCGCGGTCGAGGCGCTGGTCGTGGCGCCTCCGCTCCGCGCCGCCGCCGTGGCGGTGCTCTCGCGCGCGCTGCTCGCGCAGGGCCGCCCGGAGGAGGCGCTGCCGGCCGCGCGCGAGGCGTTCGTGCAGCTCGAGGAGGCGGGCTCGCTCGAGGAGGGTGAGGCGCTCGTGCGGCTCGCCTACGCCGAGGCGCTCGCGGCGGCGGGCGCCGCGCGCGAGGCGGCGGAGGCGCTCGCCGTCGCGCGCCAGCACCTGCTCGACCGCGCGGCGAAGATCAGCGACGCGTCCTTTCGCGAGCGGTTCTTGACGTGCGTGCCCGACAACGCGAAGACCCTCGCGCTCGCCGCCGCCGGGTGACACGTCGCGGGGAGGCGGCGCCCGGGCGGCCTGCTTACGCCGGCTGCGTCGCCTGATCCAGGGCGGCCTCCGCCGCCTCGCGCTCGGCGATGGCGGCGGCGTGGCGGCGCAGCCGGTCGCCCATCACGTTCGGGATGCGCTCCGCGGCCTCGAGCGCGGCCGAGAGCGCGCCGCGCGCGGCGGCGAGCCGGCCGCGGCGCAGCGCGGTCACCGCGCGGATCTCGAGGACCTCGATGTGCTCCTGGCCCACGGAGCTCTGGGCCGAGCGGTCCACGAGCGCGTCCCACGCGGCGTCGTCCGCGGAGCCCCCGCCCTGCGTGGCCAGATCGATCATGGCGCAGAGCACCGCCTCCGAGGGGACCATCAGCGCGTCGGCCTGGCCCTCGGCGCTGGCTCGCTCCTGCATCTCGCGCATCTGCTCGAACAGCGCGCGCGCCTCGGCCTGCTCGCCGCAAAAGAAGAGGAACCGGGCCTTGAGGAGCAAGGCGACAGGCCGGCACACCCCGCAGAACCGGTGCCGCTCGATCTCGAGCGCGCGATCGATGTGCGGCCCCGCCGCCGCGAGGTCGTCCATGAGGTAGAGGTACTCGCCGAGGTTGTACTCGCCGACCCGCTCCAGCGCGCCCTGGCCGAGGTCGCGCGCGAGCGCGAGCACCCGCTCGAGGTCGGCGATCATCCGGGCCTTGTCGCCGCGGCACGCCCAGAGGAGCGCGCGGTTGTTCGTCACGACGCAGAGGTGCAGCGTGTCGTGGTGCGCCTCGCAGAGCGCGATCGCGCGGCCGAGCGCGTCCTCGGCGTCGTCGAGCCGGCCGAGCCCCTGGAGGACGAAGCCGAGCATGAGCAGCGAGATGACGAGCGTCTCGTACCCGTCGTCGCCGAGCGAGGCGGCCGACGCCGCCGCGCGCTCGAGCGCGGCGGCCGCCTCTTCCTCCCGGCTGAAGCGGTGGAGCGTGCGCCCGGCGCCGAGCGCGAGGCGCGCGGTGAGCGCCGGCGACAGCGTGATCTCGTCGGCGAGCACGCCCGCCTCCTCGACGCGCTCCTCGGAGCTCTTGAACTCGTCCATCCAGTCGAGCGCCGTGGCCTCGTCGAGCAGGATGTCGATCTGCGCCCGGATGTCGCCGCGCGCCCGCGCGATGGCCCGCGCGCTGGCGAAATCGGCGAGCGCGTCGTGGTAGCGGCCCAGGCGGTAGCGCATGAGGCCGCGGCCCCGGTGCGCCGCCGCGCGGTCGGGGCGCACCCCGCCCGGCGCGCGGCGGCTGGGCGGGCCTCCGCCGGGGGCCGTCGGCTCGATCGGCTGCTCCAGGGCGCGGGTGTAGAGCGTCTCCGCGTCGAGGTAGGCGTGCCGGGCGCGCGCGCGCTCCGCGAGGGTGAGGTAGGCGATCTCCGCGATCTCGCCGAGGCCCGCCTGGGCGGCGTGGTGCGCGAACGGGATGAGGCGATCGTTCTTGAGGTGCGGCGCGTCGCGCTCGCCGGCCTCGTCGCTCGCGGCGTCGCGGTGCAGCTTGAAGGCCGCGAGGTGGACGCGCCGGCGGAGCGGCTCGGGCGCGCCGCGGGCCACCGCCTCGCGGACCAGCGCGTGGCGGAAGCCGATGCGGCCCCGCCGGTCCTGGACGAGGAGGCCCGCGGCGATCAGGCGCTTCACGGCGACCGCGGCGTCGAGCGGGAGGTCGTCGGCCTCGCCGTGCTCGTCGAGCCGGTGGAGCACGCCGGCCACCTCGGCGACCGCGACGTCGGGGCCGAGCAGCGCGATGAGCCGCGCGTGCGCCTGCAGCGCGGGCGGGAGCGCGTCGATCTCGCCGAGCGCGAGCCAGTCGAGGAGCGGCATGTCGGGGAGCCGATCGAGCTCGTCGGTGGCGAGGTACCACGCGTCGCCCCGCGGGTGCCGGCGCACGACGCCCCCCCGCTTGAGGCCGCGCACGAGCTCGATGAGCAGGAGCGGGACGCCCTGCGCGCGCTCGACGAGGTGCGCGACCGCGGGCTCGGGCACGTCCTCCGCGGGCAGGAGCAGCCGCCGGCAGAGGGCGATCGCGCTCTCGCGATCGAGCGCCTCGAGGCGGTAGGTCTCGCGGCGCGCGGCGCGCTCGCCGAAGGAGGGGCGCGCGCTCTCGAAGCTCGGCCGCCCGAACGCGCAGATGAAGAGCGGCGCCTGCGCCTCGGCGAGCGCCGCGTACTCGAGCGCGGCGAGCGCCGCGTCGTCGGCCACGTGCGCGTCGTCGAGCACCACGAAGAGCGGCGTCCGGCGCGATCGCCGGCGGAGGGCCTCGCCGGCGGCCACGGAGAGCGCGGCGCGGAGCGCGCCGGGCGCCGCGGAGAGCGCGCGGAGCTCCGGGTAGCGCTCCTCGGCGAGCGGGTCGTCGCTGATCCAGCCGAGCGCGAGCGCCACGGCGGCCCCGAGCCGCGCCTGCTGCGCGCCCGCGAGGCGGCGCCGGAGGAGCGCGCTGCCGCCGTCCGCCGGAGGGGACGACGGCAGCGCGAGCGCCCGCTGCAGGATCTCCCGGACGACGCGATCGGCCCCGCCCGCGACCGGCTCGCCGGTCCGGAGCTCGATCACCTCGGCGCGCCCCTCGATCGCGCGCAGCCGCTGCGCGAGCGCGCCGGCGAGGCGGCTCTTGCCGTGGCCGGCCACGCCGATGACGCTGGCGATGGTGGGCGTCGCGGTCGCCACGGCGTCGCGCGCGCCCGCGACCAGCGCGTCGAGCACGTCGCTCCGGCCGAACAGCGGCTGGGAGCTCGAGTCGAACGCGGTGTCGGCGTCGGGCAGGGCGGCGCCCAGCCCGGGCTGGGCGGAGGCCGGTCCTGGCGGGGGGAGGCCGTCGCCCGGGGCCTGGGAGGCGTCGTCGCCGAGCGCCGCCGCGGCCGCCGGCGACAGGGTGAGGCCCAGAGGGCCGCCCGCCGCGAGCCGATCCTCGCGGTGGAAGAGCGGGCTCAAAAACCGCCGCGTGCCGTCGGGCCGCGGCTGGACGGACACGGTCGCGAGGTCGAGCAGCCCGCGGGAGAGGACGCGCTGCTGCTCGAGCTCGCGGCCGGCGTGCGCCGCGCGGCGCAGCGGGCTCGCGCCGTCCGCGTGATCGAAGACGGCGACGAAGCGGCCGCCCGCGGCGTGGGCGAGCTCGCCGCCCAGCGCGCTGAGCCTCCGCTGGAGGGCCACGACGTCGAGCTCGGCCTCGAAGAAGAGGAGCGCGACGGCGCGCCGCTCGACGCTGCGGGCGCTCGGCGGCGGCGGATCGGTGGTGGGGCCCCTGACGCGCGAGGGGCGGCGCTCCTGGCCGCGCTCGAAGCTCTCCAGGGCGGCGCCGAGCGCCGCGGCGCTCGCGAAGCGCTGGCCCCTGTCCTTCGCGAGGCACCGGAGCACGATCTCCTCGAGCGAGCGCGAGATCGGCGCGATCAGGGAGGGCCGCGGGGGGCGGCGGCCGAGGTGGTCCTGCCGCACCAGGGCGGGAGGTCCCCAGAACGGCGGCTTGCCTGTGAGCAGCTCGAACAGCACGGCGCCGAGGGCGTACACGTCCGCGCGCGCATCGACGTCGCCGCGGCCGTCGCACTGCTCGGGGGCCATGTACTCGGCGGTGCCGGGCGCGTCGCTCTCGGCGGTGAGGCGGGGCGACGGCTCGCGGTGCCCCGCGGCGAGGCCGAGATCGATGATGGTGGCGCGGTGCCCGCCGTCTCCGGCGCGCGCGGCGAGCGGCGCGCCGGCGACGAAGATGTTCTCCGGCTTGACGTCGCGGTGCACGTAGCCGCGCGCGTGGATCGCCTCGAGGGCCCGGAGCGCGGCGCGCGCGAGGGCGCACGCCTCGCGCGCCGGCATCGGCCCGGCGACCCCGCGCGCCACGAGGCGGTCGGCGAGCGTGGGGCCGTCGAGGTACTCCATGACGAAGTACGGCGCGCCCGAGGCGAGCTGGCCGCACCCGTAGACGGCGGGCACGTGGGGCGGCCCGACGTCGTAGAGGGCCCGCATCTCCTTGACGAGGCGCGCGCTCGCGTCCGGCTGGTCGGCGCGCGCGACCTTGATCGCCACGGTCGGGCCGCCCTCCTCGGGCTCGGCCGCGAACACGGCCCCGAACCCGCCTGCGCCGGCGAGCCGGACGCCCCGGTAGCCTTCGATGCTGGGCAGCGCGGTCGCGCTCAGCCAGCTGCCGCTGGGCTCGTCCGCGCCGCCGGGCGCGCCGGGCTCGGGGCTCGCCTGCCGCACCACGGGGCCGTGCTCCGGACACCCCGGATCCGCGTGCGCGACGCGCCTGCCGCACTCCTTGCACCGCGCGGTGGGCGCGGTGGGCGCCCCGGAGCGAGCCGCGCTTCCGCCTCGACGAGCATCGGGCAACATGGGGGCCTCATGGCAGGAACGTCGTAATCACCGCGGGCCACGACTCGCCTCGATCGTCGGTGCAGCTCGGGCGATGGCCGCCGGCCGCGCTGAGCGCGTCACACGCGAGATCGCATGAGCCCACGATGTGAATGTTCGGGCATTCTCGGACGCCCCCTCCGGGCTCGGCGAGCCCCGCGGCGCAGTCCCTGCTGAGGGCCCGAGAGCTCTCCACGTTGGATTCTTTGTAGCAGGCATAGAGGCGGGGCGGGGTCGCGAAGAGATCGCCCCAGAACGCGCCTTCCTCCACCGGATACGACTCGACCTCGCTCGCGTCCGGGTGCCTGAGGGCGAGGTGCGCCGCGCGCGACGAGATCATCACGGAGACGCCGGCCCGGTTGGCGCGCGACGCCACGCAGGCCGAGACCCACTGCTCCCGGGACTCGCTCAGCGGCGCGATGGCCCAGCTCGCCGCGAGCCCGAGGTAACCCGGGTAGACCTCCTCGCGCAGCTCGCCGCGCTCGTCGCGCCACGAGAACCTGAACGACTGCGACGGGGTCAGCGCGCAGCCGACGATGTATTGAAGGAGCTGCCTGGACATCGCACCGAGCTCCCCTGGGCGGGTGATGGCGGCGCGGACCGCCGCCGAGATGGCGTTCGAGGCGAGTCTGTTCGGGGCGAGCGCAATCGGGTTGAGGGCGTTCGGGTTGAGGGCGTTCGGGTTGAGGGCGTTCGGGTTCAGCGCGTTGTGATTCACGAGCGCACTTGAGACCTCGTCGACCGACCCCCACTCCGCGGGAAATCCGTCGCTGCCACCGCAGCACGGCACTGAAGCCAACAGAAATGTGTGTGCGCACAGCGCTCGGATTCGCCTCTTCATCTGTCCCCCTCCGCGCCCGTTCTGCTAGCAGATGGAATAGGCTACCGTAAGGATAACGATGGATTTACTGTACCACTTGGCGAAGCGGCGTGTAGCGCCAACCCGGCCGTCTGGCGCGGAGAAAATCCTCGCTCGGGTGAGTCCTTAGTCGCATCGGGGGGGTTATGACGATGGATGCTTTGGCGACACGAGATAACGAGACGCGGGCATTTTCACTGGAGGAGAGGTCCTTTTCCCGAGGCGAGCTGCCGTGCGGCACGCGGGCGGGTGCGTACGGCATTGTGTCGCCCATCGCCCGGGGCGGATGTGGGGCTGTGTACGAGGCCATTCACCTCCAGACCGGCGCGCGCGTGGCGATGAAGGTGCTCCACGGGACGCTCGCCGCGTCGCCGAAGATGGTGAAGCGCTTCCTGCGCGAGATCGAGGTGGTGCGGCTGCTCAATCACCCCGGGATCGTCGAGATTCATGACGCCGGCGAGCTCGCGGACGGCCGGCCATTTTATGTGATGGAGCACCTCGACGGGGTGACGCTCGACGTGCTCCTCCGGCAGGAGGGGCGGCTCTCGCCGGAGCAGGCGCTCGAGCTGCTCGAGCCGGTCTGCTCGGCGCTCGACGCGGCGCACGCGGCCGGGATCATCCATCGCGACGTGAAGGGCAGCAACATCTTCGTCTCGCGGGGCGCCCCGCGGGCGGTCAAGCTCCTCGATTTCGGGATCGCCAAGCTGATGGAGCCGGACGAGGGGGCGAGCGGCTTCACCACGGCGGGGAGGGCGCCTGGCACCCTCACGATCATGGCGCCCGAGCAGATCCTCGGCGGCGTCCTCGACGCGCGCGTGGACGTGTATGCGCTCGGCGTCCTCTTGCACAGGCTCCTCACGGGCAAGCTCCCGTTCTACTCGCCGGACGCGACCGAGCTGCTCCGGCAGCACCTGGAGGAGCCCGCGCCGCGCCCGAGCCGGCGGACCCCGCTGCCGCCCGCGCTCGACGCGGTGGTGCTGCGCTGCATGGAGAAGCAGCCGGAGCACCGCTATCCCTCGGTGAAGAGCTTCCTCTACACGCTGCGCGAGGCGGTCGGCGAGCCGACGTCGGGGCGGAGCAGCATGCCGGAGCTCCAGACCGACGCGATCGCGATCTACCTCGATCTCCGGGTGCGCACCGACGCCGACGATCTCGACGACGCGCTCGCCGAGGAGCTCGGCCTCGTGCTCGACCTCGCGGAGGAGCGCCTCCGGGACGCCGGGCTCACGCTGGTCTCCGTGACCGGCAGCGAGATCCTCGCCGTGCGGCTCCTCTCCGGCGAGCTGCGGGAGTCGCTGCTGGAGCGCGCGGCGGTGATCGAGATCGCCGCCTCGCTCCACGAGGAGATCGCGCTGAGGAGCGGCCCGGACACGCGCGTGCACACGAACCTGTGCCTGCACGCCGGGCAGGTCGTGGTGCGCTCGGCGAACCACCCGGAGATCATCGGCGGCGACCTGGCCCGGGTCGGGGCGTGGGCGCCCGTCGACGCGGTGCACGCGCTCTGCGCGACGGAGGCGGCGGTCCGCGGGATCGGCGGACTCGAGCTCTCCGCGGGGCCGCCCGGGCTCCTGCTGATCGGCGAGCTCTCCGGGCACTGCTCCTCGCCGGCGCCGACGCTGCGGTGCCGCGCGCTCTGACGCGGCCAGCGTCGGCCCTTCAGCGACGCGCGCCGCGCCCCCGCGACGCGCGATGTCAGGCCGGCGACGGGCGCGCGCTCGGCGTGGACCCCCTGGCCGACTCGGGAGCTCCCGGAGTCGATATGACGACGCAAAAACGAGCGACGGGCGATTGCCGCTCCACGATAGGTGCCATTATAAGGGCCGCCCGCGGGGCGCTCGACCTCGCACCCGCGCCTCGCCGCTCCGGAAAGCTCTCATGTCCATGCGCCTCCAGCAAGCACTCCAGACCCTCCTTGATTCCGCCCCTCTCCTTCGCGACGCGTCGAGCAGCGGTAACGTCCGTGTGCTCGCCTCGCTCCTCGGGCCCGCCTTCCGCGGCTTCGTCCAGCGGCGGGGCAAGGGCGTGGTCTCGACCGATATCTCGGTTGGATACGAGGCCAGCTTTAACTGGAGTTACGGGCGGGACGACCCCGACATGGCGAGGCTCTACCACCTCGCCAAGACGTCCCAGTGGGACGCTGCGACAGACCTCGACTGGTCGCGGAGCGTCGACTGGCTCGATCCGGCAATGCCGCTCTTGCCCGACAGCTGGATGCCGCCGTCCAAGCTGCCCGCCTGGGGCAGGCTCTCCGAGCGGGAGCGCGCGACGCAGCGCCACGGGCTGCTCTCCTGGATGCTGAGCCAGTTCTTGCACGGCGAGCAGGGCGCCTTGTTCGCGGCGTCGCAGATCACCGAGTGCGTGCCGTCGCTCGACGCGAAGCTCTACGGGAGCACGCAGGTCGCCGACGAGGGGCGGCACGTCGAGGTGTTCCACGCCTACCTGACGCAGAAGCTGGAGAAGCTCTACGAGATCAACGACAACCTCTATGTCGTCATCGACGCGATCATGAGCGACGGCCGGTGGGACATGAAGTTCCTCGGCATGCAGATCATGATCGAGGGCCTGGCGCTCGGCGCGTTCGGCTCGATTCGACAGGTGACGAGCGAGCCGCTCCTCAAGGACGTCCTCCGGTCGGTGATCACCGACGAGGCGCGCCACGTCCACTACGGGGTGCTCGCGCTGAGCAGGTTCTACCGCGAGGGCATCGACGAGCGGGCGCGGAGGGAGCGTGAGGACTGGGCGTTCGACCTGTCGGTGCTCCTGCGCAACCGCTTCCTGGCGCACGAGTTCTATGACGAGTTCTACGCTCACCGCATGACGCGCTGCGCGTGGGACGAGCTCATGCTCAAGAGCGACCTGATGGGGTTCTTCCGCCGGACGATGTTCCGGCGGATCGTGCCGAACCTGAAGCGGATCGGCCTTCTGTCCGCGCGGATGCGGCCGCGCTACGCCTCGCTCGGCCTGCTCGAGTACGAGCACGGGCGGGCGGCCAGCGAGCTGACGGCCAAGGAGCTGCTCGACGACGCGTGAGGCGAGGGCGGCCGAGGGCGGCCGAGGGCGCAAGACGCGGACGCCCGCGCCGGCCCCGGGGCGAGATCAGCAGGTGGACCGGGCGCAGGCCGAGAGCTCGACGCCGCACCGCTTCTGGATGCAGGCGAAGTCGCCGTTGCAGGCGGCGAGCGACCTGAAGGCGCACGAGAGGGCCTGATCGGCGAAGAACTGAGCGTTGGGGCAGCCCCGCGACATGCAGCTGGAGACGCACGCGACGCTGAACTCCGGCGGCATCCGGTCCCTGTCGATGCACCGGGCGGCGCAGGTGACGACCTCCTGGCAGTCCACGGGCTCACACACGCCGCAGTCCTGGGGGCAGATGCCGCAGGTCTCGAAGCTCTCGCAGACGCCGTTCGAGCACACCGAGCACACGCCGCAGTCGCGCCGGCAGGACGCGCACGTCTCCGTCCCCGAGCAGATGCCGTCGCCGCACGTGGCGCAGGCGCCGCAGTCGTCCGGGCAAGAGAAGCAGCTCTCGATCCCGCCGTTGCACACGCCGTTGCCGCAGGCCTCGCAGACGCCGCAGTCGGGGGCGCACGAGCGGCAGTCCTCCCGCGGCGAGCAGACGCCGTCGCCGCAGCCCTGGCAGACGCCGCAGTCGCCCGCGCACGTCGCGCACGTCTCGGCGCCGCTGCACACGCCGTCGCCGCAGTTCGGGCACACGCCGCAGTCGCCCGGGCACGTCGAGCACGACTCGCTCGCCGGATCGCAGGCGGCGTCGCCGCAGCGCGGACAGAGGCCGCAGTCCTCGGCGCAGCTGCCGCAGTCCTCCGCGCCGTTGCAGGCGCCGTCGCCGCACCCCGGGCACGGGCCGCAGTCGCTCGCGCAGCTCGAGCACGTCTCCGTCCCCGAGCAGGCGCCGTCGCCGCACCCCGGGCCCTGGCACGGGCCGCAGTCGGGGGCGCAGGAGCGGCAGTCCTCCGCGCCGTTGCAGGCGCCGTCGCCGCACGCCGGGGGCTCGGCGCCGGACGAGCTGTCGTACTCCCACGTCTCGGTGCGGCCGCAGCCCGCCCCGAGCGAGGCCCCCGCGAGCGCGACGAGCGCAGACCAGGCGAAGGCGCGCGAGGAGAGGAAGCCAGGGCGATGCCGCCCGGACCGCAGCAGGAAGCTCAGCCGGCTTGTGGTACCCATACGATCAGCCCCGGGGACACGAGAGGTCGGGTTGTCAGAAAAAGCGGGACCGGCTCGTGGGCTGCAGCGGCGCCGCGATGAGCCGTCCACGGGAACGCGCGCGGACGGAACATACATGGAGACGCCCCGCGGGGGGCGCCAAAGCACGGGCGCGCCGGCGCTGAAGCCGCGGGGCGTGGGCGCATGCGCGACCGAGCGGCACAAAATGAAAGAGGGCGGCGCCTCCGGAGAGGCGTCGCCCAAAGCGCTCCGCGGTGCGCGCTTCACTCAGGAAGCGACGTGCCGCGCAGAGAGCTCACTGCTTGGGGGCCTCGGCCGGGGGGGCCGCCGCCGGGTCGGCCGGGGGGGCCGCCGCCGGGTCAGCCGCGGGGGCCGCCGCCGGGTCAGCCGCCGGAGCCGCCGCCGGGTCAGCCGCCGGAGCCGCGCCCGGGTCGGTCGGGGCCGGGGCGCTGCCGCCGCAGGCGACGACGAGGGACGACACGGCGACGAGCGCAAGAACGAGCTTCTTCATGGAATCCTCCGAAAATGGGGCGGGTAGACCACCCTCAACCAACAGGCGTGTGAACCGCACGCAAATCCGGCGGCCACCACCCAGACGCCGCGGGGGGCCAGAACGGCTCACAGTTTTTTCGATGAGCCGCCCGGGCCCGACCAGGCGTCTAGAAAAGTGTGGGAACCTCGGGGCGCTCCTGATGCCGCTCTGGACAGGAGCTCAGGGCCCGGCGCTCCGCCCGGGCCGCTGCTCCGCCTCCCGCGAGGGCACCGCGATCACCGTCTGCTGTACATTTCCAGTCATGTCCCCTGGTACGAACGCATGGCTCTGAGACCTCAGCGAGGGCGCTTGCGCCTTGTCGAACCTGCCGCCCCGGCTGCCCCGGCCGCGGAGGCCCAGGCGGACATGGGCGACGCCGGGCCCGCGTTCGCTCCGGAGGAGCGCGGCCGCGGCGAGGGCCGGCGCGCCCAGGACCGGCGGTCCTCCGCCGCGGCCGGGCCGGCCGAGCGCGGAGCGGGCCTCGCGGAGCTGCCGGACGCGCAGCTCGTGGTGCTCGGCGCCCGCCGGGACTCGGGCGCGCTCGAGCAGCTCTACCGGCGACACGTCGCCTTCGCCATCCACCTCGCGACGCGCATCGAGGGCTCTGCGCGCGACGTGGAGGACATCGTCCACGACGCGTTCCTCCGCGCCTTCGAGCGCCTCGACGATCTCGTGGATCCCGCCGCGTTCCGCGCGTGGCTCGGGTCGATCATCGTCCACAAGGTCCGCTCGCGGATGCGGCGGGCGCGGCTGCTCGGCGTGCTCGGGATGGGCAAGTCGAGCGAGCCGGTCGATCTCGACGCCCTGGCGAGCCCGGCCGCGTCGCCCCACGCGCGCGCGCAGATCGCGCAGATCTACGCCCTGCTCCAGACGTTGCCGGCCGACGACCGGATCGCGTGGATCCTCCGCTCGGTGGAGGGGCACGATCTCGAGACGGTCGCGCAGATGACGGACTGCTCGCTCGCGACCGTCAAGCGGCGGATTTCGCGGGCGCAACACTTCCTCGACGGTCATTTTGTAGATTCAACCAGCAGCGAGGTCTCATCATGAGCCGGCGAGGGCTACCCCGGATCGCCCCGGCAGATCTGCGCGACCACGCGACCGAGGAGCGGATCGCGCGCGTCTGGGACCGCATCGAGCACGACCTCGGGGCGCGCGAGCGCTCGTCGCCGCGGCGCGCGGGCATGGCCGCGATGCTCGCGGCGGCGACGTTCGCGGCGTTCGGCGGCGGCCTGTGGCTCGGCAAGGCGATCTGGAGCGACGAGCGCGCGGCGCCCGGGCCCACCGCCGTGGCGCCGGCCGACGACGCGCCGTCGCTCGTCGACGTGTTCGCCGCGGGCTCGCAGGGGCGCACCTTCCAGCTGCCGGGCGGCGGGAGGATCTCGCTGACGGCGGGCACGACCGTCGAGGTCGAGCAGGCGGACGGCGGCGCGCTGACGCTGCGGCTCGTGCAGGGCGAGGCGTGGCTCGACACCGTGAGCGGGACGCGCACGGCGGCGCTCGCGATCGTCGCCGGCGAGGCCCGCCTCGCGGCGGCGGCGGGCAGCGTGCTGCGCGTGAAGCACAACGTGGACGCGATCGACGTCAACGTCGCGGATGGCTCGGTCAAGCTCACGTCGCCGGCCGGCTCGCGGGAGCTCGGGCGCGGCGACGCCGAGGAGGGCGTGCCGATCCGGCAGCGGATCGCGGTCGTGGCGCCGCCGGAGCCGCGGCGCGCCCGCGCCTCGTCGCTCCCGCGCTCGAGCGCGGAGGTCGCGCCGATCGAGCCGCCGGTGGCCGCCGCGCCGGCCGCCTCGGCCGCGCCGGACTGGCGCGCGCGGTACAACGCGGGCAACGTCGCCGAGGCGCTGCAGAGCCTGCAGCAGCAGAGCGGCGGCATCGACGGCGCCATCGCCTCCGCGAAGACGGCGAGGGAGCTGATGGACCTCAGCGACCTCCTGCGCGGGAAGGGCGGCGATCGCGCCGCGGCGATGCGCGCGTTCGCGCGCGTGGTCGAGGGCTTCCCGAGCGACGCGAACGCGCCGATCGCGGCCTACAAGCTCGGCGATCTGTACGCGAGCATGGGCGAGCAGGCGCTGGCGGCGAAGTACTACGAGCAGGCGCGCTCGCTGTCGCCCGAGGGCAACCTCGCGGAGGACTCGTTCTGCAAGCGCATCCGCGCCGAGGTGGTCGCCGGCCACAAGGAAGAGGCCTCTCAGATGGCCAAGGAGTACGTGGCCAAGTACCCGGACGGCCGGTGCGAGGACGTCCAGCGGATCGTCTCCGGCGAGTCCGGTGAGGAGGCGGCCGCGGAAGAGGAGCAAGCGGCCCCGCCGCCCCAGCCTCCGCCGGCCCCGGACGCGAGCCCGACCCCGTAGAGCGGGGGGCGCCCGTCCACGTCGATCGCGCTCGGCCGAGCGCGGTGGACATGCTTGACACCCCTGGCGGTTCTGCGCTTGCTTGGTCGCTCGCCGCGCCGGAGAACCGCTCAGGATGACCACCGCCGTCCGCACCAGCTCTCTACCCGCCCGCAACGAAGTTCAATTGCTCCCGTCGTGGAAGCTGGTGTTGCCCCGAGGCGGCTATGTGTCCTCGATGGAGGCGTTCACCACGGCGATGGGCGTCCCTGGCTTCGTGCTGCTCGATCTGGGCACGCTGGCCGGCGGCCAGGACGCGCACCGCCTCCTCGGGCTGCGGTACCTCATCGCCAACGGCGAGGTGTGGAGGACGCACTTCGGCTGGCAGCGCCCCCTGGAAGCGGCGCTGCGCAGGGCGCTCCTCGACGAGGAGCGGGTGCAGGAGCTCCTCGCGGCGGCGGAGGGCCTGCTCGCGCGGATCCGGGACACGCGCGCGGCGATCACGGCCGCGGACCGCGACGGGTTCGCTCGCTACCTGGAGGGCGGGCTGCTCCGGGCGCTGAAGCGGCGTGAATTCGACGACGAGCGGCTCCTCAAGTTCCTGATCCTGGAGCAGGACGAGCCCTCGCTCCGCGACCAGGCGGCGGAGCTCCTGCGCTCCCGGGCCGGCGACCTCCTGCGGGAGGACGCGCAGGTGCTGGATCTCCTGTACGCCGCCGTGCATCGCCTGGACAGCTACCCCGCCACGACGGTGAGCGCGGGCCAGCTCAAGTACATCCTCGTCGCGGACAAGGGCGAGATGGGCGTGCGGGCGACGCGGGAGGCGATCGCGCTCGGCAAGATCCCCGTGGTCCTCTACAGCCTGCAGGACGACGCGAACGCGCTGCAGCTGCGGATCGCGCGGGAGGGCGGCGGGTTCGGGGTGGGGCTCGAGGGGAGCTTCCGCGAGAGCTACGCGAACTTCACCCAGATCGCGGACAAGGTGAGGGCCGAGTTCGAGCGGCGCTTCGGCGACGGCTGGCAGGACGAGCTGTCGCGCGCGGGGCTCTATCCCGGGTACGGCCCGCTGGCGGAGAACGCCGCGGCCATCCGGCACTTCCGCCAGAAGAACATCGTCTTCGTCGGCCCGATGCAGGACGTGGTGGAGAGCGCCGGCGACAAGCGCAAATTCCGCCTGATGGCCCAGGATTTCGACCCGACCGCGGTGACGCCGGGCATCGTCATCGACAGCGACGATCCGGGCGAGATCCAGCGGATCGTGCTCGAGGCCCACGCGGCTGGGCGCTTCACGTTCCCAGGGCGGCTGAAGGCCGCCAACGGCGGCGGCGGCCGCGGGCAGGCCGTCATCCCGACGGTGGAGCAGGTGCCTCAGGCCATCCAGAAGGTCCTCGGCGAGATCAAGGCGTACAACTGGCAGCCGGGCGTGATGTTCGAGCAGAACATCCCGGAGACGATCCACCTGGAGGTGCAGGTGCTGCGGGATCGCTACGGCAACGCGCGGCACTTCGGCATGCGCGACTGCAGCGAGCAGCGCGCGAGCCAGAAGATCCAGGAAGAGGCGCCGCCGGCCCTGCTCCGGCGGTACCCGGGCCTGGAAGACCGCATCTGCGGGCTCGCCGTGCAGATCGCGGACCGCGTGGGCTACGTGGGCGCGGGCACCGTCGAGCTGATGTTCAAGGAAGGGAAGTTCTACTTCCTGGAGATGAACACGCGGATCCAGGTGGAGCACCCCGTCAGCGAGGAGAGCTACGCCATCAAGCGGAAGCGCAGCCGCGTCCCCGTGAACCTCGTCGCGTGGCAGATGCGCATCGCGGACGGGCAACCCATCGATTTCGAGCAGGACCACGTGGTGCAGACCCACTGTAGCCGCGAGTTCCGCATCAACGCGGAGAGCTGGAATCCCGATCTCAGGGACTCGCGGGACGGCGGCAAAGGGCTGTTCCTGCCCAACGCGGGTATCTTCGATCGCATCGCGCTCCCCGACACCGACCCGATCCGCGAGGCGCTCGAGGAGAAGGGCCTCACCGATCTGAAGGTCCGCTTCGACTGCGGCTTCGAGGCGGGGGACGTCCTCGTGAACAAGGACCCGACGTTCGGCAAGCTCATCGTCTCCGTGAGCTGCAAGGACCCGGGCAGGGCCTATGAGCTCCTGCGGCTCGCGTCCCTCGAGGTGCTGAAGAAGATGAAGATCGAGGGGCGGCAGGTTCGGCCCGACGGGACGCCCATCCAGGGCTCGCCCTTCAAGACGAACCTCCAGGATCACGTGCGTATCCTGAGGATGCCGCTGTTCAAGCGCCATTCGAGCGACGACGACACCGGTCGTCACGTCAACTGGCTCGTGGCCGCGTTCCGCCAGGAGGCGTGAGCCGGGGAGACCGCGCGCTCCGGGGATGGGCGGCGCGGGGCCGCTTGGCCGCCCGGACTGGAGGGGTGCTGCTTACAGGTCGATGGGCAGGGTGGGGGGCAGCCCGATCGTGTTGCCCTCGGTTCTGGACGTGTTGAACAGCAGCAGAGACTTGTCGCGCCGGTTGCTGGCCTGTTCCGCCGAGTAGCAGAAAGGGATCTCTTTTTTACACATGGGTGACCGGTCTGGCCAGCGTGGGTGATGCATGCATAGCGCCCCTTCCGCGGTCCACGCCGCCTCGAACTCGAAGCCCGGAGCCTGCGGCGGATACGCTTCTTCTGCGCCCGCCACAGTCGCACTGTCCCAGAACCCGATCGTCGTGCTGTCGCGCGTCCACGTGCCCCCGGTGCCGCAGTAATCGGCGCGCGCCATCCGAGTGCACGCCTCGTGGACGCGCAGCTTCGAGACATCGACCGCTCGGATGCCCGCGTGCCCGTAGCCCCAATCGTCGCATTTGGCCGCGGCGGACGTCACGCAGGCGAACGTGAAGGCGTCGAGGTCGTGTTCGAGGTTCCCGTGCTCGTTCCAGACGCCGGGGAGCGCGATCGCCAGATGGCCACGGGTCCGGTCCTCCGGGTTGCGACACGCCGGGAACGAGGCGCCGCTTTGTGGATCGATGAGCATCACGCGGTACTTGTCAGGCCGATCGGCGCGCTCGAACTGGCTCGCGCCGGGGAGCACTTCCGTGATGACGGCGGTCACAGGGAGAGTCCCCGCGCCGCCGGCGCAGCGGACGCTCGCCTGGAAACGCGCTCCTTTCCACTCCACAGCGCCGCTGCTGCTGACGAGCCTGCCCTGACGGACCTGGACATCGGGGATGTGCGCCCCAGCCGCGTCGGCTGCGCTGCTCAGGGAAAAGCTCCTGGGCACCTCCATGGCCTCGCAATCGCCGCCGTCCATGATGCCGTGGAGCGTCCTCCCTTGCTGTCCCCAGCGATTTCTCAGCTCGTCGGCGGACAGGATATCATTGAACTCCATGCACGACACGCACGCCTTGAGCGACCGCCGCGCGATCGTCGCATCCAGCGCCATGCTGGTCTCGCCGCTCTGCGCCTCGCTCGCCAGCGCTCCGACCTCCTCGGCGAGGGAGAGCTCATCGGCCGGATCCTCGCCAACGCACGCGGCGCCCAGCAGGATGGCCGCGCCCCGCAGCGCGACGACCGCGGCGCGCCCCGCCCGCCGCAACTGCGACGCGCCGCCCGCTGCGCCGCACACGCCGGCCCGCCGCGTCTCCACCCTGGATCCCGTGAAAAGCGTCATCTTGAAGCCTGCCTCTCGTTTGCTCATCCGGCGCTCGCGCCTCGCCCTACGCGCGGGCCCGCGCCGCGCACCGTGTCTGGCAATCGGCGTGCCGCCCCAGCCGCCTCGCCGGCGGCGCGCTCGCGGCAGGTCGAGCAAACCTTGCTCTCCGGGCACACGCTCCAGCACGCAAGTACTGCCGAGCAAGCAAGGGTGGCTCAGCGCCCGGGACCGGAGCCCGCCGGAGCCCGAGGCGTCGCGCAGAGCCGCAGGCCGATGAGCGGGTTGCGGAGCGTCGGCTCGGCCACCTCGCGGTTGCTGCTCGCGCTCGACGCCGCGTCCTGATACCAGCTGCCGCCGCGGAGCACAGGCTCGCCGTCGCGCCCGGCAGATACCGTCCACTCCCACACGTTGCCCGCGAGATCCTGGACGCCAAAGGGGCTGTCGGAGGCCGGGTGCGCGCCCACCTCGTCGGGCCCGAAGCCGAGCGGCTCGCGGCCGTAGGTCACGTCGTGGTTGGCGTCGTCGGGCTCCAGCCGGTCTCCGCCGGGATACACCCGGTCGTCGGCGCCGCGGGCGGCGCGCTCCCATTCCAGCTCCGTGCACAGCCGCGCGCCGGGCACGCGGCCGGTGCCGGCCAGCCAGGCCACATAGGCCAGCGCGTCTTCGAAGGAGACCGCGGCGACGGGGAAGAGGCGCCAGTCCTGGACGGCGCGCCGCGCGCGCCCGGGGTAGCGGAGCAGCTCGCCCTCGCGCGCGCGGTACTCCTGCGCCGTGGGCCGCATCGAGAGCTCGAAGCCGCCGCCCTCGGCCTGGCGCAGCTCCAGCGCGTGCCAGTCCTTCTGGGCCGCGGGCGTGCGCCGCGCGCGCTCCTCCGGCGGCAGCGCGCGCAGGTACGCCATCCAGTCGGCCAGCGTGACCTCGCGCCGCGCGATGAGGTAAGCGCCCGTCTCGGCCGCGTGGAGCGGCTGGCAGTTGAGCATGCGCCGCAGCTCTCCCTCCTCCATCCCGAAGAGGAAGCGCCCGGGAGGCACGTAGACGAAGCCCTCGGGGACGGCGCCCTCGTCCGGAAGCGCGACGTCGATGCGCTCGACCTGGGCCCGCTCGAGCAGGAGGGGCAGCGTGACCGGCGCGCGCCCCTGCGCCGTGAAGGAGAGCACGAACGATCCCTGCTCGATCTCGAGATCCTCGAGGGGCGTCGTGCCGAGCGCGCGCGGCGCCGACAGGACGCGGCGGCCGCCCGCCACCTCGAACCGCCGCAGCGTCACCTCGGCGCCGGCCGGCGCGGTGCCCACGGCGAGCCGCGCTGGCGCGCCCCAGCGGCGCCGGCGCTCGCCCCCGTCGTCGTAGGCGGCGAGCCGGCTGATGAGCTCGTCGCGCTGCTCGAAGCGCCGCTCGCGCTCCGAGAGCGCGGCGCGCTCGTACAGGGCGTCGCCGAGGAGCGCGCGCGCGTCGGCCCGGTCCCCGTCGCCGAGGCGGAGCGCGACCTCGAGCTCCTGCGACGCGCGCGCGTAGGCGCGATCGGCCTCCGCGGCGGCGGCGCGCGCGTTCTGCCACGTCGATTCGCCCCCGGCGGTGTCCTCCGCGGCGAACCGGGCGAGCGCGTCCTGTCCGAGGGCGCTCGACCGCCCCGATCCGGCCCGCGCCTCGGCCAGCGCGCGAGACGCCTGGCCCACATGCGCGTCGACCCGCCGGTCGAGCGCCCGCGCGGCGCTCAGACGCGCGGCGACCACGGCGGCGCCGACGAGCAGAGGAACGCCGAGCGCCGCGGCCCAGCGCGCCGCCGAGCGCCGGCGCGCCGCGCGGCGAGAGGCCGACAGGAAGGCCCGCTCCCGCGGCGCGAGCGCCTCGTCCGCGACGCCGCGCAGCTCGCGGAGCTGCCGGTCTCCCCAGAGCGCGTCGGCGGGGCGGCCGAGCCGCTCCCACTCGGCGGCCGCGCGCTCGATCCGGTGGACGACGGCGCGGCGCTCGGCGTCGCCGCTGAGCCAGCCGTGCAGCGTGTCCCAGCCCCGGATCAGCGCCTCGTGCGCGATCTCGTAGGCGCTCTGCGCCCCGGCCTCCGCCTCGCGGGCGACGAGCAGCCGCCCTCGCACGAGCGCGTCGAGCGCCGCCCGCGCGGCCGTCCTCGATCCGGGCCCGCGCGCCGTCGCGGCGAGCTCGGGCCCGAGCAGTTCGGCGTCGGTCCGGTGCGCGCGCGTGCCCTCCGGGCTCACGAGCGCGAGCAGGATCCTCCGCGCGGCCGCGCGCTGCTCGGGGGAGAGCGCGCGGAGGACGCCGTCGGCGTGGCGCGCCAGCGCGCCCGTGACGCCGCCGAGCGCCGCGAGCGCCGCCGCGGGGATCTCGCGGCGCGCCTCGTCGCGGGCGTCCCAGAGCTCGGCGAGGGTGAACTGGAGGAGCGCGAGGCCGCCATCCGCGCGCGCGGCCTCTGCGACCAGCGCCTCCACCACGCCTGCGGCGAAGCGGAACCCCTTCGCCGCGGCAGGGCCGACGATCGCGTCCCGCAGCCGCTCGGGGGAGAGCGGGCGCAGGAGGTAGAGCGCCGGCGACAGCTCGTCGCCGAGGCCCGGCAGCGCGCCGAGGCGACCGAGGAAATCGCTGCGCGCCGTCGCGAGCACGCGCACGCCGCCGCCCCAGCGCACCAGCCCGGCGAGGATCTCGGCTGCGAGGGCCGCCTCGGCGGCGCTCGCGAGCGCGCAGAGCTCCTCGAGCTGGTCGAGGAAGAGCAGCACCGGGGTCCCGCGCCGGCGGAGCTCCCGGCCGAGGGCCGCCGGCTCGGCGCGGAGCCGCTCGGTGAGCTCGCGCTCGCCTTCGCCCGCGAGCGGGCCGAGCGCCGCCGCGAGCGCCTCGACAGGGCGCGGGCCGAGCCGCGCCGAGGCGATCGCCCACGCGCCGCCCTCGCCGAGCGCGCCCTCCGCGACGGCGGGGAGCACGCCGGCGCGGCAGAGCGACGACTTGCCCGCGCCGGAGTCGCCCGTGACCAGGACGAACGGCTGCGCCCGCAGCCGGTCGAGGATCGAGCGGACCTCCGCGTCGCGGCCGAAGAAGAGCCCGCGGTGCTCCGCCTCGAAGGCGAGCAGCCCGCGGTAGGGGTTGCCCTCCGGCGCGGTCGCCTCGGCGCGGCGGGCGACGAGCTGCTCGAGCGCCTCCCGGAGATCGTCGCCGGAGCCGAAGCGCCGCGCGGGATCGCGCTCGAGGCAGCGATCGATGACGGCGGCGAACCGCGGATCGAGATCCGGCGCGAGCCGCGCGATCGGCCGCGGCGCGACCTCCTGCACAAGGCGAGGCAGGTCGGCCAGCGCGGCGCCGTGGTGGGGCGTCCTGCCGGCGCAGAGCTCGTAGAGCAGCACGCCGAGGGCGTAGACGTCCGCGCGCGGGCTCGGGGGCTCGTCGCGCCACACCTCGGGCGCCATGTACAGCGGCGTGCCGACGACATCCTCGCCGTCGCAGCGAGCGACCCCGGCGCGCGGGGCGCCCGGCGCGCGAGGGACCGTCGTCTCCGCGGCCTGGGGGCGCGCGGCCCCGGGCTCATCCGACACGGTCGCGCCGCCGTCGTCGGCGCGGGGGCCCTCCGCCGGCAGCGACGTGGTGGCATCCACCGCCCCGGGGCGCGCGCGTCTCGGTTCGTGCGATCTCGTCGTCTCCAGAAGATCGCCGGTCGTCGCTCCCGTGTCCCCGCCGCTCCCGGCGGCGGCGCCGCTGTCCACGGCCGCGGCGCGCGCCTCGAGGAGCGCCGCCGCTTCGCCCGCCACGGGCAGGAGCTTCGCCAGGCCGAAATCGAGCAGCTTCACCTCACCCTCGTCCGAGATGATCGCGTTCGCCGGCTTGATGTCGCGGTGGAGCACCCCGCTCCGGTGCGCGGCGGCGAGGCCCCGCGCGAGCGCGACGCCGATGGCGAGCGCCTCCTGCCAGCGGACGGGCTTGTCGAGCCGGTCCAGGCTCCGGCCGCGCACGTACTCGGAGACGAGGAACGGCCGCCGCTGCACCTCGCCGACGCGGTGCACGGCCACCACGTTCGGGTGCGAGAGCCGCGCGATCGCCCGGGCCTCGGCGAAGAAGCGCTCGCGGGCCGCGTCGGACGGGGACTCGGTCGCGATGAACTTGATGGCGACGCGCCGCGCCAGCAGCCGATCCTCGGCGAGGTAGACGCGACCCATCGCGCCGCGCCCGAGGGGGCTCACGATCCGGTACTCCTCGAACTCCTCGGGGGGGCTCCATGCCGCACCCTGCGCGGGCCCGTTCGCGCTCACGGCTGCGTCGTCCCTCCCCGCGGCGCGCTCACGATCTCGACTTCATCGCTCGCTGCGAGAGGCCGTACTGCTTGAGCTTGAACACGAAGGTGCGAATCGGCATGCCGATGAGCTCCGCCGCGCGGGTCTGCACGCCGCCCGTGGCCTCGAGCGCCTCCGCCATGCGCCGGCGCTCGATCTGCCGCAGCTCCTCCGCGATGGGCGTGAAGCGTCGGAGCTCGGCCGGAGGCGGCGGCGCCGTCGCCGCCCCGGGCGAGGGCTGCTCCTCGGCGGCTCGCCCCGCGGCGCGCTGCGGGAAATCCCAGACCTCGACCCGGTCGCCCTGCATCGTCGCGGCCGCGAACTCCATGGCGTTCTTCAGCTCCCGGACGTTGCCCGGCCACGCGTGGGCGGTGATCAGGCGGAGCGCCGCGTCGGAGAGCTCGGCCGGCGGCGCGCCGAGCCGATCGCGCGCCGCTGCGAGGAACGCGCGCGCAAGGATGGGGATCTCGCGGGGCCGCTGCCGGAGCGGCGGCAGGTCGACCGTGGCGGCGCCCAGGCGGAAGAGCAGGTCCTGCCGGAAGCGCCCCGCCTTGCACTCGGCCTCGAGGTCGCGGTTGGTCGCGGCGACGACGCGGATGTCGACCTCGCGCTCCCGCACGTCTCCGAGGCGCGTGACGCGCTTCGCCTCGAGCGCCCGCAGGAGCTTCGCCTGGGCGCCGAGGGGCAGCTCGCCGACCTCGTCGAGGAAGACGGTGCCGCCGCTGGCGCGCTCGAGGAGCCCCGGCTTCGCGGCGGCCGCGCCGGAGAAGGCCCCCTTCTCGTGGCCGAACAGCTCGCTCTCGACGAGGGCCTCGGGCAAGGTGGCGCAGTTGAGCGGGACGAACGGCCCGTCGCCCCGCCGCGACCAGTGGTGGACGGCGGCGGCGGCGTTCTCCTTGCCCGCGCCCGTCTCGCCGAGCACGAGGACAGGCAGGTCGCTCTGGGCGAGCCGCCGGATGAGATCGTAGAGCCGGATCATCGCGGGATCCGCGAGCAGCAGCGTCTGCTCCCCGAGCCGGTGCTGCACCGTGGCGGCGGCCGCGGAGGCGACGCCGCCCGGGGCCGCGGCCTCGGCGGCCGCCCGGGCGATGGAGAGCAGCGTGTCGGCGTCGCAGCCGTCCGCAGGGAGGCAGGCGACGCCCGCGCGCAGCGCCGGCGCGACCGGGGCGAGCGCCGCCACGAGGTCGGCCGCGGCGGCGAGCGCGGCGTCGCCGGTGAGCTCCGGAAAGACCGCGGCGAGCTGCGCGGCGCCGCCCAGGCCGACGGTGTCCATGAGGCGCACGGAGGCGATGGCCCGCTGGCCCGCCTCGGGCCGCGCGCCATCGCCGAGCAGGACGGCGACCACGGCGAGCGGAGAGCCATAATCGGCGGCGCGCTCGATCTCCTCCTCGAGCCGCTGGCGCAGCTGTGCGGCGTCCGCCACCCGCCGGCTCACCCGCGCCTCGCAGCGCAGGATCAGCGCGAGCTCGCCGAGCGTGATCACGTCCCCGGAGCGGAGCGCCCGCGCCCCCTCGATCCGCTCGCCGTTCACGCGCACGCCGTTGTGGCTCTCGAGATCGGCGATCCGCACCTCCCCGTCGGCCACCATGAGCCGCGCGTGCCGCCGGGAGATCGCGCTGCTATCGATGCGGAGATCGGCCTCCGCGGCGCGCCCGATGAGCACCGCGCCGCTCGCTGGCAACGAGAAGCGCGACGAGGATCCGCCCTGGATCACGAGCAGGTGTGGGCGCGCTCCGGCCGGCGTCGCGGACGTGGCCGCGAAGGACTTCGTCTCCTCGGTCGGATCGGCGGGCGGACGCATCGATGCGTCAGTATCATTCCACGCGACACGCCGCACAACGGAGGCGCGCTGGGAGGCCGAGCGCGAGGAGATGGAGGCCAGTCTGATCCGGAATGGCTGAAGCACCGGACCCGGGGGAGCGTCACGCTGGCGGGGAAGGGAATCCTTGGGCTCGGCGCAGGACACGGCGTGACGAAAGCGCTGGCAGCGAAATATTACGGGCACGCGCGGCCGCTCTCGTTCGGCGGGCGTGTCGCGGTGGAATCGTTCGGCCAGCGCAGCCTCGGCGACGGGGTCGCGGACCACAAGAAAGAGGCAATTCAGAGGACAACAGGGTATGTGGCCAAGTACACCGATGGCCCGTGCGAGGATGCCCAGCGGATCATCTCCGGCGCGGAAGCCGCCGCAGAGGACGGGCCTCTGCCGCCTGCCCCCGGCGCGCGCCCCGCGCTGGGATCTTCCCGCGCTCGCCGCCGCGGCGGTCGTCGCCCAGCTGAGCTTCGCCCTCCCGGCCGCGGCCGCCGAGCCGCGCGCCGTCGTGGCGATCACGAGCGGCGCATCTGCGCCGGCCGCGCCGCGGCTGCCCGACGCGGCGGCGCCCATCGAGGTGCGCGTCGCCCTGTCGCGCGGCGCGGCGGAGGAGGTCTCCAGCGTCCGCGTGCGGCGCCTGCTCGAGATCGAGCTCCCGGACGGCGCGGCGCTGGCCGCCGAGCCCGTCGGCCCGCTCGGCGACCGCGTCGCGACCGTGTGGGTCGACCGGCCCACCGCGGCGCGCCTCGAGATCCAGGTGCGCCTCGACGGCCGCGCCGTCGTGCGGCGGCAGATCGCCGTCTCCGGCCTCACCTCGGACGTGGCCGCGCGGCTCGTCGCGATCGCCGCCTCCGAGATGATCGTCGCCGAGATGCGCCGCGCGCGCGCCCCCCGGCGGCCGCCGTCGCCGCGGCGCCCCACCCAGGACGAGGTCGAGCTCGCCTCGCGCGATCTCGACACCCTGTCCGTCTCGGCCGGGCCCTACGCGGCGGTCGTCTCGGGCGGGCCGCGGGTGCTCGGCGGGGCCGGCCTCGCGCTCGGCCTGCGGCGCCTGCGGCTCACGGAGTCGCTGTTCGCCCGCCTGCTGGCCGCGCCGTCCGGCGGCGAGCCGCTGCGCTGGATCGAGGCGGGCTTCTCGGGGGACTACCGCTTCTGGCTCGCCGCCTCGTGGCGCCTCTCGATCGGCGCCACCGCCTCCGTCGCATCGCTCAGGCTGCCCGCCGCCGTCTCCGTCGATGGCATCGCGGGCGAACGCGATACGTGGTCCGCCCGCGCTGGCCTCGGGCTCGGCGTGGAGACGCGGCTGGGCGGCCCGGTGTGGCTCGGGCTCACGCTGGACCCGGGGATCGTGCTCCGGCCTGCGCCCTACGAGGACGCCCGCGGGGAGGCGGGCGCCGTCGAGGGGGCCTGGCTGGGGGTCGGCCTCTCGCTCGCTACCGAGCGGCGCTCCGCGCCGCCGCGGTGAAGGTGCGGCGCGGTGAGAGCGCGGCGGGGGCGCCGCCCGCTGGCGCAGATCCGCGGTATCGTGATCGCTGATGGATGAAGAGATCCTCGAGCAGCTGCGTGAGCGCTACACGTCAGGGAATCTGATCGTCTTCGCAGGCGCCGGCGTCTCGGCGGCCGCGGGCATGCCCACCTGGAAGCAGCTCGCCGAGAAGCTGCGCGACCGCGCGCGGCGGCGGAGCGCGGACCCGGCGGTCATCGACGAGATCCAGCAGTACATCTCCTCGAACCAGCTCATCAACGCGCTCTCCGCCGCGAGGCTCGCGCTCGGGCCGCAGGACTTCAACTGGACCGTTGACAAGGAGCTCGACGACACGGGCCGCGACGTGCCGGAGCTGGCGCGGGCGATCGCCGCGCTCAAGCCGAAGCTCAAGGCCGTGCTCACCACGAACATCGATCGCTTCCTGGAGCGCGCGTTCCAGGGCGAGTGGCGCATGGTCGATCGGCCGGCGGGCGACATCGCCATGGACAGGTGCTTCATCCTGAAGCTGCACGGCACGCTGCGGGCGTGGGACACCTGGGTGTTCTCGCGCGACCAGTACGACCGGGCGATCTTCGGCTCGCCCCTGCTTCAGGACGCGTTCGGCGCCCTCTACCGCACGCACTCCATCCTGTTCGTGGGCTTCGGCCTCGCCGACGACAACATCGACCAGACGCTCGCCCGCGTGCGCGCGCTCTCCGGCGGGCAGCCGCCGATGCACTTCGCGCTGCTCCCGAAGGGGGTGCCGCCGTTCCGCCGCCGGCTGCTCGAGGAGTCGGGCGTCCGGCTCATCGTCTACGAGAACCAGGCGGGCGATCACGCGGAGGTCGCCCAGGTCCTCCTCGGCCTGGAGCCCGGCGCGGCGCCTCCGCCGCCGCCGCATGCCGCCGCGCCGCCGCAAGCGGCCGCGCCGCCGCGCGCCGGTGCGCGGGCCCAGCAGCAGTCGTCGCCCACGTTGCCGTCGTCGCTCGTGAAGGCGCTCGCGGCGTCGCAGACGTCGACCCCGAGCGCAGCGGCGGCGCCGCGGCCGGTGCGCGTCTTCTTCTCCTACGCCTCGCGCGACGAGGAGCTCCTCGCGCGCCTCGAGGCGCACATGACCCCGCTCAGGCGGGAGGGGCTGATCGCGCCGTGGCACAGCGGGAAGATCGATCCGGGCGAGGACACGGAGCGCGCGATCGGCGAGCAGCTCGAGGCGGCCGACCTCGTCCTCCTCCTGGTGAGCGCGAGCTACCTCGCGTCCGAGCAGGGCGACGCGCAGGTGACGCGCGCGATGGAGCGGCGCGCCGCGGGGCAGGCCGTTGTCGTGCCGATCCTGCTCCGCCCCTGCGACTGGGAGACGACGCGCTTCGCCGAGCTCCAGGCGGTGCCGCGGGACAAGAAGCCCGTGACCAAGTGGCCCGATGAGGACGAGGCGCTCCTCCAGGTGGTGCGGGAGATCCGCGCGGTCGTGACGAAGCTGCGCCCGTCGCTGAGGTGAATCTGCGCGCCCTCGCCCGAGCGGCGGCCCTGCCGCGCTCGGGCGGCGGCTCTGTGCTGCACGAGCGTGCACGAGCGGCGGCCCGGCCGGCGCCGGGCGTATTCCGTACTCTTCCGCCTCATCGGCTCATGAAGGATCGCCGCTCCGCGTGATCGGCGCCGGGCAGCCCGGCGCGCCCGGAGAGCTCTCTGCATTTTCTCGGGCTCTTCCGGGCCTCTGGCCTTGTCGCGCTGCGCGCCGCAGCGGGCGCGGATGCACATCGGGACGCGCATGCGGCTTGCTATGCCCGCTGGGCGCACAGCGCCAACGAGCGGAGAGGTGGCCATCGTGAGCCCATTGCACAGAGAACGGATGGTGACGGCCCGCGAGAGCAGCCAGCCCGAGGCGCGGTTCGCCGACGAAGAGATCCCGCCCGAGTCGGGCCGCCAGCCGGCCGTCTACACGGCGCGCGGCGGGCCGACCGGAGAGCCCTGGCCGGAGCGCGCGCCCGTGCTCACGCCGGAAGAGGCGCGCGAGCTGTCCGAGCGCTGGAGCGCGATCCAGGCGGGCTTCATCGAAGCGCCGCGCCTGTCGGTCGAGCAGGCCGACGCGCTCGTGAACGAGGTGATCCAGCGGGTCACGCAGAGCTTCCGGGAGGAGCGCGCCACGCTGCAGCGCCTCATCGACGGCGAGCCCGGGCGGGCGGAGGCGTCGACGGAGGAGCTCCGGCTCGCCCTGCGCAGGTACAGATCGCTGCTCGGGCGCCTGCTCGCGTTCTAGCTCCACCCGTCAGGGGTCCGGCCAGGCTGGCCCGCGCGCGGGTACGACCGGGGCGAGCGCTCCGCTTGCGCGGCGCCCTGTAGCGGGGGCTCTTCGCTTCTGGCATGGTCGCCGCCATGCTCGTCCGCAGCGCTCTCTCCTGGGTTCCACGCGGTCCGCGGCGCGACGCACGCCGCCTGACCGGCCCCGCGCTCGGGCGCCGCGCGCCAGCGCTGCTCGGCGCCGCGCTCGCCCTCTCCCTCGGGTGCTCCGGCGCAGCGC
Source organism: Sorangium sp. So ce367 (assembly GCF_051520455.1). NCBI lineage: Bacteria > Pseudomonadati > Myxococcota > Polyangiales > Polyangiaceae > Sorangium > Sorangium sp. So ce367. The sequence continues at coordinate 12,406,567 of NZ_CP150334.1, forward strand.
CGGCCCCCGTCGCGCGCCAGGCGCCGGTCGTGAAGACGCCGCCCGCGCAGCCGAAGGCGCCGGAAGGGCCGCCGCTCCTGCCGGCCCGCGTGATCGCGGAGCTCGACGACGAGGACGCGACGCCCTACTTCGCTCGGCGCGGCGACGAGGCGCTGCTGCTCCACGCCGCGGGAGGGCGCTTCCGGACGCGCCTCCTCGGCGCGGACGGCGCGCCGCGCGGGGACACCGTGGACGCGGGGCCCGTCGCCGCCGACGTGCCGGTCGCCGCGCTGCGCGCCACGCCGCAGGGCTACATCGCCGCCTGGATCGAGCAGATCGAGGGGAGCCGCGCGGTGCGCGTGCTCGCGCTCGACCCCGCCGGCAAGCCGAGCGCCCCGGCGAGCCTCGTCGCGCAGACGGCCGAGGAGATCTCGTGGCTCGACGTGCTCCCGAACGCGCAGGGCGCGCTCGTGCTGTGGGAGATGCCGCGCGAGGCCCAGGGCGACGCGGCCCGCGCCGGCGTCGCCCACCCCGGCGTCGCCCACCCCGGCGTTGACCGCGTCGACGTGGTCATGACGGTCGTGGCGCAGGGCAAGGGCGCCGCGATCAAGCCGACGGCGCCCGCGTCGGTCGCGCGCGAGGTGCTCGGGTGGAACGCGGTCGCCACCGAGCGGGGCGCGGCGGTCGCCCTCGTGCTCCCGCCGGCCGCGCCGCGCGGCCGAGGCGAGGGCAAGCCCGCGCGCAAGGCGGAGGTGGAGGACGCCGCAGAGGACGGGAAGCTCGGATCCGTCGCGCTGCTGGAGATCGACGCGGCCGGGAAGGTGTCGGCGCCGGTGGTCGTCAGCCCCGAGCCGACGGCGCAGATCGATCTCGAGATCGCCTCCCTCGGTGGGCGTTACCTGCTCACCTGGACCGACGAGCGGGACATCGACGGCGCCGTCTACCTCGCGGCGGTCGAGCCGGGCGGCAAGGTGGTGGTGGCGCCGCGGCAGGCGACGCCGCCGTCCGGCGAGCAGGCGCTCGTGTCGCTGGTCGCGCCCTCCCAGGGCGGAGGCGGACGGGCGCTGCTCGCGTGGGAGGACCTGCTGCGCGCCCGCGGCGGTGAGGTCGGCGGCGCGGGGGCGCGCGGGCCGGGGCGCCTCATCCACCTCGCGTCGGTCGGCCCGGACGGGACGCTCGGCGCGGAGCGGGCGGGGCTCGTCTTCAGCGCGAGCGGCCCGCCCGACATCGCGGCCGACGGCGACGGCTTCGCCGCGGTGACGCTCGCGCCCGCCACGCTCAAGATGGCGCGCGACGGGGCGGCCGCGCCGCCGGTCTGGCCGACGTTCGTGCGGTTCGGCCCGGATCTCTCGGTTCGGGCGGCGGAGCCGGTGCGCGCCGCGCCGTTCGCGGCGACGGACGGCGTGCCGTACCTCGTGCGCGGGCTGACGTGCCACGCGGGCGCGTGCGCGACGCTGGCGAGCGCCGCGCCCGGCCCGCAGCCTGGCGGCGCGGCGGGCGCGCGGGCGCCGCTCGCGCTGGTGTCGCTCCCGGTGCGCGAGAGCGCGTGGCGCGCGCCCGCGTTCCGGGAGGACAAGGACCCGCCGCCGCGCGCGACCGCGGTGCGCGCGCTCGCCGAGGGCGACTCCGTCGCCGAGGTCGCGGCGGTCGAGCTCGACGGCGGCGCGGCGCTCTCGGCGTGGGTCACGTACTTCGTCGAGGGCGCGTCGGACGCCGCGCCCCGCGGGCAGGAGGTCTCCGCGACGCTCGCGGCGCGCGCCGTGTCCCCGGGCGGCCTCGGCAAGCTGAGCGTCCTCTCGCAGAAGGCGTCGTCGCTCGGCGGCGTCGCGATCGCGGCGGCGCCGCCGCTCCCGGCCGACGCGAAGGGCAAGGGCGCGGCGCAGGGCGAGAGCGTGATCGCGTGGGTCGCGCGCGAGCGGGGCGAGACGCAGGTGTACCTGACCAAGGTCGACGCGACGGGCGCGAAGATCGCGCAGAAGAAGCTCACCACGGCGCCGCGGAAGAAGCAGGGCGGCGCCGCGAGCGAGGCGTCCGACGTGGCGATCGCCTACGACGGCGCGGGGGGCTTCATCGTGTCGTGGATCGACACGCGCGACGGCAACGCCGAGGTGTACGCGGCGCGGGTGGACCGCGCGCTGAACCGGACGGCGCCGGACCGGCGCATCACGAACGCGCCGCTCGACGCGGCCGAGGTGCAGATCGCGGTGCGCGGCCAGGAGGTGTGGCTCGTGTGGTCGGACGCGCGCACGGCCGGCGGCGCGGCTGCGGGCGGCGCGGCCGCGGGCGGCGGCGCGGCTGGCCAGGCCGGCGCGGCTGCGGGAGCCGGAGCGGCCGGCCAGGGCGGCGCGGTTGCGAGCGGCGGCGCGGCCGCGGGCGGCGCGGCTGGCCAGGGCGACGAGCCCGGCGGCGACATCTTCCTCGCGCGGCTCGATGCGAAGACGCTGCAGCGGATCGGCGATGAATCGCGCCTCCATGCATCCTCGGAGCACTCGCGCAGCCCGGTGCTCGCGCCGCTCGAAGGCGGGCTCTTCGTCGGCTGGATCGACGAGCCGGCCGACGAGTCCGGCGGGGGCGCGGGGGCCGGCGGGCGCGCGCGGCTCGTGCGGGTCGACGGCAACGGAGCGGTGCAGGGCCCGCCCGTCGTGGTGAGCGGCCCGGACGGCGCGGCGGTGTCGTCGCTCGCGCTCGCGTGCGACAAGATCTGCCGCGGCGTGCTCGCGTCGGCCCCGGGGGACTCGGTGGAGCTGAACGCCTTCACGCTGGCGCCCGGCGACGTGTCGGCGCCCTCCCTGAAGTCGCTGGCGTGGCTGACGGGCGGCGCGTCGCAGGACGTGTCGCCGGCGTTCGCGGGGCGGTCCGGCGCCTCGCTGTTCTTTGCGGACGACGCGGTGAGCGGCTCGGGGCGCGTCCGGTGGATGACGATCACATGGCCGTGAGCGGCGCAGATCGCGCTCGCCGGCGGCGCGCCGCGCCGCTGCGCGCGGGCGGGCTCCTCCTCGGGGCGCTGGCCTCCGCGCTCGGCTGCCCCGGGCCGCCGGAGGTGCCGGTCCCGCCGCCGCGCAAGCCGGCCGGCGCGGCGGTGTTGCCGGCCTGCAAGGACAGCGGCTGCTCTCAGGCCGGGGCGCTGCTCGCCGCCGCGCGGGCGTTCAGCGACGTGCGGCACGACTACCTCCTCGACACGTCGAGCGCGATGGTGCCGGGCCGCGGGCTGTCGAGGAGCGCGGCGGGTGCGTTCTCGCCGGTCGGCCTTGCTTGCGCCCGTCCGAAGGCGGAGCCGGCGGCGCCCGCGGCGACGGGCGCGCCCGGGGCGGCGGCAGCGCCCGCGGCGCAGACGGTGGCCGCGATCACGGCGGCGCCCGCGGCGGCGCCGGGCGCACCCGCGCCGGCGCCGGGCGAGCGCGCGATCGACTTCCGCTACGTGGGCATCGCCGTCGACTCGGTCCTCGTCGGCGCCGACGTCGATCTGCCGGCGTACTTCAGCGCCGGAGGGACGCTCGACCGGCGCCGGCTGCGGCTGGTCGCGATGGCGCTGGTCGCGGACGAGGATCCGCAGTTCTTCGAGCCGACCGAGAGCGTGGTGCCGGCGGCGACCGGCGGCTGCGCCTGCGGTCGCGCGACGCACTTCATCGGGGCCGTGAAGCGCGGCGCGATGGTCGCCTACGAGACGGACGTGATGGCCGGCGAGGCGCACGGCACGGCGCTCGGCCTGTTCAAAGCCCGGATCGAGGCGGGGGATCGCCGGGTGACGATGACCTCGGTCGGGGAGCTGGCCATCGAGGGCGTCGAGGGCGCGCCGGTCGCGGGCGCGAAGGGAGGCGGGCAGGCGTTCGGCGCGCTGCGGATGGAGGTCAAGAAGGCGGTGCCGCTGGCGTACGCGATCTACCCGGTGGCGGACGTGTGCCGCTTCTCGCTCGCCGAGCCGGAGATCGCGCCGCTGCCCGTCGACCTCGGCGTGGTGCCGTACGGCGCCACGGGGACGGCGCAGGCGCTCATCACGAACCGGGCGCAGGTCGACGTCCGGGTGACCCACGGCGAGCGCACGGTCGAGGTGCCCGCGCACGGGAGCGCGGAGCTCGCGTTCTCGTGGACGCCGGAGGGCGCGACGGCCGGGTGCGAGCGGCAGACGCGCCGGGACACGTTCGTCGTGCAGCCGAAGGACGCGTCCGCCCCGGTGGTGCCCCGCGAGCGGGCCGTCGTGGTGCCGCTCCAGGTCACGACGGGGATGCCGACCTTCTCGAAGCACGAGCCGATCGCGACCGAGACGGGGCGGTCGCCGGACTACGGCCGGGCGAGCGCGGACTGGACGTGCCCGGCCGGCTACGTGGTCGAGCAGTGCGAGCCGCAGCTGGCGAGCTGCCTGTCCTCGACGGGGAGCTGCAACGCCGAGGGCTACCGGCTGACGGCCGAGGCGACCGCGGACGGGCGGGGGTGCGCGTTCCGGTGCACGGGGCCGAGCTCCACGATATGGGGCGACCACGGGTGCTCTTACACGGCGGCCATGGTGTGCCGGCTGGGGTGCAACTAGCGCTTCGGCCGCGTGTCGCGGAGTCTCCGCCACCTCGAGGGCGACCGCCCGCGCGTGCTCAGCCGGTCACTGGCGCGGGCGGCGCCCGAGCGGGCGCGCATCGGGGGCCGAGCCCCCCTGCGCCGGGCCGCTCTCGTCCGCCCCCTGGAGCGCCATGCTCCCAGGCTTGAAGAAGATGCTCCTGAGCTTGCCCGCGAGCTGGTCGAAGGCGCGGAGCGCCATCACCTCGTAGACCCGGTCATCGGGAGGCGCGCTCGCGAGGTTGGCCCCCAGCCCTGCCGTGCTCGTGTACTCCACGGTGAACTCGTCCGGGGGCATCACCTTCAGCTTGAAGTCGAACGCGTCGCGCACTCCGGGGATCCGCATGGTCCCGTCGAAATCGACCAGGATGCCGACGAACGCTCGTTCGCTGCGCTCGCCCGAGTACATGGTGCCGGACGAGCCGACATCGTAATGGATGTAGATCGTCGGAACGCTCGGATCGACCCTGGCTGCGCCGGCGTTGTCGGTCAGGCGCTCACCCTGCTTGAGCTCGAGGATGTCCGTCGGGAAGACCCGCTTGAAGCCGGCCGCCAGGTTGTTCACGATGGCCGCCTCGCGAGGGAGGGAGTGCGCGACATCGAAATGCTTCGCGACGGGCGCCACGCCCGCGCCCCGCGGGCGGAGGGCCTGCGCCTTCTGCTGCAAGACCGCATCCAGCTTCGCGAGCATGTCGGTGGAGGGCGGGTCGAAGCGGACCTCGACGGTCGACCGCTCGCTCTTCTCCAGATACGAGATCAGCTTCTCCATGAAGCTCAGCATGACCGGGTCCGATGTCGAGGCTTGCGCTCGAAAGTCGGCCAGCGTCTTCGAGAAGAGCTCATGGACCGCGGCGCGCGTCTCTCCCTCCACCACCGATCCCGGGTACTTCTTGAGGACGGCGCGCAGCGCGGTGACGCTGCCCTCGCGCTTTGCTTCCGTGAGCGCGGCCCGGGGGAGCAAGCTGTTCTTCACTTCATCGAGGTGCCTGCGGCCTGAATGGATATAGCCCTCGTAGGCGAACTCGCTCCCTACCTCCTTGGCGGTACGGAACATCGCCTCGTCGCTCAGGAGGTTGCGCACGTACCACAAGGGCAGCGCCAGGATCACGGCCACCAGCGTCGAGGCGCCCGCGATGAAGCCGGGGTGGAGGAACGACGGCATCGTGCCCACACGCGGCGCGTGGCCGCCCGCTGCGTGCGGTGGATCGACGGCCACGAGCCTGTCCCAGGCGTCGTCGCGCCGGACCTCGAAGAACGGATCCAGCGCGATGAGCTGCTGCACGTCCCTCGACGCGAACGCGGCCCCGAGCGCCTGCCGGGACCACTCGAGCTCACCGACCTTGGCCTGGACCTCTGCCTGCGAACGGACGACGAACGACTGGCTGACGTTCCCCTGGAAGCTGAAGGTGATGAGCGAGTGGGAGTAGACCCCATTCGTGTGGTGGTGTACCGCGCCGACGTTCACGAGATCCGACATCGGGATCATCGTCAGCCTGGGCCCCGTCGCGTCGACGTAGTCCGCCGGCAAGAGATACCGGCCCGCCCTGAACGGGAGGGTCGACTTGAACCTGAGCCGCTTGATGGCCATCAGGGTCGACACGAAGAGCAGGAAGAGGCTGCCGGCGTAGCCGAGAAGGTGCCCCGTGCCCTGAACGCCTGACCAAAGCGATCCGAAATGATTGCAGACGAGCACCAGGGTCACGGCGGCGGCGGCCAGCGCGAGGAAGCTCCACCCGAGGATCCCAGCGCCTGCGCTCGTCGGCGCGGAGAGGATCGGCCTGGGCGGGCCCTGACCCTCGAGGCACCGAACGAGCCGATCGCGGACGGGATCGGGCAGCGCATTGAACATGACATGTCGTACAGGCATGGCACCCCCAGGCAATCAGGAGACGCTATCATCGGCCCTGCGTGCGCAGCAATCGCGATGTGGAAAATTACGCTCTGGCGAGCCGCGTCTGGCAGCGTGGTCCGAGGCCCTGCGCATCAGTGGCGTTCACGCACGCTGGCCGCGGCGGCGCGAACCTCGGCGCTTCGCGCCCGCCGCCGGGGATCTCGACACGCTTCGCGGTCGATCGACATCGCAGATCGTCCTCGCTCCGTCATCGTGCTCGATCGAGACGATGCCCGACTCGCCAGAGCGAGCCTGAATGGGTAGAGTCGCGGCCGCGATGGGGCGCGTCACCTGGGGCGTTATCGAGACGATCGAGCGGCACGAGCTCGCCTCGCTCGCCGTCTTCCCGCTCCTCCAGGAGCGGCTGTTCCTCTGTCATGGCGCGGGGAAGAGCGTCGACCCGGAGAAGCACCTGCTCTTCGATCTCCCCATGCCTCTCGCCTTCGAGCCCTACATCGAGCTCATCACCGCGTCGACGGAGGAGGAGCGCCGCGCGTTGCAGCGGCGATACGTCGCCGCGATGCCTCGCGCGTGATGGCCGGACCGGACACGTGTTTTGTTGGAGGAACGAATTTGCGGCGGCGAACCGTCGAGATCCGTCGCTTCTTCCGGAATTTGGGGGCACCAAACCACCGATCGCCTTCTCGGTGCAGGGCACGGCGCTAGTCCTGCGGCTTGAACGCGTTCAGGTTGAAGTAGAACGTGCCGCAGAACTCGGCGGGCCCGACCTCCTCGGCGGCGCCGCCGCGCGCCAGAGCCTGCTCGACGAGCCGGTGGGCCGGCGGCGCATCCGCTTACGGCACGATGGCGCAGGACTCGCGCCACCGCCGGCGCACCGACTCGACCGCACGAGATGGACCGGTTTGTCGTCCTCGCCGGACAGGGGATCGAGCGATCACTCCATCCGCACCTTCGCCACGTTCAGCGTGCCGTTGGTCTCGTTGCACACGATATCGGAGCCGAACTGCCCGTCGGCATTGCCGACGTGAACGTCCTTGATCGTGGCGCCGGTGCACCAGCCGTCGAGGTCGCCGCGCCACTCGGCCGTCCAGAACTGGCCGGTGGTGTTCGAGAGATCGATCTCGGTCTTCCCCGACACACCATCGCGGCACATGAGGTCGCTCCGGCCGTCGTTGTTGAAGTCGCCGACGTGGAGCGTGGCGTTCGAGCCCGTGCAGAAGTTGCGCGTGGCGAGGCTCCAATCGCTGCTCCAGAACTGGCCGCTCGTGTTCGCCAGGTCGACGGCCATGGCGCCGTTGGTCTGGTTGCAGAGCGCATCATCACGGCCATCGCCGTTGAAGTCGCCCACGTAGAGCTTCTTGCCGGTCCCGTTGCAGAAGTCGCGACCCGAGAGGGACCAGTCGGAGGACCAAAACTCGCCGCTCGTGTTGGCGAGATCGACGAACATGTCGCCATCGTCCTGGTTGCAGAGCAGATCGTCGCGGCCATCGCCGTTGAAATCGCCGACGTAGAGGTGCTCGTCCGCGGCGCGGCAGAAGTTGCGAGCCGAGAGGGACCAGTCGGAGCCCAAGAACTGGCCGCTCGTGTTGGCGAGATCGACGAACATGTCGCCGTCGTCCTGGTTGCAGAGCAGATCGTCGCGGCCATCGCCGTTGAAATCGCCGACGTACAGGCGCTCGTCCGCGGCGCGGCAGAAGTTGCGAGCCGAGAGGGACCAGTCGGAGGACCAAAACTCGCCGCTCGTGTTGGCGAGATCGACGAACATATCGCCGTCGTCCTGGTTGCAGAGCAGATCCATGCGGCCATCGCCGTTGAAGTCGCCCGAGTAGAGGTGCTCGTCCGCGGCGCGGCAGAAGTTACGCGCGGTCGACCAGGTGCCAGGGACGAGGCCGAGGCGGGGGCGGGCGGTGATGAGCGGCTTCGTGTATCCGGTCGGCAGCGTGCCCACGCGCTCGATGAACTGCGTCGTGATGGGCGGCTCGCGGTTCAGGAACGACCAGATCATGTGGGCCTGGGAATCGGAGATGTGCCGCCGACTGCATACGTTGACCGACTGGTAATCCATGACGTTCAACCCGACGACGCCGTCCGGATACAGGCGCGCCACGCCGTCGATCTCCGGGTCACCCGGGACGAAGGTATCTCCTGCGAGCGTACAGCTCACGTCGCAGACCGTGGTGTCCTCGTAGGTGCACGATGGACCGATCAACGCGAGGCTGCTCTCGAAGGGCGTCGCCGCGGCCTTGCTGCCGAAGAAGACCGGACCACTCGTCGTGGACCTGAACATGAGATCGTAGCGATCGGCCTTCTTCCAGGTGAGGCCCGTGTCGGGATCCTGGCCGTTTGCCGTCTGGAACACGTGGGCCAGCCCCACATAATGCCCGAGCTCGTGCGCCAGAGACGCGTCGTCCAGGCTCCCCGGAACCATCATGGCGATCCTCCCGACGTGCGGGAAGTCGGCCGCGTTCATGTTGTCGGGGTGTCTTCCGTTGATGACCACGACGATCTCGTCATCGGGCGCGTAGGTCGCGGCTGTCGCGTGCCACCAGTCGTTCTTGAACGAGGCCCCGGCCGGCGTCGTGCCTTTCACGGTCGTGTCGGGCCAGGCGTTCGCCGGGACCTCCGGGAAGGCGGCCATGATCGTGCTCTTCACATCCGCCCACGTCTGCGCCGAGGTCTCGGCGCACCAGAGGGCCGGGGCTTCCACGCGCGTGAAGCTCCGCAGGTAGAACTCCACGCCGGCCGCGGCGTAGATCTCGTTGGCGATCGCGATGCCCTGCTGCAAGCGCGTATCATTCAGTTCGCCGTTATGCCCGGAGCACGTCGTGCCGCAGAGCGGGGCCGGCCTCGTATTGCAATCGCTATCGGCCTGGGCAATGGCGCGAATCGGGATCCGCCGTCGATCGAGGGACGACATGAGCGCCTGTCCGGCGCTCTTGGTCTCGATCGTGGGATCGAGCGCGGGCTCGTCGTCCTCGTTCACGCCGATGCAGGCCCCGATCATGAGCATGAGCGGCATCATCATCCAAGTGCTTCTCAATCGCATTTTCTTCTCTCCAAGACAAAGAGGCCCACCCGCGTCGATTCGCGGTCAGGCGCATCGTGATGCCGAGCCCGAGAGCTCGACGCTGCTAGGTCCGCTTGGAGCGGTCAACGCACGCCGTGTGCCAGGGGCAGAGGGCGCTCGATGTCTCGAGATGTCGCGTTCCACGCGCCGGCAGAATCAGTCGCCCGCCGTGAAAGGCGGCTCATTTCTCTGTGACATGTCACGGACTGCAACGTCGCATGTCACGGATCGCCGCGTGACATGTCACGAATCGCGGCGTGACATGTCACGAATCGCAGCGTGCATGATCCACGCGTGCATCGCGCATCGGTCGATGGGCGCACGCCGAAAGCGAAGCCGCGGCGCCCCCTGGTCGAGGGTGGAGCCCTGGTCGTCCACCGGCGTAGATGGGCCACGACCTACCGGAGGTGCACGTCCACCGGGAGACGAGTGCGACTCATCTTTTTTGTGGAGGCACGTCCACCGGGAGACGGGGCGACCCGTGTTTTGTTGGGGGCATGTCCAGCGGGAGACGGGTGCGACCCGTCTTCCTGCTGGAGGGGGAGTCAGCGGGAGATGGACGCGACCCGTCTTCAGGCTCCAGGCGCCCCCACCCGGACGCGGGTGCGACCCATCTCCCGTAAGGGTGAGTCAGCTCCTGCCCCCGGCGGGCGCCTTCATCGGGCCGCCCAGATGGCGAGGAGCGCGTACGCGATCGCCACGGCCTGGATGATCGCGAAGCTCAGGAGCCCGGTCGGCAGGAAATCGAAGAAGCCGAACCGGATGGGCCTGCCGTCGACGTCCCGCAGGTCGGCCCGCTCGGTGAGCGCCTGCGCGAGCGGGCCCGACGTCGCGGCGGTCAGGAAGAGCGAGCTGCCCGCGCAGACGGACAGGGCGAGGCCGACATACACGGCGGGCGCGGGCAGCCGCTCGGCGAGCGACTCGGCCACGTCGAGCAGCGCCGCCATGCTGGGGCCCGCCGAGAACAGCCCGGTGAGCACGCCGGCGAGGACGAGGAACGCGACGAGCTGCAGCGACGGGGCGACCGGGAGTTGCGCCAGCGAGCGCGAGACCTCCTCGAACAGGCCGGTGCGCCGCACCGCCGCGACCATCACGAAGAGCGAGAGCAGGAAGAGCACCGCCTCGATGTCGAGCCCCGTCCGCGCGAGCCGCTCGCCGAGCCTGCGCGACGCGAGCAGCGCCGCGCCGGTGCCGAGCCAGCACACGAGCTCGGGGCCGACGCCGAGCTCCGCGGGCAGGAACAGCCACGCGACCACCATCGCGCCGAGCGACGCCGCCGCCGGCACGAGGAGGCGCCGGTCGGCCCGCACCCGCCGGTGCAGCGCCTCCATGGCCGCGCGCGTGAGCCGCGCCGAGACCGGATCGCGCGGAACACCCGCGGCCGGGCGCACCACGGCGCGCACGACGAGGAGCAGCACGGCGAGCGCGCAGAGCGTCGCCGGGGCGGCGCGCGAGAGGTAGCCCCCGAACGTCATGCTGCCCCGGCCGAGCAGCAGGATGGCCGGGAAATCGCCGATCGGCGTGGCGGCCCCGCCGAGGTTGCACGCGACGAGCAGCAGGCCGAGCAGCCAGGAGACGTACCGCTGGCGCGTGCCCATCAACTTGAGCAGCACGTGCAGCACCGGCAGGACGAGCACGAGCGCCGTGAGGTTGTTGACGACGCCGCTCACGACGTACATCGCGATCGAGAACACAAGGAGGACGCGGAAGGGCTCGGCGCCGCTCAGCCGCGTCGCCGCGACGGCGAGGCGGTCGAAGAGCCGCGAGGCGGCGAAGAGCTGGGACAGGAGCCCCAGCGTCACGAGGATGACGAGCACGTCCCACGGCACCTCGGCGAGCAGGAGCGGCGTGGTCGCGACCCCGAGCAGCGTCGACGCGAGGCAGGCGAGGCCCGCGCCGCCCGTCACGATGAGCACGCGGCGCGACGGCAGGAGCGCCTGGAGCAGCAGCGTGCCGAGCAGGACGGCGAAGAGCGCGGCCTGGGGGGCCGTCACGTCGCCTCGATCGCCGGCGCGAGCGCGCGCGGCTCGCCCGCGCCGGCGGCGGCGACCTCGGGCGCGGGGCCGCGCGGGGCCGGCCCGACGAGGCACGAGAAATCGGCCGAGCTCGTCTCGACCATCCAGCGCGGGTACACCGTCATGGGCCGGCCGAGGATGTCCCAGCCGATCAGCGAGCGGAACTGGGTCCGCACGTCGGGGCCCGAGACGCGCAGCCACGAGGGGCTCACGTGCGCCGCGTGCCCGTCGGTGCCGTAGACGAACGTGAGCAGCGCGCTCCTCCGCCCGGCCCAGCGGTGGAGCTCGGACAGACCCACCGGCGCGATGAGCCCGTCGTAGTTCGCGAGCACACGGCCGAAGTCCGTGTCGAGCCCGCCCGCGTCGGTGACGAGGCCCGCCTCGACGCCGGAGAGCCGCGGCACGAGCGCGTCGAGGCAGTCGGCCTCCAGCCCCACGACGAGCAACCGGGTCACGCCGCGGAGCGCGTCGAGGACGCCTGCCAGGTCGAGCGGCGCCTCGGCGCCGCCGGAGAGCCACTGCTCGGCGACGAAGTCGAGGACGGGGAACTCGCGCCCGAGCTGGTCGCGGGCCTCGCGCGCGAGCGGGGCGCCGCCTTCGCCCATCAGCTCGCGCAGGAACAGCCGCGCCGCCGAGCGCATGCCGAGCTCGGCGGCCACCATCCGGAACGCCTGTCCGAGCGCCGGCGGCAGCGCCATCAGGCCGGCTCCGCCCCGGCGCGGGCGCGCTCGGCGCGCGCGAAGAGGGCGTCGAGCAGGCAGACCATCGCGGCGTTGGCGAGCGCGTGGTGCGGCGGCCCGTCGGTGAGGCAGTCGACGAGCGCCGCGAGCTCCGGCGAGCCCTTCGGGGCGAGGCGCGTCAGCGGCGCGAGCGGGATGGCCAGCGGGTAGTCGTGCTCGCTGCCGCGCGCGAGGTGCGGCGGCAGGCGGATCGGGACGGGCAGCGACTCGCCGCTCGGCGCGTTGCCCGCCGGCGGGCCGAGCTCCTCGAGCAGCAGACCGAGCAGGCAGACCAGCGTGTAGCTCGCGCCGCGGTGATGGACCGGGCCCTCCCCGACGATGCACCGGACGACGAAGGCGCGCTCCTCCGCGTCGGGCATCCAGGGGGCGAGCAGCGCATCGAGCCTCGCGGGGCGGATGAACGCGGACACCACGGACGAGGGCAATGAAGGGTAGCGATGGCCGGGGTCGCGAGGCGGTCGGTGCGGAGGCATGAGGGGACTCCAGCGTAGCGGCTCGCAAGGGCCTGGATCCAGGCCTGATCTCGCGCTCCAGCGGCACCGTGCGGACGCGCGCGCCAGCTCCGGCGATGCAGCGCGGCGCCCCGCGGCTGGCGACCGCGAACGGGCCCGTTGTTCGACCGGTCCAGTCGACGGTTGCGACCTTCAAGGGCTCTGACGGCATCGCAGGAAGCCAGGAAAGCGCGGAGGAGGAGCTCGCTGGTTCCCGTGCGCCTGGGCGCCCGAGCCGCCTCGCGCTGGCCTTCCGCCGTCTCGCACAACCAGAGCGGCGGCGCTCGCACCTAAGCGCTCAAATGGCCACTCGACCGCCTCGACAGCCGCTCTCGACCCTCCTCGCCCTCTGCACGCTCGCGGCGATCCTGGGATCCAGCCACGCGTACAGCGGTGGCGTTGCGGAGCAGGACGCGAATGCTTCCGTTCACGCAGGGCGCGACCGCGCGCAGGCGCCTCCGCCGAGCTGCGCGGGCGGCACACCCGGCGCCGACAACCGCTGTGGCCTCGGCCACGACGACGACTGCTGCGCCAGCTTGCCCGTGCCCGGCGGGACGTTCAACCGGCTCAACGACCTCCGGTATCCGGCGACCGTGAGCAGCTTCCACCTCGACAAGTACATGGTCACGGTCGGGCGGTTTCGCCGCTACCTGGAAGAGACCGGCGGCCCGACGCAGCTGAGCCCGCCGCCGGCTGGCGCAGGGGCGCACCCCAAGATCCCGGACAGCGGGTGGGACCCGGCCTGGAACACCATGCTCCCGGCGACCACGGCCGCGATGAAGCAAGCGCTCGTCTGCGATCCTTACGGCTGGCCGACGTGGACCGACGCTCCGGCCGTGAACGAGGACAAACCCATCGTGTGCGCGACATGGCTCGAGCTGTTCGCGTTCTGCGCGTGGGACGGCGGGCGCCTGCCGACCCAGGCCGAGATGAACTACGCGGCTGCAGGCGGCGACGAGCAGCGGCTGTATCCGTGGGGCTCTTCTCCCATCACCTCCGAGGACGCGGCCTTCTGCTGCCAGGGCGAAGGCGCGACGTCGCTGCCCTGTGAGGACGCGTTTCCCCCGTGGAGCCTCATCCACTGCACAACGGACGATCTCGCGCCCGTCGGCTCCTTTCCCAGGGGCGCGGGGCGCTGGGGCCAGCTCGATCTCGCCGGCGAGGCCTACAAGGTCACGCGCGACGCCGCCGACGACGACCGCCCGCTCGTGCCGTGCGCCGATTGCTCCCGCCTGGACAACCACGCTGCCCTGCGCGTCACGCACGGCGGGAGCTTCGTCGCCGCCGGATACCGGCAGACGACGACCTACCGCGCACCCTACGAGACCGATGGTCGCCACTATTATGTATCGGCGATGTGCGCGCGCGACCTGCCAGGGCCTTGAGCCCTCCGCGCGGCCCTCGCCGGCAGCGTCGCGGAGGGCTCACGTTCCTATTTCTGATGAGGCGCGCCTCCGGGCTCCTCTGCCCGCGTGCGCACGGATCGCCAGCTTCAAGCGCTCTCGCGAAACACCTTGATGAGCGCGGCGGACGACTCCGCCCCGAAGCCCGCGGCGACTCCCTTCCTGAAGAGCGCCGCGGCGAACGCCGGGAGCTCGGCGTTGATCCTCGCTTCCCGCGCCTGCCGCTGGATGAGCTCGACGGCCTGCGCGCAGATCTCCAGCGTGGCCTCCGAGGCCTCGTACGCTCCGGACTGGATGGAGTCCGCGTCGTGCTTGACCATCCCACCGATCGCCGGAGCGACGACGGCGGCCATGGCCCCGAAGTCGGCCACGCGGATCCCTTCGGCCTCGCAGATACGGGCACCGTGGTAGAAGCCGAGCAGCCCCGCGAACAGGTGCGACAGGAACGCCAGGTCCATGGCCGCCGCCCAGCCGACCTTCTCGCCGAGGTAGCTCACGGTCCCGGCCGTGCTCTCGAGCAGCGGCTTGCTCTTCTCGTAAGCCGAGCCCGAGCCCGAGACGAGGATGCTGCTCTCCGGCTTCCCCATCTGGCTCGGGGTGGCCAGGATGGCGCCGTCGAGGTAGTCGATGCCGCGCTGCTTCGCCCACGCTTCGAGGGTACGCGCGTCCTCGGGGCTACCCGTGCTGAGCTGGACGAGCACCTTGCCGGCGAGAGAGGAGACCACGTCGCGCCCCTCCAGCACGCCGTACGTCGCGCGGTAGTCGGTGATGCAGGTGATCACGATCTCGCTTGCCTGCGCCGCTGCGGCCGCGCTCGGGGCCAGCACCGCTCCCTCCGCGACGAGCGGCGCGGCCTTCGCGATCGAGCGGTTCCAGACGGTGACGCGGGCGCCGCCGCGGAGCAATCCCCGAGCGAGCGCGGTGCCCATGAGACCCAGACCGATGACCGTGACTTCACGCATGTGAGCTCCTTCGTTTACGGCCCGTCTGCCGGTGACGGGCGCGCCTTCATGGCCGCCAAGGTGGGGGCCTGCGACCCGGGCCGTCGCGCACGATCGGACGCCCGGAGAGCACGTTCGGACGGCGGTGAGCGCGGAGCCGCCCCGTGGCGCGCCGCTCGGCGGCGGTGGATACTGGCGGGGATGCAGGTCATCGGACAGACCCGAGCCCCCCTCCAACTGGAGCCGTCCACGGGCGCGCCGCGCCCCTACGTCGGGGTCCATGTCGGCGTTCACTCGACCCAGCCTGGCGTGATCGCGCTCGAGGCGTCGCAGGATCATCGGGTGAAGATCCATGCGGGCGCGCCGGTACGCGGGGCCTGCCGCGCCGATCGGTTCGTCTACACGCGCGGCGACGTGGACCTGATCCCCGCCGGAGCCTCGGACGTCTGGCAGGAGGACGACGCGGGCACCTCGCTCATCCTGGCGCTGTCCCCTTCGCTGCTGCGCCGGGTCGCAGCGGACATGGGGCTCGACCCCGACAAAGCCGGCCTGGAGCCGCGCCACCAGATCAAGGACCCGCAGATCGAGCACATCGCCTGGGCGCTCGACGCCGAGCGCAGGGCCGGCGATCCGACAGGGCTTCTCTACAGGGAGAGCCTTGGCGTCGCGCTCGCCGCGCACCTGCTCGGCCGTTACAAGGCGCCGGGCCGCGTGCGGCGAGGGCTGTCTGCGCCGCAGCTGCGGCGCGTGACGGCGTACATCGAGGAGCACCTCGATCACGACCTGTCGCTCGATCGGCTGGCCGGCGTCGCCGGGGTCAGCGCGTCCCACCTCAAGACGCTGTTCAAGCGGTCGACCGGCGTGCCGGTGCACGAGTACGTGATCCAGCGCCGGGTGGAGCGCGCGAAGGCGCTGCTCCTGCGCGGCGACCTGCCCGCCAGCCAGGTGGCGATCGCGGCCGGGTTCTCGCACCAGAGCCACATGGCGAGGTGCATGCGCCGCGTCCTCGGCGTGACGCCGGCAAAGGTGGCAGCCGGCGCGCGCTGAACGGACCCTCTCGGCGTTCCCGGTCGATGCCTGTCGCGACTGTGGGAGGTTCCGTCGGGGCGGCTGCTCGCCTTCTGCTCGCCGGTCCTCCCAACCGGGCGCGGCCGCTGACGCCTCCGCTGGTGGCGCTGTGGCAAACTGCCCCGCTGCACGGGGCCTTGCGGCATGAACTCCTGCGGCCCGCGAGTGCTAGAGTTGCCGTCATCCATGCTCGACAAGCTCGACATCGCCCGCGCCCTCCGCGAGACGGGCACGCTCCTCCAGATCAAGGGGGAGAACCCGTTCAGAGCGCGCGCTTACGAGACGGGGGCCGAGGCGCTGGAGCAGCTCACGGACGACCTCGGCGGGCTCGTCAGGAGCAAGAAGCTCACCGGCATCAAGGGCATCGGCCCGGCGCTCGCCGCCCAGATCGCCGAGCTCTACCAGACGGGGCGCTCCGGGCAGCTCGAGGAGCTCCGCGCCGAGCTGCCCAGCGGCGTGCTGGAGCTCGCCCAGGTGCCAGGCATGAGCCTCAAGCGGATGAAGGCGCTCCACGAGGCGCTCGGCATCGGCAGCGTGGAGGAGCTGAAGAGGGCCTGTCTCGCCGGGAAGGTCCGTGCGGTGAAGGGCTTCGGGGCGAAGACCGAGGCGAGCCTTCTCGAGGGGATAGCCCTCCACGAGGCGCGCGACGAGCGCGTCCTGCTCGTCGACGCGCTCGAGGCGGCCGAGCCGCTCCTCGCCCACGTGCGCGGCTGCGAGGCGACCGAGCAGGCCGATCTCGCGGGCTCGATCCGGCGCTGGGAAGAGACGGTGACGGGCATCGACCTCGTGGCCGCGGCGGACGACGCCGCGCAGGTGATCGACTGCTTCGTCCGGTCCCCGCGGGTCGCCGAGGTCGAGGAGCGCGGCGACGCGCGTTGCAGGGTGAGGCTTTCGGGCGGCCTGCGCGGCGAGCTCCTCTGCGTGCCGCCCCGGGACTACGCGGCCGCGCTTCACCACCGGACGGGGGCGCCCGAGTACCTGTCGGCGCTCGGCGCGCTCGCGCGCGAGCTGGGGCTCACGCTCGACGAGAGAGGGCTCTCGCGGGGCAAGAAGCGCCTCTCCGTGAAGACGGAAGAGGACCTCTACGAGCACATCGGCGTCCCGTACATCGCGCCCGAGCTCCGCGAGAGCGCGGAGGACATCGTCGCTGCCATCGAGCGCGCCGCGCGGGCGGGCCGCGAGGGCGAGCTCGTCGAGGAGGGCGATATCCAGGGGATGGTGCACTGCCACACGGTGTACTCGGACGGCAAGAACACGATCGAGGAGATGGCCCTGGAGGCCGAGGCGATGGGGATGAAATACCTCACCATCACCGATCACTCGCCCGCCGCCCATTACGCGAACGGCGTCGGCCTCGACCGGCTGAAGCATCAGTGGGACGAGATCGCCCGCGTCCAGGAGCGCGTGAGCGTGAAGCTCCTCCGAGGCACCGAGTCGGATATCCTCGAATCGGGGAAGCTCGATTATCCGGACGCGATCCTGGAGCAGCTCGATGTGGTCATCGCGAGCATCCACTCGCGCATGAAGATGGACGCGGACCAGATGACGCGCAGGCTCGTCAGCGCCATGCGGCTGCCGGTCTTCAAGATCTGGGGGCACGCGCTCGGCCGGCTCATCCAGCGGCGCGAGCCGTTCGCGTGCCGCGTCGAGGAGGTGCTCGACGCCGTGGCCGAGTCGAGGGCCGCCATCGAGGTGAACGGGGACCCGTACCGCCTCGACATGGAGCCCCGGTGGATCAAGGAGGCGCGCAAGCGCGGTATCCGCTTCGTCATCTCGACGGACGCGCACTCGACGAGCGCGCTCCACAACCTGCGGTTCGGCGTGGGGACCGCGCGGCGAGGCGGCCTCCGCCGGGGCGAGGTGCTGAACGCGCGCAGCCTGGCGGCGTTCCAGAAGGCCGTCCGGCCCGCCGCCTGACGCTCTCTACGGCGCCGAGCCGCCGGCGTCGGCCTTTCGGATCGACCTCGGCTGGGCGCCGTCCACGTCGGTGAAGCCGTATTCCCTCGCCAGCTCGGCCGCGATCAGGACCTCTCCGCTCTTCTGCATCACGCCCGGATCGGCGGCCAAGGCGGCGACGGCCCTGCCGATGAAGGTGGGGCTCTCGCTGTTCTTGAGCTGCTCGCCGAAGAAGGACGCGTGCTTCATCACGCCCTCTGTCCGCACGAGGCCCGGGTACAGGCTGACGGCCGCGACGCCGTGCGGCCTGAGCTCGTGCGCCATCGCCCTGGCCATGCGGTCACAGGCGGCCTTGGCCGCGCCGTAGGCCACGCCCATGTCGTCCTTCTCGGCGGCGATGAACGAGATGTTCACGATGAGCCCGCGACCCCGCGCGATCATGAGCGGAGCCGAGAGGGCGCTCGCGACGTAGTGGGCCCGCACGCCCGCGGAGAACATCTTGTCCCACCGGGAGAACGGCGCAGCCCAGAACCCGGCTTCCGTCCAGAACTCGGTGCCATCGTGAAAGTGCTCGTATCCACCCCAGACGTTGTTGACGAGCACGTCGAGCCGCCCGTGCTGCTCGGCGCGGATCCGCTCGATGACGGCCTGGGTCTGCTCGTCGTCCCGGTGGTCGCAGCGGACGGCGATCCCGCGCCCGCCGAGCCGCGTCACCTCGTCGGCCGTGCCATCGATGGTGCCGGGCAGCGGGATGACCGCTTCGCCCTCCGCGACCGTCCGCCCGGTCACGTACACCGTGGCCCCGGCCTCGCCGAGCCCGAGCGCGACTCCCTTGCCGACGCCGCGGCTTCCCCCCGTGACGAGCGCCACGGCCCCTGTGAGCGGTCGAGACATGAGAAACTATCTTTACTTTGTCTGGCACGCCCCCGCGCGCGCCCCGCAAGGAGCAGTCCATCCTAGCGGACGTTGTTCCGTTTTCCAAGGCTGCCCGTGTCGACGCGCGTCTGCCCGCGTCGACACGGGCAGACGCGCGCATGCGCGGGTCGACGCGCGTCATGCCCGGTCGAACTCCTCGACAGACGGTGCGCGTCGTGTGACCGTTGAGCTGTATGCCAATGCCCCTGCCGACCCCTGCGCCCGCAGAGAACATCGTCGCTCTCATCGGGCACACCCCGATGATCCAGGTGACTCAGCTCGACGCCGGCCCGTGCGAGCTCTTCCTCAAGATGGAGAGCCAGAACCCGGGCGGCAGCATCAAGGATCGCATCGGCCTGTCGATGATCGAGGCGGCCGAGCGCGCCGGCCAGCTCGGGGGCGAGCGGCGCCATGTGGTCGAGGCGACGGCGGGCAACACCGGGCTCGGCCTGGCGCTCGTCGCGGCGCAGAAGGGCTACCGGCTCACGCTCGTGATCCCGGACAAGATGAGCCAGGAGAAGGTGTTCCACCTGAAGGCGCTCGGCGCGCAGGTGGTGATGACGCGCTCCGACGTCGAGAAGGGCCACCCGAGCTATTACCAGGACCTCGCGGCCCGCATCGCGCGCGAGGAGGGCGCGTTCTACGTGAACCAGTTCGAGAACCCGGCGAACGCGCTCGCCCACGAGACAGGGACCGGCCCCGAGATCGACGCGCAGCTCGATCGACGGATCGACGCGATGGTGTGCGGCGTCGGCTCCGGCGGCACCATGACAGGGCTCTCGCGCTACTTCGCCAGGGCGCAGCCGCGCTGCGAGATGGTGCTCGCCGATCCGGAGGGCTCGGTGCTGGCGGGCTACGTCAAGACCGGCAAGCTCGGCAAGGCGGGCTCATGGCTCGTGGAGGGCATCGGGGAGGACTTCCTCCCTCCCATCCTCGACCTCTCCCATGTCAAGCGCGCTTACACGATCTCCGACCGGGAGAGCCTGGAGACGGCGCGGCTGCTGCTCTCCAGGACGGGCATCCTCGCCGGCTCGTCGTCCGGGACGCTGCTCGCGGCGGCCCTGCGTTATTGCCGCGAGCAGTCGTCGCCGAAGCGCGTCTGTACCCTCGTCTGCGACAGCGGCAACAAGTACCTGTCGAAGATGTACAACGATTTCTGGATGGCCGATCAGGGCTTCACCGACCGCGCGCCGACAGGGGATCTGCGCGACGTGATCACGCGCCGCCACGCCGACAGGGCGGTGGTCACGGTGCAGCGGTCGGACGCGCTCCTCGTGGCCTATGCGAGGATGAAGCTCTACGACGTGTCGCAGCTGCCCGTCCTGGAGGACGGCAAGATCGTCGGGCTGGTGGACGAGTCCGACCTCCTCCTCGCCGCCGTCGACGACGTGACGCGCTTCCGAAAGGCGGTGGAGACGGCGATGACGACGCGGCTCCGCACGGTCGACGTGCGGACGCCGATTCGGGATCTCCTTCCGATGTTCGACGCGGGGCTCGTGCCGATCGTGACCGACGGCGACGAGTTCGTCGGGCTGGTCACCCGCATCGATCTGCTCAACTACCTGCGACGCCGGGTGAAGCTGCACGAGGTCTGAGCCGGCCCGGCGCGAGGGCCCGGCCTCCACCTTGTAGCGGCAGCGGGCTTGTGGTGACATGTGCGCCATGCAAAAGGCGCAGGGGACCGGCGTGGTCAGCTTCTTTCATGCGGGCGTCAGGGGGGCCGCGGCGTACGCGCTGTGCTCGGCGGCGTTCGCCCTCTCGGCGTGCGCGCCCGCTGCGGCGTCGCCGCCCGCCGCGGCGCCGCCGTCCGCGCCCGCGGTCCTCGACATCGCCGCGGCGCGGGTGGTCGATCTGACGCACCCGATCACGCCGGAGATGCCGCTGTATCCTGGCAGCAAGCCGTATGCATCGGAGACGGTCCGCACCGTCGAGAAGGACTCGTACTACCTCAACCGGTTCTCGATGGACGAGCACGCGGGCACGCACGTGGACGCGCCGGCGCACTTCAAGGCCGGAACGCCGACGGTCGAGCAGATCGCGCCGGAGCAGCTCGTGGGGCCGGCGGCGGTCGTGGACGTGACGGCGAAGGTCGCGGCGAGCCCCGACCACCAGGTCACCGTGGACGATCTCCGGGGCTGGGAGGCGCGGCACGGGGCGCTCGGCGCGAGGCACATCGTGCTGATCCGGACGGGGTGGGGGGCCCGCTGGTCCGAGCCGGCGAAGTTCCTGAACCAGGACGCGAAGGGCGTGATGCACTTTCCCGGGGTCTCCGTGGAGGCGAGCCGCTACCTGAGCGAGCGCGGCGTGCGGTGCGTGGGCATCGACACGCTGTCGACCGATCCGGGGCCGAGCCAGACGTTCGATCAGCACAAGGCGTTCCTCGGCGCGGGCGGCTACCACATCGAGAACCTGGCCAACCTGGAGCAGCTCCCCGAGGCCGGGGCGGTCGTGGTGGTGGCGCCGCTCCCGCTCTCGCGCGGCAGCGGCGCGCCCGCCCGGGTGCTGGCGCTGGTGCCGGCCGCCGGCAAGCCGTCGAGGTAGCGCGATGCTGGAGCCGCGTCGCTCTGGTTCGTCGCTGATCGCGTGTTAGGGAGTGCTGAGCTGCCCGGTCCCCATGGACGCTGAACCAGGGACTGAACGGCGCACGAGCTGGAGCCGCGGCGCGCTAGCGAAGAAAGACGGTGATCACACGGGAGGTCGACTCCTGGCTGCCGGTGAGGTTGTTGACGCAGCTCGGGTAGTACATGCCGTTCGTGTTGAGCGCCTCGCAGGAGGCGCACGACCCGCGGATGCTGATCATCCCGCATTGCTGGACGGCCCCGCCGCTAGTGAGGTGACCGGCGGCGCACTCCCGCATAAGCGACCGTACATAGCTGCGATTGGCCTCGTCGTAGCAGGCGTTCAGGTAAGGAGAGGGGACAAACAGATTGCCCCAGAAGGCGCCTTCCAGACGCGTGTAGGCCGTGAGCTCGGGGGTACCGGCCTTGTCGAGGGCCGAGGGAGTGCCCCGCGAGGAGATCGTCACGGAGACGCCGTACCAGTTCGTCCGCGACGCGAGGCACGCCGAGATCCACTGCTGGTTGTATAGGTCGAGCGCCTTGGTGCTCCAGTCCGGAACGAGGCCGATGATTCCCCAGTATACCTCGTTGTGCACCTTGCCCGAGCCATCGAGCCACGAGAAGCTGAACGACTGCGACGGGAGGAACGCACAGCCGACCACATAGTTGAGGAGCTGGCGCGAGAGATCACCCGCCGCCCCCGGATCCCGGATCGCGCTCAGGGCCGCCGAGCTCAATGCATTGGGGTTGAGGGCGTTGGGGTTGAGGGCATTGGGGTTGAGAGCATTGGGGTTGAGGGCGTTGACGAACTCGAGGGCGCTAGGGGCAACTCCTACGGAGCCCTCCTCCTCTTCCTGCGCTGAGATGCAGCCCACCAAAAGCGCGAGCGAAAGCGCTACGAAACCAGCGATGCTGATCCGGGTACATCGTCGTAATGGCGTGGGGCACACCGATGACAACCGCGTCGCCGAGCGCTTCGAACGGCGTTGTCAGGGGAGGGCGTGCACGGGGGGGGCCGAGCGGGCGGTGGTCGAGCTGCTCGGGTCTGCGGCCGGGATCACCCGGGGCCGATCTCGCCCTCGCCGCGCGGGCCCTGCGCCGGAGGCGGCGAGGTTGGTTCCGGGGAAGGCTGCGCGCCCTGCGCCAGCGGCGCGGAGGCCGAGGCCGTCGTGGTGGTCGCGCCGCTCGCGCGCGGCAGCGGCGCGACCGTCCGGGTGCTGGCGCTGGTGCCGGCCTCCGACGAGCCGGCGAGATAGCACGGCACCAGCACCGTTGCGTCAGCGCGGAGGACGTGGCCGAGTTCATCCGAGCATGCGCAGGTCGACATCAACGCACTTACATGGACGTCCAATCCGGAACGGAAGTTGACGGCCGCTGCTTGCGACAGCCTGCAGCACTGCTGGCTGTCCCCAGCAACCGACCCCCCTTCGCGCTTGTGACACCCGGTCGATTCGCACCTTCAGAACCGTTGATTCCACGCTGAAGACGCGCGGTCCTGCAGTGCGTTCCCCGCGGGCCAGGCGCGCAGCGCCGACGGCACGCAGCCTGCTTGGAGGTCAGGACAGCAGGCGCGCAGCGCGGAACCTGATTCCTTTCGGCGCCGGCCGGCGACCACCTCCGCAAATCGCCTCGTGATCACGTCGTGGTCGCGTCGCGGGGAGGTCGTCGGCTCGTCCGAACGACATGGCCCAGCGGCGCGGAGCGTACACCGCAAACACAGGAGTGAGCATGAGAACCATCTCTTCGAAGTGCAGCGTGTTGGCCCTGGTGATTGGCGTCTCGATGGCCCTGGGATGTTCCTCCGGCTCCGGTGGCTCGTCCTCGGACGGCGATCCGCAGACCGGAGACGGCGCGCTCGCGATCGTCAACGGACACGTGACCGACGAGGGCGCCGGGTCTCACGACCACAGCCTCGCCGGCGAGAGCACCGTCGCGAGCACGAAGACGGTCCGCGTCTCTCATCTGCTCGAGAGCGGAGCGCTCGAGTCGCTGGCAGAGACCACGATCGACGCGGCGGGGGCCTTCTCCGCGGAGGTCCCGGTGGACGCAAAGCCGCTCATCGTGCAGGCCCTCGACGGCTCGGGCCAGGTGATCGGCTCCGCGTTCCTCGATGCGGCAGGGAGCGCCGCGGGCGAGATCGCCGTCGCGGCGCCGATCTCGACCGAGAGCTCGGTCGAGGCGCTCGTGCTCATCGATCTCGCGGCCAGCGTCGCGGTGGACGCCACCGTGGCGACGGACGTGCGCGCGCTCGTCGACGCGGAGCTCGCCGCCGCGGTCGCGGCCGCGGCGTCTGCCGGCGCCGAGACCAAGGCGGTCGTGAAGGCGATCGCCGGGGCGACCCTGGGAGCGCACCACGCGGAGCTGCGCGCGCTCGCAGCCGCGGGAGCGAACATCGACGCGGGCGCGCTCGCCAGCGCGGAGCTGGAGGCTGCCCGGACCCTGAACGCGGCGCTGGACAGCGAGGTTCCCGCCGGCGAGGCGACCGCTCAGTTCCTCGCGGAGGTCGACGCCGCGCTGGACGCCGCAGGAGCCGCCGCCGACGTGCGCGCCCAGGCGCAGGCCGCGGCCAGCATGACCTTCCGCGCCGCGCTCAGCGCTGCCCTCGACGCGTCCGCGGACGTAGAGGTGGTCCTCTTCGCCTGCGCCCACGCCGCCGCACAGCTGGAGGCGCGCGCGACCGCGCAGGCGACCACGGAGATCGCCAAGATGAGCGGCGCCGCGCAAGCCACCGTCGACGCGATCGCGGACGCTGGCGCCAAGCTGACGGCAGACGTGGCCGCAGCAGCCAGCGTGGACGCGATCACGACCGCGCGCGCCGACTTCATCGCGAGCCTCTCCGGCGAGGCGCAGGCCGAGGCCGACGGTGCGCTCGGCCTCCTGGTGGGCGCCACGGCCGACGCCGAGGCGGCGCTGCGGACGGTGCTCGATGCCACGGTCGACCTCAACGCGCAGCTCGACGCCGACCTGAAGGCCGCGCTCTCGGCCTACCTCGACGCCGAGGCGGACGCCGGCGCGAGCGCGTCGGCCAGCCTCGACGCCGAGCTGGACGGCATCGTCGAGGCCTACGCGAAGTTTGCGGCAGGGGTCGAGGCGCTCGCGCCGACGCTCACCGCGGCGGCCGCCAGCGACGCGCAGGCGGAGGCGGTGACCCAGGTCCTCTGCTCCGCGCAGGCCATGTTCCGCACGCCGATGTGATCCGAGGTCGCCGCGGCCGGGTTCGACCGTGAACATGGGAGGGCGAACCGGGGAACTCCTCCACGCCCTCCTCCCGGTTGGATGCGGTGTCATGATCGCTTGCCGGGCCGCCCGGCACGTCGGCGCCAGGGATGGCCCACGGACGTTCAGGCGTCGGTCGCCAGGACGCCGTGCCGGCGAAGCAGCTCCCGCAGGTAATTGCGATCCATCCGCGCCGCCCGCGCCGCGCGCGAGACATTGCTGCCATTGGCGCGGATCAACGCGTGGACATAAGCGCGTTCCCAGAGCGTGATGACTCGCTCTTTCGCCTCACGAAACGACAGCGACAGATCATCTTCCCTGAAGACGTTCTCGCGGGCTTCGCCTTGCGCGGCCTCGCCCTCGGTCGCCGCGCCCTCCCGCCAGAGGACCGGATCCCCAAGCAGCACGGCCCGCTCGACCGCGCCGCGCAGCTCGCGGACGTTGCCCGGCCAGTCGTGGCGCGCCATCGCCTCCACGAGCCCCAGGGGCGGGTTGGCCCCGTCGGCGAACTGCCGGTAGAAGTGCGCGACGAGCAGCGGGATGTCCTCGCGGCGCTCCCGCAGCGACGGGACGCGTATCCGGACCACGTTCAGCCGATAGAAGAGATCGGAGCGGAAGTTGCCCCGGTTCACCTCCTGGCGCAGATCGCGGTTCGTGGCGGCGATCACCCGCACGTCCAGGCGGATCGGGTCGAGGCTGCCGACCCGCCGTATCGTCCGCTCCTCCAGGGCGCGAAGCAGCTTGGGCTGCAGGTCGAGTCGGAGCTCGCCGAGCTCGTCGAGCAGCACCGTCCCCCCGCGCGCTGCCTCGAAGGCGCCCGCCCGCGCCTGCTGCGCGCCCGTGAAGGCCCCCTTGGCGTGCCCGAACAGCTCGGACTCGATGAGCGTGGGTGGGATGGCGCCGCAGTCGATCACGACGAACGGCCCCGAGGCGCGGCGGCTCTGCTGATGGATGAGCTCGGCGAAGAGCCCCTTGCCGGTGCCGGTCTCCCCTTCGAGGAGCACCGTCGAGTCGGATGCCGCGACCCGCGGCAGCATGGCAAAGATACGCCGCATCGCGGTGCTCTGCCCGAGGACGCGCCCGGAGAGGTCCTCGTCGCCGAGCGGCTCGCGGATCTCGTCCGGAAGGACGTCGAAGCGGAGCGTGGACTGGCCCACGCCAATCAGCGCCCCCGGATCGAGGTACGCGGCCTCGACGCGGATCCCCGAGACCCTCGTGCCATTGGTGCTGCCGAGGTCCCGGAGCAGAAACCCCTGTGGCGTGACGGTGATCACGCAGTGGTGCCGCGACACGGCCTGGTCGGTCAGGACAAGCTGGTTGCCGCGGGCGGAGCCGATCACGAGCTCCGGCGCATCTGCCACCTGCGAGGCGCCCTGATCAGGGCCGAGCTGCACCTGGACGTGGAACCGGCTGAACGCCACCTCGCGGGGGCGCGCCTCCAGCACCGCCGTCGCGCCGACATCCTGGCAGGGGGGTCGCTCCGAGGCCATCGATCTCAGGCTACCATACGAGCGACCGGCCCGCGCTCCCGGAGCGCGTCGTCGTAAGCCGAGGCAGGCAAGCGCCGAGCCTGCCCGGCGCGTCACGGGCTGCAGGGCGCGAACGAGTCGAGAGAGATGCTGCTATGCAGGCTCGTGGTGATGGCCTCCACGTAGCGGCCGCCTCCCGGCGTGTCACACGTGGAGTGGCCGTCCGCGTCGCGAGCGCAGGCGAGGGAGCACGGGCCAAGGAGGGTGACGCCGCACGTGGGCGAGATGCCGCAGATCCGCTGGACCGAATGTCCGCTCCAGTCGACGCCGCACGCCGCCACATCCGTGTTGTCGACGCAGGCGAACGCAGCCGGGCTGTCCGGATGGAAGAGGTTGCCGAACATCGTGGCATCCGGGGTGGTGAACTCGGACGGCGCGGCCCCCAGGCGCCCGGCGAGCGCCTGGTGGCTCCCCGTCATCCGGACCTCCACTTCCATGCTGAGGCCGTTGAGCGTCTGAAGCAGGCACGCCGTCATCCACCGCTGTGTCTCGACGTCGTCGAGAGGCGACGAACTCCACCGTGGCGCGAGGCCGACCGTGCCCTCGAAGGAGATCCCCGCGGCCCCACCGCGCAGCGCCTCGCCTTCAGGGAGCGCGCAGAGGACCATGTACGAGAGGAGCCGCCGCCCCTCTGCGCTCGCGAGCAGCGGGGTGTCGGTGAGCTCGCCGCTCGATCCCTCGAGCGGCACCTCAGCCAGGGCGCGCAAGGCTTGCTGCGTCGCGGATCGCCAGAAGAAAGCAGGATCGTCTCCGTTCATGACGATGATCGCGTCCTGCTCCTCGGTGCGCGAGCTCATGCCGCTGTGCCGCTCTGCTCCACATCCGGCGATGAAGAGAGAAAACCCCGTCATGACAGCGCTGAACGCTCGTGAAATGGACATGATCCCCCCGAGGCGCGCGCGGCGCCGACCGCATGTGCTCGGCGAGCAAGCTGTGCAAGGCGCAGGCCGGCCCTCTGCTTCAGCCGCCCGCCCCGGCAGGAGCAGGCCCTGCATGAGAAATGGCCGCGCCGCCCCGCGAAGCACGTGAGTCGTACAACACCCATGCGGCCGAGATCCGGCGGTGCCTGCATGTTGCAGCCCTCAGGTGCCGCATGGCCCAGCCAGCACCTTCTCGAGGGCGCGCGCGAGGCCGTCGAAGCGAGCCCGCCACGCCGGGTGCTCCCCCAGCATGGCCTGCGCCTTGTGTACGACCGCAGAAGCGTCGGCATCTCGCCGGTCCCGCAGGGCAAGGCGAGCCCGCCAGTACAGGATCTCCAGGAACTCATCGGCGAACAGCACGCTTCCCGCGCTGCTGGCTGCGCCCATCGCTTCATCCAACGTCTCATGGGCCATTCCCTCCTGGGGATCGACGGCGCCCCCCGCCTCGTCGATCAGCAGCGCCTGGAGCATCCGGAAGCACGCAAACGCAGCGTGCGCCCCGGGCTCTGGCGGGCAGGCGCCCGCTACCCAGGCGATGAGCTCGCGCGCCTGGTCGTGCTGCCCTGCCGTGGCCAGGAGCCGTGCGAGCAGCAGGGAGCACTCGGGCACCGGGCGCTCGATGAACCGCCGCTCCAGGACATGGGCCCGGCGGGCGAGCACGAGCGCGTCCTCGCGCCGGTCGCTCCAGTAGAGCAGCTCGGCGACGTTGTAGGTCGCCACGCGCTCCAGCCATGGGTTGCCGATCTCGCGCGCAAGCGAGATGACGCGCCGGAGATCCGCCGTGGCCCGGGACGGCGACTTCTTCAGCGTCCAGAGCACGACGCGGTTCATGTACGCGACGCACAGGTGCGGCAGATCGTGGACCCTTGCACAGAGGTCGATCGCCTCGCGCGCGCGCTCCTCTGCCTCGCTGAACGAGCCCGCGTGCGCCAGCTCGACCGGCAGGAGCAGCAGCGCGACGATCCGGCTGTCGTGATCGCCGAGCGCCTCCGCCTCGACGGCGCCCTTCTCCAGGAGCGCGATCGCCTGCGCCACCTGCGCCGTCCGCACGCACCTGCGTCCATCGGCCACCACGAGCCGGACCGCGAGCCGCGGTGAGCCCGACCGCGCGACGAGGGGGCGCGCCTGCTCCACGCGCCGCGCCGACCCCTCGTAATCCCCGGTCCAGTCGAGCAGGATGGCCTCTTCCAGGAGGATCTCGCCGACGAGCACCTCGTCGGCGAGGCGCTCGCCTAGCTCGCGCGCCGTGGTCAGATCCTCGATGGCTTCCCGCGTCCGGTGCGCTCGGTAGCGTATCCTGCCCCGGCCCGCGAGCGCGAGCGCGCGCCGGCGCAGGTCCGCCGCAGAGATGTGCTCGAGGGCCGCACTGTAGTGCTGGTCGGCCTCGACGTGTCGGTGAGCTGAGAGCGCGATGTCCCCGAGCTTCACGTAGGCTTCCGCCGCCTCCTCGCTCGCTCCGCACGCGCTCGCGTGCCGCGCCAGCGAGGCAAGGGTCTCCGGGGTCGCATCCCCGGCGGAGACCCGCGCTCGCCAGAAGGCCAGCGCGTACCGGTGGGTGTCCCTGCGGTGCTCCGGATGGAGCGGCTCGACCACCGAGTCCCGGAAGACGCCGCTCTGGAATGCGTACCGCTCGCCTAGCGTGCGCGACGCGCGCGGCGCGCGCTCCAGGATGCCCCGCTCGACCAGCGCGCTCAGGCCGAAGCCCGCGTCTACCGGCGACCCGGCCCCACCGGCCCGATCGGCGGCGTCCTGGACCCACTCCAGCTCCGCCCTGGTGAACGAGGCCCCGAGCACCGCGCAGAGCCGCGCGCACGCCGCGAGCTCCGGCGGCAGCGCTTCGAGCCTCCGCAGGGCCAGCCACTGCCACCCAGGCGAGGGCGAAAGGCCTTCGGGCGCCGCGGTCGCCGCGTAGTAGCTGCCCGTGTTCGACCGCTGGCGCACGATCCCGGCCCGCTTCAGCTCCCGGACGATCGCCACAAGGCACGCCGGATTGCCGCCGGCCCACGCGGCGAGCCGCCTCAGCGTGTCCGCCGGCGGGTACTCCGCCGGCAGGAGAAGCTCCGCCGCGAGCCGCATCCCGGCGCCCTCGTCGAGCGGCAAAAGCGCCCTCTTTTCGAAGCGTTGCGTGCGGGTACCCCACCCGGGGCGGAGCTGCTCGAACCGCGGATGCGCGGCGACCACGACCCAGAGCGCCACGCCGGCGCCGTCGAGCGTCGCGACCTCGAGCGCATCGAGCAGCGCGTCGTCCGCCCAGTGCGCGTCGTCGAGGATCACGGCCACCGGCCCGCGGCGCGCGCGCCGGCGGAGCCCTTCCGCGATCGCCCGCAGGAGCTCGTGGTCGCGCGACGCGCTGCCGGACGGGGCGCCCCACCCGAGCGCCGACGCCACGGACGGCCACGCCGCGCGCCCGATCTCCTGGCCGAGCCGCTCCACGCAGAACGCCTCGACGTCGGCCGGCGGCCTCTCCGGCGCGCCCAGCGCGGCGCGCAGGATCTCCTCCACCTCTCGCGCGACCTCGCACGAGAGCGGCTGCGCCGCGCGCATCGAGAGCACCAGCGCCTCCGGATGGAGCGATCGCGCCACGGCAGCCGCCTCGTTCGCGAGGCGCGTCTTGCCGAGGCCGGCTTCGCCGAGCAGCGTCATCAGGCCGGGACACGTGCCGTCAAAGGCCGCGGCGGCGCTCGCTGCCAGCGCCTCGACGACCTCGCTCTGCCCGAGCAGGGGCACCTCGCCGTCGACCGCGCCCGTCGCGGTCGACGCGCCCATCGCGGCCGCGGCGCCTGTCGAGGGTGGCGTGGGTTCGGTCTCCACCAGCACGCGCTCGATCTCCGCGCTGAGCACGACCCCGGACCAGGGTTCGGGCGGCAGCCAGCCTTCCGGGCGATCGACCGCCGTGCCATAGGCGACGGGCGCGCACCTGCCCTTCCGGCGCACGCTGACGCCCGCGAGGTGGAGCCCCGCGCGCGCGTCGCACCGGCCGGCGAGCTCCCGCGCGGCGGCGAGCGCCGCCTGCGCCGGATGCTCGATGTCGCGGCCCGAGAACAGCGCCACGAGGCGGCGTCCGCGCTGGCGGACGACGAGCCCCTTGCGGCTCGCCAGCGCGGCGACGGCCGACGGCACGGCGCCGCTGACGTCCGCGACAAGCACCACGACCGGCTCGCGCCCGTCCGCGATGAGCCGGGCGCTCCCCGCGCTCTCGGGCAGCTCGGCCGGGGCCGCGGGCGGGGCCGCCTGCACGGCGACAGCGCCGCCGGCGAGGCGAGCCCCCACGACAGCGCCGCTGGCGCGGCCAGCGCCCGCCGCGGCGAGGGCGCGTCGGAGCAGTGACACGCTCGCGGGCCGGCGGTCTGGATCCTTGGCGAGGCATGCGAGCACGACGTCCTCGATCGCGGCCGGGACGGCGGCCAGCTCGGTCGGGCGCGGCGGACGCAGCGCGAGGTGGCCGTGCTCGATGGCGCCCGCGTCGCCGACGAACGGCGGTCGCAGCGTCAGGAGCTCGAACAGGATCACGCCGAACGCGTAGATGTCGGCGCGCGCGTCGATCGCGAGGTCCCCGCGCGCTTGCTCGGGCGACATGTAGACGGGCGTCCCAACGATGGTCCCGGCGCGCGTGAGCTCGGCGCCGGTCGCCTCGGCGCCGGCGCCCCGCTTGGCGAGGCCGAAATCGAGCAGGACCACGCGCTCCTCCGCGCCGGCGCGCGCTCCGCTGCCGCTCGCTGGCACGAGGAAGACGTTCTCCGGCTTCACGTCGCGGTGGATCACCTCCCGGGCATGCGCCGCCTCGAGCGCGACGAGCAGCGCATCGGCTCGCCCGAGCGCCCAGCCCGGGTCCGGCGGCCCGGGCAGCGCCGCGAGGTCGGCCGCGAGCGTGCGCCCTCGCAGCCGCTCCATGGCGATCCACGGCCGGCCATCGTCGAGCCTCCCCTGCCCGTACAGGCGCGGCACGTGCGGGGGGCCGATCCGCTCGAGAGCGCCGGCCTCGCGCTGGAAGCGCGGCTCGCTCTGCTCCGCGTCGATCAGGCCGACCTTGACGGCGATCGGCACCTCGTCGCGCTCGCGCCAGCCTGCCCAGACGGCAGCGAAGCCGCCCAGACCGAGGAGCTCGGTCAGACGGAAGCCCTCGACGCGCGGCGCTGAGCCGCGGGCCTCTGCGGGCACAGGCCCAGGCGGCGGCCCGCCGTGCCGGGGGCACGAGGCCGCCTCTGCGATCCGCCTGTGGCACGATGGACAGCGATGCAAATCGGTTTTCCCTTCGCGACGGGCGCGGACCGGGGCCGTGAGCGGCGCTCATGATATCGTTGTTGTCCGGCGCATGGCACGAACCACGGAAGACGACACGCTCCCCAGCTCACATACCCCTTCCGCGCTGGCGATGGCGGCCGTGGCTCATCAGCCGAGCGCCCTCGACGACGCCACACTTCGGATACGGGAGGCCGAGGCCACGCGCACGCAGGAGGACCCGTCGCCCGATCCGCTGCTCCGCACCCTGCCGCGGGGGGCTCGCGTCGGCGACTACATCCTCGATCGCCCCCTCGCCCGGGGTGGCTTCAGCTTCGTCTATCGCGCCACGCACGCCGAGCGCGGCACCGCCGCGGCGCTCAAGGTCCTTCACGCCGACCTCGCCTCGGATCTCGATGCGGTCGTCCGCTTCGCGCGGGAGATCGAGGCGATACAGCGCCTGGATCATCCGAACGTGGTCGAGATCTTCGATCACGGGCGGCTCGGCAGCCGTGGTCACCCCTACTATGTCATGGAGCTGCTCGAGGGATGTAGTCTCGACGAGCACCTCCGCGCCCGCGGACGCCTGTCCGCCACCGATGTGCTCGCGCTCCTGGAGCCGCTTTGCAGCGCGCTCGATGCGGCGCACCGCTGTGGGATCGTGCACCGGGATATCAAGGCATCGAATGTCTTTCTCGCCGAGCAGGGCGGGCGGCGGAGGGTGGTGCTGCTCGACTTCGGCGTGGCCAAGCTGCTCGATGCGCCGGGGCCTGCGCTCACGTCGTCGCGGCACATCGTCGGGACCCCGACGTGCATCAGCCCGGAGCAGATCCTCGGCGAGTCGATCGACTCCCGCGCTGACGTCTACGCGCTCGGGGTGCTGACGTACCGGATGCTCGTCGGCGAGCCGCCCTTCGTCGAGCGCTCCTATCCGATGTTGCGCCAGCTGCACCTCTACGTGGACCCGCCGCGCCCGAGCACCCGGGCGCGCGTCCATCCCGTCTTGGATGAGGTGATCCTCCGTGCGATGAGCAAGGATCGCAGGGAGCGCACCCCGACGATCACGGCCTTTCTGAGCGAGCTGAGGGTCAAGGTGGAGGCGAGCGGCGGGACGGGCGCGCTGCCTTCTGCCGCGCGCGAGCGGCAGGCGCTCGCGCTCTACGCCGAAGTGCACGTCGAGCCGAGCGCCCTCGAGGAGCCGGAGGATGGATTGCTCGCGGATCTCGAGGTCATCCTCCCCTTCATCGCCGCCGAGCTCGTCAGCGCCGGTCTCACGACCATGGCGCAGACCGGCAGCAGCATGCTTCTCACGGCGGATCGTCCCGACGACCCGGCCGGGGACAGGGAGGCGCGCCGCCGGGTGGTGCGCACGGCGCTCGCGATCTACCAGCGGATCGAGGCCCGCTCCGGGCGCGATCCCAGGGTCGATGTGCGCCTGTGCCTCCACGCGGGAGAGCTCATGGATACCGGCAACGGCTCGCCCGCAGCCGGCAAGCTGCTGGAGGTCGCGGCGTGGGTGCCAGACCAAGCCGGAGAGGGCGTCTTCGCCTCACCCGAGCTCCTTTCCGATCTGGAGATCGCAACGACAGGAGAAGAGGGCGCGCTCCGCCGGATCACAGCGCCACGGACACGACAGGGCTGATCACCCGCCCCTCATGCCCAGTGCGCCAGGACGGGCATCCTCGCCGGCTCGTCGTCCGGGACGCTGCTCGCGGCGGCCCTGCGCTATTGCCGCGAGCAGTCGTCGCCGAAGCGCGTCTGCATGCCCGCTCGGTCGTCGCGTCGGGCGGGCGCGGCGCTCGCGGCGCGGCGCGACCGCCCGTCGACGTGCCTTGTGCGGGCAGCGGGCTCGTGGTGAGCTGTGCGCCATGCAGGAGGCGCACGGAGCTTGGGTGATCGACCTCGCCACGGCGCGGGTGGTCGATCTGACGCACCCGATCACCCCGGAAATGCCGCTGTTTCCCGGCGACGAGCCCTATGCGTCGGAGGCGCTCAGCACCCTCGAGAAGGACGCGTATTGCTCCAATCGGTTCTCGATGGACGAGCACGCCGGCACCCACGTGGACGCGCCGGCGCACTTCACGGCCGGCACAGCGACCGTCGAGCAGATCCCGCCGGAGCAGCTCGTCGGGGCGGCGGCGGTCGTGGACGTGACGGCGGCCGTGGCGGCGAACCCGGACCACCGGGTCACGGTGGATGATCTCCGCAGCTGGGAGGCGCGGCACGGCGCGCTCGGCGCGCGGCATATCGTGCTGATCCGGACGGGCTGGGGGGCCCGCTGGTCCGATCCGGCGAGGTACCTGAACCAGGACCCCCAGGGCGTCATGCACTTTCCCGGGGTGTCCGTGGAGGCGAGCCGCTACCTGCGCGAGCGCGGCGTTCGCTGCATCGGTATCGATACGCTGTCGACCGACCCGGGGCAGAGCGAGACATTCGAACAGCACAGGGCCTTCCTTGGCGCCGGCGGCTACCACATCGAGAACCTGGCCAATCTGGAGCAGCTGCCCGAGGCCGGGGCCGTCGTGGTGGTCGCGCCGCTCCCGCTCGCGCGCGGCAGCGGCGCGCCGGCCCGGGTGCTGGC
Organism: Sorangium sp. So ce367; assembly: GCF_051520455.1. Lineage (NCBI taxonomy): Bacteria > Pseudomonadati > Myxococcota > Polyangiales > Polyangiaceae > Sorangium > Sorangium sp. So ce367. The sequence goes on from NZ_CP150334.1 coordinate 12,440,501, forward strand.
GCTGGTGCCGGCCTCCGGCGGCCCGGCGAGCTAGCGCGGCGCGCATCCCGGGGCAGGATCGGGCAGCGGCAGCGGCGTTGCGCATTGCAGCGCGTCAGCACCCCTGGCTGCTTTCTGACCTGCCGCACGCGTCGCCTCACCTTTCGCCCAGGGGGACGGATCGGCGCGGGCACGCCTGGGGCGCAGCGCGCGCCGTCCTGGCCCCGTCGCCCTGCTCCGGCGCCGTGTCGCCTGTTTGCATACCGCCCCCCGCGACGGTCGTACGAGGTGCTGCTCCCCGCGCCGGAGCGACCACACGGAGCTTCGCGTCCTGCCCGGGATTCGGTATCCTCTCGACTCCCCCCTCGGGAGGTGACCGGGCGTATGAAGTTCGAGAAAGACGTCCTTCTGGCCGGCAAGTTCCGCCTGGAGCGAGAGCTATCGCACGGCGGGATGGGCTCGATCTGGGTGGCGCAGCACGTACAGCTCGGCACGCTCGTCGCGATCAAGTTCATGCGCGACTCGTTTTCGCGGCTGCCGGTGCTCCGGGCGCGCTTCGAGCGGGAGGCGCGCGCCGCCGCGCAGCTCAAGAGCCCTCATATCGTGCAGGTCCACGATTTCGGCTTCGAGGAGGAGGACGAGGTGCCCTACCTCGTCATGGAGCTCCTGCAAGGCGAGGATCTCAGCAAGCGCCTCCAGCGGTGCGGCCGCCTCTCGCTCCCGGAGACGCTGCGCATCATCGTCCAGGCCGGGAAGGCGCTCCGCAGCGTCCATGAAGCGGGGTTCGTGCACCGCGACCTCAAGCCCGCCAACTTCTTCCTGGCGCGCGTCGACGGCGAGGACGGCGAGATCGTGAAGCTGCTCGACTTCGGGATCGCGAAGGACGTCTCGGCGGTGCTCGCGACCGATATCTCGGCCACCGGCGAGGTGATGGGCTCGCCCAACTACATGAGCCCGGAGCAGTTCTATGGCGAGCGGGACGTGGACGCGCGCAGCGATCTCTGGTCGCTCGGGGTCATCCTGTTCAAGATGCTCACGGGGCAGCTGCCGTTCCCGGGCGACGCGATCGGGCGCGTGGTCACGAAGGTGATCCTCGGCACGGTGCCGTCGGCGCGCGCGCTCGCCCCCGATCTGCCCAGCGGCATCGACGCGTTCTTCGAGCGGGCGCTGGCGCGCGATCGGGAGAAGCGGTTCCAGAACGTGCGCGACATGGTGAACGAGCTCGCGCGCGTCGCGGGCGCGCCGCCGTTCTTCTCGCTCGTGGGGGACACCTCGCTGGGCGCCGGGTGGTCGTCGCTGGTCTCCGGCGGCGTGTCCGGGCTCGCCGACCCCGGCACGCCGCCGGTGGCGCAGCTGACGACGATGCCCATCCAGCGGCGCTCGGACCCGAACGATGTCCGCGCCTCGACGCCGAACCCGCACTCGCTGCCGGGCACCTTGACCGGCGCGATCAACCTGTCGGCGCCGCACGCGGCGCGCGGCGCCATCGCGCGGGTCGCGGGGCGCGTCGCCATCGGGGCGACGATCGTCGCCGTGGGGGGCGGCCTGTTCATCGCCACGCTCAAGGGCGCATCGACCGGCGGTGACCCGACCGCGGCCCAGGTGTCCGCGGCCGCCGCGGCGCCCGCGCTCGCCGCGCCGTCGAGCGGCGCGCCGGCCGGGCCCGCCGCGGTCCCCGCCATCGCGAGCGCTCCCGAGGCGCGCGCCGCGGCGACCCCCGCGGTGGTGCCGGCCCCGCTGCCGCTCGAGCCGGGCGCGGGCGCGCCGGGCGCCGCCTCCCTGGCGCCGGCACAGGCATCCGCCGTCCCCTCCGCGGCGGCGGCGCGGAGCGCCGCGCCCGCGCGCCCCGCGTCTCCGGCCACCGCTCGGACCACGTCGACGGCGGCGCCGCGCAAGGCGGCGCCGGCTCCTCGCAAGAAGTCCGGCGGGAGCAGGCCGGACTGGGGGCTCTAGCCGGGTGGCTCCGCGTCCCCAGAGAGCAAGAATGCGCTTCCGAGCGGCGGTGATAGGTACGTTCCTCCTTGTCACGCTCGCCGGCGCGGAGGCGTCCGCGCAGGCGCCGCCCCCGTCGGCGAAGGCGCGGCAAGCGGCCGTCGCGTACGCCAACCAGGGGTGGACGGCCTACCGAGCACGCCGGTACCGGGACGCGCTCCAGGCCTTCCGCCGAGCCGAGGCCACGGTGCATGCGCCGACCTTCCTGATCATGGTCGCGCGCTCCTGCCACAAGCTCGGCCGCCTGACCGAGGCGCGCTCGGTCTACCAGGTCATCGTCGACGAGCAGCTCCCGGCGGACGCCTCGCAGGCGTTCCGGCAGGCGCAGGCCGAGGCGAGGACGGAGCTCGAGGCCCTCTTGTCGCGCATCCCGACCGTGGAGATCACCGTGACGGGCGCGGGCTCAGGGGGCGCCCAGGTGGCGCTCGGCGGGCTGGACGTGCCGCCGTCGACGCCCGTCGCGCGCGATCCGGGCAGCCACACGCTCGCCGTGGGGGCGCCTGGACGACGCGGGCTGACGAAGGAGATCGTCCTCAAGGAGGGGATGAGGGCCAAGGTCGAGGTCGATCTCGCGGCCGGTAAGGTGCGGATCGAGAGCGACAGGACCGGGCGCGGCGCGGGCGGCGAGCCGCAGCCGCTCGGCCCCGGGCAGGTGGCGGCCGACGGCAGCGCCCAGGAGGGCGGCGGGTCGCTGGGGCCTGGGCAGGGTGCGGCCGACGGCAGCGCCCAGGAGGGCGGTGACGCGGGCGACGCGGCGGATGCACGCCCGCGCCCGCGCAGCCCCGCGGTCGTGTTCACGGGGCTCGCCGCGACCGCCGCGGGGACGGGGCTCGGGGTCGCGTTCGTGCTGCTCTCGAACGGGAAGGCGAGCGCGCAGCAGCGCCTCCTGGAGCCGGCCTGCACCGACCCTGCGCGCTGCCCCGGGCTCGACCTGCGCGCGTACAACGACCTGGGGCACGCCAAGGCAGACCTCGCGAACGCGGCGGTCTGGAGCTTCCTTGCCGCGGGCGCGGCGGGGCTCGGCACGGCGGCGTACGTCCTCCTGACAGGGCAGCCCGACGCGCGGGACGCGACGGCGACCGGCCTGTCGGTGATCCCCATGCCGGGCGGGCTCGGGCTCAGCAAGCGCTGGTGAGGTTTCCGAAGAGAGGGATCGTCCCGATGGTGCGCATCGTATCTTGGACGTGGATGGGCCGGGCGCTCTCGACGATCGTCCCGCTGGTCGCGCTCACCGGGGGTAGCTGCGTCTTTTACAGCTACGAGGATGTCGTGCCCGGCACGGGCGGCGCAGGCGGAACCGGCGGAACGAGCGGCAGCGCCGGCGGCACCGTGGAGCCTTGTGAAGGGGGTGGCGGCTGCGGCGGGGCGCCCCCGGAGGGCTGCGATGGGCCTGGGAGCCATATCTCGACTTGCCTTGTCGATGATGGCTTGCTCGCGCGGTACTTCCTCGACGCGTACGGCACGGATGGCAAGCTCGTCGACTCGGGACCAGCGCCGGGGCTCTCGCTCGACGTGGTGTCGGACGGAGAGAGGCTCAACCTGGAAGGCGAGGCGGGGCGCAGGGGCATCCGCTGGAACAACCTCGGCGGCAACGCGCGCGTGGAGGCCGTGTTTTCTTCGACCGCCACGCCTCCGAGCAAGCTCCTCGTCTCGAAGGCGGCGCTCACGCTCGAGACCGTGGTGAGCGTGACGGACGCGGCGGTCGAGGGCGTGCCGGCTCGCATCCTGTACCTCGGGACCGATACCGGAGAGTTCGGGAAGTACTCGCTGAGCGCGGGCGACCCCGACGGGATGGGCAACCGAGAGCTGCTGTTCCACATCTACGCCAGCTCCCAGACGCTGCTCGTGGGGCAGTGGTTCATTCCCCTCGAGGAGCTGGAGCGGCCCTGCGTCCTGCACCTCGTGCTGAACGCCTCCGAGGGCGTCGTCGATCTCTACGTGAACGGCGACGTGCAAACGAACGCGATCCCGGATCGGCCGCCCGCCGACTTCGTCTTCACGTGGGCGGAGCCGACGTGGTATCTCGTGCTCGGAAACTCGCGGAAGGCCGGGCGCTCTCTCCGCGGCTCGATCCAGTATGCCGCGCTGTACGGCGAGCCGCTCACCCCCGAGCAGGTGGAGGCCAACGCCGCGACGCTGGCGAAGAGCGACGATGGCCCCGGGATGTGAGCTAGTGCGCGCCGCGCCCATTCCGGGTTCGCGCCGGCGTCCGCGCGCCCTCGCGGCCGGAGAGCGCATAGGTCACCCCGCGCTCCAGCGTCCCCCGCGTCACGATCCCCCCCAGATCGGCCCCCAGCTGCACGAGCGCCTGCGCCACGCTCGGCCGGATCCCGGTGAGCACCACCTCGGCCCCGAGCAGCCGCGCGCTCCGCGCCGCCCGGATCAGCGCGTCCGCCACCTCCGGCCCCGCCTGCGGCACCCCCGTCACGTCGAGGAGGGTGATCCGGGCGCGCTGGCGGGAGATCCCGTCCAGCAGCGTCTCGGTGAACTGCGCGCCCCGCTCGCGGGTCAGCTCGCCGACCAGGGGCGCCACCAGCACCCCGTCCGCGATGGGCAACAGCGGCGTTGAGATCGCCCGTATCGTCTCCTGCTGCACGAGCAGCATCTTCTCCTGCAGCTGCCGGGTCCTCGCCTCGGCCCGCACCCGCTCGGTGATGTCCACCGCGATCGCCCCGCATCCGGAGACCCTGCCCTCCTCGTCGCGGAGCGCGAACCTGGTGCTCATGTACACGTGCGTCCCGTCGGCCAGCTCCATCTCGTCCTCGGAGGTGATGGGCTCGGACGACGCCATCGCCGCCCGGTCCTGCGTCGTGAACCGGTCGGCGATCTCCGCGGGGAACACGTCGTGCTGGGTCTTCCCCATCAGCTCCTCGCGGGGCTTGCCGAGGAGCGCCTCGACCGGCGGGTTCAGCAGCGTGTGGCGGCCCTCGCTGTCCCGCGCGAACATGAGCATCGGCGCGTTCTGGATGAAGGCCTCCAGCAGCGCGGCGCCCCGGCGCCTCTGCGCCTCGGACTCCACGCGCGCGGTGACGTCGATGGTCACCACCGCCACGAAGCGGTTCCCGCTCGCGTCCTCGAACGCAACGTAGCTCGGCTCGGTCCAGAGCCGGCGCCTATCCTTGTAAAGCTCGCCCGGCTCGGTGTCGTAGGGGACCGGGGGCAGCGTGACCACCTCCCCGGCGAGCGCTCGGCGGAAGGCCTCGGCGTGGCCCGTCTTCACCGCCTGCGGATCCTCCAGCGCGTTGTACTTGCCGATGATCTGCTCGGGGCTGATGCGCCACCGCGCGCAGTCGGCCCGGTTGATCGCGACGAGGAGCCCGTCCGCGCGGTGGACCACCAGCGGTACGGTCACCGCATCGAAGAGCGCGCGGTAAGGCACGCTGTCCGCGAGCTCGCGCTGCGCGTCGCGCAGCGCCGCGCCCGAGCCGAGCCTTCGCTCCAGCTCCTCCACGCGAGCCCGGAGCCGCGCGTTCTCTGCCTTGATTCGCTCGTCGCTCTGCCGGTCGATCTCCATCGTCCCCCCTGAGCCCTGCCTGATCTGCGATCTCACGCGCGGCCGCTCGCTGCCGAGGAGAGCGCGCTCAACCCCCTGAGCCCTGCGCACCGCTCTCCGCCCGCGGCCGTCCGGGAGTTCTGCTGCGCTGAAATGGTGCACCATCAGGCTGGCCCCGTGAAGTACCTAATCGGCCGGGGCTGGCTCGTTCTCTCGGGCTGGCGCGCCGACAGCGGTACTCCCACGCACGACCGACTCGCCCTCATCGCAGCCCCGCGCACCACCGACCGGGACCTGCCCTTCGTGCTCGCCGCCTCGTACATCGGAGCATCTCGGAGGCGCTTACACGGCGAAAGACACGTCCGATCCGGACGGACGCCGCTTCGTGTTTGCGTGGCTCCTGTTCCCGGAGAATGCCTGGAGAATTTTCACAGGGAGGCGGGGAGGCGGGGAGGAAGAAAGAATGAATGAATTTCTCCCTCTTGCCGTCTCTCGCTCCCCGCCTCCCCGCCTCCCTGTGAAAATTCCTGCTTCTTCTCGCGGTTTTAACCCGTTTGTCGCTCTAGGTCCCGCGGCTCGGGCTCGCCGTCTCCGAAGCTAGGGAAGAAAGACGGTGATCACCTTGGGGGCCGACTCCGCATTGCCGGTAGGATTGTTGCCACAGCTCGGGAAATACATGCCACGCGGCCTGAGCGGCTCGCAGACGCTGTCGCACGACCCGACGATGTTGATCATCCCGCAGGGCTCGGGCGCTCCGCTGCTGCCGAGGTGGCCGGCGGCGCAGTCCCGGGACAGCGATCGTGCATGGTCACGGTTGGCCTCGTCATAGCAGGCGTTCAGGTAAGGAGAGGGGGCGAACAGATTGCCCCAGAAGGCACCTTCCAGTCGAGTGTAGGTCGTGAGCTCCGGGGTATCGGTCTTGTCGATGACCGAGTCTCTGGCCCGCGAGGAGATCGTCACGGGCACGCCGTACCAGTTCGTCCGCGAGGCAAGGCACGCCGAGACCCACTGCTGCCTCTGAGGGCCGAGCGGCGAGGTGCTCCAGTCCGGCGCGAGGCCGATGATTCCCCAGTACTGCTCGTTGCGCACCGTGCCCGAGCTGTCGGTCCACGAGAAACTGAACGACTGCAACGAGGTGAAGGCACAGCCGACCATATAGCTGAGGAGCTGGCGTGAGAGAGCGCCCGCCGCCCCCGGATCCCGGATCGCGCTCAGGGCCGCCGGGCTCAACGCGCCGGGGTTGAGGGCGTTGGGGTTGAGGGCATTCGGGTTGAGGGCATTCGGGTTGAGCGCGTTGGGGTTGAGGGCATTCGGGTTGAGCGCGTTGTTGTGCTCCAGCGCGCTAGGGGCAACTCCTAAGGAGTCCTCCTCCTCTTCCTGAACTGCGACGCAGCCCACCAAAGACGCGAGCGAGAGCGCTGCGACACCAGCGATGCCGATCCGGTCCATCGTCCCCCCCCGGGTTCGTCCCTTCGTGGCCTCGTCGAAGGTGGAATGGGGTGTACCGATGAATAGCCATCATGTCCAGTGCTCAACCGGTGATTTGTGTAAAATTTATAAATCATTGAAAGCGAGGACCTGCTCTGTCCACGGCGTGGAGGCGAGCGCAAGGTGGCGTGTCGCGTTCATCGCGCTCCATGTGAGGCCCAGCAGAGAGCGATGGATGATCGAAATCTCACATTGCATGAAGGCTCGACAGAAGGGCAGCGAGCGGCCTGTGTGTCGTTGCAATGTGCCGTGTGGCGACAGGAGCGTGCGCGGGGCCGGGCGCGATGGCGCGGGGCACGCCGCTGACGAGCGCGTCGCCGAGCGCTCCGGCTGGCGCTGTCAGGGGATCTCGTGCGCCGGGGCCGAGCAGGCGGTGAACGAGCTGCTCGGGTCTACTATCCGGCTCACCCGGCGTCGATCTCGCCGTCGCCGCGCGGGCCCTGCGCCGGAGGCGGCGAGGTCGGTTCCGGGGAAGGCTGCGCGCCCTGCGCCGGCGGCGCGGTGATCGGGTAAGGCTGCGCACCCTGCACCGGCGCCGCGCCGGTCGGGTAAGCGTGCATCGGGCCCGCCTGGAAGGGTGGACGGAAGCTGGCTGTCGTGCGCCGCTGCCGCCGGAGGATCGCGCGAAGGGCGTAGTAGAGCGCCCCGAAGAACGCCGCCAGGAGCAGCAACGTGGGGCCGATCGAGGCGGCGAGGACCGCGGTCTTCACGGCGACGACCCCCGCGTTCTCAATTCCCTCGCTGGCCGCACGGGCGATCTTGCCGCCGGCGCCCAAGGTCTGCTCCTCGCCGCGCGCCGTGATCGACATCTTCACGGTCGCATAGGCGATCTGCCCCTCCAGCAACCGCTCCTGCGCCTCGATCTGCTCGATCGTCTCACGCACGCTCCCGAGCTGCTTCTCGACGGCGACAACGTCCGCGAGGCTCCCCGTCCTGTCGGAGAGCAGGTCGAGCAGCCGCTTCTCCTGGGCGCGGGCGTTCCGCAGCCGCGCGCCGATGTCCGCGCGCTGCTCGGTCACGTCCTCGGCCTTCTCCGCGTCGTCGACCACCTCGCCGACCGACGCCGCCGCGGCGCGGAACGCGCCGACCTTCGCCGAGGGGACCCGCGCCTCGAGCGACGCGCTCCGGTGCGGGCCGCCGTGCACCCGGGCCTCGCTCACGTAGCCGCCGTGCTCCTCGACCGCGGTCCGCAGCCGCTGCATCGCCGGCTCGAAGGCGTCGACGAGGATCGCGGTCTCGACGGTGATCCGCATCGCCCGCCCGGCGAGCGGCGCCGCGGGTGATGGCCCCGGCGCTCGCTGATCCAGCGCCGCGACCTGCGCGGGCGGGGCCGATCCGGAATGGTCCCCTCTGGCGCAGGCGCTCGTCAGCGTCACCGCCAGGAGCAGCACGGCAGGCAGCCTCATGCAGGAGCGCATGAGGTGACCATAGCGGTTCGAGCGAGCGACCGCGAGCTGCGCCCGTGAGCCCGCCTCGGGCGAGGACGCGGACACGCCGTGCGCGCCGGCGGCGGGCCCGCCCGTTGCGAGGCGGGCGCCGACCATGTCGACACGCGAAGAGGACACCCCGGGATACGACGCGATCATCGTCGGCGGAGGGCCGGCCGGCCTCAGCGCGGCGCTCATCCTGGGGCGCTGCCGGAGGCGCGTCCTCGTGTGCGACTCGGGGCGGTACCGCAACCACGCGGCGCGCGAGATGCACGGCTTCCTGTCGCGCGACGGGATCGCGCCGTCCGAGCTCCGGCGGATAGCGCGCGAGCAGCTGGCGCCGTACGGCGTCGAGATCCGCGAGGCGGCCGTCACCGACGTGCGCCGCGGAGCGAGGCGCTTCGAGGTGACGCTGGAAGGCGGCGAGCGCCTGCGCTGCCGCAAGCTGCTGCTCGCCACCGGGCTCGTCGACCGGCTGCCGGAGCTCCCGGGGCTCCCCGCCATGTACGGCAAGAGCGTGCACCACTGCCCCTACTGCGATGGTTGGGAGGCGCGCGATCAGGCGATCGGCGTCTACGGACAGGGCAGCACCGGGGTCTCGCTCGCCGTGAACATGAAGACGTGGAGCGATGACGTTGTCCTGTTCACGGACGGGCCAGCGTCCCTGTCGAGATCGGACGCCGATCGGCTCGCGCGCCACCGGATCGGCGTGCGCGAGGAGCGCGTCGCCCGGCTCGAGGGCAGGGACGGGATGCTGGAGCGCGTGGTGCTCGCGGACGGCAGCGCGGTGGAGCGCCGCTCGCTCTTCCTCAAGGCGAAGCAGGAGCAGGGGGCGGATCTGGCCGAGCGGCTCCGCTGCACGGTCACGGAGGAGCGGGGCGTCGAGACGGCCGCCGAGCACGAGGAGACGACCCGCGAAGGGGTCTTCGTCGCCGGGGACGCCTCGAAGGAGGTGCTGCTCGCCATCGTGGCCGCCGCGGAGGGCGCCGCCGCGGCGTTCGGGATCAACTGCGCGCTGCAAGAAGAGGAGCTCGCGTAGCGGGGCAGCGCGCCCTCGCCGGCGCTGACCGGACAGGCGCTCAGTCGCCCCGACCGCCCGGCCCGCGCCCGCGGCCAGGCCCCGGCCCGAACGGCGGCGGGCCCGGGCGCCGCCGCCGCTCGGCCTCGAGCTCCTCGTAGCGGGTGAGCTGCTCGGGCGTGAGCACGCCCTTCACGCGCGCGTCGGTGCGATCGCGGAGGGCGTCGAGCGCGGGGCGGCACTCGGAGAGGAGCCTGTCCCGCTCGGTCTCGGCCTCGGCGAGCGTCGCCTTGAGCTCGCGCACCTGGCGGTCGGTGAGGTCGAGGTGGCGGCGCATCGCCTTGAGGCGGAACTGGGCGCGCGCCTCGGTCGGAGGACCCCGGAAGGTGGCCTCGAGGTCGCGCAGCGCCGTGACGCGGCCGATGGCCGCGCCGGCGACGCCGCCGAAGAGGAAGACCGCGGCGAGCACGGCCAGCGGCTTCCAGCGGGCGAGGGCGGGCGGGGACGCGGGGCGTTCGGTCATTCGCTCGCCTCGAGGGCCTCCACGGAGGCCATGATCGCGCTGTCGACGTCGCGCTGCGCCTGCAGGAAGAAGAGGATGCTCGCGGCCGCCGCGAGGGCGGTGACGACGAGGGCAGGGCGACCCGAGCGGACGATGCCGTCGGCGATCGCGGGCCGCGCGGGCAGGGGCAGGAGCCGAGGAGCGGCCGTCGCGGCGCGGACCATGGCGTCGGTGAAGCCGGCGTCCGGCTCGAGGCCGTCGGTCGCGGCCGCGATGCGCGCGAGCGGATCGCTGGCCGTGCTGGCCGTCGCAGCGCGCAGCACGGCCGCCGTGAAGCGGTCGTCGGCGTCGATGCGAGCGGTCGCGGCCGCGAGGCGCGCGAGGTCCCGATCGGGTCCGGTCCGGTCGTCGTCGCGGTCAGACATGCGGCGCCTCCTCCTCGATCTGCCGGGCGCGGAGCGCGGCGCGGGCGCGCACCAGGCGTTGCTCGACGGCGCCCTCGGAGCAGCCGAGCGCCGCCGCGGCCTCCTTCGCGGGCAGGCCCTCGACGGCGACGAGGACGAGCGCGGCGCGCTCCTGGGGCGGGAGCGCGGCGAGCAGCGCGTCGAGCTCGCGCAGCGCGACGCGCGCCTCGGCGGAGACGAGGCCGTCGAAGCGCGGCTCGGTCGACGCCTCGCGCGCCTCGCGCGGGGTGTCGCGGCGGCGCCGGAGGGCGTCGAGGCACGCGTTCGTCACGATGCGGTACAGCCAGGTCTCCACCTTCGATCTCCCGTCGTAGCGCCCCTCGCGCAGGGCGCGGTAGGCGTCGACGAACGCCTCCTGCAGGGCGTCCTCGGCCTCGGCGAGGTCGCCGACCAGGCGCGCGGCCAGGCGGTACATCGGCGCGCGCGTGTGCTCGACGATCTGCCGGAAGGCCGCATCATCGCCCCTGGCGACGCGCGCTGCGACGAGCCTGAGGTCGACGATCACGTTCCCCCGCGATTCTGCGCCCATGGCACCGCGCGCGCTACAGGGACGGGCGCTCAGCGGCGCTCGGGGCCGCGCATGCCGGGCCCGGGGCCGTGTTCGCCGCCGGGCCCGCCGGGCCCGGGGCCGCGCATGCCGGGCCCGGGGCCGTGCTCGCGGCCGTGCCTGCCAGGCCCGGGGCCGTGCTCGCGGCCGTGCCTGCCCGCGGCCGGCCCCTTCTCGATGCGCTCGGCGAGGGCGTTGCGCTGCGCCTCGTCGAGGATCGGGACGATCGCGGCCAGCGCGCCGACCATGCGGTCCAGGTGCGCCCGCGGGCCCATCTTCTCGCCCGCCGGCGGCTGCGGCAGGAACGCGTTCGCGTCGAAGCGATCCGCGGCGAACGTCTCGATCCGCGCGCGCATCTCGGCGCGCCTCGCCGCGTGATCTTCCTTCCGCCCGACCCGGTCGGCGTCGCCCGGGCGCGCGGCCTCGAGGGCCTTGTCGATCTGCGCCCGTTGCTCGTCGCGCAGGTCGAGGCCGGCGAGGAGGTGGCCCAGCGGACCGCCGCGCATGCCGGGGCCGCCCATGCCGCCGTGGTCGCCGTGCATGCCGGGGCCGCCCATGCCGCCGCGGTCGCCGCGCGGGCCGCGGTGGTGCTCGCCGCCGCGGTCGCCGCGCGGGCCGCGCTCTGCTCGCTCGTCCATCTTCGCGGCGATCCCATCGACGAGCTGCCGGCGCTGCTCCTTCGTGAGCGTGGCGTGCAGGGTGCTCAGCGCCCCGGCGACGCGCGCGCGGCGCTCCTCGGCCGCGCGGCCGGCGTCGGGGAGCTTCGCCTCGATCGCCGCCCGATCGATCTTGCCGGCGCGCACGCCCTCGGCGAGCGCCGCGAAGACGGCCCCGTCCTTCGGGCGCTCCTTCGCGCCGTCGCGCAGCCCCTCGAGGGCGCCCTCGATCGTCGCTTCCTGCGCGTCGGAGAGGTCGAGCTCGTGGAGCGCCGCACGCAGGAGGTGCTCGGGGCCGCGCGGCCCGCCGCGATGGCCGCCGAAGCCCTCCCGGGGACCGCCCGCCCCGGGCGGGCCCTTGGCGAGCGCCGCCTCGGCGGCCTCGTCGCTCGGGGACGTGTTGCCCTGCCCCGTCTCCGCCGTGCAACCGGCCGCGCCGACGAGCGCGCCGACGAGCGGCAATATCCCACCAAGCCTCCACCAACGAGACTGCGTCATGGACTCTTCTCCTGCGTCGCCCGCGTCGTGCCGAGCGGGTCGTTCATCCCTGTGACGCGGGCGGGGAGGGGAGCCCTACGACGAGGAGCTACTTTTTCTGGAGGCCCGGTCGTCCGGCAAGCTCCGCAAGGAGCCGGGAGAGGCGAACGCGGGCTGGATCGGGCCCGGCCTTACCGCACGCTGGCGATCAGGTGGGTGCGCGTCCCCTGCGGTGTGGCGACCTCGGCCTCGTCGCCCTCCGACAGGCCCAGCAGGGACGCGCCGAGGGGGCTCGTCGTGGCGAGGGTCTGCAGCTCGACCCCCTGGAACTGGATGCGCTCGCCGCCCGCGGCCGGCAGGAGGAAGTAGAGCGCGCGCCGCTTTCCGCTCTCCAGCTCCACCAGCGCCGAGCTCTCGATGCCCGCGCCAGGGCCGAAGTCGCGCACCGTGACGGCGCCCAGCCTGGCGAGCGCCTGCTCGATCTGGAGCACGCGCTCGCTGTGACCTCGCGCCACGTAGGACGCCTCGGTGGCGCGCATGTCCTTGTCGCCTTCGGCGCGGTTCTCCTCGTGCGTCACGGCGCTCGCGGCGTCGCGCGCCCGCTCGGTGGAGCGCTCGAGCTCACGGGCGAGCTGGTCCTTCAGGGCCGCTAGCAAAGCGCGCTTGTCGATGGCCGGTGGCATGGACACGCACATCTTACCAGACGGGATCGCGGCGGTCACTCCACGGTCGTCGGGCGCCGCGCGGCGCTGAGGACGGCCGAGGGGCGCAGCCGTCCTCGGCGCCCCGCGGCGCGCGTCCGTCTCCGCCGGTGCAGATGCAGATGATGAGGAGACGGGAGGCGGCCCGGCTCCTCAGGGAAGGCCGCGCGCCGGGCGCCCGCCCGCCCGCCGGCGGGCGGCGCCGAGCGCACACCTGCGCTGATTGCAACTCTGTAATGGATGCCTCTCGCACAGAGTCGCAGCTCATGGCGCCTTTTCGCGTCGAGATCTCCCCGCCCCTTGCAGATGTGCAATCCACGCGCGTCTCGCGCGGCGGACTGCCGACGCGCTTATCGTTCGTGTGAATCGAATGTTTCAACACGGTGACCTGGAAGCACGAAGACGCGCGAAGACACACGAAGACCCGCGATGACGCCCGATGAAGCCCCGCGACGGCGAGCGGGAGAACCGCTCAGGAATCGTTCAGGAATCTCTTTGCCGGGGTACGGTGAGTAGTGTAGATTCCTAATCTGCTGCGCCGCTGCTCCGGGCTGGAACGCATCGACACGAGAGCATGGGTGTCGTGCGGCGCCACCGCACAGCCTGGAGCGCGCGGGCCGAGCGCGCGCGACATGACGCGAGGCGTCCTGCCGCCGCTCGCCCGGGCTGCTTCCCGATCACTGCACGAGCACACAAGAGGAGAATCGTGAGCCTGTATGCCCAGGAGCGGCTGCGCGTGCTCGTCGTCGACGACGAGCGGAGGATGCTGGACAGCATCGCGGCCATCCTCGACGACGACGTCGATGTCGAGACCTGCACGTCCGCCCACCGGGCGCTCGAGCTGCTGCAGACAGGCCAGTTCCACGTGGTCTGCTCCGACTACAAGATGCCCGGGATGAACGGAGACGAGCTCCTCAAGCGGGTCGCCGGCCTGCCGTTCTACACGAGCTGCCTGCTGATCACCGGAGACGAGGAGTACATCCGCTCCGGCGAGGCGGGCCGCCACTACGTCATCCTCAAGCCGTTCGAGCCCGCCCGGGTCACCCGGATCGTCCTGGAGCTCGCGCGCCTCGCCCGCGCGCGGCGGTCCGCGGACGCCGGCGCGGGCGCCTCCTCGGCGCGCGAGGCCGCCGCGCCCGCCTCGAAGACGAGGAGGGCCACGCCGTCGCTCAGGCCGCGGGAGGTCCAGGACGCGCCGGCGTCCTCGCAGCGCGAGCGGGTGAGCTCGTACCCGCCCCCGTCCTCCCGCGCGGCGTCGAGCTACCTGGACACGGTGCGGGTCGGAGACGCTGGGCTCCCGGCCCGGACCCTCAAGTGATCGACCGCGGCGGCGAACGCGGCACCCGAGGAGGCCATCCCCCACGATGACGAGCCGAGATCCGCTCGGCGCGGTGGAGCAGACCGCGACGGCCGAGGAGATCGTGGCCACGCTGCGCCACGATCTGCGCAATTGCTTCGGGACGATCCGCAATGCGGCGTTCTTCATCCGGCGCAAGGTCGCCCGGGAGCAGGCCTTTCGGGACGACCCGCGGGTGGAGCAGTTCCTCGACGTCATCGACGAGGAGGCGATCGCGGCGAGCGCGCTCGTCGACGGCGCCGTCGACGCGAACCCGAGCCTCAGGCGGCGGCCGGTGAGCGCGAGCGCCCGCGAGTGCGTCCTCACGGCGGCGGCCTGCGCGCGCATCGCCGAGCCGGGGATCCGCGTCGACATCGACGCGGCGGAGGGCGTTGTCGAGCTCGATCCGGCCGAGCTCGCCCTGGCCGTCCGGTGCCTCGTCGAGAACGCGGCGGAGTCGATGCCCGGGGGCGGGGTGGTCACGCTGCGCGGGAGCGTGGCCGGCGCGCGCTACCGCATCGAGGTCGGCGACGCGGGGACGGGCGTGCCCGAGGCGGAGCGGGAGGCGATCACGCGCCCGTTCTACACCACCAAGCCGGGCCGCCTCGGCCTCGGGCTCAACATCGCCGGGCGCGTGGCGCGCCGCTATTTCGGGACGCTCACCCTCGGCCGCGGCGCGCCCTCGGGCACGCTGGCCTGCATCGAGCTGCCCCTCGCTCTGGCGCCCGAGCCGCCCGGCGCGCGCGCCGAGGAGCGGCTGTGACGGCGCGCGCGGCCGAGGCGCCGCGATGAGCATCCGGGCCGCCCTCTCGCTGATCTTCGCCGTCGCCGCGGCCGTCGTGCTGCTCGCGACCGGCGCGCTCCACGTCACGTCTGCCAGCATGACGCGGCTCCAGCGGCGCGCCGAGCTGTCGTACGAGGATCTCACCCGCCATGTCACGCTCGCCAACCACGCCGGCCGCTACATGCGGGAAGCCGCGGAGATCTCCCTCGGCGGCGGCGACACCGAGGAGCTCCACCACCTGGCCGGGCTCGTCGCGCGGGACCTGTCCGCGGCGGAGGCGATCGAGCGGGCGCGGGAGCCGCTGGAGCGGGCGCGGGAGCCGCTGGAGCGGGCGTGGGCGCCGCTGGAGCGGGCGCTGATCGAGGGCGAGCGCGCCTCCGAGGCGCTGCGCGAGGCGCAGGAGGGCGACGAGCGCCTGCGCCGGATGCGCGCGAGCTTCGCGGCGATCGCCGGGGGCGTCGACCACGTGTCCCGCATGGCGAGCGCCGGGGATCCGGCGGCCTACCGGAGGTTCGTGGAGCGCCCCGAGGCCGAGTACGAGGAGGGGTTCGTGCCCCAGATCGACGCGGCCATCGCCGACGCGCGGCGCGACGTCGCGCGGAACGCGGAGGAGGCGGGCCGCGCAGGCGCCAGGATCAGGATCGCGAGCATCGCCCTGATGACGGCGGCGCTCGTGCTCCTCGTCGTGCTGCTCGGCGGGCTCCTGCGCTCGATGGCGCGCGGGTTCGGCGCGCTCGCGGAGTGCTCGCGGCGCATCGCCGGAGGCGACCTCGATTACCCGCTGCCCGACCTGGGAAAGCACGAGTTCGGGCGCATGGGCGCGGCGCTCCGCCACATGGCCGAGAGCCTGCGCGAGGCCCAGGCGTCGAGCGTGCGCGTCGAGCGGCTCGCGGCGATAGGGCAGCTCGCGGCGAGCGTCGGGCACGAGCTCCGCAACCCGCTCGGCGCCATCCGGAACGCGACGCACTACCTCAAGAAGCGCCTCGCCGGGACCGAGGTCGGCGCGGAGCCGCGCGTCGCCCAGCTCCTCGCCCTGATGGAGAAGGAGCTGCTCTCGTGCAACCGGATCATCGGCGATCTCCTGGACTTCGCGCGTGAGCGCAGGCTCCGCCGCACCGCCTGCCCGCTCGCGCCCCTGGTGGACGACGCCATGTCGGTCGTCACGCCGCCCGCGCACGTGCGCCTGGAGAACCTCGTGCCGGCGGCGCTGCCGGTGCCGAGCCTCGACAAGGACCAGTTCCGGCAGGTGCTCGTGAACCTGATCCAGAACGCGGCCGAGGCGATCCCGGCCGAACGCGAGGGGTGGGTGCGCGTGGTTGGACGTGTGTGCGATCAGGCCGTGAGCCTCGTTGTGGCCGACAACGGGGAGGGGATCGAGGAGGAGCACCTCGCGAAGATCTTCGAGCCGCTCTTCAGCACGAAGCTGAAGGGGACGGGCCTCGGGCTCGCCATCACCGCGGGGATCGTCCGCCTGCACGGCGGCACGATCGCGGTGGAGAGCGCGCCCGGCGCGGGGACGACGTTCACCATCCGGTTACCGCGCGCCGCGGCGCCGGAGGTACACTCCTCCGTGCAGCCCGCGTGACAGCGGAGGGAGACGGCCGTCGATGCAAGGGACCGGACCGGTGCTCGTGGTGGACGACGAGGAGGGGATGCGCGCCACGCTCGCCGCGAACCTCGAGCTCGAGGGGTACGAGGTCGTCGAGGCGCGGGACGGGGCGCACGCGCTCGAGCTCGTGCGGCAGCGGCGCTTCGCGCTCGTGCTGAGCGACGTGAGGATGCCCGGCCTCGACGGCGTCGCGACGTTCCGGGAGATCAAGCGGCTCCAGCCGGAGCTCACGGTGGTGCTGATGACGGGCTTCGCGCGCGAGCAGCTCATCGAGCAGGGCATCGGCGAGGGCGTCTACGCGGTCATCTACAAGCCCTTCTCGATGGAGCACCTCATGCGGATCATCGCGCGGGCCCTCTCGTCGCGCGGCGTGCTCGTCGTGGACGATCTCCCCGCGGTCGCGGAGTCGATCGTGGCGGGGCTCACGGCGGCCGGGCTGCGCGCGGAGGCCGCGTACGACGGGTACACGGCCATCCAGCGCGCGCGGGACGCGGGGGTCGACGTCTGCGTGCTCGACCTCCGGATGCCCTCCCTGGACGGCGTGAGGACCCACGAGCAGATCCGGCGGCTGAGCCTCGGGATCACGGTGATCGCGATGACCGGCCACGCGACGCCGGAGATGATCCACGCGTTCACGAGCCAGGGCGGGTATGCCTGCCTCCACAAACCGTTCGAGGTGCGCGAGCTGATGCACACGATCGCGCGCGCCAGGAGCGACCCGGGGACGTGCTGAGGGCCGCGGGACATGGCGCCGGGCGGCGGCGTGCGCTGCGCCCTGCCTGGCCGCGACCGCGCCGGCCGCGCGGGCGGAGGAGGCCGGCGTGAGCGTGACCGTGCTCCTCGTCGACGACGACGCGTCGTCCCGGTTCGTGCTCGCGACGCTCCTGGAGGACGAGGGCTTCCAGGTGGAGGAAGCCGGCTCGTTCGCCGAGGCCGGGCGGAAGATCGCGGCGGAGGGCGCGCGGTACGACCTCGCGCTGCTCGACCAGAACCTCGGCGACGGCCACGGCACCGATCTCGTGGCGGCGCTGCGGGCGCGCCTGCCGCGCGCGAAGGCGGTGCTGATCAGCGGCAGCGGCGACGACGCCCTCGGCGACGCGCCCCCGCCGGACGCGGTGCTCTCGAAGGGGATCGGCTTTCCGGATCTGCTCGATCGGATCCGGCAGCTGCTCGGCTGACGCGCGCAGGCGCCACGCGGGCCCGCCGCGGCGGGCCCTCAGACCCGGCGCAGCCGCTCCGCCGCGCGCTCGAGCGTCTCGTCCCGCTTGGCGAAGCAGAACCGCAGGACGGGCCCGGGCTCCACGCCGGACAGGAACGGGGAGATCGGGATCGCGGCGACGCCGTGCTCGCGTATCAGGCGCAGCGCGAAGTCGGCGTCTCGCTCGGTCGTGATCTCGGAATAGTCAACGAGCTGGAAATACGTGCCCTCGCACGGCAGGGGGCGCAGCCGCGAGCCCTCGATGAGCTTCAGGAACCGGTCGCGCTTTGCCTGGTAGAAGGGCGCGAGATCGGCGGCGAGCGGATCGCGCGTCACGACCTCGGCATACGCGTGCTGGATGGCGCCGTTCACCGCGAACGTCACGAACTGGTGCACCCGCTGGATCTCGGCCGAGAGCGCCTGCGGCGCCGCGCAATAGCCCACCTTCCAGCCGGTCGTGTGGTACGTCTTGCCGAAGGAGCTGATGACGACGGAGCGATCCGAGAGCTCCGGATACCGCGCGAGGCTCTCGTGCCGGCGGCCGTCGAAGAGGATGTGCTCGTAGACCTCGTCGCCGACGACGAGGACGTCCCGCCCGTCCACGACGCGGGCGAGCTCGCGCATGTCGTCGGCCGACAGCACCGTTCCGGTCGGGTTGTGCGGCGAGTTGATGAGCAGGAGCCGCGTGCGCGGGGTGATCGCGCGCCGCACCTCGTCCCAGTCGACGCGGTAGTCTGGGAAGCGGAGCGTGACGAACACGGGCGTTCCGCCGTTCAGCAGCACGGCCGGCGCGTACGAGTCATAGCAGGGCTGGAACAGGATGACCTCGTCCCCGGGGCGGACGAAGGCCGTGATCGTACTGAAGATGCCCTCGGTGGCGCCCGAGGTGATCGTGATCTCGGTCGCCGGATCGTAGCGGCGGCCGTAGAGCCGCTCGATCTTCATCGCCAGCGCCTCGCGCAGGGCCAGCACGCCAGGCATGGGGGCATACTGGTTGTGGCCGGCGCGCATGTGGCGGGCGACGGCCTCCACCAGCTCCGGCGCGCAGTCGAAATCCGGGAAGCCCTGCGACAGGTTGATGGCGCCGTGCTCGTTCGCGAGCCGCGTCATCACCGTGAAGATGCTGACGCCGGTCGACGGCAGCTTCGATGGGATCGCAGGTGTGATCATGATGCGCTCCTCGGCCGGGTCCTGACGGGCCGGGACCTTAGCATTTCACCGCTTCTGCCGGCGATCCGGTCGCCGCCCGGACGGGACCGCGAACGTTAGCCTGCGTTACACGTAATCGCCTCCCCACGACCTTGGTGTCCCGGTTGACCTGCTCGATCTCCTCGGCGGAGAGCGTGGGCGGCAGCGAGCGTTGGAATCGTCGGATCGGCTCGGCGAGCGCGGCGATCTCGCGAGGGGCCAGCGCCAGCCCGTGAATGTCCTCGATCCGCCGCGTTCGATCGTCCGTGGCTCAGGTCTCCCGTGCTTTCCCGTCGCGGCTCAGCAGCGTGTAAGGTCCGCTCGGTGGTTCCTGGCCGGCGGTCGGCCGGGCAGATCCCTTGCGCGAGGCGCTCGCCTCTTCCAGCCACGACGCCGCGTCGATGCGCCGGACGGCCTGCGGGATCGTGGCGCCGAGCAGCGCGAGGACGCCGAGCAGGCCGGCGAGGCCGGAGAGGTGCAAGGGCCGCGGGGCGGCGCCTTCGCGGTGGCGCGGGACGTCGTCGATGTCGAACGCGGCGAGGCCCTTGTCGTTGAAGACGAGCGGATAGAAGTACTGCTTGAGCTGCTCGTGGTAGGCCGCCACGCTGTCCCTGAAGGCGAGCTCCGTGGCCATGTCCGTGCCCGCCATCCGGTCGAGCACGAGCTCCAGCGCGAGCGGCGGCAGGACGAGCGCGGCCCGCGCGGTCCACTGCTCGCGGCGCGCGAGCGCCGCGTGGTAGTCCTCGACCTGCCGGGCGACGTGCGCGTCGCCCATCTCGTGCATGGCGTAATACCAGGGCCAGGAGAAGCGGTCTTCCGGTACAGGGGTCTGGGCCCACTCGGGCCGACGCGCGAAGAACGGGTCGAGGGTCGCGCGCTTCGGCCGGTCCCAGCCGGCGTTCATCTCCTGCCGCTGCGCGAGCGTGAGCTCGACGCCGCCGCGCGCGGGAGAGGCGGTGATGATCGCGAGGTTGACGAGCGCGGGGAGCAGGACGCACCAGGCGATCCAGGCGCCCACGAGCGAGATCGCGTTCCACGCGGACGAGCGGCGCAGCGAGGCCACGACGAACACGACGACGAACCAGAGCGCGATGTACGCGAGCGACGCGAGCGCGAAGACGCCGGCGCGCCCGTCGAGCGGGAGGCCGAGCCAGGCGACGGCGAAGGCGAGCAGCGCGAGCGCGACGGCGGAGACCAGCCCGGCGCGCAGCGCGAGCCGGAGGGCGAGCACACGGGACAGGCGCGTCGGCTGGGAGCAGACGAGCGGCTCGGTGCCGAGGTCTTCGTCGCGTGAGCGGACGTCGTAGCTCACGCCGATGATGAAGAGCGGGACGAGGAAGATGAGGACGAACCCGTAATCGAAGCTGCCGGAGAGCTGCTTCAGCGGGTTGGCGATGTCGGTCTTGTAGAGCTGCGGCACGAGGCCGATGAAGCGCAGGTGCCGGCTGTACGGGTGCACGTCGCGCAGCCCGGTCGAGAGCGCCGTCCACTCGTTCGGCGCGTGCGCGACCGGCATCGCGAGGTAGTAGAGGACGAGGCCGAGATCGTCCTCCGGCGCGTGCGTCTTGCGGAGGTAGCTCTCCTCCTCCCTGAGCGCCGGCTCGAGCGCCGCGATGACCTCGCGCTCGTGGGCGACGCGGGCCGCGCCGTCGACGATGGCGGCGACGCCGGCGGCGAGCAGGAGCGCGGCGGCGACGAGGACCATCCGCGCGCGGAGCATCTGGCGGAGCTCCAGGCGCGCGCGCGAGGGAAAACCTGCGAGAAGACGTGCGAGAACGGAGCTCATGACGCCTCTCCCTGGCGGCGGGTGAAGAGCGCGACGGCGAGCGAGAGCGCCGCCGCCCACGCGAGCACCGCGAGGCCGGCGGGCGCCACGCGGGACAGCGCCCACGCGGCGGGAGGCCTCCTGTGGTGGAAGGGGTCGAGCTCGCTCCACTCCGCCCGATCGACCCGCTGCGCTCTGTCGTTGTGCCAGCGGATCTTCGTGATGTGCAGGTGGTTCAGGTGCTGGATGAAGACATAGCGGTACGCCTCGGCCTGCTCCTCGAAGTCGACGAGGTGGTGGGCGTCGGTGCCGGCGATCCCCATCGAGAACGACCGGATCGCGAGCAGCGGCGTGAACAGGCCGGCGCGGAGCGCGAGCGCGTCCTGGGCGCGGTGCGCCTCGAACAGGCGCGTGGAGTAGTCGTTGAACACCGCCGTCGTGACCTTCTCCCCCTCGCGCATCACCACGCCGCCGTAGTTGACCGGGAGGTCCTCGACGCGCGACGCGCCGTGCTCGGCCAGGGTGCGGCGCCGGAGCTCCTGGAAATGGGGGTTGTTCGGATCGTGGCTGTCTCCGACCTCGCGGATCGCGCGCGCGAGGTCGAGCTCGACCTGGGCGCGCGACGGCGTGGGGTGGAGGCGGCTCGCGGCCTGGGCGGCGAGCCGCGGCGTGACGATCCAGAGCGCGACCCACAGGCCGAGGAGCGTCAGGAGCGCGCCCTGCGCGCGGCGGTGGAGCGACGAGACGAGAACGCCGAGCGCCGTACAGGCCGTCAGATAGACGGCGTAGCCGCCCGCGAGCACGGCGGCGCGGACGAGCGTGTCCCGGGACGCGTCGAGCACGCCCGTGAGCACGGCGCCCGCGAGCGCGAGCGCGAGGAGCGGCGCGAGCCACAGCGCGACGGCGAGCAGCGCGCCGAGCACCTTCCCGGCGACGAGGACGCGCGCGTCGACGCCCTGGGAGACGGCGAGGCGCCATGTCCCCGACTCGCGCTCTCCGGCGACGCTCGCGAACGTCATGCAGAAGATGAGCAGCGGCAGCAGCACCTGGAGGACGAAGGCGGCGCTCGGGGTCCCGAAGCGCGCGAGCTCGCTCGACTGCCCGGCCTCGCTGAAGCTCAGCGCGTTGCGCTGGTGCGGCTCCAGGAAGATCGACGTGCCGGCGAAGGACTCGAGGCCTGGATCGAAGAAGCCGAGCGGGCTCGGGGCGCGGAAGGCGAAGGTGCCGTAATGGGCGGCGCGGTGCGGGTGGCGATCGGGCTGATCGACCCACTGGCGATGGACCAGCTCCTGGAAGGCCGCGCGCTGGCGGGCCTCCTGGGTGTGCCGCGCCGCCTCGAGCAGGAAGGCGGCGACGAGGAGCGCCGCGACGAGCGCGGCGGCGATGCGGACGGTGCGGTTGCGCAGCGCGCGGATCGCCTCGTGCCGCGCCGCTGTGAAGAGGGCTCTCATGCGCTGACTCCCTGAGGGGCTCGTCGGACCGCGGCGGCGTCAGAACCTCAAGGTGCCAGTCACGTACGCCGAGCGCGCGTTGCCCGGGTTGTGCTGGGCCCCTGCGGCGCCGAAGTCCTTGTACCAGATGGACGTGTCGTAGGACTCGTCGAGCAGGTTGTTCACCTCCACGCCGACCGAGATGGCCTCGTCAACCTCGTAGGCCGCGCTCGCGTTGGCGATGACGTAGTCGCCGACCTTCCGCGCGCCTTGCTCCGGGGTGAAGTTCTCCTTGTTCAGGTAGTAATCGCCCTGCGCGTAGCAGAAGAGCGAGACGAGCAGCTCCCGCACGGGGCGGACGTCGATCCCGCCCTTTGCGCTGAAGCTCGGGACATGGTTGAGCTCCTTGCCCTTGTTCGCGGCGAGCGCCTGCCCGGGCTCGACCTGCTCGGAGAAGGTGCGGCTGAACGCGCCCCACACCGAGAGGAAATCGTTCGGCCGCAGCGTGAGCTCGACGTCGAAGCCGCGGCGCATCGTCTTCCCGACGTTCTCGAGGTCGCCGGAGCCGTCGCCCCTGTCCCGCACCTCGCCGCTCGCGCGCTGCTCCCAGTACGCCAGGTGGCTCGTCATCCACGGGAAGACGCTCGACCGATAGCCGATCTCCCAGCCGTCGTTGATCGACGGATCGAGCGGCGTGCCCTGAAGGGCATAAGCGCCCTTGCCCGTGCCGATCTGGAACGTGCGCCCGTAGTTGGCATACAGGCTCTGCCCCTTCACCGGCGTGACCATGACGCTCGCCTTCGGCTGCCAGATGAAGCCGTAGTCGTTGAGGTCGTAGTCGACCCTGCGGGCGGCCTCGCCCTCGGGCTGCTCCAGGAAGCTGCCCGCCCCCGCCAGGCGGTCGGCCCGCAGCGCGGCGACCAGCCTGATCTGCTTGAGCGGGCTCGCGCTCGCCTGCACGTAGGAGCCGGCGGCGTGGAGCATGAAGTCCTCGTCGCGGAACGCGGGGCCTCGCCGCTCGCGAGCGACCGTGGGGATGCGCTGGTACCGGTTGTCCTGAAGCTGGTAGTCGACCCCCCACTCGACCGTGAGGTCGAGCGCCCGGGGGTCGCGCGCGCGGTACGTGAGCACCGAGATCGCGCCGTACTGCCGATCGTCCTCGATCCGCAGCTGCTGGTCGAGGTCGGGATCGAACTTCACCCACCGGTCCCTCAGGAACGCCTGCCCGTAGCCCTTCAGCTGCCACGAGAGGCCCCGGGTGAGCTCGTGATCCAGGTGGACGCTCGCGTGGAGGGTCGTCTGCCGGCCGCCGTCTGTCGCCGACTGGGGCGGCGACGCCGTGGGGCGCGAGCGCGCCTCCTCGATGGACAGGTAGCCTGGGGCGTCGGCGTCGAGGAGCATACCGCGCAGGATGAGCCCGACCCGGAGCTCCCTGGACGGCTCGTAGAACCACTTGGCCGAGCCTGCGACCTTGTCCGTCCTCGCGTGATCGCGGTAATTGTCCGAGCCGCGGTAGCCGGCGAAATAGGTCTGGCTCAGCGCGCCGTGCTCGGTCGCGACGAGCGCCTGGGGCTCGACGGTCCAGAAGCTCCCGGCGAGGAGCCGGGCGATGCGCTCGTTGCCTGTCTTGCGGGTGATGACATGGATGTTGCCAGCGACGTTGTTCAGGCCGTAGCGCGGGTCGTTCGTGCCCTTGACGACCTCCATCCGCTCGATCTCGAGCGGGAAGACGGCCTTCATGTCGGGGAGGCCGACGTGGTGGTTGCTGGGGATGCCGTCGATGAGGAGCTTCGTGTGGGCGACGTCGCCCTGCGTGTTGAAGCCGCGGAGCCCCACGTCGGCGTTGATGACTCCCTGGTTGAACGACTCGACGGTGACCGCCGGCACGCGCCGGAGCAGCTCGAGCGGCTCGGCCGCGCTCTGCTTCTGGAGCTCCTCGGCGCCGAGGATATCGACCGAGGTTACGACGTCGGCGCTGTCGAGGGGGCCGATCCGCTGGCCGATGACGAGGATCTCCTGGCCGACCGCGACGGCGGTCGAGAGGAGCGCGGCGAGGGCGGTGGCGAGGCCGGAGGTGCGCGCGCGGGGGGTCATGACAGGACCTCGGGCGCGGGAGCGGCGGCCGCGCTGCTGCGCGAGGGGAGAGGGGGAGCCGCGTCGCCCGGGGGGTCGAAGTGCCGGCGGTACAGCGCGAGGACCTCGACCTCGGACACGCCGGCGGCGCTCGTGACCTCGACGAGCCGGCCGGCCTTCATGACGCCGATCCGGCGCGCGATGCTCGCGACGGCGCCGAGGTCGTGGGTCACCATCAGCACGGCGGCGCCGCGGTCGCTCTCGCGCCGGATCGCGCTGCAGAGCTCGCGGACGGCGCCTGGATCCAGCCCGGAGGTCGGCTCGTCGAGCAGCAGGGCGCCGGCGCGCTTCGCCTGCGAGAGGGCGAGCACGACCTTCTGCCGCATGCCCTTGGAGTAACCGCTCGCCGGGCGGTGCACGGCGCCCTCGGGCAGCCCGGCTGCGGTGAGCAGCCGCGAGAGCTCCGCGGAGGAGGGCGCGCGCGCCTCCGACAGGCCGAGGAAATACGCGAGGTTCTCGCAGCCGCTGAGGTGCGGATAGAGCCGCACCTGCTCGGGGACGTAGGCGATCTTGCGCCGCGCCCCGATCGGATCGGCCTCCACGTGGGCGGAGCCCACGTACGCGGCGCCGGAGGAGGGCCGCGTGAAGCCGAGGAAGAGGTTCAGCGTGGTGGTCTTGCCCGCCCCGTTGGGGCCGAGGAGGCAGAACACCTCTCCGGCCGGGACCTCGAGATCGAGCGCGTCGAGCGCGGGGGCGCCCCCGTAGGACTTCGAAAGCTTGTTCGCCGTGAGCATGGCTGGGCCGCCGGGGGCACCGCCGCCGGCGGCGCACCCTATGCTATTTGTGTATATGAAAGTCAATTGCAAATGTATTGCAATTGAATGCTGGTGGATGGGGTAGACCAGTCGTTCAGGGGTAGGCCCAAGGCCGCCCCTCCCTGGACGACGCGGCGCGGGGCCTGTTCGCCGGCGCGTCGCGGCGTGTCCGTGCGCTCCGGACGATCGTGTGGGTCAACCCGGGGAGCGAGGGCGGCCGCGCCCTGGCCTGGCTCGAGGCCGGCGCTCCGGCTGAGGTCGGGTATCGGCTCCGCGCCGGCGAGCCGCGCCCGTGATAGCGTGCCTCCCGCCGGCGCGGGGGGCGGCGCTCCGTTCCTCTGCGCGCGGCGGAGAGAGAGGGGGACACCGTGCGGCTGAAGGACAAGATCGCGCTCATCACCGGGGCGAGCAGGGGAATCGGCAAGGCCAGCGCGCTCGCGCTGAGCCGGGAGGGGGCCGTCGTGGTCGGCGTGGCGCGCAACGCGGCCGATCTGGCGGCGCTCGAGCGGGAGATCCGCGAGGCGGGCGGCCGCGGGCTGATGATCGAGGCCGACGTCACCCGCGCCGCGTCCGTCGCCGCGTGCGTGGAGCGGGCGGTCCGCGAGCTCGGGAGGGTCGACATCCTCGTCAACAACGCGGGCATCGGCGGATACCGGCCCTTCCTCGAGTGGTCCGAGGACGACTACGACCGCATCATGGCGACGAACGTGAAGGGGACATGGCTGTTCTGCCGCGAGGTGATCCCCCACATGCGCCGCCAGGGCGGCGGCCACATCATCAACGTCGCCAGCGTCGCCGGCCTGCAGGGCTATCCGAGCGAGGCCATCTACTGCGCCTCCAAGTTCGCGCAGATGGGCCTGACCCAGGCGCTCGATCGCGAGTTCTGGCAGGAGAACATCAAGGTGAGCGCCGTCTGTCCGGGCGGCGTCGAGACGCACTTCGCCCTCGGCGACGGGCGCACCGCCGGCTCGGACCGCATACAGGGCTTCTCCACGCCGGAGGACGTGGCCGAGGCCGTGGTGCTCGCCGCGCTGCCGCGGGACCGCTCGCGCATCGTGCAGATCGTCATGCGGCCCATGAACGAAGCCACGTAGAGCGCGGGCTCGCCTCGCGCGCCGCGCGCGCTCAGACCGCGGCGCGCGGCCTCGCCAGCGTCTCCCAGGCGGCCATCGCGCAGTCGACGATCGCCCGGAGCGCCTCGCGCGAGGCGCCGTCGCGGGCCTGGAGGGAGAGGCCCTGGAGCACGGTGGTGTAGAAGGCGGCGAGCGCCGCCGTGTCGGTGCCCGCCGGCACGTCGCCCTCGGCGACGCCGCGATCCAGCCGGCGCCGGAGCGCGTCGAGCGCCGCCCGCCGGCACCCGGCGAGGTAGGCGCGCACGCGCTCGTTCTCCGGCGTGCCGAGCGTCGCGGCGAGCACGATCATGCAGCCACTCGGCTTGCCCGGCGTCGCGTACCCCTCCACGTTGCCGCGCAGCATCGCCTCGACCGCCCCGCGCGCCGTCGGCTCGTCGCGCATGGCCCGGTTCGTCGCCGCGCCCTCGACCTCGCTGTAGAGCGCCACGGCCTCGCGAAACAGCGCCTCCTTGCAGCCGAACGCGGCGTAGAGGCTCGGCGAGTTGATGCCCATCGCGGCCGTGAGATCGCTGAGCGAGGTGCCCTCGTAGCCCCGCTCCCAGAACACCTCCATCGCCCGTCGCAAGGCGGCGTCCCGATCGAAGCTGCGAGGGCGACCTCGTCCGACCATCAGCGAGACCTTTCTGTGTTTCTGTGACGATCGATAAAAAAACCGATTGACCACCGGTCACGGGACAACGTATATATTCTGTATCGATCTGTACAGAAAAGAGGTAGCGATGGCGGAGTTTGCAGGCAAGGTGGCGCTGGTGACCGGGGGCAGCCGCGGGATTGGCGCGGCGATCGTCAAGCGGCTGGCGCGGGGCGGGGCGGATGTGGCGCTGACGTACGTGAGCGCCGCGGACAAGGGGCGGTCGGTGATCGCCGACGTCGAGGCGGCGGGTCGGCGGGGGATGGCGATCGCGGCGGACACAGCGGATCCGGCTGCGATCGTCGCCGCGGTCGAGCGGACGGTGGCCGAGTTCGGCAGGCTGGACATCCTCGTCAACAACGCCGGTGTCGCCATCATGGCGCCGCTCGAGGCCGTGACGCTCGCGGACCTGGACAAGACGCTGGGGATCCATGTGCGGGGCGTCTTCCTCGCCTCGCAGGCCGCGGCGCGGCACATGGGCGCTGGCGGGCGCATCGTCAGCATCGGCAGCTGCCTCGCCGACCGGGTGCCGGGGCCGGGAATCACGCTGTACTCCATGAGCAAGACCGCGCTGGTCGGCCTCACGAAGGGCCTCGCCCGCGATCTCGGGCCGCGCGGCATCACCGCCAACCTCATCCAGCCTGGCCCGATCGACACGGACATGAACCCGGCCAACGGCGCCGGAGCGGATGGGCAGCGGAGCATGCTCGCGCTCGGTCACTACGGCAACACCGACGACATCGCCTCCACGGTCGCTCATCTAGCCGGCGAAGGCGGGCGCTTCATCACCGGAGCGACGATCACCATCGACGGCGGGTTCTCGGCCTGAGGGGGGCCGCGCGGCCCGCGCTGGGCGCCGGTCGCGCGGCCACCTTCGACCCCCGAGCGCGGCCCGCCATGGCGCCGCCACCCGCCCGATGTGCATGACGCACGCGGGTATCCCGTAATCTCGGCCTTCTCCTCGCTGGCACGCGATCTGCCGTGGGCGCCATGCATGGGAGACGTGGACATCACCTTGCGCCACCTCGCCCGCAGGCGCCCCGGGGACCTGGCGCGCGCCTTCGTCCCGGAGGGCCATCGCACCGAGGTCGTCGGCTGGGTGGACAGCCAGGTCACGAACATCGAGCGCCGCCTCGACAAGGCGCTGCGCCTGCAGGTCGACGGCGAGCCGCGGGTGCTGCATGTCGAGTTCTGCTTCGCGCTCCGTGACGACATACCGGATCGCGTCCTCGAATACCTCGGCTTCCTCTTCGCCGCGCTCCGCCTCGAAGCCCCTGGTGAGCCTGTGCCGCCGATCGAGAGCGTCGTTGTTGTCCTCTCGGGCAGAAAGCGACGCTTACGTGCAACGGGCCAACGCTGCACCGCATGGCCAGGTCGGCCGTTCAGCGGGACGCACTTCCGCGTGGACGCCGTCTACCAGCGCACGGTCGCGGAGCTCCGGGCGCGCGGCAGCGTGCTCTGGCTGGTGTTCGCCCCGCTGGCGCGAGACGCGACCGCGGCGGCGCTGCGGGAGGTCGTCGCGGAGATCCACGCGGAGGCAAAGGCTGCGGCGGAGCGGGCCGAGCTGTACACGGCGCTCCTGGTGATGGCCGCCATCGATCCCTGGGGGCATAATCTGCGGAAGGAGCTCATCGACATGGTGGAGGACAAGGAAGAGGGGCTGCTCCGGCGCACGCCGATCATCGGAGAGATGATCATCGAGGCCGAGCGACGAGGCGAGCTTCGTGGCGAAGAACGAGCACAGGAGGCGATCGCAGAGCTGCTCGGCCGCCTCTTCGCGCGGCGGATCGGGCGGCGGCCGACGGCTGACGAAGCGCATTTGATCCTCGAGCGAGCCCGCGCGAACGGCCCGGGTGAGGTCACGGATGCCTTGCTCGATCTCGAGGGTGAGGCGCTGGTTCGCTGGCTCGCGGAGCCGATCCGCCACTCGTGAGCTCCCGCGAGAGGCGTGGGGATCGGGCGTGTCCGTCGAGCGTCGCCCCGCCCGGGACGACGCGGTTCAGGCCGGCCGCGCCTCCCTCAGAGCGACTCCAGGTAAGCGACCAGGGCGCGCCGATCCCCGGCCGACAGGTGGGCCGTGTGGCCCATGGAACCGTCCACCCCCTCGACCAGCGCGAGCAGCGTCGGGTACCGGCCGTCGTGGTAGTACGGCGCGGACCGGCCGACGAAGCGCAGCGAGGGCGTCTCGAAGGAGCGCTCCGTCTCGAAGCGCGTCGCGCTCCGCACGTCGTGCCGCGCGCCGTCGGTGGTCAGCTCGTCGCCGACATGGCAGCTCGAGCAGCCCGCCTCGCGGGCGTGGAAGAGCTCCTCGCCGCGCGCGGCGAGGGCCGCGCGGGCGCCGGCCGCCGGCTCTGCGGCTGCCGCTTCTGCGGCGCCGGCCGGCGCCGCCACGAGCGCGGCGCGCTCCTCGGCCGTGCGGACCGCCGCCTCGGCCGGCGGCTCCATGCCGCGGAGGTACGCGAAGATGGCGTCGCGCTCCTTCGCGCTCAGGCCGGTGCCCGCGAGCCGGGACATGGTGCGGGCGAAGTGGCTCTCCAGGTCCTTCTTGCCGCCCTCCCAGCCGTACGGCGCGGTGCCGTCGAGCCGCCCCATGAGCATCGGCGTCTGGCGCGGGCCCTCCGGCGTCGACCAGGTGAGCGCGTCGTCGCGGCCGTCGGGGTGGCAGCTGGCGCAGGCGCGGCCGTCGAACGCGACGCGACGGCCGCCGGCCGCGTGGAACAGCCGCTGGCCCTCCGCGCGCTGCTCGTCGAGGCGCGACGCGCGGGGCAGGGCGATGACCGGCAGCTCGCCCGCGAGCTCCTTGCCGGCGGCGCCGATCGCCGTCGGCCCCGGGTCGCGCGCGGCGGGCAGGATCGTCAGCGCGCCGTCGAACCGGGAGAAGACCACGGCGCGCCGGCGCGCGCCGTCGACCGCGATGGCGGTGGGCCCGGCGCCCACGCGGGCGCGGAAGAGCTCGCGATCCCGCACCGATCCGGTCCGCTGCGGCTTGCCGGGGATCTGGGCGCGGGCGTCGTAGGCGATCACCTCGTCGTGGCCGAGGCACGCGACGAGCAGCACCTCGTCCCCGGGCTCGATCGCTGCAGCGCGCGGGAGCCGGCAGCCGCGGAGCCCGAGGTGGGCCGAGACCGGCGGGACGTCCGCGCGTTCGCCCATCGCGTCGACGACCGCGATGTGCTCGATCACGGTGTGGACGAGCGCGCTGCCATAACCACCGGCGCCCGTCGTGGGCCCCGGATCGACGAGCGCGATGGGCGCGAAGACCGCGCCGCTCGCGGCGCGCGCCAGCGCGAAGCCCTGGGAGCCGCGGCGATCCACGCTTACCGTCGGGCGGCGCATCTGGAACGGCGTGCCGTCTTCCAGATCGAAGGACACTTTCCGCGATGGCCCGCTCGAGCTGCGGGGGAAAGGCTTGGCGAGCTTCGACGTCGATCTCGGGGCGCGCCGCTCCACCCCGTCGGTCGACAGCTCCCGCGCGCCGGTCGGCGCTCCGCCTTCGCCGAGCGTCACGACGCTGATGCGGCCGCCGACCGCGTGGGAGACGAACGCGCGCCGTCCGTCGCTCGACGCGACGACCGCGCTGGGATCGCGGGCGAGCGGGAGCTCGCCGGTGCGCCGGAGGTCGGCGGTCGCGAGGCTGGTGAGCGCGTGGCCCCAGCGGCTCGCGACGAGCAGCGTGACGCGGTCCGGCGTCATCGCGAGGCCCACGGGCTCGCTCGCCACGGGCACCAGGCACCTTCGCTCGAGCGGGGCGGCAGGGCCCACCGGCTCCAGCACCTCGAGAAGGGCGCGGTCGCGCAGCGAGGCCACGACGCGGCCGTCGCCCAGCACGATCACCTGGGCGGGCCGGCCCGCGAGCGGCGTGCGCGCGAGCGCGGCGCGGGCGTCGATGTCGACGGTGTGGAGGGCGGCGTCGTCCTCGTCGGCGACGAAGGCGAGGGTGCGCCCGCCGATCTCCGCGAGGGCGACGCCGGAGCCGGCGTGGGTCGCGTCGAGGGGCGCGGGCGCGGGGCCCGCCGCACGCCGGGCGCAGATGGGCGGCGGCGGCGCCTCCGCCGCGGCACGAGGGCTGGGTGGCGGCGCCGGGGCCGGGTCGCGCGGGGAGGGGGTGCAGGCGAGGGCGAGGAGGGCGAGGGCGGTCGGAGCGGCGGCTCTCATGCCTGGACCATCGGCCCAGCGGGCGAGAGCGTGACAGGGGCGTCGCCGCGGGGTCGTAGCTCGCCTGGCCTGGCCTGGCCTGGCCGGGCTGGAGCGCCGAAGGATGAGGCTGCCTGCCCTCGCGAAGGGCCTACACTGGGATGCATGCCCCTCAGCGACGACATCCCCGAGTGGAAGGCGCTGCGAGACACCTTGAGCGATCTGGTGGCCCGCGCCGGCGCCGCCGCCGCGGCCGTGATCGATGAATCGAACAACATCTGGTGTGCCTGGCCGGTCGCGCCCACGGTGCTCCCGCTCGCCGCGCGCTTTGCCGAGCGGGAGATGGCCGCCCGGTCGGGTCCACCCTTGCGGCGGGGCGGCCGGCTCCGCGTGGCTCGCCCCGCCGCTCCTCCCGAGGACTCGTACCTCGCCGAGTCGTTCGGAGGGATTTACATGCTGGTGCTGTGGTTCAAGGGTCCGTTCGACGCTGATTTCCAGCGCGCGCGTTTGCGGCGCGAGCTTCCCCGGATCGAGGCGCAGACGGTCGCGCTGCCGCCTCCGGATGGGCCGGAGGCCGGCGAGGGCGCTGCGAGGATGCGCGTTCCGTAGAGCGGCTAGCTGCCGTCTGGAGGCCTGCCGCCTGAAATGGCTTCCTCGGACCCCGGCTCGATCCGCGTGATAGATGACGCGTTCCCAGTCAGGAGGCGAGTAGTTCAGGTCGTCGTCTCCACAGCGGTAGCTCACGTCGAGCGATCCATCCACCGTATGCCAGCACATCCGCTGCTGGCAGCGACATCACGCTATCGAGTTGCCTGTTGATGCAACTTGGTTGCATAAACGCCGTGATCCATGGCATCATGGCTCTCGAGGCTTCGTCGCGGCATGGTGGCTCATGTCGCGGCGCCTACCACGGAAGGCCAGACAAGACGTGATGACGACAACGACCGCTGAGGAACACGAGGATTTTGCATCGCCGCGCGCGCCGCCTGCCAGCTCGACGCGCATCGTGACGGAGCTCGTCGACCTGGCCGAGCTCGCGGCGCCCGAGGTGAGCGTCTGCGTGCTGCGGCGGGGCGTCGACCCCGACGTGGACGGCTTCGTGCGCGAATGGCTGCTGCCACGGCCGCTCGCCGAGGCGCTGAGCGTCGATCCGGTCGCGCCCGACCTCGCGGCGCTGGCTGCTGGAGCACCCCCCTCGCCCGGTCGTGAAGCCTTCCTCGAGGACGTGCGCGGGCTGATATCGCTCTTCGCGGATCTCACGGGCTGCCCGCGGGTCGGCCTACGGCTCGCGCGGCTCGACAAGCCCATGTGCCCTCGTCTCCACGCCGACATGGTGACCGCCCGCCTGGTGACCACCTATGTCGGGCCTGGGACGGAGTGGGCAGAGTACGCCGACGTCCGGCGGGACCGGCTCGGACATCGCGCCAACGGTGTCCCCGACGAGGTCTCGGGGGTGCTGCGCGCCGGCGCGCGCCTCCGCCGGATGGAGCCGTTCGACGTCGGGCTGCTGAAGGGAGAGGCGTGGCCGGGCAACCAGGACCGCGGCGCGGTGCACCGGTCGCCGCCCGGAACGTCGCCACGTGTCGTCGTGACGCTCGACGCCCTGGCCTGAATCCGCGGCGCTACGCCGTCAGCTGTACGTCGCCGTGATGGTCGCAGTGCCCGCCGTGCGGGTGGTGCAAGTGGCCGTCGACGAGGAAGTCCACGTGATCTCCGTGAGGAACAGCGGGGTGCCCGCAGTTGTCTCCGTGCGCGTGCTTCACGTCGTGCCCTGAGCACGCGTGGCTCGGGGTGCACTGCGCAGGGTTCTCCTCGTTCACCGAGAGGACGTGCTCGTCGACATGGTCGTCATGCCGGTGGTGCAAGTGGCCATCGTGCAGGTAGTCGACGTGGTCACCGTGACGTATCGCCTGGTGTCCGCACGCCTGGCCGTGATCGTGCGCATGCTCATCGTGCGTCGCGTGGTCCTTCATCCTGGTCTCCTTGTCGAGCGCGGGAAAACGCACAGCTCTGAAAGGTGAAGAGGCTGATTGCATCAACCCCTGAAGCACGACTTCTCGGCTGGCAGACACGAGAAATTGGGCTCCAGGTGACCAAACCTACCCGCACGGCGCGCGGTGGTCATCGAAAATTCGCGTGAGGCGGCAATCGCCTGGACAGGCACGGCTCCCGGCCAGCCTTGCCGCTGCTCCACCTGCCAGAGCACTCGCCTCCCCGTGGGATGCTTGACGGCGCGGGTCGGACGCCAGCTATGCTACCGCTCCACGATGCGTGGGAGCCGCACGGCGGGGCCGGCTCGGAGCTCGAGGCGATCCACGCGTCGGACCCTCATCGACGCTGAATGGTCCCTGGATCGGAGGAGCAAGCATGTCAGAGGCTCTAGGAGAGCTCGTCAAGCCCGTCATCGTCGGCCGTTCCAGCTCGCACTTCACGCGTGTCACGCGGATCTTCGCCGTGGAGATGGGGGTCGACCATTCGCTCGAGGTCGTGCGGGACCTCATGTCGTCCAACGCGGCGGACTACGGGGGCAACCCCGCGCTCAAGATGCCGGCTCTCCGGACATCCCGCGGCGTGTGGTTCGGCGCGCTCAACATCTGCCGCGAGCTGTCGCGGCAGTCGAAGCGCACGGTACGCACGGTATGGCCGGAGGACCTCGACCAACCCCTCCTCGCGAACGCCCAGGAGCTCGTCGTTCATGCGATGGCGACGGAGGTCGGGCTGATCATGGCCGGCGCCGCCGGGGCCGGCGATGGAGGCGCGCACCATGCCAAGCAGCGAAAGAGCCTTATGAACACCATGTCATGGCTGGAGGACAACGCGGGGCACGCGCTCGCCGCGCTCCCGTCGGACCGGGATCTGAGCTACCTGGAGGTCGCGCTGTTCTGCCTCGTCACGCACCTGGAGTTCCGGCGCGTCCTGCCGACCGAGCCCTATCCGGCGCTGAACGGCTTCTGTCGAGAGTTCGCGGCGCGGGCATCCGCCGTCGAGACCACCTACCGGTTCGACCCCTGAGCGCAGCCCGCCATGGCGCCGCCACCCGCCCGACGCGCATATCTCCTGCGGGGAGCCCGTGATTTCGGCCTCCTCCTCCCTGGCATGCGATCTGCCGGAGACGCCACGCATGGGAGACGCCGATATCACCTTGCGCCACCTCGCCCGGAGGCGACCCGGGGACCTGGCGCGCGCCTTCGTCCCGGAGGGCCGTCGCACCGAGGTCCTGGGCTGGGTCGACAGCCAGGTCACGACCATCGAGCGCCGCGTCGACAAGGCCCTGCGCCTGCGGATCGACGGCGAGCCACGGGTGCTGCATGTCGAGTTCTGCTTCGCGCTCCGTGACGACGTACCGGATCGCGTCTTCGAATACCTCGGCTTCCTCTTCACCGCGCTCCGCCTCGACGCCCCCGGCGAGCCGGTGCCGCCGATCGAGAGCGTCGTCGTGGTCCTCTCGGGGAGAAGGCGGCGCCTGCCTGCGACGGGCGAGCGCTCTACCGCCTGGCCGGGGCGGCCGTTCAGCGGCGCGCACTTCCGGATCGATGCCGTCTACCAGCGCACGGTGGCGGAGCTCCGGGCGCGTGGCAGCGTGCTCTGGCTGGTGTTCGCCCCGCTGGCGCGGGACGCGACCGCGGCGGCGCTGCGGGATGTCGTCGCGGAGATCCACGCGGGGGCGGCGACGGCCGCGGAGCGGGCCGAGCTGTACACGGCGCTGCTGGTGATGGCCGCCATCGATCCCTGGGGGCATAATCTGATGAAGGAGCTCGTCGACATGGTGGAGGACAAGGAAGAGGGGCTGCTCCGGCGCACACCGATCATCGGGGAGCTGATCCTCGAGGCCGAGCAACGAGGGGAGCAACGAGGGGAGCAACGCGGGGAGGAGCGAGGAGAGCAGCGAGGCGAGCGAAGGGGCGAGCAGCGTGGAGAGGAGAAGGCGATCGCGGAGCTGCTCGGTCGCCTCTTCGCGCGGCGGATCGGCCGACGACCCACGGCGGAAGAAGAGCGCTCGATCATCGAGCGAGCCCGCGCGATCGGTCCGGGCGAGGTCGAAGATGCCTTGCTCGATCTCGAGAGCGAGGCGCTGGTTCGCTGGCTCGCGGAGCCGGTGCGGAGCTCCTGAGCTCCCGAAGGAGCCTGGCGAGCCGGACTGTCGCATAGAAGATGGGAGTAGGGTCGGCTTCCAACGGAATACCCGAGAAGCGCGTTCATTGAGCGCGCTCGCGCGTCGGGGCCGCGTTGACCGGCCGAAGACACCGGCGAAGGCGCCTGCTCAGATGCCGTGGCCGATCTCCACGCCGAGGACTCCGCTGAACCCGAGGTAATCGTCTCGCACCAACGTGTCGAAGCCGGGGACCGCCGTGAAGCTCGCGCCCACGTAGGGCCTGAACCACCGCGCATCGTCCGGCTGGTACCCGAGGCGCAGCCCCGTATCGACGACCACGCCGAGGGAGGAGTCCTTACCCGCGAAGAGCTCGTCCTCCCACGCGCTCACGCGGCGTCCGTCGGGCGTCTTGCGATCGTTCCCCTGCAAGTAGAAGCCGAACCCGCCGTAGCCGACCGTGATCGGGATCTGGACCGCCAGCGCCTCCGCGAAGGGCAGCCGGAACGAGAGCCCGACGTGCGCGCCCAGCATGGATCCGTCGGACTTGAGCTCGAGCGTGTGTTGCCCCTTGTAGGTCTGCCCTCCGGGCAGCGCGACGTCGAAGGTGGCAGGATTCATGGGCCCCGGCCGCCCGAGCCCACCCAGGCCGAGGCGCACCAGGCCGTTGGCGAAGGTCACGCCGGCGGCGAACGCCGGCCCGTGCGACACGTGTCCTCCCAGGCCCATCACGCGCCACTCGAGGTCGACGAAGCCGCCCACCGGGACGTCCGGCGCGGGCCGGCGCGCGCCCAGCGCGTCCGCGGCCCCGGGCGGCCCGGCATCGAAGGCGCCCGCGCCGGCGCGCTCGACGGCCCCGGACCCGGCGTCCGGAGCCTGCGCGTCGGCCCGCGCGGCCCCGAGCAGGAGCGCGAGGCACGCGCTCGACGCGAGCGTCATGCGGTGAAGGCGGTGGCCGCGGCGGTCAGTGAGCGACACGGGAGCCTCCTTGTCCGAAAGCGAAGCGCGCTCCGAAGGAGCCCTCGAGCAGGAACTTGCCGTTGTCGCCGTTGAATCCAAAGCTGCCTCCCGCGCTGGCGTCGAGGGTGAGGAGAACGTGCTCGGACACGGCGTAGCCGGCGCCCGCCGTCAGGACCTGCGCCAGGTCGGCCAGCTCCGTGGTCGGGTCGAGCTCCAGCTCGAAGCCGACGGTGGCCCCGGCGCGGAGCAGCCACGCCTCGCCGAGCGCGACGTGCGCGACCATCGATAGCTCGTCGACGTGCCGGAGCGCCGACGCGGGTGCGTCGCCGCCTCCCCCGTTGCCGCCTCCGACATCCCGGAGCGCCAGGAACCCCGTCTTGAGGCGCAGATCGAGCTCGAGCGGGCCGTGCGTCACGAGCGGCATCAGGAAGACCGCAGCGCCCGAGGCGCCGCTCGCGCCTTTCACCGTTCGCCCCCCCATGTACGCTCGCTCGAGGGCCCAGAAGGAGGCAGCGGCTCCGAGCTGCGTCCCACCCGCGAGGCGCACGCGGCCGTCGAGCTCCAGGCCGCCGCCCGTGTCCCTGCCCACGAGGCGTGATCCAAGGACGAGGCGAGCCTCCGCGGGCACCGGACCCGCGGAATCGGCGCCGCGGGGCGCGACCTCCGGCGGCGGGGATGCCTCCGTGGCCTCGGTCGCGCGGGCGCCCAGAGGCGGCAGCAGCGCGCTCAAGAACGCGAGGAGGCGGAGCAGACGGCCCCGCCTCGGTCCATCGAACGTGTGGCGTACGAGCATGCAGGCAGGATGGCCAGCGCCCGCTCATGCCGGTAGCGATAGAATACGGCTTACAGTTAGTTCAATTCAGAATAAATTGAGCCATGGATCGGTTCCTCGCGCTGCGCGTGTTCTGCAAGGTGGCGGACAGCGGCAGCTTCTCGCGGGCGGCGCGCGAGCTCTCCATGACGCAATCGGCCGCGAGCCGCGGGATCGCCGATCTGGAGTCGCGGCTGGGCCTCCGGCTGTTCGAGCGCACCACCCGGCGCGTCGCGCTCACCCTGGAGGGGCGCGCGTACTACGAGCAGATCGAGGAGCACGTGCGCGCGCTCGAGGACGCGGAGCTCCGCGCCGCCTCCGGCTTCGGGGACCTCGCGGGCCGCGTGAAGCTCTCGGCGCCCGGGGCGCTCGGCCGCCGCCTCCTCTTGCCGGAGCTCGTGCGGATCATGCATGAATCGCCGGGGCTCGTCGTCGACGCCGCGCTCACCGATCAGCGGGTCGACCTCGTGGCAGGCGCGTTCGATTTCGCGCTTCGCGTCGGCGTCCGCAGCGAGCCGTCGTTCATCGAGCGAACGCTGGGGACCTCGCCCCAGTGGCTCGTCGGCAGCGCCGGCCTGTTCGCGTGCAAGCCGGCGCCGACATCCATGTCGGAGCTCGCCGCGGTGCGGGTCGTGGCGAGCGGCGGGGTGCGCGAGCTCGAGAAGCTGGGGCTCACCGTCAGGCTCACGACCGACGACATCGAGACGAACCTCAGGGCCGTGGAGGCAGGGCTCGGCGTGAGCGTGCTCCCGCGCTGGCTCGTCGCGCGCCGGGTCCAGGAGGGGCGCTTGATCCGGCTCCTGCCCAGGCTCCCGCTGCCGAGCC
This sequence comes from Sorangium sp. So ce367, assembly GCF_051520455.1. NCBI lineage: Bacteria > Pseudomonadati > Myxococcota > Polyangiales > Polyangiaceae > Sorangium > Sorangium sp. So ce367. Next base: position 12,478,027 of record NZ_CP150334.1, read on the forward strand.
CGCCCCTCGTCGTCGTCTACCCCCGGCGGCTCCGGCGCGTGGCGCGCCAGGTGCTGGAGCGGCTGGAGCGGCACCTCCAGAAGGAGCTCACCTCCGACGGATGAGCGCCTGCCGGGAAGGCCCGGCGCTCACAGCGACTGGTGCCCGAGGCGCACCTGCATCGACGGGTGGCGGGCGGCGAGGGCGCGGAGGAAGGCGAGGCTCTCGGCGCTCCCGGCGGGGTCGGACGAGAAGTTCCCGGGCTCGACGTCGTTCCGCCAGCCCCAGGCCGTGTGGCACACATCGCCTGTGAAGAGCACCGGGCCCTCGGGCGTCCGCGCGACATAGGCGACCGAGCCCGGCGTGTGCCCCGGCGCCGAGAGCGCGAAGAGCGAGGCGTCGCCGAGCACGTCGATCACGCCCTCGCCGCCGAAGGCCCACTCCTCGAGGGGCGCGCGGCCCTCGAGGAGCTGGTCCACGGTGGACTGGGTGAGCGCATGGAACGGGCTCTCGAACGTGGACTCCCCGGGGCCGACGAAGATCGGGACGTCGCGCGCGACGTCGGGCAGGCCGAGCACGTGGTCGATGTGCAGGTGCGTGAGGAGCACGCCGGCCAGCGCCCGCTCGCCGCGAAAGGCGCCGAGGCTGGCCTCCACCCGCAAGGCGCCGAAGTTGAGCGCCTGTCCGACGGGGCCGGTGCGGAGGGGATGGTCGCTCGCCGCGAGCGCCTGCGACGCGCCGGTGTCGATGAGGTACAGGCCCCGCGCCGGGTGCGCGAGCGCGTGAAAGGTGATGTCGACAGGCTCGAGGCCGTCGGTCAGGCCGGCGGCGCGCTCGTGGGCCAAGTTGATGAGCCCGGCGCGGCTGGTCTCCCACCGCGCGCTGACGACGGTCTCGACGGTGATGGGGCCCGCCTCGTCGAGGAGCGCCTCCATCACCTGCAGCCGGATCGGCGTGCCGAGCGTGGCCCTCGTCGCGCCGTGCGTCGACGCGGGCGGGTCCTTCGGCGGCGGGAGCGGCTCGGCGCACGCGCCGAGCAGGAGCGCGGAGGCGAGGAGAGCGCGGGATACGAAGCGGAAGGTGTGCCTGGACATGCCGCCAGTGTGTTCCCCGAAAAATGAATGGGTAACTGGCGAAAGTCGCATGTAGTCATACGCAGATGGATATCTCGTGGGACGACGCGCGGCTGTTCCTCGCGGTGGCGGAGGCAGGCAGCCTGAGCGCCGCCGCGCGCAAGCTGCAGATGACCCAGCCCACGGTGAGCCGGCGGCTGGCAGAGCTGGAGGCGCTCCTCGGCGAGCCCCTCTTCGACCGCGGCGTGGCCGGCACGGCGCTGACGGCGTACGGGGCCGGCCTCGTCGAGCCCGCGCAGCGGATGGCCGACTGGGCCGCCGAGCTGACCCGCGCGGCAGAGCGGCGGCACGCGCCCACGGGCGTGGTCCGGGTGACGGCGCCCCCCGGCATCGCGCACGGCTTTCTCGTCCCGTTCGCGGCGGCCTTCGCGCGGCGCGCGCCGGCGATCGAGCTGCACGTCGTGTCCACGGTGCGCCCGCTCGACCTGACGAGGCGGGAGGCGGATCTGGCGCTGCGGCTGGGCGTCCCGGCCGGCGAGGACAGCGTCGCCTCGGTCGACATCGAGCTGCGCGCCTTCGCGTCGGAGCAGTACGCGGCGCGGGCGGCGGGCAAGGCCGATCCCGCGGAGCTCGCGTGGATCGGCTGGGCGCCGCCGCTCGACGACCTCTCGCCGAACAGCGCGCTCGGCCGCCTGATCCCGGGGTGGCGCCCGTCGTTCGCGTCCGACGACTACCTCGTTCAGATCCGCGCGTGTGAGCTGGGGCTCGGCGCGATGATGCTCGCGCGCGAGCACCCGCACTTCCGGAGGCACCCGCCGCTCGTGGAGCTGAAGGTGGACCTGCCGCCCGCGCGACGCCCGCTCGTGCTGCTCTGCCCGCGCAGCGCCAGGGCCATTCCGCGCGTGCGCGCGGTGCTCGAGCCGCTCGCGGAGAGCCTGCGCGCGTGGCGCCCGCCCAAGGCGAGGGGCGCTCGGCGCTGACGGCGTCGCGCGCCCGCGGGCTGGGCTATCTTGGATGGCGATGACCGACGCCGCACACGCCCTGCCCAGAGGCCCCTCTCTGCGGATCGTCTGCGTGAACGACGTGTACTTGCTCGACAACCTCCCGCGCCTCGCGACCCTCGTGCGGCGCCACGCCGCCGCGCCCGCGGATCGCTTCCTGGCGGTGATGGCCGGCGACTTCCTCGCGCCGAGCCTGCTGTCGAGCCTCGATCACGGCAGGGGCATGGTCGACTGCATGAACGCGCTGCCGATCACCCACACCATCTTCGGCAACCACGAGGCCGACGTCGAGCTGCCGGAGCTCAGGGCGCGGGTGCAGGAGTTCCGGGGCACGTGGCTCAACACCAACATGCCCTCGTTCGCCCCGGCGCTGCCGACGCACGAGATCCTCGACGTCTCGAGCCCCGGCGGGCGCGCTGTCCGGATCGGCCTCCTCGGCCTGCTCGTGCACGTGAAGGGCCTGTACCGGCGGGATGCGTTCGGGGGGATCGACATCGAGCCGGCGAACGAGGCGGCCCTCCGCTGGACCCGCCGGCTCCTCCGCGACGAGGGGTGCGCGTGCGTGATCCCGATCACGCACCAGAGCCGCGACCAGGACCTCGAGCTCGCACGGGCGCAGCGCGATCCGTGCTTTCCCGTGATCCTCGGCGGGCACGAGCACGAGGTGATCCTCGACGACGTGGACGGCTGCTGGGTCGTGAAGGCCGGCACGGACGCGGAGAGCGCCGCCATCATCGACCTCGTGTGGCCGGCCATGGCGCCGCCCGCCGGGGTGCCCGACCTGCCCGCGGTCACCGTCCGGATCGAGGAGGTCGGCGCCCATCCCGAGGATCCGGCGATGCGCGCGCGCGTCGACCGCCACATGCAGATCGTGCGGGACCTCGACGCGGCCACCCTCCTCCGGCTCCCGCCGGGGAGCGAGCTCTCGTCCGTCGGGACGCGGGTCCAGCAGACGTCGCTCGGCGCGCTGCTCTGCTCGCGGATCCGCGACGCCTTCGGGGCGGAGGGGTGCCTCTTCAACGGCGGCGGCATCCGCGGCGGCCGCGCGTACCGGGAGCGCCTCACCTACGGGGATCTCAAGGCCGAGGTGCCCTTCAGCAACGAGGTGGTGGTGACCCTCCTGCCTGGCCGCGTCGTCCGCGAGGCCGTCGCCGCGTCGCGGTCGCGCGCCCCCGCCCAGCACGGCGGTTACCTCCAGATCGACGACCGGATGGCGACGGACGCGCGAGGCGTCCTGAGCGCGATCGACGGCCTCCCGCTGGTCGACGAGCGCGCGTACCGGATCGCCCTCCCGCGCGGGCTCCTCGGCGGCATGGATGACATCGCGCCGCTTGTCCGCTTCGCCCAGGAGCACCCGGAGAAGGTGCCGCCGGCGGACAGCGGCCGCGATCCGAAGCTCGTCCTCGTGGAGTCGTTCGCCGCGGACCTCGTCCGCCAGCTCGGGCCCTTCGAGGCGATCGACGCCGACGGGGACGGCCGCGTCTCGGCCGAGGAGCTGAGGGCCGCCGCGTCGAGGGCGAGCTCCGAGACGCCGTCCGAGGTGGTCGTCGGCGAGATGATGAAGGCGCTCGACCGCGACGGCGACAAGCGCGTGACGCGCGGCGAGGTCGACGCGCTTTCCTCCCCGCCGCCCGCGGGGGAGCACGGTCGATCCGACCCCTGAGGGGTCTCTTTTTCTACGCGGATCAGCTCACCGCGAGCGGCGTAGGCCGTCCGGCACCGCGCGCACGGCGCTCTGGATGGCGGCCCGGAGGGCGTCGCGCTGGGCGCGCTCGCCGGCCGCCGCGCTGTCCTCGACCCGCGCGCGGCCCTCGACCACGAAGAGGATGTTGCCCGTGTCGAGCTCGCGCACGGCCGCCGATACCACGCAGGCCGCCGTCAGGGTTCGCTCCCCGGTGCGCTTCGTGTCCAGGCGCACCACGGTGGCGGCGACGCCGTAGCGGCGGGTGAGCCGGAGCGGGCTCCAGTCGATCGCCGAGATCTCGGCGGACGCGTCCTGCCGCAGGAGAGGGACCACGTCACCGAGCCGCGTGGCGGCGGGATGCACGCGGCTCCGCGTCTCGGCGAGCGTGACGCCGGCGCGGGCGCGCGGCGCCTCGGCGACGCCGCTCCGCGGGTCCGGACGGGCGTCAGCAGAGAGCGTGAGTAGCGCGACGGCGAGCGCCCAGCGTCCGATCTGCATCATCGATCCCGGCCACCTCGAGCCGAGGGGCTATCAGGATGCGCGAGGATGGCCAACAAACCACCCTTCCAGCGCTCGCCGGTGTGCAGAGAGGGTCAGTCGATCCCGGTCTTGCCCGCGATCCAGTAGGCCTTGGCGCGCACCTCCCGCACCCCGGCCGCCCGGAGCACCTCCCGGGCCCGCTGGACCCACGCGCCGCCGCCGCAGGCCACCGCCGTGGCGACGCCCGCCGCGCGCTCGCGGAGCAAAGCGGCGGCCTCCTCGTCGGACCCCGCGAGGTCCACGGAGACGTCGAGCGATCGCGACGCCGCCTCCGCCGCGGGGACGTTCGTCACCCGGAGGACGGCGTGGGCGCCGAGGCGGCGCGCCGAGGCCGCCACGCCGAGCGAGGTCTCGTCGCCGGTCAGGAGGCCCACGCCTCCCAGACGGAGGGAGCGTTGCGGGCCGACGAACCGCACGACGTCGCCCGGGCGGACGGCCTCCGTCCACCGTGCGCCCGGCGCGCTCCCGTGCGCGTGGAGGAGCAGCGTGGTCCGACCCCCCGCCCAGTCGATCGGGGTGTACGTCCGCACGTCGTTCGAGGGGAGGAGCACCTGGATCTTGTCGCCGGGCTGCCAGCTGCTCGTGCGCAGCCCCTCGCCCTCGAGCACCACGCGCCGGTAGAGCGGGTGGGGCGTGCCCACGGCCTGCACCTTCGCCTCGGTCAGCACCAGCCCGCCGAGGAGCCCGAGCAAGCGACCTTTTCCGGATGCCATGCGGGTCAGCGTAGTCAGGGCGACCGCGTCGGTGCGTGAAGAAGCGCAAAGGCCGGAGGACCGGAGGGCGAAAGCCCTGCACAGTCCTCTGGGCCCGCGCGCTCCAGCGCGGTCACGCAGCGGCGGGCACGGGAAGCTCAGGTTGCACGCGTGAAGGGCACATCGTACCGACCGAGTGGAGCTCGCTCGGACCGGCGGCGCTCGAGGGCCGGAGCCCCTGTCAGATCTGACAGAGCTGGGCGAGCGCTGGCGTCTCCACTAACCTCTGTCGGATGACCTCATCCTCCCGTGGCATGAACCCCGCTCGACGGCGCTCCTACCTGGCTTTCGTTCCCGTGCTCACCCTCGGCCTGGTGGTGGCCTGCGGAGGCGACGACGACGGGTCGGGCGACTCGAGCTCGGGCTCGGGCGGCTCGGGCCCGAGCCTCTCGGCGCTCGAAGAGCGCCTCGCCGCCTGTCCCGACATCTCCCTGACGAGCGATCCCAGCGCGAGCGCCTGCCTGGTCGGAACCTACGAGGGGACCACGCCTTCGGGCGAGGCCTGCAGCCTCGAGCTCGGCGAGGTTGGCGCCTACGAGTTCACGAGCCCCTCCCTCACCGTCTCGCACACCGCTCCCGACAAGACGATCTTCGTCTTCGATCACACGTCGATCAGCGGCTTCGAGCAACTCGCGTGGAAGGTGTCCGATCCGATCACGCTCGAGACCTGGTACGAGCTGGACTTCACGGCTCGCTTCGGCACCGGAGCGGACGAGGCAACCTCGAAGATCCAGATCGAGGTCACGGAGCACGGCGAGGACACGACGACGAGCGTCGTCTGCGTCGTCGACCTGTGACGGCTCGCTCCGGCGGCAGGGACCAGCGAACGGGCTCCTTCCTCGGCGCCGAGAGGACGCCTCAGGCGAACGTGCCCGCGTGATCGCGCGGGGTGCCGTCCAGGGGACCCGGATCGAACGCGAACGGCGGGTACTGGTCGACCAGCGACGCATGATAGGCGAGGAGCCGCGCCTGCCACCGGAGCACGCCGCACTGGAAATCGTAGATGGCCGTCGGGACGCGCTCGGTGAAGAGGACCGCGACCGCCGAGACGAGCCACGCCAGATAGGCGACGCAGAAGAGCAGCGCGAGGACGATGGCCGAGGGGAGGCTCGTGAAGAGGCGCAGGAGCGCGTCCTTCGCTGTCGGCGCGCCGGTCGTACCGATGTCGAGGCGCGCGGTCTCGGCGGGGCGATCGAGCGGGAGCCTGTCGGTGAGCAGGAAGAGATAAGCGAACGCGGCCTGTAGCCACACGAGCGCGCGCGTCAGCCTCGGGCCGTCCTCGGCCAGGAACCGGGCCGATCCCTTCTGAGCCACCAGCGCGGCCGCCACGGCGGGCAGGGCCAGATAGACAAGCATCATGACGAAGCCCACCGTGACGCCGGCAATCGAGAGCGCCGCGAGCAGGAGGACACGCGCGAGGAGCTGGACGCGATCGAGCTTCCAGGGGCGCGTGACGGTGAAGGTGACAGGATACGAGGTCATCTCGAGATCTCCCAGGTTCATGGCGCTTCACGCGCGCGCCGGGTAACTCCCCGCGATCTTGTTGGTGAACCGGTGGAGCCGGTGGACGAAGCCCGCGTTCGGGAGGAACATCAGCGGGCACTCGCCCGCGACCACGCGGATCCCGAGCTCCTGACAGGCCTGCACGGCAGGCGCGCTCACTGCACCCTGACCGACCCCCCGGTGCAGCCACACGCGCTGGATGCCGGCAGCGGCGCACGCTCGCACGATCTGCTCGGTGACCTGGGGTGGGGTCATCACGATCGCCCCCTCGACCGGGGGATCGATCTCGCCGACCCCGGCGTACGCCACGCGGCCTTCGATCACGCCGCCCCCCGGGTTCACCGGAACGACGTCGTAACCCCGATCGATGAGCTCCCGCATCACCATCCGGCTGAAGTCCTTGTCGTCATGCGACGCGCCCACCAGGGCCACCCGCCGGTGGGAGAGGAATTCATTGACGTCTTCCATCCTGTTCCGCATTGGGGCCTCCCGCGCTCCGCTCGTGCGCTCGTCACGACCGACGATTGACGATGCTCGACGATTGCATGGCTCGTGCCGGCCGGCGCAGGCGCGGCGCAGGCCGGAGGGCCTGTCCCCTGCCACGCAACACGTGCGCCTGCGGTGCAGTTCGTGCTGGGCCGAAGGTTCACGAGTGCAGCAGGAGCAGCTCGACGTCTGTGGTGACGATCAAGTTACGGCGCGCTGCTGCGATCCCCGTGGTGTAAGATGGGGATCCCCATGGCATCGATGTTTGCGAGCGCTGGGCGGGTTGCCGCGGCGCGGGTCGCGCCGTCGCTGGGGGCGACCCTGGACGTCATCTGTGCCGGCGAGGCCCTCTGGGATCTCGCGCCTCCAGGCGGTGCCTCGCTGCGGTTCCGTCCAGGCGGCGGGGCGGTGAACGCCGCTGTCGCGCTCGCGCGGAGCGGGCTGCGCGTGGGGCTCGCGGCCGCGCTCGGCGACGACGCCCCGGGTCGGGCGCTCCTGGCGAGGGTCGCGGCGGCCGGCGTCGACGTCGCGGGTGTGGCGCTGATCCCGACCCGCCAGGGGCTCATCCTGCTGGAGGACACCGGCGGGGCGCGGCACATGGTCGCCCACCGCGCAGAGGACGAACTGCCCCTCTCGGTGCCCGAGGGGTGGGCGGCGCCGGTGCTGCTGCTCTCGGGGATCTCTCCGGCGCTCGCGCCGATCGCCGCGCTCTGCCGGGCCGCGCGGGCCGCGCGCCGTACGGGCACCGTCGTCGTCGTCGACCTCAACGCGCGGTGGCGCCTCTGGGCCGGGCGCGATCCGCGCGTGCTCCACGCCCTGCTCCGCGAGGCCGACGTGGTGCGGTGCAGCGCGGCGGACCTCGCCGGGCTCGGCCTCGACGACGCCCAGGTGCGCGCCGCCATGCGGCCGAGCGCGACCCTGGTGCTCACCCAGGGCGCCGGCGCAGCGCGCGCCGCCGGCCCCTTCGGCGAGATCGCGCTCGCCCCGCCGGTCGTGGCCGAGACCCGCGCGGCGGGCGCGGGCGACGCGTTCACCGCCGCGATCTGCGCCGAGATCGCCCGCGCCGGCGACCACGGCCCGGAGCGCCCCGACCTCTGGACCCGCGCGATCCAGCGCGGTCACGCCGCGGCGAGCGCGAGGGTCGGCCGGCGTTGAGGCCGGGCTCCCCCGGCGGAGAGCGCGGTCACGGGCCCTTCGGCCCGCGCACCAGCGCCCCCGTCGCGGGCCCGCCGTTCCACGCGAGGCTGAAGTAGACGTTGGTCCCGTCCACGGCGATGCCCCACGGGTAGCTCAGGTTGCGCGCGTGCGTCGCGACATCGCTGCCGTCGAGCCGCGCGCTCTGCACCTGGCCGTCGGCCTCCCGCGCGGTCGTCCAGAAGACGCGCGCGTCGTCGAACGCGAGCTGCGCGGGGATCTGCGGCAGATCCGGGACGACCCTGCGGAGCGGGCTCCCGGGCGAGAACGTGGCGATCCCGCGCCCCTCGATGAGCCACAGCGCGCCGCCGCGCGCCACGAGAGCGCGCGGGGCGACCAGCGCCTCGTGCAGCCTCTCCGGCGCGCTCGGCGGCGCCGCGTCGCGCGCCACCCGGTAGATCGCGCCGTCGGCCGCGCCGGTGCCCCGCGCGGTCACGTACACGTGGCCGGCGTCGAGCGCCACCCCGCTGGCGGCGCCCGGGATGGCCGCGAGCATCACCTTCGCCGCGCCGGGCTCGGCGCCGAGCGGCAGCGTGAACAGCCCGCCGTCCTCGAACGCCGGCGGCGTCCCCGCCTCGACCCAGTAGAGCGCGCCCTTGTCGACAGCGAGCGCCGTGACGCGGCGGGCGTCGGGCGCGAGCTCGGTCACCTCGCCGCCGGCCTTCGGGACGGCCGCGAGGCCGCGCGCGTGCGCGAAGTACACAGCGGCCTCGTCGAGCGCGAGCGGGCCCGGGAGCTCCTGCTCGGGCGCGAGCGCCACCGGCGTCCCGCCGCCCGGATCGAGCCGCATGACGCTCCCGTCCGGCGCGTCGCCCGTGCCCTGGTTCGTCCAGTAGAGCCCGGTCGCGTCCATCCTGACGAACGTGGGCAGCCGGAGCTCGTCTGCGAGCACGGCGGCGTCGCAGGTGCCGTTCCAGCAGGCGTCGGCGCAGGTCACGCCGCAGGCCCCGCAGTGGCGCGGATCCTCCGTGACGAGGGCCTCGCAGCCGTTGTCGCCGTCGCCGTCGCAGTCGGCCCGCCCGGCGTCGCACGCGAGGGTGCAGGCGCCCGCCGCGCAGAGCGCGGTCGCGCCGTCGCCGCCCGCGCAGCGCGCGCCGCACGCGCCGCAGCTCTCGACGCTCGTCAGCAGGGCGGCCTCGCAGCCGTTGTCGCTGTCGCCGTCGCAATCGGCGAAGCCTTCGGGGCAGAGGTCCTCGCGCGGCGTCGTGGGCCCGGGCGGCGCGGCGCTCGGCGGTGAAGAGCAGGCGGCGAGCAGGAGCGCGCCGAGACCGAACAGTGCATGAAAGGGGTTCGAAGGCATCGGCGTCTCCTCAGGGGTTCGGGTGGACGACAGGCAGGAACGCCACGCACATCTCGTCGAGCGTCGACTCGCCGAGGACGATGTCCTGCGGCGCGGGCAGGCGCTCTTCGATGAGCTGCGCCGCGAGCGCCGGGTTCTCCGTCGTGTTGTCGTACGTGCAGCGCAGCTCGATCGTGTCGCCCGACCGCAGCGTGGGCAGCTCGTCGATCGGCGCGTCGTAGCTGTAGAGACGCTGCCAGTTGTAGTCCCACGCCGGCGTCTGGACGAGGCACTGGCGGTCGGCCTCGTCGCCCCGCGGATCGGCGCGGATCTGGTCGACCTTGAGGTCGACGCCGGCCCGGTGCATGTGGACGCCGGCGCCGTAGATCGAGATCTCGGGGATCGGGAAGTCGATGACGTACCGCATCCGCTCCACGTGCCCCCGGGCGCCGGCCGGGATCCGGAACTCGACGCTCCCGCGGTCGCCCGGCCCGGGCAAAAGCCCGTTGCCGTCCCGGAATGGCGCCTCGGCGTTGCCGAGCGCGAGGTTCGAGAGCGCGCGGCTCGGCTTCTCGTCCGCGAGGCGCAGCGCGACCCGGGTCGCGTCGGGCGAGGGCGCCTCGCCCGGCTTCGGGTGGTAGTGGACCTGCATCACGAGCAGCGCGTTCGCTGGCACCGAGATGCCGATGTCCGGCGGCAGCTCGAACGCCTGCGTGCCCGGCGCCCAGGCGCCGAGCAGCGACGTCTCGGAGAGGCGCGCGTCGCCGAAGCACTCGTAGCTGCCGCTCTCGCCGCCGAGCGCCTCTCCCTCGCGGTTCGCGTCGATGAAGAGCAGCGCGTGGTGCACGACAGCGCGGTTGCCCGGCAGCACGTCGTAGCCCTGGACCCACGCCTGCTCCGTGAGCCCCGGATCGAGGACGAAGCAGCGGAAGCTGTCGGAGCCCTCCGCCGCGGCGAAGGGGGCCCTGGGCGAGAGCTCGAGGTCCGTGCGCGACAGGCCTGCGGCGACGAGCGTATAGGGGGCCGGGGCGTCCGCGGGATCCCCCTTGGGCGCGCCAGCGTCGCTCCAGGCGCGGAGCAGGGCGATCTCGTCGAGGGAGAGGTGCAGGTCCCCGCGGAACGGGCGAGGGGGCGCGCACTCGTCGGTCGGCAGGGCGCCCCACGGCGGCATCCGCCGCGCCTCGGTCTCGTCGGCGATGACCGGCGCGAGCGCCTTCGCGTTCTCGTACGAGGCCAGGCTCACCGGCGCGGTGCCGCCCTGCGCGTGGCACCCGAGGCAGCTCTTCTGGAGCAGCGGCTCGATGTCCCTGTGGAATGTCGGGGTGCTCGCGCCCGGCGCCGCCTCGGGGGAACAACCGAGGAGGAGCGCCGTGGCGGAGGGCAAAACGAAGCGGATGAGAAGACGCATGCGAGGCGCCCAAGCAGCGGGCGTGCCCGAGAGGATTGGCGGCAATCGGCGGGCGGCGCGCGAGGGCGCGTGTCCGCGTCCGGACAGGTGTCCGCCGCGGAGGCGGACAGGTGTCGTGCGCCCGAGGTCCGGCGCCGGTTTCTTGCGGGGGACGAGCGAGGGATTCCGTCCTTCATCCGTCTACGTGGACGCCGCGCCGCTCCTCGGAGAGATGAGATGACGTGCTGGAACTTCAACGAGGAGCGCCGAGATGATCACCCTCTATCAGGCCCCCGCCGCGTGGGGCGTCCCCAACATCAGCCCCTTCTGCCTCAAGCTCGAGACCTGGCTGCGCATGGTCGGCCTCCCCTACGAGGTGCGCTCCGCCGACCCGCTCCGCGCGCCGAAGGGCAAGGTCCCCTATGCCGACATCGACGGCTGTACCGTGGGCGACTCGCAGCTCATCATCGAGCAGCTGGAGCGCGCCCACGGCGACAAGCTCGACGCCCACCTCACCGCGGAGGCGCGCGCTCGAGGTCATGTAATCCGGCGCATGCTCGAAGAGGCGTTCTACTGGATGGTGGTGTTCGTCCGCTGGAGCGAGCCCGAGGGGTGGGCCGCCTACCGCCCCATCTTCCTTCCGCTCATGCCGCCGGTCGTCGGCGGCGTGATCGTCGAGCTCCTGCGCAAAAGGATGACCGGCATGCTCCGCGCGCAGGGCACGGGGCGCCACAGCCGCGAGGAGATCTATGCCCAGGGCAAGGCGGACCTCGGCGCCATCGCCACCCTGCTCGGCGACCAGCCCTTCATGCTCGGGACCGAGCCGAGCTCGGTGGACGCGACCGTGTACGCCCTCCTCGCCAGCGTGCTCCGCTTCCCCGTCGATTCCCCGCTGAAGCGTCACGCCGAGGCCCAGCCCAACCTCGTTGCCTACTGTGAGCGCATGCGGCAACGCTACTATGCCGACTGGAACCCTCCCGCCTGACCCCCGAGGAATCCGCTCATTTGCAGCCCTTTTCAGCGGAGACAATTCACAGGGAGGCGGGGAGACGGGGAGGGGAATCTTCAAAATACTCCCCGTCTCCCCGCCTCCCTGTGAAATTCTCCCCGCTTCGACGACTGGTGCGTATCAGGCGCCTTTACGCGCGAGCCGATACACCGCCGCCACGAGCTCGCCCGGCTGGACCGGCTTGGCGAGGTGGAGCTGGAACCCGGCGTCCCGAGCCTGAACGATGTCCTCGCGCCGGGCGAAGGCGGTGAGCGCCAGCGCCGGCACGGAGCCACCGAGGTCCGGAGCGCGGGATCGGAGCTCGCGAAGGAGGGCGTAGCCGTCCTGCTCCGGCATGGCGATGTCGCTGACGAGCACGTCGGGCCGAGCGCGACTCAGCATCTCGAGCGCGGCCGAGGCCGAGCCGGTCTCGTCCGCCTGGGCGCCCGCCTCGCGCAGCACCATGGTGACGAGCTCCCGCGCGTCCGGCTCGTCGTCGACGACGAGCACGCGCAGCCCGTCGAGCCGGGGGATCGTCCCGGCCGAGGGGTGCTCGATCTCGGACGAGACCTCGGAGCCCTCGCTCTGCGCCAGGGCCACGGCCCGCACCGGCAGGCGCACGCTGAAGGACGCCCCTTTCCCCTCGCCGTCGCTCCGCGCGTGGATGGTGCCGCCATGGATCTCGACGAGGTATTTGACGATCGCCAGCCCGAGACCGAGTCCGCCGTGATGCCGTGTGGTGGCCGCCTCCGCCTGGCGGAACCGCTCGAACACGTGCGGGAGAAAGGCGGCCGAAATGCCTTTCCCGGTATCCGTCACCGTCACCTCGACGCCGCCCGGGCGGAGCGCCGTCTGGAGTCCGACCTTCCCGCCGCCCGGCGTGAACTTCACCGCGTTGACCAGCAGATTCGTGACCACCTGCTGGAAGCGATCGGGATCGCAGACGATGTCCCCGACACCGGGATCGAGCCTGACCTCGAGGCCGATGGCCTTCGCGTCAGCGGCCGGCCGGATGGCGTCGACCGCGGTGCGGACGAGCTCGTTCACGCTCGCGTTCCTGGGGTAGAGGCGGATCTTCCCGGTCACGATGCGCGAGCTCTCGAGGATCTCCTCGATGAGCCTGGCCTGCGCCTCGGCGTTGCGTTCGATGACCGCCATCGCCTTGGGCGCGAGCTCCGGCCGCGAGCGCTGCATGCGCGCCCACCCGAGGATCGCGGTCAGGGGCGTGCGGAGCTCGTGCGAGACGATCGCGAGGAACTCGTCCTTCAGCCGGCTGGTCTCCTCGGCCTGCGCCAGGACCTCGGCCCGCTGCTGCTCGAGGCGCTTCTGATCGTCGACGTCGGTGCAGGTGCCGAACCAGCGGAGGATGCGCCCTGCGTCGTCGCGCATCGGCAGCGCGCGGCCCAGGAACCAGCGGTATGCGCCGTCGGCGCGCCGGAAGCGGTACTCGATCTGGTAGTCTTCCCCCGTCTCGACGGAGCGTTGCCACCGCTCCCAGGCGCGTTGCTGGTCGTCCGGGTGCAGCTGGTCGTTCCAGCCGGCGCCGCGCGTGGCGTCGGGCGTCTCGCCTGTGTAGTCGTACCAGCGGCGGTTGTAGAAATCGTGATACCCGTCGGGCCGCGTCGACCAGACGAGCTGTGGCATCATGTCGAGGATGCGACGAAGGCTGCGCTCGACCTCCGGGATGTCATGGGTCTCCGAGGTCAGCGCTGGAGCGGCCGGCACCGGAGCGGCGCGCTCCTCGACGAACAGGATGCCGACGAACGCCACGGCGCCTGACGCATCGCGGATCGGGAAATAGTGCCCGGTGAACGGGGCGCCGCTGATCGAGCCGAGCGGCACGGCGCGCGAGACGCCGTCGAGCGCCGCGCGAAGCGCCGAGGCGTGCCCGCCCCGCAGCGCGGGCGCGTTCTCGCTGCGCTCGTCGGCGCGCGGGCCGAACCGCGCGCGATACGCCGGGTTCTCGTGGATCGCGACACCAGCCGGGCTCAGCACGAGGACGGGGAGGGGGAGCCCTCCGATGAAGTCGACGAGCCACAGCTGCTCTTGCTGCTGCTTCATCCGCGACGACACCTTATAGCGCACCGGTGCGATCGGCGCTGTCGGCGCGTCGCGACATCGAGGCGGACGAGCGGCTTCGAAAGCAGGCAAGCGTGCCGGGGCGAATGCAACCGCCTCGCAAGCTCAGCCAGTCCTGGCCTGCCCGTCGTACCTGGGCATCACGCCCGTGTCCCTGAGCCGCATCCGCGCGCGGCGCGCGCAGCGCCGGCGCGCGTGACGTGGACGCGACGCGCCGGCGTCAGCCATCGCCGGCCGCCTGCGTGTCGCCCTCGATCTCGCGCTTCAGGGCGCGATCCAGCACGAACGTCCCGAAGGGGACGAGCGACGCGACGAGCGCCGCGAGGGAGCGGCGATGCGGCCAGTCGCGCTCGCTGGCCACGCGGATCAGCGCGCCGACGAACAGGAGGAAGAGGAGCCCGTGGGCGCTGCCGACGATCCGCACGGCGATCGGCAGCTCGAAGAGGTACTTGAGCGGCATCGCGATGCCGAGGAGGACCAGGAAGGACAGCCCTTCCAGGAAGCCGACGAGGCGCAGGGCGCGGAGCGCGCTCATCGTTCGACACCAGACCAGATGGGTTGAAAGACCATCATCAGCAGCACCACGAAGGGAAGGGTAAAGGTCATTACGAACGCGCCCGCCGTGGACGAGGGCGAGCTGCGAAGCCAGCGGCGGGGTGATCGCCGCGGCGATCCAGAGCTCCGTCATGGGGAGTTGCCGCAGCGCGGTCAAGAGGTATCCCGCGATCCACGTGACGACCAGCCCCGGGGAGGCCGCGGCGTGGACGGCGCGCTCCCGATCGACGAGGGATGCGGCGACAGATGCTGGCATGATGCTGCGGCCCGTGGCGGCCGCGCGGCCGGCGCTTCAGCTCGCCCTGCTGCTCCTCTCGGCGACGATCTTCCGCATCTGCTGATCGTAGGGGTCGAGGACGCTCAATAGGCGCTGCGTCAGCTCGGGTCCCGCAGCTTCGGGCGTCCCGGCGTTGAAGGGCGGGGCGGGGTCGTATTCCAGCATGAGCTGCGTCAGCTTCGCGGCATCGTCTCCGCGCAGCAGCGCCAGCAGCGTCAGCCCGAAATCGATGCCTGCGGTCACCCCGCCGCCCGAGATCCGGTTGCGATCGACCACGACGCGCGCCCGGACACACTCCACGCCGAACGCCTCCAGGATGTGGCGCGTGGACCAGTGTGTCGTGGCCTTGTATCCTTGCATCAAACCTGCCGCCGCCAGGATGAGCGACCCCGTGCACACGGAGGTCACGTACCTGGAGCGGGCGCCCCGATCCCTCAGGAAGCGAAGGACCTCCTGATCCACCATGGCGTCGGGGGTGCCCATGCCGCCCGGCACGAACAGGATGTCCAGGTCGTCCGGACAGTCGCTGAAGGTCGCCGTCGGCTGGATAGGAACCCCCGAGTCCGTCATGACCAGGTCGCGCGTCTTCCAGAGCAGATAGGTCGTCGCATGAGCGGTCAGCACGCTTTGCGGGCCGATCAGATCCAGCGCCGTGAGGCCCGGGTAGAGCACCATGCCGACCTGGAGCGGCGGCTGAGGATCTGGCAGCTTGATGTCATAGGTGTCCGTCATCGTTCGTCCCTGAACCCTTTCGTTTCGTCTCGTCATCCGCCGATGATCGCCTCGATGGCTGGGCTTCGCCTCGACGCGGCCGTGCGCCCGGCGCTCATGAGCGCGCTTCGCAGGCCTGACTGTGAGCGGCGCCGGCCGCGGCGGAAAGGACATCGTCCCCTGCTTTCAGGACACGCGGGCGCAGGGCCCCGCGCACCCCGTCGCGTGCAGCCGTGCGCGAAGTATCCGGCGAGCGTCGACGGCGCTCGGCCGAGCGCCCGGCGTCCGCTCACGCTCGGCCGAAGCGCCTCCGGTAGTCCTCCGGCGTGACCTGCAGGGTGCGCTGGAACGCGCGCCGCATCCGCTCGTCCGAACCGAAGCCGCAGTCGCGCGCCAGCTGCTTCATCGACGCTCGGCCCCCCTCGAGGCAGGAGCGCGCCTGCTCCAGCCGGGCCGCCTCGACGAACTTCGCGGGGGTCATCCGCATGGCCCGGGTGAACGTCCGCGCGAAGTTGCGCGGGCTCATCCCGGCCCGCTCCGCCAGCGCCTCGACGCGCAGGTCGGCGTCGAGGTGCCGGAGCACCCAGTCGATCACGCCCTGCAGCGGGCCCGCGGCGACCGTCTGCGCGAGCAGCGGGCGGCTGAACTGGGACTGTCCACCCGGGCGCTTGAGGAACACCACGAGCCCCCGCGCCACCAGGAGCGCCATGTCGTATCCGAGATCCTCCTCCACCATCGAGAGCGCGAGGTCGATGCCCGCCGTCATGCCCGCCGACGTGTAGATCTTCCCGGAGCGCACGAAGATGGCGTCGGGGTCGACCTCGACGCCGGGAAACTCGCGCGCGAGCGCTGCCGCGGAATGCCAGTGGGTGGCCGCGCGGCGCCCCGCGAGCAGCCCCGCGGCGGCGAGGAGGAAGGCGCCTGTGCAGACGGCGCCCATGCGCCGCACCTCGGGCGTCGTCGCGCGCAGCCAGGCGAGCAGCCGGGCGTCCCGCGTCGCTTCACGGGTCTCGCCCCCGGCGACAAGCACCGTGTCGATGCCGGGGGCCAGATCCGCGAGCGCCTTGTGGGCGACGATCTGCACCCCCGACAGCGTCCGGATCACGCCGCCGTCCACGGCGGCGATCTCGACCGCATAGGCGGGGGGAGCGCCGGGCACCTTCGCTCTCGCGATGTCCGAGGCCAGGGCGAATACGTCGGTGGGCCCCACCACGTCGATGGCGCTCGCGCCGTCGTAGGCCACGGCCACCACCCTGCGCGTCGGTCCATGGCGATGCGCGCGCGGCGCGGCAGAGGGAGCGGATTTCGATGCAGGGGGCCGCTTCACGCGACGACGGTAGCTGTCTGGCCGGTGGCCTTGAAGATAAAGTACCTGCATTTCCTGCCAGAGAGACCGACATGCTACGGATGACGAACGTCACCAAGGTCTACCGGCGCGGCCTGTTCGAGACCCACGCGCTTGCCGGGTTCACGCTGCACGTCGCGCGCGGCGAGTTCCTCGCCGTGATGGGCCCCTCCGGCTCCGGGAAGACGACGTTCCTCAACGTCGCAGGGCTGCTCGATCCCTTCGACGGGGGCGAGTACCTGCTCGACGGCGAGCCGATGCAGGGGCTCTCCGATGCCCGCGCGAGCGCCATCCGAAACCGGAAGATCGGCTTCGTGTTCCAGAGCTTCCAGCTCATCGCCGACCTCGACGTGTTCGACAACGTCGACGTGCCGCTGCGGGTCCGCGGCCTGGCCGCGCGTGTGCGGCGCGAGCGCGCCCTGCGCGCGCTCGAGGGCGTCGGCCTGAGCGCGCGGCTCCACCACCGGCCCAGCGAGCTCTCGGGCGGCCAGCAGCAGCGCGTCGCGATCGCGCGCGCGCTGGTCGGCGAGCCCTCGCTCCTCCTGGCCGACGAGCCCACCGGCAACCTCGACTCCCGCTCGGCGCGGCAGATCCTCGATCTGCTCGAGCGCATCCACGCCGGCGGCACGACGATCGTCATGACAACGCACGACCCCGAGCTGGCGGCGCGGGCGCGCCGCAGGGTCCACGTGCTCGACGGCAAGCTCATCGATCCCTGGGCCCCCGCGCCGCCGGTGCCGCCCTCGGAAGCTCCGCCGGAGGGCCTCCCGTGACGGCCGGCGACGCGCTCCGGATGGCCCTCAGGAGCCTCGGCCGGCAGCCCGGGCACACCGCCATCATGCTGCTGGCGTTCACGCTCGGCCTCGCGGCATGGACCGCCGCGCGCGCGGTCCTCCACGCGCGCGCGTCCGATCCGTTCGCGTCGGCGCGCGGGCTCTACTTCGTCTCCCTCCCGCGGGAGGGCGGCGCCGTCACCGATCCCAGGGTGATCGATCCCCCGAGCTACCGGGATCGCGTCCTCCTCGAGAGCCCCCACCCTTCGCGCGCGTCGGATCTCTTCGCCGCCGTGGCCGCCGGGAGCCCGGACGACGGCCCGCTCGTCCCTGTCCAGGTGATCTTTTGCACCAGCGATCTCTTCGGCATGGTGGGCGCAACGGTCCGGAGCGGCGCGATCTGGCCGGCGGCGGAGGGCGCCGGCCAGGAGCGCCCCGTCGTGCTCTCCGACGTGGCGGAGCGCGCGCTGTTCTCCGGAGCGAGCGGGATCGGTCGCACGCTGCGGCTCTTCGGCGAGCCGTTCCGGGTGGTCGGCGTCGTCGCGCTCCCGGCCGCCCCGCGCACGCGCGCCCCGCGCACGGCCGTCGTCTTCGCGCCGAGCGCCGCCGGCCTCGCGCTCGGCGTCCGGCCGGCGCTGGTCCGTGAGGTCGAGGACCCGGGCGGCAGCTTCGACGCGCTCGCCGCCACCGACAACGGCTGGCTGGATCTCGTGGTCGAGCTGCGCGACGAGCCCAGCCGGGCCGCGTTCCAGGCCGAGCTCGACGCCTACGCCCGCGGCGAGCGCGCGCGCGGCCGGCGCGTCCTCGGGGCCGAGCTCGTGCCGCGCGAGCGCCTGCACGCGCTCCGCGCGGACGACCCCGGAACGACCCTGTTCGTCCTGCTCGCCGACGTCCTCCTCGGCGCCTGCACGCTCAGCGTCGCGCGGCTGCTCGAGGGCAAGCTCCGGGCGAAGCGCGCCGAGATCGCCGTCTACCGCGCGTTCGGCGCGAGCGCCCGCGGCGTCTTCCTCGGGCTCCTGACCGAGGTGGCGCTCGTGGCCGCGAGCGCCGCCGCGCTCGCCATCGGCGTCGCCGCGGCGGCGCTCGAGATCGTCAACCGCGTCATCCACCTCCGGCCGGTCGACTACCACCTCGAGGCGCGCTCCGCCGGCGCGGCGCTCGTGGCCGCGATGGCCGCCGGCCTCCTCGCCGGCGCGTACCCGGCCCTGCGCGCGGCGAGGATCCCTCCGGCCGAAGGGCTCCGGCGATCGTGCTAGGCCCCCTCGTCAGGGCGCTCTCTCGCCGGAAGACGCCCGCGCTCCTCATGGTGCTCGAGACCGCCTTCGGCTTCGCCGTGGCCGTGCACGCCTCGGGGCTCGCCGTCCACTATGCCCGCGGCGCCTCCGCGCCGCGCGGCATCGAGACGCGGTCGCTGCTGCTCGCCGCGACCGAGCGCGACGGCCCGAGCTTCGCGTCCCTCGACGAGCGCGCGGCCGCGGTCCGCCGCGACGCCGCGGCCCTCGCGCGCGTCGCCGGCGTCCTCGCCGCCGCCGAGGCGACCGCGGCGCCGTTCAACCTCACGCACCGGGAGGTCGTCGAGACGACCCTCCCGGGCGGCCCGCGCGCGGTCGCCTGGATGCTCGACGATCGCGGCGGCGTCGCCGAGGTCCTCGGCCTCGCTCCCCTCGCGGGGCGCCTGCTCGCCGCAGGGGACGCCGCGGGCGCGGAGGCGACGCCCGCCGTCGTCACGCAGGCGCTCGCGGCGCGCCTCTTCCCGGACGGCCGCGCGGTCGGGCAGATCGTGCGCCGGAGCGCCCGGCAGAGGCCCCTCGTCGTCGTCGGCGTCGTCCCGTCGTTCCGCGTCGCCATGGGCCGCGATCCCGACGACGCCCAGCGCGCCCTCTTCGCGGCCGAGGGGCCCGCCCTCGGCCGCTCGCTGACGTACCTCGTCCGTGTCGGTCCGGGCGCTGACGACCGCGCCGGCGCGCGCGTGCGCGAGGCCCTCGAGCGCGCCGATCCGCGCCGCGCCGTGCTCGTGCGCCGGCTCGACGAGGGCGTCGACCTCGACGCCGGCACGAGCCGCGGCGCGGGCGGCCTGGCCCTCACGCTCCTCGGGGCGATCTTCGTCGTCGTGTTCCTGGGGCGCATCGGGATGGCCTCGCTGCTCGTGGCCGAGCGCCGCCAGGCCCTCGGCATCCGCCGCGCCCTGGGCGCGACCCGCGCCGACGTCGCGCGCCTCGTGCTCGCGGAGAACGCGCTGCTCACGACGGCCGGCCTCGGCGCCGGCGCCGTCGCCCTCGCCGGGCTCCGGGCCGCGGCGCGCGCCGCCGCCCCCGAGCTCGACGTGCCCCTCGAGCCGCCGACGGTGCTCCTGGTCGCCGTGGCCTTCTGGCTCGCGGGCATGGCCGCGGCGCTCGTGCCCGCGCTCCGGGCGAGCGCGGTTTCCCCCGCGGAGGCGTCGCGATCATGACCTCCTTCCGCGCGTGGCCCCGCGCGCCGTTCCGTGTGCCCCTCCAGGTCCGCCTCGCCTCGGTGGTCGCCCTGACCGCCGCCGCGGCTTGCGCCGGGAGCCTCGCCGCCGCGCGAGCGCAGGCGTCCCTGCCCGTGTCCGCCCTTGCGGGGCTCGGGCTCGCCCTGGTCGCCGGCGCGCTCGCCTCCCGCGCGCTGCTCGGGCGCGCTGTCGGCCTGCTCCGCGCGGTGACCGACGGCCTCGCGAGCTTCGCCGAGTCCGACTACACGCAGCGCGTCCGGCACGACCGCCGGGACGAGCTCGGGGATCTCGTCGAGCGCCACAACCGCCTCGGCGACGCCCTGCGGGCGCAGCGCGACGACCTCTACCAGAAGGAGCTCCTGCTCGAGACGGCGCTCGACGCCACGCCCGTCGCGATGGTGCTCCACGACGAGGCGGGCCGGATCGTGTACGGCAACGGCGCCGCGCGCGCCCTCTTCGCCGCGGGCGAGCGCATTGGCCAGAGGACGCTCTCCGCGCTGCTCGCCGGGGAGCCCGAGGAGCTCCGCGCCGCGATGGTCGCCGGGCGGGACGCCCTCGTGTCCGTCGAGCGCCGGGGCGAGATCGAGACGCTGTACGTCGCCCGCCGCGCGTTCCGCCTGAACACCCAGGCGCACGTCCTCGTCTCGGTCCGGTCGCTCACGCGCGAGATCTCGCGCCGGGAGGCGGAGCTCCACAGGAACGCGATCCGGTTGATCAGCCACGAGCTCAACAACTCCCTCGCGCCGATCTCCTCGCTCCTCCACTCGGGCCGCCTCCTGCTCGATCGCCCGGA
The DNA here is from genome assembly GCF_051520455.1 of Sorangium sp. So ce367. Classification (NCBI taxonomy): domain Bacteria; kingdom Pseudomonadati; phylum Myxococcota; order Polyangiales; family Polyangiaceae; genus Sorangium; species Sorangium sp. So ce367. The sequence goes on from NZ_CP150334.1 coordinate 12,498,896, forward strand.
GCAGCGGGAGCGCCTCGGCGTGGTCTTCGACACCATCGAGGAGCGGAGCGCGCACCTCGCCCGCTTCCTCGCCGCGTACGCCGAGCTCGCGCGCCTCCCGCCGCCCGCCCCCGAGCGGGTCGCGTGGCGCCCTTTCCTGGAGCGGCTGCGCGGGCTCGCGCCCTTCACGCTGGGCGGCGCGCCGGACGAGCCAGGCTTCTTCGATCCAGCGCAGATCCAGCAGCTCCTCCTGAACCTGCTCAAGAACGCCGTGGAGGCCGGGAGCCCGCCCGACCAGATCGAGGTCTCGGTGCGGCGCCTCTCGACGGGCGAGCTCGCGCTCACGGTGGCCGACCGCGGCCACGGGCTGCCGGACGACGCGCCGGGCAAGGCGCTCCTGCCCTTCTACTCGACGAAGCAACAGGGCCGCGGGCTCGGCCTCGCGCTCTGCCGCGAGATCGCGACCGCGCACGGCGGCGCGCTCGCGCTGCGGCGCCGCGAGGGGGGCGGGGCCGAGGCGGAGTGCCGCCTGCCGCCGCCGCCGGACGAGCGCGCTACTTGAGCTTCCGCTCGATCTGGATCCCCAGCCGGTCCATGCGCCTGTAGAGCCCCTGCCGGCTCAGGCCGAGCGACGCCGCGGCCTTGGCGACGACGCCCCGCGCCTCGACGAGCGCGCGCTCGATCTCGAGGCGCTCGGAGGAGGTCGCGGAAGGCGCGGGCGACGCGGCGTGCGCAGCTGGCGCCGGCGGCACGCGCGCGACCGCGTCGAGCCCCAGGTCGTGCGGCTCGATCGTCTCGCCCTTGCGCACCAGCGCCGCGCGGGTGAGCCGGTTCTCCAGCTCGCGGACGTTGCCCGGCCAGTCGTGCTCGGCGAGCGCGTGGCGCGCGCGCTGGCCGAGCGTCACCCGCTCGCCGCCCGCCGCGCGCGCGGCGAGGCGATCGAGCAGGTGGCTCGCGATCGGCGCGATGTCCTCGGGGCGATCGCGCAGCGCGGGGATCGTCAACTCGATGACGTTGAGCCTGAAGTACAGGTCTTCGCGGAAGGATCCCTCGGCGATCGCCCGCGGGAGATCGCGGTTGGTCGCGCTCAGCACGCGCACGTCGGCCTTGCGGGTGACGCTGCTCCCGAGCCGCTGGTACTCGCCGGTCTGGAGGACGCGCAGCAGCTTCTTCTGGCCGTTCAGCGACAGCGTGCCGATCTCGTCGAGGAAGAGGGTGCCGCCGTCGGCCTCCTCGAAGCGGCCGGCGCGGAGGCGGGTCGCGCCGGTGAACGCGCCTGGCTCGGCGCCGAACAGCTCCGCCTCGACGAGCTCGTCGGGGAGGGCCCCGGCGTTCACCTTGACGAACGGCCGGTCCCGCCGCCGCGAGTTGGCCTGGACGATGGTGGCGAGCAGCTCTTTCCCGGTGCCGTTCGGCCCGGTGATGAGGACGGGCACGTCGGCGGGCGCGACCTTGACGGCGAGGCTCACGACCTCGTGCATCGCGTCGCTCGCGTACACGAGCCCGGCCAGGTCGTGGCGCTCGGCGAGCCTGTGCCGCGCGCGCCCGCGCTGGGCCAGGAGGCGCGCGTTCTCCTGCTCGAGCGCCCGCAGCCGCGCCAGGTTGCCCACGGTGGCGACGAGCTTCTGGTCGTCCCACGGCTTGGGCACGTAGTCGCTCGCCCCGGCCTTGATCAGCTCGACCGCGCCCGCGATCGACGTGAACGCGGTCATGGCCACGACGGGCAGCTCGGGGTCGACGGCCTTGATCCGGCGGAGCAGCTCCATCCCCTCTTCGCCCGAGGTGGCGCTCTGCCGGAAGTTCATGTCCTGGACCACGGCGCCGAGCTCGTCGCCGAGCACCGCCGCCATCGCCTCATCGGGCGTGGCGGCGACGCGGACCTCGTGCCCGTGCAGCTCGAACAGCGTCGTCAGCGCGACACAGACGGCGGGCTGATCGTCGATGACGAGGATCTTCGGCACCCGGCGAGACTAGCGTGTTCGCCGCCGGGGGCCCGTCACATCCCGTAAGGGTACTTGGCCAGGTCGATCGCGCCGCTCGCGCGGACCTGCTGCAGGGCCTTTCCATACTGGAGGAGCATGCCCAGCGCGTAGCGGAGCCGCTCGCGGATGCGCTCGTCGTCGGGGGATTGCGGCGCCTCAGGGTCGTTGAGGAGGCCGCGGACGTTGCGCACGATCACGTGGTCCGGGATGTAGCAAAGGTACGTGTTCTTGTAGCTGCTCATGCGCAGCTCCGCGATCGGGTAGGCGCCGCCCGAGCTCGCGGAGACCCCGACGATGAGCGCGGGCTTGTGCGCGAGCTCGCCCCGGGAGCAGAGGAGGAAGAAGTTCTTGAGTCCGGCGGGGACCATGCCGCCCCACTCCGGCGCGATGATCACGAAGGCGTCGGACGTCTTGAGCTCGGCGGAGATGGGGCCCCAGACGCGCTCCCATTTCTCGGACGGCTGCCAGACCTCCGGATCCCAGAGCGGAAGCGGGTTGTCGGCGAGATCGAGCGTGTAGGTGGAGGAGACGTCCGCCGACGACGACAGCTGTTGCTGCACGTGGCGGGCGATCTTCCCCGATTCGGAGCCGTTGCGGTGACTGCCTGAGATGACAGCGAGCTTCATAGGGTATTGCGTGCGGCCGGCGACGGATCGCGCGGCGCTCCTCGGTGATCGGTGGATTGCGGCGCGATGCTACCCCGCGCTCGCGCGGCGGGTCGAGGAGTTCGTCGGCGCGGGTGACCCTCGGCCCGCGCCGCGAGAGGCGCCGTGGCGACAGGCGCCGCGCGCGGCGAGCGTCGCGGCCGGAGCCGCTTGAGGAGGACCGTTTACGAAGGCTGGAAGGGGATGGGCCGACCGCGGCGCCAGCCGCGCCCGAGCAGCCGCTCGATGAGGCCGATCGTCAGCGCCGAGGCGAGCGTCAGCGCGGCCGTCTCCGCGCGCGCGGCGGCCAGCGCCGCGAGGAGCGCGCCCGCGGCGAGGACCCAGGGGCGCACCATGGTGAGCGGGCCCAGGATCGTCACGCTGGCGAGCACGCGCGCCTCGTGGATCGGCAGCGCGTAGGCGAGCAGGGCGGTGCAGACGAGGGCGGCGTAGGCGCCGTAGACGAGGATCAGGCGCCGTCCGGCCGCGAGCAGATCGATCCAGAGGCCCGCGGGGTCGGGCGCGAGCCCGAGCACGGCGAAGGTGAGGGCCGCGAGCGCGGCGACGGCGAGGAGCCCTGCGAGGGCGCCGCGGCGGACGGCGCGGAGGAAATAGGCGCGCTTCTCGATGCGCGGGTTGCGGCCGGCGGCGTCGCGAAAGCCGCAGAACGCCGCGTCGACAAGGGCGAGCAGGGTGAGCAGCGCGGGGATCACGAGAACGCCCCGAGCCGGCGGCCGGCGCGCGGGCCGAGCTGCTCGAGCTGGTCGACGAAGCGCGCGCGCAGGTCCGGGCGGAGGCCGATCACCGCGTGCATGATGCGCAGGACGGGAAAGGGCCCGACGTGGCCGTCGAACAGCGCGGAGCAGAGGCCCTCGGCGCCGGCGCGCGCCGCCGCGAGGAGCGCGTCGCCGGCGTGGGCGCGGAGGGCGGAGAGGACGCCGTCGTGGCGGGAGAGCGGCTCGCGCATGCGGGCCTGGTGGAAGATCCAGGCGCCGAGGGGAGACAGGTGGCTCGGCTTGATGTCGAAGTGGATGAACGCGAGGGCGCCGGCCCTGGCCTGCTCGCGGAAGAACGACACGAGGGCGTCGCCGCGGAAATGGTGGACGACGCCGGTGGACAGGAAGACGGTGGCTGGCTCGCGCAGCGTGAACGCGTTGGCCACGTGGAAGCGGCACGGGAGGCGCTCGTCGCTGGCCGCCGCGCGCGCGGCCTCGATCAGCGCGCGGTTGTAATCGCAGCCCACGAGCTCGACGTCGGCGCCCAGCGCCCCGCGGGCGGCGAGCCAGCGGACGACGTAGCCGAGCCCGCAGCCCACGTCGACGACGCGCAGGGGGCGGGGCGCGCCGGCGGCGCGCAGCGCGTCGAGCAGCGGCGCGAGCACGAAGCGGACGCGCGCTCCCTGGTCGAACTCCTCGGACAGGCGCTGCAGCTCGGCGTGGACGCGGAGCAGGAGCGCGTCGACGGCGGCCTCGTCGAGCAGATCGTCCCGCGCCGGGAGCCGCGCGGCGAGCCGGGCTGCGCCGGGGCGGCCTGCGGCGCGGAGGCGCTCGACCACCGCGCTCCGGCGCACGGGCAGGCGCGCGAGGGTGTCGGGATCGTAGTCGACGAGGAGATCGGAGATCTCCGGAGCATCCACCGGCGCGAGGGTGCCGCTCCCGTGCGGGGATGTCCAGCGCGGCGGCCTCGGCGGCTCCTGCGCTGTCGCGGGTGCGATCGCCGCCGGGGGGCGTCCCCGGTTTCTGCGTCGACAGGCGCGCCCGGATCTGCTGGAAGTAGGCAAAGGAAACGGCGGCGGGTGGGCTCACGCTCTGCCGCGCTGGATCGATGGAGGGCGCGATGGCGGACTGGGATCCTGCGCAGTACCTGAAGTTCGAGGACCAGAGGGCGCGCCCTGCGATTGACCTGCTCGGCCGGGTCGACCTCACCGCGCCGGGCGACATCGTCGATCTCGGGTGCGGGGCCGGCAACATCACCCGCCTCGTGGCGCAGCGCTTCCCGGGCCGGGGGGTCCTCGGGGTCGACAGCTCTCCGGAGATGCTGGCGCAGGCGCGCGCCGCGCTGCCCGGGGCGCGGTTCGTCGAGGGTGATATCGCGCGCTTCGCGCCGTCCGCGCCGCCCGCGCTGATCTTCAGCAACGCCGCGCTGCACTGGCTCGACGACCACCAGGCGCTGTTCCCGGCGCTGCTCGGGCGGCTCGCGGCCGGCGGCGTGCTGGCGGTGCAGATGCCGAGGAACCACGGCGCGCCGTCGCACGCGGCGATGGTGGAGGCGAGCCGGTTGCCTCGCTTCCGCGACAGGCTGGCGGCGGTGGTGAGGGAGAGCCCGGTCGCGGCGCCGGCGGCGTATTACGGGATGCTGGCGCCGCACGCGGCGCGGCTCGACATCTGGGAGACGGAGTATCTGCACGTCCTCGAGGGCGCGAATCCGGTCGTCGAGTGGACCAAGGGGACGGCGCTGCGGCCGCTGCTCGCGGCGCTCGATGAGCACGAGCGGGCCGAGTTCCTGGAGGAGTACGCCGGGCGGGTGGCGGCGGCATATCCGAAGGCGGCGGACGGGAAGACGCCGTTTCCGTTCCGGCGGTTGTTCCTCGTCGCCACGGCGCGGTGAGCGCCGCCTCCGCGCGGATCAGCGCGTGTACTCGATGGCGCCGACGCCTTCGGCCTCGGGCAGCACGGTCACGAGCGCCTGCGCCCCGACGGAGGCGGACGAGAGCGAGGAGCGGACGGCGACGAGCCATGTCCGGTCGCTCCTGCGCGCGACGAGGATGGCGCAGCGCTCGCCCTGGGGCGCGCCCGCGCGCGCTTCGGCCTCCTGGACCACGCGCGCCTCGGAGGCGTCGCAGCCCTGGACGTCGAACTTGCGGTTCAACAGCGCGGTGAGCGCCATGCTGGCGGCCTTCTTCGCGGTGACCTCTTCGGCCGTCGGGGCCGCTGGGGGCGGCGCCGGGGCGCACCCGGCGGAGAGCGCTGCGAGGAGGGGTATCCACCGTGCGATGGTGCGTGTCACGGCGCTGTCCTATCGCGGCGGCGGCGCCAGGGGAAGCCGGTGCCGTAACAAATAGGTACTCCACGAGGAGTGGGTACGGACGGATCCGCGCATACGCGCCCTGCTCAGCGGCTCGGTTGGGAGCACCTACCGGCGGATTGCTGCGTTCAGCGACACGCCGGGCGGGCGCCCTCGATGCGCGCGGTGCGCCCTACGACCGGATCGACGAGTCGCCCTCGCCGAAACCTCCGAAGAGCAAGCCGACGAAGCCGGGGTCCGGCCAGGGGCCCGAGACGGCTCACGGATCGTCTCGGTTCGCTCCTGTGAGCCGTCCCGGGGCGGAGGCGGTCCCTTGAGATCGACCGGAACGCGCCGTCCCGTCCCCTGCCATGCACCAGCAGCATCAACGGTGTGACAATGACCGACACCCGCCACAGCAACATCGGGAAGTGTATTCGAAGGAGATATGGAATGGATCGATTCCTTGGCTTCATCATGATGGCGGCGTCGAGCATCGCCATGGTCGGTTGCGGCAGCAGCGGCAGTGATGCCGACAGCGGCGGCAGCGGTGCCGGCACGGGCATCGGTGGCGGCGGCGACAGCGGTGCCGGCAGCGGCGGCAACGGCGCCGGCACGGGCGACGGTGCCGGTACGGGCAACGGCGCCGGCACGGGCGACGGTGCCGGTACGGGCAACGGTGGCGGCACGGGTGTCGGTGGCGGCACGGGCATCGGTGGCGGCGGCACATCCTCGCTGGACACGGACACCGGCTGCTCCGGCGTGTTCAACCCCGATCAGGTGCTGGAGTACGCCATCACGATGGCGCCCGACGATTACGCCGCCATCCTCGCCGACACCACGTTCTCGCTCTCCCTCCCCGGGGAATTCAGCTGCAACGGCGGCGCGCCCATGCAAGTCGCCATCGAGCGCAAGCGCTCGGGAGGCGCCACGAAGGTGGGCCTCAAGGTCGAGCTGGATTCGACGGTCGCCGGGCAATCCTTCTACGGCTTGAAGAAGCTGGGGTTCGACAACGGCACGAGCTCCGGCTCCAATCAGGACGATGCCACGCCGCGCGACGTGATCGCGGAGTATCTCGGCTGGCGCTTCATGCGCGCAGCGGGCGTCATGGCCAGCCGCAGCGCGCTGGCCAAGATCAGCATCAACGGCGGCCCGGCGATGGTGTACGTGCATGTCGAACAGGTCGACAAACGTTTCCTTCAGGATCGGCTGGGCGAAAACGGCGGCTGGCTCTACAAGAAGTCCGGCGGCGACGGCGACGGCTTGAAGACGCACGAAAACGACGGCGTCGAGAATCCGCACGAGGCCTGGTACTGCTTCCTGCAGAAGGGCGGCTGTGCCAGCCCTGACGACGCCACGCTGGCCGAGCAGCTACCCGCGCGCGCCGACATCCCGCAGATGCATCGCCTGGGCGCCGTCAACGCCATCATCGGCAACACGGACGGCCTGCTCTACAAGGACAACAACTACTACCATTACGATTCCATCGACGGGAAACGCACCTACATCCCCTGGGATCTCGACACCACCATGTCGGCTTCGGTGGACATCATCAACGACAGCGTGCCCGGCGGCACCACCGCCTTTACCGACGCGTTCTTCCGCCACTGGGAGGCGGACTATCTCGCCATCGTCCAGCAAATCCTCGACGAAAAGATCACAGCGTCCTTCGTGGAGGCCGAGCTCAACCGCGTCCTCAGCGTCGCCGGTGCGGCCATCGACGCCGACCCCGCCCTCGCCGACGGCGCCGCCGACGCGGTTTCCACCCTGCGCGCCTGGTGGCAAAAGCGCCTCCCGGAACTACAGCAACAACTCGAGTGAGCGCGGGGTCACGCAGCGCTCCCCCCACCCCAACGCCGCGCAGTTCAGAGCGCGCACGCCGACCTGGCAGGCCTTGCGAGCCACCGGAGCCAGCGCGCCGCGCGTTTTGTCATGAGTATTCGAGAATCATTGCTGGTGGTGGTGGCGATCACCGACGAGGACGAGCAGCCTCACGAACGCCCTCGCGGCGATCCGGGATGCATGCACGGAGTTCGTGCCGGTCCCGAACTGAAGCGATGCCCACCGGGGAGACGCGCTGGCCGGGCGAAGCCGCTGTCGCCCGCGTGACGGCACGCCGACTCGGCGAGCGCGATCGCCGCCGCGCGGGCGAGCCCGTTGAGGTGGCGTGTCCGGAATCGTGTCCGGGTCCTCCGGTCATCGCGACCGCAGACTACCCGCAACGAATTCAAGGAGAACGCCGATGTCTTCCCTCACTCACTACCTGGTCATCGATCTCGAGGCGACCTGCAGCGACGACCCCGCCTTCCCCCGCGACGAGATGGAGATCATCGAGGTCGGCGCCGTGCTCGTCGATGCCGGCACCCTGCGACCCGCCGCCGAGCTGCAGTGCTTCGTGCGCCCGATCCGACACCCGCGCCTCTCGGCGTTCTGCATGCGGCTGACGAGCATCCGCCAGGCCGACGTCGACGCCGCGCCGCGCTTCCCCGCGGCGGCGGCGCGGCTGAGGGAGCTGGTGCGCGGGAAACAGGCGCTCTTCTGCTCCTGGGGCGGCTACGACAAGCGGCAGATCGAGCGCGACGCCCGCCGCCACGGGGTGGCGCTGCCCTTCGGCGGCGATCACCTCAACCTCAAGCGGGCCTTTGCCCGCCGTCTCGGCGCCGAGCGCGAGCTCGGCGTGGGGCAGGCCCTGCGCCGGGTCGGCCTCTCGTTTCAGGGGACGCAGCACCGCGCCATCGACGACGCCCGCAACATCGCGCGGCTCCTGCCGCACGCGCTGGGCCTCGAGCCCCACGCCGCCGGCGCTCCCGGCAGCCCCGACGCGCCGGCGCTCACCGGCGCTCGGGCGGCGTCTCCGGGGCCTCCGGTGCCTCCAGCGCCGCGAGGAGCGCGGTGAGCCCCTTCTTCAGCGAGGTCATCTGCTTCTCCCCCAGGGCTCGCGTGAGCTCGTCCTCCAGCTCCTGCAGCACCCCGAGCCCGTGGAGGAGCATCTTCAGCCCGTGCGGCGTGAACCGCACCCGCTTCGCCCGCCGGTCCTCCGGATCGGGTGTCCGCTCCACCACGCCCGCCGCCTCGAGCTCCTCCACGAGCTGACCCACCGCCTGCTTCGTCACGCCGGCGCGCTCCGCCAGGTCGATCTGCCGCGTGCCCTCGAGGTCGATGTACGGCATGAGCGCCGTGTGCGCCCGGCGCACCCCGGTCGCGCCGCGCCGGACGACGCGCGCCACCGCCCGCTCGTCGAGCAGCCGCGCCGAGCGGAGCAGGAGCTGCCCGAGGCTCGCGCGCTTGCGCCGCTCGAGCTCGGCGACGTCGCATGGATCGAGGTTGTGCTTGGTCATGATGGTCAACTTGCTTGACTAAATGGTCAAGCTGATTTACCAATTGGAGCATGCTGCGACGGCTCGATCAATCCCTCTGGGTTGCGGAAGACACGTTGAAGGTGGGGTTTCTCCGGTTTCCGGTGCGATCTCCGGTCGTGCGCCTCGAGGACGGCGGGCTGCTGCTGTTCTCGCCGCTGCCGAGCGTGGAGCGGGAGGCGGACGAGATCCGCGCGCTCGGCGAGGTGCGGGCGATCGTGGCGCCGAACCTGCTGCACCACCTCGGCCTCTCGCCGGCGGCGCGGCTGTTCCCGGGGGCGCGGCTCTACGGCGCGCGGGGGCTCCGCGAGAAGCGCCCTGACGTGACGTTCACGGGCGCGCTCGACGGCGCGCCGGACCCGCTCTGGTCCGCGGAGATCGACCAGGTGGCGATCGGCGGGATGCCGAAGCTCGAGGAGACGGTCTTCTTCCACCGGCCGAGCAGGACCCTCTTCGTCTGGGATCTCTGCTTTCACATCGCGCAGAGCGAGCACCTCCCGACGCGCCTCTTCATGCGCCTGAACGGCGCTTACGGGAGGTTCGGCCCGTCCCGCATCGCGCGCTCGATGATGCGCGATCGCGCGGCGGTGCGCGCCTCGGTGGAGCGGATGCTCGCGTGGGGGCCGGAGCGCATCGTGGTGGCGCACGGCGACGTCGTCGAGCGCGGCGGTCGAGACGCGCTGCAGGCCGCGTTCGAGCGGGTGCTCTGACGTCCCTGACGTGGAGCGGCGCGCGGGCGCCGGTGCGGTAGGACTGTGGCCTGGCCATGAAGATCAGGAAGGTCCGGTGATGGGCGCCCAGGTCACCCTGCTCGGCCTGGATTTCGGCTCCACCACGAGCTGCGCCGTGGCCGCCTCGGCGACGCTCACGCGCGCCGCGGGCAGCGGCCGGGTGGAGCTCGGCGCGCTGGAGGAGCGGTACCGATCGGAGATGGCGCTCACGCCCCTCGCCGGCGACGCCCTCGATCTCGACGCCGCGGCGGCGCTCCTCGATCGCTGGCTCGCCGAGGCGGGCGTGGCGCCCGGGGCCCTCTTCGGCGGCGGGGCGATCATCACCGGCCTCGCCGCCCGCCGGAGCAACGCCGACGCGCTCGCCGCGCTGATCCGCGCGCGCGTCGGCGAGGCGCTGCTCGCCGTCGCCGAGGACCCTTGCCTCGAGTCCTGGATGGCCTTCATGGGCAGCGCCGCTCCCCTGTCGCGCGCGCGCCCCGGCGAGCCCCTCATCAACCTGGACATCGGCGGCGGCACCACGAGCCTCGCGCTTGGCCTGGCCGGCGAGGTCCAGCGCACCGGCTGTCTTCTCGTGGGCGCGCGGCACGTCGCGCTCGACCCGCGCTCGCGCCGCCTCCGCGCCCTTTCGCCCGAGGCCCGCGCCGCCTTCGACCACCTCGGGCTCCGCCGCGGCCCGGGCGAGGTGCTCTCGCAGGCCGAGGCCGAGGCCGTCGTCGCCTTCTACGTGGAGCTGCTCGAGGCGGCGATCACGGGGCGCGCCGGCGCCTTCGACACGCCCGCGGCCGCGCGCCACGTGCAGGTGCCCTTCTCGCTGCCGGAGGGGCTCGCGACCCCCGCCCTCACGTTCTCCGGGGGCGTGGGCGAGCTGATCTACGCCGGCCTGGCCGGGCGCCCGCTGCCCGAGCCCGCTCACCACGGCGATCTCGGCGTGGACCTCGCCCGAGCGATCCTCGCGTCACCTCGGCTGAGCGCGCGGGTGGCGACGCCGGCCAGCATGGGCCGGGCCACGGCGTACGGCCTGCTGCGCCACGCCACCCAGCTCTCCGGCGCGACGCTGTTCCTCCCGCGCCCCGAGCGCTTGCCCCTGCGCGACGTGCCCATCCTGGCGCGCATCTCGCCGGCCTCTTCCGACGCCGAGCTCGATCACGCCATGGATCTCTTCCGCTGGAGCACCCGCGGCGGCTGCCTGGAGATCGCCTTCGACGACGTCTCGGCGACGACCCTCAAGCGCCTCGGCGCGCGCCTCGCCGACGCGCTGCGCCAGGGCGGGGCGATCCCGGAGCACCCCCTCGTGCTGCTCACCGCGCAGAACGCGGGCAAGGCGCTCGGCGGCTACGTGACCGGCTGGGGCGCGCTGCCGGTCGACCTCATCGTCATCGACGAGGTGCAGGCGCACGGCGCCCAGTTCGTCCAGGTCGGCTGCCTGTGCGATCAGGTCCTGCCCGTCTCGTTCTACGGGATGACGCCATGACGTCGCTCGGCGAACCTTCCGTGAAGGGAGGAGCGCGCCGTGAAGGAACCGACCCCGCTCGATCGGATCGATGTCCCTCGCCCCCGGACCGACGTTGTCTATGAGGCCCGCCTGCCTGGCCACGGCGGCTCGTTCCGCGGCTTGAAGCGGCTCCTCGGCGCCGCCGACTGCAGCAAGGCCGGCGATCGCCAGGCAGGCCTCGCGGCGAGCGACGACGCGGCGCGGGAAGCCGCGCGGGATCTGATCGGCGAGCTGACCCTGGAGCACCTCCACGATCACCCGCTCACCGACGCGCGGGGCGGGATCGACGCGGTGATGCGCGTCAATTACGACATCGATCGCGACGCCTTCGCCGGCATCGCCTCGCTGCGCCTCGGCGAGCTCAAGGACCACCTGCTCCGCGCGCCCGGCCCGGAGGTGGCGCGCCTCGGCCGCGCCCTGACCGGGGTCATGGCCGCGGCGCTCGCCAAGCTCTGCGACGTGCACGAGCTCGTGTACCTCGCCCGCAAGATCAGCCGCCCGACCCGCGCCCGCACGCTCCTCGGCGCCCCCGGCACGCTCGCCTCGCGCCTCCAGCCGAACCACCCCACCGACGATCTCCGAGGGATCACCCTGCTGCTCTACTGGGGCCTTTCCATCGGCGCCGGCGACGCGCTGCTCGGCGTCAACCCCGCGTCCGGCACGGTGGAGACCACCGCCGCGATCCTCCGCCACCTCGACCGCATCCGCCGCGCGACCGGCGTCCCCACGCAGATCTGCTGCCTGTCGCACCTCAAGGTGCAGCTCGCCGCGCTCGACCAGGGCGCGCCCGTGGAGATCCTCTTTCAGAGCCTGGCCGGCACCGAGTCCTGCTGTGTCACCGAGTTCGACGTCACCGTGGATCTCCTCGACGAGGGCTATCGCCGCATGGCCGCGCGCGGCCCGCTCGCCGGCCAGGCAGAGCAGTTCATGTACTTCGAGACCGGTCAGGGCAGCGAGCTCACGTACGGCAAGCACGAAGGCATCGACATGGCCACGGCCGAGGCGCTCTGTTACGGCCTCGCCCGCCGCTGGGACCCGTTCATGCTCAACAACGTCACCGGGTTCATCGGCCCGGAGACGCACCTCGACGACCGCGAGATGATCCTCGCGAACCTCCAGGACCATTTCATGGGCAAGCTCCTCGGCGTGCCGATGGGTATGGCCCCTTGTTACACCCTCCATGCCCACGTCACGCTGGAGGGCCAGCAGATGGCGACGCAGCTCCTCACCGCGGCGGGCGCCAACTACTACATGGATGTCTGTCTCAACACCGATCGCATGCTCGCCTATTTCGACACGAGCGGGCATGACGTGCAGACGCTGCGGGAGATCCATGGCCGCGCGCCCGGCGGCGAGTTCCTGGAGTGGGCCCTCGCGCGGGGCATCCTGGCGCGCGCGGGGGAGGGGCAGGGCGAGGCGGGCGCGATCACCCGCGGGCCGCGCTTCGGCGACGTGCGGCAGTTCTGCCCGGACGAGGCCGAGCTCGCCGAGCTGCTCGCGGCCACGCCCGCCGCCTATGGCTTTGCCACCGCCGGCCCGCGCCCGGCCAACGCGGTGAGCCGGCGCGGTCGCCGCGACGAGGCCATCGCGCGGGCGGCGCTCGCCACCGAGCTGCGCGAGGACGAGCTGGCCCGCGTCGCCGCGTTCCGCCTCGTCGCCACGACGGCGGCCAGCAAGGGAGAGCACCTCGGCTCCGCCGACGCGGGGGCGCGCCTCGCCCCGGAGAGCGCCGCCCGGCTCGCGCCGGAGGAGGCCGAGGTGCAGATCGTGGTGTCGGACGGCCTGAGCGCCGAGGCCGTCCATCGCAACATCCCTGATCTGCTCCCCGTCCTGCTGGACGGCCTGGGGGCGCGCGGCGTGACCGTGGGCCAGCCGCTGCTCGCGCGTTACGGCCGGGTGAAGCTCGCGGAGGCCGTCGCCGAGCGGCTCGCGGCGCGGCTGGTCGTCGTGCTGCTCGGCGAGCGCCCGGGCAGCGGTGAGCTCGCCTCGAGCAGCCTCTCGGCCTACCTCGCCTACCGCCTCGCGCCCGGCGCGGACCAGGAGGCGGCCGCCGCCTTCAGCGGCAATCCCGGGATCGGCTTCGAATACACGGTGATCTCCAACATCCACGCTGGCGGGCTGCCCGCCGCGGAGGCGGGGGGCGTGATCGTCGAAAAGGTAGTGGCGGTGCTCGCTCACCGTGCGGCCGGCAACCGGCTGGAGGCGTCGCTCACCGGCTAGAGCGACAAACGGGTTGAAACCACGAGAAAAAGCAAAAATTTCACAGGGAGGCGGGGAGGCGGGGAGCGAGAGACCGCAAGAGAAAGAACTTCATTCTTTCTTCCTCCCCGCCTCCCCGCCTCCCTGTGAAAATTCTCCGGGTTTCAACGTAATCGGTGTTCTAGCGCCGCGGGTCAGAAATCATGCCGGGATATCGTGCTTCGGCGATACGCCGAACTTGCGCGTGTAATCGCGGCTGAACTGCGCCGCGCTCTCGTAGCCGACGTCGAACGCCGCCGCGGACACCGAGATCGTGCCGGCGCGCAACAGGCGGCGGGCCTCGAGGAGCTGGAGGCCCTTTCGATACTGAAGCGGTGACGACGCCGTGATCGCCCTGAAGTGCTTGTGAAACGAAGACGCGCTCATCCCGACGCTGCGCGCGAGCTCCGGGATCTCGACGGGCGATCGAAAGTCACGCCGCAGCTGTGCGATCGCGCGCGCGATCGCGCTGGCGTGGCTGTCACGGCGGATCAGGTCCCGCAACATGCCGCCAAACGGCGCCGTCGCGAGCCGGTAGTGGATCTCGCGCGAGACGAGCGGACCAAGCACCGCTGCATCCATCCGCGCGCCCGCGAGCGCGAGATAGCGATGGAGCGCGTCGACGAGCCTGGCATCGCAGGTGTGGACCGCGAGCGAGCGGGACTCCGCGGCGGAGGGAGGCGAATCGGCCATCGCCTCGACCAGGTCGCGCAGCGTCTCCAGCTCGACATCGAAGAGCAGCACGAGGTACGGGGCCTTCGTGACGCGCGCGATCACCGGAAGGTCGTGGCTGATGAGCAGACACTCGCCAACGCTCATCGGAAACGAATCGGCTCCCAGCACCGTTTCTTTTCGCCCCTGGAGCACAAGCCCCATGACCGGCTCGTAGACCGCGGCTTCGAACGATGTCGGCTGGTGGTGCCGGAGGATGCCGAGGTTCTTCAGCGGTCGCACGTACTGGCCAGCGCGGTCCTTCGGGCGTGGGAGCTGGCTTGCAGCGAGCTCGGCGAGCGCCGCCAGGTTCATGCAGCGAGCGTAGCACCATCACGCTTTTCTGTCCCCGGCGAGAGGATCGAGCAAGAAGCAGAGAGCTACCGGCAAGCATCTCGCGACGTGCGGTCGTACGTTGAGCTCATGGCGAACAACATGCTGACCGTGCATCACCTCGGGCGTTCCCAGTCGGAGCGGATTGTCTGGCTTTGCGAGGAGCTTGGGCTCGACTATGAGCTGAAACGGTACGAGCGCCGAAAGGACAACAGGATGGCGCCGCCGGAATACAAGGCGCTGCACCCGATGGGGACGGCGCCGATCCTCACCGACGGGCAACTGGTGCTCGGCGAATCCGGGGCGATCGCCGAGTATCTGATCGCGACCCATGGCGAGGGGCGGCTCGCCGTGCAGCGCGGCCAGGCCGGGTTCGCCGACTATCTCTACTGGTTCCACTTCGCCAACGGGACCTTGCAGCCGGCCGTCCTGCGGGTGTGGTACCTGGAGCGCATCGATGCGTCCGAGAAGAACACAGCGCTGCAGGCGGCGAAGGAGCGGTTCGACCTGATCTTCTCCACGGTGGAGAAGCGTCTGGGTGAGGCGGCTTATCTCGCCGGTGCGGAGCTGACGGCGGCGGACATCATGACGGTGTTCTCGCTGACCACCATGCGGCTGTTCAAGCCGTACGATCTCTCGCCGTGGCCGAACATCCTGGCTTATTTGCAGCGGATCGGCGCGCGCCCCGCGTATCGGCGGGCGATGCAGAAGGCGGATCCGGGCATGACGCCGTTGCTCGGGGCCACTCCATGACCGAGGGGCCGGTCGGCCGCGGGCTTGATCCGCGGGTCTGGTGCCCGGTTGGAGCGAGACGCCGGGTCCCCGGATGTCCGGTTCTTCCAATCGGAGGCCGCGGGCGCGTGGCATGAACACCCCATGACCCACCTCGACGCCACGATGAGCCGCTCCCCGCTCCGATCGACTCCGCTGGGCAAGACCGGGCCCAGCGTTTTTCCTGTCGGCCTCGGCTGCATGGCGATGTCCGGCGCCTACGGCCCGGCCGAGGACGCCGAGAGCGTGGCGACGATCCGCCGCGCCATCGAGCGGGGGATCACCCTGATCGACACCGGAGACTTCTACGGCAACGGGCACAACGAGCTCCTCATCCGGCGCGCGATCGAGGGGGTACGCGACAAGGTCCAGCTGTCGGTGAAGTTCGGCGCGATGCGCGGCCCGGACGGCGCCGCGCTGGGCATCGACACCCGCCCGGCGGCCGTGAAGAACTTCGCGACGTACAGCCTGCAACGGCTGGGCGTGGAGGTCATCGATGTGTACCGCCCCGCGCGCCTCGACCCGCAGGTGCCCATCGAGGACACCGTCGGGGCGATCGCCGACCTCATCAAGGCCGGCTTCGTCCGGCATGTCGGGCTGTCCGAGGTGGGGGTCGAGACGATCCGGCGCGCGAGCAAGGTGCACCCGATCGTGGACCTGCAGATCGAGTACGCCATCGCGACGCGCGGGCCCGAGGCGTCCATCTTCCCCGTGCTCGCAGAGCTCGGGATGAGCGCGACGCTCTACGGGGTTTTTGCGCGAGGGCTGCTCACCGGCAGCAAGCCCTCGGGAAAGGGGGACTTCCGGCAGTACATGCCACGCTTCGCAGGCGAACAGGGGGCAAAGAACGCGAGCGTCGTCGAGAAGCTCCACGCCTTCGCCGGCGAGCGCGGGATGACGCCGGCTCAGGTCGCGCTCGCGTGGGTGCTGGCGAAGCAGCCCACGCTGGTGCCGATCGTCGGGGCCCGCACGCGAGCCCAGCTCGACGACGCCCTCGTGGCCCTCGACAAGCCGCTGTCGGCGGGCGACGTCGCGGCGCTCGAGAGCATCGTGCCAGCGGACGCGATCGGCGGCACGCGCTACCCCGCCCAGCACATGAAGGCGCTCGACAGCGAGCGGTAGCCGCTCGACGCGGCCATCCGCGTCGGCTTGAACGGCCGCACGAGAGGCGTAAGAGTGACGAACGTGGCCGCAGCGATGGATCTCCCCACCCTCACGCTCCCGCGCTTCGTCGAGGACGTCCGTGATGTCGCGGCACCCCCCGGTCGGGTGTTCGACGTCGCGTGGCTTCCCGACGGCAGAACGGGCCTCTTTTTTCGAGTGCTCGAGGGGGGGAACGAGGGGGACGTGTGGGTCGCGGGCCCCCGAACGCGCGCGATATTCAAGAGCAAGACCGGCCTCGCGCGGACGGTCACTCTTCGGTTCAAGCCTGGCTGGTCGGTTCCGCTGCTCGGCGTGGCAGCGAGCGAGCTCACGGACCGGATCGTTCCGCTGGAGGACGTGTGGGGCCGCGCGGGGCGCGAGCTCTGCGGTGAGCTGCTCGCCGCGAGGACCCGCGCGGACGTGATCGACCGTGTCGCCCGGGCGCTCGCCCTTCGCGCCGGCCAACCCTTCGAGACGGCACCGGGGCAGCTCGCCCGTCGTGCGGTTCGCTTGCTCGAAGGGGGCGAGGTCCGGGTGGAGAGCGTTGCCGATCGGCTCGGCGTCACGGCGCGGCATCTTCGCCGCGCTTTCACCGAGAACGTCGGCATCGGCCCGAAGGAGTTCGCGCGGACCGTCCGCCTGCAACGCGCGGTGCGAATGGCAGCGACCTCGTGCGACTGGGCGCGCATCGCCGCGGACGCGGGCTATTATGACCAGGCCCACCTCATCGCCGACTTCCGTCAGCTCGTCGGGCTCACCCCGGGCGCGTTCTTCAAACGCGCGGGCGGCCGGATGACCAGTTCTCCGTGCATGCAGGCTGATGATCGACCTTAGAGCGGCGGTCACCCGCACAGGAGACGGGTCCAGATCGGCGTTTTCGGCGCGGAAGCGCACTCCAGTGCGCTGAGCACCGAAAACGTCGAGATGGGCCCGTATCCGAAGCGGGTGACCGCCGCTCTAGGCCTATGCGTTCGGCACGAGAACGCACCGCACATCGGGCTCCTCGTTCCAGGCATCGGTCACAGCGCTGAGCGGCAGACTCTTGAACGGCGCACGAAAGCCGGTTGCCGGGGCCGCTGCCAGCAACTCGCCGGCCCCGGCCAGCAGCTCCTTCACGGGAACGCTCCCGATACCGCTGCCGATGAGCTCGAGCCCCGTGCTGCGCAGGATGTCACCTCGGATCGGGATCTCGTCGCCAGCCACGGTGCCCAGCTGAACAAAGCGCAGGCGTGGCTCGCCGGCCCTGGACCCACGGTCCTTCGTCGCTGCCCGGAGAACGCGGGCGGCCGGCTCGCCCCACACGAAGTCGAGCACGACGTCGACGCCTCGATCGAATTGATCCCGTAGTGATCGATCCGCGTCATCGTCCAAGGCGATCTTCACGTCGGCGTCGAGTCGGTCGAGCTTCACCTTGTCACGACCGACGGCGATCACCTTGCTCGCTCCGAAGTGACGGGCGGTTTGAATCGCCATGCCGCCTGCCGCGCCCGTCGCGCCGTTCACGAGCACCGTGTCGCCCTTCTGGAGGAGCGCCCGGCGTGACAGCGCAATCCAGGAGGCGAGCCCCGCGGTCGCGATCGCTGCGGCCTGCTCATCGGACAGCGCGTCGGGCACCGGCACGATCATGCTGTCCATGGCGAGCGACCTCTCGGCCATCGAGCCGAAGGGCGCCTTCGGGAACAGGAAGTAGACACGCCTCCCCGCAGCGTCTGTGCCGACGCCATCGACGCCTGGGACGAAGCCGCCGCTCTTTCCGCTCGCATAGTGCCTGCCCGAGGCCAGGCCTTTGACGATGGGGCTGAGCGGAGCGGCGTGTACGGTCACCACGGTCTCACCGTCGCCGGGCTCCGGCTCACGGAAATCATCATAGGACGGCGGGACACCGAGCGCATGTACGACTGCGGCCTTCATGCTGAAACCTCCAATCGATGATTGCGGTGGTGCCGTGTCGGCGACGACCGAGCCCGTTTCCCCCGAACCCCCGCGATGACGCAGTGCATGTGCGTGCTCCTTGTTCTTCACGGCGAACGCGCCGTCGACACGGGGAAGATGCGCCCGCTCGGTGCATCGGTCTACTGCATGATAGACATACCCATCATGCCTGCCCTTCATGACGTGGCCTCGGTCGATCTCAACCTCGTGCGGGTGCTCGGCGCGCTCCTCGACGAGCGGCACCTCACGCGCGCGGGCAAGCGGCTCGGCCTCACCCAGTCGGCGACGAGCCATGCGCTCGGCCGGCTCCGGCGCCTCTTCGGCGATCCGCTCTTCGTCCGCACCTCGCGCGGCCTCGCCCCGACGGCGCGCGCCCAGGAGCTTGCGGAGCCGGTGCGCGACGCGATGCGCGCTCTCGATCGCTGCTTCCGCGCCGAGGAGCCGTTCGTGGCCGCGAGCGCCGTCCGCAGCTTCAGCGTCGCCACCGCCGACTACGGCTCCTTCGTGCTCGCGCCGAAGCTCCTCGATCGCCTCGGGCGCGAGGCGCCGAATGTCGATCTCTGGCTCCGCGCGCTCGACGCCTCCTTCGAGGAGCAACTCGCCCGCGGCGACGCCGACGTGGTGGTGGCCCCGGCGCGCAGCGACGGGCTCCCCGCCGGCGTCCGCTCACGCCCGCTCTACCGCGAGCGCTTCGTGTGCCTCGTGCGCAAGGGGCACCCGCTGGTGAAGAAGGGCATCGATCTCGCCTCCTGGACGTCGATGCGCCACGTCTTCATCGCCCCGCGCGGCACGCCCGGCGGCGTCGTCGACGAGACGCTGGCGCAGCTCGGGAAGCGCCGTCGCGTGGCGCTGGCGGTGCCGCACTTCCTCCTCGCGCCGCACGTGGTCGCCGGCTCCGACCTGGTCGTCACCGTCGGCGCGCGCGTGGCCGAGGCCTTCGCGGAGATCCTCCCTTTGCGCGTTGTCGATCCGCCGGTGAAGCTCCCCGGCTTCGAGGTGCGCATGTACTGGCACGAGCGCCACCACCGCGATCCGGCGCAGCGGTGGTTCCGCGACGCGGTGCGCGGCGCGGCCGAGCCGTCGCCCGTCAGGGCGTGACGCCGCGCGAGGGCTGGAGACGTCGCCCGCCGGCGGCGCCCGGTGAGCCGAGCGCGCACGCCGGATCGCGCTACCCCAGGAGATGGAACCGCAGGAACCCCAGGAGGCTCCTGATCGTCTCTCGCGAAGCCCCGCTGTCGTCGAGCAGATCGAACGCGTGGGGCGCCGCGGCCTGGTTCACGAGCGTCACTGGCAGGTTGCGGGCCAGCGCTCCGGCGACGAAGTCATCGATCGTCTCGTTCAGGTGAGGCATCCTGTCCTGTCCTGCCCTGGCAATGAACAGCGGCAGGTCCGGAGGGAGGTCGTCGACCGACTTCCCGGCGCACGGGTTGACGAACCGGAACTGCGCCGCCGCCTCCGCGACGCGGGTGGACGCACCGAGATCGAGCATGAAGCCGTAGCAGAGGGCGGCGCACCGCAGCGAGCCGCTCGGTTCCCGCATCAGCGCCGACAGGGCCATGGGGACGTTGCCGGAGCAGGCCCACAGGCCGATCCGGCGCTCGTCGATCCCGAGCGAGGCGGCGTTCTGCCGCAGGTGCTCGAGCAGCGCGTGGAGATCGGACGGCTCCCGGTTCGTGTAATTGACGCCCACGAGGCCGGAAGCGGCCACCAGCCGTCCCCACGACGTGGACTGCCCAATCTCCTTGCGTTTGCAGCCGAACACCGACTCGAACCCCGGATCCGGATATCCGGACACGAAGACGACGGCTGGCGCCCGCGCCACGGCCACCGCGGTTGGTGGAGCGTAGAGGTCGAAGGTCAGGGCGCCTGCATCGGTCGCCTGGTACGCGATGTCCCTGCGGAGGATGACGGCGTCCATGCCGGGGATCTCGAGGACCGCCGTCCTCTTCATCATCTTGTCTCGCTCGGATTCTTGGCTCATCTGTGCTTCTCCCTGCTGTGCTCCAGCACGACGAAGCTCAGCGCTTGATGGCCGCCGGGTCAACCTGGGCCGCGGGGGCGGCCGCTCGCGCGCGGCGGGGCCGCCTGGCCGGTCACTCGACCACCCGGACCGCAGCGTCGAGCCGGTTGACGCCGCTGGCTCCGTCCCACGCCGCGCCGCTCGAGAGCCGGATCGCGTAGCGCGGGTCGTCGCGCAGGCGCTCGGATGCGTCGGGCAGCCACAGGCCGAGCTGGTAGTCGCCCGGCGGGAGATCGGCTGGAATCTTCGCCTCGAGGCACATCTCGCTCTCCTCGCCAGGAGCCCAGCGGCGCGGATCGGCGTCGACCTGGACCACCCGCCGCGCATCGCCCTGCTGGAGCACGAGATAGACCGGTCGCGGGTTATAGGCCCGGGCGTACCCGTCGTTGAACACGCGCAGCCGGAGGGGCAGCGGCTGCCCGGGCGCGATCTGCTCGGGGGACTCGTGCTCCATCACGACGAAGCGGTATCCGAGGCGGCAGGCGATCGTCTCGAAGCAGCCCCCGGATCGCCAGTCATCGAGCACGTCAGGATGATAATCGGTGTTGATGAAGCTGAAGTGGTGCGTGGACAGCTCGGCGAGCGCCGAGGCGCACTCGCTGCGCGGCGGGTTGCGGCCGCAGGTCTCGCCTCCGACGGGCGTGAACGCCGAGTCCGCGGCGGCATAGGCCTTCTCGCCGGGGAGCTGGTAGGTGCCGACGTCGTCTTCGCTCGCGAGGAAGCAGTCGTTCAGGTGGCCGACCCGCGAGAGCGGCGCTCCGGAGAACGCCGTCTCCTCGGTCAGCGGGCCGCCGTACGCCTCGAGCTTGTGCGAGGGGCGGCGCGCGAGGGTCATCCGGCTCGCGGGCAGCGCCTGAAGCAGCGCGTCGAAGATCTGCTTGCGGCTGTCTGGACGGGTGAGATCGTTCGTCGAGGAGTGCCACTCGCCCCAGGCGCCGACGAAGCCGGGGTGCAGCACGGCGATGACGTCGGCGTTCGCCTCCAGGACGGGCTTGAGCTGGTCGATGTGGGACAGCACGCGGCCGAGCGGCGCGTCGTCCTCGCCGATGTCCGTCGCGTAGTAGAAGCGGGGGAGCACCTTGAGCCCCGCCGAGCGCACGGCGGCGAAGCTCTCGTTGAGCTGGTCGATGAGGGGCTGATCGATGTCCCGCGCGCGGTAATCGTCGATGAGCGCCTGACCGTAGATCAGCGTGTATCCCTCGTCCCGGAGGCCAGCGAC
Organism: Sorangium sp. So ce367; assembly: GCF_051520455.1. Classification (NCBI taxonomy): domain Bacteria; kingdom Pseudomonadati; phylum Myxococcota; order Polyangiales; family Polyangiaceae; genus Sorangium; species Sorangium sp. So ce367. The sequence goes on from NZ_CP150334.1 coordinate 12,520,450, forward strand.
GGATCCCAGGCCCCGAAGATCCCTGAAATGGAAGACGCCGCGCTCGGGGTTGAGCACGCCCTGGCACTCCGCATCACCGGAGGGATCCGCGCCCGCCGCGAACAGCCTTGGCGCGTAGGTGCGCCTCACGACGGCGCCGCTCGTGCCGCAGCTGCCCGGCGGGGGGACCGCGCCGCCGCCGCTGCCGGAGCTGTCGCCGGCGGCACCGCTGCTGGAGCCGTCGCCGGCGGCACCGCTGCTGGAGCTGCCGCCGGTGCCGCCGCCGCCGGTGCCGCCGCCGCTGGCGGAGCCTTCCGCTGCCGCGCTGGACGTCAGCGAGTCGACCGGGCTGCCGCCGGAGCCAGCACCGCATGCCGTGGCGAGCGCCAGGGAAAGACAGGGGGCGCCGCCGCGAAACAGGCGCGACAGGACATGGGACGATGACCGGCTGCTCTGATGATGCTGGTGACGCTGGTGACGCTGGTGACGCATAAGCAATCTCCTCTCCCGCCCTGAATCGACGAGGCTTCATGGCCCGACCTCTGGGGCACGCTGTCCAGTGAACGGTCGAGGGGATTGCAGGGCCGATGCCACCGGCGCGGCCCGCCGGCGCGCGCAGCGCCGAGGCCAGGGGCTGCGCAAGGATCGTACACATGCGCACGAAGCGGACGGCGCGCGAGGGCGCATAGCCCCATCCGCCACGGCGGCTCAGCTCATGACGCGCTCGCGGCCCCGGCGGCGCGCGACAGCTCGTCGATCGCGCCAAGCAGCGCGTCGCTCTGCTCCGGCGTGCCCACCGTGATCCGCAGCCTGTCCTGGATGCGCGGCGCGTCCCAGTAGCGCACGAAGATCGCGCGATCGTAGAGCGCCCGGTACATCGCCTGCGCCGACAGCCCTCCTCCCGGCGGACTCGCCAGGACGAAGTTGCTCTGGCTCGGCGCCACCGTGAACCCCCTCTGCCGGAGCGCCCCCGTGAGCCGGGCGCGCTCGGCGATCACCTTCTCCCAGCTCTTCCTCGCCTCGTCCCGCGCGGACAGCGCCGCGGTGGCCGCGGCCTGCGAGAGGATATCGGTGTTGTAGCTGTCGCGGGCCTTGTCGAGCGTCTCGATGAGCCGCGGGTGCCCGAGCCCGTACCCGAACCTGAGCCCCGCGAGCGAGTACCCCTTGCTCAGGGTCCGCAGCAGAAGCACGTTGTCGAGCCCCCGCGCCGGGTCGAGCAGCGGCGTCGCGTCGAACTCCGCGAAGTCGACGTACGCCTCGTCGATGAGGAGCACGCCGCGGAACGCCCGCGCGACGCGCTCGAGCTTGTCGAGCGGCTCCTGCCGCCCCGACGGCGCGTGCGGGTTGACGAGGAGCGCGAGCCGGCAGCCGTGCTCGTTCAGGCGCTGCGCGAAATCCTCCGGGACCGACCAGTCCTCCGCGAGGGGGACCTGGGTGATCGTCGTGCCGTGGATCTCCGCGAGCACGTCGTAGAGCGAGTAGGTGGGGTACGTCTCGCCGATGCCGCGGCCGCCGGGCTCGCAGAACACCGTCATGGCCATGCGAAGCAGCTCGTCGCCGCCGTTCGTGGCGATCACCTGCTCGGGCGACAGGCCATGGAGCCGCGCAGCGGTCTCGCGGAACTGCTGCGCCCGGGGCGGCGGGTACCGGCGGAGCTGATCGGCCGAGACGTCCCGGATCGCCTCGAGCACGGCGGCCGGGGGCGGGTACGGGTTCTCGTTCGTGTTGAGCTTGACCACGTCGGCCCGCTGCGGCTGCTCGCCGGGCGTGTAGGGCGTGAGTCGATGGATGTTGTCGCGTTCGTACAGCATGGGGATGGCCGTCTCTCGCCCACTGGCCCGCCGGAGACAAGCGCCTCGTCGCCGGCGGCAGGCGCGCGCGGCGCTCGATCCCGCCGCTCTCGGGGGAGCTCGGCCGGAGGACACGGACGGCGTTGCCCGGGCGCTCGACGTCCGGGCTGTGCACGTGCAGCCGTGCGCCCGCGGCGAGGTGCGCTGGCTGCGCGGATCGGACTAAGATGCGCCGCATGACGACGACGCCCGCGCCTGAAGTCTTCCTGGTCCTCTCCTGCCTAGGCCCTGATCGGACGGGCATCGTCGCGGAGGTGACCCACTACCTGACGGAGCGCGGCGCCAACGTGGAGGACAGCCGGATGGCGGTGCTCGGCGGCGAGTTCGGCATCCTCCTGCTCGCGTCGGGGCCCCCCGGCGCGATCGAGGCGGTCGAGCGCGAGACGGAGTCGCTCACCCGGGCCACGGGGCTCACGGTGCAGAGCCGCAGGACCAAGAGCCCCGAGTCGCACCGGCGCGCGGCGACCATCCCCTGCGTCATCTCCGTCGACGCGCTCGATCACGAGGGCATCGTGCGCGCGGTGTCGCGCGCGCTCCACGGCGTCGGCGTCAACATCGTCTCGCTCGAGACCTCGGCCTACGAGGCGCCCGTCACCGGCTCGCAGCTCTTCCGGATGGAGGCCCGCGTCGACGTCCCCGCCGGGGTGACCGTCACCCAGCTCCGCAAGGCGATGGATGCGGTCGCGGAGACCGAGAACCTCGACATCGACGTCCGCTCGCTCATCAAGGGCTGACCGCGCCGCGCGAGAACCGGTATCCTAGCCGGCCATGCCCTTCAGCAATCTGAGCTCCCCCCGCAAGGTGCACGGCCTGGACGCGGAGATCCGAGGCGCCGCGGTCCTCGCGAGCCCCGGGCTCGTCGCGATGATCTCGACCGATCCGGTGCGCCTCGGCGTCTGCCCGGTCGGCGGCTCCGGCGCGAAGACGACGAACCTGTCGCTGTCCTCGGCGCATGACGTGGCGCTCCTGTCGAAGGACGTCGCCGTGGTGCGGAGCGGCGACGACGCGGTGTGGGCGCTGCTCGGCATCACGCACGGCCCGAAGCTCGATCAGGTCGGCCGGGACGCGCGGCAGCTCGCCACGCGGCCGTCGGGCGAGACGGCGCTCGCGCTCGGCTGGGACGGCAGCGCGACGGAGCTCAAGCTCGACAAGACCGAGGTGAACGGCCGCACCTTCGCCGTGCGCGGCTCCGCGCGGGCGTTCGACCTGACCGAGACCGAGGCGCACGTGGTGATGGACGGGGCGGGGGAGGGCGGCGAGCTCCGCGTCCACCCCGGCGCGACGCCCGAGCCGGGCCCGACGCTCCGCGCCTCGCTGCCGCGCGCGGCCCAGAACCTCGATCGCGTGCGCGGCGGCTTGAAGCTGACGGCGGTGTACAAGCGCGGCGCGAGCGCGCTCTGCGCGGTCGTGAGGTCGTCCGGCAAGCTCGCGGCCAAAATGCTCACGTTCGCCGATCCCGTCGCCGACGTCGCCGTCCTCGAGTCGAGCCTCTTCGCCGCCTTCGCGGACGGCCGCGTCGCGCTGTTCGACGGCGCCGCCATCGAGGCCGCCTCCGGCGCGCCGCTCGCGCCGACGGCGAGCGTCACGCTCGGCGCCCGCGGCGAGCCGGCGGTGCTCGCGGTCGCGGGCAAGGGGTCGCCGACGCTGTGGGTCGGGACGAGCGCCGGGGAGATCTGGAGCCTGGCGATCGTCCGCAAGCAGGGCGGCTGAGGGGGCGGCTCCCTACGGGGGATTGCGCCGGCAGGCGCTGCCGCTTCGTCGGGCGGGCGAGGAGGTCAGGGCGGGATAACCCGGCAGAAGGCGCCGCTTCGCTCCACCATCTCCCTGTCGAGCGTGCACAGGGGCGCCGCTTCCTGGGCTGCGAGCCAGACGTATACAGCGTCGGCTGCTCGAAGCCTCGACGCCATGGCCACGTCTCGGATCCGTCGTGCGCGCAAGGGGCCTATGGTAGCGACGTCGATCGCGACGGACATCAGCGCGTCAACATAGTCGCGCACGGCCGTCATCGGCTCACCGACGCGCGCCAGCGATGCGCCGACCTCGATCGGAAAGATCGCTGGAACGACGAGCTCGTCGTCGCCCGCGAGGACACGCGCGACTCGGGCCCGCGACGCGGCATGGGAAGGCTCGTTCGGCCGCGCAGCGGCGACCGCGACCGAAGCGTCGAGAACGATCTTCATCGTCGCCCCGCAAGCAAATCTTCCACCGCGCTCTCCCGCGGTGCCGTCGAGCCCAGCGCCGCGAACAGCCTCTCGATCTCCTCCTTTGATAGGCGAGGCGTCGAAGGGACGGCCACATCGAGCGGCACGATCGCAGCAACCGGCTTGCCATGCCGCAGGATCAACGTGCGCTTGTTGTGGTGCTCGGCTTCGTCCACCAGGGCGGAAAGGTGAGCTTTGGCTTCCGCGAGCGACGCCTTGCGCATATGACCATTGTGACCAGATCACTCGCTCGATCAAGTGTGGCTTCAAGCGGCACCCGAGCGAGGGCCAAGGGACGCTGTCTGTGCAAGGTGGCCCCACGACGTCCGGCGACGTGCACACTCCTCGCGCCGCCGCGCCCTCCTCACGCCGCGCGCGCCGCGATCCGCCCGTCGACCAGCGCGTCCGGATCGAGCTGATCGAGCGTCGTCACGACGCGATCCGCCCCCGCGGCGGCCAGCAGCGCCTCGTCGGCGAGCCGCGCCACGCCGATCGAGGTCATCCCGGCCGCCTTCGCGGCCTGCACCCCCGAGGGGGCGTCCTCGATCACGAGGCAGCGCGGCGGCGGGACGTGGAGCGCGCGCGCGGCGGCCAGGAACAGGTCCGGCGCCGGCTTTCCGCGCGCCACGACGGCGCCGCAGAGGTCGGCGTCGAACAGATCCAGCAGCGTCGCGCCCAGGGAGACCGGCGCGCGGCGGGGGTTCTGGTGCTCGACGAAGGCGTCGACGCGGATCCGGCGGAGGAGCTCGCTCGCGTTCCTGGACGACGACGCCGCCGCGAGGAGCACGCCGCGCGCCTTGAGCTCCAGGATCAGCCGCGTCGCGTCAGGGAACACGACGAACTTCCCCGCCGCGATCTTCCGGAGCAGCACCTCCTGCTTGCGCTCGGCGTAGACCCCGGCGCGCTCCGCCGCGTCGGGCACGCCGAAGTAGTCGAGCGCCGCGCGCGCGCCGCTCTCGCGCGCCTTGCCGGCGACCTCGCTCTGGTAGACGGCCGTCGTGAACCGCTCGGGCGCGTAGCGTGTCTCGGGCGCGATCGCGCGCCACTCGCTCGCCATCAGCGCCTCGAGCGCCTCCTGCCAGGCGCGCTCATGCGGCGAGTCGACAACCACCCCATCCACGTCGAAGAGCACTCCCCCGAGAGAACGCATGCCGCCGACATGGCGCCGGCGCGCCGGATCGGGAGCCCCACGGCGCCCCGGCGACGCGGCGCGCGGTCCGCTGGAGCGCGCTCGCGACAGCCGCCCGCAGCGCCGCGCCGCCCCCTCCGGCTCCGCCCTACGGCGCGCAACGGCCCACTGCCGCGCGCGGTCGCGCCCGCCTGTGGCTCCCGCCGCTCCGCTCGGGGTGCTACCGTGCGGGCTCGTGCTGCCTGCCCGTTCCGGAGCCGCTCCCCCTGCGACGCGCCTGCCGCGAGCGCTCGTCGTCCGCGACCCGGAGCCCGAGGAGCTCCGCGCGACCATCGACTGGTCGGACTGGTACCTGGACGACGCGGACGGCATCGGCGCGTGGGGCGAGCACGACGAGATCTCCCGCCTGCTCCTCTCCTCGATCGCGCAGCTCGCGCGCGAGCGCGGCTGGACCGACCACCACGCCGGCACGGATCGGTTCTTCGCCTGGGTGCGCGAGGAGCCGCTCGTGCGCGTCTCGCCGGACGTCTACCTCCTCGATCACCGGCCCGCGCCGCCGCTGCCCAAGCAGTGGCAGACCTGGCTGCCCGGACACCGGCCCCCGCGCTTCGCCCTGGAGATCGTGGCGACCGACTGGCAGAAGGCCTACGAGGACGTCCCGCTCAAGTACTGCCAGCTCGGCTGCCCGGAGCTCGCGATCTTCGATCCGCTGGCCGCCACGCACCGGCCGCCGGCGGGGCGCGTGGCGCTCCAGGCCTACCGGCGCGACCCCGACGGCGCGTATGTGCGCGTGTACGCGGGCGCCGGGCGCGTGTGGAGCCCCGCGCTCGACAGCTGGCTCTGCGTGATCGGCAGCGGGGCCGAGTCCCGGCTCCGCCTCACGCGCTCCGGCGGCAAGGGCGAGCTCGTGCCCACCCAGGAGGAAGCCGCGGCGATCGAGGCGCGCGCGAGGGAGGCGGCCGAGGCGCGCGTGCGCGAGCTGGAGGCGCGCGTGCGCGAGCTGGAGCAGCTGGATCACGGGTAACGGATGGCGCGCGTCACTGCGCCGCGAGCGTCTCCGGTCGCGAGGAGGCGCCGGTCACACCTGCTGGGTCGGCATGATGGTGACGTGCGCCAGGTTGACGTGCCGCGGGAGGGCGGCCGTGAAGGCGATGGTGCTCGCCAGGTCGTCCGCCGTGAGCCACGTGATCTGCTGCCTCGCCTCGGCGATCCACGCCTTGGCGGCCTCGTCGGTCATGTGGCTCTGGAGCTCCGTGTTGACGAACCCGGGCTCGATGACCGAGACGCGGACGTGCTTGGGTCCGAGCTCGGCGCGCAGGTTGCGCGAGAGGTGGGTGACGGCGGCCTTGGTGGCGCAGTACACGGCGAACGTCGGAAAGACGCCGTGCGCGGCGATCGACGAGATGTTGATGAGGTCCGACGGGCCGCCCCGCTTCGCGGCCGCGACCAGCGGATCGACGAACGCGTCGACGACCCGCATCGCGCCGGTGAGGTTGACCTCGATCATTTGCTCGAAATCGGCGATCCGGTGCTCCTCGACGCCGGACGGCAACATGACGCCGGCGTTGTTGATCACGAGGTCGACGGGGCCGAGCTCGGCGGCGATCGATCGCGCGGCGCCGGCGACGGCGGTCCTGTCCCTGGCGTCGACGGCGAGCGCGAGCGCGCGCCCGCCCGCGGCGCGGATGCCCTCGGCCAGCGAATCGAGGCGGTCCTTGCGACGCGCGAGGAGGGCGACGGCGGCGCCCTGCGCTGCGAGCTTGCGCGCGGTGGCCTCACCGATGCCGCTGGAGGCCCCGGTGACGACGGCGATGCGACCTGCGAGAGGAAGATGTTGAGACATGGTGCCAGCTCCTGGTTGGGTCCCCGGTCGGGGGTGCCCGCAATCTGGAGCTCCGCGTCCGGGTTAGGCAGACGTGCCGCGAACCTAGGATTGGCAATCCCTGGATGGAGGCGCGCGAACAGCGCATCTTTCGGTGCGTGCCCGGGGCGCGCGTGATCGTGAGCGACAGGCGGATTTCCTCCGAGGGAGGCGGATGCGCGCGGCGCCGATCGCGGGCGGCGCGTTCGCGGGGAAGCGGCGGCGCACGCCGGGCCTCAGGCGCGAGGAGATCGCGCAGCTCGCCGGGCTCAGCGTCGACTGGTACACCCGGCTCGAGCAGGGGCGTGACGTGAACCCGTCGCGCGAGACGCTCGAGGCGATCGCGCGCGTGCTGAAGCTCGACGACGACGAGCGAGGTCACCTGTTCTACCTGGCGCGGCCCGAGCCCGCGCGGGCCGCGGCGCGCCAGGAGAGGGCCGAGCCGGCGATGGCGCGCGCGCTCGAGGCGATGCGCGTCCCGGCGCTCGTCTTCAGCCCCCGGTTCGACGTGCTCGCGTGGAACGGCGCCGCGCGCCGCCTGCTCGTCGACTTCGGCGACGTCTCCCCGCGAAGGCGCAACCTGCTCTGGATGACCTTCCGCCATGCGGCCTACCGCGCGCGCTACGCGGAGATCGGCGTGATCGAGCGGGAGGTCGTGGCCGCCTTCCGCTTCAGCGCGAGCTCTCACGTCGGAGATCCGGAGTTCGACGCGCTCGTCGCCGAGCTGCTCGAGACGAGCGAGGCGTTCCGGGCGATCTGGGCGCGCCACGAGGTCCGCGCCAAGGTGAGCGGCACGAAGGCCTTCCGCGCCGAGGCCGAGGGCGCGGGTGGCCGCGACGCCGACGGCGCCGGGCCGCTCGTGCTCGAGTGGCACACGCTCGCCTCGACGACGTCGAGCCGCCAGCAGCTCGTCTACTACACGGCGCGCGCGGCGGGCGGACCCGAGGACGAGCGCCGCCTCGCGGCGCTGTGCGGGGCTGACAGCGGATGATGAGGGGCGCAGCGATCCGATCCGGCACGACAACGGCGTCGAGACAGGCTACGCGCACCTCTCGAGGTTCGCGGCGGCCTGAAGCGCGGGGACCACGTGGCGACCCATCAGCTCGTCGGCTACGTGGGGTCGACCGGGCGCTCGACGGGGCCGCACCTGCACTTCAGTGCGAGCCGCAACGGCGTCTACTTCGACGCGGAGACGCTGCTCGCGATGCGCCTGCGGGAGCTCCCCGCCGAGGAGCGCGACGCGTTCCGCACCGAGAAGGGCGAGCGCGACCGCGAGCTCGACGACATCGGGGATCCCGTCCCCGCCGCATCGCGGCCCGGAGGCGGGGACGAGCCGGCGTCGCCGGCGAACGATTCGGTGTCGCAGCCGCGCGCGGCCGCGTCGGACGCCCGGCTCCAGCGGCGGTGACCGCCGGCGAGGCCGCCCGGCGGCCTCGTCTCCCCCTGCGGGGCGGCGAGCTCTATGTACGGTGTACGGGGACGCGTCCGGCGAGGACGCGCGCGGGCGCACGCGCGCCGCAAGCCTCGGCCACCCTGGGGAGGTGCAAGCACACATGGACACCATGCACGTCGACCTGTTGAGCCGGATCGTCGTGGGCGCGGCGCTCGGAGGCGTCATACCCCCGGCGGCAAAACAGGCGAAAGTTGTCACGGCGGCGCACCTCGTGGATCGGGTCCTGCCAGCGGTACCGGTGAGACAATGGGTGATTTCGCTGCCATTCGAGATCCGGCGCCTAGCTGCATTCGCGCGGAGGTCGAAGGCGATGTGGAGGATCTTCATCGAGGGGAGCGCGCGGATCCAGGAGCAAGCGGCGGTGACGAGCGGCGCCCAGCACGGGCCGTGAATTTCCTTCAGAGATTCGCTGGGGCAGGTGTCGAGCGGCGCGCACGACGATCTCGGGCGCGCCACGGCGCTCGTCCGCGAGATGGTGACCCGCCTCCGGATGAGCCGGCGCCTCGGGCTGTCCGCGCTCGCGCGCGCCATCGGCGCCCCCATGCTCGGCGTGCTTCAGGAGGAGCGCACGCGCAGCGAGGAGACCGCGCGCGAGGTCGACGAGGACGTGAGGGACCGGCTCGGCGAGGTGTACCTGAAGGCCAAGCAGCTGCTCGTCGATCGCCGCGAGGGCCTCGCGGCGGTCGCGGACGCGCTTGTGCTCAAGGAGACCCTGCGCGGCGAGGAGCTGGCGCAGATCGCGGTCGTGTCCTGTGACCAGGGAGCCAGCCTGACCGGGTTTCCCATGATGCGCGAAGATTTGGTGTTCAGGAATTTGTGATGCGCGGCACGTGTGTGTACTGTCTATGTCCATCCTTGAAAGGAAGGTTTGCTGCATGAAAAAGCGTGTTGCTGCTGCTGTTGCCGCGGTCGTCGTCACTCTGTGCACTGCGCTCACTGCGGTGGCGGACAACCAGTTTAACGTGGGATTTGCCTGTCACGCGGGTCCCAGCGCGCCTCTCTGGACCTACTCGCACACCCAGGCGCTCGTGAACCTCGATCACACCTCACATGGATACTTTTACTGCCCGATCGATCGCGGCGGTTTCGGTCCGCTGGGGACGATGGCCGTCAAGGTGTTCGTTGGAGATGGAACCGACACGGACGAAGTGTGCTGCTGGGCGGGGCATACCAACGCATCTACCGGCGTCTCGTTCCTGAGCAGCTACGAGTGCACGGGCGACGCAAACACCGGGGTGTTCGGGCTCGATCTGGCCGTTCCGGGGCACTCGGGGTCGTTTGACGGCGCCTTCGCGATTTGCAGGCTGCCGGCCGCGAAGTTCGAGGGGGGCGGGCAGTCGGAGATCCGTGGCCTTCGCGGGATCGAGCAGTGATGAAGTTGCGAACGGCAGGCGTGATCGCCGGCTGCGGCGTGTTGCTGGGGATCGCCGGATGGTGGAGCGTCTCGCGCGGCTTGATCGCGATCGGCCCTTCGGGCCTCGCGCGGCTAGAACACCTGGAGCCAGCTGAACGAGACGCCGCGTTCGTTCGAGCCTTCGATACCGTCCTCCGTGAAGAAGGGCTGGACGCCGAGTGGTCGGCGACGATGTCGAACCGGGTGAAGGCGCACCTCGATGCTCATCCGTCGATGGACACCTCTCTCAAGGTGATCGAGTGCAAGAGCACCCTGTGTCGCATCGGCGTCAGCCACAAGACGGGTGAAGCGCAGCGGAGCTTCACCTTGGGCGTGAGCGAGATGATTCCCCGTCGCTCCAACGCGTTCATCTACCCCGAAGGGGGCACCGCGAGCGTCGTCTACTTCGCTCGTGAGAATCATAACCTGCCGGTGGATCGCGCTTCGCCCTAGCACTACAGCCGCGGTTAGGGAGCGCGGGCGCGCGACCGGTTGCGGCGGCGTGATGCCATTGCCTCGGCGACCACTGCGCGACTACCTTTGCCACGGTGGAGGCGTGCGGCGCGCCCGGTGCAAGACGAGTGCGCGTGCGGAGCGGACCACCACGGCTCTGCAGGCTGCGTCAGGCGCCCGGCGACCTCCCGCAAGAGCTCGAGGCGCGCCTCATCGCCCGGGACTATGATGCCTTGCGCCCGCAGGCTGTGGAGTGGCTGCTGCTTCCGGCCATCGCTCGTCATCGACCGGTTTCTCTGCGGGATCGCTGACACGCGGAGCTAGCGCGCCCTGGTCGAGGTCGCGCCCGCGCGCTCCGACAGCTTGCCACGCGCGCGCATGTGCGCGAGCCACCGCGCGCGGAGGGCGCTCGGCTTCTCGGCGTAGCGCTCGTCGAGGAACCTTGCGCCGGTCACGCGGTCCGTGCGGAAGTGGCGGAAGTCCTGGCGGAGCTCGCACCACGCCGCGAGGAGCCGCGTCGACTCGAGATAGCCCACGATCACGGGCCACACGACGCGCTCGCTCTCGCTCCCCGTCTCGTCGCGGTAGCGAAGCGCGATCTTCGTGCCGGCGCGGATCGACGCCCGCACCTCGGCCAGGTTGAGCGTGTCGGGCGCCTGGACCCCCCCGACCGGCGCGCCCGTCGCCGGCTCGAACACGAAGGGCCGCAGCCGCTCGGGGACCGCCGCGGCGATCTTCGCGATGAGGTCCTTCGCCGCCCGCTGCAGGGCGACGTCCCCGCGCTGGGCGACCCACTGCGCGCCGAGGACCGCGACCTCGATCTCGTCGGGCGTCAGCATCAGCGGCGGCATGTCGAAGCCGCGATCGAGCACGTACCCCGTGCCGGCCTCGCCGCGGATCGGGACGCGCTGGGCCAGGAGGTCCGCGATGTCGCGGTACACGGTGCGCTTCGACGTCTCGAGCTCCTCGGCGAGCGCCGCCGCCGTGATGGGCGCCCGCTGCCGGCGCAGGATCTGCAGGATCTGGAACAGGCGATCGGCGCGTCGCACGGGGATGCTGACACCAGGTTGTCAGCAGGGCGGGGCTACATCAAGCGCTGTCCACGGCGCACCCACAACCGCTCGGAGATTGCACATGATCACGCTCCACAGCTTCGGCCCCATGTTCGGCCTGCCCGACGCCAGCCCGTACGTCACCAAGACCGAGGTCCAGCTCAAGCTGCTGGGCCTGCCCTACACGAAGGAGCGCGCGCGGCCCGATCAGTCGCCGAAGGGGCAGCTCCCCTTCATCGACGAGGGAGGCGCGCGCATCGCCGACTCGCACTTCATCCGCGAGCACCTCGAGAAGAAGCACGGCAAGGATCTCGACGCGGGCCTCGACGCCCGGCAGCGCGCCGAGGCGTGGGCCATCGAGCGCATGATCGAGAACAGCCTCACGCCGACCATGGTGCACTCCCGCTGGCTCATCCCGGAGAACTTCGCGAAGGGCCCGGCGAATTTCGTCAACGGCGCGCCGGAGGAGGCGCGCCCGAAGCTGCGCGAGGAGCTCGTCGCGCGCGTCCGCGAGGCGCTCCGCGCGGTCGGCCCCGCGCGCCACGCGAACGACGAGGTCGCCGAGCTCGGCGCGCGCTCGCTTGCCGCGCTCTCCGTGCTGCTCGGGGACAAGCCGTACCTCTTCGGAGCGCGCCCGGCGGGCGTCGACGCGACGGCCTTCGCGGCGCTGGCGGGCCTGCTCACGCCGTTCTTCGACTCGCCGCTGCGGCGCAGGGCCGAGGGGTTCGCGAACCTCACCGCGTACACCGCGCGGCTCATGAAGGAGTTCTACCCGGATCACCCGTGGGAGGCGGCGCGGCCGGGCGCCTGAGCGGCGCAGCGCCGCCGGCCCGGACGGGGCGGCGGCGCTGCGGCCGATCGCGGCCTGGTTGGCGCTACTCCTCGGGCGTGGGAGCCGGCTCGGGCGCCGGCGCGGGCTCCGTGACGCCGCCGTCGACGCCGGCGCACGCGTACCCGACCGAGTCCGGGGTGGGCAGGGGCAGCGACGCCACCGGCGTCGCGAGGTCGTCGAGCGCGTTCACGAGCACGCCGCCCTGGGAGTACGAGTAGACGTAGTCCTCGATGAACAGGCCGCGCTGCACGGCGGCCCCGCCGTAGTAGCACCCCGACGGCACGCTGCTGAAGAAGCCGCTGTGGTCGACAGCGCCGAGCCGGCTGAACCCGTCCTCGATATCGACGTTGAAGAGCTCCAGCGTGCTCGTCATCGCGCCGGTCTGCCCGTCGAAGCTCACGAGCGGGAAGGCGAGCACGCCGAGCGCGCCGTAGTACGTGAACGCCTTGTGGTTGTACTCGGCCTCGGAGTGCATGTACTCCGCCCCGTCGAGCGCCTCCTTGTGCAGGAGCGTGGGCTCGGACGCGTTCGTGACGTCGAAGATCTGGAGAGCAAGGCCGGTCACCGTGCCGTCCTCCTCGCCATCCCTGCCGATCGTCAGGAGGTGACCGTCGTCGAGCGGGTGCATGTACTCGCTGAATCCGGGGATCTTGAGCTCACCCGCGACGGAGGGGGACGCCGGGTCCGCGAGATCGATCACGAACAGCGGATCGACCCGGCGGAACGTCACGACATAGCCGCGATCCCCGACGAACCGGGTCGACTGGATGGTCTCGCCGGGGGCGAGATCGGTGACGGCGCCGATCTGCGCGAGATCGGTCCCTTGCGCCTCGAGGACGAACACGTTGTTGCTGGTCGTCCACCTGGGCTCCGCCTCCGCCGGCTCTTGCGAGGTCGTCGAGACGCGGAGCTTGCCGTTGTGCTCATCGAGCGAGAACTGGTTGATGATGTGGCCGGGCACCGAGCCTGACGCGACGTACCCGGGCTGGCTCGGGTCGGCGATCAGATCGAACTTGTGCAGGTGGGTGAGGTACGTGCCGACGAAGATCTCGCCGGGCGCCGCCTGCTCCTGCCAGGAGCGCGCGGCGACGTAGAGGGCGTCGTGGCTCGCGTACACGGTGTCGGTCGCGCCGACGATCGAGGTCGACTCCGGCGCCGCGGCGAGGTCGGCGAGGTCGATCGACTCGATCTGCGTCAGGCCGTACGACGTCGTGCCGGCCTCCGGAACATAGAAGTCCGAGCAGCTCGCGTCGAGCAGCGTGACCGCCTCTCCCTGCTTCTCGAAGCGGTACGGCAGCCACGTCGAGAGCGCGGCGTCCTCGATGATCGCCGCGTTCTCGGTGCGGAGCTGCTCGAACGCCGCGGTCCACGCCTCGGCGGTCTCGGGGTACTCGGTCAGGCCCGAGGGCCAGTAGTGGAGCGCGGGGCCGTGGGCGCCGCCGGTCAGCACCGTGCGCACGTTCGGGCCGGTGCGCCGCGCCGAGCTGTAGTTTCCCTCGAAGTAGACCTCCTTGACCACGCTGGGGGCGCCGCCGGCGAGGCTCAGGACGGTGATCTTCGTGAGCGGCGCCCAGACGCCGCCCGAGCCGGGCACGTCGACGCCCGGGTCGGGCGGCGGCGGCTCATCGGCCCCGCCGCCGTCCGGAGGCGGGGGCGCCGGCGCTTCGCCGCCGGACGGCTCCTCGGCGTCGGGGGGCGCGTCGTCCTCCGACGGCGTATCACCGCCGGACGGCGGCTCGGCGTCGTCCGGCGGCAGCGGCTTCGCGTCTCCGCCGTCGGCGGGGGTCCCCGGCGCGCCGCTCGGCGCGCTGGGGTTTCCAGGCGTCGGCGCGACGCCGCCGCCGCCGATCATGGTGTCGATGAGCAGGTAGTCGTAATACCCCGGCCGCGGCGTGACGCCCGCCTGCTCGTAGATCGCGGCCCCGTTGACCGACGAATAGACGACGACCTTGTCGCCTTCCACGAACATCTCGAGGGGCGACCCCTCGATCGCGAGCGAGCTGCCCACCGCGAGCGACGACGCCGGCCGCGCCGTCAGGGTGTAGAAGCTCTGGCCGTGGAGCACGTAGATGTTGTTGCCGTCGGTCTTGATGATATCCGCCTCATCGACGCCGGCGACCTGGGTGTTCGTCTCGGAGTGGGCAGGGTCGGCGCCGCTGCCGCTGTCTTCCCCCGAGGTCTCCTGGCCGGTATCCCCGTCGCCTGCTGTGGGCGGCACCGGGGCGGGCGTGTCCGTGGGATCCTGGGCCCCTCCGGGGACGCCGACGCTGCCGTTGTCGACGCCGCCGACGGCGGCGCCGCGGGGGTAGCCGTACGCCGAGTAGCTCGCGATCGTGGCGTCGATCTGGGCGTTCATCTTGGCGAGCGCGTCCTGCTTCAGCAGCGCTTCGAGGTCCTCGCAGGACTGAGCCCGGTGGAGCGCCGCCCGCTGAGAGCCGACCGAATCAACGGGCGCGGACGCCGTCTCGCATCCGGCGGCGAGGAGGCCTGTTGCCAGGAGGAGCCAGAGAGAAGAATGGGTACGATGGGTTCGCATGGTGCCTGATGCGTTCGCAAGGCCCGCGCCAGCCGCCCGCTCGCTCGATTCACCGCGCTTCGCCCGCGCGCCGCTCGGGCAGCGCCGCCGAGAGCACGACATGCAAGCACTGCCTGCAGGCCGCTTGGCACACGTGTGCCAAGCCGGGTGGTAACACTGTTGATTTACGTCGGTGCGGGATGGTGCCGACGTTCATGGGAACCGGACAGCACACCTTGTGGGGGGAGCGCTCTGGGCCGTCCTTCGAGCTTTCGAGAGAATGAAACAGGGAGGCGAGGAGACGGGGAGAACAATCCATGGATCTCCCCGTCTCCCCGTCTCCCCGTCTCCCTGTTCAAACCTCCGCTATGAATGCCAATCAGACGAGGTCTTGCCGTCGACGGTGGTGGCCTCGGGCGACCCATGAGGCCAGCTATCGAGGATCCGTGCGACTGGCGATCTCGGATGCTGCCCTTGTCTCGGCCATGGGAGGTGATGAAGCCCCGGTCTCCGACGGAGAAATGCGCGGGTGACATCTTGGGTGGCCCGAGCCAGACCAAGGTTCATGGCGTCCGAGCCGCCGGGCGAACCCTGGGCGGGGGCGATCCTCGCGCCGGGCCCCGTGGTGCACCATCCGCGGATCGTGAGATCGCTCTGCGCGAGGCTGCCGCCGTCGCCGCCGCTGGCGATGTGAAGAAAGGTTCGAGCGGGGGGGAGGGCATGGCCCCTTGTCCCTGTCAAGCGTCCGGCAGGGGCGCGTCGCGTGGCTTTGTCGCCGCGGTTGCGTCCGTTGTCTCTGCTGCCCCGCGGGGCCTGTCGGGGTGCTAGTTTCCTCGCGTGGCATCGCCGAATCGCATCGGGTTCCCCCTTACCCCTCGGCGTTCTCCCCGCGCGCTCGTGCTCCGCGATCTCTCGCCGGAAGAGGCCGGCGCCGCGATCGACTGGTCCGGCTGGTATCTGCCCGATGACGCGGAGCGTCCTGACAAGGCCGAGCGGTCCGAGGTCGTCCGCCTGCTGCTGTCGGTGATCGCGCAGCTCGCGCGCGAGCGTGGCTGGGCCGACTTGTACGCTGGTACCGGGCATCTCTTCGCGTGGGTGCGGGGCGAGCCGCTCGTGCGCGTCCTGCCGGACCTCTACGTCCTCGATCATCGCCCGTTGCCGCCCATCCCGCGGCAGTGGCAGACCTGGCTGCCGGGCCATCGTCCGCCGCGGTTCGCGCTGGAGGTGGTCGCGGGCGACTGGCGCCGTATCTACGAGGATGCGCCGGCGAAGTACTGGCAGCTCGGCTGTCCCGAGCTCCTGCTCTTCGATCCCGAGGCGGCTGCCGCCCGCGCGCCGCTCGCGGAGGAGCGGGTGCCTCTCCAGCTGTACCGGCGGGACGCGGACGGCACCTACCTGCGGGTCCACGGCAGCGGCGATCCCGTCTGGATCGAGGCGCTCGACGCGCACCTCGTCGTGTTGAAGGACGGCCCGCACCCGACGTTGCGCGTCGCGCGGAGCTCCCGCGCGACGGATCTCGTGCCTGCCGAGGAGGAGGCCCTCCGCGCCGAGGGCGAGGCGCGCGCCCTGGAGCAGCGCGCCCGCGCCGCGGAGCAGCGCGCCCGCGCCGCCGCCGAGGCGCGGGTCCGCGAGCTCGAGGCGCGGGTGCGCGACCTGGAGGCCCGCGTGACCCGGAGGTGAGCGCGGTGGGCTCGCCGGGACCTAAGGAATCCCCTTGGTTTGCAGCCCTTTTCAGCGGAGAAATTGAACAGGGAGGCGAGGAGACAGGGAGTATTTGAGGATTTCCTCCCCGTCTCCCTGCCTCCCTGTGAACTTTCCGAAGAGTTCGAGGGGATGCGTCAGCGCCGCGACCCGGTTGCGCCAGCGCGCTCACGAGCGGGTCGCCGTGACGTCAGGGCGTGCAAGCGCATCCGCAGACGGACATCTGGCCCGCGACGGTCGTGCTCCACTGCCCGTTCCAGGCGCGGCTCGTGCCGCAGGCGGCCGGGCACTTGCTGGGGGCGTCGGCGCTGCTCCAGATGGGCCCGGCCTCGAGCGACACCGTGGCCGGCGGGGTGAACGCGCACTCGCAGACGGACATCTGGCCCGGGACGGTCGTCCACCATTGCCCGTTCCACTTCGTCGCGCTGCTGTACGCGGCGCAGGTGTTCGGACACTGCGTCTGAGCGTGGGTGTTGCTCCAGATGGGGCCGGCCTGCACGACGGCGGCGGGGCGCGGGCTGCATTCGCAGACCGACATCGCGCCCGGAACGGTGGTCCACCACTGCCCGTTCCAGTTCATGTTCTGGGGATTGCAGACGTTCGGGCACTTGGTCTGGGCGTCGCTGGTGCTCCAGATGGGCCCGGCCTCCAGCGCGAGGTTCTTGGCGACGCACGCGGGGCCGAGCGCCTGCGACGCCTCCTCGACGGTCTCCTCGTCGGAGAACGCCTGCTCGGAGTCGCCTTCTTCCATCGGCACGCTGCAACCCGCGATGAGCATGATGCCGAGCGCGCTGGAGGTGAAGAGTCCGGAGAGGATGTGTTTCGTGTTCATGGTCGGCTCCTGGAGTGGGCTGTCTGGTGGATGTCTTGGGTCGCGATGTTCGCCGCCCGTCAGCTTCTGGTTTCGGTTGTTTGCAGCCTGTGTGCCACCAGGGCGCGCTCTCCTCGGAAGCGCCAGGCCCTCCATGTCAGCGGGCAAATGCGAGCGGCATCCGCGCGTCTCCGGGGGCGCGGCGCGCCCGCCGACGGCCGCCTCGGCAAGATCTTGCCCGCGAGAGATCGCCGTCGCGAGTTGCCCGGCAAGAGGTTGCCGGCAAGGATGAGCCGAAGGTAACAGCGGTGTCCTTCCGGCGACCGCGGCCTTGGTCCAGATCGTCGCTCCGCCCGGCACGTGGCACGTGAGCCGGCCAGAGCCCTCCGTCCCTGGCTCACCGTGCATGACCCGGCGCGCCGGTGGATGCTTGCGCGCAATGGAAGTGGAAATGGAGACGGATCGACCGCCTGTTGCGACCTGGCGACACGAGCAGCAGCGGCGCGGCTGAGACTCGTGAGCGGCGAGGCCCGCGGTGGCGCTTGGACCTCCCGAAGGAGCCTGATATAGAGACCAGCGAGGCGGAGCGCATGCGGTCAGGCAAGTCGGTGCAGGACGACGCGGCGAAGACCTGGACCCTGACGGGGAGGTCGATCTCTGCCATTCAGCAGACCGCGGCGCTGGGCATCGCGCTCGTCTGGCATCACGCCGGAAAGACGGAGAGACGATTGCTCTCGCCCGACACGCCGCTTGTCCTGGGGCGCGCCGCGCCTGCCTCGCTCTGCATCGACGATCGTACCCTGTCGCGGGAGCACGCCCGCTTCCTCCTCTCGCGCGGGCGGGTGTGGGTCGATGACCTGGGATCCAAGAACGGCACGTTCCTCGACGGCCGCCGCGTCTCCCGCGCCGGGATCGCGATAGGGGATGAGGTCGTGCTCGGCAGCGTCGCGCTGCGGGTGCAGGCGTTCGGCGCCGGGGGCGAGTCCCTCGATATCGAGGGAGAGGAGAAGCTCTTGCGCCGCGTGGAGGACGAGCTGACGCGCGCCCGACATTTTCGCCGTCCGTTCGCCCTGCTCCACGTGCGCATGAGCGCGGCGGTCACGGCAGAGGGCTGGATCAACGCCGTGCGCGCCTGTCTTCAGCCCGTCCATCGTGTGGCGCTCTACGGCACCTGCGCTGCCCATGTGCTCCTGCCAGAGGCCGGCGCCGAGGAGGCGCGCCGCGCCGCGCAGGCCATCGCTGCCTCCTTCGTGGGCAGCGACGCCCGGCTCCTCGTCGGCCTCGCCCTCTACCCGGACGCCGGAAGCACCGCGGACGAGGTCTTCGCGGCCGCGCGCGAGGCTGCCCGCCACGCCTCGCCCGAGCGCCCGGTGGCGTGCGGCCCGGCCGCGACCTCGGTGCTCGCGCGCGAGGAGCCGGAGGAAGGGGGGATCATCGCCGGCCGGCAGATGCGCGAGGTCATCGAGACGGTGAGGCGCGTGGGCGCCTCGCGCATCCCGGTCATCCTTCACGGCGAGACGGGGACCGGCAAGGAGGTCGTCGCGCGGATGATCCACGAGGGCGGCCCGCGCAAGGGGCAGCGCGTGGTGCGCGTCAACTGCGGGGCGATCCCGAAGGACCTCGTGGAGAGCACCTTGTTCGGCCACGAGCGCGGGGCGTTCACCGGCGCGCTGCAGCAGCAGAAGGGCGTGTTCGAGGAGGCCGACGGCGGCACGGTGTTCCTGGACGAGATCGGCGAGCTGCCGCCGCCGGCCCAGGCCGCGCTGCTCCGCGTGCTCGAGTCGGGGTCGTTCAGCCGCGTCGGATCGAGCCGCGAGATCGAGGTCGACGTGCGCGTCGTCGCGGCGACGCACCGGGATCTCGAGGCGATGGCCGCGTCGGGCGCGTTCCGGGCCGATCTGTATTATCGGCTGGGCGGCGTCGTCATCGACATCCCGCCGCTGCGCGATCGAAAGGACGAGATCGAGCCGCTCGCGCGGCATTTCTTGCGCGCGGCCAGCGCGGCCGACGGACGGCGTGTCGAGGGCATCACCCCGGACGCGCTCGCCCTGCTCTGCGCGTACGCGTGGCCTGGCAACGTGCGCGAGCTGCGCAACGTGATCGAGCGCGCGGTGGTGGTGACGCCCGGCGCGCTCGTCGGCCTCGAGGATCTGCCCCCGAGGGTGCGCGCGGCGGCGGCGCGCGGCGAGCCCGAGCGCCCCTCGGACCTGGGGAAGGACGCGGAGCTCGGCCGCGCTCCGCCCGACGTGACCGTGTTCGGCCGCACGCCGTCCGCCGCGAAGGAGGCGCCCTCCGAGGGCGGGCAGGTCCGGGGGAAGGTGCAGCAGTATGAGGCCAAGCTGCTCCAGGACATGCTCGAAACCGCGGGCTGGAACCGGACCGAGGCCGCGCGGCGGCTGGGGATCCCGGTGCGCACGCTGTCCTACCGCATGAAGGTCCTGGGTGTGAAGCGGCCCTCTCCTCGCTGATGCAGGGCTGCTGTCGACGGGCCCCCGCGCCTCGAAGCTGAGCAAGCGCGCTGGGAGCTCGCTACATTGCGCCGACCATGCTGAATCGCACGATCGCGCGGAAGTACTCGCTGAGACGAGAGATCGGACGCGGCGGGATGGGCGTCATCTGGGAGGCGTTCGATCAGGTGCTCCGGCGTCCTGTGGCGCTCAAGGTGATGACGCCCGAGCATGTCAGCTCCGACTCGGCGCGACGCCGATTCGAGCGAGAGGCGACGGCGATCGCTCGGCTCCAGAACGAGCACATCGTCCAGATACACGACTACGGTATCGACGAAGATTGCCCGTACATCGTCATGGAGCTGCTCGAAGGGGAGGACCTCGAGGCCAGGCTCACCCGGGAGCGGCAGCTCTCGCCGTCGGCGACGCTCGCCCTGCTCCGGCAGATCGCCAGTGGCCTGCAGGTGGCGAGCTCGGCGGGGATCATCCACCGCGATCTCAAGCCGGCGAATGTCTTCCTGGCGCGGAAGGAGCCAGGAGAGTGCGTGAAGCTCCTGGATTTCGGCGTGGTGTGGACGATCTTCGAGTCGGACGACGATCAGCAGGGATCGTTCGGCAGGGTCGTCGGTACGCCGTCGTACATAAGCCCCGAGCAGGTGCGCGCCGTCGTGCCGGATCACCTGAGCGATCTCTGGTCGCTCGGCGTCATCACCTACAGGGCCCTCACGGGCCGGCTCCCGTTCGCGGCGAGCGGGATCGGGGAGCTGCTCATCAGCGTCTGCACCGATCCGTTCCCGCCGCCGTCGAGCGTCGTGCCCGGACTGCTGCCCGGCTTCGACGGCTTCTTCGAGCACGCGCTGGCGAAGGACCCGGCGCAGCGGTTCCAGTCGGCCGCGGATTTCGTGGCGGCGTTCGCTGCGGTGATCGATGCCAGCCAGGGCCCCGCCAAGATCCTCATCGTCGACGACGAGCCCGACGTGGCGCTCATGATGAAGCTGCTCTTCCGGCAGAAGATCCGCGACGGGGTCTACGAGTTCATCTTCGCTGACAACGGCGAGAACGCCCTCGACGAGCTCCGGCGCCACCCCGACATCGACGTCGTCGTCACCGACATCAACATGCCCGTGATGGATGGCCTCACCTTCCTTGGACGCGTCCCCGAGGTGAGCCCCTTTGCGAGGACGGTGATGATGTCCGCCTACGGCGACATGGGGAACATCCGGAGCGCGATGAACCAGGGCGCGTTCGATTTCCTGCTCAAGCCGATCCAGCGCGGCGATCTCGAGGCGACAATCGACAAGACCATCAAGCACGTCGCGGAGCTGCGGAGGAACGCCCGCTCGGACGAGGAGAACAAGATCCTCCGGCAGTTCACGAGCGCGGCGTTGATCGAGCGGATCCGGGAGATGGGCCCCGCGATCGCGCTCGCGAGCGAGGCGGTCATGGCCACGGTGGCGTTCATCGACATCTTCCAGTTCACGCCCGTGACCAGGGAGAGGCTCCCCGGCGAGGCCATGAGGCTGCTCCGGGCCAACTTCGAGGTGATCGTCCCGGAGCTCGTCGCCAAGGGGGGGGTCGTCGACAAGTTCCTCGGCGACGCGGTGATGACGGTGTTCCAGGGGCCGGATCACCTGTCGCGGGCGCTCAGCGCGTGCGTGGCCGTCCGCGCGCAGATGGCGGCGGTGGCGCGCCGCGCCGGCGAGGGCTCGCCGTACACGCAGGGGATCTGCATCGGGCTCTCCACGGGGCAGGTCCTCTCCGGCAGCGTCGGATCTCAGGCGTACGGCCGGCTCGACTACACGGTGCTCGGCGAGGTGGTCAACGCCGCCGCGCACCTCGCCAGGGCGTCGCGGCCCGGGGAGATCCTCGTCGAGGCGACGGTCCGCGAGGCCGCGCAGCAGCTCTTCGATTTCGAAGAGGTCGGCGCGAGGAGCCTGCTCCCGGGGGCCCCTCCCGTGAGCGTCTTCAACCTGGTCAAGCGCGCTCCGGTCGATGTCATCGCAGGGGGCGAGCCGACCATCGGAGTCCACTCGACGACCACCATGCGATGAGGTCGCAGTCTGAACGGCACCGCGCAGCGGGCTACGCCGGCCGCAGGATCTGCCGTATCGAGTCCACGTCCGTGACCCGGTGCAGCACCGGCTGGAGCCCGGCGCCCGGCGCCTCGCCGAAGGCGCCGCTCGCGGCGACGGCGCGGGCGCGCGGGCCGTCGAGCACGAGGAACACGTCCCGGAGGCCCCCGGCGCCCGGCGCGTCGATCACGTCGACGATGCGCGAGCGATCGAGGTGCAGTTCCTCGTCGCCCCGCTGGATGAGCACGCGCCGGTCGGTGATGAGGTACCGCGTCCGCGCCGAGAGCCGCGCGGGGCGCACCACCGACATGTAGAGCATCGCCGCGCCCGCGGCGACGAGCAGCACGATCGTGAGCGAGAGGGACGCGACGAGCGCCACGAAGGAGACGCTCTCCGGATCCATGCCCGCCGCGGTCACGATGCGGATGCTGCGCACGGCGTGCACCGCCGTGACCACCGCGAAGGCGCCGAGGAGCACGCCGAGCAGCACCGAGCCGACGCCGCGCAGGCCGTTCGGGAGCCACTTGTGCCAGCCGTCGGCCGGGTGCGCCGACCAGAGCACCCGCTCGCCCTCGTCGAGGCGCTGCGAGAGCAGGCGGTGACCGTCGCCCGCGGGCGCCGACGGGACCACGCCCCGGAGGATCGCCCAGACGCGATCCGGGGCCACGACCCCGGTCAGCACGATCGACAGCCGCCGCCGGAGGGCGCCGGTCGGCACCGCCCTGACGAGCTCGAGGTCGCCGACGCCGGGGTGCTTCGGGTTCCAGTGGATGCGCGCGTAGCTGATCGACCGCCGCTCGATGGAGCGCCGGAGCTTCCCGCGCTGCACGACGATGTGCCGATCGGTCAGCATGTACTCCAGCTCCGAGCGCCACCAGCGCGGCAGGTAGCTGAACGCCACCGCGAGGCTCGCCATCCAGGCCGCGAAGGCGAGCAGCTGGTTCGGCGACGCGTCGAGCGCCTTGCTCACGACGATGGCGGACGCGGTGCTGATCGCGGAGGTCACGCCGCAGACCGCCGCGCCCACGAGGTAGAGCATCGGCGTCGCGACGACCTTGGGACGTCCGGACCAGAGCACATGCTCATCGAACACCGAGTCACGCATCTCGATGGATCCTCCGTCCGGGGTGAGCTGGCCGGCGCCGCCCCCGCGCGCGAGGGCGACCACGTTAAGGTGAACCCGCTGGCCGGGGTCGTAAAGGGGGCTCTCGCCATCGCCGGCTGTACGCCGTACGACCGGAGCGCCATCGGTAACCACGCGCACGGGTGGCCTTCCATCGCCGTGCGCCGCCGGAGCGGGCGGAAGCGGCGCGCGGCCGTCCAGACGCTGATGCGCCCGCTGTCTCGGCTCAGCGCCGCTCGGGCGCCGCGAGCTTGCGCAGGCGCTTCAGCGTCTTCAACGTCTGTTCCGATTCCCTCTCGCACTGCGCCCGCCGCGCCTTCGCCAGCGGCAGCCAGTGATCGTTCCCCGGCGCCCGGGCGATGTAGGACTCCCACGCGGCCACGGCCTGCAGGTAGGCCTCCGCGCGCGCGGCGCCGAGCTCTGCGCTCCGCGCCGCGGCCCAGTGGCCCAGCGCCGCGTACCAGGCCTCGTCGTAGGGAGGCACGTAGAACCAGCCCGCGCCGTTGATCTGCTGGTCGGCCCGGTCGTAGGTCCTCGCGAGCCGGATGTTCTCAATGCCTCCCTCCAGGTCGCCGGATCGGTCGAGCGCCACCGCGAGCCCCCACAGCGTGGTCACGCCGTAACGGACCATATCGAGCGACCCGAGGGTGGAGAGCGAGGCGCGGTACCCCTCGACCGCCGACGTGATGTCGCCGAGCGCCATGTAGGCCTCGGCCTGGTTGGCCAGCAGCAGCGCCCGCGAGACCGCGTGCGGCTCGAGCACCAGCGCCTCGTCGTACGCCTCGATCTCGTCCGTGTACCTGCCGAGCCGCGCGTAGCAGACCGCCAGCGCGTGCCACGCGTCGGCCCGGAAAGGCGCCGGCGGCTGGAGCCGCAGGAGCCCCTCGAGCGTCGCGACGGCGCCCTGCACGTCGCCGAGGTGCTCCAGGATGTCGGCGTAGCGCAGCCGCACCGAAGGGGTGCGCGACGTGGCCGCGCCGGCGCGCTCGTACAGGGCGCGCGCCTCGCGCAGCCAGAGCGGGCCGATCTCCTCGACCCGCTCCAGGAGCGGCGAGCGCCGGAGCTGGTCGTACCGCGCGAGCAGCGCGTCCGCCTGGGAGATGAGCTCCTCGCGCTCGTCGGCCGCCGGATCGAGCGCGCGGGACCAGACGGTCGGCGCTGCGTGGAGGGGCCCCGCGGCGAGCGCGAACGCGAACGCGAGGAGCGCCGCGACGCCCGGCAGGCGCGAGCGCCGCGGCAGGGGCGACCGCCGGGGCGGGAGCGACGGCCGCGTCACCGCGCCCCTCCCGTGGTTGGCCGCGGCGCCGCGCTCCGCTCCTGCGGGGCGCGCGCGGGCCGGTGGCCTCCGCCGCCTGCGCCTCGCCGGAGCGCGTCGAGGCGCGCGCGCGCCGCCGGGGCCCACGGCCCCTGGCCGCCGGCGCCCGACAGGTACGCCTCCCAGCGCGCGATCGCGGCCGCCGTCATGGCCCGCTCCAGCGCGAGCGCCTCGAGGGCGAGCCTGTCCTCCGGGACCGCGAGGTAGTCGACGGTGCGCAGGCGCGCCGCCGCGCTGGCGAGGTCGTCCGCGGTCCGCTCGCGCGCGGCTGCGCCGGCGCTCTGGCTTTCCGCGCGCCCGCGCGCACCCTCCCCGCGCGGGCGCGCCGCCTCCAGGGCGGTCGCCTCGCCTTCGAGCGCGGCGTCCGCCTGGGCCTTGTCGCCGGAGCGGTCCAGCGCGAGCGCGAGCGACAGCGTGACGTCGCGGGCGAGCTGCGTCTGCGCGCGCAGGCGCGCCTCGCGCAGGTAGGCGATCGCCTCGTCGAGGTCCCTGCGGGCGGCCGCCTCTCCGCGCGCGCCGCCGGGCGGCCTCGCGCTGGCGTCCGCGACGGACGCCGCGCCCGCGGTGGCCATCGACAGGTGCGCCGCCTCGAGCAGCACGAGCGCGCGCTGGTCCGCGGTCCCGAGCAGATCGATCCGCGGGACGAGCGCGCGGTAGATCGCGATCGCCTCGCCGCGCTTGCCGGTGCGGGCGAGCGAGCGCGCGAGGTCGTGCATCGTCTGCGGATCCTCGACGCTGCGGGGATCGACGCTCCGCGCCCGCTCGAAGGCGCGCGCGGCGTCCTCGGGCGAGCCGAGCGCGAGGGCGGCGCGGGCGAGCAGGACCTGCGGCGCGGCGTGCCCCGGGAGGAGCTGGTCGGCGAGGCGCGCCGACGCGCGCGCCGCCTCGGCGTCGCCGCCGAGCTGCGCCTGGCCGCGCGCGAGCAGGTCGCAGTAGCGCGGGAGCTCGGGCGCCCGCGCGCGCTCCCAGACCGTGGGCCCCCGCGCGATGGCCCGGCCGGATCGCGCCGCGCACTCGGGCGGACGCCCCGCGGCCGCCGCGGCGGCGACCAGATCGCCAGCCTGTCCGGCGTGCGCGGCGAGCGGGAGGACGAGCAGGGCCGTGAGCAGCAGCGGGCCGAGGTGCACGGCGAGAGTGTACCAGGGAGGCGCACTGGAGGCTCACGCCGGGGCCGACGGCGCAGGGCTGCGATCCGGTTGATCGGGTGGGCGTTGGTCCGTTATGGTGCCCGAGGTGACAGCGTCGACGGGGGGCGTTCGCGGGTCGTGTATCGCTGGACTCCGCAGCCTTGGAGCCTGAGGAGGATCGACATCATGGGCGAGGTGATTCGCAAGGATGCGCCAGCGGACGACATCATCGGTGACGTGCGCGCGACGCTCCACAGCGCTTCTGCGAAGGGCGGGCCCCTCCGGGAGCTCGCCGAGCAGCGGCTCGTGCCCGTGCTGACGCTCTTCGACGGGGTGGAGGCCCAGCGCAACGCCGCGCGCTCCGAGGCGGAGCCGCTGCTCGCCAAGGTCGAGGCCGAGTCCGCGCGCGCCGACGACGCGCTCGGCAAGGTCGCCGACGACGTCTGGAACGCCGTGGGGCGCCCCTCCGCGGATCCTGCGCTGTCGATCCTGTTCCCGGGCGGCGTCGCCTACTTCGCCGACGATGAGGACGGCGATCTCACGGGGCAGCCGGATCGGCTGGAGGTGCTTGCGCAGCTGCTCGGCTCGGGGATCCACCCGAAGCTCAGCCTGGACAAGGCGCAGGCCGCGGCGGCCGAGGTGAAGTCGGCGGCGGCGGCGGTGCGCTCGACGGTCGAGGCGACCCGGCTGCCGCTGGAGCGGCTGAGCGTGCTCGACCGCATCCGCGCCTCGGTGGCGAAGAGCGCGCACATCGAGCTGGTGCACCTGAAGCGTCTCTACAGGGCGGCTGGCTTCAGCGAGGCGGAGATCCACGCGGTCATCCCGGATCGCGGCCGGGCACGGCGCCGCCTGTAGCGCGCCGCGCCCCTCGGCTCACGGGCGGGGGTACGGGCCGGGCGCGCCGAAGCCCGACGGCGCGCCGCGGCCGTAAACCCCGTAGTAGGGGGAGACGGCGGGCGAATAGGGCCCGTTGGCGCCGAAGTAGACGGGGCCGTAGGAAGGCGCGCTGTTGGCGAAGCCGCCGCCGTAGTTGCCGTAGTTGCCGTAGTTCCCGTAATTGCCGTAGTCGATATAGTTACCGTAGTTACCGTAGTTGCCGTAATTGCCGTAGTAGGGAACGCCAGGCGGATAGCCGCCCTCCGGAATGTACGGGCTGCCGATGAGCGCGAGCAGCGACGTGGCGAACGAGAGGTTCCGCTTCGTGGCGCTCAGGACCTCCGGGACGAGGTGAGAGAGCCCCGGGTGCAGCTCGGGCCCCACGATGGCCATCTGCTCCTGGAGATGGGCGAGGAACTCCCGGTGTCGATGGATCTGAACATTGACGAACGTCCAGTCGAAGCTGGGCCCCGCGAGCCCCGTGAGCTGCTGCTGAGCCGCCGCGCCCTGCTCGATCAGCGTCAGGCTGATCTCGTTGTCCACCGGCGCCATGCCCATCTGCGTGAGCGCGAGCGCGAGCTGCTGGCTCGCGGCGGTGTGATAGTCGAACAGCTGCTGGGCGAGCTCGATGACGTGCGGGTCCGACGCCTTGGCGCGGGCCATCTGCGCGTCGCTGATCTCGGTCGCGTTGAAGGCGGCGAGCACCGCGGCGAGCTGCGGCATGGTGAGCGAGAAGGCCTGTGAGGTGGACTCGACCGCCTCCTCCGAGCTGTCCTCGTCCGCCGCCACCAGAACACCGTCTCCCGCCGCGACGGAGCAAGCGCTGGTCCCCGCGAGCGCGAGGGCTGCCATCCATGCAAAACGAAGAGAGTCGACTCGAATGTTCATAATTCCCCCATGTCATTGACGGAAGCGGGGCCGGCGCTGGAGCGCTCGGCGGTGATGCCTGGCCCGCCCCGTCACGTATCTTGAACTGTTGTTGGGAGACGCAAGCCGCGAGAAGATCAAATAGGCGATTCTCACCAGCGCGCAGGATCGGCTGAATCGTCCGTGCCGCGCGACGGACCGGCGCAGAGGTGCCACCTCTCGACGTCGATGAACGGACGCGGGCACCGCCCGGACCGGCGGCCCTGGAATCCCTGCGCTAGGGCGGGCGGGGGCCGGGAGCGGCGCTGTCGGAGGATCAGCGTGATGCCATGTCCTGGCTCGACGGAGAGCGCAGGACGGAGTTTGCTGCTTTGCTGGAGGACGGGCCCGGAATCGGGATCTCGGTCACTGCCACCTGGCACCGTCACCTGGCCGCCCGGGCGGGAGAAGGACGTCAGTCGGAGATCCTGGCCGGTTTGCGGGCCAGGACGCCGACGGTGCCATAGTAGACACCCCACGCCGACGGATCGGCCGCGAACCGGGCGTAGCCGGCGAGATCTTCCGCGCTGACCCGCCCTGTCGCGAGGTGCCTGTGCTGGAGCTGGGTGGCTGAGAGGCTCATGATCTCGGACAGCGGGTGACCGCCTGGGCACAGCGGCACCTCGTTCTCGACGGCCTCGATGGCGAGCCCTCGCGACGTCAGGATCGCGGGCAGGCGCAGGCCGAGGCCCGGGTCCTTGCCGTCGGCCTCGAACATCGCGAGGATCGACCGATTGACCCGATCGAACGCCTCGATATCCGGACCGGAGGCGCCCCTCGCCGCGGTGAAGTCCGGCTCCTCGAGCACCAGGTGGCCGCCGGGCTTCAGCGCTCCGAGCATGGCGTCGAGGAGATCCTGGAAATCCGCGTTGTGGACGAGCACGTAGCGGGCGTGCACGAGATCGAAGCGCGCCGCGTGGAAATTGAGCTGGCGGATGTCGCCCTCGATGATCCGGACGCCCGGCGGCGGAGAAGCGTCCATGAACCCGACATCGAGGTCGACCGCGACCACCTCGCCCTCGAGGCCCACGCGCTCTGCCATCCAGCAGGCGATCGACCCAGCGCCGGCTCCTACCTCGAGGCAGCTCCAGCCGGGCCCCATCCCGGACGCCTTGAGAAGGCGCCGGCTGCCGGGGTCGAAGAAGCCCTCGATCCGCCGCAGGCGCTCCAGCTCTCGCGCGCGCTCCGAACCCGCAAACACGTAGCTGTTCTCGGCCATAGGAATGGACAGAATAGTCGATCCCACGGAGGAAAAGCGAACTTCTCCCTGCTGACTTCGCCCGACCTTCTTCCAGCGACATCGATCTGTCGAGCAGCGCACAACGGGTGAGCTGTTCGGCCCGGGCTGTAAAGCGCGCTTGTGCCGACGTTATGTCCAGATGCCTTCAAGGGAGCGCGCCGTGACCGCCGCGCGTCCACGCGAGCAGCCTTGGGAGGAGGCTGAGCGCCTGTCGTCGAGCGCGCGCCGGCCGGCGTCAGGCGTTGTTCGTGTCCCGAGGGGTCAACGGCTCTCGATCGGGCGCGGCCCGATGCGCCGTTCCGGCGTCGTCTCGATCCCGAGGGCCGGATCCGGCCCCAGCATGTCGAGCGCGGGACGCTACGCCGCCAGGCTCCGGAGGCGGCCTTCGCGCGCATGGGCGCGTCCGCATCGCCGGCGGCTCGGCACGAGCCGCAAACGCAAACGACCTGGGAGACACATCATGCGAAGCATGTTTCTGGTAGTCCTGACCGCGCTGCCGCTCATGGCCTGTGGGGGCAATCAAGGCGGAGAGGCGGCCTCGCCGGCGCCCACACCGGCGGGCGGAGAGACCCCCGGCGCGCCTGGAACCCCAGGAGCGCCCGAGAGCGGCACGCCCGGCGCGGGCACGATGCCTGGAGAGACGGGTGAGCCGGGCGCCCAGGGCGGGCAAGGCACCCAGGGCGGCACGCAGGAGTGGGGCAGCGGCACCCAGCGCAGACCGGGCACCGGCGGCACGAGCGGCGGCACGCCGGGAGGCACGCCGGGCACCGGCGGCACGACGGGCGGCACGCCGAGCACGGGCGGCGCGCCGGGCACGGGCGGCACGCCGGGCAGCGGCACCGGCGGCACGCCGGGGGGAGGGGCTTACGCGCCGGGCGGCGGAACCGGCACGCCGGGCGGGACCACAGCGCCGGGCGGCGGCAGCGGCCAGCGGGGCGGCACGCCCGGCGGCAAGAACGGCGGCTCGGGCCAGTAATCTTCAAAGCTGCACGGCTGGACAACCGTCCCGCTGGACGAGACGGCGGCTCATCGCCCGCTGCGGTGAGCCGAGGTCCCGTCGCTCACGCGAACGCGTTGCGCCGGACGAGGGGCGCCTCGCGGTCCGCGCCGACCGAGACGACGTCGACCGGCACGCCGGTCTCCTTCTCGACCATCTCCACGTAGTGCCGCGCCGCCGCGGGCAGCTCCGTCATGCAGCGGGCGCTGTCGATCGGCTCGCTCCACTCGGCCACGATTCCAGCACCGGCTCCGCGGTCGCTCTCTCGTCGCTCTGGAGCTCCCTGATGGCACACCGGAGGTGTGCCATCTATCCTGGTGGATCTGATGCCGCCCAGTGCGAACATGGTCTACCGCCCTGAGCGCCGCACGGAGATACACACCATGGGCGATCCTCATCTCGCCGAGGCCGTTGGCCGCGCCAGGGAGCTCTTGAGGCGTGGAGCGTACGCCGACGCCGAGGAGCTGCTCTCCGGGCTCATCCACGACATCGAATCGCGATCGGGCGACCGCGCGCCGGAGCTGATAGCCCCCCTTTCCCTGTACGCCAGGGCTGTGCGCCAGCAGTCCCCGTGGGACACGCTGCCGCATCGCGAGAGGGCCGCGCTCGAGCGCGCGTTACGGCTCGCCGTCGAGCATGACGGCGAGGCGTCGCGTCGCGCGGCGCGCATCCAGGAAAGGCTGGCGGTGTGTCTGAGCGCGTCTGGAAATGCCGAGCTGGCGTGCCCCCACATGATGAATGTCGTTCGGTTCGCCGAGCGGGCCCACGGAGATGGCGTCCTGCTCGCTCACGCGCTGGGCGGGCTCGCTTATATGCTGCTGGATGCAGGGCGGTGGGAGGAGGCCCTCGCGACGTACGAGCGCGCGTCCGGCATGATGAGCGGCAGAGGAGACGAGCTGGCCGAGTTCACGCTGCTGTTTGGCAAGGGCCGTTGCCTCATCGCGATGGGACGTCATCCCGACGCGGTTCCGGTCCTCGAGCGCGCGTACACATGGTTCCTCGGGAGGTTTGGAGACAACAGGAGGGCAAAAGAGCTGCTCGCCTGGCTCGATCGTGCCCGGCTCGGAGCGGCGGGAGCCCTCGAGACGTGAGTCCGACGGCGCCCGTGCCGGGGAGTGTGCGATGCAGTCAAGCCGGACGTGGTCTTGTCGCGCTCCGCCGGTGAAGGCCGGCGCCCGTTGCCTCACGGTGCCGGCCTTCTCTTCATCCCCTCGACGTGGGGCTTCGCGCTCGCTTGCCCCTCACGCGAACGCGTTGCGCCGGACGATCGTCGCCTCGCGGTCCGCGCCGACGGAGACGACGTCGACCGGCACGCCGGTCTCCTTCTCGACCATCTCCACGTAGTGCCGCGCCGCCGCGGGCAGCTCCGTCATGGAGCGTGCGGCGTCGATCGGCTCGCTCCACTCGGCCACCGTCTCGAGCACCGGCTTCGCCGTCGCGATGTCGTCGATCGGGAACTCCCGCGTGCGCCCCGACGGCGTGTCGTAGGCGACGCAGACCTTGAGCTCCGGCATGCCGGTCAGCACGTCGAGCTTGGTGAGCGCGATCCCGTCGAGGCCGTTCACCCGCGCCGCGTAGCGCAGCGCCGGCAGGTCCAGCCACCCGGTCCGCCGCGGCCGACCCGTCACCGAGCCGTACTCGCCGCCGACCGAGCGGAGCCGCTCGCCGAGCGGGCTGTCGAGCTCGGTCGGGAACGGCCCCTCGCCCACGCGCGTGCAGTACGCCTTCGCCAGGCCGAGCACGCGGCGGATGCGCGTCGGGCCGACCCCGGCGCCAACGCACGCGCCCCCCGCGATCGCCGACGACGACGTCACGAACGGGAACGTGCCGTGATCGATGTCGAGCAACGTCCCCTGCGCCCCCTCGAGGAGCACGCGCTCGCCGCGGCGGAGCGCGCCGTCGATGAGCTGCGACGTGTCGGCGAGCAGCGGCGTGATGCGCTTCGCCAGCGGCGTGAGCTCGTCGAGGATCGCGTCGAGCGACGGCGGCTCGCCGCCCAGGGCGCGCAGCGTCGGCGTCCACGCCTCGATCGAGCGCGACACGAGCTGCGCGAGCCGCTTCATGTCGCGCAGATCGCCGAGCCGCGCCCCGCGCCGCGACGCCTTGTCCTCGTAGCAGGGGCCGATGCCGCGCTTGGTCGTCCCGAGCCGCACGCCGTCCGCCGCCGCCGCCTCGCGGAGCGAGTCGACGAGCGGGTGGAACGGCAAGATCAGGTGCGCGCGATCCGAGACGAACAGCCGCCCCTGCGTCGAGCAGCCCCGCGCCTCCACCGCGTCGATCTCGGAGACGAGCACCCCGGGATCGACCACCATGCCCTGCGCCATCACGCAGCGGGCGTTCGAGCGGAGGATGCCGCTCGGGATGAGCCGAACGATGAGCTTCTCCCCGCCCACCACCAGCGTGTGGCCGGCGTTGGGTCCGCCGGCGTAGCGCACCACGAGGTCGGCGCTCTCCGTATAAAGGTCGACGACCTTGCCCTTGCCCTCGTCGCCCCACTGTGCGCCGACGATCACGATCGCGGTCATTCCGAAGCTCCTCTTGGATCACGTGGCCCGGCCTCGGCCCGCTCGTCACTCCGAGCGGCTCCGTCCGGGTCCAGGTTCGCCTTTACCCCAGGCTCGCTTGCCGAGCGAGCGTCTACTTGCCGCCCGGACGTCCTGCCCCCGTCTTCAGCACGATCGCCTGGGCCGCCGCGGCGTCGTCGAGGGCCGCCGGAACGGCGCTCGCGCTCGTCGCGGCCTCGCCCCCGCCGGATGTCGCCTCGACCACAAGCGCCCCGTCCCGCTCCCGCACCAGGTGAGAGAACCGCCAGGACAGCGCGTACCCCTCCGGATCCTGGTCCGGCGCGTGCGTCACGGCCGGGAGGCCCAGCCCCCGCAGCGCCGCAGCGAGCGACGCGGCGCGCTCCGGCCGCACAGCGACGAGCACCCGCAGCGCCGGCTCGTCCGCCGCGCCCGCGACGTCGCGCGCCCAGGCGATCGCGTCGAGGTTCAGCGCGAAGCCGACGGCCGGCATCGGCAGGCCGAAGCGGGAGAGCAGCATGTCGTAGCGCCCGCCCGCCACGATCGCCTCCCCGGGGCCATCGGCCAGCACGTGGAAAATTGCACCCGTGTAGTACGCCAGACCGCGGAGCTCGCCGAGGTCGACCCGGAGCGCCGGGCCGAGCTCGGGGCTCGCCCTCGCCGCGTCCCAGAGCGCGCGGAGCTCGGCGAGCGGCGCCTCGGCGGGCGTGCCGGTGAGCAGGCGCGTGGCGCGGTCGAAGACCGCGGCGCCGTCCGGGTCAGCCGCGCCGCCGCCCGCGAGGTCCGGCAGCGCGGCGATGGCCGCGACGATGCGGCGCGGGACGTCGGCGGCCTTCGGGCTCGCGAGCACGGCGGCGAGGCGGGAGCCGTCCTTCAGCTCGAGCACCTCGGAGAGCTCGGCCGCGAGCCCCGCCGGGACGGCGTCGAGCAGCGCGCGCGCGATCATCGCGTGGCCGAGGTCCACGACGAAGTGCTCGAGGCCGGCCTCCCGCACCGCGGAGGCGGCGAGGCGGAGGATCTCGAGCTCACCGGCGAGCGTGCCGACGCCGTAGAGCTCGACGCCGGCCTGCGGGATCTGCCGGTGGCGCCGCGCCCGCCCCTGGCGGCGGCGGAGGACCGTGCCCTCGTAGCAGAGGCGGATGGGGCGGGGCGCGTCCGCGAGCCGCGTGGCCACGAGCCGCGCGATCTGCGGGGTCATGTCCGGGCGGAGCGCCGCCACCTCGCCCGACTCGGGCTCGATGAAGCGCAGCACGTCCGCGGCGTCGAGCGTGCCGAGCCCGCGCTCGAGCACCTCGGCGAACTCGAACGCGGGCAGCGAGACCGGCTGGTAGCCGCACAGCACGAAGTGATCGAGCACGCGCTTGGCGAGCGCGCGCCGGCGCCGCGCCTCCTCGGGGAGGAGATCGCGCATCCCGGCGGGCAGCGGGTGGGCCAGCGCACGCGGCGGGGCGGAGGCGGACGGCGCTGGCCTGTCCACCTCGGGCGTCGGAACGTGGCTGTTTCCCCCTCGGGGGGCTTCCCATCGCGGAGCGTCGCTGGACATCGTGGCCCCGCTTATACCGGCTGAGCACGCGGTGCGCACGCGGCGCGCACGTCCGTTGAGCTTGCCGTGGCAAGGCCTTTGCTGGTCGGTGCGCACCACCGGGCCCGTGGGCCGGAAGCGCACGCGGCGCCCTCGACGGAGAGATGGCTCATGGCTCTGACCGCCGTTCCGACCGATGTACCGAGCGCCAGCACCAGGCCTGAGACTCCTCCGGCGCCCTGCGGTCTCACCCCGCCCGGCGCGGTCGGGTCGCGCCCGTCGCCCCGCGCCGCGAGCGCGGGCCCGTTAGCCGAGGTCATCTGCCGGGCGAAGGACGGCGATCGGGAGTCGCTCGACGAGCTCACGCGGCTCATCCGCCCGCACGTGGAGCGGCAGCTCGCGCGCTACCCGGTGTCCGACGAGGATCGGCTCGACCTCGTGCAGTCGACGCTGCTGCAGGTGGTGCGGACGATCCGCTCGTTCCGCGGCGACTCGAGCTTCACGACGTGGCTCTTCCGCGTGACGGCGAACGAGGCGCTCATGCTGATGCGGTCGCAGCGGCGGCAGCGCGCGCGCATCGTCGAGGGGCTCGACTTCGAGGAGCTCGGCCTCTTGCCGACGATGCGCAGCACGATCGGCGAGGACGACGCCGCGTCCGCGGCGGAGCGGGAGGCGTACGTCCGCGAGGCGCTCTGCGAGCTGCCGGACGACTACCGCGACGTGGTGCTCGCGCACTACCACGAGGACCTCGGCCTCCAGGAGATCGCGCAGAAGCTCGCCGTGAGCGAGAGCGCCGTCCGCTCGCGGCTCCACCGGGCGCGCGTGCGCCTGCGCGCGATCCTCAACGCGACAGCGTTCGGGCGCGAGATCGCCGAGGGCGTCGCGGCCTGAGGGGCGCGCGGACGGCGACGTCCTGCGCGCGCGGGCGGCGACGTCCTGCGCGCGCGGGCGGCGACGTCCTGCGCGTGCCGGGGAGGGAGGCTGCCCGCGCGTGCAGGCCGGCCGCGCGCAGATCCGACGCGCACCACCCGGCGGTGTGCAGCTAACGAACGGTGGAGAGCCTGACCGTCGCGTCGCGCCAGCGGCGGAGGACGTCCCAGAGCTCTCCCATGGTACGGAGGAGCACGTCGGGGCGGGCGTCGAGGAGCTCGTCTTGCGATCCGAAGCCGCCGAGGACGGCGATCGACCGCGCGCCCGCGCGGCGAGCGCACTCGATGTCCTGGGGGCCGTCGCCGACCATCACCATCTTGTGCGGCTGGACGCCGACGCGCGCCGCGAGGTGGAGCAGCGGCGCCGGATCCGGCTTCTTGGCGGCGACGTCGCCGCCCGCGACCACCGCGCGGAAGCGCGCGCCGACCCCGAGCGCGGCGAGCACCGCGTCGGTGGTCGAGCGCGGCTTGTTCGTGCAGACGCAGAGCGCGAGATCGCCGAGGTCCGAGAGCCTCTCGAGCATCTCCTGCGCGCCCGGCATCCAGCGGGTGAAGTCGAGCGGGTGCCGCGCGTAGTAGTCGAGGAAGTGGCGGAGGACGTCCTCGACGCTGTCGGATGTCTCGGGGAGCCTTGCGGCGCGCGCACACAGCGCGCGCGCGCCGTCGCCCACGTACCGGACGATCACCTGCCCGGGCAGCGGGGCCCGGCCCGTCGCCACCAGCGCATGGTTCACCGCCGCCACGATGTCGCCCCGACTGTCGATCAACGTACCGTCCAGGTCGAACACGACCACCGTGGGAGTGAGCATCACCAGAGAGCCTACGCTGGCGCCCTCGCTGACGGAAGGTACGGCGAGCACCCCGATGTCGCATGAACCGGACTTTATGTCCATTAACTGCGACTTTATGTATGAAAAATTTGACATTGGTTCGCCGGTCAGTTACCTGGTTCGAGGTGTCAGCGGTCCCGTCGGGCATCGCTGGCACCTCGAACCAGCGCTGCCGCGCGTGGGCGCCGGGGCGCAGCGCGAGGCGAAACCGCGACGAAACAGAGCCGGCGCCGCGCGCCTGAAGCGGCGCAGATGTCCGGCCATCCGCGGCCGGATGTGGGGAAGGCGGAGCTCGCCTCCTGCGCATGGGGAAGGACGCGCTGCCTCCGAGGGCGAGATGACGTTCAAGGAATGGAGCGCGGCATGGGCAAGGGGCAGCCTCGGATCACGAACGTCATCCGCACGCTGAGGTTCCATGCGGGCGAGATGACCCAGGCGGAGCTGGCCGAGAAGGTCGGCGTCACCCGTCAAACCATCGTCGCCATCGAGCAGGGCCGCTACTCGCCCTCGCTCGAGGTCGCCTTCCGCATCGCGGCGGCCTTCGGCGTGCCGCTCGAGCACGTCTTTCAGTGGAAAGGTGACGCGCCGGGCGAGCGGGGGTGAGAACAACGGTGCTTGCCTGTGTCGAACAAGGGCACGAGAAAGGAAGCGTCGTCGTGACCACGAGCGCCGGCGACGACGAAGGCGCTGCGCGCGCGGTCGTGCTCCACGCGTGAGGTGACGCGCATGCGGCGACGCGCATGCGGCGCGAGGAGCCCACGCCCAGCGCGCTTGTGCGGGCCGACGTGCACCAAGGACCGCAATTTCCGCTGATGCGGCGTTCATGCTTGTTCGAACGCTCGGCGCAGCTCATTCACGAAGTGCCCGCGGTCACCAGGTGCTGCAGCTCCGTGCTGGCCTGTCGATTTTGTGATCGAGTCGCCTCGATCCGGAGATTGCACAAGGCGTGAGCCGTGGTGAAGCGCTGACCCTGATGCAGCTCCCCGCCGCAGTTCCGCCCGACAGCCGGGCGGCGGCCGGGCGCCTCACCGGGCTCGTGATGGAGCATTCGGCGTTCGTCTGGCGCTCGCTGGTGCGGCTCGGCGTGCCGCGCGCCGACGCGGAGGACGCGGCGCAGCAGGTCTTCCTCGTGGCGGCCCGGCGGCTCGGGGACATCGAATCGGGCCGGGAGGCCGCGTTCCTGTTCAGCACGGCGCTGCGGATCGCCTCGCGCGCGCGGAGGACCCAGCAGCGGCGCCGGGAGGTGCTGGAGGACGCGCCCTGCGAGCGCGTCGACCCGGCGCCGGACCCCGAGGAGATGATGGATCGCGCCCGCGCCCGCGCGATGCTCGACGCCATCCTCGACACGATGCCCCTCGAGCAGCGCGCTGTCTTCGTGCTGTTCGAGCTGGAGCAGATGACGACGGCGAACATCGCGGCGCTGCTCGATCTTCCGGCAGGCACGGTCGCGTCTCGCCTCCGCCGGGCGCGCGAGCACTTCCAGGCCGCCGTGAGGCGGATAGAGGCGCGGGCCCATTTCCGAGGTGAATCGCCATGACCGATCCCGAGCGCCTTCTGGACAAGAAGGGGAGTGCTCTGCCAACGACGCTCCTCCGCGCGGCGCTCGACGAGAGTCCGCCGAGCGGCTTGACCCGGCGAATGCTCGTCGCGGTCGGCGTCGGGGCCGCCGTGACGGGGACGGGGGGCGCAGCCGTGGCGGGGACGGGGGGCGCGGCCGCGGTGGGAACGGGCGCGGGCGCGACGGGGGGCGCGACCGTGGCAGGGGGCACGGGCGCGGCAGGGGGCACGGGCGCGGCAGGGGGCGCGACCGTGGCAGGGGGCGCGGGCGCGACGGGGGGCGCGACCGTGGCAGGGGGCGCGGTCGCGGCAGGGGGCGCGACCGCGGGGGTGGGGGGCGCGGCCGCGACGGGGGGCGCGGCCGCGGCGGGGGCGAGCGCCGCGCTGAAGGTGGCGGGCGTGGCGGGCGGGAGCGGGATCTTGAGCGCGCTCGGGATCGGCGCGCTCGCGGGGGTCCTCACGCTCGGGGTCGCGGAATGGACGCACGTCGACACGCCGATCCCCGCAGGGCGCGCTGGGGCCTCCAGCGCGCCGGCTGCGCTCGCCGCGCCGCGCGCGCCTGGCGCGGCCGAGGCGGAGCTGCACGAGCGCGTCCCGGAGGAGCGAACGGACGACGCTCCGCTCCTGGCCGCGCCCGCCGCCACGGCTCCTGCCGCCACGGCGGTGAACAGCCCGCGCGCACGCGAAAGGAACGCGCCGACGCTGGCCGCCGAGCTGGCGCTGCTCGACACCGCGCGGCGCGCGCTGCGACGCGGCGATCCGGCGGCCGCCCTCGCGCTCCTGGCTCGCCACGCGCGCGAGTTCCCGAGCGCGCAGCTCTCCGACGAGGCCGCCGCGATCCGCGTCGAGGCGCTGGCGCGCAAGGGGGATCGCGCGGGCGCACACGCGGCGGCGCGGCGCTTCCTCGAGGCACACCCGGGCAGCCCTCACGCCGATCGCGTCGAGTCGGCCGCCGGGCTCGACACGAGCAAAGGCGCCGTGCAGCGGAGGAAGAACGGACCCGCAGATTGATACGAGAAGAGGCATCGCCATGGCGTGGCGAAAGACCGCGCCCACGCGCGAGCACCCGTCACCCGGCCCTCGCGGTGGGGTGGTCCTCAGCGCTGGCGTCCTCCGCCCAGGAGGGCACCCGACCTTGGTTGGTCCCCTACCGCGGGTTCACGATCGAAATCTGGAACCACTCGCCCACCTTGCCGGAATACTGGGATATGCCTCCGACAACACCGGGCCCGCACAGGTTTCCTTCGGCCCCGCTCGTATCCCGCGGTCCCATGATGTTCCACTCCGAGGAGCTGCAGTCCGCTGCGGTCTCGGTCAGTCAGCGCTTCGTGCGCCGTACAAATCACCTGTGTGTCGGGACGATCTTCCGGATCGTCCCGTCGTCGTTGTAGTAGGCGCGATCGACGCACGTGGATCGCCGATAGCTACCGCCGGTCGGCAGCGCGGCGTTGTGGTACGTGAGGTAGCTGGCCCCTTTGAACTCGAAGAGCGACTGGTGAATTGTGCTGCTGTTCGGCACCGGATCCAGGATGACGCCTCGATGCTGCCACGGCCCCTCCGGTGACGTGCTGGTCGCGTAGGAGATGCTCTCCGGGAACCCCGAGGCGTACGTCAAATAATAGAGGCCGCCGTGCTTGGACAGATAAGGCGCCTCGGTGTAGCTGGGGATGCTCTTGAGCACGTGAATCTGGGCGCCGCCGATGCTGCGGTTCTGCATCTTCCCGCTGCCGTCGGTCGTGTAGGTCTCACCCTTCAGGTGGATCATGTCGTCCTCGAGCTCGACCCAGTACAAGACCCCATTTCCCCAGTACATGTAGGCCCGGCCATCGTCGTCGACGAACACCGTCGGATCGAGGTTTCGCCACGAATGGTCCGCCGTGCCGTCGGTGTCGGCCAGGAAGATGAGCGGGATCCCCCGTGCGTCCTTGAACGGCCCTTCCGGCTTGTCCGCGACCGCGACGCCGATCGAGATCCCGTAGCCGGACTGGCCGCCCTCCACCGGCGCGTAGAAGTAGAACTTCGGGTTGCCTTCCTCGTCGTCGCGTTCGACCACCTGGCCCGCATTGGCGTTGCCCGTCGAGTCGCCGCCGCGAGCCCAGGAGAACACATTGTAGCGCATCACCGCGCCCTTGTTCTCCCAGTGGATCATGTCGGACGATGTCCAGAGCCGCCAGTCGAACATGCGGTAGCCCTCTGCACCCTCGGCCTGCTCGTCATGGCCGGTATAGAGGTAGACCTTGTTGTTCCAGGCCATGGCCGCGCCGTCCGCTGTAAAGACGTAGTCTCCGGGGCCGCTGGTCGGATCTGGCGCATCGTACTTGATGATGGGATTGTCGAACTCTGTCGGAGGCGGCGTGCTGCCTGCGCCGCCCCCGCCTTCCGCGCCGCCGCTGCCGCCTGCGCCGCCGCTGCCGCCTGCGCCGCCGCCGCCTGCGCCGCCGCTGCCCACCGTACCACTGCTGACGCCCTCACCGCCGCTGCCGCCTGCGCCGCTGCTGCTCGAGCTATTGCTGGAGCTCGATGACGACGTTCCTGGGCCAGAGGCCGCCGTGTCCGGCTTCTCCTCACCACCGTCGCAAGCCCCGAGCCATGCCGAAAGTAGAAGAACAGCAATCCGCTTCGAACGAGCGTAGTCCATGTCGAGCACCTCCTCATCAGCCTGTCCAACACGACGACCATGGCGACGGTGAGCCCCACCACGCCAAGCTGTACCGTTCGGACGTCCAGTATCCGGCCATCGAATGTGAGCGTTCACATTTATAGCGTCAATCGAAAACCGGCGATCCTTGGCCTGCAGGGTCAAGCTGCCGGAGCGCGTCAAAGCGCGTGCGGCCGATCGCGCTTGACATTCGAAATGTGAACGTTCACATTCGGCTTCGTCTTAACCGATTCATTTCAGGGGGCGCGTCGCGCGTTCGTGTACCCGTGTACCCGTGTGCCCGCGCGATCGCGGTGGGGGCTGTGGGCTCCACCTTCCGTTGGGATGGCCACCTGTCATGACTCACACGCTACAGAAGAGGTCAGGCATGCGTTCGACGAGGATGGGACTACGTTGGCTCGGCTTTCCTTCGTTGGCCGCCCTGCTCGCGGCGTGCTCTGGCGGGGACCTCAACTCACCGGAAGGAAATGACGGCGGTGGCTCCGGTGACACCTCCTCCGTGGTGGTGGGCAGCGGCGGCGGAGCCCCAACGCCGGCGGCAGGAGCCACGAGCAGCGGCGCCACGAGCGGCGGGGCCACGAGCAGCGGCGCCACGAGCAGCAGCGCCACGAGCAGCGGCGCCACGAGCGGCTCGGGTGGAGGCGCCACGACCGGAAGCACGGGCGCGGGCGGAGTCGAGCCGGACACGATCACCGCCCCGGAAGGCAAGATCCCGAACATGCCCATGCCGGCGAACAAGATCAACTTGCCGCGCAACAGCTGGCGAGACGGCCTGGTGTCGCCGACGCTCGAGGCGGGCCATCACCAGAACCAGCCGATCGTCATCAACGGCTACGTTCAGGGCGCCGGCAACGCCGAGATCGTCTTCTACGACATCGCCGATCCGACCAAACCGAAGATGCTCTCGCGCATCCAGAGCCCTGGCTTCGATCCCAGGGGAGGGCCCAAGGGCGTCGGCGAGGCGGAGTCGCATCAGACCTCGCTCGGCCGCTATGGCGACAAGTTCTACCAGGTCACCACCTCGGGCACCGGCGTCGACATCTGGGACGTCACCGACGCCCGCGCGCCTCGTCACGTGAGGCTCGTCAAGCTCGACGGCATCAACTACGGGGACTTCACCGACTCCGTCTGGGGCATGTACTGGCAGGGCAGCGTCATCTACGTCGGCGGCACCAACACGGGCCTGCACATCCTGGACGCCGCGGATCCCGAGGACGTGAAGTTCGTCAAGAAGATCCCGATCTCGCAGTTCGGCGGCGTGAGCGCCGGTCCGCTGTGGGCCGTGGGCAATACGCTGGTCATCACGACGCCCAAGGACAACGGCGGCATCGCGACGATGGACATCAGCGATCCGATGAACCCGGTCGCGCTCGACTTCATCACCCCGAGCAAGAGCTACATCTGCGGTCTGTACGGCAAGCACATCTACGTGCAGTCGCCGCTGCGCGTGTGGGACGTGCTGACCGACCCGACAGACATCGGCTCGGCCAATTCACCCATCGCCACGCTGCCCGACTCGGCGTTCAGGGCCATGGGCTA
Organism: Sorangium sp. So ce367; assembly: GCF_051520455.1. Taxonomy (NCBI): domain Bacteria; kingdom Pseudomonadati; phylum Myxococcota; order Polyangiales; family Polyangiaceae; genus Sorangium; species Sorangium sp. So ce367. The sequence goes on from NZ_CP150334.1 coordinate 12,561,341, forward strand.
CCCCGCCGGGTCCGAGTACATGAGCTTCTCCGACGGCACCCTGTTCCTCGGTCACCTGCGGCCGGACGCCGGCGTCTCCAAGATCGACGTGCGCGACATCCACAAGATGTCGATCAAGAGCCGGGTCTGGGGGCGGCTCGAGTTCACGAACGGCGACGACCAGTTCTCGATCCCGGTCGGCAGCCTGCTGGTGCTGGCCGACGACGAGCTGCCCTACCGCGGCATGGTCATCGCCGCGCACTCGACCGAGCCGGACACCACGCCCCCGGCGGTCGACACGGTGCTTCCGAAGAACGGGGCGACGGGGCTGTCCAGGAAGTCGCGTATCGGCCTCAGCCTCACCGACAACGTCGAGATCGCCACGGTTCACCACGGCAGCTTCATCGTAAGGCCGATGGGCGGGCAGCCGTTGAAGGGGAGCTTCGGCCTGTACATGGGCATCGTGAGCTTCGATCCCGACGAGGACCTGATGCCGAACACGACCTACGAGATCGTCCTGCCGAAGGACGGCATGAAGGATCTCGTCGGCAACGGCATGGCGGCTGAGTTCAAGTCGACGTTCACGACCGGTCCCTGAGCCATGCGCTCGCTCCCGACGCTCCTCGGCCTGCTCGGAGGCCTCTGCGCGGCGGCGGCCTGGCCGGCCGAGGCGAGCGCCGTCACGGCCAGCGTCCCCGTGCGCGCGCCCTCGCTCGCCGGCGAGGCCGTCACGTTCGACCTGACGATCGGCGACGCGGTCGGCCCCGTTCAGGTGCGCTGGGACATGGGAGACGAGACGCGCACCGAGTTCATGGTCGACGACGTGCAGCAGGTCCACACCTACGCCGCTCCCGGCCACTACCCGGTGCTCGTGACGGTCAAAGACGATGTCGGGTTCACCAGCGTCGCCTTCGTGCACACGGCGCACCGGCCGCTCGTCACGGGCAGCGCTGCGGGCTCGACCGACCTCGTGTACGACCCGCCGAACGCGAAGGTCTACACGGCCAATTACGAGAACGACAGCGTGAGCGTGCTCGACGCGAGCGCGCTGACCAAGGTCGCGGAGGTGCCGGTGGCGCGCGGCCCGGTCGGGCTCGCGCTCACCGCGCAAGGCACGCTGTGGGTGCTGCACCGGGATGCGCACTCCGTCTCCATCCTCGACACCGCGTCGCTCTCGGTGGAGCGCGAGATCGCGCTGCCGTACGCGTCGCAACCGATGGGCCTCGCGATCAGCCCGAACGGGGACGCCGCGTACGTGACGCTGATGGCGGTCGGCAAGGTGCTGAAGCTGGACGTGGCGAGCGGCGCCGTCGTGGCCGAGCTTTCGCTCGGCGGTACGCCGCGGGGCGTCTCGGTGTCGCACGACGGCTCGCAGATCTACGTCACGCGCTTCCTCTCCGAGGACAGCCACGGCGAGGTGGCGCGCATCGACGCGGCGACCTTCCAGGTGAGCACGCGCTTCGCGCTCGCCGCGGACACCACGACGGAGGACACGGACCAACAAGGGCGCGGCCTGCCGAACTACCTGTTCTCGGTGGGGCTCTCGCCCGACGGCTCGTTCGCGTGGGTGCCGGGCAAGAAGGACAACATCTTTCGTGGTCCATTTCGCGATGGGCTCGACCTCACCGACGACAACACGGTACGTCCGCTCGTGGCGCTGCTGAACCTCGCGGAGGGCGCCGAAGACGTCGCGCGGCGAATCGATCTGGACGATCGCAACCTGCCGAACCAGGTCGTGTTCACGCCGCTCGGCGACTACGCGTTCATCAGCGTCGCCGGCTCGGCCCTGGTGGAGGTCCGCGACGCCTACACGGGCGAGTTCGTGACCGCGCTGAAAGAGACGGGCTTCGCGCCGCGCGGCCTGGCGCTGACCGAGACCAACAAGCTGTTCGTGCACGCGTCGCTCAGCCGCACGGTGACGGTCTACGACGTCGCAGACATCGTCAGCTCGCACGACCTCATCACCAAGAAGCTGGCCGAGATCCCGACGGTCGCCGTGGAGAAGCTCGACCCGCAGGTCCTGCGCGGCAAGCAGCTGTTCTTCAACTCGGCCGATATCCGCATGAGCGACCAGGGCTACATCAGCTGCGCGTCGTGTCACTTCGACGGCGCAGAGGACGGGCGAGTCTGGGACTTCGGCAGCGCGGGGGAGGGGCTCCGCAACACCATCTCGCTGCTGGGGCGGCGCGGCACGGGCCACGGCAACGTCAACTGGAGCGGCAGCTTCGACGAGATCCAGGACTCGGACGACAACATCCGCCACCTGTTCGGCGGGAAGGGCTTCCTGACCGCCGAGCAGCTCGCCGTGGGGACGGTCGGCACGCCGCGCGGAGACAAGAAGGCCGGCCTGAGCCCCGAGCTCGACGCGCTGGCGGCGTTCCTCGGCTCGCTCGACACGTACCGGTCGAGCCCCTTTCGCAACCCCGACGGCTCGCTCACCCAGGACGGCGTCGCGGGTCGCGCCATCTTCAAGCGCCTGGGTTGCGGCTTCTGCCACACGGGTCCCGACGGGACCGACAGCGTGGGTGGCAAGCTGCACGACGTCGGCACCGTGAAGGCGTCGTCTGGTATGCGCGCGGGTGAGCCGCTGTTCGGCATCGACACGCCGACCTTGAACGGCGTCTGGGAGACGGCGCCGTACCTGCACGACGGCTCCGCGCCGACGCTGCGCGATGTCCTCGTCACGGCCAACCCCGACGATCGCCACGCCTTCATCAGCGGGCTCAGCGAAGCCGAGCTCGGGCAGCTCATCGCCTATGTGCAGCAGCTGGACGGCACCGTCGACGCGGAGCCGCCGAGCGAGGACGATGCGGAGGCGCCGAGCGAGGACGGAGGCTTCTTAGGCTTAGGCTGCAGCGTGACGGGCGGGCCTTCGGACCGTCGCGCGCCGCTCCTGGCGTTCGCGCTCGTGGCCAGTTTGATGACGTTCGGCGCTCGCCGCAGGAAACCGTCATGAAGCACCTTCCGAGCCTGAGCCTGGTTTCGCTGCTCCTACCGGCATGCGTCGTCGGCGACATCGGCGAGGTGATTGCCACGGACGAGGCGACGAACAATTGGGACACGCTGCCGCCCGTGAGCGCTCCCGACCCGGAGCTGTTGGCCCTACCCACGCGCGAGGCGCAGTACAGCGCGTTCTGCGCCTCGCCGCGCGGCGACAGCTTCTTCCAGGCGGTGTGCGCCACGCCGCGACCGAGCATCACCGACGTCGCCAGCTTGCTCAAAGTCGCGAAGCTCGACGAAAATCGCGCCTTCGCGCTCACCGGCAACTCCACCTCGCTCGTGAAGGGCGCCGTCTCCGCGGTCAATCCGCGCCTCATCGTCTTTCCGCGCGTGACCGAGATGCGCGAGAGGCCGGCTGAAATGACCGCGCTCGGCTTCGTCCGCGGCGAGCCCTTCGTCGAGATCGTGAGCCGCGACCTCTCGACCGGTGACTACAATTTCTACCTGTTCACGTTCGAGCGGCAGTGTGATTACGACGGCAGCTGCGATCTGGCGAGCCTGCTCACCGAGGAGATAGAGCACGGCTGGACCGCGTTCAGCATCTACAGCGAGGAAGACGTCGAGAACACGTCGTTCGACTGTCGCTCGTGCCACCAGCCCGGCGGCCATGGCACGAAGAAGATCTTGCGCATGCAGGAGCTTGAGTTTCCCTGGATGCACTGGTTCCCGCAGCGCTTCGTGCAGCGGACGGAGTCCGATCGGGTGCTCACGGCGCAGTTCCTGGAAGCCCACGCAGCGGACGCGCAGTACGGCGGTATCCCCATTGCGGTCATCCAGAATGCCATCGACGAGGGCAGCGGCGCGCAGCTCGAGGCGTTGCTCGTCGCCGAAGGCCAGGCGGCGCAGCCGAACGCGTTCGACCCGCGCATCGAGGCCGAGGCCAAGGCCGGCTCGTCGAGCCCGATCTGGGAGGAGCAGTTCGCCTTGTCGCAGGCGGGTGATTCGATCCCGGTGCCTTACCCGCTCGTGGACGTGACGGATCCCGCGCTCCGCGCGGAGCGGGCCCGGTCCTACCTCGACGTGGTGACGGGCGCGGCCCCGCGACAATCCCTGCTCGATCTGCGCGACCTCTTCTCCGCAGACGCCAAGGTGAAGCTCGGCCTGGTGCCGCCGCCGGGGGCGAGCGGGCGCGCCGTGCTCACGCAGCTCTGCTCGCGCTGTCACGACGGTCGCGGGAACCCGGCGCTGAACCGCGCCAGGTTCAACGTGAAGAACCTGGACGGCATGTCGCGAGAGACGAAGGACAAGGCCATCTTTCGCTTGCAGGAGCCCGCGACCTCGCCGCTGCGCATGCCGCCGTGGCGCGCCGCCGACGAGCTGCCCCCCGCAGAGCTCGCCGCGGCCATCGAAGAGCTGTCCAAGTAGCGCCGTCCGCGTGACTGGCGACGGTGATGGGCGCGGAGCATGGGTACATCACGCGCGACGTGGGAGGCGTCCAGCGGCCGGCGATCGTGGCCTGGCTCCGTTACTGGATCTACAAGGACACCGGTGGGAAGCACTACTTCTACGGTGATGATTGCGTGATGTGCGCCTCCCCCTGGGTGAATCCCCAGCGCAAGAACTGGGAATGACCTGGCGCTGAGGGAGACGGCACGGCCCCATCCACCATCGGAGCCGCGCAGCCCCGCGCCCATCCCGTCGGGTGGTTGGAGAGTGCCGCGATTCGCGGCGTCGTCGTGTGCCGGCGTACGGATTTCGCGTACGTCTTCGGGGATGTCGACCTTGCCACCCCGGGCGCGCTCCGGATACAGTCCGGCACCTAGCGAATGGCAGATGAGGGATTAGGGGAGATCGGGCGGCTCAGGGCAGAGATCGCGGCGCTGCACGCGCGCGTCGAGGAGCTGGAGAGCGCGCTGGCGGAGCGGTCGGGCGGCGGCGCGGCCGAGGGAGCAGCGCGGCCCGATGCGGTGAGCGCGGACGCTCACGCCGCCTTCGGCGCGCTCGCGTGGCTGCTCACACCGGCGCCGGCGCTGATCCACTGGCGTCCCGATGGCACGGTGACGCGCTGGAGCGATGGCGCCGAACGGGTCTTCGGCTGGAGCGAGGGCGAGGCCGTCGGCCGCAGGCTCTCCGAGCTCGTGGGCGCAGATCCCGTGTCCCCGGACGCGGTGCGTGCGCTCCTGCTCGACTGGGCGGAGAACCGGTTCGCCTCGGCCACGAGCGAGGGCAGGACGAAAGAGGGGCAGGCGCGCCTCTTCCGGTGGACCCACGCGGTGCTGCGCGACGACCGCGGCGGCGCGCGTGAGATCGCGGCGATCGTCGAGGACGCCGGCGACCCGACGTGGAGCGAGCACGTGCTGCTCGGGCGGCTTCAGCTGCTCCTTCAGCTGCTGGATCACTCGCGCAATTCCATCTTCGTCAAGGACACAGACGGGCGCTACGTCTTCGTCAACCGATCTCACGCGGAGGTCCTCCAGAGGCACGTCTGCGAGATCATCGGCAAGGATGAAGCCGAGTTGAGCCCCCTGGCCGCCGAGGCCATCGAGCAGGTCGTGGCGAAAGAGCACGAGGTGATGGCCGGGGGAAAGGCGATGCAGTACGAAGAGGTGCTGCTGCTCGGCGACACGAGCATTCATTTCTCCACCGTCAAGTTCCCGATCCTCGACGGGCGTGGCGAGCCGGTCGGCCTCGGCGGCGTCGTCACCAACACCACCTCGCTGAGGCACGCGGAGGCCGAGCGGGCCGCGCTGCAGGAGAAGATCATCGTCGCCCAGCAGGCGGCCCTCCGGGAGCTGTCCACGCCGCTCATCCCGATCGCCGACCGGGTGGTGGCGATGCCGCTCGTGGGGACGATCGACAGCGCGCGCGCGGCGCAGATCATGGAGACGCTGCTGTCCGGCATCAGCAGTCAGAGCGCACACACCGCGATCCTGGACGTCACCGGCGTGCGCGCGGTCGACGCGCACGTCGCCGACGCGCTGACGCGGACCGCGCGCGCCGCCCAGCTGCTCGGCACGCGCGTCGTGCTCACCGGCGTGCGCTCGGAGGTGGCGCAGACGCTGGTCACCCTCGGCGCGGATCTGTCCGGTATCACCACGCTGGGCACCCTGCAAAGCGGCATCGCGCATGCCCTCCGCCACCCGCAGAACCAGCGGCCAGCGGGTTGACTCCGTCTGAAAGAGCAGGAGCTCGGACCGCCTTGCAGCCGTGTTCTTCGACCGCCGAGCCACGCTGAGGCATTGCCATGTAGGCCTGCCGCGCGGCCGCCGCCGGAGGGGCGACCGGCAAGGCGCGTGGTCGGTCGGCGTGAGCTGGCCGAGGCTACCAGCGCCCGCCGGATCGGTTACGTTGTCAGGACCCCATGACGATCGACACCTCTCCCGACGCGCCCATCCCGTCGGTGCTGTCGAAGCTCCACGAGATCCGGCAGCGCATGGCCTCCCACACCGATCGCGACGACGAGCGGCGGGTCCTGGAGATCCTCGCGGGCTCGACCGCCGTCGAGCTCGACCAGCTGCTCCTCCAGCTCGATCTGCCCGCGCTGCTCGGAGACATCGACGATCGCCTCATCGGCCCTGACAACCGCACGGCGCTGCTCGATCTCCTGACCGCCGAGCGCCTCGGCGACCTCGGGATCCCGGCCCGCGCGGCGCTCATCTCGGCGCTGCAGCGCGGCCGGACGGGTAGCCGCGACGAGCAGGCGCTGCGCCGCATCTGGCTCGGCACGCGCGGCGCGGACGTCACGCGGCTCAAGAACGCGCTCGACGGCCGCGGCGGCTACCGCGACCTTCACCAGCTCTTCTACCACGATATCGACGACGACTCCCTGCGGGAGGAGATCCTCGCGCACTTCGCCCGAGAGGCGGTCTCGGCGTCTGGCTCCCTTTCGGGTTCAGGTGCAGTCTCGGTACGCGAGGTGAAGATCCTGTCCGATATCGACGATACGTTCTATGCGAACTGGAAGGACGCCCGGTACCCGAAGAAGACCGTCTATCCCGGCGTCCTGCAGTTCTATGCGGAGCTCGACCGCGGCCCTGGCCCCGTGCCCGGGCGGGCCGGCGATCTGACGTTCGTCACCGCCCGCCCCGGCGACCGCCTCGGCCTCGTGGAGGACGCGACGATCAAGGCGCTCGCCGAGCGCGGTCAGCTCACCGCGACCGTGCTCGCGGGCTCGTTCACCCGCCTCATCGGCAACCGCACGATCGCGGAGAAGAAGCTCGAGAACTTCCTCGAGTACCGGCGGCTGTACCCGGAGTACGATTTCGTCTTCGTCGGTGACAGCGGGCAGGGCGATATCCACTTTGGCCAGCGCATGCTCGAGGTCGCGCCGGAGGCGGTGAAGGCGGTCTTCATTCACGACGTTGTCGCCACGCCCGATCTCGCGCGGAGGGAGCTCGCGGCCTCCGGCGTTCACCTGTTCGATACCTACATCGGCGCCGCGCTCACGGCCCTCGAGCGCGGCCTGCTCGGCCCCGAGGGCGCGGCGCGCGTGGCCGAGGCCGCCACGGCGGCGTTCGCCGCGATCCCGTTCCCGTCACAGGCGGACCGGGAGGCGCGCCGCCTCGAGATGGCGCGCGACGTCGCACGGCTGAACGAGGCGCTGCCGCCTTCGCTGCGGACAGGACAGCCGTGAAGGAGCGCGGCGGGGTTTCCCACGACCCCAGAGAGTATCAGGCTAGCCGCGCGGAGCGCCGCCCGGGCCTCGAAAGGGTAGACTGACAGGCATCATGAGCGGCGAGGGACGTCTGCTTGCGTGGTTCTTCGAGGCCATGGCGCGCCATCAGCCGGACGACGCGCTCTCGTTCACGGAAGCACAGGCGAACTTCACCTCGGTGCTGAAGGGCCTCATCGCGGTGGAGCGCGGCGGCGGGATGGTGTTCGGGTGGGTGCTCTCCGGCGAGCACGCCGATGCGGTCGTGCGCGCCGCGCTGCCGGCGCTCACGGACGCGGCGCTGGCCTGGCGCGCGTACTTCGAGCGACGTTATGGCGCGCGCGGGCGCCAGGAGGTCGCCCGCATCGCCGCCGCGCTCCGCTACACGCCGTTCCTCGACCGCGGCCCCCTCCGCGCCGACGCGGGCGTCGACGAGGCGCTCGCGGGGTTCATCGACGCCTGCCTCGACCCGCGCCACGCCGCGCAGCGCGCCGATAGGCCGGGCGCGGCGCCCGCGGACGACCGGATCGGCGACACGCTCCGTGGCGCCATGGCGCAGCGCGACGCCTCCTCGCCGTGCGCCGGCCGCTCCGTCGCGGTGAAGACCCCCTCTCCGGATCGCCTTCGCGACGTGGCCGAGGTCGAGGGGCGCCACGGGGCATTCCACCCGCAGATCGAGGCGCTCTACGCCGCCATCGACGGCCTGGCGCTCCTTGATTCGGCCTCTCCGCCGTCCCGGGTGCCGTGGCCCGCCGCTCTCCCGCCGGGGGCGCTCGTCCTCGTGTCGCCGCTCGCGTGGGCGAGCGCCGTCCGCAAATCGAGCTCGTCGAGCGCGATGGGCGAGATGCAGCTCCTCGTGCTTGCCCGGCTGCCACAGTACATGCTGCCCAGGGAGTCCGAGCGCGGCGTCGAGTTCACCGTGAACCTGTATCTCGCGTTCCGCGTCGGAACAGCGGAGATCTACCTGACGGACGAGTTTTACGGCTCCCCTCCGCTCTTGCTCGCGCGCGATGTGGTGACCTTCTTTCGCGCGATCCGCGGCGCGGCCCCGCGGCTGGAGGGCGTCCTCGCGGCCCTGGCGAGGGCGCTCGGCGGCGGCGCGCCGCGCGCTGGCTGATCCCGGGCCGCGCCGCAGCCCCGAGCCTCCCCTTCGCTCAGGTCGCGGCGAGCGCGGCGACGAAGCGGTCAATCTCGGATTCGTCGTTGTAATAATGGACCGAGGCGCGCACGAGATCGGGAATCCCGCGATCCTCGAAATCGAGCAGCGTCCCGGCGGCGGTCGACACGCTGACATGGATCGCCTGCGCGGCGAGCCGCTCCTTGATGGCCGTGGCGTCCTCGCCGGCCCGGGTGAAGGTCACGATGCCGCAGCGCTGCTCGCCGAGGTCGCGCACGGTGACCCCGGGGAGCTCGGAGAGCCGCGCGCGCAGGCGCTCGGCCAGCGCACCTACCCGGTCGCGGATCGCCGGCAGGCCCAGCCGGAGCGCATATTCCGCGGCCGCGCCGAGCCCGAGCCGGCCGGCGACATAGCTCTCCCAGTTCTCGAACCGCCGGGCGTCGGGCCGCAGCTCGTAGCGGTCCGGCGCCGTCCAGCGGGCCGCGTGGAGATCGAGGAACGGCGGCTCCAGCCTGTCGAGCAGCGCGCGACGGACATAGAGAAAGCCGGTGCCGCGCGGCCCGCGCAGGTACTTGCGCCCGGTCGCCGACAGGAGATCGCAGCCGATGGCCTCGACATCGATCGGCAGCTGGCCCACCGACTGGCAAGCATCGAGCAGGAAGGGCACGCCCGCCGACCGGGCGCGGCGGCCGATCTCCTCCGCCGGGTTGACGAGCCCGCCGTTCGTTGGGACGTGGGTGATGGCGATCAGCTTGACCCGCTCGTCGAGCAGGCGATCGAGCGCGGGCAGCGATACCGCGCCGCGCTCGTCGCTGGGGACAGGGACGATCTCGGCGCCGGTGCGCCGCGCGACCTGCAGGAACGCGATGTAGTTCGAGGCGTACTCGGTCCGCGCGGTCAGGATGCGATCGCCAGGGCCGAAGCGGAGCGAGTAGAACGCCATGTCCCAGGCGCGCGTGGCATTCTCGACGAGCGCGATCTCGCCGGGCGCCGCGCCGATCAGCCGGGCGATCGCGCCGTAGACCGCCTCGAGCCGCTCGCCCGCCTCCGCCTCGGCCTCGTAGCCGCCGACGGTCGCCTCGCGGCGCAGGTGCTCGACCACCGTGTCGACCACAACGGCCGGAGGCAGCGAGGAACCCGCGTTGTTGAAGTGAAGGACACTGGCGCAGGCCGGGGTGTCGCGGCGCAGCGCGGCGATATCCATCGTCATGACGTCGTCTCCTCGAGAGGCCGATACGCTGCCGGCTGGGCAGCTCCACGTCAATCGCGGCGGCCGCCGGCGGCAGCTCGCCGGCGCGGCGCGGTGAGGGCTACTTCATGAGCCCGCCGCGCAGCTCGCTCGGGGAATAGCCGAGCATGCGGCGGCAGGTCCGCGAGAAGTGCGCCAGATCGGCGAACCCCGCGGCGTGGGCGGCGCCCGTCGCGTCGAGGTGCGCGAACGCCAGGAGCGCCGCGAGCAGCCGGCGCCAGAGCTGGAAGGTGCGGATGGGCAGCCCCACGTCGCGCACGAACAGCGCCTGCAGGTGCGCCTCGGAGACCCCGGCGCGCGAGACCGCGAGGCGCCGGTCCGCCGCCGGATCGCGCAGCGCCTCCAGGACGCGGGCGATCCGCCCGTCCAGGGCGCGGCGCGGCGACTCCCTCGCGAGCAAGGACGCGACCTCGCGCGCGAGGCCGCCGAGCACGTCAGGGCGCGACAGGGACGCGCGGTGCGCCGCCACGGCGCCTTCGACGCGCGAGAGGAGCCGGCCTTCGAGCGGACAGGGGCCGACGCGCAGGCGCGCGTAACCCGCCACGTGCGGCATCGCCTCGGGGTCGTACAGGAACCCGAGCGTCGGCCCGGGGCTCGCGGCGGCGTGCCACAGGTCGGGGGGCACCACGACCGCGCGGCCGCGCACGACCGCGCCGCCCGGCTCGGTCACGGTCACCTCGCGCTCGAGCCCCACCAGGATCGCCGCGCCGTGCTCTGCGTGGAGGGTCGACCCCATCGCCGTCGAGGCGCGCACCGCGAAGGCGTCCGCGAGCACGGCGCTGATCCGGGATTCGTTCAAGCGGCCCACGTCGCCTGATCCTACCTTGGCCACCGCTGGAGGTGGTGAGCGATGAACCTGTTCTCGGAAGAGATGCGCCGAAACCCTTACCCCGTGTACGACCAGCTCCGGAGCCGCACTCCCGTGCTCCACTACCCGCCGTCCGACTCGTGGCTGATCTTCGATCACGAGGGCGTGAAGCGGGCGCTCCACGATCACGACGCGTTCAGCTCGGTCGTGTCGCCGCCGGGCACAAGGACCGCCGAGTGGCTCATCTTCTCGGACCCTCCGCGCCACACCAAGCTGCGCGCCCTCATCACGCGGGCCTTCACCCCGCGCGCCGTCGCGGGGCTCGAGCCGCGCATCCGCCGGCTGTCGCGCGAGCTCCTGGACCGGACGATCGAGAGCGGCCAGATGGACGTCGCCGAGGACTACGCGGTCCCGCTCCCCCTCCTGGTGATCGCCGAGATGCTCGGCGCCCCGGCGGCGGACCAGCCGCGGTTCAAGCGCTGGAGCGACGCGATCCTGGACCTCAGTTATACCGTCTCCGGCAGCGAGGAGGCAGCCCGGGCGCTCGACGAGTTCACCGCGGTGACGGCCGAGATGCAGGCCTACCTGAGAGGCCTCGTCGCGCAGCGGCGGGCAGCGCCGGAGGATGATCTCCTGACCAGGCTCGTCGAGGCCGAGGTGGACGGAGAGCGGTTGAACGAGGACGAGATCCTGGGCTTCTTCCAGCTCCTCCTCGTGGCCGGCCACGAGACGACAACGAACCTGATCGGCAATGCCATGCTGTGCTTCCTCGAGAACCCGGACGAGCTCGCCCGCCTCCGGGCCGCGCCCGATCTGCTGCCCTCCGCGATCGAGGAGGTCCTGCGCTACCGCTCGCCGGTCCAGGCGATGTTCCGCGTGACGAGGCGCGATGTCGCGGTGCACGGCCAGGTGATCCCGGCCGGCAAGGCGGTGCTGGCGATGATCGGCTCCGCCAACCGAGATCCAGAGCAATTTCGCGATCCTGGCCGCTTCGACATCGCGCGGGATCCCAACCCGCACATCGCGTTCGGGCACGGCATTCACTTCTGTATCGGGGCGCCGCTCTCGCGCCTCGAGGCCAGGGTAGCGCTGGCGGATCTCGTCGCGCGGCTCGGTGGCCTCACGCTCGCGAGCGACGCGCCGTGGGAGCCGCGCCGGGCGATCCACGTGCACGGCCCGACGCGCCTGCCGATCCGCTTCGCGCCGGGGCCGCGTCTCGGCAGCGGCGCGGGGCCTTAGGGCACCCGCAGCGAGGCAGCGACGTCGAGCAGCGGCGCGAGCGCCTTGTCGTCCGCCGCGCCGGCGAAGAGGTGCACCATCAGGCCCTTGATCTTCGGGTGCGGCAGGATCGCCTCCGCCATGACGCGCGTGGGGCTCATGGGCCAGACTTGCCAGCTCATCGCCTTTCCGAACACCTTGCCTGGCCTGCGCGTGGGGGTCACCTTCGCCTCGTTCTGGTTGTACTGGAACGACGGGTGATCACCGACATAGATGCCTATCGCGGACTGCGGCGCGCCGAGCTCCGCGGGCAATCGCACGCGGTGCACCGTGAAGTCCGGGCCGCGCTGCAGGGCGGTGCTCGCGCCTGCCGGGACCTTCACGAGGAAGCTGTCCTCGCTGCCCTGTCCCTTGATGGCGCGCTCTCCTCCGCCCGCATCGATGCGCCGCGGCCCCGCGCTCACGGTGGCGGCGATCGCGCGCGCGAAGGCCGTGCAGCGGGGCAGCTCGCCGGGCGCCTCCGGCAGATCGCCCGCGCCGGCCGCGAGCGCGCTGCAGCCCGCCGCGGCCTTCGCGGCCGGAGGATTGACGTAGAAGGCGAGCCTCTGAACGAAGCCGTCCGGGTGCAGGACGTACAGGCCGAGCACCGGGATCGCGACGCTGCCGCGATTCGTGCTTCCAGGGAACACGGCCCAGGCCCTGAGCTGCTCGTCGGACAGGCGGAGCGGCTCCACCGTGGCGCTGCCCCCGGGGAAGTCCGCGGCCATCGCGGCGCGCACGCCGCCCTCGGGGTCCTTGCCGCCAAGCGCGAAGAGCTCGGAGGCCATCATCACGAAGCGCTCATCGCCGGCGTCAAGCACGACGCGGGTCTCCTCTTCGTCCGGCTCCGCCGCGGCCATGACCGAATGCGCGCGCGCCTCGATCCGCGCTCCCTCGGGCAGCCGCACCGCGAGGCGACCCGAGAGCAGCGAGGTGGCCGGCCGCTTTCCCAGGAAGTCGGTCGAGGGCGCTGCGGGCCCGGGCGAGGCCTGGCTCGGCGCGATGGGCGCCTCGCCCTGCGGCGCGGGCGCGGGCGCCTCGCCCTGCGCTGTGGCCGGCGCCTTGATCGGCGCGCCGCCGCTGCCGGAGCACGCGGCGCAGGCGAGCAGGGCTCCGCAGGCAAGCGCGAGCGCGGAAGGAAGGCGGAAGAGGCGAGCTCGACGCATGCGGTTCATTGGGCGCGACCGTAAAGCACCGCTTGCCAGCGGGCAATCGCGCTCGCGGCCGCAGGTCACGAGGCGTCGAGGGCGGCGCGCCGCGAGCGTCTCGTCGCATGGATGGCTCGGTCGCGCGGTCCTCCAGCGTTCCTGATGCCTGCGGGGCTGATGCCCGCGGGCCTCACCCGTCCTGCTGTGGGGTCCGGCGAAGCAAGCGGACGCGCCGCGATCGGCCTTCAGGTTCGCACGGCCGGCGGTGAGGAGAGGACGGTGGCGTCATCGCTGCTTCTCGCACCGGTGGCACCAGCATTGCTGGATGTGTTGGCGCTGATCGCGCCGGCGCCGACCGCGTGAACGACGCTGACGGTGCCCGGCCAACCGCCGTCCGTGGCCAAGGTTGGCGATGGGATGGGCAGGCATGGAGGATCCAATGAAAGACCAGAGCTCCGTCGAGGTTCTTGTTCCACGTGAGATGTCGCCGGATCAGAGACAGCGTCTCATCGACGAGCTCTATGGCTTACGCCGCGTGATCTTCGAGGGCGCACAGCGGGAGAAGAGCTTCGCCACCCACGTCATCGACGCTGGCGCGGAGCACGGCGCCGTCGTGGTCCAGAGGGGCGCCGGCGGCCAGATCACCGGCTATTTCGCGGTCCAGATCATGGATCCGGAGCCCTCCGGCGCGCAGATCGCGATCTTCCGCGGCGAGTCCGGGGCGCTCGGCGAGCACGTCGGCGACGATGACGTCCTCCGCCACGTTCTTTTGCGCCTGATCCGGTACATGCTCGCCCACCCGGGTCGCCCCGTGTTTTGCCTGTGCTCGGTGGCTCATCCGTCGAGCTATGCGCTGTTCTCGCGCTTCGTCGACATCGCGCGCACGAGCCCGCCGGAGGGCGCGGACGAGCTCATGTCCAGGCTCGCCTCCTCGTTCGACCCGGAGGCGAACGATCGAGGCAGCCCGTTCGTCTTCGAGGTCGGGCAGGCGGCGGCCGAGCCGGCGGGCGGCTGCGACTTCCTGCACGTCCACGAGAACCCGTCGCTGCGCTATTTTCTCTCGGCGCGCCCCGGAGCTGCGGAGGAGCGCGAGCTCATCGCGCTCGTGCCGCTGCGCCTCGGCGGCATGCTGCGCGCTGCAGTGGGCTGCGCGCCGCCGGAGGCGAGGCGCTGGTAGCGCGCCGCTCGCCGGGTCAGGCCAGCACTTCGGACAGGCTGTCGAGGAATCGCTGGTTCTCGCGCTCGGTGCCGATGGTCACCCGAAGGCTGGTCGGCAGGTTGCCGAAGGGCCGCACGATGACGCCCTTCCGGAGCAAGGCGTCGTACACGGCGCGCGCCGGCCGCCCGACGTCCACGAGCACGAAGTTCGCCTGGCTCGGCGCCACCGACAGCCCGAGCCCCGTGAGCTCGCGCGTGAGCCGGTCGCGCTCGCGGAGGTTCAGCGCGCGGCTCTTCTCGACGTGCTCGGCGTCGTCGAGCGCCGCGACGGCGGCCGCCTGCGCCAGCGCGCTCACGTTGAACGGCGCGCGCACCCGGTTCAGGTAGTCGATGAGCTGAACCGGGCCCACGGCGTAGCCGACGCGGAAGCCCGCCAGGCCGTAGATCTTCGAGAAGGTGCGGAGCACGAGCAGCCGCTCGCGGAGCCCGCGGAGGCGCATGGAGTCCGGGAAGTCCGGCGCGTCCGTGTACTGGATGTACGCCTCGTCCATGACCACGATCACCTCGGGCGGGAGCTCCCTGAGCAGGCGCTCGACCGCGGCGCGGCCCACGTGCGTGCCCGTCGGGTTGTTCGGGTTCGCGATGAACAGGAGCCGCGTCTTCGGCGTGACGGCCGCGGCCATGGCCTCGAGGTCGTGCCGCTGGTCGCGCAGCGGCACGGCCGTGAACGGGACGCCGTAGGCGAGCGCGGCGAGCTTGTAGACGACGAAGGCCGGGTCGGCGAACACGATGTGCGACCCGGGCGTCGCGAAGGCGTGCACGATCAGGTCGAGCAGCTCGTTCGAGCCGTTTCCCTGGACGATCTCGCCCATCGTGACGCCGTGGACCGCCGCGAGCCGCTCGCGAAGCCGGTAGGCCGCCCCGTCCGGGTAGAGGTGCACGCTCTCGAGCGCCCGGCGCGCCGCCTCGAGGGCGCGCGGGCTCGGGCCGAGCGGGTTCTCGTTCGAGGCGAGCTTCACGGCGTCCGTCACGCCGAGCTCGCGCGCGAGCTCATCGAGCGGCTTGCCCGTCTCGTACGGCGAAAGCAGCTCGACGGAGGGCAGAACTAGCGCAGACATAGCGCGCACCCTATCACACCTTGGCCGTGGGGCGTGAGCCGGCTCGCCGGCGCCCTGCCGCGGGTTCGTCGCCGGGGTTTGCCGGGATCTGGCCTCTCCCACGGGGCTCCGTGTGATACTCGCCGTCCCGATGAAACCCGGGGACATCGTCGCCGACCGCTTCTTGATCGAGCGCCTCGCCGGGTCGGGCGGGATGGGCTCCGTCTACCGCGCCCTCGACCGGCACACGGGTGAGACGGCGGCGCTCAAGGTCATGTCGGGCCGCGGCCTCGAGCACGGCGAGCGCTTCGCGCGCGAGGCGCAGGTGCTCGCCGAGCTGCGGCACCCCGGCATCGTCCGGTACATCGCGCAGGGCGCCACGGAGAGCGGCGAGCCCTGGCTCGCGCTCGAGTGGCTCGAGGGCGAGAGCCTCGGCGACCGGCTGCGCCGGCGCGGGCTTACCATCGCCGAGAGCGTCACGCTCGGCCTCCGGGTCGCCGAGGCGCTCGCCGAGGCGCACCGCCACAACGTCGTCCACCGCGACCTCAAGCCGAGCAACCTGTACCTCGTCGACAAGTCGGTCGAGCAGGCCAAGCTCCTCGACTTCGGCATCGCCCGCCTCACGTCGCTGGCTCCGCTCACGATGACCGGCGTCGTCATGGGCACGCCGTTCTACATGGCGCCGGAGCAGGCGCGCGGCGAGCGCGACGTCGGGACCCAGGCCGACGTGTTCGCGCTCGGCTGCGTCCTGTTCCACTGCCTCACCGGGCGCCCGCCGTTCGTCGGCGACGACATCCACACAGCCCTCCTCCGTGTCGTGCTCGACGAGGCGCCGCGCCTCCGCGACCTGCGCGCCGACATCCCCGAGAACGTCGACATCGCCGTGGCGCGCATGCTCGCCAAGGCCCCGGCGGAGCGGCCCGCGAACGGCGCCGCCGTGGCCCTCGAGCTGCTCCGCGTCGGCGAGATCAAGAGCACCCCCCCCGCGCCCGCGAGCCGGCGCGCGAGCGCGCTCACGACCGGCGAGCGGCGCACGCTGTGCCTGATGCTCGCGCGCGTGGGCGCGCCGGAGGTCCCCTCGTGGCAGGGGCCCACCATGCCGATGACGCTCCCGATGACGATGCCCCTCGCGCGCACCGTCCCGGAGGACGAGGTGAAGCGCGTGGCGTCGCGCTTCGGCGGGGCGCTGCAGACGCTGCCAACGTCGAGCGACGGGCTCCTGCTCATCACGCTCGAGGGGCGCGGCCTCATCACGGACCAGGCCGCCCGCGCGGCGCGGTGCGCGCTCGAGGTGCGGGACCTCCTGCCCGGCGTGCAGATGGCGCTGGTCGCCGGCCGCGGCTCCGCCGACGACCAGCTCCCGATGGGGCCCACCATCGACCGCGCCGTGCGGCTGCTCGACCGCGCCGACGGCGGGTCGATCCGCCTCGACGAGGTGATGGCCGGCCTGCTCGACGCCCGCTTCGAGGTCGGCGGCGACGCGACAGGCCTCGTGCTGCGCGCCGAGCGCGATCTCGTCGAGGCCGCGCGGACGCTGCTCGGGCGCACGACGCCGTTCGTGGGGCGCGACCACGAGCTCGCCATCCTCGACGCCGTGCTCGACGAGTGCCTCTCCGAGCCGACGGCGCGCGCGGTGCTCATCACGGCGCCCGCGGGGCTCGGCAAGAGCCGGCTGCGCTACGAGTTCCTGCGCCGCGTCGAGGAGCGCAAGGAGCGGGTGCAGGTCTGGCTCGGCCACGCCGACCCGATGAGCGCCGGCTCGCCCTTCGGGATGCTGCGCCAGATGCTCCGCCGCGAGGCCGGGCTCTCGGGCGGCGAGCCGCAGGAGGTCCGCGAGCAGCGCCTCCGCGCCCGCGTGGGCCGGTACGTGAGCGGCGCCGACCTCGACCGCGTGACCGAGTTCCTCGGCGAGGTGGCGCGGATCCGCTTCTCCGACGAGGGCCGGGTGGAGCTGCGCGCCGCGCGGAGCGACCCGATGCTCATGGGCGACCAGATCCGCCGCGCCTTCGAGGACTTCGTGCTCGCCGAGTGCCGGGCCGAGCCGGTGCTCCTCGTGCTCGAGGACCTCCAGTGGGGCGACGTGCCCACGGTGAAGCTCATCGACGCGGCCCTCGCGCTCCGCGACCAGCCGCTCATGGTGCTCGCGCTGGCGCGGCCGGAGGTCGAGACCGTCTTCCCGAAGGTGTGGGTCTCGCGCGGCGTCCAGGAGCTCCGGCTGCGCGAGATCGGGCGGCGGGGGAGCGAGCGGCTCGTGCGCGAGGTGCTCGGCGACGCCGTGACGCCCGACCTCTGCGCGCGCCTGTGCGAGCGGGCCGGGGGCAACGCGTTCTACCTGGAAGAGCTCATCCGCGCCGCTGCCTCGGGCCGGACCGAGGCGCTCCCCGAGACGGTGCTGTCGATGGTGCAGGCCCGCCTCGAGTCGCTCGACGGCGAGGCGCGGCGGGTGCTCCGGGCCGCGAGCGTGTTCGGCCAGAAGTTCTGGCGCGGGGGGCTGATGGCGCTGCTCGGCGGCGAGCGCCGCGCCCCCCAGGTGGACGGGTGGCTCGCGGTGCTCGTCGATCGCGAGCTCATCGCGCGGCGGGGCGAGGGCAAGTTCCGGAGCGAGCACGAGTACGCGTTCCGGCACGCGCTCGTGCGCGAGGCGGCGTACGCGACGCTCACGGACGAGGATCGCGCGCTCGGCCACCTGCTCGCCGGCGAGTGGCTGGACGCGGCCGGCGAGCGCGACGCGGCGCTGCTGGCGGACCACTTCGAGCGCGGCGGCGACGCGGAGCGCGCGGTCGTCTGGTTCCGGCGCGCGGCGGAGCAGGCGCTCGGGGCGAACGACTTCCGCGCCGCGATCCAGCGGGCCGAGCAGGGGGCCGCGAGCGCCGACGTGGACGGGGAGTTCTTCGCGGCGCTGCGCCTCGTCCAGGCCGAGGCGCACAAGTGGCTCGGCGAGGCCTCCCAGGCCGAGCGGTGCGCCGTCATGGCGATGCGGGGCTTCCCCCGGAAGAGCGCGCTCTGGTACGCGGCGGCCGGGGAGGCCGCGTCGATGCGCGTGCGCCTCGGCATGGGCGACCGGCTCGCGGATCTCGTCGAGGAGCTCCGGGGGGCCGGCCCCGGCAGCGGGGACCGCGGCTCGTGGGTCGACGTCGCGGAGGCGACCGGCGCCTCCGTGAGCGCGCTGGCGCGCATCGCCGGGTCGCTCCTGCACGGGGGCCAGTACGCCGCGGCGGAGGAGATCGTGCAGGAGCTCTCCCGGGTGGCGATGCCGCTCGCCGAGCGCGACGCGGCGGTGGCCGCGCGCATCCACGCGCTCCGGGCGTCGCGGGCGCTCTGCTACGGCGACCCTGCGGCGTCGCTCGCGTGCACGGAGCAGAGCATCCCCGCCTACCTCCAGACCGGCGACCTCAGGAACGCGTGCCTGAGCCGCGTGAACGCGGCGCACTGCCTGCTCCAGCTCGGGGTGTACGGCCGCGCCGAGGCCGAGCTGCGCGACGCGCTCGCGGAGGCGGGGCGGCTCGGGCTCTACAACGTGGCGGCGTTCGCCAAGCAGAACCAGGGCCTGCTCTGGATCCAGCAGGGCGATCTCGGCGCGGCGCGCGCGGCCACGGCCGAGGCGATCGACGCCTTCGTGGCGCAGGCGAACCGGCGGCAGGAGGCGCGGTCGCGGGCGTACCTCGCGGCGATCCTGACGCGGCTCGGCGACCTCGACGCGGCGGACAACGAGGCGGGCGCGGCCGTGGCGATGCTGGCGCACGTGCCGACGCTCCAGGCGCACGCGCTCTCGGTGCGCGCGCGGGTGCTGCTCGAGCAGGGCCGGGCAGAGGCCGCGCTCGAGGCGGCCCGGCGCGGGCTCGGGCTGCTCGTGTCGGTCGGCGGGACGGAGGAGGGCGAGGCGCAGATCCGGCTCGTGTACGCCGAGTCGCTCCGCGCCTGCGGCCACCACGAGGCGGCGCGCGAGGCGATCACGGTGGCGATGCAGCGGCTCGTCGCGCGGGCGCAATGGATTCAGGACCCGGCGCGGCGGCAGAGCTTTTGCCAGGCCGTGCCGGAGAACGCCAAGACGTTCGCGCTGGCGGCGCTCTGGCAGCAAGAAGCGGAGCCGACGCTGCAGTGAGGCGCCGAGTCCCGGCCGCGCTGCGGACGGAAGAGCTCATGTGTGCTGGCTCGCCCGGCTGCTCCGGAGGGCGAGGGGGATGCGCAGCGCGCGTGTCACCGCGCCGCGGTGAGCGGATCGAGCTGAGCCGCGCCGCTGTCATAAGCAGTTCACTCACGCCATCTCCGCGGTAACCAATCGTGGCCGCGGGTGGCGTGGCGTGCGCAACATGTAGGGGGGCGCGGGGCGCGGGTGGGG
The DNA here is from genome assembly GCF_051520455.1 of Sorangium sp. So ce367. Classification (NCBI taxonomy): domain Bacteria; kingdom Pseudomonadati; phylum Myxococcota; order Polyangiales; family Polyangiaceae; genus Sorangium; species Sorangium sp. So ce367. The sequence continues at coordinate 12,581,084 of NZ_CP150334.1, forward strand.
CTTGGGTGGCGCGCGCGCGTGGGGAAGCGGCGACCCGGCCGCGGCTGCTTGACTGTGTGGCCGAGGTTCGAAAGAATCCTCAGCAGCCATGTATTCAGCCCTCTTTCGGAACGTGCTCTTTCCGTTTTACGAGACGAAACTCCGAGGGAGAGCCACGCTGGCCTACCTGGGGGAGCTGGAGCGGTCCCAGTGGCGTCCGGAGCGCGAGCTCAGGGAGCTCAACTGGAGAAAGATGCTGGCGGCCCTCCGCTTCGCCGAGCAGAGCGTGCCCTTCTACCGGCGCCGCTTCGCCGAATACGGGGTGCGGGTCAAGGACGTTCACGCGCCCGAGGATCTCGCGCGCTTTCCGGTTTTGACCAAAGCCGATCTCCGCGCGCACGGCAGCGAGCTCATCGCGGATGGGTGGCGCGGCAAGCTCTTCAGGAGCGGTACGGGCGGATCGACCGGAGAGCCGGCGCGCTTCTTTTACGATCACGCGACGTACGAGTGTAGGAGCGCCGCGGCCCTGCGCTCCGACGCGTGGGCTGGCGGCCGGATCGGGGACAAGGAGCTGTACATCTGGGGGATTCCGACCCTGGAGCCCCGCTGGAAGAAGGCGAAGCGCACGCTGCATGAGGCGCTGATCCGGAAGAAGACGGTCAGCGCGTGGAACCTGGCGGAGGAGCGGCTCGCGGGGGTGGTGGACGAGATCCGGCGCTACCAGCCGAACCTCGTTGTGGGGTACACGAGCCCTCTCTACTACACGGCGCGCTATGCGCTCGAGACGGGGCACCGGCTGCCCACGCCGAGGGGGATCATCGCGACGGCGGAGCGGCTCTTCCCTCACCAGCGCGAGGTGATCGAGCGGGCGTTCCAGGCGCCGGTCTACGACCGCTATGGGTGCAGGGAGATGATGCTGATCGGCGCGGAGTGTGAGCGCCACGAGGGCAAGCACCTCAACATCGAGAACGTCTTCCTCGAGGTGGTGCACGGCGGCCGGCACGCGCGGCCCGGCGAGCCGGGCGAGGTGATCCTGAGCGATCTCGTGTGCCGGTCGATGCCGCTGCTGCGTTACAAGAACGAGGATGTGGTGGTCGCGGCCGACAAGGCCTGCTCGTGCGGCCGCGGGTTGCCGCTGCTCGCCTCGGTCGAGGGGCGGGTGCTCGACATGATCGTCGGGACGGACGGCCAGCTCCTCTCGTCCGTGTTCTTCCCCTACTTCTTCAAGGACAACCCGACGGTGGAGCGGTATCAGGTCCACCAGGACAAGACGCGGGCGATCACGATCAAGATCATCCCTGGCGAGGGGTACGGGCCGGAGACGTCGCAGGCCATCGAGCGCGATCTGCGCCGGTTCCTCGGGGAGCGGGCGGACATCCGGGTCCAGCTCGTCAGCGACATCCCGGTCACCTCGGGGGGGAAGTTCCGCTTCACCATGACCGAGGTGCCGATCGAGTTCGGCCGCGGGGCCGCGGCATGATCGGAGCGTCCGGGGTCCGGCCGGCGCCGTCTGCCGCGCCGGGCCGGCCCGTGAAGGTCGCCCACGTCGTGCTCTCGCTCAACGTGGGTGGGCTCGAGCGGGTGGTGCTCCGGCTGCTCGACAGGATGGCGCGCGACCGGTTCGCGCCGGTGGTGTGCGCGCTCCAGGAGCCCGGCGCGCTGGCCGAGGAGCTGGCGCGGCTCGGCGTGCCGCTCGTGGTGCTCTCGCGGAAGCCCGGCCTCGACCCGGGGCTGCCGTTGCGGCTCTCGGCGTGGCTGCGGCGCGAGGGGATCAGGCTCGTGCACACGCACAACCCGGGGCCGCACCTCTATGGCGCGCTCGCGGCGGGCCTCCTGCGGGCGGCGGCGCTCCCTGGCGGCGGCGGGCCGCGCGTCATCCACACGAAGCACGGGCGCAACTACCCGAAGCAGAAGCGGAAGGTGCTGGTCAACCGGCTGGCCGCGGCGCTCACGGACCGGGTTGTGGCGGTGAGCGACGACTCGCGGGCGGTCGCGCTCGAGGTGGAGCACGTCGACCCGGCCAAGGTCGTGACGATCTTGAACGGCGTGGACACGGACGTGTTCCGGCCGGGCGACGCGGGCGCGGCGCGGGCGCGGCTCGGGGTGCCGGCGACGGGCTACCACGTTGGGTGTGTCGCGCGGCTGTCGCCGGAGAAGGATCACGCGACGCTGCTCGACGCCTTCGCGCGGCTCCGCGCGACGCGGCCCGACGCGCATCTGACGCTGATCGGCGACGGCCCGCGGCGGCCTGCGCTCGAGGCGCAGGCGGAGCGGCTCGGGCTCGGCGGGGCGGTGACGTTCACGGGGACGCGCGGGGACGTGGCGGAGCTGTTGCCGGCGTTCGACGTGTTCGCGCTCGCGTCATTGACGGAGGGGATCTCGCTGACGCTCATCGAGGCGGCGGCGGCGGGGTTGCCGATCGTCGCGACGCGGGTGGGGGGCAATCCGGAGATCGTGGTGGATGGAGAGACAGGGCTGCTGGTGCCGGCTGGAGCGCCGGAGACCCTGGCGGCCGCGCTCGAGGCGGTGGCCGTGCGGGATGATCGCGCGGAGATGGGGTTGCGCGGGCGGGCGCGGGTGATGGAGCGGTTCGGGATCGACCGCATGGCGCGCGCGTACGAGGACCTCTATGACGAGGTGCTCGGGGGGTAGCGTTCGCGGGGAACGACAGCGAATGTCTGCTCTGTAGGTGAACGCGCGGCCTTCGATTTCGTCCCCGCGGCAAGCAGTCATGGGTGACGCTGGGCCACGGAGCGCCGTTGAGCCTGGTGATTGCCGTCGTCGCCGCAGGTGAGGGGACCACGAAGGCCGACGTTGCGGGCGCCGCGCTCAGAAGGGGAGTCTTGCCGCTCACGCTGTACGGCCCCCCGGGACGTCTTGTCCGGCGATGCGGCGCGGTGTAGCGTGCGTCACACGCTGGAGGGGGCGTATGAGACGTCTGTGTGTCGCGGTGCTCGTTCCGCTCGTCGTCGGCTGCTCGATCGTGGACCCAGAAGATCGCGCGGAGCTGAGACGTCAGATCGCGATGCTGCCGCACGACAACCTGATGCAGATGAAGCGCTGGACCATGCACGAGCTGGCGAAGGAATGGTTGGAGACAAGGGACGAGAACGACCAGGTGGGCAAGGTAGTGTGCCGCGACAACGAGGGTGGGCTGTGGAGCGGATGGTACGATCGTCCAAATAAGGACATCACCGTGGCGGATATGCTCCGCTGTCTCAGGGAGAAGCCCGATCTTCCGAACTATCTCTTTTGCGCCGAAGAATTTGCGTCGTGGGTCGTCCCTGACGCGAAGAGGGAGATCGAGAAGTTGCTGCCCGCGTACACCGACATCGAGTGCAAGTACGTGTGGGATTTTCGATACGAGCCCGAGAAGCTGGATCCGAAGATGGTCGATATAGATGCGATCGAGTCGGATGATATCATCCAAGCCATGATCACCCTTCCGGGGCCGCCTCCAGGGTGGGCTATTCCTCGGTTCGCGCCGCTCCTCTGCCCGCTCGGCGCAGGGGAGGGCTGGGGATGCCCTCCCAGACCGTCCGACTCGTTCCCTACGGGCGGAGAGCCCATGGACCCTCCTGGCGGGGATCAACCGTGAAACGTCATCTCGTCGTGCACGAGGCGGGCAATGGGTCGGTCATGTTCAGGACCAAGGACCCACGAAAATGGAAGTCCTACCTCCAGAACCTGGGCGAGGTGTGCGGCGCGGCATGGCGAGACGATCTGTCAGAGGAGGAGGATCGCGCGTGGGCCGAGGCGCACCGGAAAGAGTTCCACCACTGGGTCGACGGCAGAGCCGCCCCGCCGTGGCCGATGCTGATCGGCGCCGTGAAGCGCGCGTTCGTCGCCGGTTATGGGGCTCTCGAGCGAAAGCCCACCACGGAGGCCGAGGCGCTCGCGCGCCTGGACAGGACCTATCTCTGGAAGCTGCTGACGGCCGACGATGTGGCCCAGGGCCACGGCCCCGAGGCGCTCCGCGCCTTCCAGCGGGGCTTCCGGCTGGGACGAAGCGAGAGACCCTTCTCCACGAAGAGGAACATCCCCCGGATGGTGGATCCTCCCTATCACTGGTACCGCCAGCAGGCGGAGGCGAACTTGATGGGACCGAGCGCAGCTCGCGAGCGAGCCCTCGTGGCCGCATGGCGCGCGAGCGGCGCGAGTCGCGAGGACGTGGAGGCGAGCCAGCAGGCCCTGCGCGAGCTCCACGCGAGCGCGTGGCGCGAGGACGTGCCGGAGGAGGATCGCGCGTGGGCCGAGGCGTACCGCGAGACGTGCGCGCACTGGGTCACCGTCCACCGGCGCGACGCGGTGGCGCAGAGCGCCTACGAGGCCTATCTCCGGAGCAGCGACGGAATCCTCGACGGGGAGCCTGCGCCACCCTCGTTGAGGCCATTCCACGACGACGCGAAACCATGGCTGGCCTTCGCGGATCGCGTCGAGGACGCGCCCGAGGACGAGAGCGAGCTCGCGACGGCCGAGGCGGCCGCGCGCGAGTACTGGGACGCGCGCTGGCGCGAGGCGCCGCCGTGGGACGGCGCCCCGGACCAGGTCCACTGGCTCGCGGCGGTCCGCGCCGCGCGAAAGACGTCGGAGGCGATGGCCGACCACATCCCGAGGCCCTGGTAGCGTTACCCGAGACGCCCGATTCCGTGGTCGTCGCGCCCCTGCCACCCGGACGCGGCGCTGTCACCGCGCCGCTGCTGTTCTATTTGCGCTCGTAGAAGGTGAGGCTCACCCCGCCCCCCGCCGCGCCGCCCGGGTCGGAGCTCACATACTGCTTCGTGTTGAGGATCGCATAGGGGCCGTCCGCGCGCGTCTCGAAGACAGGCACGAGCGCGCCGAACGGTCCGCAGTTCCTCACCACGATGACCTCGCCGTCCTTCGAGGACAGCGCGTACCTGGCGTCCAGCACCGTGGTCGCCCCGATGAGCTGGTAATCCGCGCCTCCGGGGAGCACCGAGCCCGACAGGCCGCTCAGCAGCATTCCGCCGGTGACCGTGCCCCCGGTGATGGGAATGATGTTGCGCGTGCCACGCTTGCTCGCGCCGACAGACACGGATGCGCCGAGCGTGACGGACTCGGTGAAGACGCTCGAGCCCTTCGCTCCTGTCGCCGTCGAGCACTCCCACGTTTGGTTCGGGACGCCCGCGGGATCCTTGAGCTGGATCTTCGGCTCTCCGGCGGCCACCTCGCTGATGTCGTAGATGTCGAGCTGGATCGTGCCCGCCGCGGCGTCGACGACACGGGTGCCCGCGAACTTCCCGGTGTTGAGCCACGCGAGCGAGCTCGAGTTGGGGACCTCGAAGTCCGGGACGATCCGGACGACGTCATCGCCGGCGGCGGCCACGCCGCAGGTCCGCATCAAGATGCTGGTGCCATCGCTCGCTTTCAGGATGTTGATCTCCTCGAGCTCGACGGATCCGTTCGACAGCGTGAGCTCGAGGTCCATGCCGCCGGTGAGGACCGTGGCCTGGATCTTGTCGCCCGTGAGCGTGCCCCCCTTCACGTCGAGGAGGCGGCGGTGTCCGAACTGGGTGGTCCCGACATCGTGGGTCGCGCCGAGCTGGAGCGTCGCCCGGAGGACGAGCTCGCCGCGCGTGGGGAGCGGAATGCCGTTCGGCATCCCGCAGGTCCACGACGGATCGGGGACGATCGTCGCCTCCTCGCTGCCGTTGTTGCCGCCGCCAGTGCCGGGCATCCCGCCAGCGCCGCCGCTGCCGCCGCTGCCCGTCTCCTCAGCGCCACCGGTTCCCGTGGTTCCGCTGCCCGCGGTGGTTCCGCCGCCCGCGCCGCCCACCCCGGCGTCGCCGCCCGTGCCTGTCGCTCCGACGGAACCGCTCGACGCCGCGCCGCCGGAGCTGCTGCTCGTCGTCCCTCCGCTGGTATCGTCGGTCGACGAACCACACCCTCCAGAGCAGATGCCCAGGATTCCAGTTATCAAGAGCTTCGCTGGCAGATTTTTGATCACCATGGCCGGACCCATCCATTCAATCGCATGCTGCGATTCGATGCACGCTGAAACGTGGCGCTGGTTCGAACGACGCCCGATTCAGAACTGCGAGAAGAAATTCCAGATCGACTCGCCGGAGTTGTTCTGCGGGGCGTGGCCCCCGTCGAACTCGCACCAGACGACCGGATAGCCTGCGTCGCAGCCCTCGTAGCTGACGCAGGGGCTCGGCTCGACTGGCGTGGTCTGCTGACCGCAGTGGTTTCGCTCGAGGAAGATATCGCGAGCGCTCTGACCGTTCGCGAGCGGAACCACGTTGTCGGTCTTGCCGTGGGCGCCCCACATGGCCACGGGATGGTCGCCGTCCTCGCAGCCGCTGTAGATCGCGCCGGACATGGAGGCGATGGCGCGGAAGTCGTCGCCCATAGCGCAGCCGATCGCGTAGGACATCATGCCGCCGTAGCTGAACCCCGTCGAAAAGATCCTGCTCTCGTCGATGCAGAGCTCGGCGCGGAAGCGGTCGAGCATGGCGCGGAGGAACGCGATGTCGCGGCCCCCCGTGTTCGCCCAGCCCTGGTCGATGCCCTCGGGCGAGACGAAGATCGCCGAGCCGTCGGCGCGGCTCTGGAGCCCGTAGTAGCCGCCGCCGAACCCGGTCGCGACCTGCTCGGCCGAGCCGCCGCGGGGATGCCAGGCGAAGATCAGCCGGTAAGGGTGCTTCGGATCGTAGCCGTCCGGCACGGCGAGGATGTACTCGCGCGTCGTGCCCCCGACATCGACGCTGAAACGGCCGCTCTTCGGCGCGGTCGCGCTGCCGCAGCCCGCGCTCTGCGCCGCTCCTCCAGCGCCGCTCGAGCCGGAGCCGACAACGCCCCCGCCGCCCGCGCCAGTTTCCCCCGAGTCCGGGCGCCCGCCGCTGCCGCCGGCGCCGCTGACCGCCCCCGACGAGCCACCGTTCGCCGACGAGCCACCATTGGCCGACGAGCCACCGGTTGCCGACGTGCTCCCCGTGGCGCCGGAGGCGCTGGATCCGGGCCCAGCGGGCCCTCCGGCGCTGCCGCCGGATGATGCCTCGGTCGTTGCTTCTCCCTGGCTGGCGCAGCCGAGCGCCGCGAACGCCGCGAGCGCAACGAGCCCTGGAGCGATCGCGCCGAAATTGCGAAGCGTTTTCATTCGTCCCCGCCTCTCTATTCCAAGATCGCCGTCCGTCCTCGCATCACCCGATGCAGGTCATCTGCGACAACGTCGTACGCTATGCCTCACGCCCGAGGCATAGGCATACTCGCCTATGCCTCGGGCGTGAGGCATGGGCATACTCGCCTATGCCTCGATGCGAGACGTCACGCTCAGAGTGGCCGACTGGACGGCGCGGGCGAGGGTCGAGCTCGAAGCGTCCAGACCGCCGCGGCCGGCGCCCGGCCGCGGCGCAGGCCGACGTGGAGGGCACGGGGGTGCGCGGCTAGAGTGCGCCCATGCGATGCAGGGTGAAGGACCTCGAGATCGAGGTCGAGGTGATCGGCTCCGGGACCCCCGTCCTGATGCTCCACGGCTGGGGGCCCGACCACAGGCTGATGAAGGGGTGCATGGAGCCGGTGTTCCGGTCGGCGCCGGGGTGCTGGAGGCGCGTCTATTTCGACCTGCCGGGCATGGGAAGGACCCCGGGGCGACCGTGGATCGACGGGTCGGACCGCATGCTGGAGGTGGTGCTCGGGATCGTCGATCAGGTGCTCCCCGGCGAGCGATTCCTGGTCGCCGGCGAGTCGTACGGCGGCTACCTGGCCCGGGGCGTGGTCCACGAGCGGCCGCGGAGCGTCGCGGGCCTGCTGCTCGTGTGCCCGGTGGCCGTGCAGGAGACGCGGGAGGCCAACGCGCCCCCGCTGGCGGTGCTGGAGCGCGACGAGGCGTTCCTCGGGACCCTGTCCGGCGAGGACCGGCGCGCGTTCGAGGCGATCCACGTGCGCCAGGTGCCCGCCGTCTGGGAGCGGTTCCAGGACGAGATCCTCCCTGGCCTGCGCGCGGCGGACACGGTCTTCCTGGAGCAGCACCTCAGCCGGAAGGTCCCCTTCAGCTTCGCGGTCGACCACCTGGAGGCGCCGTTCCCCGGGCCGGCCCTGATGCTGGTAGGGCGCCAGGACTGCGTGGTGGGCTACCGCGATCTCTGGGGCATCCTCGAGGCGTATCCGCGGGCGTCGTTCGTGCTGCTCGACAGGGCTGGACACAACCTGCAGACCGAGCAGCCGGCGCTGTTCGAGGCGGCCGTGAAGGAGTGGCTGGAGCGGGTGGCCGGGACCATGGCGCACCCCTGACGGGGACGGCCCAGGGGCGCAAGAGATGAGAGATGAAATCGTTTCTTGTCTTCCCCTTGCGCCCCTCGCGCCCTTGCGTTTTTTCTTTTACGAGCCCACCCGGCAAAGAGGCGCCCGGCTCGGCGTCCGTGGGGGGGGCTCCGCGCAGCTCGGGCTCGGATGCGGCGCACGTCGACATCACGCTCGCTCGTGCGCTCGCGGCTGCCCGTGCCGCACGGCGGGTTCGTGCTGGCTCTCGCGCAGGCGAGCGGCATGCATTACACCTGCGAGCTGGTCAGGTGGGACATGTTTTTCTGGAACATCAAGGCGCTCCGGGTCGCGCTGGTTGACGGTACGTCGTCCGAGCGGGCCCGGTTCGGCTATCTCCTGGGCTTCGTGCTTCTCACGGGGGCGGTGTCCTTGCTCCTGGAGGACTCGACACCTCAAAACGAGTGGGACGCGATCGCGACCGGCGTGAACATCGCGGTGATGGTGCTGGGTACGATCTGGGCTTATCACCTCAATGGTGGTGACCGGGGCCATCACTTCATCGAGAGATACGTGTCGCTCAGTTGGGTGTACACTTTGCGCTTCGCGGTGATGTTCATGCTCCCGGTGGTCCTGGCTTATGTCGTTGCTGGCCTCCTCGACCTGGTGACGGACGCGACCGGCCCGTTCGATGTGGTCATGGGCCTGGTGATGGAGGTGGCGTTTTACGTCGGACTCGGCAGGCACATGCGGCTCACGGCAGCCGCGGGAGCCGAGGCGGCAGCCCACGGAGGCGCTGCGGCCCACGCAGCAGGCGTCTGAGCGTTGGCGTTGGGCTCCTGCCGCCGGCACGGGCCTCGCGGGGGACACGTCCAGGGGAGCCTCGAGGCCACGCCGCGCGACGGGCCGAGCCCGGCCTGACGGATGACAAGGGGTTAGCCGCTCGGATCGAGCTGCACGCCGACCGTCCACGCGGCGCCGCCCACCTCGTCCTTCACGGTGATGCGCCCCGTCGCGGCGTCGAGCTCGAACGCGGGGTCGCCGCCGTTCGGGGTCGTGTTCCCGTCGTGGACGCGGACGACCTTGTCTCCCTCCACCGTGCATTCGGAGACGCCGGTCGTGCCCGCGCCGTAGAGCATGCGGCCGGCGCACGCGAGGCGCGTGAGGCACTTGCCGCCGCGCGGAAGCGGCGAGACGAGCAGCGCGCACCTCTGGCCCACCTTCACCGGGCTCGGCCCCGTGGACTCGGTGACGCGCGCGGACCGGCGCAGCGCTCTCCGGGTCGCGTCGAGGAGCGCCTCCCCCGCGACGGACAGGCTCTGGTAAGCCAGCGTGAACTCGACGCGGTACGCGGGCGCCGAGTCGCGCCAGACGGCGCCGGCCCTGCGGATGCTGTCGAGCGAGACCTCGGCCCGCTCCCCGGCGCGTGAGCCCTTGTCCTCGTACGAGAGGGCATAAGCATAGGTGCCAGGCTCAGGACCGGAGTCCTCCTCCACGCCGCTGCTGAACATCGACATGCCGTTCAGCGGATCGCTCGACCGGTAGATCGGCTTGCCGCCGCAGAGGACCCGGAGCGCGGGCACGCGGATGTCGTCGCCCGAGCTCGCGAGCTCCGCCTCGACCGTGCACGCCGCGCCGGCCGCGAGGGGGAGCCCCGTGGCGCGCGTGACGCTCGCCCTCCAGGTCGCGGTCGCGGTCCGCGACGGCGCCACGCGCGCCGGCGCGGCCGGGTCCGGCGGCGCTTGCGCTGGCTCGGGGACCGGCGCCGGCGGCTGCGGGAGAGGAGGCAGCTCGGGGAGGGGAGGGACAGGCGGGGGTAGGGCCGGCTGCTGGACGATCGCCATCGTCTCGCGCGCGGGCCGCGCCACCAGGTAGCTCGCGATCATCGCGCAGAACCCCACGCCCGCCACCGTCACCAGGAGCGGCACCGCCGACGACCGCTTCGGCCGGCCGCGCACCGCGTCGAGCTCCCGGCCGAGCTGGTCGAGCACGCGGCGGGCCTCCGCCATCTGGCGCTCGATCTGCTCGACCCGCGCGGCCCGATCGTCGTCGCGGTGCTCCGCGAGCTCCTTCCTGGCCGCCGCGAGCTGCTCCTCGAGGCTGTCCACACGCCCCCGCAGCGCGTCTCGTTCGTCGCGGTATTGCATTGCTCGACGATACCACCGACCAGCTCGCCGGCGCCGGCGGCGCGTTGATTGTCGAAACGCGTCGAAGCGCGTCGAAGCGCGCCGACACACACACACGCAGCGCGTGGGGCGGCCATGTCCGCAGTCTGACGCTACGCTCCGGATTCCACGGCAGGACACGAGACTTCTCGCCCGGGCCGGCTGCGCAGCGTATACGATGTAGCCGGTCCTCAGCGGTCGTGGGGAGGGCGGTCAGGTTGTGGAGCAGGAGGCCGTCGCGAATGGGTCAGGGTCGCCAGGGCAGTGCGGTACCGTTGCCGGAGCAGTGGGGCGAGCTGCCTGGCGCAGCGGAGCGGAAGGCCAGGGGAAAGGCCGGCGTCTCCGGCCCTGTTGCGCGCCGCTCCGAGGGCGCGCACCCGGCGGCCCGCCCTCCCACCCTCGGCGTCGTCGCCCCGTTTCTCTCCGGCGCGTTCTGGGGCCCTGTCCTGCTCGGCATCCATGAGTCGGCCCAGCGGCGCGGGATCCGCACGCTTGTGCTGCGCGGCACGCCGTCCGAGGTCCTGGCCCCCTCGCTCGCCAGAGAGCAGGTGGACGGGTGGCTCGTCATCATCGAGTTCGGCGGCATCGAGGCGCTCGCCGATGCGGGGGTCCCGTTCATCACGCTCGGCGCCCGCCCCGCCGGCGTCCGCTGTCCCGCGGTGGTCCCGGACAACCACGGCGGCATCCGGAACGCGGTGCTCCACCTGATCGAGCACGGGCACCGGCGCATCGCGTTCGTCGGCAACTTCGCCGCGTACGACGTGCGCGAGCGCCGCGACGCCTACATCAGCACGCTCGCCGAGGCCGGGATCCCCCTCGACCCCGATCTGGTCATCCCGTGCGACAACAACATGTACAGCGGCGGCCGGGCCGCCGCGCCGGCGCTCCTCGCGCAGCTCCCCGCGTGCACGGCGGCCGTCTTCGGGACCGACAAGAACGCGCTCGGGACGATGTCCGAGCTGAAGGCGGCGGGCGTCCGTATCCCCGAGGATTTCGCGATCATCGGCTTCGACGACGTCGTGGAGGCGCAGAGCGCCGACCCGCCGCTGACCACGCTGCGCCAGCGGTTCGAGATGATGGGGAGCGCGGCGTGCGAGCTGCTCGCGTCGATGATCGCCGGCGAGCCCTTCCCGCCCGAGGGCGTGCGCACGGCCAACGCGCTCGTCCTGCGGAGCTCGTGTGGTTGCAACGTGGTCCAGAACTTCCTCGACACGGAGGAGGCGGCCTCCGAGGAGGACGCCGGCGACACGCTGGCCCGACAGATGGTCGAGCAGCTGCTCCTGCCGCGCCCGCTCCCGCCGGATACCCCGCCGGCCGCGGTCTGGCCGGCGGTCACGCGGGTTGTCGACATGTATTTCGCGGCGCTCCGGGGCACCGCGCCCGCCCCGGCCGCCGAGCTCGAGCGCGCCTATCGCCAGGCCGTCGCCATCACGCCCGATCTGGGGGCCCTGCTGTCGACGGCCCGCCTGATGGATCAGCTCCCGGAGCGGCGCCGCATGTCCCTGGACGCCGCGGCCAGCCGGCGGGTCCAGGACTTCGTGGAGCTGGCGCGCCTCGCGAGCGCGCGGGCGCGGCTCGACGCCGAGACCCACTCCGTCCACCAGCTCGGGGTGCTCGCGAGGACCAACTACGATGTGAGCTTCGCCCTGCTCGGCGGCACCCAGCAGGAGTACCGGTCGCTCTCGTGGCTCGGGACGACCACGATGGTCTGGGGTTGCCTCGCGTTATGGGATGACCCGGCGGAGCGCGCGGGCCTCGTCGTCGCGGGCGCCTACAGCCGCGACGGCAGCCCTGTCCCCCCGAACGGGAGCCGTTATCGGCTGGAGGCGTTCCCGCCGGCGGAGATGCTGCCGCCCTCGGCCGCGGACGGCACGTACATGGTGCTGCTCCTGCCGATACGCTCCGTGGAGCGCGACTGGGGGATCCTCGTGCTCATCGGCCCGGCCGTCGTCGCGATGACCGGGGACGAGGGCACGGTCGCGATCTGGGGGACGCTGCTCGGGGCGGCCCTCGAGCGCGACGCGCTGCTGGCGTCGCTGTCGGCGCGGCACGCCGACCTGCAGCAGGCGTTCGCGAGCGAGCGCGCGCTGTCGCAGACGGTGCGGGAGCTGGGCTGCCCGATCATCCCGCTCCTCGCCGGCGTGCTGCTCGTGCCGCTGATCGGGATGCTCGACAACGGCCGCGCCCAGCAGGTGCTCGAGAAGGTGGCCGAGGGGGTGAGCCGCCACGAGGCGCTGTCCGTGCTGCTCGACCTCACGGGCGTTCCGTTCGTGGACCTCCAGGTCGCCCATTTCCTGGGCATGACCAGCCGCGCGGCCGCCCTGCTCGGCGCGCGCGTCTACCTGGTCGGCGTGCGCCCCGAGATCGCGGAGAGCCTCATCGACGTCGATCTCGGCGAGCTGGCCACGTTCTCCTCGCTCGCGATGGCGCTCCTCGAGCTCGGTCAGGCGGGGGCGCGCGCGGCGCGGGCGGCGGGGCCGGGCGCGCGGTAGGGCATCATCGCTTTCCTCACCTCTCGCCTGAAATCGATTAAGGATCGCGCTGCCGACGGAAGTCGAGAGGCTCGGCCGGACGTGGGCGAGCAGGCAGGGAGGGAGCGCCAGGATGGGTCAGGGGAGCCGGGACAGCGGCATCGTGGTGCCGGAGCAGTGGGGCGAGCTTTCCGGCGCACCGGGGCAGGGGGCGGGCTCGGGGCGCGGCACCGGCTCTTCTTTCCCTCCGGCGCGCCTCTCGTCTCTCCCTCCGGCGCGCCGCTCGTCTCTCCCCCCGGCGGGCCGCACCGACGCCCCGCCGCTCCATGTCCCGGCAGCCGGCGCCGCGGCCCGCCCTCGCACCCTCGGGGTGATCTCCCCCTTTCTCGACGGCTCGTTCTGGAACCCTGTCCTGCTCGGCATCCATGACTCGGCCCAGCAGCGCGGGTTTCGCACGCTGGTGCTGCGCGGTACGCCGTTCGAGGTCCACGCGCCGTCGCTCGCCGGGGAGCATGTGGATGGGTGGATCGTCCTGATCGAGCTGCATGGCATCGAGGCGCTCGCGCGCGGCCGGGTCCCGTTCATCACCGTCGGCACCCGCGCCGCCGATGTCGCCTGTCCAGCCGTGATCCCGGACAACCACGGCGGGATGCGGAGCGCGGTGCGCCACCTGATCGAGCACGGGCACCGGCGCATCGCGTTCGTCGGCTACTTCGACGCGTACGACGTGCGCGAGCGCTTCGCGTCCTACAAGGACACGCTCGCCGAGGCGGGCATCGACTTCGACCCCGATCTGGTCATCCGGAGCGACAACAACTGGTACAGCGGCGGCCAGGGCGCCGCGCCGGCGCTCCTCGCGCGGCTGCCCGGGTGCACGGCGGCGGTCTTCGGGACCGACAAGAACGCGCTCGGGGTGATGCCCCTGCTGAAGGCGGCGGGCGTCCGCATCCCCGAGGATCTCGCCATCATCGGCTTCGACGACATCGCGGACGCGGAGGGCGCCGATCCGCCGCTGACCACGGTGCGCCAGCGGTTCGAGATGATGGGGAGCGCCGCGTGCGATCTCCTTGCGTCGATGATCGCCGGCGAGGCCTTCCCGGCCGAGGGCGTGCGCACGGCCAACTCCCTCGCTGTGCGGAGCTCGTGCGGGTGCAACACGATCCAGGAGTTCCTCGCCAAGGAGGACACGGTGCCCGAGGAGGACGCCGGCGGCGCCCTGGCCCGGCAGATGGTCGAGCTCCTGCTCCTGCCCCAGCCGCTCCCGCCCGACCTCCCGCCGACCGAGGTGTGGCCGGCGGTCACGTCGTTGATCGACGGCTATTTCGCGGCGCTTCGGGGCGCCGCGCTGCCTTCGGCGGCCGAGCTCGGGGGCGCCTGCCGGCAGGCGGTCGGCATCACGATGGATGTGGGGACGTTGCTGGCGGCGATCCGCCTGCTGGGCCAGTTTCACGAGCGGCGCGGCGCGTCCCTGGACGACACGGCCAGGCGGCGGGTGGACGCGTTCCTGGAGCTCGTGCGCCTCGCGATCACGCGGGCCCGGCTCGAGGCCGAGAGTCAATATGTCCGCCAGCTCGGGGTGCTCGCGAGGACGAATTACGATGTGAGTTTGGCCCTGCTCGGCGGCACCCAGCAGGCGACGCGGTCGCTCTCGTGGCTCGAGACGACGACGGTGATCTGGGGCTGCCTCGCGCTGTGGGATGACCCGCAGGCGCGCTCCCGCCTCGTCGTCGCCGGCGCCTACAGCCGCGACGGCAGCCCGACCCCGCCGATCGGCCGCCGCTGTCGGCCGGAGGCGTTTCTGCCGGCGGCGATGCTGCCGCCGTCGGCCGAGGACGGCACGCACATGGTGCTGCTCTTGCCGATACGCTCTGCCCGGCGCGACTGGGGGATCCTGGTGCTCGTCGGCCCGACCCTCGTTGCCATGGCCGGAGACGAGGGGACGGTCGCGATCTGGGGGACGCTGCTCGGCGCGGCCCTGGAGCGCGACGCGCTTGTGGAGTCGCTGTCGTCGCAGCACGCCGACCTGCAGAAGGCGTACGAGATCGAGCGCGCGCTCTCGGAGACGGTGCGCGAGCTGGGCTGTCCGCTCATCCCGCTCCTGCCCGGCGTGCTGCTCGTGCCGCTGATCGGGATGATCGACGGCGGCCGTGCCAGGCAGGTGCTCGAGAAGGTGTCCGAGGGGGTGAGCCGGCACAGGGCGTCTTCCGTGCTGCTCGATCTCACGGGCGTGCCGTTCGTGGACGCCCGGGTCGCCGACACGGTGGGCATGACCAGCCGCGCGTCCGCGCTGCTCGGGGCGCGGGTCTATCTGGTCGGCGTGCGCCCCGAGATCGCGATGAGCCTCGTCGGCGTGGACCTCGGCGTCCTGAGCACGTTCTCCTCGCTGTCGGCGGCGCTCCGCGAGCTCGCGCCGGCGGGCCGGCGCGCGCGCAAGGCGCGGTGAGGCGCCTTGACCTGCCGAGACGCGGCTGGCGTAGAATCGGTCCATGCTCGCCGTGCATTGCCCGCGCTGCGGGCGACCCGCGCCTGTGTCCCTCGCCAGCCCGGATCTCATGGCCTGCGCGGCGTGCCACTACCGCGGCCCGCTGCCCGGGGAGGCGGCGCAGGGCCTGCGCGCCGCGGCGCACGTCGTCTTCCAGACCGACGTGCGCCGCCGCCAGCTCTCGGAGGCGCTGCGGCGGAGGCTGGTCACGGCGTCCCAGCGGCACGCGCGGCTGCTCGTCGTGTTCGCGCTCGCGTCGGTGCCGATCACCCTGCTCGGCGCGCTCATCGTGCTGGGGGTCTGGGTCAGCCCCGACACCGAGGGGAACGTCATCACCGGCGGCATGACGGTGGCGGCGTGGCTCGGCACCGTCGGGACCGGCGCGGCCGTGCTCGCGGTCATGCGCAGCAGGCAGCGGCGGCTCGAGGAGGCGTGCGCCGCGCGCCCCCCGGCGGCCCCGGGCGAGCCGGCGGCGTGCCACGTGTGCGGCGCGCCGCTCGGCGCGGGGGACGGCGCGATCGCGCGGTGCGGCTTCTGCGCCGCCGACAACCTGGTCGCCGCGGCCGTCCTCGAGCGGGTGCGCGCGCGCCAGGTCGTGATCCTGCGGTCGTTCGAGCAGGCCGTGAGCGCCGAGCTCGCCTCGTTCGGCCGGGCGACGTCCGGCGCCGCCGCGGTCGTCGTGGCGACCGCGCTCGCGGTCCCGGTCGCCTCGTTCGTCCTCGCCGTCGCCGTCACCCTGGTGGGCGAATCGAGGCGGTCGCCGGTGGACTCCGCCGTGACGTACGCGGTCGTCGGCACGCCGCTCGGGCAGTGCATCGGAAAGATCATGCCCGGGAAGGGCGGCGGCACGGCGGTGCGGTTCGGCGGGTTCCGGCGCGCGGAGCTGCCCGAGGAGCAGGCGATCGCGCCGGGAGCGCCGATCGAGGCCGTGTCGCCCGGGTCCCTCGTCGGCCGCTCCGTGACGGCGAAGCAGGGGGCGGGCGTCGTTCAGGGGGTGTTCTCGTCGCCGCTCACGGGCAACTCCGTCGAGGTGCGGCGCGAGGAGGGGACGTCGTTCACGAGCAGCATCGCCGGCCTGTGCCTGAGCGGCCCGCCGCCGCGGTGATCTGCGCGTGTCTCGCGCCCGCGTCCGGCAATGGACGTCGAGACGTCGAGCGCTCAATCGCTGTTGATCGCCGGATTCCGCGCGCGCTCCGCGATTGCGGACAGCGCAGCAATCGCGGAGCGCGCGCGGCATTCGGCCGTCGCTCCTCTGCGCGGCGGCTCGGTGCGGGCGCGCACGGGGGCGCCGCGCGCCGGAAAAGTTAGTTGTTCCGTGCCGGCGCCCTCCACGTATAGTGGGGGTAGTTGGTTGGGCGTAGTCGGTATTCACACCCAGTGGAGACAAGATGAGCCAAGGTGGCTGGGGCGGGGGATCAGGGGGCGGTCAGGGCGGTGGTGGTTACGGGCAACCGCCGGGGGGTGGCTACGGCCCGCCGCCGGGCGGTGGCTACGGACAGCCACCCGGGGGCGCTGGCCCCGGTCAACCGCCGGGCGGTGGTTACGGCCAGCCTCCGGGACAGCCGCCGGGCGGTGGTTACGGCCAGCCTCCGGGCGGCGGTTACGGCCAGCCGCCGGGGCAGCCTCCGGGCGGTAGTTACGGGCAGCCGCCGGGGCAGCCTCCGGGCGGCAGTTACGGCCAGCCGCCGGGGCAGCCTCCGGGCGGCGGTTACGGCCAGCCGCCGGGGCAGCCTCCGGGCGGCAGCTACGGTCAGCCGCCGGGGCAGCCTCCGGGCGGCGGTTACGGCCAGCCGCCGGGGCAGCCTCCGGGCGGCAGCTACGGCCAGCCGCCGGGGCAGCCTCCGGGCGGCAGCTACGGTCAGCCGCCGGGGCAGCCTCCGGGCGGCAGCTACGGTCAGCCGCCGGGGCAGCCTCCGGGCGGTGGCGGCTGGGGCCAGCCTCCGGGCGGCGGCGGCGGCTACGGCCCGCCCCCGGGGGGAGGCGGCGGCTGGGGCCAGCCTCCGGGCGGTGGTGGCGGCGGCTACGGCCCGCCTCCGGGTGGCGGCGCCGGCTGGGGTGGGGCCAACCCCTACCAGCCCCCGGGCGGCGGCGCGGGCTATGGCTCACCCCCGGGCACGGGCGTCGCGGCGCCGTGGGGGGCGGGAGATGCGGCGTCCTTCGGCTGGGAGCGCCTGAAGCGCGACCCGGCTGTCCTCATCGGCGCCATGGTCGTCGTCGGGCTTGCGTCGAGCGTCCCCAACGGCATCGGCGGAGGCATCCAGGCGGCGCTCGCGAGGGACGCGCCCACCGCGGGGGCGGCCATCCAGTTCCTGATGCAGGCCGTTGCGCTCGTGGTCGGCGCCTACTTCGCCGGAGGCATGAACAACCTGCTGCTGAAGGTCGCGCGCGGCGAGCCGTACTCGTTCAGCGACGTCCTTGGCGGCGGGCGGTGGTTCCTGTCCATCCTGGGCGCCCAGATCCTGACCGGTCTCGCTGTCGGCGCTGGCATGCTCCTCTTGATCGTCCCCGGCGTCATCGTCGCGCTCGGTTTGAGCATGACGACGCTGTGCATCGTCGATAAGAACCTGGGCGCCATCGACGCCATGAAGGAGAGCTGGCGAATCACGACCGGCCACAAGGGGGGCCTCCTCGTCTATGCGCTGCTCGCCTGCGCGCTCGTGCTGGCGGGCGTGCTCGCCTGCTGCCTCGGCACGCTCGTGGCCGCACCGGTCGCCGGCATCGGGCTTGCGTTCATCTACCTGCGTCTGACGGGCCAGCCCACCGCGAGCTGAGCCTCCCGAGGGCGCGCTCCCGCGCTGCCCTCCTCCCTGCAAGCCGAGCCCCTCCCGCGCGCCATCGTCGCGCCGCCTCGCATCTCCCGCCTGACAGATCCCCTCATTTAGCGGGAAATTGAACAGGGAGGCGGGGAGACGGGGAGATTGGTGGGATCTCACTCCCCGTCTCCCCGCCTCCCTGTGAATTTCTCCGAAAAATTCTAGGAGAAGCGTCAGACCTCCCTCTCCGCTTCCGTTTCCGCCCCGCGCCGAGCGCGCTCCTCCCTTCTCCCCCCCGTCCCCGCCCGCGCTCATCGCCTGTCCGAGGGGCGCTCCTCGCCTCAAACCCCCTTTGCGACACATCGAGTCTGCCTGCCATCCGGCGGCGCCGTACCCTCTCCAGGAGGCGCGGAAGGCGCGATACCGATCGTCAAACAAAGCTCCTTCGATCGATTGCGGCTCTCCAGCTCGCATGTTAATCGGTGTCTCCTCAGGGACTCCCGCGCAGCGAGGCGCGGAGCCGGGGGGGACATCGCGCGGCGGGCGGGCGTTCGGCCTGCCTGCCGCGCTGCGCCGTCGTGCGCCGTCCGTTCGCGAGGCGCTCTCTCTCATCGCCCGCTCGCCCGCCGCTCGTCCAGACCGGAACGGAGCATTCTATGCCTGACCATGTCCTGATCACGGGGGGAGCCGGGTTCATCGGCTCTCACCTGGCCGACGAGCTGCTCCGAAAGGGGGAGCCGGTCCTCGTCCTCGACAACCTCTCGCGCGGGTTCGTCGAGCGCAACGTCGAGCGCCTCAAGGGGCGTCACGGCGCTGGCGTGGAGGTCCGGGTGTGCGACGTCCGGGACGAGCAGGCCGTGAGCGACGCCGTACGGCGCGCCTCGTTCGTCTTCCACCTCGCCGCGCAGGTCGCCATCGCGAGGAGCGTCGCCGACCCGGCGCACGACTTCGAGGTGAACGCGCGCGGCACCCTGAACGTGCTCGAGGCGCTCCGGAGGCTCGACCGCCCTCCGCCGCTGCTCTTCGCCTCCACCAGCAAGGTCTATGGCGCGCTGCCCGATCTGCCGATCGAGCGCGGCGAGGAGCGGTATCGCCCCCTCTGCGAGAGCGCGCGCGAGCACGGCATCTCCGAGAGTCAGCCGCTCGATCTCCGCAGCCCCTACGGGTGCTCGCGGGGCGCCGCCGACCAGTACGTCCTCGATTACGCCCGCACCTTCGGCCTCCACGCCGTGGTGCTCCGGGTGAGCTGCGTCTACGGCCCCCCGCAGTTCGGCAACGAGGACCAGGGGTGGATCGCCCACTTCGTCGCGCGCGCCATCCGCCGCGACCCGATCACCCTCTACGGCGACGGGCTGCAGGTCCGAGACGCGCTGTTCATCGAGGACCTCGTCGACGCCCTCCTGCGCGCGCGGCGCGCGCTCAAGCCGGCCTCGGGCCGCGCCTTCAACATCGGGGGCGGCCCGGGCACGGCGGTGAGCCTCGTCGAGCTGCTCGATCTGCTCGAGGAGCTCGACGGGCGCCGCCCGGTCGTCTCGCTCGCCGCGTGGAGGCGGGGCGATCCGCGGTACTACGTCTCCGATTGCCGCGCCTTCCAGGCGCTCACCGGCTGGGCGCCGCGGGTCGCCCTGCGCGACGGGCTGCGCGCGCTCTATCAATGGCGCCTCGGCGTCGAGGCGCGCCTCGGGGCCGTCTACGCCGACATCCCCTCGTCTGTCCGGATGGACCGGCTGGAGGCCGCGTCGTGAAGGTCGCCCTGGTCAACCCGCCCTGGACCTTCCACGGCAGCGTCTACCTCGGCTGCCGCGAGCCGCACCTGCCGATCGAGCTCGGGTACGCGAGGGCGCTGCTCGAGCGCGCGGGCCACGAGGCCGCCCTCATCGACGCCCAGGCCCGCGGGATCGACCTCCTCGCGCTGCGCGACGAGGTCGCGGCGCTCCGCCCCGCCATGACGGTGATCGCCACGGCGCCGAGCTACCTCTCCTGGCGCAGCCCCCCGCCCGAGCTGCGCGTGCCCATGGCGGCGGTCGCCGCGCTGCGGGGCCACGGCGGCCTCCTCGTCGCCGTCGGGCCTCACGGCTCCGCGACCCCGCGCGCGGCGCTCCGCAAGCTCGGCGTGGACGTCGTCGTCCTCGGCGAGTGCGAGGAGATCCTCGTCATGCTCGCCGGCGCGACCGAGTCGCGCTTCTGGCAGATCCCCTCGATCGCCTACCGCAGGAACGGCATCGACCACGTGCAAGGAGGCCCTTACGCCGCCTGCCTGAGGACGCTGCCGGCCCTGCGGTGGGACGGCGCGACGCTCGCGCGGCACGTCCACCACCACCACCGCTTCGACGCCGTGCCCGAGGGGCCGAGCGCCGAGATGGAGACCTCGCGCGGCAGCCCCTGCCGCTGCGCCTCCTGCGCCAGGGACGGGGCGCGCGACAGGCTCCGGAAGCGCCCGCTCGCGACGGTGCTCGAGGAGCTCGACGCGCTCCTCGCCGAGGGCGTGCGCCACGTCTATTTCATCGACGAGCGCTTCCTGCCCGACCGGGCCCTGCTCGAGGAGCTCTGGGCGCGGGACATCGTGTTCGGCGTCCAGCTCAGGATCGACAGCTGGTCGCGCGAGATGCTCGATCTCCTCGGCCGCGCCGGCTGCGTCTCGATCGAGGCCAGCGTCGAGCGCCCGTCGATCGAGGGGATGGACGCGCTCGCCAGGCGGTGCAGCGCGTCGACCGAGGAGCTCACCGCGCTGCTCGTCCACGCCCGGCGCAGCGTGCCCTTCGTGCAGGCCAACCTGAGCGACGCGGGCCCCGGCGATCCGGTCGAGGCCGCGTCGTGGCGGCAGCGCCTCCTCGGGCTCGGCGTGTGGGCCAACGAGCCTGTCCCGGCGTTCCCGTACCCCGGCTCCGCCGCGTACACCCGGCGCTGGGGGGCGCCGGACGACGGCGCCTGGGAGCGGGCGCACGCCCATTATATCGCCGAGCACCGGACGTTCGGGGATCTGCCGGACAGCCGGCCGCTGCCGCTCACGGAGCTCGAGCATGGCGCGCGCTGACCATAGATCCCCGGGCGCCGCGGCGCCGCGGCCCGGCCGGGTGCTGATGACGGCCGACACGCAGGGCGGCGTGTGGACGGTCGCGCTCGAGCTCGCGGGCGCGCTCTCCCGCGCCGGCGTGGCCACGGTGCTCGCGATCATGGGCGGGCCCCTGTCGCCCGCGGCGCGCGCGGCGGCCGCCGCGGTACCGGGCCTCGAGCTCGTCGAGAGCGCCTACCGGCTCGAATGGATGGATGACCCGTGGGACGACGTCGCGGCCGCCGGCGACTGGCTGCTCGACCTCGAGGAGCGGGTGCGGCCGGACCTCGTCCACCTGAACGGCTACTGCCACGCGGCCCTGCCGTTCCGGGCGCCCCGCGTCGTCGTGGCGCACGCCTGCGTGCTGTCGTGGTGGCGCGCGGTGCACCGCCGGCCCGCGCCGGTCCGCTACGAGCGCTACCGCGCGCGGGTCGCCGAGGGGCTCCGGGCCGCCGACGCGGTGGTCGCGCCGAGCGCGGCGATGCTGAGCGCCCTCGCGGGCGAGTATGGCGCGCTCGGCCTGGGCCGCGGCCATGTCATCCCGCACGCGCGCGACCGCAGGCGGTTCGCGCCGGGGCTGAAGGAGCCGTTCGTCTTCGCGGCCGGCCGGCTCTGGGACGAGGCCAAGAACCTCGCGGCCCTCGAGAAGGTCGCGCCCCACCTCGCGTGGCCCGTGCTCGTGGCCGGGAGCGACGTCGCGGCGGGCGGCGTCGGCCGCCGCGCCGGGGAGAGCCTCTGCTCCCTCGGGTGGGTCGATGAGCCGGAGCTCACGTGGTGGATGTCGCGCGCCGCGATCTACGCCTCCCCGGCGCGGTACGCGCCGTTCGGCATGGCCACCCTGGAGGCCGCCCTCTCCGGCTGCGCGCTCGTGCTCGGCGATCTGCCGAGCCTGCGCGAGGTCTGGCGCGACGCCGCCCTCTACGTCCCCGCGGACGATCCGCGCGCGCTCCACGCCGCGCTCGACCACCTCATCCGGGACGTCGCGCGCCGCGAGGCGCTCGGCGCGCTCGCCCGCCGGCGCGCGGTGCGCTTCAGCCCGCGCGCCATGGCCCGCCGCTACCTAGACGTCTACGCCCTCGCGCTCGCCGCCCGCCCGTCGGGCCCCCGGCGGGTCTGCCCTCCTTCATCGCCTTCACCCTGCGGGACACCATGCGAATAGCCCTCTTCTGCCACTCCTTGCTCTCCGACTGGGACCACGCGGACGCGCACTTCCTCCGCGGGATCGCGGCCGAGCTCGACGCGCGCGGCCACGACGTGCTCGCCTTCGAGCCCGAGGACGCCTGGAGCGCCCTGGGCCTCGTCGCGGCGTACGGCCCGGACGCGCTGCGCGAGGCCGCCGCCGTCTATCCGCGCCTCCGCCCGCGCCGTTACGCGCTCTCCACGCTGGACCTCGACGCCGCGCTCGCGGGGGTCGACGTCGTGCTCGTCCACGAGCGGAGCGACCCGGAGCTCGTGCGGCGGCTCGGCGAGCACCGCGCCCGCACGGATCGTTATCGCCTCTTCTTCCACGACACGCACCACGGGCTCATCACCGATCCGGCCGCGATCGTGCGGCGCGATCTCTCGGGGTACGACTGCGTGCTCGGCTTTGGAAAGAGCGTTTGTGATCTCTACCTGAGCCGCGGCGTCGCGCGGCGCGCGGTGGTGTGGCACGAGGCCGCGGACGCGCGCCTGTTCCGGCCGCTGCCCGAGGTCGAGAAGGAGCGTGATCTCGTGTGGATCGGCAACTGGGGCGACGGCGAGCGCACGGCGGAGCTCCACGAGTTCCTCGTCGAGCCCGTGAGGGCGCTCGGGCTCCGCGCGCGGGTCCACGGCGTGCGTTACCCCGATCGCGCGCTCTCGGCGCTGGCGGACGCCGGCATCGAGTACGCCGGCTGGCTCCCCAACCACCGTGTCCCGGACGCCTATGCGCGCGCCAGGATCACGGTGCATGTCCCGCGGCGGCCGTACGCCGCGTGGCTCCCCGGCATCCCCACGATCCGGCCGTTCGAGGCGCTCGCGTGCGGGATCCCGCTCGTGAGCGCGCCGTGGACCGACGCCGAGCGCCTCTTCTCGCCTGCCCGGGACTACCTCGTCGCGCGCACGGGCGCCGAGATGACGGAGCACCTCCGCGCGCTGCTCGCGGACCCGGAGTTCGCGCGCGGCGTCGCCGAGCACGGGCGCCGGACGGTGCTCGCGCGGCACACGTGCGCGCACCGCGTGGACTCGCTCCTCGACCTGATCGACGAGCTGCTCTTGCGGCCGTGCTACCGGCTCGGCGAGGCGGCGGAGGACGACGTGGAGCGGAGCGGCCCTGCGTCCGGCGTTCGCCGCCGCGACCCGGGCCGCTACCGGAGCCCGCTCGCGTGAGGTGCTGCGCGGCGCGGGGGGGTCTCGGCGGTTCACGAGGGGCGGTGTTGCGACGACGGAGGTGTTCCTATGGGTGACGCGAACGGGAGGACGGTGGGGAGCGGCATGCGCGTCCTGGTGGCGGGGGGCGCTGGCTTCATCGGCTCGCACCTGTGCGAGCGGCTCCTCGCGGACGGCCACGAGGTCATTGCGCTCGACGATTTCTCGACGGGCTCGCCGGCCAACGTGGCTCACTTGATGCGCAACAGCCGCTTCTGGCTGGTCGAGCACGACGTGGCCCTGCCGTTCGACTACGAGGTCGACAGGGTCTACCACCTGGCGTCGCCGGCGAGCCCTGCGCGCTGGCGGGGCGATCCGGTGCGCTCCACGCTCACGAACGTGATGGGCACGCTGCACGCGCTCCTGTGCGCCGAGCGGCACGGCGCGCGGCTCTTGCTGGCGTCGTCGAGCGACGTGTACGGCGATCCCGAGGTCGACCCGCAGCCGGAGAGCTACCTCGGGCGGGTGGACCCGGTCGCGGTGCGCGCCTGTTACGACGAGGGCAAGCGCTGCGCGGAGTCGCTGGTGATGGCCTTTCACCGCCAGGGGCGGGCGTCGGGGCGGATCGCGCGGATCTTCGACACCTACGGGCCGCGGATGGCGATCGACGACGGGCGCGCGGTGAGCAATTTCATCGCCCAGGCGCTCCGGGGAGAGGAGCTGACGGTGTACGGGAGCGGGTCGCAGGCGCGGAGCTTCTGTCACGTCGACGACCTGGTGGAGGGGTGTTTGCGGCTGATGGAGCACCCGTCGGAGGTGGGGCCCGTCAACCTGGGGAATCCGGTGGAGGTGACGGTGCTCGAGCTGGCGCAGGAGATCGTGCGGCTCACAGGGAGCGCGAGCCGGATCGCGTACCGCCCGCTGCCGGAGGGTGATCCGATGCGGCGGCGTCCGGTGATCGATCTGGCGCGGCGGGCGCTGGGGTTCGAGCCGCGGGTGCCGCTCCGGCAGGGGCTCTATGCGACGATCCAGAGCTTCCGGCGCGCGCTGGCGGGGCTCGACGAATGCGCGAGGCGAGCGGAGCCGGCAATGGCGAGCTGACGGATTGCCAGCCTGCGATTGTGGTGTCGGGGGCGGAGCGGGCGCCTCGGAGCGCACGATCACCACGCGTGTTCCTCGGCCACGTCGCTTGCGATGCTGCGCGTTACGCTGGTAGCCTCGCTCACCGTGAGCGCTTGGGCAGAAGCTCGGGAGGGGTGGAGCCGCGACGTCCGCGTGGTGCGCCGGCGCGCTCGTGTCGCGAATGCGGGGCTGATCGCGATGGGGGCGGTGGCGGCGTTCACGGCGCTGACCGGCGCCTGGCACATTGTGTTGCTCGGCTCGACGGACGTCTCGGCATCGACGTGGCGGCTCGCCAACACGCTCCGTGAGGTCGGGGGATTGCTCGAGCTGGGGCTCGGGCTCGTTGCTGGCGTGGTGTTCCTGCGCTGGCTCGCCAGGGCGGTCGCGCTGGCGGGCGTGCTGGATCCCGTGCGGGGGTTTTCCTGGACGCCGTCCGAGGCGGTCCTGGGATTCTTCATTCCCCTCATGAACCTGGTGCAGCCGTACAGGGTGGCGCGCGATCTCCACGACGGCCTTGCCCCGGAGGCCGTGCCCGAGCCCGCGCCGCGCCCTCTCCTGGACGGCGGGGGTGGTTACCGGCGCGTCGAGATGGCGCACGCCCCGCGGGCGGGCGCGGTGCACCATGCCGCGCTCGGCGCGTGGTGGGGGTGTTATGTCGCGAGCCGCGGCCTCGGGTGGCTGGCCTCTACCATGCCGGATCTGACGGTGGCGGAGTTCATCCGGTCCCGTTATGCGTTCATTGCGTCCGACGCGGCGTCGATCGCTGCCGCGTGGCTCGGGGTGCGGATGATCCGGGCGATCGACAGCCGGGTCGCGGAGCGCCATCGACGGCTCGCGTACGCCTCCGAAGAGGAGCTCGACCAGCTCCTCGTGGAGCGTGATCTCCAGCTGCGGCGGGACATGGCGAAGATCGCCGACTTCGACGATCCCGAGTAGGGCCCGCGCCTCCCGGCGGAGATCTTCTCTCTCCGCGTGGCGGCTTCAGAGCGAGAACTCTGCGCTTGTCCCCGCGGGCGTGAAGACGATCTCCTCCACCAGCGCGTGGAACGAAGGCGGCGTGGCCGCCCCGAGGGCGTTGAGCACGGCGAGCGCCGCCGCCGCGCCGACCGCTGCGGGGCTGGTGTCGGTGCTCAGCCCTTCGATCCTGGTCACGGTGACCGGACGTGGGGCGCTGCCGAGAAGGCGGAAAGCGAAGCGCACGCCCGCTGCCGCGCCTCGTTTCCAGTCGTCGTATCCCGACGCTGGAGCTTCCTCGACGTGCCCCTGAGCGGTGAACCCCGACCCGCTGCAGCTGAACGACACGGCGGCGATCTCTGTCGGGACGTCGTGGACCGTCAGGCTGACCTGCGCGAAGGCCGGCCATCGCTTGTACCGCGCAAACCGGGCGACGCCGACCTTGTCCATCGGTCTTCACCAGCGTACCGGGGTTCAGTCGCAAGCGCCAGGAGGCCACCGGGAGCGACGCTGCGGCGCTCGCTGGCGCGTTGGGATATACAGTGAACACAGCGTGCGCGCGGGGGAGCAATGATCGCATTCCGTGTCTCGGTCAATGGAGCGAAGGTCTGCACCGCGGGCGTCGGCCCGGCCGGCGTTCTGACGATCATCATCACGCGGCGCGCCGGCTCTCCGGAGGCGCTGCTCAGGGACGGCGACGTGTGGATCGGCGGGTTGGCCTCCGATCGGCGAGAGTTTTTTGTGTGGCCTTCCCGCGCGCTCAGGGTCGGGGACGAGATCGGGATCGAGGTCCTCGAGGCCGACACCGTCGACCCCCCCTTGAAACGCACGCCGAGCGCCGAGTCGTATCGCGCCACGCTGCTCCGCCAGGTCCGTACCGCGCTGGGCGCGTTCGCCGGGCCGATGCTGCGCGATCCACGAGGGCAACTCGCGACCCTCTCCCGGAGCGCCCGGGACCTTCTCTCTAGGACCGCGACCGCGATGGCGCGCCGCGCTCTTCGTCCGCCTGGCGCGCGCGCAGAGCGCGCCGTCCTCGTCGAGCTGAACTCACGGCGAGTCTGTGTCGCGGGGGTGCCGCGCCGTGGTCATGTGATGTCCTTGATCACCTGGGCCGCACCTACGCGAAGCGACGTCCCCAGCCATTTCTGGTTCTCGGTCTACGGGCGGGACGCCCGCACGGACGAATGCCTGGACTGGGGCCGTCCGGCGCTGGCCGTCGGCGACCATATATCCATCCGATTTGCCCGTTCGAGAGAGCACGACGCGCCCACGCGGCGACGTGACCGCTCGCTGGCGCGGTAGGCCGACGCTTTCGTCGCGCTCGGCCTGAGGGTGGGCGGCGCTGTGCTGCTATCTCGACCGATACCTCGACACGGCAGCCTCCACGCCCGATCTCGAGCTGCTCAGAACGGGGATTCCGAGGTGACGGACCAGCTCGGCCGCGGGGGCCATCGACGCCTGAGCCAGGAGCACGAGATCGCCCGGGCGCGCCGTAGACTCGATCGTCCTGGCGATCTCGCCGGCATAGCCAGGAGAGTCACCCCTCTCGAAGAGCCGCCATGCTCGCCCGCACAGGACTTCGACGACATCGATCGAGCGACCCGCGTCGGACGCTATCTGACGCAGCAGCGCCCCGGTGGGCTGAAAGGTGCTCTGGAGCGCGGCCACGACGAGGATCCGGCGACCGCTCGCGACGGCTTGCTCCGCCATCGGGCGATCGATCCGCATCACGGCACAGTCCGAGACGGGGACCGCCTCCGCGACGCCGCCGAGGGTCGAGCAGGTGCACACGATGACCCTCGCGCCCTCGTTCGCGAGCGCCTGAACGACCGTGGCGGTGGCCGAGCGGATGCCGTCCGTGATCCCACCGGCCGCCAGCGCATCCGCAAGGAGGCTCTCCTGCACCTCATGCCGGACCGGAATCGCGTCGTCTGCGTCCCGAACGAGACGGCTGAACGTCTCGACGTGGACGCGGGAAGTATGAAGAAATGCGAGCATATTTCTCGGTATCCGGAAGGTTCAGGGCTCGCCCGCGCGAGGGACCCATGTTCGTGGATGAACAGCCAGTACATCCCGCTGCTGAAATACCATGCCGTCCGGCGTTGTTGGCCCCCTATCCATTGGCATCCACGAGCTCGCTCCAGAACCGGATCCTGCGCATGTCTCCGCTCGCGGTGTCGACGGGAGACGGTCGGCGAAATTCGCGGCGCAGGTACGTCGCGAGATCGCTGCCGTAGCAAATGATGTCGGTCTGGTAGACCGAGAAGACGGGGTTTCCGGCGAGCGCCGGCTCCGCCGGAATGTAGCGGTGGCCCGCGACGGGAATGAGGCGGGGCGCCTCTGCGACCGCGGCCCGAGCGATCTGCAACGCTTCTGGTAGCTCCGGAGGACGAGCGCCCCATGCGTCCAACCAGAACACGTTGTGCTCGATGTCGAACGCGATGCCTTCGAAGGGCCAGTCGAGCCGCCGGCGAATCTCCGTCGAGTGTGGCTCCCGCCAGTCGGGAAAGCGCCCGCCAGCCGGGAGCCCCTCCGAGAGAAAGGAGCGCAGATCAGGCGGAAACCTTGCGCCGATGACGGACTCGGCCCGGTCGATCTCGGATTCCGTCAGACCGGGTGCAATCGTGATACCCGCGTCGATCAAGATCTGGAGCTCCGCTCGCCAGTCCGTCCGCCTCTCCCGTCCGCTCGATGAGCCAGTTCGTCGATGGCGCGTCATGGGTCGATGAGCAGCCGCCTGGCGATCCTCTCGTCAACGGCGTAGGGCCTCTCGCGCGGCAGCAACTTCGCCGCGCTGTCCGCGTGGCCGGCCTGAATCTGCTGGTACATCTTCCGGACCAGGGGAGTTCGATCCTCGATGGCGACGACCCAGCTCTCTGCGTACTCGCGAATGAGATCGCGGCCGATGCCGACCTGGATGCTGTAGCAAGGCAGCGGGCCGCCTCGCAGGTTGCGCTCGGTGTCCCATTGAATGTGGACCTTGGCTTCGGCAAACGCCTTGCTCCACTCGTCCGGTGAGCGAAACACCGTCGCTTCCGGCGAGGTGAGGACGGCGAGGGAGAGCGCCTGCTCCCAGCCCGTCCGCCGGATGCGGACGGCGAGGATCCGCTCCTGCCCGGCCTTGCGCCCCCAGTTGCTGCGGTGCATGAGCCAGAGAAACGACGGCTTGATCCAGGTCATGCGACCGAACGAGAACGGGGCGACGAAGCGCTGGGCAGCGAGCGCCGGCTCGGCGATGGCCGGCGGGTAGGCCTGGTACATGACGATTGTCTCCGCGTCGTAGTCCGCTCGGATCTCGTGAAGCTTCGGCATGCAGTCCACTCTTTGCGATCGGTAGGATCTGGCGGGAGGCTACCCCCGAAGACGGCGCTCAGGAGAAGGACTTGATGAGCACCGCCTGCGAGTAGATGGCCACGAGGCCCGCGCGCTCCAGGTTGCGCTGCGAGGTGCTCCCCGCCGCGGCCACCGAGTAGGCGATGTCGCACCCCGCGTCGCGGGCGTACGGGAGGCGGGCGTCGATGAGGGCGCGCTGCACGCCCCGGCCGCGGTGGGCCGCGAGTGTGCCGCCCGCGAACAGGAGGGCGACTCGCTCGTGCACGTAGACAGCGCCGACGCCGGCGACGGCGCCGGCGGCTGACGATGCCAGGAAGTACGCCGCCCCGGGCACGTGGAAGCCCGCCTCGAAGATGTCGGCCCGATCGGACGGAGGCTCATTCGGGGTGGCGAAGGCGGAGAGCGAGGCCGCGACCCATGCCGAGGCCTCCTCACGCGCGGCGCGCCGCACGACCAGGCCGCCGTGCGCGGCCGGCTCAGGCGCGTGGACCTCGACGGCGGGGGCGAGGTGGCGCACGAGCACGGTGTCGAGCGAGTCCAGGCGGAAGGCGCGCTCCCCGAGCCGCGCGAGCAGCGAAGGGTGGGCAAAGGGCGAGACCAGGATGCGCGCCTCGGTGCCGCGCGAGGCGTAGAAGTCCTCGAGGGCCTCGACGTCGCGCGCCTCGACCGGGCCGCTCAACCCGAGGCCGACCGCGCGCGAGAGCCGGGCGTGCGGGGCGACGAACGCGGCGCGACCGCCGGCGATGACCGCGACGGCGGCGCGCCGCGCCGGGACCCGCGCGGCGACCTCGCGCACGAGCGCCTCGATTTTCGCGGCCTCGGTCGCCTCGAGCCGGGCGGACAGGGCCTGATCGACGAAGACGGGTCGGGGCGTCATGCGGGAAGGATAGCGCCGGAGAGGCGGCGCGGACGCTCACTGCGGCTCGACGGTTCGGCGGCATCGTGCTGCCTCGTCCGCACAGGACCCCGACGCCATCGATCGAGCGCTCCGCGTCAGCGGTGTACGGTCAGCGTTCTGGGTGCGTGCGCTGTGCCCATTTGACCGCGTAGGCCTGGGCATCCTCCACGTCCAAAGGCACAGCAGTCCAGGCGCCGACTGCATCGCCAACCTCGAACTCCAGCTGGTCTTCAGCGTTCTCGCGGCATTCGTGCCATGTGTCGCCAGCGAAGACGCCGTCCCGTGTGAAGCGGTAGAGGAGCGCTGGTCCGTCGTCGAGGACCTCCATCAAGACGACTTCGGCCGGCGGCATCCGCTGACCTGCGCCTCCGAGCGTGCCCATGGTGTGGCGAGCGCCAGGCTCACCCCGCAGGGGACCAACGTGCACTACAAGGCGAAGCTTGGACATGGAGCGAACCTCACCGCTTTCGGCCTTCTGCTTCTGCGAGGGAGCGCGGTCGCTGGCGGCGACCCGCGACGACGTCCTCGATCAGCTTCAGCAGGTTACGCGTGATGGCGTCGGTGGGATCGAGCGACAGCGCGGAGGTCGCCTTGGCGAGCGCGCCCTCGACGTCTCCTGTCAGCAGGAGGATCAGGGCGAGGTTGCAGTGCAGTCCGGCATCATCGGGCCGAAGCTCGATCGCGCGTCGGGCGACCGGAAGGGCGTCGTGCGCGCGATCGAGCTCCAGGTAGACGGCGCCGAGCTCGCGACATCCGTCCGGCTGCTCGGGATCGATCGCGTGCGCGCGCTGAAAGGCGGCAAGCGCGGCGTCCGTATCGCCCAGTCGCATCTCGACCTTCCCGAGAAACCAGAGCGTCGGAAACGTGCCCTTTCGCTCGGCCGCCTGTCGGAGCAGCGCCCGGGCTCGCTCCAGTGCGTCTCGGTCCGCCGTCGCCAGGGGGTTTGACGGCGGTTCGAGCACGAGGCGTCCACTCATCTCGGTAGCCCGGGAGAAGAGCGCCTTTCCGTCGCGGAGATCGATCGCGAGCGTCTCCGCTTCGGTGCGGACCGACGCTGGAAGCGCCGCGTCGCACAGGAGCTCGTCCAGCACCTCGAACGCGTCGCGCTCCTTGCCGTTGAGAGCGAGGGTCCGCGCCAGAGGAACACGCACTCCTGCGAGCTTGCGGTCGGGGTCGGCAAGCACCGCGCGCCGAAACCAGGCTTCGGCCTCGGACCGATGGAGTCCCTTTGCTTCCGGACCTGTAGCCTCCTCGGCGCGTGCAGACGAGAGTTGACCCAGCTCCGCGTAGCCTGGCGCGCAGGCTGGCCATGAGCCGATGATTCGCCGGAGCCAGAACTCCGCGTCGTCGAACTGCCCGTTCGACGCGTGCGCTGCCGCCTCTCGCCCATACTGGGCCAGCTCTTCGGCGCTGAGGAACCGCGGCATCGCCGACCACCCGCACCCTCGGCACATCCACCCATCGACAGCCAGCGGGTACTCTCGCCAGATCTCGACCTGAGCACCACGACCCGCGGTCGTGAACACCACCTGACGGAGCGGCCTGTCGCACCGCTCGCATGCCGCCATCTCCCTGCGGCCCGGCTCTCTCGGCTCCTGCGGAAACGCCTTCGCACGATGGAGATCTCGCAAGATGACTCGGTCCTCCTCGAACGCGAC
Organism: Sorangium sp. So ce367; assembly: GCF_051520455.1. Taxonomy (NCBI): domain Bacteria; kingdom Pseudomonadati; phylum Myxococcota; order Polyangiales; family Polyangiaceae; genus Sorangium; species Sorangium sp. So ce367. The sequence continues at coordinate 12,612,499 of NZ_CP150334.1, forward strand.
GTCTCCGGTGCTCGTGTAAATACCGAAAGCGGCGAGAGCGCGACTCCAGAGTAAGATCAATGAGGGCATAAAGGAGTGCCTCGACGACAGGGCTCGACGGGGGCGAAGGAGAGCACGTGGTGGACCTGTTACCTCTGCCCGTGCGGCACGGCAAGATCGCATCCGTGCTCGCCGGCCGAGCGTCGCGATCGATCGCGGCGCATGGCCTATCTCCGGCTTCCCGCGTGTCATCTTCTTCGTTCGGGGCAGTTTCATCGCTTTGTTCGGCGGTGTCAGGTGAAACCACCGGTGGTGACTTTTGCTCGGAGGCCATGGCCGACCCGTCGCTCCAAGGTCGCCGCGTCCAGAGACCCACGATTGATCGACGCGCGAGGGCAGCCTGCTCGACGTCGGGCCTGGTCCACGCACCCGGCGATCAGCCGCGCCGCGCCGCCGCGCCGTCGACCACCGCCGGCACGGACTCCCGCATCACCTCGATGAAGCGACGCAGCCGGGCCGGATAGAAGCGGGCATGAGGATAGACCAGGTGGACCGGCAGCGGATCCGCCTGCCACGACGGCGCGAGGTGCAGCAGCCGCTTCTGCGCCAGGTCGTCGGTCAACAGCCAGGACGAGGCCACGCAGACGCCCAGCCCCATCAGCGCGGCGCTGCGCAGGGCATACAGGCTGTCGGTGCTCATGCGCGGGCGGAGCGCGAGCTCGACCCGTTCACCGCCCGACGCGTGGGTCAGCGTGATCGTGTCACGGTAGTAGGTGCGCAACGCCAGCCACGGCAGGTCGGCCAGGTCCGATGGATGAGCCGGCCGCGCGGCCCGGCCCAGCACCGAGGGCGCGGCGGCGACGATGCGCGGCACCTCGGTCAGGCGGATCGCCACCACGGCCGGATCGGCCACCGCGCCGACCAGGATGGCGCAGTCGATACCGTCAGCGATGAAGTTCGGCTGCCCGTCGTGCAGCAGCCACTCGACCGAGACGCGCGGGTAGCGGCGCAGGTAGTCGGCCAGCGGCTTGACCAGCTGGTGCTGGCCGAACGCGTGCGGCACGACCACGCGAAGCGTCCCGTCGGGCTGGTCGCGGTCGCCTCGCATGTCCGACGCGAACGCCTCCAGGCTGGCCAGCAGCGCCTTGGCGCGCTCGAAGCACCGTTCGCCGTCCTCGGTCAGCTTCATCGTGTGCGTGGAGCGCTGCAGCAACGGCAGGCCCAGCGAGCGCTCCAGCGCCTGCAGGCGCCGGCTCACGGTGGGCTGCGTCGTCCCCAGCAGGGTGGCCGCAGCCGACAGGCTGCCGGCCTCGACGATCCTCACGAACGTCTGCAGCAAGCCGACGTCGTCCAGCGAGGAGGGCGAGGGAGGTGCCGGCCTGGTCATACGCCGAAGGTATAACCATCGTGCGATCCATGCCACTACAGCGCGGGAGCGATGCTTCTCATACTCGGTGTACCATGCACGCCATTCAGTTGACGCATACACCCCCCGCCACCCAGCCGCCGCCCGCCGCGTCCGCGCCGCCCCTGCCCGCCGCTCTGGTGCTGCTGCTGGCCACCGGCGCGGGCCTGGCCGTGGCCTCGATCTACTACAGCCAGCCCATGCTCGGCGTGCTGGGGGCCGAGATCGGCGCCTCGGACCGCGCGCTCGGCCTCGTGCCCACGCTCACCCAGCTGGGCTATGCGCTGGGCATCCTGCTGCTTGCGCCGCTCGGCGACCGCTACGACCGGCGGCGCATCATCCTGGCCAAGGCTGCCCTTCTGGCGGCCGCGCTGCTGCTCGGCGGCGCCGCGCACGCGATCGGCACGCTGCTGGTCGCCAGCCTGGTCACCGGCCTGGCCGCGACCCTGGCGCAGGACATCGTGCCCGCCGCCGCGACGCTGGCCCCGGAGGCGCATCGGGGCAAGGTGGTCGGCACCGTGATGACCGGCCTCTTGCTGGGCATCCTGCTGTCCCGCGTGATCAGCGGCTTCGTGGCGGAGAATTTCGGCTGGCGCGCGGTGTTCGTCGCCGCCGCGGCCAGCATCGCGCTGCTCGGCGCGGCGATGTGGCGCAGCCTGCCGCGCTTCAAGCCGACCACGCAGCTGAGCTACGCCGCGCTGCTCGGGTCCCTGGCCGCGCTGTGGAAGCGCCACGGCGCCCTGCGCCGCGCGACGCTGGCCCAGGGGCTGCTGTCGGTGGGGTTCAGCGCGTTCTGGTCCACGCTCGCCGTGATGTTGCACGGCGCGCCGTTCCACCTCGGCAGCGCGGTGGCGGGCGCCTTCGGCCTGGCCGGGGCGGCCGGCGCGGTGGCGGCGCCCCTGGCCGGCCGCATCGCCGACCGCAGCGGGCCCGAACGGGTGACGCGCATGGGCGCCGCCCTTTCGTTCGTGGCCTTCGCCGCCATGGCGCTGTCACCCATGCTGTCGGCGCATGGACGGTTGTGGCTGCTCGGCGCCAGCGCCGTCGCCTTCGACCTCGGCATCCAAGCTGCGCTGGTGGCGCATCAGACCATCGTCTATGGCATCGAGCCCGGCGCGCGCAGCCGTGTCAACGCCGTGCTCGTCGTCGGCATGTTCGTCGGGATGGCCGCCGGCGCCGCGCTGGGCAGCGTGCTCTTCGCCCGGTGGGGCTGGCTGGCGGTGACGGCCCTCGCCTCGTCGGCGGCGGCCAGCGCGCTCCTCGTCCGACTCTGGCCGGCGACGCGCCCGTCTCCGAGCGCGTGACGGCTCACGACAGCAGACGTCCCCCTGTCCTTCAGCCCTGCTTTTGCCAACGAGATCCGCGCGACGTCCCCTTCTGCACCTCGGCAATGTCGAGCGCTACATGGTGATCGCTCAGCGCGCCGCCGACGAACGCGTGGTAGTGGCTGTGGCTCGCGAGCTCAGGGTGGGCCGCAAGCATCCTCTCGTCCTCTGAAATGTCATTGGTAGAGAATTGTTGGCCGGCGCTTGCTACGATCTGCTTTAGAGCGGTTTTCAGCCGAGTCTGGTACAGCCCGAGCTCGACCACACCGGATCGTGGCACAGTACCTGCCCAAGGTCTGCCCCATGAGCCCGTACAGTCTCGATCTGCGCCGGCGAATCGTCGATGCCTACGTCAACGGCGAGGGGAGCATTCGGGAAATAGCGGAGCGCTTCTCGGTCGCGCCGAACACTGTGCAGAATTACCTCACCCAGGTGCGCGCGACAGGCAGCCTTGCGCCCTTGCCGCACGGTGGTGGAGTGGGGCCGAAGATCGACCGGGCGGGGCTGGATGAGGTGCGCAAGCTGGTCGAGGAAAAGAACGACCGGACGCTGGCCGAGTTGGCTGAGCAGTTCGAGCAGCGGCAGGAGGTGCGTGTCAGCATCCCGACGATGCATCGGGCGCTGCAGCGGCTGGGCATCACGAGAAAAAAAAACGCTTCGAGCGAGCGAGCAGTATCGGCCCGCCGTCCGCAAGCGCCGCGCTCAGTTCCGGCGGCAAGCACGAAGAGTAGGCGCACGCCACATCACCTTCTTCGACGAGTTCGGTCTGCATCGCGGGATGGCGCGGCGGTACGGTCGTGCGCGTCGCGGGCGTCGGGCGCGCGGCAGGGTGCCGTGTAACACCGACCCGAAGATCACGCTCATCGTCGGCCTGAATCTCGGCGGCGCTGTAGAACCGATGGCCTTCGAGGGGTCCATGAACGGCGCCATCTTCGAGGCGTACATCCGCGACCGGATCGCTCCTCGAGTGCAGCCCGGCGATGTGATCGTTGTCGACGGGCTGGGTGCACACCGTGCTCCCGGTGCTCGCGCTGCCGTCGAGGAGCGCGGGGCAAAGTTCTGGATTTTGCCGCCTTATTCGCCTGACCTGTCGCCGGTGGAAGGCTGCGGCAGCAAAGTCAAGGAGCTCACCCGCGCCGCCGCCCCGCGCTCGGTCCCTCAGGTATACCGAGCCATGGGCCGAGCCATCGGTCTGGTAACTGATCGCGACGCCAAAGGTTGGTTTCAGCACACCGGCTACATCCGTCCACCGCGTCGTCCACCTCCCTCGCGTGCCGGCGCAACCCGGAGGATGGCGCCGCCCGGCGAGCGCTCTCGCGCTCCGCCAGCGGGGATGCCCTGCAGCATAGGGAATCAGTGAGCCCGAGCAGCAGCTCTTGTACCAGACCCAGCTGAAAACCGCTCTAGAACGTTCACCTGAGTCGATTTTCGGCTCATCGCTGCCTCCAGATCCTGATCGTCGCGATCGCGCCGGTGCGCCTTCATTGCGCCGGCGCCTCGCTCTCTCCGTCGTCGAAGAACTCCATCCCTTCGTAGGGCTTCTCGCGGCAGGACGTAAGGCGCGTCCGGAGGTCGCCGACGTGGATCTCGAGCTTGTGGCCGTCCGGGTCCTCGAAGTAGAGCGATGCCCCTTCGGAGCGGTTCTCTTTCCAGATCCGGGCCCCGCTCAGGCGAATGGCCTCGCCCAGAGAGGCGAAGCCCTCTTCATCGACCGAGAACGCGAGGTGCGAGTCGTCGGCCTGCCGCGCGGCGCGCGCGTCGAGCTCCAGACAGAGCCAGAGCGTTCCCAGCTCGAGGTACGCGCCCCTGGCCCACTGCGCTCGCCGCGTTCCGCCGAGCACCTGGACGTAGAACTGCACGGCGCGGTCGAGATCTCGAACCGCGAGGGTCACGTGGTTGATGCCGCCGATCGCCATGGCTCCGGCAGCATAGGCGACAACGGGCCCGTGATGGAGTGTTCGATCTCCAGGCTCCCGGTTGACGGACCGGTGCGGGGAGGGCGAGCGCGGAGCCCCGTCGCGGCCTCGCCCCTTCACGGCGCGTCGCGCCGCCGGCAGACGCCCGGACGCAATGAATTTCATGCTCCTTTACATTACTTCACACGATAGTTTTCGAAATTAAACCACGAATCGCTCCTGGCACATGGATCCATATCGCCGAGGGTGGGTGGTACGCCAAGCGCACGAGGATCCGTGCTGAAGTCCGGAAGAACCCTACTGGCGCACGGGTCGAAGAGCGACTATGCAGTGCGCCGTCATCGGCCGTTCGGCGATGGGACAAATGATTTTGCACTGCTGAGCTTGACAAGGCCCCTTTGTTTGCCAATAGCGTTCGTCGCACCGAGACCGACCGCCCGCCGCGCCGCACGAGCGCGCGGCGGGCGTCGTCCGGTGTGAGCCTCGGCATCACGGCTGAATCACGGCATCGCGCATGCGCATCGGGTCATCCTCAGCGCTTGCCAGGCCATGAATCCGGACGCTAGATCGGTTCGAGTGTCAGCAGCTCGTCGTGACGCACGGGGAGGTTCGTCGCCCTGCCGAACGAGGCGCGACGATCGGACGCTTCATCACCAACTTGGGTAAGAACCATGCACAACTTCAGCTTCCAGAGCAGATGGGACACGCGGGTCGCGGCAGCAGCGCTGGCGCTGCTGCCGGCATGCAGCGGCGGCTCGACGGAGTCGATCGGCACATCGCAGGCCGCGCTGCAGGGCGCGAACGGGATCAGCGCCGATCGCGTGATCGATTCGCAGTGGGGTCAGGGGTACTGCGCGCACATCGTGGTGAGCAACCAGCACCCGAGCGCCACGACGGGGACGTGGAGCGTCGCGCTCGACGTCGGCCCGGGCGCCATCTTCTCGTCCTGGGATGGCACGTTCAGCGGGAGCACGGGTCAGATCACGGTCACGCCCCAAGGCAGCAATGCGGCGATCCCCCCGTCGGGCAGCCGCCAGTTCGGGTTCTGCGCCAGCATCCCGAGCCCGGGGATCGAGCCGGTCGTGCTGTCGGTCAGCAGCGACCTGCCGCCGATGGGCAGCGGCGTGGCGATCGCGGAGTACAAGTTCCCGGCCGCGATCGACGCGATGGTCAGCCCTGACTACGCGACCGAGCTCTGGGCGTCCTTCTACCGCCCGACGAGCCTCGAGGCCGGCAAGCAGTATCCGCTGCTCGTGTTCATGCACGGGAACCACCCGACGTGCGGCACGGGCGTGAATCCTCGCACGGACAACAACAACCAGTATGCCGCGACGGGGACGTGCCCGGCGAACTACGTCGTCGTCCCCAACCATCGCGGCTACGACTACATGGCCGCAGACCTCGCCGCGCGCGGCTATTTCGTGGTGTCCATCAACACGAACCGGGGTATCCATGCCGCGTCGGGCTCGCCCAGCGACGAGTTCGTCATCGGGCCGCGCGGACGCCTGCTGCTCCGCCACCTGGAGCGGCTGAGCCGCTGGGACAGCGGCGCCGAAGCGACGCCCCCGGAGCTCGGCGTGGATCTGCTCGATCGCATCGATTTCGACCAGGTGGGCTTGCTGGGGCACTCGCGCGGCGGCGAGGCCGTGCGGTTCGCCTACAACGAGTACCGCCGGAGCGGCAGCCCCTGGCCTGGGCTGATAGACAGCCCGGTGAGCATCCGCGGGATCTTCGAGATCGGCCCGACCGATCAGGGCCAGAACGGCCAGCGCCTGAACGCTGACCAGACGGCCTGGAACGTGATCCTTCCGGCCTGCGACTGGGACCTGAGCGATCTGCCCGGGATGCGTCCGTTCGATCGCATGATGAGCATCGCCGAGCCGGAGCCCCTCTTCAAGTCCTTCTATCATGTGTGGGGCGCCAATCACAATTACTACAACAGCGAGTGGCAGCTCGCGGACGGGAACAGCGGCGGGATCCAGGGCTGCATCGACCATGAGGAGCTCTTCGATCCGGCGGAGTATGGCTCGCCGGCGCAGCGCGAGACGGGTCGCCTGGCGGCCGTTCAGTTCTTCACCGCCAACGTGGGCGCGGAGCGCGACGAGGCCGCGAACGCCCTGTTCGACCCCGCCTTCCCCTTTCCGGACGTCCCGTACCGCGTCCGCCGCGGCTACCATCCCGGCGGCGGCTCCGCCGACAGCCTGCTTCTCGAGGATTTCATCAATCCGACGGGCACGAGCTCCTACGGCCTGCCGAACACGACCGGCGGCACCCTCTCGGTGGAGCACACGCCCTTGAGCGGGCACGACCCTTCGCTCTCGGGCGCCTGGATCCACGACGTGGCCGCGGGCAGCGCGACGTTCTTCCAGTCGAACTGGTCCGCTGCAGGCACGGGCTTCGATCTCACGGGGTACGACTACCTCGATCTTCGCGCCGACCGCGGCTGGGGCTCCGACTCGACCGAGGCGTCGTTCCTTGTGGAGCTCGTGAACGCCGACGATACCCGGTCGAGCGCCGTCGCCATCGATGAGTTCCTGGAGCTCGGTCCACCGCCGCGCGGCGGCACCACGCTGCCGACCGTGCGCATTCCGCTGTCCTCGTTCAGCGGCGCCACGCTCGCGTCGGTGCGCGGGGTTCGTCTGACCTTCACCACCCCGCTCAACGGAAGCAGCCTGTACCTGGCGAACATCCGCGCGACCCGCGCCACCACCGAGGCCCTGGCGGGTTCGGGGCAGCTCGCCTCCGTTGCGTCGAGCGCGGCGCCGCCCAGCGCCCGTGCGCGCGCCGCAGGGACGTCCCTCCCCGAGCAGCGGCGGATCACGGCGGGCAACGCCATCCAGAGCGTGAGGCGCAGCGGATCCGACGCTGTCGAGCTCACGCTCACCAGCGCCGAGTTCTTCGACCTCCGCGCCACCAACCTGGTGCTCACCGTCGGCGCCGAGCGAAGCACCGCGGCTCGCCATCCGAACGGCGATCTCCACACCGTTCAATTCCTGCTCCCGCGCGCCGCCTTCGACCGCCTCGCCGCGCAGGAGCCGGTGACGGTCGACTACGGTCCAGGCTCCTACGTGGCCTGGGACTTCGGGCACCTCGACAAGACAGCGCTCGCTCCCTGAGCTGACGACGGCGCGCCCCGGCCCGCATCGAGGCCGGACCGGGGCGCCCCACCGCCACTTCACGCGCGACGAGGCTCATTCCCACGTCGCCGCTCTCGTCGCCCATGCGGGCACTGGGCCATCGCAACAACCTTCGCATTTCGCGGTCGTGAAATCGCACGAAGACGGTTGAGGACAAAAATGCCGTAGCCCGACCGTTCGGTATTCGGCGATAAATGACTGAGGGCGAGCGAATTCAATCGCATGAAAATGGTCAACTCGGCGCAGCGTTGGAGCGCATGCGCTTGAGCATTGTTGTCCCGAGCGCAACCAGCGGATAGAGAGTCGGACCATATAGAACCTTCTTCTTTGTCGCGCTGAAAACGCTATCGCGCGGCGCCCTTGCGCCGATGAGCACCGTCCACCTGCCACGCGCAGCGCCATCGGCCGGAATTTGCGTCAGCTCCACTTCGTGCAGCAGCGTCTTGTCGAAGATCAGCGCATCCCCCCTGCGCAAGCCGAGATCCGCTTCGACCCTTCGCCGCGTCCTGTCCTTCGAATAGACGACCAAGTTGCCGCCTTCGTAGTCCTTCCCCGGTTCCGATAGGGCGACCCAGAACTGAATCAGCGGCAGCGGCGCCGGACCATCGTAATCCCTATGTTGCGAGAGCATTCCCCGGTTTCCGTAGTATTGGGTGACGATCACATAGTCGTGCAGAGTGCCTTTCTCGTTGCGGTAGATTGGGTCGCTGAGCCACGCGCTTTCGATCTCATCGCGGATCGTGATGGCCCGACCGAGAAGACGGCCAATGAAATCATCCTGGTGATTGTGGAAGTACTGGTAGATCCTGGCGGTCCGCTCCAGGTGGTCATGCGATCTAGGATGGACATAATCGCGCATGGACTTGGTGATGATCCGCGCGCGAATGCGACGGGCGTCCGTCATGAACTGCTCGCAGTTCTCCCGGTACTGGTCCGTCTCTTTCGCCGAGAACAGACCGCGAATCACGAAAAAACCCAGGGATGGATCCAGTAGGTCCTGCCGCGCCTTTTCAGTGTCGATCATGGGGCCTCCTAGACTCTGCCAATGATTATCGTCAAAGCCTGCGGCGATGCGGCGGCCTCACGAATCATAGAGCGCGTCCTCGTCGAACGCCTCGGCGCGCCCGCGTCCACAGGTACTAAGTTGTGCTTCGCTTCCTGCAGAACCCGCCGCGACACCAATCCAGCGGTGTTCTGCGTCAGGGGCAGCTACACGAAAATAGCATCACGGCCTGCGAACAACTCGTGCATCGACCGATAGCTCGTTCAGAGCGTCTTCTCGATGCTGTTCGGGTACCTTGTCCGATGGTGGCAGTAGACATTCGCGCCGAAGCCGGCGAGCCGGCGGTGTGTCTCGCGGCTGATAAGCCCGTATCCCACGATGCCAATGTCCTTGCGGTACAGAGTGCACCTGACGGCGACGACCCGGCTGTGTGCACCTCGGGTATCTGTCGCAGGCAGAGCCGAGAACAGGTACGTGTCTATGGCCGTGTAGCCGCGGTACGGCAGCGATCCTGCTAAGGCCTTCAGAGGCTAGGAAATCCAAACGCGATCCGAAAGTGAAGCTCCTTGTAGCTGCCGTCTCATCGTTCAGCCGCGTTGCTCGCGCCGGTTGGCATAGAGAACCTTGCGCGAGCCGCCCACCCTCCTGGAAAAGCGTCGCTAACTCAGCAGTCTATCTACGCAAAGGCACACCCCCCTCCCGCGGCGATCGCGTGCTTACATGGAATTCTACAACGGAGCGGATCTGGTTGCCAACTTTTTCCACCGACTCCATTTTGATAGATTTCACTCAATTTACCTGAAAACCGCAGCTCGGGCAGCGACGGATAGAGTGCCGTCCTGAGCGGATGCCATCGTTGATGGCGTACAGCTCGTGCTCGCCACTCGCCAAGCGCGGCACGTTGCAGTGGACCGCGCCGGCTGATCCCGACGCGGTCCTGCGCTGGTCCTGGTAGCGGTGACATCATCAGGCGCTGGTGCGCAGCGGTCACTTCCGGCGCCGTGGTGCTCGGCCGCCTTAAGTACAACTGTAGTACTACGCTGCCCTGGCGGTGCGAGGGGGATCCTTGCGGAATGCGATCTCGACGTAGGGCAGGAAGGCCTCGATGGGCGTGTCCAGCCAGCGGCACAGGGTAGCCTCGCATAACGAATACGCCGCGAAGACGAGCTGATGAGCGCCACCACGCCTGCCCGCGAGGGCTCGCGTGCCCTCGCGCTGGCGCCAGCGGGCGAGCGCGCGGTCATCGCGGCCGGCAGGGGGGATGAGCGTGGCGCCCAGAGGGGCGAGGGTGCGTTGGACCTCCCAGAAGGTGATGCCGCGCTTGTGGCCGAGCCGCGCCGCGCGATCCGGCGCGAGGTTGGACCACCAGCGGGTGGTGTGGGGGCCGCAGGGGAAGATGCCATTGCCGGAGCCCGAGACGATGATACTGCCGCCAGGCTTCACCACGCGGTACATCTCGGTGAGCAACACCCGGCGCAGATGGCGATCGGGGACGTATTGCATGACGGAGTTGCAGACGCAGATGTCGAAGCTGTCGTTCCGGAACGGGAGCTGGGAGGTGTCCGGTACGTAATGGAAGCGGACGCGGTCGTCCACGCGATGGGCGCGCCTGCGCCAGTCGCTCGCCTCGTGATTGAGGAGGTTCGGCTCGACGCCCGTGACGGCGGCGGCGCCGGCCCCGATCATCGCGAGCGAGAGCCCGCCCGTGCCGGAGCCGAAATCGAGCACCGACTTGCCTGCTATGCCACCGCGCTCGACCAAGAACGGCACGATATTGCTCTGGTGGTGGTCAACGAGGCCCATCAGGAACGCAGCGTCAGCGCAGGTAGGCGGCGGGACGCCGCTGCTGTCGGCCTGCGCCTCGTCCGAGACGCCAGCGCCCCGGCGGACCAGAGCACAGAAGTTTTGCCATGCCTGATGGTTCAGGCCACCTGGCTCAGTCTGGAGATCCATTTCGTTCGACCTTTTCCTCGAGAGTTATGTTCCGTACTGGCGCGGTGACACGGCGTACGCCATCGGCATAAACCTCGCCGATCGCCCGACCACGAGAGGTGAAGATTACCTGGAGTTCCGGTCTGCGCCAGCACGGAGGCTCTTCACGTTGGGGAGTGAGGGCCAGCCGTGCCCCAAGGTGAGCTTGTGTTCAGGATCGTCCCCAGGAGGGGGTTCGCGGGGCTATGTACGCCAAACACCGCATGCGGCCGGGCCGTAGGATGGGACAGTCGCTATGCGGATCGCGGCGGTTGGAGCGCGCTCGAAATTACCCGCCGCCGCGTGCCCCGATGGATCGCCCGAAGAACCATTGCTGCGGCTCGTGGCCCTGATTCCTCCGTCGAAGTTTCCGCTCATGAGATAGCATGGCCTGGTCGCGCCTCGCCCGTCGTGGCGCTCTCTAGTGACGCCAGAGCCACGTCCCACGCCGCGGAGCCTGAGCCGCGAGCCGCCGGGGTGCTCGACTCATCGCTCCTCGCGCGGCGCAAATTGAGGGGATTTGTCAGGTGTTGCCCCGGAAGCACCTCCGCAGCACCTGTGCTTCCCTACGGGCTCTCGTCGCGCCGCCCGGTGGACTCTCAGGCGCACCTGCACCGGCACGACGCTTGCCCGGGCTCCCGGAAGGTGGCTCCACCAGGGCCGACCGAGCCGCCGTCCCGCCCCGGGCCCGCGGCGGCTGTAGAGCGTCAGTAATAATGACCCCCGCGCGACAGTAAAACTGACCCCCCTCCCTCGCGCCAGAGCGGAGGAAACGGCATGGAAATCAGGGACTTGGACGTGGCACCTCTCGGTTCGGAGGTGCAGGAGATGATCGAGCCGGACGTTATCCGGCAGATTCGCGAGTTCACGGCCCGAGGGTGGGGGTCCAAACGGATCGCCGCGGAGCTCGGCGTGGCTCGCAACACGGTCCGCCGTTATTTGCGCGGTGGAGCCGCCGCCGAGGCGCAGGTGCGCCCTGCTCGTCGCTGCTTGGACGAGGATGGCCGCGCCGAGGCCAAGCAGCTCTTCACCGGCTTGGCGGAGGGCAACGCCGTGGTCGTCGCAGGCGAGCTTGTCAGCCGTGGCATCACGGTAAGCCCGAGGACCGTACAGCGCGTGGTGGCCGACCTTCGCCGCGGGCAAAGGGCTGCCGACGTGGCCAGCGTACGGTTCGAGACCGCCCCTGGTTATCAGATGCAGATCGACTTCGGTCAGAAGCAGGTCCGCATCGCCGGCACATTCGTGCGGGTGCACCTGCTGGTCGCCGTATTGAGTCACTCACGAAGGCTGTTCGTCAAGGCTTTTCTGAGCGAGCGACAGGACGATTGGCGCGAAGGCATCGCAGAAGCCTTCCGCCACTTCGGCGGCGTGCCTCGCACTGTACTCGGGGACAATGCGCGCTCGCTGGTGCTCGGCCGCGAGCGCGAAACAGGCACCGTGACGTTCCACCCGGCTTACCTCGCGTTCTGTCGCGATTGGGACGTCACCCCGCGCGCCTGCGGGCCCTACCGGGCGCGCACCAAGGGCAAGACCGAGTCGGGCGTCAAGTACGTCAAGCGCAACGGGCTGGCGGGGCGCGAGTTCGAGTCCTTCGCCGCGCTCGAAGCCCACCTGGTCCGGTGGATGGGCGAGGCCGACCAGCGCATCCACGGCACGACCCACGAGGCGCCGATGGTGCGCTTCGAGCGCGATGAGCGGCACGCGCTCCGGCCGTTGCCGTCACGGCCCCTGCCGGTGCGAGAGCAGCGGCTCCGACGACGCGTAGCCAACGACGCCCTCGTCGACGTCGACACCATCCGCTACAGCGTCCCGCACCGGCTTGTGCGCGACACCGTGGACGTCGTTGTCGGTGAGCGCGAGGTCCGCATCTATCGGGGAACGGAGTTGGTGGCGCGGCACGAGCGCTCCTTCGAGCCTCATGCTCGTGTCGTCGAGCCCCGCCACTTTGACGGGCTGTGGCGAAGGCCTGCCGCGCCGACGCCGCTAGATGCGCCCCTGAGCGCCCTGGAGGCCATGGGGCGCAGCCTGTCGGACTACGCGGCCGTGATCGGGGAGGTGGCCTCGTGAGCCGCGAGATCGTGCATGCGCGCGTTGTCGAGAGCCTGAGCCGGCTCAGGATGCGCTCCATCGCCGAGCGGCTCGATGCCCTGCTCTCCGAGGCGGCCAGAACCGAGCCGACCTACCTCGATTTCCTCGACAAGCTCCTCTGCGAGGAGATCGGGTCCAAGCAGCGCAAGCGGGTGGCGATGGGGATCCAGATCGCGCACTTTCCGGCGATCAAGACCCTCGAGGACTTCGACTTCAAGTTCCAGCCCTCGATCGACCAGAAGCTCGTCCGCGAACTCGCCACCGGGCGCTTCATCGCTGAGGCCGAGAACGTGCTGGTGTTCGGTCCTCCCGGGGTGGGCAAGACGCATCTGGCCATCGCGCTGGGGCGGGCCGCCGTCGAGGCGGGGCACTCGGTGCTCTTCACGAGTGCGACCGCGCTCCTGGCGACGCTGTCGAAGGCGGAAACCGAGGGGCAGCTCGCGGAGAAGCTCTTGTTCTACACGAAGCCGAAGCTTCTGGTGGTCGATGAACTGGGCTACTTGCCCTTCGAGAGGCAGAGCGCCCATCTCTTCTTCCAGCTCGTTGCCAGGAGGTACGAGAAGAGCAGCACCCTGATCACGACAAACCAGGTGGTGACGCAGTGGGGCACGGTCTTCGGGGACGAAGTCCTCGCCGCCGCCATCCTCGACCGTCTGCTCCACCACAGCCACACCCTGATGATCTCGGGAGACAGCTACAGGCTGAAACAGAAAAAGAAGGCGGGTCTGCTCGGCGGGAACACCGCGCCGATCAGGTGATCCATGGGCGCGGGAGGGGGGTCAGTTTTACTGTCGCAAGGGGGTCAAAAGTTACTGTCGCTTGACAGCGGCTGCCCTCTTCACGACCCAGCCCCAGGACCCTTCTCATGAGCTCACCCCGCAAGCAGCTTCGGCTCGGCGCGTTCATCCCCACCACCGGTCACCACGTCGCGGCCTGGCGGCACCCCGACGCGCACGCCGATGGAGGTCACAGCTTCAAGCACTACCAGCGGGTCGCCCAGGCCGCCGAGGAAGCCAAGTTCGACGCACCGAGTACGAGGGCCGCACGCTGCGCGAGAACCTGGGGCTGCCGCGCCCCGAGAACCGATTCTCCCGGCGCGCAGCCGGCGCGGCCTGATCGAGCCTCGGAGCCTGGGTGCCTTGTCGGCTTGAACGAACGGCCAGGCGCCGCGTCGGGCGGCGTCTGGGACCAAGCGGGGAACATCACGCCGGAGGCGCTCCCTGGTTCATTGACATCAACGACCTGGATTGACCTCCTCGATGAAGTAGGCGGTCTCTGCGGAGTCATCGTCCACATCGAGGAGGCTCCCCGCGTCGGCGATCGATGGTCCGACGTTCGTCTCCAGCCACTTCTTCACGTCGCCAGCGCCGGCGTCTTCGAACAGCAGGTCGGACGCTTCTGACGGCCTGAAGCCGCTGTCCGGTAGGTAGATGACCATGCTCGCTCGGACCACCGTCGACAATAGCCGAAGGGACTCTCGCAGACCCTGCCGCACGTCACGCTCGTGAAGAAATGACGACCATCGCGCCAGATGCGTGAATTCGATCAATCTCCTGTGGACAGAGGCATGGAACCCGTCCGGGCCATCCATCGACACGTAGCCCTCGTTGAATAGCTCCTCGGCGGCGTTCGAGTTGAGCTCGCTCAGCTTCCATCCCCAGGAGGCTCGTCCAGCCCGGACCCACTCCTGCACCCATGGACGGAGCGCGGGTGGTAGTGCCCAAGCAGCGTTGAGCGCGCGTGGCAGTTCATACAGCTCATCCCAGGATAGGCCATGGTCGACGATGGCGGTGAAGTCTACGCCCATGTTGTGACTCCATTGCTCGGCAATACAGCGTGCTCGCTCCAACCGACGCTCTGCAGCGCCGCCGGCGCTCGAAGCGCGGCCGGCAGCACGGCTTGTTTGCGCGGCCTCGCTCGTCAAGAGTCGCGGCGAGATCCGCCGCCAGGGTCATGCGGCTGTCAGCCTCCGTTCGAGTAATCGGGGAGCTCGATCTTGTCGGCCGCGGAGGAGCCGAACCACCCCTCGCGGCGCTGCAACAGGGGAGTGGAAGCGAGCCAGAGGACCCGGTGAAGGAGCGAAACCCCGAGCCTCGACTTCGGGTGCGCGATCCAGGGGACGCCTGGCGGGAGCTTCTGGGCCAGGTCGACATAGGGGCGCATGAGCTGTTCATAGGCCGCGAAGGCGTCTCGATGGCCGGCGTGCCGCGACAGCTCTCCCGCGAGCACGTAAGCGCCGACGAGAGAGAGGCTCGCGCCCATCCCGCTGACCGGCGACGGGCAGTACGCAGCGTCACCCACGAGCGCGGCGCGACCGTGGGACCAGCGTGGCGCCATGACCTGGCTTACCGCGTCGAAATAGACGTCCTCGGCGTCTGCCAGCGCCGCGAGCACCCGCGGCGATTCCCAGCCGGCGCCGGCATAGACGCGCGCGATGACCGCCTTCTGCTCGGCGACGCTCAGCCTTTCGTAGCCGCGCGGGGGCGACAGGAACCAGAGCGACGCCCGGGTGGTCCCCGTGTTGTCTGGACGCAGGAGCATCGATCGCCCGCCGGGAGCGTGATACCAGCGCGCCCAGGCGCTGTCGGAAGCTCCGCGGGGAATCGTGAAGTAGCTGGCATACAGGTCGAGCGGGCGAATCCTGGGCTCATCGCCGACGATGAGCGTACGGGTTCGCGAGCGGATGCCATCGGCGGCGACCACGAGGTCGAACTCGCGCGCCGCGCCATGCTCGAACGAGACAGTCACCCGGTCGCCGTGGTCCCGGAGGCCCGTGATCTGGTCGCCAAAGACATACTCCGTCGTGTTTCGGGTGCGGTCGTAGAGGATCCTGGCGAGGTCACCGCGGAGGATCTCGAGCTCCTTCGTGAACCCACCGGTGTCCGAGGTCTCCGCGGGGAACTCGGCCCTGGTCACGTCGTGTTCGTCGACGAAGCGGAGCCCCAGCTCCCCTGTCGTGGCGGCTCGGATGTCGCCTTCGATCCCCATGAGGCGCACGACCTTCCGCGCCGCGCCCTGGACGTCGATGTTCTGCCCGCCGAGCCGGAGTGCGTTGGCGCGTTCCACGACGACGGGTCGGAATCCGTAGCGCGCAAGCCAGAAGGCGAGCGCGGGACCGGCGATGCTCGCACCCGAAATCAGGACCTTCCGATGTTCCACCGGTGGAGTGTCACCGGGCAGGCGCAGGTGTCAACCCCGTCCGGTTCGACGGAGCCTCACGGCGGCTGGAGCGTCGCCGGGCTGTGGCGTCGCGGTCCGCTCGGCGAGGGTCGAGCCCTCGGGTATCCTCGGAGCGTTGTGCGGGCGCCGGCCTGGCGGTGCGTTCGGCCGCCGCTTCGTCTATCCTGGTCGCCATGATCAAGCGCAGCGGGAGCAGCCGAGTCGCGCCGGCGGACGACGTGTTCGCCGCGAGGAAGCGCAAGCCGGTACCCCACGAGTTCGTGCTCGACGCGCTCGCCCCGCTCGGGCCCGAGACGCGGCCGATGTTCGGCTGCCTGGCGGTCTATGTGGAGGACAAGATCGTCCTCGTCCTGCGCGACAAGCCCGCGCCCGCGCAGGACAACGGCGTCTGGCTCGCCACGACGGCGGAGCACCACGCGGCCCTGCGCCCTGAGTTTCCGAGCATGCGAAGCATCGAGGTGCTCGGGAGCGGGGTGACGGGCTGGCAGGTGCTCCCGGCGGAGGCGCCCGATTTCGAGGAAGCCGCGCTGCGGGCCTGCGCGCTCATCGAGGCGGGCGATCCGCGCATCGGGAAGGTGCCGGGAGAGCGGCGGAAGCGGGGCGAGGCGCCGGCGAAGAGGGCGGTGAAGAAGGCGCCGGTGAAGAAGGCGGCGAAGAAGGTGCCGGTGAAGAAGGCGGGGAAGGCGGCTGCGAAGAGGGGCGGGAAGGCGACCGCAAAGAGGGGATCTTGAGCGCCCGCGGCCCGAGTTCCTTCGCCAGGTAGCTGTCGGTCATCATCGCGAGCCGCGAGCGCCCGTGCCCATGGCGATGGCTGGGCGATCACCCTCATTCGATCATCTTCTGCGCCGCGAGCAGGCTCTTCGTGAGGCCGCCTCCGCACAGCACGAGCTCCCGGATCGCTTCGTCGAGGTGCCGATCGTCCACCACGATCTCCTGCCCCTCTTCGGCGGCGAAGACCGCCGCCTTGCGAAGCAGCTCGCGGATGAAGGCGCCGCTCGCCCCCTCGGTGCGCGCGATCCAGCGGGGCAGATCGACCCCCTTGAGCGTCAGCCCGCGTCCGTAGAGCTCGAACATCCTGCGGCGGCCCTCGCCATCCGGCAGCGGCACCTCGATGGCGAGATCGACGCGGCCGGGTCGAGATGCAAGCGCGGGCTCCAAAATATCCGGACGGTTCGTGGTCAGGAGGAACAGGACGTCAGCGTCTTCCCCGAGGCCATCCATCTCGTTCAGGAGCTCGAAGAGCACCCCATTGCACGACTGGTCCGGCCGCGTGCGATCTTCCGCGACGAGATCCACGTCCTCGAGCACTACGGTGGCGGGTTGGAGGAAGCGCGCCATGGCGCACGACTGCCGGATGAGGCCCTGGGAACGGCCCGTCAGCAAGATGACCGTCCGCCCCTCCATGCGGCTCGCGAGATACATGGCCGTGAGCGTCTTCCCGGTCCCCGGAGGCCCGTGCAGCAGAACGCCGCGCTTCAGGTGCCGGCCAGCGGAGAGGAGGGGGCGCGCGTGCTCTGAAATGCGAATCGTGGAGCGCTCGATGCGCCGGAGCAGGTCTCCCGGCAGGATGAGGTCCCCTGCTCCGACCTCTCGCAACGGACGGAAGCTCACCTCGATGGTGCTGCGGTCCACCTGGTCGAGCGACACCACCTTGCCGCGGTAGACGTTGCGTTCGAGCATCGTCCGGCGGAGCATTGCGAGGAAGCGCTCTGCCGCTTCGCGCTCCGGCGCCATGACGCTCACCGTGAGGCCGCCGTCCCATGGTCTCTCGCTGCCGCTGATGAGCACGGCGACGCGTTCGGGGGTGTGTACGAGAAGAAGGCCGCATCGCAGGCATGAGACCTTCTGGCCTGCATCGAGATCGACGGTCTTGTATTCGACGGGGCCGATGGTGGGACCACCCTCGAACAGGCCCGCCTCCGTCGCGGTGGCGAGCTGCCCGAGCCGAATGCGGTTGTAGGAGTCGCGTCCGATGAGCCCGAGGAGCGCGTGCGATCCTCCCCCCTCTCCCAGCATCGCGTCGAGCGCGACCTGGACGTTCGGACGGTCGTACTCCGGAAAGCTCGCCTCCACGATGGGAAGCGCCGCGGGGTCCAGCGCGAAGTGATCGCGAAGTCTTTTTCTTATGACGGACTCGTCCTTGCTGACGCGCTCATGGGCGAGCTCGATGAGCTTCCGGAGGACGTTCACGCCGAATGACATGACCGCATGCTACGTCATGCGGTCGCGGGTCGGAAGGCCGAGGTGAAAGCGGGGCGAGGTGCCGGCGAAGCGAGCGGCGATCAGGAAGGCGGCTGCGAAGAGGGCCGAGAGCGCGACGGCGAAGAGGGAATCTTGGCGTCGCGATGAAGCTCCTGGTCAGCGCTGCTCGCGCGGCGCTGTGACCCTCGCCCACACCGCGAGGATCATCGCCTGTTCCATGGTCCTCGGCGGGGGATGGCCCTTCGGGGGCTCGGCCGGCAGGGGCACGGGCGCCTTTGCCCTGCGCCATGCCGCGTCGTGCCGCGCCGAGGCCCCGGCCGCGGGGCCGCGGCGCGCGACCTCGTAATCGACCGCGGCCACCGCCTCTTCGAGGGTGGAGAAGCGCTCGACCTGCCTTCCGTCCAGCAGGACGTGCCACCGCTTCCCGCGAGCGCCGCGGGCGAGGACGACGACCTCGCTGAGCGTGCCAGGCTTCCTCTCGTAATGGAGCGCGAGCCCGAAGCGGCCGAGAGAGGCCCACGCATTGCGCGAGATGGCCATCACCTCGGGGTCGACGCGGAGGCTCAGCGGATCGAAGTGCGCGGCGCGCTCCTGGATCTCGCGCAGCGTGATGCGGCCCGCCTCGACCTCGAACCCGGGGTAGTCGAAGGTCACCTGCCGAAAGAAGCGGCTCGCCTCCGAAGCGTCCCTGCCCTCGAGATCGAGGTCGCGGGGCATGCCGAAGAGCGAGGGCAGCGTGCACAGCTGGAGCGAGGAGAGGTCGACGAAATCGAGGATGAGGCAATCCTTCTTGCCTGGATGCAGGCGCGTGCCGCGCCCGACGCACTGGGCATAGAGCCCATCCGAGCGGGTGGGGCGGGCCATGGCGATGCAAGAGACGCCGGGGTCGTCGAAGCCCTCGGTGAGGACAGCGACGTTGGTGAGGACCTGCACGCGCTCTTCCCGGAAATCGGCGAGGATCCGGCCGCGGAGGTCGGAGGGCATGTCGCCGTGGACATAGGCGGATCGGACGCCGAGGTGGTTGAGCGCCTTCGAGAGGTTCCTGGCGTGCGCGACCGTGACGCAGAAGGCGATGGTGCGGCGGTCGCGGGCGAGCTCTTGAATGGAGCGGGCGACGAGCGCGTTGCGCTCCTCCAGGTCGACAGCCTCCTCGAGCTCCTCCGTGGCGAAGTCGAGTCCGCCGGCGTCGAGGGGGGAGAGGTCGGTGGCGGTGGCGACGCGGTAGCCGGTGAGGGGGGCGAGGTAGCCGTCCGCGATCATCTCGGTGAGGGAGCGGCTGTAGACGATCGCCTCGAAGACATCGTCGAGGCCTTTGCCGTCGCCGCGGGCCGTCGTGGCGGTGAACCCGAGGAGGGTGCCTGTCCACGCGGGGTCGAAGGCGCCGAGCTGGCGGAGGACGCGGCGGTTGTCGTCGGCGGGGGCGTGGTGGCATTCGTCGTAGATCACGAGGCCGATGTCGCGGCCGCCGGTGACCTGCTCGAGCCGCTTCTCGTGGAGGGAGCGTATGGAACAGACGATGACGCGCGCGTCCGCCGGGGCGCGGAGCTCGCCCTGCTCGACGGCGACCGTGGCCTGTCCGGCGAGGGCGCGCTCGATCTTGTCCTTGGCCTGGAAGAGGAGCTCTTCGCGGTGGGCGAGGACGAGGACCTGCCGCCTGGCGAGGCGGGCGAGATGGGAGAAGATGACCGTCTTGCCAGCGCCGGTGGGGAGGCACACGACCATGCGCCGGACGCCGCGCCTGCGGGCCGCGAGGACGGCGTCGACGGCGGCGCGCTGGTAAGGGCGGAGGGCGGGGGCGCCGGGGCCCATCGGTGCTGAGGCGGTCGCGGGGGTGGTCATGAGCTCTCGCGCGGGCGTCGCGCACCATAGCCCGGAACCCCAGTCCGTGCTCATCGGCGATCGGCGGCTCCCGCACGCCATGCAACGAGGGAACCTCCTCTTGACGCGGCGCCCGCGAGGAGCCCCGCGGCCGGGTTGATTGGAATTGACATCGACCATGTAGGCGAACACATTTTCACGAACGGTGTCCTTCTTCTTCGCCCTGGGGGTGTCGTCATGCGCATCGAGACCTTCGTCGGCTGTGTGCCGACAGCACTGCTCGCCTCGGCCCTGTGCGGCCTTGTCGTCGCTTGCTCCGAGCCCGCGGGACCTGGAGCGGCCGGAGCGGGAGAGGGGAGCAGCGGAGCCAGCGGGACGACGGGCGTCGGCGGGGGCCAGGCGGGTTCGAGCGGTGGCGCCGGCGCCGGGACGGGCGAAGCGGGGTCGGGTGGGCAGGCGTCGGGCGGAGCAGGAGGCGGTCCTGATCTCAGCGCCGAGATCTACGACCGCACCAACCTGCCGCGCTTCGACATCGATCTACCCCGGGAGTCGGTTCAAGCCCTGCAGCAGGTGTCGGGCCCGGACGATCCACGCCAGGACGAGTACGTCTCGGCCACGCTGCGCTACGGGACAATCACCGTTTCGAACATCGGGCTGCGCATCAAGGGCGAAGGCAGCTTCCGCGGCCTCGACGAAAAGGCGCCGTTCAAGCTCAAGTTCGACGAGTTCGTGGACGACCAGACCTTCCTCGGCCTCGAGCGCATGACGCTCAACAACATGGTCGAAGATCCGTCTTTCCTCGCAGAGCGCCTGGCGTACGACCTCTTCCGCCACGCCGGCTTGCCCGCCCCGCGCTGCAACAGCGCGCTCGTGTACGTCAACGGCGAGTTCTATGGCGTGTATGCCAACGTCGAAGCCGAGGACACGACCTTCCTCTCGCGCTGGTTCACGAGCAACGACGGAAACCTGTACGAAGAAGGGCAGGTCGACTTCGTGCCGGGCGCCGAGGCAAAGTTCGATCTCGAGACCAACGAGGCCGCGAACGACCGCACGGACCTCGCTGCGCTGATCGCCGCCGTGGACACGGCGAAGAGCGCGACGTTCCTCGAGGACATCGGCGGCTCGCTCGACACCGATCACTTCCTGCGCTTCACCGCGGCCGAGGCTGCGGTGAATCAGTGGGATATGTACGCTTACACGGTCTTTTATCCGAACAACTTTCGTATCTACAACGACCCGGCTTCCGGGAAGTTCGTCTTCTTGCCGTGGGGGATGGACCTCTCGATGAAGCCCTTCCGCGACTCGGGCAAGCCCCACATCGCGCTGTTCGAGCTCGCGCGCCAGGGGGATTTCCCGGACGGCGCGATCTCGACGGGGCTCATCTTCCGGCGTTGCCTGGAGAGCCCAGGCTGCGTGACCGCCTATCGCGGCGCCGTGGAGAGCATCATCGAGGCGTACGAGAGCGCCGATCTCGAAGGGCTCGCCAGCAGCTACTACGAGCAGATCAGCGAACAGGTCGCCGCCGACCCGCGCAAGGAATACTCCCAGAGAGAGTTCGAGCGGGGCTTCCAGAGCTTGCTCGACACAATCCGCGAGCGCCCGGACGCGCTGCGCGCGGATCTTGCCAGGTAGCGCTGCCCGGATCGGGAGGCTTCGCGCCGCGCCGAGCCGACTGCGATGGTGCGTTGGGTCCGTTCAGCGGCGGTCGCGACGCCGCCGCGCGCGGCTCGCGAGGGACAGCGCGAGCCCGATCGCGGGCAGCGCCCAGCCGGACGAAGCGCCGCTGCCCGCGCCGACCGAGCAGCCGACGTTGACGTGATCGCCATCCGGGTCCTCCGGAGAGTCACCGCCACCACCCGCCCCGGATCCGCCCGAGCCGCCGGCACCCGTATCGGGGGCCTCGCAGGAGCTCACGTCGTTGTCGGCGCAGAGGTGGGGGGCCTCTTCGCAGAACGCCGCCCTCGCGCTGCACCAGGCCTCCTCGAAGCCCTGGGGCGGAGAAGAGCACGCCCCGATGTTCGCGGCGATCTGCGCCGGGTCGGCCGGGAAGACGCCCGTCGCGCCCGCGTCGCCGTGCGGAACGCAGGCGCGCTCCGTCTCGACCGTCGTGCCGTCGATGAGGCTCTTGTAGGTGATCTGGTAGCAGTACTCCGTGGCCGCGACGTCGTACGTATGGCTCGGGTTCCCGTCCCAGAACGTCTGCGTGTCGAGCTCCTTCCCGTCCGGGCTCGAGAAGGTGACGATTTGCACGTACTGGCGCACGCCGCTGTCTTCCTCCCCGGTCAGATCGAGGGAGACAGTGACATAATGCTCCACTTCCTCGGCCACGCAGCCCTCTAGCGGACCGCAACTCCCTGGGCCCAGGTCGGCGACACAGCAGCTCGCCTCGCCGCGCCAGCGCTCCTGCACGGCGACCCAGGTCTCGACGGGGATGGCGCCCACGTCCATGTCGACAGCTGCGCTGGCCCGGGTCTCCCAGGGGACGGTGCCGCGCTGCTGCTCTCCCTCGAGCGCGATCTGGTAGGTATGGCCTTCGACGAGCGGGGCCGCGGGGCGAAAGGCGAGCACGCTCTCTTGCTGGCCGGCGACCACCTCGGCGATCTCGGCGACCTCCTCCAGGGTGCCGCTGATGGCCTCGCCCGTGATCTTGTCCGTCACCAGGAGCACGGGCGCGCTCTCCGGACAGTTGGAATAGCAGCTGAGCCGGACCACGATGACCCCGTCGAGCGGCATGGCGCGCGAGGCGTCGTACACATAGCGCCCGTCCGGCACAGGCGTGCAGGCGGAGCTCGGACGGGAGATGCAGAGAGCGCCCAGGCTTCCCATGACGGCGAGCGTCAACGCGGTGAAGCGAGAATGATGCATTGAAGTTCCTCCTCGATGACCCGACCCGGATCAGCTTCGCGGGGGCGTGTGCAGATACCATGCCGACGGCGACTCGCTCGACCGCCACGAGGTTCTTGCGGGCACCCGCGCGCGTCGCGGATATGACCGCGATGTCACCCTGTGCCGGCCTCCCTGTGTCACCTTGACCATTGGGCGAAGAGATATCCGTAGAATTGCTCGAGATCCACCTGGTCGAGCGCCCGTACCGTGCGGCCGCCGGGCACGACCCTGGTGCGCCCTTGCGAGGGGCCCGCGGTGACGATCTCCGTCTCCCAGGCACGGAGGGTGAACATCTCCGGCTTGCCGAGGTACGATGTCGTCAGCACGTCCCACGCGAAGTAGTCCTGGTGGCCGGCGAGCGCGTAGCAGGTGCCCGCGAGGTCGGAGAGGGGGTATCGGCGCTGGCGGGACAGGCGGCGGAGGAACGCCTGGGTGACGGGGACGAGGTTCGTGATGTCCAGCGGACACAGGGTGATCGGGATGGCGGTCTTCCAGATGCGATCGGCGGCGATCGGGTCCCAGTAGACGTTCCACTCGGCGGAGCCGTCCTGCCCGCTCTCGAAGGCCGTCTGCACGTTCCCGTGCACATTGAGCGCGCCGCCCATCCAGACGATCTCGCGGATGTTCCTCTCGATGCGCGGATCGATGTCGAGCGCGGCGGCGACGGTCGTGAGCGGCCCGGTCACGAGGAGCGTCACGGGCTCGGGGACGGCGCGCAGGGCGCTCGCCATGAAGGCCTGGCCGGCCTCGGGGACGCGCCGGGTGAGGATCTCCTCGCGCTCGTTCAGCACGGGGATCTTGTCGATGCAGAAGGCGTCGCGCCGGAAGATGGTCGGAAACGGGTTGAGCCCGCGGACGGTGCTCTCGGCGACGGGCACGTCGTGGCGGCCCACCAGATCGAGGATCTTGCGCGTGGCGCTGACGGCGGGCTCGATGTAGCAGTCGGCAGGGGTGACGACGACGCCGAGGACATCGACGTGATCCATCGTCAACAGGAGGAGCATCGCGAGGTAGTCGTCGACGCCGCCGTCGTGATCCAGGAGAACGTGCGTTCGTGCCATGAAGAGCTCCTTGCGGGCGCGGAGGGGTGGGTCGCGCGCCAGCGATCCCGGCGGGGATCTGGCGCGCAGCGAGGAGGAGAATCTCAACGCAAAGGCGCAAAGACGCAAGGGCGCAAGAAGGCATGGAATTGCATGTCCGTCGCCGCTGCATCCTCTCCCCGGAGAGCGCCGACTGCGCTCGACGCACGTCGCGTCGCACCGGGTCGACTGCGACGGTACGCCTGGACCGGTCAGCGGCGATCGCGACGCCGCCGCGCGCGGCTCACGAGGGACAGCGCGAGCCCGATGGCGGGCAGCGTCCAGCCCGACGAGGCGCCGCTGCCCGCGCTGCCCGCGCTGACCGAGCAGCCGGCGCTGTCGTGCTCGCCATCCGGGTCGTCGGGCGTGGCCGCGCCGCCGCCCGCGCCAGATCCCCCCGAGCCACCGGCACCCGTACCGGAGTCCTCGCAGGAGCTCACGTCATCGTCGGCGCAGCGGTCGGGGTACACTTCACAGTACGCCGGTCTCGCTCTGCACCAGGCCTCCTCGAAGCCATCGGGCGGAGAAGGGCACTCGTCAATGAGCACATCGATCTCCGTCGGGTCGGCCGGGAAGACGGCCGTCTCGCCCGCGTCGCCGTGCGGAACGCAGGTGCGCTCCTTCTCGACGGTCGTGCCGTCGATGAGGCTCCTGTACGTGATCTGGTAGCAGTACTCCGTGGCCGCGACGTCGTACGCGTGGCTCGGGAGCTCGTTCCAGACCGTTTTCTTGCCGAGCTCCTCGCCGTCCGGACTCGAGAAGGTGACGATTTGCACATACTGGCTCACGCCGTCGTTCACCCCCTCGCTCACAATGACGAAGAGGGTGACGTAACGCTCCATTTCCTCCGCCACGCAGTTCTCCTGAGGACCGCAGCTTCCCGGGAGCTGATCGACGGTGCAGCAGCTCGTCTTGCCGTGCCAGCGCTCCTGCACGCTGACAAGGCTCCGGACGGGGTTGGCGCCCACGTCCATGTCGACAGTGGCGCTGGCGTAGATCTCCAGGATGCCGGCGCTGACGTCCTGACCCTCGAGCGCGATCTGGTACGTGTGGCCGTCGACGAGCGGGGCCGCGGGGCGAAAGGCGAGCAAGCTCTCGCGCTCGCCGGCGGCAGCGCCCCCGACGGCAACGTCGGCGACCTCCTCTTGCGTGCCGCTGACGGCCTCGCCCGTGTCCTTGTCCTTCACCAGAAGCTTGGGCGCGCCCTCCGGACAGTTGGTGTAGCAACTGACCCAGCCCGCGATGACCCCGTCGAGCGGCATGACGCCGGACACCCCGGATAAGAAGCGCCCGTCCGACGCAAGCGTGCAGGCAGAGCTTGGACGGGAGATACCGAGAGCGCCGAGGCCTCCCATGACGGCGAGAGTCAACGCGGTGAAACGAGCATAAGGCATCGAAGTTCCTCCTCGAGCGACCCGGCGCGGGTCAGCTCCGCACAGGCGCGTAGAGATGCGGTGCCGGTGTGCAGATACCGTGCCGATCGCGACTCGCCTGAGCGCCGCGAGGTTCTCGTGGGTTCCCGCGCGTGTCGCGCATGGCCGTGGTGCCACGCTGTGCCGGCAGTCCTGCGCGCGCTGTCGCGCCGCGGAGTGATCCGGCGGCGCGCGACGGCGCCCGCGCGGGTATCAGTCGGGTGACCTGGAACGGCCAGTGGACGACCACCGTGCCCGGCCGCATGTCGGTCTGCGGCTGCAACCCGCCGCCCCCGGCGATGTGATCGCGATCGGGCCGTCAACTCCGGACGTGCCGGAGCGGCTCCGATCGCCCGAGGCTCAGCCCGGGTGCTGCTGCAGGCGGTGCAGGTGGTGCTCCTCGCCGTTCAAGGTCAGCACCGCCATGAACCCGTCACGCGCGAGCTCCTTCTCGATCCTGAACTCGTGTGTTCCCTGGGGGACGGAGGTGTCGACGATGCGCGCGACCTCCGGCTCCAGGGCGCCGCCGGGGTAGCTGTAGATGTCGAGGCGTAGCGCGCAGGCGCGCTCGATCGTCGCGCGCGCGACGAAGGTGTCATGGGCCTCCGTCACCGAGAACGCGCTCCCGAGCTCGCCCTCGACGGAAGATCCCCTGAGCGCCCAGGCGATCTGCTGGCTGGCGATCGGGGCGTACACGTCCAGCACCATCACGTCTTTGTTCTGCTCCTTGAAGCGCGCGTGGAGGCGCGCCCGGGTGGCGGCGTCCACGCCGCCGCCGATCGTGATGAGGTCGAAGTCGCCGGCGTGGAACTCCGTGTCCGGCGACGCGCTCAACGTGCCGACAGCCGAGTGCCCCTGCTTGTTCAGCGCTGCCACACTCCGCTCGAGGATATCGGCCCTCTTGCCGATGACGAGGATCCTGGTCGCTCTCGTTGCCATGCTCTCTCCTCCTTGGCGATCTGCCGCCGCGCCCTGCTGGAACGCTTTCACGTGGCGTTCCAGCGATTCGTCGAACGTCCGGCCCCTGCGCCCGAGGAGCTGCGAACGAGCTGCTCGAGCACCGCACTGCCCTCGCCTCGTCGGCGGGCCGCGCCCGAAGAGCAGCGTGCAACGGAGCCTCCCGCATGTCGGATCTCACGCCAATGGTTTGGAATAATTCTGCTCGTTTGTTGCCTGCCCAGGTGCCGGGGCGGCGCGCCGGGCGCGCGCGCGAGAGCACGATGGCGATTCGCTCATCCGCGCAGGTGACGCAACGCGCGCTCGGCGGCCCACAGCCCCGAGAGCATGGCGGCATTGGCGTGATCGCCGGGCGGTTCGGTGGCGTTGCCCATACGGAAGAGCCCCGGCTCGTGCTCCTCGATCGGCAGCGCGTCTTCGTCGGCGATCGGAATCTCGTGCGCGAGGCTCGCGCTCACGCCGTGGTGCGCTTCGTACTCGCTCGGGTCGAGCAAGCGCTCGAAGCGCAGCGCGCTCGAGAAGCCCGGCACGTGCGCGTCGATTCGCGATTTCACGGAGTCGAGAACCCGGGCGCGGCGCGAGGCGTCGAGCGTGTCCTGGCCGCGCGGCGCGAGCAGGAAGCCCGTGAACGCGCGCGTGTCGCCTGCCTCGTGATCGCGAAAGAGGTGGAAGCCGAACGTCTCGGGCCAATGCCCCGCGTCGAGCGCGGCCATCCACTCCTCCGCGCGCGGCGGGGAGACGATCAGCGTGCGAGCGTCCACGAACGGCGTCGTCCGCGGCACGGCGAACAGCACCTGACACACCTTGAGCCCCGCGCGCCCACGACACGCGCTCGCGGGCACCGTGGAGAGCACCACGCGGGCGTGCTCGCTGCCCGAGCTCGTGTCGACCTCGAACCCCCGCGCGTGCTTCTTCACGGCCTGAACCCCGGTGCCCAATCGCAAGGTGACGCCCGTCGACCGGAGCCGCGCGAGCATGGCGTCGGTGAGGACTTGCGGGCCCCCGATGGGCACGACCATCTTCTCGTGTCCGTAGCCGAGCTCTCCGGAGAAGTCTGCCCGGAGGAGATCTGCCCGGAGGTACTGCGGTGGCGTGCCGAGCGCGTACGCGAGCAGCGAGATCATGCGGAAGCCCATGCCGTCGCGCTCGTGATCACGAAAGAGCGTGCCCAGCGGTCGCTTCTCGCCGTTGCGCACGCGCATCACCATGCGCAGCACGGACGGCGCGTGACGCAGGAGACGCAGGGCCCCGCGCGGTCGCGGCGGCAGGCGGTGCGTCTCGTCGCCAAAGTCCACCACGTTGGTGCTCGGCTCGAACGCGACGTGCACCCCCAGGCGCGCGAGATCGGTCACGATGCGCGCGCCGAAATCGTTGCAGCCGACGGTGAAGCGGTGGCCTTCCAGCTCGAATGCCCCGCAGCGACCGCCCGCGCGGGCGAGCCTCTCCACGAGCAGGACCTTGCACCCCCGGCGCGCGAGCTCCAGCGATGCCGTCATGCCCGAGAGGCCGGCGCCGACCACGATGGCGTCCCAGTGGGTCTCTGCCATGGCTCTTCGTATCCTTTCGCCTCCTGGCGCGTCAACCGTGCGATCTGTGCGCCTGGCGCAGCGCATCGAGCCTGCCTGCGGCGCAGGCGATCACCTGCACCGGTGAGGAGATTCCGCGGGAAGTCTTCAAGAACGTTGTATTCGGGCCCTTCTTCAGGTTGCAGCGAATGCTGCAAAGGCACAGGTCGTCGTCATCGTCCGAGCCGCGATGTCGCGCGCGCCGGCTGTGCAGCCCAGACGCCGGACGAAGCGGTCGAGGGTTCGCGTCGAGGACCGAGGCCCCGCGGCGCGGCGACGGGCGGCCCGCGCTACGCGGCGACGCCGAGGGTGCCGATCTCCTCGAACTCGCGGATCATCCGAGCGAGCCCGCCCTCGTCGACGCGGAGGCCGAGCGCCGCCGCGGCGTGGACGAGGAGCTTCCGCTCCCGCAGCGACGCGACCTTGTCCACGGCCGCCGCGATCTCGAGCGCGCGCAGCAGCGGGGCGCGCGCGCCCTCCGGCACGCCGCGGAGGCGCTCGATCCAGGCGATGTCGTCGGCGAGCCGCTCGTTCAGGCCGGCGCGCGCCGGGGCCGGCAGCCGCCGCAGCACGGCCGCGAGCAGCGCGGACTCCTCCGGCGTGAGGCGGCCGTCGGCGGTGAAGATGAACCAGAGCCCGTCGAACAGCCGATCGAGGTGCGGGCGCAGCGTCTCGTCGCAGAGCGCCTCGTCGAGCGCGCGCCGGTAACGCAGGTATCGACGCGCGGTATCCCCGAGGCGCCGGGTGACTACCCAGCTCGTGATCGACGACGAGGCGATTGAGAGCACGGGCACCAGGTTGCGCGCCACGCTCTCGCCGGCGAGCCGCGCCGCGAGCTGCTTCGCCACGTCCGAGCCGCGCCGGCGCGCCGAGCGCACGAGCACGGCCGCTGGATCGTCCGTGTCCTGGGGGTGCTCCACGACGCCGAACGCGAGGGCGAGCAGCGCCCACACGTCGGCCGGCTCGTCCGGATCGAACCGGAGCCCGAAGAGATCCGCGAGCTCGCAGAGCATCTGCACGTGCAGGAGCAGCCGGAGCACCGTCTCAGCGCCGATCGCGAGCATGGCTGCAGGGATGGCGACGAGCCCGCCGAGCCCGTTGGTCTCGGCCGTGGCCACGGCCGCGCCGGTCGAGAGCGCCCCGGTCGCGCCGCCCGCGAGCGCCGAGCGGATGCAGGCGCGCCGGATGACCGCGCGCGCGTCGGTCGCCTCCGTCATGCCGGTCGACTCCGCGATGCTCGCGGGGCGAGGCCGCCGGTTGTAGCGGCGCACCGCGCGGGACAAGAGCTCCTCGAGCCATGCATCGACAGGGCGCCCGCCCACGCCTGCTTCGCTCGTCGCCTCGCTCAGCGGGAGCGCCGTGACCCCCGCTGCGTCACCAGGATGCGCAGCCTCGTCGCCCATGGATCCGAGGGGTTCAAGATGCATTCCGCGCCCCGCGTGCGCCGAGGCCGAGCCCGCTCGCAGCCCTGCGGAGATCGGCTATCGCCTTGGTCGGGCGTACAAGGATTCACCTGCTCCCTCGCCGAGGAGGAGAGCACCTTCCGCTCACACGGCTCGACGAGCCGACTCAGCTCCAGGAGGCTCCGGCCGTCTGGGCCTGAACGGATGATCCGTGGTATGGGCGTCTCGCCCTGCCTCCCGTCTCAGCATGTATACCGGAACTCTGGCGTTGATACGATGAAAAAACGCGTCTCTGGTGCCATCGTCGCCTCCGTCATCCACGCGATCCGCGTGGTGGAAGGGAGAGAGACGATGCGGGTATTGCTGACGGGAGTGGGGACTCGCGGTGACGTGCAACCCGTGGTGGCCTTGGCCGTCGAGATGCGGCGTCGGGGGCACCATGTGAGGTTGTGCGTCCCGCCGAACTTCATCGGCTTGGTGGGCGGCATGGGCTTCACGGCGACCCCGATCGGAATCGCGATGCGGCAACCGAGCGGGGCCGCCGCGCCGGCCGCCCCGCCGACGCCGGAGCAGGTCCGCGCGCTGGTCGATCACCTCGCGAGAGACCAGTTCGACGCGACCGCGTCGGCCGCCGAGGGATGCGACGTGATCGTGGCCGGCGGAGCGCACCAGTACGCCGCGCGGTCCATCGCGGAGCGGCTGGGCATCCCGTCCGTGGTCGCCCTGTACGCGCCGGTGGCCCTGCCGTCGCCGGACCATGCGCCCGGCGGGGAGCCTGGGGGCGACCCGGAATCGAACCTCCGGCGCTGGCAGGACGAATCGCGGAGCTGGAACGAGCGCCTCCTCGAGCGGCTCAACGCCAACCGAGAGCGCCTCGGCCTGGGTCCGCTGAGCGACGTCTTCAGCCACGTCCTGGGCAAGGCGCCGTGGCTCGCGGTGGACTCTGTCCTTGGGCCGCTGCCGGCGACGCCCGGCCTTCAGGTCACGCAGACGGGAGCCTGGCTCCTTCCCGACCAGGCGCCGCTCGTCCCCGAGCTGGAAGCGTTCCTCGCCGCCGGCGAGCCGCCCGTCTACATCGGCTTTGGCAGCATGCCTGTCGACCCGCAGACGGGCCGTGTCGTCATCGAGGCCGTGCGGGCGGCGGGGCGCCGGGTCGTGCTGTCGCAGGGGTGGGCCGAGCTCGGTCTCGTCGACGACGCCCCCGACGGCATCGCGATCGGCGACGTCAACCAGCAGGCCCTGTTCCCGAGGGTCGCCGCGGTGGTGCACCACGGCGGGGCGGGCACGACCACGACGGCGGCGCGCGCGGGCGTCCCGCAGGTGATCGTCCCGATGTTCGCCGATCAGCCTTACTGGGCCTCGCGCGTCCGGGCGCTCGGGCTCGGGACGTCCGTGGCCCGTGGAGCGCTGAGCGCGGAGTCCCTTCTGGCCGCGCTGGAGGGCGCCCTCGACCACGGGGTCGCCGCCCGCGCGGCCGCGAGCGCGGGCGCCGTGGCGGTGGATGGAACGACCGTCGCCGCCGACCTCATCGAGCGGGCCTCCGCGTGAAGCTCGGGTGATGGCCGCGTTCGTCCGGCCGTGTCAGCAGGTCGAGCCGGGGTGATGCTCAGCTCGAACGAGCCGGCAGAGACGTTGTTGTAGCTGTCGACGAAGATGTTGTTGTAGCTGTCGACGAAGATGTTGAGAGGGTCCCTGCGGCTACATCCAGCGTGACCGACCCGGGGTCTCCGGCGTAGCCGGCGTCCTCGGCTGCAGCGTGAAACTCGTCGTCCGGCGTCGTCAGCAGATCCGCCACGGCGGCCCGCGCGAGCTCTTCGGGCTGCAAGCCGAGGCTCTTCGCGCGTTCCTGGAGGCGGTCGGCTTGCGCGGGCGACAGGTCGATGGCGAGCTTCATCGGGCGCAGTGTGCCTCGGGCGACCCTGGCTCGTCACCCGGTATACGGGGGGGCCGGTAAGCGATGAACCCCGGCGGAGAAAGGCGGTCCCATCCGTCCCGGGAGCGCGGCGGCCGAGCGGCGGATCGGGCAGCTCCGCGCCGAGGTGGTTTCGTCGGCGACACGCCGCCCCTGCGCGAAAGAGAGCACGAACGACGGGAGGATGAGCTTCCGTGAAACCACGCGCCCGCTGCCCCGTAGAGGTGGCATCTCCGCGCCGCCAACGCCGAAAGCAGCGCCCTACGGGGCGCTCGCAGGCGTACCGCTCACCGCTGCGGCGCGGGGAGACGCCTGGCTGTGGGCGCTTCTGCCCGCAGCGGGCTGTGCTCGGCCGGCGCCCCTGGCGCCGTCACGTGGGCCACGAGGCCCGAAAGAGACAATGACCATGAAGACGATCCGATTCGCGCTCTGCTCTCTCCCCCTCATGCTCGCCGCCTTTGCCGTCACCGCGACCTCGGCGGCCGAGACCGGCCCGACCTCCGCCGCGAGCGGCGTGCAGCTCGAGTCCACCGCCGTGGACGCCTCGGCGGACCTCGGCGGCGCTGCGGACGATGCGGCGTGCTCCGGTGGTGACGTGACCGACGCCGACGACACCTCTCTGATGAGCACCGCCGCGCGCTCCGATCGCCCCAATGCCCCTGGCCTGAAGCTGTGCTGCGGAACGGCGGGGGACTACGGCGTCATCTGCTGGCGCTGCTGAGCGGGCGCCGGACGTTAGCAGTTGGCCGCGGTGCGCTGGCGCGTGATCGACCCGATCTCGCGCCAGCGCCCGGCCAGGGATCAGATGTCAGGAGGGGGTCGATGATCTGTTGCCAAGTGAGCAGGGCCAGCTAGGGTGCGGGCCTCAACGGACGGAAGGCGCGGATGAAGGACACCCTGTCGGCGGCGGAGGCCCGGCGCATCGCGCTGGCGGCGCAGGGCTTCCGGGCGGAGCGACCCGGGCCGGCGACGACGAAGCAGCAGTTGACCCGGCTGATCGAGCGGCTGGGTGTGGTGCAGATCGACAGCGTCAACGTCGTCTCGCGCACCCATTACCTGCCGGCCTTCTCGCGGCTGGGGGCCTATCCGCGGCCGATGCTCGAGGAGCTCGCGTGGGCGAGCAAGCGGCCGCTGTTCGAGTACTGGGCGCACGAGGCGTCGCTGCTGCCGCTCGCCACCCAGCCGCTGCTGCGCTGGCGGATGGCCGACGCGCGCGACGGGGCGGGCGTCTGGAAGGGTGTGGCGCGCTTCCTGCGCGAGCATCGGCCGATGGCGGACCAGGCGCTGGAGCAGATCCGCGAGCGTGGGCCGCTGGCCGCCTCCGAGCTCGAGATCGGCAAGAAGGGGCCGGGCGGCTGGTGGGGCTGGAGCGACGCCAAGCGGGCGGCCGAGTGCCTGTTCTGGAGCGGCGAGCTGACGACCGCCACCCGGCGGGGGACCTTCGAGCGGGTGTATGGCCTGCCGGAGAGCGTGCTGCCCAGGGCGGTGATCGAAGCGCCGACGCCCCCGCGCGAGGACGCCCAGCGCGCGCTGATCCGCATCGCCGCCCGGGCCCTGGGCGTGGCGACCGAGCGGGACCTGCGGGACCATTTCCGCATGGGGGTCGCCGAGACGAAGGCGCGGCTCACCGAGCTCGCCGAGGCCGGTGAGCTGATCCCCGTGGGCGTGAAGGGCTGGCGGGAGCCGGCCTTCCTCGATCCCGCCGCCCGGCGACCGCGGCGGATCGAGGCCTGCGCCCTCCTCTCGCCCTTCGACAACCTGATCTGGTTCCGCGAGCGCACCGAGCGGATGTTCGGCGTGCGGGTGCGGCTCGAGATCTACACCCCCGCGGCGAAGCGGACCCACGGCTACTACGTGCTGCCGTTCCTAGAGGGCGACGCGATCACCGCGCGGGTGGACCTGAAGGCCGATCGCAAGGCGGGCGTGCTGCTCGTGCAGGCAAGCCACGGCGAGCCCTGGGCGGGCGCGCAGACGCCGGAGCGGCTTGCGGGCGAGCTGCGGACCATGGCCGCGTGGCTGGGGCTGGAGCGCGTGCGGGTGGAGCCGAAAGGCGACCTGGCCAAGCGGCTGGCTGGGGCCCTGTCGGGCAGATAGCTACGACAACACGCTGCGTGTAGCCAGGCGCCCAGCGGGCGATCTTCACACGTCTCTCCAGGTGGGTCGTGTCGCCGCCGGAGATCGCTTCAAGGCTCGCGGAAGTATCGCGCAACCCCGAGCGGGCCCGGCACCGCTGCCCGACGGGGCTGCTGGTCGTGACGATCGATGCGGGGATCGCGCGGTGGTGCGCGCGGCCGATCGACGCGGGCCACCCCGGCTTGATGCTGACGCCGCTGGTGCTCGGGCCCGAGGGCGTCCCGGTCGTCACCGATGCCGCGCAGGCGAGGGCCGCGCCCGAGGTGGTCGTGCTCTCGGCCATGGCGCACGGGCAGGGCGAGGCGGGGGAGGCGATCGGCGTGGCGTTCCTGGCGGCGGCAGCCGGGCTCGATGAGGAGCGCCGCGCCGTCTACGGGGACCTGGTGCTATCCTCGCTGAACGCAGCGGCGAGGCGGATGTTGGAGGCGATGATGAAGAGCGGATACGAGTTTCAGAGCGAATTCGCGCGCAGCTACGTGGCCAAGGGCGTGGAGAAAGGGCTGGAGCAGGGGCGGCAGCAGGGGCTCCTCGAAGCCAAGGCTCAGGCCGTGCTGGCCGTCCTCGAGGCCCGCGGGCTGGAGGTCCCTGCCGAGGTCCGGGAGCGCGTCCTCGCGAGCACCGACCTGGCCGAGCTGGACCGCTGGATCCGCCGCGCTGCATCCGTCGGCGAGGCCAGGGAGCTGCTCGCGACGACCGGCTCCTGAGCCACCGGCGCAGGCAGCGTCTTCGACGCCTGTCGGCTCGCCGGTGGCGGCGACGTCGTCGTCGTGACGATTAACTTCGGGCTCGCATCTTCGGGTTCTTCGGCCCGCTCCGGACGGTTGTCGGAGCGCGGAGGGCGGGTCAAGGGCGGCGTAGCTGCCGCGCCCCCGGCGCGGGCACCGTTGATGCGCCTGAGCACTCCGGCAATCTCGGCCGCGGGATGGGCCGACCATCACGGTCGTGACCGGGAGCGCTCACCCTCGTGATGGCCAGCAAACAGCCTGCGCAATCGAGCAGATACCATCGTGAGCGTCGACACCCGGCGTCGCCCCCGGCGCCGATCCGTGCCAGGATGCGGCCGGATCGTCGCATGGGAAACCACCTGGAGCGGGTCGTCGGGGTGCTCAACGGCGTCCTCGGCGACTACCTGAAGCGGACCAGCAACGGCCTCGCGACCGCGATGCAGCTCGTCCGCGACGGGCACCCCGTGCCGATTGCCAGGGCATTTCCCGCGGCCGTCTCTGCCCAGGCCACGCCCCGCGTCGTCGTGCTCGTGCACGGGCTGATGAGCACCGAGGAAGTCTGGACGATGCCGGACGGCGAGACCTACGGATCGCTGCTTGCGCGCGACCTCGGCTACACGCCGTTTCATGTGCGGTACAACAGCGGCCTCCGTGTCTCCGAGAACGGCGAGGCCCTGGACGTCCTCCTCGAGCAGCTCGTCTGCGCCTATCCTGTTGCCGTGGAGGAGCTGGTCCTCATCGGCCACAGCATGGGCGGCCTCGTCGCGCGCAGCGCCGCGCACGCGGCGAGCGACAAGGATCGACGGTGGCTGCCCCTCGTCAAGCGGGCCTTCTATCTCGGAACACCGCACCTCGGCGCCCCGCTGGAGCGCTTTGGCAACGTGGTCACGTGGGCGCTCGCGAGCATCGACAATCCGTACACGAAGCTCATCGCCGACATCGTCAACCTCCGCAGCGGCGGGATGAAAGACCTGGCGTATGCCAATCTACGCCGCGAGGACTGGGAGGGCGCCAGCGCGAACGCCCTGCTCCAGAATCGCCGCCATCCCGTGCCCCTGCTCCCCCACATTCGCCATCATCTCATCGCCGGCGCGCTCACGGCCGACCCGAGGCTCTCCCTCCTGTTCGGGGACGCGATGGTCTCGCTGCGGAGCGCCACGGGGCGGGCGGTCGCCGAGGACCGGTGCTCGCCCTTCCCTCAGGAGCACGCGCGGATCATGCCGTCGCTCGGGCACCTGCGCCTGGCTCACGATCCGGACGTCTACGCGCAGATCCGCGCGTGGTGCGAGGAGGCGGTGTGATGGACCGGTGGCGCGGCCTGAAGGACCTCGTGCAGGACGCGGTCGACCACGGCTCCCGGCGGGTGGAGCGCATCCAGAAGGACGCGGCGAAGCTGCCCTTCGACCTGCTGGAGCAGATCCCCCCGATCAAGGCGCCCGTGAGGGGGATCCGGCTCATCCACGATACGACGCTGTCCGGCGTCCACGGGGCGATCCGCCTCGTCAACCGCGCCGTGGGGGGCGCGGTGGATGTGGTCCTCTTTCTCGTGGAACAGAAGGCACGGCCGGGGGAGGCGCCGGCCGGCAGCGCGGGCGCCACGCCGGACGCGCCCTCCGGGAGCTCGGACGACAAGGTAATTTGAGCCCGGCATAGGACGCGGATCTCGCCGGCGAACTTCACCGCGGTTCCCACGGCTTGCCGAGATCATGCCGCTGCAGCTGTTCTTTACGATGAACCTGGACTGAGAGCTTTCGCTGTGAACACCAGCAGGCGGCTCGGAGACGTCAAGCCCGGCGAGTGTTCGCCGCGCCTGAGCGGGTGTTCGCGGCGCCGCCCGCCTGTGCTGGGCGAGAGTTCGCGGCGCCGCCCGCCTGTGCTGGGCGAGAGTTCGCGGCGCCGCCCGCCTGTGCTGGGCGAGAGTTCGCGGCGCCGCCCGCCTGTGCTGGGCGGGTGTTCGCGGCGCCGCCCGCCTGTGCTCCCTGAGCGTTCCGGCGCGCGCGGT
Organism: Sorangium sp. So ce367; assembly: GCF_051520455.1. NCBI lineage: Bacteria > Pseudomonadati > Myxococcota > Polyangiales > Polyangiaceae > Sorangium > Sorangium sp. So ce367. Next base: position 12,648,597 of record NZ_CP150334.1, read on the forward strand.
CTCGCGGGCTGCTCGGTAGAATCACCACCTCGACCTTGCGAGGCGGGGACGATACGCCCCGCATGCTCCGCCCCTGCGTCTCACGGCGGCGGCGCTCGTCGTGGTTGGCATCGCTGATGAGCTCCAGGACCGAGTCGGTATCGACCCGCCTCGAAGACGCCTGGAAACGGCCGCTCAGCCGTGTCTCGGGCGTGAGCTGGCTGCACGCGTAGAGCTCCCACATCTCCTGCGCGTAAGGGCGGGGCTGCCGGTTGGGAGCGAACCGAGAGAGGAAGCGCTGGAGGTTGTCGACGTCGCGCAGCAGCAGCTTTCGCGCGTTCTGATTGCTGGAAGCGTCCACTGCCTGCGGGAAATCGATGACGACCGGCCCGTCTGCGCCCATCAGCACGTTGAAGTCGGACAGATCGCCGTGCACGACCCCGGCGCTCAGCATCCGGACCGCTTCTGCCAGCAATCGGTCGAACACCCTCACCGCCTCGTCGGGGTTCAGTCTCACCTCGGCGAGCCGCGGGGCAGGGCTGCCGTCGGCGTCGGCGATGAGCTCCATGATCAGCACACCGTCGATGAAATGGTGAGGTATCGGGACGCGCACCCCCGCGCTGTGCAGGCGGAAGATCATGTCCACCTCGGTCGATCTCCAGGCGGCTTCGTCCTGCGCACGACCATGGCGCGAGCGCTTGTTGATCGCGCGCTGATCGCGGCTGTTGCGCACCTTGCGCCCCTCCGTGTACTCCGCCCGGTTCTTGAAGGTCCGGTCCTGCGCCTCTTTGTAGACCTTGGCCACCCGAAGATCGCCGCCGGAGCGCACCAGGAAGACCTCCGCTTCCTTGCCGCTCATCAGCGGGCGCACGACCTCCTCGATGAACCCTTCGTCGGCCAGAGACATCAGGCTGCTGGGAATTCGCATCTCGTTCTTGCTTCTCCGCCGGGGATCGTTCTCCGCCTTCTAGCCACACGATCTGGGGCGCCGCAACTGGATTGGTCCTCCCCGCTTCCGCGGACACCCCGGGCGACACCAGAAGCAGGAATGGGACGGTGAAAGAGGAGGGCGTTCACGCCCGAGTCGAAGGCGGAGGTGTTACGGCTGTGCCCGAAGCGCCGGAACGCCGTGGAGCTGGTACGGCGGACGCAGGCCCGCCTTGCGCGTGGTCCTGCCACGAAGAGCGCTCCACCGGCCGGAGCTGGGCTACCGTGATCGCCATGAACCTCGCCGGAATCGCCCATATCCAGCTCTCGGTCACGGACTTCCCGCGCAGCCGCGCGTTTTACCGCGCGCTGTGCGAGCACTTCGAGATGCAGTGCCAGTACGACGATCCGGGCAGCGAGCGCGAACGGCCCATGCTCTATTACATCGGCGGTAAGACCGGCCTGTTGATTCGCCCCGTGAACCCGGAGCACGCCGGCGCCCGCTTTCACCAGTACAAGCCGGGCCTGCACCACCTGTGCTTCCGCGCCCGCAGCCGCGAGGACATCGACGCATTCCACGAGTTCTTCGAGAGCACGCTGGCCGCGCTCGGCGGCAAGCTCGTGCACGCGCCGCAGGACGGTGCGTGGGCGGCAGGCTACTACTCGATCCTGTTCGAGGATCCGGACGGCATCCGGCTCGAGATCAACCACGTCCCCGGCAAGGGCAACCTCTCCGAGGGCGTCGAGCTTCCGTTGCCCGCGCGCGTCCCGGGAGGTGTGCCAGAGCAAGCGTGAGGAGGCGCGCACTTCTCGGGCTTCATCGGGCGACGAGCGCATCACTTCGAGCGCTGCTGAGCTACGCGGACGCCCCTTCCGCCTCGTTCGGCTACGGCGGAGGTGCCATCTCCGCCTCGTCTTGCGGGGGGCCCTCCAGCTTGATCTGCACCTTCACCTTCCGCTTCTCTCCGTCTCCCTCGATCTGCACGTCGACCTTCCCCTCGACGCCTTGCGCCGCGAGCTGCTCCATCACCTGCCGCCGCGCCGCCTCCACGTCGTCCTTGTCGAGCACGTCCAGATCGAGCAGCTCGTGCCCGAGCTTCGAGCCCAGCGTTCCGCGCACGGTCCCCGCCAGCACGTCCTCCCGGATCTCCGCGCCGGCGAGCGCCGGGAACGCCGCCCGGATCCGCTCGGCCACGTCGCCCTCCGGCACCTCGTCGTCCCACACGTCGAGCGTCAGCGTCGTCGCCCCGTCCACACGCCGCCCCCGCATCAGGACCCGCGCCCTCCGCTCCGTCTTCCCCTCGCCGCGTACGGCCGCCATGAGCGCCTCGGGCTCGGGCAGCTCCGCACCGTCCGCCACCCGGATGCTGATGCTCCGTCCCACGGGTACCTCCACGTCCGCCGGCGCCACGCACGCCGCCGCCCCGCACACCGCTGCCGCCGCCGCCACCACCAGCGCCTTGCGCAACCAGAGCCGCTTCATCGGGACCACCTCCTGCTCGGGGTAGAGCTGGCCGAACGCCGCCATCAGCTCGCCCTCGAGCTCGCGCGCGTGCGCTGGCCTGAGCGGCGCCGGCTCCCCGAACAGCCGGCGCAGCTTTCGTCGCACCTCAAAGTCCAGCATTGGAGACACCCTCTCCGCGGGACTCCCCCGCGTCCTGCTCGGCGCGCGCCTCGAGCCGCGCCTTGAGCTCGCGCAGCGCCCGCGACGCCCGCTGCTTCACCGCGTCCGCACGGAGCCCGAGCAGCTCCGCGATCTCCTGGTGTTTCAGCCCGTCGCCGTACCGCAGCGCCAGCACCTCCCTCGCCTCCGCCCCGAGCGCCTCCAGCGCGTCCCTGACCGCGCGGAGCTCCTCGCCCCGCACGAGCGCGTCGAGCGGCGTCCCCGACTCGTCCGCGAGCACGCCCGCGAGATCGTCGATCGGCGCCTCCTGCCGCGCCGCTCGCGCGTGGTCGATGACCAGGTTCCTGGCCATGGCCAGCACGAACATCCGCGGCGTCCCCTTGCGCCGATCGAATTCTCCCAGCCGCTCCAGCAGCCTGTGGAAGACCCGCGCGACGAGATCCTCCGCGTCCTCCCGCCGGCCCACGCGTCGCGAAACGAAGCGCGCCACCGGGTCGTACAGCTCGAGGTAGAGCGCCCGGAACGCGCCGCGATCGCCGCGACGGGACGCCTCGATCAGCTCGCAGAGGTGGTCATCGCGGGAGGGCCAGAGGAAGCTCATCGCGGGGCTCACCCTCCTCTACGGTAGAGGCGCCAGAAGGTGACAGGCGAGCGGTCGATCCCTCGGTTGCCCTGGACGACCGCCCGGCGACGGCGCGCCCCTGCGGTCCTCTCGCCCTCCCGGCGACGTCTCGTCCGCACACGTCGGTCAGGCCGACGTCGCTCACGCGGCGAGGTGGCCGCTCAGCCGGGGGTGGAGCCCCCTCTGCGCTCCCTGGTCCGCAGCGCGTAATCGATGCCGCTGCGCAGCGTGGCCTCTGTCACGAGGCCCTGCCAATCCACGCCGAGGTCGATGAGCATCCGCGCGATGGCCGGCTGAATGCCCGTGAGCACGACCCTCGCCCCGAGCAGCCCCACCGCGCGAGCGGCTTGCATGAGCACCCCCGCCACCTGGGCGTCGACCGATCTCACCCCCGTGATGTCGATGATGGCGATGGTCGCCTGGTGCGCGCCGACCCCGGAGAGCAAGGTCTCGATGATCCGGCTCGCCCGCTCGGGGTCGAGCGTGCCGATGAGCGGCATGACGAGCACCCCGTCGGCGATCGGCAAGAGCGGCGTCGCGAGCTCCCGGATGATCGCCTGTTGCGCCGCGATGACCGCCAGCTGCGCCTCCTGGCGTTCGGCCTCCGCCCGCTTGATCGCCGTGATATCGATGGCCGCGCCCCCGACCGTCCCCTCCGGGATGCCAGGACCCCGGACGGGAAACTTGACGGAATGGAACAGCCTTATCCCTTCTGTCGGGTGAGGGACGCTCTCCTCGAACACCGTCGCGACGCCGGTGTTCCTCACCGCGTCGTCCGCGGCCTTCACCTGAGCGACGATGTCGTCCGGGAGCATGTCGTGGTCGCGCATGCCAGCGCCGCTCCCCGGATCCATGCCCATGAACCGTTCGAATTGAGCGTTGAGCACGACATACCTGCTGTCCGAATCCTTGGCGAACATCATGGCAGGCATGTACTCAAGGAACGCGTGGAACAGCGCTTCGCTCTTCTGCAGCTCCACCTCACGGCGCGCTCTCTCGGTGACATCCTCGGCCGAGACGAGGATCTGATGCGGCGCCCCATCGTCGCCGCGCGTGAGGACCACACAGCGCAGGGCAAAGGAGCGCTCGACGTCTCCAGTGCACCGCGCGCGCAGCGCGCGTTCGAGGGGCTGGCCGTCCAGTGAAGCCGTGATCTGCCGCACATGCCCCGCTGACGCATCGAGGTCCTCGGGGTGGATGCGAGAGATGAGGGTCTCCCAGGCGCGCTCTGGCGACTCCTGGTCGCTGATCCCGAGCGCCCGGACGAAGGCGCGATTGCGGGCGACGATCCGCCTGTCCCTGAGATCGAGGACACAGAGGATGGTCGGCGCCAGATCAAATATCTGCTCGACCAGCGTGCCTTCCGGCCCCTTTGCCCGCGCGGCCATCGAGCCGTTCGAGGTAGGCGTATCCGTCATATTGTCCGTGCCCTCCTCGTTGACGCCTAGCGGATTTCTTCGCCTGTGTGGTGCGAGAATTCGGTGCCGCACGGCGGAACAGGCGGGCGAGCGAGCGCATGGCCAGCAGGGCAGAGCGCGTGGAGCAGTGCCGATCGATGTGGGCAGTGCTTCACCGCAGCAGCGATTCCACGTCTCGAGGCCGCCCGGCGGCTCATCCAGGAGGCGTGCCCGCTCAGCGGGGCGGCCCGGGGTCAGCCGCGGCGCGCTTCGCGCGGAGCTCCGCGAGCGTCCACTGCGCCACGCCGCGCGCCCCCTCGATCGTGAAATGCACGCCGTCGGGCCGGATCGCCCCGTCCTCGTACGTGCGCCGGCACTCGCCCCCGGGGCAGATGTTCTCCTGGAGGTCGAGGAGCGCGACGTCGGGCAGCGTCGCCACGACCTTCCGGATCGAGCGGTTGATGCACGTCACCTGCTCGCGGACGTCCTTCGTCTCCCAGTCGCCGAGCGCGTAGGGGACGGTCGCCATCCAGACGCGCCCGTGCGGGTTCCGGAGCTTGTCGAGGTTCGTGACGAGGTTCGTCTCGAAGCGCTCGTGCCACGCCGGCTTGCACGCCTTCGTCCACTCGTCGTTCACCGTGATGCCGTGCATGAAGGCGCCGCCGAGGTAGAGGACCGCGGCGTCGGGCTTCGCCTGCGCGAGGAGCGCGGGCCACTCGGTCATGCCGCAGAGGTCCGCCATGATGGTGCAGCCGTCCCGCCCGTGGAGGTCCACCGCGAGCCCGCGCTCCTGCAGGCCGCGGAGCGCCCAGCCGAGCGTGTTCGCTGTCGAGTCGCCGACGACGACGACGCGGAACGTGACGTCGTCCTTCACGACCGCGGTGACGAGCGCGTCGATCATCGCGGAGCCCTTCGGCGCATCGCCGTCCTGCGCGTGGGTCGCGCGGACGGCGATGAGCAGGCCGAGCGTGACGCCGGCCGGCACCGCCCAGAACGAGCGCCCCTTCGGCAGCCCGCGCTCGCGGATCGGCCGCTCGAGGAAGCGATAGGAGACGAGCGCGACCGCGAAGGTTACCGCGAAGCGGAGCGCGGTGAGGGCGGGGCCGTGCAGGCGATCGCTCGACACGAACACGTGCACCGGCCAGTGCCAGAGGTAGACGCCGTAGCTGATGGTGCCGACCCACGCGAGCGGGCGCCACGCGAGCGCGCGCGCGACCAGGCTCCGCGAGCCCTGCACCGCGCACGCGATGAGGACGAGGGCCCCGAGCTCCGTGAGCCAGAACCCGCCGTGGTAGAGCAGCCACGACTGGCCGTCGAACACGGACCACGCGATCGCGAGGCCGATCGCCGAGACGACGCCGGCGCCGTCGAGGAGGCGCACCGCGCCCGCGGAGAGCTCGGCGCGCGGCGTGAGCACCGTCGCGAGCGCGGCGCCGAGGAGGATGCCGGAGGCGCGCGTGTCCGTGCCCATGTACACGCGCGTCGTGCTCTCCGGCGCGAAGAGGGCGAGCATCGCGATCGCGGAGAGCGCGGCCAGCGCCAGTGTGAGGACGAGCACGCCGCGGCGCGACCACCGCGAGAGCACGAAGACGATGACGAGCGGCCAGACGACGTAGAACTGCTCCTCGATCGCCAGGCTCCACGTGTGCTCGAGCGGCGAGCGCGACGTGAAGATCTCCCAGTAGCTCTTGTGCGCGTAGATGGCGCGCCAGTTCGCGACGTAGCCGAGCGTCGCGAGCACGTCGGCGCGGAGGCCGGCGAGCGCGCTCGGCGGCCCGAAGAGGCGCCCGTGGAGCACGACCACCGGGACGAGCGCGAGGAGCGCCGGGAGGAGCCGGCGCGCGCGGCGGATCCAGAAGTCCTTGAGCGAGATCGCGCCGCGCGCCTCGTGCTCCGCGAGGAGGAGCGACGTGATGAGGTAGCCCGAGAGGACGAAGAAGAGATCGACGCCGAGGAAGCCGCCGCGCAGCATCCCGTTCGCGTGGAAGAAGAGGACGCCGAGCAGGGCGAGCCCGCGCAGCCCGTCGAGCGCGGGCAGGTGAGGGAAGAGCGGGCGACGGGCGGGCGTGTCCACGAGAGGAGGGCGAGACTATCAAAACGCCCGGGCGGCGCCTCCCCTGCCGCGCGCTCGCGTCGCGCGGATCGCGCCGTGGTCGAGGTTACTCGTCAGTAATGATCGCCCTTCTTCGTGACGCCGAAGGGGATGAGCTGCGACGGTTGACCGTTGATCGTCGTCCCCCCGGCCTGGATCATGTGCGCCAGATTGAGGAACTCGGCCGGGAAGTTCAGCTTCGGAGCGGTGAGCGCGTCGAGCGCCGCCGTCTGCTCCGGCGTGAGCTTCACCTCGAGCGCCCTCACGTTGTCGTCGAGCTGAGCCAGCGTGCGCGCCCCGATGATCGTGGACGACACCGCCGGGCGCGCCTGCACCCAGCTGAGGGCGACGCGCGCGACGGTGGTCTCGAGCTGCTTGGCGATCCGCTCGAGCTCGTCGATCACCGCGTAGCTCCTCTCGTCGAGGTAGCCCGCCGCCCACTGCCGCCCTTCCGGCTTGACGGTCGCGGCGTTCCTCCGCGTGTACTTGCCGCTCAGGATCCCGCTCCGCAGGGGGGACCACGGCGTCACCCCCAGCCCGAGCTCCTGGGCCATGGGGATCAGCTCCCCCTCGACCGTCCGCTCGAGGAGCGAATACTCGATCTGCAGCCCGATGAACGGCGCCCATCCGCGGAACTGAGCGATCAGCTGCCCTTGCGTCACCTTCCACGCAGGGGTGTCGGACACGCCGATATAACGCACCTTCCCCGACTGGACGAGATCGTGGAGCGCCGCCATGGTCTCCTCGATCGGCGTGAACTTGTCCCAGTTGTGCAGCCAGTAGAGATCGATGTAGTCGGTGCGCAGCCGGCGGAGCGACTGCTCGCAGGCGGCGAGGATCGATTTGCGGTTCGAGCCGCCGCCGTTGGGATCACCGACGTACAGGTTTCCGCTGAACTTCGTGGCGATCACCAGCCGGTCGCGCTTCTGCCGGTCGTGGCCCAGGTGGTCCCCGATGATCTTCTCCGAGTGTCCTTTGGTGTAGAGGTTCGCCGTATCGATGAAGTTCCCCCCGAGCTCGATGAAGCGGTCGAGGATGGCTTCGGAGTCCTTGACGCTGCTCCCCCAGCCCAGGTCTTCGCCGAACGTCATGGCGCCGAGGCAAAAGGGGCTCACCCGCAGACCTGAGCGACCGAGCGTGACATAATGATCGAGCGGCATCGCATCACCTCCGGAACTTGTTCCGTTTCGAACAGTTCAATGTTGAACTAGTAATGCCGCACCGATCCATCGTCAAGCGCGAGCAGAGAGAACATGGACAAGCTTTCGCCCTGGGAGCTCTGGACGCTGAACTTCGAGTTCAGCATGGCGGTCATGGCCGAGGTGGAGCCAGAGGTGCGCGCGCTGGGGCTCGAGATGAAGGAGTTCTTCCTCCTCGGCAAGCTCGACGACCACCCTCACCCTGCCGAGCTCGCGCGCGCGCTGATCACGCCCAAGCCCTCGATCACCTTCATGGTGAAGCGGATGGAGGCGGCCGGCTTCGTCCAGCGCGAGACGGAGGCGGGCGATCTGCGGCGCTTTCGGCTGACGCTCACCCGCTCGGGGCGCAAAGCGATGGAGGCGGCGCGGGCGATCCTCGACGACGCCTTCGGGCGAAGGCTCGCGCGCATCTCGGCAGGCGAGCGCGCCGAGCTGGCGCGGCTCCTCACGCGGCTGACGGGGGAGCGCGCCCGCCCGCGCTGACGGCCGCCCTCGCGCTCACTCGTAGTCGCGACGCAGCTCTTCGTAGAACGCGTCGCTCATGAGGTAGTCTGCCCACCACTGCTCGACCGGCGTCGCGCCCCGGCGCTGCTGGAAGAGCACCAGATCGTCCAGCTCGCCGTCGTACCAGCCCCACAGAAACCGGGCCCGCAGCACGTCCACGTTTCGCCCGCGGAGCTCGGCCACCGCGTCCTCGAGCGACTCGTCGTCGAACTCGTCGACCAGCGCCTCCGCCTCGTCGATGATCTCGCCGAGGTAGGCCAGCCCCTTCTTGGTGAGCTCGAACCGCGCCTTGCGGCGGTTGACCTCGACGAGGTCCGCGTTCACGAGCTCCTGCAGGACGTCCTCCAGCGGGCTCAGCTCGGACGGCAGCACGAGCGGCATCTCCATGCCTCCGTCGGCGGGCTTCAGGTCCATCTTCTTCAGCACGTAGATGCCGGCATAGACCAGCTTCTGCTCGCGCGACACGATCGGCTGCTGTCTGCGTCCTTCGAACATCGCCTCACTCCGCGGTGCGCCAGGCCTCCGCCTCGAGGCGGATGTGCCGGCGACCGTCTGCGTCGGTGTCGAGCCACGCGTCGACGTCGCCGTCGGCGTAGTACACGGGGGTGTGCCCCGCCGCCTCCGGCCGCCGGATGCGCGCGGCGTGGGGGTTGCACATGGCGAGCACGATGGCGCGCTCGCCCGAGAGCGCGGCCGGCAGCCAGCGCTCGAGGAACGCCGACAGGAGCACGGTCACCGAGTAGTCCTTGGCGACCTCCTCGACGAAGAACTCGAGCTCCACGTCATCGGGCAGCACCTCCGGCTCGTCCGCGGCGTGCACCGCCACGACGAGCGCGTCGGTCACCCGGAGCGGCCCTCGACCCGCGCGGCCATCCAGCCAGAGCGCGTCCACCCGGCACCAGCCGAACTGCGTGGACTCCACGTCCGGCTCGTCGCGGTGCTGTTCGAGGTTCAGCAGCTCCAGCGCGGGACGGCAGCGGAACGGGAGCTCGGAGATGCTTCGCAGGGGCTGCATCGCGGCGGCCGGCGCGCGCCGCTACGCGACCAGGCGCTCGGGCCTGCGGCCTCGCTCGCTGCGGCGGACGCCGAAGCGCGAGCCGGCGCCGGACTTGCCGCTGCCGAAGCGGCTGCCGCCAGCGTTGTTGTAGCGCCGCCCGGTCTGCGACGACTTGCTGCTGTCGACGCTGGACGGGTTCGAGGCGCGGTACGCGTCGCGCTGGGATCGCAGATCGGGCGCGCGGCCGGGCGGCGTGGTGTACGGCTGCGTGTACACAGGCACGTAATTCGGGCGCAGCGCCGACGACACCATGGCGCCGAGGAGCATGCCCGACGCCAGGCTCATCACCGGCGAGTGGTAGTACCCGTAGGGGCCGAACCCGGACGTCTGGATCTGCGCGGCGCCTTCGCCCGAGACGTCACGGCGGATCGAGAACACCTTCTCGGGGTCCTGCACGCCGCCGTCGCTGTTCTTGTCGAAGAACCCGGTGACGACCTGCGTCTTGGCGTCCAGGTCCTGTACGGCGACGCTGATGACCTCGCTCCCCTGGTAGATCTCGTTGACGCGCCGCTCGAAGTCCTCGGGCCCCTCGGCCGCCTTGAAGGCTTCGTTGACCTTGTCGAAGTCGAGCTCGACGGTGGTGTTCTCGGTGGTCGCCCAGCGCTCCCTGGACCGCCCGCCGCTGCCGCTGGAATCGCAGCCGGCGGTCGCGACGGCGAGGGCTGTCATGAGCACGACGGGCAGGGTGGTCTTCGTCATCATCTGGAGGGATCTGTCTGGTGCTGTTGGAGGATTCTGTCAAGCAGGCGCCGAGCCCAGCACCGGGAGCCCGCAGGCGCCGGGAGAGAACCTGCGCACGAGGGGGCGCCGCGCAAGATCCGCGAGATCATGGAGGGCGCGGCAAGATCATGGAGGGCGCGACGCGTCAGGGCGCGCGCCGGCGGGAGCGGCCCCCCGGCCCGCCGGGCGGCGGCAGCTCGGCCGGGCGCAGCCGCTCGGGCAGGGGTCGGGTCGCCAAGCGCGGGGTACTCAGGTCGCCTTCGGCTTGTGGGTGGCGAAGAAGAGGCCCGGCAAGACGAGCGCCGCGCCGAGCCAATGGTAGGCGGCAAACGCCTCGCCGAGGAGCAGCCACGCCAGCACGGCGGTATAGACCGGCGACAGGTAGAGCAGCAGGCCAGTGCGGCTGGGGCCGAGATGCTCGGTGATATAGCTGTACGTGGCATAGGCGCCGACGCCCGGCACCAGGACCAGGGTCACCACGGTGGCGATGGTGCGCAGGTCGAAATGCGGCGCGCCGCGGCTGGCCAGCTCCCAGCCGAGCGGCGGCAAAAGGAGGATCGCCCCGGCCAGCGCGATCGCGGTGAGCCGCGCCCGGACCCCCAGCGGATCGGGCCATCGCTTCAGCAGCACCGTGTAAAGCGCCCAGGAGATCGCGGCGCCGAGGATCATCAGGTCACCGGTGCTGAAGCGGAGCGCCAGCAGCGCCGCCGGGTCGCCGCGCAGCACGATGACCAGCACGCCGGTCAGCGCCAGCGCGGCGCCCAGGCCCTGGCGCCGGCTGAGCCGCTCTCCGAACATGGCCCGTGACAGCAGGATGATGATCACCGGCGAGACGGCGTAAATCAGGCCGATATTGGTGGCCGTTGTGGTGGCGGCGCCGTAATAGACGCCGGCGCCGCAGATGCCCATGCCCAGCAGGCCGAGCAGGGCATATCGGGCCCAGTCGCGCCGCAGCGCGGCGCGGTTGCGCCACAATTCACGGCCACAGAAGGGGAGCAGCACCAGCGCGACGCCCATCCATCGAAGCTCCGCCAGCGCCACGGGCGGGATGAAATCCGCCGTGGCGCGGGCCAGCAGCATGTTGGCGGTGAACAGCGCCGGGGTGACGAACAGCAGGACGTGGGCGATGCGCTGCTGGCGGGACTCGGCGAAGCCGAGAGAGCTGGAAGCCATTGGCGCCGACAGTAGGGAAGCGCCGCCACCCTGGCCAGGGCTCGTCGTCCCGCTACGCCTCCCAGCGCTCTATCCCAACCCGCCTCGCTGCCTCCGCCGCTGTCGGCCAATACACCTCTTCCCGCGGGATCTCGATCTGCCCGGCACCCCGGCCGCGCAGCACCTCCCTCTGCTCCGCCACGAGCGCCGAGATGTCCTCCACGCCCACCGTCCACTCCTCGGCGAACCGCCGCAGCGTCGCGCCCCGCAGACCGAGCTGGATCGCCCTCCGCTCGACCGGCGCGCCCGACGGATGGTGGTCCGGATCCCACTGGAGCCGCACGTCCGAGCGCTGGAGATCGCTCTTCCACGCCTCCTCGCTCGGGTAGAGCTCGGGCACGAAGCCCGACGGCACCGCCGCCGCCAGGATCGCGTCGAACCCCGCGCGCTGGATCCGGATGGCCAGCACCGCCTCCTGGTCGGGCTTCGCGCCCCAGCCCGAGCGGAACATCATCCAGAGGAAGTTCGGCTTGATCCAGCTCATGCGGCCGAAGCTGAACTCCGGCCCTCCGAGCCGCTGGTGCAGGGCCGCGTGGCGCGCGATCGACGGACGGTACGCCTGATAGACCACGACGGTCTCGGCGTCGAACTGCGCGAGGATGTGGCGTCCTGCCGAGGGCCAGCGGGCGTCCTGCGCAGCATACGACTCGAGCTCCAGCTTCTTCATCACGCCTGCATCACTCCCTCCTCGTGCTCTCCTCGACCCACCCTGCCTCGTCCGAGCTCCCGTGTCACCGCGGCGCTCCTCTTCCTCCTCACTTCCTCCTGGGCCCTCCGGCGCCTGCGCGCCGACCCCATCCGCTGTCAGGCGCAGTTTGTGCCGGCATGTGCCAGGTGGTGTCCGCCGTATCTGCCCGTAATTGCTGACGAAATGTCTCGGCATGTCGAGTGCTTCTCCTGAGGCCATCGATCCGAACGACAGACGGACACGGAGACTCACATGCGATCATTCTACAGGGGTTGTACGCTTGTTTCTCTGCTCGCGCTCGGCGCCAGCTTCGCCGCCTGCTCGCGCGGAAGCGGATCGGGCGGGCCCGCGGAGACGGGCCTGGCACAGAGCGCCCTCACGCCCGCGACGAGCTGCGACGATGTCGAGGCGCTGCTCCGCGAACGGCTGAAGCAGAACATGATCAAGTCGGTCGACGTGGCGCGGAAGTCCGCCCTGCAGCAGCTCGAGGAAGGGTGCTACTGGCTCGGCGCGGACGGCGGGGTCGTCGCCTCCGCCTCCTCCGGCTCCTCCTCCTCGACGGGAGGGCCCGTCTCGCCGCCGGCCGAGGAGGCAGGAGGGGACGACGGGGCTGCCACGGAGTATTCGACGACCAACACGCAGGAAGCGGACGTCGACGAGGCCGACTTCATCAAGAACGACGGAGAGCACGTCTACATCCTGGCCCACGGGCAATTCCAGATCTTCGACGCGTGGCCCGCCGCCGACACGCACCGCGTCGCGTCGGTCGCGATCGAGGGGGATCCGAAGAAGCTCTTCGTCCACGAGAAGCGCGCCCTCGTGTACTCGTCGCTGTCCCCGTCCTCGTCGCCTGACGGCGAGCTCCCTTATTACGGGGGTGAGTGCACGTACGGATACGATTGCGAGTTCACGGGCGACGGCACGCCGCTCCTGGTCACCGAGCTCGACATCAGCGATCTCACGGCGCCGACCGTCGTGCGGACGCTGAAGTTCTCCGGATCGTTCCTCAACGCCCGGCGCATCGGGAGCGCTGTGCACACGGTCGTGGCCTCCCCCGAGCCGGTGGTGGAGGGACTCTCTACCTGGCCAGAGGGCATCGATGTCTGCACCCTGTCCGAGCAGGGGGTCAACCCGTCCACGGTGGCCGCCGTGAACAGCGCGTACGACAAGCTCGTGGAGAAGAACCTCGCCGTGATCGACGCGGCCCCGCTCGACATCCAGCTGCCCACCGTGGAGGACACGCTGTACCGGGACGGCGTGGCCTCGACGAGCAGCCACGCCCCGTTCGCGAGCTGCGAGAACTTCTACCTGTCGAACACGGGCGACGGGCAGAGCTTCCTCTCGGTCGTCTCGACCGAGCTCGGCACCGAGGCGCTCGGCCAGACGACGATCGTGGGCAGGCCCGGCGCCGTCTACGCGACCGCGGACTCGCTCTACGTGGCGAGCCGGCACCAGTACGGAGAGACGTACGGCTGGTTCTACGACGACGGCGAGACGACGCCCGACGCGACGACCGTCCACAAGTTCGCGCTGAGCGAGCGCGCGGCGCCGAGCGCGTACCTGGGGAGCGGCGTCGTGAAGGGGCGCGTGCTCAACCAGTTCGCCCTCAGCGAGCACGAGGGGTATCTCCGCATCGCGACCACCACCGGGCACCTGCCCGACCCGGACACGCACAACACCGTCGCGTCGCTGAAGCAGGAGGGCGGCGCGCTCGTGGTCAAGGGGATGGTGGACCAGCTCGCGCCCGGCGAGGACATCCGATCCGCCCGCTTCTACGGCGACGTCGGGTTCGTCGTGACCTTCAAGAAGACCGACCCGCTCTACACCATCGACTTCTCGGATCCCGAGGCGCCGAGGGTGCGCGGCGAGCTGAAGATCCCCGGCTTCTCGACCTACATGCACATGATCGACGAGGGGCACGTCATGAGCATCGGCTACGACGCCGACGACCAGGGTGACTTCGCGTGGTTCCAGGGGATCCTGCTCCAGATCTTCGACGTGACGGACCTCGACGCGCCGACGCTCACGCACAAGGAGGTGATCGGGACGCGCGGCTCCGCGAGCGACGCCGCGACCAACCACCTCGCGTTCAACTACTTCACCCAGCGGGGGCTGCTCGGGATCCCCATGGTCATCTGCAAGGGCGGGAGCGGCGGCGAATTCGGCGACACGATGACGTTCAGCGGGCTGCTCGTCTACAAGGTGGATACCGGCGCGGGCTTCACGTCCGTCGGGGGCGTGCCCCACCCGCTGCCGGACGCGAGCGCGGGCGGGAGCGGCCCGAGCTGCGGGAACTGGTGGAGCAACGCGACGTCGTTCGTGAAGCGGAGCGTCTTCATGGAGGATTACGTCTACTCCGTCTCCGAGGACGAGATCCGGGTCGCCAACATCAGCGATCTCGCGACGCCGGAAGCCGTCGTGTCGCTCGTCCCCTGAGCGAGATCCGCGGCGCGGCCGCGTGCTAGAGCTCCCGCATGGAAGCGCTGGACCTCCCCGCCGAGCAGCTGGCCTCGGCGGTCGGCGCGCGGCCCTGGCTGCTGCTCGCGCTGCTCTTGATCGGAACGGTGGGGGTGCTCCTCGGGCTCGTCGCCGTCGCGCGCTTCTCCGACCGCCACGCGCGGGCGCTGTGGGCGTGGGCCGTCCGGGCCTACGCCGCGGCGGCCGCGCACCCGGCCACGCAGCGCCTCTCGGCCCGGTTCCCCGCGGTCGCGAGGGTGCTGCGCGAGCTCTCCGCGGCCGAGTACCTCGTGATCCACCTCGGCCTCGGGCTGGTGCTCAGCATGGCCGCGCTCGTGTTCGTCGCGCTCGCGGAGGGGGTGCGCGAGGGCGAGCCGATCGTGGACGTCGATCTCGCGCTCGCGCGCGCGCTCCACGCGTCGTCGAGCCGCGCCGGGGTGGAGGCGCTCCGCGCGTTCACCCTCCTCGGCAGCTTCTGGGCGCTCGCGCTGCTCGCGATCGTCGTGGCCGCGGCGCTGCTGAGGCGGGGCCGGCGCGTCCTCGCGGTCGGGTGGCTCTTCGCCCTCGTCGGCGGCGGGCTCCTCAACTTCGCGCTCAAGGCCCTGTTCGCCCGGCCGCGGCCGACGTTCGCCGATCCGCTCGCGGTGGCCGCGGGGTGGAGCTTCCCGAGCGGGCACTCGATGGGCACGTTCGTCGCCTTTGGCATGCTCTCGTACCTGGGCCTCCTGCTCCTCCGGACGCTGCGCGCTCGCCTCGTGCTCGTCGCGCTCGCGCTCGGCTGGACGGTGGCGATGGGCTTCAGCCGCATGTACCTCGGCGTGCACTACCTGAGCGACGTGCTCGCGGGGTTCGCCGCAGGCACCGTGTGGCTGGCCGTCTGCATCTCGGGGATCGAGGTCGCGCGGCGCAGGCCGGGTCGGATCGACGGGCAGCCGCTGCCTTCCTGAGACGGCCAGTCGCGTCCGCCCCGAGGTGGGCCGTCGCAGGCGGCCGAGCGGCGGCTGGCCCGCGTAAACCTGCGCCGCCGCCCTGATCCGCAGCGCGCCCGGCGATGTCAAGATCGAACTCCGACCGTGTTCGATTCGACATCAAGCCGCGAGCTCGTCGGCAGAAGCCGAGTTAAGTCACGGTGGAAATAGACATTACTATCGAAATTTGCGCCGAGACCAAGGCGCAGGACCGAGGTGGACACCTGGGCGCAGAACCAAGGCGCAGAACCACAGCGGCGACTGGCGATGGGCGGGAATGAAGCGCGAATGAAGCGCGAATGAAGCGCGAATGAAGACCCGCGCCGAGCACAGCAGCGCCGCCAATTTCGCCTGGAGCCGGGGTGCACTTTTACGATAAAGTGTGTCTAGCGCCGTTTGCTCGGGAAGAGCGCAACGTGCGTTATCGAGGTGGCCGTGGGTTTAAGGACTTCTTATCTGGCTTTGGCGGTGGGATTGCTTCAGATCACGGTCGCTTGCGGCGGGGGCGGCGCGACCACGAGCGATGCGACCGGCTCCGGGAGCGGCGCGAACTCCGGCGGCGGTCCGCCTGGCGCCGGCGGCGCCGGCGGAACCGGCGGTGTGCCCGAGTTCACGGTGGGCAGCGGCATCGGCCTTGGCGGCAACGGCGGCGGCGAGCCGGACCCGTGCGACGTCGCCGATCCGCCCCCCGAGTGCTTCCTGCCTCCCGACCCCGCCTGCGGAGACGCGGCGCTGAACCAGGCGTCCGAGGACTGCGACGACGGCAATACGCTGCCGGGCGACGGCTGTTCTGGGCAGTGCCAGGTCGAGCCTTACTGGGAGTGTCCGACGGCCGGTCGGCCTTGCGAGCTGACCATCGCGTGCGGCGACGGCGTCGTCGACCCCGGCGAGTTCTGCGACGACGGCAACAACGTCGATGGCGACGGCTGCAGCGCCGACTGTTACTACGTCGACCCCTCGTACGTGTGCCCGAAGCCGGGCGAGCCGTGCATCCTGCTCTACGACTGCGGCGACGGCCGCGTGAACGGCTCGGAGGAGTGCGAGGACGGCGACGACCCGCCTGCGTCCGGCGACGGCTGCAGCGCAGACTGCAAGCGCGAGGCGGGGTTCCAGTGCAGCCGGCCCGGTCTGCCGTGTACGCGGCTGCCGGTCTGCGGCAACGGCGCCAAGGAGACAGGCGAGGGGTGCGACGACGGCAACACCGCGAGCGGCGACGGCTGCTCGAGCCTGTGCCGGCAGGAGCCTTATTACAACTGCCCGACCCCCGGATCGCCCTGCGTGCGGCTGATCGAGTGCGGCGACGGCAAGGTGCAGCCGGGCGAGCTCTGCGATGACGGCAACGCCGCGGACGGCGACGGCTGCTCCGCCGACTGCCAGGTGAAGGACCCGGCGTACGTGTGCCTCGAGCCGGGCGAGCCGTGCATCCCGCTCTACCTGTGCGGCGACGGCCGCGTGAGCGGCAACGAGCAGTGCGACGACGGCGACGACCCGCCGGCGAGCGGCGACGGCTGCTCCGCGGACTGTCGGCTCGAGGAGGGCTGGGTCTGCAGGCCCGGCCAGGCCTGCACCGTGAGGACCTATTGCGGCGACGGCGCTGTGCAGCTCGGCGAGCAGTGCGACGACGGCGGGGGGGAAAACCCTGTCGGCGGCGACGGCTGCACGGCGCAGTGCAAGATCGAGGTCGGCTGGACGTGCCCGCCGGCGGGCGGGCGCTGCACCCCGCCGCCGCCGCCCGTGTGCGGCGACGGCAAGATCGGCGGCGCCGAGGTGTGCGACGACGGGAAGCAGCCCCCGGCGAGCGGCGACGGCTGCAGCGCCGATTGCCGGACGATCGAGGAGGGCTGGGACTGCTCGCGCGTCGGGTTCCCCTGCAAGACCATCTGCGGCGACGGGCGCAAGCGCGGCGCCGAGCAGTGCGACGACGGCAACACCGCGAGCGGCGACGGCTGCGACGAGACCTGCCGGATCGAGCCGGGTAGCGTCTGCGACAACGGAGTGCCCCAGGACTGCACGGGCTTCTCCGTCTGCGGCAACAACATTCGCGAGGGCACCGAGGCCTGCGACGACGGCAACGGCAACTGGCGCGACGGCTGCACGCCGGACTGCAAGGGCGAGCCGGACTGCAGCCGCGGCGCGTGCATCTCGAAGTGCGGCGACGGCATGCTCCTGCCCGGCGACGCCACCGAGGCGTGCGACGACGGCAACACCGTGAGCGGCGACGGATGCTCCGCCACGTGCACGATCGAGCCGGGCTACACCTGCGCCGTTCAGCCGAGCGAGATGCGGCTGCCGATGGTCATCCGCGACTTCATCGGCTGGTGCCCGACCTCGTACGACCGCACCGTCAGCAACAGCGCGTGCGACAACAACCTGAACGACACCCTCGTCGGGCACTTCGATTTCGAGATCGATCCCAGCGGCAATCAGATCGACCAAATGGTCCAGCCGACGCTCGACACCGCCGGCAAGCCCGTCAGCAGGTTCGGCCCCGGCTTCGTCACGCCGAGCGACGCGAACGGCTGGACCACGGGGCAGAACAACTTCCAGTGGTGGTACCGGGACAACCCGACGTACAACCGGACGCTCGTCACCTCCATCGAGCTGACCCCGCAGGCCGGCAGGTACGTGTACCAGCGGAGCCCGTTCTGGCCCGTGGACCCCACCCCGCCGAACGGCGATCCCGTGCTCAACAACCTGGTCTCCGCCGGGCTGGAGAAGGCGCAGCAGAGCAACCCCTCGCACAACTACTACTTCACGAGCGAGGTCCGGTACTGGTTCCAGTTCACGCCGAACGGCGCCGCGGCCGATCCGGTGCTCACCTTCTTCGGCGATGACGACGTCTGGGTGTTCATCAAGAACACGCTGACCGCGGACATCGGCGGCATCCACGGGCAGCTCCAGGAGAGCGTGACCATCCTGGACAACGGCGACGCCCGCGTGACCCCCTGCACCCAGAACACCTGCCCTGCGGGCGCCCGCACGCCCTACGACGTCGACCTGAACCTCGAGCCGGGCAAGGTCTACGAGATCGCGGTGTTCCAGGCCGAGCGCCACGTCACCGGGTCGAACTACCAGCTCACGCTGTCGGGCTTCAGCGCCGGCACGTCGGTCTGCTCGCCGCAGTGCGGGGTCGACCCGCCGGTCGTGACGCCGGGCGAGGAGTGCGACGACGGCACCGAGAACGGGACGGGCTACGGCGACTGCAACAACTGCCAGCTCGGGCCGTACTGCGGCGACGGCCAGAGGAACGGCCCGGAGACCTGCGACAACGGGCTCAACAACAGCGCGTACGCCAACGCCTCGAACGCCTGCGCGCCAGGGTGCGTGGCCCCGCCCCGGTGCGGCGACGGCGCGGTCAACGCGCCGTACGAGGCGTGCGACCTCGGGTCCGGCAACACGGCGAACGGCTACGGCGGCTGCACGCGCGAGTGCGAGATCGGGCCGTACTGCGGCGACGGCGCGACGAACGGCCCCGAGCAGTGCGACAACGGCAGCAACGACGGCTTCTACGGCACGTGCAACCCGAACTGCACGCCCGCCCCGCGGTGCGGCGACAGCAACGTCGACGAGGAGTGGGGTGAGGAGTGCGACGACCCGGCCGACCCGAACTGCGTGGGCTGCCAGCTCGGGGCGCTCTGCGGCGACACGGTGGTGCAGGCGAGCTACGGCGAGGAGTGCGACGACGGCGTCAACGACGGCGGCTACGGCGAGTGCGCGCCGATGTGCCTCTACGGCCCGCGCTGCGGCGACGGCGTGGTGCAGCCCGACGAGGAGGACTGCGACCTCGGCGAGGCCGACAACAACGGCGCTTACAACGGGTGCACGCAGCACTGCGCGTACGGGCCGTACTGCGGCGACGCGGCCGTCAACGGCGCTGAGACCTGCGACGACGGCGTGAACGACGGCTTCTACGGCAGCTGCTTCCCCGATTGCACGCCGGCGGCCAAGTGCGGCGACAGCAACGTCGACGAGGACTGGGGTGAGCAGTGCGATCCCCCGAACGAGGCGACCGGCTGCAGCGAGAACTGCCGCCTCGGCGCCCAGTGCGGCGACTCGGTGGTGCAGGCCAACCTCGGCGAGAAGTGCGACGACGGCGTGAACGACGGCGGCTACGGCGAGTGCGGCCCCAGCTGCCTGTACGGCCCGCGCTGCGGCGACGGCGTGGTCAACGGCCCCGAGCAGTGCGACGACGGGGACGGCAACAACACCGGCGGCTACGGCAAGTGCGCGCCGGGGTGCATCTACGGGCCGTACTGCGGCGACGGCGTCCGGCAGAGCCTGTACGAGGAGTGCGACGACGCGAACAACACGAGCGGCGACGGCTGCAGCTCGGCCTGCAAGAACGACGGCCAACCCCAGTAGTAGAGACGGCCACCCGCGGCGGATCCGGGCCCACCTCGGCGTTTTCGGTGCTCAGCGTACAGGAGTACGCTTCCGCGCCGAAAACGCCGATCTGGGCCCGTCTCCTGTGCGGGTGGCCGTCGGCGTCGCTTGGCAGAGGCCGTCGCCGTCGGTCGGCTGAGGCCGTCGGCGTCGCCCGGCCGAGGGGGCGCGAGGGGCGGGAGAACACCCTGGGATGGGGCTCACCTGGGGGCGCGAACGCTCACGAGCGCGGCGCGTCGGGGGGGCGCGGGCGTACCGTGGTGTCGCCCAGCGGCTTCTCCAGGAGAGGGGGGCCCGCAATGGGAAGCCAGATCTCGAAGACAGCGCCACCCTTCTTGGCCTTGCGGTAGGTGATCTCTCCGCCGTGCTCGAACACGATCCGCTGCGCGATCGCGAGGCCTAGACCCGTCCCCTTCTCCTTGCTGGTCGCGTAGGGCTCGAACAGGCGCGGCACCATTTCCTCGGCCACGCCGGGGCCGTTGTCGCGCACCACGATCCGCACACGGTCGTTCGGCAGCGGGCCGATCGTCACCGAGACGCGCGGGTCGCGCCGGATGGCACTCGCGGCGTCCAGCCCGTTCTGGACCAGGTTCGTGAGCACCTGGATCAGCTGATCGCGATCGGCCGAGACCTGCGGGATCGGATCCGCCACGAGCTCCACGCGCGGCGACGGCGCGCCGGAGGTGGCGCCGGTGCCGGAGGTTGACCCCGCGCCAGAGGTCGCCTCGCCCGACGCCGGGGCGGCGTGCAGCGTGATCACGCCGCGCGCGACCGCGACGAGATCGATGGGCGTGAGGTTCGGGGGCGGCAGGCGCGCGAACTGGGTGAACTCGGTCACGATGTTCGCGATGCGGTGCACCTCGTTCAGGACCGTCGACGTCGCCTCCGCGAAGTAGTCGTCGAACGCCGGGTCGTCGCGCTGCCGGAGCCGGCGCAGCGTCTCCACCGCCGCACGGATGGGCGCCAGCGGGTTCTTGATCTCATGGGCGATCTGGCGCGCGACCTCGCGCCGCGCGGCGATGCGCTCGGTCGCGGCCAGGCGCTTTCGCATCGCCGCGAGCTCGTCGATGGTGGCGTTGAACGCCGCCGCGAGATCCGCGATCTCCCGCCCCCCGCGCCCCTCCACACGCCGCGGCGCGCCGCTCATCACCTCGCGCGTCTCGCGGGCCAGCGCCACGAGCGGCCGCGACAGGCTGCGCGCCAGCACGACGGCCATCGCGACGGCGATCGCCAGCACCGTGGCGCCCGTCAGCGCGATCGCACGGTCGAGGCGGGCGAGCGCCTGCCTCAGCGGATCGCGCGGAACAGACGCGACAACGTCAAGGCCCGGGATCTCCGCGAAATGGAGGACGCGCACGACCTCCGCCTCGCTGCTCCGAGGGGCGAGCTCCCCCTCCCGCGCCGCCGTGAGGCGCACATGGTACGCCTCGCCGATCCGCGCGAGGACCGGGCCGATCCGCCGCGCCCCCACGAGGCCGATGGTCACCCCGTGGCGCGACAGGGCGCAGTGGACCTCCAGCGACGGCTCGCCGCCCGCCTTCGCCGGGCGGAGCCGCGGCGCGCCCCCGGGGGCCTGGATCAGCTCGGCGAGCCGCTTGTCGCGCGCGCCGATGCGCGCGGCGTCCTCGGCCCCCAGGACGCTCCCGTCGCCCGCCACGAGCGACAGCTCGTCGAGGCGCAGCGCCTTCGCCTGGCTCGGGACCAGCCGCCCGAGGGCGATGCGGCTCCCCGTGTCCATCGCGTCCGGGTCGCCCTTGGCGCGCTCGAGCTCGACGTGGGCCTTGTCGACGAACGTGTCGTGCCGGCAGAGCGGCGGGAGGAGGTCGCGCAGCGCGTCGGCCTCCCACGCGAGCTGCTGCCGGACGCCTGCATGCGCCGCGTCGATCCGCTCGGCGAAGCCGCCCTCGATGATCTCGCGCGACGCCTCGCGGAGGGTCAGCCCGACGAACGCCGTCGCGATGATCGCGACGAGCCCGAAGGCGAGCAGGAGGCGAGCGGCGAGGGACATGGCGGGACGGCCACGCCCGCCCGGCCGCGCCGCCGCCGGTACGGCCGGGCGGCCGCCGCGGTCCGCGGCGGTGTTCAGGGTCGGTGCGGTCGAACCTAGAGGAATCGGCGCCGGCGCCGAGCCCCCGCGGCGGGCTCCTTCTCCGCCGCAACCTCCGTGCATACGCCATCGGGTCGAGATCGTCCAAGTTCATCGCGTTTCCCCCAGCCGCGCGGGCCCGCCCCCTGCGCCTCTGCCCAGGAGATCTCGGTTCGCGGCTCGCCTGCCCTCGGCAGCTTGCCGGCGCTTGCCGCGCGCTCTCCTTGCACCGGGGGGCACTCGCCTCTTACGCTCGGTCGTCCTTCGGGGTCGCCCTCGGCGCGCCGGCCAACGCGCGCGCCGCAGCTCGACCGCGCTGGAACGCACGAAATGAACTCCAAGCAGCTCTCCATCCCCATCGCCGCCATCCTGGCGCTCATCGGCTTCGGGCTGAGTTTCGCGTCGAAGTGGCTGGCGGAGTTCTCGGGCCAGCTGTTCATGGTCTTCGGCTTCTCCGCGGCGGTGGCGGTGCTGTACGCGAGCCTCGGGGCCAAGGGCGGCGTCCCCCTGGGAGGCCTGCGCGACGCGCTCCGCGGCGCCGCCCGAGGCAAGCGGCCCAAGCTCCCCGAGGGCGCCCCCGCCGACGTCGCCGAGACCTACGAGCAGATCGCCGAGATCGCCGGCCGCCAGCTCGAGCTCGCGGAGGAGCGCCACGCGCTCGCCGAGGAGCGCGACAAACTCGCGAGGGAGCGCGACGGCTTGAGCCGGGAGCGCGACGGCATCGCGAAGGAGCGCGACACCGTCGAGCGGGAGCGGGACACCCTGAGCCGGGAGCGCGACGGGCTCGCGAAGGAGCGCGACACCCTCGAGCGGGAGTGCTCGACGCTCACCCGCAAGGTGAACGAGCTCGCGCAGCGCGGCCCCGACATCGACGTCGACGCGCTCGTGGACGCCGTGCTCCGCGCCACCGCCGGCGAGCGGGTGCGCGTCCCGACGGGCGCGCCGTCCGAGCTCTCGCGCCTCTACGCGGAGCTCAGCGGCATCGCGGAGCGGATCACCCAGGCGGAGCTGCGCGACAAGCAGCGCCGCTCGGAGCTGGCGCAGGCCACGGGGCTCCTCGACGAGCTGCTGCCCAAGCTCAGCGACGGCGTGAGCAGCGTCATGCACGCGAGCGAGCAGGCGACGGTGTACATCCGCGAGATGACGACCGCCCTCGCCAACATCGCGCAGTCGGTCGAGTCGCTCGCGTCGAGCGCCGAGGAGTCGAGCTCGAGCATCCTCGAGATGACGGCCACGAACGAGGAGGTCGCCGAGAACGTCGGCGAGCTCGGGTCGAGCGTGCGCGAGACGGTCTCCTCGATCGAGGAGATGGCCTACTCCATCCGCGAGGTCGCGAAGAACGTCGACGCCCTGGCGCTGACGGCCGAGGAGACGAGCTCCTCGATGAACCAGATGGACGTCTCGATCGACCAGGTCCAGTCGAACGCGAACGAGACGGCCCGGCTCTCGGAGGAGGTGGCGACCGACGCCGAGAAGGGCGCCGAGGCGATCCTGAAGACGATCGGCGAGATCTACCGCATCAAGGAGTCGAGCCAGGAGGCCGTGGCGGTCATCTCGAACCTCGGCTTCCGCATCGAGGCGATCGGGCAGATCCTCGCCGTCATCGACGACGTCGCCGAGCAGACGAACCTCCTCGCGCTGAACGCCGCGATCATCGCCGCCCAGGCCGGCGAGCACGGCAAGGGCTTCGCCGTCGTCGCCGACGAGATCAAGGACCTCGCCGAGCGCGCCGGCGGCAGCACGAAGGAGATCGCCGAGCTCATCAAGACCATCCAGTCCGAGTCGAAGAACGCGATCGCCGCCGTCGAGCGCGGCGCCCACAACGTCGACCGCGGCGTCGAGGTCTCGAACGAGGCCGAGCGGGCCCTCAAGAAGATCCTCGAGAGCTCGCAGAAGTCGACCAACATGGTGCGCGCCATCGCCCGCGCCACGGTCGAGCAGGCCAAGGGGTCGAAGCAGGTCACGGACGCGATCGGGCGCATCGCCGAGACGGTGCAGCAGATCGCCGCCGCCACGGCGGAGCAGGCGCGCGGCTCGGAGCTCATCATGAAGAGCGCCGAGAAGATGCGGACCATCACGCAGCACGTGGAGCGGTCGAGCCAGGAGCAGGCGCGCGGCGGTCGCCAGATCACGAGCGCGATCGAGCAGATCTCGCACGGGGTCAACAGCCTCAACGCCTCGCACCGCAGCCAGACGCGCGGCGGCGAGCAGCTCGTCGAGGCCGGCAAGCGCATCGAGGAGGCGGCGCGGCAGCAGGACCAGGCGGTGCGCCAGCTCCTCAGCGCCACCGAGCGGATGCGTCGTACGGCGGCGATTTGAGGCCGAGCCGCCCCCTCGCGCGCAGGCAGCATCGATGGCGTTGACGATCGTGGTGCTCGCGCCCGACGGGGCGGGGAAGGCGGACGGGGGCGAGCTCTCCCTGACGCTGGACGCGCCCCGCGTCATCCTCGGCCGCGCGGAGGGCTGCGAGGTGCGCCTCCCCGACACGAGCGTGAGCCCCCGGCACGCGTCGATCCGGCAGCGGGGCGCCACGTACCTGCTCCTCGACGAGGGCAGCGAGAACGGCACGTTCCTCGGCAAGACACGCATCGCCCCGCGCACGGCGATGCCCCTGAAGACCGGCGACCGCATCCGCATCGGGCGCGTGTGGCTCCTGCTCCGGATCGAGCCGGCGGTCGCGAAGGCCGCCCCGGCGGCGGCCGCCAAGGAGCTCGCCCTCGAGCTCGTCGCGCGCGGCCTCGCCGCGCAAGGGGAGGATCCGGCGCCGCGCGTGGTCGTCGTCGAGGGCCCCGACAGCGGCCGCGCGTTGCGGATCGAGGAGGCGGCGCGGCCCTACATCCTCGGGCGCGCCAAGGACACCGATCTCGTCCTCGACGACCCGGACGTCTCTCGCCGTCATCTGGCCATTACCCGCAGGGGCGATCAATTCTCTGTTCAAGATCTCGGATCGCGCTCGGGCGCTTCGCTCGACGGCGTTCCAGTGCCTCAGTTCGATACGATCTGGCGTCCTGGACAGGTGCTCGCGATCTCGGGTGATCGGCTCATCTTCGAGCACCCGGCCGCCGAGGCGCTCGCGGAGATCGAGCGCAGCCCCTGTGAGCCGCTCCGTCCAGACGCGGTGTTCGAGCCGCCTTCGCTCGAGGAGCCGAAGGCAGCGCATTCCACGCCGACGCCTCCGCCTGCCTCGGTGAGCACGAGTTCGCCGCTCGCGCAGCCCGCTGAAGCGGCTCCGGTGTCTCGCGCGGCGCAGGGAAGTGGATGGGGCTTCACAGAGGCGCTCATTGCCCTGCTCGCGCTTGGTGTGCTGGCGCTCAGCATTGCTGGCCTGTTGTGGCTGCTGGGGCGCTCTTAGCGTCTTGACGTCGCGCGCGCGCAGGGTTCGAAGAGCGCAGTCCCGGAGGGTGCGCATGCGTGCGATCCGAATGAGAGCTGACGGCGAGGGCGAGGCCACCGAGGCGGAGCTTCAGGCGGAAGGGATCCGGTGCGGCGCGTTCGACCCGGGCGCAGCTGCGCTCGCCTTGCAGGGCGTGGTCGCGGACCGCGGATGGACGGAGCACGAGGATGTCCGCCGCGACGGGAGCAAGCCGCGCGACGAGGCGGAGAGCGCGAGGGAGGCGGATGAGCACTGTCACCTGGGCGACGAGGTGCGGCTCTTCGTGGAGGGACAGGGCTGTTACGACATCCGTTGCACGAACGACGATTGGCTGCGGATCTGGGTCGGCGCGGGCGATCTCATCGCCGTGCCGGCGCGGCGCTACCATCGCTTCATGGCGAGCAAGGCGGGCGCGATCCGCTACCTGCAGCCGTACGGCGGCCGTCACCTGCTCATGCAGCTTTACCGCGTGTCCGATGATCGGACGCGCGCGATGTGATCGCGAGGTACCCCATGGCGCATCCCTACCGTCTCGTCACCTCCAGGGCCCGGATCCCCGTCCCTGGCGGCAAGCTCATCGAGGAGATCTTCGGCCGCGTGAACACCGGCACGGAGGGGTTCAGCCTGGCGCACATGGTGGCCCCGCCGGGCTGGAGCGAGCCGGCACAGACGCCTTCGTTCGGCGAGCTGACGCTCGTGATCCGCGGCCGTGTGCGCGCCGAGATCGCGGGCGAGGCGGTCGACGTCTCGGCCGGCCAGGCCCTCTGGACGGAGCCCGATCAGCGCGTCCGCTACAGCAACCCGTTCGACGAGGAGAGCGAGTACTTCGCGCTCTGCATACCGGCCTTCGCGCCGGACCTGGCGCGGCGCGACGCCGAGTGAGCTCCGCAGTGCGCGCGCCGCGCGGCGCCGCTGCAGGACGCGCGCATCGCGGTGCGCGGCGCGCGCGCTGGCGCCGCGCACCGCGCCGCGCAGATCCTCGATCCCTGGTGGGCGCCGAGCGCGTACTATGCCCCATGCTCTTCGATCCCGCGGAGTTCCGGAAGGTGCTGGGCCAGTTTGCGACCGGGGTCACGCTCGTGACCACGGTGCAGGACGGCACGCCGCAGGCGATGACGGTGAACTCGTTCAGCGCGGTCTCGCTCGACCCGCCGCTCGTGCTGTTCTGCGCGGACAGGCGGTCGCGCACGAGCGCGGCCATCGAGGCGTCCGGGGTCTTCGCGGTGAACATCCTGCGGGAGCAGCAGCGGGAGTTCTCGGACCTGTTCGCCGGCAAGGGCACGGACATCGATCGGCAGGCGGTGCTCACCGAGGCCCACGTGGCCGAGTCGGGCAGCCCGATCCTCAAGGACGTGCTGGCCTTCCTCGACTGCAAGGTGGAGCACACGTACGACGGGGGTGATCACATCATCTATGTCGGTCGCGTGCTCGCGTCGGGCCGGGGGGAGGCGGGCGCGCCGCTCCTGTATTACCGGGGCACGTACCAGGCCCTCGACGACGTCTGGCGGTGGCGCGATCGTTATGCGGCGCGAGAGCAGGCGACCCCGTTCCACGAGCTCGTCGACTTCTTCGATCGCATGCAGGCGGAGGGCCCTTATGCGACGCTCATCGACGAGCTCGTCACGCTGGTCGATCCGGGCGTCGAGGAGCGGTGCCTCGATCTCGGCTGCGGCACGGGCCGCCTGACGCGCGAGATGGGTCGCCGCTGCCACGAGTCGATCGGGATCGACGCGACGGCGGCGATGGTGGAGCGCGCCGCGCAGCGGGCGAAGGCGCTCGGCCTGGACAACGTGACGTTCCGGGAGGCGCTGGCGACGCGGCTGCCGTTCCCCGACGCCTCGTTCGACGTGGTGACTGCGTCGAACCTGCTCCTGCACCTGCCCGAGCCGGGCCCGGTGCTGGCCGAGGCGGCGCGCGTCCTCCGCCCGGGCGGCCGCCTGGCGCTGCTCGAGCCCGCGGCCACGATGAGCCGCGCCGCGATGGCCGGCTACCTGCGCGGCCACCGGTACAACCCGTCGACGGCCCACGCGATGCTGGCGTGGGCCGACGCGGCGGAGGTCACCTACCGTCACACCGAGGACAAGCTCGGCGGCGAGATCGGCGGCGCAGGGCTCCAGGTCGACCGCCGCGAGCGCCGGATGAACGGCCTCGCGCTGCTCTGGATCGCCCGCAAGGCCTGAGCGCGCCGCCCGAGCGCCCAGGCGCCAGGCACCGGCCCCCGAACCTCGCCCGGCGCGCGGAGCCCCGCGCTAGAGGCTCATGCCGACCGCCGGAGCCCTGCCTCGTCGACCAGCCGGGGCACCCAGTCCTCCGCGCCGATGGACCGCATGTGGATGCCCGAGAGCCCGGGGACGTCGCGGAGCCCGCGGATGAGCTCCAGCGTGATCCGGTAGCTCTCCCCCTCCGCGTCGCCGCTCTGGCGGACGCGCTCGATCAGGTGTTCGGGGACCACGAGCCCCGGCACCTTCTGCAGGAAGCTCAGCCGATCCACGCCCGCGAACGGGAAGATCGCCGCGATGAAGTGCGCCCGCTCGTGCAGCCCGCGCTCCACCACCGCGGCCATCCAGCGGCGCATCGACGCGAGCTCGAACACCGCCTGCACCTGGATGAAGCTCGCGCCCGCGTCGATCTTCGCGGCGAGCCGGTCCATCGCCCCGGCGATCGCCTGCTCCGCGCACGGGAAATCGATGGTCCCGACGTGGAAGTAGGGCGCCGGCGAGACGACGTCTCCGTTGAAGAGCTTCCCCTCGCGCGTCAGCCGGCGGGTCAGCTCGATGGCCGCGTAGCTGTCGACGTCGCTCACCTCCTTCGCGTCGGGATCGGAGCCGATGGCGCACGGGTAGCCGCCGAGGACGATGATGTTCGAGAGCCCGAGCGCCGCCATCCCGAGCAGGTCGCCCTGGAGGGCGATCTTGTTCTTGTGGCGGAGCGAGAACTGGAGCACCGGCTCGAGCCCCTCCTGCTTCACGAAATGGCCGACTGCCATGTTGGCGCAGCGCGCCTGCGAGAGCAGGTGATCGTTGATCTGCACCACATCCACACAGCCCGCCATGTTTCGGGCGTGCTTCAACAACTTCTCCAGATCGTAGTGACGCGGGGGCGTCAGCTCGGCGGAAACGAGGAACTGGCGCTCGCTGAGGAGGCGCTCCATCTTCGACTTCGTCACCATCTCCTGCTCCTTCCGTCACTCGACGAACCTGAGGACTCCGTCACTCGACGAACCTGAGGACCCGGACCTTGGCCCCGCTCCGGCCGTGGAACCGCGCGGCCGCGCTCGCGATGCGCGCCGCCTCGGCCCGCGCCAGGCTGCAGGGGAACCCATACTTCTTGAGGACCCGCTCGCTCGCGATATCGAGCGCCGTCCGGCAACGCGACACGAAGTCGTCGAGATCGTAGCTCTCCCCGACGTCGAGGTGCTCCTTCACGACGAGCGACGGAGAGTAACAGACCTGCTGCTCGCCGCTCGGCCACTCGATAACGAAGCGCATCTCCGGCATACGTCGCTCGCTTGTCCTACGTTTGGCGGGATCCAAGGAACTCGCGGTACACGCCGGCCGCGATGCGGGCCGAACGATCCCACGTGTACCGGGCCGCGGTCTCGAGCCCCGCGGCGCGGAGGCGCCGCCTCACGCCCTCGTCCAGGATAGCTTCCATTGCGCCGGCGAGATCGTCTGTTCTCGAGGGATCGACGAGCAGCGCGCTCTCGCCGTCGGCGAGGAACTCGGTGAAGGGAGGTTGCGCAGAGCTCACCACCGGCGCCCCCGAGGCCATCGCCTCCAGCAGGACGAGCCCGAACCCCTCGCGGACGGACGGAAAGACGAACGCGTCGGCCAGCCGGTAGAGCGGCGGGATCAGCGCGTCGGGGAGCACGCCCGCGAGGACGAGCGGCGGCGGCGACGCGCCCGCGGGCGAGGGCCATACGCCGCCTTCGCGCGCGATCGCCTCGAACTCGCGCTGGTAAGGTTCGTAGTCGAACAGCGTCTCTCCGCCGGCGATGATGAGCTGGCCTCCGGGCAGCCGCTTCCGCACCGACAGGAACGCCTTGAGCAGGCCGATCGAGTTCTTGCGCGGCTCGACGCCGCCCACGGTCACGAAGAGCGGCGATCCGGTGGCGTCGAGGCGCGCGCGCAGCGCCGCGTCCCGCTCGTCGGGCGTGGCCGTGTAGCGGCGCAGGCTCACGCCGTTCGGGACGATCGCCGCGTCGACGCCGTGCTCGGCCCGGAGCGCCTTCCTCCACGCCTCGCTGACCACGAGGCACGCGTCGGCCTCGCGCACGGAGCGGTCCTGGCAGGCGCGCAGGTACGGGCTGTCGTAGTCGTCGAGGTGGTGCACCGTCCGGAGGAAGTGGGGGACGCGCCCCTCGGCGCGCAGCGCCGCGAGCGCGTTCGCGCTGATGCAATCCTGGGAGTGCCAGACGTCGTGCCGCGCCCCGAGGCGGCGCAGCCCGTCCTCGAACTCCGCGATGCGCTGCTTCACGACCGCGTCGATCCCCGCCGGCGGGGGCGCGGCGGGCACGAGGACCGAGGGGCAGCGCGGCGCGCGGTAGAAGCCGCCCTGGTCCTTGTTCAGCGCGTAGATGCAGACCGAGACGCCGAGATCGTGGAGCGCCTCCGCGAGCTCGACCGTGTGCACGACGCCGCCGCGCGGCTTGGTCGAGTAGGTGAGGAGCGCGACCGAGAGCGGCGCGCCGGAGGCAGCGAGGGCGCTCATCGCGCGCCCTCGCGCGCGAGCCCGGTGAGCGGCTCCGCCGAGAGGTCCCAGAGCGTCTGCCGCTCGCCGGCGGCCTGGAGAATGAGCCGCCGCGAGCCGTCGACGGCGCCGACCGCCGCGCTCGCGATGCCCCGCCGCGCGAACGCCGAGAGCACCTCGCCGGCGACCTCCGGGCGCACGCTGAGCAGGAAGCCGTAGCTCGGGAACGCGAGCAGCCAGCGCGCGAGCGGGACGTCGCGCGGCCGCGGGACGGCGTCCAGATCGAGCACCGCACCGGCGCCGGACGTCTCCAGGAGCATGAGCAGCGTCCCCGCGACGCCGCCCATGCTGATGTCCTTGCCCGCGTCGCACAGGCCCGCCTCGGCGAGGGCGGGCAGGACCTCGAGGTCGCCGCGGAGCCGCGCCGGGTCCGCGCCCGTCGAGGCGTTCCAGAACGGGTGCTCCGCGTGCATCTCGCCGCGCAGATCGATCGCCGCGACGAGCACGTCGCCGGGGCGCGCCGCGAAGCTCGTGATGAGCCGCCGCGCCCGGCCCGCGATGGCCACGGCGAGGGCGTTGTACGGGCTTCGCGCGCTCGTATGCCCTCCAACGATCGGCACGCCGTAGGCGCGCGACGCGGCGACCATTCCCTCCCAGACCGGCTCCAGCGCGCCGGCCGAGGTCCCCCAGACGACGTCGACAACGGCGATGGGGCGGCCGCCCATCGCGTAGACGTCGCTGACGTTGACCATCACGGCGCTGTAGCCGGCGAACCGCGGATCCCCTTCGAGGAACGCGGGCCAGATCCCCTCGGCGGCGAGGAGCAGGTAGCCGTCTCCGTCGGGGATGGCCGCGCAGTCGTCGCCGAGCGCTGCGGGTCGCTCGACGGAGCTGGCCGCGAGCGCCGCGCCCCGCTCGCCGGAGAGGTACCGCGCCGGGATCTGCACGTCCCGCTTCGCGAGGACGCCGATCGCGCCGCGCAGCTCGGCCGCGACGCCGCCGAGCATCAGCGGAACCTCTGCCCGGGCGGCGGGCGGGGCTCGTCGCTCGGCGGGTAGCTGTCGAGGTCGGCCTCCATCAGGTGGTGCGGCCGCTCGCGGTGCGAGCGCTCCTCGAGGGAGCGCCAGTGGATGCCCTCGAAGAACGGGACGTTGGCCGCCTGGACGAGCGCGAGGAACCGGCGGCACCCCCAGCCGTGGGCGGTGGTGACCGCCTTGTGGACGAGGCCGCGGCCGACCACGCCCTGCTTGCGGTGGGCGCGCTCGACGCCGAGCCGGCCGCCGTACCAGAGGCCGGGCTCCGCCTCGTAGATGCGCACGGTGCCGACGAGCCGCGGGCCCCCTGGCGCCCCGTGCTCCAGGGCGGCGATCGGGAACGCGGAGCCGTCCCAGTCGTCCTCGTCGGTGGTCTTAAACAGCCCTTGCTCGTCGCAGAAGATGGCCCGGCGCAAGCGGAGGTACTCGAGGTACGTGTCCCTGCTCTGCACAAGCTCGAAGCTGTAACGTGGCGTCATCGGAGCTCTCCGAGGTTGATGTCCATGCCGCGCCGGATCCCGGCCGCGCCGCGGCTCGGCCTTCTGCCTCGAAG
Organism: Sorangium sp. So ce367; assembly: GCF_051520455.1. Taxonomy (NCBI): domain Bacteria; kingdom Pseudomonadati; phylum Myxococcota; order Polyangiales; family Polyangiaceae; genus Sorangium; species Sorangium sp. So ce367. The sequence goes on from NZ_CP150334.1 coordinate 12,680,161, forward strand.
CCCGAGAGCCCCGAGCAGGCGCCGCAGCGGGCGCAGCCCGCCTTCACGTCGGTCGAGCGCAGCCCCGCCCGCGCGAGCAGCGGGCCGATGTGCTCGTAGAGCGCCCGCATGAAGTCCCCCGAGGGCGGCGCGCGATCGGCCCCGGGCGTCCCGGGGATGGGCACGAGCGGGACGAGGAACGGATAGACCCCCAGCGCGATGAGCCGCTCGCTCGCGTCGAGCAGCGACGCCAGGGAGTCGCCGAGCCCCGCGATGAGGTACGTCGACACCTGGCCGCGCCCGAACACGCGCACGGCCGCCTCGAACGCCTCGAAGTAGCGGGCCACGCTCACCTCGGCCTTGCCCGGCATCGCGGCCGCGCGCACCTCGTCCTCGACCGCCTCGAGGTGCATGCCCAGGCTGTCGACGCCGGCGGCGCGCATCCGCTCGAACCAGGCGAAATCGTCGGGCGGCTCGCACTGCGCCTGCACCGGCAGATCGACGCGCGCCTTGATGCCGCGCGCGCAGTCGGCGAGGTGCGCCGCGCCGCGATCCGCCGACCGCGGCGTGCCCGTCGTCAGCGTCACGTGCCGCACCCCGTCGAGCCGCGCCGCCGCCTCGGCGACCTCGCCGAGCTGCTCCGGCGTCTTCTTCGCGGTGGTGCGCCCCGCCGCGAGCGACTGTCCGATCGCGCAGAACGTGCAGGCCTTCTCGGGCTCCGTGTACCGGATGCACGTCTGGAGCACCGTCGAGGCGAGGACGTCCGTCCCGTGCAGCAGCGCGATCTTGGGGTAGGGGATGCCGTCCTTCGTCGAGAGGGCGTAGAAGCGCGGCGTCTTCACGAGGGCGATGGGCGCGAGCTCCTGGCCGTCCCGCTCCACGGTCCCCGCGCCGTCGCGCCCGAGCCGCGCGACGAACGGCGACGCCGCCGCCTGGTCGGTGTGGATCGGGATCATCACCGTGGCCCCGCGCAGCGTCGCCGCGACGTGCTGGGTCGGCCCCGCGCCGCCGCGCCGCGAGGTCCACGCCGCGCGGCGGCCGCCTCCCTCGCAGGAGGCCTCGCCGGAGGCGGGCTCCGGCGGGGGCGCGGCGCCCGCCTCGGGGGCGCCCTCGGGGGCTTCAGCCAGCCTCAGGCCGAACGACTGGAGCTCGGTGATCAGCGTCTGGGTATCCATGGTCCACCGCCGCAGGGGCAAGGGAGGAGGCCTTGGGGCTGCCCGCGCCGAGCGTTATCGAGCGCTCCGCCGTATCCATCCAAAGCCGCAGCAAGTCGGGCCGGGCGTAGTGCCCCGCCGCATCCATCATCCGCTTTCGCTTCGTGATCAGGGCGAAATCGAGCTCGGCGACGGCCATCCCCTCGCCGTCGGTCACGGGCGGGCACGCGTGCACGCCCTCGGGCGTCACGATCGCCGTCATGCACCCGCCGCGCAGCACGCCCTGGATCTGCTCGTTCGGGGCAACCTCCCGGACCTGCTCCGGCGTCAGGAAGGCCGTGGCGTTCACCACGAAGCAGCCCGACTCCAGCGCGTGGTGCCGGATCGTCACCTCCATCTGCTCGGCGAAGATGGGACCGACAAGGGAGCCGGGGAACTGGCTGCAATGGATCTGCTCGTGCTGCGCGATGAGCGCGAACCGCGCGAGCGGGTTGTAGTGCTCCCAGCAGGCCAGCGCCCCGAGCCTGCCGGCCGCGGTGTCCACGGTCCTGAGCCCCGAGCCGTCGCCCTGCCCCCAGATCATGCGCTCATGGTAGGTCGGCGTGATCTTGCGGCGGTGGAGCACCAGGGAGCCGTCGCTGTCGAAGACGAGCTGCGCGTTGTAGAGCGTCCCGTGATCGCGCTCGTTCACGCCGAGCACCACGACCACCCCGTGCGCGCGCGCGGCGGCCGCCACGGCCCGCGTCACCGGGCCGGGGACGGTGACCGCCTCGTCGTAAAGGCGCATGTGCTCCTTCCCCATGGCGGGCGGCGGGAGCACGAAGGAGAAGTACGGGTAATACGGGACGAACGCCTCGGGGAAGACGCACAGCTCGGCGCCTTCCTTCGCGGCCCTGGCGATCGCGGCGACGACTCGCTCGGTCGTCCCGTCCCGGCTGCCGAGGACGGGACTGGCCTGCACCGCGGCCGCCCGGACTTTGCGGTTGAACTCCATGGACCGCGCTCGGATCAGAGCGTCCAGGAGTGGACCATGAACGCGTTGTCCCGGCGGTGGATCAGCTGGATGTCGAGCACGTCGAGCGGGCTGATGGGCTTGATGCCCGGGATCAGCGCGTGCTCGCCGTGGCCGTAGAGCGCCTGCAGCGCGAACCGGCAGGCGTACACCTTGCCGCCCTCCTCCATGAACCGGCCGATCTGCTGGTTCACCGCGAGGTGCCCGGAGAACGCCTCGCTCCCGAGCTTGGGGAAGCCGCGCTGGAGCCCCAGCGTGACGCCCGGCCCATAGAGCAGGATGGATGTCTCAAACCCCTTACGTTGCAGGCGGATCGCCGTCAGCACGTTGACGAGGCCGATCGACCCTTCGAAGGCCACCGTGTGAAAGGTAACCAGCGCCTTCTCTCCCGGCTTCGCCTTGACGTCTTCGAAGACCTTCTCCTCGTAATCGACCAGGAAGTCACCAGCGTTGTAGGCGGGATACGTCGGCTTGGGCATTGGTTACCTCTCTCCTAGAATGAGTTAGTTGAGAACATAGTGGTTTTCTGGACGCAAGGAAAATGCAGGAGCCCTCCCTCTTTTGAGCGGGTGTCAGTCGCGGAGGGGCACAGAGGGGCGCGGAGGGGGTGCGACTTTGGATCTGGCGTCGGCGTCCGCAGCGCCCCGGTCGGCTGTTTGCCTGGGTCGTCGCGTGTGTCTCGAGCGCCTCGTCCGCTTCGTGCGCTTCGTGCGCTTGGGCGATTTCGGCGGGTTCGACTCGCTCTGTTTCGCCGGATCGTCTCGACGATTTCGACGACGTTTCGCGCGCTTGTCCGCGAGAGCGAGCGTGGCTGGGGAGGTGCTGTGCGCTCGTGCGTTCGAGCGACAAAAGCTGGCAGGGAATCGAGCCCTCGGGCGGGCTGCTACCGCTGCTTCTTTCGCACCTTGGCGCTCTTGCCGCCCTTGGTGCGCTTGCTGGTCTTAATGCCCTTCAGGGGCTTGGTGCTCTTGCTGATCTTGACACGACGGGGGGGCCGTGCGTCCGCCGCGTCGCGCCGCGGCCGGCGCGGCTTCGCCTCGTCCGCCGCCGGCTCGCCGGCGAGGCGCCGGCCATAGACGGCGCGCCGGAGGATGGCCACGTCCTCGATCTGCACGAGCATCGCGTCGCCGATCGCGATCCGGTCCCCCGAGCGGCGGCCGATGACGCGCAGCCCCTCGTCGTCGATCTCGTACTGATCCGGGCCGAGCGACTCCATGCGGACGAGCACGTCGACGAAGGGATCCTCGATGTTGACGTAAACGCCCCCTCCCACGATGCCCGTGACGGTGCCCTCGAAGGTGTCGCCGAGCCGTGAGCGCATGAGGAGCGCGCGGTGCAGGTCGACCACCTCGCGCTCCACCTCCATCGCCTTTCGCTCGCGCTCCGACGCCGTGATGGCCGCCTCGCGCAGCCGCTCGGTGGCCGCCTCGCTCCTGTCGACGCGCTCGCCGCGCAGCACCGCGCGGATGGCCCGGTGCGCCGTGATGTCCGGGTACCGCCGGATGGGCGAGGTGAAGTGCAGGTACGCGCTCGAGGCGAGCCCGAAGTGGCCCACGTTCGCGACGTCGTACACCGCCTGCTTCATCGCGCGGAGCAGCAGCATGTGCAGCACCTGCTTCTGCGGGTGCGCGTCGAGCTTCTTCAGGAACACCGACAGCCGCTTGGGGTCGGCCGCGTCCTCCGGGTCGAACGCGAGCCCGAGCTCCCCGCACATCGTCGCGAAGCGCTCGAGCTTCGCCTGGTCCGGGGGCGCGTGGTACCGGAAGACCGTGGGGATGCCCTGGTCGACGACGAACTGCGCGCACGTCTCGTTCGCGAGGAGCATCATCTCCTCGATGAGCTGGTAGGCCTTCGCCACGCCCGGGTCGTGGCTGCGCTTCTGCACGTCGACGGGCGCGCCCGTCTTCGGGTCGAGCACCACCTTCGCCTCGGGCAGGTCGAGGTCGAGCGCGCCCCGCCGCATCCGCTTGCCGCGGAGCAGCCGGGCGAGGTCCCACATCACCTGAAGATCGTTCCTGAGCGCCTCGGCCTCGGGGCTGCGCGGCGGCTCGGGGGTGAAGCCGAGCGCGCGCGCCACGCCGGGGTAGGTGAGCTTCGCGATCGAGCGGATGTACCCCTCGATGACGCGGGCCCGCCGCACCGTCGCCGTCGCGTCGAGCTCGACCTCGACGCACAGGCAGAGGCGGATCACGCCCGGCAGCAGCGAGCACAGGTTCGACGACAGCGCCCGCGGCAGCATCGGGATCGCGCGATCGGGCAGGTAGACCGAGTTGCCCCGCGCGAGCGCCGCCTTGTCGAGCGCGGTGCCCGGCCGCACGTAGTGCGAGACGTCGGCGATCGCGATCCAGGCGCGGTACGAGCCGTCCTCCTCGCGGATCACCCACACCGCGTCGTCGTGGTCGCGCGCGTCCTCCGGGTCGATCGTCGGCATGGGCAGGTGGGTGAGGTCCGTGCGCCCCTCGAGCGCCTCGGTCGGCACCTCGCCCCCGAACGCCTCGGCCTCGGCGATCGCCTCGGGCGAGTGCTCCTCCTCGATCCCCTCGCGCAGCAGGATCTTGGCGACCTCCACGTTCGGGTCGCCGGGCGTCCCCAGCACGGCCTCGATCACGCCCTCCGGGTTCTCGTCGGCCAGGTCAGGGAAGCGGGCGATCGACACGACCGCCGCGGCGCCGTCCTCCGCGTCGGGCGGAACGAGCGGCCCGCCCGGCTCGCGCGGCACGATCACGATGGGCCCACGGACGCGCCCGTCGTCCGGCTCGAGCCACGCGCTCCTGCCACGCCGGCGCAGCACGCCCGCCACGCGCGCGTGGCGCCGCTTGACGACCCGGACGATCTCCCCCTCCACGCCGCGCCGCGAGCGGGTCGAGATGCGCACGGCGACGGTGTCGCCGTGGAGCGCGCCGCCCATCGCCTCGGGCGAGACGTAGACGTCCTCGGCCGCCCCTCCGAGCGCCACGAAGCCGAAGCCGCGGGGGTGCACCGTCAGCGTCCCCTCGCGCTCGGCGCCGCGCGCCTCGACCTGCTTCTGGCTCGTGCGGAAGCGCTGCCCGGGGAGCGCGACGATGCTGCCCTCCAGCGACAGCTCCTCGAGCAGCCGCTGCAGCTTCGCGTAGCGGCCCGGCTCGACCCCGAGGCGCTCGGCGATCTCGTTCGCGTGCAGGGCGCGCTTGAACGAGGACAGCAGGTCGACCACGGCCTCCCGGCGGCGCGCGCCGGAGCCGGTCGTCGGAGGATCTCCGCGAGATGAAGAACGCATGAAACTCGACTAGCACGAGTCTCCTCGCGCTGGCTGTCTCCGCCCGGGTCCGGTATGCCTCGAACCCACCCCTCCTCCACCTGCAACGCACCCGCAACGACCGATGCTGCTGAACTCGATCGCCCTGCTCCTCGCGCTGGTGCTCCTCGTCGCCCTCGCCGGCAGGGGCAACGTCTTCGCGGTGCGTCCGGCCGGTGACCGGCGTGAGGGACGTGAAGGACGCGACGGACGGCCTGGGCGCGCGGAGGCACCTCAGGCGAGCCCCGAGGCGCCTGCGTCGCTGTCCTCGAGCGACGAGCGGCAGGCTGGGCGCGCCCGGTTCTTCGTCACGCTCTTCCGGCTCGCGCTCTTCGTCGCCATCGCGGCGAGCGCGGCGCTCGTCGTCGAGTACCAGAACGCGGGCGATCCCGCGTTCTGCGGCGTCACGTCGGGGTGCTTCGCCGTCAGGATCTCGCCGTACAGCCGCTTCCTCGGTGTCCCGCTGCCGAACCTCGGCCTCGCCGCCTTCACCGCGCTCCTCACCGCCTCGCTGCTCGCGCGGGCGCGCTGGCACCACGCCGCGATCGCGGCCGCCTCGGCGGTCGGCGGCCTCGCCGCCGCGGTGCTCCTCGGGCTCCAGAGCTTCGTGATCGGCGCGTTCTGCGCGTGGTGCATCGCGGTCGATCTCGCGGCCTTCGCCGCGGCGGTCACGTCTGCCCTCGTCGCGCGGCAGGCGCGGCGCATGCCGGCCAGGGCGTTCGAGCGCGCTGCCCAGGGCGGGCCGCTGGGCGTCACGGTGTGGGGCGCGGCCGCCGCGGCCGCGATCGGCCTGCCGTTCCTCTGGGGCAGCCACCCGGTCATTCCGCCGCTCCCGCCGGAGCTCGCGGCGCTGCAGGAGCCGGGCAAGATCACGATCGTGGCCTTCACCGACTTCGAGTGTCCCTTCTGTCGCAGGCTGCACCCCGAGCTGAGCAAGATCGAGGAACCCTACGGCGACAGGGTGCGCCACGTGCGCAAGATGGTGCCGCTCCCGATCCACCCCGGCGCGCTCCCCGCCGCGAAGGCCTACGTCTGCACGCCCGAGGACAAGCGCGAGCAGGCCGCTGCGCTGCTCTACAGCGCGTCGCCAAGCAAGCTCACGGACGAGCGCGTCGCGTCCGTCCTCTCGCCGCTCGGCCTCTCGGCCGCGGAGCTCGCGGCTTGCCTCGCCGCGCCCGAGACCCAGGCCGCCATCGACGCGGACGTCGCGCTGTATGGGCGGATGGAGGCGCGCGGGCTCCCGACGACCTACGTCGGTCGGCGGCTCGTGGTGGCGTACAACCCCGAGCGGATCCGCGATGCGCTGCGCCGTGAGGCCGCCGGGGACGACATGAGCTTGCCGCTCCCGTGGCTCTTCGTCGCCCTCTTCGGCGTGGCCGCCGTCGCCGTGCTCGCGGCCGGAAGGGATCGCTCGCGCGGCGCGGCGGACGAGGGGGGCGCCGCGCCCTCGTCGTCCTCGCCAGAGCGATCGTGAGCGAACTCGCGCCCCGCGCTGCCTTTCGCGGCCGGTCGCCGGGTGACAGAATAGCTCATGAGTGATCATCCCGAGCTAGCCGGCAAGCTCCCCCTGGAGTTCTTCCGGCAACTACCCAAGACCGATCTGCACGTCCACCTCGACGGCTCGCTGCGCCTCGAGACGATCATCGAGCTCGCCCGCACCCACCACGTCGAGCTCCCCACGTACGAGCCGGCGGAGCTGCGCAGGGTGATGAACCTGGGCCAGAACTGCGGCTCGCTCGTCGAGTACCTCAAGGCGTTCGACATCACGCTGCGCGTCCTGCAGACCGAGGAGGCGCTCCACCGCGTCGCCTACGAGCTCGCGGAGGACGCCGCGCGCGAGAACGTGCGCTACATGGAGGTCCGCTACTCGCCGATGCTGCACACCCGCCTCGGCCTGCGGCTCACGAGCGTGGTCGAGGCGGTGCTCTCCGGGCTCAGGACGGCGCGCGACGCGCTGGGCATCGAGAGCAACGTCATCGTCTGCGGCATCCGCAACATCTCGCCGGAGTCGTCGCTGGAGATGGCGGAGCTCGCGGTGGCGTACAAGGGCCGCGGCGTCGTCGGGTTCGACCTGGCCGGCGCCGAGTACGACCACCCGGCGAAGCACCACAAGGCCGCGTTCCAGCTCGTGCGGCAGAACAACATCAACTGCACCATCCACGCCGGCGAGGCGTACGGCCCCGAGTCGATCGCGCAGGCGCTCCACGTCTGCGGCGCGCACCGGATCGGCCACGGCTGCCGCCTGCGCGAGGACGGCGACCTGCTCCACTACATCAACGATCACCGCATCCCGCTCGAGTGCTGCCCGTCGTCGAACGTGCAGACCGGCGCCGTGCGCGACCTCGCCTCGCACCCGCTCAAGCTCTACCAGAGCCTCGGCCTGCGCGTGACCGTCAACACCGACAACCGGCTCGTCACCGACACGACGGTGTCGCACGAGCTCTGGCACTGCCACACGAAGATGGGGTTCGGGCTCAAGGAGATCAAGGCGACCATCGTGGCCGGCTTCAAGAGCGCCTTCCTGCCGTTCCACATCAAGCAGGCCTATCTCCGCCGCGTCACCGAGGATCTCGAGCGCTTCTCGGCGGACGGCTCGATCCGCCCCGCGGTGGCGCCCGTAACTCCTGGCATGGCCGCCGGCCACGACGGGATCGAGATCGCCTCGAGGGACGGGAAGGACGGCAGGCAGGGGGCCCCGGCCTCCGTCGAGAAGGCCGCCAACTGAGGCGCTGCCGCCGACGCGCCGACGCGCCGCGGATCGAAGCGTCGATCGCGCGGCGTACGGCGGCGGCCGCGCCCTGGCGTCGGGCTCAGCCGCCCTTCCACTCGGTCCGCTGCACCACGGGCAGCTGCAGCGCGCGCTCGCGGTCGAGGTCGAGCGAGCCGAGGTGGATCGCGATCGGCGACTGCACCCACTTGAAGATCGACCTCGAGAACAGCGTCGCGAACTTCTCGGCCCAGGCCCGCAGCGCGGCGGGGTCCTTGTCCGGGAACAGGCTCGGGAGCGCCGCCGCGACCTCGTCGGCGGCGAGCTTCTCGGCGCCGTAGAGGTGGAGGCACGCGTCGAGGACCTCGAACGGCATGAGCTCGGCCTCGCCCGACTGGTTCTCGGCGAGCTCCGGCCCGGCGGTGGTGGCGAGCGTCTGCTGGATGCCCTGGAAGCGGAAGCGCTGCGAGAGCCGCTCGAGCAGCGCGATGACCACCGTCTTCGGCAGGTTGGCGATGACGCTGAACGCCCCTTCGAGGTCGCCGCCCACCGTGGTGTAGCCGAGCGCCTTCTCGCTCATGTTCCCCGTCTGCAGGAACAGCGCGCCGCTCGTGTTCGCCCAGTTCCACATGCGCCCGCCGCGGATGCGCGCCTGCACGTTCTGCTTCGTGAGCTCGGTGAGCTGCCCGCCCTCGCCGACCATCGCCTGGGCGGCCTCGAGCTCCCGGGGGAACGCGTCCTCGATCGGGATGACCGCGAACGACACCCCGAGATCGTCGGCGATCTGCGCGGCGGCGCGGTGCGTGGCGTCGCTGGAGTAGCGGGACGGCATGAAGAACGCGTAGAGCGACGCCCCCATCCGCTCGCGCAGGGCCGCGCCCTCGAGGCCCGGGTGGATGAGCTGCACCGCGCGCCAGGCGACGAGCAGCGTGAGGAGCGAGTCGCGGCCGCCCGAGAGCGCGAGGCCGATGCTCTTGAAGGCGCCGATCTTGCGGTAGTAGTCGGCGACGCCGAGCGCGAGCGCCTCGTAGAAATCGTCGAGCAGCTCGTCGCGCGCGGAGATCGCGGGCAGCGCCGCCGAGGGCAGGAACGGCGTCGTGCCGGCCGGCGGGGCGGGGTAGGCGAGGCGCGCGCGGTCCGCCGTCTCCCCGTCGATCCGGAGGACCTGCACCATGCGGGCGGAGGCGCGGCGGAACTCCTCGAGATCGCTGCGCCAGGTGCTCGCCTCGCGGCGGCAGCGGGTGGTCCGGTCGAGGTCGACGACGGCCGCGGAGAACCCCTCGCGGAACCGCGGCGCCTCCAGCATCGGCCGGCCGTTCTGGTTGATGAACCCGCCGCCGTCGAAGACGAGCCCGTCGTTGCCGCCGACCAGGTTCGCGTAGGCGATCGTGCACTGGTTGTCCGAGGCGCGGGTCGCGATCATCTCGCGCCGGGTGCTCGTCACGCCGGCGCGGAAGGGCGACGCCGAGATGTTGCAGACGATCTCGGCGCCGGCGTAGCAGCGGCGCCGCATCGGGCCGTCGGGCGACCAGATGTCCTCGCACACCTCGACGGCGATCGTCCCGAAATCGAAGGCGTAGACGCGATCGCCGCAGAGCACGCCGTCGGCGTCGAGCTCCATGAACGGCATGCCGCGCGAGAACGTCCGCGCCTCGTAGAAGATGTTGTAGGTCGGCAGCTTCTCCTTGGGGGAGAAGGCGAGCACCCGGCCGGCGTGGACGATGGCGCCGGCGTTGAAGAGGTCGCCCCCCACGCCGACGGTCACGCCGATGACGAACACGGTGCGGAGCTGCGCGGTCTCCTCGGCGAACCGGCGGAGCTCGCGCTGCTGGCTCGCGACGAACGCCGGCCACTGCACGAGGTCCTCGGCCGCGTAGCCGCCGATCACCTGCTCCGGGAAGACCGCCAGGGTGACGTCGTCGCGCGCCATCGCGCGGGCGAGCGAGAGGCACCGGTCGGTGTTCGAGCGGACGGCGCCGACGGTCGCGTTGACGTTGGCGATTCCGATCTTGACGAGTCGCATCGGGCGGCAGCCTACCGCGGCAGCACGGCGCTGAGCAGGCCGAAGAGCTTGTCGAGCTCCCCGGGGGTCACGCGCCGGTTCGACTTCACGCGATCCCCCTCGGCGAAGAAGACGATCGGGTCGACGACGCGGACCGTCACGATGGCGATGCGGAACGAGGTCGCGCGCTCGATCTCCTCGTTGAGGAAGGCCGCGTCGCGGACGGCGAGCTCGGGGGTCTCGCTCGCGCCGTCGAGCGCGACCGTGGCGCCGCCGTCCTTGGTCAGCGTCACGGTGGCCTCGAGCGATCTCAGGGTGGGCGGCACCCGGGGCGCCTCCCGCGGCCCCTTCAGCGTCCTCGCCGGGTCGATCGCCGCGGCGATCGCGGCCTCGTCGCCTGTCGGATCGGGGAAGCCGCCCGTGCCAAGGAAGCGCCGCGCCTCGCGCGCCCGCGCGACCGGCAAGACCACGAGGAAGTCGGGCTCCACGGTCGCCACGACGCGCGTGTGCCCCTTGATGGTCACGCGCACCGCCGGCACGCCGAGCCCGCTCTCCCGGGCCCCTGGCGGCTGGCTGCGCGAGAGGAGCGCGTCGAGGCCGGACGCCAGCCTGTCCGGCGGCACGCTGTGCTGGACGACGACCACCGCCTCGTGGGCCGCGTCCGCGCGCGGCGCGGTGACGAAGGCGCGCTCGACGTCCCGCTCCGGATCGAGCCCCGTGCCGGTGAGCACGGGGCCCCACAGATCGAGCGCCGCGAGCCGCCCCATGATGGGGTGTCCCCGGGTCCTGTCGCCGTAGACGAGCACCGAGACCTTCCCCCCGGCGATCGACTGCGCGATCGCGGCCGCGTTGCGCGGCTTCGGCGGCGGCGCCGTCTCCGCGCTGACCGGCGCCCCGGACGACGCGGAGCCGCACGAGGCGGCGAGGAGGGCGAGGCCGATGGCGGCGAGCCGCAGCAGCGAGCGGCGCAGCGGCGAGGCGCGCATCGCGTCGGGGAGCCCTTGGCGAACGGACGGCATCACCCGGGCGACGTTACCGGCACCTACCCGATCCCGCCAGCGGGGCAAACCTCCAGGGCGCCCGTCGCCGGGCGCGCGTCGACGGACCGACCGCGCGATCGTCACTCCCCGCTCGCCGACGCGCGACGCGACGACGCGCTGCATGGCGACGAGGCGAGAAGGTGCGCGGGCTCGCGGTCCTGCGCGCGCACCTCGCTGCGGCGAGGCCATCCCTCTTCCTCGGCTCGGGACCTGGAGTAGGATGCCGCTCCCGCGGTCCACGCAGAGCTCGTGCGCGCCGCAAGGCTCCGTGTCCCGCGACGCGGACGCGGAGCCCGACCCATGTTGAAGAGGAGTGTCATCCCATGGCGGTCCGCCCATCCGACCTGCACGCGATCCCGCTGTTCGAGAGAATCACGGAGGATCACCTCGATGACCTGATGAAGGCGTTCCAGCGCCAGGAGGTCCCGTCCGGCCACGTGCTCTTCGAGGCCCGGAGCGCCCCGGCGCACCTGTTCCTCCTGGTCCGGGGCGAGGTCGCGCTGCTCGAGGCGGGCGAGACGCGCTTCCGCCTGAGCCCCATCTCGCCCATCGGCGAGCTCGGCGCGCTGACCGGCTTCCGGCGGACGACGACGGCGGTGACGACGCAGCCTTCGGAGATCTGGCGCATCGGCGTCGCCGAGCTCCAGGACTTCTTCGAGGACCACGGGGACGTCGCGTACCCCTTCTACAACAACCTGCTCAACGTCGTGGCCGGCAAGATCCGGCGCGACGCGCGCCGCCTCGAGGAGACCCGCGCGAACCTGATCCGCACGCAGAAGGCGATGAAGCGGCTCCTCGATCTCGTGCTCGACAGCGAGGAGACGCCGCTGAGCAAGGTCATCTGCGCGACCCTCGAGGAGCTCATCGAGAAGAACCGGCGCTCCCACTACATGGTCGAGCCGGCTCACACGCTGAAGAGCTCGGTCCGCCTGGACAGCGGCGCCCTCGTCCCCGTCGTCGAGCTCTCGGACGGCTGGCTGCGCCTCGCCGGTCTGCGCGACGTCGCTAAGGACGCGCACTGGAGCGGCGTGCTCGTCCTGCCCGCGCGCGAGATCCCGGTGAGCGGGACCATCGACGCGGTCGACGACCACGGCGCGCTGGTGAAGCTCGATCTCCTGATCGACGAGTACGCCTCTGCGCTCCAGGACTACCTGACGCGCCTCCAGATGCTGGATTTCGTGGTGTGATCTCTCGCCGCGCCGCGATCGCGGGCCGCGCCTCGATGCGCGGCGGCCGCGGCGCGGCGGCGCTGCTCGTGGCTTTGCCGGCCTCCTGCCCGCGCGACCGCTCTCGGGCGCTCAGGCTCGTAGGCTCGTAGGCTCGCAGGCTCGCAGACGGTTGCCAGGATCGTGCCCGGTGATCTACGGTTCCAGGAGCTCGCTGACATCGCAGCGCTGAGCCGAAGTGGCGGAATGGCAAACGCGGCGGATTCAAAATCCGCTGTCCGCAAGGGCTTGTGGGTTCGAGTCCCACCTTCGGTACCGAGAGCGCCCCTCACGATCGTTCGTCGCCAGGCAGCCGAGGGCGGGTGGTTCGCTCTGGCGAGCGACCGTCCTGGTCACAGGGCGGCGCCGTAGGGGCTGACCGTTCGTGACGCTGGGCGAGCCTGGACGGCGCGCTCTGCCGGAGCACGGCGCTGTCAGGCTGCTACGCTCGGCGCGCATGTCGCGTCGGAGCGGAGGTGGGATCGAACGGCTGGGTGCGCTGATCCAGCGCGGGTCCTCGCTCTCGGCGCCGGCGGAGATCGACACCTCGCCGATGCCGTTCCGCGAGTGGGAAGCGGCCGTGGGGTCCCGGATCGCCGCGCGCGCGCGGCCGCTCAAGCTGGAGCGCGGCGTGCTCCACGTCCGCGCGGCGAGCTCGATGTGGGCGCAGGAGCTCTCGCTGCTCGGCGACGCCATCACCGCGCAGCTCCGGTCGCGCGGCCTCCCTGTGCAGTCCCTCCGGTTCCGCGTCGGCAAGGTGGAGCCGGTCGCGCGGCCGCCCTGGCGCGAGGAGGTCCGCCCGACCCCGAAGGAGGCGCCGCTCCCGGTCGAGGTGCGGCGAGAGCTCGGGAAGGTCGCCGATACCGAGCTGCGCGATGCGATTGCGAAGGCCGCCGCGAGGAACCTCGGCTGGCAGGAAGCCGAGGCGGGCGCGCGTCCCCGCAACGCACCGCCGCCGCTCCAGCCCTCCGCGGCGCCGGCCCCCCGTGTGTCGCCGCCGCCTGTCCAGCACGGGGCCGCTCGCGCGGCGCCGCCGCCTGTCCAGCACGGGGCCGCTCGCGCGGCGCCGCCGCCTGTCCAGCACGGGGCCGCTCGCGCGGCGCAGCCGCCGGCTCCGCGCGTGTCGCGCGTGTCGCCAGAGGCCGCCGCTCCCGCGACGCCCGGCGGCGATGCGGAGGCTACTTCGCCGCGACGAGGCGCTCGAGACCCTCGATCCGCTGCATCAAGAACCGCTCGGTCGGACCGAACGACGGAGCCATCCGGCGGAGGTCGTCGAGGTAGATCCTGAGCGGCTGGATATCGAGCGTCTTGACGCGCCGGACGACGGTGTAGAGCTCGTCGACGACGGGGCCGGGCAGCGGGCGGCGCGCGATCGTGAAGAGCTCGAACGCGTAGTTGACCCACGTCCCCTTGGTCGTGGCGCCCGCGAGGCGAGCCGCGTAGCGCGCGGCGAGCTCCGCGGCCGGCATCTCCAGCGGCACGTTCGTCCGCGCGCGGCTCAGGATGTCGATCAGCACCGTCTGCAGGATGCGCTCGGCCTCCTCGCTGCGGCCCATCGCCAGCGCCTTGTCGGCGAGGCTCGCGAGCAGGCGCAGCGACTGGAAGCCCTTGGATCCGCCGTCTCCCGTCGGGCTCGTGAGCTCCGTCGGGTCGTCCGACATCTTGCGCATCTCGGTCAGCGCCATCGCGCCGAGCGTCGCCGTCGCGCGGCGGAACTCGACCCCGTAGGCGTCGTGGGGGCGCGACTCCTCCCCGCCGTAGAGCAGCATCTCCTGGCTGCCGATGATGATGCGGTCGCCGTCGGTCAGCTCGCGCTGGCCGGAGATGCGCGTGCCGTTGACGTACACGCCGTTCCTGCTCTCGAGATCGTGCAAGGCCACGCCGTCGTTGCGCACCTGCAGCGTCGCGTGGCGCCGCGACACCAGCGGGTCATCGAGCGAGAGCTGGCAGTCGCCGCTCCGGCCAATCACGAAGGGCCCTTCGGGGAGCTCGAAATCGTGCGCCAAGTACCGGAGGCGGAAAGGCATGGTCTATTTCAGTGCGCCGAGGCGCTCGAGCCCTTCAATGCGCTGGAGGATGAACCGCTCCGCCGGCGTACGCTCACCTGCGCGCTCGCGGAGCCGCTTCGCATAGCCACGGAGAATGGACATGTCGACGGCCTTCACCTTGCGCAGGACACTATACAGCTCATCGACGAGGTAGGCGGGGAGGAGGAGCTCGAGCCGGGTATTCAGCTCGAAAATGTAGTTGATCCACGAGCCCCGACCCGTCGCCGAGGCGAGGCGGGCCGCATACATGCTTGCCTTCTCGACCAGCTCGGGCTGCACGGCGCCGACGCCCCCGTCCCGCGCCTTCGTGAGGATGTCGGTGAGCGAGCGCTGGAGGATGCGCTCGGCCTCATCGACGCGCCCCAGGGCGAGCGCCTTGTCGGCGACGCTGCCGATGAGGCTGAGCGCGTGCACGCGCTTGTCCGGGTGCTGAGGGACGAGCCCGGGGAGCGACCTCCGGGAGGCGATGGCCGTCGCGCCGTCGTCCTCGCCTGCGGGCATCTCGCTCATGTCGACCGTGCGCGCGTTCTGCTGCCTCGTCCAGAGCGGCGCGCTCCGCGGCGAGTGCGCCGAGCTCGGCTCGATGGCCCCGAGCAGGAACATCTCCTGCCCCCCGATCGCGATCTTGTCGCCGTCCGTCAGGATCTGGCGCCCCGCGATCCGAGCACCGTTGATGAGCACGCCGTTGCGGCTGCCGAGATCCTCGATCGCGACGCCGCCTTCACCGACGGTCAGCAGCGCGTGCCTGCGCGACACCAGCGGGTCGTCCAGCGACAGCTGGCAGTCCGCGCTCCGTCCGATGAAGAACTCGCCGAGCGGCACCTCGAGATCGTGGGCGAGGTAGCGCAATCGGATGCCCATGATCGAGCCATACCAACAGCCCAACAGGCCGTCAAAAGACAGCTTTCGGGCCGTGTAGCATTGGTTTGCAAGCCCACAAGAACGGCCGTGCAATGCGGACGGGACGTCCGTTTCCGTCTTACAGTATCATACCAGTCCTCGTTGTCGTCGGCGTCGTCGTCGCGTGCCGTCACGCGCCGTTGCTACCGGCTTGGGCGAGGCGCTCAGGGGAGGCGGGAGAGGACCCGGAGCAGCCTAAGGAGGAGCCTTGGGTGCGCGACGAGCCCGTAGATCTTGAGCTCCCCGCGGGCCACGAGGCGCGCGAGGTCGCGCAGGGGGCCGCTCTGTCGGCGGTGCAGCACCCCCAGCTTCGGGAGGCGCAGCCAGCGGTGGAACGCGACGTCGGGGAGCCGGCGGAGCGCCGACTCGTCGCCGCAGAACGTGACGGACGGGATGCCGATGGCGCCATCGTGGATGGTGAGCCGCCCGTGGTCGAAGCGCATCGTCATGGACGTATCGGCGTCCTGCGCGACGACGAGCACCGACCCGCGCAGCGCCCGGAAATCGGAGGCGCGCTTCGGGTCGCGCGCGAGGTGCTCGCGGATGAGGTGACCGAGGTAGGCCGCGAGCGGGTTCTCTTCAGCGCCTGGGGCGAGATCGACGATGGGTTCCATGGTGCCGCCTCACCCGGCCGCGCGCGCTCCGTCCACCCCGATGTCGCGGCGGAGCACCTTGCCGTCGAAGTCGATGGCGCCCGCGGCGCGGAAGGCGCGCTCCCGCGCCTCGGCGAGCGAGTCGCCCGCGGCGGTGACGGCGAGCACGCGGCCCCCCGCGGTCACGACCGCGCCGTCCCGCTCGGCGGTGCCCGCGTGGTTCACGAAGGCGCCCTCCACCGCGGCCGCGGCGTCGAGGCCGCGGATGACGTCGCCGGTCACCGGCGCCGTGGGGTAGCCGCGCGCCGCGAGCACGACGGTGAGCGCGTGGCGGCCGGGGGCGACGCGCGCCGCCCCGGGAGCGAGCGCGCCCGCCGCGGCGGACGCGCAGAGCTCGGCGACGTCGCCCTCGAGCAGCTCCATCAGCGCCTCGCACTCGGGATCGCCGAAGCGGACGTTGTGCTCGAGCAGCATGGGGTCCCCGGCGGGCGTGATCATCAGGCCCGCGAACAGCACCCCGCGGAAGGGCCTCCCTTCCGCCCGCATGCCGTCGATCGTCGGCCGGAGGATCTCGCGCTCGACGCGCGCGGTCAGGGCCGGGGTGACGCGGGCGCTCGGCGCGAACGCGCCCATGCCGCCCGTGTTCGGCCCGGTGTCGCCCTCGCCGACGCGCTTGTGATCGCGCGCCGCCGGCAGGACGAAGATCGCCTCGCCGTCGCTGATGGCGTGCACGCTGGCCTCCTCGCCCTGGATCGCGTCCTCGAGGATCACGGTCGCGCCGGCGTCGCCGAAGCGGCGATCCACGAGCATGTCCTTCGCGGCCGCGAGCGCCTCGTCGACGGTCGTCGCGACGACGACGCCCTTGCCGGCGCAGAGCCCGTCGGCCTTCACGACGATGGGCGCGCCGCGCTCGCGGATGACGCGGGCCGCCTCGTCGAAGGAGCGCACGATCCGGAACGGCGCGGTCGGGATCCCGTGGCGGGCGGCGAACTCCTTGAGGAACGCCTTCGACCCCTCGAGGCGCGCCGCCTCGCGGCTCGGCCCGAAGACGGCGATGCCCTCGGCGGCGAGCGCGTCGGCGACGCCCGCGCAGAGCGGCGCCTCGGGGCCGACGACGACCAGGTCGGCGCGCTCGCGGACGGCGAGCCGGGTCGCCTCGGCGGGCGACAGCGACGGGAGGTCGACCCGGCGGATCGGGGCGCGGCCGGCGCCCGCTTGCGCGTGGGTCCCGGCGTTCCCGGGCGCCACGATCACCTCGGCGACCGAGGGCGATCGGGCGAACGCACGCGCGAGGGCGTGCTCGCGCCCCCCGGAGCCGAGCACGAGGATGCGGCGATCTGACCTTCGGGGGGCGGCGGAGCTCACCCCCGCGCGCTACCACGCGCCGGGCCTCGCTGTCGAGGCGCCTCGCGCGGTCCCGCGCCCGCGGGGGGCTCCGCGGCGCCCGGCGTCGTGATAGAAGCGCCCGCGGGGCGCGCGGCGCGGCTCAGCCGGGGCCGCGGGCGCGCAACGCCGGGCCCTTCGCGAGGGGGACCGGAGGGCGGATCCCTGAACATTCTGGAGGGATCGGCGAGCGCGGGTCGCTCGACGTCGAGGGGACGTCGAGGGGGCGGCGGGCGCGGATCCCCCGTCGTGGAGGTGAGCGATGACGCATCGGGCTTCGTGGGATGAATATTTCATGCGCATCGCCGAGGTCGTCGCGTCGCGGGCGACCTGCGATCGGAAGCACGTCGGCGCGGTGATCGTGCGCGACAAGAGCATCCTCGCGACCGGGTACAACGGATCGATCCGGGGGCTGCCTCACTGCGATGAGGAGGGGCACCTGATCGAGGACGGCCACTGCGTGCGCACGATCCACGCGGAGGCCAACGCCGTCATCCAGGCCGCGCGGAACGGGGTGCGGATCGACGGCGCGACGGTCTACGTCACGGCCTCGCCTTGCTGGGGGTGCTTCAAGATGATCGCGAACGCGGGGCTCTCGCGCGTCGTCTTCGGCGAGTTCTACCGCGACGAGCGCATCTTCCGGTTCGCCACGGAGCTCGGGATCGAGCTCGCCCCGCTGGAGCGGCGCGAGACGCCCGCCTGAGGTGTTGCGCGGGCGGCCGCTCGGTTGAGCGAGCCCTCGCGCAATCGACGCCAGAACGACGCCAGGTTGCGCGGCGATCTGCGCAACGCTCAGGCCTTGCGCGGCCGCGGCAGCCCGTACACGCGGATCCGCTCGACCAGCGTGCGCCGTGAGATCCCGAGCAGCGCCGCGGCGCGCGTCTGGTTCCCCATGCACTGCTCGAGCGCCTGGACGATGCGCTCGCGCTCGTGGGCCTCCATGGCGTCGCGCAGCCGGGTGGGGCCCGGGTCCACGCCGTCCGGCGCGCTCTTCGCGCCGTCGGGCACGCTCCTCGCAATCGTAGACCCTGGTGCTGACGCTGACGCCGTCGCACTCGCGTTCGGGGGCGCCTGCGGCGGGCGCGCCGGAAGGGGCATGGCATGCGATGGACGGGTGGGATCGGCCAGAGAGGAGAGGAGCAGGTGCTCCGGCCCGATGGGCGCCCCGTTGGCGAGGATCACCGCGCGCTCGATCACGTTGCGCAGCTCCCGGATATTGCCTGGCCAGCTGTGGCGCTGGAGCTCGGCCAGGGCCGCGGGCGAGATCGGAACGGACGCGGCGCTCGCCTCGCCGGGGAAGAGCTCCTTCGCCGTGCGCTCCGCGAAGAGCTGCGCCAGCGCCGCGACCTCCCCGGGCCGCTCGCGCAGCGGCGGGATGGAGAGGGTCACGCCGTTCAGCCGGAAATACAGGTCCTGCCGGAACGCGCCGCGGCTCACCTCGGCCTCGAGGTCGCGGTGCGTGGCCGAGACGAAGCGGACGTCGATCTTGATGGGGGTCAGCCCGCCCACCCGCATCACCTTCCGCTCCTCGATGACCCGGAGCAGCTTGGCCTGGATCGAGGGCGGCAGCTCGCCGATCTCGTCGAGGAACACGGTGCCCCCTTCGGCCGTCTCGAGCAGCCCCGGCTTCGCCCGGACGGCGCCGGTGAAGGCGCCGCGCTCGTGGCCGAACAGCTCGCTCTCGAGCAGCGACTCGGACAGCGCGACGCAGCTCAGGCGCAGGAGTGGGCGGCTCGCGCGCGGCGAGGCCCTGTGGATCGACTCGGCCAGCACCTCCTTGCCGGCGCCCGTCTCGCCGAGGAGGAGGATGTTGATCGGGCCGTTCGCGACGCGCTGGGCGAGCTCGTAGACGGCGCGCATCGCGTCGTCCTTGACGATGACGTCCTTGCCCGCGTCCCGCTCGCCGCCCTTCTGGCGGAGGACGACGCGCGCGGCGCCGAGGTAGATGACGTCGCCGGGCGAGAGCTCGACCGCGGCGCCCCGCGCGGGCGTGCCCTTGCCCACATCGATCAGGCGCTCGGTCGCCGCGCTGCAGTGCCGGGCGCGCACGCGGGTCCCGTTGCTGCTGCCGAGGTCCTCGATCCGGAGCGGCGGGCCGAGGTGCAGCACCGCGTGCCGGCGCGACACCGAGGAGTCGGGGACGCAGATGCCGGCGTCCTCGTCCCTGCCCAGGACGACGCTGCCCGAGCCCGGCAGCTGTCGGGTGCTCATCGAGCTCTGGGTGATGATCAGGAGCTCGAGCGAGCCACCATCGCGGGAAAGAATCTCCGGCTCAGCCACATCGCACCCCAGAGTCGCGCCGGACGACGAGCGACGTTCTGCCGCTGCGCGCGTGCGATCCGTTCCGGGGACCGTTGCGGCAGCGTTCGCGGGACGGTCGCCAGGACCGAGGGCACGCCCAGCAGCCGGCTGCGTAGCACGGACGCGCGCGCAGGGCGACTGCCGTCGCGCTCGCCTCGCGCCCGCGGGGCTCGAGGGGCGTGGTGGTCGAGGTGGTCCGGCGCGCGCGGGGCGGCGATCGTCATCGCTGCGAGGCGGCGCGCTCCCGGCGCCGCGGCGCGGGCAGTAGAGTTTCCGCGGATGATCGCGCGGGACCCGTTCGGCTGGGTGGGCAGCACCATCGGCGGCAAGCTGCTGGTGGACGCCGTGGCCGGCGAGGGGACGTTCGGCGTGGTCTACCGGGCGACCCACCTGGGGTTCCAGGAGCAGGTGGCGGTCAAGTGCCTGAAGATCCCCGCAGATCTCCTGCCGGAAGAGCGGCAGTCGCTGCTCGACACGTTCGAGCGCGAGGCCCGGCTGCTGCACCGGCTCTCGCGCCGGACGACGGGCATCGTCCAGGCGCTCGACGTCTCTGCCGCGACCTCGCCGGAGGGCTCCTGGACGCCGTACATCGTCATGGAGTGGCTCGAGGGAGAGACGCTCGCGCAGCACATCGAGGCGCGGCGCGCCTCGGGGCGCGCACCGTACTCCGTCGACGAGGCGATCGAGCTCCTGGCGCCGGCGGTCGGGGCGCTCGCGATGGCGCACGACGAGCGGGTCTCTCACCGCGACGTGAAGCCGGCGAACCTGTTCCTCGTCGAGATTCCCGGCGCGACGACGATCAAGGTCGTCGATTTCGGCATCGCCAAGGTGATCGACGCGTCGGTGCCGATGTCGAAGGCGCTCGCGGAGACGAGGCGAGCCGTGGCCGCGGCGCGGGGCGTGAGCCCCAGCGACACGACGCAGGTGCTCGCGACGTCGCCGATGTTGCACGTGTTCACGCCGCTCTACGGCGCTCCGGAGCAGTTCGAGCCGAAGCTCGGCGCGACGGGGCCCTGGACCGACGTGTTCGCGCTCGGGCTCGTGCTGCTGCAGCTCGCTTCGGGGAAGCAGCCGATCGACGGGCGCGACTGGGCCGAGCTCTACCTCGCCGCCGTGGACCCGCGCAGGCGGCCGTCGTTCGCGGGGCTCGGCGTCGAGGCGAGCCCCGCGATCGAGGCGGTCGTCGCGCGGGCCGTCGCGGTCGAGCCCGCAGCGCGCTTCCGGGATGCGCGCGAGCTCGGAGAAGCGCTCGCGTCCGCGCGCGCCGGCTCCGCGCTCCGGCCGCCGGCTGCCCCGCTCTCCGCGATCTCGCCGAGGGCCGACCAGGCGTCTCCGCGGGGGACGAGCGCGGCGCTCTCGGCCGCCCCGGCGCCCGTGGACGCCACGAAGGTCGCGGCGCCCGCGGGCGGGGCGAAGGTCGCGGCGCCCGCGGGTGAGTACCGTGTCTGCACCGTGCTCTCCGCGGAGATCGTCTCCGGCGACGACGGGCAGGAGCCTCTGGATCCCGAGCAGGAGCTGGAGCTCCGGGAGGCGTGCCGCGAGCTCGTCCGCGAGCGCGTCGAGGCGCTCGGGGGCGTCGTGCAGGGCAGGAGCGAGGGCGTCGTCACCGTGCTGTTCGGCGCGCCGCGCGCGAGCGACAACGACGCCGAGCGCGCCGTCCGCGCCGGGCTGGAGCTCGCGGCGCTCGACGCCGGGTCGCTCCCTGGCCAGCTGCCGCCGCGCTCCCGGCCGAGGTTGCGCGTGGGCATCAGCACGGGGAGGCTGTTCGTCAGCGGTGCGACCGGGCGGGGCGCCCCGGTCGACGCCTCCGGCGAGGCCTTGAAGGCGGCCGCGCAGCTCCAGCGGGCCGCCGTGCCCGGCGCGGTGCTGATCGCGCAGCCCACGTTCCGGCAGGTGGCCGGGCTCTTCCTGGTCGAGCCGCAAGGCGACGGCGCGCCGGGCTTCCGTGTGCTGAAGCTCGCGAGCGGATCGGGCGCGGGATCCGATTTCCTCGGCCTCGACACCCGCTTCATCGGGCGGGCGGCGGAGGTGCAGCGGCTCTCGGAGGCGCTGGAGACGGTCATCGCGGAGCGGCGCGCGACGTTCGTCTCGGTGATCGGCGCGGGCGGCATCGGCCGCAGCCGCCTCCTCGCCGAGGTCCGGACGAGGGCGCTGTCGCAGGCGGAGCCGTGCATCGTGCTCGGCGCTGCGTGCTCGTCGCTGTCGATGGATGCGAGCTACCACCTCGCCGCGTCGCTCCTCCGCGCTCATTTCCGCGTCCAGGACGGCGACGCGCGCGACGTCGTGCTGCGCAAGCTCGCGAGCGGCGTCCTCGGCGTCGACGCCGGAGGCGAGGCCGGCGGCGCGCCGCACCCGCTCGCCCTGGAGGACGCGCTGGCGGAGGTCGCGGCCGTGCTCTGCCCGTGCCCGGCGGCGCAAGCCGCGCCCGCGACGGCGATCGTCCCCGACGAGGGCGGCGCCGAGGTGGCGAAGCGGGTGGCCGCGGCCGTCGCGATGCTGCTGCGAGCGATGGCCGCGCGCGGAGCCGTCGTCGTCCTGCTCGACGACATCCACTGGGCGGACGACGCCAGCCTCGACCTCTTCGACGACCTCGCCGTGCGCCTGTCGGACGCGCCGCTGCTGCTCGTCGGCGCGGCCCGGCCCGAGCTCTACGAGCGGCGGCCGCACTGGGGCGAAGGGAAGGCGAGCCACGCGCGCCTCGATCTCGGCCCGCTGCCTCGGCGGCACATCGAGGACATGGCGCGCGAGCGCCTCCGGCTCGTCGCGCGCTGCTCCGCCGAGGCCATCCGCGCCCTGGCGGAGCGCGCCGAGGGCAACCCGCTCACGCTGACCGAGACGCTGTACCTGCTCATCGACGCCGGCGCGCTCGAGCGGCGCCTCGGCCAGCCCTGGATCCTGCACGAGGAGCAGCTCGCCCGCCTCTCGTTGCCGGCGACGATCCAGGGCATCGTCCAGGCGCGGCTCGATCGGCTCGACGGCGAGGCGCGCGCGGTCCTGGCGCAGGCGGCGGTGGTCGGCAGGACGTTCTGGAAGGGCGCGATCGACCACCTGCGCGGCGCGGCGCCGCTCGACGGCGGCGGATCGAGCACCGCGGACGTGCTGCGGCGGCTCCGGGATCAGCAGATCATCCAGGCGCGTGACGCGTCGACCTTCCCCGAGGACTGCGAGTACGTCTTCGCCGAGGCGGCGACCCAGGAGATCGCCTACGAGACGCTCAGCCTCAAGGTGCGCCGGGCCATGCACCGCGCGGTCGCCGCCTGGGTCGACGGCGTCTCGGCGGGGCGCTCGCCTGCGCGCGCGCCGCGGGGGCTCGGGGAGGCGCTCGCGGCGCTCCACCATGATCGCGGCGGCGACGCGCGGAGCGCGGCGCTCGCCTACGCGCGCGCGGCGGCGAGCGCGTCGTCGCTCGGGCAGAACGCCGAGGCGCTGCGGCACTTCGAGCGGGCCCGGGAGATCCACGCGAGCGCGGCGGACGGCGCCCCGGCGAGGGGCTCCGCGGCGCGCGCCCCGTCGGCCGCCGCGCCGGGGGGCGACGAGCGCCGGCTGTTCGCCTGGCACGAGCGCGCGGCGCTGCTGCTCGACGTCGGCGACGCCCTCCGCAGGGCGGGCCGACTCGACGAGGCGGAGCGCGCGTACCTCGAGGCGCGGACGCGGATCCTCCGCGTCGAGCGGCGCGCCTCCGCCCCGCCCGCGCAAGGCCCGGAGGCGGCGCTGCTCTGGGATGCGCGCGTGGATTTCCGCCTCGCCCTCGTGCTGAAGGTGCGCGGCGCGACGGCCGACGCGCGCGCGCTGGTCGAGCGCGCGATCTCGCTCGCGGAGCGCGGCGGCGCCGCCCCGGAGACGCTCCCCATGTACGGGCTGCTCGCGGCGCTCCACCGGCGCGCCGGCGATCTCGACGCGTGCCGCGCGGTCGCGCTCCGGAGCCTGCGCATCTGCCGGACGCTGCATCGAGGCGACGACCGCCGCCGCGTGGCGGCGTCGCAGCTGCTCCTCGCGCTCGGGACGGTGTTCTACTCGCGCGGTCGGCTGGCGCAGGCGGAGCGCTGCTACCGCCAGGCCGCGCGGGCCGTCGATGAGCGCGCGTACCCAGAGGCGCTGGGCTTCGCGCTGAACGGCGTCGCGGCCGTGCTGTTCGCGAAGGGCGATCTCGGCGGCGCGCGGGAGGTGTTCGCCCGAGCGCTCGCGCTGAAGGAGCGGCTTGGCGATCTCCAGGCGATCGCGTCGGGTCACAACAACCTCGCGGAGGTCGAGCTCCGCCTCGCGCGCCCGCACGCCGCGCTGGAGCACGCGCGGCGCGCCGTGAGGCTGGGCGAGCAGGCCGGCGCCGGCGCCGATCTCCCGGACGCGTACCGCAACCTCGCCGCCGCGCTGCTCGCGGCCGGCCACGTCGGCGAGGCGCTCGAGTCCGGCTGCGCGGCGCTACGCCTCGCCGAGGTGGGCGGCGGGCGCGTGTACCTCGCGGACGTCGCGCTCGGCCTCGCGCGGATCTGCCGCGCGGCCCTCCGCGACGCCTCGACCCGCGCTCGCGCCGAGGTGGCCGTGGCGCAGCTCTCCGCCTCGCTGGCGGCGCACTTCCGGGACGGCGAGCTCGCGGCGCGGGCGGCCGAGTGCCGCGCGCTGCTCTCGGATCCCTGAGGCGCTGACCCTTTCTCGTCAGGTAGCGCGACGTGCCGCGCGGGAGACGTTCGTCATGATCAAGTCTTGGAATCAGGCAGCTATCGTTCTGACCGCCGCGGCCGCGCTCGGCTCGACGGCGCTCGGGTGCGCGTCGGATCCCGCGCCGCCGGGCGGATGCCCTGGCGCGCGCGCGGCGTCTGGCGCGTGCATCGGTGTCCCGGCGGGAGCGCTCTGCGACGGGGACTTCTGCGCCGCGTCGGTCGATTGCGCCGAGGTGATCGAGGTCTCGAGCGCCGCCGCGCTCTCGCAGGCCACCGACGCCGCTCGACCTGGGGCGTGCATCGCGCTCGGCCCTGGCGCCTACGGCCCGATCGATCTGCCCCCCGGCGTGAGCCTGCTCGGCCGCGGCGCTGGCTCCGTGAGCGTCGCGGCGGTCTCGCTCGCGGCCGGTGACGGCGCCGTCCTCCGGGCGTTGACCGTGGGCGAGGGCGGCGTGCGGATCGCGGCCGGCGCCCGGGCGCGGATCGAGGCGGTGCGCGTCGTCGGCAGCGCGTCCGACGGCGTGACGCTCGGCCTCGGCGCGTCGCTCGACCTCGTCGCGTCGGCGATCGAGGGCTCCGCGCGGTACGGCCTGAGCGCGTTCGACGCCGGCCGCGTCTCCGTCGTGCGGTCCGTCGTCTCGGGATCGCAGGGGCCGGGGCTGTGGGCGCAGTGCACCGGCGGCTGTGACTGCGAGGCGCCGGTGGAGCTCCACGTCGAGGACGCGCTCGTCCGCGACAGCAAGGTGGTCGGCGTGTCGCTCGTCGGGGCGCGCGCCTCGATGTCTGGCGTCGAGATCAGCGGCAATGGCCTGATCGGGTTCGATCCGAGCGGCGGCATCTCCGTGTCCGGCTGCTCGAGCCTCGACGCGGCGGCCCTCAAAGTCGCCGACAACACCGGGTTCGGTCTCCTGATCGATCGCGCGAACGCAGCCCTCGGCGAGAGCGGCGAGGGCTTCGAGGTGAGCGGCAACCAGCCCGGGATCTGGATCCAGCACACGACGCCGGAGCAGACCGTCCAGCTCACGGGAGGCCTCCTCGAGAAGAACCGGGCCATCGGCCTGGGGATGAGCGGCGACGCGCGCGGCATCATCATCGACGGCATGCGCATCGCCGGGACCTTCGCCGACTCGGCGGTGGTGAGCGCGGACGGCGGGCTCGCCCAGGAGGTCGTCGGCGACGGCGTGAGCTGGCAGGAGCGCGCGCAGGCCGCGATCTTCGGGCTCGTGCTGAGCGGCAACGGGCTCGAGTCCCTCAACCCCTCCATCCGCCCGTCACGCCGCGCGAGCGTGCTCATCGACGGCGGCGTCGGTCTGGACAGCCGCCTCTCCGCCGTGACGCTGGAGGGCGGCGACGAAGCGGCGGGCATCGTGCAGCAGCGTCTGCCCGCTGACGGCATGAGCCCGCTGCGCGACGCGGATGTCCCGCGCATCGTGACGAGCCCGGAGGCGCTGTTCTCCGTGCCCGTCGCGCCCCTCGCGCCGGCGGCGCTTGACGCCCCTTGAAGCCTGCATCCGCGCGGCGACGGCCCGGCTCCGGGACCGCGTCCCGAGGTGAGCGCGGGAGCGCGTCGGGCCCACAACTGGACCGACAAAAAGTAAGTGGGCCCGCCACACTCGCTTTCCGCTACCGTTGCTCCCTTCCGGGCCTGGCGGGGTTCACGGCGCGCTGTCGGCGGACCCATGAGGTCCAGGCGCTGTTGCCTGACGCAGGGACTTCGTAGTCGAACCTCGTCCCCATGTCGAGCCCCACGGCGCGCGCGGCGGCGATTCGTGGGCCATGGCGCCTCGGCTCCTTCGCGAACGCAGCGCCGCCCACGCCGCCCACGTCGCCCACGTCGCCCACGTCTGGTTCCCTCCTCGGAGTCATCGGGGGGTGAGCGCGGTGCGAGTGGAGGTGTGAGCGTGAGCTGCGATCGGGGTGTGCAAAGGGTGGTGGTGTGAGCGCGGAGCGATCGACCTGGAGCGGCATCGGCCAGGACTTGCCTCGTTCAGGAAGCCCCGTACGCTTGGAGGAGTCGTGAATCCGTTCGATTCCGAGGACGAGGGACGGGGCAGCCGGCTGATTCCGGCGCTTCTCTTCATCGGCTCCGCAGCGCTGGCAGCGGCTGCGCTCCGGTTCGCCTGGCAGCAGCCGGTGATCATGGCGGCGGTGCTCAGCGTGGTTCTCGTGTTCGCCGCGGCCCGCTGGCTCGCGCGCCGCAAGCTGCGCCGGCTGCTGCGCTCGGGCGACGTGGGCTCGGTGCTGCGGCGCTGGTCGTCGTCGCTTCACCGCGTCCCGCACCCCGCCACGATGGCGCCGCTCATGACGGCGACGGCGTTCGCGGCCTATGGTTGGGTCGAGAAGGCGCGAGCGGCCATGGCCGCCGCCGAGCGGGGGCCCGCGTGGGAAGCGGCCCTCGAGCACCGCCTCTTCCTCGACACGCTCCTCTGCACCTTCGAGGGCGATCGCGACACGGCGCTCGCGCAGGCGGGTCGCCTGGCGCGCCTCCCTCTCCCGGACATCAGCTCGCCCTTTCGCAGCCGGGTGGTCACCCTGCGATCGGCGGCCGGCGCGCTCGCCCGCGCCTTCGCTCACACGAGCGTGCCGGGCGACCGCGCGCTGCTGGAGCGCGCGAGCGAGGCCAGCCCGCTCGTCTTCTGGGCCATGCGCTACGCCGCGGCCGTCGTCGCCATCGACGAGGGCGAGCTCACCCGCGTCGAGGAGCTCCTCGCCGACGCGCCCTCATGGCCCCAGGAGTCGACGTTCCGCGCCTTCCACGACGAGATCGCCGATCGCGCCGGCCTTCCCCGCACGGTGAGCGCGTAGCGGGCCGGTCATCGCGCGCGCCGCCGCGCGCGGCGCCGGCCCGGAACGCCGGTCCTGCCCGAGGGCGCGCCGTCTTCGCGTTCGCGCCGGCTCAGCCCTGGAACAGCGTGCGGATGTAGCAATAGGCGCGCGCCCCGGGGGCTGTGCCGGCGGGGTCTTCCGGCGCGTCCGGCACGAACGCGCCGAGCGCGCCGAGCGCGCCGCCGACGGTGAACGTGCGCAGCATGATCCTCGCCTGCGTGCCCGCGAAGCACGGCTTGCGGTAGGCGATCTCCACCCTCCGGGCGAGCACCGCCGTGCTGTGGCCCTGCGCCGAGAGACGTCGCAGCGCGGCCTCCGCGAAGAGCCGCGGGTACACGAGCGAGTTCACGTGCTGGTTCCCGTCCGTGTGATCCAGGCCGAACACCACCGGGATCGGATCCAGGGTCGGCTTCGCGTCGAGCGGCTCCGCGCCCTCGGGCAGGCCCATCAACGCCTCCGGCGAGCGAAAGTCGTAGCGCTCGGGCGGCACCGCCGGCAGATCCGGGGACTCGAAGCGCAGCACCTTGCGCGCCTCGGGCGCCGCGAAGGGCCGCGTGAAGACGTGCTCCGCGAACACGCGACCGACCTGGATCGGCTCGCCCGCGCCGGGCGGCGGCGGGCCGTAGGTCCGACTGCGGCGCCCGCTGGCCGAGAGCCACATGGCCAGGATCAGCCGGTTCACGTGGGAAGTGGCGTCCTCCGTGTGCGCCAGCTGGTAGCGGCCCTGCAGCTCCAGCGGCTCCCGCGTCGCGATTGGCCCCTCTCCGCCCTCGATGATGAGGCGGGTGAGGATCGGGACGATCCCTTGCGTGAGCATGAGCGCCTCGACGGGGCTCGCCCGCAGGAGCTTCACCCAGACCGCAGGCCCGAGGCCGTGCGGCAGCGCGTCCAGCATCACCCGTCCGTTCTGGCTGACGTCTTCGAAGCGGAGATGCATGACGGCGGTCGCCTGCTGCTGCTCGGGGACGCAAGGCTCGTCAGGGAAGTAGTGCATGCCCCGCCTCCATAGCTGACGCCGCCGCGCGCCGCATGGATCAGCGCCTGGGCGCCGCCATGGCCGGCCAGGCCGACGGCGCGGAGCCATGGTACGATCGCCGCGTGACGCTCCTGAAAATCGCCCACATCGGCAACCCTGTCCTCAGGCAGCGAGCGCGTGAGGTCACGCCAGAAGAGCTCTCCTCCCCTGCGATGCAGGCGTTCATCGACGATCTGGTGGAGACGATGCGCGACGCGAACGGCGCGGGTATCGCTGCCACCCAGGTCCATGTGCCGGTCCGCATCTTCGCGGTCGAGGTGCAGAACAACCCCCGCTATCCGTACAAGCCGAACATCCCGCTCACCGTCGTGGTCAATCCGGTGATCGAGCCGCTCACGCAGGAGACGTTCGAGAACTACGAAGGGTGCCTGAGCGTCCCGAACCTGAGGGGTGTCGTCGACCGCACCACCGAGATCCGGCTCACCGGCCTGGATCGCGACGGGAGGCCGATCGACCGCGTCGTGCGCGGGCTATCGGCGGGCACCTTCCAGCACGAGAAGGATCACGTCGACGGCGTGCTCTTCGTCGATCGCGTGAAGGATCCGCGGACGCTCTGCACCTGGGCGGAGTTCGACCGCTATCACAAGCAGCCCTTCGTCGAGCGCATCGTCCCGTTCATCCAGCGAATGGGCGGCTGAGGTGCCTCGTCGCGCGGGTCCTGCTCGTGCGTGTGATCGCTCTGCGGATTAGAGCGCTCGGCACGAGATCGAGCGCTCCCGCGGACATGCGCCTCCGCTCGCGCAGGCCGCACGTCCCTCGCCCGCGCTGGCGGGGAGGGACGTGCGGTGCCTGCTGGCCGGGAGCGATCAGGCGCCGCCGCCGGTCCGTTCTTCGCGCTCGATCTGCTCCTGGTAGGCGACGCTGTAGCGCGCCCAGGGACGCAGCTTGAGGCGGCGGTAACCGATGGGCTCGCCGGTGCCCTCGCACATCCCGTAGCTCCCTTCCTTCATCTTCGCGAGAGCACGGTCGATCTCGGCGAGCACGCGGACATCGCGCTCCAGGAGCTTCGACGTCAGCGACGTCGCGCCCTCGGCGTTGGCCTCGTCCATCTCGTCGCCCACCTCGCGCGAGATGTCGCGCTCCGCGTGCTGCCGCTCATCGATGTTGGCGACGAGGCTCGCCCGGCGCTCCTCGAGCGCCTTCCTGAGCTCGTCGAGCTGCTCCTGCGTCAGATCCGGCAGATCGGAGTCGTCCGTTTCGGGCGCCGCGCGGCGCACGGGCGGCCTCGGCATGGCGACTGCCGGCGTGGCAGACGTCTCTGGCTGCGCCGGGCTCATTCCGTCGCGACTCGCACCTTCACGGTTGTTCATTGTTTCCTCTCATCTTTTCGGTGGCAATTCGCGTACCGATCTTGAACATGGGCGGACGAAGCACGCGCGGCGCGGTGACCAGGGAACACGACCGAGCAAGAGCAGCCGCGCCAGCTTACTGGATGTGGTGATAGCGCATCCACGAGCCTATGGCTTCGTGATGCCGGCCATTCGAAGCCCTGCCGCGACGAGCGCGCCGATGTCCTCGAGCACGGGCTTCGACACGTTGATCGAGATCTCGGCCCGCGGCGCGGCGCCGCCCTGCTGCTGGGTCGTGACGAACATCAGCCCTTCCCCTTTGTGGGGGAGCTTTGCCAGCGCTTCGCCGAAGATTCGAGCTTCCTGAGGCAGCGCCACCGGCGCCGCGCCGGGCTGATCCAGCGTCGAGAGCACGCTCTGAAACGTGCGGGTGATCGGGGCGAGCGTCGAGAATCCACCCCAGGCGAACTTCCCGGTCTTCAGCTTCTCGAGCCCCGGACGTGACGCGAGCGTCGCTGCGGCGGGCGCGTCCGCTTTCACCATGGCGAGCCGCCTCAGCAGGTCGCCCTTGTCGTTTCCGAAGGCGACCCACGTCGTCTTCTCCTCACCCATGAGGAGCAGGTGGAGCGTCATCGTCAGCTTGGGCCTCTGCTTGCCCTTGGCGGCGGGGGTCGAGCTCGCGTCTCCGTCGAGCGCCGGGAGATCGCGGACGATCTGGATTTCGACGGCGAGCGACGACTTCCCGAGCTCCTTCGGCGCCTGAACCGTCTTGACCGTCGGCAAATCCTTCGGATCGATGTCGATCTCCGGGAGCCGCTTGCGCAGCCCGGGCGTGTTGTAGGCGGTGACGGCGTTCTTCACGTACTTGATGAGCGCGTCGGGCGCCTCCTCGAACCCGAACAGGTTCCAGCCGACGAAGCTCCCCATCATCTTGTCGAGCGCCTCGTTCGGCGTCGGCTTTCCGGCCTGGGGAGCGGGAGGAGGCGCGTCCGGGTACCCGTGGGCGGACACGCTCGGCCCCTGGTTGATCGGCAGCGAGAGGAGATCGGCGAGCGCCTTGCGATCGGCGGGCTTGCCGATCTTCTCCTTCTCCAGCCACCCTTCGAGCATCTCGCGCAGCGTCTTCAGGATGCCGCCGTAGTGCGCCGGGTCGTAGCCGTGGTCGAAGAACGCGCCGGCGCTGTCCTTCGGCGCGCGCCAGTACAGCGCCGGCGCTGCCGCGGCGCGGTTCGCCCTGTCGGCCATCGTCTTGGCGACCCACGACGACTGGCCCCGGAGCTCCAGGGCAGCCGTGAGGTTCACGCAGGACTGGTTGTCGACCTGGAGATCGACGACCGCCTTGCTCGCGTCGTTGATGAGCGCCTCGAGCTCGTGCTGAACGGAGGTCGCCGCGTCGGTGAGCGCCCGGTCGAACTGGGGCTGCCCGATCGAGAGCTGGCTCTGCGCGAGGATCGGGAGCCCGCCGAGCTGCTGCTTCGCCATGCCGCCGAACTTCGTGCTGAGCGGGACGAAGCGGACCTCGCCGTGGAGGTCGCGCGCCTCGGGCGCGAGCGTCGGCAGCGTGCGCGCGAGGTACGGCCCGAGCGTCGTCACGTCGCGGTCCCGATCGCCGCAGAGGAGCCGCGCGGGCGCCGATCCGGCGGACGCGGCGAGGAAGCAGCTCGACGACGAGGGCTCCTTGCCGCCGATCTTCCACATGCCGGGCTTCACCTCGGTGAGGGCGGCGCCCGCCTCGAGCGCGCCCCTCGCCCGCTCGAGCGACGTGAGCCCGAGCGACACGGCCGCCACGGGCTTGCCCCGCTTCGAGCTGTCATCGAGCGCGACGATCAGGTGCACCGGCGCGTCGAGCGCGAGCACCGTGGCGAGCTGGTCCGTGTCGATGGAAGGGCTCACGAGCTCGCCCAGCACAGCCGAGGAGAACGCCTGCGCGCCCGTCTCCGCGAGCGCCGGAGGCAGCCCCGCGCACGTCGCGATGCTCGACAGCGTGGCCGCGGGGTTGCTCCAGCGGAGCACGCCGACGACGTCGGCCGGCTCGGCGACGGGCGATAGATCGAACGCTGGGCTGGCGGCGACCTGGGCAGGCCCGGCCTTGACCTCGCCTTGTCCTGCTGTCGGCGCGACAGGCGCGGGCGACGGCCCGCAGGCGAGGGAACCGGCCATCAGGACCAGGGGGGCGATCGGCAGGAGGGTTCGCATGAGCGCCGGTTATACGGCTCCCGGACATCCGAGTCGACGCCCAAGGAGCGCGCCGCGCAGGCGACGGCCGCATGCGCCGCCTCGCGCGCGGCGGCCGCTCCAAATGCGAACGAGCGCGGACGAATCCGCGCTCGTTGCGTTTAGCGTTTGCCGCTCGGCGAACGCGCGCGGAGGGATCCGCGCTCGTCGCACACCGTCGAGGAGCGGGCTCCTCGCGGCGATCAGTTCGACTCTTCGAACTCCGCGTCGATGACCGAATCCTTCCCCTTGCCGCCGGCGGGGGGCGGCGGCTGGCCTCCCGGCGCGCCGCCGGGCGCGGCGCCGCCGCCGTCCTGGGGCGGGCCGGCCTTCTCGTACATGACGCTCGCGATGCGGTGCGCTTCCTTCTCGAGCTTCTCCAGCGCCGCGCTCACGGCCGCGTCGTCCTGCTTCTCGATGGCCGACCGCCCCTCGGCGATGACCCCGTTCAGCGCCGAGACGTCGCCCTCCGGCAGCTTGTCCTTGTTCTCGCTGATCGTCTTCTCCAGCGTGTAGCAGAGGTTATCGAGCTTGTTGCGCCGCTCGATCTCCTCGCGCCGGCGCTTGTCCTCGGCCTCGTGCGTCGCCGCCTCGTTGACCATCCGGTTGATCTCGTCCTCCTTCAGGCCGCCCGACGCGGTGATCGTGATGCGCTGATCCTTGCCGGTGGCCGTGTCCTTGGCGTGGACCGAGAGGATGCCGTTCGCGTCGATGTCGAACGTCACCTCGATCTTCGGTACGCCGCGGGGCGCCGGCATGATCCCTTCGAGGTGGAAGCGGCCCAGGGTCCGGTTGTAGCGGGCCTCGGTGCGCTCGCCCTGGAGCACGTGGACCTCGACGCTGGGCTGGCTGTCGGTCGCGGTCGAGAAGATCTCCTTCTTCTGGGTCGGGATCGTGGTGTTCCTCGAGATCATCACGGTCATCACGCCGCCGAGCGTCTCGACGCCCAGCGAGAGCGGCGTGACGTCGAGCAGCACGAGGTCCTTCACGTCGCCCGAGAGCACGCCCGCCTGGACCGCGGCGCCGACGGCCACGACCTCGTCCGGGTTCACGCCCTTGTGGGGCTCCTTGCCGAAGAACTTCTTGACCGTCTCCTGGACGAGCGGGATGCGGGTCGAGCCGCCGACGAGGACGATCTCGTCGATCTGCTGCGGCGACTTCTTCGCGTCGGCGAGCGCCTTGCGGGTCGGCTCGAGCGTGCGGTCGATGAGCGGCCGGATCATCTGCTCGAGCTTCGCCCGGGTGAACTGCTTCTGGAGGTGCTTCGGCCCCGAGGCGTCCGCGGTCAAGAACGGCAGGTTGATCGTCGTCTCCTGCACGTTCGACAGCTCGATCTTCGCCTGCTCCGCGGCGTCCTTGAGCCGCTGCACGACCATCTTGTCGTTCGAGACGTCGATGCCGGTGTCCTTCTTGAACTCGGCCGCGAGCCAGTCCATCACGAGGTGGTCGACGTCGTCGCCGCCGAGGTGGGTGTCGCCGTTGGTCGAGATGACCTGCACGACGTTGTCGCCGACCTCGAGGATCGAGATGTCGAACGTGCCGCCGCCGAAGTCGTACACGGCGATGACCTGCTCGTTCTTCTTGTCGAGCCCGTACGCGAGCGCGGCGGCCGTGGGCTCGTTGACGATGCGCTTCACGTCGAGCCCGGCGATGCGGCCCGCGTCCTTGGTCGCCTGGCGCTGCGAGTCGTTGAAGTACGCCGGCACCGTGATGACGGCCTCGGTGACCTTCTCGCCGAGGTAGTCCTCCGCGGCCTTCTTCAGCTTCTGGAGGACCTTCGCGGAGATCTCGGGGGGCGACGCCTGCTTGCCGCGCACCGCGATCGACGCGTCGT
The DNA here is from genome assembly GCF_051520455.1 of Sorangium sp. So ce367. Lineage (NCBI taxonomy): Bacteria > Pseudomonadati > Myxococcota > Polyangiales > Polyangiaceae > Sorangium > Sorangium sp. So ce367. The sequence continues at coordinate 12,713,616 of NZ_CP150334.1, forward strand.
TGTTCTTGCCCTTGCTGACCGTGTACGGGACGCGCTTCGCCTCCTCCTGCACCTCCTCGTAGCGGCGCCCCATGAAGCGCTTGGCCGAGTAGATGGTGTTGGTGGGGTTCGTGACCGCCTGGCGCTTGGCGATCTGTCCGACGAGCACCTCGCCCTTGTCGTCCCAGGCCACGACGGACGGCGTGAGGCGGGAGCCCTCCTCATTCACGATGACCTTGGGCTCCTTGCCCTCCATCACCGCGACGACGCTGTTGGTCGTGCCGAGATCGATGCCGATGATCTTGCCCATGACGTTGAACCCTCCGAGAACTGTTTGCGCGACGGCCTGATGACCACGGGGGGCGAGAAGACCCGACCGGCCAGCAGGGCTCAGCTGACAGCTGCCGCGAGCCACCGCTCCAGAGCCGTCAAAAACCGCTGGGAATCCGGATACTTTCGCCGAGTTTTCGCGAGCTCGCTGGCTCGCGACCGCGAAACTAACCATGTGCGCCCGAGCGTCAACGCCGCCTCTAGCAATTGCCGTGCGCGGGGGCTGGGGCTGCCCGCACCTTGACCGGAGCCCGGTCGCGCCGCACCTAAGGTGTCCGCGCTTCGCACCGCCAGCGTCTCGAGCCGGGGGCCTAGCTCCTGGGGGAAGCGCGGCGGGCTCGGCCGGCAACGCCAGGGCCGCCTCGCTGCGCAGCTTCGCGCAAACCCGCGCGAACTCGCGCAAACAATGCCGGGCGGACCGGACGAGAACCGGACGAGAAACGAGAGATAGAAGAGCGGGCGCGTCTGAGGGGCTTCTTGCGGTCCCAGACGCGCTGAGCTATAGGCGCCCTCCCTCGCAACACCCGAAGGACTCACCATGAAGCCCGGCATCCACCCCGAGTACAAGGCCTCCACGATCACCTGCGCGTGCGGCGCCGTCGTCGAGACCCGCTCCACCCGCGGCAGCTTCACCACCGACGTCTGCTCCGCCTGCCACCCGTTCTACACGGGCAAGCACAAGATCATGGACGTCGCCGGCCGCGTCGACCGCTTCCGCAAGAAGTACGCGACCGCAGGCAAGTAGCCGGGCCGATCGTCCCTCTACCCCCGATATCCCATCTTTCACCGGATTCGCCCGTCACGCCGCGCCCGCCCGGGGCGTGGCGGATGGGCTCGTTCGCCTCGCGCTCGCTAGCCCCTGCGCGGAGCGTGAGCGGTCGAGACGTCGCGCGCGGCGGACGCGGACGCGAACATGACGACGTCGGCACATTCACCATGTGCGGCGCTGGTCGGTCGGGCCGATGCGCTGGCCGTGTTATGCGCTAGATTGGAACGCGTATGAGCGATCAGCCTGCACGTCCGTATATCGGCGGCCAAGCGGTCATCGAAGGGGTCATGATGCGGTCGCCGAGCTCGGTCGCGATCGTCTGCCGGCGCCGCTCGGGAGAGCTGGTCGTCCGCGAGCAGCCGATGACCGCCGTCTCGAAGGGGCCGCGCACGTGGCCGTTCGTGCGGGGGGTCGCGACCCTCGTCGAGTCGCTCCGCCTGGGATCCCAGGCGCTCCGCTGGTCCGCGGACCTCTACGAGCAAGATCTCTCGGCCGAGGAGGCGGGCTCGGTCAAGGGGCCGGAGTCGAAGCGCCCGAGCGCAGGACAGGCGGGCGGTGTGAACCTCACCTCCCTGGCGCTCAGCATGGCGGCGATCGCGGCGCAGGACGTCGAGCCCGCGCAGGTCACGGGCAGCCCCGCGCCGGGCGGCGGCGCAGAGGCGAAGAAGCGGGGAGGAGGGATGGGCATGATCCCGATCCTCTTCGCGGTCCTGCTCTTCGTGGCGGCGCCCCAGGCCGGCGCCGAGCTTGTCAACAAGCTCCTGGGCCTCGGTCTCGAGGTCACGTCGCCGGCGTTCCAGGCGATCACCGGCGTGGCGAAGCTCGCCATCGTCGTCGGCTACCTCCTGCTGATCCGCCAGATCCCCGAGGTTCGACGCGTTTTCCAGTACCACGGCGCCGAGCACAAGGCGATCTCCACCTACGAGGCGCACGAGGTCCTCGAGGTCGAGAACGCGCGCCGGAAGACGGCCATGCACCCCCGCTGCGGGACGACGTTCCTGGTCATGGTGGCGCTCGTTTCGATCGTTGTGTTCTCGGTGGCCGGGGCGTCCCTCGGGGCGCTCCTGCCCAAGCTCCCCGGCGGCCGGCTCGTCGAGAGCGTCACGTTCTTCCTGATGAAGCTGCCGTTCCTCCCGCTGATCGCCGCGGTCACCTTCGAGATCCAGCGGATCTTCGCGCGTTATTGCACCACCGGCCCGCTCCGCGCGCTGCTCTGGCCGGGGTTCCTTGTCCAGAAGATCACGACGGCGGAGCCCGACGACGCGCAGCTGGAAATCGCCCTCGCGTCGCTCCGTGCGACGCTCTGGCGCGAGGCCTCGGTGGCCGCTCCCGCCCAGCCTGATCGGGTGTTCGCCGACTACTCCAAGCTGCTGGCCGACCCCGGCTACGCAGGCGCTCACGGCTAGCGCGCGCCGGCTCCGCCGGGCCCCTCGCCGCCGTCCAACCCCGCGTCGTCTTCGGATTGCAGATGCTACCTATCGCGAAACTCGAGGCGGTTCAGCGCCGCTTTCAGGAGCTCGAGCACCTCATGTGCAGCCCGGCGGTGCTCTCCTCGCCGGCCGAGCTCCAGCGGCTCAACCGCGAGCGGACGGAGATCGAGCCCGTGGTCGTCGCCTTCGCCCGGCTGCGGGACGTCGATCGGCGCATCGCCGAGGATCGCGAGGCGCTGAGCGATCCGGACCTGTCCGAGCTCGCCCAGGCGGAGCTGCCCGAGCTCGAGCTCGAGCGCGAGCGGCTCGCCGCCGAGCTCGAGGTGCTCCTCCTGCCGAAGGACCCCAACGACACGCGGAACACCGTGATCGAGATCCGCAGCGGCGAGGGCGGCGAGGAAGCGGCGCTCTTCGCCGCCGATCTCTTCCGCATGCTGTGCCGCTACGCGGAGACGAAGCGGTGGAAGGTCGAGGTGCTCAACCTGAGCGAGGCCTCCGCCGGCGGCTACAAGGAGGTCGCGGCGCTGATCACGGGGCAGGACGTCTACTCCCACCTCCGGTACGAGGGCGGCGTCCACCGCGTTCAGCGGGTCCCCTCGACGGAGACGCAGGGGCGGATCCACACCTCGACCGCGACCGTGGCCGTGCTGCCCGAGGCCGACGAGGTCGACGTGCACATCGACGACAAGGACCTGGAGATCTCGATCGCCGCGTCGGGCGGCCCCGGCGGCCAGGGCGTCAACACGACGAACAGCGCCGTGCAGATCAAGCACCTGCCGACGGGCATGATCGTGAAGTGCCAGGACGAGCGCTCCCAGCTGAAGAACAAGGCGAAGGCGATGAAGGTGCTCCGGAGCCGGTTGCTCGAGCTCGAGCAGCGGCGGCAGGAAGAGGCCCAGAGCGCCGAGCGAAGGACCATGGTCGGCACGGGGGAGCGGGCGCAGAAGGTGCGGACCTACAACTTCCCGCAGAACCGCGTGACGGATCACCGGATCGGCCTCACGCTGCACAAGCTCGACAAGATCATCGAAGGGGACCTCGAAGAGCTCATCGGCGCGCTGCGCACGCACCGCCAGGCGGAGCTCCTGCGCCGCGGTGGGCTCTCGGGGCCCGCGCTGGAGCCCGCCACGTGATGGGGGCGCCGTCCATCGAGAGGGGGGCGCCGCCCGTCGATCTGGAGGCGCTGCTCGTCGCGCTCGTGCTGGCGCCGTCGACCTTCTCGCGAAACCGCTTCTTCTCGCTCTACGCCGACCCGGAGGCGCGCCGGGTGCGGCGGCGGGCGGCGCTGCTCAGGAGCATCGTGCGGCAGCTGGTCGCGGGCGCGGACCGCGCCGGGCTCGCGCCCGCCGCGAGCGGCGGCGCGCTGCTCACCTACGACGTGCCGTCGCTCGGGTTGAAGCGCACCGCCGCGCTCGACGCCCTGGAGCTCGCGGTGCTCCGCATCGCGGTCGCGCGCGGGGCGGTCCCGCGGGCCGAGCCGCCGGGCGGCGGGGACGCCGCGCCGAGCTCGGCGACAGGCGCCGCATTGCCGCATGCGCTCCTCCCCGAGCCGGCGGACACGTCGCGGATCGAGCGCGCGCTCGCCCGGCTGCTGCCCGAGGGGAAGCCCGGCGGAGCGCTGGAGTCTCCTGGCGAGGGGGAGCCGGGAGAGCCGGACCCCGGGACCAGGGCGCTGCCGCGTGACCGGGCGCGGCGTGACTCGCAAGCACCCTGGGAGTAGGAGGCGGCCATGTGCATCTTCTGCAAGATCGCGAACAAGGAGATCCCGTCGAAGGTCGTGTTCGAGGACGAGCACGTCATCGCCTTCCACGACGTGAACCCGCATGCGCCCACGCACGCGCTCATCATCCCGAAGCGCCACATCGCGGGCATCGCCCAGGCCACGCCCGAGGACGAGGCCGTCCTCGGCCGGCTGCTCCTCGCCGCGCGGCGGGTCGCGGAGCTTACCGGCATCGCGGAGAGCGGCTTCAGGACCGTGGTGAACAGCGGCGCGAACGCCGGCCAGACGGTCTTCCACATCCACGTCCACGTCATGGGTGGAAGGCCGATGGCCTGGCCTCCCGGCTGACCGCCGTCCGCGCCGTCCGCGCTCCGAGTGAGCGCGGCGCCGACCGCGCTCAGCGGACGCCGCGGGCGGCGCTCACCGCCGCGTCGAGCCACGCCGCCTCGTCCTCGCGGAGCGACGGCTGCCTCGGCAGCGCGGTCGGCAGGGCGCGGGACCGCGACGCGCCGTGGACACGGAGGTGCGCGGACGTGATGGCGCCGACGCGCCCCCCCACGCCGAGGAACAGCGCGAAGAGATCCGGGCCCACCGCGCGCCGCGGGGCGGGCCGCACCGCGAGCTCGGCGCCGGACGCGAGCCGCGCGGTGAACCCGGCGACGAGGTGATCGACCGGATCGCTCCACGGATCCGGGGCGCCGGGGGCGCCCGCCGCGATCCACGCGTCGAGCGTCAGCTCGGGCGAGGTCGCGCCGAAGTCGATCGCCAGCGTGAGGCCGCGCTGCTCGAGGGTGCGCTCGATCTCGCCGAGGCGAGCGGTGCCGGCGGCGTGCACGAGCATGGAGTCGCCGTCGAGCACTGGCGCCGCGGGCGGCGGCGGCAGCGGGCGGCGCGCGGCGGAGGGCGCCTCGCGCGGGAGCAGGTTGCCAGGGTTCATGACGCCGGCGGGGTCGAAGACGCCGCGGAGCGCATGGATGACCTCGACGCCGAGGCCGAGCTCGGCGCCGAGCCGCGGCGCCTTGCTCCGGCCGACCCCGTGGTGATGCGAGAGCGTCCCGCCGGCGTCGATCGCGGCGTCGAGGGCCGCCCGCCAGGCCGCGTCGTACTTCGCCTCGGCCGCCGCGACGCTCGGCGCGCTGCCAGCGAAGGTGAAGTAGATGCTGCAGCCGTCCGGGTACGCGTGGGACAGGTGAGCCATCACGAACACGTGGCGCCCGAGCGCGCCGCGCACCGCGCGGTAGAGCCCGTCGAGGCGCGACCAGGGCGCGGCGACCTCCATGGTGTCGCTGAACGCGCCCGCCATGAACACGGGCGCCTGGCGGTAGCTCACGCTGTAGCGGTGCGCGAGCCAGTGGCGCGCGGGCTCCTCGCCGAGCGGCCTGGCGCCGCCGCGCTCCGCGATCGCCGCGGCGCGGGCGAGGTCGTCCGCGCTCGCGCGCGCCGTGCCCTCGAAGATGAGGATGAGCGTCGCGCCGCGGAGCACGCGCGACCCGACGCCGTCGACGATCTGGTTGAGGAGCCCCGGCGCGCGCAGCAGGCCGCGCAGCACCGCGGCGCCGGCCCCGGGGCCGCGCGCGCCGTGCCCCCGCGCGGCCGCCCCCTCGGAGGATTCATCGGCTGCGCCGGCGTGGGCGCGCTGCCGGCGCACGGCGCCCAGCCGGGCCATGAAGGAGTCGAACGGGTCGTAGAGCCGCGAGACCGCCGGGCGGAGGCCGGCCTGGAACATCGCCCGCATCGCGTCCCATCCGGCCTCGACGCTGGGGAACGAGAACGCGGCGAACGCGCGCGCCGGCGGCGCCGGGTGCAGCCGGAGCGTCGCGGCGGTGACCACGCCGAGCACGCCCTCGCTGCCGATGAGGAGCGGCGTGAGATCCGGGCCTCGCGCGCGCCGATCGAAGCGGACGATCTCGCCGCGGCCCACGACGCACTCGAGCGACGCGACCATGTCCTCGATCTTGCCGTAGAGCCCGGAGCACTGGCCGGCGCTGCGCGCCGCGACCCAGCCCCCCACGGTCGAGCAGAGGATGGACGACGGGAAATGGCCGAGCGTGAAGCCCTCGGCGTTCAGCTCCTCCTCGAAGCGGATGCCGAGCGCGCCGGCCTCGACCTCGACCGACGGAGCCTGACGATCGAGCGAGCGGCGGCGGGAGAGCCGCTTGAGGTCGAGCACGACCGTGCGCTCGTCCGGCAGGACGCCGCCGCACACGCCCGAGCCCGCCCCGAAAGGCACCAGCGGGAGCCCCTCGTCCGCGCAGAAGCGCACCACCTGGGCGACCTCCTCCGCGGAGGACGGCCAGACGATCATCCCGGGCCGGTGCTCGGCGATGCGGCCCTCCGTCACCGCGAGGTGGTGCCGCGGCCAGAGATCGCGGGCGTAGGCGATCTGATCGACGGGGGAGGCGCTGCGCGGGATCCCCGGCAGCGCGCGCGCGATCGCGGCCTCGAAGCTCATTCCCGGGGAGCCCTAGCGCCTCAGCTCCGCTCGGCAAGCACGATGAGCCGCGGCGACTCGGAGCCGAAGAAGACGCCGGGGTGCGCAGGGTGTCCGGTCACCTCGGTGACCTTGAAGCCCGCTTCGTGGAGCACCTTGCCGAGCTCGTGCAGCCCGTAGAGGCGGAGCGAGTAGTCGAGCTCGCGCGAGCGACCGTCCTCGAACATGACGGTGCGCTTCACCTTGAGCCTGCTCGTGAAGAAATCCACGTGCATCTCATCCATGCAGACGCAGCCTTCCCCCTCGAACCAGACAAGGCTCGGCTGGCGGGACGCCACATAGTCGCGGTTGACGATGTCGAGCAGGAGCATCCCGCCGGGGCGGAGGGCGCGGCGGATGCGGGCGAGGACATCCGCGTTCTTCTCGTCGTCGAAGTAGCCGAAGCTCGTCGACCAGCAGTAGACGCCGTCGAAGGTCTCCTCGAACGTCATCTCGCGCATGTCGCCCTGGAGGAAGTTCAGCTTCTGGCCGCGGTCCTGCGCCTCGTCGGCGGCGCGGGCGAGCATGGCGAGCGACAGGTCGTAGCCGACAACGCTGTAGCCGCGGCTGGCGATCTCGATCGCGTGGCCGCCTGCGCCGCACGCGAGATCGAGGATCACCGCGCCCTTCTCGACGCCGAGCCGCTCCTCGATGAAATCGACCTCGCGGCGAACCACCTTGCTGTCGATCTTGTCGAGCGTGCGCAGGAAGTCGTCGCCGAAGAGCTCCTCCCACCACGGGCGCTTCCGGCGCGCGGCGGGCTCGGTCGAGGGTCCGGAATCGTGCTCGACCTGCTTCGCCGCGGGCGCCGCGGGCGCCGCGGCGGGAGCGGCGGGCCGCGCGGACGCGGACGGCTCGCTGTGCGACGAAGGCGCCGACACGGGCGGCGCCGACGCGGGCGGCGGCGGCACCGAGCTCGTGAACGTCGCGAGATCCGGCGATGCCAGCGCCTGCGCGCGCGGGCGCCGCGGCGGCAAGGGAGGCGGCGGTGGCTTCTTGGGATGCGCGGCGTGCGGATCGGCCTGCGCGGCCGAGCCCGCGTCGGCGAGCTCGGCGTCGCGCTCGGGCTCGACCTCCTCGAGCTCGACCTCGGTGCTCCTGGGCGGCACGGTGATGCGCGTCGGGTCGCCCTGCGCCTGCTGGCCTTCGCCGCCCGCGGGAGGAGCGCTCGATAGCTCGGCCTTCGCCTCGGTGACGGGCTCGGACTCGGGCTCGACCTCCGCGACCTCGTCCGCGCCCGCCCCCAGCGGCCAGTCCAAGGGGTGCGCGTCGATCTCCGGCGCCGAGGCCTGCCTCCTGGGCCGCCTCCGAGGCTGTGGCTGGAGGGCGTCGAAGGCGGCGTCGCGCGCCGTCGGCGGGCCCTCGGGGAGGCCTTCCTGGAACGACTCGAGGCCCATCCCGGTCGGGACGTCGTCCGGCCGGATCCTGAACTGGAGCGGCGGCCACTCGTGCTCCGCCGGATCGGTCAAGAGCGGCGGTCTGGCGGGCTCGGGGGCCGAGGTGATCGGCGGCACCGGCGGCAGGTCCGATTCGATGCTGACAATCTGGAGCGGCCGGATCACCGCGACCGAATCGGGATCGATGATGAGCCCGCTCGGCGCCGGCATCGGCGGCATGCTCGAGGATTTCGGTGACGGGCGCGGGACGGCACGGGGCGGAACCAGCTCGGCCAGGTTCGCCGCCGCCGCCGTCGCCGCCGCCGGCTTGCTGGGGGGTCTGGATCCATCCAGCGCGGGCTCGCTGGGATGCCTGGGCGCATCGAGCGTCGGGTAGCTGGGCCGCCTCTCGGAGGCGCTCGGCCACCCGTCGTCGTCCGCCTCGTCGCGCGCGCCCGAGCGCTGCGCCGCGGCGTCCTCGGGCACGGTGGCGCGGTCGTGCGTGGCGGCCTGATCGTCACCCTGCTGCGCTGCGTCTCCGGACACGTTCACGAGCCGCCGCGAGCGCCGTCGCCCGGTCTTCGCGCCCTCGCCGCGCTCCACCTCCGCCGCCCGCTCCACCTCCGTCGCGAGCGACTGCCAGGACCGCCTGGAGCCGGGGTTCGTCGGCAGGGGAGCGCCGTGCCGCGAGCGCTCGGTGGGCGGTCCGGCGATCCGCGGGTCGAGATCGAGGTCCGGGATCTCGGCGATCTGCCCGCCGGAGCTCCCGTCCGCGATGCCCGCGATGACATCGAGGCGCGGCAGCGGCGTCGTCGTCGCGAGCTGCGGGCGCGCGCTGGGCGAGCGCTCGGGCCGTGGAGCGGACGCTCGCGCGGGGAGCGAGCCCTGGTCTCCCTGCGGCGCCGGTGCGGCCGCGCTCCCTGCCTCGCCCGGCAGCGGCGCGCCGGGCTCTCCGGAGGCGCCGCCTTCCTGGGCGGGCGTAGCCAGGGGGTTGCGCGGCCGCTCGCTCGTCATCGCTGGCCCCCTCCGTCCAGCGGCTCGCCGTAGAGGATCGGCCCAGGAGCCCTGCTCCAGGGGGGCGCCACCCCGCGCTCCACGAACATGACCGCGGTGGATCCGAGGTGGAACTTGCCGATCTCCTCGCCGCACGCGACCGGAAGGGCCGGCGAGATGGTGTGCAGGCCGAGCGGCACGTCGCGCGCGTCGACGGCGCTCACCGTGATCCGTCCGACGATCATCGCGCCCACCATCACCACCGTAACGCGCCCCTGGCGCTCCGTGTCGATCACGATCGCGACGCGCCGGTTGCGCGCGAAGAGGCCCGGGACGTGGCGCTCGCCGATCGCGTTCACCGGGAACAGCTCCCCCGGCATCGAGCGGATGAGGCTCACCTGCCCGGCGACGGGCGAATGGACCCGGTGGTAGTCGCGGGGCGACAGGTAGACGATCGCGAACTGCCCGCCGTCATAGCGCGTGGCTTCTGCGGGGTCGCCCACGAGGTCTTCCACGCGGTAGGGCTGCCCTTTGATGGTCAGCCGCCCGCCCTCGGTCACGGGGCCGATCGCTTCGACCCGTCCGTCGGCAGGGCTGGTGATGGCTCCGGGATCGGAGCAGACAGGGCGCATCCCCTCGCGGAGCTTGCGCGTGAAGAACGCGTCGAAGCTCTCGTAAGGGCTCGTCAGCACCTCGGCGGCGTCCATGTCGACGCGGTACGCGCGCGCGTAGAGCTTCACCACCGTGTTCAAGACGGCGGCGGGTGCTCTGGCGTCGCAGAGGCGGCCAACGGCCCGGGTAATGCGCTCTCGCGGAAGCACCCGCAACAGCTGTGCGGCGGCGTAGGTGGCAACGGTCATTGTGCGGAGCAGCGGTAACGATGCGGGAAAGAGAGCGGTGCAGGAATGCTAGGCCTCAGGAAGGACCTTGGTCAACGCTCGGGTCAGACGAACCTTCCAGCGTCGGCGCAGTCCCCAACCAGCGAGGGAGCTCAGCCTTGACGCGACGCACAGCGCGATCCGAGGCGCGACGCCAGGCCCGTCCCCCGCGCCCCACGTTTCTCCACGTCGCTGCGAGCGCGTCAATCGCGAAGCGCCGCTCCGCGCAAATGGAGGCGCGAGGGCCCGCAGGCCGTCCCCTCGACGCGCTCCATTCTGAAGCGGCGATCCGGACCTCGCGCTGCAACTTCGATCGACCTCCGCGGGTGAAGCAGAAAAGAGGAGCGATTTCAAGGGCCTGCGTCCTGGCACGCCGCTCGCTGAAGAGGGCCCAGGAGGCTCGCAACAACGATGGAGATCAAGTTCTGGGGAGTTCGCGGGAGCATCGCTTCGCCTGGGCCGGAGACGGCTGCGGTGGGCGGAAACACAAGCTGCGTGGAGGTTCGCTGCGGATCGTCGCGGATCATCCTCGATGCAGGGACGGGCGTACGCAAGCTCGGAGATGCCCTGCTCCGGGAGGGACCGGTCGAGGCGACGGTGCTGCTGTCGCACCTGCACTGGGACCACATCCAGGGCCTGCCGTTCTTCGTGCCGGCGTACCTGCCGAGCTCACGGCTGTCGTTCGTGGGCAGCGCGCACGGGGTCGGGAGCCTCCGCGAGGTGCTCTCGACGCAGATGGCCGCGCCGAGCTTCCCCGTCCGCATGGACGAGCTCTGCGCGCAGATCGCCGTGCGGGAGGCGCGGCCGGGCGAGGCGTTCGATGTGGGCGAGGTGCACGTGCGGATCGCCAAGCTCAACCACCCGGGCGGCGTCCTCGCCTACCGCGTCGAGCACGAGGGCCGCAGCGTCGTCTACGCGACCGACACCGAGCACTACGCCTGCGTCGATCCGGCGCTGCGCGCGCTCGCGGACGGCGCCGACGTGCTCATCTATGACGCGCAGTACACCCCGGAGGAGTACCGCGGCGACGGCGGGCGCTCGAAGGCCGGCTGGGGGCACTCGACGTACGTCGCGGGCGCGGAGATCGCGCGGGCGTGCGGCGCGCGGAAGCTCGTCCTGTTCCATCACGACCCGCAGCGGACGGACGCCGGCGTCGCCGAGATCGAACGCCTCTCCCGCGAGCTCTTCCCTGGCTCGGTCGCCGCGCGCGAGGGGCTCTGCATCCACGTCGAGGCCCTCGCGCGGGCCGCGTGATGACGCGGATGACGACAAGCGTGGCGCCCTCTATGCTGGACACTGCTCCGCTATCCATGTCGCGCCTCTCGCTGCTCGTCGATCTCGCCTCCCTCCTCGCCCGGGAGGTCGACTTCGACGCCCTCCTCGGCACGGCGTGCGAGCGGCTCGCGAAGGCGCTCCGCGCCGACCGCGCGACGATCTGGCTCGTCGACGCCGAGCGCGGCGATCTCGTGACGCGCGTCGCCCTGCTGCCCGAGCTCCCCTCGCTCCGGCAGCCGCTCGAGCGCGGCATCGCCGGGCACGTGGCCACGACCGGGCAGGTCGTGCGCGTCGATGACGCCTCACGCGACCCGCGCTTCGATCCGTCGGCGGACCGGGCGACGGGCTACACGACGCGCTCGATGCTCGTCGCGCCCATCCGCGAGGACGGCGCCGCGCCGGTCCGCGGCGTCGTCCAGCTGCTGAACCGCGCGGGCGCGCCCTTCGACGAGGAGGACCAGCGCTACCTCGTCGCCCTCGCGACGCAGCTCGCCCGCGCCCTCTCGCTGACGACGCTCCGCGCCGCCGAGGGCGGCGGCCCAGGGGTCGTGCTGCAGGGGCCGTTCAACCGGATCGTCGGCCGGAGCGAGCGGCTGGCCGCCGTGTACGAGAAGGTCCAGCTCGCGGCCCAGACCGACGCGACCGTGCTGCTCCGCGGGGAGACAGGCACCGGCAAGAGCCTGTTCGCCCGGGCGATCCACGTCAACTCGCGGCGCCAGACGAGGCCCTTCGTCACCGTCGACTGCACGACGCTGCCGGCGCAGCTCGTCGAGAGCGAGCTCTTCGGCCACGAGCGGGGGGCGTTCACCGGCGCGGACCGGCGCGTGCCGGGCAAGGTCGAGCTCGCCGAGGGCGGCACGCTGTTCCTCGACGAGCTCGGGGACCTGCCGCTCGACATCCAGGGCAAGCTCCTTCGCTTCCTGCAGGACCGCTCCTTCGAGCGCGTCGGCGGTCGCCAGTCGCTCCGCGCCGACGTGCGCGTCGTGTGCGCCACGCACTGCGACCTCGAGCGCGCGGTCGCCGACGGACGCTTCCGGAAGGACCTCTACTACCGCGCGCGCGTCGTCGAGATCGATCTGCCGGCCCTGCGCGAGCGCGGCCCCGACGACGTCGAGACGCTGGCCCGGCACTTCGCGGACGTCTACGCGACGAGGTACGGCAGGCCGCCGCCGCGCTTCGATCCGGACGCGCTCCGCCACCTCCGCGCCCACACGTGGCCAGGCAACGTGCGCGAGCTCGAGCACTGGGTCGAGAGCGCCATCGCCCTCGCGCCGGACGGCCGCATCTCCGCGGGGCACCTCCCGACGCGGCGGGGCGAAGGCGCCCCGCCGCACGCCGCAGCGGCGCCCGAGGGCGACGCGCGGGTCGCGCTGCCGCTCGGGCTCACCCTCGACGAGGTGACGCGGCGCTACGTCGAGGCGATGGTCCGGGCGTGCGAGGGGAACAAGACGGAAGCGGCGAAGCGGCTCGGCGTCGGCAGGAACACCCTGGCGCGCGCGCTCCGCGCGAAGCACTGAGGCCGCGCGGAGCGCACGACCTCCTCCGGCACGACGCCCGCGCCGCGCGAGGCCCGAGGAGGCGCGGGGCGTGGGTCACGGCGCGCAGGCGCGACCCTCCTCACCCCGGGTCCACCGGGAACGTCAGGCCGATCCCGGCGATCGCCGCGACGGCGGAGGTCTTCCACCTCGCGGCCGGGCCGGCCGAGAGCAGAGGGCGCGCCAGGACGAGGTGCAGCTCGAGGAAGCTGCGCAGCTGGAGGTACCGCGCGATGCGCCACTCGGCGCCGCCGCGCGCGCCGGAGGTGAGCAGCCAGAGGACGCCGCCTTCCGTCTGGGTGATGCTCTCCGGGACGGGCGCGCGGACAGCGCCGAGCTGGAAGACGTTGCACAGGAAGACGCCGTCCCGGTGCCTGCAGAGCGACATGACCCCCAGCCCGGCGCTGATGCGCCGCGGCCCGGCGCTCGGCAGATCGCTCGCAGGGCCGCCCAGCGCGACGATCGCCCGCGCCTCGAGCGACAGGGACAGGTCGGACCAGCGGAGAGCGGCAGCGGGCGAGATGCCGATGCCCGCCGTGGGTGTCAGGCCAAATGCCATCACGGAGGACGCGCTGAACTCGCTGTGCACATGCGGCTCTGGCGCGCGCTGCGCGCCGTGGGCGTAGGCCGGGGCCGGCAGGGCGAGGCCCAGCGCGATCATCAAGGGGATGCGACCAGGGTTCGGCATCCCGCGCACCGTAGGAGCGCGCTCCGGCGCGACGGAATCCGGAGCGGGCGCGCTCGCGAACAAACCGCCGCTCGCGCGCCATTGCGTCGAGCGGCGCTATTTCCTCGGCTCGCCGTCTTTTTTTGGATCTCGGAGGCGACGGGCTAGCGCGCCCTGCGGCGCGCGGCCTCGCACAGGGCCGAACGGAGGGGGTCGCCGGGGAGATCGGGCGGCAGCTTCTCCTCGCAGGCCACGTCGGGGTCCAGCGGATCGAGCGCCGTGCCCGCCGAGAAGGCGCGGTCCCCGTCGGGGCCTCCGTGGAGCAGCCCGTGCAGCGACCACCACCGGCCGTAGCGGCTGTGCACGTCCTCGACCCGCTCGACGAGGGGCGAGGCGCTCGCGCGCTCGCCCGACGCCAGCAGGGCGGCGGCGAGGAAGCAGCGCACCGCCGGCTCGTGCGGCGCGAGCGCCTGCGCGCGCGCGTGCTGGACCGCGGCGGCGGCGTGGTGGCCGCGGTCATGGAGCAGCTGGCCGAGCCGCACCCGCTTGCTCACCTCCTGCCGGTGCGGCATGTCGGCGCCGGGCGCGAGGTCGGGCGGCACGTCGGCCGGCACGCTGGCGAGGTAGGCGCGCCAGCGCTTGTCCCAGGCCGCGAGGTCCGCGCCGGAGATCTCGGCGATCGCCCGCTCGAGGTCCGCGTCGCTGCTCGCGTCCTTGAGCCGGCGCAGGAGCTGCGGCAGCGCCGTGTCGCCCGCCTCCCTCGTCCAGTAACGGATGAAGCTCGCGACCTCGGCGAACACGACCGCGGCCTCCTCCGCGCTCGGGAGCATCGCGATCGAGGGGCCGATCTTGTCGAGCGGCCGCCCGAGGCCCCTCTGGATGCCCAGGAAGGCGATCGCGTCCGCGGACGGCACGTCGTCCAGCGGGTCGGGCTCGCGCCAGCGGACCTCCTCGCGCTTGGCCACGCCCTCCTGCAGCCACAGCGGGGCGTTGTCGCGCGTCCCGCGGGACAGAGCGAGGTGCGTTATCTCGTGCGCGAGCGTGTCCAGCCAGGGGTAGCCGTTCGGCGTGGCGCGCGGCGAGAGCATCGTCACCCGCCCCCACTTGGCGATGGCGACCGTGCCCGTCGTCCGCGCCGCCTCCTCGGGCAGCCCCGTCATCGCGGAGAGCGTGAACTGATCGCGGACGAGATCGATCCGCAGCGGCCGGAGGAGCTCGACGCCGAGGTCCTTCGCGAGCACGTCGCGCGTCCTCGCCGCGACGTCGACGAGGAACGGCACGAGCGCGCGATCGTCGTCGTCCTGGAGCCGCACCCAGACGCCGCGCTCCTCGTCGTTCACGACGACCGTCGCCGCGGTGGCCCGGGCGCAGCCGCGCGCGATGTCCCCGAGCGCCGCGCCCTCGGCCGTCGCCGCGAGATCGGGGCGCGCGAGGATCGCCGAGGCGGCGTCGCAGTCGCCCTCGTAGATGGCGAGGCGGCCGCGCTCGAGCGCGAGCGCGAGGTCGGCCGGATCCGCGTCCTTCAGGGCGTCCCGCGCCGCGGGGACGTCGATCTCCAGGATCGCGGCCCGCGCCCGCGCCGCGCGGTCGAGATCGCCGACCGTGAGGCGTCCGGACGCGGTCGCCGACGCCGTCGCGAGCCCGGCGAGGATCGCCGCCCGGAGGCCGCGCCTCGCGATCGCCGTCGCCCCGCGCCGGGCCGTGGCTGCCCCACCGCCTGTGCGCGTCATTTCAGGAGCCCCTCCGCGTAACGCTTGACCGCCTCTCGCAGCCGCGGCTCCGAGGTCCCCCCGAGCCCCTCGAGCACGCGACGGCGGAACTCCTCGGGGCCCTTGTGCTTGTCCTTGTCCGGGATGTCGGCCTTCCTCGCCATGTTCCGATCCCCTTCCGACTCGGCGTCGCCGTCCTGACCCTGGTCCTCGCTGCGCGACATCTCGAGCAGCCGCTGCGCGTCGCGCTGGCGCTCGTTGCCGCCCTCGCCGTCCCCCTCGGCGAGGGCGCGCTGGGCGTCGCGCATCGCCTGCTCGGCCTCGTCGAGGCGATCGAGCATCTCCTCGGGCATGCGGCCGTCGCCGCGCTCGCCCCGCTTGCGGAGATCGCGCGCGCGGTCGGCGAGCGACCCCTCGCGCTGGCTCGACTTTCCGAGGCCGTCCCGCGCTCGCTCTGCCGCCGCCTGCCGCAGCTTGCGCAGCGCCTCCTCGGCCCAGGCCAGCTCCTCGGCGAGCGCCTGCTGCGCCTCGCCGGCCTCGCGAGCGGCGCGCTCCTCGGGGAAGAAGCCGCCGGCCTGCGCGCCGAGCCGCTTCGCGTCGCCCAGCGAGCGCATCGCGCCCCGGCCGCTCGTCACCGCTTCCTCGGGGCGGCCCTGCTCCAGCGCGCCGGCCATCGCCTCGGCCTGCTCCCTGCCAGCCGCCGCGGCGGACTCGGCCGAGCCCGGCGCCGCGCCCGGCTGCGGCAGGTCCCGCACGGCCTCTCGGATCGCCTCCGCGTGCTTCTTCGCCTCCTCCCGGAGCGCCGCGATGTCCTCGGGCCGCGACGCGCGCGAGAGCTCCTCGGCGACCGCGTTCGTCTCGGCGGCGTGATCGCGCGCGAGCTCCTCGAGATCCCGCTCGCTCTGGGCGACGCTCTCGTCGGCGTTCGACGCGTCCCCGGGGTCAGGGCCGCGCGGCGCGCCCGACTCCACCCCGCCGCGGCCGCCGCCGCCGAACGAAGGCTCCGGCCGCCTGAGCCGCGCCGCGAGGTCGCGCGCCGAAAGCTCGGCGTGCAGCCAGTCGCTGGCGCCTCGGGCGCGCGCGATCCGGCGCAGGTCGTTCGCGACGATCTCGCCGAGGTCGAGGCCGAGCTCGCCGAGCTTGCCGAGCTCGACCCCGCCGCCGCCCAGCACCGTGACGGCCGCCTCCAGGCGGACCTCGCCGCCCTCGCGGTCGCCGTTGCCCAGGAGCTCGGCCGCCGCCGCCGCCTCGTCCGCGACGTCGGCGAGCCGCTGCGCGACGGCCCGCGCGTCGCGGTGGCCCAGGCCGCGCAGGCCGGCGTCGAACGCGAGCAGCGCGCCCTCGGTCTCGTCGAGCAGCTCCTGGTGCGCCGCGCGGGTCGTCGACCTCCGCTCGGCGGCGAGCGCCGCGTCGAGCCGGGCCAGCTGACCTCGGGCGAGCGACGCGATGCGCCCCCGCACCCGCAGCCCGCCGTGATCCGCGGCGAGCGCCGCCTCGACCGCCGCCTTGGCCGTCGCTTGCACCTCGGCCTCGTGTGCCGCGTGTGCCGCGTGCGCCGCGGCGCCGCCCGCCTCCGGCGTCCTCTGGCCGATGCGGTCGGCGAGCAGATCGGTGAGGGCGTCGCGCGCCTTCACGAGCGCGGCGTAGCGCCGCGCCTCGGGCTCGCCCACCTGCGGCGGGACGACCAGGATGGCCTCGCTCCTGCCCCACTTCGGGCCCTCGATCGGATCGTTGTCCCGCGCCTCGATCCGCACCTCGACGGGCACGTACGTCCTGCGGAAGAAGGGATCGCGCGCCCGGAGCTCGTAGCCTCCGCGATCGACCTTCGCGTCCGCCGCCGGCCGCGAGAGCACCCGCCGCTCCTCCTTCGCTCCGGCGCGCAGGACGAGATCGACCTCGCGCAGGCCGTGATCGTCGGTGATCTCGTAGCGGAGCGGGATGCTGGGCTCGTCGAGGAGCTTCACCGTGCGGGGCGCGCCCTCGAGCGTGACGCGCGGCGCGTCGTCCGGGATCGACACGACGCGCTGCGCGTCGGCCTGCCGGACGCGCACCTGCCCGAAGCGCGCGGCCGCCTGGAGGGTCGTCGAGTCGCCGAGCGTCCAGCGGGCGACCACGCTGCCCTTGCCGTCGTCGACGAACGGCACCTCGGCGCCGCCGTCCGTCAGCACGAGCGCGCGCCCCGCGCGGACGGGGCGGCCGCGCACCGTGATCACGGTCCCTCGGGGCTGCATCGTCGGGGCGAACGGCAGGAGCTCCTCCGCGCCCTGGTGCAGGTAATCGGGCGGCGCGGCCGTCATCTCGACCTCCTCGATCCACGGCAGATCGAGGGGAGCCTCGCCGCGGCGGGCGGCGAGGACATCGAGCCCCTCGACGACGCGCGACGGCTCGATCGCCGCCGCCGCGAGCGCCGCCGCGCCGAGGGCGAGGCCCGCGCTCGCCCACCGCGTCGCCGCCTGGCGCGCGCGCTCGACGACGCGCGCCTGCGAGGCGCGGCCGAGCAGCCGCCGGAGGTGAAGGCCGGCGAGCTCCGGCGAGCCGACGCGATCGTCGGCCGCGGCGCGATCCGCGAGCGTGAGCGCCCGCAGGGTGGCGGCGCCGAGCGCCTCGTCCGTGCGGCCGATGATCTCGCGCACCGTGCGCCGGGCGTCGCCGCGCCGGCGGCGCACGACGATGGCCCGCGCGGCGATCGCCGCGAGCAGCAGCGCGAGCCCGGCGCCGGCGAGCCCGCGGGCGAGCGGCGACCCCACGCGCGCCACGTGCGCCGCGCCGAACAGCCCTGCGCAAGCGGCCGCGGTGAGCGCGCGGCGCGCGGAGGGGCCTACCTCCGCATCCCAGACGGAGCGCAGCCGCGCGATGGACAGGGCCGGCGCCTCGTTATCCATGGAGAGGCAAGGGTAACCGGCGGGAGGAGGTGGTCCAGCGGATCGGTGGGATCCCCCGGGAGGCGGGAGCCCGGGCGCTCAGACGTCGAGCTCGCCGTCGGTCATGAACCAGCTCTCCGCGTCGAGCAGCACGCGCCGCAGCTCGTCGGGGAAGGCGGGATCGAGGTGGACGATGAGCCACCGCGAGCCGACGTTCGGCGGGTGGGGGCGGGAGAAGAACCCGAGCGCCCGCAGGCGGGCGCTGAACGAAGGGGGCGTCACGAGGAGCATGCCCACGGAGACGTGCCCCTCCCGCCGCATCGCCCGGCAGAACTCGAGCAGCAGGGCGTCGAACGTGGGGCCGTTGTCCTCGCTGAACAGGTCGCTGATCTCGACCTTGTTGTTCCGCACCGAGTAGACGGCGTAGCCGAGCAGCCGCCCGTCGTGCCGGTCGAGCATGCAGAAGAAGCGGTATCGGACGTTGCCGAGCTGCGCATAGCGCCAGTTCAGGAACTGGGCGCTCCGCTCGCCGACGACCGGCCAGGGCTTCGCCCGCGACCACAGCCCGTCGAAGCGGTGATCGGCGGCGTCCACGAGCTCGGTGCGCACGCGGCTCCCCTTCGCGAGCAGCGCGGCGGTGTCCCGGAGCGCCATCGAGGCGTCGAGGGCGCTGCCCGCGGCCCGGACCAGGAGGTTGTCCGGCTTCACCGTCGCCCGCTGGACGGCGCGCTCCGCCGCGGTCGACAGCGCCTGCGCGAGCGGGGCGGGCGGGGCGCCCGGCTCCGCCGCCTCCCAGAGCGCGCGCCAGCGAGGGTGGGGGACCGCCGACGCGGCCCGCTCGGCGACCCGCTGCACCACCGCGCTCACGGTGCTCCGCTGCTCGCCGGCCGACGAGGCCGCGAGCTCGTTCAGCTTGTACGCGGCCATGAGGGGCCGGACCCAGATGATGGAATCGGCGATCTTCTTGTAGCCGGCGCGCTGGAAGATCGGGAATGAGGCCTTGTTGGGGAAGCCGAACACGAAATCGACCCCGGCGTCGCGGCAGCCCCTCGCGAGCTCTCGCTGGATGCTCATGGCGGCCCCCGCGATGCGGTGCGCCTTGGTGACGCCGAAGTCGCCGAGGACGCCGGCCTTGAGCTTGCGCCCGTCGACGACCAGGTCGCGCGGGTAGAACGAGCCGCTCCCGATGATCTCCCGCTCCGGTCCGTGAAAGCCCATCCAGGTCCGCGGGGGGCCGGCCGGGTTCTGCTCCTGGAACCAGCGCATCCGCCGCTCCACGAGCTCCTGCGACACCTCGCCGTGGGCGAGGTTCTCTTTCCAGAGCTGCGCGAGGACGTCCCTGTGCTCTTCCGGCTGGACGCGGGCGGCGCTGTAGACCTTCTCCATGGCTTTCCGGTGCGCTCTTCTGGCGCGGCAGAGCGGCGCGCCGCGCCCGTCATGGCCGAAGGCGGCGAGGGCGTCAATCGCGCCTGGCGGCGCGGCGAGGCGTTCCGCGCTGGGCACAGCGACGCCCGCGCGGCGAAGGCGTCATCGCGGAACCGGAGTACACTCGCGCGATGTCTCGCCGCGCCATCGCCGCCGTCGCCTGGCTCTCGTTGCTGTTCGCCCTGGCTTGCAGCTCCGCGCTGCCGCCGCACCCTCCAGACGCTTCGCAGGCGAAGAGCAGCGGCGCCCCTGCGCGGCAGCCGGGCCCAGCCGCTGATCCGGGAGCGACGTTCGATGACGAGGTGATGGTCGCGGACGGCGACCCCGGTCCTGTGCCGGTGACCCGCGCGGATCCGGCGCGCGGCGGCCGGCTCGCGCCCGTGACGATCGTCGTGTTCTCCGATTTCGAGTGTCCCTTCTGCAAGCACCTGGGCGGCACGCTGAGGCAGCTGGAGCAGCGGTACGGCGCGGAGCGGCTGCGGGTCGTGTGGAAGAACTTCCCGCTCGCCTTCCACAAGCAGGCTCGGCCGACGGCCGAGGCCGCGATGGCGGTGTTCGCGCACGCGGGTCCCAAGGCCTTCTGGGCGTTTCACGACGCCATCTTCACGGCCGACGAGCGGCTCTCGCCGGAGGTCCAGGCCAACGCGCTCCGGCGGGCCGGCGTGACCCCCGGCCAGATCCAGCAGCTCGTCCAGCAGAGCAGGGCGTCGCAGAAGGTCGACGCGGACATGGCGCTCGCCGGGCGGCTCGGCGTGAACGGCACGCCGGCGTCGTTCATCAACGGCGTCCTCCTCGTCGGCGCGCAGCCGGCGGAGCGGTTCGCCGAGATCATCGACGCGCAGCTCGCCGCGGCGCAGGCGCTCCGCGCCGAGGGGACGCCGCCGGAGAAGATCTACGCGGCGCTCGCGAAGAAGAACTTCGCTCCTCCCGCCGAGGAGCCCGACGACGCCGAAGAGGAAGGCGACGGCGGCGTGGTGCACCTCGTGCCCGTCGGGGACTCGCCCGTGCGCGGCGCGGACACGGCGCTCGTGACGATGGTGCTGTTCAGCGACTATCAGTGTCCGTTCTGCAGGCGGGTCACGCCGACGGTCGAGAAGCTCAGGGCGCAGTACGGCGACAAGCTGCGTGTCGTCTGGAAGGACCACCCGCTCCCGTTCCACCCCCGGGCCGAGCCCGCTGCAGAGCTCGCGCGCGAGGCCCGCGCCCAGAAGGGAAACGACGCCTTCTGGCAGGCCAACGATCGCCTCCTCGCCGGTGAGGCCGCCCTCGACGACGCCGCCCTCGAGGCCGTCGCCGCGGACCTCCGGCTGAACGTCGACGCGGTGAAGCGCGCCGTCGCCTCGCACAAGCACGCCGCCAAGATCGAGGCCGACGTGGATCTCGCCGACGATCTCGGCGCCCAGGGGACCCCGCACTTCTTCATCAATGGCCGAAGCCTCGTCGGCGCGCAGCCGATCGAGAAGTTCCAGGCGATCATCGACGAGGAGATCGCCAAGGCGGAGGCGATGGTCGTGGCCGGGACGCCGCGCGCGAAGGTGTACGAGGCCATCCAGAAGCAGGCGGTCCCGCCGGCGCCGCCGCCGAAGGTGTCCGTGCCGCCGGTGCCCAAGGGCCACCCCAGCAAGGGCGCGGCCGCGGGCAAGGTGGTCATCCAGGCGTTCTCCGACTTCCAGTGCCCTTTCTGCGCGCGCGCCGCCGCCACGATGGACGAGCTCATCAAGGCGTTCCCGGGCAAGGTCCGTGTCGTCTACCGCCACCTGCCGCTCCCCTTCCACCCGGAGGCGCAGCTGGCCGCCGAAGCGGCCATGGAAGCGCTCGCGCAGAAAGGGCCGGCCGGCTTCTGGAAGATGCACGACCTGCTCTTCAAGGCGAGCGACGCCTCGAACCTCGACCGCGCGGCCCTGGAGCAGCACGCCAAGAGCCTCGGGCTCGACGCGGCGCGCTTCGCAAAGGCGCTCGACGAGCACACCCATCGCGCCGCCGTCGAGGCCGACGCGCAGGCCGCGCGAAGCGCCGGCATCACCGGGACTCCCGGGTTCGTGATCAACGGTTACCTGGTCAGCGGAGCCCAGCCGCTCGCGAAATTCAAGAAGGTAGTTCGGCGCGCCCTCAGCGAAGCGAACTGAACACGACCTGAACACGCGCGACACGCGCGTTTCGGCGGCGCGCGCTCCGGCTCCGGGCCCCAGGACCTGCGCTCCGAGCGATGTGGCGCTCGGCTCACCATGTGCGTTTCCCGGGGCGCCTCCATCGATATCGCGCTTCGAGCTCGTGATAGCCTGTCGCAATGCCCAAACCGCGCGGTCGAGGGACATCGGCCGAACCCAGGCGCACCGTCAAGGCATCGAGCGGATCCGCGCGCGCGCGGCGTCATGGCAAGGCGGGCGCGAAGGCGGGCCCGCCGGCCGCGCTGCGCGACGGGCAGGAGCGGGCGCCCGCAAGCTCGCGCGCCAGGCCCAGGAAGGCGAAGGGCGCGACCTCGCTCGTGGAGGCCGCCGTCGCGAAGCGACCGGCAGCGCCGGGGAAGCGCGCGGCGGCCGAGCCACCGGCGGCGCCGAGGATGCGTCCCCCGAGAGCGCGCGCCGGCGAGCAGGCCAGCGCCACGCCGCCGAAGCGCCGACCCCGGAACGCGAAGGCGAAGAGCGGAGCGGACGACGCGGAGTTCTCGCCGCCTCGGCCGCCTGAGCTCGACTGGGACGACACGCCGTCCGAGAGCGCCGAGGAGGCCCTCGCCCAGCGCTGGGCGGCGCGGGGGGAGGAGCTCTTCCAGCAGCTCGAAGGCCACGGCGCCGCGCTCCACGAGTACCGCGCCGATCTCAAGGAGGGGCGCTTCGTCTGGATCGCGCCGAGCGGGCGCGTGTCCGCGGAGGCGAGCGCGCGCCTCCTGTGCAGCTGGTCGTGCGCGACCTCGGTCCTGGTCATGGCGTGGGCCGACCCGCTCGCCAGCGGCGCCGGGATCGAGCGCATCGACGGGATGCCCGCGGAGCAGGACGGCATCGACGAGCAAGGCGCCTGGCAGATCGCGATGAGGGCGGCCGACGCCTGCAACGCCGCATTCCTCTATCGCGTGTCCTCGCCGCAGGCCTGGTACTTCCTTGCGCTCGACGGGCTGACGTTCTCACCGAAGCGCACCTCGTTCCATCCGGGCGCGCCGGTCTGCCTCGTGCTGCGCGCGATCAGCGAGGTGCGCGAGGCGATCGCGTCCCGCGCCGAGCCCGCCGACGTCGTGCGCGACAGGATCTCGGCGCTCAGCGACTCGCTGTTCCACCAGGCCAGATATGCCTATCGCGACACCGATTGGGTCGCGCGCCTCGATCGGACCGGCTCGTGCCTCTCGCACCTCGCGAAGCGCATCCCACGCGCGGGCTTCAGCGCGATCGCCGCGGGCCAGCGCATCGACGAGTGGCTCGAGCGCGAGCTCGCGGTCGAGCTGATCAACGCGCTCTCGCTCATCGAGGACGAGTGGAGCCTGTTCGGTTGATGGGGCGGTGACGGGCGCGGCCTTGCCCGTATCGCGGTCAACCCCCGCCTCTCGTCACGTCGCGCGCGGCCGAGCCCGCGCCGCGCGCGCCCCGCGGCACCGCTCTTGAAGGGGTCGCAGGAGGGGACGTGAGGGGAGGGGGCGATGGGGCGAGCGAAGCTGTTCGAGGATCGCAGGGACGCCGGGCGCAGGCTCGCGCAGCTGCTCTCGGGGTACAGGAGCGAGGCGCCGCTCGTGCTCGCCCTGCCGCGCGGCGGCGTCGAGGTGGGCTACGAGGTGGCGCGCGCCCTGGGCGCGCCGCTCGATGTGTGGATCGTGCGCAAGCTCGGCGCACCCGGGCAGCCGGAGCTCGGCGTGGGCGCGATCGCCGAGGGGGGCGAGGTGTACATCGATCGGGGCCTCGTCGCCCTGCTGGGGATCTCCGAGGCGGAGCTCGCCGAGATCGCGGAGCGGCAGGCCGCCGAGGTGGAGCGCGGGGTGCGCCGGTTCCGGGGCGACAGGCCGATGCCCCGCGTCGAGGGGCGGACGGTGATCGTCGTGGACGACGGCATCGCGACCGGCGGGACCGTGCGGGCCGCGCTGCGCGACCTGCGCAAGCGCTCGCCGAGGCGGCTCGTGCTCGCCGCGCCGGTCGCCGCGCCGTCGAGCCTGTCGTCGCTCAGCCGCGAGGTCGACGGCATCGCTTGCATCGAGGAGGACCCGGGCCTCCAGGCGATCGGCGCCTACTACGAGGATTTCTCGCAGACGTCGGACGACGTCGTCGCCACGCTGCTCGCCGAGGCGCGGCGCGAGGTCCCGAGGCCGGAAGGGGCGGAGCGGCCCCTCTTCGTCGAGGCAGGGACGGCGGCGCTCCCCGGGGACCTGGCGATCCCGGAGAGGGCGGGCGGCCTCGTGATCTTCGCGCACGGCAGCGGCAGCAGCCGCAGGAGCCCTCGCAACCGCTCGGTCGCGGAGGCGCTCTGGCGGTGGGGGCTGGCCACGCTGCTCTTCGACCTGCTCACCGACGAGGAGGAGGCGGAAGATCGCCGGAGCGCCCACCTCCGCTTCGACGTCGATCTGCTCGCGCGGCGGCTGATCGGGGCGACGGACTGGGCGCTCGCGCGACCCGAGCTCCGTCACCTCGCGGTCGGCTACTTCGGCGCGAGCACCGGCGCGGCGGCCGCGCTCATCGCCGCGGCGGCGCGGCCGCGCGCCGTGGGCGCCGTCGTGTCGCGCGGCGGCAGGCCCGACCTCGCGGGCGCGGCCCTGGCGATGGTCCGCGCGCCGACGCTGCTCATCGTGGGCAGCGCGGACACCGAGGTGCTGGCGCTGAACCAGGCTGCCCTCGACGACCTCGCGGGCCCGCGCCGCCTCGCCGTCGTGCCTTCCGCGACGCACCTGTTCGAGGAGCCGGGCGCGCTCGCGGCGGTCGCCCGGCTCGCCGGCGAGTGGTTCGCGCAGCACCTGATCGCGCGAGGAGCCGAGGCGAGGGCGTGACGCGCCTGCCGCGGCCTGCGCAGGCCGCCCGCTGGCGCCCGGCGGGAGCGCCGGTCGGCGCGGCGCCTACCTGGAGAGCCAGACCGTGTACGCGTGCGGCATGAACGGCGCGTCGTCGGGATCGAACGGGAGGCTCCGGATCATGCTCCCCGCGTTGACGCCCACGACGAGCAGCCCCGAGAGCCCGTCGAGCCCCACCACCGTGCGCTGCGCGCGGCTGCTGCCGAAGACGCCGGCCACGTCGACGCGGCCCGCCTCGGCGCCGTGCGCGTCGACCTTCACGATCGCCCAGCGGAACAGCGCGGGCAGCTCCCAGTCGGCCACGAAGGTGATCTCGGCCGTCTCGAGATCCGGCCTAGCGGCCGCGTTCTCCGCCGAGAGATCGAGCCAGAGGTACGTCGCGCCGGTCGGCTCGATCGGGCGCAGGGGCGCGACCCGCCGCGGGAGCGTGGCGTAGGGCAGCGACCACTCGAAGCGAACCCGGCCGAAATCGCCGAAGCGCTCGGCGTCGGAGAGGTGCGCGCCGTCGCTGCGGCTGCCCAGGAACGCTCGCGCGATGGCGAACTCGAGGAGCAGGTCGTCGAGCTCCTCGCCGCGGGATCGCAGGGACGCCCGGAGCGCATCGAAGGTGTCGGGCTCGGCGTGGAAGCGCGCCGCGCCCGCGGGCGTGGACTGCGCCGCGATGGCGAGCAGCGACGTCGCGACCTGCGCCGGCGTCCCGGTGCCGTACGCGTCGTCGAGGAACCACGGAAAGAGCAGGCCGCCGTCGAGCGCGCCGAGCGCCGCGCCGGTGAGCGCCCGCTCGGGCGCCCGCTGGAAGGCGTCGACCGCGGCGAGCTCCTCGGCCGCGCAGGGCGCCGCGATCGCGGCGAGGTAGCTCGCCGTCATGGCGATCGCGCCCTCCTCCGCCCCGGCGTCGAGGCGCATGGCGACGGCGGCTCCGAGCGCGTAGGCCGCGTCGGACGCGCTCGCGCACCCGCCGCCGCGCCCCGGCGCTGCGATGATGGCGAACGCGCTCGCGGCGTCGAACCGCTCCCCGAGCGCCCGCAGGTCGTGCCCCACGCGCATCGGGCCGCGGCGCGGGCCGCGCTCCAGGTAGAGATCGTACGATGGGCCGCCGCCCCGCGCGCCATCGGGGAGCGGGCGCGGCAGACCGAGCGCGTCGTAGGTCCGCATCGCGGTCTCGAGGTGGGTGAGGCTCTCGAGGAGGGCGGCGCCGGGGACGTCCGCGGGCGCGTGCACGCAGACGGGCAGCGTGAAGGAGCAAGCGCGTTGTTGGACATCGCGGACGTCGCGCTCGCCCGGGCGCTGCACCGGCGAGACCACGGGTCGGCCCTCGGCCGGGGGGGCGGCGGCCACCGAGGCGCTGTCGTCGGGAGGCGCCCCGGCCTGCGCGCTCGCGACGGGCGAGGGCGGCCTGGCCGACGGCGCGTCCGCCGCGCGCGCCGCTGCCGCAGGGGGGCCGCCGAGGGCCGCGCCCAGGGCGAGGACCACCAGCGCCCTGGGCGCCTTGCGTCGCAGCGCGGGCGCTCGCTCTGGTCGCGCCGCTGGGGCGCGTGTGGGGAACGGTCTCATGGGAAGCGCACTTGGTATCCGGAGAT
Source organism: Sorangium sp. So ce367 (assembly GCF_051520455.1). Taxonomy (NCBI): domain Bacteria; kingdom Pseudomonadati; phylum Myxococcota; order Polyangiales; family Polyangiaceae; genus Sorangium; species Sorangium sp. So ce367. The sequence goes on from NZ_CP150334.1 coordinate 12,739,591, forward strand.
CCGCCGGCGAGTCTGCCCCGGCGGCTTCGCGCTAGCTCATCGCACGAGCGACCGCCCTTGCCCATGCTCGCCAACGTCGGTCCTGCGCCCCCGCCGCCCCGCGCCTGGAGGGCCCCGGCGGCGGCGTGGCTCATCTCGTTCCAGAGCGGGAATGCGGGGGTGTCTGGACCCCGATCTCACCGAATCGAACTCCTGGTATCCTGTGCGCCCCTCGCCCGCCTCCCGGGCGGGGGCGAAAGCCCAGGACGATTCAATGACCCATCCGCTCCACGACATCTTGCTCCCCGACAGCCGACACGACTTCTTCCCGGTGGTGATCGAGATCCCGAAAGGATCGAAGTGCAAGTATGAGCTCGACAAGAAGACCGGGCTCTTGATGCTCGACCGCGTGCTCTACTCGTCAGTGCACTACCCGGCCAATTACGGCTTCATCCCTCAGACGCACGCGGGCGACGGCGACCCTCTCGACGTCCTCGTCATCATGCAGGAGCCCGTGGTGCCGCTCACGATCGTGAGGGCGCGCGCCATCGGCGGCTTCTTCATGCGCGACGACAAGGGCGTCGACGACAAGATCATCGCGGTCGCCGTCGACGACCCCTCCGTGGCCCATTACCTGACCCACGAGGAGCTGCCGCCGCACGTGACCAAGGAGCTCATGCGGTTCTTCATCGACTACAAGACGCTCGAGAACAAGCTCGCAGAGGTAGATACGATGTACGACAGGAACCGCGCCCTGGAGGTCATCGAGGAGTCCGTCGCGAGCTATCGCTCGATAAGCGCCTGGTCCAAGGGCTGACGCGGCTGGCCCTGGGGGCCCGGTTGCAGCGGCGCACGGATGGATCGCGGATGCGGTGGATCGCCCTTCCTGGACCCCTCGGCGTCCACCCCTCGCAACCTTCGAAAAAATCCAGAAACCGGGCACAGCGGCGCCAGGTAACCCCGCGAGAACACTCGGCACGCGGGTTGCTTTATCGCCGGCTGTGGATCGCTTCTCGACGCTCATGGACGACGAAGGCCTTGCCCAGCGGCTCGCCCAGAGCCCTGAGGTCGAAACGCGCCCGGCGATCCAGCGGCTCCGGTTCGACCTCGGATCCGGTGGGAGGTCGAGCTCTCTGGCGTGGCGGGTGACACCGTGAGTCGGCTCAACGCGGAGCGTCGAACTCGACGTCGCTCCGGGGAGAGCCACCAAGGGCCCACCATGACGCATACAGGCGAGCAGACAGGGCAAAGACGCTGAAAACGACGCTGAAAACGATTCGAACGCGGCCAACGCAATCAACGTAAACAACATAAATTACGCGGACGATTCGGTGACAGGCCATTGAAGCGCGCGGGTATGCGCATGGATTATCGAGGCGACACCGCTTGATCGGGGCTTGACAACATGAGAGACATCAGCTTTTCTCAAGCAATGATGAGCACGCTTAATAGCTTAGTTTCGGCGAAAGCGTGTCGCCGCTACTCCGCAGTGGCGCTTCTCCTCGCCGGCCCGCTCGGTTGCCTGGGCAACCTCGGAAATCCCGACGGGACGCCCTCCGAGACCAGTAGCGGCGGCAGCAGCGACGGCAGCGGCAACGGCAGTAGCAGCAGCGGCGGCGACGGCGGCGGCCCCGGCGATCCGCCGGACCTGCCCCCGGAGATCCCGGAGGTGTCGGAGTGCGAGGTTGAGGACAAGAGCACCCCGGGCCCGCGCGTGGTGCGTCGCCTGACGGTGGATCAATTCGAGGCCACTGTCCGCGATCTGTTCAAGGACCAGTCCGTCGCGCTTCCGAGCATCTTCAACGATCCGCAGGTGCTCGGGTTCTCGGCCGACGCGAACGCGCTGGTGATTCGCGACCTGACGGCCCAGCAGATCATGGATTGGGCCGAGACGACCGCCGACTGGGCGGTGACGAACAAGCTCGCCAGCATCACCACGACGACGTGCAGGACCCTGGACGCGAGCTGCCGGACCGAGTTCATCCGCGACTTCGGCCGCCGCGCGTTCCGCGACAAGCTCACGGACGAGCGCATCGCGTCCTACGACGCGCTGTTCGGGGCGGAGAAGTCGTTCGAGGACGGCGCCAAGGTGGTCGTGGGCGCCATGCTGCAGTCGCCGTACTTCCTCTATCGCCACGAGATCGGGACCGAGGCGAGCGGCTCGGGCGTCTATGAGCTCACCCCGCACGAGATCGCGAGCAACCTCTCGTACTTGCTGACCGGGACCATGCCGGACGAGGCGCTGCTGCAGGCCGCCGACGCGGCCGCCGCCCAGGGCGCCAACCTGACCAGCGAGCAGATCGCCCAGCACGCGCTGCGCCTGCTGGAGGACTCGGCGACAAGGCCGCTCGCCGAGAAGGAGATGATGCGGTTCATGCGCGGCTGGCTCCAGCTGAACCGCCTCGTCACCGCGGTGAAGGACAACACGGTCTTCGATCTCACGGACGCCATGCGCAAGGACATGATGGCCGAGACGCAGGCGCTCGTCGTGGACACCGCGTTCAACCAGAACGGCACGTTCGCCAACCTCCTGCAGGCGGACTACACGTTCATCAACGCCAGCCTCGGTTCGCACTACGGCATCAACGGCGCCGGGGGCACCGAGCTGACGAAGGTGACGCTCACCCCGGGGCAGCGCGACGGGGGCATCCTGGCCCACGGCAGCTTCCTGACGGGGCATGGCAGCGCGAAGCTGTCCTCGCCGACCCAGCGCGGCAAGATGGTCCGCACGCGGCTCCTCTGCCAGCCGCTCGAGCCCCCGCCGCCCGGCGTGGATCCGAACGTCAAGCCCCTGGAGACCCCGGCGACCACGCGCGAGATGGTCGAGCAGCACACGAAGGCCGAATATTGCGCGGGCTGCCACAAGTTGACCGACAAGATCGGCGTCGGCTTCGAGCACTACGACACGTTCGGCCGGTGGCGGAACGATGAGAACGGGATCCCCGTCGACGTGACCGGCACGGTCGTCGAGCCGCCCACCGGTGGAGACGTCAATTTCAGCGGCGTCACCGAGCTGGCCGACTACCTCGCGGCGAGCGAGGACGTCAAGGCGTGCATGGTCCGTTACTGGTCGTACTACGCGTTCGGCGGCACCTGGGAGCAGGACGGCTGCACGTACGAGACGGTCCAGCAGGCCGCCGCGGCGGACGAGTTCCGCCTCAAGAGCGTGTGGCTCGCGCTGACGCGCGCGCCGCACTTCACCCGCAGAGTCCAAGGTCCGTGACCCCACGGCTGCAACCCAAGAACAGATCGGTAGCGAGTGAAAGGATCGGTCATGCGCAGCCACAGTCGTAGGAAGTTTCTCAAGGGTGTCGGGGCCAGCCTGGGCGCCAGCCTTCTGTTCTCTCCCTTCTATGATTCCATCGCCAACGCGGCTCCCGGGAAGAAGCCGAAGCGGCTCCTGATCTTCTTCACCATGGGGACGGCCCCCTCGATCTGGAAGCCCAAGAGCGTCTCCGGCGAGACCCCCACGTTCAGCGAGTCCACCTCGCCGCTCGAGGAGGTGAAGGAGCACATCGTGATGCTGGACGGCCTCCCCAGCGGGAGCCCCAGCAACAACCACGGGTCCGCCGACGGCCTCACCGGGATGGGCTATTACAGCAACGGCCCCTACGGGCTGATCTCGGTCGACCAGTACATCGTCGAGAAGCTGAAGGGCAGCGGGCTGTCGACGCCCATCCCCTCGCTCCTGCTCGGCGCCGCCGTCGAGGGCGGCAAGACGGGGTTCTACAAGGGGACCAACCTGTCGCCCATCGGCTCCCCCACGTCCGCCTACTCGACCGTGTTCACGGGCTTCACGCCGTCCAACAACCAAGGCAGCACCGACAACAGCGCCGCCGAGGCCCTGCTGAAGCGGCGCAAGAGCGTCCTCGACAACCTCACGAAAGAGCTCTCGTCGCTGAAGGGGAACCTGGGGAAGGAGCAGCAGTACAAGCTGGATCTGCACCTCGAGTCGATCCGCCAGCTCGAGCAGCGGCTCTCGAACACCATGACCCCGGGAGGAGGAGGAGGAGGAGGGACAGGCTCCTGCTCCGTCCCGGGAACGCCCACCGGCGACATGACCAATGGCTTGAAGGCCAACCAGCTTCATCTGGATATCATCGTCGGCGCGTTCGCGTGCGATATCACCCGCGTCGCCTCGATCCAGTGGGGCTCGGATCAGATGATGAACGCGAACCTGAGCGAGATCGGGCTCAGCGGTGAGGAGCATAACGGCATGATCCACACCGGCGCCCCTGCGCACCTCGACCTGATCAAGCTCGAGAAGTGGCTGCACCAGCAGTTCGTCGGCGTCATCAAGAAGCTGAAGGCGACGCCCGAGGCCGACGGCTCCGGGACGCTCCTCGACAACACGCTGGTCGCCTGGTGCCGTGACATGGGCGACGCGCCGAACCACACCCAGAACGAGATGAAGTTCGTCCTGGCGAGCGGCAACGGTGGCTATCTGAAGACGGCCCCTGGCGGCCGGTTCATCAAGAGCGGCGAGCGGCACGAGCGCGTGCTGCTCAGCCTGTGCGACGCGATGGGCGTCACGGACTTCTCCGGCTTCGGGGATCCGGCTCTGGGCAGCAAGTCGCCGCTCCCCGGCATCGCCGCGACCTGACACCGAGGGCGCGAGGCCGCTCGCCGCGACAGGTGCGCCCCCACGCGCCTGTCGCGGCGAGCTCCGTTGGCGCGAGATCGGTAGCGTGAGAGGGTCGTTCATGCGCAGCCATCGTCGTAGAGATTTCCTCAAGGGGCTGGGGGCCAGCGTCGGGGCCGGCTTCTTGTTCAACCCATTCCTGGACTCCATCGCCGAGGCGGCGCCCGGCCGGAAGCCCAAGCGGCTCCTTCTGTTCTGCACGATGGGGACCGCGCCATCGATCTGGAAGCCCACGAGCGTCTCCGGCGAGACCCCCACGTTCAGCGAGTCGACGTCGCCGCTCGCGGACGTGAAGCAGCACGTCGTGCTCGTGGACGGCCTCCCCAGCGGGAATCCGGGGAACAACCACGGCGCGCCCGACGCCCTGACGGGGCTCGGCTTCAGCGACCCCGCCAAGCTGATCTCCGTCGACCAGTTCATCGCGGACAAGCTGATCGCCGCCGGCACGAAGACGCAGATCCCCTCGCTCTTGCTCGGGGCTGAGAGCACGGTGAGCGGCGGGAAATCGCCGTACTATCGCAAGGACAACCTGCCGGGCATCGCCTCTCCGACGTCCGCCTACTCCACCCTGTTCGGCTCGGCGATCCCGTCGAACACGTCGTCAGACGATCTCTTGCGCCGCCGCAAGAGCGTCCTCGATCACCTCAAGAACGAGATCAAGGCGCTCGAGGGGAACCTCGGCTCCGAGCAGAAGTACAAGCTGGAGCTGCACATCGACTCGATCCGGCAGGTCGAGGAGCGGCTGTCCAACGCGTCGTCCGGCCAGACCGGCGGCTGCAGCGTGCCGACGAAGCCCTCCACCGATCCGGCGAACCCGCTCCAGGCCAACCTGCTCCACATGGATCTCCTCGTCGGCGCGTTCGCGTGCGACATCACCCGCGTCGGCGCGATCCAGTGGGGCTCGGATCAGGCCATGAACGTCGATCTCCCGGACATCGGGCTGAAGGGCGACGAGCACGGCGCCATGATCCACACCGGCGCACCGGCGCACCTCGACCTGATCAAGCTGGAGAAGTGGCTGTCGCAGCGGTTCGTCGACCTCATCAACAAGCTGAAGGCGATCCCGGAGGCCGACGGCTCCGGGACGCTCTTCGACAACACGCTGGTCGCCTGGTGCCGCGACATGGGCGACTCGCCGAACCACAACCAGAACGAGATGAAGTTCGTCCTGGCGAGCGGTGAAGGCGGCTATCTGAAGACGGCCCCTGGCGGCCGGTACATCAAGAGCGGCGAGCGGCACGAGCGCGTGCTGCTCAGCCTGTGCGACGCGATGGGCGTCACGGACTTCTCCGGCTTCGGCGATCCGAACCTGCGGTCCAAGTCGCCGCTCCCGGGCCTCTCGGCCACCTGAGGCGGCCGGCGCGCCGCTTCCCGGCGCGCGCGCTCTCTCTCTCTCCGGTTCCCCGCGACCGCCGCGTCGCGCCCGTGCGCCTGCGCTCTCCCGGGCGCACGCCGCCGTCGACCCCCGTCCCGCGCCCGGCGTACACTCGTCACCATGACGACGCGCGCGCCGGCGGGATACGAGGCAGATCAACGGCGAGACGACCTGTCCGCGTACGCGCGGTACCTGTCGGCGATGGACGCGTCGATGCGCCAGAAGGTCGCGCTCACGGCAGCGCACCTCCTGTGCGAGGGCCGCGTCGCCGACATGGGCATGGGCTCGGGGCAGGGCAGCGCCGCGCTGGCCCAGCTCTACCCGCGCCTCGAGGTCATCGGCGTCGACATCGATCCGACGGTCGTCGAGCTCGCGCGCCGCGCTCATCAGCACACGAACCTGGGCTTTCAGCTGGGCGACATCGCCAGGACGGTATTCCCGCCCGAGAGCCTCGACGGGATCTTCGACTCGTCGGTGCTCCACCACGTCACCTCGTACGGGGGCTACCGCCACGCGAACGCCGCCGATGCGCTGGCGGCGCAGGTGGAGCAGCTCTCTCCGGGCGGGGTGCTCGTGGTCAGAGACTTCGTCGATCCCGGGCCGGAGACGGTGTTTCTGGACGTGCCTGCCGAGGACGGCGACGACGGCCGCGATCCCCGCAGCGCCTCGACGGCGGCGCTGCTCGAGCGGTTCGCGGGCGAGTTTCGCTCGCTCTCGCCGGATCCGGGGTTCCCGCTGGCGCGCGCCCCGCGCGAGCCCTCCGGCGCGCTCCCCGCGCCGCGCCCGGGGTGGCGCCGGTATCGGCTCGCCCACAAGCATGCTGTCGAGTTCGTGTTGAGGAAGGATTACCGCGCTGACTGGGAGGCCGAGGTCAAGGAGGAGTACACCTATTTTTCTCAAGCGCAGTTCGAGGCGCTCTTCGCGCGGCTCGGCCTGCGCGTGCTGTCGTCGACGCCGCTGCGCAACCCCTGGATCGTGCGGAACAGGTTCGTCGGTCGCTTCGAGCTCCGGGACGCCACGGGGGCGCGCCTGCCTTATCCGCCCACGAACTACCTGATCGTCGGAGAGAAGGTGAAGGCCGGTCAAGGGGTCTCGTTCCGGCTCGCGCCCGCGGAGGGCGCCCGGCAGTTCTTGCGGATCGAGCACCACAAGGATCGGGCGACAGGGCAGGTGTTCGACCTGGCCGCGCGGCCGCACCCCACGCTGGACATCGTGCCGTTCTTCTTCGCGGGTGAGACGGCGTATGTGCTGGCGCGGACCAGCTATCCGCGTCCGATCGCGCGCGCCTGCCGCGAGGAGACACCTCCGCTCGACGGCAGCGGGCCGGCGGACTATCTGGCCGAGCCGATCGCTGTCGTGCAGACCGAGTTCCCGGTCGGGCACACGGTCGAGCATGCGCTGGAGCGGGCGGCCGGGGTGCGGGCGGCGGCGATCCAGCGCATGATCCCGGGCACGACGTACTACCCGTCGCCGGGCGGCATCCTCGAAGAGGTGCGCTCGATGCTGGTGGAGGTCGAGCCCACGTTCGTGAACGCGCCCTCGGAGAACGTGTCGGGGTTCGGCACCTCGGGGCGCATCCGCGCCATCGAGGCGCGCCAGCTCCTCCGCGCCGCGCAGGTCGGCGGCCTGCCCGACGCGCGGCTCGAGCTGAACGTCTACGATCTGCTGGCGCGCTTCGGCCTGCCGTTCGGGCCGTGGATCGGCGACGAGATCCCGCTCGCGGCGGCCGGCGCGGGCGTCGCTGGCGGTGCCGGCGCCGGCGACGACGACGGCGGGGTGGCCGCCGTGCAGCCGACGCCGCTCGCCGCGCTGCTCGGGCGCCCGAGCCGCCGGAGGTTCTCGCGGGTGGAACCGAGCGCCAGCGCGGGGTTCCTCGAGGTGCGGCGGGCGCGCTTCGAGGAGCTCACAGCAGACGGCGGCGTGGTGGCCGCGCGGGAGCTGGAGTACGTGGTGCCTCGGCCGCTCGGGGTGCTCACGGTCTCGGCGGCGCTGCTCGCGCGGGCGCCGTCGGGGGAGGTGGTGCTCGGCGTGGACGACGACGATCTGCCGGCCGCCCAGAGCTTCTCCGGCAACAGCGGCATCCTTGTCGCGCCGGCGTGGCGGCTGCCGCGGAGCGTGAGCGCGCTTTCGGCCGCCGAGGAGTTCGTGCGCGAGCGGCTGCAGGCCGAGTACGGCGTTCGGGTGGGGGCGGCCGTCGAGCTCGGCGGGGCCTACCGCCCTTCGGCTGGGCTGACCCCGGAGCTGGTCCAGCCGCTCGCCTTCGTGGTCACCGCGGCGCCAGCCTCGGCCGGCGCGCCCGCCTCGGCTGCCGCCGTGCCCGACCTCGCGCCGGGGTCCGATGCCGCTCGGCGGCTCTCGTGGGTGCCGCTGATCGAGCTCGTCGCGGGGCGAGAGCGCCTGCCGGACGGCCACCTCCGCGTCGCGGCCCTGCGCGCGGCGCACGCGCTCGGCCTGGCGATCGCGCCGCCACACCCGCGGTGACCCGCGGCGGCCTTACCTGAGCGCTTCCTCGAACATGTTCGTGTTGCCGGTCTGGTACGACACCTCGAACCTGACCTTGGAGATCTTCCAGCCGCCGGCGTGCCTGGCGAGCTCATAGCGGTAGTGGCCCGCGACCAGCCAGTCCTCGCCGCCCGGCGCGCGCGCGAACCGATGGTGGGCGCGGACATGGCACTCCACGGAGGCGTGCTCTCCTTTCACCTCGATGTCGAGGGGGCCGAGGAAATGTTGTGATGCGTCGATCGCGTCGTGAAACTTGCTCCAGCCCGCGAGCAGATCGTCCGTCTTCTGCTCCTGCGGCTCGCCCCCGAAGACCGACGTGAAATCGGCCACCACGACGTCGGCATAGAGGCCGCGGAGCTCGGTCCAGCGCCGCTTATCGATGTGGTGAGCGATCCGGACAACGACATTCTGGATCGCCTGCACGTCACTCAACTCTCGCGTCATGGTCGTCCTTTCGTCGCGTGGAGCAGGAGGCGTCGTGCTCCGTGGTGAGCTCTCTCGAGCCGTTCCTGGCCGGAGGAGACATGCGATTAGCATGGACGTAAAAAGGGGAGAAGGGCCCCGCCCCCTCGCCGTCTGGGGTTCGACATCGTCCGAGGGAGGCTGTCGACCCGGAGCGGAGCGGCGCGGCATCGGACGCGCGCGCGCCCGCGCCGCCGGGGTGAGCCCATGAAGCCCAGCGAGCTGCGGTGTCGATGACGCGCTGGTGGCCCCCTGAGGCTTGGACCCCGCAACCGCGCTCGGCGGACGGCGGTTTCGAGGCCTCAGCGGCGCCGCCGGCGCGCGCGAACATGCCGTATCTGCGCGCGCCGCCCGCGCGCGCGAGGAGCTCCGGGCCTCCGCGGCGGCTGGCACGCCGGGCGCTTACCGCGTCGCACATCGCCGATCCGCCGGCCGCTCCCCGCGGCGCACAGCGGGGCGGAAGACCCCATGGAACTCATGAGCAATTCCCTGAAGATCCCGATGCCCGGCGCCGCGCCGACGGACCTCGCGAGCCGGAGCAGGAGGCTCGGGTGGCGCGCGCGCGCCGATGCCGGGAGGGCCCGATCGTTCGTCGCCCTGCGCGGGCGCATGCTCGCGAGCCCGAGCCTGGCCGGGGCGCTCCATTTCATGCAGGTGGCGAACCGCCCCTGGGAGCCCCATGAGCTCAGGGCGTGGCTCGATGATCACGTGATCGCGCCGGGGTGGATGACGGCCCCGCGCGCGGTGCGCGAGCCGGGCGCGGAGACCGTGGCGCTCCGCGAGCTGGACGAGCGGCCCGAGGCGGTCGCGGCGCTCACCGGGCGCGCGCGCCGGCGCGTGGGGAGCGCGCTGCTCGACTTCGTGGCGCCGGACCCCGAGGGCAACTTTCTCCGTGCAGCGCTGTACAGCGCGCGCGTCCGCTGGGCCGTGGTGGGCGACCGATCCGGCTGGCTGCCGGCGCCGCGCGAGAGCGACTTTTTGAGCGACGTCGTGCTCAGCCTCTTCGCCGCGGCGATCCTCTCGAGCCCGGACATCTATCAGCGCCACATGACCGTCTGCTCGCATTGCGGGCGCGTCGCGTTCGCCCAGGAGGTGCGGCCGTCCACCGCGGCCTGCCCGCGCTGCGACGGAGAGGTGCGGTGGCGCATGCCCCCGGCTGGAGCGGGCAGGCGCCGCGGCGGCGGCGGGACCGGCGAGGAGCGCAGATGAGCGTCGCCCGCGGCGCCTCGCCCGCGGCGCCTCGCCGGCGGGCGGCCCTGGTATAAGTTATTGTAACTATTATGGTTTAGGACTCATGGCAGCGCGACGTACGCGACCGCCTGGTCCCTCAACCACGTGCGCTGCCGGCGCACGAAGGTGCGTGTGGCGCGCACGATGGCCGGCGCGAGCTCGTCGGCCGGCAGGCGCCCTTCCAGGTGCTCCCGCACCTGCCGGTAGCCGACGGAGCCCATCGCCCGCGCGTCGCCGTGGCCGCGGGAGAGGAGCGAGCGGACCTCCTCCACCCAGCCCTGCTCCAGCCACCCGGCGACGCGGGCCTCGATGCGGCGGTCGAGCTCGGCGCGGTCCCGGTGCACCGCGAGCAGGCGCGCGGCGTGCCGGCGCTCCCGGAAGCCGTGCTCCGCGTGCCACGCGCTCTGCGTCCGGCCCGAGCGCTCGTAGATCTCCAGCGCCCGGCTGACCCGCACGAGGTCGTTGGGCGCGAGGCGGGCCGCGCTCTCCGGATCCACGGCGGCGAGGCGCGCGTGGAGCGCGGCGCGCCCCTCGGCGTCGGCGATCGCGCGGTGGCGCGCGCGCGCCTCGGGATCGGCGGGCGGCGCGGGCGACAGGCCGAGCACGAGCGCCTTCACCCAGAGGAACGTGCCGCCGCAGACGACGGGGACCCGGCCGCGGCCGCGGATGTCGTCGATCGCCGCCTCCGCGAGCTCCGCGAAGCGCTGGGCGTCGATCGCCTGGAGCGGATCGACCGCGTCGACAAGGTGGTGCGCCGCGCGCGCCCGCTCGGCGGGCGTCGGCTTCCCGGAGCCGAGGTCGAACTCCCGGTAGATCTGCACGCTGTCGGCGCTCACCACCTCGCCGTCGAACCGCTCCGCGAGCCGGATGGCGAGCTCGGTCTTGCCGCTCGCCGTCGGGCCGACCACGACGAGCAGCTCACCCGGCGCCGGCGGCGCGATCGTCTCCCACGACGGCAGCGCGGCCGCGCCGGCGTCCGGGGCGAGCTCGAGCGCCGCCTCGCTCACCGCCTCCCCACGCGGTGCTCCAGCTCTGGCCAGCCGACGCGCATCACGATGGGCCGGCCGTGCGGGCAGTGGCCGGCGAAGTCGACCTCGTCGAGCGCCGTGAGCAGCGCCCGCGCCTCCTCCGGCGCCACCGGGTCGCCCGCGCGCAGCGAGCCGTGGCAGGCCATCGTCGCCAGCGCGAGGTCCACCGCGCCCGAGAAGGCGCGCTCGCCCGAGTGGCTCAGCTCGTCCACGAGGTCGCGCACGAGGCGCTCGGGCGCCGCGCGGCGGAGCAGCGTCGGCACCGCGTGCACCGCGAGCTGCGCCGCGCCCGCCGGGCGCACGTCGAGCCCGAGCCGCGCGATCGCCTCCTGCGCCTCCTCGACGAGCGACACCTCCGCCGGGGCCGCCTGGACGATCACGGGGAAGAGCAGCTTCTGCGTGGCGACGTCGCGCCCGTCGAACGACGCGCGCAGGCGGTGGAACGTCACGCGCTCCGCCGCCGCGTGCTGATCGAGGAAGTAGATGCCGTCCGGCCCCTCGCACACGAAGAAGGTGTTGCGCACCTGGGCGAGGAAGCGCAGCGACCCCCAGGAGACAACGCGCTCGGCCGCGGCGAGCACGGGCCCGCTGCGCGCCGGTAGATCCGGGTAGGGGACGGGCGGCGACCCCGGCGCGGGCGCCGGCGGCTCGCCCGGCCCGGCGCCCGCCGGGAGCCCGCCGCGCGCCGGGAGATCGAGCGCCGCGATGTCGGCCCACGCCCCGAGCTGCGTCGGCGCTGCCGGCCCGGCCGGCGCAGCGTGAGGGCGTGCCGGCGGGACCCCGCCGAGGTCGCCGCCGAGGCCCCATGGATCGCCCGGCGGCCCCTGCCGCTCGCCCGATGCGCCCGCCGTGGGCGTCGATGGCCCTGCCGCGGGCGCCTCCGCCGCGGGGCCGCTCGACCAGACCCAGGCGTCTCCGGGCGGGGACGCCGCGTCCTCGAAGAGCTTGCCCTTGCGGCCCTGGAAGCCGCCGGGGGCCGGCGCGGGCAGGCCGAACGCCGCGGCCACCTGCGCGGCGACGATCTTGTAGAGCGCGTCGGCGACGGCGCGGCCGTCGGCGAAGCGGACCTCGGCCTTCTGGGGGTGGACGTTCACGTCCACGAGCTCGGCGGGCAGATCGATGAACACCGCGCCGATCGGGTACCGGCCCGGCTCGAGGACGCTGCCGTAGGCGAGCGCGATCGAGCGCGCCAGCGAGCGGTCGCGCACGTGCCGGCCGTTCACGAACATCCACAGCCAGCTGGCGCCCGAGCGGGCGCGCTCCGGCCGCGACACGAACGCCTCGACCGTGAGCGGCCCGCGCTGGCCCGCGCACGTCGCGAGCTCCTCGCCCGCGAGCATCGCGCGCGCCCGCTCCGCGCGGCTCGAGGTGCGCAGCCACTCCCGCGCGACGCGCCCGTCGCGCGAGAGGACCAGCGTCACGCCCGGCTCGCCGAGCGCGACCGCCTGCGCGATCTCGGACACGTGCGCCGACTCGGTGCCGACGGCGCGCAGGAACTTGCGCCGCGCGGGGACGTTGAAGAAGAGATCGCGCACCTCGACCACGGTGCCGGCGGCGCACCCGCAGGGGATGGCCTGCGCCGCGCCGCCGCCCTCGATCCGGATCTCCGTCCCCTCGGACTCGCCGTCGCGCCGCGTCCGCAGCGAGAAGCGGCTCACCGAGGCGATGCTCGGGAGCGCCTCGCCGCGGAAGCCGAAGCTCTGGATGCTGCGGAGGTCGTCGATCCGGGCGATCTTGCTCGTGGCGTGGCGGAGCACCGCGAGGGAGGCGTCCTCGCGGCTCATCCCGCGCCCGTCGTCCGCGACGCGCACCAGGCCGACGCCGCCCCCCTCGATGTCGACGCGGATGCGGCGCGCGCCCGCGTCGAGCGCGTTCTCGACGAGCTCCTTCACGACGCTCGCCGGCCGCTCGACCACCTCGCCCGCCGCGATCTGGTTGGCGAGGTCGTCCGGGAGGATGGCGACTTTCCGCTCCTCGGCCTGCGTGAGCGTCGATCGAGGATCCGCGCCGGCGATCCTCTCCGCGGTGCTCATGGCTCGTCGCCGGGGTCGACCGCCCGGGCGACCGCCTGGAAGTACATCTTGGTGCGCTCCCGCGTCAGCGCCACGGCGGCGGAGCCGAGGACGGCCAGCTCGAAGATCGCGAAGCGCACCCGCTCGGCGGTCCACCAGAGTCCGGTGTTCGTGAGGCCCGCGCGCTCGGGGATGTCCGGCGGGAGGAGCGCCCCCGCCTGCGCCACCATGTCGATCCAGGCGCCGCGGACGCCCCGCGTGAGCGCGTACTCGACCGCGGCGAAGGCCAGGTTGGCGATGAGGACCTGGAGGACGAAGCCGCGCGTGCCGGGCCGCCCGCCGAGCGCCAGCCCGCTCGCGACGACGAGCAGCCCGCCGAGGAGCAGCTTCCCGATGCTGAGGGGGAAGGAGACGTCCTGGTACAGGCTCAGCGCGCGCGCCTGCGCGGCCTCGAGCACGAGGAACGTGAACTGGAACGGATCCCCCTGGTCGCGCGCTTGCTCGGCCACGGCCATGACGTCGGGGGCCATGCCGGCGCGCAGGTACATGGCCGTCCCGCACCCGGCCATGAAGCCGCGCACGCCGATGAGCCAGGTGAGCAGCATGGTGGCCACCAGGTACCAGGGGCGCAGCGAGCGCGGGCGCGGAGGGCGGTGCGAGTCCACGTGGAGGAGGCTGGCGTGTAGCACGTTCTCCGATCTCGCGCGCTCTCTTCCTTACCTGCGGATCGCGGAGCGGGTAGCCTCCGGATCGCGAAGCGCCCGCGCGCCTGCGCGCCGGCACAGGTGGCGCGGTGCGGCGGGGCTGTACTAGAACTTCGAGGACGAGGTCCGGGTGGCGAAGAGCAAGAGCGAGCCGCGAACGAAGCGAACGAAGGGGACCGCAGCGCCCCAGCCCGACGGGGTGGCGAAGGCGGGGCTCCAGGCCGGAGCGGAGGGTGAAGGCGCGGACCTCCGGCCCGACTCGGAGGCGGCCCCCCGGCCCGCCGCGAAGCGCCGCGCGCGCTCCACCGCGAAGGACGGCGGGCGCGCGGGCGGCGAAGCGCAGCCCGCGGAGAGCGACGACGAGGGCCCGCGCGAGGAGGACGACGAGGCGGACGGCGCGCCCGAGAGCGGCGCCGCGAGGGCGGGCGACGTCGACGAGGGCGATGTCGTGGAGGTCGTCGGCGAGGTGATCGACGACGCGGGCGTCGATCTGAACGACATCGAGCTGCCGCGCTCCGCGCGGGCCAGCGGCGGCGACGGCCGCGGCGGCGGCGGCAGCGACGCCGCGCTGTCGCGCACGGACCCGCTGCAGGCTTACCTGCGCGAGGTGCAGCGCCACGCGCTGCTCACGCCGGACGAGGAGAAGGAGCTGACGATCAAGTACACGAAGACGCAGGACGTCGCGACCGCCGCGCGGCTCGTGACGGCGAACCTGCGGCTCGTGGTCAAGCTCGCGTACGAGTACCGGCGCGCCTACAAGAACATCATGGACCTCATCCAGGAGGGGAACATCGGCCTGATGCAGGCCGTGAAGCGCTACGACCCGTACCGCGGCGTGAAGCTCTCCTCGTACGCGGCCTGGTGGATCCGCGCGTACATCCTCCGCTTCATCCTCAACAACTGGCGCCTCGTGAAGCTCGGCACGACGCAGGCGCAGCGGAAGCTCTTCTTCAACCTCAACAAGGAGAAGGCGAAGCTCTCGGCGATGGGCATCGAGCCCACGGCGGCGGAGATCGCGAAGCGCCTGTCGGTCGAGGAGAAGGAGGTCGTCGACATGGACCGCCGCCTCGCGAGCGGCGAGGCCTCGCTCGACGCCCCGGTCGGCGACCTCGAGGGCCGGACGATCCCGCGCGTCGAGCTGCTCGTGTCGTCGGGGGCGAGCCCGGACACCGCGTACGAGGCGAGCGAGATGGGCAGGCTCGTCCACGATCGGCTCTCGAAGTTCCGCGAGACGCTGAAGGGCAAGGACGTGATCATCTTCGACAAGCGCATGGCCGCCGAGGATCCGCTCACGCTCCAGGAGCTCGGCAACGAGTTCGGCATCTCGCGCGAGCGCGTGCGCCAGCTCGAGGCGCGGCTCCAGTCCAAGCTGCGGACGTACCTCCAGGAGGAGCTCGGCGACGCCGTCGAGATGGACTAGGCCGTGTCGAGCGGCGGCGAGCAGGGCGGGTCGAGCGACCGCGGTTGCCTCTACGTGGTGGCGACGCCGATCGGCAACCTCGGCGACATCACGCTGCGCGCGGTCGAGACGCTGCGCGGGGCGGACCGGATCCTCGCGGAGGACACGCGGCGGGCCCGGGCGCTCCTCGGCCACCTCGGCGTCTCGGGCAAGCCGGTCGACCGGTTCGACGCGCACGCCTCGGAGGCGGACGCGGCGCGCGCGGCCGCGCGGCTCGCGGCGGGCGAGTCGATCGCCTTCATGACCGACGCCGGCACGCCGGTCGTGAGCGATCCGGGGACGGCGCTCGTGCGCGCGGCCACGGAGGCGGGGGCGCGCGTCGTGGCGATCCCCGGGCCGAGCGCGGTGATGGTGGCGGTGAGCGCGTCGGGGCTCGTGACGGGGGGCTTCCGCTTCGTCGGGTTCCTGCCTCGCGGCGGGCGCGAGCGGCGCGAGGCGCTGGCCCTCGTCACGTCGACGCCGGAGGCGGTTGTGCTGTTCGAGTCGCCGCGGCGCTTCAGCGAGACGCTGGCCGAGCTCGCCGAGCGGATGCCCGGGCGGCGCGCCGTCGTCGCGCGCGAGCTGACGAAGGTGCACGAGGAGATCCTGAGCGGCAGCGTGGAGGAGCTCGCGGCGATCGAGCGGGAGTGGCTCGGGGAGATCACGCTCGTGCTCGCGCCCGCGGCGCCGGCCGCGGAGGGCGCGCGCCCGAGCGACGAGGAGCTCGACGCGCGCATCGATCGGGAGCTCGCCCAGGGGAGGCGGGCCAAGCACATCGCCGAGGAGCTGTCGGTGGAGCTCGGGCTACCGCGGCGCGAGATCTACGCGCGGACGGTGGCGCGGCGTGGGTAGCGCGAGAGAAAAACGCAAAGGCGCCAAGGCGCAAAGACGCAAAAAGAGAAGAGATTGACGGAGCAGCGTCCCGGTGAGCAGCGGGCTCTGTCTCTCTCATGTTTCTTCTTGCGCCTTTGCGTCTTTGCGCCTTTGCGTTTTTTCTCTCCTCACTGCTCCGAAAAGGCGCGCCGCCGGGTCACGTGTGCCGGCCCTGCCCTCGCGCCTTCAGCTCATCGACGGCGTGCTTCACCTCCTGGGCCCGATCGCGCGGCACGATGAGCAACGCGTCGTCGGTCTCGACCACCACGAGGCCCTCCACGCCGACGAGCGCGATGACCCGGCGATCGTCGGGCGCGGCGCGCGCGCGCAGATCGACCACGTGGTTGCCGTGCGCGTCGATCAGCACCGACCCCGCGGGCGCGCTGTTGCCTCGCTCGTCCTTGTCGGCGAGCTCCCAGGCGCTCTGCCAGCTGCCCACGTCGCTCCAGCCGAAGTCGCCGGGCACCACGGCGAGCCCGGCGACGTGCTCCATCACGCCGTGGTCGACGCTGATGGCCGGGAGGCCCGGGAACACCCGCAGGACGGCCTCCGCCTCGGCGCCCGGGCCCAGCGCGGCGGCGCGGTCGATCTCGTCGAGCCCCGCGGCGAGCGCCGGCAGGTGGGCGCGGATCGCGGCCAGCATGTCGCCCGCGCGGAAGATGAACATCCCGGCGTTCCAGAGGAAGCGGCCGCTCGCCACGAACTCCGCGGCGCGCTCGCGGCTCGGCTTCTCGACGAAGCGCCGCACGCGGCGGGGCTCCGCGCCCTCCGCCCCGGCGGCCTCCTCCACCTCGATGTAACCGAAGCCCGTCTCCGGGTGCGTCGGGCGGACGCCGATCGTCGTGATCGCGCCGCCCTGGGCCGACGCGACGGCGGCCCCCAGCGCGTCGAGGAACCGCGGCACGTCGGCGATGTGGTGGTCGCTCGGGAGCACGACGACGACCGCCTCGGGGTCGTCGCGCGCGATGGTGGCGGCCGCCCAGCCGATGCACGGGGCCGTGTTGCGCGGCGCCGGCTCGACCAGCAGGCGCCGCTCGGACACCTCGGGCAGCGCCGCGCGGGTGGGCGCGACCAGGTGCTGGCCGGTCGCGATCCAGACGCGCTCCCAGCCCGCGCGCCCGCCGCGGGCGCACAGCGGGAGCACGCGGCGCGCCGTCGCGGCGAGCAGCGGCTCGCCGCCGAGCAGCGGCAAGAGCTGCTTCGGGCGCGCGGCGCGCGACGCCGGCCAGAAGCGGGTGCCCGCGCCGCCGGCGAGGATCAGGACGTGGATGGAGGGGTCGGTCGGGGTCATCGGCGCTTCTCCGCGGTCTGGACGGGCGGCTTGGACGTCGAAGAGGGTCGCACGGTTGCGGTGCGGCCGCCGAGGGGCGCTCAGGCGAGGCCGGGCAGCGCGCGCGCGTAGGCCACCATCGCGAGGCCGAGGGGGACGACCCACAGCGAGAGCGCGCCGACGCGCCGCCGCTCGGCGAGGGCGCGGAGCGCGGAGGCCGCCGCGGCGGCGCTCACGAAGGCGGCGAGGAGGCCGAGCGCCACGGCGCCCGCCCCTGGCGCCGGGCCGTGGAAAGCGCGCGCCTCGGCGAGCGCCGAGACGAGCAGCGCGGGGAGGCTCAGCGCGAGCGCGAGCTCGACGGCGCGCGCGGGCCGGACGCCGAGCCAGAGCAGCACGACGAGCGCGGCCCCGACCCGCGACGCGCCAGGCAGCGCCGCGACCCCGTGCGCCGCGCCGGCCGCGAGCGCCCCGGCGATCGACGGCGCGTCGGTCTCGTCGCGTCCGTCCCGCCGCGGCGCGAGTGCGGTGCTCGCGAGCGCCGCGCCGGTGGCGAGCAGGCCGAGCCCTACCGCGAGCGGCGCGTCCCGCCACGGCGCGACGTACGGACGGAGCGCCGCCGCGACGAGCAGGCTGACCGCGGCGCCCAGCGCGAGCCCCGCGGCGTCGCGCGCCGGCGGCGACGAGCTGAACAGCGACGGCCTCGCGAGCGCCCGGGCGCCCTCGCCGAGCGCGCGGAGGAGCCGCTGCCGCACGGCGAGCGCGAGCGCCGCGGCCGCCGCGAGCGCCTGCGCGGCGGCGACCCAGGCGTCGCCGTCGGCCGCGCGGAGCCAGAGCCGGGCCGCCGCGCCATGCCCGGTGGCCGAGATGGGCAGCGCCTGCGCCGCCCCCTGCACGGCCGCGAGCACCGTCACGTCAACGAGACCCACATCCGAGCGATATCCCAGCTCGGCGCGTCCTGTCGATCCCGAGCAGCAGCGCCGGCGAGGCCAGGGTCTGCTGGCTTGCCGCGGTTCAGCTTTTCACCTACATAACCACCCCTGGATCCGACCCCTCTCGCCTGAAACGAGGGGGGCGAGCCGAGCGAGGTTCCGCCCGATGTTGATGGCCTACGCCAGCGTTGCCGCGTTCTTTCTGGTGGCGATCGGCTTCATGCTCGGCTCTCTGCTGTTCGGGAGGCTGCTGCGCCCCAACAACATGTACGCCGAGAAGGTCGAGACGTACGAGTGCGGCGAAGCGCCTGTCGGGCCCGCGTGGTTCAACTTCAACCCGCGTTTTTACATCATCGCGCTCGTCTACATCATCTTCGACGTCGAGATAGCGTTCATCTACCCGGTCGCGGCCGTGTTCAAGCGCTGGGTGGACCAGGGCAACGGGCTCTTCGCGCTGATCGAGATCTTCCTCTTCGTGGCCATCCTGATGCTCGGCTTCGCCTATGTCTGGGTGAAGGGCGATTTCAACTGGATCCGCTCCATCAAGGGGGATCCGCGCGGGGCTCAGAACGTGAGCAGCCGGGCTCGACCGCGCGCGCCGCTCGCGGGCGCGGGCGAAGGCGCGCCGGCGGGCCTCCCGGGTCAGGCGGCGGCCGCCGAGGGAGGTGCGGAGTCATGACATCGAACCTGAACCTGATGGCCCCGCCCCGCGGGTGGGAAGCGAAGTACGAGAGCGACGGCGGCGGCGTCATCACGACGAGCGTCGATCAGACCGTCAACTGGCTGCTCAACTGGGGCCGGTCGAACAGCGTCTGGTACATGCTCTTCGGCCTGGCCTGCTGCGCCATCGAGCTCATGCAGACCGGCGGCCCCCGCGGCGATCTCGAGCGCTTCGGGGCCGCGCCGCGGCCGAGCCCCCGGTCGAGCGACCTGTTCATCATCGCGGGGACGCTGACGTACAAGATGGCGACCCGCGTGAAGCGCCTCTATGACCAGATGTCGGAGCCGCGCTTCGTCATCTCGATGGGCAGCTGCTCGAACTGCGGGGGCCTCTTCCAGTACGCCTATTCGGTCTGCAAGGGCGTGGACCAGATCATCCCGGTCGACGTCTACGTGCCCGGCTGCCCCCCGCGCCCCGAGGCGCTGCTCGAAGGGCTCCTCAAGATCCAGGAGAAGATCAAGAGCGAGCGGGCCCTCGGCCGCCGCGGCGCGACGGGCGGCTGAGCCCCCTCCTCTCGACTCGACACCTCCCGTACCCCCATGTCACCCGAAGAGATCTTCCAGGCGCTCCAGGCGAAGCTCGGCGAAGACGCGGTCTTCGACTTCCACCCCGTGTCCCCGAAGGATCGCGACGCCTGGCTCCAGGTCGCGCCCGCGAAGATCGAGCCCGTGTGCCGGCTCCTGCGCGAGGCGCCGGAGCTCGATTTCGATTACCTGGAGTGCATCACCGGGGTCGACTATCCCGATCTCAAGAAGATCGTCGTCGTCTATCACATCTACTCGTACGCGAAGAAGCACCGGGTCGTCCTGAAGGTGTTCCTCGACCGGGAGAGCCCCGCGGTGTCGACGCTCGTCGACGTGTGGTCGGCGGCGAACTGGCAGGAGCGGGAGTGCTTCGACCTGCTCGGCGTGCGCTTCGAGGGGCACCCGGATCTCCGCCGACTGCTCCTGCCCGACGACTGGGAGGGGCACCCCCTGCGCAAGGACTGGCAGGAGAAGGCCGAGTACCACGGCATCCCGACGCAGCGGCCGAACCCCGTCGAGCTCTTCAAGATCAAGCTCCCGAAGAAGGACGCGGAGGCGTCATGAGCCAGGTCATCTTCAGCGTCGATCGCGGGGGCGCGGAGCCGGGCGCCGAGATGGAAGACGAGATGACCCTCAACATGGGGCCTCATCACCCGTCGACCCACGGCGTGCTCCGCTTCATCATCTCGACGGACGGCGAGATCATCCGGAAGGCGGTGCCGGACGTCGGCTACCTGCACCGGAGCATCGAGAAGATCGGCGAGCGCTGCACGTACAGCGGCTTCATGCCGTACACGGATCGCGTCGACTACATCGCCGCGATGTTCGCCAACGAGGCCTGGGCGAGCGCCTGCGAGAAGCTGATGGGCATCGAGGTGCCGAAGCGGGCGCAGTACCTCCGCGTCATCTCCTGCGAGCTCAACCGGATCGGGAGCCACATGATCGCGCTCGGCGCGATGGCGATGGACGTCGGCGCGGTCACGCCGTTCCCGTGGGCGCTGCGAGAGCGGGAGTACATCAACGACTTCATCGAGGAGCTGTGCGGCGCGCGGCTCACCTTCAATTACCACCGCATCGGCGGCGTGTCGTTCGACATGCCGAAGGGGTGGGCCGACAAGGTGAGGCACTGGCTCGACCGCTTCGAGCCGATCATGGTCGAGTTCGACCGGCTCATCAGCCTGAACGACATCTTCATCAAGCGCCTCGCCAACGTGGCCGTGGTCACGGCCGAGGAGGCGAAGGACTGGGGGCTCGTCGGCCCCAACCTGCGCGGGTCCGGCGTGAAATGGGATCTCCGCAAGGAGGACGCCTATTCGGTCTACCCCGAGCTCGAGTTCGACGTCCCCGTGGGCCGCGGGCGCTACGGGACCGTGGGAGACTGCTGGGACCGGTTCTACGTCCGTGTCGAGGAGTGCCGCGAGTCGGCGAAGATCCTCCGCCAGGCGCTCGACAAGATCGACGAGCACCCCGAGGACGACATCCTGGGCAAGCTGCCGAAGAAGATGCGGCCCGACGGGGAGGCGTACGCTCGCATCGAGAGCGCCCGCGGCGACATGGGCTGTTACGTCATCGGGCGTGGCGCGGAGGAGGCGTACCGGGCGCGCTTCCGGACAGGGAGCTTCACCGCGATGGCGATGATCGAGGCCAAGAGCCCCGGGCTGTTCCTGGCCGACCTCGTGGCGCTCATCGCGAGCTTCGACGTCGTGGCGCCCGAGATCGACCGGTGAGCGGGGCGAGGGGCTCGAGGTGGTAGCCGGCGAATGGCTGTCTCAGTCCTCGCTTGCGGGCAGCGGCGGGGGCGGCGGCAGCGCGCGGGGGGGCTCGAGGCGCGTCGGCTCCGCCTTGCAGGCGACGGTGCGGCCATCGCAGCCACAGACGTTCCCGCCCAGATCCTCGTAGACCGCCGGGGAGCGCTCATCGACGTACCTCACGAGGTCGAGCGGCTCGCACGTGAAGGTCGTTGACGCGAGCCGCACCGTCGCGCCGACGTTGTAGATGCCGGCCGCGGTGCTCCGCTCGATCACGCTGTCCCGGACGAGGGCCTCCGCCTGACCCGTCTCGTTGTTGTAGGCGATGATGCCGTAGCCGTAGCCGTCCCCGCCGTCGAGCGTGCGCCCCAGGGTGTCCGTGATCGTCGTCGAGTCGATGGTCGCGTCCGAGTCGCTGAGGAAGAGGCCGCCGTCCCTGCTCGACTCGATAAGGACATTGCGCAGGTGAGCGCTCGCGCGCTCGCCGAGGTCGGGCAACGACTGGACATTGACGCCCCGGCCGACTTCCTCGTTCGACGGCAGCGGCCTCGTGTCGCGCACCACGGTCGAGTCCAGGGTCGCGTCGGCCCCGAAGACGGCGATCCCCATCCCGTAACTGCCTTCCACCGCGCTGCCGCGCACCTGGGCGCTCGAGCGCCGTTGATCGTGCGCGATCTCGATCCCCGCGCCGTAGTCGGGCGCGCCGGGGAGGATCTCCCGCACGAGGAGGCCATCGATCTCGACGTCGGAGCCGTTGATGACGACCCCCCTCTCGCGGCTCCGCTCGACAAGGACGTGCCGCAGCGCCACGAGGGCGGGGCGGCCGTCGACGCGGCTCGGCTCGGTGTAGAGGCCCATGCCGTGGCCCGGATCACCCTCCGTCAGCACCAGACCCGTGTCGCGCACGACCGTCGCCTCGATGGTCGCCTCTGCGCCGATCATCGCGATGGCGGCGGTGTGGTTTCGCTCCAGGACGCTGCCCCGGACCGTGAGGGTCCCCGGATCGAGGTCCGGGATATGGGTCGCCGTGAGCCCTGTGCCCGGCAGCTCCGCCGCGAGCCAGGCGACGTCGCGGACGACGCTGTCCTCGACGACGCCGTCCGCCCCGGAGAACCTGACCCCGAGCCCCCCGACGCGCTCGATAACGACGGATCGCGCCGTCACGCTCGCGCGGCGCTCGAACGACTCGACCTGCATCGCTATCGCATGGCCGTTGAACGGGTGCCCCCGGTCCCCGGTGGCGACATCGATATCGCGCAGGACCGTGCCCTCCAGCGTCACGGCGGCGTCCGCCACGACCATGCCTGCGCCCGTTGTGTGCTCCACGAGCGCCCCGCGCACGGTCAGGCTCGTTTCGGAGCCCAGGCTTGCGGCGAGGACGCCGACATCGCTGGTGTCGTGGATCCAGACCCGCTCGACAAGGACGTCGCGCGCGTTCGCCACGCCGAGGCCCATGCCCTGCCCGCGGATCGCGAGGTCGTGTATCTCCGTGGCGCTCGCGCCCCTCTCGATCTGGACGGCGATCGCCGAGGGCGGCCCGACGATCTCGACGCGCGCGGGGCACCGGCCCCAGAGCCGCACGGGCTGCCCTGAGATCAGCAGCTCTTCGGCGTAGCTGCCCTCCGCGATCGCGATCAGGGCGCCCCCGGCCGCGCGGTCGATCGCGTCCCGGATCGTCGTCCACGGTCTGGCCTCCGTGCCGTCGCTGTCCGCCCCGGCGTAGGCCGCGTCGACGAACTCGGTCGTCTCGTCGATCGGCGCGCCGCCCCACGGGCCCGCCCCGCACGGAGCGACCTCGCGCCACGCCGCCTCGCCGGGGACGGCCATCTGCCCTGGCGGGCCCGCCTCCGCCGGCAGCACGGGCACGCAGCCCTGCGCTCCGTCGGGCGTGAAGCCGCTCCCGCACCGCCCGGGCGGGACCCCCGCCGGCACGCAGCCCGCGCCGGTCTCCACCGCGCCCGGTGGGCACGGGAACGTGGGCCCGGCGTCCGTCCCCGGGCCGTCGACCGGGTCGAGGCGCTGCACGCACGCCGCGAGCAGCGCGATCTGCAGGAGAGAGAGGGCGAGCCGGTCTAGACGCATGGTGCTTCGGTGCCTCGCGGGAACGATACGCGCTCCTCGTCCCCGAGGCGCCCTCGGAGACCCGCCTGCGCATGTTGAGCGAAACCTTGCTCACTTGGGCGCGTAGTTGCGCATCGCGGGCCGCATCGTGGGGATGCCGCCCGCGCCCTGGCCGGCGCTCCGCCGGTCCCGGGCTGCGGTCGTGAGCTCGGGCCCCGCGGCATGCGCGTTGCTTTGACGTAAAGGAACGCAGGAACGCGAGCTTCGGGGCTGGAGCGGCGCCGGAAGGCACGCTCGCTGTCCGACGCTCACGGGGTGTCAAAGGCGACATGCCGCCTTGGGCCTCAAGGACTCTTCGGAGCGCATCCGAGAGGGCGCGCGCGGTCGTTCGCGAATCCTCGCGAGCGACCGCGCGCGTCGATACGTAGTCAACGTCTGTAAGGAGATTGCCATGCTCACCATCCAGAATACCGAGTCGATGTTCGAGACGCAGACGACCGCCGGCGCGACCGACGTCGTCGACACGAAGGCCGGCGTGCAGCGTCTCGAGCTCACCCTCAAGAAGATCAGCGAGAAGAGCAACGAGACGCTCCAGGCCGTCCCGCTGAGCTCCGCCTGTACGAGCGGGTGCTTCTCCTCGGTCAGCTCGATCAGCGTCTCGTCGAACTCGTCCTTCGACAGCCTCGACGAGGGGCAGCTCGAGAGCGTCATCCGCATGCACGACAAGGCGATCGACGTCATGGGCCAGGACGCCCTCGTCTCGGCCGCGATCGCCAAGGGCGTCGAGCTCGGCGCCGACAAGAAGTGAACCCGTAGGCGCACCCTGGGCGGCCCGGACGCGCGTCGCGCGTCCGGGCTCCCGGGGCGCTGCCTGCCCCGTTCAAGGAGCCGCCACCATGCCGGAGATCTCGCTCATCGATCGCCTCGCGCCGCTCATCGACGAGCGCTGCGGGATCATCCGCCGTGTCCGGCGCTTCATTTTTCCCCCCGGGTTCGAGGGGCAGATGCACGGCTTCACCGCGTTCCTCGGCAGGCCCGCGGCGCTCCACCCGGGCCCGTCCCGCACGGGCTCGAAGCTCGGGTCGCTCACGGGCTCCGGCACGGCCGTCGACGAGACCACCGCCCAGATCCGGGCCGTCTGCGAGGCCCTCGAGCGCTACTGCGGCGTCATGTACCCGACCGAGGGGGTGCTGCGCGCGACGCCGCGCTCGCTCGGCGATCGCGCGCTCGACCCGGCGCGGCTGCCGCGCTGCTCTGCGCGCGAGCGGGCCCGCGCGCCGTCGGCCTTCCGCCTGCGCGAGCCCGATCCGGATCGCGACGAGCTCTGGGTGCGCGGCTTCTCGCTCACCCACGGGCGCCCGATCTGGGTGCCGCTCACGGCGACGTACATGGGGTTGCCGCTGCCGATCCGCGAGCACGCGCTCTTCCCGCTCTCGACGGGGTTCGCGGCGGGCGCGAGCTTCCGGCAGGCGATCCTCTCGGGCCTGTGCGAGGTGATCGAGCGCGACAGCCTCGCGCTGTTCTGGCTGCACCAGCTCCGGATGCCGCGCATCGCGCCCGGGAGCGCGCGGAGCCCGCTCGTCGCGGCGCTCCTCCGCAGCGCCGAGGCCGCGGGCACGGAGACGGCGCTGCTCGATCTCACGACCGACGTCGGCGTCCCCGTGATCGGCGCCGTGCAGACGTGCGCGCACAGCGCGCCGCACGCGATCGCGATGGCGGCCTGCCGCCCCGACGGCGAGGCCGCGGCGGCGCGCGTCCTCGAGGAGGTGGGGAGCCTGCGGGTGGCGCTGAGCGAGCCCGCTCCGCCGGTCACCCGGGCGTCGTTCTTCACCGACGCCGATCAGACACCCGAGTCGTTCGGGCGCCTTTACGCGGGACCCGACGGCCCGGCGCGGTTCGCGTTCGCCACGCGCGAGGCGCCGGTCGCGACCGCCTTCCCCCGCCCGATCGAGGGCGACGACCCGCTCGCGGCGATCGTCGCGCGGCTCGCCGCGCTCGGCATGGAGGTGGTCGCCGTCGACGTGACGATGCCCGAGGTCCGCGACTTCGGGATCGTCGTCGTGAAGGTGATCGTGCCCGAGCTCCTGCCCATCAGCTTCACCCACCACGCGCGGTACCTCGCGCACCCTCGCCTGTACGACGCGCCGGAGAGGCTCGGGTACGGCGCTCGCACAGAGGAGTCGATCACCGATGATCCGATCCCGTTCGCCTGAGGAGAGCCCGGCCTCGGAGCGCGCCGCCGGCGCGCCCGCGGTGCACGTCCTCCGTGACGGAAAGCTCGGCGCCCGCTGCGCGGAGCTCCTGACCGGCGCGGGGGCGCGGGTCACGACGTCGGCGCTGGGCACGGGCGCGCCGGAGTCGCTGCCCGACGCGGTGGTCGTCCTCGCGACCGATCGCCCCCGGCCTGCGGCGGCGCTCGCGCTCGACGCGGCGGCGTTCGCGGCGCGCGTCGCCTGGACGTCGGGCACGCTGCTCGCGCACGAGCTCCGGATCGGGCCGTCGATCGTCCCCGGCCGCACGCCGTGCTTCGCCTGCTTCTCGCGGCGCGTGCGCTCGGTCGCGCTGGACCTCGAGGCGCACGACGCCCTCGAGGCGCTCGGGGCCTCGGGCGACCCTGGCCCCTGGTTCCAGGGCGAGCTCGCGGCCGTCACCGAGCAGGCCGCGGCGCTGCTCGCCGCGGAGGCGCTCGCGCTCTCCAGGGAGCGCGGCGCGCCCGAGCCGCCCCGCGCCGGAGCCGCGCGCATGGGGCGCTTCTGGGAGTGCGACGTCACGTCGGGCGCGCTCCGCGCGCGGCGCTTCGCCCGGGTCGGGCTGTGCGCGCGGTGCGCCGCCGGCGAGCACGCGGCGGGGCGCGGGGCGTCGCTCGCGGGCTACTTCGCCGAGCACCCGCTCGCGATCGCCGGATCGTCCGGCGTGGGAGGTGACCGATGAGCCCGTCCGATGATGCCTACGAGGCCCGCGATCTCAGCCGCTTCGCCGAGCTTTACTGGGAGCTCCGCTGCCCGGAGCGCCCGCGCTTCGTCGAGGATCTCCTCCGCGTGACGCTCCCGGGCGGAGAGCTCCACGTCCTCGGCGGCGAGGCGCAGATCATCCAGGGAGCGTCGCTCCCGTGGGTGATGGAGAACCTCGTGCCGCTGCTCGACGGGACGCGCACCGTCGGCGACGTCGAGGCCGCGTTTCCGGGCGTGGTCGCCTCTGACCTGCGGGACGCGATCCACCTGATGCACATGCACGGCATGCTCGAGGAGGGCGAGGGCGCCGCGGCCGACGAGGCCGAGGAGCCGCGCCGGGCGCAGCGCGCGTTCTTCAGCAGGTACCTCCGCCGGACCGGGCGCAACCGCAGCCGGGGGGAAGCGCAGCGGGCGCTCGAAGGCGCGCGCGTGCGCGCGCTGGGGGACGGCGACGCGAAGCTCGCGGGGATGCTCGTGACGATGCTCCGCGAGGCGGGCGTCGCCGACGTCCGCCTCGCCGCGAACGCCGGGGAGCTCGCGCAGGGCGAGGCCGATCTGGCCGTGGTGATCGGCGACCAGGAGGCGCTCGAGGCGGCGGCGCGCGCGTGCATCGCGGCGCGCGTACCGATGCTCGCGGCGAACCCCGGCACGTGGACGATCGGGCCGCTCACGATCCCCGGGGCGTCCGCGTGCCCGGCGTGCGTCCGGCTCCAGATCGGCGCTGCCGCGGCGGATCCGGCGCTCGACGACGGCGCTCTTCGCGCGCTCTGGGGGCGCGCGCTCGTGAGCCGGGTCGCGCAGCACGTGATCTTCCACGCGAGCGGGCTGCTCGCGGTGGCCCCGCTCGAGCACGTCGAGGTGTGGCGGCCCGGCGCCGGCGAGACGGCGCTCCACCCCTTCATGACCAGGCTGCCCAGCTGCCCGCTCTGCGGCGGCGACGCGCCGCCGCGGACGGCGACGCTCCCATCCGGCCACGCGGAGAGCCTCGCGCGGATGTTCCACAACACGACGGTCGTCCAGCCGTGGCACATCGGCCAGCACGCGGGGATGCAGGCGCACATCAGCCCGGAGGTGCGGAAGCTGCAGAGCACGCCGGCCGCGCCGTCGCCGCGGCGGCCTCCGGAGGGCGCGGGCACGCAGGTCGCCGCACCGCTCGGCGGGGCGTTCGGCGCGCCGGTGGGGGCCGCGCTGTCGCGACGGCGCGACGCGACGGGGCCGCTCGACGCGGGCGCGCTCGGCGCGCTGCTCGAGCTGAGCTTCGGCGGGCGCGTCGAGCGCCGCGCCGAGGGCGAGGCCCACGTGCGTCGCACCACCGCGTCGGCCGGGAACCTCGGCTCGGCGGAGGCGTACGTCGCCGCGGCGCGGGTCCCCGGGATCGCGGCGGGCGTCCACCGGTTCGAGCTCGCCGCGCGAGCGCTCACGCCGCTCCGCGCCGGCGTGGCCGCGGGCGCCCTCGCGCGCGCCGCGCTGGCGGGCGGGAGCGCCGAGCACGCCGCGGCCGTGGAGTCCGCGGGCGCCGTGATCGTCGTCGTCGGCTCGGTCGCGCGGGCGTGCTCCAAGTACTACGCGCGCGGGTACACCTACGCGCTGCTCGACGCCGGGTTGATGGCCCACCGCGTGGAGCTCCTCGCCCAGGAGCTCGGCCTCACGGCGACGACGGTCTGGACGTTCGACGACGAGGTCGTCGCGCGCGTGGTCGGCGTCGATGGCATCGATCTCGCACCGCATCTCCTCATCGCGCTCAGGGGCGCAGCCACGGAGGCCCGCGATGTCTCTCGCTGATCACCGGATCTCGTCCACGCTCGCCGCGGCGACCCAGCCCCTGCGGGGGGTCGCCGAGCTCGTCGTCGCGAGCCGCTACCCCGAGACGCGGCCGTCGCCGGAGCCCGCGCTCCCCGCGCCGTCGCCGCTGCCCGGGGACGCGGAGCGCGCCGTCTCGCTGCCCGCGCCGCGCGCGCTCGAGCCGGTCCAGCGCTCGCTCGCGTCGGTCATCGCCGCGCGGCGGAGCGGGAGGCTCTCGGCGGGGGCGATCGACGCGGCGACGCTCGGGACGCTGCTCGCAGCCGCCGCGGCGCGGCCGGCAGGGCTCGCGGACGCGACGCTCGATCCGCTGCTGTTTCCGGTGGTCTTCGACGTCGACGGTGTCCCGCCCGGCGCGCACCGCTACGACCGCGGCGAGCACCGCCTCGCGCCGATCGGCCCGGCGCCGCGCGTGTGGATGGCCGAGACCGCGATCCTGCAGCGCGAGCACGCCATGGGCGCGGCGGTGCTCTTCCTGGTGGTCCCGATCGGGCGGTGGCTCGTGGCGTTCGGCGATCGCGGCTACCGGGGCGCGGCGTTCGCGGCGGGGTGGCTCACCGATCGCCTTTACCTCGTCGCGGAGACGCTCGGGCTCACCTACACGGCGACCGGCGGCTTCGCCCCCGCGGTCGTCGACGAGGTCCTCGGGCTCGACGGCCGCGATCATACGGCGTTCTTCGCGTTCGCCGTCGGAGGGCACCGCCAGCCGACGTGCCGAGAGGCGCCTCGCGGAGGGCAGCCGCGATGAGCCGCGGGCTCCAGATCGCGCCGTGGGGCGCGCTGCGCGTCGCGGGGATGCCTGCCGACGCGCTCGTCGGGCTCCGCCTTCGCGAGAGCCCCGCGATCGAGCGCGAGCTCGCCGTGGCCGAGATCGAGCTCGCGGCCGCGCGGGCGGACGCGGCGGCGCGCATGTTCGACGTCGTGCGCGGGTGCGACGACGAGGCGCTGCGCCGCGCGGCGCTCGAGGTGAAGCGGCGGCTGTTCAACGGAAAGGCCGTGGCGGCCGGCGCGCTCGAGGGCGCGAGGACCGCGCCGCCGGAAGGGGCGCGCGCCGCGCTCGCGCTCGTCGACGCGCGCGCGGCCCGGTGCGCCGCGCTGGAGGAGCGCTACGAGGTGACGTTCGCCGCGGAGTGGATCGCCGCGTCGGAGCGCTTCCGGAAGACGCTCGGGAGCTCGCGCCTGCTCGGGGGGATCCTGCTCTCGAGCGCCGACCATCATACCACGGCGCAGAAGCTCGCGGAGATCCCGGGCGGCGCGCAGCTCACCTCGGCGCAGCAGATCCGCGAGGCCACGATCGCGCGTTACGTCTTCCGCGCCACGGCGCGCACGACGCCGTTCGCGGGGTTCGCGGGCGTCGCGCTGCTCGACCTCTCCGCGTCGCCCGAAGGCGTCTGCAGCGCGCCGCGCACGGCCGAGGAAGCGCGGTGGCGCAGCCTCCCGCAGCTCGCGCTCGCGCACGCCGGGGAGCTCGTCGCGCGCGCGATGTCCTCTCAGCCGGCGGCTCACGGCCACGCACGCGCGCGCCTGCCGCTCCGGATGAACCCGCTCCGGCGCTTCACGGCGGACGCTGCGCCGTCGGTCGTGTTCTCGCGCGCCGGGTCGGGCGAGCTGATGTCGCTCGGGTGGACCCCCGCCGTCGCCCGCCTCGTCGAGGGCGCCGAGGGGCGCACGATCGAGGACGCCGCCCGGGCGCTCGCGTCGGACGACGCCGACGAGCGAGCGTGCCGCGACGTCCTCGAGCAGCTCGTCGAGGCGGGCATGCTCGAGCCCGCGAGCGTCCCGATGGGGCCGACCCCTGCCGGGCTGCGCGCCGCGGCCGACGCCCTGGGCGAGATCGGGTGCGCGGGCGCGCCGGACGAGCTCCGCTCGGTCGCGCGTCGCCTCGAGGACTACGCGACCGCCGGCGTCGAGACCCGCGCGCGCCTCGCCGTCGAGCTCGGCCGCGGCCCTGGGCGCTCGGCCTTGCTCGAGGATGTCATGGTGGACGGCGCCTCCGGCGCGGAGCTCCCTGTCCCACGCGGGGCCCTCGCAGAGGCGCTCGAGCCGGTCGTGCGCTTCGTGCGCGCGAGCGCCTGCGGGGCCGCGCACCGCCGGCTCTGCGCGGCGTTCATCGAGCGGTTCGGTCGTGACGGCGTGTGCGACGACGTCGGCGGCTTCGTGACCGAGATCCTCGAGGACCCGCGGCGCGTCGCGGTCATCCGCGGCGCGTCCGAGCCGATCCGCTGGATCGACGCGGAGCTCGGCCGCGTCGCCGCCGCGGCGACGGGCGACGTCGTGCGCCTCGATCCAGGCCTCTTCGAGGGGCTCGCCGCCCCGGACACGCCGTCGTCGATGGCGCTCTTCCTCCAGATCGCGCCTCCCTGCCCGCGCGACGGCGGAGCGCCGCGCGTCGTGCTCAACGGCGCGCAGGCCGGGCGCGCGAAGTACCTGTCGCGCTACCTCGCGGACGCCGAGGGGCGCGCCCCCGAGGCCCTCGAGGCGATCCGCCGCCGCCTGGCGCAGGAGGACGGTCCGCTGCCCGTCGAGCTTTCGCCCACGCTCGGCCTCAACTTCCAGGTGCACCCGCGCCTCACGGCGTGGGCGCTCGAGCTCCCGTGGGAGCCGAGCGCGCCCGGCGACAAGGTCCTGCCGCTCCGCGATCTCTCCCTCCGCTTCGACGCGGCGGCGGTCGAGCTCCGGCTGCGATCGCGGCGCCTCGGCCGCCAGATCGAGCCGATCCACCTCGGCTTCCTGCGGGACGCCGCGCTCCCCGATCCGCACTTCCTGCTCCGCGCGCTCTCGCCGCGGCTCCGCGACGACACGGTGGCGGAGCGGGCGGACCTCTACAACGTGCTCGATCGCCTCGACCTCGCCCGGGGCGTCGCGCTGGCCCCGCGGCGCCCGCGCCTCACGGTCGGTCGCGTCGTGGTGGAGCGCGCGCGGTGGGCGATCCCGGTGAGCGCGATCCCGCGCAAGGAGCCGAAGCAGCCGTATGCGTCGTACTTCCGCGCGATCGCGCGCCTGCGGCGCGAGCTCGATCTCCCGAGCCGGGGGTTCGCCCGGTACGTCGGGCGGGAGGTGGCCGGCTACGGCTTCACCGAGACGAACATGTACGTCGACTGGGAGAGCCCGTTCACGCTGATCGGGCTGGCTCGCCTGCTCGGCGGTCCCGGCGACGGGTACCTCGTCTTCACCGAGCTCCTGCCCGAGCCCGAGGCGTCGTGGCTGCGCCTCGACGGGAGGCCGCACGCGGCGGAGCTGCTTGTCGAGATCGACGGCGAGAGGAGCGCGCGATGAGCTGGATCTACCGGAAGCTGTTCCACGATCGGGGCCTCGAGGGCGAGGGGACCGACGCGCTCCTCCTCGGGCTGATCGATCCGCTCGTGTCCGAGCTCGAGCAGCGCGGCGTGATCGATCGCTTCTTCTTCCTCCGGTACGCCGAAGGAGGCGACCACCTGCGGCTGCGCGTGCGCGTGGCGCCCGGGCACGACCCCGTCGACGTGGCGGCGCGCGTGGACGCCGCGGCGGCGTGCTGCGCCGCCGTGTCGCGCGCGGAGGCCGCCGCGTACGAGCCGGAGCTCGAGAAGCACGGGGGGCCCGCGGGGATGGAGATCGCGGAGCGGCAGTTCTTCGCGTCGAGCAGGTTCGCGCTCGGCTGTATCCGGAAGACGGCGGGGCGACCGCGGGCGCGCGCCCTCGTCGCGGCGTGCGCGCTCGATGCGCTGCTCGCGCGCGCGGGCATCGCGGGCGACGCGCGGCGGTCGTTCCTCGCGGGGTACGCGCGGCACTGGCGCACGTTCGCCCGCGCGATCTCGGGCATGGAGCTCATCGGCGCAGCGCCGGACGCCGAGTCGGTCGCGCTGGTGCGCGCGCTCGTGCGGGGAGAGGGGCTCGCCGCGCTCGGCGAGCTCGTCGACGGCGAGCGCGCGCTCCTCACCGCGTTCGACGCAGACCTGCCCGAGCTCGCCGAGGCGTCGCGGCGCGGAGCGCTCGGCGTGCCGCTGGCGACGGTCGTGACCAACCTCGCCCACACGTTCCATAACCGCCTCGGGCTCACGCTCGCCTTCGAGGTGTGGGTGGCCGACGCGCTCGCCGAGGCAGGCGCCCCGCGCGAGCCGCCGCGGGCTCGCCCGCCGGGCGTCTCGCCGGGCGAGGCGTGGCAGCGCCTCGCCCGCGCGGCCGAGCAGCGCCGGCCCGTCACCGCGCTCCTCGACCCCTGCGAAGGCGTCGCGCTCGACGCGCTCCGCGACGCAGCCCGCCGCGACGGCGTCCGGTTCCTCTTGCCCGCCGCGCCCGCCGGCGGGACTTCCGCGCCGTTCGCGCTGCTGCGCGCCCTCGCGGACGCTCACCCGGCGGGCGGCGCGCTCCTCGCTGCCCTCGGCCGCATCGAGGCCGCGCACGACGCGCCGGAGTGTCCGCTGCCGCCCGACCCGGCTTCCGTGGCCGAGGCGCTCCGCGCCTTCCTCGTGGAGCACACGCTCGAGCCCACGGTGCTCGTCCTCCGCGACGTCGACGGCGCCGACGCCGACACGCAGCACGCCGTCGCGTTCCTCGCGCGCGCCCTGGAGACGGAGCCGCTCGCCCTCGTCATCACCGCGAGCGGGCGCCCGAGCCCCGGGTGGGCCGCGATCGTCGCCGAGATCGAGGAGGGGCCGGGGCTCCTCCGCGTCGCGGCCGCGCCGGCGCCCGAAGGCGAAGCGGCCGCCCCCGCCGTGACGCCGGGGCCCGCGATGGTCGCGCGGGGCGAAGCGTTCTGCCGCGCCGGCGCGCTGCACGAGGCCGCCGCGATCCTCGGCGACGCCCTGGCGTCGCCCGGCCTCTCGCCCGAGGAGCGGGCCGACGCGCTCGTGGCGCTCGCGAGGACGATGCTCCGCATGTCGCGCCCCGCCCTCGCGCGGCAGGCGGCGGAGGCGGCGCTCCGCCTCGGCCTCCCGGAGCGCCGCCGCGCGCTCGCGCGGCGCGTCCTCCTCGCCGCGCTCCACAACCTGGGCGAGACCGCCGCGCTCGACGCGCTCCGGGACGAGGTCGCCCAGCAGCGCTTTGCGCCCGGCGCGTCCGCCGCGGAGCGCTGCTGGGCGGAGCTCGACGCCGCGCTCGTATGCGCGACCGACGAGCGCCGCGCCGAGCACGAGGCGCGGCTCGACGCCCTGCTCGCCGCGCCGCGCGGCGACGCGCCGCCGCAGTGCCTCGCCGCCGCGCACGCGTGGCGCGGCGCCGCGCACGCGGCCAGCGGCGAGCACGAGCGCGGCCTCGCGCACCAGCGCCGGGCGCTCGCCTTCGCCGAGGATCTCGCCGATTTCCGCCGCGCCCTCATGGTGCGCGTGCGCCTCGCGAGCAGCGTCGCGGCCGCGGGCGAGCTCGCCGAGGCGGCGGCGCTCTTCGAGATCGCGGCCTGTCACGCGGCGTGGATCGGCCTCTTCGACCTGGCGTCGCTCGCCGCGCAGAACGCGATCTCGCTCGGCCTCGCGCGCCGCGACGCGGCCCCGGTCCGCGCGTGGCTCGACGGCGCGCGGCCGGCGCGCGCCCGCGTGTGGCGCTCGCCCTACGGCGAGCTCGCCGTGCTCTACGCGCGCGCCGAGTCGGCCCTCGCGCGGGGGGAGGCCGGGGCGGCGGGGGCGCACCTCGATCGCCTGCGCGCGCGCCTCGCTGCGCTCGGGGGGGCCGCCCCGCGGAGCGCGCCCCTGCTCGCGCTCGCCGCGGCGCACCTCGAGGCCGACGTCGCCGCCGCCGCGGGGGACGACGCCGGCAGGGCGGCCGCGCTCGCGCGCGCCGCGGAGCTCACCGCGGGCGTGCCGCCGGAGGAGCGGCGGCTCGTCACGGCCATCGCCCGCGCGCGGCGCGACGCCTGCCGCGGCGACGGCCGCCACGACAGGCCGGTGGTCCTCGGTTTGCAGAGCACTTGAACGGAGAACGAACTCGAGCCGCGCCCGCCATCGGCGCAGAGCGAAGGAGAAGCATCGTGGAGACTCAGACCAAGCTTCCGCCCATGCCGGGGCTCTCGGGCCCCGAGAAGAAGCGCTTCATGAACGGCACCCACCGCGCGGCCTCGCCCGAGGAGACCCTGGATCGGATCAAGGGCTTCATGCCGGCGATGGGGATCACGCGGATCGCCAACGTCACGGGGCTCGACGCGATCGGGATACCGGTCGTCGTCGTCTGCCGCCCCAACTCGCGCTCTCTCTCGGTCAGCCAGGGAAAGGGGCTGACGCTCGCGGCGGCGAAGGTCTCGGGGCTGATGGAGTCGATCGAGGCCTATCACGGCGAGAACATCGTCCGGCCGCTGCTCCTCGGCTCCTCTCGCGAGCTCCGGCGCTCCCACGCGATAGCCGACGTCTCCGCGCTGCCGCGGACCTCGAGCGTGCCGCTCGACGAGGACACCCCGCTCCTGTGGGCCGAGGGCTACGACCTCATGCGCGGCGCCCCGGTGTGGGTCCCCTACGAGCTCGTGCACGTCAACGCCACCGCCACGGGCCGAGTCAACCCGGGTATCTTCTGCTGCTCGACCAACGGGCTCTCGTCGGGAAACGGGATCCTCGAGGCGGTGAGCTACGGTATCTGCGAGGTGGTCGAGCGCGACGCCACGGCCGTGTGGGGGGCGCTCACCGACGAGGAGCGGGACGCGAGGCGGCTCGATCTCGACAGCATCGATGATCCGGGCTGCCGCGAGGTGCTCGCGCGATTCTCTGCCGCCGGGATCGCCGTCGGCGCGTGGGAGACCACCTCCGACGTCGGTATCCCCTCGTACGAGTGTCTGATCGCCGAGCGGACGGAGGACGCCGTCCGGGCGCTCCACGGCTCCGGCGGGCAAGGCTGCCACCCGTCGCGCGCCGTCGCGCTGCTGCGCGCCCTCACCGAGGCCGCTCAGACCCGGCTGACGGTCATCTCGGGCGCGCGCGACGATCTCCTCCGGACCGAGTACGACCGCCACCGGAGCCCCGATCAGGTCCGGCACCTCCGCCGGCTGCTGACGGCGCGCGGAGAGCGCCCGTTCTCCGCGGGCCCGACGTTCGCGGGCGACACGTTCGAGGACGACGTCGCCTGGCAGCTCGAGCGGCTGCGCGCGGTCGGGATCGACAGCGTCGTCGTCTTCGATCTCACGAAGCCGGAGTTCGGCATCCCCGTCGTCAAGATCGTGATTCCCGGGCTCGAGGGGATCCACTCGTTCCCCAACTACATCCCTGGCCGCCGGTTCCGCCGCGCGCTCGAGCGCCGGAGCGGGAGCGCGGCGAGCCTGAAGGAGATCGTATGAGCATCATCGTCTTTGTCGGTCCGACCCTCTCGCTCGAGGCCGCGCGGGCGGAGCTCGACGCCACCTATCTGCCGCCGGTCTCGCAGGGCGACGTCTACCGCGCATGCGCGAAGCGCCCGAGCGCCATCGCGATCATCGACGGCTACTTCGAGCGGGTCCCGGCGGTCTGGCACAAGGAGATCCTCTTCGCGATGGCGCAGGGCATCCACGTCTTCGGGAGCTCCAGCATGGGGGCGCTGCGCGCCGCCGAGCTCTCGGCCTTCGGCATGGAAGGCGTGGGCGCCATCTTCGAGGCGTACCGCGACGGCTTCATCGAGGATGACGACGAGGTGGCCGTCGTCCACGGCCCCGCGGACAGCGGCTTTCGCGCCGGCTCCGAGGCGATGGTCAATATCCGCAGGACGTTCGACGCCGCGGCGGCCGCGGGCGTGATCACCGCTGCCACGCGCGACGCGCTCACGGCGGTCGCAAAGTCTCTTTACTATCCCGATCGCGTCTATCCGATGATCCTCGACGCCGCGTCCCGCCACGGCGTCCCGCAAAGCGAGCTCACGTCGCTGCGCGACTTCCTCCCGAAGGGGCGCGTCAACCAGAAGCGCGACGACGCGATCGCGCTGCTCCGGCACCTCCGCGCGCGCGCCGAGGCGGGCTTCTCGCTGAAGACCGTCACGTACAGGTTCGAGGTCACCGAGTTCTGGTGCCGCGCCGAGCAGGCCGCCGGCGAGATGGTCGCCGCGGAGCGCCCGACCGCCGGCGACCCGTCGCCGTATGAGACAGTCGCCCTCGACAGCATCCTGGACGAGCTCCGCCTCGACGCGGCGGCGTACGGCCGGGCGAAGCGCGGGGCCATGCTCCGGTACCTCGCGCTGCAGGAGGCCGAGCGGCGCGGGCTCACCGTGGACAACGCCGCGCTGGAGCGGGCGTCCGACGCCTTCCGCCGCGAGCGGCGGCTCTATGAGCCGGCCGACGTGAAGGCGTGGATGGGTCGGTTCAGCGTCGGCTGGGGCGAGCTGACGCGGCTGCTCCGCGACGAGGCGCTCATCGGCTGGGTCGAGAAGGCGGTCGACGAGGTGGCGCAAGGCCACGTCCGCGACCACCTCTCGGTCTCCGGCGAGTACGCGGAGCTGCTCTCCCGGGCCCGCGACAAGCAGCAGCGCCTCGCCGAGCTCGGCCTGTCGAACCCCGCCTTCTCCGACGCCGGGATGGCCGAAGGCGACCTGATCCGGTGGTATTTCGAGCGATGCCTTGGCGCGCCCGTGCCGCCCGATCCGGCGGGCGCGCTGCGCTCCGCCGGCTTCGCCGACGCGGACGAGTTCAAGCGCGTTGCGCTGCGCGAGGTGTGTTATCGCCGCGCCGCGCACGGCGACCGCGCCGCGAGCGCCTCGGCCCCGGAGCGCCGATGACGCCCGCGATCTCGCTCCGCGGGGCGACGAAGGTCTTCGCGTCGCGGCGGGCCGTCGACGCCGTGTCGTTCGAGGTGCGGCGCGGCGGCGCCACAGCCCTCCTCGGCCGGAACGGCGCCGGGAAGACGACGACGATGCGCCTCGTGACAGGCATCCTCCTCCCCGACGAGGGCGCGGTCGAGGTGCTCGGGGGCAGGAGCGACAGCGTCGCGATCCGCGATCGCGTCGGGTACCTCCCGGAGGAGCGAGGCCTGTACAAGCAGATGCCGGTCGCCGAGCACCTGGCCTTCCTCGGCGAGCTCAAGGGCGTCCGCCCGCGCCGCGCGCGCGAGAGCGCCGCGCGGCTCCTCCGGTCGCTCGAGCTCGAGCACGTCGCGCGCGCGAGGATCGAGACGTTGTCGAAGGGCAACCAGCAGAAGGTGCAGCTCTGCGGCGCGCTCGTCCACGACCCGGAGATCCTCGTCCTCGACGAGCCGATGTCGGGCCTCGATCCCGTTAACGCCGTGCTCGTGAAGCGGCTCTTCGGGGAGCTCCGCGCCGCCGGAAAGACCCTCTTGCTCTCGACCCACGTCATGCCGCTCGCCGAGAGCCTGGCCGACCACGTGGTCGTCGTCGATCGGGGGCGCGTCGTCCTTTCGGGGCCCGTCGGCGAGGTGAAGGCGTCCTTCGCCGGCAACACAGCGCGGATCGAGTTCGACGGCGACGGGACCTTCCTCCTCGGCGTCGACGGCGTGGTGAGCGCGCGGATCGAGCCCGGCGCGGCGGAGCTCGTGCTGCGTGACGCCGGCGACGCGCAGCGGGCGCTCTCGGCCGCGCTCTCGCGCCTCCAGGTGCGGCGGTTCGAGGTCTCGTCGCCGTCGCTCGGCGAGATCTTCTCTCGCGTCGTCGGCGAGGGCGCCCCGCCGCCGCTCGCCCACAGGGCGCGCGCGGGTCGCGAAGCGGCGCTGGAGGCGTCATGAGCCGCGTCCTCGTCGTGCTGAAGCGTGAGTACGTCGCCTCGGTGAAGACCGCGTCCTTCGCCCTCACGACGCTCCTCCTGCCGGTCCTCTTCGCGGCGGTGGGCCTGCTCCCTGCGCTCATCGTCGCCGTCGGCGCCGGCGACCGCTCGGTCATCGTGGTCGACGGGACAGGCGGCCTCCGCGGGGTCGTGGAGGCCGCCTCCGCGAGCCTGGCCGAGGAGGCGTCGGCGAGGTCCAGCGCGAGGTCGCTCGGCGCCGCGATGGGCAGCGCGGTGCTCCCGAGGGCCGCCCGGCTGCGGCTCACCTACGTGGCCCCCGGGGACGCCGCCGCCACGAGCGCGGCCGTCGCGGCGCTGCTCGACGGCGCGAGGGCGGGCGTCGAGACGGGAGGGCACGGCGTGGACGGCGTGGTGGTGCTCCCGCCCGCGATGCTCGAGGACCCCGGCGCGCGGGGCGCGCTGTACGCGAAGGGGGCTGACCTCGATGCCGTCGAGCACGCCGCGGCGGTGGTGGCGCGCGGCGTCGCCGTGGCGCGGTGGACGGCGCGTGGCCGCGACGCCGCCGAGATCGAGGGCCTCCTGTCGCCCCCTGCGTTCGACTCGGCGCCTCTCTCCTCGAGCGGCCCCGGGGGCCCCGGCGGAGACCTCGACCTGCTCGTCGCCTTCGGCTTCGGCGGCCTGCTCTTCGTCGCGATCCTCTTGAACGGTCGCGAGATCTTGCGCCGCATCGTGCAGGAGAAGTCGGACCGGATCATGGAGATCCTCCTCTCGTCGGTGACCCCGTTCGAGCTCCTGTCCGGGAGGATCCTCGGCCTCGCCGCCGCCGGCCTCACGCAGATCGTCGTGTGGCTCGGGATGGCGGCTGTCGCGGGCGTCGCGATAGGCGCGCTGGGAGGGCCGCGCCTCATCGACGCCGAGACCCTGCTTCGCCCCATGGTCGCCGTCTACTTCGTCGTGTTCTTCGTCCTTGGATACCTCGTGAACGTGGCTGTCTATGCCGTCGGGGGCGCGGCCGCGAGCTCCGAGAAGGCCGCGCAGCAGCTGATGAGCCCGATCTCGATGGCGCTCTCCGCGCCGCCGTTCTTCCTCGTGGTCATCGCCGGTCACCCCGGCTCGA
This sequence comes from Sorangium sp. So ce367, assembly GCF_051520455.1. Lineage (NCBI taxonomy): Bacteria > Pseudomonadati > Myxococcota > Polyangiales > Polyangiaceae > Sorangium > Sorangium sp. So ce367. The sequence goes on from NZ_CP150334.1 coordinate 12,778,546, forward strand.
CGCTCGCCGTCGTGCTCTCGATGATCCCGATCTACGCCCCGATGGTGATGTTCGTCCGGGTCCTCGTCTCCGAGCCGCCGCTCTGGCAGATCCTCGTCGCCGTCGGCGGCACCGGCGCGACCGTGCTGCTCTTCATCTGGGTGGCTGCAAGGATCTTCCGGATAGGCGTCCTCTCCCATGGAGCGACGCCGACCCTCCGCGAGCTCTGGCGCTGGGCCCGCGCCGGGTGACGCGGGCCGACGGCGCGATCGGCTGTCCGGACGCGCGGCGCAGCGCTTTCAAGCCGCCGACAGCGTCTTGCCTGTCTCGAGCAGCGTCTTCAGATCGCTCAGGATATAGCTCCAGCCACCGCCGGCTTCCTTGATCGCGCCCGAGGTGATGGCCGCCGTCTTGGGCGCGTCGCCGACCTCGTGGGTCACGGTCAGGGACGTGATGCCGTAGGGGCTCACCTCGATCTCCCAGGTAAGTCGCCTGAAGCCTTCCTCCTTCATCTCGGGATCCCAGAGGATGCGCCACGTCTGAACGAGCTTTCGCGGGGGATCGGCCTCGATGACCTCTCCATCGATGATCACGTTGGGGCCGCCGTGCTGGGCCATCTCCGCGCTCGCGAACGCCTGGTATTTGCCGCCGGGGCGCAGATCGTACTCCGCGCGGGCGCAGTAACCGTATTTCTCGATCCACTCGGGCTTCGTGATCGCCTCCCAGACGGCCTCGGGCGTCGCCTTGATGTGGACTCGGTAGATGTGGACCGGCTTCTCACTCTTCGTCGTCATTGTTCTTCTCCAGGTGTTTCTTCAGATCAACGAGCGCCGAAATGCGCCCCTCGGTGTACTTGTCGATCCAACGATCGTGGATCTGGCGAATGGGGACCGGGTTCAGGTAGTGAAGCTTCTTCCGGCCCGATCGAACCGTGACGACGAGCCCCGCGGCTTCGAGCACCCGAAGGTGCTTCATCACGCCGAACCGCGACATCTCGAGCTCGGACTCGAGCTCCGTGAGCGTGAGGCCGTCACGCACGAAGAGCCGGTCGAGGAGGGAGCGCCGGGTGGGATCGGCCAGCGCCTTGAAGACGCGATCGTCGTCCGTCACCTCCTTGATATGTTACCAAATGGTCACCTGTCAAGGTCCGGGATGCCCGGCCGCCGCGGGTCCGGGTGCGGCCCGCAGCAGGTGCTCCGATGTAGGATGCGAGGAGCCGCGACAGCTTGATGCTCGCGCTCGGCGACCGAAGGCATGGGCGCGAGGGGATGCGGTGACGCGGCGGACGCCGGCTGTGCAGCCAGATCGAGCGTGGCCGGGCGGCCGGTCAGCGGGGCGAGGGGCGACCTCAGAAGCCTTCGCCGTTTTCGAGGATCGACGGGCAGAGCGCGCGGACGCCCGCGCACTCCGCGGGAGGCTGCAAGAGGTCGAGGCTGGACCCGCACGAGAGCGCCTTGAGGGTGCCGGCCATGGCGATCAGGCAGGTCTTGGCCTCCGCGACCGTGACGGTGCACCCCTTGAAGTCGTACGTGAAGCACCTGGTCGACGTCAGAGGTTCATTTGCAGAGAGGAGGCACGCCCGCCAGATGGCCGCGCACTCCTCTATGTCAGAGGAGTTGAGCAGTCCGATGAGATCGCACTGGTCTGCTCTCGCGAGCTTCATCGGCTCTTTGAGGTCGTCGCACACCTGGGTGGCCTCTCGGCTCGTCAGCTCGCCGAGCTGCCGGTTCTCGTCGAGGGCGCTTGCGGTCTCGCCCCCATCGTCACCGCACGCCGCGAGCGCGAGCCCAGCCGCCAGGACCTCGAGAAGCGTCATCCGTCTCATTCGAGCTCTCCTTGACGAGGAAGGTGCGTTCCTGGCCGTTCAGGACCCGCAGGCGCCCCGTCGCCCCGACGATACCCGCGCTCCGCGCTGCCGGGCAGCGTCCCCATCCGGAGCGCCACGTCGGCTTTGCGTGCCACGCGGTCGACGGTCTCGTCGGTGAGGCTCAGATCGGCGGAAAGCGCGGGATGGCGCTCGAGGCATGCACGGTCGCGCGCAGCTCGCGGAGGCGCTCGGCCCACCGCATGTCATGGCCTGGTCGGAGAGGGGGCGTGACGGGCGCGGCGCCGGACAGGGAGCTTCATCGCGATGGCGACGAGGCCAGGCTCCCCGGGCTGTTCCTGGCCGACCTCGTGGCGCTCATCGCGCGCTTCGAGGTCGTGACGCCCGGGGACGATCGGGAAGCGGGGCGCTGGGCGGCCTCAGGAGCCCTCGCCTTCGGGCCCCCCGGTGCTGAGGACGTCCGCGCACTTCTCGCTGAGGGCGGCGCAACCTGCCGGGGGCTCTCCGGAGGTGTCGGGCGGCGTTGCGCACGTGAGCGCCTTGATGGCGTCGGCCTGAGCCTTCACGCAGGCCTTGTACTCGGCCACCGTCGCGGTACAGCCCGCGAAGCCATCGGTGGAGCACTCGCCGCCGCCCTGAGCGGGCTGCTCCGGTTCGCTCATGCACTCGGCCTTGGTGGTCTCGCAGTCACCGCCGAACGCGCCGGCGAACGCGCCGGCGACCTCGCACAGGTCTTCCTTCGTCATGGTGACCGACGCGGCGAGATCCTGGCACAGCGCCTGGGCGTCCGCGGCCGTCAGCTGGCCCAGCTGCTTGCCGTCGAGGTCACCTCCGCTCTGGCCCCCGGTGTCCCCGTTGCCCCCGTCGTCGTCGCCGCCGCATGCCGCGAGCGCGAGGCCAGCCATCAGCAATCCAAGAAGCTTCATCCGTGTCATCGAGCGCTCCCTCATCGAGAATGTTCACCAGCGTGTCCGCGCGGCGCTCGAGGACGGCTCCGCCGAAGGAAGCGAGCGGGCTGCATCGTCGACCGGGCAGGCGAGCGGGCCGAGCCTACTACGACCACGGTTCAGTCTTTCTTCCTGCTGGGGAGAAAATAGAAAGCGGCCTCGGCGCGGGCCTTGCCGCGCGCGCTCGAGGCGCTCTCCGGCCGGGTGTCTCGGCGCCCGTCAGGGGGCGCGCCGGCGTCCCCGCGGGCGTGAGGGTGCGCCCGGAGGCGCCGCCGGCTTCCCGCTGCGGCCGGCGTCCCACTGCGCGACCACGCGCTTCGGCGCCACGCGACGCCAGGCGCCCACGAGCAGCTCTTCCAGGAGCGTCCGATCGACGCGGCGGAGCTCCACCCGGGTCCAGCCCTGGTGTCCCCACGGCGTCACGGAGAAGACGTCGGGCTGCGCCTGCACCAGGCTGTCTTGCTCCTCGAGGGACAGCTTGAGGACCGCGCGCTCCTCCGCCACCCAGTGGGTCGCGAAGATCTTCCCCCGCACGCGGAACGATGGTTTGCCGAAGTGGTCCTGCTCCTCGGCCTCGGGAAGCGACAGCGCGAGCCTCTGGAACTCTTCGGAACGGAGACCAGGAGGAACGTGCGTGGGAGGCGTGGGAGGCGTGGGAGACAGGCTCGACATGGTGTTCGTCCCTTCGAAGCCTATCCTGGAGAAGGCGATGCCGGCGGTCTTGTAAAGATTTTACCCCGCCGCGGGCTCGTGCCAGCGAGACCGAGCCGCGCGGCGGGGCGGGCGCTGCGCTCAGGAGTGTTAGCCCTCGCTCTCGTCTTCCTCTTCTTCCCCTTCCCCTCCGCCCAAGGCCCCTGGGCACTTCTCCTCGATCGCGGCGCACGCCGCCGGCTTCTCCGCGAGGTCAGTGAGCGTCGATTCGCACGTGAGCGCCTTGATGGTGCTCACCATGGCGTCCACGCAGGCCCTGACCTCCGCGACCGTTGCGGTGCAGCCGGTGAACTGGGACGCTCCGCACGCTTCGAGGTCGTCCGTCTCCTCGGGCTCCTCCGGAGCGCTGATGCACTCCTGCCTGGTGGTCTCACACTCCGTTCCGAACAGAGAGGCAAGCACCCCCGCGGCCTCGCACGAGTCCTCCTTCGAGATCGTCTTGGCCTGCCCGCGGAGGTCGTCGCACAGGCCGTCGGCCTCGTCGGCCGTCAGCGCGCCGAGCTCTTTGCCTTCGATGTCGCTCCCGCTACCGCCATCGCCATTCCCCTCATCATCGCCGCAAGCCACGAGCGCGAGACCAGCCATCAGAAACCCGAGAAGCTTCATCCGTGTCATGTCGAGATCTCCTTGAAAGAACGAGAACGTTCACCTTGAGCAGGCCCGCGTGGCCCTCCAGGCGATGCCACAGCGCCTGGAAGCGCTGGGCGCGGCGCCTTCCGGGCGACTGCGCTGCTCAGACAGGTCTACGTTCGATGAGAAGATTCCTTTCCTCCGCGAACGGCGAGCGCAGCTTTTCCACGCGAGCGCCGCCCTCGCCGCGTACAGGGAGTCCCACGTTCGACCCGGCGCGCCCGACGCCCGAGGCCCCGAAGAGCGCTCGCGCGCTACGGGCTCATGCCGGCGACGTCGATCAGCGCTGCGCGCGTCCGGGTCGGGGTCGTCCCGCTGAACTGCTTCACGTCCCGCGCGAGGTGCGCCTGGTCGTAGTAGCCGAACCGCTGGGCGAGCTCCGCCCAGGTCCCCGTGGCGCCCGTCTTGAGGTGCCGCACCAGCCGGTCGAAGCGCACGAGCCGCGCGAGGAGCTTGGGCGGGACGCCGACGTGCTCGCGGAACAGGCCGATCACGTGCTTCTGGCTGTAGCCGAGCTCGCGCGCGAGGGCGCGCATGTCGACAGCGCCTCCGCGCTCCTCGATGCGGCGGAACGCCCACGAGACCACGCCGACCTCGAGCCGCGCCTCGTCCACGCGCTCGCCGAGCGCCCGCTCGATCAGGTCGAAGCGCGCGTCCCAGGTCGGGAGCTCCTCGAGGCGCTCCGCCAGCCGGGCGTGCTTCCTGGGCAGCAGATCGCGCGCCGCGATCACGCGCCCGGTCAGCTCCTCCATGGGCACGCCGAAGAAGAGCCGCGCCCCGATGGGGGTGAGGTTCACCTGGAGCCCGCGCTGGAACCCGTCGTGCTCGGTGATCGTGAAGGTGGCGTCGAGGCCCGCGACGAAGCCGCCGGGGTGCGAGGAATGGCGGCGATCGCTCCCCGCGTCGAACACGCGCAGCGGCGGTCCGAACTCGATGATCACGACGACCTGCGGCGCCGGGAGCTCGCGCCGCCGCAGCGGCCCGGGCGTCTCCTCCGTGTAGCCGCTGTAGTCGCGGATGTACGGGCGGAGGTGCGGCGCCGGGGGCCGCGTCGCGATCTCCCAGCGGCCCTCAGCGGAGTTGCCGCGGGTGATCCGAGCGCGAGGCGCCAGCGCTTGCATCGCAGGGGAAGGGTACCCGTCGATACGTGCGCGAGCCAGGCGCGCGCGCAGGGGGTGTCAACTCAGCGGATCGTCTTACAGCACCTCAGCCCGAGGTGGTAGTTCGCGTGCCACGCGTCCTCCATCGGCTCGACGTGCCAGCGCGGGCTGTAGGCGCAGTGATCGGGGTAGGTCTCGCGGCCCTTCGGCCTCGGGGCGTCGTGCTCGCGGGCTACCTCGACATAGAACCAGGCGCTCCCCTTGAGCTGGCTGTACAGCTTGCCGTCGTCGCGGTCGCGGCGGGTCATGATCTCGGCCACGTTGCCGTGCTGATCGAACACCCCGAACCGCGAGCGGCACGCGGGGAAGGACCCGGCAGGCTCGGTGTCGGTCGCGCAGGTCTTGTAGGCAGAGCGCGCGGTGTCGCCGTCGCACGGCTTGCCGTCGATGTCGCGGTGCGGCGTCTGCGTGTGGCAGACGGCAAGATCGAGCTCGTCACCGTAGGCGTACGTCCTCGGCTTGCCGCCCTCGGGATCGCCGCGGCACGCGAGGCTCCACTCGTCCTCGGTGCAGAGGCGCTTGCCCTGCAGGCTGCACACGGCCGCCGCCTGCGTCGGGCTCGCCCAGACCATCGGCAGCTCGCACGGCTTGTTGGGGAACTCGAAGATGTCGATGCAGACATCGGCCGACGCCGGCTTCCCGCGCTTGAACACGGGCACCATGTTCTCGTGGCCGCCGCAGCGGGCGCGCTGCTCCTCCGTCTGGAGGACGACGCCCCGGAGGCCCTCCAGGCACTGCTCCTTCGAGCGCGTGTGCCGCGCGAGCTCCTTGTTGCCCTGGTTGAGCCGGGCAGGGGAGCCGCCGCCGAAGTTCTTCTCCAGGAAGAGCTCGGGGTTCTTGAGCTTCCGCTCTCGCTCCGAGAACTCCTTCAGCGAGAAGAGCCGCACCAGATCCTCGCGCGCCTCGTAGTGGGTCGCCATCGGATCCCCGACCGCCCCGGGCGCGCCAGCGTCGCCGCCGGCCGCCTCGGGCGCGCCGGAGGCCCGAGGGGCCGGCGCCTCCGGGTCGGAGGCCGCCGGGCCCGGAGGCGGCGTGGAGGCGCTGGCCGGAGGCGGCGCGCCGGCGTCGCGGCCGCGATCGGCGTCGTCGCGGGAGCAGGCCGGCGCGGCGGCGGCGAGCGCCGCCAGCACGAGGTGCAAGGGACGGGAGGGAGGAGGCACGTGGAGCGAGCGGGGCACGTCGAGCTAGAGAGGCACGTGGAGCGAGCGGGGCACGTCGAGCTAGAGAGGCACGTGGAGCGAGCAGGGCGCGTCGAGCGAGATCAGAGGGCCGCCTCGATGATCTCGGAGAGGCTCGCCTCGTCGACGACGCCGGTCAGGTAGGCCGCGACCTTCCCCTGCCGGTCGATCACCACGAGGCTCGGCAGCTTGTCGACCCCGTAGTGGGCCGAGGCCTCCTTCGCGTCGTCGATCAGGATGGGATACGAGAGGCCCTTCTTGAGCGCGTACTGGCTGGCCACCTGGGGCGGGTCGTCCACGTTGACGCCGAGCACCACGAGCCCCTTCTTCTCGTAGCGGCGCGCGATCCGGTCGAGGATCGGCGCCTGGACCGCGCAGGGCCCGCACCACGTCGCCCAGAAATCCAGGATCACCGGCTGGCCCCTCAGCTCGGCGATCTGCATGCGCGCGCCGGGCTCGCCGTTGGCGGCGACCGGCAGCGTCACGTCGGGGGCCTCCGCGCCGACCATGCCCGAGGCCCCCGGCGCAAGGCGCGGCAGGATCACAAGACCAATCAGCGCGCTCAGGGCGATGAGCAACGCGACTGCAGGATAGAGAATCTTGCCGGAATTGGGCTGGGGTTCGGCCATACGGGCCCTGGGCTTCATAGCAAATCTTTGGGCCTACGTCCGAGCGGCTCTGGTACGGTCCGGCGCCTCGACCGGCCGGGCGCTTTGCCGCCTGGCCCGGGGGCGGGGGCGCAGCGCGGCTCGCCGCGCGACGCCGCCGCCGCCGGGAGGGGTCGGGGGCGCAGCGCGGCACGCCGCGCGATGCCACCGCCGTTCGGGTCACGTCGTCGCCCGCGCGCTGGAGGAACCATGCTCGATCGTCCGAATCTTTCACGAGAGAATCCCGCGGGGCCGCGCGGACGGCGCCCGCCGCCGGGGCCCCTTCCGGCCAAGCAGGCGGCCAAGTGGCCCCCCGATGACAACGATCTGCCCGGCGCCCCGCCGGCGCCCGCGGGCGGCGGCTTCGCGGACGACGGCAACTTCAAGCGCGGGCGGTTCAGCCCCGTGTCGATCGTGGTCGGCCTCGTCGTCGCGCTCGGCGCCGCGGGCGCCATCTGGCTCGGCGTCAAGCAGGACAGCCAGAAGATGACGGTCGACGCCGTCTCCAAGGAGAAGAAGAACATCTTCGTCCTGCCCAAGAAGGACCAGCTGCCCCTGTGGCGCAAGTGGGCCGCCGCGAGCGCCGAGCTGTCGCTCCAGCAGGAGGCCCTCATGCAGCTCGCGTGGGCCGACGACCCCGAGGGCGTCACGCACGCGCAGAGCGCGCTCGCGCTGCCGGACCACCGCGTGAAGGGCGTCGCCGCGCAGGTGCTCGCGTACTACGGCTCGCCCAAGGCCGACAGCGCCAAGCCCGCGCTGCTCGAGGCGCTCAAGGTCGCGGACGAGAGCGACCGGCCCCAGATCGTCTGGGCCCTCGTCGAGCTCAAGGAGCCGGCCGCGTTCAAGGACGCGATGGACCAGTACAGGAAGGGGTTCCTCTCGAAGGTCGAGCGGCTCGGCGGCGGCATCGCCTTCGACCCCGAGAAGCTCGCCGGCCTCGTGTCGCTCGAGGAGCTCTCGAAGCTCGCGACCGACGAGAGCTCGTCGGTGCGGCAGCTGGTCGCGACGGTCCTGTCGCGCAACGCCGAGCCCAAGTGGACGAGCGCGCTCATCACGCTCGTGAAGGACAAGGACGTCGAGGTCGCGCGCGAGGCCGCGAACGGCCTCGGGAGGATCGGCGACGAGACGGCGCGCGCCCCGCTCCTCGAGGCGCTCGCGAACGCCGACAAGGCCAGCCGCCAGCGCTTCCTCGAGGCGCTGCGCGACGGCATCGGCGGCGAGGGGCTCGTCCTCGCCCTCGACAGCGTGAAGCAGGACCCCGAGGAGACGACCTGGTTCCAGACGAAGCAGATCATGGAGATGCTGCGCGAGCTCGCCGACCCGCGGTCGGCCGACCCGCTCGTGAAGTGGATCGAGGCCAGGAAGCCGCCGCTGCACTGGCAGGGCGAGGCGGGGACGCGGCTCGCCGAGGTCGGCGACATCCGCGCCGCCAAGTTCCTCGGCGAGCGGCTGCTGGCCGACCCGCTCAAGCTCTACAAGCTCGAGAAGTTCTGGGAGGCGGACGAGGGCGGGCACCTGTCGCGCACCGATCTGCCGCGCGTCGTCGGCGCCCGCATGCTCGCCGATCTCGCCTCGATCCACGCGGACAAGGCCGCCGAGCTCAAGGCCGCGGCCGAGGCCCCGGTCATCCTGTGGCTCAAGGATCGCCCGCAGCCGCACGCGAACGGCCTGCGCTTCCTCGCCACGGTCCGCTCCGAGAAGATCCTGAAGGACATGCGCGACTGGGCCTTCCCGACGGACCCGCTCCCCAAGGAGGGGCAGCAGCCGCCGTTCCCCGCGGCCTTCGAGACCGCGCAGAGCGCGCTCCGGTACATCGGGCGCATGAAGGACGAGCCCTCCTACCCGAAGCTCCTCGATCAGTTCAACCGGAAGAAGGACCCGAAGCTGGACATCACCCAGGACGCGCTCCAGGGCGCCGGGCTCGCGATGCTGGGGATGGCGCTCCGCGCGGTCGCCTACGGCGCGTCGCAGGGGCTCGCCGAGTGGGGCGACCCGCGCGCGGTGGAGAGGCTGACGAAGCTCATCGAGGACGAGATGTGGCACGAGGAGGCCCGCCAGGCCGCCTGCGAGGCGATCGCCTGGTGCGCCGACGACAAGACGATGATCGAGGTGGCGAAGAAGGCGAAGGAGTTCGCGAGCAAGAAGGAGCCGCGCAAGCAGCTCATCGGCGCCTGCTACGCGTCGTCGCTCGCGCTCCGGCCGGTGCCCGGCGCGGCCGCCGAGCTCGTGCCGCTCCTCGCGGCCGACGTCGAGCCCGGGGTGCGCATGGCCATCGCGCGCGCCATCGGCGTCGGCGGCTTCGACGAGGCGGTGCAGGGGCAGCTGTTCGAGAAGCTCAAGGACGTCGAGGTCCGGAACGCGGCGGCGCTCGCGCTCATCCTCGGCGGCACGAGCGACACCGCGGCGCGGACGGTCGCGATGTACGCCGACTTCGACAAGTCCGCGCTGGACGACCTGAAGGACCACTACTACCGCGCCTTCGGCTACTGGTCGGACGAGGACTTCAAGCGCGGCAACCTCTACCGGTACGTCGCGAACGCCGAGGCGATCACGCGGGTGAAGGTCGCCGACGCGCCGCAGGAGTGGGCGCGGCAGCGGCTCCAGGCGCAGTTCGACAACCTGAAGTACGACAACGGCCCGCACTCGGAGACCCGCGTCGTGCTGCGCTACCGGCTCTTCCAGGAGGCCAAGAGCGGCGACGGCGCGAAGAAGAAGGGCGCGATCGAGACGCTCAAGTTCATGAAGGAGAAGGGCGTGCTCATGGCCCTGCGGCACGAGCAGGGGGAGACGGGCGCGCTCGCGAAGCGCGCGTTCCACGAGCTCATGAACCCGAAGGCCACCGTGGCCGAGGACCTGAGCAAGTTCGCCCCGGCGAAGGCCGGGGGCGCCGACACGCAGTAGCGGCGCGCGGTCCGGCGCGGCCGGCGTCCGGCCGGCGCGCGAAGCCGCGGCGCACGAGCCAGGGGCAGGGAGCCCGGGAGCGCTCGAGGAGGAGGTCGTCCTCTCCGGAGCTTCCGGGCTTCCTGTTTTTGTGCTGGCAGCGCGGCCATTTCCGTCTCCGGCGCGCGTCGGGCTGGCCGGGGTGGTCGGGTGACCGGCGCGTGTCGGGCTGGACAAAACGCACGTTTCGGAAGAGTGTTCGCGCCGAGGTGCACTGTGGCTACCTGGCGTGATGAGCTCATCGAAGCCGTGAAATCGAAGGCGGAGCGCGAGGCAGAAGAGCTCGCGCGGCACAAGAAGCGGGTCGCCGAGGCGCTCGCGGCCGCGGAGTCGGCCGTGTCGCTGGGGGCCGAGTCGCTGAAGTTCGCGCACGAGAGGCTGCAGGAGAAGGGGCAGCCCATCGCGTTCGCCCAGGAGCAGGACAAGCACCGGCTCGCGCTCGGCGACTTCAGCCTCTCCCTCGAGCTCCTGCGGGAGTCCGCGATCGTCCGGGTGACGTTCGGCGACGGCAAGCCGCGCGAGTTCGACTTCGCGAAGGACCGCCACATCGCGCCCGCCGACGTGGAGGAGTACATCGGCCGTCGCGCGCTCGAGCTGGTCCGCGCGGCGCAGAAGGCGTCGCCGTGGTGAGCGCCGGGCGCGCCGCGGCCCCGCTGTCGCCCCGCGCATGGGGCCTTCGCCGCGCCTTCGCCGCCGGCCTGCTCGCCGCGGTCGCGGCGTGCGCTCCGCCGGCCGCGCCGCCCCGCCAGCCTGACGCGCCGCCGGCCTCGAAGCCTGCCGCGCCGGCGCCCGCCGCGCCGGCCTCGGTGGAGGTCGATCCCGCCGCGGAGGCGCGGATCGCGGCGGACGTCGCGTACCTCGCGTCGCCCGAGCTCGCGGGGCGCGGGACGGGCGAGCCCGGCGCCGATCTCGCGGCCGAGTTCATCGCGCGCCGGTTCGCGGAGCTCAAGCTCTCGCCGCTGGGCGGGCCGGGGAGCGACGCGAAGGCGTACCGGCAGGTGTTCGACGCGCGGGTCGGCGCCGACGTGGCGCCCGCGGCGCTCGCGGTGCAGCGCGCGGGCCGGAAGCAGAGCGTCGAGGCCGGCAAGCTGGTCACGGCCGACGGGAGCGCGAGCGGCACGGTGTCGGGGGCCGCGGTGCTCGTCGGCCATGGAGTGACCGCGCCGGCGCTCTCCTGGGACGACTACGCCGGCCGCGATATCGAGGGGAAGATCGCGATCGTGCTCGACGGCGTGCCCACGCTGGACGGCGGCCCGGGTGGAGCGGCGCAGGCCGGCGCGCACGGCGGTGCAGCGCACGGGGGGCCGCATGGCGGCGCTGCGCCTGTGAATCCGCACGGCGGCGCTGCGCCTGCCGGTCCGCACGGCGGCGCTGCGCCTGCCGCTCCGCACGGCGGCGGAGCGCCTGCCGGTCCGCACGGCGGCGCTGCGCCTGCCGGTCCGCACGGCGGCGGAGCGCATGCCGGTGCAGCGCACGGCGGCGGAGCGCATGCCGGTGCAGCGCACGGCGGCGGAGCGCATGCCGGCGCAGCGCCCACCGATCCTCATCATCATGCGCCGCCTCCGCGGCCGGCGGACGCGCTCCGCGATTTCGGCAGCGTCCGCTACAAGCTCCGCACCGCCCGCGAGCACAAGGCCGCCGGGGTGATCCTGGTCGCGGCGGGCGACGAGCTCCCGCGGGTGTCGGACGACGCGGCGAGCATGGGCATCCCGGCCGTGGTGATCACGCGCTCCGCGGCCCGCGCGCTCTTCCCCGCGGCCGGGCTCGCGCCGCCCGCGAAGCCGGCCGCGGTGAAGCCGGCAGACGCGAAGCCGGCCCCGGCGAAGCCACCGGCCGTGAAGCCGGCCGCGACCAAGGCCGCCGCGCCGAAGCCGCTCGACGGCACCACCGTCGAGATCACGACCAAGGTCACCGCGCGGATGGCGCCGGCGTCGAACGTGATCGGCCTGCTCCCGGCGCGGGACGGCTCGCCGCATGCCGGTGAGTACGTCGTCGTCGGCGCGCACTACGATCATCTCGGCTACGGGGGCACGTCGTTCTCGCGCGCGCCCGGCGTGCATGCGGTCCACCCGGGCGCCGACGACAACGCCTCGGGGACCGCGATGCTCCTGGAGGTGGCGCGGCGGTTCGCCTCGCTCCCCGAGCGGCCGGCCCGGAACCTCCTGTTCATCGCGTTCGGCGCCGAGGAGCTCGGCACCATCGGCTCGCGGCACTTCGTCGATCACCCGCCGGCGCCGCTCGCGGGGATGAAGCCGATCGTGGCCATGATCAACGCCGACATGGTCGGCCGGATGCGGGACGACAAGCTCCTCGTCGACGGCCTGGGGACCTCGCCCGACTGGAAGTCGATCGTGGACGACGCCGCCCGCGGGCTCGGCCTCACGCTCCAGTTCGGCGTCGAGGGCTTCGGCGCGAGCGATCACGCGTCGTTCACGGCGTCGCGCGTCCCGATCGCCTTCCTGTTCACGGGCGTCCACGAGGACTACCACCGGCCGAGCGACACGGCGGACAAGATCAACGCCGCGGGCGTCTCGCGGTGCTCGGTGCTCGCGGCGCGGATGGCGCTCGCCCTGTCGCGGCGCGACGCGCGCCTCGCCTTCACCGACGCGCCCGCCGACCCGCACCGCAGCATGCGCGGCGGCTTCCGCGCGTCGCTCGGCACGATGCCGGACTACGCGTACCAGGGGCCCGGCGTGAAGCTCACGGGCGTGCGGCCCGACGCGCCGGCCTCACGCGCTGGCATGCAGGCGGGGGACGTGATCGTGCGCATCGGCGCCCACGCCGTCACCAACATCCACGACTTCATGTTCGCGCTCGGCGATCTCGAGCCGGGCCGCGAGGTCGAGATCGAGGTGGATCGCGGCGGGACCCGGGTGCCGCTCAAGGTCATCCCCGCCCCCGGCCGATGAGCCGGCGCCATCGCCGCGCCGCGCCGCCGGTCGCGCCACCTCGACGGCGCAGGGCTCCACGAGGGTCCTGCGCGGTCAGCCTCGCCTTCCTCTGCGGCCTCGCGGCCGCGATGCTCGCCTGCGACAGCCCGCCGCCCGCGGCGACCGGCGCCGTGGCCTCCGGAGCGCCCGAGCGCGCCGGCGCAGCTGCGGATGCCGAGCCGGCGCCGCCCGACGCCGCTGCGGCGCAGCTGTCGGACGCCGCGGCGGAGCTGTCGTACACCCCGGCGGAGCCGCCGGACGCCGCGGCGGAGCTTGTCTACACCCCGGCGGCGCCGCCGGACGCCGGGGCAGCAATGTCGTACGTGGCAGCGGCGCCGGACGCCGCGGCGGCAGCCCTCGACGGCGGCTCGCCGGACGCCGCGGCGGCAGCCCTCGACGGCGGCTCGCCGGACGCCGCGGCGGCAGCCCTCGACGGCGGCTCGCCGGACGCGGGGGCGGAGGCGCTCGACGCCGGCGCTCCGGACGCGGGGCTGCCCGGCAGCTCCGAGGGGTGCCCGGGCGACATGGTCCTCGTCGAGGGTGATTACTGCCCCGTGGTCGATCAGAGCTGCCTGAAGCACCACAAGGAGTACGAGAAGGACCAGGAGCGACGGGCGACGCCCTCCAACGAGGCCGAGGGCCCGACCACCGTCAGCGAGCGGTGCCTCGAGTACAGGCGCCCGAGCGAGTGCCTCTCGAAGAAGCGCGCGCCGATGCGGTTCTGCGTCGACCGGTACGAGTGGCCCAACAGGAAGGGTGAGCTCCCGGCGCTGCTCGTCTCGTGGCGCCAGGCCGTCAAGGCGTGCGAGGGCGTCGGCAAGCGCCTCTGCACGGAGGACGAGTTCAACTTCGCCTGCGAGGGCGAGGAGATGCTCCCGTACACGTACGGCTTCGCCCGCGACGCGACCAAGTGCAACATCGACCGGCCCTTTCGCCAGCGCGAGGTGACGCTCTACCACTACGAGCGGTGCATGCGGCACCCCAAGTGCAAGGCGGAGCTCGAGCGGCTCGATCAGCGCGTGCCTGCGGGCTCGATGCCGGCGTGTGTGTCGCCGTTCGGCGCCTACGATCTCAACGGCAACATCAACGAGTGGGTCGTGCGGCCGGGCCGCAAGTCGCCGGAGCGGAGCGGGCTGAAGGGCGGCTGGTGGGGCCCCATGCGCGGCCGCTGCCGCCCCACGGTGGGGTTCCACAAGGAAGAGGACTACGGCTACGAGCAGGGATTTCGTTGCTGCAAGGATGCTGCGGCGCGGTGAGCGCGCGGTGGCGCGTCCTTTTTGAGGGGCGCGCGGCCGCCGACCGGGGGTACGCTCCTGTCCAGCGGGCCCGCGGCGCGGCGCTCGCCGGCGAAGGGCCTGCGGTTCCTCCTCCGGGGGCCGGGGCTCAGATCTCAGCGACGGGCCGTCACCGGCCCGTCGCTCACGCGGGGAGAGCCCCGCACCTCGAGGAGACCTTGATGAAGCGATCCATGTGGTTCACCAGCGCGCGCTCGGCCGCCTCGGTCGTCCTTGCCCTCGGAGGCCTCGGGCTCCTGACCTCCGCATGCAGCCGGGGCCGAGACGCCGAGGATCCGTCGGATCCGCAGTACAACGCGTACAACCAGCAGCAGCAGGGGTACCAGCAGCCTGGGCAGTACCAGCAGCCGGGGTACCAGCAACCCGGGCAGTACCAGCAACCTGGGCAGTATCAGCAGCCTGGGCAGTACCAGCAGCCGGGGTACCAGCAACCCGGCCAGTACCAGCAGCCGGGCACGACCGCTCCGGCGACGACGGGGCAGCCGGGCCCGCTCGCTCTCCCGTGTTCGAACGACATGGTCTGCGGCACGCACAAGTGCAACACGGCCGTGGGCAAGTGCGCCTTCCCCTGCGCGGCGAACACCGACTGCGCGGCGGGCTTCTCGTGCATGGGCGCGGGCTCGGCGACGGCGATCTGCGTGCCCGGCGGGCAGTAGAGAGCGCCGGGGTCCGGCCGCGCGACGTGCGCGGCGGCCTCCGGACACCCCAGGAGCGCCACCTCACGCGCCATCCCAGGGATCGGGGTCTCTTCGGGGCAGCTGGCAGCCTCCCCGTCTGCCGGGCGCCGGGGAGGTTGGTCCCGACGGCTCGTACCACACGACGCCGCGGCTGATCGACAAGAGCGAGTCCACGTCCCACAGCGATGGGACGACCGGGCGTCGCGAGATCGACTTCGTCTGGAGCGATCGATCGGACAAGAACAAGCGCCGGGTGAGCGGCGAGGAGCTCCGCCGGAGGCACGGCGCCGAACCTGGTTCTGCATCCGCCCACGTCCGACATGTTCGTGAGGCTCTCCTCCACGATCGTGACGCGGCCAACTCTGTTGCAGGACATCCTCCAGCCCAACATGGGCGTATGCGTGTGGGGAGCGTGTAGATCAGTCATTCGACGAAGGGAGATAGTGCGATGAGCTATAGGCGTGGGACCACGTGCCAGATTACAGCTTTCGAGGTCATCGATGCTCCTTCGGACCCGAACGTGCCGGCCCGGAAATGGATGGCAGTAGCCACTGCTCACGTCTACGATCCAGATGCCGTTGTGCCGCCGCTGACGCCCGCGCAGACGGTGCTGGCAGGGGAGACCGTGCGGGTGATCGGCGGCCGCTCGTACGCGGACACGGAGGCAGATGCCATGGCACTGGCGCTCAGAGGATTGTTGTTTGAGCTGACGGCAAAGGGCTTTTCGGCAAACCACGATGTGAAGCTCTGGTGACGGGGAGTCCCAGCCCATCTTGGACGAGGCGCGTATGTGATCGAGTTTCAGCCAAAACCTGGCGTGTTCTTCGAGGCAGGAAAGAATGTCGACGAACTGATCCATCGAGGCACCCTCCGCTTCGGGCGGCATGTCGACATTACGTTCGCTGGCCCCGATCCGTGTTGAGGATTATGAAAGATCTGTTTGCTGTGTCCGACCCCACCGAGGTCATCGTTCTTCACAGGGCAGTGAATGAAGCCAAGCTTCCATTGCTTTCCTACGATCAAGATCTCTCTGCTAGCGCGATTCTGGCGACAATCGCGGAGCGTCTAACGGCAGCCCTCAGGGATATCCCCCAATGGGATAGCGATTCCTGGCGATTGTTGTCCCCGCGGCACCCAGCATGGGAGCTCGCGGTCAACCGAGCGTTGTCCGATCAAGAGTATCTCCGAACGGCTGCGCTTCCCGAAAAGCGAGAATACGTCCGTCTTCTCCTTGTGCCCTATCGTAACGACGATGCGAAGATTTCGGAGTTTATTGATTGTGTCGATAGTGTCCTTCGCGAACGAAGGTGGTACCAGCTCTGGCTGCGGAAAGCATCGCCTTTTGCCGGTGGAGTCGCGTTCCTGAGGGAGGGGCCGGACGGTCGTTTCGCCGCATGGGATGCCAACCATAATGAGATCATCTCCGGTAGTCTGGACGAGGTCGGTGCGGTACTTCTGGAGGGGAATTTTGAGCCGTTCGGTTACTTTGTCCACGATGTGCCGGAAACCCGCGTCGGCGACTCGCGCCTATCATCCTCCTCGCCCTAATCGCGCCGTCGAGCACCATGGGGTAGATCCACTTGACTAGATCCGAGCGTCCCTTGATGTGGTGTCCACCCCCCAGGGCGACGTGATGATATGGGCCGCGCCGAACACGCCAGCGGAGGAGCCTCCCGCAGAGCGCCATCGGCCTGGCCCCCATGGACACGTTTCGCCGCCCGCCTGGCTGTGCCACCCTGTCAGCGCTTCAACCATGCCGGCGCCGGAAGAAGACCCCACGCTCCCGCCGGAGCGCCCCGGCCCGCTTGCCGCGGGCCCGACGCAGACGAGCGCCCCGGCGTCGACGACGATGCCGCCGGCAGACGCCTCGGCGCCGACTCGGCCCCTCCCTCCGACCGGAGGGGAGGCGCACGCGCTTGGCGCCGAGGCCGAAGGGGGCGCGCCCACGCGCGGCGCCGCGGTCGAAGCGTCCGGGGTTCCCGTCGCTGCGTGGAGCCGTTACGAGCTCGTCCGGCCGCTCGGGCGGGGCGGCATGGGGGAGGTGGTCGAGGCGCGCGACAAGCGCCTGGGCCGAGCGGTCGCGCTCAAGTTCATTCGCGGGGCCGACCCCGACCGCGCCCTGCGCCTCTTGCAGGAAGCCCGCGCCCAGGCGCGCATCGACCACCCGAACGTCTGCAAGGTCTACGAGGTCGGCGAGGTCGCGGGCAAAGCGTACATCGCGATGCAGCTCGTGCGCGGCCGGAGGTTCGACGAGGCGGCGAGCGAGATGTCGCTTCCCGCCAAGGTGCGGGCGATGCGCGCGGTGGCCGAGGCGGTGCACGAGGCGCACAGGCTCGGCATCGTGCACCGCGATCTGAAGCCCTCGAACATCCTGATCGAGCGGGTCGAGGACGGGAGCTTCCACCCGGTGGTCGTCGATTTCGGCCTCGCCTACGAGGCCGGCGGCGAGCAGAGCCTCACCGAGACCGGGGCGCTCCTGGGCACGCCCGCGTACATGGCGCCCGAGCAGGCGCGCGGCCAGGTGCACGGCGCCGACCAGCGCTCGGACGTCTACGGCCTCGGCGCCACGCTCTACCAGCTCCTCTGCGGCGCAGCGCCGTTCGAGGGCGCCACCCCGGCCGCAACGCTCCTCAAGGTGCTGCACGAAGAGCCCCGACCCCCGCGCGCGCTCGCGCCCGAGCTGCCCGCCGACCTCGAGACCATCACCCTCAAGTGCCTCCACAAGGAGCCCGAGCAGCGCTACCCCACCGCGAGGGCCCTCGGCGAGGACCTCGGGCGCTTCCTCGACGGCGAGCCGATCCTCGGCCGGCGCCCCCGCCTGTCCTTCCGGCTGAAGCGGCTCGCGCGCAAGCACCGCGCGCTCGTGGCCGTCTCGGCCCTCTCGCTCGCGCTCATCGCGGCGCTCGGCGCTCTCGGCCTGCGCTCGCAGCTCGAGGCGCGGCGCGCCCGGGCCGAGGCGGCCGAGCGGGCGAGGCTCGGCGAGGAGATCGGACAGGAGGTCAAGGAGATCGAGTGGTTCTTGCGCGTCGCCTACGGCCTGCCGCTGCACGACACCGGCCGCGAGCAGGCCCGCGTCCGCGAGCGCATGGCGCGCATCGCGGCCCGCCACGTCGAGACGGGCGGCGCCGGCGCGGGGCTCGCGCGCTACGCGCTCGGGCGCGGGCACCTGGCCCTGCTCGAGTTCGACGAGGCGCGCGAGCAGCTCGAGCGCGCCCGTGCGCTCGGGGTCGACTCGCCCGAGCTCCACCACGCGCTCGGGCGCGCGCTCGGCGAGCTGTACCGCCGCGCCCTCGAGGACGCCCGGCGCAGCGGCGGCGTCGCGTGGGTGGCCGGGCGGCGGCGCGCACTCGAAGAGCAGTACCTCCTGCCCGCGCTCGCCGCGCTCGAGAAGAGCCGCGGGCTCGCGCTCGAGTCGCCCCACCACATCGAGGGGCTCATCGCCCTCTATCGCCGCGACCACGGCGCCGCCGCGCGCGCCGCCGAGCTCGCAGGCCACGAGGCGCCCTGGTCGTACGAGGCCTTCCGCCTCGCCGGCGACATCGCCCACGCGCAGGCGGTCGACCGCTTCGATCGAGGGGATTACGACGGCGCGCGCGCCGATCTCGAGCGGGCGGTCGCGCGGTACGACGAGGCGCTCGAGGTGGGGCGCAGCGACGCGCTGGCGTACGAGGCGCTCGCCGTGGCCTGGCTGAAGCGGGCCGAGGTCGACGAGCGGCAGGGCAGGCCCCGCAAAGAGGCGCTCGAGCGCGCCCTCGATGCCTCGGGCAAGGCGGTGCGGGCGGCGCCGGGGCGCGCTTCGGGCCACACCCGGAGGGCCCAGGTCCTGATGAGCTGGTATCAGCTCATGAAGGACGAAGGCGGCGGCCTCGAGCCCGAGCCCATCCTCGAGGAGTGGCTCGCCACCGCCGCGCGCGCCATCGAGCTCGACCCGAGCGACGTGTACGCGCACGACGCCGCGGGGCTGGCCCACTTCACGCGGGGGTTCGAGCAGGCGCGCGCCGGCCTCGACCCGGGCCCTGCCTGGGACGAGGCCCACGCCCGGCTGACGCGGGCCCTCGAGCTGGAGCCCAACTACCCCTGGGCGCTCAACGATCTCGCGAACGTCCACCGCTGGAAGGGCAACCACCGGCGCGACAAGGGCCAGGACCCGCGCCCCGAGTACGCCGAGGCCGCGCGCTCCTATCGCCAGGCGATCGAGAGCGATCCGAAATACCTCTTTCCCTACTGGAACCTCGGCGACCTCTACAACGACTGGGCCTCGTACGACCTCGCGCACGGGTTCGACCCGCAGGACACGGTGCAGAGGGCGCTCGAGATCGGGCGCCGGGCCCTCGCGCTCGACGCCCAGTTCTACCAGGCGCTCAACCAGGCCGCGGTGGCCGAGCTGACCCTGGCGCAGCACCTCGCCGGGCGCGGCGCCGACCCGCGCCCGCCGATCGAGCGCGCATTCGTCCACCTCGACCGATCGCGCGCCATCAACCCCGCCGCGGGGCGGACCTCGTCCTACCGCGCCGAGGGCCACCGCCTGGCCGCGCTCCACGCGCTGCGCTCGGGCGGAGACCCGAGCGACGAGCTCGAGGCCGGGCGGGCCGCGCTGGCCGAGGCCTACCGGGCGGAGCCGAGCTGCCTCGGTTGCCTGCTCGCGGGCGCGCAGCTCGGCGCGGTCGAGGCGCAGTGGGCGCGGCAGCGAGGGCGCTCACCGCTGCCCGCGCTGCGGCGGGCGCGCGACGACGCGCGGCGGGCCATCGAGATCTACCCCCACGCCGAGGGCCACGTCGAGCTCGCGCGCGCCTGCTGGCACCTCGCGCGGGCGTCGTCGCCGGCCGAGGCCCGCGGCGCCGCCGACGAGGGGCTGAAGCACGTCGAGCAGGCGCTGCGCCGCGATCCGCTCCTCGCGCACGCCCACGCCGTGCGCGGCGGGCTCTTGCTCTCGCGGGCGCGCGGGGCGGCCGACGCGACGGCGCGCCGCGAGGAAGCGCGAGAGGCCCAGGCCTCGCTGGGGCGCGCCTTCGAGCTCGACCCGCTGCTCCGGCGCGAGTACGCCGAGGCGGCGCGTGAAGCGGAGCGAGGAGCCGAGGGCGCCGCGCCGGGCGCCGCCCGGCCCTAGTCTCGACGAGGGCACAGCTGCTCGGTGTCAGGCAGCTGTGCCCACGTCGAGACGGGTACCGCGGCTCAGAAATCCCGCCAGAGAAACCGTCGATGACGAGCGGTCGCTGGAAACAGCAGCGATTTCGTAGTTTCCGCCTGCTTCGGCGCCGAGGGCGGCTCCGGTGTGGCCCAACGCGGCGCCCTCTTCCGCCGCATCGCCCGCGGTGAAGGGCCCGCGGCATCACCGATCGGGGTCGGCGCCTGGCCTGGCGGCGCAGCGCCGAGGGATTCTCCTTCGTAAGCGCTGCACGAAGCGCCGTCGGCCCCAACCTCGGTCAGCTGGTGCAAGATGGGGGCAATGGAACCGACTCGGTCAGCCCGTCACGTGCTGCTCTTCCGCGGGAAGCGGGGGCGGGACGGTGATCGGCCCGAGGGCGAGCTTCAGCTCGTCGGCGACGAGCCGGGTGCGGGTGCGCGCCCAGTACCTGGGGGCGAGCTCGAGGTAGCGGTCCGGCGGCCAGTAGGGCATCGCGCGGATGACGTCGGCGAGGTAGGCCTCGGGGTCGAGACCGTGGAGCTTGCAGCTTGCCACGAGCGAGAAGAGGTTGGCGGCGGCCGAGGCGTGGTCGTCGCTGCCGAAGAAGAGCCAGGACTTTCTCGCCACAGCGATGGATCGCAGAGCTCGCTCGCTGGCATTGTTCTCCAGGCGGAGGCGACCGTCGTCGAGGAAACGCCGCAAGGGCTGCTCTTGGTTGAGGGCGTAGCCGAGCGCAGTAGCGCGCCACGTTGTTCAGCGCCCATTGCAGGTTCCTCGTGTCGGTCGCCATGCCCTGGAAATCGTCTTGCAGCCCCACCGGCGTCACCCGGATGACCCTGCCGTTCCCCACCACCCGCACGTGGTCGGGATCGGGAGGCACGGGTCGCGGCATGGCATGCGTCGTGGCAGCGGTGAGCAGCACGAAGAGCGCCGCGCCGACGGCCTTGGGGGTACCTTCGTTGACTCTCGCCATTCTTCTCCTCCGCGGTGCTTTGCCGGATACTCCCGGCTGCGGACGGGCCAAACGATGCCACTCGGCGGCGCCTGCGCCACGCCACCTTCGCCGTACTTGCGGGTCGTTCGCCTCCTGCTCCGGGTGCATTCGGAGCCTGGCGGGGTGGATAAAACCATCGCGGTCGCGCCGGACGGAAAGCGCGCCGCGGTCGTGAGCGCTGGCAGCTACATCATCGAGTTCATCGACCTCGACACCATCACGAGCGAGGACGCCTCGGGCACGTGCCGTATCAACAAGCAGGGTTCGTCGAGGCACTCCAGGTGCCCTCGCTGATCGGCCTCTCCGCGTGAGCGCCGTTCATGCACGACGGCTGCGCGAAGACGCTCCGCGACCGGTTCGACCCGGTCTGCGGCGGCGACCGCCACGGCGACGTCTCCGCGCTCGCCCCGGCGCAGCTCGACGATCTCGTGGCGTACCTCGAGTCGCTCTGACGCTACGGAAGCGCACGTGGCCGCTCGGGCGGACGAACGCCTGGCCCGTGCTGTCGTCGAGGGCGAAGTCGGGGGCACACTCCGCGTCGTCGTCGACGACCCAGACGAAGCCCAGGTTGTTGGGGCCGAAGCCGCCCTTGCGCTCCTGCCGCCAGCGCACGACCGCCTCGCCCGGCCAGGGCGCCGCCCTTTCGCGCGAGGCGGCCGACGGGAGCCGCGCCGGCGGTCGATTTCCTGCTGGCAGAAGAGAAAAATTTTGTCCGAGAAAAAAATGTATGCAAGCGTGCGTCTTCTTCGGTCTTCCACACCCGGAGCGAGCCTCTCGGACTTTATGGCAAGTTCTCTGAGGGGGCTTGGTCTTTAGTCCTTCAGTCCCTCAGCAAACCTGCTCGGAACCGAACGACTCTCCCTCCATCTCGAAGTCGCGGCTCACCCTACTTCCTATGTATTGCAGAGTCACCACAGCTCCGCGCCGGAGGCCCTCATGACCCGCACCGCGCTCGCCGCAGTCCTCGTCGCCCTCACCGGATGCAACACCTCCTCGACGACGCTCGATCCGCCCCCGTACGGGAACCCCGCGGGCTACCGCGTGCACGTGCTCCAGGGCGACAGCCTGTCCGCGGGCGACGTCACCTTGAATGACCTCGTGGTCGACACGAGCAGCGTGGAGGCGATCGACAGCTCGGTGGCGGCCATGGTCGCCGACACCGGAGAGACCACCGCGCCGCACACGGTCGACGAGCTGACGACCGGAGTGCCCGATCTGACCGTCGACTTCACCGGGGTGGCGACGCCGGTCCCGGCCACCTTCCACGGCGCCGGCATCCAGTGGCGGAGCAAGTTCTTCCTCGGTGACGCGCGGTACAAGGCGCTCGTCCGCCACGCCCGGATCGACCTCCTGCGCTTCCCGAGCGGGCAGGAGCGCGTGATGTACGACGGGAGCGACGACGCGATCGCCACCGACCCGGTGGCCGACACGCTCGGGGGCGATCCCTACGAGTTCCGGATGAGCGCCGGCGACGTGCGGCGGTACATCGAGTTCTGCACCGAGCTCGGCATCGAGGCCATGCCCGAGGTGAACATCACCGTGGACGACGTCGACCGGGAGAAGGCGTACGTCGCGCAGATCGTCGACGATCTCGGCTACGACCTGAGGTACGTCTCGGCGGGGAACGAGCCGGACAACAAGTCGCGCAACGGCAACTGGCCCTACCTCGGCGCGGCGACGGGCACCGACGACGAGAAGCGGGCCGCCGCGCTCGCGAGCTACGCCAGCCGATACCTGACTTACCGGCAGGCCATCGACCCGCTCCAGCCCGGCCTCACCTACGCCTTCGCCGAGGTCGCCAACGTGGAGTACCTCGACGACCTGCTCGCGCTCATCGGGAGCGACCACCCCGGCGCGGTGTCGTTCCACTGGTACCTCCTCGGCAACTACGGCCAGGCGCCGACGTCCCCCGACTACCCCTCCATCGATCACCTGTCCGCCTCCGCCATCTGGAACGGTCCGTTCGGCGATCAGGGGATCACGGCGAAGATCGCAGCGGCCCGCGCCGCCGCGACCGCGGCCGGGCTCGGCCCCTCGAAGATCTTCGTCGGCGAGTTCGGCCCGTCCTGGAGCGACACGCCGGCGGACGGCAACGTCTCGGATCGGCTCGCCGCCGCCCTGTTCAGCGCCGAGGCGCAGGAGACCGGAAAAGCCGCGGGCGCCGACGCGATGCTCTGGTTCGGCCTCTCGGATCCGACCGCCTGGTCCGACCCCAAGAACCCCTGGGTTCCGTCGCTCATCGCCGTGGACGACCGGGTGGACCCGTGGGTCATCACGCTCCGCCCGCAGTACTACGTGTCGCTCATCTACCGGGAGCTGTACGGGAGCGAGACGGTGCCGGTGCCGGGCGGGCAGGAGGCGGGTTTCTCCATCTACGCGGCGCGGAAGGCGGAGAGGAGCTACTTCCTCCTCATCAACCGGACCACGAATCGCTCGGTGAGCCGCGTGGTGAAGGTGAAGACCGCGGGCGGCGAGAAGCTCCTGCGGCTCACCTCGTACCCGCACTCGTTGGCGGTGGTGGAGTTCTAGGGGCCGGCGGCGTCACCAGCTCGGCCCCGTCGACCCGGTCGAGCCGGAGGTGGCGCCGCTCACCCGAGCGGAGTCTCGGCCGCTGTCGGCGCGTCCAAGGACCTCGCGGCCAGCGCCGCACGCCTACGCGCCTCGCGAACCGCATCAGACCGTGTTGTATGGCCTTGTTCAGGAGCACCTCGCGACCTACGTCGCGCACGCAGCGCGCACGTACGCGGCCCCGCTCCCGAAGTACGTTGTCGCCGTCTTCGATGGCTACCTCGCCTGTGGCGACCTCGCGCGAGGTTTCGTCCGATGTCACTGCGATGGCTGCGGTCACGATGTGCTCGTCGCCTTCTCATGCAAGCTCCGCGGCCGCTGCCCCAGCTGCGCCTCGCGCCGGATGTGCAATGAGGCGGCGACGCTCGTCGATCGTATCTTGCCCAACGTGCCCGTCAGGCAGTGGGTCATGTCGCTTCCGTTTGAGCTGCGCGCGCTTGCGGCCAAAAGGTCCGACGTCCTCGCGGCGATGGAGCGCACCTTCGCGGAGGAGATCGCCCGCGTAACCACGCGGCTCGCGAGCATCGCATGCGCACGAACGGGCTCGGTCGGGTTCCCTCAGAGATTCGGCTCGAGCTTGAACGTTCACGTCCATTTTCACACGCTGGCAATCGACGGCGTTTTCGAGAAGACCGCCATGGGCGTGCGCTTCCACGATGCGCCGCCGCCTTCAAAGGACGATGTCAGCGAGGTGGCGCGACGGGTGCGCGAGCGTGCGCTTCTTTGGCTACGGCGCCGCGGCTACCTCGACGAGCGCGCGGCCGAGGAGCGCAGCAACGAGACCATCGAGCCCTCCGCGCTCGATGCGTGTACCCAGCTCGCACTCGCAGGTGGAGCCCATCTTGCGCGGCCTTTCGAGCACAAGGACAGTCCCGACGCGGCTTTCGAGCGCCGAGCCCACGGTGCTGCCCGAGATGCGAACGGAGGATGCGCGTGCTTTCCACGATCACCGACTCAGCGGTGGTGCGCCGCATCCTCGATCATCTGAACTTGCCCTCGCAGCCCCGAACGGCAGCACCCCACGGGCGAGAGCTCTATGGTTTCCTATCCGCTCGATCGTGCAGTCGTCGCCGACGACGAGCCCGTTGCAGGCCTCGACCCACTGCGGCGGCGGCTCGAAGATAATGCAGGATTCTTACGTTCATCGATCGCTCCTGAGCTCGGAAGTCCCGGGGCGATCTTATGACAATCATGCTACGATTGTGTCACAAAATGCGCACGCGGGAGGCGGTTTCGCGCCTCCTTCAGCGCGGTGCGAGGCGCAGTCGGCCCCTCGATTCAGGGGAATCGAGGGGCCGACGCCCTGCTGTGCGTCGATCGGATCATCCGCTCCACCGCCGGTGTGGCAGAGGGTGCCCAAAGCGCCCTCTCACAGGCGCGCGTCGCAGGCGCCGCGCTTCACAGGCGCGCGTCGCAGGCGCCGCGCTTCACAGGCGCGCGTCGCAGGCGCCGCGCTTCACAGGCGCGCGTCGCAGGCGCCGCGCGACGCCACCGACACCCCCGCCGCGTTCGCGGTGCAGGCGTTGCTGTACGTCCGCCCGTCGCAGCCGCAGACCGGGGCGTACACATGGAGGCAGGCCTGCGGGGTGGGCTCGCACGTGCCCATCTGATCGCCCGCGCCGCACTGGGCCTCCGGGCTGTAGTCGCAGAAGAACCCGCGCTCGCACGCGAGGCCGGCGATGCCGCCGCACGCCTGCTCCCCGACATCCCCGCACTCGCCGGACGACGCAACCGACACGCCCGCCGCGTTCGCGTAACAGGCGTTGCCATACGTCTTCCCGTCGCAGCCGCAGACCGGGTCGTACACGTCCAGGCACGCCTCCGGGATGCGCTCGCAGGTGCCCGTCTGATCGCCCGCGCCGCACTGGGCCTCCGGGCCGTAGTCGCAGAAGAACCCGCGCTCGCACGCGAGGCCGGCGATGCCGCCGCACGCCTGCTCCTCGGGAGCCCCGCACGCGCCGAGCGACGCCACCGACACGCCCGCCGCGTTCGCCGCGCACTCGTTGCCGTACGTCTTGCCGTCGCAGCCGCAGACAGGGTCGTACTCCTTCGTGCACATCTTCGGGATGGGCGTGCAGGCGCCCCACTGATCGCCCGCGCCGCACATGGCATCGATCTCGTAATCACAGAAGAAGCCGGGCTTGCAGGTGAGGCCGAGCAGGCCGCCGCAGAGGGCCACCGAGATGGTGCCGCCTGCCCTCGCCTCCTGCGCCTCGGAGGCGATCGGCTCGACGGCCTCGTCGGCCACCTCCACCTGACAGCCCGCGGCGAACGGGGCCATCGAGAGCGCGAGCCAGAGCGCGGAGGCGAATCGATGATTGTTGATACGACGCTGAACGTTCATGATGTCTCTCCATGGGGCCGCGCCGTTCCCGGCGAGGCGGTTGCAATGCACGGGCACTTCCCTCCGCGGCGGCGACATCCGCAGCGTCGAAGCGAAGGATCGACGCGTTGCTCGACGCGGCGATCGCCGTGTCGAGGAGGCCTCGGCGACGCGCCATCGGGGGTCCGTCGCCGTGTTGCGGAGGCGTGGTTCCCTTGGCAGGAGTCGGGCCACGCGGCTTTTGCGGGGTTCACGCCTTTCCGCGGTCCCCGGGCGGTCCGGATCGGGCAGGGGCTTGCTCAAATGGGCCAGAGCTTGCGCAACTTGCGCGACAGCGCCCCGCAGGGGACTCCGGCCCGCGGTTCTTGGTAGGGAGCGCGGACGCACCGCCGCCTTCGCCCCGCCGCCTCCTGCGCCGCCCTCACCGTGCTCCTCAGCAGTTGCAGCGCCACGCCCGACGCCGCCTCCCCTGACCAGGCCCCCGCGCACGGGCAGCACGGCGCCGGTCCAGCCGGTCATGCCGGCGCTCACGGCGGGCACGCCGGCCGCCACGGCGGCAACGCCGGCCACCACGGAGGGCATGGCGGGCACGCCCACGGCGGAGGACCGCTCGTGCACCGCTTCGAGCGGGCCGACGACTGGGTTCCCGCGTTCGAGGGCCCCGAGCGCGACGCCTGGCAGAAGCCCGCGGAGGTCATCGCCGCCATGCGGCTCGCCCCCGGCATGCGCGTCGCCGATCTCGGGGCCGGCACGGGCTACTTCCTGCCGCACCTCTCGCGCGCGGTCGGGCCGACCGGCGCGGTCATCGGCCTCGACATCGAGCGGGACATGGGCCGCTACATGGAAGATGGCCGGAACGATGCCAGGAGGCGTTCTGGAACGGATGGCGGCGGCCCAGGCCGCGCAGGAGCCGTTCTTCCTCGGCCGCCTCCGCGGGCACTTGTCATCGATCGCGACATCGCCGCCCACGTGCTGGCTGAGCACGGGTGTCCCGACGAGGACTGAACCAACGCTGCGACCGAGCTGGCCACGCGTTACACACGCCACTTCCGGTCGTGGTCGTCGTCGGTCCCCTCATCGGTATCACTGGAACCGGTCAGCTATTGGATAGGTCATCATCGGCGACCCGCTTTCTCCGTATCTCAACGGTTTGGCAGCCTGGAGCCGACCGGGGCCGGTTGCAGACGCCGTCACGCGGGGAGCTCGTCCGCTCGCAGCACATCGCGAGGTCGGGAGCCTGTCGCTAGAATGCCGAAGCCATGCCCTTGCGCCAGCAGACACCGCCCGGCGGAGACCGGCGCGCCGCCGTCCCCGGCGCGCCCGGTCGGCTCGCCTGCCTGAGGTCCCCGTGATCCGGGCCGCTCGCCCCGAGGAGGCTGAGCTCCTCGGCGCGCTCGCCCTCCGTTCCAAGGCGCACTGGGGCTACACGCGCGAGTTCATGGAGGCGTGCCGCGCGGAGCTCTCGATCTCGCCGGCGTACGTGGCGCGGCATCCGACCTTCGTCCTGGTGCGCGGAGACGAGGCGCTCGGGTTCTACACGCTCGAGGCCCTGAGCTCGACCCGGGTGGAGCTCGGCCACCTCTTCGTCGAGCCGGAGGAGATCGGGCGCGGTCATGGCCGCGCGCTCCTGGCGCACGCGCGCGACGAAGCGCGGCGACGCGGGTACCGCGTCCTCGTGATCCAGGGCGATCCGAACGCCGGGCGGTTCTACGAGGCCTGCGGCGCGCGGCGCGTGGGCGAGAAGGGCTCTGCCAGCATCCCTGGCCGGCTGCTCCCGCTCTTCGAGCTCGACCTGTCGCGCTGACGCGCCGCCGCTCGCGCTGGCCGAGCCTCCACGATATCGGCAACGTGAATCGATCTCCGGGATCTCCGCACCTGTCACGCCTCCCTGAAATTCGGGGCAAAGCACCGGATCGCGACGGTTCGCCGCCGCGGAATCGTCCCGCCAGAACAACCGTTCGAGGGCGAACGGTCGCCGGAAACAGTAGCGTGGCGATTCGCCCCCGACATCCTTGAACCGACCCAGGTTGCGGCGCGAGGCCGTGCGGCGCGAGGCCAGAGCTCCCGCGCGGCGCGCGAAGCTGCTCACCTGGGTCCTGATGTCACGCGCAGCTCGACGGTGCGCCCGCGGTCCTGCAGGTGCGGCATCCGCCGACCACCTCGATCGGGGCGGCGCCGGGTCGAGCGCGGGTTCGGCTCGCGTCCTGCTGCACGTAAAGGCGGCGTCCTCGGGGAGCGAGCGATGAAGAAGGCGGCATGCGATGTCAGCCGCGGCAGGCGCCGCGCATAAGCCTCCATCGAAAGCGAGAGGCGCTCGTGACCCCCCGTGCACCGGCGCACAGGGTCTGGCGAAAATAACCAATCGACCGCCGGGGCCGCGGCAGGCAAGCTCGTCGCACGAGGTCGCCGAGAGCGCCTCGTGGGGCGACAAGGCCGTCGCGCTCGGCGGCCGTGGTGCGCCGTCGTGGGCTCGGCCCGCGCGAGGGCGCCCCGGCGCGCGGGGGCACCGCGCGCCGGCCGGGCGGCCTCGGCGCCGCGCTTCGAACGTCACGGAGTGAACCATGGAAATTGCGACGAACATCGAGCCGCGGCCGGGCGCCGTGGTCAGTGAGGTTGAGCAGCGTCTCGGGCATCTGATGATGCGCCACCACCCGTTCTTTCAGCGCGCCGACGCCAAAGACCCTCGGTTCTTGCGCACGATGTTGCAGCTCGGCTTCGAGTTCAGCGAGATGCTGGGCCGCTACCTCACTCTGCTGGCGCACCGGCTGTGGGACAGCAACAAGCCCGTGGTCAGCATTCTCGTGAGCCAGGTGCACGACGAGCTCGGCCGGGGCAAGTTCACCGACGACGGCCACCCCAACCTGTACCGCGACATGGTCAAGGGGCTCGAGGCTTGGGCCGACGGCGCGGCGATGGAGTTCATGCGCGAGCCGCAGAAGCGGCTGATTCAAGAGCTGAAGCAGTGCCTCGGCTCGGACGACGTCGACCAGAGCCTCGGCGCCTACGTCGGCACCGAGATCATCGCTTCGGACATCATCGTTCATATCAGCCAGGTGATGGGGCGGCTCGGGCTGTCGGAGGGGGCCATGCGCTGGTCGCAGTGCCACGACGTCGTCGAGCTCGAGCACGTCCAGGGCATCTACGAGGTGCCCCGCCACCTGCCCCAAGACCCCGAGCGGCTGCGCCAATTCTGGGGCGCGGCCGAAGAGATGATGCGCGCCATGTGGCGGTACTTCGACGCGCTGAACCGCCTCTCGTTCGCCTGAGGCCTCGGCCGGCGGGGCCGGCGAAGTGCGATGGGCCGCGCACAAAAGTTATTTGGGACCGGATCCTAACGACCTTACGAGCAAAACCGGCTTCGACCGTTCGGGCGCGACGACCCCGACTTCGTCGGCGTTCCGAACGGCCATTGCGCAAAGCCCAGCCCGCCGCCGCGCGCCTGGCAGGACCACCATGCCGACATCCTCGCTCCATTCGCCGCCTTCCATTACCGTTTCGCGCCCCACGAGCGCCGCGCGCCCGCCACCTGCCTTTCTCGGGCTGTGGCGCGCGGCGCGTTGGAAGAAAAACCTGCCGCTCACCCTTCTCCTCTTCGGCGGCATGCTGGTCTCGCCCGCGCCCGTCGACGCCGGCGCCGCCGCCGTCGCGCTGCTCACGTTGCTCGCGAGCTCCGCGTTCATGACCCACGTCAACGTCCTCACCGACGCCGAGCTCGACGCGAGCGCCAAGCCCGAGCTCTACCGCTGGCTGTCGGTGAGCCGCACCTTCACCGTCCGCGCCCTGGCGGCCGAGCTCCTGGCGAGCGCGGCCGGTATCGGCTGGCTGCTGGCCCGGGGGCGCGCCTTGGCCGGCCTCGGGCTCGGCGCGTTTCTCGCGCTTACGGTGCTTTACTCCTACAATTACCTGTCACCCGGCACCGCGGCCGCCAGGCGCTTGAAGGCGTACTGGTGGGGGCACCTTCTGACCTGCCTGGTCAGCTACTTCGCCCTCTGGGGCGCGGGCCTTGGCCTGCACACCTCGGGCGACGCGCGCGCGCTGGCCGCGTGGGGCCCGGCCTTCTTCTTCGTCTCGCTGTCCGAGTACGCGGTGTTCCTCTCCGAGAGCGCCGTCGACGCCGCCGAAGAGCGGAGGGCGGGCCTCAAGACGCTCGCCGCGCTGCTCGGGCGCAGGGGCAGCAGCCTCGTCGCAGCCTTGCTCTGGCTCGCCGCCGCGGCGGGGCTCTCGCTCGCCGGCGCCCTCGCCGGCCCCGAGCAGCGCAGGCTCTTGCTCGTCTGCTTCGCGCCCGCCGTTCTCTGGCGGGGTAGCGTCGTCGCGCTGCTCGCGGCGCCGCTCGATCAACACCGAGACCGCGTGCTGCGCTTGGCGGTACCCGACGTGACCTTCTTCGGGAGCCGGCTGCTGACCGTCGTCAGCCTCGTGGTGCTCGACGCCGCCTCGTAGGCGCCAACCTTGCGGGAGAATGACGTGACACTCTTCGAACACGAGAACACGGGCCCCTATGACGTGGCCATCATCGGGGCCGGCCTGGCGGGCCTGGCGGCCGCGCACGCGCTGCGCGACCGGAACATCATCGTCCTCGAGAAAGAGCCGCGCCCGGGGGGCCGCGTCTACACGAAGTCGGCGGGCGAGAGCTTCTACGACCTCGGCGCGGTGTTCGCCTACGACCCCGCGGCGGCGCCGATCGCCCTGCGGACGCCCGCGCTGCACCACGAGAGCGAGCGCATCGGGCTCTTCGCCCAGGGCAACGTTCACTACGGCACCTCGGTGAGAGAGTGCCTGCGCCAGCTCGACCTGGCGCCGCACGAGCTCGACACGCTCGACGCGTTCGAAACCGACCCCGAGAAGGACGCGAGCACCCTCTTGCCGGGCGCGTACCGGCACCTCAACAGCTTCTTTCGCCTCATTCACCCGGGCGACATGAGAGAGTACCTGCCGCAGCGGCAGCACGACGCCTTCATCAAGTTTCCCACGCGGCACTACGAGACGGCGAACGGCTCGCTCGTCGAGGGGCTGGCGCGGCCGCTCGAGGGCCGGCTCGAGACCGGCGTCGAGGTGCTCTCGCTGACCGAGAAGGGCGGCTCGGTCGAGGTGGTCTTCCGGCGCGGCGAAGAGACCCACACCCTCGCCGCCCGCGCCGTGGTGTGCACGGCGCCGGCGCCGGTGGCGAGGCGGCTCGTCACCACCCTCACCAACGATCGGTGCCGGGTCTTCCTCGATTCGCTCCGGTACGGCGAAGGCACCGTGGTGGTGCTCGGCCTCGAGGGCGCCGACCTCGCCGACTTCAGCTACATCGTCACCCCCGACCTGCCGTTCAACACCGTCATCAAGCATCGGGGGCGAGACGGCAAGCCCGACACCCTCTTCGTGTACTACGTGGGCGAAGCGTCCGAGGCGCTGAGCGGCCTGCCGCACGAAGAGATCGTCCGCCGGACGCTCGATCACGCCCGCGCGCTGAAGGTCGGCGCGCTCTCCGAGAAGACGCTCCGCTTCGCGGACGTGCACCGCTGGCCCACGGTAGGCCCTCGCATCTCGCCCGCGAGTTACGCCGATTGGACCGACTGGCAGGCCCGCGCCTGCGAACGCATCTTCTTGGCCGGCGACTACGTCTTCGTCGAGCCAGACAACGTTCTGCCCTTTGGCACGACCCAGGCCTTGCAGTCTGGCAAGAGGGCGGCCGAGAGCGTGCGGGCGTACCTCGACGTGCCGGCCGAGGTCGAGGCGTTTCGCTCGCAGACGTTGATCGAGACGACCATCTACCGACTGGCGGGCGAGCGGCCCGCGTTCGTTCAGACCAAGAGCGAGTGCAACATTTCTTACTACGGGCTACTGCTGCAGGCGAACCCGAGCCGGCCGCTCACCGAATATCTGCTGCAAAGCGCGCGCGAATCGCTGTGGGAGTATCAGGTTGGCTTCGGCGTGACGGCCGACGACAGCCTGCTCGTCTTGGAGGGCCTGCTCGCGGCGGGCGTGGGCCGCGACGTACTTCAGCCGAAGCTAGACCGCCTGGTCGAGCTCTTTTACTCTCGGCCGCAAGGCGCGTTTCACAGCCTGTCGGAGCGCCGGGCCGAGATCAAAGGGTGCGCGCAGGGGCTCGCCGACTACTGGCTCGGGCCCTCCGTGTACGTGTCGGCCCACGCCGGCCACCTCTTGCACCGCGTCGCGCCAGAGCGCTACCCGCAAGAAGTCGGCGCCTGCACGCAGTACGTCGCGGGGCTGCAAGAGCCGGAAGGCTACTGGAGCAGCATCTGGTTCTC
Organism: Sorangium sp. So ce367; assembly: GCF_051520455.1. NCBI lineage: Bacteria > Pseudomonadati > Myxococcota > Polyangiales > Polyangiaceae > Sorangium > Sorangium sp. So ce367. The sequence continues at coordinate 12,810,729 of NZ_CP150334.1, forward strand.
TTCGAAGTTCGTGACGACGCTGCACGCCGCCAAGCTCTTGGGCATTCACGGCGAGAGGTACCGCCCCCAGCTATGGCGGGCGACCGCCTTCATTCTCGCGACCCAGGGCCACGACGGCAGCTGGGGCGAGACGGTGCTCGAGACCTCGGCGGCGGTGCTCGCGCTCGAAGCCCTGGGCGAAGCGGGCACGGCCGCCCTCCGGAAGGCAAAATCGTGGCTTCGCGCGCGCAAAAAGCCCGACGGCTGGGAGGGCGAGCCCATGCTCTATTACTGGTTCGAGACGGGGCCCGCCGAGAAGATGTTCTTTCACTGCCGAGACAAGGGGGCCGTCACCTCCGCCTGGGCCACTCTCGCGCTGGCGAACCCGGCGTAACGCCGCACGTCACGCGCGGGGGCGCGCGCGACGCCGCGTTCGACGACCCGAGAGCGAGGCGCCCCCGGCCAGCGTGGTGTAGACAATATTACGCAGCCGAGTGAGCTCGTTGGATCTGTTGGTATTTGTAGGCGGATCAGTGGATCCGTACTTAGAGGCTTATGTCAACTGATCCAGCCGAGCCTGGAGGATCTCGAGCGCATTGAGCTGTAGCCGCCGGAGCCTTTCACCTTTCACGCTCGACGTCGAGACCCACCCATCCGCTACGTTTGCATCTCCGCCGGCGGCGTGCCCGGCGGTTTCACTGCTCGACGCCCTCAAGCGTGTGGCAGCCATTGCACGAGAAGTCGCCGGTGTTGGTCATCGGGTCGTACGCGGCGATCTGCAGCACATCGGCCATCCGAGGCATGACCGTCTCGAACATCCATGTGCCCCACCGCTCGATCTCCGGATCCTTCACGTACTCGGCGAACGCCTCCTCGGTGGCGGGGAGCGGGGGGAGGTCGGGGCTCGGCATCGCGAAGGTCCCGTCGGCCGCGCCGCTGCCGTGACAGGTCACGCACGTCATTCCCTCGAACTTCGCGTCGAACGCGACGAAGGTCTCCTTCATCTCCGGCAGGACGACATCCTCCATGAACGCGAAGCGCTGATCGAAGCTCATGTCCTCCCACGCGACGGGCGCGTCGTCCTCCTCACCCCCACATCCACATGCAGCGACGATCAGGCACATCGCGATCAAGACGCGCTTCATGACCATATTCCTTCTCCCTTCGTGACAGCTCGTGCGGCGTCTCATCCGGCGGCTCGAACCGCTCTTCCCGGTCGCGGCGGCGACGAAGGCCGCATGCCCCGAGCGCCGCCGCCGTCCCCGGCGACAGCCGGCGTCATGATCGCGACCGGCTGTACCCCATAGACCCCGCTGCCCAAGGAAACTCATCGCTGAAAAAAACGCGGGGGAGAAAAATCGAACGCCCATCGGCCCAGACCGTTGTTATGTAATTTAGAGCGATTTGCAGTTGAGCTTGGTACAAGCTGAGCATGGTCGGGCGGGACGGTGGCATCGCTGATGCTGCTGCCTACCGCATGGGCCCGTACAGCATCCATCTGCGGCAGCGGATCATCGACGCCTACCAGAACCGTGAAGGAAGTATCCGGGAGCTGGCCGAGCGGTTCGAGGTCGCCCCGAACACGGTGCAGAACTATCTCACGCAGCTGCGCGCCACGGGCGACCTCGCGCCGAGTCCGCACGGCGGCGGCACGCCACGGAAGTTCGACGAGACGGACGAGCGGGCACTGATTAAGCTGCTGGAAGAGAAGAACGACCGGACATTGGCGGAACTGATCGAGCAGATGGAGCAGCGTCACCATGTGCACGTCAGCGTCTCGACGATGAGCCGTACGCTGCACCGGATGGGGATCACCCGAAAAAAAGGACGTTGGGTGCCAGCGAGCAAGACCGCCCGGACGTTCAACAGGCCCGCGCGAGTTTTCAAAATTGGGCGGGGACCACAGATGCGCGCCGCTTGATCTTCGTCGACGAGTTCGGCGCCAACCTGGGCATGACCCGGCTCTATGGCTACGCCCTGAGCGGGCAGCGGGCCTACGGCAAGGCGCCGGCGAACGCGGACCCGAACCTGACGCTGGTGCTCGGGCTGGGGCTGCAGGGGGTGGTGGCGCCGGTGGTCTTCGAAGGCGCCATGAATCGTCCTCGATTTGAGACGTACGCCCAGGAATATCTGGCTCCGGTGCTGCGGCCTGGCGACATCGTGCTCGTGGATCGACTCAAGCCACATCTATACCCCGAGGTCCGCGCGGCCATCGAGGCGACGGGTGCCGACTACCACCCGCTGCCGCCTTACTCGCCGGATTTCTCGCCGGTGGAAGAGTGTGGCAGCAAGATCAAGCAGACCCTCCGCACCGCTGGGCAGCGGACCGTGGTGGGCGTGCTCGACGCGATGGACAGGGCCCTCCACCAGGTGACGCCGAAGGACGCCGAAGGCTGGTTCCGCCATGCGGGTTACCTCGACCGACCTCCTCGTCCCAGACCGCAGCGCAGGGGCACGCCTCGGAGCCGTGCGCCGCGGGCTCGCACGCCTCGCAAAAGTCGCGCTCGGGATCCGCCAACGCCCAGCTCGAGGGGCACGGTCTGTACCAAACCCAATCGCGAATCGCTCTAGAGCGGTTTTCAGCTGGGTCTGGTACAAGAGCTGCTGCTCGGGCTCACTGATTCCCTATGCTGCAGGGCATCCCCGCTGGCGGAGCGCGAGAGCGCTCGCCGGGCGGCGCCATCCTCCGGGTTGCGCCGGCACGCGAGGGAGGTGGACGACGCGGTGGACGGATGTAGCCGGTGTGCTGAAACCAACCTTTGGCGTCGCGATCAGTTACCAGACCGATGGCTCGGCCCATGGCTCGGTATACCTGAGGGACCGAGCGCGGGGCGGCGGCGCGGGTGAGCTCCTTGACTTTGCTGCCGCAGCCTTCCACCGGCGACAGGTCAGACGAATAAGGCGGCAAAATCCAGAACTTTGCCCCGCGCTCCTCGACGGCAGCGCGAGCACCGGGAGCACGGTGTGCACCCAGCCCGTCGACAACGATCACATCGCCGGGCTGCACTCGAGGAGCGATCCGGTCGCGGATGTACGCCTCGAAGATGGCGCCGTTCATGGACCCCTCGAAGGCCATCGGTTCTACAGCGCCGCCGAGATTCAGGCCGACGATGAGCGTGATCTTCGGGTCGGTGTTACACGGCACCCTGCCGCGCGCCCGACGCCCGCGACGCGCACGACCGTACCGCCGCGCCATCCCGCGATGCAGACCGAACTCGTCGAAGAAGGTGATGTGGCGTGCGCCTACTCTTCGTGCTTGCCGCCGGAACTGAGCGCGGCGCTTGCGGACGGCGGGCCGATACTGCTCGCTCGCTCGAAGCGTTTTTTTTTCTCGTGATGCCCAGCCGCTGCAGCGCCCGATGCATCGTCGGGATGCTGACACGCACCTCCTGCCGCTGCTCGAACTGCTCAGCCAACTCGGCCAGCGTCCGGTCGTTCTTTTCCTCGACCAGCTTGCGCACCTCATCCAGCCCCGCCCGGTCGATCTTCGGCCCCACTCCACCACCGTGCGGCAAGGGCGCAAGGCTGCCTGTCGCGCGCACCTGGGTGAGGTAATTCTGCACAGTGTTCGGCGCGACCGAGAAGCGCTCCGCTATTTCCCGAATGCTCCCCTCGCCGTTGACGTAGGCATCGACGATTCGCCGGCGCAGATCGAGACTGTACGGGCTCATGGGGCAGACCTTGGGCAGGTACTGTGCCACGATCCGGTGTGGTCGAGCTCGGGCTGTACCAGACTCGGCTGAAAACCGCTCTAAAACACGCGCACCAACAGCCCGGTCGGCGCCCAGGGAGGCATCGACCCGTTCCGGGTCACGTCGCGGATCCAGTTCGCCAAGGACACGACCGTCGCCGACTCCTCGAGCGGAAGGGCGCGATGCCGCCCGCGACATGGCGACCCACGCACGTCTGCCGGCGGATGGGGTAGACCTCCCGGTACTACGTCGGCGCGCCCGTTTCTCCCGGGGTCTCTGTCGGTCGTGGTCGGGCCGGCTTGGACATTGATGACGCCGGCGCTTCGTCGCCCGGCCTACTGCGCCCTCGAGAAGGACACGCTCCACGTCGGCGCCACCTCGGCGATGATCTCCCTGAACCGCGGCGGGATGTCCGAGAGCTCCGTCATCTGGTGGATCGTGAGCACCTCGGCGCTCCCGAGCCCGACGGGGCAGCGCAGCGCCCAGGCGATCGCCTCTTCCTTCGAGCCCACCTCGATCAGGTAGAAGCCGCCGACGAGCTCCTTCGACTCGGCGAAGGGCCCGTCGAGCAGGACGCGCTTCCCCCCCGAAATCCCGACGCGCGCGCGTGCCCCGGCGGGATTGAGGCCCTCGGACGCGATCAGCACGCCGGCCTTCTGCATGTCTTCGTTGTATTTCATGTACGCGGCGAACAGCGCCTCGTCCGGGGGCGCATCCGCCGCTGCCTGTGCGTCGTGCTTCGCGTCGTCGGTCGCCCGTGTCGCGGTGATCATGAATCGCATCGTCGAGTTTCCTTCCGGTTCGAAGAGGAGCGCCCCGGCGGCGTCGACCGCCCGGCCCCGCCTCCACCGTCACGACGAACGGGCGACCACGCGATCGACACGCGGGGCGATCTTTTTTTAATTACACCTGAGGCTTCGTAGTCACGAGGTTTTCTTCTGGCGGGCGGAGCTGGACGGTGGACCCGGACGGGGAGCTCGTCGTCCCGGGGCCGGCAGGGCGGCGCTGCGGCGTTTGGTCCAAGCTTGCTCACCCCTCCGGCGCCACCGGCAACCCGAGCAGCCGACCGATCGCCTCGTGAAGGACCCGCGTCGCGGCAGCCGGGCCAGGGCGCCGATGACCGGCGGGTGCACCCGACCATCGATGAGCAGCGCGAACACCCCGCCGGGGAAGCCGAAGGCGAAGCGCTCGGCGCCCACGGCCTCCCGCAGCGGGGCGATCGACTCGAAGGTGTTGAACATGAACATCACCTTGCGGCCACGCGAGGCGCTGGCCGCGCGCGATGACGGTGACGTCGTGGCCCGCCCGGGCGAGCGCATGCGCGAAGGTGCTCCCGATGGCGCCGGGACCGATGATCGCGATTCGCATGCGTCGGCACTGAGGCCGGGCGAGCTGCCGCGCAACGCGCACCGACGCCAATTCGATTTGCAAAAACGATAAACGCGGGCCGCGGCTCGGCCTGCTCGTTTTTCATGGCTGGAAACCAGCTTGTCAGGAGCGCGCATTGACGATCGCTGGCGCCAACACGATAGTGGCGACATGAAGTTCAGACGCGGGATGAATGCGCTGTGCGCCGCATCGATAACGACAGGCACGCTCTTCGGATGCGTGGGCGACCTGCCTGGCGAGGACGACCAGGCTGGGAGCTGCGCGGGGCTCGCGGAGACGCGGTTCCACGCGGCTCAGATCGGCTTGCCCACGGGCGGTGCAGAGATCGTATCCGCGGTGGAGGTCCCGGCGCGCACCGACGGGCAGGTCACGAAGCCGGAGCATTGCCTGGTCTCGGCGGAGGTGCTCCCCGTCGATCCGAAGGCGCCGTCGATCTTCCTGGCGGTAGCCCTGCCGACCCGGTGGAACGAGAAGGCGGTGTGGCTCGGCGGCGGCGGCTTCGACGGCGTCATCCCCGACGTGACGGGCAACTCGCTCAACACGCTCGCGCCGACGCCGCTCGCGCGCGGGTACGCCGTGTTCGCGAGCGATGGTGGACACCAATCGACGGCCGCCTCGCCCGGCGCGGACGCCTCTGCGCTCGCGAACGAGGAGGCCTACCGCAACTGGCTCTCCGACGCCCCCAAGAAGGCGCGCGACGTGGCGGGCCAGATCATCCGGGCGTATTACGGGGCCGGCGCGGCGCGCTTCTACGCGGTGGGGAGCTCGACGGGCGGGCGCGAAGCGCTGTTCGCGACGGCGCGCTTCCCGGCCGACTGGGATGGCGCGCTCGTGTTGTACCCGGCGCGCGACGTGGTGAGCTTGACGCTCGGCCTCGCCGCGACGCTGCAGGCGCTGTCGGCTCCAGGGGCGTTCCCGAGCGCGGCGAAGCGCAGCCTCGTATGGGACGCGGTGCTGGCTGAATGCGATGCTCTCGACGGTCTGGCCGACGGCGTGGTCGGCGACGTGGCGAGCTGCAACGGGCGATTCGACGTGACGGCGCTACGTTGTATGGGTGGTGAGGACACCGGCGACGCGTGCCTGTCTGACGCGCAGATCCACGCCTTGGAGGCCATCGACGCGCCCGTACGGCTGGCGTCGCCGCTCGCCAACGGTGACACCGAGTTTGCTGGCTTCAACGTGTACTCGGCTGCACAGGGCGTCGGGACCGATTCGCCGCTGGAGCCTCACGTGCAGTCCGTCGACCTTGGCTCGCGCGCGCCGACCTTTCCTGTCGACCCGCTCACCAGCTCGTTCGCGGCGGCCCTCGTCGACGGCTTCATGCGCCACGTCGTCGTCAGGGATCCGTCATTCGACTATCGAACCTTCGACGTGCGGACGTTCGGCCCCCACGCTACGCGCGTACAGGAGCTGTCTGCGCTCGACGTGGGGGACGCCGACATGGGCGGCTTCGCCGCGCGGGGCGGAAAGCTCCTGTTGCTCCATGGCGCGGGCGACATGCTGACGAGCCCGCGGACGACGGAGCGCTACGTGGACGGGTTGCAGGCGTCGCTCGGCGCGACGGCCGCCGGCGCGATGCTGCGCTACTACGAGGTCCCTGGGTTCCAGCACTCCGTGAGCACCGTCTTCCAGGTGTCCTGGGATGGCCTCAGCGCGCTCGAGAGGTGGGTCGAGGCCGGCGAGGACCCTGGTGACGCCGAGGTCGTCACGGACCTGGCGGGCGTGCCGGGGCGCACGCGACCGCTCTGCAGGTATCCAACCTTCGCGAGGTACCGCGGGGCGGGAGATCCGGACGACGCCGCGTCGTTCGAGTGCGCGGCGCCCTGACGCGGCCGCGGGCGTCGCCAGCGTGACCACGGCGGCCCACTCCGCCCCGCCCCACCGCCTTGGGGTGAGTCGGCTCGCGACGGGGCACGCGCTCGATCTCCTCTTGCACGACGCCGACTCGCGCGTTATATACTGAACCACATGGTTCAGTATTCGAGTGCCCGCCTCGATGCTTCCTTCGCCGCGCTTTCCGACGCGACCCGGCGCGGCGTTCTGGAGCAGCTCGGACGAGCCGACGCTTCGATCACGGACCTCGCCGAGACGTTTCACATGACCCTCACGGGCATGAAGAAGCACGTCGGCGTCCTCGAGCGGGCCGGGCTCGTCACCACCGAGAAGGTCGGCCGCGTGCGTACCTGCAAGCTCGGCCCGCGCCGGCTCGACGAAGAGACGGCGTGGATCGAGAGGTACCGCCAGCTCTGGGCCGCACGCTTCGACGAGCTGGACAAGGTCATCGAGGAGCTGAAACGAAAGGAGAACGTCGATGGACGCAAGTAAAGAGAGTGAGCCCAAATTGACGAGTAATCGCACGACGGTGGAACCCAAGTCCGATCGCGAGATCGTCGTCACACGGACCTTCGATGCCCCGGCGCGCATCGTGTTCCAGGCGTGGACCACGCCGGAGCTGTTCAGGCGGTGGTGGATACCGAAGTCGATGCCCGTGCCTCTACTTTCCTACGAAGCGGATATTCGCGCCGGCGGCAGCTACCGCCTGGTCTTTGGTCACGATGCCGCGCAGCCGATGGCGTTCTTCGGCACGTACCTCGAAGTGACACCGCATTCGCGCATCGTGTGGACGAACGACGAAGCGGGCGACGATGGCGCCGTCACGACCGTGACCCTCGAGGAAAAAGGCGGCAAGACGCTGCAGGTGCTGCACGAGCTCTATCGATCGAAGCAAGCGCGCGACGCCGCCCTCGCCTCGGGCGCGTACAACGGGATGGGCGAGACGTTCGAGCAGCTCGATGAGCTCCTCGTCACGCTCGGTACGACGGCGCGATCGTCCTGAAGCCATCGCGCGGGAGGGGCGCCGGGGAGCGCGACGAGCGCGGTCCTCCTTCTCGGCGCTGCGCATTCGCCGAGGAGCACGCCGGCCGGGGTCGCGTCCTTGAGCTTCTGCACGCCCACGCGCAGATCGCCGGCGATGTGGTGGCTGTTGATCCACGGGAAGTCCTTGCGCGTGGACGACACCACGTACTTCGGCTTGGTCTCCAGCTTGACCGCCCACTCGCGAATCGCCGGAGGCGCCTCCTCGTCGCCGCGGGCGACCGCCGGCCAGTAGCTCTCCATCATCTCGTAGGTGACGCGGCCCCACAGCATCGCGCCGCTCTCGTCCATGAGGCGGGTGAAGAAGGCGTGCGTCTCGTCGTCGACGATCCCCTCCTGGTGGTCGACGCAGCCGTCCAGGGTGACGTTGATGGCGAAGGTCAGCAGTCCCATGCGGCGAGTCTCCTTCGGAACGAGGCCTCGGTCAATGTTCCGGTATTGCAATGCGCACGGCGAGGCTCTCGGCTTTGTCATCTCGCAAGGCTCTCGAGTCCGTGGTGTCGCAAAGCACAGGCCCAATCTGACGTTCTGGCAAGATGTGCAGCTGCAGGGATCCCTGAGTCCCCCCTGCACTGGGTGGGACGTCTTCGGTAGCTTGCGGCGAGAACGGTGCTCTTCCAGTACGGCGGCCGCCGCGTCGGCGCTGCTCATGGAGTGATGGGCTGCCTCCAGTCCTCACCTATGCGGACAGGACACTCATTCCTCATGTCCTCGGTCGCCCTCCTCAATCGCTGCGCGGTGCATCATTCCAGCGCGCCGGGTGGTCCCCCACGCGATGTCTTCATGCTCCACGAGAACGAGAGCCGTTGGCACAGGCCTTGCTGACGTGCCCGATCGCGTGAAGCAAACGCCTCCCGGGCCACGGTGGCCAGGGGCCAATCGAGATGACAAGGAAAGGTGATTCCCATGAGCTTCTATCCGTCGCGTGATCAACAGGCCAGGTACGCCATCGCGATGATCGCGAACCTCGGGCAGCGGTATGCGGGCTCCAGTGCCGTGCAGAACACCCTGGGGGACATCAAGGGTGCCCTCCGGAGCATGCAAGACAAGATCGGCACGTGGAGCGTGGTCTGGGGGCCCGCGCTCTATTTCTCCGACCCCTCGGGCAACCCGGACAACATCATGTACGTCGCCCAGCAGGAGGGCACGAACAACTACGTCATCGGCATCGCCGGGACGAACTTCGCGAATGCGTTCGATTTCGTTTACGAGGATCTCGGGGTGACCGGGACCACGCCCTGGATGCTCCTCGGCGCCCCCGCGGGCGCCGCGATCTCGGACGGTACCTACCTCGGCCTCGCGAACCTGCTGAACACGCCCGCGTCTGCAGGGACCCCCCAGGCCGGCGTCAAAATCATGGATTTCCTCGCGGCGGAATCGAAGAAAGGCGCCCTGAACCTCGCCGTCGCCGGTCACAGCCTCGGCGGCGCGCTCGCCCCGACCCTGGCGCTCTACATCAAGAACGTCAGTCTCCTGTGGGACGCGAGCAGGAAGTCGACCGTCCTGACCATGCCCGTGGCTGGGCCCACGCCGGGCAACAAGGTCTTCGCCGACTACTTGAACACGACCGTGACCGTCGATGGGTTCTACAATGACCGCGACGTGGTCCCTCACGTCTGGTCCGCGTCCGATCTCTCCGAGCTCGCGACGATCTATGGCGAAACCGACCTGATCGGCGGCTTCATCGCCGGGATCGCCGCGGGGATCGCCACGCTGGCGACCAAGGACTTCAACTACACGCCCACGGAGCGGACCGAGCTCAAAGGGAGTGTGCTATTGGGCAAGCTTTACTTCGACCAGGCCGGCTTCCAGCACCTCTACGCCTACGACCTGTTCTTCTTCGACAACCAGATCCAGCCCGCGCTTCATCCGCCGTCCACCGAGAGCCAATCCGTCCAGATCCCCTCGACGCTCGCGGACGCCGTCAAGAATGCCGGCGGGACCATTCCCTCGTACATCGAGGTCGTGCCCCCGCGGCCCCAGAAGGAGGTCACGGTCGGCAAGAAGACCTTCAAGGTGCCCGCGTCCGCGGACGCCGAGCAAATTCGCCAGGCCGTGATGGCGACCGCGCCCCACTTCGGCGACGCGCTCGGCCTGTAACGCGGAAGGCCCGCGCTCGGCTGGATGCGGGAGCGCGGGGTGTACCTGTACCTGTTACAGTTACTGCCCCGGCGCATGCACCGCGCATCTTTCAAGTCGCCGCGCCGTCCGACGTCGAGTGGAATCGAAGTTGCTTCGTCTTCCCGCGCTCGCTGACGCGCTGAGCTTCGCGATCTTCTCGACGGACCGCGGCTGAACTTCTGTCGCGACACTGCAACGCGTGACACCCGAACCGACAGGACCTGCATCCTCAGGAGACGAAACACATGAAGAAATCCGCTTTGCTTGCTCTTGCCGTTACTTCTGCCGTCATCTTCTCGCTGGCTGCGCCCCAGGAGTCCAGCGCCGACGATGCCTGTGTACGCAAGGAGTTCCAGACCAGCCTCGTCAAGTTCGCGTGTGCGAAGGGTGGCCAGCCCGAGGCCGTGAAAACGATGAAGAAGTTCATCGTTTCTGCCAAGGAGAAAGTCCCCGAGGTGAAGGACTGCAAGTCCTGCCACAGCTCGTTGAAACCGGACTTCAAGCTCACGCCCAATGCGCTCGATCTGTTCAAGAAGGCTGGCGGCAAATAGAGATCATCTCATAAAACCACGGCGCTCCCTGCGCCCGTCCCCCATCAATCGCCTTAAAGAATTCATGCGCTGGCCACGCGCCAGCAGCAGACCATCGCAGCAATGGAGGCCCCAATGGACATCGCGAGCGTCACCGTGACAACGAGAGCCAGCGAGACCATCCTTGCGACCAACGCGAATGTCACCATCAACGACGGGGAAAGGGCGTCCCTGTGGTGCAACAGCGATAGTGACTGGAAATCCAAGCCGAAAATGGGCACGGCATACGTGTTGATTGGAGGAGACACGCTCAATTGGCTGGGCATGCTCATCCCCGACGCCGGCGGCGATGGCACCAAGGACATGCCCTACGTCTTGGCGGCGATGCGCCCCGAGAACGACGAGGCGACGATCCGAAACATCCTGACCACCTCCCTCGGCGTCCCTGCCGATCTGGGCGCCGGCGTCCCCCTGTCGCAGAGCGAACTAGAGTCGACGAAAGCCCTCGCGGTCGTCATGTCCATCGAGCAGAAGTTCGGGATCAAGGTGGCCTCCGACGAGATCGTGCTGGAGAACTTCGGCACGATCGCGAACATCGTCTCGTACGTCTCCAGGAAGAAGAGCAAGTGACCAGCCGGGGGGGAGCCTGCGCGATGAGTACACGCTCGGCAGCGTCGTGCCCCCGATGCCGCCGAGCGAGCCGCTTTCTCTCCTCGTATTCGTAGACCGTCCCGATGGGTTCGGGGGCATGCCGCGCCGCACGCGCCTCGGCGCGCTCTTCGTAGAACCGCTCCACGCTCTCGACGAAGATGCGGGTCAGCACCCCGAACAACGCCCCGTCCTGGGCGAGCCTGCGCCGCCACGGAAACGGAAACGTCAACACCCACGGACGGTGCGCCACCTCGGGCAGGACGTCCTCGATCAGGTTCGCCGCCGTGGCACACATGCCGCACGCCACGCGGTGAGGGCGCGTTTTCGCCGCGGTTTTCGACAACCCGCCGGGCTATCGCCCATGGCGGCGGAGTGGCGGGCCGGGGGCCGGCGGGCCGCGACGCTCGCTGCCGCGGCGGCGGAGGCGCTCGCCGAGCCCCCGGCTCGCGCTCGATATGTCGGCGCGCGAGAACGTAGAGCGCGAGCGCGCAGCCCGGGTCCTCGCAAGAACTCCGGCGGGCGCGGGCCGGACTGGGGGCGATAGAGCCCGCGTCCCTGGATGAAGCGCAGCGTCCCTGGGTGACGAGCACGCTGCCGCATGTGCCCCCTGCACGGAGGCGGAACAATCCCGTCCCTCGAGCGGCCGTCGCCCTCCGGGATGCGGAGGCGGCCCGGGTCGTTCACGAGGCCATCGGCGGGCTGCTCGGCGCAGCGCCAACGCCGGAGAGGTAAGCAAGCCTGCCCCGGCAACGTAACGTCGCGGCTACCGCCGCCGGGACGTGGCCTACGTCGACCGCATGGCCGATCACCAGGCGCCGTCCCCCCGGGCCTGTCGAGGCTCGCGGCGAGCGCTTCCCTTCGAGAAGGCCACCGAAGCGCGCGGGCGCGGGTCGACGGCCGAGCTTCCGCGGCCCTGCTCCTTGACAACCCTCCGGTAATGTAACATCATAAGTTGCGTGAGACGAGACAGCCGACTCTCCGGGGTGCTTCACGTCCTGCTGCACATGGCCCAGCACGAGGGGCCTTTGACGTCCGAGCAGATGGCGAAAGCCATGGACACCAATCCCGTGGTGATCCGGCGGGTCATGGCCGGTCTCCGGGAGCAGGGATACGTCCGGTCGGAGAAGGGACACGGAGGGGGGTGGTCCCTGGCGTGCGATCTCGCGAAGGTGACCCTGCGCGACATCTACACTGCGCTCGGCTCGCCCTCGCTGCTTGCCATGGGGAACCGGACGGAGACGCCCGGCTGCGCCGTCGAAGAGGCGGTCAACGCGGCTCTTAACAAGTCGTTCGAGGCTGCGGAGTCGCTGCTCCTGTCGCGCCTCGGCGAGGTGACGCTCGCGGCCCTGGGCGAGGACGTGCGGACTCGGGTGGCTGCTCGCCCCGCGCCTCCCAGTGACATGAGATGAACGATGAAGGCGAATCCATCCACACGAGCAGGCGCCGCCGATCGAGCCATCGACGCCCCTTCCCAGCGCCGCGCCGTCCTGGCCGGCGTGTGCGCCGCCCTCATGGCGGTGATCGCGTCTGTATCGGGGCTCAACGTCGCGCAGCAGCAGCTCGCCGTGGCGCTGGGCGCTTCACAGAGCGAGGTGCTGTGGATGATCAACATCTACGCGGTCACCCTGGCCGCGCTGCTGCTGCCGCTCGGCGCCGTCGGCGACCGCTGGGGCCGTAAACCAGTGCTGCTCGCAGGACTGATGGTCTTCGGCGTCGCGAACGCGGCAGCGGGCCTTTCGCCCTCTCCTGCGGTGATGCTCGCGGCGCGATTTCTCAGCGGTGTTGGCGCGGCCATGATCATGCCCGTCACGCTCGCCGTCATCACATCAACGTTCCCGGCGGAAGAGCGCTCCAGAGCGATTGGCGTCTGGTCCGCCGTCGCCGGTGGTGGCGGCGTCCTCGGCATGTTCCTGTCGGCCCTCCTCGTCGACGCGGCGAATTGGCGATGGCTCTTCGTCCTGCCCGTCGTGCTCGTCTCCGCGGCTGCGTTCATGGTCATGCGATCCGTCCCCAACTCGCGCGAGGACCCTGAAGGCAAGTTCGATGTCGTCGGCGCCCTGTCGTCGGTCGTCGCGGTGGTCGGGTTCATCTTCCTCCTGCACGAAGGGCCAGAGCGGGGATGGACCGCGCCCGTGACGCTGCTCGGGCTCTTCGCCGGCTCCGCAGGCGCAATTGGGTTTGCGGCATGGGAGCTGCGTCAAGAAGCGCCGCTGCTCGACCTCCGGCTCTTTCGTCAACGCGGCCTGACGAGCGGCTCCGTGTCCCTGCTCGCGGTGTTCGGTGTGCAAGCAGGGTTCTTCGTCGCGCTCTACCCCTACTTTCAGGCTGTGCTCGGCTGGTCCGGGCTTCGTTCCACCGTCGCGCTCATGCCCATGGCCGTCCTCAGCATGGCCTCCTCTCGCTTCGCCCCGCGGATCGCCGCACAGATGGGTGCTCGCGTGACGATGGGCTCCGGGATTCTCCTCGGAGGCGCTGGCCTCGCCCTCATGGCGGCCATGGTCTCGGTCGACGGCGGCTACCTCTCTGCGCTGCCTGGCATGCTGGCCATGGGACTCGGCATGGGGCTGTCCATGACTCCATCCACCGAGGCCATCACCACGGCCCTGCCGCGCGAGCGTCAGGGTGTCGCTTCCGCGCTCAACGACATCACCAGGGAATTCGGCACAGCTCTGGGCGTGGCGCTCCTCGGAGCGGTGCTGACGACCGGTTACCGCAGCGCCATCGACTCCAGGTTGCACGCAATCCCGACGGCCGCCGCCGACACTGCCCGCAGAGGCATCGCCAGCGCATTCGCTGTGGCGGACGGATCGAGCCCCTACTCGCGTGCGCTGATTCGCTCCGCGCAAGAATCGTTCGTCGACGGCTGGCAGCAGGCCATGTGGGTCGGGGTCGCCGTGATGGCCGTCTTGCTCGTCTACGTGCTGGCGCGCGGCCCCGAAGCTGCGGCGTCCAACGAATCTGGGCGCCCGTTGGAAGCAGCAGTCGCGCCCGTCAGCGATGCGTAGCGACGCGACCGGCACGAGCCACCACGACGACGAGGGAAAGCGAGGGCGAGGTGATCGCGACGGACCTCGAGCCGGACATGGCGCGCTCCCTGAACGAGCGCGCGCGTCGAGGAGAAGTACATCGTGGAGGCGCCCCAAAGGCCATGAGTAGTTCACAACGAGCAGGAGCCAAACCATCATGACCGAATTCTGGGAAACCGCGTTCACCGAGAAGCAGCTGATGTGGGGACTGGAGCCGACGACGTCTGCTTCTCTCGCGCGAGACACGTTCGTTCGAGCCGGTGTCAAGAGTGTCCTGATACCCGGCATCGGCTACGGCAGGAACGCGAAGCCGTTCCTCGAGCGCGGGATGTCAGTGGCGGGGATCGAGATCTCTGCGACGGCGATCGAGCTTGCCCGCTCGCGACTCGGTCTCGAGCTCCCCATCGTCCACGGATCAGTCACCGACATGCCCTTCGACCGCCGGCAGTACGACGGTGTCTTTTGCTACGGGCTTGTCTACCTCCTGGATGCCCGCGGTCGCGAGAAGCTCATTCGAGACTGCTACCGTCAGCTGGCGCCCGGTGGGCACATGATCTTCACGATCATCTCGAAGAAGGCGCCGATGTACGGACATGGGCTCCGGCTCGGCGACGACTGGTACGAGCGCCTGCCCGGTCTTCCGATGTACTTCTACGACGCCGAGTCGGTGAAGCGGGAGTTCGGTCCGTACGGGCTCGTCGAGCTCTCCGACATCGACGAGCCTGCGGGCAGCGGCGCGACTCTCCCATTTATCAACGTAGTCTGCAGGAGGGACGCCGTGACCGTCAGCGCAGATGAAGCCGTGAGGCGGCTCCACGCCGGACAGGTCGAGGTCACGGTCGACGGCGCGCTTGGGCAAACCCAGGTGGAGGCCATCGCGAAGGCTCTCGAGACGAGCAAGACCACCATCCTGAGGATGGGCGGCTGCCAGATCACAGACCTCGGCTGCAAGGCCATCGGAGACGCTCTTCTCGCCAACACCGCGCTCAAGGAGCTGTGGCTGTTCAACAACGAGATAGGGGACGTCGGCGGCGAGGCTCTGGGAGATGTCCTGAGAAAGAACGCTTCTCTCGCGACGCTGTGTCTCAACGAGAACCGAGTGGACGATATCGGGGCCAAGGCGATCGGAGAGGCCCTCCGAACGTCCACTTCATTGGTCGAACTGGGGCTCGGGCGCAACCAGATCGGCGACGTCGGCGCCGCGGCTATTGGCGAGGCGCTCGCATCCAACAATTCGGTGATCGCGCTCAGCCTCAACCACAATCAGATCTCCGACATCGGCGCAGCGAGCGTCGGCGACGCTCTTCGCAACAACGCCTCGCTCAAGATTCTCCGGCTGCGCAACAACGCCATCGGGGACGCTGGTGCCGAGGCGGTGCGGGCCGCGATCGCGAGGAACACCACCTTGAGAACCGTCAACTTCGAAGAAAACCCTGCGTCCCCTGGCCTTCACGCTGGCATCAAGGCAGCCCTGGAGGGGCGTCGCCCATGAGCACGGACTCGCGCGGACGGGTCCGGGCCGGCTCGGGTCGCGCGGGCGTGCCTTCCCTCTTTTCGGCTGCCCTCTCACGCCACATTGGAAGTTACATCTCGTGGTGGCGAACACGCGAGGGGGGAGGGTCAGCTCGCGGAGGGCGCGATGGGGCTCCTCTGAGTCAGCGCGCGCGCCGGTAGTGCATCGCCACCGCGCCGCAGCGGAGCGGCTTGGCCGAGACCAGCTCGAGCCGCCGCGTGGCGGGCAGCCCGCTCTGGTACAGGGTCGGGCCGTGGCCGGCGATCCTGGCGTGGACGAGGAACTTGTACTCGTCGATGAGATCCAGCCGATCCAACTCGGTCGCGAGCTTGCCGCTGCCGAGGAGCACGCCGGCCGGGGTCGCGTCCTTGAGCTTCTGCACGCCCACGCGCAGATCGCCGGCGATGTGGTGGCTGTTGGTCCACGGGAAGTCCTTGCGGGTGGACGACACCACGTACTTCGGCTTGGTCTCCAGCTTGACCGCCCACTCGCGCACCGCCGGAGGCGCCTCCTCGTCGCCGCGGGCGACCGCCGGCCAGTAGCTCTCCATCATCTCGTAGGTGACGCGGCCCCACAGCATCGCGCCGCTCTCATCCATGAGGCGGGTGAAGAAGGCGTGCGTCTCGTCGTCGGCGATCCCCTCCTGGTGGTCGACGCAGCCGTCCAGGGTGACGTTGATGGCGAAGGTCAGCAGTCCCATGCGGCGAGTCTCCTTCGGAACGAGGCATCGGTCAATGTTCCGGTATTGCAATGCGCACCGCGAGGCTCTCGGCTTTGTCATCTCGCAAGACGCTCGAGTCCTTGGTGTCGCAAAGCACACGCCCAATCTGACGTTCTGGCAAGATGTGCTGGTCCGGGCGGCGCCGAGCGAGCTGCTCCACGCCGCCCCAGCGGCTCAGCGTCGAGACGACGCGTGACGCACGCGCGGTGCAGCGTCGCGAGCGCTCCCTGCGCGAGCGCGACCCGCACGAAGCTCGAGATCGCGTCGGGCGGATTCACCGCCTCTTCGACGGCGCCGGATCGAGCTCCGGATAGTGCCGGAAGATGCCGTCTTCGTTGAAGGGTATCCGCCGATCCGAGGCCAGGTAGGCCGCGATCCGCGGGCGCTCGGCCACGCGGTCGTGCAGGGCGACGAGCCCGGGGATCCTGGGCGCGAAGGCGGCCATGGCGTGCGGGAACGCGTAGCGGAGGCCCGCGATCACCTGGAACAACGAGAGATCCACGTAGGACATCGCGCCTCCCAGGACGTGACGGCCGCCGTGGCGCTCGAGGACGCGCTCGAAATAGCCGAGGAACTTGGGCATGCGCTCGGCGAGGAAGGCCTGGCTGCGGCGGAGGGCCTCGGGCTTCTGGTCCTCGTAATAGAGCTCGACAGAGATGGGGTGGTGCGTGTCGTGCACCTCGGCGACCAGATCGGTGATGGTGAGCTGGAGCTGATGGGCGCCGAGCCTGCTCGCCTCGTCGTCCGGCGCGAGGCCGAGGCGCGGGCCGAGGTAGAAGAGGATGTTGGCCACCTGGGCGATCACGAGATCGCCGGAGCGAAGGAACGGCGGCGCGAAGGGCTCGAGCGCGAGCGCGTGGCTCTTCATGAGCTTCTGCATGGCGGCGACGCCGCCGTGCTTCGCCGCGGGCAGCCGGGCGACATCGACATAAGGAGCGCCGGCGTCCTCGAGCCCGAGGCGCACGAATTCGCCGCGGCCCTGAATGCCAGGCCAGTAGTACAGCTCGTACGTTGGCGCGTTCATGATGGGTAACTCGCGCCGGCACGGGCCGCGGTCAATGGGCGCGCCGCCGAGCGGTCCGCCGGGCCCCGCGCGGGCACGCGACTTGGCCTGGGTTCGGAAACAACTGGGGCGGCTTCGACTTCGGCCTCACGTGCTTGCTCGACTTGCGTTGGCGCTCCACGAACATCATCGACGTCAGATAGGCGTGAGTCGTTGCAGGCGTGGGGGGCCGTCGCCTCTGGCGAGCGCGACGGCGCGATCACAGAGGAGATCCTTCAAGGCCCAGCCTTGTGCGGTCGAGCACGCTTCTTCTACAACGGAGACGCCCTCCGCTGCCGGCTGCTCGGCACGGCGCGCGAGGTCGCGCTCCGCATGGGGACGCCTGAGCGAAGAGCGGCATGACGACGAGACGGACAAAGCGAGACCCCTACACGCGGACAGTCGTCAAGCTGCGCTCCAGACGACGGAAGCGGGCGGGAACGACCTCGTCTGCGAGACCTTGCTGCCCGACGGCGTCGAGGCCCTTGTCCCGCCGCCAGTGGAGAAGCGCGTCGCGATCGGCGGCAAGCTCCTGGACGAGGTGCAAATCAAGCAGAGCGCGACGTCGGCGCGTAGGTAAAAGAAGCCGGATCGCAGCGCGAGGAAGTGTAGCGCAGCAAACATAACGAGGGGTCGAGCGCACGCCGCTCGGCTTCTTGCCGATGTCCCGCGGCGTAGATAGGCCATGACGAGCTTCAGATACGTTTGAACTTTCTGCTCCTGATGCAGAAGGTCTCCGGGGTTGCGGCCGGGGACGCCGAGCTTTTTTGTCGAAGAATTTTTGACCCGTTCGACCCACCGCTGCCCACCGGGAAGGACGCTGGCGACGTGGGGCCTCCGACGTCGTCCCGTGCGGGTTCGATGGCTTCTGGCGATCGGGAAAAGGGGCGAGACATGATGGCTTATCGGCGGATGGTGGTGGCGGTGTCGGCGTGCGTGACCCTCGTGGCGGCGACCGCGTGTGCAGGAGGGGCCAGCGACGCTGGTGACGCTGCCTCCTACGGCACCGGGACGGCGAGCGGCGGCACCGGGACGGCGAGCGGCGGCACCGGGACGGCGAGCGGCGGCACCGGGACGGCGAGCGGCGGCGACTTCGGGCAAGATCCTCCTTTCGGCGAGATCGGGGGTAGCTCGGGCGGTAACCCGAGCTCGGGCGACGACGCGTGCGGCAGCGATCTCATCGCAATCGCCCGCGACTTCAAGGACACGCACCCTGATTTCGAGGCGGGCCGGTTCGGGAGCGACCGGGGCCTCGTGGAGGCTCAGCTCGGCGCGGACGGCAAGCCGGTGTATGCGGGCGACAGCGAGGGCACGCGGACCACGACCGGCAAAGAGGCCTTCGATCAGTGGTTCCGCGACGTGCCCGACGTGAACACCGCCGTCCAGATATCGATCCCGCTCGCCGACAGCGGGAATGGCACGTCCACGTACGACAGCACCGACTTCTTCCCGATCGACGACATGGGGTTTGGCAACGAGGACCGGAGCCACAACTACCACTTCACGCTCGAGCTCCGCACCAAGTTTGAATACGAGGGCGGCGAGGTGTTCACCTTCTCGGGCGACGACGACCTCTTCACCTTCATCAACGGCCACCTCGCGATCGATCTGGGCGGTGTTCACAGGCCGGAGAGCGCGACCATCGACCTCGACGCGCGCGCTGAGGAGTTCGGCATCACGCCGGGCAACAGCTACACGCTCGACTTCTTCTTCGCCGAGCGCCACACGACCGAGTCGAACTTCCGCATCGACACGTCGATCGGTTGCTTCACCCCGGTCGTCAACTGAGCTCGGTCGCCCGCTGACCCGGCGCGACCTGAGCCCACAGCGCCCTTCGCGAGGAAGCGTAGCGCAGCAAACCTAAAGGGTGGGACGGCGAGCGTCGTGATGGCTCGGTCCTGGGTCGAAAGAGCGTGGTCCGGGCGGCGCCGAGCGCGCTGCGGGGCGCATCGGCGTGCCGCGGGCACACGTGTCCGTCCGGGCGCTGGTCTGGCGCGGGAGGCGCGTCGCGAGACGCTATGCGGCGGCACCGGGCGCCTTGCGGCGCAGAACGGTGCTCTTCCAGTACGGCGGCCGCCGCGTCGGCGCTGGGAGAGCGCGCTGGAACATCGGTCGGCTCGCCGAGCGCGGAGAGAAAGCGGGCGATGTTCCTTGGCTCGGTCGCCAGGGCGACGAGCTTCATCCGCCCCTTGCAAGCTGGGCACTCGAGGACATCGATATCGTCCCAGGCATCCGCGGCAGATCTCACACGTCGGTCGTGTCGCTCTCGCCGATCGCGTACCCGACGTTCGGACGACACACGAGGTCGCCCTTGCAATCGGCATGGGTGTCGCAGTCCCCTTCGTAAATCTGGCAGCCGCCGATCGAATTGCAGTATCCGCTCGTGCTGCTCGACTGGCGGCTGGTCGACTCGACGCACAGGTCGTAGTCGTCAGGCAGGCCCACGAGGGCTCCGTTGTTGTTGCCGCAGACAAGCCGGCGGACAATTCCGGTGCCGCGCCCCCCGGCGCGAGCGACGGAGGGAGGCTGCCGCCGGGGCCTGCTCCAACGTACCTCGCCGCGGCACCCTGGCACGCGGGCACGGGGAGGACGCCGCGCCCCCCGGTGAGCTTCGTTGTGTTCGTCGTTCAGCGAGGCGGGAGCGCGACGCAGCTCCGGCGCCCGCCGCGATCGCCGGCGGAGCGCGAGGCCGGCATGGATCCCGTCACGGGACGTCCATTGCAGCATCGCGGCGTCTCCGGAAAGCGCGGCCCGCGCGCGCCTGCCTCCTGGGGGGCGCGGACGGCCCTTGCTCCGTCGACCCCAGCCAGCGCGCCCGGCCAAGGCGCGCGCCGCGGCGCCGTCAACCCCGGCCTCCGGATCCTTCCAGAATCCACGCTCGGCCGCACAAGCTTCATATTACCATGCCTGAATGGCTACGAATCCGTTGAGCAGCGCTGAGCCGGCTCTCGATCTTTCTTTCTATCGCGAGACCGCGGCGCGCCGCGCTCACGCGTCCCAGGATTACATCCACGGCACGAGCATGTCCGAGCGCAGCCGCCTCGCCACATTGAACGAGCTGAGCAACGGCGACTTCGTGCGGTTCCTGGAGCTCTCCGAGACAGATCACGTGCTGGAGGTGGGCAGCGGTCTCGGTATCCTCACCTCCGAGGTCGCTGCCCGCGTGCCGGACGGCATGACCTTCGGCCTGGAGCGCTCGGGCGAACAGCTCGAGTTCGCCCTTCAGCAGCTCGATCGCGTCTCCGGGGACATGCTCCCGCACCTCCAGTTCGTGCAGGGAGACGCGCACGATCTGCCGTTCTCCGACGCATCGTTCGATGTCGTCTACTGCCGCTACGTCCTCGAGCACGTCGCGAGCCCGCTCCGCGTGCTCCAGGAGATGCGCCGCGTCCTGCGGCCGGGAGGCAAGGTCTTCCTGCAGGAGGGTAACATCTACGCTGTCCAGTTCGACCCCGACTGCGCGAGGTTCGAGGAGGTCTGGCGCAAGTTCGGCCAGATCCAGGAGAAGCTCGGGGGAGACCCGGCGATCGGCAAACGCCTCTTCCGCTTCCTCGCGGCCGCTGGCTTCGAGGACGTGTCGATCAGCCTGTCCCCGGTGCTCCACCACGCCGGCACGGAGGGGTTCGCGCCATGGGTGTCCGTCTTCTCGGATATCTTGCGCACCGCCGAGGACTCCCTCGCGGCGCACGGGCTCCCCCGGGACGAAGCGCGCGCGGCGATCGCGGAGCTGGATGCCGTGCGCGATCGAGACGACGGGGCCGTGTTTTTCTACTGGAACCGCGCGCACGCCAGCAAGCCCGCCTGAGCGCACCTCCGGTGCTCCCCGCCTCGTGACATTCCGGTGACCTTGCCGTGCGATCCTGCGCCCGTGCTCTCCCCCCGTGCCAGTCGCCTGCGCGACTGGGCGATCCATGCACGCGCGAATGTGGCGATGGCCTTGTGTGCCCGAGCAAACGTGGCTCTTTCTGCGTCGCGGCGAAGCCCAACGGCCAGGCATGTGAGAGCGACCGCGCGTGCCTGAGCGGCTACTGCGACGACTCAGGTGGTGAGACCCTCTGCAGCGACCCCGAGGCCAACGGGCAGCCGTGCGCCAATGACAGTCAGTGCAAAGAGGGCAACTGCGACACCTCGAGCGACCCACCCGTCTGTGCGCCGAAGAGGCCGAACGGCGCGACATGCACCACGGGCGACCAATGCGCGAATGGCGCGTGCGTGGACCATCAAGGTTCGGGCGTGTACACGTGCGCTTCGGCGGCGTCCGGATGCTCCATCTCCCTCTGATCGGCATGACAGTTTGGGGCTCGCCGGAAGGAGCGCAGGCGAGCCTCAAAAGGGGCTCGCCGGAACGCGAGCTCTCCCGCGACGAATGGCAGGCCCGCCGCGCGTCGATTTCGTGAGCCGGGGGACGCGTTCGGGTAGCATCGCGGCCGTGGCCCTGCTGCGTCCGCTCGCCCCGCCGTACGATCCGCTCGACTGGGCGAAGCGGCCGTTCCCCGAGCGCGCACGCATGGTCTGCGAGGCGTGGGCGCTGCAGGGCTCCGGCGCGCCGCTCGCCGTCTACGTGCTCCACGCGGTCAAGCTCGCCCTCTATGCCGGCGCCTGGGTCCTGTTCTGCAGCACCTCGCCGAGCCTCGGCGGCCTCTCGACGATCGGCGACTGGTGGCTGCACCCGCTCGCGTTCCAGAAGGCGATCCTGTGGAGCATGCTGTTCGAGGGCCTGGGCTTCGGCTGCGGGTTCGGTCCGCTCAGCGGACGCTACGCCCCGCCCGTCGGCGGCCTCTACTTCCTCCGCCCCGGCACCACGAAGCTCGCGCTGTTCCCGCGCGCGCCGCTCCTCGGCGGCACGCGGCGCACCCCGCTCGACGTCGCGCTCTACTTCGCGCTGCTCGCCCTGCTCGTGCGCGCGCTGCTCGCCCCCGCGCTCGGCGCCTCGCACCTCGTGCCGATCGCCGCGCTCGTGCCCGTCCTCGCCGTCGCCGATCGCACCATCTTCCTCGCGCTGCGCGCCGAACACTACTGGACCACCGTCGTCGTGTTCGCGGCCACCGCCGACTGGATCGGCGGCGCAAAGGCGGTCCAGCTCGCGCTCTGGCTCTGGGCCGGCGTCTCGAAGCTCAATCACCACTTCCCGACCGTCGTGTGCGTGATGACGAGCAATAGCCCGTTCGCCCGCTTCGCATGGCTGCGGCGGCGCATGTACGTCCGCTATCCGGACGACCTGCGCCCGTCGCGGCTCGCGATCGCGATGAGCCACGCCGGCACCGCGCTCGAGCTCGGCGTGCCCATCGTGCTCGCGTGCTCGACCGGCGAGACGGCGATCGCCGTCGGCATCGCGATGGCGCTCGCGCTCCACGCCTTCATCACGAGCAATGTGCCGATGGGCGCGCCGATCGAGTGGAACCTGATGGTGGTCTACGGCGTGTTCGCGCTGTTCTGGGCCCACCCCGGCGCGTACCCGTTCGACGTCGGCCCGCCGCAGCTCGGCGCGCTCCTCGCGATCATGCTCGTCGCTGTTCCGCTCCTCGGCAACATCGCGCCTGGGCGGATCTCGTTCCTGCTCGCGATGCGGTACTACGCCGGAAACTGGCCCTATAGCGCCTGGCTGTTCCGCGGCGACAGCTATCGAAAGCTCGACCGGCTCGTGAAGGGCGCGCCGTGGATCTACGACCAGCTCGACCGGCTCTACGACCACGCCACGTCGGTCGGCCTCGTCGGCAAGGTGCTCGCGTTCCGCCTCATGCACCTCCAGGGCCGCGCGCTGCCGGTCCTGCTGCCGAAGGCGATCGAGGGCCCGCTCCACGAGTACGAGTACCTCGACGGCGAGCTCGTCGGCGGCCTCGCGCTCGGCTGGAACTTCGGCGACGGCCACCTGCACCGCGATGGCTTGCTGCGCGCGATCCAGGACCAGTGCGGCTTCGCCCCGGGCGAGCTGCGCTGCATATTCGTCGAGAGCCAGCCGCTCGGCGGCGCGAAGATGGCATATCAGATCCACGACGCTGCCTCCGGCCTGCTCGACGCCGGCGAGCTCGACGTGCGCGAGCTGCGCGGGCGCCAGCCGTGGGCGGGCCCGTGACCGACGTGGACGCCGTCGTCGGTCCGCGCAGCTGATCGCGATCCTATGGGCTCGATGAGCTTCGCCGACGGTTCGCCGCTCGCTTTCATCCTGGCCGCGGTGATCGCCGCGGCCGCCCTGCTCGCCGTGGGGCTCTATCTCGCTCACTCGCGGCTGGGCGCGGGCAAGCCCGTCATCGTCAGCGCGACGCTCCACGGCGCGGGCCCCTTCACGCTGACCGTCGCGGCGCCGCCCGCGGGCTCGGCGGGCCTCTTCATCCGCTACGCCGTGGCCTTCCCCTTCTTCAAGCCTCCGGGAGGGCCGACGAGCCGCACCTTCGGCCTGATCGTCGAGCTGGTTGCGGACGGTCAGGTCCTGACGTTCGGCCACGGGGGGACGCATCCACCGGGGCTCCTCGAGTTCGAAGGACTGGCCCACTACACGACCTCGTTCCGACCGGGAAATGCCGGCGAGCCCACGCGCTACACCGCTTCCGTGCTGGTGAAGTCTTTCTCGAGCTGTCCACGCAGGCTCTCGGGCGTCGTGCGCACTGCCGAGGGCACAACGCTGGCGACCGCGACACTCACGCTGAGGTGAGCGCGGCCCTCAGGGCGCCATCGAGCTCTGCAGGAAGGCGGGGAGCCCGGCGCACCAGTCGAGCACCTCGGCGAACCGGCGCGTGATGAGGACGCCGAAGAGCGGATCGCGCGCGAGCTTGGCCTGGGTGGTCGCCGGGCTCGAGAGGCCGCAGAGGAAACGCGCCGCCTGGCGAGGATGGCCCAGGGCGCGCGCGTGCGCCGCGCGCAGCGCCGTGAACGCGGCGACGTCGAGCCCCACCGGCATCGGCGGCGCGTGCGCCGGCTCCGGCAGCGTCACGGCGACGCCGGCGCGGCAGAAGGTGCAGCGCCCGCACGCGGCGTCGAGGCGTTCGCCGAAGTACGCGGCGAGCGCGGCGGCGTGACAGCGCGCCGAGGTGAGCAGCTCGATCACCTGCCGCACGCGCCCGATCTCGGCGTCCTCGCGCCTCGCGAAGCGCGCGAGGAGCTCGCCGACGAGGGCGCCCGCGTCGTCCGTCGAGGCGACGCGCACGAAGCGGTGCCGGATGTCCGACGCCTTGAGCTCCGCGAGCCCCTGCCGCTCGAGGTACTCGAGCGCGCGCACCACCCGCTCGCGCGGCTGCTCCAGCGCGGCGGCGGCGGCGGCCGGGTCGATCGCGTACAGGACTCGCCCCTTCCTCGCATGGCCGAAGAGCGCCTCGAGGAACCGCGCCGGCTCGCCCTTCACCGACGCGATGACCTCCTCGAGCGTGCGGTGGAGCCGCACCTCGTAGCCGGCGTAGTGCGGCGTGAGCTGCCGGACCGCGCCCATCAGCTCGAGGTAGGTCAGCGCGGTGCGGAGCACGAGCGGCCGGACGTCGTGGCGCGTCCCCAGCGCGTGCAGGCCGAGCTCCACCTGGGGCGCGGCGAGCACGGCGCCGACCACCCCGTGGAGCGCCTCCTCGGTCGGCGTGTCGCCGTAGGCGAAGTTCTCGAGGACCGGCAGATCATCGCCGCACACGAAGACCTCGACCACCGAGCGCGCTTGATCCCTGCCGGCGCGGCCGATCTCCTGACTGTAACTCTCGAGGCTCTTCGGGAGATTGTAATGGTCGACATAACGCACGTCGGGCTTGTCGATCCCCATCCCGAACGCAATGGTGGCGACCACGATGCCGCGGTCGCTCTGCATCCAGTCGTCCTGCACGCGCGCGCGCTCCGCCGCCTCCATCCCGGCGTGGTACGCGCGCGCCGGCAGCCCCGCAGAAGCGAGCTTTTCGGCCACGTGCTCGGCGGTCCTCTGGAGCGTGACATAGACGATGGTGGAGCCGGGCGGCCGGGATCGCAGGCGCTCGATCAGGACCCGGTCGCGCGCGGTCGCGCTCACCGCCGTCGCGCGGAGCTCAAGGTTCGGTCGGTAGAAGCCGGTGATGACCGTGTGCTCCTCGCGGATGCCGAAGGTGGCGCAGACGTCGCGCACGACCCCGGGCGTCGCGGTGGCCGTCAACGCGAGCACGCGCGGCACGCCGAGCGCCCGGGCGGTGTCCGCGAGCCTCAGGTAGTCGGGGCGGAAGTTGTGTCCCCACTCGGAGATGCAGTGGGCCTCGTCCACCGCGAAGATGGCGATCTTGAGCTCTTTCAGCAGCGCCATGAACCGCTCGCTCACGAACCGCTCGGGGGCGACATAGAGCAGCTTCGTCTTGCCCGAGCGCAGATCCCTGTGCGCCTCCGCCGCGTCGTCGGCTGACAGCGACGAGTCGAGCCGGACCGCGGCGATGCCGCGCGCGCTGAGGAAATCGATCTGATCCTTCATCAGCGCGATCAGCGGAGAGATGACGATCGTGACCCCGTCGAGCAGGAGCGCGGGGAGCTGGTAGCAGAGCGATTTGCCGCCGCCCGTCGGGAAGACCGCGAGCGCGCTGTGGCCCGAGAGCAAGGCATCCATGACCGCGCGCTGGCCTGGGCGGAGCTCGCGGAAGTTGAACCGCGCCTCGAGGACGTCGAGCAGATCGGGGCCGGATGGCGTGGGCTGGTTCAAGGGGGCATCCTACACCTCGCTCGCGCCGAGGAACACGCCGCCGTCGGCGTCGCGCCGCGATCGCCCTGGAGCGCTCCTCGGGCGAAACTATCCACGTGAGCATCGAGAACATCGACGATCTGCGCGTGCTGGTCGAGACCGCCCGCCGCGGGACGCTGACGGCGGCGGCGCGGGTCCTGGGCGTCACGCCGGCCGCGGCCAGCGCCATGCTCAAGCGGCTGGAGACACAGCTGGGCGAGCGGCTGTTCGAGCGGTCCACGCGCGCGCTGCGCCTGACGCCGGAGGGCCAGATCCTCCTGGACTACGCCTCCCGCGCGCTCGATCTCCTGGAAGAAGGCGAGGCGCAGCTCGCGTCGCAGCGCCGCTCGCTCGTGGGCACGGTGCGCGTGGCGGCGCCGTCGGATCTCGCGCGCAGCGTGCTCTTGCCCTGGCTCGACGAGTTCGTGGCGGCCCATCCGGGCGTGCGCCTGGCCCTGTCCGTGACCGATCGCGTGCAGGACGTGATGCGCGACGTGGTGGACCTGGCCTTACGTTACGGCGAGCTCAGCGATTCCCGGCTGGTGGCCCGGGCGCTCTCCACGACGCGCCGCGTGCTCTGCGCTTCCCCCGCGTACCTCGCGCGGCACGAGCCGCCGCGCTCGCCCGAGGACCTGGCCCAGCACAACTGCCTGACATTCCACGTCAACCACAAGCGGCACGTGGCCTGGCGTTTCGAGAAGGACGGCGCATGGACCGAGGTGCGCGTCGACGGCGACCGCGACGCCGACGACGCGGCCATCGCCCACCAGTGGGCCCTCGCCGGCGCCGGCCTGCTCTACAAATCCGAGCTGGATCTGGTGCACGATCTGCGCGAGGGCCGTCTGGTTCGCCTGCTGCCCGGCTGGCAGGGTGAGCACTATCCGCTCAACGCCATCCTGCCGAGCCATCGTTTCGTCCCGGCGCGGGTGCGCGCCCTTGTCGACTTCCTCGCGGCGAAGCTCCGCGACGTTTCACCTCAGAAGCCCGGTGTGCCCGGCGCCAGGGGCTTGAAGCGATAGACCAGGTAGGGCGGCTTGTTCCTGGCCACGCCGTCGGCCTGGAGCGCGCCGGTGAGGGACAGTTGCGCCGCGCCGGTGTACATGGTGCCATCGCTGTTGTAGGTGACGCCGTCCGGCCAGACCATGTCCGGGTCGCTGACCAGGCGCTCGTATTTGCGGGTGTCGGACGGGATGACGCCCACGGCGCGCTCGCCGACCTCGGTGAGGTACAGGTTGTCATCCTGGTCGATGGCCAGGCCGCCGTTGAAGGGCTTGTCCGCGTAGGTCTCCACCTTCTCCCCGAGCTGCGCGGCGGTGAGCGACGTGTCCAGAAGGTCGCTCATCCGGACCCGGTACATCTTGTAAGCATTGAGCGGGGCGAAGTAGAGCCATTCGTTGTTCGTGTCGAGAGCGATGCCGTCCACGCCCACGTACAGGTCGACGGCGCCGCTCGTGGGTCGACCCACGTCCCAGCGGATGGGCTCTTTCACAGGCATCACGCTGGGGTGGCCTTGCAAGAGGCGCCGGCTCTCGCCGGTGGACAGGTCCACCACCACGAGCGCCGCCTTGTCGCCGACCCCGCCCGAGCCTTCGCCGATGGCCTCATCGGCGAGCACGATCACCTCGTGCTTCAGGTCCACCACGAAGTCGTTGTGCTGCGACTCGGTGAGGGTGGCTTCCGGTGAGATGGACAGGACGCGCTCGAGCTTGTTCTGTCGGGTGTTCCACCCAACGAGCTTGGGCACGAGGCCAGCGGGGCGCCCCGCCGCCTTGTCCGTGGATCTGGCCGAGTCGAGCAGCCAGAGGACGCCGTTCTGGTCCGTATGCAGGCCGAGCACCCAGTCCAGGCAGGCGTTGAAGTCCGATTTCCAGCTGCCGTCGGCGTTCTTGCAGCTTTGCCACTCCGTGCTCGGGTACGGTGTGGTGGACTCCCGATCTGGGTTGAGCAGCGCGACCTGCACCTCGGGCTTGTAGAACGGGTGAAAGCCGATGATGACCCGGCCGTCGGGCATCTGGGTGATGCCGCCGACGCCGGTCGAGTCGAGCCGAGCGTAGACCTCGAGCGTGGGCTGCGGCGGCCGCGCCGGGCCGGCGCTGTCGCCGCAGGCCGTCGCGCCTGCGACCAGGGCCGCGCCCGCGGCGAGGGTCAGGCTCGCGAGCTTGAGCTTGAGATGCGAAAACCGATGCATGCTTGTCTCCTCGTCGTGGTGGTCCTCCATGCTTGAGGAGCGCACCCTGGCGGACAAGCAGCGGCACGCGGAAACAGTTTCAGCGTTTCGTTGAAGGCGGTGCCACCGGCAGCCCGAGCAGCCGGCCGATCGTTCTGTGAACGACCCGGGCGCCCACCTCATCCCCGAGTGCGACGGCGCGGCTCAGAATGCTCGCGAGCGAGGCGACCACCGCAGCTCGACGCGACGGCTCGGCCACGGCGAGCTCCCCAGGCTCGGGGCTTGACCGCTGGGCCGAGCCGACATCACACCACGCGGCGCTCGTCTCGCCGGCCTGCAGCCCTCGGCACGACGCTCGGCCATGTGAAGGCGAGCTCTCCGCCCACTGGCAGCTGGTTCCACAGAGGCGCCAGCTCTTCGAGCCGGAGGACGACGCGATCGACTCGCCGGGCATCTTCGCTCGAGAGCGACTCGCGCGGCGCGGGCCGCGAGGCATCCGGGCGCTGCCCCTGGCGGCGCCTCCAGATCAGGTCGCAGACGGCGGCGAGGCGCTCCGACGTGACCATGTCGTGCTGCCTGCCCTCGTCCGCGCTGCGAAGCGATGTCTCCCGGCGCAGCTGCTTCCGCCGCTCGCGCGCCCGTTCGCGCGGGCTCCGGTCGCCCGGCGCGGCCGGGATAAAGGTGCCGCCGCCGCTCGCGGCACGACCGAAGACGCCCGACGTCAAGCCGAGCTCGGCCTCCACGACGTAGTGGACGAGGTCGTGCGGAATGTGGTCGTCGAACCCAGGCGCCGGATCCATCGCCTGGGGCTGTTTGCCGGCGACCTCCACGACGACGGCGTACCGCCGCTCGCCGGTGCGTCGAAAGATAACGTCCATGATGAGACATCAGGATAGCACCTTCGCGTCCGAAGACAACCTGCGACCTTATCATGGCGACGTTCCTGATCGATGTTCCGGAGCGCCGAGCACGTCGTTCGAGCGAGAGATGAGCCGCCAAGACGCCATGAGACGCCATGAGAATAACACGAATATATTGGCGTCTCATGGCGCCTTGGCGGTTCGAGATTCTGCACTTTCAGGCAGTTTTGGCCCCTTTGTCGCTCTAGCTGCGGGGCGCTTCACCGCGTGTCGAGCGCGGTCCAAAGATTTCGGCATGCGCCAGGTCGTAGTCCGGATCGCCGGCCCGCTCGTCATCGAAGGCCAGATCGAACCAGGCCTCTCGGTCTACCCACCTTGGCCCCAGATCAAAGCGTTTGAAGTACGCGATTCGACCATTGAGAGGAAGCGCACTGAAATGCGTGAGGAACGCTTTCATGCACGCAGCCCCGTCCAGCGTATGCCAGAAGAAGCTGTCCTTCTCGACGTAGACGAGGAAGTCGACGCCCCGCGCGTCGAGCTCCCCGACGATCGCGCTGCAAAGCAGCGTTGCACCGAAGGAATTCATAAGCATTCGCATCTCGCGAGAGTAGCCCGGCTCGCGCGCCCCTGTTCGCTCCGCGGGAAATCGCCCGTATCCTGTCGGCATGGATTGCCCCACGTGCGGCCGCTCGAACCCGGAGGCCTCTGTCTTCTGCCTGGACTGCGGCGCCCGGCTCCCCCGGGCCGCGAGCGCGCCCGTCGCGGATCCCGTCACCGATCCCCACGCCCCGAGCGCGCCGGCGGAGCGCTCCCTCGAGGAGCGGGTGGGGCGGCTCGAGCGCGAGGTCCAGGCGCTGCTCGAGCGGCGATCCGCGTCGATGCGCGACGAGCTCCGCTGCCCCGCATGCGGCGCAAGGAAGATCCTTCACGCGCCCAGGGTCCTCGACGCGGACGCCGAAGGGCGGAGCGAGCTCGCCATCGCGCAGCCGAGCGTCTGGAGTCGCCGGAGGGTCGGCAAGCTCGAGGCGTACATCTGCGCGGGCTGCATGCTGGTCGAGTGGCACGTGAAGGAGCTCGCGGGGCTCGACGAGCACGCGGACGTGTCGGTGCTCGATGGTGAGGCGCCGCGCCGGGGACCGTATCGTTGAGCGATCGCGTGCGCCCGCGTTGTGAAGCCATGCAAGGTCGGCTCGTCCCCGAGGGCGACCGCGCGGCTCAGGGTGCTGGCGAGCAAGGCGACCACCGCGGCCCGACGCGCTGTCTCAACAACGTATCTCTGCATCGAGGGCGATGTGCTGCGTTTTGACGGCGCGGACCGGGCGCGCACCGCCGAATCCTGGGCGCGCGACCCAGAGCTCGAGCCGGGCGCCGCCCGGCCCTGACCCGCCCGCGAGGCGGCCTGCTCACCACGTCGAAGGGCCGGGCGGCCCGACGCGCCCCGTGGCGAACGCGCCGATGGTGGACCAGTGGGCCGTGCACGGGGGCAGCGAGGACAGCGATGCCACATGGTCGTGGAACTCGGAGATGCGCAGGTTCTCCACGTTCAGGCACTTCGCGCCCTCGGGGCTCCAGATCGCTTCGAGGTGCGTCGGGTCGGCGCCCGGGAGGATGCCCAGCTTGTCGCGCACGACGATCGGGGTGCCCGGGCGCGTGAAGCTGGTCGTGCGCTCCGCGCCGCCCGCGGGGCCCGCGAAGTAGGCCGCGCGCTTCGCGTGCAGGCAGGCGCCGAACAGGAAGCGGCCCTCGTCGGTGCTCGCCGTTTCGGTCCGCCAGGGGGCATATCCCCACGAGAGGCACGTGTCGATGGCCCCCGTCTCACAGCTCATCGTGGTCGCGCTGGCGTCGCGCGTGACGGTGGCGAAGAGCCCGTCGACCCTGCTCTCCCCCACGAACGACGCCCGGAGATCGACGCCGGCCACGCTGCAGTGGCGGCGCCACGTGGAGGCGCCCGGATCGGCCCCGGCGGGGACCACCCGGTATTTGACGTTGTACCGTCGGAACCAGGAGCGCGGCTCCGGATCCGGAGACGGCGGCGGCAGCGGCGCCGGGCCCGGCGGCTCTACCATCAGCTCGTAGCGGAAGAACAGGCCCCCGGGGCCGGCCACCTCGAGCTTGAACGAGGAGAGCGCCGCTCCCCGGACGGGCGGGAACACGACGCCGTCGAGCGCAACCTCGATCTCGAGCTCCATCCCGACGGCGCGCACGCTTCGCAGCACGACCGGCCGAAAGGCCGTCTCGCCGGGCAGCCTGCGCGACGCGCTCACGGCGGACGAGTACACCGCGGTGGGGTTCGTCGCGCTGCGGAACTCGAGCTTGACGCTCCCCCCGGCGTTGACGAACCGCTCGGGGCAAAAGGACGGGACGCCTTGATCGTTGAGAAAGCAGTAGGTGCTGTCGCTGGCCGCCACCACGTAGATCCCCGGACCGTTGCTGCCAGGGCGCTTCGTGGGGTCATAAGGCAGCAGCGCCCTGAGATCGGGGATCTCGAAGGTCGTGTCCCCCTCGGCGCCTCCCGTCGCCGCGCCGGGCTGCAGCGCGTCGGGGGGCTCGCCGGCGCCGCCGGCCTCGATCCCGGTCGCGGGCGCGTCCGGCGCCGCCTGCGCCGCGTCTTCGGGATCCCCGGGCCCGGGCAGCGCGCAGCCGCCGCACGCGCCCGCTGCCAGGAGCGCAAGCATCGATCGCGCGCGCCACGCCCCCGAGACGCCTCCGGCGGCCCGCACGCCGCGCCCACGTCGCTCGTCTCGCCAGGTTCCGTTCCTCATCGGTCATTCTCCTCGTCGCGCTCGTCGTGCTCGCCGCCCTCACCACCCCGGAGACCGCGGCCCCAGCTGGACGCAGGCCCCCGTGCTCCGACAGCCCCGCAGGGACGCCCCGGGGCGGGAGGCAGGATGCGGCCCTCCGGCCCAGGGCGCCGCCTTCACTCGCAGCTCGGCGGGCGGATGGTCGTGCCTCCCGCGGTGACGCTGAAGGGCGGTCGATTCGGGCTGAAGGGCTTCGCGTGGTCGTCGCAGGCCTCGACGCCGAAGAGCGCGCGCGCCGCGCCTGCGCCGAAGGCGTCTTCGCACTGCTGCATCGCCTCGCTCACCGCCTTGGCCTCGGCGCCGATGGCGCTCGTGTCGATGCTGCCGTCGGGGTTGAAGCGAATGTCGGTCACGTGGTTCACGGTCGTCGAGCTGGTCTGCGTCGAGACAGGGGCACACACGAGGCCGAGCTGGGCCTCGACGCACTTCGCCTGCGCCGCGCTGAACCCGCTGGCGCGCAGGGTGTTCGAGTACGAAGCGGGGTCGGCGCAGACGTTCGACGGGTAGGGGAAGCCGGAGACCGCCCGGCCCGTCAGGCAGATGTTCACGGCCGGGCGCGCGCCGCTCGGCCCATCGGCCGCGCAAGGCGGCGGCGTCGGCGGGTTCGGCGCCGTGTCGGCGAGGCAGGTGTCGACGTCGACGGGGAAGCTCGAGAAGGCGCCGTCGAGCGGCAGGTGCGACTGGACGTTCGGCTGCGTCAGGGGCGCGCCCGTGCCGGAGCCGGTGCCCATGCGGAAGCGGTTCGCCTCGGGCCAGTCGCCCGTCGTCGTCTCGGCCAGCGTCCCGCGGGTGTTGACGATGGGCACGTCGAAGCCGAAGGGCCCGAAGCGCAGGTGAAGCTTGATGGCCGCCGAGTACGTCGCGTTCACGAAGCCGCGGGGGGTCACCGAGAGCGCCGTGACGGGCTGCTGGTTCTCGAGCGCGACCGCATCGCGCAGCACCTGCTCCTGGCCGCCGTTGACCCCGAGCCCGCCGGAGACGTCGAGCCACATGGCGAAGACGCCGATGTCGAACCCAGCGCCCGCCGTCAATACCGACTCCATGCCGGCGCTGTGCCGCACCGTGAAGGTGTGATCATCGTCCTGGATCATGCGCGCGAGCATCGGGTTCGTCACCGGCATCAGGCCCATGTCGCCCGCTCCCGAGGGCGACAGCAAGAACCAGCGCAGGCCCGACGCCGGCGCGACCGGCGTCGGCGTGGCGGCCGTGCCCGAGTTGAGCATCATCGGCATGTCGCCCCACGACACCGGGAAGGGCGCGACGATCGAGCCGATGGGGGCCATCGGCCGCGGCGTCAGGCCGAAGGGCAGCGTGCCCGAGGTGTGGCCGAGCAGCCGTTCGTTCGGCGTGCTCAGCGTGCCGATGTCGGCGCGCGCGTTGAGATCGAGGTACACGTGCACGACGCCGATATCGAACAGCGGGAACCTGACGGGGTCGGGCCGCACGACCGCCCGGCGCGAGACCACCGCGTCGGCGTGCGTCACGGTCTGAAAGCGCCGGCGGAAGGCGCCTGTCGTCGAATCGAGCGACGCGTCGTTCACCACCTCGCCGTCCGCGCTGACGAAGGCGAGCGGCGCGCGCATCTCGCCGAAGCCCGGCAGTCCCATGTTGCCGATCGGCGTCAGCTTGCCCCCCGCGAGGATGGGCACGACGAACGCCTGCGCGCCGTCGTTGGCGCCCGAGCCGGTGAAGCGCTCGGGCCCGTCGAGCACCACCGTCGGCTCCATGACGAGCAGGTCCACCGTGTGGCCGAAGAGCTTGAGCTCGGCGAGCGCCCTCCGGCCCATCGACCGCTTGCCGCGCACGCTCTGCTGACGTTGCACCTCGCGGGCCGCGCAGTACAGCCGCGCGCCTCGCTGGCGCGCCTCGCCGAACAGGCGCGGGTCCGGGTAATTGAACGTGCCTGTCTTCTCGATCGAGCGCTTCAGCCAGCGGGCGCGCGCGGCGGCGAAGCCGTCGAAGTCCTGCGTCACGCTGGCCGAGAGTCCCCCGGGGAACATCGCCCTGAAAGCGGCCAGCGTCGCCGTGGCGTCGGCCTCGTCGAGCGCGGCGGCGACCTTCGCGTCCGCGCTCGCGAGCGCCTCGTCGAGGTGCGTCCTGAGCGCCGGAGGCGCCGAGAAGGGGTCGGTCGTGGCCGCGTTGCGCCAGCTTGCGCGGTCGCTCGTCGGCCCGGCCGCGAGGTTCGCCCCGTTCGAGAAGCTCGCCAGGCGGATGGCGCTCGTCGTCGTGTCGCTGATCGGCGTGCTCGCCGGCACGGCGCTCATGCCGGCCGCGGGCAAGGTCGCGCTCGCGGTGGCGGGGCCGGCGACCGGCGAACCCACGCTGACGAGCGGCTGCTCGCCGACGCCGGTGTCGTCCGGCGCTTCCGGCGCGGGCTCCGCGTCGGCGAGGCACCCGGCCGCGAGCGCGCCGAGCACAACCAGGACGACAGGAGACAGGACCGAGCTGCGGCGGGCGCGCGTGTGGACATGATTCGACATGATTTCCTCCTGAGCTGGCTCGCGACGCCTGCGCGCGGCGCGGCGTCGTCGATGGATGGCCTCGCGCCCCCCGGCTCGGGGGGCGCGGCGTGGTGGCGTCGACCCGGCCACCGCGGACGTCGGTGCCGCCGCGCGCGGCATGCTCCGCGGACGCGACGGCCTTTCGCGACGGCCTTTCGTGAAGGTGGTTAGCGAGGCGCGTGCCAGCCGCTCCGCCTCCGGCCCGGATCCAGCGCAGGCCCGCGCGCGCCGCCGCGGGACGCTGCGCCTCGTGTCACCCTTCGGAGCCCCAGCCCCGGGCACCGGCTCGGGCACCGCTGTGGACACCGCTATGGGCACACCCGTCGGCGCCAGGCACCTATACTGACCATGGGATGACGGACGACGGGTCGACCCTGCAGCCGAGCGGGCATCGCGCCTCGAGCAGCGGCGGGCCCGCCGCCGCGCCGGGCCTCGTCCGCGTCTTCGGCGCCGGGGTGACCCTGGCCAGCGCGCTGCCCTTCGAGGGCGAGGCGCTCGAGCTTGGTCGCGGCTCGGCGGCGCTCGGCGAGGCGAAGGACCCTCGCATGTCGCGGCGCCATGCCCGCTTCCGCTTCGATGGGCGGCGCTTCTGGGTCGAGGACCTCGGCAGCCAGAACGGCACCTTCGTCGACGGGGAGCCGCTGCCGGCGGGGGCGCCGCGCGAGGCGACGTGCGTCGTGCGCCTCGGCGACTCGCTCTTCGTGCCCTCGAACGACGTCGGCCCCCTGGCGCGCCAGGGCGTCGTGGCGCGCCAGGGGTTTGTGCGGGGCCCGGCGATGCAGCGGCGGCTCGCCGAGGCGGCGCGCGCC
This sequence comes from Sorangium sp. So ce367, assembly GCF_051520455.1. Taxonomy (NCBI): domain Bacteria; kingdom Pseudomonadati; phylum Myxococcota; order Polyangiales; family Polyangiaceae; genus Sorangium; species Sorangium sp. So ce367. The sequence continues at coordinate 12,846,049 of NZ_CP150334.1, forward strand.
GCCGAGCTCGGGCTCTCGCTGCACATTCGCGGCGAGAGCGGCACCGGCAAGGAGGGTGTCGCCCGTGCCTTTCACGAAGAAGGCCCGCGCGCCGCCGGGCCTTTCGTGCCTGTCAACTGCGCCTCCATCCCGCAGGGCATCGCCGAGCGCCTGCTCTTCGGCGTGCAGCGCGGCACTTACTCGAGCGCCAACGCCGACGCGCAGGGGTACCTCCAGGCGGCCGAGGGGGGCACCCTCTTTCTCGACGAGATCGGCGAGCTCGACCTCGAGGTGCAGGCCAAGCTCCTGCGCGCGCTCGAGACGCGCGAGGTGCTCGCGCTCGGCGCGTCCAGGCCGAAGAAGGTCGATTTTGCCTTCTGCTCCGCCAGCCACCGCGACCTGCGCGCGCAGGTCGCGAGCGGGCGGCTGCGCGAAGACCTCTACTTTCGCCTGGGGCGCCCCGCCGTCGAGCTGCCGCCCCTGCGGCGGCGCCTCGAAGAGATGGCCCTCTTGATCGAGCAGCAAGTGCGGCAGCTCGCGCCCGAGCTGGGGGTCCACGTCTCGCTGGTCGAGGCGTGCCTGCTGCGGCCCTGGCCGGGCAACGTGCGCGAGCTCCTTGTCGAGGCGCGCGCCGCCGCCCAGAGCGCGCTCATGCAGGGGGCCTCGCGCGTCGAGGCCGCGCACCTCAGCCCGAGCGCCGGCGCCCTCTTCGAGCCCGACCCGCCCTCCGGCGCCCCGCCCGCCGGAGGCCGAGACAGCGCGCCTGCCGCGCGCCGGGCGCGCCGCGCGCTGCCCTCGCGCGCCCCCCCGCTCGACGCCGGCGAGCGCGCCCGCATCGAGGCGGCGCTGCGCGAGCAAGGCGGCAACGTGCGGGCCGCGGCGCGGGCGCTCGGCATGCACCGGACGCAGCTTCGCCGGCTCATCGAGCGGCACGGCCTCGGGGCATCGACGGGCGCCGGCGAGCCCGACGACGCGCTGGGCTCCGTCGACGAGAGCCCGTCCTAGCGCCGGCCAGACGACAGACGACATCCCGGGCGTCTTCACGAGGGCGGGGCGCCTCGTGCCCTCGTGGAGGGGCTCGCTGCCTTCTTCAGGGGCGGATGGCGAGCAGCGTCGGCGTTTGACCCGGCGCCGCGGCGGCAATCGCGTCGATCAGCGCGCGCGGCTCGCCAGGCCCGACGGCCCCCGTCTTGCGGACGGCGTCGACCCTGCTGAGCCCCCACAGGAGCGCGGCCGCCGCCGGCGTGGGCAGGCGGCTCAGCGTCCCAATCGGCTCCGGCGTGATGGTGTTTCCGAGGCGGCGCACCACGCGGAGCCCTTCCTCCATGGCGCGCGCGAGGCGCATCGCCTCTGCCCACGACACGCCTGCGTTCCGCGCGTGCGCCGTGACGATAGCCACCATCGCCGGCGCGACGAGCGCCGCGTGCGTGCGCAGCCAGCTCTCCATGTCGGCGTGCACGACGGCGGGAATGCCGGCGTCCGTGAAGACCTTCGCCCACGCCGCGTCCGTCACCGTGGTGACCACCCCTCGGGTGACGACCTTCGACGTCAGCTTGCCGTCCTCGAGGGTCGCCAGGATCGCGGGGAAGCCGAAGGCGAAGCGCGCCGGGCCCACCGCATCTCGGAGGCGGCCCAGCGGTTCAAAGGTGTTGAACATGAACATCACGGACCTCCCCGCGCTCTCGGCCAGCGCAGGGAGCACGGCGTCCACCTGGTGCGCGAGCACCGTCACGAGCACCAGATCCCATGGCGCCGTCGCGTCGAGCGCGGCGCTCACGCGCACCGCCGCGCGCTCGCCCGAGGCGCTCACGATCGCCTCGTCCCGCCGCAGCTGCTCCAGCCGCTCTCCACGGGCGACCACCGTCACCTCGTGCCCCGCTCGCGCGAGCTGAAAGGCAAAGGTGCTTCCAATCCTACCGGCGCCGACAATGGCAATCTTCATGTGTTACACCGTAGCTCCTGTAAAAATGCCCATGAAGGACCGCCCGAGTCAGAAGTACCGACCAAGGCTCTCCCTGGTGAACTCCGTCAGCTCCGAGGTCCGGCCGGTCTTGATCTTCTGCACCCAGGCCGGGTCGTTGAGCAAGGGGCGCCCGACGGCGACGAGATCGAAATCGCCGCGCTCGAAGCGGCGCACGAGCTCGCCGAGCCCCTGGGGCGCGGAGGCCTCGCCCGCGAAGTTCCCGAAGAGATCGCCGGACAGGCCGACCGACCCCACGGTGATCGTGGGTTTGCCGGTGATCTTCTTCGCCCATCCCGCGGCGTTCAGATCGGAGCCGGCGAACTCGGGCTCCCAGTAGCGTCGCTGGGAGAGGTGGAGCACATCGGCGCCCGCCTCTGCGAGCGGCAATAACCACTGCTCCATCTCCTTCGGCGTCCTCGCGATCTTGTGATCGTACGCGCCCATCTTCCACTGCGAGAGGCGGAGGATCACAACCATCTCCGGCCCGACGGCCTCTCGAACGGCCTCGAGGACCTCGACGGCGAAGCGATTCCTCTCGCCGATGGTTTTTCCTCCATACTCGTCGGTGCGCTGGTTCGTCACCTCGTAGAAGAACTGATCGATGAGGTACCCGTGGGCGCCATGGATCTCGATGGCGTCGAAGCCGAGGCGCTTCGCGTCGGCCGCCGCCTTGCCGAAGGCCCGCACGGTGGCGTGCACGTCGTCGCGGGACATGTTCGCCGGGCCTTCCAGGGCCGCGGGCTCCTCGTGGCCGTTCGGATCCTGCTTGGCGAGCCCGACGTGCCATAGCTGGGGCGCCATCTTCCCTCCCGCCCTGTGCACGCTGTCGATGACCTTTCGCCAGCCGTCCAGCGCCCGCTCGCCATAGAAATGCGGGACGTCGCGGAGGTGAAGCTTGCCCGGCCGCTCCACGACCGTTCCTTCCGACAGGATCAACCCGACGTCTGCGGCAGCGCGCCGGGTGTAATAATCGACGTTCGGCTCGCCCGGCGCGTTGCCCGGCGATCGCTGGCGCGTCATGGGCGCCATGACGAACCGATTCTCGAGCTTCAGCCCCTTCAGCTCGAATGGCTTGAAGAGCGCGCTCACGTCGTCGTTCCTGTTCGGTCGCGGATCCGCCATCGCTCCGTCCCTTCTCCGGTTCTCCGGGCGTCGTCCTCGTCGCGGCGCCGCGGCCGGCAGCGCCCTGGCGCACCGGGAACGCCCGCGCCTGCAATCTCGACACCGCGGCGCCATCGTCATCGACGACGCCCTCCTCGGTGTTAAACCAACTGGATGGTTTAAATCTAGGGAGCGGCCTTGGCCGTGTCAACTGGGCGGAGCGGCGATGCCGCAGCGCGGGGCGAACGGCCGCGGGCGAGCCGCGCGAGGGAGGCCCGGAGGTTGCGCTCGAACGTGGGCGGTGCGCTCTTCTTGCCGCGCGCCACGGCGTATGCTCCATGAAGGATCCACCCATGCGCTACGATTCGGCGGCGACCAAGAAGAGGCTCCTCGACGCTGCGCTCGACGAGTTCGCCGAGCGAGGGCTGGCCGGCGCGCGCGTGGACCGCATCGCCGAGCGGGCCTCGGCGAACAAGCAGGCCATCTACGCCTATTTCGGCTCCAAGGAGGGTCTGTTCCGCAGCGTGCTTGAGGAGCGGTGCCAGATCGCGTTCGACGCCGTGCCCTTCGACCCGTCGGACCTGCCGGCCTTCGTCGCAGGCGTCTTCGATCACCTGGTCGAGAATCCGAAGAGCGTGCGGATGATGATGTGGAGGCAGCTCGAGCTCCCCGACGAGGCGCAGCACGACGTCGCGACCGCCAAGGTGCAGGAGCTCGCCGGGGCCTACGACCTCGGGGCGACGCCGAAGCGGTGCGCCGAGGACCTGTTCGTCATCCTCCTCGGGCTGTCGATGTCCTGGTTCGGCTTCGCGCCAAACCAGCCGGTCGAGAAGGGATCGGCGGCGGAGCAGCGGCTGCACGCCTTCAGGAGGTCGCTGGTCACGGCGACCGATGCGGTCGTGACGGCGATGACGACGAAGAAGCGATAGCTGGTCAGTGCCGAGCCTCGGCGCCATTGGCCGCCGAGGATGCCGCCGGCGCGCTGCCAGGGCGGGCGGCAGGCCCTGACGGCAGGCCGCAAGCACCGTGGCGCTCAGGGGAACCACGCCGCGACCTGCACCACCTCGCGCGCCGCGCCGGCCAGGCCGTCGTCGCCTGCGATCGCGGCGATGAGCGGCGCGAGTTTCACGAGGCTGACGCCGTCGCCTGCGAGCGCGGCAGATCGGACGTCTGCGGCGAGCGCATCGAGCAGAAGACCGAGCGCCGCGACGGCGCCCTCGGGCGGGAAATATCGGGCCAGCGGGAGCAGCTCGAGCAGGCGGTCCGGCTCGTCGGCGCCAAGGCGCAAGGCGAGGGAAAGGGCGCGGCGCGTGAGCTCGGGCGCGTGCGCGGGATCGTGGCGTGCCAGGAAGCTGAGGGCGACTTGGTGGTGAGCGTCACCGAGCGGCGCGATCCAGGCGAGCACTGCGTCGCTGTCGCCCGTCGCCGCGAACCAGGGGCCCACGTCGAAGAGCAGCCCGTAGCGATCGAGCGGCTCGGCCTTCCGAACGGCCTCGTCGATGCGCGCCCGCAGCCGCGCCGGCTCCGCGGCGAAGGGGAGGCTCCGGGCCAGCGCCCGCACGCGCGACGCGACTGACAGCGCTTCGAGCAGGTCCTCGGCGGGATCGCCGAACGCCCTGAGGTGCGGGATCAGGCCCTCGAAGAGCTCGGCGGCGTGCTCGCCGAACTGGGGCGCGAGCGTCGCGGCGCGGCGGGCCTCCGGGGCGTCGAGGAACGGCACGAGCCGCGCGAGCGTCCAGTGCTCGGCCAGGTCGTACGGCTCGAGGTGCTGCTCCACCGCGGCGAAGGCGGCGCGTACGCGCTCGGGATCGCCGAGGACCCGCGCGAGCGCGGCGAGCGCTCGCGCCCGCGCGGGTCCAGGCAGCGCTTCCGCGTCGGGCCAGAGCGCCTCGGCGACAGCACGCGGGAAATGCCTGGCGAAGACCTCGATATCGCCAGGATCGCCGGCGCCATCGCGGAGGCTTCTGAGCGCCTCACGTGCGACCGCAACCCCTTCCTCCGGAGGCAGTGCTTCTGTCGCGACAAGCATTTGGTGTGCTCGCTCCTCCGCGTTCTCCGTGGTCCGGAACGCGGCGAGCGCTTCCTGCGCGAACGCGTATCTCGCCTCGCCCCTGACGGCTTCGGCGAGGCTCAGGAATGCGTCGCCGCGGAAGTCGGCCTTCGGGATGCGCCTTGCGGCGTCCTCGGCCCACGCGAGCACCTCGGCGCGCGCCGGGCCGGCCGTCATCGCCGCGCCGAGCGCGGTGAGCGCCCTGGCCTGATCTCGCGCATCCGCGATCGGCGTCCGCCGGGTCATCGGCTCGACGCCCACCGGAGCATCGTCGTCCTCGCGGTCGGCGTATGAGTTCACGCTCGCCTCGACCAGGGCCGCGCGCACCGCGAGCGCCACGATTTCGTGACCCATTGGAAGCGCCTCCACGGCGTGGCGGCGCACGCGCTCGAGATCGGCGACGAAGCCGAGATAGGCCTCGGGCCGAGCCATCCAGCGGGCGAGGTGCTCCTCGGTGACCAGCGCGGCGAATGCCTGGAGCGGCGCGGCGGCCTGCTCGAGGTGGGCGCGCACGTAGGCGCACGGATAGCCGTCCGGCGGGAGCGACAGCAGGCGGCGGAGTGACGCGTCCCGCGTGTCGCGGTCGAGGCGCTCCTCCACCTCGCGCCGGGCCGCGTTCGAGCGGAACGCATACGTGCCCTCGACGGCCGCGATGAGCGGCTCGACCCCGGCGAGGGCACCCTCGATCGGGACCCCGAGGGCGGTCGTGATCTCGTCCTCACGAAGCCGGCCGTAGGCGACGGAGAGCAGGCCGAGGAGCTTGGCTGATGCGGCGCCCGCGGTCGCGAGGATCTCCGCGGGATCGCCCGGCGCAGGCCAGGGTCGCGCCGGCAGTGGATGGATCCGCGTGCGCGCCGGATCGAAGCCGAGGCGCGGGAGCCACGCGCGGGCCGCGGCGTCGTCGCCCTCGACGGTGGCGAGCACCTTGATGCGGGGCCCTATGGCGGAGAAGAGCGCCGGCCAGGCGACGAGGGGCTCCGCTTCCTCGACGTCGGTGATTGCGAGCAGCAGCGGCGGCTCGGCCTCGGTCGGTCCCACGCGCAGATGCTCTTTCGCGATCCGCCAGCGCAGCCACCGAGGAGAACCGCCCGCGTAACCGACGCGCAGCCGCGAGGTGAGCAGTGCGACCAGGTCGCGCTCGAGCCTGAGATCAGGCCCGACGGGCACGAGGTGCGCAGCGCGAGCGGTGCCTTCGTGCTGTGCACGGACCAGATGGGCGGCCACGACCGCGCGCCGGCTCGCACGCGGGCCGTGCAGCAGCGCATAAGGCACATGCGGATCGGCGAGCCACCTGTCGAGCGTAGCCAGCGCCGCTCGCTCTGCAGGGTCGAGCACGGAGCGGGACGCCTCGTCCCAGGCGCAGCAGAAGGCGCGCTCGACGGGCGCGGGGGCGGGGATCGAGGGGCGCGGTATCCTCATCGCATGCGTCACGTGGTGAACGGGGGGGTTGTTGAGCGCACCGTTCGGATGTTCCGTTCTCGCGAGCGTCTCCGCTGGCTGCTCTGTGTGATGCTTCCGTCCCACCGGCCCATCTTGTTCACCTTGGTTTCCGTCTCATCATTCGGGCCGATCACGCCGCCCTTTGCGTCCTCCCCGATGTTTGCCGGGTGGAGGCCGAGCTCTCGGAAGATCTGCGCGCACATGGGGCAAGGCGCCATGCCCTCACCATCCTCATTCGTGGTTTCGATCGTCGCGCCGTTCCTGAAGCGCTTCTGAAGCTCGGCGCGTACTTCTTCGTTGGTCATCTTTGGCTTCCCCTTCGCAGTTCGCTGGGCGTCTCCTTCGGTGCGGATCTGGCTCGCCATCTTGTGCAGCGCATCCACCTCCGCGCATGTTGTGTCCCCTGTCTGCGTCTCGCGGCGCGCCTTCTGCGCGTTCTTGACGGCCTCGGTGATCGCGAGGTCCTTGTAGTGCTTCTCGCGATGATCCTCCGCTGTTTTCCCGCCGCGCTCTCCCTGGCTCTTGCCCTCGATATCACCCGGCACCCCGCGACGGTTCTTCGGATCGGTAAAATCCTTGCCCTCCGGGTTCTTCCCGGCCGCGTTCCGTACGGTCGAGAACGGCATCAGCCCGCTCGGATCGACGAACCGCGTCGGCGCGTTGCCTGCGTAGTCGAAGCCGTTGAACCCGCCGTCGAGCCCCGCCGGGTCCGCGCTCAGGTATCGCCCCATCGCGGGATCGAAGTAGCGGTAGCGGTTGTAGACGAGCCCCGTCTCCTCGTCCTCGTACTGGCCCGGGAAGCGGAGCGGCGTGGTGGTCCGCCCGCCCTCTTTCACCTTCGCGCCGAACGCGGACCGGTCGAGCTCGCACACCACCTCGCCCGCTGGGCCGACCAGGCGCTCCGGCGCGCCCACGTCGTCGTTGAGGTAATGGAACCACGGGCTCTCCTCGCGGCGGCCGCCCGCCATGCGCGTGTCGCGGTGGGCCCAGGGGGCGTACCGGGCCTCCTCGAAGCAGTACGTGCGCTCCTCCACCACGGGATCCCCCGCCGCCTGCGCCACGCGCTTGATCTCGTGGACCAGCACGCCGCCGTCCCACACGAAGCGCACGCTCGACACCTCGCGCCTCCGCCCGTCGGGCGCTCGCTCGAACGTGCGCTTCCCGACGCGCCGCGCGAACGGATCGTAGCTGTGCTCGACCACCCTCCCGTCGGGCCTCTCGACCGCGGCGAGCAGCCCGAAGGCGTTCCACGTGTACCGCGTCAACCGGCCCTCCGCGTCGCGCGCGCTCATCAGCCTGCCCGACTCGTCCCACGCATACGTGGTGCCGCCCTTCTGCATCAGGCGGTTCCCCGCGCCGTAAGCGCGCTGCTCGCCGTCCGGCTCGTGGAGGTTGCCCGCGGCGTCGTAAGCAAAGCGCTGCCCCCGGCCCCGCTCGTCGCGGATCCCCAGGAGCTGCCCTGCGGGGTCGTGCTCGAACAGCCTCCGGCCGAGCGCGTCGTCCCACGACTCGACGAGCTCCGAGCACGGCCCGTAGCGGAACGCCTGGTACACCGTCGTCCCCGGCGGGCGAGGGCCGACCCACTCGGGCCGGCCGGCGCCCGCGCTGGCTTGCCCGGGGTGGCCTACCCAGCGCTGAGCCATGCGGCCGAGCGCGTCGTAGACGACCTGGATGCGCCCTCCGTCCGGCAGCGCGCGGGCGATCTCGCGCCCGAGCGCGTCGTGCGCGACCCCGACCGTGGTGCGCCCGTCCAGCACGACCTGCGTGGCTCGGCCGCAGGCGTCCCGCGCGAAGGCGGCCGAGTGGCCCAGCGACGTCGTCCGCTGCACGACGTCGCCCATGAGATCGTACGTGCGCCGCACGAAGAACGCTTCCCCCGAGGCGAGCTGCCGCTCCTCCACGACCCAGCCCACGGCGTTGCGTGTGAACGTGAGCTCTCCGGCAGGGTGCGCTGGACGAGCTGTCCGGCCGCGTCGTAGGCGAACTCGGTCATCTCGCCCGCGCCGGTCTTCTCGTGGAGGAGCTGTCCGGCCATATCGTGCCGGTAGTGCTTCTCCTGCCCGGCGAACGTCCGCTCGTACACCATGCGGCCCGCTGTGTCGTAGCGCATGAGGTACACGTCCCCCCGCGCGTTCTCGGCCTGCACGAGGCGGCCCTCGCGATCGTAGGCGAGCCGGTTCACCTCGCCGTTCGGGCGGCGGATCGCGCAGACCTTGTGCAGGCCTCCCCGATCGAAGCGCGTCGAGGTACCGTCCGGGTGGTCGACGCGCACCACGTCCCCGTTGCGGTCGCGGACATAGCGGGTCACGCCCCCGTCCGGGTGGCGCACGGCGACGCGATCGCCCCGATCGTTGTAGGCGTACGACGTGATGTGCCCGAGCGCGTCGCGCACCGAAAGGCAACGTCCCCAATAATCGTAGACGTGCTCGGTGACGGCGCCTGTCCCGTCGATCTTCTGGATCACGTTGCCGTGCGCGTCGTGGAGGAAGCGCGTGCGCGCGCCGTTCGGCGCGACCGTCTCCGTGATGAGCCCCCGCACCTCGATGCGGACCTCGAAGGTCGCGCCGATCGGATCGGTCCAGTACAGGGCGCCCGCGGTGCGCGTCACCTCCGTGACGCCGCCAGCCGGGTCGGTGACGCGACGGATGTGCCCGTCCGGCTCGCGCTCGATGACGGTGGTGCGGCCCAGCGGATCGCTCACGCGGAGCGTGCGGCCGCGGGCGTCGCGGACCCAGGTCGTGGTGGCTCCGAGCGGGTCGGTGAACGAGCGGAGATTGCCGTTCTCATCGTAGGTGCGGCAGTAGACGGCCCCGCCGGATACGGCCTTGTCGAGCTTGCCGAACTCGTTGGCGAAGTAGCGGTGCACGGTGATCGAGTCCGCCACATCCGAGTACCCGTCGTCGCCATAGACGAGCTTGCAGTGGTAGATCCCCCGGGCCTTCGTGCCATCGGCGAGCGTATCTGGGACGCCCTCCGCGAGGCCGAGGCGCCCCGGATCGGGGTGATCGCCCCAGGTCTCGACGCAGCGACCACGCTCGTCGTACCGGAAATGGAAGGTGAGGTCCTCGGGATCCGTGCGCGACGTCAGCCGGTGATCGTCGTAGGTGCAGCGGCTGACGCAGCCCTCAGCGTCCGTATCGGCGACGAGGTCGCCGCGCTCGTCGTAAGTATAGCTCCGGAGGGTCACCCATCTCCCTTGCTCGGGCGCGTTCTTGACCTCGAGCGCGGCGATGCGGCCGTCGGGCGTGCGCCGCACGCGCACGACGCGGCCGGCGGCGTCGGTGATCGACTCGATACGCCCCTCGCGGTAGGTGAGCCGCGTCGTGTTGCCATGGGCGTCGCGCACGGCGGAGAGGCGGTATGTCGAGCCGTCGCGCTCGGAGAACAGGTAGAACGTGCCAGCGGCGTCATCGAGCACGAACCCGCTGGCGTCGCGGGTCAGGACCCAGCCGTCGGGGCCGATGCCCGCGTCCCCTTCGGCGATGGCGTCGAACGAGAGCTCCGCGCCGGTGTCGGTCCACAGCACGGTGGTCTGGCGCCGTACCTCGACGGCCCACGCAAACGAGTGAACCCAGCCGAAGCCGAGGCCGATGTCGCGCTCGCGGGCGCTCGTGCTGTAGCGACGCACGAACCGCAAGCCGAGGGGGCCGAGCAGCTCGAGGTCGATCACGGGATCGGTGAACACGCGGCCGGTGGCGACGTCGACCGGGTCGCCCTTCGACACCTTCCCGCTCTTCTTCGACCCGTGGTGGTTCGGGCAGCCGGAGCCGTCGCCGCCCGCGCCGCCGCAGGCCGACTTTCCCCCTCCGTTGGCGCCGTTGCCCCCGTTGGAGCCGTCGGCGCCCTGGTCCTTGCCGCTCCCCTTGCCGCCCTTGCCGCTGCCGCCGCCGCTGCTTCCGCCGCCGCCCATGATGAAGACACCGGGATTCATGCCGGGGATCGCGGGGATATTCGGGACAGGGGCTGTGCGCGCCATGGGAGCGAGCGTAACAGGGGGCAACAGCACCGGAAATGCGCATCGTCCCCTCCACGGACGCGCAGGAAAGCACGTTGACCCGACCGGTCAGCCGCGAGGCCCATCGCGCTGCCTCCTCGTTCGGCCTGTCTCAATCCCGCTGGCATGTTCGCGCATTCCTGCGCGTCTCGCGCATTTTCGCGCTCGAGGTTGCGGCAAGGGGCGAGCTGTCGGTATCGTGCGCGCCATTCGCCCACTCAGGAGCTCTGCCGTGCACAAGATCTACCTCGTCCTTTCCGCAGCATTCCTCGTCACCTCTACGGCCTGCTCGGATGAATCCGATTCCAACGGTACGAGTAATGACCAGGCCAGCAGCAGCAGCGCTTCGACCAGCAGCGCCTCGGGCAGCGGTACCGGAGGCAGCGGCGGGTCAGGGAGCACGGGCGTCGGAGGAGGCGGCGCGGCTGGGACGGGCGGATCGGGCGGCGCAGGCGAGGGCGGCGCAGGCGAGGGCGGCGCGGGGACAGCAGGCGGGCCCGCTACCGGGGCCGGCGGGGACCCGGGCACCTCATCGCTGGGCTTCTTCGTGTCCACCCCGAGCGACAGCGGCGGCGATCTCGGAGGGATCGCCGGCGCTGACGCGACCTGCCAGGCGCTGGCGGCCGAAGTGGGCGCCGGCGGCCGCACGTGGCGCGCGTACCTGAGCACGAGCACGGAGGATGCCCGTGATCGCATCGGCAAGGGGCCCTGGGTCAACGCCAAGGGCGTCACGGTGGCCGCGACCGTCGAGGCGCTGCACGCGCTGCCCGGGGGCAACCCGGAGCTCTTCGTCGATCACAAGGGCAACCGCATCAACGGCCAGTGGCAGGGCTCTCCCACGCCGATCGAGCACGACATCCTCACGGGCTCGGCGGCGGACGGCACGGCCCTGGCCGCCACGTGCAACGACTGGACGTCGTCCACCGCCACGCCCGGGCCGCAGGTTGGGCACTCCGACGGCCTCGGTCCGAACATGAACGGCCAGGCCCCCTACAACTCGTGGAACTCCGTGCACGCCCCCGCGGGTTGCAGCCAGCAGCAGCTCGTGGCCGTGGGCGGCGCGGGCCGTATCTACTGCTTCGCCGCGAATTGAGCCTTCGTCCGGCTCAGGCGGTCGCGCCGGGCTGGATGCCGTTCAGCGCCATCATCTTCCGCCGCTCGTCGTCCTTGTTGAGTCCGCGGTACCGCTCGTCGAGCTTCGCGATATCGAGCTTCAGGATGCGGCCGTACAGCGAGAAGGCGAGGCCGACGATCGACGGGTGGCAGGCGGACTTCACCCGGTCATCGTAGTAGGGATACGCCGCCTCGTGGAAGCTGCGCAGGTTGTAGAACGGGATGCCCGGGAACTTGTGGTGCTCGTTGTGGTACGTGACGTTGTTCCAGAGGAAGTTCGTGACGTGCGCGCTCGTCCCGTAGGTGCGAGAGCTGTAGGCGTCCTCCCCCGGGAGCATCTCGTAGTGCTCGATCATCGAGGTCACGCTGGCGAGGATGGCGCCGAAGACGAACGGCAGGATGTAGAAGAAGAAGAACACCTGGAGCGGCATGACCCAGAAGAAGAAGGCCATGAGGCCATAGAAGGCGACGAGCTCCAGGAGCATCCTGACGTGCTGGATCGGTGAGAGCCGCTTCACGTACCGCGACATGCAGCCCAGGAAGTAGAGCGGATAGGCGAACGTGTAGACGGCGAGGAGCAGGAGCCTCGCGAGGACGGGGTTCCGCGTGTAATCCGTGACGACGAAGTTGTCGACGTCAGGGTACGTGTTCGCGATCTTGTGATGATGAAGGTGGTAGTTCGTGTACAGCGTCACGCTCATGCCGGTCGGCGCCCAGCAGACCAGGGCGATGAGGTACGAGGTGAGCTTCGAGCGCGAGCAGCTGCCGTGGACGGCGTCGTGCGCCACGGCGCCGAGGCCGCGGACGAGGTTGGCGATCAACCACGAGCAGGCGACCCCGATCGGGATGGCGAGCGGGTGGTGCTGCGTCGCGTACAGCACCCACGTGACCGCGGCCCAGATGCCGAAATGAAGCGGGATCTTGAGCAGGTGAATCGGGTTGCGCCTGTAGGCAGCCTGCAGCAGCTCCCGCGGTACTGTGTCCATGCCGGCCATGCTGATCTCCGTGTTTCTCGCGCGTGCGCGGCCCGGAACTTCGCAAAAAACAGGCGGGAAAACAAGAGCACGCCCGCTTTTTGCCCCCGCGGCGCGAATGCGTCTACGCGCCTGCGCAGGGGCTGGCGACAGGGCTTCGCGCCGCTTGAGGGGCGCGTTCGCCGCCGCTAAGACGCGGCCATGGGGACGCGCATCGAGAAGGACAGCTTCGGGCCGATCGCGGTGCAGGACGACCGCTACTGGGGGGCGCAGACGCAGCGTTCCCTCGAGAACTTCCGGATCGGGGGCGAGCGCTTCCCGCGGGAGATGATCGCCGCGCTCGCCACCGTGAAGAAGGCGGCGGCGCTCGTGAACCGCGATCTGGGCCTCCTGCCGGCGGACAGGTGCGCGCTCATCGTCGCGGCGGCCGACGAGGTCATCGACGGCAAGCTCGACGACCACTTCCCGCTCGTCGTCTGGCAGACGGGCAGCGGCACCCAGACCAACATGAACGTGAACGAGGTCATCGGGAACCGCGCGATCGAGATGAGCGGCGGCGTGATGGGCTCGAAGTCGCCGGTCCACCCGAACGACGACGTGAACAGGTCGCAGAGCTCGAACGACGTGTTCCCGACGGCCATGCACGTCGTCGCCGCGCTCCAGATCGAGCGCCGCCTGCTCCCGGAGGTCCGCCGGCTGCGCGAGACCCTGGCGCAGAAGAGCGCGGCGTTCGCGGACATCGTCAAGATCGGCCGCACGCACCTGCAGGACGCGACGCCGCTCACGCTCGGGCAGGAGTTCTCCGGCTACGTGGCGCAGCTCGACGCCGGCATCGCCGCGGTGGAGCGCGCGCTCCCGCCGCTCCACGAGCTGGCGCTCGGGGGCACAGCCGTCGGGACGGGGCTCAACGCCCACCCGGAGTTTCCGGCGAAGGTCGCCGCCAGGATCGCCGAGCTCACGGGGGCGCCCTTCGTCACTGCGCCGAACAAGTTCCAGGCGCTCGCGTCGCACGACGCCCTCGTCGCGGCGCACGGCGCGCTGAAGGTGCTCGCCTGCAGCCTGACCAAGATAGCGAACGACGTCCGCTGGCTCGCGAGCGGGCCGCGCTGCGGGATAGGCGAGATCACGATCCCGGAGAACGAGCCGGGCAGCTCGATCATGCCGGGGAAGGTGAACCCGACCCAGGCGGAGGCGATGACGATGCTGTGCGCGCAGGTGCTCGGCAACGACGTCGCGGTCGGCATCGGCGGGGCGAGCGGCAACTTCGAGCTCAACGTGTACAAGCCGCTCATCGTGCACAACGTGCTGCAGTCGATCCGGCTGCTGGCCGACGGCTGCGCGTCGTTCGAGGAGCACTGCGCGCGGGGCATCGAGCCGAACCGCGAGCGCATCGAGCGGAACCTGCGCGAGAGCCTGATGCTGGTGACCGCGCTGAACCCGCACGTGGGCTACGACAACGCAGCGAAGATCGCCAAGAAGGCGCACGCGGAAGGGACGACCCTCCGCGAGGCGGCGCTCGCGCTCGGGATCCTCGATGGGGGAAAGTTCGACGAGATCGTTCGACCGGAGAGGATGATCGGGCCTTCCGGGGACGGGTGAGGCTGCGGTGGGGACGCGAAGGAGAGGAGGTCGTGCCGAGTTCGCTCGGAGAGGGGGCATCGGCGATAACCGAGCTCCTTCGGTCACGCTCAGCTCACGCAACCCTTCACCCCACCATCGGGCACCAACGTAAACGACGCTCCGGTCTGAATTCTCTTTCAACCCGGAGGACTAAGGAACGGCCCACGGCAGCCGCACCCGTGCTCCGGGAACGATCCCCTGATCGCCAGGCATGTTCCAGACCACTGGCGACACGGGCAGCACCACCGGCGCAAGCGTGACCTCATAGCGCCCCAGCTCGAATGCCACGCCCGCCTCCGGAAGCTCATGAGTCGGGCCGTCGAGCCCCACCAGCGCCTCCGGATCCGCAAGAATGTCCGAGGACGGAAGCGCCGGCGCGCTCGCCTGCGGCAGGTCGGTCACCCGCTGTAGCGCCTCGTCGACCACACGCTTCCAGTTACGTCCCATCTGCGCGGACGGAAGCTCCGCTGCGAGCGCCTCCAACCGCGCCTTGAACTGTGCGTCGGACAGCACCGCCGCAGTCCGCTCTGCGGGCGACCGGGGCGGCGGCCCGACCTCCTGCGCCTGCGCCAGCCCAGGCGCACCCAGCGTCGCGAGCAGCGCCACGGCAGCTCCGTGCACTCTCCTGCACACCCTCATTCACCACCTCCTTTGCGCGCCTTCGCGCGGCTGACGGACATCCAGCGAGAGGTCGACCGCGCGGAGCGCCGGTCATTCCGGCCTTCCGCGCGGCGGCGGGGCGAGCCCGCCTCCGGGAACGGGCGGCGATCGACGTCGAGCGCCGCGGGGTTCGGGAGCACTCAGTGTACGCCCATCGCAGGTGCCCGGAAAGGGCAACTCGCCTGGTGCGCGCGGGTGCGAGGCGGCGCGTTGACACCCTGTCGACACGTGGGATAGACGAAGGCGCCTGCCAGCGGCGATGTTGCCGAGTTCGTTGCGATTCCTCTCGCCCGCCGGCCAGCACGGACGCCAATGACACCTTGCGCATGGACTCGTCGCGGTGCGGATCCTCGATGTGCCCGGCCGCGGCGCCGCGGGGGCGGCACGGCGCCGGACGGCGCTGCGCTCGCCCCTCTCCTCCTGGCAGCCGCGGCGCTCTGGTGTCCGCAGGCCAGCGCGCAACCCGCCCAGCGGCTGCCAACCCAGCCTCCGGCCGCCGACGCGCTCCCGGTTCCCCCGCCCGCGGCGCCGGCCATCCCGGTCGCGCCGCCGCCCGGCGCGGCTCCCCCTGGCGGCGCGCCCGCCACGCCACCTGCCGGAGCTGCGCCGCCGAGCGGCGCGCCGGCCGAGCCGGCCACGCCCCCTGCCGGGGCCACATCCGGCACCCCCGCGGCCACACCGGACGCACCGCCTGCGAGCGTTGCGCCGTCCGCTGTCACCGCACCCGGAGCACCCGCCGCCAGCACGTCGCCGGCAGGCGCCGCGCCGTCCAGCGCTGCGCCGCCCGCCGCGGCCGCGGCCGCACCGCCACCTGCCGGGGCGGCCGCTGCGCCCTCCCCGGGTGGACCGCCGTTCCAGCTCGCGATCGGCCGCCTCGTGCTCTCTCCCCTCGTGCTCGTGCAGGCGCAGGCCGTCCCCTACGTGGGCGAGGACGCCTTCCTGCAGGCGGGCGACGTCGCCGAGGGGCAGGGGTTCCGCCTGCGGCGCGCCCGCGTCGGCTTCGCGGGGAGGCTCGCCGGGTACGTGCCGTTCGCGGTCTCGGGCGAGCTCGCCGGGGGCGCGGACGGCTCGGCGCGGCTCTCCGAGGCGTGGATCGGCTACGCCCACTTCCCGTTCGCGAACCTCTACTTCGGCGCGCACGACGTGCCGTTCAGCCGCTCCGCGATGGCCGGCGCCGGCGAGGGCGCGCTCGTCGAGCGGCCCCTCGCCGTGCGCGCCATGGCGCCCTCCCGCCAGGTCGGCCTCCACGTCGAGGGGCACTTCCGGGGCCGGGCGTTCAGCTACTTCGCCGGCATGTTCAACGGCTTCCAGCGCTCGGATCAGTTCTTCGCCGGCTATGTCGAGAACGCCGCGAGCTTCGGCAACCGCTTCGACCACATCGCCTATGTCGCGCGGCTCGCCACCGAGCCGCTCGGCCCCCTCCCTCGCTCGGTGCAGGACCTCGCCGTCTCGCGCCTCCGCGTCGGCGCAGGCGCGAGCTACTTCTTCAGCGACGGCGGGACGCGCGATATCCACGGCATAGGCGCCGACCTCCTGGTCCAGGCCGCGGGCGCGCACGCGCTCGCCGAGCTCCTCTGGAACCAGAGCGACCCCGAGAGCACCCCGACGCAGCCGCTCGGCCAGCTCGCCCCGGTCACGTCGGTAGGGCTCGTCGGCGAGGTGGGTTATTTCGTGAGGCGCATCAAGCTCGGCGTGAGCGCGCGGTTCGAGTGGCTCGATCCCAACCTCGACCTCTCGGACGAGACGGACAGCTGGGCCCTCACCGCCGGCGCGAGTTACCACTTCATCGACAACACGCTCAAGGCGCAGGCCGACTTCACCCACCGGCAGGAGCGCCACGGCATCGCGCTCGACAACGACGCCGTGGCGCTGCAGCTCCAGCTCAACCTCTAGCGGCCCGCCATGCGAAAACGCCGCTCCGCCCTCGCCCTCGCCCTGCCCGCGCCGCGCGGCGCCCTCGGCCTCCTCGGCCTGATTGGCCTGGTCGGTTGCGACGAGCCGAACCTCCTGCGCGCCAAGCCGATCGAGAACCGGTTCGAGCTGGTCGGCGGCCCGGTGGCCATGGCCGATGTCGGCGATTTCCTTTTGGAAAACGACGAGATCCGGGTCGCGATCCTCGGCCCCCGCCACTCGCCGGGGCCGGGCGTCTACGGCGGCTCGCTTGTCGACGCCGACCTGCGCCGCCCCGACCCGCGCTTCGCGAGCGCGTCGGGCCGCGACCGCTTCGCCGAGTCGTTCCCGGTCGCGAAC
Source organism: Sorangium sp. So ce367 (assembly GCF_051520455.1). Classification (NCBI taxonomy): domain Bacteria; kingdom Pseudomonadati; phylum Myxococcota; order Polyangiales; family Polyangiaceae; genus Sorangium; species Sorangium sp. So ce367. Next base: position 12,863,193 of record NZ_CP150334.1, read on the forward strand.
CTGCTCGTGCCCGACCCGGGCGCCACCGAGGTCTTCGTTGTCAACGACGGCTCGGACGGGCAGGAGGCGGTCGTCCGGGTCGAGGGCGACGGCGGCTTCCTCTTCCACGCGCTCGGCGTGCTGAAGACCCAGGAGGACTTGCTCGGCCTCCTGTTCGACGGCCTCAAGCCGGCGATGCGCTTCCGCACCGACTACGTCCTGCGCCCCGGCGAGCGGTTCGTCACGATCCGCACGACGCTCCTCCTGCCGGACGAGGTGCTCGGGTGCCCGAGCGTCGCCTCGTGCGCGCTCGAGTGCGAGGACGGCCTCGCCGCGGGCGACGACGGCTGCCCTGCGTGCGCCTGCGGGGAGCCGCTCTCGCTCGACAACTACGCGGGCCCCTCGGACATCTTCAGGGGCATCCTTGGCGACGAGCGGAACGGAGATCCCGAGCGGAAGGGCGGGATCGTCGCCGGCGATTTCGTCTTCTTCGGCAACCAGAACGACATCTTCGGCCCCGGCATGGGCTTCGACGAGGAGAAGGCGGTGTTCGACGCCCTCTTCTCCGGCCGGGACACGTTCCAGCAGCCGCTCAGCTTCGATTTCGTCGCCGCGGCGGGCGGCGACGTCAGCTACGGCTATTTCACGAAGGCGCCGGAGGGCGGCCCGCCCTCCACGGTCAACGTCCCCGTCTTCACGAGCGCGGCGACGGCCTTCCTGAGCGCCGGGCGGAGCTGCCTCGCCGCGGACTCCGACGACGAGGCGTGCGACCGGAAGCGGTCGTTCACCTACGAGCGCTGCTTCGCCGTGGGCGAGGGCGACATCGCGAGCGTCGCCGAGGTGGTGTACGGCGCCCGAGGCACGCCGACCGGCGCGCTCGAGGGCGCCGTGCGGTGGCGGTCGACGGGCGCGCCCGTGCCGAACGCGCGCGTCCACGTCTTCCGGGACCCCGACCCGGGCGCCGCCTTCGCGAGCGTCGACGATCTCGTCGAGGCGAACCTCGCGCGCTCGGGGGACGTGGGGCTGCTCAGCTCCATCGACGCCGACCTCGGGCTCGATCCGGTGGAGGACGGCGACTTCCACGCGCGGCTCGCGCCCGGCGGCTACCTGCTCGTCGCCGAGAACCCCGAGGGCACCGCCGTGTCGGCGCCGATCCGCGTGGCGCTCGGCGCCGGGGCCACGGTCTCGGTGGCGGCGGAGCTGCCGAGCCCCGCGCGGATCGCGTACCGGGTGGTCGACGAGGGGGGCCGGCTCGCGCCCGCCAAGCTGACGTTCGTCGCGCTCGACGCCGCGGGGCGGCCGCTCGAGGGCGACGGCACGAGGCGGGTCTACCTCGGCCACGGCCGCCTCGGCAGCGGCGTCCGGCAGATCGAGCGATCGGCGACGGGCGAGGGCGCTGTCGGGATCGAGCCCGGGCGCTACCGCGTCCTCGCCACGCGCGGGCCCGAGTTCGGCCGGTTCGAGGTCCCCGACCTCGAGGTGCGCGCCGGGGAGGTCCGGCGGATCGAGGCGGTCGTGCCGCGCGAGGTCGACTCGACGGGCTGGATGTCGATCGACATGCACCTGCACCAGCGCCCGAGCTTCGACAGCGGCCTGCCGCTCGAGGAGCGGGTGACCTCGGCGGTCGTCGAGGGGCTCGACGTCGCGGTGACCACCGACCACGACGTGCACACGGATCTCGAGCCCGCGGTGAGGCAGCTGGGGCTCGAGCCGCACCTGAAGACGGCGGTCGGCGCCGAGGTCTCGACGCTCGAGCTCGGGCATTTCATCGGCTTCCCGCTCCGCTACGACGAGCTCGACGTGCCGGATCACGGCGTCTTCGACTGGGTCTGCCGCGCGGGCGGGGACGTCATCGACGGGGTGCGCGGCACGGCGGCGGAGGGCGAGGACGCGCTCGTGATCGTCGCTCACCCGCGCGACGGGTTCATCGGGTACATCGACCAGCTGGGCGTCGACCCCTTCACGCTGCGCCGGTCGATCCCGACGCTCGAGGCGAGCAACCCGCTGTTCCAGGCGGGCAGCTGCGATTTCGACGCGATGGAGGTCTTCAACGGGAAGCGGCTCGATCTGCTCCGGACCCCCACCGTGCAGGAGGTCGTCGATTTCAACCGGTGCCTGTCCCGGATCGACGCCGCGACGGACGAGGCGTCGCTCCGCGCGGCGTGCGCCGAGCTCCCAGGCGGCCTGCCGGCGTGCAAGCCTGGCGAGCGGTACGCGGCCTGCCAGCAGCGCGCCCGCTCGGCGCTCGCCTGGAGCGTGACCAAGCGGATCCTGACGAGGACGCCCGAGGAGCAGGACGCCGTCTGGGACTTCGACAGGACCGCGGCCGACGGGGAGGCGCTCTGCGTAGGAGGCGAGGGCGGCGCGGTCCCGCCGGAGGACGCGGATCGGCCGTGCACCTTCCACGCGGGCCAGGTCGACGACCTGTTCCGCTACCTCGACCATGGCTTCTCGCCGACGCAGGTGGGGAGCAGCGACAGCCACGGCGCCACGCTGGAGCCGGGCTTCCCGCGCACCTATTTCCGCTCGCCGACCGACCAGCCGGCGGCGCTCGATCTCGAGGAGGCGACCGGGGCGCTCCGCGCGGGCAGCGCGTTCGCGACCTACGGGCCCTTCGTCCGCGCGAGCGTGGGCGGCGCGACGTTCGGCGGCGTGGCGCGCGTCGAGGGCGACACGGTGCCGCTCGACCTGCGGATCGAGACGGCGAGCTGGTTCGGCGTGGATCGCGTCGAGATCTACGTGAGCGGCCGCCTCGTCCGGGTGCTCGAGCCGCCTTCGGGGCCGTCGGCGATCGTGGACGTCGACGAGCGGCTCGTGCTGCCGGCGCCGCCGTCGGACGGCTGGGTCGTGGTGGTGGCGATGGGCCTGCGCGACGAGAACCTCCTCACGCCGGTCGCGCTGCCGGTGTCGTTCGGCGAGCTCCAGCTGCCCCGTGTCGCGAGCCTCGCGTTCACGCAGGTCGAGGCGCTCTCCCGGTTCTTCACGGCGTCGCCCCCGGTCCCCGACTGGTACCCGGTGGCGCCCTACGCGGTCACGAACCCCATCTTCCTGGATCGCGACGGCAACGGCGTCTACGACGCACCGCGCGGCCCGCCCCCGTTCTGCGCGAGGCCGTGCGACCCGGCCGTGCTCGATCCGTCGCAGTGCCCGGAAGGGCAGCAGTGCCTTGTGAACGAGCGCGTCTGCGGGATCTTCGTGCTGGGCCGCTGCGAGGACAAACAGGCGTCGCCGTAGCGCGGGGGGGAGGCGGGTGCGGACCCGCGCAGCCCTGCGGGGCGGGGGCAGCGGCGGCGTGCGAGCGAGAGGAGAGGACGTCTACTCTTCCAGCGCTTGCGGATCAGGGACGCCGACGGGACTCTCCTTCGCGTCTTCCGGCAAATCGGGCCTGGAGGGGGGCGCCCAGCCCGGCGAGCCGCCCACGTTGATCTTCACGAGCGTGCCTTCGATGGTGATCCCCGAACCGTCGAATCGAATGAACCCTCCGGGGCCTTTGAGCGTCACGGAGCCCTGGCCTTCCACGGCGATCGTCTCCCCCGCCGCGAGGTGCAGCGCCTTCCCGCTTTGCAGCGCGTGAGTGCCTTCCACGCGCTCGTGGACGTCCTCGACGACGGTGCGCGACTGCTTTCCATCGATGCTCTCGCGCCGATCGCCCCGCACATGGAGGTGGGCGTCCATCTCGATCCGCTCGCGCTTCTTGCCCATCACGACGATGTCTTGGTCCTTGTCGACCTTGCGCCGGCGGTCGTGCTCGGTCCACTGTGATGTGGACGCTTCGACGCGCTCGATGCGGTTCTTTCGATCGAGCGTCGTGCGATCCGATCCGGTGATCTCAATGCGCATCACCCCCGTCACCTGGGTTCGGTTCACGCCGACGGTCTCGATCTCGTTGACGCCGACACGCTTGCGGCGATCGTTCCCCACGGTGATCGTCTCGTCCCGCTTCACGCGCTTGCGGAGGTTGTGCTCGGCTTGGACATAGACGAGCTCGCCACCTTTCTTGTCCTCGAAGAGGATCTCGTTGAACCCCTGCGAGCCCGGCGACGAGTCGCTCTTCCATGTGCTGATGGTCTTGCTCTCGGGAAGCTTGTAGGGCACGGGTTGCGCGGCATTGAAGACGCGGCCCACGAGGATGGGCTGATCGGGATCGCCATCGAGGAACGACACGAGCACCTCCTGGCCCACGCGCGGCAGCGTGAGCCAGCCGTAGCCCGCCCCGGCCCAGCCTTCACCCGACCGGATCCAGCACGAGCTCGTCTCGTCGCGCTCTCCCTCCCGGTCCCACGGGAACTGGACACGCACCCGACCGAGCTCATCGGCGTGAATCTCATCCTTCGACGCGCCCACGACCGTCGCGCTCTGGATCCCGCGAATGCGAGGCTTCGGGGTGCGCAGGGCCGGGCGCCACGGGGCGCCCGCGGATACCGCGCGGCCGCTGATCCTCCAATCTCCCAGCCGGGTCCCCTCGATGCGAGCGGCCGTCATCAAGAGCCGCTCCTCGCCGCCCACGTCGGCGACGAACACCGTGCTCGGCGCGAGATCGAGCGCATTGGTCTCGAACGAGAGAACACGCGCAAGCGCCCGCTCGCCCTCGAGCGCCGAGGCGGCCCGCCTGTCGCCGAACGGCTGATCGTGGCGGGCGACGCCTCGATCATCGGCGACGGGGGTGTCTCCCCCCGACCCAATCTCGGCGAGAAAACCGCCCGGCTGATAGTGATACTGCTCGAGGCGCGCCTCGGCGCCCTCCGCTGGAGGCGCCTTGCCGAAGAGCGCGAACGCGGGCCGCCGAGGGTCGTGGTCGCGCACGACATAGCCGCCGGGGCGGACCTCCCGGGCGACGTGGAGCTGGGTGACGAACTCCTCTCCGGCGATCTGATTGGGGTTGTCCACGCAATGCAGCGGGGCGCCGGGCCGCACGTCGCGCGCCTGGAGCGCATCGGCCAGGAGGAGCTTCGAAGCGCCGTCGCGCTCGACGAACGCGAAGGCGATCCCCGCCTCTTCGAGGACACGGAGCAGAAAGGCGTAGTCGGTCTCCCCGTACTGGACCTTGTATTCGAGCTTCGGATAGTCGTCGCGAACGATCTCCCACTCCCGCTCGATCCCCCATTCATCGAGGAGCCGATCGACGAGATCGGGGGCCGCGAGGTGCTGAAAAATCCGGTGGTTCCGGCGCATGCCGAGCGACCAGAGGGTCGGCACCAGGCGAAAGAAGTACGTGGAGACGCCGATCGGCTCGACGCGCACCTGCTCGGCGTGGGCGCAGAGGCCGCTCCAGGTGCGCCCTTCGGCGGCCAGGGCGCCGCTCGCTTCGTGGCTCAGGTGGAACGACGCCCGGCGGCCTACGAGCGCGTCGAGCTCGAGAGCGGGGTTTCCGGAGTGGGCCCAGACGGAGATGGCGAAGGCGGTGGAGAGCGCTTCTTCCACGAGGAAGCGCTGGACCACGAGGGACGACTCGCCTGACTCGAACGAGATCTGAAGGTCGGGCATGGCTTCCCACAGTGCGGCTGAATCCGCTTGTTAGCCTTGGTAGTAGACGTTGCGTTGCACGTCTTCACGAAAAAGCGATGTCTTGATGTGCAGGTACTTCTGCCTGAGAGCGAGGTAGGACGGCATCTCCTGACGCTGCGGCCATTTCGCCGTCCAGACTTCGCTCGTTCCGTGGATGTATTGGGTGTGCGGCAACCCGAGCTTGTTTTGACGAACGGCGTGATATTGAGAGTACAGACGATTGAGCTCGGGGCTCACCTCGAAGCGGGACCCGCCGGGATACGCCATCATGGGCACGCCCGCCCGGACACTCTCGTTGTACATGTCCCTGAGCGTGATGTTCGAGATATCCCTGGGCTTGCCCTCCTCTCCCGGAGCATAGCCGCCCCCGACGTCCGAATGAGCGCCAGGATAGGACCACTCGCGGGCGTTGCCGGGGAGCGAGGCTCCAGGACCACTCTTGATGGATTGCAGCGGAAAGGTCTTTCGGTGCTCGTCCTCGGCGAGGAAGTGCCGGACCTGCCCGACGTATTTGAAATCAACGTGGAAATTGTAGCCCTCGTCCCAATTGTTCCCCGCGATGCCGAAGGAGCCCACGGTGTCGAACACGCCGAGGAAATTGACCTCTACGAAAGTGTGACGGTTGTAGAAGTATTTGTACTCAAGTTTCCCGTGGTTCCTGTACGCTTTCCTGCTGACCCACTTGGTCGTGTTGAGGATTCCGAGCGTGTGGACTTCATTCACGAAATGGCGCGCGAGCGCCGCTCCTCGGCTGAAGCCGTAGACGTACATGAGCTTTCGGGCCTTGGGCGTCCTGTTGAAGAACTCGACGCAGTGCTTGAATGCCAGGTTGATGCGCCGCTGTCCGCCAGCGCCGCCGGCGATGCCGAAAGCGTTCGGTATCCCTGAATCGTGCTTGGAGTTGGAGCCTACACCCGAGTAGTAGCAGGCTTGTTTCCGCCACTTGTCGACCTTCACGCTGTGGTTGGAGAAGAGAAAGTGCAGCTTGGCGACGTTCGACTCCTCAGGGTTCGCCACCGTCTTCTCGAATTCCTTGGGATCGTCGCTGTTGTTGCCGGTGCCATCGAAGAAGAGCCCGATCTCGATGAGGCCGCTCCAGCAGGCCTCGGTGGCCGGCGGGTCTTTTTTCGCCGCGGACCCCGAGGCCTGCCGATTCTCCCTGGCCTGCGCGGCCGCGCTCGATGATCCCTTGCTACCCATTCTCGCGCTCCTCGTCCCTGCCCGCAGCCGTCCGCACTGCGGCGCGCCAGTAGGCCTCCGGGTCGACCATCCTGGCGGCCGACTCCCAGTCCTCGTCCGTCACCCGGTCGAACATCGCGTCCATCCTCTCGTTCGCGGGCAGCGATGTATCCTCCAGGACCCGCCGGATCGCAGGCTGATCGTCGAACCGTGGGTTGATCGTCATCATGTGTGCAACGAACAGCGTCAAGCTGTACTCCCACGTGAGCCCCCACGCCCTCGCGCGCGCGAAGCCGTGCTCAATCCGCGCCCGGAGCTCGGCGTCGGACAGCTCCTCGACGAACTCTTCGTGCACCAGCCGGAAATGCAGGACCGACTCATCCAGGAAGGACCGCTCCGCGAGCGCGGCCATCTGCGTCTTGCGGATGCGCATCATGCGTCCGTCCCCCCTACCGAGGTGAAGACGACCAGATTGCCCTCGTCTCTTTCCGCGATGAACGCGTCGAGCTCGCCGAAGAACTCCGACCGCTGGCGCACCGAGCACGTCGGCAAGAAATCGCGCAGGACCGCCGGGTCGTAGAACCGGAAGTACAGCCGCTCGTCGTCCTCGTCCACGACCATCAAGAACCGCTTCAGGTGCCGTCGCACCTGTTCCATCGAGAGGCTCGTGCCGATGTAGATGCCCCACCGCTCTCCCCACCCCTCCATCACGAGCTTCTCCAGGAGGCGCGAGCCCGGCGGCAGACGGATGAGGTGCGGCGCGACTTCCGCAAGCTGCTCGCCCTCCAGGCCGGAGTAGAGGGACACGTACGGCTCCACCGATTCGCGGCAGATCTCGAGGATGCGGTCGTCCCGCGCCGCGTCCAGCACCGCATAGAGCGGCGCCGCCGCCGCCCGCTCTCGCAGCCGCGCGAGGATCCGCGCCCGACGCGCCTGTCGGCGCGCGACCTGCTCCTCCGCGCTCTTCATGATGGCGACCGCCTCCGGATCGTCGTCGTCCTCGAACTCGATGTTGAGCTCGGGGTCGAGCCGCGGGGGCGTGTGGTCCTCGATGAACATGCGGAGGTCGGTCGTGCCCGCCTGGATCCACTGCCCGTGAGTCACCTCCGCGCCGTCCGCAGGGCATTCGGCGCCCGCGAGGAGCGTCGGGACCAGCGCCTGGAGAGGCCGGAGCCTCGCGCTCCTGCCGTCCCAGGCGAGCTCGAAGTGGAGCGCCGACATCCTCTCGTCCTTCACGAACGCGAAATCGGCCCGCTCGGCCCGGCCCACCGTCAGCCTGCCCCCAGGCGCGACGATCGCCTTTCGCCCGCGCCCGTCGCCGAGGCACACCTCGAGGATCGCGTGCCGCCCTTCACGAACGCTCACGTGCCGCGCTCCTCTGCGCGCTTTCTCCGCGCTTCTCGCGCGAGGCGCTTCGCCTCGCACTCTTCACAGAAAGGCTTGTTCGTGCGGAGCGTGTTCGCCTGCGGGACCGGCCCGATGAGCACCGTCGGGCAGCCGGAGACGATGACGCCGCCGTGCTGCATCGGATCCCCGATGCGGGCCGCCGGCTGGTTGGCGATCAGCACGCTCGGCTCGCCCGCCTCGATCGTGTCGGTGGCCGACGGGCACTTCGCCCGATCGGCCTCGCGCGCCGCCGGCTGGTTCCCGATGAGGACGTTGGCGAACCCGGTCTCGATCTTCCCACCCGCGTGGATGGGACAGGAGTGTCGGTCTGTGACGCGCGCAGCGGGAGGCATGGTCTTGTCCAACCTTACTGGGCGATGCCCGTGACCAGCACGTCGTCCGGATCGGGCGGCACCGGCGGCTCGATCTCGGGCACGACCGCCTCTTCGGGCCTCTCCGGCTCGGCGCTCTTGGCTCCCTCCGCGGCGCCGCCGCAGTTGATCTTCACCACCTGTCCCTCGATCGTGATCCCCTGCCCATCGATGCGGATGAACCCGCCCGGCCCTTTGATGGTCACGTCGTCGCGCGCCTCCAGGACCAGCACCGTCCCGGCCTTCATGTGGATCGCCTCGTGCGCCTCGAGCAAGTGGTGCCTCCCCACCCTCTCATGCCGGTCCTTGCCGACGCTCAGCGACTGCTTGCCGTCGATCCGCTGCATGCGCTTGCCCTTCAGGATGAAGTGGCTGTCCCCCTCGACCCGCTCGCGCTTCATCTCTCGCACGATGATGTCGTGGTCGCGCCCGACGTGGATCGCGAGGTTGCCCTTGGTGAGCTCGGTCTCGTCGCGCTGCACGAGGCGCTGATGGTCGCCGCCGACGACCGTCAAGCGGTCCGCTCCCGTGATCTCGGTCCGGAGAGCGCCGGTCACCTCCGTGCGGTTCACCCCCACCTTCTCGAGCTCGTTCCGGTGCACGAGCTTCTGCCGGTCGCGTCCGACGGTGACCGTCTCGTCGTGCTTGACGAGCTTGCGCAGGTTCCTCTCGGCCTGCACCCACACGAGCTCCTTGCCCTTCAGGTCCTCGAACATGATCTCATTGAACCCACCCGAGCCGGGCGACGAGTCGCTCTTCCACGTGCTGCGGGTCTTGTGCTCGGGCAGCCTGTAGGGGACCTGATGGATGGCATTGAACACCCTTCCGACGACGATCGGCTGATCGGGATCGCCTTCGAGGAAGCCCACGAGCACCTCCTGACCGACGCGCGGGAGCACCATCATGCCGTAGCCGGTCCCCGCCCACCCCTGGCTCACGCGCACCCAGCACGAGCTGTTGTCATCGAAGCTGCCTTGTCGGTCCCAGGGGAACTGCACCCGGACGCGCCCGAACTCGTCGGTGTGGACCTCCTCCCCGCCGGGGCCCACGACCGTGGCGCTCTGCACACCGTGGATGGCGGGCTTCTGCGTCTTGCTCGGCGGCAGGTACGGCACGTCGGCAAAGACGCACTTGTTCGAAATGTGCCATTCGTCGTCGTGCGAGCCCTGAAGCTTCATCTCGAGGACCAAGAGCCGCTTGGCCTCGAGCGCGGGGTGCGGGTGATTGTCGATCGTCAGCACCGTCCCAGGGCGCAGGTCGATCACGTTGGTCTCGAACGCGACGGCGCGGTTGCCGCCTCGCTCCCCCGCGAGGGCGCGCCGCGCACGCGCCTTGCCATAGTCGAGGTCATGGCGCGCAACCCCCTTGTCGTCGGCGACGGGCGTACCGCCCCCTCTGCCGCCTTCGATGAGGAAGCCGCCGGGGCGGTAGTGGTATTGCTCGTACCGTTCCTCGGGGGCGGGCGCCCTCTCGGCTTCACCCGCCAGCGCGAAGCTCGGATGGCGAAAGTCGTAGTCGCGGAACGTGAACGCTCCGGGGCGGACCTCGTGCCAGAACCGCAGACCGGTGACGAACTCCCTGTCCGCCGATCGGTTCGGGTTGTCCACGAACCGCAGCGGCCCCCACGCCCGCGCGTCCCCCTCGTGCAAGCTGTCGCTCAGCACGAGCTCGGTCTCGCCCCCCTCGTTGTCTGCGAGGTGATGTGTAATGCCGGCCTCTTCGAGCAGGCGACAGAAGAAATCGTAGTCGCTCTCGGCGTACTGAACCTTGTACTCGAGCTTTGGATAGCGGCCGCGATCGATCCAGAACGTGGCGGCGATCCCCCAGCCGCCGAGCACTTCCTCGATGATCTCCGGAATGCTCCGATGCTGGAAGATGCGGTTGTCGCGCCGCTCACGCAGGAGCCAGAGCATCGGCACGACGCGGAAGAAGTACGTCGACAGCCCCGTCGGCTCCACCTGCACGACCTCCGCGTGGCTGCAGATGCCCGTCCAAGCGCGCGTCTCCGCGCGCCAGAGGGCTCTCCCCTGGATACGCAGCCCTGCGGCCTGTCCCACGATCGCGTCGAGGTCGAGCGCGTGCTCGGACGACCTAGCCCAGACCGACACCGTGAAGAGCGCCCCCACCGCCTCATCAACGGTAAAGCGGCGCACCGAGAGCTCGGTGCCAGTGGCAACTGAAAAATCGAGAGTGGGCATGGGTTTCTCGCGTTTGGTGTCCAGTTCGTCGCCTACCGGTCAATCGCCAAAATCAGGGGACCTCGAGCTCTTCGCCGACGGTTCCGTCGACGGCCTTGTTGGACGCCGTCCCACCGCCCTTGCCGGCCTGGCCGAAGACGCGCTTCGTGGTGGAGCTGATGACCACCGAGGCGCCAGAGACCTTGACGACCGCATACGACGGCCCGCCCGCCCCGGCGCCGCCGTCACTGCCCCTGCCGCCGGAGCCGCCGGGGCCTCCCGCAGATCCGCCTTTCAGGACCGGGTCGAACGGGAATATCTCGATGCTGCACCCGAAACCCTCCTCCGTGCACTCGTCAAAGCTGCATTCACCCTCGATCGAGCAAACGGAGTCCGAGCCCGCGACGCCATGCGTGCCGGCACCCCCCGGCGCCCCCGCGCCGCCCGCGGACCCGTTGCCGCCGTTCTTGGCGTGAAGCACGCCGCCGTCCACCCGTACCTCTGTCGAGGCCCCCACCGCCATCAACGCGACGGCCGCCCCGCCGCCCCTCCCCGACGCGCCCCCTTTGCCTCCCCCACCGCCGCAGCCTGATCTCCCCCATCCGCCCGACGCCGTCCCCGGGATTGTCGGGCAAAGGGACTCGCAGTCGCCGCAGGAATTGCAGCCCGACATCGCTTCTGGAGAACCGGGCGGCGTCCCGTTCTGACCGCTACCGCCGTCCGACCCCGGCTTCCCGTCGGCGGGCGTGTACCCCGACGCCGTGAAGGTTCCTGTCGCCTGCGCGGCGGCGCCCGCCGCTGGGGAGCTGCCATTCGCACCGTTCCCTGCGCTCGACCCATCACATCCGCTCGAGGCGTCCGCGCCTTTCGCACCCGCGGACGCGAGCCCGCCATCTCCACCATCCCCCACCTTCACGTCGACCGCGGTGAGCTTGAAAAGGCTATCTTTCACGAAGACACCCGTCAGCGATTCGCCGGGCCGATCGGGCTTCGATTCGCCCTTCTCCTTCGTCGTCAGCGTCAGCCTCACGAGCGCTGAGCTGTGCTTCACGTCGAGCACCTGGACGACTGTCGCTACGGTCCTGGGTGCGGCGATGACCGTCCGCCCGACGACGCCGTCGGCGCAGTCGGCCGCCCAGCTCCCTTGCTTGAGCACCCACCCCCCTTCGATGGACAGGCCGGTCGCGGAATCGGGAAGGGTGATCGCCTCGTCGTACGTGCCCTCGTCCAGGTAGACGGTGCCTTTGCCCTCGGCGATGGCCGCGTCGATCCCGGCCTGCACGGTCTTGAGCGGCGCGCCCTGCGTACCGTCACCGCTCTCGTCGCTGCCGGCGGCCGCGCTCACGAAGATCCCGTCCACCGCCTGCGCGTCGGGATCGCACGGCACCGGCGCGTCGCCCCCTTCCGCCGCATCGCGCGGCTTCACGTCGCCGAAGTCAACCCCGGAGATGAGGCCACATCCCGCACCGCAAACCACGGCCGCGATCGCCCCCGTCGTCCACGCCTGACGCTTCATCTCAGAATCTCCCTCCGAACCGCGCGAACGCCCCGTTGCCATGAGAGCCCACCCCGAGCGTCAACCCGGTTCCGGCGGACGTGCCGTCTGCCTTCGGCTCCGTCAGGAACAGCGCGACCGACGCACCGATGCAGGCGATGCCCGCGATGAACGTGACGGTGCTGACCGCGGAGAGCGTCTCACCTGACGAAGCCGCCGCCACGCCCTCTGCGTCGCACCACGTCTCTCCGTCGCAGTGAGCGGGATCTTTGACGATGCTCGCTCGCTCGAGCGCCATCAGGCCGGTCACGACACCCACGCCGAGGCTCACGACCCCGACGCCACCTACGGCGAGGCCCGCGCCTCGGCGCGGTGACTTCACCAAGCTGCTCCATGGGCTTCCGGGAGGCTGGGACGCGCCTGGCATCGTCGTTTGCGCTGCCGGTGCGGACGCAGGGGGCAGCTTCGCTCCCGCGTGCACTTCGAGCCGCTCTGCCGCCTTCTCTTTCACCCTGACGCGGAACGTCTCCTCGCGATGGCCGGGCGCGCGAACGACGATCGTCCGCTCTCCGGGGTTGACTGGAAATGCGACGCCGAGCGCGCCTTCGCCGAGCGGTGTGTCGTCAAAGAGAATTTCGGTGCCCGGGGGAAGGCTGCCTGACGCAACGACGGTCAGGCGCGGCACGCGGCGCTCGAGATCGCGCATCCGCTGCTTGGCGACGGGGACGCGATCGTCGCTGGTCGGGAGCAACTCGATGGCACGGCGGAAATGCCCCCATGCGTCGGCGATCTGACCGAGCTTCTCCTCGCAATTGGCGAGGTTGAGCAGCGCGCCTGGCTTGGGATCGAGCCGGTAGCTCTCGCGGAACCTGGGACACGCCGAGGCGAACTCGCCGCGTTGCATCTCTTGTCGGCCCGCCTGGAAGAGCGCCTCGGCCTTCACGGGATCCCGCGGCGGAGCGGCCCATGCCGCCCTGCCCACGAGCAGACACAACGCCAGAGCTCCGGGGATGTGATGGTTGCGCATGATCCAGGTTCATTCCCGTCGGCTGAACGGGTCGAAATTCGAGGTCGGGCGTGAAGGAGGCACGGCCTTCGGCTTCGCCGTCGGCCCCGGTGGCGCGCTGGCGGCCGGCCGCGCGGTCGGAGCGGGCTCTGGGCTCGGGTGGGCTGCCGGCGGCGGCGGGGCGTCCGCCGCGTCCTCGCGCAGGCCTGATTCGATGGCGGCCGCGCTTGCCGCCGGCGCGCGCGCCTCTGCTTGCGCCGGCGCTGTCTCTGCGGGCGCGGGTCGGACATCCGCATTCGCGCTTCCGCTGCCCGACGCTGCTGGGTCGCTGCGCGGCGGCTCGCCTCGCGTCCGCGAGAGGCCAACCACACCCACCAGCCCGGCGACCGCGAGGAACGCGGCGGCCGCGCCGAGCGCGATACGCCGGCGCGATCGCGCCGGGGGGATCGTGCCGCCGGCGGGAGCACCGTCTGCGCCGGCGGCCCGATCGCGAACGAACGCGGACCGGGTGCGCGACACCGCGGAAGGCTGGGCGGGCGCCTCGCCAGGCGGCGGTGCGTCGGCGCTCGGCCCAGCGGCAGGCGCGAGCTCGGCGGGGAGCGGGGCCATCGCCGGCGCGCCGGTGCGTGACCGGGGCGCTCCGAAGACGCTGTCCCTCGCGGAGCGCAGCGCGGCTTGCATCTCCCGGGCGTTCTGCCACCGGTCGCGCTGCTCGAACGCGAGCGCGCGATCGATGATGCGCACGATCTCCATCGGTAACCCGGCGACGACCTCCCCGAGCGAAGGCGCCGGCGTCGTCATCCTCACGAACAACATGCTTTGAGCGTTGTCGGCTCGATGCACGTAGCGACCCGTGAGGAGCGTGAATATCGTCGCGCCCGCGGCCCAGACGTCGCTCCTAGCGTCGACCGCATTCCAATCTCCGCGTGCCTGCTCGGGCGGCATGAAGGCCGGCGAGCCAAGGGGGCCCCCGACCGTGACCGCGACGGACTGCGACGGTTCGCGCAGCCGGGCGATGCCGAAATCGAGGACCTTGACCTCGCCCCGCCGTGTGAGAAATAGGTTATCAGGCTTGATATCGCGATGAACGATGCCCTTGTCGTGGGCGCTCGCGAGCACGTCGAGCAGCGCGTCGGCGATCCAGAGCGTCTCCGCGAGCGGGAGGCGCCCTCCTTCGCTCCGCTCCGCTCTCGCGCCGACCGGCTCGCCGTCGAGCAGCTCCATCACGAGGTAGACCGAGCCGTCCTCGGCGATGTCGTCGTCGAGCACCGAGACGGCGCCGGGGTGCTCGACGCGGTTGGCGACGTAGCCTTCGCGAAGAAACCGCTGGCGCACATCGTCGTTCTTGCTGAGCAGCGGATCCAGGAGCTTGACGGCGCCGCGCTTCGCATTGCGATGGGTCGCCGCGTATACCGCCGCCATGCCGCCGATGCCGAGAACTCCGTCGAGGCGCCACTTGCCGCGAAGCACCTGGCCGATGCGCGCCTGCGCCTGGCGCATTGCGGCCTGGCGGGCCTCATCCGTCACGAGCGCCGCTCCCCGCGCGGAGCACGGGGCCGACGACCTCGTACCGGGACAATCGAGTGACGCGATGCTTCATCGAGCATGCGGCCTGTATGATACTCAACCTCGGCCGGAATTCAACCGAGGTCGGCCGTCCGCCGGCTGCCCTATGCACTTCTGGGAAGGGTGCGCGCGAGCGCGAGAACGCGCAGCGCCGCGGGGTGGGTCTCGTATTGATCGACCTGAGGTTGCACCTCGGCGATGATGCGCGCCTTGAAGCGCTGGAAGAGCGGAAGGGTCTCCGCGAGGCTGTCCGGAAGATAGACCGGGATCGCGCCGGACCCTGCGGGCGCGAGAGCGCGTATCTGTACCCCACCAAAGACGCGCCGACGCTGATAACAGCGATGCTCGAGCAGCGCGCGCTCGACTTGCGTGTTGAGGTAGCTCGGAGGGACGACCCGCTTGCCCTGCGAGAACGCGTCCCGAATGCGCCCCACGAGCGCGTCGGCGACGGCGCCCGCGCTCCGCAGCTCGTGTAGTTTCAGGAATTCCTGCGCGCTCGTCACGACGGCTCGGAACGGCTCGTCTGCCCCGATCAGCGGCGTGACGACCGATATCGATGCCTTCAGCGCTTCGAGCTCGTCGAAGGGAAAAATCAGCTCCGTCGCGACGAGGCGAAGGGGGGGCACGTAGCGCCCGTCGTCCCGGAGCGCGGCGGACAACACCTCTTGAATGCGTTCAGGAGACGTGGTCTCGGCGTGGGCGAGCAAGTGAAAGATGTCGCGCCGATCTTCGACAGCCACAGGATTGCCCGCGTGCGCCGGGTCCTCGAGCTCCCGATCGACCGGCACGTCGTCGAGCTCGTCGAGCACGCTCCGCCACGTGCGCGCGGCGCGAGCGACGCTCTGGGGATCAAACCAGATGAGCTGGATCATCTCGCGCGGCGCGGCCGCGACCGAGGGTGCGCTCGCCCTGGGCGAGGGCTGCACGCTTTCGGCCGAGTGCGGCTCGAGCGGCGCGGGCGGCGGCGCGCTCACCGCGTGGAGCAGCGCCGGCGGTTTTACTCCTACGAACACGGCGCTCGGGGCCCGCTCTTCGTCGCGTGGCACCAGCGCAGGCTCGGGAGGCGGCGCGGGCCCGACGCCTGGACGCGCGTGCGCGGCATTCGCGAAAGGCAGCCCTGGGAGCGGTGGGGCGGGACGAGGCGGCGGCGGCGCCTCATGACGCGCCGCCACGAAGGGGAGTGTCGCCGCCACGCCAGAGGAAAAGGCCTCGGGCGCAGTCGTCTGCAGCTCCCCACGTGACTCGGGGGCTGCGTCTCGCGCGCTCGACGCGTGGAGCAGGCCCGTGATCGGGGCGCGCGCCGAGCTCGACGATCTCTCGAACGCGATGCGCACGATGCCTGCCTCGCTCTCGTGCTCGAGATCGATCTGCCCGCGCCACGTGACGGTGACGACCGCCCGATCGGTGTGGACCCAGAGCTGATCGGCGCGCATCGCCACGCTCGCGGTGGGCTTGCCCGATCGCTCGACGAGGGCCATCGGCCGCAACCCTGGCAAGCGCGTGACGAGGTGGGCGTGCTCCGGGTGAAGGTGCTCGAGGACGAGGGCCTCATCGTCGCGCAGCGCAGCGGTTTGTTGATTCGGAGGAGCGGCGTTGAAGTAGCCGAGGTCGAAATCGGCGGAGAGCGGCGCGCTCTGCCACGACGATGCGGACCAAGCCCCAGCGTACGAGCCGAGCTTGAGCCGCCGCGCCGGCCACGACGCCGCGACGGGCCCGAACGCCACCGGAGCGATCGGCTCGTTCTCCCGCGCGAGCCTGGCCCCCGGCGGTTGAAGGTTGGGCAGGAGCCGATGGCCGAAGCGGTCCCGCGCGTCCGCCCGCACGCCCACCGGGTTTGACGTGCCAGGCCCGCCCGCGGCGCGCTCCCAGAGCAGCGGCATCTGCGTGAACGCACTCCCCTCCTTGAGCTCGCCGCTCGGCGAGAGGCTCCGGTCGCAGCACACCTCCACCGCGCTCTCGATATCTCCGACGATCAAGCACGCTCTGAGCGATCGCACGGCCGTGCCCCGCTGGGCGAACGCGTGCCCGACGAGCATCACGTCGGCGCGCGGTCGCATCGGCACGAGATCGCTCGCCGCATAGAGGCTCCGCTCGAGATCATCGCTCCAGTGCCGGTCCGACACGTGAATCGGATCCTGCTGCTGCGCGAGGGGCGACTCGCCCGGATGGAGTGTAAACGTCCCTTTGCATGCGAACGTGAACACCCAGGCCCCTGGCCGGCGCTGCCAGAGGAAGGAGCCGACGGGGAGGGGGCCCATCGGGACCACCTTCATGGTCGCCAATTCTACTCACGGCCGGCGGTTCTTGAAGACAAATCGCCCGCGGAGCACGCCGCGTCGCCGGTGTCGTTCGGCGGCGCGCGCCGCGCGCTCAGCAGCGCCCTGCGGAGCGGGACGGCGCGAGGGCGTGGGCGATGGCGCTCTGCAGCGTCGAGCGGGTGACGATGCCGCGGAGGTCGATCCCGCCCTGCGTGAGCAAGCGGGCGATCTCCGGCTGCATCCCGGTCAAGACCGCCTGCGCGCCGAGCAGCCGCAGCGCCGAGGCGGTGCGGATCAGCGTGTCGGCGACCCCGCCGTCGACGTGCTTCAGGCCGGTGATGTCGATGATCACGATGGACGGGTTGTGGCGCTCCACGCCGGCGAGCGACGCCTCCAGCACCTGCGCGGCGCGCGCCGCGTCCATCGTCCCGATGAGCGGCATGACCAGGACGCGATCGGTGATCGGGAGGATGGGCGTCGCCATCTCCGAGAGGCGCAGGCGCTGCACGCCGATGATCTCCTCCTGGAGCGCCGCCCGGGCGTTCTCGGCGCGCTCGCGCTCGCGGAGCTCATCAAGCAAGAGCTCATTGGCCCGGTTCAGCTCTTCCGCCTTCTGCGACAGGCGCTCGTTGACCGAGAACAGCTCCTCGGTGCGCCGCTGCACCTCGCTCTCGAGCCGATCGTTCATGGCGCGCTGTCGCTCGGAGGCCTCCTGCAGGCGGCCGTAGAGCAGCGCGTTCTCGAGCGCCGCCGCGACCTGCGCGCCCAGGAGGCGGAGCAGCTCGGTCTGCTCCGGGGTGAAGGCGCCGCTCGCGAGCGTGTTCTCCACGTACAGCACGCCCGTGACTCGGTTCTGGTGGACGAGCGGCAAGCCCATCACCGACCTCGGCCGGCGCGCGGCGAGGTACGGATCCGCCGCGAAGCGAGGGCTCGCCGCGGCGTCGTCCAGGATGAGCAGCTCTCGGGTCCGCGCCACGTAGTGGACCACGCTGACCGGCAGGGCCGACGACTCCTCCAGCGGACGCCGGAGCTCCACCTCGACCGACTCCGGATCGAGGGTGACGGACGCCTCGATGAACAACCGCTCTTCGCGCGCGAGCACCAGGAAGCCGCGCTGTCCGCCGGCGCTCGCGAGGAGGGCGCGCATCACGCGGTCGAGCGCCTTCCCGAGCACGAGCTCGCTGGAGATCGCCTGCGTCGTCTGCAGCACCGCCGCGACGTCGGCGAGCTTGTGGAGGAGCGGGTGGTTCACCGACATGGAGCTCGTCCTCGCCGCGGCCTTCTCGTGCTCTGCCGCGGGCCCTCGAGCGATGGGGAGTGGGTCGAGCCCGTGCTGCCGGACGAGCTCCGCCACCTTCCGCTCTGCCCCCCACTGCCGGTAGGCGTGCATCGCCGCGTCCAAATAGAGCGTGGCGATCCGCCGCCGGCCCTTGCGAGCGTAGTACAGGCCGGCCAGCTCCGACGCGAGCGCCTCGTACTGCACGAACTCGCTCTGACGGGCGGCGTCGATGGCGTCGTCGTAGAGCCCCATCGCCTCGACGTCGCGGCCGGCGGCGCGCGCCGCCTCGGCCAGGACCAGGACGTGCTTCACCCGGAAGTTGTCGGGGCAATGGCGCGCCCAGAGCTCGAGCTTCTCGAGCGACGCGGAGAGCGCCCCGGCGTGCCGCTCGCGCTCGCGCGCGTCGCGCTCGCCGAGCGCGATCAGCGTGAGCGCGAGATAGAAGTGGTAGGTCGCCTCGATCGGCATCGCCATGACGGCCCCGAGCACCGGGCGCGCCGCTTCCGCCGCGGCGAGCGCCTCCTCGGGGCGGCCGTGGGAATAGAGGAGGATGAGCCGGATGATGTGATAAAAGGCGATCCCGCACCCGAAGCTCGCCCGGGTGAGCGCGGCCAGGCACGCTTCTTCCGAGAATTCGGCAAAGCCCTCCTCGCTCAGCGAGGCGTCGGCCGCCGTGAGCCCCTTCAGGCTGCGCAGGAACTGCTGCTCCAGCCGGATCGTCTCGAGGACGGCGTGATTGCCTGTCTTGCGCGCGAACGACGCGAAGCGCTCGGCGACGCGGTCGACCTCCGCCAGCGGATCGCCCTTCTCGTAGACCTGCCAGACGGTCTCGAAGGCCAGGTAGCTCGCGTACACCAGGTCGCCGGCCTCGATGCACGCGAGGAACGCCCGCTCCAGGATGGGGAGATCGTTCCGGATGTGCTGGACCCAGAAGTTGATGTGATCGCCGTGGAGGTGCAGCAGCGTCCCCCTCAGCGTGACGTCCCCGAGCTTCTCGTTCAGCCGGATCGACATCTCCGAGAAGCGGAATCCCGACGGGATATCGTTGAACGCCGCGACCAGCATGAGCCCATACACGCTGTAGGCGAAGCACGACGCCTCGGTGTTGCCGTGCCGCAGCGACAGGTTCAGCATCTTCAGCGCGATGAGCGGGAACACGCCCGGCCGCCCGATGTACGCGCAGGGAGCGCAGTCGGCGAGCAGGTTGATGACCGCGCGGATCTGCTCGTCGGCGAGCAGCGGCGCGTGCAGGATGTCCTCGATGCTCCTGCCCGCCATGCTCTCCGGGATCTGCGCGACCTCGGCGGAGACGGCGGCGCCGATCTCCTCGCTCGCCCCGGGGATCTCGACGCCGAACAGGCGTAGCGCCTCCTGTCCGACGGTGACGCCCTCGTCGTAGCGGCCGGCGACCTGATAGAGCTTCATCCGCAGGCTCTGGACCCGCGCCCGATCGAGGTTCGACGCCGCCACCTCGAGCAGCCGCTGGAACAGCGCCTCGGCCTCGGTGAAGCGGCCGCACAGGTACTCGCACTCGGCCGCCTCCAGCGTGAGCGCCCAGCGCAGCGCGTGATCCCCCGAGGCGCCGTCGTCTCCGAGCGCGCTCCGCCCGGCGCTGAAGTACTCCGCCGCGGCCCCGTACGCGGTCGAGCCCTTGGCCTTCCTCCCGGCGCGCAGGTTCAGGCGCGCGAGCAGATCGCGCTCGCGGGGATCGGCGATGAGGGCGGCGCCATAGTTAAGATGGTTTACCGTGTCGAAGAGCTGCTTTTCCTGCGGCTCGCCGCGCTGGCTGGCCAGCATCAGGCGGCCGACGCGCAGGTGGGCGGCGCACCTGTGCTCGTCCGCGATGAGGGCATAGGCCGCCTGCTGGACGCGATCGTGCAAGAACTGGTAGGAGACGGCGAGCGACGCGTCGGTCGCCGGCTCGCCGTGGGATGGGTCTTCCGGGTGCACGAGCCGGTAGTCGGCGTCGATGGGGAGCAGGACCCCTTCCTGCATGGCCGCCCAGAGATCCTGCGCCGCCTGCGCGGCCGGCAGCTCGGAGATCGTCGCGAGCGTGCGCAGGTCGAACCGGTGCCCGATGCACGCGGCGAGCGTCAGGGCGCGCTGGGTGGGCGGCGCGAGCCTCTGCAGCTTGGCGATCATGAAGTCGGCGACGTTGTCCGTCACGGCCCGCGACTCGATGGCTGCGAGATCCCATGTCCATCTGCCGGTCTCCGGGTCGCACCGGAGGAGCCCGTCGTCGCCCAGCATTCGCAGGAACTGCCCCATGAAGAACGGGTTGCCCAGCGTCTTGTCGTGGATGAGCTCGGAGAGCTGGGCGACGTCCTGCGCCGCGCGGCCGAGGGCGTCCGAGGCGAGCGCCGTCACGTCGTCCTGCGAGAGCGGGGCGAGGGGGATGTCGGTCACGGCCGCGCTCGCGGCGCGGATGGCGTCGAGGGTGATGACGAGCGGGTGCGCCGGGCTCACCTCGTTGTCGCGGTACGCCCCGACGACCAGGAGATGGCGCGTGTCGCCGTCGGTGAGCAGGAGCCTGAGCAGCCTGAGCGACGCCGGGTCCGCCCACTGGAGGTCGTCGAGGAACAGGACCAGCGGGTGCGACGGACCGGCGAACACGCCAAGGAAGCTCCGGAACACCATGTCGAAGCGGTTCTGCGACTCGGAGGGGCCGAGCGCCGCGACCGCGGGCGCCTCGCCGACGATGAGCGCGAGCTCGGGGATGAGGTCGACGAGGAGCCCGGCGTTCGGGCCGAGCGCCGCGCCGAGCTCCGCTCGCCAGTGGGCCAGCGCGTCTGTCCGCTCGGAGAGGAGCTGCTGCACGAGCCCCCTGAACGCCTGGACGACCGAGGCGCAGGGCACGCCGCGGTTCAGCTGATCGAACTTGCCGTGCGCGAAGTGGCCGCCGACCCTGGCGATGGCCTTGTAGGTCTCGTGGACCAGCGCGCTCTTGCCGACGCCGGAGTAGCCGGAGACGAGCACGAGCTCCGCGGCGCCCGCGCGGGCCCGCTCGAAGGCGGCCAGGAGCCGGTCCCGCTCCTCGTCTCGGCCGTAGATCTTCTGCGGGACGCGCAGCTCGTGGCTGCGATCGCGCTGACCGACGGGGAAGGGGTGGACCCGGCCTGTCTGCTCGAGGGAGCGCAGGCACTCCGCGAGGTCTTCCTTGACGCCGTACGCGCTCTGGTAACGGTCCTCGGGCGCCTTGGCGAGGAGCTTCATGACGATCTCGGAGACCGGCCGGGGGACATCCCCGCGGAGCTCGTGCGGCGGGGCGGGCTGCCGCGCGATGTGGCTGTAGAGGACGTCCAGCGGATCGCCGTCCGGGAACGGCAGGGCTCCGGTCAGCATCTCATACAGCGTGACACCGAACGAGTAGAGGTCGGCGCGGTAATCGATTCCCCTGTTCATGCGCCCGGTCTGCTCGGGCGACATGTACGCGAGCGTGCCTTGCAGGGTGGACGCCGAGGTAGACTGTTGAAACTCCTGCTTGAGCCGCGACGAGGCGCCGAAGTCGATGAGCGTGGCGCGGCGCAGGTCCGAGCTGACGATGATGTTGCTGGGATTGATGTCCTTGTGCGTGACGTGACAGCGGTGCACCGCGCCGATGGCGTCGGCGATGGCCGTCGAGAGCGCCAGCGCCGCGCGGAGATCCAGCCGGCGATCGTCGAGGATCGCCCTCAGGGTCGTGCCCTCGACCGCCTCCGTGACGAGGGCGAGGCCGCCGCGCGTCCTCTCGAGCGAGCTCACCCTCACCACGGACTCGAGATCCAGATCGCGCAGGAGGCTGAACTCGTGCCGCAGCAGGGCGAGATCGCGGACGCTCGGGTGCTCCCCCTTCAGCGTCTTGATGACGACCGGCCGCTGATCCGCGGCGCGGCGGCCGCGGTAAACGTGGGTCTTGCCGCCCTCATGGATCAGCTGCTCGACGACGTGTCCTGGCAGATCGAACGGTGCTGTGGTGGTCATATGTGCTTGCGCTCCACCTCGTGATGGCCTCGTCCGCATGTATCGTGCGGCCGATTACGTCCGGGAAGAATCAGTATAGGATGGTCTCTGCGGGTTGACTCGAGGAATGCAAAGAAGGGTGGCCCGACGTGTGCTGTGTCACGCTTCCACGTCATGTTGGGTGTCGTCGTGGGTGGCGCGGAGCGCGGGGCGCGCGGCGTGGCGTGGCCTTCTTGGAGGGCTCGCGCGGCAGGTGCTACGGTCGGCGGTACGTGAGGGAGGCAACAGTGCTCGAACGAGACGTGGAGCTTTCGACCGCCGGGATCCGACTCGCCGGCACCGCCTGCGTGCCTTCGGGCGCGGGACGTTTCCCCACGGTGCTGATGATCCACGGCAGCGGGCCGCTGGACCGCGATGAGAACATGCCGGGGCAGCGCCTCGACGTGTTCAACACCATCGCGCGTCACCTCGCGACCGCCGGCATCGCAAGCGTGCGCTACGACAAGCGCGGCTGCGGCAAGAGCACAGGCGACTACCACCTCGCGGGTTGCGGAGAGCTCGTGCACGACGCGGGCGCGTTCTTCGACGCGCTGCCGGGGTACGATTTCTGCGATCCATCACGGAGGTTCTTGCTCGCGCACAGCGAGGGGTGCGTGTTCGCGCCGCTGCTCGCGATCGAGCGCCCGGCGGTCGCGGGGCTTTTGCTGTTGTGTCCCTTCATCGACAATGCCGAGCTTAGCCTGCTGCAACAGGCCCGGCAGATCGAGCAGGACCTCGCCGAGGTGCGCGGGGTCTGGGGCGCGGCCCAGCGCTTCCTGTTCGGGCTCGGCGGCGGTCCGATCGAGCGGCAGAAGCGCCTTATCCAGCGCATCAAGGCGTCGGACTCGGCGACGATCCGCTTAGGTCTCCAGCGCTTCCCGGCGAAATGGCTGCGCGAGCTGATGGCGATCGAGCCGCGCGAGATCTTCTCTCGTGTCGCGTGTCCGATGCTGCTCATCGGCGGCGAGAAGGACGTGCAGTGTGACCCGGGCGCCGTCGAGCGGATCGCGGCGGTCGCGCGCGGCGAGGTCGAGCGGCACGTGATCGCCAACCTGACGCACCTCTTGCGGAGCGACCCCGGCCCTCCGTCGTTGTTCGGTGCGCACAAGCGCATCGGCGACCCGCTGGATCCCACGGTGCTGTCGCTGATAGCGGACTGGCTGAAGACGCGCCAGCTCCAGATTGCCGGTTGAGCTCACAGCCAGTCGCCCTCGGCGAGGCGCTCCGGTCGCCTGACCAAAACTCGAGGTGACTCAACCCGGGCGATGCGGTGCTGGTGGCTAGTGCTCGGGTGGCTGCACGACCGCGAGGAGCCCGCTCGGCTGCGATGCGAGATCGAGCGTCGGATCGATGAGGTCGCGGAAGGGACCTCCGTTCAGCGACGCGACGACCTTGGCCGTGACGATGGGGCGCACCCCGAAGTTCGCCTGAAAGCGGTCGGCCACGTGGCGCGCGAAGTCGACGATCATGTCGGGCCGCGCGCACATCTCCCCGAGCTGGCGGTCGGTGAGCCACGCCTCGACGTCGAGCGGCTCGCGCACGCCGGTCCTCGGATCCAGCACGTGAATCCCGAGCTCGCTCACGTTCTTGTCGCGCAGCTTCATGCGCCACGAGAAGCGGTGTCCGGCCTCGTTCCAGGCGACGTCGCCCGGGTAGACCCAGTGGCGGAGCGGCACCACCAGGTGGAACAGGAGATATCCGTGGAGCAGCGCGAGCGGCAGCGCGCTCCGGCGCGACGCGGCGGGCGAGGGGGCGCGGGCGACGTCGCCGGGGGCGTCCGCGCCCTTGAACAGGAAGGGCAGCCGCCGCCTCGGCCACGAGGGATCGCCGAACAGCGCGAGCGAGGCGATCATCGCGTAGGGGAAGATACCGATCTTGAACAGGAGGGCGTTGGAGAGGTTGAACGCCACGGCGAGCGCCGCGCCGAAGGGGAAGGTGCGCCGGGAGAAGAGCAGGAAGCCCATCGAGAGGTCGATGAAGAGGCCCGCATACGAGAGCGCGAGCCCCGCTGTCGGCGAGGCAAGGAGCGGCCCGACGAGGGGCGCGTCGCCGTGCGCGGCGAGCCACATGGTGAGCGGCTGCCCCCGGAGCCAGTCGCCGTTCAGCTTCGCGACGCCGCCGTAGAAGTAGACGATGGCGATCTGGGCCTTCAGGGCGAAGAGATAGAAGCGCGGCACGGTCTCCGCCGGCGCGCCGGGCGCCGCCCCTGCGGGCGAGGCGCGCCGCGCGCGGAGGCGATCCAGCGAGAGCGCGCGGTGCGCCGGGGCGGCGGCGAGCAGCAGGCCGACGAGGCAGAGGAGATAGAGGTGGTTGAGGTATTGTGCCTTGTCGAGGAGGAAGACATACGTGAGCGCGGCGCAGAGGAGCGCGGCGCTCACCCGGTAGAAGAGCCCGACGGCGCAGAGGAGCGCGAGGACGAAGAGGGCGCCGAAGTGCCAGTACATCCCAGTCCCGCCCCACGGGCGGACGAAGGGGACGAAGCTGAAGAAGAAGTCGGGCTCGATGTAATAGCGGTAGATCCGATCGTGGACGGCGTACCGGACGACCTCCCACGCGATCAGGGCGCCATAGCCGGCGCGGAAGACGGCGAGCGAGGCGGCGTCGACCTCGGCGGTGAGGTAGGCCGCCCAGCGCCGCGCGAGGTCACTTCCAGTGCCCGTGCGCGTGCCCGTGCTTGTGGTGCTTGTGTTTGCCCTTGTGCTTGCCGTGCACGTGGATGTGGACCGGTCGCCCGTCGTCATCGTCGTCGTCGTCGTCATCGTGGACCACCACCACGCCAGGAGCCCTGTTGACCTTCACCTCCACGTTCCACGCCGTCGCCACCACGACGTTCACGGCCGGCGCGCTCGGGCCGACGACGACGTGCACGCCGGGGCGATAGCCGACGAGCACCACGTCGGCGTGCGTCGGGTGCGCCACGACGACGGTGAGCTTCACCGGGTTGACCTTTGCCGCGACCTTGCCCACGCAGTAGAGGCCGCCCGGGCCGGGCGTGAGCACGACGAGCTCGGAGCCCTGTCCCACGAAGCCGAGCTTGATCTTGCGGTCGCCGACGGGGACCGGCTTCAGGTTCGCGTCGAGCACATACACCCTGACCTGGCCGGAAGCCTTGTCCGCGACCACCTCGATCGTGTCGTCGCCGACCACCTGGATCACCCCGCCGTTCGGGCCCGTCTTGCCAGCGGGGAGGGGCCTCTTCTCGGCCTTTCTCGCGCCCTCGACGATGACCTTCGTGCCCCCTGAGGGCACGTGGAGCGTGCCATTCCACGGCTTTCCGGCGACGACGATGTTGTACTTCACCTCGGTGAGATCGGCCTCGAGCTTGGGCCCGGTCGCGACGAGGAGCCCTGTCTTCGCGTCGAGCGCGAGCGGGGCCTGCGCGTCGCCGTTCGGCCCTTTCCACGTGAGCGTGCCGCTCACGTCCTTGTCGATGGGCTTGCCGTCAGGCGCCTTCACGATCGCCTTCACGACGCCGTCGGGCGCGATATCCCACCCGACCGAGCCGCCGTCGTGCTCCTCGGTCAACGGATCTTCGATGGCCACCACGGGGACCGCCTCGACCGACTCCTCGGTCACGCTGGCCTCGGCGGTGGTCTTGCACCCTGCCGCGAAGGGGCTGCCGGCGATCAAGGTGGTCAGGGCCACCACGGAAAGGATGCTCTTGGCTTGCATCAAAGCCTCCAAGCGCATGAGGCTATCGCAACCGCCGCGCCGCGTCTGCACGAACCGCCTCGTTCCACGTCGATGGGGGGCACGGGCGACGACATTGGATGCGCGGTGACCACTTCGCCCGTGATCGTCGCTCGCGTGTGCCTCCGGCGTGAGCTCGTAAGGGTCGAAGACGCCTTGTGCGGAGTGCCACGTGGGATGACGAGCGATGTGGATGCTCTGGGCATATCACCGAGCGCGATGGCGAACGCGGCGGGTGCCTGTGGCAGCTCGCCAGGCGCAATCGCGGCGTGCCGGATGCCTGTGGCGGCTCACCAGGCGCGAGCGTGCGTGGTGTTGCGGATGCCTGTGGCGGTTCGCCAGCCGCCGTCACGCCAGGCGCGAGCGTGCGTGGTGTTGCGGATGCCTGTGGCGGTTCGCCAGCCGCCGTCACGCGCTTCTGGAGGCTCCTCGGCGTCTTCGCGCCTGGGCTTCCCCCCAGCGCCTCTTCGGGCTAGCGTCCCGGACGAGCCTGTCCTGCCATGTCCCAGCGCGTCTATGTCGGCCTCGTCGGCTACGGCCTTGCCGGTGCCGTTTTCCACGCCCCGCTGATCCGGTCCGTCTCTCGGCTACGCCTCGCCGCCATTGCGACCCGCCGGGAGGGCCAGGTCATGGCCGACCACTCGGGCGTCGCCGTGCATCCGACGCCCGAGGTGCTGATCGCCGAGCCGGGGATCGACCTCGTGGTCATCGCCTCGCCCAACGAGACCCACTTCCCGCTCGCGCGCGCCGCGCTCGAGGCGGGCAAGCACGTGGTCGTCGACAAGCCGTTCACGATCACGAGCGCCGAGGCCGACGAGCTCATCGCGCTGGCCGCGCGCCGGGGCCGGCTCCTCTCGGTCTTCCAGAACCGCCGCTGGGACGCGGACTTCCGCACCGTGCGCAGCTGCATCGAGCAGGGCCTGCTCGGTGATGTGGCGTCGTACGAGGCGCACTTCGATCGCTTCCGCCCCGCCATCAAGCAGGGTTGGCGAGAGCAGGAGGCGCCGGGATCGGGGATCCTGTACGACCTCGGCGCGCACCTGATCGACCAGGCGCTCGTGCTCTTCGGCCTGCCGCGCGCGGTGACCGCCGACGTCCTCGCGCAGCGATCCGGGGCGCGCACGGTGGACTATTTTCACCTGACGCTCGACTACGGCAAGCGCCGGGTGATCGTGCGCTCCTCGACGCTGGTGCCCGAGCCGGGGCCGCGCTTCGCGGTCCATGGCGACGGCGGGAGCTTCCTCAAGCATGGGATCGACGGCCAGGAGGACGCCCTCAAGGCAGGCACGCGCCCTGGTGTACCGGAGTGGGGGCGGGAGGACCCGCGCTGGTTCGGCACGCTCGTCACGGCGAGCGGCGAGCGCCGCGTCATCGAGAGCCTGCCCGGCGCCTACGAGGTCTATTACGAGGGCATCGCGGCGGCGATCCTCGACGGCGCCCCGCCGCCGGTGCGCGCCGAGGAGGCGCGAGACGTGATCCGCGTCATCGAGGCCGCGATGAAGAGCGCCGCAGAGCGGCGGACGATATCGCTGGGGGCGTGATCGACGCCGCGCAGGAAAACCGCCGCTTGTATTGAGAAGCGGTTGAAGAGCGCATGTTAACGCGATTTCCGGCGTCCTGTAGCGAGGGTGCTTGTCGGGGGGATGAGCCGATACCCGACATGCGTCAATAACGGCAGCGGTAGTCCCGGTGGATGGGCCGCTGTCCGAGGTGGATTAAAAAGGGATAGCGGTAGGCCCGTGGCGAGGGTGCTCGTCGGGCGGGGTGGGGGATGGGCCGATGTCTGAGCCCGAGACATCTCTCCTCCGGCGAAGCTGGAGGAGGGATGTCTCGGGCGAGTTCGGCGGGGCCCCCACCCCGCCCGACGAGCACCCTCGCCACGGGCCGGGCAATCAGATCAGCGCGCCGCCGCCATCGCGGCCTGCATCGCGATGCCCATCTCGGCCGGCGTGGCGGCCACCTTGGCCCCCGCCGCCTCGAGCGCCGCGATCTTCTCGGCCGCCGTGCCCTCGCCGCCCGCGATGATCGCGCCAGCGTGGCCCATGCGCTTGCCCGGAGGCGCCGCGCGGCCGGCGATGAACGCTGCCACCGGCTTCTTCATGTTCTTCTTGATCCACGCCGCCGCGCGCTGCTCGGCCGTCCCACCGATCTCGCCGATCAGCACCACGCCGTGGGTGTCGGGATCCTGGTTGAAGAGCTCGAGCACGTCGATGAAGTCCATGCCGCCGACCGGATCGCCGCCGATGCCCACGCAGCTCGACTGCCCGATGCCGAGGGCGCTCAGCTGGCCGACCGCCTCGTAGGTCAGCGTGCCCGAGCGGGAGAGGACGCCGATGTGGCCCTTCTTGTGGATGTGGCCCGGCATGATCCCGATCTTGCACTCTCCCGGGGTGATCACGCCGGGACAGTTCGGCCCGATGAGCCGCGCCGGCTTCCCCTCGAGGAAGCGACGGACGCGGATCATGTCGAGCACCGGCACGCCGTCGGTGATGCAGATGACGAGCTTGCAGCCCGCATCGATGGCCTCGGTGATCGCGTCCGCCGCGCCGACGGGCGGCACGAAGATGCACGAGACATCGGCGCCCTCGTTGCGCACGGCCTGCTCGACCGTGTCGAAGATCGGCACCTTGTCTTCGAATCGCTGGCCGCCGCGGCCCGGCGTCACGCCGGCGACGACCTTCGTCCCGTACTCGATGCAGGCGCGGGCGTGCTGCGACCCGTAGGCGCCCGTGATGCCCTGGAAGACGACCCGCGTGTCCTTGTTGACGAGGATGCTCATCGCTTGATTACTCTACCTTCAACGTGGACAGGAGCTCGGCCACCGCCGCTGGCTCGCTGCTCAACTGGGTTCGAGGCTCGGTGCACGCGGGCGCCCTAGGCGCCGGCCTTGCCGCCGCGCGTGGCGGCCACGATCTTCTGCGCGCCGTCGGCCATGGAGCTCGCCGACTGGATGGTCAGGCCGCTCTCGTCGAGCAGCTTGCGGCCGGCCTCGACGTTCGTCCCCTCGAGGCGCACCACGAGAGGCACCTTGAGCCCGAGCTCCTTCGCCGCGGCGATGACCCCGGCCGCGACGACGTCGCAGCGCATGATGCCGCCGAAGATGTTCACGAAGATGCCGCGGACCCGCTCGCTCCGGAGAATGATCTGGAACGCGGTCTTCACCTGCTCCTGCGAGGCGCCGCCGCCGACATCCAGGAAGTTCGCCGGCTTTCCGCCGTAATGGAGGATGATATCCATCGTCGCCATCGCGAGCCCGGCGCCGTTCACGAGGCAGCCGATGTCGCCGTCGAGCGACACGTAGGACAGCCCGGCCCGCTTCGCCTGCAGCTCGACCGGATCCTCCTCGTCGACGTCGCGCATCCCGTTCCAGTCGGCGTGCCGGAACTCGGCGTTGTCGTCGAAGCTCACCTTCGCGTCGAGCGCGAAGACGTCGCCGGCGCCTGTCACGACGAGCGGGTTGATCTCGAGCAGCGAGCAGTCCTCCGCGGTGAAGCACGCATAGAGCGAGGCCACGAGCTTCAGGAACTGGCGCTGCGTCTCCTTCGCGGTGAGCCCGAGCGCGATCGCGAGCTGCCGCCCCTGGTACGGGGCGAGGCCGAGCACCGGATCGATGAAGAGCTTGTAGATCTTCTCCGGCGTGCTGTGGGCCACCTCCTCGATGTCCATGCCGCCCTCGGTTGAGGCGATCACCGCGACGCGGCGGCGCTCGCGATCGACGAGCATCGCGAAGTAGAGCTCGCGCGCGATGTCGAGGCCCTGCTCGATGTAGAGCCGCCGGACCTTCTGCCCCTCGGGGCCCGTCTGGTTGGTGACGAGCTGCATGCCGAGGATCTTCTCGGCGAGCGCGTTCGCCTCCGCGCTGCCACCCTTCGCGACCTTGACGCCGCCGCCCTTGCCGCGGCCGCCCGCGTGGATCTGCGCCTTCACGACGACGACCGGGTTGCCTGTCTGGGCGATGAGCCGATCGGCGATCGGCGCCACCTCACTCGCCTGGAAAGCGGGCTCCCCTTTCGGTACCGGCACTCCGTAGCGAGCGAAGAGCTGCTTGCCTTGATACTCGTGGATTTTCATGAGAGGGGCCGCCACCCTATCACAAGGCCGCGCCCGCGCGAGACTCGAAAAACAGGGTCGACGGATGTCAGTGTGCCCGGTGCCTTGCCTGCCTTGTGCCTGGCCTGCCTTGCCTGCCCGCGCGAGTCACGTGTTACGTTTTGTTACGCTCCGGCACGTTACGTTTCGAGTGTTTCGCGCCGGCTCACCCCTCCATGGAAAAGTGCGGCAGCGCGGCGCCGCTTCCGTCGCCTCACTTGGCGGCGTAGGGCGGCGGCTCAGGCCGGCGGAGCGCCACGAGGGCGAACACGCCGGGCAGGATGTCGTCCTCGACCCTGGAGACCTTGCCCTCGAGGCTGAGCTTGAGCTCATCGAACGGCGAGTAGGTGAGCCCGGCGCTCGCGGAGAGGCTCGGCTGAGGCGCGAACAGATAGGCAGAGAGGGCGCCTTCCGATTCGTGGAGAGCCTGGACTCGAAAGACCGGATGGATTGCCACCTTCGGGAGGACATTGGCGATGATCTCGCCTCCCACCCAGGGATTCAGCGCGATCGCTCCCGCCTCGTCCGCCGCGCCGACCAGCCCGACGCTGCCGTCGATCGACACGGACAGCGCCTCGGCCGGGTAGAGCTCCAGGGCGACGACCGCCGAGTAGAAATCGATCGACGGATACAGCGCGACGCCCGACCAGGTCGACCAGAGCGGCTGCATCGTGGTGAGACCGGCGCCGAACGTCGGCGCGTCGACGTCGAGATCGAAGCCGCCGAAGAGGTTGATCTCGTATCCCTCGCCGAGGACGAGCCCGGGCTCCACGCCGAGCATCCGG
This sequence comes from Sorangium sp. So ce367, assembly GCF_051520455.1. NCBI lineage: Bacteria > Pseudomonadati > Myxococcota > Polyangiales > Polyangiaceae > Sorangium > Sorangium sp. So ce367. The sequence continues at coordinate 12,893,936 of NZ_CP150334.1, forward strand.
CCCGGGACGGTGCTGATCATGGTCGAGGTCGTCGGGAAATAGTTGATCCAGCCGTCCCAGTCCTCGATGCCAATCGGGTGCGTGATGATGCCCAGCCGGAGGTGGTGATCCTCGCGGCCAATCTGGAGCATCGCCCACTCGGGCGGGCCGATCTTGATCCCCGGCGTCAGCAAGGACCACGTGGGGTAGACGAACGCCGGCAGCCCGAACGCCGGCAGCCCGAGCGGCGCCGTGGTGGCCTGCACGTCGAGATCGAGCCGGAAGTACAGCGAGCCGCTCGCGAGCCGGAGCCCGACCTCGGCCTGCGCGAGCGCGTCGAAGCGAAGGGCCGCGGGCTGCTCGCGGTGCACGCCCGCGACGACGCTGGTCCCCCCTCCCACCCAGGTGTCGATGTCGGCCGGGAGCGCGGCGAGATGCGATAGCAGCTGGGCCTCCTCTCTCTGGGTCTCTGGACGGCGGCTGTCCTCGATCAGCGAGCGGCGACGAGCGCCGCCGCGGCGATCACCGCCCCGCGCCGGCCGTCGCGGCCCGCAGGCGCTCGACCAGCGGGCGGATGACGTCGCTCCGCAGCTTGTAGGACGCGCGGTTCGCGATGAGCTGGGTGCTCACCTCGGTGACCGTCTCGAGCACCTCGAGGCGGTTCTCGCGCAGCGTCGAGCCCGTCTCGACGATATCGACGATCAGATGGGAGAGCCCGACGAGCGGCGCGAGCTCCACCGAGCCGTGGACGGGGATGATCTCGGCCACCACGCCCTTGCTCGCGAAGTGATCCCCGGCGATCCGCGGGTACTTCGTGGCGACGCGCGGCAGATCGGGCACCGGCGTGTCCTCCGGCCCGGCCACGACGAGGCGACAGCGGCCGATGCCGAGATCGAGCGGCGTGTAGAGATCGTGGCGGCGCTCGAGGAGCGTGTCACGGCCGGAGACCCCGAGATCGGCGGCGCCGTACTCGACGTAGGTCGGGACGTCGTCCGGCTTCAGGAACACGTACCGGAACGCGCCGTCCGCCGTCGGCCGGACCAGGCGGCGATCGTTCTCCTCGAGGGGCGTGCTGTCGAGGCCGGCGCGCCGCACGAGCGGGATGAGGTCCTTCAGGATCCGCCCCTTGGGGACGGCGATGGTGAGGGGCTTCGTCATCCGTCCCGCCCCTCGACGCGCGCCGTGTCGGCGCCGAGCTGCGCGAGCTTGCGCTCCATGAACTCGTAGCCGCGATCCAGGTGGTAGACGCGCAGCACCTCGGTCTCGCCCTCGGTCGCCACGAGCCCGGCGATGACGAGCGACGCGCTCGCGCGCAGATCGGTGGCCATCACGGTCGCGCCCGACAGCGGCGCGCCGCCGTGCACGTGCGCGGTGTGGCCGTCCACGTCGATGTGCGCCCCCATCCGCGCGAGCTCGGGGACGTGCATGAAGCGGTTCTCGAAGATGGTCTCGACGATGCGCGACGTGCCCTGCGCGAGGCACATCAGGACCATGAACTGCGCCTGCATGTCGGTCGGGAAGCCCGGGTGCGGCGCCGTCGTGACGTCGACGGCGCGCAGCGGCCGCCCCTCGCGGCGGACGCGCACGCAGTCGCCCTCGCGGCCCACCTCGACGCCCGCCTGGCGGAGCTTGGCCGCGACCGCCTCGAGGTCCTCGAGCGGCGCGTTCTCGATCAGCACGTCGCCGCCGGCCGCGGCCGCCGCGACCATGTACGTGCCGGCCTCGATCCGATCGGAGATGATCGCGTGGTCGAACGGCTCCAGCTCGTCCGCGCCCTCGATGTGGATGACGTCCGTGCCGGCGCCGCTCACGCGCGCGCCCATCTTGTTGAGCACCCGGCCGAGCTCCTCGACCTCGGGCTCGCGCGCGCAGTTGACCAGCGTGGTCCGCCCCTTCGCGAGCGCCGCGGCCATCATCAGGTTCTCGGTGCCGGTCACGGTCGGCAGATCGAACACGACCTCCGCGCCGCGCAGCCGCTTGCACTCCGCGACGATGTAGCCGCGCGACAGCCGGATCGTCGCGCCGAGCGCCTCGAGGCCCTTGAGGTGCTGATCCACCGGGCGCGTCCCGATCTGGCAGCCGCCGGGGAGCGACACCTTGGCGCGGCCGAAGCGCGCGAGCAGCGGGCCGAGGACCATGACGCTCGCGCGCATCTGCTTGACGAGCTCGTAAGGCGCCTCGGGCCGCACGTTGTCGCCGGCGCCGACCTTCACGAGCGGCGGCGCGGTCTCGACGTTGCGCCCGAGGAACCGGAGCAGCGCCGAGGTCGTCTCGATGTCGCGCAGCGCGGGCACGTTGCGGAGCAGGCTCTCCCCGTCGGAGAGCAGCGTCGCGCAGAGGATCGGCAGCGCGGCGTTCTTGGCGCCGCTGATGCGGATCTTGCCGGAGAGCGGCTTCCCGCCCCGGATCCGGATGGAGTCCATGCCCCCGCTATCGCACAACCCGCGGCGGAACGCGATGTTTCGGGGGCCGGCCGCGCGCCGCGCGCCGCGCGCCGTGGTTCGCCCCGCGCTCGGCGCCGGCCGTCGCGCTCGCGGCCGGCGCGCCGCGCGCGGCGCGCCGGCCGCGAGCGCGACGGGGCCCACTTTCCCGTGCGCTTCCCGTGCGCTGGTCTAGTCTCCACCGGCCATGCGACCGAGCGCCATCGCCCTGTCCTCGCTGCTCGCCGCGTCTGTGGCCCCGCTCGCGGCCGCGCAGCCGTCGGCCGATCTCCGCGGGTTCCGCGCCTCGATCGACCCAGGGGCCGGCGTCTACCTCGAGCCCGCCGCGACCCCGGACACGGGCGAGTGGAGCGCGAGCCTCTGGGCCTCGTACGCCTACCGCCCCATCGTGCTCCGCGATCCCGCCTCGGGCGAGATCCGCTTCGACGTCATCCGCCACCAGGTCAGCGCGGATTTCGCGGCCGGCGTGGGCATCGCGCGGCGCTTGCTCGTGGGGCTCACGCTGCCCGTGGTCCTCCACCAGACCGGCGACGCGCCCATGTCCGACGCCACGCGGGTGCTCGGCGACACGTGGCTCCCGGCGCAGGCGCTCGGCGATCTCGGCCTCGTCGGCAAGCTCACGCTCGTGCAGCCCACCGGCGGCGATCTCGGCGGGCTCGCGCTCGCGCTGCACGAGCGCTTCACGCTGCCCACGGGGGACGAGGCGTCGTTCGTGGGCGAGGGGGGCGTCACGAACGAGCTCAGGCTCCTCGCCGAGTACCGCCTGATCGCGTTCGGCGCGCACCTCGCGGCGGGGGTCAAGCTCCGCGCCGGCGAGGCCCGCTTCGGGTGCCAGGCGACCCCGGTCTCCGCCGCGGGCGACGATCCGTGCCCCACGGTGTTCGGCCACGAGCTCCCCTTCGGCCTCGGCCTCTCGTTCCGGCCGCAGATCCTGGGCATCGACCCGGAAGGGCGCACAACGTTCTTCCTGGAGGCGCACGGGCACCTCCCGCTCTCGCCGATCGCGCCGTTCGCGGGCCAGGAGGCGGCCGCGCTCGAGCTCGGCCTCGCCGCGCGCTACGCGCTGGGCGACGTCTCGTTCCTGGCCGGCGTCGAGACGGCGCTGGCCGGCGGCGTCGGCACCACGCCGCTGCGCGCCGTCCTCTCGGTGGCCTGGACCCCGCGCGTCCACGACGCGGACGAGGACGGCGTTCCGGACGACGTCGATCAGTGCGGCGAGCTCGCGGAGGACCGCGACGGCTTCCAGGACGACGACGGGTGTCCCGAAGGGGACAACGATGAAGACGGCGTCTTCGACGACGAGGACCGCTGCCCCACGCAGAAGGAAGACGAGGACGGCGTCGCGGATGAAGACGGGTGCCCTGACCCGTGACGCCGGGCCGTGGACGATCCATGACGACGTGGACCGCATGAGCGACGACGGCTACACGAAGCACGGCGGCGGCCGCCACGAGGGGCCCTCCCGCACCTCGCCCTATCCCCTGAGCCGGCTCTCCGCGCCGCACGAGCTCGTCGACGTGGCGCGGGAGATCCAGCAGGCGGACGCGCTGCTCGGCGCGGTCACCGGCGGCAAGCTCGCGCAGATCGCGCGGCAGATCCGGTCGCTCCAGGAGGAGGCGCGGCGGGTCCTCGAGGCGGCGCAGCGCGACGGCGAGCTCCACCGGGCGGCGTGCAGCTTCAAGAAGCGGCCCGGCCACGTCTACCACCTGTACCGGCGCGGCGACGGCGTCCCCTACCTCTCGATGCTCTCGCCCGAGGAGTGGGGCGGCTCGCCGCCGCACGCGTTCGAGGGCTCGTACCGCCTCGAGGTCGACATGTCGTGGACGCCGGCTGACGAGGCCGAGGCGCACGACGCGGAGGCCGGCGCGCTCGCGCGGCTCACCGGCCGCGGCAGCTGACCGCGGCGCTCGCTCACCCGCCGAGCTGGAGCAGCACCTTCCCGAACGACGCGTTGCTGGCGACGTAAATATGCGCCGCGGCGGCATCGCCGATCGGGAAGACCCGGTCCACGACCGGCCGCACCGCGCGGCTCGCGAGCCAGGGGGAGATGTTCCGCTCGAGCACCTGCGCCGCCGCGATCTTCTCCTCGAGCGGGCGCGAGCGGAGCACGGTGCCGAAGAGCTCGATGCGCTTCCGCAGGAGCTCGCGCAAATCGAGCTCCGTGGACGCGCCGGCCGTCAGCCCGACGAGCGCGATCCGGGCCTTCAGCGCGCACGCCTTGAGGTCCTCGCCGACGTACGCGCCTCCGACGAGCTCGAGGACCACGTCGACCCCCGCGCCTCCGGTCGCCTTCAGCACCTCGCCCGCGAACGTCGCGCCCGACGTCGCGATCCCGGCGTGCAGCCCGAGCTCGCGGCAGCGATCCAGCTTGTCCTGCGTGCGCGACGTCCCGACGACGAAGCACCCGAGCGCGCGGGCGATCTGGAGGCCGGCCGTGCCCACGCCGCTGCCGACCGCGTGCACGAGCGCGCGCTCGCCGGGCGCGAGCCGGGCGCGCGTCACGAGCGCGTCGTAGGCGGTGACGAACGCCTCGGGGACCGCCGCCGCCTCCTCGTCCGTGAGCCCGTCCGGCACCGGCGCGACCTCGCGCTCGTGCGCGACGACCCGCTCGGCGTAGGCGCCGCCCGGGAGGAGGCCGAAGACGCGATCACCCGGCGCGAAGCGGCGCGCGCCCTTCCCCGTGGCCTCGATCACGCCGGAGTACTCGAGCCCCGGCACGTCCTGCGGCGCGCCGGGCGGCGCCGGGTAAAAGCCCAGCCGCTGGAGCAGATCGGCGCGGTTCACCCCGGCGAAGCGGACGGCGACGCGCACGTGCCCGTCGGGCACCTCGGGCGCATCGACCTCGCGCACCTCGAGGACCTCCGGCCCGCCCGGCTCGCGGATGACGACGGCGCGCATCTTCAATGTGCCGCTCACGCCCCGTTCATTCTTCCATGGGCGGCGGGAGCACGCTCTTCCGGTAGAAGTATTCCACCTTCTCGGAGTCCGGATCGGCCGGCTCCTTCTCCGGATCGGCCGGCGCGTTGCCGCCGATCGCCGCCTCGATCTGCACCTGCTCGAGGGCGTCCATCATCGAGGCCGCGCTCGGGAAGCGCTCCTCGCGGTCGAGCGCGAGCGCGCGCATCGTCGCGACGTCGAGCGAGTGGGGCACCTCGGGCCGCAGCATGCGCGGGCGGATCGGCTTCACGCGCTGGATCTCCGCGAGCAGGGCGGCGGCCGTCGGCGCCTTGAACGGCAGCTGCCCGGTGAGCATCACGTAGAGCAGCATGCCCACCGAGTAGAGGTCCGCGCGCGCGTCGAGATCGCGGACGCCCTGCGCCTGCTCCGGGGCCATGAACGCGGGCGTGCCGGCGATCGCGTGGCTCCCCGCGGCGGCCATCGAGACGAGGATCGACGGCGCCGCCCCCGTGTTGAACGCCTCGGCGACGCCGAAATCGAGCACCTTCACCGTGAGCGGGCCGCGGTCGCCGCCGACGAGACAGATGTTGTCCGGCTTGAGATCGCGGTGGAGGATGCCCTCGGTGTGCGTGACGACGAGCGCGCTGAGCACCTGGACGGCCACGTCCAGCACGACGGGAATGGACATGGGGCGCTCGCGCGCGAGCCGCTCGGTGATGGTCTCGCCCTCGAGGCGCTCCATCACGAGGTAGGGCGTGCCGTCGTCGAGCACGCCAAGATCGTAGACCTCGACGATGTTCGGATGGCCGAAGCGGCCGGCGACGGCGGCCTCGTTGTGGAAGCGCGCGATGGCCGTCTTGCTCTGAGCGTACTGGCCGCGGAGCGTCTTGATCGCGACCCGGCGCCGCAGGCCGATGTGGATCGCGTCGTAGACCATCCCCATCCCGCCCTTGGCGATGACGCCGAGGATGCGGTAGCGGTCGTGCAGCAGGCGGCCGACGAGCGGCGCTTCCTTCGTCGGCCGCGGCTGATCGGGATCGATATCGGGCGGCAGCGGCCCGTCCACCGGCCACCCCGACTCGCCCCTGCTCGTCGGCGGTACCCGCGTCGAGGAGGGCGGGGCGACGCTCGGCGTGAGCGCCGTGCCGTGCACCGGGCACCTCTCGGTGTCCGACGGGTGCGGCAACCCGCACGCCTGGCATCGGATGAAGTGCTGCGGCGGCATCGGGGACCCGGTCAGAGTACGGGTACATCCGCCCATGCAGCAAGCTCGTTCAGGGAGCGAGCGTCCCGGCTGGGGGGGCACGCCCACAGCGTGTGGTTGGGTAGCCAACCCATGTCATCTTCAGCAGCTGGGTTGGATCGGCTCGCGGCTTACGGTAGGCTGAGCTCAAGCGTGCCGCAGCCGGTCCGAAAGCCAACCCGACGAGCGCGAGAGGTGCCGCAGCGAGGCGGGTACCAGAATTTGCATCCGAACGTAAGACGAAACGTGAGACGAAACGTAAGCGGGAACGTGAGGCGGCACGTCGACCTGAACGTTGACCAGCACGTAAGCCAGTACGTAAACCAGTACGTAATTCGAACGTAAGTCGAGCGTTGGGCAGCGCGTGACGGGCTCGGGGTACGCTTTCCCCGACTGCCAGCAGTGGGGGCCAGCGGGATGGGAAGGGGAAAGAGACAGAGGCCATGAGCACGGCGGAGAAGCTTTCGGACGGTGCCTCGGCCAGCGGTGAGTCCGATCCGCTGCTGGGAAAGGTCTTGAATCAAAAGTTCAAGATCCACTCCCTCCTCGCGACGGGCGGCATGGGCGTCATCTATCGCGGCGAGCAGATCGCCCTCGAGCGGCAGGTCGCGATCAAGGTCCTGACGCCCACGAACTCATCGAATCAGATCGACCCCAACTTTCATAAGCGCTTCTTCCTCGAGGCGAGCATCCTCGCCAGGCTCCAGCACCCGAACATCGTCACGGTCTTCGACTACGGCCGAGTCGAGAACATGGAGCCCGAGCGGTACTTCATGGCCATGGAGTTCCTCGAGGGCGAGACGCTCTTCCGGCGGCTGCGCAAGGCCGGCCGCCTCACGGCGCCCGACTCGATGGGCATCGCCCGGCAGATCGCCCGCGGGCTGCGCGAGGCGCACAAGCACGGCGTGGTGCACCGCGATCTGAAGCCGTCGAACGTCATGCTCGTCCCCGGCGAGGACACCGGAGAGCTCGTCAAGATCCTCGATTTCGGCCTCGTGAAGGTGCTCGCGGACGACTCGGAGGAGCTCACGCAGCAGGGCTCGTTCCTCGGCTCCCCGCGCTTCATGTCGCCGGAGCAGATCTCGCACGGCAAGGTCGATCTGCGGACGGACGTGTACTCGCTGGGCGTGATCCTCTATCAGATGCTCTGCGGGAAGGTCCCGTTCGAGGCGCAGAACTCGGTCCAGATCCTGATCGCTCACCTCCAGCAGCCCGTCCCGCGGATGAAGGAGCGCAACCCCGAGGCCGACGTGCCCGAGCCGCTCGAGGCGTTCGTGCTGCGCTGCCTGTCGAAGGATCCGGACGGCCGACCGGCCAACATGGAGGCCCTGATCCGCGGGCTCGGCGAGTGCGCGCAGGCGATGGGCCTGTCCCCGGCGTTCGGCTCGACGGGCCTCGTGACCATGGACTCCACCGGCACCGGCAGGATGCCGACGCCGATGCCGCCCGTGCGCGTGATGACGGCGATCCCCGCCAGCTCGTCGTCGCCCACGTCGACGTCCGGCGCCACGACCTCGCAGGTGGACGACGCCTCGCTCGGCGCCGCCTCGCGCCCCGCCGACGCCGCGCCGCAGGGCCGGAAGGGCATCGTGCTCGTCGCGGTGGGCGTCCTCGCCGTCGCGGGCATCGGGATCGCGATGTCGCAGATGCGCTCCAGCGAGCCGCCGCCGGCGCCGGCCGCCGCGCAACCGGAGAGGCCGCAGGCCGCGCCGCCGCCCGCCGACGTCGGGTCGTTCGTGCTGATGGTCGAGTCCATGCCGTCCGGCGCCGAGGTGCTGGAAGACGGCAAGCCGCTCGGGAACACGCCGCTCCAGCTGTCGCTGTCGAACAGCTCCGTGCGCGCCAACCCGCGCCGGTTGACCGTGCGCCACGAGGGGTACGAGCCGTACTCGATCGTCCAGGGCCCCTCCGATCAGTCCGTGCGCCTGGTCGCCACGCTCACGAAGCAGGCCGCGGCGCCGACGAGCACGCCTGCCGCGCCCACGCCGCCCCCGGCCGCCCCGGCGCCTCGCCCGTACTCCGGCCGGCCGGCCGTCAGGCCCGCGCCCGCCCCCGACGCGCCGCCCCCGCCCCCGCCTCCTTCTCCTCGGCCGCTGGATATCCAGATCGAACGATGACCCTCCAGCGCCCCACACACCACATCGTCGTCTCCCCGTCTGTCTTCACCGCGCGGCCGCTCTGGGCGGATGTCTTCGCCGACGTGGAGGCACCTTGTTCCAGGCTTTCCGTCGGCGGGCACCCCCCGCGCGGCGCGCACCGTGACGGTGAAGGAGACGATGTGCCGCATTCTTCGGAACATGAGCAAATGTACGCGCACGAACGTGCGCGTGAACATGCGCAGGGACACGCGCACGCTCGGCCCGTGCAGCGCGGCGAACGTCAAATCCAGCGGCGAACCCAGGCTGCGCTGACCGACCGAACGATCGATCGAAGATCCCCGTATTCATCCGTTCCCGCCGGCAGTAGACTCCAGGCTCTGCGTCCCGCAGACGCGCTTCCCAGGCCGATTCCAAGCGGGATCCGTTGCTGAGGAGCAAGGAAATGAACCCGCTCGTCCCCGACTTCATCATCCAGCAAGACGCTCTCGGCAACACCGAGGGCAGCTTCACGGGGGCGGTGCTGATGATCGACATCCCCGGCTTCACCGAGCTCACGGAGAAGCTGATGCAGCACGGCCGCGCGGGCGCGGAGACGCTCGCCGGCACGCTCCGGTACTACTTCGACCCGCTCATCGCCGCGGTCCACCACGCCGGGGGCTTCATCACGAACTTCGCGGGCGACGCGTTCACGGCGCTGTTCCAGGACACGCCGGACCGCAAGGTCGCGGAGTACGTGCTCGGCGCGGCGCTCGCGATGCGCGACCTGTTCGCGGAGCACCCCGAGCGCGACACGCCCTTCGGCAGCTTCCCGTTCTCGTTCCGGATGGGGCTCGCGTGGGGCTCGGTCGAGTGGGGCATCGTCCGCATCTCCCCGGAGCGCGCGTACTACCACTTCCACGGGCAGGCGCTCGCCGCGTGCGTCGCGATCGAGCGGCAAGCGCTGAAGGGCGACATCCTCCTCGACCGCGCGCTCTGCGATCGCATCCCGCCCGCGAGCGCGAAGTACCACGGCGAGGGCGTCTACAAGCTCGGCGACGTGCCGGCGCCCAGGATGCCGCAGGTCCCGAGGAACCCGCCGCGCGGCGAGGGCACCGCGTTCGTGGCGAGGGGCGTCGCGGACATGCCGCCGGAGGGCGAGTTCCGCAACGTCACGAGCGTCTTCCTCTCGTTCGAGCAGATCCCGAGCTTCGCGGAGCTCACGCGCCTCCTGCACGAGCTCTCCGAGCTCTACGGCGGCACCTTCACGGGCATCGACGCGGGCGATCTCGGCATCGCCGCGCTGATCCACTTCGGCGCCCCGATCACCCACGAGAACGACAACGATCGCGCGCTCGACTTCGCGCTGGAGCTGAAGAAGCGCGGCCTCCGGCAGATGCGCCTCCGCGCCGGGATCACGCGCGACGTCCGGTACGCCGGCTTCAACGGCGGCACCGAGCGCCACGAGTTCGCCTGCATCGGCCGCGCGACGAACCTCGCCGCGCGCCTCGTCGCGAAGGCCCCCTGGTCGGCGATCTGGGCCGACGAGCAGGTCTTCCGCGCCGGTGAGACGAGCTACCAGTGGACGACGGAGAACATCTTCCGGTTCAAGGGCTTCGATCTGCCCATCCTCGTCTACTCGCTGGAGCGCCGCCGCATCTCGGTCCAGAAGGAGTTCTACGACCTCGGCCTCATCGGCCGCGAGGCGGAGATCGAGCAGCTCGTTCGCTACGTCGGGCCGATCTTCGAGGGCAAGCCGGCCGGGATCACGTACATCGACGGCGAGCCGGGGCTCGGGAAGAGCTACCTCGTGCAGCGCTTCCGCCACCGGTGCGAGGAGCACCAGAGCGACCGGCCCTTCCTGTGGATCGACGCGCGCTGCGACCAGACGCTCCAGAGCTCGCTGAACGCGTTCGAGTTCGCGCTGAAGGAGTACTTCTGGGAGTCCTCCGCGCTCGGCAAGGAAGAGAAGCTCACGAACTTCGACGACGCGTTCGAGTACCTCCTCGAGCGCCTGCCCGAGAGCCAGGCCGCGCTGAAGCGCGAGCTCGATCGCGCGCGCTCGGTGTTCGCCGCGCTCATCGGCATTCGCTGGGAGGACTCGCCGTACGAGCGCCTGCACCCGAAGCTCCGGTACACGAGCACGCTCTCGGCGCTGAGCTTCGTCTTCCTCGCCGAGGCGTCGCTCCAGCCGGTGATCCTGCACCTCGAGGACGCGCACTGGGCCGATGAGGACTCGCTCGAGGCGGTGCGCGTGATCGCGCGCGCGTGCCGGGGGCTGCCCATCGCGATCATCTGTACGACGCGGCGCAAGGACGACGGCACCCCCGTCCGCATCCCGCTCGACCCGGGCATCTCCGAGAACGTGATCGAGCTGAAGCCGCTGCCGCGCGAGCAGCTCCTCGCGCTCGCGGTCCCGTTCTTCGGCGGCCCGATGCCGGACATGCTCGCGACGCTGCTCTGCGAGACGGCCGGCGGCAACCCGTTCTTCGCGCAGGAGATCCTCGCCTACTGGCTCGAGGACGGGCGCTACGGCTCGAGCTCGAGCTCCATCTCGATCTCGAACACGTTCATGCCGCCGAAGAACGTGAACAGCCTGCTCATCTCGCGCCTCGACCGGCTCGACGCGAAGGTGAAGCAGACGATCGTCGCCGCGGCCGTCCTCGGGCGCGAGTTCGACCTGCGCGTGCTCGCGCTGATGCTCCCCGACGCCTCCGTGCTCGAGGAGCACGTGCGCATCGGCGAGGCGCAGTGCATCTGGTCGCAGATGACGGAGCGGCGCTTCCAGTTCAGCAACGCGCTCCTCCGCAACGCGGCCTACGAGATGCAGTCCCGCGCGCGGCTCCAGGAGCTCCACCGGCTCGCGGCCGAGGCGATCGAGAGCCTCTACGGCGACGACCTCGAGGACCAGCTCGTCGCGCTCGGCCGCCACTGGCGCCGCGCGGGCAAGGTGGACCACGCGCGCCGCTACTTCCTCGCGGGCGCCCGCAAGGCGGCAGCGCGCTACGCCCACGAGGAGGCGACCCGCCTCTACCGCGTCTACTTCAAGCTCTCGCCGGAGCCGACGCCCGAGAGCGTCGTCGTGCGCTACGAGTTCGCCCGCGACGTCCTCGAGGCGAGGGGGCGTTACCAGGAGGCGCGGCAGGAGCACATCCGCGTGCTCACCGACGCCCAGAAGCTGGGCGATCGCGGGTCCGAGTCGCTCGGCTTCCTCGGCCTCGGCCGCACGCACTGGGCGATGCAGCAGCCGGACGACGCGCGCACCTACTGGGAGGAGGGGCTGCGCGCCGCGCGCGAGGCGGGCAACCTGCCGGCCGAGGGGCTCACGCTCGCGAGCCTCGGGATGGCCTACGCCGTCCAGGGCCGGTACGACGCTGCCCGCACGCTCTACTCGCGCGCGATCACGGTCGAGCGGCAGATCGGGAACCGGCGCGAGGAGGCGAGGCTCCTCGGGGAGTTCGCGAAGCTGCACCGGCTGAGCGGCCACCTCGGCGAGGCGGAGGCCCTGCAGGAGCAGGCCGCTGCCATCGAGCGTGAGCTGGGGGCTTCTTGAGCCGGTGGGGGACGCTGCCGTGCCCTCCGCCCACGCGAAGGCGACCCCGTCGTCCGACGTCGTCGCGCGTTCCCTAGATCGCGGCGCAGAGGCCCCGCCGGCCCGCGCGGCGCCGGCGCGCCCCGGCCCTCGCCGCCCTGCGAATTCCGCTGACAATCGATCACGAGGTCTCCCAAGAGCATGACACGACAGGCAACAAAGGAGTCACCTGCGCTGTTGAACGAGGAGCTCCTTGAGAAGGCGAAGCCTTCCAAGCTCATGCCCGCCGTGATCGCCGGAATGGTCTCGGGGACGCTGGTCGTCTCGTTCGATATCTCCCTCGGCGCGCTGATCTTCAACCACGGGCTCGCCGATTACCTCTCGAGAGGGATCGGCATCATCCTGATCAGCTCCGTCATCGTCGGCGTGATCGTGTCTCTCCTCAGCTCCTACAAGCCGGTGATCGCCGCGCCGCAGGAGGACGCCGCCGTCATTCTCGCCTCGATGGCGGCGGCGATCACGACGGCCATCGCGCAGAAGGACCCGGCGGCGAGCCCGTTCCCGACGGTCGTGGCCGCCATCGCGATCACCTCCGTGGTCGCAGGCGGCTTCTTCCTGCTGCTCGGGCTCCTACGGCTCGGCATCCTGGTCCGCTTCATCCCGTACCCCGTCGCCGGCGGCTTCATCGCTGGCGCCGGCTGGCTCCTCCTCCAGGGCTCGATCTCGGTGATGTCCGGGCAGCCGTCGACGCTCGACATTTTTCCGACCGTGGTGATGGATCCGGAGCTCTTGAAGCGGGTCCTGCCGGGCCTCGTGTTCGGCGTCCTGCTCCTCGTGGTGCTGCGCCGGTTCTCGTCGCTCCTGCTCCTCCCCGTGCTGCTCGGGGGCTCGATCGTGGTGTTCTACGTCTCTTTGGGGCTCGCCGGCGTCAGCGTGCAGCAGGTGCTCGAGGGTGGCTGGCTCCTTGGTCCGTTCCCGACCGCGTCGCTCTGGCCGCCGATCGGGGCCTCGGACCTCGCGAAGGTGGACTGGTCGGTCCTGTTCGGCAGCGCGGGCAACGTCGCCGCCGTGATGATCATGGCCGCCATCACCGTGCTGCTCAGCGCGTCAGGCGTCGAGCTCGCGACGGAGCAGGAGATCGATCTCGACCGCGAGCTGCGGGCCACGGGCGTCGCGAACATCGTCACGGGCCTCTTTGGCGGCATGGTCGGCTACCTGTCGCTGGCCGAGTCGTCGATGAGCTACAAGGCCGGCTCGAACAGCCGCATCTCAGGGCTGGTCGCGGCGGCCATCAGCTGCATCGTGCTCTTCGTCGGCGCCGAAGCCATCCTGTACTTCCCGCGCCCCGTCCTCGGGGGCCTGATCGCGTATCTCGGGTTCCACTTCCTCATCAACACGCTCTACGAGGGCTGGTTCCGGCTGCGGCGCATCGAGTACTTCGTCATCGTGGTGATCCTCCTTGTCGTCGCCGTCCGGGGCTTCCTCGTCGGCATCGGCGTGGGGCTCGGCGTCTCGTTCATCCTCTTCGCGCTCAGCTACAGCCGCATCGAGGTGGTGCGCAACGCCATCACCGGGGTCCACCTGCGCAGCAACGTCGCTCGCAGCGAGGGCGAGCTGGAGACCCTGACGGCCCGCGGCAAGCAGCTCTACGTGCTCCAGCTCCAGGGGTATATCTTCTTCGGGACGGCGTACAACCTGCTCTCGACCGCCCAGCAGCGCATCCAGAGCGACGACGACGAGAGGCCGCGTTACCTGCTGCTCGACTTCCTCCACGTCAACGGCATCGACTCGTCCGCCATCGCGAGCTTCCTCCGGCTCCGCAGGCTCGCCAAGTCGAACGGCGTCAAGCTCATCTTCACGGCGGTGCGTGACGACATCCGCAATCACCTCGAGCGGGGTGAGGTCTTCCTGGCCGAAGGCGACGAGGTCTCCCTGCTCTACCCGGATATCGATCGAGGTCTCGAGGCGTGTGAGAAGGAGATCATCGCAGACGCGCCGCCCAGCATGCTGCCGCCTCCGATGCTGTTCTACGATCTCCAGGATGTGTTCGGCGGTCGCCCGGAAATGCTACGTTTCAAGGACTACCTCGAGCGCGTCGAGCTTCCGGCTGGGTTCGATCTGTTCCGGGCCGGAGATATCTCGAAGGACCTCTACCTCATCGAGAACGGGGAGCTCACGGCCTGGGCCGAGATCGACGGAAAGAAGGAGAAGCGGCTCCGCACGATGGGGCCGGGGTCGGTCGTGGGCGAGTCCGGGCTCTACATGGGAGAGAAGCGGTCGGCGACGGTCACCGCCAGCGAGAAGTCCACGCTCTACCGGCTCTCGGAGGAGGCGCTGCAGCGAATGACGGCGGAGGCGCCCGAGCTGGCTGCAGCCTTCCACCACTTCGTGGTCACGCTGCTGGCCAAGAGGATCGTGCACGCGACGTCGCCCGTGAAAGCGCTGTTCAACTAGACTCGACCGGTCCGGCCTGGAGCGTTGCGTTCCGTGGAGACTCGCTTGCAGCATGGTGCGACGGCAGTACGCCTCCCGCCGGCGCGCGCCGCGCGCCGGGGAGCCGGCGTGTCCGCTCTTCAATGCTGCACGCGTGAGCACCTGGCTCCCGCAGATCCGATCGCGCACGACGCGCACGATCACCGAGCGCAGCCCGCGAGCATTGCCGTCCGGTGTTCCGGTAGCGTCGAAACACGCATTGCCGTGCCGCGCGCCGTTTCACCCGGGGGAGAACAATCTCGTGTAGACGCTATCCCGGAGGTGCGTGGATGCGCGGTGAACACACATTTGAATGCAATTTCGACGATCTCTTTCGGATTCAGAGCCACGGAATGTACGATTCGCCTAAGCTTGCGAACAGTCGTGGTTTCGCTCCGAATGAGAAGGCCAGTCGTGTTGCTTACCGCGCAACACATTTTCCTTGACAAGGGGACGCGCGCTTGCAATCCACGGTCCATAGGGTTGCTGCCGGGGCTGCCCGGCATCCCGCGCGCGTCCTACCGGCCGATGGGGGCCTCGGCTCGCAGACGCGCTCCGCTGGCTTTCGCTTCCCGAGATCCCAGAGGCCAGCATCGCGCCAGCGAACACCCGCAGGCCTGTCCGCCTTGAGCAGCTGGAGAAAGGACAACTTATGAAAACTCAACGTCGACCCCTGATGGTACTAGCCATTCTGTTGGGTGTCCTATCGATCGCCGCCTGCGGCAAAGATAAGGCTCCTTCTGAAGCACGTCCAGAGTCGGGCACCAAGGAAGCTCCGGCTCAGCCCTCCGAGCTCAGCGTCCTCATCTTCCCGAACTACCTGGACGACAAGAGCATCAAGGACTTCGAGACGCAGAACAACGCCCGTCTGCGGCTCACGATCTACGACTCCACCGAGGAGATGGAGAGCAAGCTCGCTTATGCGGGCGCCGACGCGCAGTACGATGTCGTCGTGATGGCGGCGCACGCCAGCGGGCGGCTCGCGCGGCGCGGGCTCATCCGCCCCCTGGATCACGCCCAGCTCCCCAACCTGAAGAACCTCGAGTCGCGGTTCTCGGGCCCGAACTTCGACGAGGGCAACAAGTACTCTATCCCTTACCAGTGGGGCACTGTCGCGATCATCTACAACAAGAAGAAGATCCCCAACATGGATCCGACGTGGGGCGTGCTCTTCGACGCCCAGAAGACGCCGGGCACGTTCGTGCTGATCGACGAGATGCGGGACATGGTCGGCGCGGCGCTGAAGTACAAGGGATTTTCCAGCAACACGTCGAAGCCTGAAGAGATCCGCGAGGCCGGGCGCATCCTCAAGGAGGCCAAGAGCAACCCGAAGTGCCTCGGCTTCAAGGGCGGCATCGGCGCGACGCAGGACGTGAAGGGCGGCTCCGTCGACATGGCGGTCGTCTGGAACGGGGACGCGCAGAAGGTGGTCTGGGAGGACAAGGATCGCCTCGCCCTCATCATTCCGAAGGAAGGCTCCGTGATCTGGGTCGACGTGATGACCGTGCCCACCAAGTCGCCGCACCCCGAGCTGGCTCACAAGTTCATCAATTACATGCTGACCCCCGACGGCGGCGCGCAGCTCTCGATGATGACGAAGTACGCGACCCCGAACAGCGCCGCGCAGGCCAAGCTGCCGGAGGAAGACCGCACGAACCAGCTCATCTACCCGACGGGCGATATGGCGACCCGCCTGGAGGCCCATCGTGATCTCGGCGAGTCGGCCAAGCTCTATGACGAGGTCTGGGCGGCCGTGAAATCGAACTGACCTTGAGGCGATGGCGCCAGCGAGGTGCTCAGCCTCCGATCACGCCGATGCCCATCCTGCGCGACGCGCCGGTGTCGAGCGCACGCCCGAGCTGGAATACGGGCCGCTGCGTGGAGCCCCTGGCACTACTAGGACCTCTATGGAAGATCATCGCTCCAAGGCCACGCCTCGCGCGAGAGGCATGGTCGTAGACAACGCGTTCACGGCCGATGGCCTCTATGGCGTCCGGCGCGAGCCGACCTACAGCGGCGCGCTCTCCTTCCTGCGCCGCAAGTACACGCGCGACCTGACTGGCGTCGATGTGGCGGTCACCGGCATCCCGCTCGACACGGCGACCAGCAACCGCCCAGGGACGCGCTTCGGCCCGCGCGCGGTGCGGGAGGCCTCGGCGCACCTCGCGTGGAACCGCCCTTACGGCTACGAGTTCGATCCGCTCGACCGGCTCGCCGTGGTGGACTATGGCGACTGCGTCTGGGATTACGGGCGTCCGGAGGAGTGCCCTGTCGCCATCGAGGAGCACATCGGCCGGATCCTCGACGCCGGGGTGACGCCCCTCTCGATCGGGGGGGATCACTTCGTGAGCTACCCGATCCTGCGCGCCGTGTCCAAGCGCCGCGGGAAGCTCTCGCTGATCCATTTCGACGCTCACTCCGACACGTGGAGCGACGAGGTCGGATCGGGTCGGGTCGATCACGGCACCATGTTCTTCCACGCGGCGCGGGAGGGCCTCGTGGAGCCCAGCCGCTCGGCGCAGATCGGGCTCCGCACCTACAACGCCGATACGCTCGGCTTCCAGGTGCTCGACGCGCCCTGGGTTCATCGCCATGGCGCGAGGGCGGTGATCGAGCACGTTCGTAATATCGTCGGGGACCACGAGGTTTACCTGACGTTCGACATCGATTTCCTCGACCCGAGCTTCGCGCCCGGCACCGGCACGCCGGTCTGCGGGGGGCTGTCGACCGCGGTCGCGCTGGAGATCCTGCGGGGGCTCCAGGGCATCGCGCTCGTCGGCATGGACGTCGTGGAGGTCGCGCCCGCGTACGACGTGGGTGAAATCACGGCGCTGGCTGGGGCGACGATCGCCCAGGAGGGGCTCGGGCTCATCGCGTGCCGGCCTGGCGCGCCCAGAGCAAGGGAGCCAGCCTAGAGCGGTTTTCAGCTGGGTCTGGTACAAGAGCTGCTGCTCGGGCTCACTGATTCCCTATGCTGCAGGGCATCCCCGCTGGCGGAGCGCGAGAGCGCTCGCCGGGCGGCGCCATCCTCCGGGTTGCGCCGGCACGCGAGGGAGGTGGACGACGCGGTGGACGGATGTAGCCGGTGTGCTGAAACCAACCTTTGGCGTCGCGATCAGTTACCAGACCGATGGCTCGGCCCATGGCTCGGTATACCTGAGGGACCGAGCGCGGGGCGGCGGCGCGGGTGAGCTCCTTGACTTTGCTGCCGCAGCCTTCCACCGGCGACAGGTCAGGCGAATAAGGCGGCAAAATCCAGAACTTTGCCCCGCGCTCCTCGACGGCAGCGCGAGCACCGGGAGCACGGTGTGCACCCAGCCCGTCGACAACGATCACATCGCCGGGCTGCACTCGAGGAGCGATCCGGTCGCGGATGTACGCCTCGAAGATGGCGCCGTTCATGGACCCCTCGAAGGCCATCGGTTCTACAGCGCCGCCGAGATTCAGGCCGACGATGAGCGTGATCTTCGGGTCGGTGTTACACGGCACCCTGCCGCGCGCCCGACGCCCGCGACGCGCACGACCGTACCGCCGCGCCATCCCGCGATGCAGACCGAACTCGTCGAAGAAGGTGATGTGGCGTGCGCCTACTCTTCGTGCTTGCCGCCGGAACTGAGCGCGGCGCTTGCGGACGGCGGGCCGATACTGCTCGCTCGCTCGAAGCGTTTTTTTTTCTCGTGATGCCCAGCCGCTGCAGCGCCCGATGCATCGTCGGGATGCTGACACGCACCTCCTGCCGCTGCTCGAACTGCTCAGCCAACTCGGCCAGCGTCCGGTCGTTCTTTTCCTCGACCAGCTTGCGCACCTCATCCAGCCCCGCCCGGTCGATCTTCGGCCCCACTCCACCACCGTGCGGCAAGGGCGCAAGGCTGCCTGTCGCGCGCACCTGGGTGAGGTAATTCTGCACAGTGTTCGGCGCGACCGAGAAGCGCTCCGCTATTTCCCGAATGCTCCCCTCGCCGTTGACGTAGGCATCGACGATTCGCCGGCGCAGATCGAGACTGTACGGGCTCATGGGGCAGACCTTGGGCAGGTACTGTGCCACGATCCGGTGTGGTCGAGCTCGGGCTGTACCAGACTCGGCTGAAAACCGCTCTAGAGCGGCGGTCACCCGCTTCGGATACGGGCCCATCTCGCCGTTTTCGGTGCTCAGCGCACCCGAGTGCGCTTCCGCGCCGAAAACGACGATCTGGGCCCGTCTCCTGTGCGGGTGACCGCCGCTCTGTGTCGGCTCTACGAGCGTGTCCGGCGGCGCGGAGATTGCGCTCGGTAGGGCGCGAAGACCGCTTCTGGGGAGTCTTCGGTGAACTGGCGGAGCACCCGGTTCAGGCCGCGCGTGCCGTGGGCGCGGACCGCCTGGACGCGGTCGAGATCGAGCACCTCTCCGAGGTACTCCTCGCCGGAGCCGCCCAGGAAGAGGACGCGGCCCTCGGGATCGACCGCGATGGAGCGGCCGCCGCCGATCTCCACCGCGGCGTTGACGTTCACCACATAACACTGGTTCTCGATCGCGCGGGCGCGGGCGAGCACGAGCTCCTCCTCGCGATCCGGCGTCGTGGTCAGCGTCGGGTGCAGGATCACCTCGGCGCCGCGCAGCGCAAGGCCGCGCGCGACCTCGGGATACCAGCCGTCGTAACAGATCATGAGCCCCAGCCGGCCGACGCGCGGGATGTCGAACACGGGCGCGGGCTCATCGCCCGGCGCACAGGTCTCGAAGGGCATCCAGGGATAGAGCTTGCGGTACCGCGCGACGAGCTTGCCGCTCGGCGAGAAGACGAGCGCGGTATTGTGCAGCTTGTCGCCCGCGCGCTCGTAGATCGACCCGGCGCAGAGCCACCTCCCGGCCCTGCGCGCGATGGCGCCGAGCCGCTTCGTGAGCGGTCCCGGGATCGGCTGGGCGAGCTCGTGCGATGGGGAAGTGTGGCGGAAGGGGTGATCCCCCGTGAGCCACAGCTCGGGAAACAGGTAGAGCTGCGCCTCGGGGAACGAGACCCCGAGCGTCTGCACCTCGCGCTCGAGCTTCTCGAGCGTCGCAGCAGGGTCGCCGGGCACGGGCCGGGACTGGACTCCGATGACGTGGAGAAGGCGAGCCATACAGGCGACGTTATACACCCCCTCCGCGGCGTGCGTTCGAGGGGCGTCGTGAACGTCGCGCCGGGGGGCGCCTTTCGAGCTCGCTCAGGTGGTCGGCTCGATCGACCCGCGAGCCGCCGCGATCACCTCGGCCGTGGCGAAGTGCGCCGACTCGAGGGCACCCTGCGCCCAGCCCGTGTAGAGACACGTGTGATCGCCGGCGAAGACGACGCGCCCCTCACCGCGCTGGAGATCCGCGATCAGGTCGGTCTGATCGGGCCGGTACGCGGGCCAGCCGCCTCGCGTGTACGGCTGGTGGTGCCACGAGAACGACAGCCCCTTCTGGAAGTACTTCCGAGCGTTCGGGAAGAACGACTCCATCGTCTTGAGCCCGAACTCGATGCGATCGGCCGCGGTGGGCAGCTCGTCGAGCGCCGCGGCGTTGCGGTCCTGCACGTAGGCCGTGAGGATGCCCGGGGTGCCCGACTGGAGCGAGGTCAGGTCCCACAGACGCTCGATGGGCGTGGTCGTGCAGGCCGCGAGCAGCCCGATGATGCCCTCATCCGCCCAGAACCGGTGCGAGAACTGGAAGTTGAGGCGGGTGACGGTGAACATCGGGATCTCCGACGCGGCGCGGTGCTTGGGGCCGGAGAGCGGCGGGTCGAACGCGACCTCGAGCAGGATGCGGTGGGGGAGCGCGCACACTACGAAGTCGCCCTCGATCGTCTCGGGGTCCCCGTTCCTGAGGAACTCGACGGTCACGCCGTCCTCGCGGGAGATCACCCGCTGCACATGGGCCCCCCTGAGGATGCGATCGCCGAGGTCGTCGGCGAACGCGGTGGTCAGGCGGTCGTTCCCGCCGGCGATCGCGTAGGTGTGGAACCACTTGGCGTCGAGCCGCTGGTTCGCCGACCAGGCGAGGCCGCTGAACATCTCGATCTCCGTCCCCTCGTACGCGCGGCAGATCTCCCTCGCGGCGTGCGAGGCCCCGGTCCGATCCAGGCTGCGGTAGAACGTCTCGCCCGAGAAGTCCTTGCGGACGGTGGCCGGTGGCCACTGCGTGTCCCGCGGGTCGCCGATCACCGAGAACGCCTTCGCCGCGAGCTGCAGGTTGAGGGACTCCGCGTCGATGTCCCGCTCTTCCGGAGAGAGCGGAAAGTCGGCAGGATAGTGCGCTTTGCCCCGCGAGGTGCTCAGGAAGCGATGGCCCATGACGTAGTACAGCTGCGTCGCGTCGAGCGGATACTCGAGGATCTCCAGCCCGAAGTGGCGCGCATAGGCGAGCGTGAGGACGTGGGTGTCGGCGATCCGGGTGACGCCGAGCTCCGCGTACTGGTCGCCGAAGTGGTTCCGGAGCGTGTAGAAGCGGCCGCCTACACGGTCATTCCGCTCGAGGATGATCGGGTCGAACCCGGCCTTCCGCAGCGACCATGCGGTGCACAGCCCTGAAATCCCGCCGCCGAGCACGATGACACGGCGTCCGCCGCCGACGCTCGGCCACTCAGGTAGGGTGTCCCACATCTGTGGCAACATCTCCCCTGCGGCCGCGAGGCGACGCCGGTCGTAGACGGAAGCGAACGACTGCTCGGGGACATCGATCGGGCGGTCGGGCAACATGGACCTCTTGCTCGGGCTGGCTGACGATCGTCAGGTTGGCAAAAACGCCTTCAAGATGGCGCGCCGCGGGCGGCATACCCGACGCGCGCTCCTCTCGTGACCTAGGATTCGGCGCGAAGATCGGCGCCCATCGCTCTCCTGGTCGCTCCTGGTCACGGCGCGATCCGCCGAGCGGCGCGCCCGTTGGTCCGCCGTCGCTCCGGACCGCGCGCGCCGTGTGTCGCGTGATCCGAGGTCGAGGAGCGGATATTCACGAGTGACCATGATGGACAAGCGGTGTTTTGCTTTCAAGCAAAATCATGACCGCGCGGATTGCCACAAGAGTGTGCGGGCGTCCGATGATGTGGTTACTCGGTCTCACGTGGCTGCGCATCGCCAGATCGCCGCTTTGTCGACGACGGTCATGAGGCGAGCGCACCGCTCCACACCATCGCGCCTCGATCGTGGATTGCGGAGGATCGTGCGTGATTTGCGCCCCGGCGCACGATTTGCGTCGGGCAAGGAAACACACGAGAGCGCTGCATACCACGCGAGGCCGGTCCAGGCGCTGAGTTCACGCGAGACGCTGAATTCGAGCGTGGCGCGAACCGCGTGCAGCGGCGGAGCTCCTGTCAGAGTGGAACGGTGGCGCCGCTGTGGCTTGCGCCACGCCTGAAATGGATGAGGCCGCCAGAGCGACGCCGCTCGATGGCCCGCGGGGCGCGAGGCCACGCGCTGCGCTGGCCGCCCTGCGCCGCGGTCGAGCAGGGCGGCGCGGGGGCGGAGCGCCGAGGGGTGATGGGCGTGAGGTGGAGAGCGCGCGGCCAGGACGGCCGCGCGATGATCAGAAGTTCAGGTTGGCAGAGAGGAGGAAGGTGCGGCCTGCCTGCGGCATCCTGGTCGCGGTGAACTGGGGCGAGATGGGAGCCTCGTATTCCCAGTCGGCGACGTTGTAGACGCCCATGTTGTAGCGGAGGCCGGCCACGTCCGTCTGACCGGAGAGGACGACGTCCCAGATCACCGCGGGGTCGGTCTCCTTCAGGTTCTTGTCGATGCGCTGCGACTCGACGGTGAGGCGCGTCGACAGCATCAGGGCCTTTCCGAACAGCGGCACGGTCCCCTTGACGGCGGCCATGTGCTCCGGCGAGTTCGGCACCTTCGTGAGCACCTCGTCGACGCCTTCATCCCTGAGGTACCGCGCCCGTGAATAGGAGTAGGAGACAGAGGCCATCCAGCCCTGGCGCCACTCGCGGCGCAGCTCGGCCTCCGCGCCCATCACGAGGATCGGATCCGCGGTGTTGTCGTACCTCCCCGGCACTGCCTCGGTGAAATCGCCGGTCTGCGCGATCATGTCCGTCATGTAGTTCACGTATCCCGCGCCGAGCAAGGAGAGCGTGGACGAGAGCCGGTGCGTGAACTCTACCTCTCCCGAGAGCACGCTCTCGGGATCGACCGACGCGCCCGCCGCTGGCTCGTACCCCGGCTTGAAGTTGCTCGAGGGCACCTGCAGGAAGAGCTCGTAGATGGGCGGAGCGCGGAATGCGCGGCCGCCGGTGACCTTCAGGTTGCCCCCTTCGTAGGGCTTGACGACGAGCGCGATACGCGGGCTGATCCCGGAGTTGAAGCTGAGACCGTCCTCTCCATAGTTGTAGTAATCGATACGAGCACCCGCGGAGACGCGGACGCGGTCGGACGGGACGAAGTCGACAACGCCGTACCCGGCGAGGATCTGATAAGGGTGCGAGTCGAACAGATCCTCATTGTTGGGGTCGAGGACCTCGCCCTCGACCTCGGACACGGGCAGCACGAGCGTGTCGCGGCATGGAAGAACACCGCACTCGTGCTCCTCGATGCGCATCCTGCCGAGCAGGTGTACCTGGCCCTCGGCGCCGACGGTGACCTTCAGCTCGCGGAGCGGGCTGATCTCGAATCGCTGATCCGCGAGCAGCCACGTGTCCTGGTACTTCTCGACGTCATGGATCGTTTCGGTCCCGATGTCGGACAGCCAAAGCGTGTCATCGTAGAGCTGCATGTCGACGCCCACGCGGGTCGTCATCGAGAAGCTATCGGAGAACCGCGGCGAGAACGTGAGCTCGGCGAACCCGCGCCTGTCGCGGTAAAATGTCCTGTCGTCGCCGACCATGGTGAAGTTGGCGCCGGTCGGGATCGACTTCCTGCGCTCGTTGTAGAACACCTGCGCCGAGAGCGACTTGTACCAGAGCCGTCCCTGGATCGTCCCCACGTTGAAGTGGTCCGCGCCGCGGGAGTTAGGATCCTTGTTCTTCCATTTGTCGGCAGGATCAGGGACGTTGGGAGGGTCGTTCGGGTCCGGGTTCTCGGGAGCAGGGCCATCGGGGTCGGGCGGGATCGGCAGGAAGTAGTCTCGCCCTTGACCGTGGCCTCCGGCGACCGACAGCCACATGCCGGAGTCGCGCCCGAAGGGCACCTGCACCTGGCCGCGGCCCCGGATGAAGCCGTGCTGCGCCGCGCCCACGCCGACGCCCGCGCCGAACGACGTCGGGCGGCCCTTGGTCACGATGTTGATGACGCCGACGAACGCGCCCGTACCGTAGAGCAGCGAGCCCGGGCCACGGACGACCTCGATCCGCTCGACGTCCTCCAGGTCGGTGCGCGCCGATTGATCGGCGAAGGCGAGGCCGTCCCACGTGTCGTTGATCGAGTGCCCGTTGAGGAGCACGAGCACGCGGTTGCTATAGTCGCCAGGGATGCTGATCCCGCGGATGCCGACCCAGGAGTAGCTGCCGTCGTACGTCGTGTAGACGCCGCGCATGCCCCTCAAGGCCTCGGCGACGGTCGGATACCCCATCGCGCGGAGCTCCTGGCCCGAGATGATCGTGACCGAGCCGGGCGCGTCCTCGACGGCCTCTGCCGTACGCGATGCGGCCTCGACCTCCTCGAGCTGCCGGAGGGAGATGTCGATTCGGGTCTGCTGTCCGGCCATCACGTTGGCCGACTGCTCGACCGGGCGGAAGCCGCGCAGCGAGACGCGCACGCGGCGCTGGCCGCTCTGCACGTTGAGGACCGCGGGCGTGAAGCCCATCGGCTTTCCGTCGACCTCGACGAGCGCGTCGCGCTCATCCGCGTTGACGACGAGGCTGCCGGTGAGCGGGTTGAGCCGGTAACGCGCGGTCACCGTGCTCGCGGCCGCCACGTTCACGTCCTGCTCCGACGGCTGGTACCCCTCCTGCGAGAGGTAGAGGCGGTGTCGGCCAGGAGGCAGCGTGAGATCGCACGGCGCGGTGCACGCCGGGGGGCCGCTCGCGTCGTTGACCCGCACCGTCGTGCCCGCCATCTCACCGACCACGCGCACCGTCCCGACGATGCGCTTCAGCTTGACCGCGACGTTCGTTTGCTCGCCGATCTTCGCCTCGACGTTCTCGACCTCCGCCGGCTCATACCCCTCGAGATCGACGATGATCTTGTGCTTGCCGGGCTGGAAGCCGAGGAGGCGGGGCGTGCTGCCGCGGCCGCCGAGATCGCGGCGGTTGATGTACACCGTCGCTCCGGGCGGGTCCGTCGTCACGTTGATGACGGCGACGTTGGGCCGGATGCGGGCGAGCGCCTCCTCGATGGCCGGCCTGCGCGCGGCGTTGGGCTCGAGATCGAGCGCCTGAACGTAATAGCGAAATGCGTCTGGATACTCCTGGAGAGCCTCGTAAGTTCGGGCGATGTTGAAGATGACGTTTCGGTTCGGGACAAGCCGGTTCGACACCAGGAAGTGCTCCAGGGCGCCCCGGTAGTCACGCGCCGAATAGCGCTCCGTGGCGATCCTGAAGTGCAGATCGGCCTCATCGGCCAGATCATCCGCCCAGGCAGGCCGACCGGAGAATGTGAGGAGTGCTACGAGTATGAGTAGGAGTGCGGAGCGACGAAAGCTCATCTTTCGATCTCGATTCCCAACGGTCGAAGTGGAGCGCAAAGCGCCGTCCGCCGGGTCCAGCCGTCACGCAAAAACCCGGCGAGCTTGGGACGAAACAGCCGCATTGCCGGGTCAGCTTACCGTAAGCCGTCAGCTGATCCAACCTGTTCGCACAGGCGGCCGTGGACCTCACGCCGGCGTGGACGCCGCTGTGTAGGCGCCGTGCGCGGAGCGCATGACAGAGTGAGCGGAACCCGGGGCGGCGCGCGGTCCCGGCCCGGTGCCCCGCAGGAAGCCCCGTCAGGCAAGCGCTCGAGCTCGGCGCCCCTAGGCCGGGCCGCGCGAGCCAGAGCGAGGTGGAGCGCTGGTCAGGCCCAGCGAGAAGGTGAACAAGGGCGGTGCATCGCTGCGCTGACGCGCAGGAGTCCTCCCGGCTCCGCGCGGCGCGCGCGAGCCCCTTGGCCGCCCGGCGCCTGGCGCGCCGAGCTCCCCCGCGTCCGCCGCGAGCCCGGCCCGGCGGCTCAATTGTGCCTCCAGCGGGTGAGCCGCTCCAGGATCATGATGGACACCGCCACGCCGATCAGGAGGAGCGTTGAAATCGCGAACAGGTCGGTCCGCACGCCTCGCATCTGAGATTGGTAGACGTAGAGCGGGAGCGTGACCGAGCGTGGGCCGGACGTGAAGAAGCTGATCACGAAGTCGTTGAGCGACAGCGTGAACGCCAGCATGGCGCCCCCCACGATCGCCGGCCACAGGAGGGGGAGCGTGACCCTCCGGAAGTGGAGCCAGGGCGACGCATAGAGGTCCATCGCGGCCTCGCTCAGCGTCGGCCCGATGGCGACGAGCCGACTGCGGACGATGAGCGTCACGAACGCGATCTCGAACGTCACATGACCGATGATCATCGTCGTCATGCTGGGCTCGAACCAATGGTCCACCACGCGGCGGAGCACGTTGAACGCCATGACCAGCACCGCCGCGAACGTGATGTCGGGGGCGACCGCCGGGATGTCCACGATCGACTCGAGCACGCGACTCACGGAGCTCGGCCACGGAAAGTGCATCCCCAGGGCGAGCAGCGTCCCGAGGACCGTCGCGATGAGCGTGGAGGCGCCGCCGAGCATCAGGGTGTTCACGGCGACCTCGCGGATCTCCATGGCACGCCGGTTGGTCTCGGGATCGGCGAAGAGATCGAGGTACCAGCGGACCGAGAAGCCCGTCCAGAGCAGGCCCCGCTCCGCGGCGTTGAACGAGTAGACGGCGACCGCGAAGAGCGGCAGGTAGAGGAGCGCGAAGCCGAAGAAGGCGGCGATCGTCGTCAGCGCGCGCCAGAGGCCCCGGCCGAGCTTCACAGGATCTCCACGGAGCGCCCATTCCGGCGGTAGAAGGACACGCCGCCCAGCGTCAGGACGATGAGCACCAGGCTGAGCGCCGCGCCGTAAGGGATGTTCCTCCCCGGGCCGAACTGGTGCTGGATGAGGTTCCCTATCAGCCAGTGCTTCGCGCCGCCGAGCATGTCGCTCACGACGAAGACGCTCATCGCAGGGACGTACGTGAGGAGGACTGCGACGCTGAGGCCCGGGAGGGTCTGCGGCAGGATCGCCGCGAGGAAGATGCGCAGCCGCGACGCATAGAGGTCCTGCGCGGCCTCGACGAGCGACCAGTCGAGACGATCGATGCTCGTGTAGAGGGGGACCACCGCGAACGGGAGGGAGGCCGCGACGAGGCCGATCGTGACCGCCGTCCAGCTGGGATAGACGTCGCGGCCCGGGTCGATCCACCCGAGCCAGGCGGCGAGCTTGGCAGGCAGGAGCTGCGCCGACAGGAGGAGCTTCCAGCTGAACGTGCGGATCACGAGGTTCGTGCAGAGCGGGACGATGATGAGCGCGAGCCAGAAGAAGCGCCGGCGCCGCGAGCCGCGCGCGATGAAGAAGGCCATCGGATAGGCGAGCATCACGGAGGCGGTCGTCACGACCAGCGCGAGGACGATGCTCCTGATGAGGATGCGCGCGTTCTCGCCGGACGCGGAGCCGAAGATGCGCTCGAACGACTCGAACGACAGCTCCCAGAGCAGGGCGCCGTCCGCGTCGCGCTTGAGGAACGACACGACGAGGAGCGCCAGGCTCGGCAAGAGGAGGAACACGGACAGCCAGGAGACGCCGCCCGCGATGAACAGGGACCCCCGCGCGAGGAGCCTGCGCCGCGTCGTGAGCTGGCCATACCAGACCGTGGGCTCAGTCACTGAGCACCTCGAGCCGCTCGGCGGGCAGGGCGAGCCAGACCGAGGAGCCGGGCTTGAGCCGCGAGCGGGGGCTGAGCTGCACGCGCAGCGGTCCGGGCTCGATGATGAGCTCCACGTGATCGCCGCGGTAGAAGCTCTCCTTCACCACGCCGCGCACGCCGTTCTCCGCCGGCTCGTTCTCGCAGAGCTCGATCCACTCGGGGTGGATCGCGAGCGTGCCGTACTCCCACTGAGGCTTGGTCTGCACCCTCAGCGCGCCCACCGTCGTGAAGACGAGCGTGGCGCCGACGCGCTGCGCGGAGATGAGGTTGGCCGCGCCGAAGAACTCGGCGGCGAAGCGGCTCTGCGGCCGCTCGTAGACCTCGGCCGTCACCCCCTGCTGCTCGATGCGGCCCTTGTTCATCAGCACGATGCGGTCCGAGACGGTCATCGCCTCGTCCTGATCGTGCGTGACGAGCACGAACGTCTTCCCGAGCGCGCGCTGGAGCCGGCGCAGGTCGAGCTGCACCTCGGCGCGCAGCTTCGCGTCGAGCGCCGACATCGGCTCGTCGAGCAGCAGCACCTCAGGCTCGTTGACGACCGCGCGCGCGAGCGCGACTCGCTGCTTTTGACCGCCCGAGATCTGGTGCGGATACCGCTCCGCGAGGTCATCGAGCTTCAGCATCGAGAGGCTCGAACGCACGCGCTCGCGCACCTCGGGATCAGGGAAGCTGCGCGACCTCAGGCCGAAGGCCACGTTCTCGAACACGGTCAGATGCGGGAACAGCGCATAGTTCTGGAACACGGTGTTCACCGGCCTGCGGTTCGCCGGCAGGTGGTCAACCGCCCTGCCCGCGAGCAGGATCTGCCCCCGATCGGCGCGATCGAGCCCCGCGATGATGCGGAGCAGCGTCGTCTTGCCGCAGCCGGAAGGCCCGAGGAGCGTGACGAACTCGCCGGCCTCCGCCGTGAACGACACGTCGTTCAGTATCTGTGTCTTACCGAAGCTCTTGCTGACGTTCTCTACAACGAGGCTGCATCCCGGGTTGCGCTCGGCCGCGCTCTCGGTCTGGGGCGTCATGCTGCGCTGCCCCGGCGACGAGAAGAAGTCTCTCAACCTCTGGATCACCCCAGCAAACCCTTTGCGCGTGGCGCTTTCCGAACCGCATCCGAAGCCTCGGAGCGTACTACGCAGACCATGATGCCCTCCCGTTGTCAACTGGGTGCGCGCCGGGCTGACCGGCTGAGCGGCGCGCGCCCGGCCGGGCTCTTTTCGCTCGCAGGCGGCGTACGCTACCGCCCTTCCCCTGGGCGTGCCACCTTTCTGCCGATCCTGCTCGAGGCGCGCTCCAGCGCCGCGCAGGGCCCGCGCGTCGCCGGAGCGCGCCCAATGCGTTCGGAGCGCGCTTCCCCTGCGCGTTCGGGCGCGCTGCCCACGCGCTGCCCACGCGTTCGCCGCGCGCTGCCCACGCGGTCGCGGCGCGCTGCCCACGCGGTCGCGGCGCGCTGCCCACGGGTTCGCCGCGCGTTGCCCACGCGTTCCCCGCGCGGTCCCCACGCACTGCTTGCCACCGCCCGGCGCCGGTGATTTCTTGGTCCCACGCATGGGCCTGAGGAACGCGAGACCCGAGTTTGGAGGCACGCGTCGCTTCCAGGTCGTTCGCGTCGTGGGCCGCGGCGGGATGGGGGTTGTCTACGAGGCCTTCGATCGCGAGCGGAAGGGGCGGGTCGCGCTCAAGATCCTCCGGAATCTGAGCGCCGACGCGCGCCTCCGGTTCAAGAACGAGTTCCGTGCGCTCCAGGACATCCAGCACCCGAACCTGGTCAGCCTCGGCGAGCTTCACGAGGAAGAAGGGCAGCTCTTCTTCACGATGGAGCTCATCCGCGGCGTCGACTTCGTGGTCCACGTGCGGCTCCACGAGGAGGGCGACGCCGGGCCGAGGGGCGAGCCCGCGGGCGTCGGGCGCCGCTCTACCCTGCCGTCGAGCCCCATGTGGCCTGCTGTGCAGGGCCCTGCCTCGGAGCCACAGCCCCGGATCAAGCGCCCCTTCCACGAGGCCCGCCTCCGCTCGGCCCTGGCGCAGCTCGCCCAGGGGCTCGCGGCGGTGCATGCGGCTTACAAGGTTCACCGCGATATCAAGCCTTCCAACGTCCTCGTGACCGCGGAAGAGCGGGTGGTCCTCCTCGACTTCGGCTTCGTCGCCGACGCGAGCGGCGCAGGGCGCGAGCAGGCCGTCGTCGGAACGCTCCATTACATGGCGCCCGAGCAGGCCGAGGCCAAGGCCGCCGGGCCCGAGGCCGACATCTACAGTGTCGGGGTCATGCTTTACCTTGCGCTGACCGGCGTCTACCCGTTCCAGACGGCGCCCAAGGCGGCGCTCGACATGATGCGGCGAGCGGAGCCTCCGCCGCCGAGCCGGCTCGTCGAGGACATGCCCCCCGACATCGACGAGCTCTGCGTGGACATGCTCCGCATCGACCCGGCCGCCCGGCCGACGGCGCGCGACGTGCTGCGCCGGCTGCAGGTGCAGGAGCTCATCGAGGAGCCGCCCGTCCTCTCGCAGCGCATCGGCTTCGTCGGCAGGCGCAGCGAGCTCGCCGCGCTCGAGGGCGCGTTCGCGGAGGCGAAGCTCGGGCGCGCGGTCACGCGTTTCATCGAGGGCGAGTCGGGCGTCGGCAAGAGCGCGCTCCTGCGCCGGTTCCTCGAGCGCATCGACAAGGAGGCGCTCGTCCTCGCGGGGCGCTGCTACGAGCGCGAGGCGGTCCCCTACAAGGCGGTGGACGAGCTCATCGACGGGCTGAGCCGGCACCTCGTGCGCCGGCCCCCCGAGCAGGTCAAGGCGCTGCTGCCGCCCAACGCGGGCCTGCTCGGCACGGTGTTCCCGGTGCTCCGGACGGTCCCGGCGATCACGGAGGCGCGCGCTCGGCGCAAGGCGATCGACCCGCCCGAGATCCGCGCCCTCGTCTTCGCCGCGCTCCGGGAGCTGCTGGGCCGGCTCGCGGCCGAGCGGCCGCTCGTGCTCGCGATCGACGATCTCCAGTGGGCGGACGCCGACAGCGTCGCGCTGCTCTCGGAGGTGATGCGCCCGTGGACCGAGGCCGATCTCCACGCCGCGACCCGGCCCGGCTCGTTCGTCGGCCTCGATGGGCCCGTGTCCTCGGGCGCGCTGGTCGACCCCTCGCGCCCGCGCGCGATGATGCTCGTGGCGACGGTGCGGACCGCCTCGGAGACCGCGCCGCCCGTCTCGCGGCAGCTCGGGGTGCCGACCGACTCGCTCGGGCACATCATCCTCCACCGCCTGTCGCTCGCGGAGGCGCAGGAGCTCTGCGCGCTCCTCCTCCGGGGCGCCCACGTCGGTCACCCGCTCAGCATCGAGGCGATCGCGCAGGAGGCCGGCGGCCACCCGCTCTTCATCGACGCGCTCCTGCGCCACCGGATGATGTCCCCGGACGCCGACGGCGGCCCGGTGCGCCTCGACGACGTCCTCTGGGCGCGGATCAGCCGGCTCGACCCGCGGGCGCGCCAGCTGCTCGAGCTCGTCGTGTGCGCGGGCGCGCCGGTGCTGACGTCGGTGGCCGCGCACGCCATGGCGGCGGACTTCGGGGAGCTCACGCGGGTGCTCTCGGCCCTGCGCGCGGCGAACCTCGTGCGGACCGGCGGCTCGGGTCAGGACGAGTTCCTCGAGCCGTTCCACAACCGCATCCGGGAGACGGTCGCGAGCCGGCTCGACGAGCAGGCGGCGCGCAGCTGGCACGGCCGGCTCGCGCTGGCGCTGGAGGCCTCGGGGCGCGCAGAGCTCGAGGCGCTGGCCGAGCACTGGCGCGCCGCCGGGGACCCCGAGCGCGCCGCCGGCTACGCCGTGCGCGCCGGCGAGCACGCCGAGGCCGCGTTCGCGTTCGACCACGCGGCGCGCCTCTACCGTATGGCGATCGACCTCCACCTGCCTGGCGCGGCGGAGCGGCGGGTCGTGCTCGCCAAGCTCGGCGACGCCCTGAGCAGCGCGGGCCGCGGCGCCAAGGCCGCGGAGGCCTACATGGCCGCGAGCGACGGCGCCCCGGAGTCCGAGGCGATCGATCTCGGCCGCCGGGCCGCGGAGAACCTGCTCCGCGCCGGCTACGTCGACGCCGGGATGGCGGGCCTGCGCTCGGTGCTCGGCGCGGTCGGCATGCAGGTGCCGAAGACGCCGGAGCTCGCGGTCGCGTCGCTGATGCTGCGGCGCGCGCAGGTGCGCCTGCGCGGGCTCAACTTCGTCGAGCGCCCCGCCGACGAGGTCTCGCCCGAGGACCTCATGCGCATCGACGTCTGCTGGTCGGCGGCGATGGGGCTCGCCATCGTCGACCCCACGCGCGGCGCCGACTTCCAGGCGCGCAACCTCCTCCTGTCGCTCAAGGCGGGCGAGCCGTACCGCGTGACGCGCGCGCTCGCCTTCGAGGCGACCTACCTCGCGATCGACGGCGGCCCGTCCGCGTCCCGCGTCGCCGACCTGCTCTCGACGGCGAGCGCGATCGCGGCGCGCATCGGCAGGCCTCACGCGCTCGGCCTCGTCGGCTTCGTCGGCGGCGTCACCGCGACGCTGTTCGGCCGCTGGCAGCAGGGCGTGGCCGATCTCGACCGGGCGGACACCATCTTTCGCGAGCGCTGCACCGGCGTCACGTGGGAGCGGAGCTGGGCGCACACCTTCTCGGTCTGGGCGCTCTGGTACGGCGGCGAGACGCGCGAGTTCATGCGCCGGGTCCCGATGTACCTGCAGGCGGCCGACGAGCGCGGCGACCGCTACCTCGCCACGAGCCTCCGCTCCTCGCAGAGCAACGCCTACTGGCTCGTCGGCGACGACCCCGACTCCGCGCTGCGCCAGGCGCAGGACGCCATCCGGAGCTGGTCCAAGGCGGGCTTCCAGCTGCAGAGCTACTTCGATCTCGTCGCCCGCGCGCACATCGGCCTGTACCGGGGCGAGGGCGAGGCGACGTACCGCCTCTTCGCGGAGCAGCGGGCGGGCCTCGAGAGCTCGCTCGTCCTGCGCATCCAGGCCGTGCGCATCATCATCACCCACCTCCGGGCCTGCGCCGCGCTGGCCGCCGCCGCCGCGTCCACGCCGGCCGACGCGGAGCCGCTGTACGAGGAGGCGACGCGCGCCGCCCGCAAGATCGACGCGGAGCACATGCCCTGGGCCGACCCGCTCGCGGCCGCGGTGCGCGCCGCGATCGCCGCGGCACGCGGCGAGGGGGAGGCGGCCGTCCAGCAGCTCGCCGACGCGGTGCGCGGCTTCGAGGCCGCCGGCATGGCCCTCTACGCCGCGGCGGCGCGGCGCCGCCACGGCGAGCTGCTGAAGGACGACGAGGGCCGCGCCGCCGTCGAGGCGGCGAACGGCTGGATGCACGACCAGGGCATCGTGAGCCCGGACCGCATGACCGCCATGCTCCTGCCTGGCTTCTAGAGCGCCCAGCGGCGCCGGGGGGGGGCGCTCTAGGGCTTCACGCGCAGGACGGCCGTGCCCTTCGCCTTGCCGTAGAGCTGCTTGATCTCGATCTTGTACTCGCCGGGGGACGACGCGCTGAACTCGACGGGCGAGGCGCTCTGCGGCTTGCCGGTGGGCAGATCGCGCAGCACGCGCTCGATGATGATCTTCCCGGAGGGGGAGCGGATCTTGATGTTGAACGGCGGGGTCGCCTCGTCGTAGGCGCGGAACACGAGGCGCACGGCGTCTCCGACCGAGACCGGGGTGGTCTGGCTGATCGTCTCGATGTCGCCTTCGTTCTCAACGGTATCGGCCACGCGTCGCTCGTCCCGTGAGGTGCCTCACTGCGGTCCCTCGGCGCTCATTGTAGTCGCGTCTGGCGGAGATTCGCGAATTTGGCGCGCGCGGCCGGCGCCGCCCGCCGGAGGAGGCCGACCGCGGGCCGCCTCCTCCGGGGAGCTCAGGCCTTCGTCCATCGCAGGCGCGGCTGGCGCGCGGCGCGGGCCTCGTCGAGGCGGCCGACCACCGTGCCGTGGGGCGCCTGCTTCACGACCTCCGGCGTCTCCTGCGCCTCCTTGAGGATGCTGAGCATCGCGGCCACGAACTCGTCGAGGGTCTCGCGGGTCTCCGTCTCCGTCGGCTCGATCATCAGGGCGCCGGGCACGACCAGCGGGAAGTAGACGGTGGGCGCGTGAAAGCCGTAGTCGAGCAGCCGCTTGGCGACGTCGAGCGTCTTGACCCCGGTCTCCTTCTCCAGCTGGCTGTCGGAGAGCACCACCTCGTGCATGCACGGCTGCGGCACCGGCGCGAGGTAGTGGTCCTTCAGCTTGGCCCACAGGTAGCGCGCGTTGAGCACGGCGAGGCTGCTCGCCGCCGTCAGGCCGTCGCCGCCCATCTCGCGGATGTACGTGTACGCCCGGATGAACATCCCGAAGTTGCCCGTGAAGGCCCGGAGCCGCCCGACGCTCTGGGGCCGATCGCGGTCCCACGCGAAGGCGTCGCCGCGCCGCACGAGGACGGGCGAGGGCTGGAACGGCTCCAGGTGCTTCTTGAAGCAGACCGGCCCGGAGCCGGGGCCGCCGCCGCCGTGCGGGGTCGTGAACGTCTTGTGCAGGTTGATGTGGATGACGTCCATGCCGACGTCGCCCGGGCGCGCGTGCCCCATGATCGCGTTCGTGTTCGCGCCGTCCCCGTACACGAGCCCGCCCTTGTCGTGGATGAGCTTGATGATCGCCGGCAGGTGCGTCTCGTAGGCCCCGAGGGTGTTCGGGTTCGTGATCATCAGCCCGCAGACGTCGCCGTCCGACCCCTCGCGCTCGATCGCGGCGAGGACCTGCTCGGGGTGGGTGATGCCGTCGGCGGTCTTCTCGATCCGGACGGCCACGAGCCCGTTGAGCGCGCAGCTCGCCGGGTTCGTGCCGTGGGCGCTCTCCGGGATGAACACCTTCCTCGGCGAGCGCCCCTTCGACTCGTGGAACGCCCGCATCATCATCAGCCCGGCGAGCTCGCCCTGCGCGCCCGCGGAGGGCTGCAGCGAGCAGCCGTCCATCCCGCTGACCTCGCAGAGCGCCTCCTGCAGGCGCCACATCACCTCGAGCGAGCCCTGGCTGAGCTCGTCCGGCGTCATCGGGTGCAGCTTCGCGAAGCCGGGGATGCGCGCGGCCCACTCGTTGATCTTCGGGTTGTACTTCATCGTGCACGACCCGAGCGGGTACATCTGCCCGTCGATGCAGAAGTTCCACTGCGAGAGCCGGATGAAGTGCCGGAAGGCCTCCGGCTCGCTCACCTCCGGCAGGCCGGCTGGCTCCTTGCGGGCGAGCGCGCCGTAGTGGGCGGCGGGCTCGACCTCGGGCACGTCGAGCGGGGGGAGCGACGCGCCGGTCCTTCCCGGCGTGCCACGCTCGAAGATGGGGGGTTCGCGGAACTGAATGCCTCGAGGCTGCGGTTGGGTCATCGGGGGCTGTTATGTCAGAGGCCGGGGGGCTCGGCAGGTGCTTCGTCGGAGGGAGCGGCGGGCGGCTCGGGCGCGCCTTCCTCCTGGTTCGCGCTGTCCCAGTCGCCGCCGCCCATGTCGGAGGCGCCGGAGCCCCCGATCGACTTCAGATCCGGGAGCATGTTGCGCTGCTTGACCGCTTCCCAGGGCTCGCCGACCTCGTCCTTGTTGCGGCCGATCTCGCCCGCCAGCCGATCGTCGACGTTCTCGCCATCCGGCCGCGTGTACTTGAAGTACCCCCGGCCTTCCTTGGTCGCGCTCTGCCCGATCGCGCCGATGGTGTGCTCGGTCCACGTGAACTTGATGAGGTCGCCTGTCACCGTCCCGTGCAGCACGCCCCAGCGATCCTTGACGGGACGGATCCAGCGCCCCTCGATGGCGTCGTTGTCCTGCACGAGGTGCAGGTAGCCGTAGAGCTCGCTGTAATAGACCCCCGTCCAGTCGCCGCCTTCGGGCATGTCACCGGCTTGCACCTTGGCCGTCTTGGGCGCGGGATTCGAGCTGCAGCCAAGCGCCGTCGTCCCCATCAGGAGGGCACATGCGGCGCCAGCAATCCAAAGCCGTCGCGATACGTTCATGGCGGCGGAGCCTAGCACAGCACCTACCCGCACCCATACCCCCGCCATGCGCCTCCGACGTCGCGCGGGGGCGCGAGCGGAGGTGGGGAACGGGAACGGGAACGGGGGTGGAGCGCGTGCGCGCTACGTCACGAACGTGTACTTGCCTCCCTCCTGCAATGACGTGTGCCACCTGCGCGCCAGAAGGAGGAGCGTAACGTACCGTTCGGCGTGTGCGTGACTGCGTCAATTTTCCGCTTCCACCTCCTTGTAGGGCCCGGAGCGCTGGTAAGCTCCCTGGCATGATGAACTCCCTTGTCTCCAACCGAGGTTTTGTAATTCCCGGTAGAATCGCTCTCTTCACCAGTGTCCTCGCCCTCGCGGCCTGCGAAGGGCAGCTCGGCAACCTCGACGGCTCCTCTCCCACCACCGGCAGCGGCAGCGGCAGCGGCAGCGGCTCCTCTGGCTCCGGTGGCTACCGCCCCCCCGTCGGTGGGGGCTCCAAGCCGCTGCCGGCCGCCGCGTCGTGCGCTCCGGCGTCGAGCGGCTCCTCCGACGTCGCGGAGCCCCAGCTCCTCCTCCAGCTGTCCGACGACGACGAGAGCGCGTGGCTCGGGTCGCCGGTGGTCGCCGATCTCGACGGCGACGGCGAGCAGGAGATCCTGGTGACGCACAACGGCAACGTCGTCGTCTGGGGCCCCGACGGCGAGCAGAAGTGGCGGTACAACGAGGCGCGTGAGAACGGCCGCATCTGGGCGAGCCCGATCGTCGCGGACTTCCGCGGCGACGGGCAGCTCGAGGTGGTCTTCGCGGCGCGCACCACGATCTACATGCTCGACGCGAGCGGCCGGCTGGTGAGCGGCTGGCCCGTCACCTGGAACGACGAGATCCGCTCCCTCGCCGCGGGCGACATCGACGGCGACGGTCAGCTCGACGTCGTCGCCGCGAGCACCGACAGGTCCCCCGACTACTCCGACATCCTGATGGCCTTCCACGCGAGCGGGTCGGCGGTCGCGGGCTTCCCGCCGATCGAGAGCGAGACGATCGGCTGCGACGCGCGCCGCAGCGACGACGCCGAGTGCTGGATCGTGGGCGGCTACGACCAGAACCTGGCCATCGGTGATCTCGACGGCGATGGATCGCAGGACATCGTCTCGCCGATGGATAACTCCTATGCCGGGTTCTATCACGGCACGGGGGAGGCCTTCGACGCGAATCCCATGTTCGAGGGCCGCCCGAAGACGCCGGGCGTGCGGTACATGCACGATCTCGAGCTTGCGAAGCAGGGCTTCGGCGACAGCAGGGACCTGCAGGCCTATTTCAAGAACTCGGCCCCTGCGATCGCGGACCTCGACGGCGACGGCACGCCGGAGATCATCATGCTCGCGGCGGCCGAGGACGTCGCCATGAATGACCAGTCCCAGGGCGTCGGCCTGTGGGTGGTCCGCAACGACGCGAGCCGCATCGAGGGGTGGGAGAGCCCGTTCTACGCCTCGGACTACCTGTCCGGCGGCGAGGATCTCGGCGGCAACATCGTGGCCATGACGCAGCAGGTGACCGTGGCCGATCTCGACGCGACGCACGCCGGGCCCGAGATGATCTTCGCGGGCCTGGACGGGCGGATCCACGCGGTCTACGCCGACAAGACCGAGTTCTGGGACGTCACCTACACGGACGACACGCAGGTGCTCACGGGCGGCGTCGTGGTCGGGGATCTGTCGGGCGACGGCATCCCCGAGGTCGTGTTCAACACCTACTCGACCGAGGAGGGCAGGAGCCACCTCTTCGTCCTCGACGCCGGCGGCACGATCCTCCACCAGATCCCGCTGCCGCGGCTCGGCGCGATGCCGGTGCCGACGCTCGCCGACGTGAACGGCGACGGGACGATCGAGATCGTCGTGTCGCTCCGCGAGATCGGGTGGGTGGGGGCGGACCCGGAGCCGAACACGTATGTGTACACGGTGCCGGGATCGGCGACGAACTGCCTGCTCTGGCCGACCGCCCGCGGCAACTACTACAGAAACGGCTGGGTCCGCGCGGCCGGCTGACACGCTCCGAGGACCGTTCGAGCGCGCCGGCGCAGAAGGGCCGATCGCCGCGGCGGTCGGCCCTTCGCCGTCCTGGCCCCGCCGTCGCGGGGGTCCTCCTGGGAAAGGCCGGCGCGGCCTCAGGCCGCGAGCGCCTCGCGGCAGGCGGCGATCGTCCGCTCGATGTCCTCTTCCGAGTGCGCGCCGCTCAGGAACGCCGCCTCGTACTGCGACGGAGGCCAGTAGACGCCTCGCGCGAGCATCGCCGCGTGGAAGGCGCTGAAGCGCTTCGTGTCGGACGTGGCGGCGTCGGCCCAGGAGCGGACCGGGCCCTTCGTGAAGAACAGCGTGATCATCGAGCCGACCCGCTGGACGCACGCGGCCGCGCCGGCGCCCTCGGCGGCGGCCCGGAGGCCCGCCTCGAGGGAAGCGCCGAGCTTCTCGAGCCGCTCGTAGAGCGCGGGCGTGAGGCGATCGAGCGTCGCGAGCCCCGCCGTGACCGCGAGCGGGTTGCCGCTGAGCGTGCCCGCCTGGTACACGGGGCCGAGCGGCGAGACGACGCGCATCACGTCGGCGCGGCCGCCGTAGGCCGCGAGGGGCATGCCGCCGCCGACGATCTTGCCGAGCGTCGTCAGATCCGGCCGGAGGCCGAAGCGCTCCTGCGCGCCGCCGCGGGCGAGGCGGCAGCCGGTCATCACCTCGTCGAAGATCGAGAGCGAGCCGTGCTTGCGGCAGAGGTCGATGACGAGGGCGAGGAACCCGGGCTCCGGCGGGACGCAGCCCATGTTGCCGACCACGGGCTCGAGGATGACCGCGGCGATGTCGCCGCCGCGCGCGGCGAAGGCGGCCTCGAGGGCGGCCGGGTCGTTGTAGGGCAAGGACAGCGTGGTGCGGGCGATGCTCTCGGGGACGCCGGCGGAGTCGGGGGCGCCGAAGGTGGCGAGCCCGCTGCCCGCCTTGACGAGCAGGTGATCAGCGTGGCCGTGGTAGCAGCCCTCGAACTTGATGATGGCGTCGCGGCGCGTGAAGCCGCGCGCGACGCGGATGGCGCTCATCGTGGCCTCGGTGCCGCTCGAGACGCAGCGCAGCATGTCGATGCTCGGGTAGAGCTCGCGGATCTTCTCGGCGAAGCGGACCTCGAGCTCGGTCGGCGCGCCGAACGAGAGTCCGCCGAGGGCGGCCTCGCGGACGGCCTCGATGACGGCGGGGTCCGCGTGGCCGAGGATGGCCGGCCCCCAGGAGCCGACGTAGTCGATGTACTCGGCCCCGTCGGCGTCGAACAGCCGCGCGCCCTGGGCGCGCGCGATGAACAGGGGGTCGCCGCCGACGGCGCGGAAGGCGCGCACGGGGCTGTTCACGCCGCCCGGCAGGACGGCGGCGGCGCGGTCGAACAGGGCTTTGGAGGCGGGGGCCCGGTCCGCGCGGGCGGGCGGAGCGCTTGTCGCGTTCGTCATCGTGCTCCGGCCATAGCAGGGGCGAGGCGTGGGAGCGACGCGGATCGCGGGCGAGGGGAAGTGGAAGTGGAGGTGGAGGTGGAGGTGGAAGTGGAGAAGGTCGCGCGGGGCGCCGCGGGCATCGCGGACGCCGGGATCGAGGCGTCGCGGGCGCGGGCGCGCCACACGAGCCTTTCCGGCGCGGTCGCGCTTGGCTATGGTGATCGTCTGGAGAGAGGGGCCGCGACCCGCGGCCGGGCTGCTCCTGGGGACCGCGGGCGCGGCTCCCCGAGCACCAGCATCTGGTGAGCCATGCGGATCTCCGAGGACCCCGCTCCGGGGCAGCGTCTCGGGCGATATGAGCTCCTGCGCCTCATCGGCGAGGGCGGGATGGCGCAGGTCTGGGCCGCGCGCATGGAGGGCTCCCGCGGCTTTCACAAGGTCGTCGCGCTGAAGACGCTCATCCCGGCGCTCGCGCGCGATCCGCAGTTCCAGCGCATGTTCCTCGACGAGGCGAACCTCGCCTCGAAGATCCACCACCGCAACGTGGTCGAGATCCTCGACCTCGGCGACACGGACGGCGTGCTCTTCCTCGTGATGGAGTGGATCGACGGGCAGACGATGCAGCAGCTGCTCCGGCCGGGCCTCCGTCCGATGCCGCTCTCCCCGGCGATCGCCTCGCGCATCGTGGCCGACGCGGCGCACGGGCTGCACGCGGCGCACGACCTCCACGACGATCGCGGGGAGCCGCTCGGCATCGTGCACCGCGACGTCTGCCCGCAGAACATCCTCATCGATCGCGACGGCACGGTGAAGGTGGCCGATTTCGGGATCGTGAAGGCGTTCGAGCGCCTGGGCGACACGACGCAGACGGGCGAGATCAAGGGCAAGGGCGAGTACATGTCGCCGGAGCAGGCGCAGGGCCAGCCGGTCGATCGCCGCTCGGACATCTTCTCGCTCGGCGTGGTGCTCTTCGAGGCGGTGACGGGCGCGCTCCCGTTCCAGGTGCTGCACGACCTCGTGCTGCCGCAGACCGGGGTGCCGGAGCCGCCGCGGCCCACGCTGATCGCGCCGCATTGCCCGCGTGATCTGGAGGAGATCATCGTGAAGGCGCTCGCGCGCGATCCGCGGAAGCGCTTCCAGACGGCGGGCGAGATGGCGAGCGTGCTCGAAGATTTCCTCATGCGCAGGTCGGGCGTGGTGACGCCCGCGCACGTGGCGGAGCTCCTCCTGGAGCGCTGCGGGGAGAGCATGGAGGAGGAGCGGCAGCGCATCGCGGCCGCCGTCGCCCCGCAGCAGCGCGCGGGGTGGCGGCCGAAGCCGGGCGCGACGCTGTCGGCGGGGCCGCCCTCCGAGGGGCGGCGGAGCGTGCGGTCAGAGCCGCGGCGGGGGCTCGGCGGGCTGATGCGCGCCGGCGGCGACGCGCTGCGCCCGGTGGCGCTGCCGTGGCTCGTGGCCTCGGTGTCCACGGGCGTCGCGGTGGCTTCGCTCATGTTCGTCGCGCTGAGCCGGCCGAGGGATCAGCGGTCGCTCGTGGATCCGATCGCGGTGCAGATCGAGCCGAGCGCCGCGGTCGTGCGGCTGAACGGCGTGGTGCTCGGCGTGGGCAGCCAGGTCATCGCGCGGCCGATGCCGGGGGTGTCGCTCTCGGTCGACGTGCGATCGAGCGACGGCGTCTCGCAGACGGTGGAGATCACGTCGGAGTCCCCCGCGCGGATCCAGCTGAACCTGGCGCGCAAGGGCGAGGCCGGGACCGCGGCGCCGCCGGGCAGCAGGGGGGCGCCGGCGCCGAGGTAGCGCGGGAGGGGAGCGCGCGCAGGCCGCTCGGGCGATCTCGGGTCACCTCGCGGCGCCGCCGGCGTCGCGGCGCAGGAGCCCGTAGATCGCGGTGTCGGTGTACCGCCCGTTGTAATACCAGTTCTCGCGGAGCAGCCCGTCCCGCACGAAGCCGAGCCGCTCCAGGACGCGCATGCTGGCGCGGTTCTCGGGATCGATGTGCGCTTCGATGCGGTGGAGGTCCATCACGTCGAATCCGAAGGGGAGCATGGCGCGCAGCGCCTCGGTCATGATGCCCCGGTTCCAGAGCGCGGGCAGCAGCTCGTAGCCGATCTCCGCCCAGCGATGGGGCTTGTGCCAGCGCCAGAAACCCGTGGTCCCGATGAGCTCTCCGCTCTCGTGGAGGGTGATGCCCCAGCGGATGGATGTGGCGTCGCGGATCTCGGCGAGGATGGAAGCGATGCGCTGCTCCGCGTCGGCCAGCGAGCTGTCGGGCGCGCGGCCGAAGTAGCGCGTCACCTCCGGGTCGGAGTGGATGCGGAGGATGGTCGCGGCATCGGCGGGCTCGATCGCGCGGAGGCGGAGGCGCGGTGTCATCAGGACGGGGAACGGATCGAACGACACCATCGGGCGAGGGATGGGCGGAGGTCCGGGGGACGTCAAGCGTCGGACACGGCGGTGGCCACCACCGTCCAGGGCGGCGTTCGACTGGAGCCCTGCTCGCCTGGAGCGCCGTGCGATCCCGATCCTCGCCGTGCGTTCCTCGCTGTGCGCCGCGGGGGTCGCGCGCTGCGCGAGGGGTGAGCGCTGCGCGCGCTGGAGTCTGGAGAACACGCGCCGTCCGAGCAGGCGCGCGCGAGGGGGCGGGCGACGGAGCGGGCTTGACGGCGCGGCGACCTCGTCCGAGATCCGCGGAGGAGGACACGGCGCATGGCTCCGCTCGAGGAACAGCAACCGGAGCTGCTCGCCGCGATCGACGAGGCGGAGAGCGCTGCCCGCGGCGGGCGCGGCGTAGGCTCTGGGGCACCGGGGCACCGCGTGCGCTTTTCCCTCGGGATCTCGGAGCTGCCCGGCGAGCGCGCGGTGGTCGTGCTTCACGAGGACACGATCCTGCGCTGGCGGCCCACGCCGAAGCGGCCGGACGGCGCGCTCTCGCGGCTCTCCGAGGTGGCCGTAGGCGCCGCGATCGCGGTCGAACACGGCGGCATCTGGGATGAGGGGCTTGTCCTCGGCCGCGTCGTGCGCCCGGCGCGCGAGGGGGGCTTCCGGGTCGACGGCGACGTGGAGCGCTATCCATCCATCGCCGACGCCGAGAACGCGCACGGCCCGCTCGAGGCGGGCGAGCCGCAAGCGCCGCCGGCGAGGACCGGCGAGCCGGCGTTCGAGCTGGGCGAGCCGATCGGGCGCGACGCGCGCGGGATCGGGCGCAGGGCCAGGAGGTAGCCGCCGCGTCCTGCGCAGCAGCGCGCGGCCTCGCGCCATGCTGCGCGCCCATGTCTCCGCAAAACGGCTGATCTCGCTGCTCGGCTCCGGACGGTCTGAGGGACGAGCGCGCCGGGACAGCCCCGCCGAAGATGGATCAGGGAGAGTCGCTCGGCTCCGAGCGGGTGTTCCGACGAATCGAAGACTGGACCCCTCAGAAAACCTGGCACGAGTCGCCGAGACGGCTCGCTCTGGCGTGGAATCCCGGAGAGGGCTGTGCACCGGGCGAGGGTGCGCGCTTCGCGGCACGTCCGGCGAGCATCGATGTCCAGGCCCGAACCGCTTGACTCGGTTGAAGCGCACTCGCACCGCGACGGCGCCGCCGCGAGCCGGCCGGTCCGGCCTCGCGCGCCCCTCTGCTACCCTGCCGCGAATGGAACGCCACCGCTCGCTCCGCATGACCCTCCTCCTCGCCGCCGGCGCCGCCGGCTGCTCCAACGCGAAGAGCCCCGAGATCGCAGTCGTCACGCTCGGCGAGCCGCAGGCCACGCCTCGCGACGCCGGCGTCCCGGAAGAGCCGGGCCAGTCCGCGCCCCGGCCGCCGCGCGGCGTGGGCTGGGTAGAGGAGCGGGACGGCACCGTGCACCGCGCCACGCGGGTCCGGTGCGACGCGACCATCGACCAGAGCGCGTGCAGCGGCACGGAGCGGACGTTCCAGTGCAGGACGGACGCCGATTGCAAGGAGGGACCCCGCGGAAAGTGCGTGAGCTCGGTCGGGCAGATAGGCGCGTATTGCGGCTGCGAGTACGCCTGCGAGAGCGACGCGGAGTGCGGCGCGTCCGAGGCCTGCGTGTGCAAGGGGACAGGCGCCCTCCGAGAGCAGCACTCCGTCTGCGCAAAGGCCCTCTGCTCGGTCGACGCCGATTGCCCCGGCAGCACCTGCGGCCTGTCGGCGTACTTCAACGGCTGCTGGGAGCAGGTCACGCTCGCCTGCCGCACCAAGGAAGATACCTGCCTGAGCGACGCGGACTGCCGATCTTCTGACGAGAACCGCGGCGCCGCCTGCGTCGTCACCGACCCGGAGGCAGAGCGCGTGCGCTGGGAGTGCGCCGGGATCTCCTGCGCCATCGGCCGCCCGTTCGTCGTCGACGGCCGGCCGCGCGCCGCGCAGGGCGCCGCGCGCGACGACTGGCGCGCTCCCGCCGAGCTCGATGCCGCGTCCCTCTCGCCCGAGGTGCGCGAGCTCGCCGCGGCGCACTACGTCGCTGTCGCCGCGCTCGAGCACGCGTCCGTCGCGAGCTTCGCCCGCTTCTCCCTCCAGCTCCTCGCCCTCGGCGCGCCGGCCGCCCTCGTCGGCGAGGCGCACCGCGCCGCGCTCGACGAGGTGGAGCACGCGCGCCTCGCCTACGGCGTCGCCTCCCGCCTCGCCGGCCGGGCCATCGGCCCCGGGCCGCTGCTCGAGGCGGCCACGGCGCCGCTCGGCGCCGGCGTCGCCGAGGTGGTGGAGGCGCTCGTCGAGGAGGGTTGCGTTGGCGAGGCGCTGGGCGCGGCGGAGGGCCGTGAGATCGCGCAGCGCGCGGCAGATCCGGCGCTCGCGGCCACGCTCGCGCGCATCGCCGCCGACGAGGAGCGGCACGCGGCGCTCTCGTGGAGGGCGCTCTCGTGGATGCTCGCGACGTTCGGCGAGCCGGCGCGCTCCGCGGCGGACCGCGCGTTCTCCCGCGCCGCCGCCCGCTACGCCGCCGACCCGGCCCCCGGGCCCGGCGTGCACGAGGCGCTCGGCCTGCTCCCGGCGCGCGCGCTCGGGGCGCTGCGCCGCGAGGTGCTCACCGAGGTCATCGCGCCGTGCCGCGCGGCCTTACCGGGGCTGTCGTGCGACAGCACCGCCGCGCAACCGTCGAGTCCGCCACAGGCATCCTCCTGAGCGGACTGATGAGGCAGATTCGCTCACTCCCGTGGCAACTTGCCACAGCGGGGAGGGGGCAGTCGCGTGGATCCGGGAGAAAAGGGGGCGCCCGTGCCGTGCACCGGATCTTGCACGGGGGCCGGCACTCGAATCCACGTGAGGAGGTCTTTACCCATGGTTGCATCGCGCAACGCTCTCGTCCTGACGATCGGTCTCGCTGTCGGCGTCGGCTGCTCCAACACGCCCCCGGCGAGCAGCCCGAGCACGAACGAAGCACCACCGGAGCCGGCCCCGACCGCCGCCCCGCCGCTGCCGGAGGCGACCCCTCCCGCGACGCCGCCGGCTCCGCCGCCCGGCACCGAGCCGCAGGCGGGGACGACGCAGCCGGAGACGACGCCCAGCGCCCCGGCCGAGGCGCCGCTGACCGACGAGCAGATCCTCGCCGTGCTCGACGCCTCGAACAAGAAGGAGATCGACGAGGCCCAGCTCGCGCAGACGAAGGCCAAGAGCAAGGACGTGAAGGCCTATGCCAAGGTCATCGCCCAGCACCACACCGAGGCGAAGGCGAAGCAGGCCAAGCTGGTCAAGAAGCTCGGTATCACGGCGGCGGACTCGGACAAGAGCAAGCAGCTCACCGAGGAGACGCAAAGCGCGCTCGAGCAGCTGAAGGCGCTGCAAGGGGCCGATTTCGATCAGCAGTTCGTGGCCAC
This sequence comes from Sorangium sp. So ce367, assembly GCF_051520455.1. Taxonomy (NCBI): domain Bacteria; kingdom Pseudomonadati; phylum Myxococcota; order Polyangiales; family Polyangiaceae; genus Sorangium; species Sorangium sp. So ce367. Next base: position 12,938,626 of record NZ_CP150334.1, read on the forward strand.
GATGATCAAGGATCACCAGAACACGCTCGACTTCCTCGACAGGAAGGCGCTGCCGAACGCGAAGAACGCCGATCTGAAGGCGATGGTCGAGAAGGACCTCCGGCCGACGATCGAGAAGCACCTGAAGGACGCGGAGGCGCTCTCGCAGAAGCTCGGCCCGGCGGGCGCGGGCGCGACAGGGACTCAGGGCGGCGCGCAGCCCCCGGCCCCTGGCACGAAGGAGGCCCCGCCCCCGCCGAAGTAGTCGGCCGCGAGCGGGGCTCACCCGCTTCGGATACAGGCCCCCTCTCGACGTTTTCGGTGCTCGGCGTACGTGAGTACGCCTGCGCGCCGAAAACGCCGATCTGGGCCCGTCTCCTGTGCGGGTGAGCCCCGCTCAGCTGAGAGAGACCCAGACCGACTTGAGCTGCGTCAGCTCGTCGAGCACCGCGCGGCCGTTCTCCCGCCCGAAGCCGGACTGCTTGTATCCGCCATACGGGCTCGCCGCGTCGAAGCGGTTGTACGTGTTGATCCAGACCGTGCCCGCCGAGAGGCGCGCGGCCAGCGCGTGCGCCTTGCCGACGTCGCGCGTCCAGATGCCCGCCGCGAGGCCGAACTCGGTCGCGTTCGCGACGCGCGCGGCCTCCTCCACGTCGTCGAAGGGCAGGACCGCCAGCACGGGGCCGAAGATCTCCTCGCGGGCGAGGGCCATCGACGGGGAGACCGCCGAGAACACCGTCGGCTCGACGAAGAACCCCGGGCCCTCGCGGCGCCCGCCGGTCTCGCGGCGCGCCCCCTCGGCCGCGCCACGGTCGATGTAGCCGAGCACCTTCGTGAAGTGCGCCTCCGAGACGAGGGGGCCCATCTGCGTCGACGGATCGAGCGGATCGCCAGGGACCAGCCGGCGCGCGCCGCTCGTGACCACCTCCAGCACGCGGTCGTGCACCGACCGCTCCACGAGGAGCCGGCTCCCCGCCGTGCAGAGCTCGCCCTGGTTGTAGAAGATGGCCGTCACCGCCGCCTTCGCGGCGCTCTCCACGTCCGCGTCCGCGAAGACGATGTTGGGGCTCTTGCCGCCCAGCTCCAGCGACACCTTCTTCAGCGTGCCCGCCGCCGCGCGCATGATCGTCCTGCCCGTCTCCGTGCCGCCCGTGAACGAGATCTTCGCGACGCCCTGGTGCTCGACGAGCGCAGCCCCCGCCTCCTCGCCGTGCCCCGTGACGACGTTGACGACGCCCGGCGGCACCCCCGCCTCCGCGAGGATGCGCGCCAGCTCCAGCGTCGTGAGGCTCGCCTCCTCCGGCGGCTTGACGACCACCACGTTGCCCACCGCGAGCGCGGGCGCCACCTTCCGCGCCGCGAGCAACAGCGGGAAGTTCCAGGGGATGATCGCGCCGATGACGCCGAGCGGCTCGCGCACGGTGTAGTTCAGGAACGGACCCCGCACCGGGATCGTCTCGCCGCCGAGCTTCGTCGCCCACCCGGAGAAGTAGAAGAACGTGTCCGCCGTGCGCGGCACGTCGATCGTCCGCGCGGCCGTGATCGGCTTGCCCGTGTCGAGCGCCTCGAGCCGCGAAAGCTCCTCGCACCGCGCGAGGATCAGCTCCCCCGCCTTCCACAGGATGCGCGCGCGCTCGTTCGGATCCATCGCCGCCCAGCGCGGAAACGCCGCGCGCGCGGACGCCACGGCGGCGTCGACGTCCTCGCGGCGGCCGCGGGCGAGCCGCGCGAGCGCCCCGCCCGTCGCGGGGTTCGCGGTCTCGAACGTCTCGCCCGAGAGCGCCTCCCTCTCGGCGTTGTCGATCCAAAGGCTCTTCACCGTCTCGCGCGTGTCACCCATGCCCCCGTCGTAAACCCGCGCACCCGGGCGCGGCAAGCGGCGATGACACGCGCCCCGGCGTGCGGGATACTCGCGTTGCCTATGGATTTCTCCGATCGCCCCACGCTCCCGTCCGTCCCTCCGCGAAGAGTCGTCACCGAGCTGCCCGGGCCGAAGGCGCGCGCCTGGATGGCGCGCGGCGGCTTCGACATGCAGTCGAGGTACCGCGCGGTCGTGATGGACGACATCGCGAGCCGCGGGTGCTCGCTCGTCGACGTGGACGGCAACGTGTTCCTGGACCTGTTCGCGAACTTCGCGCTCGGGGCGCTCGGCTACAACCACCCCGCGCTGGTCGAGGTCGCGCACCGCGAGGCCTTCATCCGTGCCGTCGCGAACCCGACGTCGACGCCGTTCGTGACGACGCCGGCCTGGTTCGAGTTCGTCGAGGCGCTCGAGCAGCGGTTCGCGCCGCGCGGCATGGCGCGCGTCTTCTGCGTGGACGCGGGGGGCGAGGGCGTCGAGTCCGCGATCAAGGCGGCGTTCATCCGGCATGGCGAGCGCCGGCGGGAGGCCGCGGGGCTGCCGAGGAACCCGCTCGAGCTGCCGGAGGAGCTGCAGAAGAGCATCCTCGACAACGCGGGCACCGACGCGGTGGTCGTGTCGTTCGCCGGCGCGTTCCACGGCCGGGGCCTCGGGCCGATGTCCGCCACGCACTCGAAGGTGATCCACAAGGCCGACCTGCCCGCGTTCCCCTGGCCGACGGCGCCGTTCCCCGCGAGCCGCTTCCCGCTGGCGCGCTTCGCCGACGAGAACGACCGCGCCGAGGCGGAGGCCCTCGCCGCGCTCGAGCGGATCCTCGACGCGCACGGCGGTCGGGTGGCCGCCCTGATCGTCGAGCCCGTGCAGTCCGAGGGGGGCGATCGGCACGCGAGCGCGGCCTTCTTCCGCCGCGCGCAGGAGCTCGCCGGGAAGGCGGGCGCGGCGTTCATCCTGGACGAGGTGCAGACCGGCATGGGGATCACCGGCACGCTCTGGGCGCACGAGCAGCTCGAGCTGCCGCGCCCGCCCGATCTCATGTGCTTCGGGAAGAAGATGCAGATGGGCGGGTTCTTCGCGACGAGCGCGTACGACGTCGCGCAGTTCGGGCGCATGTACCAGACGCGCAACGGCGACCGCGCGCGGTCCGCGATTGCGCTGGCGACGCTCCGCGCGATCGAGTCCGAGGACCTGCTCGGCAACGTGCGCGCGACGGGCCGCCACTTCCTCTCGCGGCTCGAGGAGCTCTGTGAGCGCTACCCCGCGCTCGCGAGCGAGCCGCGCGGCCGCGGCTTCCTGCTCGCGTTCGACCTGCCGACGACCGCGGCGCGGGACGATTTCCTCTCACGCGCGCTCCGCCGCGGGGTGTTCGCGAGCTACACGGGGACGCGCTCGGTGCGGCTGCGGCCGCACCTCATCACGACGGTCTCGGAGGTCGACGAGGCGATCGGCGTCTTCGACGCGGTGCTGCGCGAGATGGCCGGATGATCGTCGATCCGCGCGACGTCTGCCCGGGGGAGGGGCCGGAGAAGGTCGCGCGGGCGCTCGCGCAGTTCTCCGTGGACGAGGCGCAGGACGGCGCGGCGTTCGACGAGGGCTACCGGGCGCTCGACGCGGTCTTCGGGCCGAAGGGCGAGCTCGAGCGCCGCGAGGTGCTCTGGGCGTGGCTCACCGGGGCGCACACGGACGCGGGGGCGCCCATCACGGCGACGTACCACCTGCTGCTCGCGCGGGACGCGGAGGGGCACCTCGCCGGCGTGCGCGATTGCTACGTCACGCTGGACCGCGCGGCGCGGCGCTGCGTGGCGCTCCTGTCGCACGCGCTCGTCCTGCCGGCCTTCCGCCGCACCGGGCTCGCCGCCCTGCTGCGCGCGGCGCCCGTCGCGCTCGCGCGCCGGGCGATCGAGGGCGCGGGGCTCGCAGGGGGCCAGAGGGCCGGCGGCGATGGCGCGGAGGTGATGCTCGCCGCGGAGATGGAGGCCGTCGACCCGGACGACCGCGACACGGTGGTGCGGCTCATCGCGTACGGGCGCGCGGGGTTCGCGATCGTCCCGCCGGACGTGCTCCCGTACGCGCAGCCGGATTTTCGCGACACCGCGGCGCTCGGCGTCACGCCGGTGCCGCTGCCGCTGCTCGCGGTGGTGCGCCAGGTCGGCGAGGAGGAGCGCGACGACATTCCCCGCGCCCGGGCCGAGTCGTTTCTGCGCCATTACCAGGCCGTCCACGCGCGCGAGGTGAGCCCGAGCGAGCTCGCGCCGATCCGCGAGAACGCGCTCGCGCGCCTCGCGGCGTTCCCGGGCGAGCGCGTGCCTCTGATCCGGATCCCGCGGGGGCCGGCGGAGGTCGCGGGGTTCGCGCCGGTGCTCCGGAGCGCGGTGATGCCGCTGTTCCCGCCGGCGTGGCGCGGCAAGGCGCCGCTCGACCTGCCGGAGCGGGAGCTCGAGAGGCTCCGCGCGGTGTGGTCCTCGGCATCGTCGGGGTGAGGCGTCCCCGGGGCTCCGCGACTCGTCACAGGCGCCAGCTGTCCGGCGGAGACCCCTGCGAGGGCTCCGCCCGGGGCGCGTCGGAACGCGGTTGGTGGCGGCCAGGCGGGCGGCTCCACGCGAATCCTGCCCGGCGGGTCGCCGCGGGCTACGATTGAGAGCGCCGGACACGCCGCCATGCCGTCAAGCACCACCACCGTTTCGATCCGCAGGATCACGGACGAGATCGCCTCGGACGCCGAAGATCTGCTCGCCGTCGAAGAGCCGCTCGAGATCGTCGTCGTCGCGCGCGCCAGCGGCGCGGCGGGGCGCGAAGGGCGCCGCCTCGGCATCACGATGCGCACGCCCGGCAACGACCGCGAGCTCGCGGTCGGCCTCCTGTTCGCCGAGGGCGTCATTTCCGGCGCGGCCGACGTGGTCGCCGTCGAGGAGGCCCTCGGCCCCTCGGGCGACCTCGTCCGCGTCACGCTCGGCGAGGACGTGATCGTCGATCTCGGCCGGACCGAGCGCGCCCTCGCGGTCGCGAGCGCGAGCTGCGGCGTCTGCGGCAAGGCGTCGATCGACGTCGCGGCGCTCGCGCCGCCCTCGCCGCTCGCGCGCGGCGTCCCCCGGCTCGCCCCAGGCGTCGTGCACGGCCTCGCCGCGCGGCTCCGCGGCGCGCAGGCGGTGTTCGGGCGGACCGGGGGGCTGCACGCGGCGGCCCTCTTCGACGCGGGCGGCGCGCTCGCCGATCTCCGCGAGGACGTCGGGCGCCACAACGCCGTCGACAAGCTGATCGGCGCCGCGCTGCTCGCCGGGCGGCTGCCGGACCCGGGCGCGGTGCTCATGGTCAGCGGGCGCGCCGGGTTCGAGCTCGTGCAGAAGGCGCTGCGGGCCTCGATCCCCGTGATGGTCGCGGTGGGCGCGCCTTCGAGCCTCGCCGCCGAGCTCGCGACGGCGCACGGGATGACGCTCGTCGGCTTCGCCCGCGACGGGCGGTTCAACGTGTACGCGGGCCGGGAGCGCGTCGAGGTCCCGGCGGAGGCCGCGTCGTGACGGCCCGCGACGTGCCGCGCGACGTGCTGGCCGAGCCGCCGCTCGAGCCCGATGCGCCCCGGATCGGCGAGCGCAGCGCGGCGGCCGGCGGGCTCCCGGCGGTCGGCGCGACGCTCCGGCACGCGGTCGGCGAGATGGGGGTCGCGCGCGCCGTGCGCACGCTCCTCCGCGTGAACCAGGGCGAGGGCTTCGACTGCCCCGGCTGCGCGTGGCCCGAGCCCGAGGAGAAGCGCTCGGTCGCGGAGTTTTGCGAGAACGGCGCCAAGGCGGTCGCCGAGGAGGCGACGCTCCGCCGCGTCACGCCCGAGTTCTTCCGGGAGCACAGCGTCGAGGCGCTCTCGCGGCAGTCCGACCACTGGCTCGGCAAGCAGGGGCGGCTCACCCACCCGATGCTGCTCGACGAGGGCGCGTCGCATTACCGCCCGGTGTCGTGGGACGAGGCGCTCGACGTCGTCGCCTCGTCGCTGCGCGCGCTCGGCTCGCCGGACGAGGCCGTCTTCTACACGTCGGGCCGCACGAGCAACGAGGCGGCGTTCCTCTACCAGCTCTTCGTGCGCGAGCTCGGGACGAACAACCTGCCCGACTGCTCGAACATGTGCCACGAGTCGAGCGGCGTCGGCCTGCGCGAGGCCATCGGCGTGGGCAAAGGGACCGTATCCCTCCACGATTTCGAGCTGGCCGACGCGATCTTCGTCGTCGGGCAGAACCCGGGGACGAACCACCCGCGCATGCTCTCGGCGCTGCGCGAGGCGCGGCTGCGCGGGTGCGAGATCGTGACGGTGAACCCGCTCCCCGAGGCCGGCAACGAGCGCTTCCAGCACCCGCAGCACCCGCTCGATCTCGTGGGCTCGGGCGTGCCGCTCTCGACGCTCTTCCTCCAGGTGCGCATCAACGGCGACGTCGCGCTCTTCACCGGGATCATCAAGGAGATGCTCGAGGAGGAGGCGCGGAGGCCGGGCGCCGTGCTCGATCGCGCGTTCATCGCGGGCCACACCCACGGCTTCGAGGCGTTCGCGGAGGCCGTGCGCGGCGCGCCCTGGGACGACATCGTCGCGCAGAGCGGGGTCCCGCGCGACCGGATCCGGGCGGCGGCCGAGATCGCGATGCGCTCCGAGCGCACGATCGCGTGCTGGGCCATGGGCCTCACGCAGCACCAGAACGGCGTGGCCAACGTCCAGCAGGTGATGAGCTTCCTGCTCCTTCGCGGCAACATCGGGCGGCCCGGCGCGGGCGCGTGCCCGGTGCGCGGGCACAGCAACGTGCAGGGCGACCGGACGATGGGCATCTGGGAGCGCCCGCCCGCGGAGCTCCTCGATCGGATCGAGCAGAACTTCGGCTTCTCGCCGCCGCGCCGTCACGGGCTCGACACCGTCGCCGCGATCGCAGCGATGGCCGAGGGGCGCGCCCGCGTCTTCTTCGCGCTGGGCGGCAACTTCCTCTCGGCCACGCCGGACACGGCGCTGACCGCCCGCGCCCTCGCCCGGTGCGACCTCACCGCGCACGTCTCGACCAAGCTGAACCGGGCGCACCTCGTGACGGGAAGGCGCGCGCTCATCCTGCCTTGCCTCGGCCGCACCGAGCGCGACGCGCAGGCGGGCGGGCCGCAGTTCGTGACCGTCGAGAACTCGATGGGCGTCGTCTCGAGCTCGCGCGGCAGCCTCCCGCCGGCCTCGGAGCTGCTGCGGAGCGAGGTGGCCATCGTCGCGGGCCTCGCCCGCGCGGCGCTGGGCGCGCGCTCGCGCGTGCCGTGGGAGGAGCTCACCGCCGACTACGACAGGATCCGCGATCTCATCGAGCGCACGATCGACGGGTTCGACGGCTTCAACGCGCGCATCCGGGACCCGCGCGGCTTCGCCCTGCCGAACGCGGCGGCGCGGCGCGAGTTCCGCACGGAGACCGGCAAGGCGAACTTCGTGATCCACCCGCTCCCGCGGCACGATCTCGAGCCGGGCGAGCTCCTGATGATGACGATCCGCAGCCACGACCAGTACAACACGACCATCTACGGGCTCGACGACCGCTACCGCGGCGTCCGGGGCGGGCGCCGCGTCGTGTTCATGAACGCCGAGGACGCGGCCGAGCGCGGCCTCGCCCAGGGGGACCTCGTCGACGTCACGAGCCGCTTCTCCGACGGGAAGCGCGTCGCGCGCGCGTTCCGCGTCGTGCTGTACACGATCCCCCGCGGCAACGTCGCGGCCTACTTCCCCGAGGCCAACGTGCTCGTGCCGCTCGGCAGCATCGCCGAGAAGAGCCACACGCCCGCGTCGAAATCGATCGTTGTGCGCGTCCAGGCGGCCGTCGCGACCGACGGATCCGCGTGACGCTCCGCCGCCCCCGTTGCATTGGAGTCCGACCATGAACGCCCCGACCCACATCCCCCCGCCCATCCCCGGCGAGCCCGAGCGCGCCTCGATGCGCACCGCCGTCCCGGGGCCTGCGTCCGAGGCGCTCCGCGCCCGCCACCATCGCTACCAGGACGCGCGACCGATCCACTTCTACCAGGACGCGCGCAAGAGCCTGGGCAACTACATGGTCGACGTGGACGGCAACGTGCTGCTCGACGTGTACGGGCACATCGCCGCCGTGCCCATCGGCTACAACCACCCGGACCTGCTCGCCGCGTGGCGCAGCGGCCGCTTCGACTGGTGCGCCGGCTACCGCTCCGCGCTCGGCGTCGCGCCCGCGCCCGAGTGGGTCGATCTCGTCGAGAAGACGCTGATGCGCGTCGCGCCGAAGGGGCACACGCGCGTCTTCACGTTCACGACCGGCGCGGAGGCGGTCGAGAACGCGCTCAAGGCCGCGTTCATCCGGCTCGCCCGGCGCCGGCGCGGCGGCGCGCAGCCGAGCGACGGCGACCTCGCCGCCTGCATGCTCAACCGGCAGCCCGGCGTGAACGCCTTCAAGGTGCTCTCCTTCGATGGCGGCTTCCACGGCCGCAGCATGGGCGCCCTCTCCGCGACGCGGAGCAAGCCGATCCACAAGCTCGACATCCCCGCGTTCGACTGGCCCGTCGCGCCGTTCCCCGCGAGCCATTTCCCCCTCGCGGCGCACGCCGAGCAGAACCGCGCCGCCGAGGCGCGCTCGCTCGAGGCGGTCGAGGCGGCGCTCGACGCCCACCCGGACGAGGTCGCCGCGGTCATCGTCGAGCCGATCCAGGGCGAGGGCGGCGACCGCCACGCGAGCCCGGCCTTCTTCCAGGCGCTGCGCCGCCTCACCGCGGAGCGCGGCGTCGCGCTCATCATCGACGAGGTGCAGACCTGCGGCGGAGGGACCGGCGCGCTCTGGGCGCACGAGGCGTGGGACCTGCCCGAGCCGCCGGACATGGTCACGTTCTCCAAGAAGATGCAGCTCGGCGGCTTCTACTGTCGCGAGGAGCTCGCGCCGATCGAGCCGCTGCGCGTCTTCAACACCTGGCTCGGCGACCCGCTCCGCGGCGCGCAGCTCGAGGTCATCCTCGAGGTCATCGAGCGCGACCGGCTCCTCGAGAACACGCGGTCGACCGGCGAGCGCCTGGTCGCCGGCCTCGAGGACCTCTGCCGGCGCTACCCCGCGGTGCTCTCGGGCGCCCGGGGCAGCGGCACCTTCGCCGCTGTCGACTTCCCCCACGCCGCCCGCCGCGACGCGGCGCTCACCGCGCTCCGCAACCGCGGCCTCGAGGTGGGCGGCTCGGGCGACCGCACGCTCCGCTTCCGGCCGGCGCTGATCTTCGCCCCGCGCCACGTCGGCGAGGCGCTCGATCACCTCGAGTCGGTCTGCAAGTGACCTCGGACGCCGCCGCCTCGCCGCCGATCCGGGTGTTCCACACGCCGCGGTATTTCGCGGACATCGGCGAGCACGTCATGCCGATGCGCAAGTTCGCCCTCGTGCGCGAGGCGATCGAGCGGAGCGGCCTGCCCGTGCGCATCGAGGAGCCCGAGGCGGCCTGTGACGAGGACCTCCTGCGCGTCCACGCGCCCGGGTACGTCCAGGCGATCGCGACCGGCGAGCCCCGGGCGCTGGCCGAGTCGCAGAAGCTCCCGTGGTCGCCGGCGCTCGCCGGGGCGGTGCGCTTCACGAACGGCGGCTGCGTCGCCGCCGCCGCCGCGGCCCTCGAGGACGGCGTCGCGGGCAACCTCGCGAGCGGCTTCCACCACGCGCACGAGGGCCACGGCGAGGGCTTCTGCACCTTCAACGGCCTCGTCGTCGCGCTGGAGCGCGCGCGCGCCGAGGGGCGCATCCGCCGCGGCCTTGTGGTCGACATGGACCTCCACTACGGCAACGGCACCGCCTCGCTGCTCGCGTCGCGCCCCTGGGCGTTCCAGCTCTCCATCTACGGCAGCTGGTACAAGCAGAACAAAGCGCACCGGGACGTCGAGGGCGAGCGCGCCCCGGACACCGAGAACTGCTGGTCCGTCCCGGTCCCGAACGGGAGCGGCGGCGCCGCCTACCTCGAGATCCTGGAGCGGCACCTCGGCCCGGCGATCGACCGCGCCGCGCCCGACCTGATCCTGTACCAGGCCGGCGCGGACCCGTACCGCGAGGACCCGTACTCGCCGCTCGACCTGACGCACGACGATCTCCACGCGCGCGACCAGATCGTGTTCCGGGCCGCGCTCGAGCGGGGCGTCCCGATCGCGTGGGTGCTCGCGGGTGGGTACACGCCCGACGTGAGCCGGGTGGTCGAGGTGCACCTCCGCACCTTCATCGCGGCGGTGCGGGCGAGGGAAGCGGCGGCGCGCCCGGGGTGACCTCGGCCGACCCGCGCCCCGCCAGGCAAGGTAGCATCGCGCGATGGCCGACCTGAACGACCCTGTCCGCCTGGCCGAGCTGCGCGGCGCCGTGCTGCGCGCCGAGGCGGACGCCATCCTCGACGCCTGCGTGGTGCGGGCCGCCAAGCTGGCCCGGTCGCCCATCGCCGTGGTCAGCCTGCTCGTGCGCCATGTCCAGCTCCTGCGCGCGCAGCACGGGCTCCCCCTCGAGCTCGCCGTGAGCTGCGCGACGTCGAGGAGCAACTCCTTCTGCCAGCTCGTCGTGCTCGACGAGGTGCCGCTCATCGTCGACGACGCGCTGCGCGACGAGCGCGTCCCGAAGGAGCTCGTCGAGAGCTACGGCATCCGCGCCTACGCGGGCGTGCCGGTGCGCGCGCACGGGCACGTGCTCGGGGCGCTCTGCGTGCTCGACGTCGTCCCGCGCCGCTTCGACCAGCGCATCGTCGGCGCCCTCGAGCAGCTCGCCATCGACGTCTCCGGCCGGCTCTCGGCGCTCACGCTCAGCGACGCCCCGCTGGCCAGCGCCGACGTGCAGGAGCGCCTCGTCCGCGTCGAGCAGGCCACCCGCGCCCTGGAGCGCGCGCTCCTCGCCCTCTCGCCCGTCATCGCCGCGGCGCAGGCGGCGACGGCGGGGCCGCGGGTCGACGCGGCGCGCGGGATCGACGCGTCGCACGCGTCGCACGCACCGCACGCGTCGCGCGCGACGCACGTCACGCCGGCCAGCCTGCGCGCGGCCGTGTCGTGCTGGCGCGACATGGGCCCCGTCGCGGAGGAGCTCTGCGAGGAGGCCGCGGCCATCGCGAGCGCCTCGCCCTGCGAGGCGGCGTCCGGGCTCGCCACGGACGCCCGGGCGCTCGCGCGGAACCTCGCCGAGATCGGCCCGCTCGTCCGGCTCGCCGAGGGCGTGCTCGACGGGACGCTGGGAGAGGCCGCCGCGGCCAAGGGGCGGGCGCTCGTGCTGCGCGGCGCGCTCGACGCCCACGAGGCCGCCTCCGCCGCCGTGCAAAGGCTCCGCGCGGGCGCCCTGCGCGCGCGGGCCGCGACGGCCGGCCCCGGGAGCGGCGGCGCCGCCCGTCCGCCTGAGGCGCGGTGATCCCGGCGCCGCGGGGGATCACCGCGGCGGCAGGGTCGACGGCGGCGCCGGCACCTCGCGGGTGATCTCGCCCGCGTCCGGCCCGTCGGCGAGCGGCTCCGAGCCCGGAGCGAGCGGCGTGCCCTCCCACGTCGCGGTCCTGTCCCGGCTCCCGTAGACGAACGGCGGGCGGGTCTCCAGCTCCCGGGCGATGCGGGCGAGCTCCTCGTCGAGGTGGCGCGGGTTCGCGAGCAGCCTCTCGCGGATGCCGCTGTTCTTCAGGTAACCGCGGATGTCGGGGCTGTCCGGATAGTACTTCGTGAACACGTTGTACCGGAAGAGCGGCTTCAGCCGGTGCAGATCCCTGGGCCCGGTCGGGAGCGGCAAGAGCTCGACGAAGCTCTTCCGCTTCGCCCGCTCCTCCAGCCGGTCGAGGACGAGCTGGAGGCTGTTCTCGAGCAGGTGCGGCGCGCAGTGATCCGCGAAGTCGTCGTACAGGAGCCGCATGAGCGCCCTCGCCTCGTCGATCGGCAGCTGCGCCTGCCGCTCGCGGCCCATGCGCCGCACGAGGACCATGAAGGGAGACGGCTGGTTGCCGGTCGCGCGGATCACCTCGGGATCGCGGAAGTCGGGCTGGCGGTAGGGGAAGTGGCGCGGGTTGATCGCGTCGAACCCGCCTCGGCCGTAGAACAGGATGCGCTGCCACGACAGGCGCTCTTCCGGCGTGAAGTACTCGACCTCGGCCGCGAGATCGACGTTCATCCCGAAGTACTTGCCCGGGGCCGACGGCGCGGGGAGCGTGATCTTCCCCATCGCGTGCAGGTCGGTGAGGTACTGCATGGCGAGCTCGACCGGCGAGATGCGCAGCCAGTACGACAGCACCGTCCCGCGCGCCTCGGGGATCATGAAGATATGAGCGAGGTAGATGACGCAGAGGTCCGGGGCGTACGCCGGATTGATGAGCACGGTGCCGTCGCGGACGCCGCGCACCTTTCCGTCCGCGTCTCGCGCCACGAGCAGGAAGTAGCGCATGTACGTGCCCGACGGCTCGGGCGTGAACGGGTCGTCGCGGAGGAACGCCTCGATCGCCTCCTTGCGCTCCATCTCTCCATGAGGACCGAAGCAGTCCCAGAGGATCTGATACGCCGCGTCGAAGTCCGGGTCGGAAGGATCCTCGATGGACCAGATCTGGTATTTGCGGGTTTCGCGCTCGATCATCTCCACCACGTCCTGGTGGAAGAGATCCTTCATGCAGAGCCGGACACGTCGCTTCAAGCAGGGCTCCCGGGGTTCATGGTGCCAGAGGCGCATCCCTCTGATAGGTGATCATCGTGGCTCGTGCAGCGCTCGTTGACACGTACACGCACACGCACATCGATTCCGCGCGCTCCGTGTGGAACGAGGCGGGCCCCGTCTATGAGCCCGTCCCTCCGCTGCGCGCGGACGCGACGGCCGACGTGGCCATCATCGGAGGAGGTTTCACCGGGATCTCCACCGCATACCATCTAATCCGCCGGTTTCCGAGCCTCCGCGTCATGATCCTCGAGGCGCGCCACCTCGCGAACGGCGCGAGCGGGCGCAACGGGGGGATGATGCTGAACTGGATCAACGGGGTGGGCTCTCGCGATCCGGAGCTCACGCGCCGCGTGTACGAGACGACGCGCGCGGGGATCGACGGCATCGTCGGGATGATCCAGGAGCACGACCTCCCTGTGCGCCACCGCCGCGACGGATGCATGGAGGTGCTCACCGACGCGCGCCGGGCCGAGGCGGCGCACGCGCGGGTGGAGCAGCTGGCCAGCTGGGGCATTTCGCTACAGTACCTGGACAGCGCGGCGCTCTCGAAGCGGCTCGGGATCCAGGGCGGGGCCGGGGCCGTGCTGGACGCGACCGAGGGGCAGCTCAACGGGGTCGATCTGCTGCGCTGCCTGCGCCCCTTGCTGCTCGCGTGGGGGGTCGCCGTCCACGAGGACACGCCGGTGCTCGGGATCCGGGAGGGGCGCACGATCGAGCTGACAACGCCGGGCGGCGTCGTCCGGGCCGCGGCCATCGTGCTCGCCACCAACGGCTACACGCCGCGCCTCGGCTACTTCAAGACCGGCATCTTCCCGCTGCACTCGCACGTCATCGCGACCGAGCCGCTCGACGCCGAGGCGCGCGCCGCGCTCGGCTGGGGGCAGGTCGCCGGCTTCAGCGACGACCGCGACCGGATCGCGTACGCCAGCATGACGCCCGCCGGTGAGCTCGTGTTCGGCGGGGGCAGCAACGCAGCGTATGCCTACCTCTATGGGAACAAGACCTCCTACCCGGGCACACCCGAGTCGGCCGGACCCGCGTTCGAGGCCATCCGGCGTCGGCTCACCGGCTATTTCCCAGCGGCCGAGCGGCTGCGGATCGCGCACCGCTGGACGGGCACCCTCGGCATCACGATGAGCCGGCTCTGCAGCATGGGGGTGCGCGGCGAGCACCGGAACGTGTACTACGCCCTCGGCTACAGCGGCCACGGCGTGACGCTCGCCAACCTCGCGGGCCGCGTGCTCTGCGACATCTACGCGGGCGACGACGCGCGGTGGCGGGATCTGCCGTTCTACATGGCCCCCCTCCGGGGCGTCCCGCCCGAGCCGCTCCGCTGGCTCGGCTACCACGCGTACACCAAGCTGACGGGGCGCTCGCCGCGCAAGGCGGCGTAGAGCGGTGGGGCCCGCCGAGCGGGCTTGCGTGGCCGGAGCGCGGGGCGCTATTCGATGCGGGGCCATGTTCTGCGCGCGCTGCCACCGGGAGTACGACGCGGGCCATCGGTTCTGCCCCTACGACGGCGCGGAGCTCACCGAGGGCCGGCGCGTCGACCTGTTCCGGTACAAGCCGACCCGGCTGCGCGGGACCCTCCTTGGCGAGCGCTACGAGGTGCGCGGCTACCTCGGCAAAGGGGCGATGGCGCGCGTCTACCTCGCGGTCGAGATCGAGACGGGCCAGCCGGTCGCGATCAAGGTCCTCGAGGAGTTCGCCGCCCGGGCGGAGCGGACGCGCGAGCGGTTCGTGCGCGAGGCGCAGAGCGCCGCGACGATCGGGCACCCGAACATCGTCCGGGTGCTCGACGCCGGCACGCGCGCGGAAGACGGCGCGCCCTACCTCGTGATGGAGTACCTCTTCGGCGAGTCGCTCGGCGACTGGCTCCGGCGCGAGCGCCGCATGGACGCGGACCTCGCCATCCCGGTGCTCTCCCAGGCCGCGTCCGGGCTCGCCGCCGCGCACCGGGCCGGGATCATCCACCGCGACGTGAAGCCGGACAACATCTACCTCGTGGGCCCGCAGGGCGACCCGTACGCGGTCAAGGTGCTCGATTTCGGCCTGGCGAAGATCCAGGCCGCCGATCTCATCACGGCGACCGGCACCGCCGTGGGCACCCTCGAGTACATGGCGCCCGAGCAGGTCGTGAGCGACCTGCCCGACGCCCGCACCGACGTCTACGGGCTCGGCGTCGTCATGTTCCGGGCCTTCACCGGGGAGCTCCCGTTCCCGCGCTCGGAGCAGTCGGAGCTCCTCGCCCGGCAGCTCGTGACCCCGCCGCCCCGCCCCTCGGAGAAGCGCCGGAGCCTCGATCCGCTGCTCGAGTCCGTGATCCTGAAGGCGATCCGGAAGAGCCCGAACAACCGCTATCCCTCGATGGAAGCGTTCCTCGAGGATCTCGAGCGGCTGGCCGGCGACCGGGACGGGCCGCTCTCGGCCGACGAGCCCCTGCGCGAGCCCGGCGACGTCTACCTCCCGCAGGGATCGTTTGCCAGGAACGCGGCGATCTACTTCTATAGGCGGCTCGGCATGGAAGCCCCACGCTTCGACTGAACCGACACCACCTCCCGCGGGCGCTTCCCGCCACCCAGGAGATCCGTATTGCCATGGCCTACTCTGCTGCATTCCGATGCCTCGCCGGTTGCCCCGGCAGCTACCCGCTGACGCAGCCCCTCTACCGTTGCCCCACCTGCGGCGGCCTGCTCGACGTCGCCCACAACATCGACGCGCTCCGTGACCGGAGCCCCGCGACGTGGATGAAGCTCTTCGACGAGCGCTACAAGCGCACGGTGTGGCCCTACGGCTCCGGGGTCTGGGGCAAGCGGGAGTGGGTCGCGCCCGAGGTCCCGGACGAGGCCATCGTGTCGATGGACGAGGGCGGCTCGAACCTGTTCTGGGCAGACCGCTACGGCAAGACGCTCGGGCTCGATGACGTCTGGGTGAAGCTCTGCGGCAACAGCCACACGGGGTCGTTCAAGGACCTCGGCATGACGGTGCTCGTCTCGGTGGTGAACAAGGCGATCCGCGAGGGCCTCGAGGTGCGCGCGATCGCGTGCGCGTCGACGGGGGACACCTCGGCGTCGCTCGCGGCGTACGGGGCGGCGGCCGGCTTGCCCGTGGTCGTGCTGCTGCCGCGGGGCAAGGTGTCGACGGCGCAGCTCGTCCAGCCGATCGCGTCGGGGGCGCTGGTCCTCTCGCTGGACACCGACTTCGACGGCTGCATGGCCATCGTGCAGCGCCTCTCGGCCGAGGGCGTCGTCTACCTGGCGAACTCGATGAACGCCCTGCGGCTCGAGGGCCAGAAGACCGTGGCCATCGAGATCGTGCAGCAGTTCGACTGGACGCTGCCCGACTGGGTCATCCTCCCGAGCGGCAACCTCGGCAACGCCTACGCCCTCTACGCGGGCTTCAAGATGCTGAAGGACCTCGGCCTGACGACGCGGTTCCCGCGCCTCTGCGTGGCGCAGGCGGCGCGGGCCAACCCGCTCTTCAAGGCGTGGTCCGAGGGGCGGAGCGAGGTCGTGCCGATGAAGGCGGGGGAGACCCTGGCGAGCGCGATCCAGATCGGCAACCCGGTGAGCGCGCCGAGGGCGATGCTGGCCCTCAAGGCGATGGACGGCGTCGCGGAGGAGGTCACCGAGGACGAGCTCTGCGACGCGGCGGCCCGCGCCGATCGCACCGGCATGTACACCTGCCCGCACACGGCGGTCGCCCTCGCCGCGCTGGAGAAGCTCGTGAAGAAGGGCCTCGTGGAGAAGCGCCAGCGGGTCGTCGTGGTCTCGACCGCGAACGGCCTCAAGTTCACGGAGTTCAAGGTGAAATACCACGAGCGCGCGCTCGCGGACGTCACGAGCCGGCTCGCCAACCCGCCGGTCGCGCTGCCGCCCGACTACGACCGCGTCCTCGCCGCCCTCGACAAGCACGCCGCGCAGACCAGCAAGCGCTGAGACGCTCCGGCGAGATCGGCCCGCCGGCCGCTACCCGCGCGACCTCGCGCGGCGCCGCCGGCGCCGTCCGCGCGCGTTCGCGGAGGTCATCGCGGAGGCGATGCCGTTCTGCAGGGTGTTGTGCGTGGCGATGCCGCTCATGTCGACGCCGATCTCGACGAGCGTCCTGGCCACGTCGGGGCTCAGGCCCGTGATGATCACCTCCGAGCCGAGCAGGCGCACCGCCGTCGCGGCGCCAAGGAGCGCGTCGGCGCACGGGCCGTCGATCCGCGGCACCCCGGTGATGTCGAGGATCGCGACGTGCGCGCGGCGGGCGGCGACGCCGCGGACCAGCGTCTCCTGCACGCGGCGCGTCCGCTGGCTGTCGAGGGCGCCGACGAGCGGCATCACGACGATGTCGTCGCTGATCGGGATGAGCGGGGTCGACAGCGCCGCGAGGATCTCGTTCTGCGCCCGGAGGGCCTCCTCCCGGGCGCGCCGCGCCTCGGTCTCCGCCTCGGCGCGCTTTCGCTCCGTGATGTCCCGCACGATGACGACCGCCTCGGCCCGATCGCTGCCGGCGATCCGGACCTCGTAGTCGCGCGCGCTGCCCGCCTGCTGCTCCTGGTACTCGAAGACGTGCGTCGCCTCGTCGGCGAGCGCTCGCGCCACGAGGGCGGTGATCTGCTCGGCGACGTGGGCGGGGAACACGTTGGCGACGTGCCTGTGCAGGAGATCCTCGGCGCGGAGCGACGGCCTCGGGTCCCGGGAGGCCTTGAAGTCCAGGCAGATGCCGTCGCTGCTGATCCGGAGGATCGTGTCGGGGATGGCGTAGAGCAGCGCGCGGTTGTTCGCCTCGCTCCGGCGCAGGGCCGCCTCCACGCGCTTGCTGCCGATGAAGTGGCCGGCCTTGGCGGCGACGGCGAGCAGGACGTCGAGCAGCCCCGGATCGGGCGCGCGCGGCTCGGCGTCCATGAGCTCCAGCACGGCCGCGACCTGCGCGTCGGCGCGGACCGCGATGGGGAGCTCGACCGCGAAGCGGAGGCCGGCGCCGCGCGCCGCCTGCGCGCGCGGGTCGTCCGCCTCGGCGTCGAGGTCGCTGAACCAGGTCGGCTCTCCCTGGGCGAGCGCGCGGCCGGGCAGCCCGGCGTAGCGGGCGAACCGCGCGCCCCGGGTCGCCGCCTCGAGCGCGATCGCGTCGTCGGGCGCGGCGCTCCAGGTGTGCTCGCAGCGCAGCCCGTCGCTCTCGTCGTCGCCGAGCCACAGGGCGGCGAACCGGAAGCCGAGCGTCTCCCCGAGCGCGCCGAGCAGCGCCGGGACGCCCTCGGAGAGCGTCGTCGACTCGACGAGGATCCTGGTCACGGTGTACTGCGTCGACACCTTGTAGTTCGCCTCGGCGAGGGCGCGGCGCTGGTTCCACTTCTCGGTGAGCGCGAAGGCCATCTGGCGGACCTCGCTCGGGTCGAACGGCTTGGCGAGGATGAGGAGGTTGTCGGTCTGCCCGAACCGGGCGGCGATCTCCTCCCACGAGTCATCCGAGTCCGCCGCGCAGAGGACCGCCTGGATGGCGCCGTCCTCCTTCCAGATGCGCGAGAGCGTCTCGACGCCGTCCCACCCCGGCATGCGCGCGTCCACGAACACGAGCGCGTACGGCGCGCCGCTCTGCTGCGCCTCGCGGACCTTCGCCAGCCCCTCCTCCCCGCGGGTCGCGGACGTGAGCTCGAACCTCACCGGCCGCCGGGCGGGCGGCTCGCGGAACAGCGTCGGCTGGAGGCTCGCGAAGGTCGAGCCCTCCGCCTCGGATCGGAGGATCCTGCGGAAATCCTCGTGGATGGCCTGATCGTCGTCGATCAGTAAAACGCGCCGGTTCTGCTGCCAGCTGGGATCCCCCATCAACGAGTCCTTGGAGCGTGGGTCCGGGTCCTAGAGCGAGGCGCGTCTTCGTCGCACGAAGCTGCGCCCCGCTCTATTCAACGGGAGGCGTGCCCTCGCCGTCTACGGGCGGAGGCGACGGCGGCCGTGTGGGGGACTCGTCCTCGGTGGAGGGCGGGGGCGGAGGCGGGGGCATCCCAGGGGGCTCGTGCTCCTCGCCGTCCCTCGGGGCGGCCTCGGAGGCGCCGAGGGGCATGTTCACGCCGCCGGGCTTCCTCGTGGTCGTGGCCGGGCTCGCGCCCGGCGTGCCGCGGCCCCGCGCGGCGGGCGACTCGGCCGCGTGCGGGTCGAACCGGGGCCTCTTCAGCGGGCCGTGGACGTGCCAGCCGTAGAAGCCGTCCGCCCGCTTCGACCGCTTCATCTTGGGCTGCTGCATCTCGATCAGCCCGGGCACGCTCGACCCCGGCGCGCCGAGCAGCGATTTCGTGAGATCGCTCTTCGATCGGTACGCGTCGGTGAACTTGAAGCGCACGTAGAGATCCGCCGTCGAGTTGTTCCACGGCTCACGCATGGTGACCTTGCCGTCGCCGTCGAGCTCGAGATCCTGGCCGTTCGCGCTCATCTTCGTGACCTTGAGGACGCCGTCCTTCGCCTCTGCCGACAGGAGCAGCTCCCCCAGCTTCGCCTCCGGGAGCGCGATGAGCCCCTGGATCTTCGTCTTGCCGTCGCCGACCGAGACCTCCTTGGCCGAGACCTCGAGCGCGCCGTTCGCCTTGTTGAACTTGCCGTCGGGCGCGCTGAGATCGAGGTTCGCGCTCAGCGTGCCGGCGATCGGCAGGCCAAGGATGTCCCCGAGCGGACCCACCTTGGCGAGCTCCACGTCCGAGACCTCGACGTGGACGTCGCCGCCCGATCGGCCCATCGGGACGACGCCCTCGATCTCGCCGCCGAACACGCTGGCCCAGAACGAGACCCGCATCCGCCCGATCAGGAGGGGCAGGATCTTCACCCGCGCGTGCGCCTCGTCGATCTCGATGACGCTCGGCTTCGGCGCGCTGTCCTTGGCGGCGTCGCCCGAGGCGAAGGCCGCGGCGCCGCTCGGCCTGCTGCTCGTGCCGAGCTCACCCGGCGGCAGGATGAGCCGCACGCCCTTCATCTCGACCCCCGTGAACCAGTACGAGTCGAGCTCGTCGATCTCGAGGCGCTGCGCCTGGCTCGGGCCCCGCTTCTGCTGCGTGCGGTCGAACTCGGCGATCAGCCGGTCCTTGAGCCGCTCGTAGGGGAACGTCAGGTAGCCGAAGAGCCCCAGACAGAAGAGGTAAAAGAGCGGGTAGACCGCCCATCTCGCGATCTTGATGAGCCGCGCCTTCATGGCTCTTGCTCCTCTTCGGCGGCGGGGGGCGCGGACGGCGCGGGCGTCGCCGCCGGCTGGGGCTCGCCCTTCCGGTCGAACGCGGAGATGCCGAGCTCGACCTCGTAGGAGTCCGGCTCCCCGGCGCGCGGCTTGAGGTTCAGCTTCGTCACCGCGACCGGGTGGCCCGAGCTTTCGATGTGCTCGAGCATCTTGGCGAGCCCGAGCATCCCGATCCTGTGCATCTTCACCACCGTGATCCGCTCGGTGTACTTCTTGCCGTGCGGGACGTCGGGGCGATCCTGCGACTCGGCGGCGGTGAGCTGCTGCTGCTTCGCCGCGTCCTCGATGAAGCCGGCGAGCGCGGGCGCCGGCCGCGAATAGCGCGCGAGCAGCGCGTCCTTCAGCGCCTTGCGCTCGCTGACCTTCCCCGAGGCCTCGTAGATCGACTGGAGCAGGTCGCGGATCTCCTGGTTCTCGGCGCGCTTACTGGACGCGACGCTCGCGAGCCCGATCGGCACGAGCAAGAGGACGATCACCGCCAGGAATCCGAGGAGGATGGTGAGGAGCCTGCGCTCGCGCGGCTCCAGCTTGTCGAGTCGCTCGCGGAGCGTCATCGCGATCCCTCCGGCTTCTCCGGCGCGCCGGCCGAGGCGCTCTCCGCCGCGTCGGCGGCGCCGGTCTTCTTCTTCTTCGCCTTGTCCTCGCACTTGAGATCCAGCTCGAGGACGTACTTGTGCTTGCCCTCCGTGAACTGGCTCGTGCGGCCGACCTTCACGTCGCGGAAGCAGCGGTGCTCCTTCATGTGATCCGCGATGATCTGCGCGTCCGACACCGACGGGACGACGCCCTGGAGGGTCACGTGGCCGCGGTTCACGTCGAGCTCGAGCACGTCGTGCGTGATCTCCTTCGGCACGGCCTTCGAGAGCTGCACCATGACGTCGAAGGCGTCGACGCGGGGCATCGGATCCTCATCGGCCGCGCCGGGGCCCTGCTCGAGCAGCTCCCGGGCCTTCTGCGGGTCGCTCGTCTCCTCGCCGAGCACGTCGTGGGAGGCGGTCGCGAGCGAGGCGGCGAGCAGCCCCCGCTCCGCGTCGAGGGTGCGCAGCTCCGCGACGATGGAGAACCCGAAGCTCAGCGCGATGACGGTGCCGAGGCCGGCGAGGATCGGGATCTTCTCGCGCAGGAACGGGTAGCTGCGCTCGGCCTCGAGCGCGCCCTTCCGGAGGTTGAACCCCTTGGTCTTCGGCGTCAGCCCGAGCGCGAGCCCGAGCGCCTTGGCGAAGCGGGGCAGCGCCGCGGCCTGCTCGGGCGTGAGCCCCTCGATGCGAGGGGTCGGCAGCGGCAGGATCGTGAGGCCGAGCTGCGTCGACAGGAACATCTCCGCGCCCTGCGCGGTGGCGCCGCCGCCGACCAGGTAGAGCCCCGCGAGCGGCTCGCCGCCGAGGTTGCGCCACGCCGCGAGCGTCTGGCGGAGCTCCCGCGCGAGCGCCGGCGCGGTGCCGGGGAGGCCGGCCGTCCCGCGCGACAGCGTCCGGGCGAAGACGGGCTCGCCGCCGGAGACGATCACGATCTCGGACGTGAGATAGTCGAGGTCGAGCAGGGCGATCGGCGCGCTGGCGGGCGACGGCGCGGCGAGCTCCGGCATCACCGCCTCGAGGTTGGCGAGCGCCACCGCGCCCAGGGCGACCCGCTCCGGCTCGAAGCCGAGCGCCTCCTTCACGACGGCGATGCGCTCGCGCACGTCGTCGGCGCGCGCGACGGCGGCGAAGACTGGCAGCGTCTCCACGCCGGGCGGCCGCTTCAGCAGGCGGTGGTCGAAGACGGCGTCTTCCATCTCGAACGGCACCGTGGCCTCGAGCTCGAAGCCGAGGACGTTCTCGATCTCTTTCTGCGCGGCCGCCGGCAGGTCGAGGCGGCGGTAGAACGATTTCTCCCCGGAGAGCGCGATCGCCGCGGCGTCGGGGCGGTGGAGCCCCACGGCGGCGCGGATGGCCTCGGCCTCGGAGACGGCGTCCGTGACGGCCGCCTCGCCGAGGGCCTCGACGAAGACCCTCCTGTACGTGGTGCGGATGAGCGCCGCCCGCACCACGGATTTTCCAGCATCTATCCCGAGCAGCCTGTGCATTTGCGCGCTTCTTCCCGGAGGGGTGTCCTATTCGATGCGATAGTAGATGATCGTCCCGGCAGGGTTCGATCGTACCTGCTGTTCGTATGTTTCCGGCGTCGGAGGGGTGCTGGCCTGAGCGGGGTCCTTTAGATCCTTGGCCGGATCGTCGAGCTTCGTCGCCCCCGTGAGATCGACCACCGCATGGACGCGCACGCGCGTCTCACGCTTGTTCCCCGGGACGATGCCATCGGCGTAGATGCTCAGGAAGTTGGTCCTGTTGCCGAGGGACTTCGTGACGTTCGGCTTGAACTTCACAGCTTCCACGCCCATCGCCTTGAACTGCTGCCCGAGCATCCCCCCGAGCGAGCTGCCCGCCTTCTGGGTCATCGCATCGACATAATCTTTCGGGGTGGGGAAGAGCAGCCCCCCGGTCATGCTCTGCACGAGCGACGCCACGGTGAGGAACGCCGACTGCTGGTTCACGTCGCTGCAGAGCGTCGTCGTCGCGATATCCACGAAATCGGCGGTGCACGTGAGCCTGAGCAGCGTCAGCGCGTTCGCCGACGAGACGTTCACCTTCTGCTTCCGGCTGCCCCAGACGGTCAGGACCCTCTTGTCCGGGTTGCTCGGATCCGGGTCGACGAACGTCGCCCAGAAGTCGTCGTTCATGCCCCGGATCAGCCGCAGCTCGTCGACCGAGTCGAACGGTGCGTTCTTGCGCTGATAGGAGAGGCCGACCGTCTGGTAGAAGCTGTCCTCGGCGCCGGTGGAGCTCGGGGCGTTCGACGTCGCGTCGCAGGCGAACGTCTGGTCGCCGGGGTCGGCCCAGTCGATGAGCGCGCTGCAGATGGTCGCGCGGTCCGAGAACTGGCCGTCGCCGTCGCGCTCCTCGAAGAGCGTGTTGTACTGCGCGTCGCTCATCAGGCTGAGCAGCTGGTTCCCGACCGCGATCTGATCGGAGATGCCGCCCACGTCGTCGGCGGCGCGGTTGACGTTGATCTTCGAGTCCTCGTCGACGATCTTGAGCTCGAAGCGGCCGCCGCCGGTGAGCCCCAGGTTCTTTCCCGTCGCGCTGCCCTCGCCCGCGGCCTCGGGGGGCGGCGCCGCGCTGCCCTCGCCCGCGGCCTCGGCGAGCTGCGCGTTGAAGGGGCCGAGGAACATGTCGGTGAACTTCCAGACAGGCACCTGGAACTTCCCCTTGATCCCGACGATCGCGAGCATCGGCCCGATCGTCGTGCTGACGCTCGGCTCGGAGGCGATGAGCATCCGCGACAGGTTCACGGCGCTCTTCGCGTAGTACTCGGCCCGCAGCGCGTCGCGATCGGCGAGCGCCGCGGAGAGCTCGGTCGAGGTCTCCTCCTGGAGCTCGGTCAGGAACACAGTGAGCACCGTGATCGCGCCGAGCACCATGACCAGCGCCACGCCGCGCCGGTCGCGCCGCCTCCGGAGGCGGCGGCGCGCGCGCCCGGCGCGCGGCCTCTCTGCGGCGCGATCCTCGGCGTGGGGGCTCCTGGGGCGGCTCATGGCTCAGTTGGCCCCGAAGGCGATGGGGACCTGCATCGGGAGTGGCACCTTCGACTCGAACTTGATCGGCTCCCCGCCGGGCCCGCCGTTCAGGACCAGCGTCACCCACACCTGCGAGGGGAGCCGGTCGAGCTGCGCCGCCGGCTGCGTCGAGTCCCACGAGTCGACCCACTCCCCGGTGATCGGGTCGAGGTACTGGAGATTGAAGCTCTCGATGTCCTCGGCGAGCACGTTGACGACTCCGCCCCTCGTCGGCTCGGTATCGATGGTCCTCGCCTCTCGCCGCACGAGATCGAGCCTGTCGCGCTCCGGGTCGCGCGCGCCGAAAAAGCCGATCTCGCACTGATCGGACTCGTGCGCGTTCCGGAGGAGCCTCCGGTGCGCGAACGCGGTGAAATCGACGCGGTCCGCAGGGGACGAGTCCTCCCCCGCGAAGGCGGTGAGCCGCACGACGATGTTCTTGTCGGCCGGCTGGTGCCTGGACAGGAAGGCCGTCTGGAGCTCGCGCGAGATGCGGGCGATCGCCGCGCGGCCCTGGTGGTAGCGGTCGCCCATCCGGGAGAGGCCCGAGCGCGCGCGGCTCATGCCGTCGAACGCGCCGTAGATCAGCGTCCCGATGAGCGCCAGGATGCCGACCGAGACGAGGACCTCGAGGAGGGTCACCGCGCGCGAGCGGCCGCGGCGCCTGCGGAGAGAGCTTGGCCTTCGCGCCGCCACCGTCAACCTCCTCCCCCCTGTCCGCCCGCGCCCTCGTCGGGCTGGCCCATCTGGGGGATCGTCACCCACTGCACGAGCTCGAACGCGTGCTCCCGAGACCCTTGCTGCCAGGTCAGCTTGACCGTCACCCGCCGCGCGCTCGCCTCGAAGATGGGCTGGAGCGTCGGCGCGAGCATGTCGACGAACGGCTGCAGGAGCCCCGAGATCCCGCCGCCCGACTCGCCGCCCCCCGCGCCGCCGCCGACCAGCGATTGCGCGAGATCGTTGATGTCGCCGCTCGGGGCCGCGGTGCCGCTCGACTCGCCCGGCTTGCCGAGCGCCCCGAGCCCCTCGAGGTTGGTGTCGAGGTCCAGATCGCCGTACTTGGGCTCGGGCATCTCGGGCTTCTCGATGCGCCAGCTGCACTTGATGTTCGGCGACTCGTCGCCCTCGCAGCACGGCCCGCTGTCGGCCTCGTCGAGCGCCGGCAGGCCGTCCTTGGCGAGCTTCTCCTCGAGCTCAGTCATCTTGCAGCGCGCGAGCCCGTTCGCGAGGCTGAGGTTCCGCGCGTGCGCCGCGGCCGAGAAGGCGCCCGCCTGCGCGGAGAGGATCGCCGTCAGCCCGAGGCCGAGGATGGCGACCGCCACCATCACCTCGAGCAGGGTGAAGCCGCGGGCGCGCATCAGAGCCCCGTGTCCTCGCGCTCCGACGCCTCGGCGTCGTCGCGCGGCCTGGGCATGCTCGCCTTGCCCTTCCTGAGCTCCGTCTTGCCGGTCAGCGGCGAGACGAGCACCGTCATCACCGCGTCGTCGGTCTCCCCGCCGCCCAGGCTGAGCTGGATCGCGGCGTGCTCGGTCTGGCCTCCGGGCCAGAAGTAGAGATAGGCCCGCCCCTCGGTCACGGGCTCGTCCTGGTGTCCGGTCTCCACCTGGAGGAAGCGCACGCCGCTCGACAGCTCCTTGCCGGGCCTGTCCTTCTCGGGGTTGAAGCCGTACGCCTTCGCCGGCTCGAACGAGGGCCGCGGCGCGCGCGGCCCCTTCAGGATCGCCTCGGCCTCCGCCGTGGCCGCCTTCTCGGCCTCCGTCGCCGCGGCGGCGCCGCCGGCCCGATCGTTCCGCTCGACGAGCAGCTCACCCGCGGATTCCTCGAGCACGATCATCCGCTCCTCGAAATCGAAGACGAGCCGCACCGGCTTCGACTTCGCGTTCGCGTGGGCGTACGCGACCCGGACGGCGCCCGCGAGCAGCGCCGCGCTCCGCTTCAGCCGCGCGCTCGTGACAGCGCCCATGCCGAGCATGACCGAGCCGCTGATGAGCGCGATCACCGTGACGGTGATCAGCACCTCGACCAGCGTGAGTCCCCTCGTGCGACGGCGTGTCATGGGCGCTCCTGCTCCCGCGCTGCGCTACATCTCCGCGATCTTGTTGAGATCCGACTGCTTCATGTCATCCCGGATGTCGTCCGGGGTGTTCTCTTTCTTGTCGTCGCCGGACGAGACGACATGGACGTCGTTGTTCTCGTCACACTTGATCTTGTAGGGCTGGCCCCAGGGATCGTCCGTCTTGTTGCCGTCGATCTGCTTCGCGCTGACCAGCGCCTGGATCGTCGGGCACCCTTCGCTGCCCGCCCCGAGCTGCTGGTACTGCTCGGCGGCGCTCTTGATGATCGTCGCCCCGGTATAGGCGCTCTTGACGCGCGACTGCTTGAGCTTCGGCCACACCACGAGCGTGGCGCCGCCGGCGATGATCGCCATGATCGTCACGACGATGAGCACCTCGACCAGGGTCACGCCCCGCGAGAGCTTCCGGCTCAGCCGTCGAATCCTTCTTGCGCTGCTTGCTCTGTTCGTCTCCATCTCTCACTCCACCCTGTCAAGGCCGCCTATTTCGCCGTCCGGTCCGTCGCTCAGGAGATCGTATCCGTCCGGATCCTTCCTTCCGGGACAGGTGAGCCGGAGCGGCCTGCCCCACGCGTCGACCGGGTCGATCGCGAGGTATCCCTCGCGCTTCAGCTCTTCCAGGGAACCCGGGCACCGCCGCTCGTGATCGGCGCGGTACAGGGTGATCGCCCCGTGGACGACGGACAACGTGGCGCGGGTCGATCGAATTCCCACGAGCCGGCGCTCGCGCGCGCCGAGGAGCAGCAGGAGGACCGCCATCGCGAGGCCCGCGGCGAAGGGCCTCGCCCGCGCCATGCCGGTCCGCCGGAAGAGCCCGCCGCCGCGCTCCCAGGGGAAGAAGATCGTGCTCTCTCGCTGCCTGCGCCGCCCCATAGCCACCTACCCGACGAAGCTCGACATCTGGATGAGCGGCATGAGGATGGATATCGCGATGAACGCGACCGCGCCGCCCATGATGACGATCATCAGCGGCTCGAGCAGGCTCGTGAGCACCTGGACGCGGGTCTCCACGGCGGAGTCGTAGGCATTGGCGACGTTCTCCAGCATCGCCTCCAGCTGCCCGCTCTTCTCGCCGATGGCGATCATGTGGGTGACGATCGGCGGGAACCGGCCGCTCCGCTTCAGCGGCTCGGCGATGCTCTGGCCCTCGCGGATCGACGCGATGGCGTCGACGATGACCTTCTCCAGGGCCGCGTTGCCGAGCACGCTCCGCACGATATCCATCGCGCTGAGGAGCGCGACGCCCGACGACAGCAGGGTCGCGAGGGTCCGCGAGAAGCGCGCGATGGACAGCATCTGGATGAGCTTGCCGAAGATGGGCGCCTGCAGCACGAACGTGTCCCAGGCGAGGCGGCCCTTCGGCGTCCGCACCCAGCGGCGGAACCCGTACACCGCGCCCACGAGCGCGAGGAGGACGAGCCACCAGTAGCTCGAGGCGAACGCCGACGTGCCGATGAGCGCCGCCGTGTACCAGGGCAGCGCCTGGTCCATGGACGCGAAGATGCCGGTCACGTTCGGCACGACCGCGATCATGAGGACCGAGATGAGCCCGATGCCGATGAGCGCCATCAGCGCGGGGTAGGCGAGGGCGGCGGTCACCTTGCCCACGAGCTTCGCCTGGTTCTCCATGAAGACGGTCAGGCGGGTCAGCACGCCCTCGAGCGTGCCGGACGCCTCGCCGGCGCGCACCATGCTCACGTAGAGCGGCGGGAAGACCGAGGGGTGCGCCTCGAGGGCCTTGGCGAAGCTCGTGCCCTCGCGCACCTGCTCGCGCACCTGCGTGAGCACCTTCTTCAGCGACTCCTTCTCGACCTGCTCGATGAGCGCATTGAGCGACTCGAAGAGCGGGATGCCGGCGCCGATGAGCGTCGCGAGCTGGCGGGTCATCACGGCGACGTCCGACGTCGAGGGGCGGCCCGCGAAGGCGAAGATCTTGAGATCGCGCTTCGCCTTCGCCTTCGCGGCCTGCTCCTCGGTCGCGCCGGTGAGCATGATGCCGTCCTTGCGCAGGGCGGCCCGGAGGGCCTTCGCGTTCTCCGCGTCGCGGACCCCTTTGACCGGCTTGCCGGTGCCGACGAGGATGCCTTTGTATTCGAATACCGCCACGGCCTTCCCTACTCGTCGACGATGACGTCTTCCTGCGTCGCCGCGAGGACCTCCTCGACGGTGGTGATGCCCTTGAGCACCTTGCGCGCCCCGTCATCCCGGAGCGTATCCATCCCCTGGGAGATGGCGACCCGCTTGATGGTCTGCGCGTCCGCGCTCTTCAGGATGTGCGGACCCACGGCGTCGTCGACGACCATCAGCTCATAGATGCCCCGACGGCCGACGAAGCCCTTCTGGTTGCAGGAATCGCAGCCCCCGGGCTTGTAGAACACGGCCCGGTCGAGGTCCTGCCCGATGTAATCGTATTTCTGTCCGTGCACGCTGTAGCGGTTCGAGACCTTCCGCCGCGCCTTCCAGGCGAGCCGGTCCTCGTCGAGGCCGAGCTGCTGCAGCTCGTAATCGGAGGGCCGGTAGGGGACCTTGCACGCCGGGCACAGCAGGCGCACGAGGCGCTGGGCGAGGATGCCGATCACGCTGCTCCGCACGAGAAACGGCTCGATCTCCATCTCAACGAGGCGGGTCACGGCGGCGGCCGCGTCGTTCGTGTGGAGGGTCGAGAGCACCAGGTGGCCGGTCAGCGACGCGTGGATGGCGATCTCGGCGGTCTCCTTGTCGCGGATCTCGCCGACCATGATCACGTCCGGATCCTGGCGGAGGAACGCGCGGAGCGCCGAGGCGAAGGTGAGCCCGATCCCGGGGTGGACGTGGATCTGGTGGATGCCGCCGATCTCGTACTCGACCGGGTCCTCGGCCGTGAGGATGTTCCGGCTGGGCTCGTTGATCCGGTTGAGGCAGGCGTAGAGCGTCGTCGTCTTGCCGCTGCCGGTCGGGCCGGTGACGAGGATGATGCCGTCCGGCCGCTGGATGAGCGCGTCCATGATGGCGTACTCGCGCGGCGCGAAGCCGAGGTCGTCGAGCCCGAGCAGGACCGACGCCTTGTGCAGGATGCGCATGACGATCCGCTCGAAGCCGCGGCTCGTCGGCACGGTCGAGACGCGGATGTCGACGCTCTTGCCCGCGATCTTCAGCGTGATGCGGCCGTCCTGCGGGAGCCGCTTCTCGGCGATGTTGAGCGCCGCCATGATCTTCACGCGGGCGATGATCGGCGCCATGAACTGCTTCGAGGCGCGCTTCGCGACGTAGAGCTCGCCGTCGATCCGGTAGCGGACGACGACGTCGCGCTCCTCGGGCTCGATGTGGATGTCGCTCGCCCGCTCGCGGACCGCCTGCGCGAAGAGGCCGTTGACCCAGGCGATGATCGGGGCGTCGTCGTCCGAGTCGATGATGTCGACGAGGTTGTCCTCCTCGAGCGCCGTGTCGCCCTCGAGCTTCGCGCCGCCGTCCTCCTTGCGCTCCCAGATGCGGTTGATCGCGTTCAGCACCGCGTCGCTCGTGGCGACCGCGATCTCGACGGGCTTGCCGAACAGCGCCCGCACGTCGTCGATCGCCGTCGTGTCGAGCGGGTCGGCGACGGCGCAGTAGACGACCCCGTCGTGCTCGGCGAGCGGCAGGATCTTGTGCTGCTTGGCGTAGGTGATCGGCACCCGGCTCGCGAGCTCGAGCGGCACCGCGTCGATGTCGATGCGCGGGAGGAGGCCGACCTCGCACTCCTCGGCGAGCGCCTTGGCGATGCTCGCCTCGTCGGCGATGTTGGACGAGACGATGAGGTCCACGAGCGGCTGACCGCGCTCGCGGACGGTGTCGTAGAGCGGCGCGAGCCGCTCCGCGGGGACGACGCCCCGCCGGATCAGGATCTCGCCGAGGTACTGCTGCTGCTGCAGGCTCATTCCACGCGCTCCATCTGCCGTCCGCCGCCCGGCGGCCGCCGCGTGGGCCGCGGCGGCGGGGCGCCGTTCGGCGGCGGCGGCAGCTGGGCCGGCTCGCCCTCCATGTCGGCCATGCCGGGCTGCATGTGCACGGCGCCGGTGGCCTTGCCGCCGAACGTCGGCAGGCCGACCGGGTCCACCGGCACGTGCTCGCGCGGCCCCTTCGGGCGCGCCTCCTCCTCGAGGCGCGCCCGCTCCTCCTCGGCCAGCATCGACTGGCGGATGTCCTCGAGGAGCCCGTTCGCGCGGCCGAAGTCGCGCGGCGGCTCCCACGCGGCGCTCTCGCTGAAGACGAAGTAACGGTCGATGAACTCCTGCCGCTCCTGCATCTTGCGCTCGAAGATGGTCCGGAGGTCGTCCTGGTCGCGGATCACGTAGGGCGTCAGCACGAGGAGGAGGTTCGTCTTCGTCTTGGTCTTGACCCGCTGCCGGAAGAGGAACCCGAGCACCGGGATGTCGCCCAGCACGGGGATCTTCGTCTCCGAGGTGGTCATGCCGTCGCGCATGAGGCCGCCGATCACGACCGTCTGCTGGTCCCGGACGACGAGCGTGGTGCTCGCGGTGCGCTTGTTGATGGGGATCGCGCCGAGCGCGCCCTCGAGGGGGGCGCCGGCGTCGGAGATCTCCTCGGAGAGCTCCAGCCGCACCTGGTCCGAGTCGTTGACGTGGGGGACGACCTTGATCTTCGTGCCGACGTCCTGGCGCGCGGCGGTGCCGCCGCCGAGGCCACCGAGCAGGCCGCCGAGGCCGGCGAGCCCGCCCGCCGCGGCGCCCGCGCCGCCGGCCAGGCTCGCGAGCTGGTTGAGCCCGCCGCCGCCCACGTTGGTCTGGAGCGGGATGTTCTGGCCGATCGAGATCTCGGCCGCCACGTTGTCGGTCGCGAGGATGTGCGGCGTCGCGAGGACGTTGGAGTCGCCGTCCTGGGCCAGCGCGTGCAGGACGACGCCGAACGCGGGGATCGAGATGCCCGTCCCGAGGATGTTGTTCGAGCCCGTGATCGCGGGGCCCTTGATGCCCAGCGCGAGCGCGCCGAGCTGCGCCGGCAGGCCGATGACGGACTGGCGGATGTTGTTGCCGCCGTAGACGACGCTGTCGTCCGCGTTGAGGCCGTCGAACGGCGCGCCGGCGTGGTAGCCGATGCCGAAATCGAGCGAGCGGCTGACGTTCACGTCCATGATCACGGCCTCGATGAACACCTGCCGCCGGGGCTCGTCGAGCTGGTCGATCACGGTGCGCAGCTGGGCGTAATCGTGGGGCGACGACGTGATGAGGAGCTTGTTGCTCGCCTCGTCGCAGGTGACCTTGACCTGCCCCTCGAAGATGTCGTCCGTCGAGCCCGGCACCGCCTGGGCGGCGCGCGCGCCCGGCCTGCCGCCCACGGGCGCGCCGCCGCCGCTCCCGCCGCCGAGGACCTGGTTCAGCGTGGCCGACAGCTCCTTGCATCCGGCGTGCTGGAGCGAGAGCACGTGGACCTGCCCCTCGCCCGTCTGCGCCACGTCGAGGCGCTTCAGGATGCCGAGGACGCGCAGGTAGTCCGGCTCGGTGGCGGTGATGATGAGGGAGTTGGTCCTGTCGTCCGCGATGATGCGGGCGCCGGTGCCGCCGGCGCCGCCCCTGCCGGGCCTGCCGCCGCCCGCAGCGCCCCTGCTCGGGTCGACGATCTCGTTCAGCTTGGTCGCGACCTCCGCCGCGGAGCCGTAATGAACGGGCTGCACCCAGAGCTGATCGCCGGCGCCGCCGACGTCGATCTCCTCGACGATCCGGAGCATGCGCTGGATGTTCGACCCGGTGTCCGTGATGATGAGCAGGTTGCCGGGCGGGTAGACGGTGACGTCGCCGTCCTTCGATTTGAACTTGCTCAGGACGCCGCCCGCGTCGTTGGCGTCGATATGGGACAGCCGGTACATGCGGGTGACGAACCGGTCCTCCGCGGGCACGGGCGCGGCGGCGCCGAACACGGGGGTCGTCTCGGACACCGCGCCCGGCGTCTCCACGATCTTGAGGAAGCGGCCGTGGGGGATGACGGTGAGATCGTTCGAGGCGAGGATCGACAGGAACGCGCTGTACGCCTCGGCGACGGTCACCTTCTCCGGCGCGTACACCGTGGCCTTGATCTGCCGGAGCTTGCCGCCGTAGATGAAGCGGCGCCCGGTGATGTTGCTGATGGCCTTCACGAGCTCGGGGAGGTCGGCCTCGTCGAGGTTGAAGCTGACCTTGTAGCCGCCGGGCTTCGGCTTGAACTCGATCTCCTGGACCCCTTGCTTGACCGCGGCGAGCGGGTCGTCCCCGGCGTCGCCCGGGGCGCCTGGGGCGGCTGCGCCCGGCGCGCCAGCTGCTGGCGGAGCGCCCGCGGCCGGGGCGGCCGGCGCGGGGCGGGCGGGCGGCGGCTGGACCTGGCCGGGGGTCCGCAGCACGGGGGCGCCGCGGTTCGCGGGCTGCGCTGCGGCGGGCGGCGCCGCGGCGGCGAGCACGAGCGCCGCCACCGGCGCGGCGAGGAGCCTCCTCCGGAGGCAGCAGGATCGCTCGAGGGTCGTCATCACCATCAGTCGACTCGATATTCTCTGCGTTGGTTGGTGGGGGGAGGCGGCGCCGCTCAGTCGGCGTTCGGCGCGCTCGGCGCGCTTTCGCGCGCGGCCGGCGAGGGGGGCCGCGGCCGCTTCGAGCGAGAGGTCTTGCCCAGGGCGGTCTTGCTCGCGCCGGCGGAGGCCTCGCTGTCGGCCTCCTCCGTCGCGTCCGTCGCGGACTCTTTGTCGTGGGGCGGCAGGACGGCCTTGGCGACCGACACGAGGATGAGGCTCATGACCCCGACGAACGTGAGCGAGCCGAGGACGAACGTGCCGATCACCATCAGCGTCCGCCGGAGCAGGCTCCCCTCGTTCAGCGTCCCTATCCATCGCGCCATGCCGCTACCCTGCTTTCGTCCCTGGATTCAGTCCGGAGCGCTCACTTGATGTTGAAGTCGATGTTCATCGGCTTGCCCTTGCGGTTGATGCTCACCGTGAGCCGGTCCGCCGTCCGGAGCCGCGCGTAGGCCTCGAGGGCCTTCTGCGGATCGCTCATCTCAAACCCGTTGATGCTGGACAGCCGATCTCCGTTCTCCAGCCCGAGCGTCCCCAGCAGAGAGTCAGGGCGAATCCCGAAGAGACGGATGCCCACCACCTTGTCTCCCTCCTTCTCGGGGACGATACGCGCGGAGCGCATCAGCTCGCCCTGGTTCTCCAGGATGTGGTCGACGGCGCTGCGCTCCACGTTGAACTCGTTCTCGCTCACGCGCTGGATCTTCGAGGCGATCTCCGGCGGGATCTTCTTGCCGCCGCGGGGTGGGGCCTTCCCCGCCGCGGCCGTCGACGTCGTCGTGGGCGTGGGCGTCGGCGCGGCGCTGACGCGGGCGACGGCGTGGTTGCTGCCCACGACGGCCTGGCAACGCGAGCTGCCGGACGTCAGCCAGACCCGATCCCACCCCACGTAGTAAACGGTCTGCCCGCTGATCTCATCCCCTTGCCGGCGCAAGATCGCCTTGCCGTCCGAGCCGGCCATGGCCGCGAACGACCACGCGGGATCCTCGGCCTGGGTGATGAGCAGGACGCGGGCGCCGTCGCAGGAGGGGTCCGCGTACGGGTCCTTGTTGGGCAGCTCGTGCGGGACGCTCGGGATCTCGACCGGCTTGCCGTCGAGCGGCCCCGTCACCGAGTCGAACGGGTTGCGCGAGAGGATCGCCGCGGCGCTCGTCGCGTGGTCCGTGTTGCTCGCGGTCGACCCGAACGACGCCGGGCGCGTCGGAGGGCTCGGCGGCGCCGGCGGGGCGTCAATGGCGACGCTGGAGACCACCAGCTGACCCATGCCCGACGCCTGGAAGTAGGCGGCGAGCGCGATCAGCGCGCCCAGCACCCAGGGAAAATACCGCTTCAGGATCGCGTCGATGCCCATGCGCCCATCCTCCTCTAGGCGAGTTTCATGCCAGCGGTCAATCGCCGGTGGTTTCCCGCGTCTTCACGAAATTTCGGAAGCTGTCCCGCCAAGGTGACGCACCCCAGCCGCGTCGGACGGCCTTCGTTGCCAAAGTGACAAATGGATCTTCGCGGGGCGCCGGCGCACGGGAGCGCGCCGTGTCCGCGGGACGGCGCGCGCGGCGTCACTCCAGCTCGCCGAGCTTTCGGTAGATGGTGCGCGTGGAGATGCCGAGCAACTGCGCGGCCACGGATTTGTCCCCGCGGGCGTGGCGGAGCGTCTCGCGGATGAGCCTGCGCTCGACCTCGTCGAGGGGCGTGCCGACCGAGAAGGTGAGCGAGCTCGGCTCGGCGGGGGCGGCCTCGCGGATGAAGTCGGGCAGGTCGTCGACGGAGAGCTGGTCGCCGCGGCAGAGGACCACGGCGCGCTCGATCACGTTCTCGAGCTCGCGGACGTTGCCCGGCCACGTGTAGTCGGTCAGGCGCGCGAGCACGTCGCGCGGCGCCTCCAGGCGGGGGCGGTTGTTCTTCGTGCAGTAGACGCCGAGGAAGTGGTCGACGAGGAGCGGGATGTCCTCGCGGCGGGTCCGGAGCGGGGGCGCCGTGATCGCGATCACGTTGAGCCGGTAGAACAGGTCCTCGCGGAAGCGGCCCGCGGCGACCTCGGCGCGGAGGTCCTTGTTGGTGGCCGCGACCAGGCGCACGTCGGCGCGCACCGTGTCGCCGCCGACGGGCTCGTACTCGCCCTCCTGCAGCACGCGGAGGAGCTTCACCTGCACGGCGGGCGAGAGCTCGCCGATCTCGTCGAGGAACAGCGTGCCGCCGGCCGCCTTGGCGAAGCGGCCGTCGCGCTTCGCGAGGGCGCCGGTGAACGCGCCGCGCTCGTGGCCGAAGAGCTCGGCCTCGAGGATGGTCTCCGGGATGGCCGCGCAGTTGACCGCGACGAACGGCCCTCGCGATCGCGCGCTGCGCTCGTGGATGAAGCGCGCGAGCAGCTCCTTGCCGGTGCCGCTCTCGCCGAGCACGAGCACCGTGGCGCTCGAGGGCGCCGCCTGGGTCGCGATGTCGAGCACGCGGCGGAGCGTCGGGCTCGATCCGACGATCTCGCGCTTCGTGAGCAGCTTGATCTCCTGCCGGAGCGAGCGGTTCTCGGCGACGAGCGACTGGCGCTCGGCCGCCTTGCGCACGCTCTTGATGATCGTCATCCGCTTGAGCGGCTTCTCCACGAAGTCGTACGCGCCCTCGCGCATGGCCTGGACCGCGGTCTCGACGGTCCCGTAGGCGGTCATCATCACGACCTCGGTGTCGGGCGCGAGCTGCTTCAGCGCGCGGAGCAGCTCGAGGCCGCTGACCCCCGGCATCATCAGGTCGGTCAGGACGACCTCGACGCGGCGGCTGCGCACGATCTCCAGCGCCGCCTTCGCGCTGTCCGCCGTGATGACGCGCATGCCGTCGCGCTGGAAGATCTTCTCGATGGAGGCGACGTTCGACGGCTCGTCGTCGACCACGAGGACCGTCGGCGCGCCGGGCGGCGGCGCAGCGGGGCCAGCAGGCGGCGCGCTCGAGGGGACTTGTGCCAGATCGTCAGCCATGCGCCACTGTGTCACAGACGTCAGCGGCATGTCCAGGAGAGCACGGGTCTGACAAAGTCCGATCCGGCGCCTGACAAACTGACATGCCGACCTGGTCCCCGCGCGCCGCCCGCGAAGATCGCGGGATCGGTCAGCGGATGAGCTTCGACAGCTGCTTGAAGTCGTCCGTCCCGGCGATCTTGAGCCAGTCGAAGACGACGGTCTCCGCGGTGGTGATGGTGGCGCCTGCGGCGCGGCAGAGATCGAGGCCGGCGAGCCGGTGGTCGTCGCGGCGGGAGGCGACGCCGTCGAGCGGCACCTGGACGAGGACGCCGCGCGCGGCGAGGTCGCGCACGGTCTGGAAGACGCAGACGTGCGCCTCCACGCCGACGACGATGGCGGCGCGGGGCGCGCGCCCGGTCGACGTGCGCAAGGCGCGCTCGAACTCGGCGGAGCCGCAGGCGGAGAACTCCATCTTGGGGAGGACGGGCGCGCCCGCCTGGGCGAGCCGCTCGGCGATGGGCGCGACGGTCGGGCCGAGGCCCGCGGGGTACTGCTCGGTCGCGATGACCGCCGCGCCGAGCCGCCGCGCCGCCTCGATCAGCACCGTGGCCGCGCGGGTGAGCGCGTCCATCTGGGGCGCCGGCATCGCGGCGGCGAGCTTCTCCTGGACGTCGATGACGATGACCGCGCTGTCTGCGGGCTCGATCCTTTGCATGGTGGCTACCTCGTGGCCCGGAAGCTCCTCAGGAACCGGAGCAGGTCGCTCCGCAGGTCGAAGCGGAGGAGCGCCTCGCCGATCAGGGCGCCGCCGTCTCCGACGAGGACGCCGGGCAGGACGGTCATCGACGTCATGAGGTCGCCGGGGCGCACGGTCTTCCGGCCGGCGAACGCGCAGCGGCGGCCGTCGTTGGCGGTGAACTCGAAGGAGTAGGGCAGGGTCCCGGTGCGCGCGATGTCGAGCCCGAGCCGCCCGGAGAGGTAGCGGTGGTCGGCGAAGCCTTCGGCGTCGATCTCGCCCTCGATCTCGACCTCGGGCTTGCGCAGGAAGGCGAGGAGGCCGCGCGAGCGCGCGCGGATCGTGAACGACATGGGCCGCTCGTCGGAGGGCGAGTCGACCAGGTGGAAGCTCCCGGCCATGGTCTCGCAGAACTCGAAGCCGCGCATCACGCCTCCGCCCATCACGCCTGCGGGGGCGCGCCCCGGGGTGGCGACGGCAGCGGCGGGGCGGCCGTCGCCTCCGTGAAGTCCTCGGGCGGGAGCACGAGCCGCTCGACGCGGCGGCCGGAGGCGAGGGCGTCGACGATCTCCGGGACGTCGGCGGGGGTCACGCGGCCGTAGAAGTAGCCGTCCGGCTCCACCGCGATGACGGGGCCCGCCCAGCAGACGTCGAGGCAGCTCGCGGAGCAGGCGCGCGCCTCGACCTTCGCGAGGCCCCGCTCGGCGAGCGCGGCCTTGAGCTGCACGTGGATGCCCTCGGCGCCGCGCTGAGCGCAGGAGCCCTTGGGAACGCCGTCGGGGCGGCGGTTGACGCAGACGAAGAGGTAGCGCTTTCGCTGGGGCACGAGGCGGATCCTCGTGCGTCGCGGGGGCCAGGTCAAGCTGGGGCGGGGGGAGGGGCGGGAGGCGCGGGGGGCGCGTCGAGCTTCGCCAGGGGGCTGGCCGGCGGCCGGACGGGCGCACAGATGCTGTGCGCGAGGCATTCCTGGGCCCGGTGGCGTACCGTACTCGGAGGTTGTCGGCGGGCTTGGCGGTTCAGACGTCTTCGGAACCCCAATTGTGCGGGTTATCGAGACTGCGTTTTGACAGGAGGCTACTGTGTCACACCCCAGGGGTTTTCATGGCTACAGGTGATTACAGACTCATTCCAATGGTAGCAAACTACCTTGGTTTGAGCCCGGTTTCAGCGCAGTGGAGAGGAATCGATGCCGTCCTCCCGATCCTGGAGCGCATGCGCAGCGACGGGGCGATCGTCCTAATAAAGCTTGATGGTGGTAGAGGTCCGTCCGATAACGGCCCGTATACTGTCCTTGCCTCCGGTGGGCGTCTCAAGGGCGATTTTGTTCGCGCGGACGTGTCATCGATTGAGCATGGTATCGCGAAGGTGATCGTGGAGTATGCGAGAAGGTGTTGGGGGTTCGTTGAGCCCTCGTGACCTGCTCGGGGGGTGAACGCCGGCAGGCTCCTCGCCTCAGGCCCCGGCTTCCGCGGCGCTGCGCGCGCGGTGCCGGCGCAGCGCGAGGTTCACGATCCCGATCGGCGCCACGACGAGCACGGTCGCGAACCCGAGGACGCCGACCACGAGCCCCGCGAGGCTCGCGAGCGCGAGCCAGAGCACGTCGAGCGCCGCCGGGCTGGAACCGGACGAAGAGCGCTCATCGACGCGCATCTCCCTGCGTAGCTCGCCGACCTCTCGATCGAGCAGCTCCTCGAACGGCCGGCCATACAGGCTCTCGCCGCGGCGGCCGCGGAAGAACGCGCGGATCGTCCGGCGCGGGGCCGAGAGCAGCCCCGCGAAGAGGCCGCCCAGGTTCAGCTGCCAGGCCGCCACGAAGCCCTTGCAGCCGGCGCCGAGCTCCCACGCCGCGATCTCGAACTCGCCGATCGCGTTCGTGTCGTAGCCCGTCAGCACGTGGTGCAGGTCGTGGTAACGCACGGCGCGCACGCGCGCCCGGGTGTTCGGGAACGGGACGGGGAGCGGACCGAGCTTGAAGTCGACCCACGCGTCGCCGTAGCCGCCGTCCGCGCCGAAGCGGTTCACCTCGAAGTAGAGCGCCCGCGCCTCCCGCATCGTGAGGCCTTCGTCGTAATGCACCAGAGCCATGGCACCACCCTCGTTCGATGACTTCAGTCATTGACCATGGTCATTCTTCGCGCTCGCTCTGTCAAGGATTTCGCCGCTTGACGGGGAGGCGTCCGCGGCAACAGAGTTCTCCGTCGATGAGCAAGGTCATTCCAGGCGCGACGAAACGCCGGAAGCGAGCCGCGGCGCCGCGAACTCCGGTCACGCCGGCGCCGAGCGCGCCGGCGCCCGAGCGCGGCGGGCGCGCCCAGCAGAAGCTCGACACCCGGCGGCGGATCCGGGACGCCGCGTGGGCGCTCTTCACCGAGCTCGGGTACGACGACACGACGACCAAGGCGGTGGCGGAGCGCGCGGAGGTCGCGACGGGGACGGTGTTCGTGCACGCGCGCGACAAGCCCGACCTGCTCATGATGGTGATGCACGACCGGCTCGCGGCCGCTGTCGACGCGGCGTTCGAGGCGCTGCCGCGCAAAGAGCCCCTGCTCGCCCAGCTGCTCCACGTCTTCCAGCGGCTGTTCGCGATGTACGGCGAGCAGCCGCTCGTGTCGCAGGCGTTCGTGAAGGCGTTCCCCGGTGCGTCGGGTCCGAACGGAGAGCGGCTGAACGCGCTCACGTTCGCGTTCCTGCACCGCATCGCGGGCCTCGTGCGCGACGCGCAGGCGCGCGGCGAGGTCGCGGGCGACATCGACCCGCTCGCCGCGGCGCACAACATCTTCGCCCTCTACTTCGCGGCGCTCCTGTCCTGGCTCAGCGGCTTCGTGACGCTCGGCGCGGCGCTGGATCCCGTGCTGAAGAGCTCCCTCACCCTCCAGTTCCGGGGGCTCCGGGCGTGAGGCGCCGCCGCTCCAACGTCGGCGCGCGTCAGCGCGCGCCGTGCCGGGGATCGCCGGCGCGGAGCGCGGCGAGCACCTCGGCGTGGGTGCGCGGGTCGCCGGCGGCCACCACGTCACCGGCGCTCGCGGCGTCGAGCGGGCGCCCTTCCCAGTCCGTCATGACCCCTCCGGCGCCGGTGATCACCGGGACGAGCGCCGCGAAATCGTGGAGCTTGAGGCCGTACTCGACGACCACATCGATGCTGCCGCTCGCCACGAGGCC
Organism: Sorangium sp. So ce367; assembly: GCF_051520455.1. NCBI lineage: Bacteria > Pseudomonadati > Myxococcota > Polyangiales > Polyangiaceae > Sorangium > Sorangium sp. So ce367. The sequence continues at coordinate 12,977,311 of NZ_CP150334.1, forward strand.
ATACTGGTAACAATCGCCGCCGTAGCTCACCAGCTTGGCCCGGGACGCGACCTCCCCGAAGGCGCTGGCCTTCGCCGGCGGGAAGTACTGCGGACCCGTGGTGGAGAGGCGCGCGAGCGGCAGCCCCGCGCACGCGCGGACGCGCGCCGGCGCGCCGTTCCAGAGCGTCGGGCGGCCCAGGACGCCGAGCCAGCGATCGCCGAGGACGGGCTGATCGATGACGCCGAGCACCGGTCGGCCCCGGTACAGCAGCGCGATGAGCGTGCCGAAGAGCGGCTTGCCCGTGATGAACGCCTTCGTCCCGTCGATGGGATCGAGCACCCACACGAGCTCCGCCCCCTCGTTCTGGCGGCCGAACTCCTCTCCCACGATCCCATGGCCCGGCGCGCGCGCGGCAAGGAGCTCGCGTATCGCCGCCTCGGCCTCGCGGTCGGCGATCGTGACAGGGCTCGCGTCCGCCTTGTCGTCGGCCTCGATGCCCTTGCGAAAATAGCGCCGGATCACGGCGCCGCTGGCGTCCGCGAGCCGCTCTGCCAGCTCGACCAGGTCCTGGGAAGGGGTCATCGTCTCCTCCGTGGGCCCTCGAGGCGAGCCCCACCGCGCCATCCCGTACGCGCGCCGCCCGCTCACGGCAACCACCTCGCCTCGCGGCGCCCCGGAGCGAGCTCCGCATTCTGCCGCATCAGGCCGCGTCGCCCGCGCGGGCGCCCGATGACAGGCTCGCTCGGAGATACGAGCCCAGCGTGTCCGTGCCCCGCGCGCCCTCCGGGTGGAAGTCGGCCAGCACCGGCCCGTTGTGGGGCATGTCCCGCAGCAGGTCGAGCGTGACGTCGACGCCCGCCTCGCGGGCGCGCCGCGCGAGCTCCTGGCCCTCGTCATGGAGGCGCTCGGCGTCGCCGACCTGGATGAACAGCGAGGCCAGCCCCTCCAGACGCGCGTGGAGCGGCGACAGCCGGGGATCGTCCAGCGGGGTCGCGCCCGCGAAATCGCGCGCCTGGCGCAGGAGACCCTCCCGGGTACCGTAATCGGTCGCGTCGTTCGCGCGCGCCGAGGCGCTGCTCGAGGTGAGGTCGAGCCAGGGGGAGATGAGCGCGGCGCAGCGCGCCTGCGCGCCGCGGTCGCGCAGCGCGAGCTGCGTGACGAGCGCGAGGTTGCCGCCCGCGGAGTCGCCGGCGAGCGCGATCTCCCCCGGCGCATGGCCGCGCTCGACCAGCGCATCCACGGCCGCGAGCGCGTCCTCGAGCTGCGCGGGGTAGCGGTGCTCCGGCGCGAGCCGGTAGTCGATGCCCACGACGCGGGCGCCGCTCGCCAGCGCGAGCCGCGCCATGAGGTCCGCGTGCGTCCTCGTGGAGCCGAACAGGTACGAGCCGCCGTGGAGGTAGAGGACGATGCCCCGCGACGCCGCGCCCGGAGGCTCGAACCAGACCGCGGGGACGCCCTTCAACGTGTCGCCCGTGCGCTTCACGCGCCGGACGGCCTTCTGGGAATACGGGCGCGCGTCGAGCTCGGCCCTGACCTCTGAATAGGGCCGGTCGAGGAGCTGGATGAAATCCCGGCGGAGAAAGCGGACCACGCACTCGAAGCCGAAGCCCCAGCTCGGGCGCGCGGGCCCCCGGCGGGCGCGTTCGGTCGTGGTCTCCACGAACGCGAGGCCGAACCTCTTCATCAGGCGAAGCATCATGGCGGGCATCGTAGCGGACGCCTCCCGCGACCGCGGCGGCCTGTGCCCGCGCCGGTCCGAGCGCCGCGCCGTCGCCCCTCTCGGCGAGGTGCGCCGCGGCGCGCGCCAGCGCTCGCGGCGCGCGTCACCGCTTCTTCCGTGGATCGCCCCGGAGGATGGGATACGCCATCAGCAGGCTCAGCCAGACCACCAGGAACTTCGGGTCGGTCAGCGTCTCGAACGGGATCTCGAAGCGCTCGTTCGCTGTCGCGGCCTCCACCTTGCGCTGCTGCGCCTGCGCCACCGCGGGGCTCACGACCTCGATCCGCCTCCCGCCGCTCACGGCGCCCGTGCCGCCGGCCGCGGGCATCTTCGGCAGCAGGGTCCCCTCGGCGATCGCCTTCTCCTCGGGCGTCCGCCCCGTCCTGAGATCCGGGTCGATGATCACCACCGCCGGCTCGAGCCCCTCGGGGTGCTCGGCGCCGGACGGCTCCGCGGTCGCGATCTGCGCGTCCTCTTTCTCCGGTCGATCCACCGGGACGTAGCGCGGCGCGACCTCGCCCGGCTTGCGATCGCGGAGCTCGACGGTCACCTGGGTCGGGACGTACACGCGCTGCACCTCCTCGAGCGGGACCACGGTGTCCTTGGCGGAGGCCGGCGGCCCGCCCGCGAGCTCGGGCACCTTCGCGCGCGCCGCGTCGATCGCCGCCTGCTCCGCGGCCATCGCGGCCTTGCAGCTCGGAAGGGACGGATCGAAGTCGAGGCCGACGGCGCTGGCGCCCCCCTTCCTCCGCTCCTGGGGCGGCGTGCACTCCTCGTGGATGCGCCCCGCGACTTCGTCGTCCTCCCGGTGCAGGAGCGCGAGCGGGAGCTCCTTGCGATCGTCGATGCCGTTCGCGACCTCCGGCCGGGCCACGAAGCGGTAGCGCACGCGGAGCGCGAGGGTGCGGTGCCCCGCGGCGTCGACGACGGTCACGGCCTCCTTGGCGAAGCTGTCCGTGGTCGCGCCCTGGACCTCGCGCCGGCTCACCATCACCCGGGACTTCCGCAGCCCCGTGAACACCGATCGCGTCTGCGTCCGCACGCGCTCGAGGATCTTGAAATCGCTCGTCCCGGTCGGGACGTAGACATAGCCGTCGAACTGGAGCACGGCGGGCGGACGCTTCACGTCCTGCTCGGCCGTCTTGCCCCGATCGCCGCACCCCGCGAGCGCCAGCACCCCGGCCAGCACGCCGGTTGCCGGGAGAACACGGAGTACTGCACGGAGAAGTGCTACCACAACAGATCTCCACGACGGCGAGGGTGCAACGCCGGTGAATCTAGCTCCGGCGACCTGATGAAGAAACCCTTACCCACCGGAAAAGCCGGGCAAGCATGCGGGGATCGCGCACAGCGACCTGAACGTGACGACCCGGCGCGCAGATCCCGACCTCGACGCAGGCGCCGGCCCGCGGCCTGGTGAGCCCCTCACCTCGGCCGGGGGCGCCGCGGCGGCGGGGCCCCGAGCTGGCCGCGGAGCGCGCTCGGAGCGAGGCGACACACCGCGGCGCGCTCCGGGGACGCCCCGTGGCGCTCCGCGCGCGCCGGGGGATTGCCCTTTCGAAAATCGGATGCATTTGGTCGCCGACATGAACACGGAAAGCCCGAACCCCGAAACCAGCGGTTCCACGCCCTCTGCCGACCCTTCGGGTGCGGCCCCGGGCCCGGAGACGCCCGCGTCGACCCCGTCCGAGGAGGCCAAGGCCGCCGGCGCGGTCGAGCTCCCCTTCCAGGCCGAGGTGCAGCAGGTCCTCGCGCTGGTCATCAACTCGCTCTACGCAAACCAGGAGGTCTTCCTCCGCGAGCTCATCTCGAACGCGTCGGACGCGCTCGACAAGGCCCGCTTCCTGGCCCTCACGCGCGAAGGCGTCGCTGAACAATCCGGCGAGCCCGCGATCCTCATCACGCTCGACGACGCCGCCCACACCCTCACCATCGAGGACAACGGCATCGGGATGACCCGGGACGAGGTGGTGCAGAACCTCGGCACCATCGCCCGCTCGGGGTCGCTGGAGTTCCTGAAGGCCAACGCCGAGGCCGCCAAGCAGAAGAAGGACGGCGGCAAGCTCCAGCTCATCGGCCAGTTCGGCGTCGGCTTCTACGCCGCGTTCATGGTCGCCTCGCGCGTCGACGTGCAGACCCGCTCGATGCTGCCGGGCGCGGAGCCCGTCCTGTGGCGCTCGTCCGGCGCGGGCTCCTTCACCGTCGCCCCCGGCGATCGCGAGCACCCGGGCACGAAGATCGTCCTCCACCTCAAGGACGACGCGCGCGAGTACACGAAGGTGTGGCGGATCAAGGAGATCATCCGCAAGTACTCGGATTTCGTTCATTTCCCCATCAAGGTGAACGACGAGGTCGCGAACCGCTCGGCCGCGCTCTGGACGCTGCCCAAGTCGCAGATCACCGAGGAGCAGCACGCGGAGTTCTTCCGGCACGTGACCGGCGGCCACGAGGGGGAGAAGCCGCTGCTCACCGTGCACCTGTCGATCGACGCGCCCGTGCAGTTCCACGCCCTGCTCTACGTGCCCGAGAAGGCGCCGGCGGACATGTTCCACAAGGACCGCAGGGGCGTGCGCCTCTACGCGAAGCGGGTCCTCATCGTCGAGGACTGCGACAAGCTGACGCCGATGTACCTGCGCTTCCTGCGCGGCGTCGTCGACTCCGAGGACCTCTCGCTGAACGTCTCTCGCGAGATGCTCCAGGAGAACCGCACGCTCTCCCAGATCGAGCAGCAGATCGTCAAGCAGGTGCTCAAGTCGCTCAAGGACCTCTCCGAGTCGGAGCCCGAGCGCTACGCGGCTTTCTGGAAGGAGTTCGGCCGGGTCATCAAGGAGGGGGTCACCAACGACTGGAAGAACAAGGACGCGATCGCCGAGCTCTGCCGGTTCGAGTCGATGAACACGGAGGCCGGCAAGGTCATCTCGCTCCGCGACTACGTGGCGAAGATGCCGGAGGCGCAGAAGGAGATCTATTACGTGACGGGGCTCGGCCGCCACGCGGTCGAGCAGAGCCCGCACCTCGAGGCGTTCCGGAAGCGCGGCTACGACGTGCTGTTCCTCGTGGATCCGGTCGACGAGTGGTTCGTGCAGTCGCTGAACGAGTTCGACAAGCGCCGCCTCAAGAGCGTGATGCACGGCGATGTCGACCTCGGCGCCGAGCCGGAGAAGAAGGACGAGCCGGAGGCGTCGGTGGACGCGGCCGTGGCGGCGGTCAAGGCGGCGCTGGGCGAGCGGGTGAAGGACGTGCGCGTCTCGCGGCGCCTGACCGACAGCGCGAGCTGCCTCGTCGCCGCCGAGGGGGACCCAGGGGCGAACTTCGAGCGGATCATGAAGCTCATCGACCAGAATACCGGGGAATCCAAGCGGATCCTGGAGCTCAACCCGGGCCACCCGGTGGTGAAGAACCTCAACATCCTGGCGGGGCGCGAGCCCGGCTCGGAGCGGGTGAAGCAGTGGTCCGAGCTCCTCCTCGACCAGGCCCTCCTCGTCGAGGGCGTGGTGCAGGAGCCAGCGAAGCTCGTCCGGCGCATCCAGGACCTGCTCGCGCAGGTCAGCTCCGCCGCCGTAAGTCAGCCCTGACGAGGCGCGGTTTCTTGGCCGGGATCGAGCGCCGGTGATAGGCGCGGGACGAGGTCGCCAGGATGTCCCGAATCGCAACACCGGCGCTCGGCCGCCGGGCCTTTCTTCGTGCGCTCGGCGCGGCGGGCGGCGCCCTGGCCGCGCCGGGGCTCTGGGCGCCGGCGCCGGCGCTCGCCAGGGCGGCCTCCAGGGTGAGGGCCGTCGAGGCGTCGGACATCGGCGTGACGCTGAAGATCGAGCTGTCGAACGCGCCGTTTCCCTGCGACGGGGCTCCCTACCAGGACGCCACGGCGATGGTCTTCGTGCCGGCCCATTACCGCGCGCCGGAGAGCGATGAGCTCGACCTCGTGATCCACTTCCACGGCCACGTCACGACCGCCGAGCGGGCCATCGCGGCGCACAAGCTCCGCGAGCAGCTCCACGAGAGCAAGCAGAACGCGGTGCTCGTGGTGCCGCAGTGCGCGGTGAACGCGGCGGAGTCGCCCCCGGGCAAGCTGGGGCAGAAGGGCGGCCTCCGGCGGCTGTGCGGCGAGCTCGCGTCGGTGCTCGCGAGCCCCTCGGCGCGGCGGGCGCTCGGCGATCGCGCCATCCCGCGGGAGGCGAAGCTCGGGACGCTCTGCCTGTCGGCTCACTCGGGCGGATACCGCGTCGCGGCCGCGTGCCTGCGCCACGGCGGCTGCGAGGTGAACGAGGTGTACCTGTTCGACGCGCTGTACGGCGAGGTCGACGCGTTCCGCGACTGGGTGCTCGAGCGGAAGGGCCGCTCGGGGCGGGAACGGCACAAGCTCATCAGCCATTTCGTCGCGGGCGACGTGCGGCGGCTCAACCTCGAGCTCGAGCGCGCGCTCGAGGCGCAGGGCGTCGCCTGCCTGCACGAGCGGCGCCCGGGCGAGCTCACGCGCAAGCAGCTCCTGGACGGCCGCGCCATCTTCATCCAGGTCCCGCTCGCGCACAGCGCGGTGACCTTCGAGCAGAACGCGTTCCGCGACTGCCTGTTCGCGTCAGGCCTCCGCCGGCAGCTCCGATCCAGCTGGTTCAAGAAGAAGGACGAGCCGCGCCGGATCGACGTGCGGCGCGGGTCCTGACGTCGTCCCGCCGCCGCGGCGGCGAGCACGAGCGCCGGCCGGCCGCGGCGGCGCGCGTCAGTGCCGGAGCGAGACGTCGGCCAGCGCGAGGCGCGCGTCGTTGATGTACGCGCTGTCCGGGAAGCGGCGGATGAACGACCGCAGCGTCGTCTTCGCGTCGTTCCAGGCCTGGATGTCGAGGAGGCACTCGGCGAGGAGGAAGGTCGCGTCATCCATGACCTCCCGATCGGGCGACGCCTCGGAGAGCGTCATGAGCAGCGGAATCGCGTCGCGCTGCCGGTTCAGCCTGCGGTAGGCGCGCGCCAGGTTGAGGCGGGCCGACGGGGTGTGCGACGCCGTCTCCTTCTGCCGGATGGCGTCCTCGAAGGCGACAGCGGCCTCGTGCCAGCGGCCCGTCCGCATGTGATCGAGGCCCGTCTGGTACGATTTGATCGAGAGCTCCGAGCGCGACTTGTCGACCGAGTCCGAGAAGAACGCGAGCTCGGCTCGGGTGAGCGGCGCCTTGCGCAGCGCCTCGAAGCCCTCGATCACCTCCTGTCGCCGCTCGGCACGGATGAGCTCGTAGAACGCCGCGGCGTCGCTCTCGGCCTTGGCGCGCGCGTCGCTCCGCTGCTGCATCTCCTTGAGATCGGCCTCGTGCTTCGCGATGCGGTCGCGCGCGCCCTTCGTCTCGGCCTGGACGGCGTCCACGCGTGCGTCCCAGGCGAGCTTGACCACGCCGATCACCACGATCACGAAGAGCAGGTTCGCGCTCGCGCTGTTCCAGAAGGCGCGCCGCTCGTACGCCATCTGGCGCTTGGAGATGCTCTTCAGATCCGCGGCGAGGGCGTTCGTGAGGTTGTTCGTCTTGATGATGAGCCCACGGGATTCCACGATCTCACGCTTGATCTCCCTGAGCTCGTCGTCGAAGTCGTGCATTTTCAGGTCCTGAAACCGTGGCCTGTGCAGGAGGCCGTGCTCGTGCTAAGGGGGCCGCGAACGCGGACCCCCGACTCGTGGAAGGGGCCGCGAACGCGGACCCCCGACCCGTGGAAGGGGCCGCGAACGCGGACCCCCGAGCCGCGCCAGGGTGCCGCGGACGCGGATCCCCGGCCTCGCCGACAGGCCGCCCTTACGCTACCAGGAAGCTCTCCCCATGGACACAAGCGACATCCGAAAAGGCCTCAAGTTTATGGTCGACGGCCAGCCCTACTCGGTCATCGACTTCCAGTTCGTCAAGCCGGGAAAGGGGCAGGCGTTCACCCGCGTCAAGATCCGGAACATGGCGACGGGCGCGGTGCTCGAGCGCACGTACAAATCGGGCGAGAAGCTGGAGCCGGCGGACGTGGAGGAGCGCAGCCTCCAGTACATCTATCCGGAGGGCACCGACTTCGTGTTCATGGACGCGGCGACCGGCGAGCAGCTCACGGTCCCCGGCGACAAGATCGGCGATGACTCCAAGTGGCTGAGCGACGGGATGTCGATCGACGTGACCCTGTTCAACGGGCTGCCGATCGGCGTCAGCATGCCCCCGCACGTGGTGCTCCAGATCGTGAGCAGCGAGCCGGGCGTCAAGGGCGACACGGCGAGCGGCGCCACCAAGCCCGCCACGGTGTCGACCGGCGCGACCGTCAACGTCCCGCTCTTCGTGAAGGAGGGCGAGTGGATCAAGATCGACACGGCCGACGGCAAGTACCTGGAGCGCGTCAACAAGTGATCCCTGGCTGACCTCCGGGGTCCGAGGGCCGACGGAGGTCACTTCGCCTCGAAGATCACGGCGGCCGCGCCGGCGACGCACGCGACGCGGGCGCCTCCGTTGGCCGGCGCGCACGCCGTCGCCTGCGCGAGGTCGCCGCCCGTCCAGAGGCGCGCGGCGCCGCCCGCGGTCGCGACGAGGAGCCCGCCGGCGGCGGGGATCGCCAGCGTGGCGCCGTCCGGCGACCGCGCCGCGCCCTGAGGCGCGGGCGTGGTGAGCGGGAACGACAGCGCGGACGAGGCCGGCGCGGCCGCGCGCAGGTCGATCGAGATCAACGCGGCGCCGAGGGCGATGTCGAAGCCGCGCTCGGACGCGGCGAGCGGGACGAAGGGCAGGCGCTCCGTCCCGGCGCAGCGCTCGGGCGCGGCCGCGCCGGGCCGGGCGCGAGGCCCCTGGCCGCGGAGCAGCGGGAGAGGGACCTCCATCTCGCCGACGGCATCGGGCGAGCTGCGGAAGAGCGCGAGCAAGGTGGGCGCGTCGCAGCGGCGCTCGACGGCGACGAGCTCCGCGGGCCCGGCGTGGACGGCGGCGGGCCAGGGAGGGATGTCCGTCGCGGACTCGGTGGACGTGGCCGAGTCGACGCGGACGACGCCCTGCGCGGTCCTGACGAGCAGGGCGCCGCTCGCCTCGAACGCGAGCGGGCCGAAGGCGCCGGTCCTGGTCGGCTGCGGGGCCGCGGCGGTGCGGTACACGGCGGCGGCGGTCGCCGGCGGCGCGAGCTTCGCGAGGAGCTTGCCGTCCTCCTTGGTGCGCGCCTCGGCGCCGCCCCGGTCGAGCGCCGCGATGGCCGCGAGCGGCGCGCCCCGCGTGGACGCCGCGACCGCCTCCGCGTGGTCGATGGCGGCCGCGAGCCCCGGCTCGCCGCAGCGCACCGGGCCAGCGCCCGTCCAGACGAGGGCCTCGCCGGCGCGCGCGGCGTCGCGGCCGGCGGTCGCTCCGGCGCCGCGTTCGGCGTCGGCGCAGAGGGCGGCGTGGAACCGGCGCAGCCGCTGGGCGGAGGCGGCCACGGCCGGCGCCGTCGACTTGCCGCGCGCGTCCCGGAGCAGGGAGGCGGCCAGGGCGCGCAGCGCCTCGCCGGGCTGGGCCGCGTCGCGCGAGAGGCCGGCGGGGCGATCCAGGAAGACGAGCGGGGCGCGGATCTCGGACGCGGCGCCCGCCGGGGCAGGGAACGGGCGCAGGGCGCCCGAGAGGCCGACCGAGACGATGAGGTCGTCGCGGCCGTCCGCGTCGCGGTCGGCGACCTCCAGGGAGGCGGAGAGCGCTTCCTCCGCGGGCGGCGCGCGGAGGCGGAGCTCCAGGGCGAGCTCCGGCGGCGCGCCCGCGCCCGCGGCGGGCCCGGGGAGGCGGATCACGGCGATCCAGCGCGTCGGGCCCGTACCCGCGGCGCCGCGGTGAGCGCCGCCGCACTGCGGTGCGAAATCGAAGGCGAGCGCGGAGGGGCCGATCTGGCTGAGGCCGACGCGCGGGGTGCACCCCTGCGCGTCGAGATCGCCGGGGAGCGCGGCGAGCGTGCGCAGCGCCTGCGGCCGCGCGGCGGGCGCGAGCAGGAGCTCGCCGCGCAGGCCGTCGGGCGACCGCGCCCACGCGACGAGATCGCGCGCGCCGTCCCCGTCGACGTCGAGGAGGAGCCCGGTCTCGAACGTGCGCCCGGTCGGCGCCGCGGCCACGGGGCCGCCCTCGAGGGGCCATTGCTTGCCGCCTTCCGGCGCCGGGACGCTCGGCACGACCGCGAACCGAGGCGCGGCGGCGTCCGGGGCGCCGGCGTCGGCCTCGGGGCCGGCGGTCGCCGCGCCAGGGACGACGCCGCTCAGCGGGGGCGGGGCGCCGGAGGGCGCCGCCGAGCCGAGCGTGTAAGGCGTGTAGGGCCTGGAGCTCGGGCAGCCATCGCAGCCGGCGGCGGCGAGGAGCGGGAGCAGGGCGTGGAGGAGCTTCGAGCAGGATCGATCGGGCATCGCGGGCGGACCCGGCGGCGCACCGGTGTGCGGCGGGCGGCGCAGGCGTAGCACGGGCGGCGGGCGGGCGTCGTGGAGCCGGCGCGCCGTCCAGCCGCCCGCGCGCCGGATGGCGCCGGTGCGCCTTTCGGAGTAGCTTGATCGAGGGTAGATGAGCGGGCCGAAGCCTCCCAGGGCCGTCGAAGGCGAAGACTATTACCTCGAGGGAGGCCGGGTGGTTTTCACAGAGGCGTATCACCTGAAACGGGGATACTGCTGTAACTCCAAGTGCCGCCACTGCCCTTACCGGGAGAGGGCGCCGGCAGAGTCGATGACCGTCGCGCTGCCTCGGCTGAAGCTCCCCTGACGCCGGTGCAGCGGTCGAGCCTCCGCGGCGGATCGCGGCGAGCGGCGCCATGCAACGAGCCGCCGTGACGGGTTCGCAGGAGCCGCTGCGCACGCGCGCGCCGGCGCTCCGCGGCGGCCGCGGGAGGCAATCCGTCTGCGGTTGATGACGGGCGGAGAGCCCCGGCGCACCACGGAATGTCGGTTGATCCGGATTGCGTGGAGCGTCTAGGATTTCGCGCTCACATTCGCGCGGGAGCTCCTATGCGTCGCGGCCTTCACCCTCTGCTCTGCTGCCTGTTGCTCTCCGCGCCGATCGGCTGCGACGCCACGTCGGAGAACAGGCCGCCCGACGAGACGCCCGGGAAGGTGCCGAGCGCGGACGCGGATGGCGATGGGATCAGCGATGCGGAGGAGGGGCGCGGCGATGCGGTCGACACGGATCGCGACGGTCAGCCGGATTTCGAGGACACCGACTCCGACGGCGACGGGCTGTCCGACAAGCTCGAGGGCGCTCCCTTCCCAGGGGAAGCGAAGCCGCGTGACAGCGACGGCGACGGGGTGCCGGATTACCGCGACGAGGACTCCGACAACAACGGGCTACCCGACGAGGACGACGGCGACGGCGACCGCGACCGCGATGGAACCGCCGATTACGTGGACCCCGACGATGACGGCGACGGCCTCCTGGATGTGGTCGAGCTCGGGTCGGACCCGCTCGATCCGGTGAACACCGACGGCGACAAGTGGCCTGATTTCCGTGACAGGGACTCCGACGACGACGATATCCTGGATCGGTTCGAGAGAGAGTTCGACGCCGACGGCGACGGGATCCCGGCGTTTCGAGATCTCGACTCGGACGATGACTGCCGGCCCGATTCGATCGAGCGCGGCGACGGCGAGCCCGAGCAGCCGCCCATCGACAGCGACAGGGACGGCGGGGGCGATTTCCTCGACCTGGACAGCGACAACGACAGCCTGCTCGACGAGCTCGAGGACCTCAATTGCGACGGCGTGCTCGATCCGGGCGAGTCCAGCACCGCGAGCGAGGACACCGACGAGGACGGCGTGAACGATCTCATCGAGCAGGCCGCCGGCACGGACCCGAACGACGACCTGGACAACCCGCGGGCCAGCGGGGACTTCGTGTTCATCGTGCCCTATCAGGGCCAACCGGAGCCCGCGCAGGACACGCTGGATTTCTCGACCACCATCTCGCAGGCCGACGTGGTGTTCGCGATGGACACCACCGCGACCATGGGCGGCCAGATCAATCATCTGAAGGGCGCGCTCCAGGAGATGATCGATCAGCTCGCCAAGGAGATCCCGAACATCGGCATCGGGGTGACTCAGTACAAGGACTTCCCGATCGACGCCTACGGGGGCCGCAACGACCAGCCGTTCTACCTGGAGCACCGGGTGATGAGCGTCCTCACGCCGGCAGGGCGCGAGTCGGTGCAGGACGCGGTGAACTACCTCAAGGCCGAGGCCGGCGGCGATCTCCCGGAGAGCGGCTGGGAGGCTCTTTATCAGATCGCCACCGGGGCGGGCACGAACAAGGGCGGCGCCAACGTGCCCATGTTCAATCGGCTGAGCGCTCCGCCGGGTATGACCCCGGCGGGCGAGACGGTCGGGACCATCGGCGGCGTGGGCTTCCGCTTCGGCTCGCTGCCCATCGTGGTGATGATCACCGACACGCCGAGCCACAACGGGACGTTCGTACAGCACAACTACGTCAAGTCCAGGGTGGAGTCGCCGACCTATTCGGAGGCGCTGCAGGCGGTGACGGGCGTGGGAGGCCGGCTCATCGGCATGGTCGCCTCCAGCTCGGTCGAGGCGCAAGCCGACCTGACGGCCGGCGCGGTGGCGACGGGCTCGGTGGTCCCGCCGGCGGCGTGGGGACCGGAGGGCATGCGCCCGCCGCGGTGCGCGGTGGGGCAGTGCTGCGTCGGCGAGAACGGGAGCGGCGTGACGATCGAGAGCGGCAAGTGCCCGCTCGTGTTCCGGGTCGCCAGCAGCGGCGACGGGCTGAACCTGGCCGTCGTGCAGGCGATCAAGGTGCTCACGACCTATGTCACGCTCGACATCTCGGCGGCGGCGGTGGCGGACGAGACCGACGCGTTCGACGCCGCGAGCGCGTTCATCGACAGGATCATCGCGAACAACAGCGCTCCTCCGCCCTGCACCGCCGGCTTCAGGGTCATCGACAAGAACGTCGATGGCGTCGCGGATACCTATACCAACGTGTTCCCCGGGCCCACGATCTGCTTCGACGTGATCCCGAAGACCAACGTCTCGGTGCCTCCGACGACGGCGCCGCAGGTGTTCACGACGAACATCGTCGTCACCGGCGACAGCGTGACCACGCTCAGCACCCGCAAGGTCTTCTTCCTCGTCCCGCCGGAGATCCCGGAGCCCCCCATCGACTGATGAGCCTCCGGCGCTCGCGGCTCCCTGGAGGCCCGGCGAGGCCTGTTCCACGCGGCACCACATATCATGAGCAAAGACTCTGGCATCGAGGGCGCGCCGACGTCCGGGGAGGCCCGCGGCGCGGCGCTCTGGGAGCTCGCGCGGCTCTTCTTCCGGCTGGGCGCCACGGCCTTCGGCGGCCCCGCGGCCCACGTCGCCATGATGGAGGACGAGGTGGTCCGCCGGCGCGGCTGGATGACGCGCGAGGACTTCCTCGATCTCTACGGTGCCACGAACCTCATCCCGGGACCCAGCTCGACCGAGCTCGCGATCCACATCGGGCATCGCCGGGCCGGCTGGGCGGGCCTGCTCGTGGCCGGAGGGTGCTTCATCGTGCCGGCGGCGCTCATCACGCTCGGGTTCGCGTGGGCCTATGTCCGGTTCGGCGCGGTGCCGGAGATGTCGGCGCTCCTCTACGGGGTGAAGCCGGTGATCATCGCGGTCGTGGCCCAGGCGCTCTGGGGTCTCGGCCGCGCCGGGCTGCGCTCGCGGCGCTCGCTCGGCCTCGCGGCGCTCTGCGCGGGCGCGAGCCTCTTCGGGATCCACGAGCTCGCGGTCCTGGCCGGCGCGGGCGCGCTCGCCGTGTCGCACCGGCTCGCGGCAGGGCGCCCCGCGGGTCCGCCTCCCGGCGCGGCGGCCGTCGCCGTCCCGCTCGCCGTCCCGCTCGCCAGCGGCGCCGCCGCGACGGCCGCGGCGGTGAGCGTGCCGTTCGGGCTCCTGCCGCTGTTCCTGTTCTTCGCCAAGGTGGGCTCGGTCCTCTTCGGGAGCGGGTATGTGCTCCTCGCGTTCCTCCGCGCGGATCTCGTCGAGCGATACCGGTGGATGACGGAGGCCCAGCTGCTCGACGCGGTGGCGGTCGGCCAGGTGACGCCCGGCCCCGTCTTCACGGCGGCCACCTTCATCGGTTATCTCCTGGGCCGCGTCCCGGGCGCGCTGGTCGCCACGGCGGGCATCTTCCTTCCTGCGTTCTTCTTCGTCGCGCTGAGTGGACCGCTGATCCCCCGCGTCCGCCGTTCCCCCGTGGCCTCGGCCTTCCTCGACGGCGTGAACGCGGCGTCGCTCGCCCTGATGGCGGTCGTCTCGTTCCGCCTCGCCCGCGCGGCGGTGGTCGATTGGCTCACGGGCGCTCTGGCCATCGCGGCAGCCTTCCTGCTCATCCGGTACCGCGTGAGCTCGCTCTGGCTCATCCTGGCCGGCGCCGTCATCGGCGTCGCGTCGGTTCACGTCTGAGCCGGCGCTCCTCGCTGTTCCGGCCCCTCCTCGCCGCGCCCGCGCCCGGGGAGCAGCCCGGGATCCCTCGCCCCCGCTACCTGGCGGGCGATCGCAGGGAAGACGGCTCGTCCGCGGCCACCAGCGCCGTCCCGGGCCCGATGTGGAACGCGTTGCCCCGCCAGGCGACCCGGCGGCTCGAATACGCGTTCAGCCAGCAGAAGAACCAGCACAGCGTCCGGAGCGGCTCCACCGCCACCAGCGCCAGGTTGGAGCGCGCCGGGCGCAGCATCTTCAGGGCCAGGAAGGTCCCAAGGCTCTGGAGCGTCCAGGCGAACAGCCACATCTCCAGCGCGAGGCCCGTCGGGTTGAGCAGCAACGTGAGCCACGCGATGAGCAGCGGCGAGTTGAACGGCTCCGCCGCGAAGCAGCGCGGGGCGAGCGTGCGCCGCATCTTCGCCCAGCGGGTGTGTCGATCCAGCATGCGCGTGAGAGAGCCGCTCGTGTTGCGGTTCTCGATCGGATCCAGGCAGAGATCGACGACGAACCCGCACGCGCTGAAGCGCTGTCCGAGCATGTCGTCCTCCGCCAGCACGTGGGCCACGCTCTCGAACCCTCCCACCCGCGCGAGGTCGACCCGCCGCATCGCCATCGATTTGCCCACGCTGATCGATCGCCCCGCGAGCTCGGCGGCGGCGACGACCCCGGGCGCGATGAACGCCCCGAGCTGCGCGTTCTCGACCACCGCGCCGAGCGTCCGCTCCCCCGTGCCCACGACGACGCTCGAGACGAGCCCCACGCCCGGCCGCATCAAGATCGACAGCAGCGAGCGGAGGTAGTCTGGGCGGACACACACGTTCGCGTCCGAGATGACGAGGACGCTGCCCTCGGCCCTGCGCTCGAGCTCGAGGAGCTGCGCCACCTTCGGGTTCAACGCCTCGCTCGGATCCGTCAGGCAGAGCCGCGCCTTCACCTCGGGGTGCGCCGCGATGAAGGCCTGGATCACCGGCACCGCACGGTCTTCTCGCGAGGCGACGCCGAAGACGATCTCGTAACAGGGGTAATCGAGCCGGGCGAAGGATTCGAGGTTGTCGGCGAGCCCGTCGTCGACGCCCGCGACGGGCTTGAGGATGCTGACGAACGGGGTCGCCCCGGAGGGGCGCCACGCGTCGACCGGCGCCACGAGCCGGTGCCGCGCGATCCTCCAGAGGAAGGAGGTTTGAATCGTCGCGTAGATGATGGATGACAGCGCCGTTGGCGCGACCGTCGCCAGTTCTCCCCAATCCATGGACGGCCATGCTGATCGAATCGCGTGGCGTCTCGATGGCCGGACCGCAAACCCAGCGCTGACTTTTCGCAACCGAGGCGTGACAGCCCCTCATCGCCCACGGTACGTGATGGCCGGCACGAACTCCGGGTGTTGCGCAGGATCCGTCGCCGACACACGCGCGCCGAGGCCACGCGAGCCTATCGGCGCGGCCGGGCAGCGTCAGCTGATGCGGCCGATCAGCTCGCGCGTGATGTTCTTCTGGTGCGACTCGAGCGTGCCGCCGCCGATCTCGAGCAGCTTGGCGTCACGGAAGAACCGCTCCACCTTGTACTCGGTGCAGTAGCCCCAGCCGCCGAGCACCTGCATGGCGTTGTCGGCCACCTCCTTGCCCACCGGCGCGGCGAAGAGCTTTGCCGCGTCGGTCCCGAGCCGGTTTCTCCGCTCGGGGCTGACGTTGCGCGCCACCGCGTAGATGAGGGCGCGCGCGGCCTCGGTCTTGGCGTAGCTCTCCGCGATGTAGCGCTGGATCTGCCCGTGCTCGGCGATGGGCTTGCCGAAGCTCTTCCGCTCTCCGGCGTACTGGATCATGATCTCCAGACAGCGGTCCGCGATTCCCAGGCTCATGGCCGCGAGCGTGAGGCGCTCCAGCTCCAGGTTCCTCATCATGTTGCGGATGCCGCCCCCCTCCTGGCCCAGGACGTTCCAGGCGGGCACGACGCAGTCGTCGAAGAGGAGCTCGCTCATCGTGCTCCCCCGCATTCCCATCTTCGGGGTCTTCTCGTCGGTCGAGAACCCGGGGAACCCCCGCTCCACGACGAAGGTCGTGACCCGGCCCTCGATGGTCGCATAGACCAGGAAGATCTGGGCCTCCGGGGCGTTCGTGATGAGCGCTTTGCGCCCCTTCAGGATGTACCGGTCCCCGTCGCGCCGGGCGAACGTCTTCATGCCGAGGACGTCTGTCCCGCTCGTCGGCTCGGTCATGCCCATCGCGCCGATCCACTCGCCGGAGAGCACCTTCGGCAGGTACCGCGCGCGCTGCTCGTCATTGCCGGCGTGGAAGAGGTTGTTCACGAACAACATCGCGTGGGCGAGGTACGCGAGCGTGAACCCGGGGTCGCTCTTCGCGAGCTCGTGGTGGACGATCACCGCGGCGACCGCGTCCATGCCCGCGCCCCCGTACTCCGAGGGCACGGTCACGCCGAGCAGGCCGAGCTCGCCGAGCCGCCGCATCAGGGGAACGTTCAGGGTGGCGCTCCGGTCGTGCTCGTCGGCCTGCGGCTCGACGACCTCACGGGCGAAATCCCGCACCATCTGCCGCAGCATCCGGTGCTCTTCCGTCGGGTTTTCCAGATCGCTTGCCATTGCGGGAGATGACGCGCTCATCGCGGCCCAACGTAGCACGCGGGGCCGCGCGTCAGCGATGGAGTGGCACGCCGTTCGCCTCGCCCCTGGACGGACCCTCATCGAAAGGGGCACGAATGAGAAGCTGGACCGATGTGGTGCTCTGGAGCGTGGTGCTGGTCTCGCTGCTGACCTGGCTGCTCGCCGTGGTCGGTGTGCTGACCGTGCACCCGTGGACCCCCGCGCTCCTCGTGATCTCCGCCGCCTTCGCCGTGACCGGGATGCTACGGCAGGTGCCCGGGCGGCCGCGGCTCTGAGCCGGCGGGGGCGGCCGGTGCGCCCGGCGGCGCCTCCGTCGCGGTCGCCGGGGGCGAGGGCCCGTCCTGGCAGCACCGGACGCCGGTCGAGTAATCGAGGTAGCTCCTCGGGTGGGCCGTGATGAGGGCCTCGCAGCCTGCGCGGGTCGAGCGCGCGTAGAAGCCGCCGGCGAACGCTCCGCCCGGCTCGTTCACCCACTCATCGAGGTTGCCCACGAGATCGTAGACCGCGTCGCTGCCCCAGCGGCTCCTGCACCGCGGGCTCCCGCCCGTCTCCCGGAGCAGCGGCTCCCGGGCGCTGCGCACGCGGTTCAGCCGGGGATCCAGGTGGCCAATCGACGCATTGCCGTGGAGCAGCGCGGCGGGGTGCGCCGGCCGGTAGACATTGCACGCGCCCTCCTCGAACGTGTCGCCGTACGGGTACAGCGTGTCGTCCTCGCCGCGGCACGCCGTGACGAACTCCTCGACCGAGCAGAGCCGCTTGCCGGCCGCGGCGCAGGCGCTCTCGGCGACGAGGCCGGTCACGTAGCCGCTCGGCCGCACCCCGGACCGCGAGCGGGCAAGGGCGGCGATCGCCCGGCCGCGCTGCCAGGAGGCGAGCAGCGGGAGGGGGAAGGCGCGCGCGTGGACGTCGCCGATCCGCCGCAGGCCGGTCGACCAGTCGGCGAGGGTGAGCTCGAGCAGGTTCGGGGTCGACGGGTAGTCGGGCGAGAGCGCCTGTCCGGTGGCGCCGTCGACGAGCATCGCCTCGAAGCGATCGACGCAGAAGCGGCCGCCGTCGATGGCCACCATGTCCGCCGGACACGCGGGCGCGCCCGGCAGCGCGGCGGCGGGCGCCTCCGCGGGCTCTCGTGCGGCCGAGCGCGCCGCGCCGGCGCTCGCGGGCGGCGCGGGGCGAGCGACGCGCGCGACGCCGGCTTCGGCCTGCGCGTCGAGGCCGCTCACGGCGCTCCCGAACCACCGCAGGCTGCCGTCGGAGGCCCAGACCGCATCACCCACCACGCAGGCGCCGGGCGCCGCGAGCTCCGGGACGGTCACGAAGGCGCCGGGCGACGGGGCCGGGACCGCGCGCCGCGCGGGCTGCCCGTCGACGCAGAGCGCGCCGGTGTCGTCGGCCGGCCAGGGCTGCGACGCGAGCTCGGCGCCTTCGTCGTCGAGCCACACCACGTGGCGCCGGGCCGCGTCGCTGAGCAGCGCGCCCCCCTCGGGCAGGGCGACGAGCCGCACCGCGAGCTCGCCCTCGACGATCGGCAGCGAGGTCACGCGCGCCGCGCCGGGCCGGCCGAGCGCGTCGATCGAGAGCGCCACGACCACGCGCGGATCCGCGGCGCTCACGCCGGCGACGATGGCTCCGCCGCCGCGGCGCTCGCATGCGTCGAACCCCGCGCGCACCGGCGACGCGATGGCGAGGGCGGGCGGCGCGCGGCGTGCGGCGTCGGGATCGGGTGCGTCGGGCGCGACGGGCGCGACGGGCGCGAGCCGGCCCTGAGCGCCGAGCCCGGTGAGCGCGCCCGAGGCGTCGATCCCGGTGATCTGGAGCCTGTCGCCGAGCACCTCGAGGAAGAGCCCGCGCTCGCGGCCCCCGACGAGCGCCGTGCTGTCCTCGTGCGCGCGCCCCCGCAGCGCGGGCACCACGAGCGGTTCGGGCAGGAGCCGCCCCACGTCGGTCCTCGCGAGCCACCAGGACGACCCGATGCGCGCGGCGCGCCGCCTGTCGGTGGGGCGCTCCGGCTCGCCGATCGGCGTGGCCGGCGTGCCGCCAGCGGCGCCCGCCGGCGCCGCGCCGAGGCTCTCTGGCGCCGCTGCCGCGGTGATCAGGGCGCGCGCGTCGAGCCGGTGGAGCTGCCCCGCGGCGAAGGCGAGCCCCTCGCCGTCCGTCGCGAGCGCGCCCCACGCGATGCGCGCGCGCCGCGCCGGGAATGGGTCCGGCTCGCTGCGCGGCTGCCCGTCGGCGCGCGAGGCCGAGAAGAGCCCGCCGGAGATCGTCTGGAAATACGCGCGATCTCCCGCCCACGCGGCGAGCCCCGGATCGTACCCCGGCTGCCCCGGGGCGCGCCGGGCGCCGCTCGCGGCGATGCGCTCGAGCGCGCCGATCTCGGCCGGTGTGACCGGGGTCGCGTCCGCGAGGCGCGCTGGATCTACGGTACAGACCGCCCTGGGCGCGGCGCCGGCGACCAGCCGCTGGAGCGAGGGCGCGACGCGCGTCGCCTGGCAGGCCCCGTTGCGGCCGGTGACGTCGACGACCACGGCGCCTGCGCTCACCGTCACGAGGCGCGGATCCTGGTGGCCGCGCAGCGCGCCGTAGTCGAGATCGCCCTCGACCACGACGGCGCGCCGGCCCGGATCGAGCTTGCCGTCCTCGCCGAGCGAGGCGAAGGCGATCTGCGCGCTGCCGAGCCACGACGTGCTCGTCTTCTTCGAGCTCGCTGCGTAAAATAAGAGATCGATCGCGCCTGGCCGCCCGCCTGCGTCGATCAGCCCCATGCCGTCGAGCGGCGGCCGGAAGCGCAGCCCGGTGGGGGACGACGTGGCCGCGATCCCTTCGGACGGCGAGACCCAGCGGAGCCGCACCTCGACCTCGGGCAGCGGGTCCGGCCGCTTCGGCCGCGCCGCGGGGCGCGCGGTCTTCGTGGGCCGACCGTCGCGCCCGCGGTGCTCGCCGCGCTTCTTCCGCGTGGGCTTGCCGCTCGCGCCGGAGGTCTTGGCCGGCTGCTTCGGCTTCGCCACGGTCGCCTTGCGGGCGGGGGCCTTGCGCGCGGGCTTGGCCGCGGCGGAGCGCTCGCGCGCGGCGCGCTGGGCCGGCGTCGCGGAGCTGCCGCGCGGCGCGGTCTCGGCGAGCTCGATCAGCGCGACGCGCTCGCCCACGGCGGCCAGGGCGTGCGCGCGGACCGGGGCGCACGTGCGCGGTGCGGCCGAGGCCTCGCCCGGGAGGATGGCTGTCACGCAGAGCTCGCCGCCTTGCGAGGTGAGCAGCGTGGTGGTCCCGTCCGGGGAGGCGTGGGCGCCGGCGAGGTCCTCGTCGAGGAGAAGGTGCGGTGGTCCGAGCTCTCCGGTGGCAGCGTCGAGCCGCCTGACCCAGCCGGCGCGATCCGACGACAGCTTGGAGAGGAGCAGCACCGAGCGGCGGTCGAGCGACGGCTCGATCGTGAAGGGGAGCGGCTGCACCGTCGCGGTGCCGAGCGGCGTGCGGCCGGGGGGAGCCACGCTTGCCAGGGCGGTCGCGGCGGTGCCGATCGAGGGCGCGCTCTCCGGGGCGAGGGCCGGGGCCGGGCTGGTGCCGGGCGCGTGCGCCGCGGTGCCGGTCTGTGCGGGCGCGTCTCGCAGGGAGCCGCCAGAGCACCCGCCCGCGCTGCAGGCGAGCGGTACGAGCAGGGCAGGGATCACGGATCGGGGGGAGAGGGGGGATCGGGGACGACGCATCCTTCGCTCGCGCTCGAGTCTCCTTGTCTGCGTGGCTGACCGGGCGGCGGCCGAGCCTAGCGCGGGCGCCGGACGCACGCTCGCGGTTGGTACGGAAATGGCCGACGGGACGCCAAGGGGGACGAGGTGCAGGGGAGATGGAGTCTATTACAAAAAGGGTCTACCTAGAGCGCGCCGATGCGACAGGGAATGTTGTCGTCACAGAGCTCATCGCAGGTGAGAGCCCCGTCGTCCGAGTGGCTGAGACCTGGTTCCACCCTCAGGGGGGTGGTCAAAAATCCGATCGAGGCACCATTGGCCCGGCGCGCGTCCTGCACGTGGCTCACGATGGCGGCATGGTGGACCACTTCGTGGACTCGCTCGCAGGCCTGTCCGTCGGGGGAACCTACGTCTTTGCAGTCGATTCCGCCTGGCGGAGGCTGAATTCGGTCTATCATTCGTCCGGGCACCTGATCGCCGGGCTGGTGGAAAGTCTTCAGCATGGTTTGACCGCCGTGGCCGGTCATCAGTGGCCAGGAGAAGCGCGCGTCGAGTTCGAAGGGCCGGCGGAGGCTTGCAGCTTTGATGGGTTTGCCACAGCGCTCTCGAAGCGCCTGGGAGAGCTCCTCTCGAAACCCATCGAGGTCAAGGTGGTGGGTGATCCGTACAGCTCGCGAGCGATCCAGATCGGGGACTTCCCTCCGATACCTTGCGGTGGAACCCACGTGCGAGCTCTGTCCGAGATCTCCGTTATACGAGTCCTGAGCATCAAGAGGAAAGGGAACCGCGTTCGCGTCGCTCATGCGCAACCTCCCTGATTCCTGAACATGAGCCTCTCGACGGACCGGAGCTTGCACGATTCATAAGATTGCGTGCAGCGCTCCTACGTCGTTGGTCCTCCACGACAGATGCAACCTAAGCTCCCGATCCGTCCGGGGCAACCAAGGCTCCCAGTCTGAACCGTTCCCCACTCCACCAGTCCGTGCCCGACGCAGGTTGACGCCGAGCGATCGCTGCAGGTACCGTCGTCGCGTGCGGCGGGGGGCGCCATTGTTATGGGTGCGCCGGATGCTTGGCTCCGCGTCTTGCGCTGTCGATGCGGCCAAGGAGGCGGGCAGCTCTCCTGTGCCCGGCCGGCGCGATGGCGCGGAGGTCAGCGACCCGCCTGGTCACGAGCGCAGCGCGTGCGACGCTCACCGGGGTACCGACATGCAGGGCGGCCAAGAGCCCGGCGCGTCCGATTCCGCTGATGCCACGAGGACGGATCCTGGGTGCGCTGAGGCGGCCGGATTGCTCGGCCTCCAGACGGGCGCGTGTGCGGTTGCGCTGGCTGGCTTCAGCGGGGTCGACAGCGCAGTGGACGACCTGGCGCGTCTCCGGCGCCGGCGGTGCGTGATGCGACGATACGTCTCGTTGCTCCTGCTGGCTCTGCTGGCGTGCGTCCTGCCCGAGGACGGTGCGTCCGTTCGAGGGCAAGCGCGCATCGAGTCGGTCGGCCCTGGCGCCGGGGTGATCGAGGCACCGTACGCAGGGAAGATCGAGGGGGGGCCCGAGAGCGCGACACGGGAGGAGGACGAGCAACTCGATCGATGGTTCACTCGTGAATCGGTGGTCGTCATCAACGGCGAGGTCATCGACCACGAGGAGATCGCGGCGCGTCGCCGCGCCGCACGCCGCGAAGCGGCCCGAAACGACCTCCCCGGACGGCTATCCAGCGCCATCAGCGAGCAGATCAGGGGGGTGAAGGTCCTGGCCTTCAAGATGAGGGTCTGGGTCGAGGGGGTGCGCTGCGACGACAAACGGTTCATGTCGCCGCCACCGGCGCCGGCGGGCCGCTGCCTGGACGGAGCTGAGGACTGCGACGACGCTGCTCGGAGGTGACCGGCGTTCTCTCGCTGTTCGCAGGACGTGGGCTGGGTGATGGGTATGCGCGTTGAATGGACGAAAGACATTCTTCTCATTTGGGAGATCGTGCGCCGAATACGGTCTGGCGGCTTGTCGGCCGAGGAGCGGCGCGCTCTGGCTGAGAAATTTGGCGTGAGCGAAGAGGTGGTGCTGCGTTATGAGCGCGGGAGGGCCATCTACAATGTGCAGATAGCCGACAAGCGGTGGCGTCAGGCCAAGTTGGAAACGATTCTCCGGATGACGGAAGGCGGAAAGACGTTCGAGGACGAAAAATTTCCAGACGAGTTGGAGGCGACGTTGGAGAGGTTGAGGGATGCGGAGCCCGAGAACGAGATCACCCGCGAGCTCCGTGACGCTAGAGATGCGATCAGGGCAGAGCTCGGCCTGCCCCCCGTACCGCCCGAAGACTGTTCATGAGTCCGCACCCGCGGACGTGCCCGAACGTTCGGCCTCGACCGGCTCATCCACGTAAAGTGATCCCATCCAGTCTGGCGGCGAATTCGCAGACAAGACGCGTATGCGGCATCGGAGGTGCGTGATGCGACGATGCGTGGTGTTGTTCCTGTTGGTTCTGTTGAGCTGCTCTGTCCCCGATGATGCGTCTGGTCAAGTCCGAGCGTGGCTAGAATCGCTCGATCCGGACGCTGACGTGGTGGAGGTCCGATGCACAGGGAACCTCGAAGAGCCCCCTGGGAGCGGAACGTGGAAGGAGTACGAACGTGTTGATCGGTGGACCGCTCGGGAAGTGCTGGGAGCCTTCAAAACAGATGGCGTCGATTGGACCGAGATCGTGGCGCGTTGCATCAATAACAGCGAATATTACTTTCCCAAATGGCTTTTTGGTGAAATGAGCGACAAGATGTCGGCGGCGGACCGCATGCTCTTCAAGATGAGCTTCCATGTGGACGACGTGCGCTGCAATGGCACCCCGCTCAGGTCGCCGCCACCGACGCCGGTGCGCAGCTGTCCGAACGACATCGATGGTTGCGACGACGCTCCTCCGATGGCGAGCGACCTCCCTCCGCCGCTCCCACCGCCGGGCGGAGGCGACTTCTGAGCGACGGCCTCTCACGGTGCCGGGTCGTTGCCGCCGTCGCCGTCACCTTGCTCCCCGGAATCGCCCGCGCGGGCGAGATCGAGCTGGAGGCGGGCCTCGGCGTGGGCATCACGTCGCTGGGCGAGCGTCGCGCCACGGGAGGGATGACCCTGCAGCCCAGCATCGCGCTGGGTTGGCGGTTCGCCGAATGGGGCAGCCTTCGTTACCGCAATGCGATCTCCTTCTTCAATTTGAAGGATTTGCGCTGGATCGGCGTCATCGACGTGAACGCCGCCGTGCTCGGGATCCACCACCGCGAGCTCACGCTGGAGCTCGGTCCGAGCCTCGACGCGTTCGCCGTGCCGCTCTGCGCGGACACGTGGTGCCAGCGGGAGCACGGCCTGGCGCCGGCCGTGCATCTGGGCGCGATCCTGTTCCCGGCACCGGAAAGCCGGCTTGGCGGCAGAGGCACCGTACATACGGCGTATATCCCAGGCATCGCCTGGTCCGGGATCTCCATCAGCATAGCCGTCGAGGGCGTCTATCGCTTTTGATGGGAAGCTCAGCGCGCGTCGCGTGTCGCGCGTGTCGCGCGTGTCGCGCGTGTCGCGCGCGCCGCGTGCGTCCACAGGACACGTGATGGCGGCCGTCGAGCGTCTCGGACTCTCGGCCGAGGTAGGCGCCTCCAGCGCTGGACGGAGCAGTACGGCAAGAAGCTCGGCGTCACGGAGGCGAAGGCCGCGGATCCGGCCGTCAAGGCGGTCGAGGCGTGGCACGAGGCCTATGGCACGCTCCTGGTCCAGGCCCATGCCGAGTACGACGACGACAAGGACGAGACGCACGCGCTCCTTCGGGACCGGCTGCTCTCGCCGTACGAGGACGCGGTGGAGGAAGAGCGGCGCGCCGACCAGCGGGCCCGCGCCGCCAACGCCAGGAAGAAGGCCGACGTCGAGCCTGAGCCGATCGGATAGCGCTGCTCCTCGCGTGCCCGCCGGCAGGCGACGGGCCATCCCACCCATCGCGCGAGGACGGCGCCGTTCGCCGGTCACCTCGCAACGCCGCTTCACTCCCAATTCCAGGTGACATTTCTCTCAGGTTCGGGGGAAATGTCGCCGGCAAACCTCGTGCATTCCTTTTCTGCGCCGGCGCACGATTTCGCAACGAGCCGGGACACCTTTCCGGAACTCGTACGGATGACGACGGACGACGACGGATGACGAACGAGGGAGCTCCGCTCATGTCCGGCCCGCTCCTCGCCCGCGGCCGGATCCGGAGGATGAAACGCGCCGCGCTGTCGCTCGCCGCGGCGCTCGTCCTGGCGGCGCCCTCGGCGTTCGCGCAGGTCGCGCCGCGCGGCGCGCGGCTGTCCTACACGCGGGGGCCTGGCACGGAGGGGTGCCCCGAGGAGCCGACCCTCCGGCAGATCGTCGCGAGCCAGGTCGGCGGGGTCGACCCGTTCGTGAGCGACGGCGCGTGGCACATCGAGGTGGTCATCCGGCGCAAGCGGACGGCGTTCCAGGGAGAGATCGCGCTCCGTGACCGCGATGGCCGGGATCTCGGCCGCCAGGAGCACTCGAGCCCGATCTGCGGCGTGCTCGTGGAGGACATCGGCCTCGCCCTCAGCGCCGTCATGCGCCCGATGCTGCCACCGAGGCCTGCACCGGAGAGCCCTCCCGCGTCGCCGCCGCCCCCGCCGGTGCCGAGGGGCGCCGCTCCGCCCGCCTCGCCGGGCGCGCCGCCCAAGGCGCCGGCCTCGAAGCCGCCCGACCCAGCCCGACCCGTTCCGCACCCGAGGCCGCCGCAGGATGGCCCGCGCCTCCAGCTGGGCGCCGGGGTGCTGCTCGGCGCCGGCGTGGCGCCGTCGGTGGCGGTCGGGTTCTCGGGGTTCGCCGGCGCCCGCTGGGAAAGGTTCTCGCTCTCGCTGGAGGCCCGCGGGGATCTTCCGATCGATGCCGAGCCCTACCGCGGGCGGATCGTTGAGGTGTCGGGGCTGAGCGGCTCGCTGGTTTCCTGCGGCCACATGGATTGGTTCTTCGGCTGTGCCCTCGCCACGGCAGGCGGGGTGTGGCAGGTCAGGGCGAGCACCGGCAGGGAGCTCGCGCTGCCCTACGCAGCGCTCGGGCTTCGAGCGGGGCTGGAGGTGCCGCTTTCGGCCCGGCTGGCCGCACAGCTCACCGGCGACATCTTGATCAACACGGTTCGACCGGTCCATCGATCGCCCCATGGAGCAGGGTGGAAGACGGCGCCTATCTCGCAGGCAGCGGCGCTCCGCCTGATAGCTCTTCTCTGAACCTGCGTGCGGTTCCGCGAAGCATCGGACGCGCCCGAGGGAGCTATTCCCATGAGGCGGTTGCGAGCGCGTGCAGCGCGCGGGGGTCGCGGGGGCGTCCCCTGGGGCCCGCCACCTCCTGGAGAGGCCGCTGTTGCGCCCGATGCGGGACGAAGCGCCTACTCAGGCCGGTACAGAGCTGGTGCGTTGACAGCAGAACGTCGCCGCTGCGGTTGGCGCGATGTTGCCGACCGGCTCGCCGCCGAACGGTTCGCATTGTCCGGGATGAAGGTTCACGACGCTCACCAACTTGCTTCCGAGCGCCGTGCCTGGCGTGATGGTACCGCAGAACGGTGCGTCGCCAGTGCCCACCACACCCGCCACGACGAGCTGCGAGCACCCTTCGTCGCTGAACGCGGAGGCCAGGACGCTGCACGTCGCCCCGGTTGGCTCGGTGCAGCCGCAAGGCGCGCACCCGCGGGTGTCCTCGGCGCCGTCGTAGAAGACGTGCCGGTCCGGGTACGTGGCGGGGCACTCATGCTGGCCCTCGCGGTGGATGCACGTGAGGAATCCCTCCGGCGGCGCGGCGTCGCCGATCGGCGGCGCCGGCGTGCAGGTCATGCCCGGATCTGCGCACGGGGGGTACGCGTTTCCGGTACACGCCCGGGCGACGATCGCGAAGCTCCCAGCTGTGGCGGGCTCGTCGGGCCTCTCCGACGCCTCCGCGATCCTCGGCGCGCAACCAGCAGAAATGACGCGAGGCGCCTGGATCGCGAGCGACTGCACGCACGGGGCGCCATCGCAGGTCCGTCCGGCGTTGACGGCATTCACCGAGGTGCAGGTCCCATCCCACCCCTCCGGGGCAGCGAACGAGGTCGCGGGAGCCTCGGGGCCGCCGCACGGGAAGCTGGCGTAGGCCCTCCATTCCGTCGGCACCTCGCACGTTGCCTCCGGTGGGTCGCACGCGCAGGCGGGGCACGTGTGCGGAGCCGGAGCCGCGAAATCCGCGTAGCCCTCGTAGCCGACGATCGGCGCGGCCGCAGGGCAGCTCGGCACGGCGTCGGGGGAGCCGATCCAGAGCAACGCGGGCTCGGACCACCCGAGCGGCTCCTTCGGTACGCACTGCCCTGCGCAGACCTCTGCCGGAGGGATCAGGTCGCCGAAATCGGGCGCGATGGCGGCGTCCATGTCGTCCTCGGCCGCGCAGTCATCGCCGCCATCGTCGCCGCCGCCGCATCCGCCAGCGCCGCCGGCGTCGGGGGGCTCGTTCACCTCACAAGGCGTTCCCTTGGGTCCTTCATCCTCATCCCAGGGGCAGAAGTACGACGTTGGCGTCCCGCATCCGCCGGACGCGACACCGAGCCCGAGCGCGCTCGCACAACAAACCGCCACGATCTCACGCTGCCAACGTCGCGCCCGCGCCGCCATCGCCGCTCCTCATGATCTGCGGCATCGCTGACGGCGCGCCGCCGTAAGTGCCGCCACGTTACCAGGGAACCCAAGGGCGCCGCCAGAGCAACCCCGGGCAGACCACCCCCGTTCGATCGCATTACGAAGAGCGAGGCATTCTTCTCATTTTTTTTCGCCAGGCGACAGCCGGCGTCGCGCTCCATGAGCGCCCGAGCTGTCCCCGTCGTTGTGCGCCCGTCCCCCGCGTGTCGCCGGAACGAGCTCTCTCGCGCCCGACGGTGACGCGGGCCAGTCGATTGTGCAGCGAGAAGCGGGGCAGTCCCGGAAACCGCTCCGATGAAGACCCCATCGCCGATCCCTCCCCGGCGGGAAGCCCGCCGTCTGTCCTCCGATGCGCCGGCACCCCGGGTGCGCCGCCGCGCGCGCAGCGCGCCGAACGAGGCGCTCCACCCGGCGGTCTCGCCCTCGATCGAGGCCCTCTGGGCCGAGCGGCCGTTCGTCGCCCCCCTGCTCCGCGCCCTCCACGTTCCCGTCCGCGACCGAGAGGATCTCGTCCAGACGGTGCTCCTGGGCGCCTGGGAAGCCATCCTAGCGCGCAGGTACCGCCCGGACCCACGGCGGCACCCGCGCGCGGCGCTGCGGGCGTGGCTGCACGGCGTCGTCTGGCGCCAGGTGTCGCATTACCGGCAGAGCGCCTGCATCCGCTGCGAGATCCTGCTCGACGCGCCCCTCGTGCCCGCCGGCCAGGCGCCTGTCGAGATCGAGGGAATGCTCCTCGCCCGCGCCGCGCTCCGCGAGGTCGCCGCGCTGCCCAGGGGCCATCGCGAGGTCCTCCTCGCGGCGGCCGGGCGCCGCAGCCTCGTCGCCTGGGCTCGAGCGCGCCGCATGAACCCCAATTCCGCCGCCAGCCGGCTGCGTCGCGCCAGGCGAGCGCTGGCCGAGAGGCTCGCGCTCACCGAGGCTGCCGTTCGGTGAGGGCGCCCTTCGGTGACGTCGGCCCCGGGGTGATGCCTCCGTCCCGTACCCGCCCGGCCGGTCGCGCCCAGCCCGTGTACGATTTCGCAACGAGCCGGGCGGCGTCGCCGGACTACCTATCCATGAAAGAGCTCCAAGCACGCCCAGCACCCGACCCGGCGCCTGCGTCTGTACCCGCCATGGAGGCGGCGCCCGCGCCCGCCCCGGAGATGACGCCCGCGCCCGACCCGGAGCCCGCTGCGGCACCCGATCGGGATCCTGCGCCCGCCATCGGCCCGCCCCCGCGGCCCTCGTTCGAGGAGGTCTACCAGACCTTGCTCCCGTATGTCCTCGTGGTGCTCTGGCGGCTCGGCATTGCGTCCCGAGATCTTCCCGACGTCGCTCACGAGGTGTTTCTCGTCGTCCACCGGCGCCTCGAGGACCATGATCCTCGCCTGTCGCTCAAACCCTGGATCGCTGGGATCAGCGCCAATGTCGCCCTTCGCCATCGGGCGCTCGCCCGGAACCAGCGGGAGCTGCTCGCGCTCGACGATGGCGAGCCCATCGAGCTCATGGACCCCGGGCTCGACGCCGAGCGCCGGGTCGCACAGGCCGAGACCCAGCGTATCGTCCGCGAGCTCATCCAGCGCATCGGGAGGGAACGACGAGCGGTGTTCGTGCTCTACGACCTCGAGGGAAGCGACATGCGCGACATTGCGCAGGCCCTCCAGATCTCGGTGAACACCGCATGGGATCGGCTGAGACGCGCTCGCAGCGAGTTCTCGGCCGCGGTCAAACGACTCTCCGCGCGGGACCCGGACGCGCTCGGCCTTCGCCGCCTGCGCCTCGCTTTGACGCCGTTCGCCCTGGCCGACAGGCCCCTGCTGCTCGACGCAGGCGGGGTCCGGCTCGGCCTCTCGCAGGACCTCGCCGGGCCGCTCTGGGCGCGGCTCCAGCGGTCGCTCGCTTCGACAGCGCCGCCGGTCGTCACGATCGCGCGATCCAGGCTCATCAAGGCGGGGGCGGCGCTGTTCCTCTGGGGCGCCGGGGCCGGCGCCGGCCTCGTCTATGCCATGCTTCCGCCGCTTGCTGCGGCGTCGGTGGCGTCCGTCCGCGCCGAGGCCGACGGCGCCGCGTCCGAGCGCGCCGAGGCCGGGCACAGCGGGGGTGCCGCGGACGGGCGCGCCGTGGCCGTGACCGTCGGGAGCGCTGGATCCCCGGCGGCTGTCGAGATCGCGGCCGCGGGGCCGTCACGCGCCCCCTCCCGCAAGGCGGCTCCGCCCAGCGAGCGCGACACGACCGAGGAGAGCGCGTTGCTCAGCAGCGCCGGCCGTGCGCTCAGCGAAGGGAAGGCGACAGAGGCGCTCGACGTGCTGGCTTCGCACGAGCGGAATCACCCGCGCAGCCCGAGAGTCCAGATGCGTGAGGCGCTGGTCATCCAGGCCCTCGTCCAGGCCGGGCGGCGCGCCGACGCCCGCGCGCGCGCCGAGCGGTTTCGCGCGGCGTTCCCTCACGCGGTGTTTCTCCCCGCCATCGAGGCGGCTATAAACAGAGCCCATGAGGGGCCCAGGCACGGTGCAGCGCCAGCGCCAGGAGGAGCTCTGACACCGCAATGAGCGCCATCCTGCGCAGTAGGATGATGCCATGATGCAGGCGCTGGAGGTGCTGATGCTCCTTCTCGGGCTGTCCACCCTCGGTGTGGCCCTGCTTGGCCTTCGTGCCCTGCTGCAGCGCCGGTGGGGTCGTGGCAGGACGCTCTGCCTCATCGCCGTAGCGGGAGGCATCGGGTGCGGCGTGTTGCCCTTCGTGCTCGCGTCGGGCATCGCGTCGAGCAGCGTGGATCCTGCGACCAAGGCCCGGCTCCTGGCGGAAACCGTCGCACGGTTGATGAACTGCGGGGCGGCGGGGTTCTTCGCGCTCCCGATCGGGGGCGTCGGTGCGCTGGTCAGCCTCGTCGGCGCGCGGAGATCGCGCCGCTGAGCAGCCGAGAGGGGCCGGTGAGCTTCGACCCTCCGCGAGCGGGCGCACGGGTTCGTCGGGTCCGCTCGCGAGGGAGAACTCCGGTCGGGCTGTCCGCCGCAGCGCCCAAACGGGAGCGCGCCGCCGGCCGGACCCGAGGCCGTGCAGGTGGTGCTCGACCGTCCGCGGGGCGCGGGCTAGCCTGTACCTATCCGATGAGCAAGAAGCTGGACGACGAGTTGGCCCAGGCGCTGTCTCTCGCAGAGCAGCAGGATACGCCCGCGGTGGTGAAGCCGGCCGCGGCGAGCCAGGCGCCGAAGGCGCGCCCGTCGCGCAGCCTCGGCCTGCTGGCGACGCTGCTCGTCATGGTGGGCGCGCTCGTCGCCCTGTTCCTCGTGGGCTTCAAGGAAGCGGCCGTCTACGCGACGCCGGTCGACCAGCTGCTCGCGTCGAAGGACAAGCTCGCCGGCCGCAAGGTCCGGGTCGAGGGCGAGCTCGTGCCCGGCACGCTGGTCAAGCGCGATTCGCCCTGCGAGTACCGCTTCCAGATCCACGGCACGCAGGCGCCGCTGCCCGTGCGCTACGCCCAGTGCGTCATCCCCGACACCTTCCGCGACGTCCCGAGCGGCGGCGTGCAGGTGACCGTCGAGGGCACGCTCTCGCAGGGCGGCGACTTCGAGGCGAGCCTCGTGATGGCCAAGTGCACCTCGAAGTACGATCCCAACTCGCACGAGATGAAGGGCGGCGCCCAGCCCGGCGAGGGCCCGCTCTCCCTCAAGTGAGCGAACGCGCCCGCCCGCGCGCGGCGCAGCGCCGGCGGGCCGGGTAGCGCTCGTCTTCCCCCGCGCATCCTCCACACTTCGGCGATGATCTCCCGTGACCGCCGGTTGCTGAGCCCCGTCGGCGACGGACGCAGCTCGCCCGTGCCGGGCGATCCGCCCTCGGGCCGCTCCGGCGGCGGCGCGTCGAAGCCGATCGGCCCTATCCTGACGGCGCAGCACGCGCTCACCCTCCTGCCCGGCATGGAGGCGGTGCTGGGCTCGATCTTCCGCGACGTCGAGCGCGCAGCGCGGCGCGTCGACATCGAGACGTACATCTACCGCGACGACCTGCTCGGGAGCGCGTTCGCCGACGTCATGGGGCGGGCCGCGGCGCGCGGGGTGCGCGCGCGGCTCCTCTACGATCCGCTCGGCTCGCACGAGACCGACGCCCCGTTCTTCGACGAGCTCCGGCGCCGCGACATCGAGGTCCGCGCCTACCGCCCCATGGCGCCCGGACTCGGCCGCGGCGGGCTCCTGCCGCGGGATCATTCGCGCGTCATCGTGATCGACGATCAGGCCTACACCGGCGGCGCCGCGTGGGGAGACGAGTGGCTCCCGGAGCGGCGCGGGGGCAAGGGGTGGCACGACGTCTGTATGCGCCTCGAGGGCCCCTGCGTCGAAGATTTCGCCTTCCTCTTCGAGCAGCGCTGGCGCGAGGCCGACGGCGGATCCGAAGGGGTGCGCGACTACGCGACGGGGCGCAGGTACCCGGATCTCGAGCTCGTCGCGGACACGCCGGACGACAACGCGCGCGTCTATGCCCGCTACCGCGAGGCGATCCGGCGATCGCGGGAGCGCATCTGGATCGAGAACGCCTATTTCTTCCCGCCCGCCGGGATGCTCAAGGATCTCGTCGACGCGGCCGCGCGCGGCGTCGACGTCCAGATCATCCTCCCCGGCGAGACCGATCTGCCGATCATCAAGCGCGCCGCGCGCGCCGAGCACGCCGCGTGGCTCGATCGCGGCTTCACGATCTTCGAGTACCAGCGGGATGTCCTGCACGCGAAGTTCGCGCTGGTCGACGGCGACTGGTGCACGATAGGCACGTTCAACGCGAACCCGAGCAGCCTGAGCGCCGTCAACGAGGTGAATCTCTTCGTGTTCGATCCGGCGTTCGTCGCGCAGGTGGCGGATCTGTTCTCGCGGGACAGGGCGGACTCGCGGCCGGTGACCCGGGGCACGCTCGCGGCGCGGTCGCTCCCGGGCAAGGCCGCGGACTGGCTCGCTCATGGGGCCTTGAGCCTCCTCGACAAGCTGGTTAAGACATCCCCGGACTGACGCCCGAGGAGGAGGCATTTGAGCCACGATCGCGATCTCGTCGTCCTGACGCAGAACATCTGGGGGGGAGTCGCCCTCTGGGAGCGGCGCCGGACGATGCTTGCCAGGCTCATCGGCGATCTGCGCCCTGGCCTCCTCGGGCTCCAGGAGGTGCACGCGCCGGCGGCGAGCGGCGACCTCGGCCAGGCCGGGGAGCTCTCGCGGCTCGCCGGTGGATACCGGGCCTGGTTCGCGCCGGGCAGGGTCGCCGCGAGCGGCGAGTGCGAGGGGGTCGCGCTGCTCTGCCGGGAGGACATCGAGGTGCTCGATCACTCCGTGGAGGCGCTCACGCTCGATCGCGACGACCCGTTCGAGCGCGACAGCCAGCGCGTCGTCCTGCGCGCCGCGATCCGGCACGCCGGCGCGGTGGTCGACGTGCTCGTCACGCATCTCTCGCTGTCGAAGCGCGCGCGGGCGCGCACCGTGCGCGAGCTCGTGAGCTTCGCCGCGCGGGAGCGCCAGAAGTCGGGGAGCCACGGCGCCGTGCTGATGGGCGACTTCAACGCGCTCCCCAGCGAAGAGGCGGTCTGTTATCTCCAGGCGAGCGCGGGAAACGGCTCCTGGCTCGACGCCTGGACGCAGGCGCACCCCGGCAAGGCGGGCGGCACCTGGCCCGCGGGCCTGCCGCTGCGCCGCATCGATTATGTCTTCGTTCAACCGGGCGAGGGGTGGGCGATCACGCGCTGCGAGCGGGCGCCGTTCTCCGGCTCGGATCACCTCGGCGTGGCCGCGTGGCTGCGGCTCGGGGCCTGAAAGGCGGGGCCCCGCTCGCCCGGATCTCCAGCAGATCTCGAGGGATGAGGCATTCGGGCGCAAACTGTACCCGCTGCGGCGGACCGGGTAGGCTGGCGGCACATGAGCAGGCTGCTGATCTTGGGGGCGACCGGGGGCACGGGCGCCGCGTTGATCCGTCAGGCGCTGGAGGCTGGACACGAGGTCTCGGCATTCGCGCGCACGCCCGCCACCATCCCTGTCCCCCATCATGAGCGGCTGCGCGCGCTCCGCGGCGACATCATGGATGCCGAGCAGGTGTCGCGCGCCGTGTCCGGCCACGACGCCGTCCTCTCGGCCCTGGGGTCGCGCGGCCTCGGCCCGACGCGCGTTTACTCGGACGGCATCGTCCACGTCCTGCGCGCGATGAAGGAGCATGGCGTCCGCCGCCTGATCGCCGTCACCGCCGCGGGCATCGGCGAGGAGCAGCAGCCTGCGCTCTGGTTCCGGCTCCTGGTCAAGCCGATGCTCCGCAACAGGTATTCCGACATGCTGCGCATGGAAGAGGCCCTCCGCCGGAGCGATGTGGCCTGGACCGTCGTGCGCGTCCCCAAGCTCACCGACGGGCGGCTCACCAAGGAGTGCCGCGCCGAAGTCGACCCCTCGCCGCCGGAGGGCTACCTCTTTGGCGGCCCCACGATCTCGCGCGAGGATCTGGCCTATTTCATGCTCTCCCAGCTGGAGAGCGAAGAGTACCTCCGCAAGGCGATCGTCGTGACGTACTGAGGGCGCGGCGCGGTCGTCATCTCTTGACGCAGCCGCGGAGCATCGGTCTGCTGCCGCCCCCGCCGTCGTGGCCAGCCTGCGGCGCGCCTGCGGTGATCGCCACGAATGCCGCGATCGCCGTGATTCTCGCGATGCTGCCGAGCAGAGGCCTCATAACCCATGATTTTCTCCCCCAGGACCGCTCTCCCATGGTTCCTCGGTATGGCGCTGATTGCCCTGAGCGGGTGCGATCTGCTCGTCTCGCCGGACCGGAGCAAGATCGAGGTGTCCGCAGTCGGGGGCAACGGAGGAGAGGGCGGCAGTCATGGACAGGGCGGCAGCGATGAACAGGGCGGCAGGGGTGTAGAAAGCGGTAACGGCGGAGAAGGCGGCAGCGGGGGGCAGGGCGGCGCGCCCGGCGCGGTGTGCGGCGATGGGGCGGTCAGCGCTCCTGCCGAGGTGTGCGACGATGGGAATCGGACGGCCGGCGACGGGTGCGATCCGGGTTGCGCGATCGAGCCTGGGTTCGCGTGCGCCGGGGTGCCGAGCGTGTGTACGAGCGGGTGCGGCGACGGCGCGCTGGGCGGCGCGGAGACCTGCGATGACGGCGGCGACGAGGACGGCGATTGCTGCTCGCGCGCGTGTCGGGTCGAGTCCGGCTGCGAGGTCGAGCCGAACGACGGATTCGCGTCGGCCAACGACGCCTTCGCCATCGCGCCCGGCGGTCGGATCCGCGCGTTCATCGACCCCGCATCCGACGTGGACGTGTTCTCGGTGACCGTCCCCGAGGGGTCGGTAGGGCGCATCAAGGCAGAGACGCTCGATGGCCCGCTGGGCACGACGTGCAGCTCGCTCGGCGTCGATACCCATGTGACGATCTTTGACGCGAGCCTGGCGAGCATCGAGGACAACGACGATATCGCCGACGACGATACCTGTTCTTACCTGGCGCTGCGCAAGCTGAGCCCTGGCGAGTATTTCGTCCGCGTGCAGATCTCCCCTGGAGCGGAGCCGGGGACGTTCGACTACACGCTCTCCCTCACGCTGGATACGTCGGTGTGCGGCGACGGCGTGCTGGAGGATCCGGAGCTCTGCGACGACGGCGACACGACCGGCGGTGACGGCTGCAGCCCCGCGTGCGAGCTGGAGCTCCGCTCTCCCGAGGTCGAGCCGAACGACACCGCGGCGGAGGCGGGCGGGCGCGCCGTGCTCCGGCCGAACGTGCTCGTCTCGGCGGCGATCGAGCCCCTCGATGACATCGACGTCTTCGCCTTCGAGGTGCCGGGCCTCGCGGACGTCCAGCTCGCGACGTTCAGCCCCGGGCGGCTGAACGAGTGCGCCGAGGGAGTCGATACCTTCCTCCAGCTGCTCGACGTGGACGGCGCGACGGTGCTGGCGAGCGACGACGACAGCGGCCCCGAGGCTTGCTCTCTCATCGACTCGAGCGTCGACGACAGGGCGACACGGCTCCAGCCGGGCACGTATTATGTGACCGTCGAGGAGTTCAACAACGACGCGTCCATCCCCGGATACGACCTCCTCGTCGCCTTCACCGCGCTCTGCGGCAATGGGGTGATCGAGGAAGGCGAGGCGTGCGACGGCGGGGAGCGGTGTTCCTCGGAGTGCGCGCGGATCCCGGTGTGCGGCGACGGATCCATCGACGGCGGCGAGGCGTGCGACGACGGCGGGACCGAGGGCGGAGATGGCTGCAGCGCCGCGTGCCAGCTCGAGGGGACCCTCCCGGAGATCGAGCCGAACGACGCGCGAGGCCAGGCCACAGCGGGTCGGGCGACCGCGGCGGGGGCGCTGTTCACCGCGTCGATCTCTCCGCCGGGAGAGCTCGACTTCTTCGCCGTCGACGTCCCCGGCGTGGCCGAGCTGGAGGTGGAGACCTTCGACGCGACCGGCCCGACCTCGTGCCGCGGCATCGACACCGTGGTGCGGCTCCTCGGGCCCGACGGCGCCGTGATCGCCGAGGACAACGACGGCGGCGAAGCCAGGTGCTCCCGACTCCGCGCCGCCGTCACCGCGCCGGGCGTCTACTACGTGCGCGTCCAGGGCTATGATGGAGGAGACTCCATCGCTGGATATACAGTGCGCGCGCGGACGACGGCCCTCTGCGGCGACGGCGTGGTCGAGGGCCTGGAGGAGTGCGACGGCGGCGCCGCGTGCGGGCCGACGTGCCAGCGCATCCCGGTGTGCGGAGACGGCTTCATCGACGAGCCCGAGGTCTGCGATGACGGCAACACCCGAGGCGGGGATGGCTGCGACGTCGCATGTCGGATCGAGGGCGCGATCGCCGAGATCGAGCCCAACTCGACCCCTGCCGAGGCCGAGGCGAACGGCGCTGTCGCGCCGGGAGCGCTCGTGTCCGGCGCGATCGAGCCGGACAGCGACGTCGACCTCTTCGCCCTGCAGGTCACGACCGTCTCCGATCTCCGGCTCGAGACCTTCGACTCGAGCGGCCCCGCGCGGTGCGCCGAGGGCGTCGACACGGTCCTCTCCCTCCTCTCGCCGGACGGGGTGACCGTGCTCGCCTCCGACGACGACGGCGGGATCGGCGCCTGTTCGCTCATCGACTCGAGGAGCCCCGGCGGGGCCGCGGCGCGCCGCCTGGATCCCGGGACATACCATGTCCGGGTCAGCGGCTTCCCGGAGCAGCCGGGGGCCCGCTACACGCTGCGGGTCTCGCTCGACGCCTCGTGCGGCGACGGCGTGCGGCAGGGCGCGGAGGAGTGCGACGGCGGCGCGGGGTGCAGCGCCCGTTGCGAGAGGCTCCCGGTCTGCGGCGACGGCCTGCTCGACGCGCCGGAGGGGTGCGACGACGGCAATGCCGCGGGCGGCGACGGGTGCAGCCCCGCCTGCCAGCTCGAGGCGGTGACCGCCGAGATCGAGCCGAACGACACCCCCGCGCAGGCCGGGGCGAGCGATCTCGTGATCTCGGGCGACGCGCTCCTCGCGGCGAGCCTCGCGGCGGGCGGCGACAGGGACGTGTTCCGCCTGAGCTTGCCTGTCGCCTCGGTCGTGCGCCTCGAGATCTTCGACGGCACCGCGGCGGGCTGCGAGGGAGGCCTCCTCACGACGCTCCGCGTGCTCGACGCGGCGGGCGGGACGGTCGCGACGGACGAGGGGCTCTCCGACACCGCGTACGCGGGCGGCATCGGCGGATGCTCGGCGCTCGTCGTGGCGTTGCCTTCCGGCGACCACGACGTCGAGGTCGCGGCGCGCGAGGGCGGCGCGGAATTTCCGCTCTACCTCCTCCAGGCCAAGATCCTCGCGCCCGCGGGCGCCGAGGAGGAGCCGAATGGCAGCATCGCCACCGCGAGCAAATCCGTCGGCTCCGACGGGTTCATCGCCGGCGCGCGAGCGACCGACGATTTCGACTTCTACGCCGTGGATGTCCCGGAGAACCGGTCGATCCGCGCGGAGATCATCGAGGGCGGCGAGGAAGCGTGCGAGTCGCTCGAGATCGACAGCCGGCTGTCGCTGCTCGACGCCGCGGGCTCGCTCATCGCGGACGATGACGACGGCGGCCGGGGCAACTGCTCGATCCTCGACGGCACCGGGGACGCCCCGCGCCACCCCGGGGCTCACGCGTTACCGGCGGGGCGGTACTTCCTCCGCGTCCGCGCCGCGTCTGGCGCCTCGGGCACCGCGGCCCTCTTCGCGTACCGGCTGGCCGTCACGCTCCGCTGACGAGCGCGGACGCCGCCGGACGTCCGGGATCACCGGTGACCCCGTCCGGCCGGGACGGCGCGCGTCCGCCGCCGCACGTCCGGTGGCGCGCGCCGCCGGGAGGCCGGGACGCACCCGCCGCCGCGCGGCGACTCGATGTCTCGATATCCCATCATCGCGAGACTCCCGCGCTCCGTCGCGCCGCCGCGCGGTGTGGCTCCGCGGTGCTCATCGGAGCCGCATGGGGGGGCCATACCCACAAGCGCCTTCGCGGGGCGTCTTCGGTAGGTAGGTAGGTAGATCGAGCGCCGGGGGCGGGACGGAGCTGCCTTGTGCCTCGGCCGCGCGCCCGACGCCGCGCGCCGCGCGCCCGCCCTGGCGTTCCCCGGCAATTCGCGCCCTCGGCCGCGCCTCGCGGCGCCGCCGTACACCGCCTCTCGGCGCGGGTGCGTGATACTTCGGCCGGATGTAGGCGCCCGCGGGGTGCGTTCACGGCAGAGGGCACGAGTTCATAGTCGAGGAGTGCCGGTATTCTCCATGGTTCTAACTCCGTCCTGTTTTTGACCGGAAAGATGCCAGTCAAAAGTGCTTGCGTGAGACCGCGGGGAGAATAGTCTCCTGTTGTTCGCGTCATGACCTCGGGGCGGGTTCCTCCGGGAGCGTGACCGTGACGGGACGACGACGACGTGCGTCGCGCCCGTCGGGGCACCGCTCTCCTGGCGCAGGCCCCGGGGGATTGCATCCCTTGGGTGACGATCTGGATAGGTATCTGCATCAAACTTCACCACAGATTCGATTCCTCGGAGGTATTTCTCATGAAGAATTTCGCTCGTTGGGTGCTCGCTTTCGCAACCGTCACGTCGATCTCGGGCAGCGCTTTGGCCATCCGGAACGACTGTATCTACAACGTCTCGATGAAGACCGGGCTGAGGAAGGTGCCCGTCGGTACGACCGTCTGCCAGCTGGCCGAGCAGGCGGGCACCCCGTTCAACGATGAGTGCGGCTACGTGTGCAAGTGGGGAGTCGTGGCGGCCCCGGGCGCCGCCGTTGCCGCCAACATGTTCCTTCGCCAGGCGACGACGATCGGGAGCAACGACTGCGACTGGAACTCCTTCTATTTCACGGACGGGAGCATCTCGCTCCTGCCCTCTGTGCCGATCCCGCCCAGCACGGTGGCGTTCCCGCCCAGCTCCGGCATCACCTCACGGCTCCAGAAGGCGCCCATCTGCAACTTCGTGGGGATGGAGGACGACTTCACCGGCGCGATCAAGGCCACGATTCAGTTCTACTCCGCGCTGTCGATGCCCGTGCCTGTCTCGTTCGCCCCGCACTGCTACTGACGGCGTGCGTTTGAGACCGGTCTTCACTGGGCTCTGAGACGGCGCCCGGCGTCCGACCGATCGGCGAGAGCCTCCCTGCAGAAAGCCCTTAGTAACGGCCCCGGGCAGGTCAGGGAGGCGCTCGTCGATCGCGTCGTGCGGATTGAGGAGGGGGCGCCGGCGGAACGCCGGCGGCCCCTTTCTCTTCTCCGCCTCTGCCGAGCTCCCGGCTCGAGGGCTCTAGCCAGGTCAACTTGTCTGGAGGAACAATGATGCAACCGAGTTCGTCGCAACGGAACCCCTCGCGCCGGCCCCTGTGGATCGCCGCCGGATTGCTCCTGGCCGCCCTCGCCGGCGTCGCCCTCTTCCTCGCCTTCCGCTCCGGGGACGAGCAGACCGCCGGGGCGAGTGGCCCGGCCGCCGGGGCCGAGAAGCACGTCCGCTACCGCAACAGGGCGCTCGTGCGCGGCGCGGCGCCGGCGGCGAAGGAGGAGGCGAAGCCCACGATCAGCGGCCTCGTCTATGGCACGGACGGGAACACCCTCGCCGGAGCGACCGTCGTCGCCATGACCTTCGAGGTCGCCGGCAACGTGCTCTCGACCGCGGGCTCCGTGAAGAGCGACGACGCAGGGCGGTTCGAGCTCACGCTCCCGGACGGCACCTATCAGCTGAGCGCGAGCGTCGATGGATACGGGACCACGTCGACCACGGCGCGCCCCGGCGAGGCGGTGAGCCTCGTGCTGCCGAAGAGCGGCGTCATCGAGGGGCGCGTGCTGGACGAGCGGGGCGAGCCCGTGCGCCGCTTCTCGATCGACATCCTCTCGGCCGTGACGGCGGAGACGCCGGCGACGCCGCCCCTGTTCTCTCGCACGTTCGAGAGCCCGGACGGCTCGTTCCGCGTCGATCAGCTGCCCTCGTGGGACGTCGTCGTCAGGGCGACGGCGGCGGAGTTCGCGCCCGCGTTCTCCACGAACGTCAACGTGCGCGCCGGAGACGTCGAGAAGATGGATCTGACCCTCTCGAAGGGATGTACCTTGAGCGGGCAGGCGGTGGACTCGTCCGGCGCGCCGCTGCCCGGGGTGTACGTGGACGCCGAGTCGCTCTTCGCCGTCGGCGAGCTGAGCAGCCTGTCCATGGAGGCCGCCGCGCAGGCGCAGACCGAGGACGAC
The DNA here is from genome assembly GCF_051520455.1 of Sorangium sp. So ce367. NCBI lineage: Bacteria > Pseudomonadati > Myxococcota > Polyangiales > Polyangiaceae > Sorangium > Sorangium sp. So ce367. Next base: position 13,016,999 of record NZ_CP150334.1, read on the forward strand.
GGCTCCTTCAGCCTGCCGCACGTGCCGAAGGGCACGATCGTCGTCCGCGGCTATGACGGCAGCAACGCCGTGAGCTCGACCGAGATCGAGATCGCGGGCTGCGACGGCCTGAAGCCGGTGAAGCTCGTGATGTCGCCCGGCGGCAGCCTCTCCGGCGTGGCGCGAGACGCCGAGGGCAAGCCCGTCGCCGGCGCCCGGCTCACGCTCATGCACCGCCCGATCGGCTTCGTGAACACGGTGAGCGACGAGGACGGCAGCTTCCACTTCGACCAGGTCCCGCCCGGCGAGCTCCGCGTCATGATGCGGCGAGGCGAGGAGGTGATGCTCGCGGCGGTCGGCATCGAGGAGGGGAAGACCACGCAGCACGACATCGCCTTTGCGCCCCGGGGCACCGCGGAGATCCGCGGCCGCGTCACCGTGGCCGGCAAGCCGCTCCCGGGGGCTCGCCTCATGGTGGCCACCCAGATCGGGGACGACGGCGCGATCGGCATGTTCTACCCCGTCACCGTGGAGGACGGCTCGTTCCGCGTGTCCGGGCTCCCGACCGGCGGCTACATCGTCAACGTCGAGTCGACGAGCATCGGGACGGGCGTGCAGGTGAAGGCGGGCGAGGTCGTGACGGCGGATCTCCAGGTGATCGACCTGCCCAGCATGAAGGGCCAGGAGGCCGCGCTCCCGCTCCGGTAACGAGCGCAGCGCCAGCGCGATCTCCCGGCTGTCCGGAGGCGGAGCCTCCTGGACGGCCGGTCCGCATTTTCAGGTCACTCCGCCGGGGCGATGGTCAGCGTGAACGGCCCCGAGGAGGCGGCGTTGTAGCTGTCGACGAAGATGTCGATCGGCTGGCCCGCCGTCGCCGTCACCGTGATCGACTCGGGCCACCCGGAGTCGTCGGGATCATCCACGCAGGCGAGCTCGCTGCCCTGGTCTGCGCAGTCGCTGCGCGCGTAGAGGACGACATCGGCGTGGCCCTCCGGCGTCGCGGTGATCGTCAGGTTGCCGCTCTCCTCCGGGGTATACCGGTACACGAGCTCCCCGCCTTCGCCGCCGCACGACGCCGTGACGCCCTGCGTGCCCTCGGAGGTGTCGCCCACCGTCGTTGCCTCCGTGAGCGTCGCCGTGGCCGCGCACAGCGGCTCCAGGTTCACCTTGCACTCGTCGCTGCACACGTTGTCATCCACGGCGTCTCCGTCGTCGCACTCCTCCGCGCCGACGCGCGCTCCGTCGCCGCAGATCTCCTCCGCGAAGGACACGTCGAGCGTATACGACGCGTCCATCCCGTTCTTGCCCTCGATGAAGATGAAATAGGTCTGACCGGGCTCGGTGAGCAGCTCCAGCGGGGCCTCTTCCGGTGTGAACGCGGTGACGCAGCCGAGCAGCGTCGCCTCGTCGTCGCAGCTCTCCCGGATGTACCAGTCGAAGTCGGCCTCCGGCGCCGTCGCCGTCGCGGCGATCTGGACCGCGCCCTTCGCCGGCGCGACGAACCGGAACACCCGCTCTCGCATGCCCGTGCCCGTGACGGACGTGATGAGTCCAGGGCAGAGCGCCGCGAACAGGTTGGTGCCGGCCTCCGTCGTGCCGGTGAACCTCCCGCCCTCCGAGACGTCGGTGGCCTCCGCGCACGCCGCGGCGACGCCCTCGACGCACGCTGCCTTCGTCGAGCAGTCGTGCTCCTCGCAGTCCTGCAGGCCGTCCTTGTCCTCGTCCTCGCCGCTGTCGCAGATCTCACCCGACGAGACGCAGAACGCGGAGTCCTCGTCGCAGGCGCCCTTGCACTGCGCGTCGTCGTCGCAGCCGCCAAAGCACATCGTCCACCCGTCGTCGGTCACGTCGACGCACGTATTCTCCGCCCTCCCGCAGTCGGACGTCTCTTCACAGGACTTGAGGCAGAGCGAGAAGCTGCCCTGCGGCAGGCACTCGGAGCCCTCCCCGCACGGCAAGAGCGCCGTGTCGCAGAGCCTCGTGCAGTAGCCGCCCGCCCAGCCGAACTCCTCCTCGGTCAAGCAGAGCCCGCCGAGGCAGTCCTCGTTGACCGCGCAGGCCTCGCCGTCCGCCTTCCCGTCCGGCGCGATGCCCTCGCCGTCGTCACCGCCCTGGCCGCCAGTGCTGGACGCCGCTCCCAGCGGTGAGATCTGGTCGTCGTCGCCGCAGGCGGCGAGCGCGAGAGACATCGCTGTGACCGCCGACAGGGGAAGAGCAAGTCGCATGGTGTTCTCCTGAAAGAGAGGTACAGCGCTCGACCAGGGAACGCAGCAAAACTTGCGACAACAGCGAAAAGAGCCTGGATTGACTGGAATTGTTACGTCCGGGGCGAAATGCGGTGCTAAGAAAAGAACCCTTACAATCGTTCAATGCTGCGACCATGACGTTTCAAAAACGAAACGTGTAGGGGATGTCCCTGACGCATGGCCGCAATTCGGGGTGCTTCCTAGGGGTCGTCCGGATGGCACGGTCAGTGCTTCATGGGAGGCAGCGCCGCCGGCGTGGCCTTCGCCCCCCTGAGGCCCCGGCGGCGCTGTCTTTTTGTCGGTCGTCGTCTCGCCGATCGCCGTCGCCACGCCTGAGCCCACTGGCTCGCTGCCCCACGCCGGGCGCGATGGGCACGCGGGGATCGACGCCGGATCGAGCGCCGATCTCCGTGGCGTTGTATGGTCCCGCCGCCCCATGGCGACGAAGCTCATCGCTCCCTCGAGCCACCCCCCGAATCAGAAGTTCGAGTGCCGCGACTGCCCAGCTCGGTGCTGCCGGATGCCGTGGAACATCCGCTTCAGCGGCGACGAGGCCAGGCGGTACCTCGCCGAGCCCTGGGTGCGGGAGCGCGTCGGGGAAGAGGGGGCCCTCGTCATCGGGCGCGGCGTGCTGCCCGTGCGGGAGCGGGATCGCCAGCTCCAGTGCGTCTTCCTCGACGACGACATGCTCTGCAGCATGCAGAAGCGGTTCGGCCACGAGTACATCCCGAAGTCGTGCCAGGCGTTCCCGTTCGGGTTCGTCCGCGACGAGAAGGATGCCGTCGTCGCGCAGCTCTCCCAGCTGTGCCCGTCCATCCGCGACAACTACGGCAAGCCCGTCGACCGCCAGCTCAAGGCGAAGCTCCAGCAGCGAGGCGACACGGAGCGGATGTCGACGGCGCTGGCGACGCTGAGCGGCGTGATCCTCCCCCAGCCGCTTTATCTGCGCGCCGCGAGGCACTGGGAAGAGCAGATCGCGACCGGCGCGTCGCCGGCGTCGACGCTGGCCCGGCTCTACGACTGGACGGCGGCCTTCGAGCGCGCTCTCCCCCAGGGCCAGGGGCGCGCGACGGACGCCTCGGTCGACGCCGCCCTCGGGCAGGCCGGCAAGGAGGAGCTTGAGCCGCTCGCGCCCCGCAAGAAGCCCTCTTTCTATGCGCGGGTGCTGTTCGCCTATCTCCTCGGCAACCTCTGCTATCCGTCGCGGGTCCGCGAGCCCCACCGGGTCGAGAAGGCCTCGTGGACGGAGCTCCAGGCGCTGCGCAGCTTCGGGAACAAGGCCGCCTGGATGCTCGGGAGAGGCACCGTCGATATGATGTTCGTCCCCAGGCCGTTCAAGCTCCAGCGGGTGAGCACGGTCGATCGCTTCCTCGCCGGCGACGAGGGGGCCGCCGTGAAGGACTACCTGCGCCTCGTGCTCCAGCGCCGGCACATCTTCTCGGCGCCGAGGCACCTCCTGGCGGCCGTGCTCGACCTCTCGCTGGCCACCGTCGTGATCTCCCGCTTCGCCCGCTGCCGCGCCGCGGCGGATGGCAGGGTCAAGGTCTCCCTGGAGGACGTGCGGGAAGGGATCAGCGTCGCCGAGCTCGTCCTCCTGAGCCACGCGGCCCTCTCGGAGCAAGGCACGGTCATGAAGAACCTGCGCTGGCTCCTGCTCACGAAGCGCGAGAGCTTCCGGGCCCTCCTGGCGACCGAGGCATAGGCCCCTCGCCCGCCTGGTCGGGTCGGCTGCCGCGACAGGCTCTTAGCACCTCGCGTCAACGTCAGGCCGGGCTCGCCTAACCGCCGACCGCGACTATTCTCGCGCCCACCGGGCCAGCTGGCCCATGGAGGCACGCGCATGATCGTCATGAAGTTCGGCGGCAGCTCGGTCGAGAGCCGCGCGCAGATCGAGAAGGTTCTTCACATCGTCAGAGCCCGCCTGGCCCGCCGCCCCGTCGTGGTGAGCTCCGCGCACAAGGGCATGACCGACGCGCTGATCAACGCCGCCAAGGCCGCCGCCACGGGGCGGTTCGATCCCTCCGTCCCGGTGAACAAGCAGCGCGCGGTCGCCGAGTCGCTCGGCTGCGCGCCCGACCTCCTCGCGCCCTTCTACGAGGAGATCGCCGATCTCCTGCGCGGCATCAGCCTCGTCAAGGAGCTCAGCCCGAGGAGCCTCGACTACATCGCGAGCTTCGGGGAGCGCATGGCCGTGCGCTGCATCGCGGACTTCTTCGCGAGGAGCGGCGTGCCGGCCCGCGCCTACGACGTCTGGGACCTCGGCTTCATCACCGACGCGAACTTCGGCCGCGCGCGCCCGCTGCCCGGCTTCGACGCCCGGATCAAGGCCATGTTCGCCGAGCGCGTCCCCGAGGGGATCGTGCCGATCGTCACCGGCTTCGTCGGCCGCAACGAGGCCGGCGAGATCACGACCGTCGGCCGCAACGGGAGCGACCTCACGGCCACGCTGGTCGCGGCGGGGCTCGGCGCCGAGGAGGCGCAGATCTGGAGCGACACCGACGGCGTGATGACCGCCGACCCGAGCGTCGTGAAGACGGCCCGGAACATCCCCACGATGCGCTTCGAAGAGGCCGCGGAGCTCGCGTTCTTCGGCTCCCGTGTCCTGCACCCCTCCACGCTCCTGCCCGCCATGGAGAAGGGCATCCCGGTGCGGGTGCTCAACACGAACCGGCCGGATCACCCCGGCACGGTCATCGACTTCAACACCGACGCCGCGTCCCCGCCCGTCACGAGCATCGCCTACCGCGAGCGGCAGGTCGTGCTCAAGATCAGCTCGACCCGGATGTTCGGCGAGGTCGGCTTCCTCGCGCAGGTGCTCGCGGCGCTGGCCCGGCACGAGGTCGTGATCGACGTGATCACCACGTCCGAGGTCTCGGTCTCGATGACCACCGACGACCTCGGGAAGCTCAGCCGCGCGCTCCCCGAGCTCGAGCAGTTCGGCGCCTGCGAGGTCCTGCCCAACCGGACGACCCTCGTGATCGTCGGCCAGGGCATGCCCAGGCAGAAGGGCGTCGCCGCGCAGGTGCTCGACGCGATGGCCCAGGCGGGCGTCAACGTCGAGATGCTCAGCTACGCCACGGGCAGCGTGAACCTGTCGATGGTCATCGAGGACGCGCACGTCGCCTCCGCGGTCGGCGTCCTGCACCACTCGCTCTTCGAGAAGGCGCGGTGACGCCTCGTGGCGCGCCGGACCGACTGAACCTCGAGAAACAGGAGAGATTTCACAGGGAGGCGAGGAGACGGGGAGATTTTTATTTTCCTTTCTCTTCCTCCTCGCCTCCCCGTCTCCCTGTTGTTTTCTCCCGGATCCTCGGTGTGATCGGCGTTCCTGCCGGGTGACGCGACGTGGACAGGCGTGACGCGACGCGGGCGCCGCAGTAGGCGTAGGCCTCGGTCGGACCAGGCGTCCGGCCCCGGGGAGACCATGACGGCGGCACACCTCGACGGCAGCGCGACGATCCCGCGCGAGAGCACGACGGACATCCTGCGGCGGATCGAGGCCGCGCACGGCACGTACGCCACGCGCCCCGCGCTCGCGTTCGACGCGGACGGCACCCTCTGGGAAGGGGACGTGGGCGTCGATCTCTTCGAGGCGTTCCTCGCGGGGCGCTTCGCGCGGCCCGAGGCGGAGGCGGCGCTGCGCCGCGAGGCCGAGGCGTTCGGCGTCGCCGCGGAGGGCGGCGCGCACGAGATCGCGAGCGCGCTCTACGCGGCGTTCAACGCCGAGCGCTACCCGGAGGACAGGGCCTTCGCGATGATGGCCTGGGCCTTCGCGGGGTGGCGCGAGGACGAGCTCGCGGCGCTCGTCGACCGCGTGCTCGAGGAGAAGGGCCACGCCGGGCGGATCCGGCCCGCGCTGCTGCCGATCCTGGACTGGGCGCGCTCGCGCGGCGTCCCGGTGTACGTCGTCTCGGCGTCGCCGCGCGCCGTGATCGTGCGCGCCGTCGCGCGCCTCGGCGTCCCAGCCGAGCGCATCGCCGCGATGACCCCGGCCGTCCGCGAGGGCCGGCTCGCCCCCGAGCTCGGCGCGCCCGCGACCTACGGCGAGGGGAAGACCCGCGCCCTCGCGCGCATCTTCCCCGAGCTCGCGGTGCTCGCGGCCTTCGGCGACAGCGCCTACGACGCCGCCCTGCTCCGGACGGCCCGGGTGCCCGTCGCGGTCTCCCCGAGCCCCAAGCTGCTCGCGGTCGCCGACACGATCCCCGGGCTCGTCCTGCTCGCCACCTGAGCTTTTGCCATGGCCACCCTCTCGCTCCGAGGCCTGACCCGAAGGTTCCCGAGCGCCGAGCGCCCCGCGCTCGCCGGCCTGGATCTCGACGTCGACGACGGCGAGCTGCTCGTCCTCGTCGGCCCCTCGGGCTGCGGCAAATCGACGGCGCTCCGGCTGATCGCGGGCCTCGACAGCCCCGACGGCGGCACGGTCTCGATCGGCGGGCGCGACGTGAGCCGCGTCGCGCCGGAGGACCGCGACGTGGCCATGGTCTTCCAGGGCTACGCGCTCTACCCGCACATGACAGCGCGCGACATCATGGGCTTCCCGCTCAGGATGCGCGGGGTCGCGCGGGAGGAGCGGGCGCGCCGCGTCGAGGAGGCGGCGGCGCTGCTCGCCATCGGCCACTTGTTGGAGCGGCGCCCCGGCGAGCTCTCGGGAGGCGAGCGCCAGCGCGTCGCCATGGGGCGCGCGATCGTGCGCGCCCCCGCGGCGTTCCTCTTCGACGAGCCGCTCTCGAACCTCGACGCCGCGCTGCGCGCCGAGCTCCGGGTCGAGCTCGCGGCGCTCGTTCGCCGCCTCGGCACGACGTCGGTCTACGTGACCCACGATCAGGTCGAGGCCATGACCATGGGCGACCGCATCGCCGTGCTCCGCGCCGGCGAGCTCCAGCAGGTCGGCCCGCCGCGCGCCATCTACGAGGCGCCGGCGAACACCTTCGTGGCCGGGTTCCTTGGCACGCCGGCGATCAACCTCCTCCCGCTCGAGCGCTCCGGCGAGCGGTACGAGGGCGCGGCGCTCTCGCTGCCCGCCCCGCCGGGGGTGGCGCTCCCCGACCGGGTCATCGCCGGCGTGCGGCCCGAGCACCTGCGCGTCGCGCCGGGGCGCGGATCGGACGGCGACGCGGGGGCGCAGGGCGAGGTGGAGGTCGAGGCGTGCGTCGTCGTGGCCGAGCCGCTCGGCGCCGAGACGTTCCTGTACCTCGACGCGGGCGGGACGCGGCTGCGGGCGCGGGCGCACGGCTTCGCGACGCCCGCGCCGGGCGAGGCGGTGCGCGCGCGGCTCGACCCGCGCGACGTGCTCTGGTTCGACGCGGGCTCCGGCGCGCGGATCGCCCCGCCGCGGGCGGCGTCATGAGCGGGGACGGCCGCGCCGTGCGCTCGCGGCGCGACGCGCTCCGGGCGCTCGCCGCGTCGCTCGCCGCGGCCGCGACGGGATCGATCGGCTGCGCGCGGCGCGCGCCCGACGGGCGAATCGAGGGCTCGCTGTGGTTCGCCTACGGCGGCAAGAACCGCGAGGTGCTCCTGGCGCTCGTCGACCAGTTCCACCGCGAGCAGGGCCGCTACCGCATCGACGCCGTGTACCAGGGCGACTACTTCGAGGCGCTCGCCAAGCTGCGGACCGCGCTCGCGGCGGGCGCGGCGCCCGCCCTGACCCACGTGGTCGGCGAGGTGGTGCCCTACCTGGCCGAGGCGGGCGTGCTCGAGCCGCTCGATCGGTTCCTCGCCGGCGCCCCGGGCGGCGACCTCGACGTGGTCGAGGCGCTCGGCCAGTCGGGGACGTTCGTGGGCGGCGGCGAGCGCCCGCTCGTGTGCCTGCCGTTCAACCGATCGACGCCGATCGCCTACTACAACCGGAATGTGTTTCGCGAGCTCGGGCTGTCGCCGCCGACGACCTGGGACGAGCTCCGCGCGACGGCCGCGCGGCTCGTCGTGCGCGACGGCGAGAGCACGCGGCGGTGGGGCTTCGAGTGCCCTGTCGACTGGTGGTTCTGGGCGGCGCTCGTCGGGCAAGCGGGCGGCGACGTCGTGGCCCCGGACGGCACGCCCACGCTCGGCGGGGAGGCGGGCGTGCGCGCCCTCAGGTTCTGGCAGACCCTCGTGCACGAGGACCGCACGATGAAGCCGCCGCCTGGGCGCGATTACAACGCGTGGCAGGTGACGAACACCGACTTCCTGGCGGGCCGGGTCGCGATGATCTGGACCTCGACAGCGTTCCTCCGGTACCTGGAGGACAACGCGAGCCAGGCGGGCGCGGGGAAGTTCGAGGTCGGCGCCGCCCCGCTGCCGCGCGACGTGCGCGCCTCGGTGCCCACGGGCGGGACGATGTTCGTGATGCCGCGGGGCGCCGCGCCGGCGGCGCAGGAGGCGGCGTTCGCGTTCCTGCGCTGGATGATGCAGCCGGAGCAGGCGAACTCGTTCGCGACGCGGACGGGCTACATCCCCGTCTCGCGCCGCGGCCTCGAGGTGCTCCGGCAGGGCGGCTACTACGCCGCGCACCCGAACGACCGCGTCGCGGTGGACCAGCTCGCGCACGCCGCGCCCTGGCCCTGGTCTCCGGACCTGTTCCGCGTCCAGCGCGAGGCGGTGCAGCCCCGGCTCGAAGAGGCGGTGCTCGCCCCGCGCGACGCCGCCGAGACCCTCTCCGAGGCCGTCCGCGCGGCGCGCGAGCGATGAAGCCCAAACACCCCCTCTCGCCCTACCTGCTCCTCCTGCCCACCGCGGCCTTCCTGGCGGTGTTCTTCCTGATCCCGCTCCTGCTCGCGGCCAAGAACAGCTTCTTTGCGTGGGACCTGCTCACGCCCCCGCGGTACGTCGGACTCCGGAACTACGAGGTCCTCGTCGAGAGCGGCGAGCTCGCCGGCACGCTGCTCCGCACGCTCGGCTACAGCGCCGTCGTGGTGGCGCTCTCCGGCGCCCTGGGGCTCGCGCTCGCGGTGGCGCTCGATCGCCCTGGGCCGGTCTATGCGTTCGTGCGTGGCGCTGTGTTCAGCGCCTATGTCGTGTCGTGGGTCGCGGTGGCGCTCCTCTGGATGTGGATCCTCGACGCCGAGGGGCTCTTCACCGTCGTGCTCCGCTGGCTCGGCCTGCCGACGATGAGCTGGCTCGGCGATCCCCGCTCGGCGCTGCTCGCGCTGGCCGCGGTGAGCGTCTGGAAGATCACCGGCTATGCCATGGTCATCTTCCTGGCCGGCCTCCAGGACATCCCCCGCGCGCTCCACGAGGCGGCCGCGCTCGACGGCGCCGGCCCGTGGCGGCGGTTCCGCCACGTGACATGGCCGCTGCTCCGCCCGAGCGCCGCCTTCGTGGCGACGACGAGCCTCATCCTCTCCTTTCAGGCGTTCGACGTGATCCGCGTGATGACGCAGGGAGGGCCGGTCAAGGCGACGACCCTCTTCGTCTACGCGATCTACGAGCACGTCTTCGTGAACCTGCGGGTCGGTCGGGCCAGCGCTATGATCTTGATCTTCTTCGTCTTTTTGCTCCTGTTGACGGTCCTGCAGCTCTGGGCGCTCCGCGCGGGCGCGCCGCGCCAGGGGAGGCGGCCGTCGTGACGGCGGGGAAGAGCGGCGGCGCCGGTGCTGGGCTCTTCAGCTCGCGCTCGCGCCGCCTCGTCTCGGACGCCGTGCTCGTCGTCGTGGCCATCGTGTGGCTCGGGCCGTATGCGTGGATGACGATCACCTCGCTGAAGACGCTGCCCGAGATCACCCGCGCTCCGGCTTACCCCTTGCCGCAGGCCTTCCAGCTCGGCGCGTACCGCGAGGTGCTCCAGGCGGTGCCGGTGATGCGGTATTTCGTCAACACCGTGTTCATGGCGACGGCCATCGCGCTGTTGCAGATCGCCCTCGCGCTCCCGGCCGGTTATGCGCTCGCGAAGCTCAGGTTCGTGGGGCGGAGCGCCGCGTTCGTCATCGTGCTCTCGTGCCTTCTCATCCCGGCACAGGTGACGTTCGTGCCGGTCTTCACGATGCTCGGCTCGGTCGGCCTCGTGAACACGTTCGGGGCGCTGATCCTGCCCTTCGGGGTGAGCGCGCTCGGCACGTTCCTCGTGCGCCAGGCGCTGCTCTCGGTCCCCGACGAGATCATCGAGGCGGCGAGGATGGATGGGGCCGGCGAGCTCAGGATCGTCTACCTGATCCTCGGCTCGATGCTGCGGCCGACGCTCTCGGCGCTGTTCCTGTTCAGCTTCGTCTTTCACTACAACGATTACTTCTGGCCGCTCGTCATGACGACCGACGACCAGGTACGCACGCTGCCGCTCGCGATCGCCCTCCTCCGGGAGCAGGGGACAGGGGTCCGCTGGCACCTCGTGATGGCCGGCAACGTGATCCTGAGCCTGCCTGTGCTCCTCGTGTTCGCGGCGGCGCAGCGGCAGATCCTGCGCGCGGTGACGGCGCGGATCTGAGCGGCGCGGGCGCCCGGGCAGGCCCGGCGCCGGAGGCCGGCGATCGAGCGGTCTACCGGCCGGCGTGTGCATCGACGTGGCAGTGAGCGTCGGGCGCGATCGAGCCCTGCCATCGTCGCTGTCGCCGCCCCCTGCGCTTCGCTCCGGCGGCGGTCGACTGGAGGGCACAGCGCGCCGCAGCGTCGGCGGCAGAAGAGAGCGCTGCGCGGTTTGTTCTCGTCCGGACGCCCTCTTTTCTGGCCCGGTCATCGCACTGGCTCGCGCCGGCCACGGCAGCGCCGGCCACGGCAGCGCCGGCCACGGCAGCGCCGGCCAGGCGCTGCGGAAGGAGAGCCACGATGACCACCACCGAGCCAATGATGCAGAAGCAGATGGTCCAGAAGGAAGAGGGCAAGATCACGACGAAGATCGAGGAGAGGACCGGCAGGATTCCGTCCGGCACTTATCTCGGGCTGGCGATCGGCTCGATGGTTGTCTCGGCCGGCTGCATGCTGGCCGGCAAGAAGCAGATTGCGAACTTCATCGGCCAGTGGGCCCCATCTCTGCTCGTGATTGGCCTGTACAACAAGCTGGTCAAGATCGAGCACGAGCTGGGATACGGCAATTACCGCTGACTGCCTTCCTCCCGAGCTCGGGCCTCCCGAGCTCGGGCCTCCATCCAGCCGGCTGCTCGGCGCCCTCCGTGGCGCCGTCGCGACCTCAGGGTCGAGCGCCCCCCCCCCGGCGTGCGCGGCGCGTGACGCCCTTCGCGCCTCGCACGAGAACACCCGTTCCCGCTCCCATCTCCGGACGGCGCGCCGCCCGCGGGGATCGCCGCCGTCCAAATCTCGACATCTGCCTGGAATCCTTCTTGCTGAGCTCGCGCGCGCGGCGAACGGAGGAACCCATGCGTCTGCGCCTTTCTCGTTCTCTTGTCGTGGCAGTGCTCTTGTCCACGGGCGTTTTCACGTCAGCTCTCACGGCGTGCGGCCCGGGGGATCCATCCCCGGTGCCCGGGGCCCATGTCGAGGACCCTGATCAGGAGATCACGGTGACGGAGGTGCCACCGCCGGCCATCAGCGGCGGAACGCTGATCGTGGCCGGCGACGGTCGCACGGCGGTGGCGGCAGACGCCGACCGCGATCGCGTCTGGATCGTCGATCTCGAGGGCGGCGAGCCGGCGGCGGTCCTGCTGGAGCCGGGCGACGAGCCCGGGCGCCTCGTCGAGGATGCGAGCGGCCGGGTCCACGTGGCGCTCCGGCGCGCCGGCGCGGTGGTGACCCTCGATGTCGAGGCGCGGTCGGTCATCGCGCGCAGAGACGTCTGCCGCGCGCCGCGCGGGGTCGCCTACGACGCCTCGAGCGACGCGATCCACGTCGCCTGCGCCGGCGGCGAGCTCGTGACGCTCCCGGCCTCCGGCGGCCCCGCCGTCCGGAAGCTCCGCCTCGCCCCCGACCTGCGCGACGTCGTGGTCGAGGGCGACCGGCTCCTGGTCAGCCGCTTCAGGTCCGCTGAGACGCTGGTCGTGGGCCCCGACGGCGCGGTGCTCTCGCGCCGCACGCTCCCCGTCTTCTACTCGAACGGGTTCGCCAACTCGGAGTATGCGCCGTCCGTGGCCTGGCGCATGGCGCCGCTCGCCGGCGGTGGTGCGCTGATGGTGCACCAGCGCGCGATGTCGTCGAAGGTCACCCTCAGCCCGGGTGGCTATTACCAGTCTGCCGACTGCGACGGGAACATCGTGCACGCCGCGGTCAGCAGGATCGACCCGGCGGACGTTCCTGACACATCGATCCCCTCGCTGCCCGCGGCCGCGATCCCGAATGTCTCGCTGCCTGTCGACATCGCGGTCACGCCCGACGGCGCGCGGATGGCCATCGTGGCGGCCGGCAGACGCAGCGTCGTGAGCGCGACCGTCGACAATCTGGAGCGCGACGCCGAGATGAACGGCTGCAGCCCGGAGGTCACCGCGAACGCGCTGAGCGGGCAGCCGGTCGCCGTGGCCTTCGACGGCCAGGACAAGATCGTCGTGCAGCTGCGGGAGCCGGCGGCCCTGGAGGTGCTCGGCGGGCGCATCATCGCGCTTCCGGGCGAGAGCGTGAGAGACACCGGCCACGAGATGTTCCACCGCCCGCCGAACGGCGTGAGCGCCGTGGCGTGCGCGTCGTGCCACCCCGAAGGGCACGAGGACGGGCGGACGTGGGATTTCGATCCCGTGGGCCTGCGGCGGACGCAGGCGCTGGGCGGCGGCATCCTGAAGACAGCGCCCCTCCACTGGAGCGGTGATCTGGAGGATCTCGCGGGCCTGATGGGGGAGGTGTTCGTCTCCCGCATGGGCGGCCAGCAGCCCGGCGCCCGGCGGCTCGACCTGATGGCCCGTTACATCGACAGCCTGCCCGCCTTCCCGGCGTCGCCGCCCGAGGACGACGCCGCCGTGGCGCGGGGCGAGGTGCTCTTCCATGACAAGCAGGTGGGCTGCGCGGAGTGCCACGGTGGCCCGATGCTCACCAACAACCGGAACGAGGACGTGGGCAAGGGCGAGTGGTTGCAGGTGCCCTCGCTCCTCGGCATCTCCGGGCGCGCCCCGTTCATGCACGACGGCTGCGCGGCGACGCTCCACGATCGCTTCGATCCGCTGTGCGGAGGCGACGATCACGGCGACATCTCCGGCCTGAGCTCCGTGCAGCTGGACGATCTGGTCGCCTACCTCGAGTCCCTCTGAGCCTTCGGCGCGCCGCGCTCCTCGCGCGGTACGACCGAGGCGTTCCTCGACATCCGGGGCCGATTGCCACGCTGCGAGCCCCCATCACCCGGCAACCAGCGGAGCGGGGAAACCGCGTGTGACGGGGCGCCCGGCCCGGACGCGCCTCCAGCGGCGGGCGCCGCGCTCTCCGGCGGCACAGCCGTTGCTCGTCCATCGAGACAGGCGCAACCGACGCAACCGACGCAACCGATGCAACCGATGCAACGGACATCGCGGCTCGATGGACCCGGGCCACACGCACGGTCTGTCTTCCCGCATGTTTCCGCACGTTCCCGCACGTTCGTACGTTCGCACGATCTCGCGATTCTCACGCTCTCACGACGGGGCGAGCCGGCGTTTCCGACGAAGCTGCCGACCCGCGAGGTGGAGCAGGCGCAAGGAGGGCACCATGCCTAGAGGCGACAAATCGAGCTACACGACCAAGCAGAAGCGGCAGGCCGAGCACATCGAAGAGGGGTACGAGAAGCGCGGGGTCTCCGAGGACGAGGCCGAGCGGCGGGCCTGGGCGACGGTCAACAAGATGACCGGCGGGGGGAAGAAGTCGGGATCGGGGGTGGGCAAGCCAGTGAACAAGGAGCCGGCGAAAAAGGGGGGCCGCAAGGGAGGCGCCGCGTCCAAGGCGCGGCCGGCTGCCGCGAGGAGCGCGGCGGCGAAGAAGGCGGCGGCGACCCGCAAGCGGAACGCGGCGGCGAGCGCTGGACGGACCACGGCCGCGAAGAAGGCGCCGGCGAGGGCGAAGAAGAGCGCCGCGTCCAGCGCTCGCTCGCGCAGCTCCTCGGCCACGTCGACGAGCGGCCGCTCCCGCGCCGCGCAGGGCACGGCCCGTCGCGGCGGTGCGGGGGCCTCACGCAAGACGACCTCGGGGGCGAAGACCGGAGCGCGGCGCGCCGCGAGCGGGGCCTCACGCAAGACGACCTCGGGGGCAAAGACCGGAGCGCGGCGCGCCGCGAGCGGGTCCTGACGCCCCGGCGAGAAGAGGAGAGGGGGCGACCATGCAGGAACTTCAGAGCAACGGAGCGACGAATGTTGAAGGCGGCCTGTTGGGCGACGAGTCCGGGCCGCAGGTAGAGAGCCGGAGAGGGCGCGAGTTCCTCACGACCCTTGTCCGGGAGCTGTTTCAGACGGAGCGCTCGGCGATGATCCATCCGCGGATCGAGGCGGAGCGCCTCGGCGATGTGCCGCCGGCGCACGCCATGCGGGCGGTCTCGACACACGCGGAGGCCGCGCTGTCGGAGATCCGCCCGCTCCTCCGCGAGCGCGGGCTGCCCATCAGCGCGGGCGGCCGCATGGTGGGCGAGGCCTTCTCGGCCTTGCGCGATCACCTCGCCGATCACCTGCTCAGCACCGAGAGGTCCTACCGGGGCACGCTCCTCGGGATGCGGCACGGCGTCGACCTCGTCGAGCTGCTCCAGTACGTCGCGACCGTCGAGGGCGACACGCCCCTCGCCGCGTGGTGCGCGCGCTGGCTCTCGATGCGCAGGCCTCTTGTCGAGGCGGTCGCCGACGAGCTCGCGTGGTTCGCGGCGCGCCCGATGCGCGCCACGCGGGCGGCGAAGGACGACGTCGTCGCCCACCTCCTCCGGGGGCTCGTGAACGGCGTGGAGCTCGCGGCGCAGCGGCTCCGCCGCCTCGTCACGTTCGCGGGTTGACTCCCGCCGGCCGCGCGCGGAGACACCCCGGCGTCGAACGCCGCGCGCGGCGCGCGACACCGAGGAGGATGCGCAGTGGAGCAGGGGATTCCGACGTGGGGCACGCCGATCGAGCTCCTGAAGAGCCACGGGCCCGGCGTCTCGAGCGCGCTGTTCATCGCGATCGTGGGGTGGATGGCCGCGGCCTGGGCCGCGCGGAGCGTGCGGTCGTTTGGCAAGAAATGGGCTCAGGTCGACGCGACCCTCATCCCCCTGCTGGCCAGCGTGAGTCGACTCACCATCTTGACGGTCACCGCCATGGCCGTGCTCGAGCGCTTCGGCGTGGACACGAAGAGCCTGTTCGCCGTGCTCGGCGCCGCGGGTCTGACCATCGGCCTCGCCCTCAAGGACACGCTGTCGGACGTGGCCGCCGGGCTGGTCTTGCTCGTGCTCCGTCCGTTCGATGTCGGCGACGCGATCGAGGTCGACGGGACCTCCGGCGTCGTCGACGCCATCGACGTGTTCCAGACCAAGCTGACGAGCTTCGATGGCGTCCCGATCACGCTGCCGAACTCCAAGGTCCGGTCCGCCAAGATCCAGAACTTCACCCGGGCGCAGCGCCGGCGCATGGACCTCACGATCGGCGTCAACGCCACCGCCGACATCGCTCACGCCATCGCCACGCTGCGGGACGTCCTCTCGAACGAGCCGCGCGTGCTGCCGGAGCCGGCGCCGTCGGTCGACGTTGTCGAGCTCGCGGACGAGAAGGTCAACCTGCTCGTCCGCGCCTGGACCCTCCCCGCCGACTTCTTCCCGGCGCGGCTCGAGCTCACGCGCCACTTCAAGGAGCGGCTCGACGCGGAGGGGATCGTCGTCCCGCTTCCCCAGCGCGAGCTCCATATCCCCCTTCGCGAGCCGGAGCGGCGCTCTACCCCGCTCCTCTGAGGCGGCGCGCGTTCGAGAGGGCCCGGGGGCGACCCCGCCGCGCCGCCTCTCGCCCCTGGGCTAGGTCAGGGCGTGCCCATCAGGAGATAATACCAGGTGCCCACCTCGATGGCGTTCGGGTGCGTCCCGCTCACCCGGGTCAGCGTGCGCGTGAAGATCTTCTTGTTGAACGCAAGGCCGTTGCTCGGCGCCTGCGTCTTCACATACCAGGCGGCCGCCATCAGGGCCGATGTCTGGTTGTCCTTCTCGAACAGGACTCCCATCTTCACCTGGCTGTCGTCGGGGCTCGGCAACCGGTAAAGGTACCCGGTGCGGGTCCCCGGGACGGAGCGCGTCCCCTGCGTCCAGTCGCCCTGGGTCGGGTTCCGGGGGGCCGTGAACTGGTTGCTCGGGCTCACGACGTCCAGGAACGCGTCGAGCGCCGGCGCCGTGAAGCTCGGGATCACCTCGGACGTGAAGGTCAATGTGTTCGAGAAGGTGAGCGTGCTCGCCCACCGCCAGTACTCCGTCTGCGCCTGGAAGGTGAGCTGGCCATTGGAAACACCGTTGCTCCCGAGGGCCACCATCCGGACGAGATCCGCGTTCGAGAAGATCCTGAGCCTCACGTCCGGCGGGATCTGGTCGGTCACACCGGAGCCCGGTTTGGCCTTCGCAGGGCTGCGCGTCGAGATGGAAGCGCCGGCGGCGGGCGCACCGAACGTTGAGTCTGCATCGTTGCTCATGGTTGCGCTCTCTCCTGGGATGACGATCACGACAGCGTCGATCGCAGCGCGCAGGCCCTGCCCAGCCCGCGCTCCGGCGGCGGCGCAGCGCGCGCGTGTGTGTTCACGACGCGCGACCCGCGCGGCCTCACCCGGCGTCGACGAGAGGAAACCTGGATCCTCCCGGCCGCGGCGTCGATGACAGGCGGTCACGCGCGAGGGCTGGCGCGCTCCGGCCGCGGCCCGATGTTCAGTACCGGACCACCTCGACCGCCTCGGTGCCGAGCCGGATCTGCCGCGACGTCGTCCGGCGCTCGACGAGCGAGCCGGCGTCGAGCACGCCCGCGCGCGCGAGCTGCTGGCGGGCGCGGAAGACGTTGACGTTGAGGTGATGGAGGTCGAGCCGCAGCTTGCCGAGCAGGTCATCGACGTAGCGCCACCCGCGCTCGGCCGGGGGCAGCCCCGCCTCCCGGTCGCGCAGCCGGGAGCGCGCCAGCATGAGGAGCAGCTCGTGGTGGGCGCGCGCGGCGAGCTGGATGACCTTTTCCCCCTGCACCAGGGCGACGGCGATGTGCTCCTCGTCGTGGCTCACCTCGAAGCGCAGGACGGTGAGGCCGAGGAGCTTGGGGCTCGCCGCGCTCGACGCGGTCGTCGGCACGACGGCGTCGAGCGCCTGCGGCGGGACGCGCAGGACCCAGGCGCCGCCGGCCTCGATGCGCTCCTGATCCACGGCCGGGCGCGTGCTCCCGTCGATCTCGATCTGCCAGACGCCGTGTTGATCCTCGAAGAGCGTCACCCGGGGGTCGGCGGCGTCCGGCAGCGCGAGCAGGCCCTCCTCCGCCGGGCGCACCTCGCCGGTGAGCTCGGCCCGCGCGCTCGTGACGGGCGCGCCGGCCTCCTCCACGGTCCAGCGCTCGGCGTCGCCGCCGAACACGAGCTCGGTCCCCGCGTCGAGCGCGACCCGCTCGGCGGACGTGAGCCGCCGGCCGCTGACGTGCGTGCCGTTCGTGCTGCCGAGGTCGCGGATCCACCAGCGGGCCCCGTCCCAGAACAGGACGGCGTGCTCGCCGGAGGCGCAGCGGTCCCGGAGGCGCACGGCGCAGTCGCGCGCCCGGCCGACCCGCGCGCGCGCCGGGAGCGTCACGCGAACGCCGTGGGCTTCATGCTTCAAGACCGCCATGGATGCAGCGTAAGATGCTGCCGCCGACCACATCAACGGCGTCGAAGGCGAGGCCCCCATGAGCGATCCCGCGGCACTCCTCAGGAAGCTGGCGGGTGAGCTGCACCTGTCTCCCTCGGCATGCGCGGAGATCCAGCGGGCGCTCGCCGAGCACGCCGCGCGCAGCCTCACGGAAGAGCTGCCGGCGACCGTGGTCCGGGACGCGCCGGCGGCGCCGAGAGGCGCGCCGAGCGGGGAGGCGCCTGCGGCGGCCGGGGACGCGCCTGGGCTGACCGGGGACGCGTCGGCGGCGGCCGAGCGCCGTCCGAGCGCCGCGCCTCCGGCGGTCCACGCGCCGGTCGCGGCGTGGCCCTGGGACCGTTACGACGATCTCGGGCTCATCGGCCGCGGGGGCATGGGCGAGGTGCGGCGCGTGCGCGATCGCGTGATGGGCCGCGTGCTCGCCATGAAGCTGCTGCGCGTCGAGGGGCAAGACGACGCGGACGGCCGGGCGCGCTTCCTCGACGAGGCGCGCCTCACGGCGTGCCTTCAGCACCCAGGGATCGTCCCCGTCCACGACTGCGGGATGCTCCCGACCGGCCAGCTCTGGTTCACGATGAAGGAGGTCCGCGGCCGCACGCTGAGCGCGCTGATCCGCGCGCTCCACGCCTCGGGCGAGGCGGGCCCCTCGCCCGAGGCGCTGCGCCGCGGGCTCGACGTCTTCGTCCGCGTCTGCGAGGCGGTCGCGTACGCGCATGGCCAGGGCGTCCTCCACCGCGATCTCAAGCCGGACAACGTCATGATCGGCGAGTTCGGCGAGGTCCTCGTGATGGACTGGGGCATCGCCCGCGCGACCGCGCGCGGGGCGCTGGCGGACGCGCTCCCGGACAGCGGCCACCACACGCACGTGGGCCTGGTCCTGGGGACGCCGGTCTACATGCCCCCGGAGCAGGCGCGCGGCGAGGCCGAGCAGCTCGGGCCCCCCAGCGACGTGTACGCCCTCGGGGCCGTCCTGTACGAGCTCCTCTGCGGCGAGCCGCCGTTCCGGGGGCCGGCGCTGGCCGTCCTTGCGCAGGTGGCCCAGCGGCCGCCCGAGCGGCTCGCCGTCCGGTGCCCTGACCAGATCCCTCGGGATCTCATCGCGATCTGCGAGCGGGCGATGGCGCGCGACCCGCCTTCGCGTTACGCGAGCGCCGAGGTGCTCGCCGCGGAGATCCGCGGCTTCCTCGACGGCGCCCGCCGTCGCGAGCGGGCGCGCGCCCTGGTCGAGGAGTCGCGCGCGCTGGCGCCGCAGATCGAGGGCCTGCGCGCGCGCGCCCGGGCCCTCCGGGCCGAGGCGAAGGCGGTGCTCGGGCGCCTCGACTCGTTCGCGCCCGCCGCCGAGAAGGCGCAGGGCTGGGCGCTCCAGGACGAGGCGCGCGCGCTCGACCGCGCCGCCGCCCTGGACGAGGCGACCTGGCACCAGAAGCTCCGCGCCGCGCTCAACGAGGCCCCGGACTTCGACGAAGCGCACGCGGCGCTCGCCGACGCCCACCTGGCCGATCTGCGGGCCGCCGAGGAGGCCCGCGACGCCGAGGCCGCGGCGCGCGCCGAGGCGTTCCTCAGGGCGCACGCGCGCGAGCGGCACGCCGTCTTGCTCCGCGGCACCGGGGCCCTCTCGCTGCGGACCGACCCCGAGGGGGCGCAGGTCTGGCTGCTCCGCTATGTCGAGCAGGGGCGCCGGCTTCGCGCCGAGCCCCAGGGCTTCCTCGGTCACACGCCGCTCTGCGAGGTCCCGCTGGCGCGCGGCAGCTACCTGCTCTCGATCCGCGCGCCCGGGTACCGCGAGGCGTCGTACCCCGTGAAGATCGGCCGCGGCGAGCACTGGGACGGCGTGCGTCCGGGCGGCGCGGAGCCGTTCGTCGTGCCCCTCCTGCCCTCGGAGACGCTCGGCGAAGAGGACGTCTACGTGCCGGCGGGGTTCTTCTCGGCCGGCGGAGACCCGCAGGCCGGCGACGGCCTGCCGGCGTGCCGGATCTGGGTCGACGGCTTCGTGGTGCGGCGGCATCCGGTGACGCAGGCCGAGTACCTCGCCTTCCTGAACGATCTGCTCGCGCGCGGGCGCGAGGCGGAGGCCGCGGCGGCGTGCCCGCGCGCGGCCCGCGCGATCGCCGGCAACGTGGACATCCCGCTGTTCGCGCGCGACGGGGACGGGCGCTTCGTGCTCGGCCCAGAGGCGCGCGCGGAGCAGGCGCGGCACCCGGTCGCCTCGGTGGACTGGCGCAGCGCGGTCGCCTACGCGTCCTGGCTGGAGGCGCGCACCGGCGCGCCGTGGCGCCTCGTCGGCGAGCTGGAGCGCGAGAAGGCCGCGCGCGGCGTCGACGGGCGCTTCTTCCCCTGGGGAGACGAGCCCGAGCCGACGTGGGCCTGCATGGTGGGGGGCCGCCCCGGCCCCGCGAGCCCGGCGCCGGTGGACGACCATCCGACGGACGAGGGCCCCCACGGCGCCCGGGGCCTTGCGGGCAACATCCGCGACTGGTGCGCCGAGCTGTGGATGCCCGACGGCCCCACGGTGGTCGACCGCATCGCGCGCCTCCAGCCAGCGGACGCGGCGGCTCCGGGGCTCCGCTCGATCCGCGGGGGCGCGTGGAGCTCCGGGCCCCCCGCGGTGTGCCGCGCGGCAGGTCGCTTCGCTGCGCGCCCGGAGGATCGCTTCAGCGCCGTGGGCTTCCGTCTCGCCCGGCCAGCCGTCGCCGGCAGGTAGCTGGCGGTCGCCGGCGCGCAGGGGGATGCGGTCGGACCCGGCGACCGGCCGTGTTTGGCTGCTGAGCCCGCATCGCAGCGCTGGCGCCGGGGAACGGCCTGGTATCAGACGGCGAAAAACAGCGACAGACGGCGACAGACGGCGGATGTCGCGTTTGCACTCGAGCGCTAAGGTCGTGGGGACAGCCTGTGTCCACGAGGTCCATGGAGAACACGGATTCGCGTCAAGAAACGGCGGAGCTCTCCGAAGCGGCCTCGCCCGCTGCGGCGCCGCTGCAGTGCGGCGAGGCGGGGGCTGCGCGGCTCGATCAGGAGCGCCCTGAGCTGGACGAGTCCCCCGCGGACCGCGCGCTGGTCGACGCCTTCTTCCAGGCCACGACCGCGGGGCTGGCGGTGATCGACCGCGATCTCCGTGTGGTGCGGCTCAACCAGGCGCTGGCGGACATCAACGGGATCCCCCTCGAGGCGCACCTCGGCAGGACGGTCCCCGAGCTGCTCCCGGAGATGAGCGACGTGATCGTCGCCAATCTCCGGCGCGTCCTGGAGACGGGCGAGGCGTTCACCGCCGAGGTGACGGGGACGACGCGGGCGTCGGAGCGACCGCGCTCCTGGCTGGTCAATTACGCGCCTGTGCGGGCGAAGGACGGGCCCGTCATGGGTGTGGGGGCGATCGTCCTCGACATCACCGAGCGCAAGCAGACGGAGGACAGGCTCCAGGAAGAAGGGGAGACGCTCGAGCTGCTCAATCGCGCCGGCAAGCAGCTCGCCGCCGAGCTGGATCTGGAGAAGCTCGTGCAGGCGGTGACCGACGCGGCCACCCGCCTGAGCGGCGCCCAGTTCGGCGCGTTCTTTTACAATGTCACGAACGCCGAGGGGAAGAGCTACATGCTCTACACCATCTCCGGCGTGCCCCGAGAGCACTTCTCCGGGTTCCCGATGCCGCGCAACACGGCCGTCTTCGCGCCGACCTTCAACGGCGAGGGCGTGGTGCGGCTCGACGATGTCACGAAGGACCCGCGCTACGGGAACAACCCCCCTTACCACGGGATGCCGAAGGGCCACTTGCCTGTCGTCAGCTACCTTGCCGTGCCGGTGGTCTCCCGTTCGGGGCATGTCATCGGCGGGCTGTTCTTCGGGCACTCCGAGCGGGGTGTCTTCACCGAGCGGGCGGAGAAGCTGGTGGTCGGCCTCGCGGCTCAGGCCGCCATCGCGATGGATAACGCGCACCTGTTCCGGAAGGCGCAGCAGCTCATCCAGGCGCTCGAGCGGAGCAACAACGAGCTCGACCGCTTCGCCTACGTGGCGAGCCACGACCTGAAGGCGCCGCTCCGCGCCATCGCGAACCTCTCGCAGTGGATCGAGGACGATCTCGTGGACAAGGCGACGCCGGAGACGCGCCAGTACATGGAGCTCCTCCGCTCGCGCGTGGTCCGGCTGGAGGCGCTCATCGACGGGATCTTGCGCTACTCGCGCGCTGGACGCCTCCGCGACAAGCCCGAGATCGTGGACGTCCAGAAGCTCCTCGAGGACGTCGTCGCCCTGCTCACGGTCCCTGCGGGCGCGTCGATCGAGGTCGCGATGGGCATGCCGACGCTCCTCGCCGAGCGGATCCCGCTGGAGCAGGTGTTCCTGAACCTGATCGGCAATGCGCTGAAGTATGCCGAACGCCCCGACGCGCGCGTCGATGTGCGGGGGCGGGCGCTGGGCGATCTCTGGGAGTTCTCGGTGAAGGACAACGGACCGGGGATCGACCCGCGATACCACGGGAAGGTATGGGAGATCTTCCAGACCCTGAACGCGCGCGACAACATCGAGGGGACGGGCATCGGGCTCGCGATCGTCCAGAAGATCGTGCTCAGCAAGGGGGGGCGTGTGTGGGTCGAGTCCGAGCAGGGCGCCGGCGCCACGTTCTTCTTCACCTGGCCTCGGATGGAGACGGACGGCGGGCTCGGCATGCGCTGAGGCGCGCCGGCTCTGGCATGGCGCGCGGCGCGAGGCGAGCGTGGCAATCCGCCACGCCCCGCGCCGCCTGACGGAGCCGGAGCGTCGCGGCCGCTCGTCGCAGGGCGGTGGCGCGCGATCTGCTTTCTCGCTGTCGGGTGGGCATGGGTCCTTGCCCCATGCCGGGAGCGCGACGGTGAAGCATCGATTCATGGCGGTCCTCCTGAACTGCTCTTCCCGGTCGAACCGCGCGGCGGCGCAGCGCGCGCGGCTCGGGGAGCTCCTGAAAGAGAGCGGCCTCGCCGCGGAGGTGCTGTGCGCCGAGAAGGGGCAGCAGCTCGGGGAGCTCGCCCGCCGTGTGGCGCGGGGACCTTGCGACCTCGTCGTGGCCGGCGGCGGCGACGGGACGGTGAACACCGTCGCTGCCGCGCTCGCCGGCACGGACAAGACGATGGGTGTCCTTCCGCTCGGCACGGTGAACCATTTTGCCAAGCACCTCGGTGTTCCGCTCACCCTCGAGGGCGCCGTGCGCACGCTTGTCGAGGGGCGGCGCGTCCGGGTCGATGTCGGCGAGGTCAACGGCCGGGTCTTCGTGAACAACTCGACGCTGGGCATTTACCCGGGCATCGTGCGCGCCCGCGAGGCGCTCCGGAAGCGGCGTGGGCTCAACAAGTGGATAGCCCTGGCGCTGTCGACCGTCTCGGGGATCCGGCGGCACGAGCGCGTCCGTCTCCGGCTCGTCCTGGATGGGCAGGAGGTCGAGCTGGAGACGCCGTTCGTGTTCGTCGCGAACAACGACTTCAAGCTTGGCGACGTCGACATCGGCCGCCAGCGCCCCCCGTGCTCGGGTGAGCTCGGCGTCTGCGTGGCGCACGCGGAGAGCCGCCTCTCCACGCTCAAGCTCATCGCCAGCGCGGCCGTCGGGCGCATCCATCAATCGATCGATTTCAGCATCCTACGAACGACGGAGCTCCGGGTGGAGGCGCCCCATCGCAGCCTCCACGTGGCCGCGGACGGCGAGGTCCTCAGGATGACGCCGCCGCTCTGCTATCGCGTGCGGCCTGCAGCGCTGCGCGTCATCGTGCCGCTGTCGTCCGAGCTCCGCGCGGGCCCGCGGCGGCAGGAGGATCGATCGGGCCGTATCGCCGCGCTGGGGGGATGAAGAGCCGTGCGCACGCTCGTGCACCTGTCGGATCTGCACTTCGGCCGCGTCGACAAGGCCATCCTCCGCCCGCTGATCGACAGGATAGGGGAGCTCGAACCGCACGTGGTCGTGATCTCCGGCGATCTGACCCAGCGGGCGCGCGACGCCGAGTTCGCCGAGGCGCGCGCCTTCCTCGACGCGCTGCCCTCGCCGCAGATCGTCGTGCCTGGCAACCACGATGTCCCGCTCTACAACCTGTTCGACCGGTTCTTTCGCCCGCTCGACAGATACCGGAGCCACATCACGGACGACCTCTCGCCGTTCCACCTCGACGCGGAGATCGCCGTCCTCGGCATCAACACCGCGCGCTCGCTGACCATCAAGGATGGGCGCATCAACGCGCGGCAGATCCGGGAGATCAAGGCGAGGATGTGCGATCTAGGGCCCGAGGTCACGAAGATCGTGGTCACGCACCATCCGTTCGATCTGCCGGAGAACTCGCCGCATGCGATCGTAGGGCGCGCGAGGCAGGCGATGGCGGCGCTCGCGGGCTGCGGCGTCGACGTCATCTTGTCGGGGCACCTGCACCTCAGCCACACGGGGCACTCCGCCGAGCGCTTCGAGGTCGGCGGCCACTCCTCGCTGATCGTCCAGGCCGGGACCGCGACCTCCACGCGTGGGCGGGGCGAGCAGAACGCCTTCAATGTGATCCGCGTCGATGGAAGGAAGATCCATATCGAGCGGTATTTCTGGCAGCCGGAAGGCGGCCTCTTCGGGATCGCGAGCACCGAGCATTTCGAGGAGACGTCGCGCGGCTGGGTGCGGGCGGCGTAGACAAAAGAGAGTCTTCTCCTTGCGCCATTGCGACCTTGCGCGCGGCGGCCACGCCGCTCGCTTGAATCTCGCGCACTGCGCGCCGCGGTGTAGCATGGGGTCACGTTGGCCCCGCCCCGCATGAAGAGCTCGCCCCGTGAACGCTCTGGCATGCCGCCCGGAGCGCTGCCGCGCCCAGGGAATGCCAGGATCGCGCTGATCGCCCTCGTCGTCGCGGGAGCAGTCGGCCTGACGTCCTGGTGGATCGCGCGGCCTGCGGGCGGCCCCGAGGGCTCGCCGCCCGGCCCGACCGCGGAGGCGATGGCCAAGGTGCGCCCGGACATCGAGGCCATGCTTCGCTCCTTCGAGCCGCCGCCGCCCGAGCCTCCCCAGCGCGCGCTCCCCGAGCGCCCCCTCGCGCTCCCGGCTCCGCCCGAGCCGCCCGCGCAGCGCGATGGCCACGATCTCCGCAAGATCGAGCCCGTGCGGCTCTTCATGGAAGCGCGGAGGGCTGCCGCGCACGGCGATTACCAGGCCGCGGCGCAGATCCAGCACTGGGCCGTGGCTGGCGGGGTGGACGGGAAATACGACCTGGCGTGTTATTACGCCCGCGCCGGGCAGCTCGACGCCTCCTTCCACTGGCTGGAGCGCGCTGCGGTCGAGGAGGGCGTCGACCCGGACTGGGCAGCTCTGGACTCCGATCTGGAGGTGCTGCGCAGCGATGCGCGATGGGCGATGGTCTATCCCTACCTGGCGCGGGCCGGGCGCTACTGGGGACAGTCCGGGATCAAGAAGACGCTCCTGGTGCTCCCGAAGGGCTATCGCACCGGCAAGCCGATCCCGGTCGTGATGGGCATGCACGGCCTGGGGTCGCAGCCGGAGGATTTCGTGGACGAGAGCGTCCAGCGCGCCGCCGACGCGCTCTCGGTCGCTTTCGTCTCGGTGAGCGGCACCCTCCCGCGCGGACCACGCAAGTTCGTATGGTCCGAGTCGCCCGCGCGCGACCGCGCGCGGCTCGACGAGGCGCTCGCCGAGGTGCGCGACCGGGTGACCGTTGTCCCCGGCCAGGTGATCCTGATTGGCTTCTCGCAGGGCGGCCAGATGGCCGCCGAGATCGCGGCCCGGGATCCGCGCCACTACGCCGGTGCCGTCGTCATGTCTCCCGGGTCCGTCACCGAGCTCTCGCTCGACGGCGTGCCGCGCTCGCCCGAGCTCGCCCAGCGCCGCTGTGTCGTGGTGGTCGGCGCCGGCGAGTCACCGGGCAATGTCCGGCTCGCCGAGCGCGACGCCACGCGGCTGCGCGCGCTCGGCGCCGAGGTCTTCCACAAGCCCTACGCGGAGCAGCAACAACACTCCTTCCCGCCGGACTTTGACACTGCGCTCCCGATCTGGATTCGCTACATCCTCGGTACGGGCCCGATGCCCCGGTAGCCCGCCGGCTGTGCTGGGCGCGGATGCAGCGCGAGCGGTAGGCGCCCAGAGAGCGGATTCTCCGCGCCGCGTGGCCGATGGGCCGATGTCTGTCGGGTCTGTCTGTTAGATCAGTCGAGTGAGCGGTAGGCGCCCGGAGAGGGGGGTCTCCGCGCGGGGTGGGGGATGGGCCGATGTTTGAGCCTGGGTCATCCCTCCTCCGGCTCCGCCGGAGGAGGGATGACCCAGGCGAGTTCGGCGGGGCCCCCACCCCGCGCGGAGACCCCCCTCTCCGGGCGCCGGGCGACCCGGCAAGCCCTCACGCCCACCGTGACAACGACCGCGTCACCGTGGCCGCCCGGCTCCCATCACCCCATCACGCCAGCCTGCCAAGCTCCCGGAACCGCCCGCGCAGGTCGTTGTAGAGCCCCCGGTACACCGCGTGGATCTCCCGGTACCGCGCCGAGCGCGCCGCGTCCGGCGCGACCCGGGACACGACATGGACGAACGCGTCCGCCGCCTCCTCGACCGACGGGAACAGCCCCGCGCCCGCCGCGCCGAGCAGCGCCGCGCCGTAGGCCGGGCCCTCGGTCGACGTCGTGATCGCCACCGGCGCCTCGAAGACGTCGGCCATCAGCTGGCGCCAGAACGGGCTCCGCGCCCCGCCGCCCGTCAGGCGGATCTCGTCGATCGAGACCGCCGCCGCGCCGTTCGTCTGGCCCACGCCGCGCATCAGATCCAGCGAGTCCGCGAGCCCGAACGTGATGCCCTCCAGCACCGCGCGCGAGAGATCGGCCTTCGTCGTGCGGGCGCTCAGCCCCACGAACGCGCCGCGCGCCGCCGCGTCGTTGTGCGGCGTGCGCTCGCCCATCAGGTACGGCAGGAAGACGACGCCGCCCGCGCCCGGGCGCGCCGTCGACGCCGTGTCCGAGATGATCTCGTACGGATCGACCTTGCGGAGCTCGGCCGCCATGCGCTCCCCGTCGCCGAGGACGTCGCGGTACCAGCGGAGCGCGCCGCCGGCGGCGAGCATCACCCCCATCAGGTAGAAGCGGCCCGGGACCGCGTGGCAGAAGCTGTGGAGCCGCATCTCCGGCTCCACGATCCACGAGTCGGTGTGCGCCAGGATCACGCCGCTCGTGCCGACCGACGCCATCGCCCGGCCGGGGCGCACGATGCCGAGCCCCACAGCGCCCGCCGCGTTGTCCGCGGCGCCCCGCACGACGGGGATGCCCGCCGGCAGCCCCGTCGCGGCCGCGACCTCGGCCTTCAGCTGGCCGAGCGGCGCGTTTGAGGGCGCCGACCGCGGGAACACCGCGCGCGGGACGCCGACCGCCGAGAGGAGCTCGGCGCTGAACGAGCGATCCCCGGGCGAGAACGCCAGCGTGCCGCTCGCGTCGCTGTCGTCCGTCCCGAGCTCGCCCGTCAGCCGCAAGCCCACGAAATCCTTCGGCATGAGCACCGCGCGGACGCGGGCGAACGCCTCGGGCTCGTTCGCTCGCAGCCAGAGCAGCTTCGGCAGCGTGAACCCCTCGAGCGCGCGGTTGCCGACGAGGCGCGCGAGCCCCGCGTCGCCGACCTTCGGGTTCGCGCGGATGGCCTCACACTCGGCCGTGGTGCGCGTGTCACACCACAGGATCGCAGGCCGGATGACCGCCTGCGCCTCGTCCAGCAAGACCGCCGAGTGCATCTGCCCCGTCAGCCCGATCGCGCGCACGTCGTCGCGGCGCGGGCCGAGGGAGCGGGCGAGCTCGCCGAGGGCGCTCAGCGCCGCCGCGGCGAAGTCCTCGGGATCCTGCTCGGCCCACCCGGCGTGCGGCGTGGAGAGCGGGTATTCGCGGTGCGCCGACGCGACCGCCGCGCCGCGCTCCGTTTCGACTGCGATGGCCTTGAGGCCGCTGGTCCCGACGTCGATTCCGATCACGATGGCCATGGAAAGCGTCCTTTTTGCAGTTTCGTCTACTTCGGTGATCTTCGTAACGACTCTTAACTAATCGAGAAAATCGTAAGCTTTGTAAGCGCGCAAGCCGCGCGGCTAGAACACGACCTGGAGCTTCATGGGCGCGGTGCCCTTCTTCATCATCTCGAGGCCGCGCGGGAGCTCCTCGACCGGCATCGCCTCGGAGAGGAGCTTCCTTACGTCGACCGCGCCGCGCTCCATCAGCTTGAATGCCCGGTCGTACGTCCGCCGGATCGCGAAGCTGCCGATGATCTCGAGATCGCGCCGGTAGATCTCGAACGGAGAGATCTCCACCTTGTCCTGCGGCCCACACACGCCGAACACGAGGTACCGGCCGCCGTTCTTGACGTACTGGACCGAGTCGCCGAGCACCCGGGCGATGCCCGTCGCGTCGATCACGACGTCGAAGCCGTAGGGCGCGATCTTCTTGAGCTTCGCCTGGAGCGCGTTGTCGGCGAGCACCACCTCGGTCGCGCCGTGCTGGCGGGCGAGGTCGAGCTTCGACTCGACGACGTCGACAACGGTGACCGCGGCGGCGCCGTTCGCGAGGCTCGCCTGGAGGTGGAGCTGGCCGATCGGGCCGGCGCCGAGGACGAGGACCTCCGAGCCGATCTCGATGCGCGCGCGATCCTGCCCGAAGACGACGCACGCGAGCGGCTCGCAGAACGCGGCCTCGCTGAACGAGACGCGCTCGAAGCGATAACAGTTCTTCGCGGGGACCCGGACGAGCTCGGCGAAGCCGCCGTCGCGCGTCACGCCCACCGCGTTCCACTTCAGGCAGTGGTTCTGCCGGTTGATCATGCAGAAGTGGCACTCTTCGCAGGTCACCGTCGGGTCGACCATCACCCGATCGCCGGGCCGGAGGCCCTCGACCTCGTCGCCCACCGCCGCCACCTCGCCGGCGAGCTCGTGCCCGGGGATCAGCGGGAAGGTCGGGAAGAAATCGCCCTCCCAGATGTGCACGTCGGTGCCGCAGATGCCGCACGCCTTCGCGCGGACGAGGACGTCGCGCGGGCCGATCTGCGGCGGGGCGACGTCATGGCGAACGGCGATCTTCTTCACGGCTTCGAGCACGGCAGCCTTCATGCGAGACCCTCCTTGGGAAGGTCGCATAAGCGGGCCAGCGCCGCGCGTCGAGGGTCGAGGGCCGCCGGCCGCGCCCGCGCCGCCTCGCGCAGCGCCGGGGACCGCCCCGCGCAGCGTCGCACGACGTCGCGCAGGGCGGCCTGACGCGGGACGTCAGGACTTCGTGGCCGGCTTGGACGGGGAGATCGTGCGCCAGAGGAACGCGTAGACGTCCATCAGATCGCGCGGGGCGAGGCCGCGCTCGCGCAGGCGCCGCTCGAGCTCGCGCGCCAGCGATTGCATCCGGGCATACCCCTCGGCGCTCGGCGCGCGATCGTAGGCGAGATTGAAGCCGAGCACGGCGGCCTGCTTCTCGTAGAAGGAGGGCTTCACGAAGACGTGCTCGCCCGGGTAGACGAGCGCGCCGAGGATCGTGACGAGCGGCCACGTGACGACCTTGGCCGCGGCGAGCACGCCGGCCAGCCGATCGAAGCGCGCGGCGTAGTCGCCCGCGCCATAGAGGAGATCCACGACCGCCTCGGCGTAGGCGCGGTGGTGCTCGGCCGGCATCTTGTTGAAGGGGATGAGATCGCCGAGGGGGTGCAGGAGGCCGGTCGCGGCCTTGTGGACCTTGGTGATGCGCTCCATGAAATCGTTCAGGTTGCCCGCCGCGAGCAGCGCCTCGAGCTCGCCCTTGGCGAGGAGCGCGCGCGCGGTCTCGATGGCGCCCTGCTTGAAGGCCTTGCTCTTCTTCTTCCCCACGCTCGCCGGACCCTCGGCCCCCTCGCCCCCGGCGGCGCCTCGTTCCTCGGCGATGAACTGCGGACCCCCGAACCCACCCTCGAACTGCGTCTCGAAGCTCGCGACCTGCTCGTCGAAGCTCGTGACCGGCGGCGCGACGACGCGGGCGCGCTGCTTCTTGGCGGCGGCCGACGGCCGGTCACGGAGACCGCGGATCCTGGCCTCGAGCGCGCTCGCCTCGTCGTCGCCGAGCTGCACCGGCTCGAGCTTCGACCAGAAAGCCTTGGCGATGGAGTGATTGAGGCCATCCTCGAAATCGTAGAAGCGCTTTTCGTCGCGCTCCTCGACGAGGTATCCGAGTCCCCATTGGGGACACCCCGGGTGCTTGACGATGATCGGGGCCGAGGGTTCCGTTGAACGAGAGGTCGCCATAGGCGGCGCAGCCTACTCGATCTTGGGACGACCGCATCCGCCCCGGAGCCCCTTCTGGACCCGTGTTCAGGTGCGCCGCGCCGGCCCATGCGGGCAGGCCGGCGCTTCGGGTCTCATTCGGGTCTCAGTTGACGTCGCGCGCCGCCGAGGCGAGCGCGAGCTGCTGGAGCGCGAGCGCCTCGGTCACGCGGCGCACCCGCGCGACGACGTCGAGGGTCTCCAGCACCGCCTGCCGCTCCCGCGCGTCGAGGATGAGGTGGTGGGCGCAGAGATCCGCGACGAGCGACGTGGCCGCGTCGCGCGGCAGCCGGAACTCGAAATTGCTGTCCCGATCCCGGACGAGCGCCGCGAACGAGGCCGCGGTGGAGATGAGCGCGGCGTGATCCTGGGCCGAGACCTCCCCCGGCTCGTCCTCGAGGACCGTCGCCGCGGCCGTGCGGTACGGCGGCACGAACGGGCGCTCCGCCAGGCGGACCCGGGCGCGGCCCCGCAGCATGATGTTGTAGCGGCCCCCGGGCAGCTCGGCGTGATCGATGATCTCGCCGGCGCCGGCCACCTGCGCGATGGCCGGGTGGCCGTGCGCGTCGACCGCGCGGGGGTCCGTGATGAGGACGACGGAGAGGATGCGGTGCGTCCCGAGGGCGTCGCGCACGAGCGCCCGGTAGCGCGGCTCGAAGATGTGGAGCGGCAGCAGGGCGCCGGGGAAGAGCACCGTCTGCGGCAGCGGGAACAGCGGCAGCTCGGGCAATGCCCCACTGAGGTCGCCCGGGCGCGGAGGCGTCGTGTCCACGGGCCGCAGGGTAGCACGCGGGGGGTCGGGTGTGGCGGCGCCACGCACATGCACACCGGACTCGGCGGTCCGCCGTCGCCGGCCCGCGTTCTGGCGCGCGTTCCGCGGAGGCGAGCGCGGCGCGCCGTCAGCCGAACATCTCGATGGCCGAGCCGGTGACGGCGTCGGGGGCGTCGAGCGCGGCGTACACGAGGAGCCGCGCCACCTCGTCGGCGCTCATCTGCGGGGGGAACCCGCTCCCGACGAGCATGTCGGTGTCGACCGAGCCGGGGAGCACGGCGATGGACTGGAGCCCCGTCCCGCGCAGCTCCTCGGCCAGGCTCTTCGAGAGGCCGATGAGGCCCCACTTGGACGCGGCGTACGACGCGTTGCCGGGGCACGCGAGGGTCGAGGAGATGCTGCCGACGTGGACGAGGCGGCCGCGCCCCTGCTTCAGCATGGCCGGGAGGAACGCGCGCGAGATGAGGAAGGGGCCGCGGAGGTTGACCGCGATCACCTCGTCCCAGGCGGCGGGCGCGGTCTCGTGGACCTTCGCGCCGCGGCTCACGATGCCGGCGTTGTTCACGACGACGCGGGGCGCGCCGAGCCACGCCACCACCTCGGCGGAGGCGCGCGCCACCTGCTCCTCGGAGGCGACGTCGCAGGGGACCGGGAGCGCGGCGACGTCGAGGCGGCGGACCTCGTCGGTGACCTCGTCGAGGCGCGGGCTCGGCGGGCCGAGCAGCGCGATGGAGAGGCCGCGCCGCGCGAGCGCGAGCGCCGTCGCCCGGCCGATCCCGCGGCTCGGCCCGGTGACGACCGCGACGTCGGTCACGCCCTCCCCCCGGAGAGCGCGGCGAGGGCGAGATCGCGCTCGGGGCCTGGCTCGGCGAGCTCGCCGGCGGCGGCGAAGGTCTCGATGAGGGCGCCCGCCTTGCGCTCGCCGCGGGCGATGAGGCACGTGTGCGTCAGCGTGAGCTTGCACAGCGCGCCGCGCGCGCCGAGCTCGCGGACCAGGAGCTCGACGAGCTGCCCGCCGATGCGCTCCTGCAGGGTCAGCCGCCGCGCGAGCGCGTCGAGGACGTGCGCGAGCGTCCCGATGCCGGCGACCCGCGCGCCCGGCAGGTAGACGATGATGCCGGTGCCGTGCCCCGGCAGCAGGTGGTGCGGGCACATCGTGGTCACGGCGAGGTCGCGGGCGATGACGAGGCCGCGCTCGAAGGGGCCTGTCTCCATGGCGCCCTCGCGGAGCACCGCGGCCGCGTCGATGGCCTCGCCTTCTATCAGGTCGTCGGCCCACGCGTCGGCGACCCGCTCGCCCGTGCCCGCGAGGTCCCCCTCGACGTCGCGCCCGAGGGCGCGGAGGAACTCCTCGATCGCCCACGCCGCTCTCTTCCGATCGATCACTGTGGCCTCGTCAGTTGAGCAGCTGCCGGCGCCTCTCGGCGGTGATCGGCTTGCGCCCGGCGTAGCCGGCCTCGAGCCCGTGGTAGTGCTCCACGGCCGGCTCGCCGTAGCGCCAGCAGAGCCAGACGAGGGCGCCGTCGAGGCGCCCGTAGAAGTCGCAGAGGCCGATCCGCTGGTCCTTCACGACGACCCCGAGCTCCTCGATCTCCTGCCACCCGGACTCGTACGCGGCGATCTTCTCCGAGAGCTCGCGCTCGCGGGCCCGCGCCTGCTCGCTGCCGTTGCGCGCCATCTCGATGAGCTGATCCGGCGTCGCGGCCGGGCTCTGCACGGCCTGCACGAGCTCCTGCCAGCAGCGCTCGATATCGCTCGCCAGGGCGAGCTGCCGGCCGATCATCGACGAGAGCCGCGGGACGAGCGCGTTCGCTTCTTCGATCGTCCAGATGCGGGAGGTGCTCACGGGACCTCACCTGAAGGGCGGCGCGACGACCCGGTCATGCAGGGCCGGTAAGCGGAGGAGAGTGCGGTGTCAAGGGCTTCTACGGAAGGAGCCGCCGCGCGCGCTTGCATGCCGCGAGCAGCGCGCGCCCGCCGCATGCTGCGCGCGAGCAGCGCGCGCGGCGAGGGCGCGCTCGGTCGGGCGTGCGGGCGTGCGGGCGTGCGGCCGGTGCAGGCGCGCCCTCGCGAACGACAGCCAGCGTGGCCGCGATCACCTGCGTCGCGCCCTTCCTCTCCACTCGGCAATGTGTTGCGCGCGGCGTTCTGCAAGCGATAAGCTCGCGCGGCGATCCTGTCGGATCGCGAGGCCGCCGCATGCGACTCCGGACGATGTCGGGCATCAAGCTGTCGAATTGGCTCCTTGGCGGCTGGAGCGGGCTCGTCCTCCTCTACCTGTATCTGCCGATCCTGCTCCTCGTCGCCTACTCGTTCAACGACTCGCGGATGAGCGTGGTGTGGGAGGGGTTCACCTTCAAATGGTATCGGCAGCTCTTCGATGAGCTCGTCGCCCACCTGGGCGACGAGCGGCGGTCGCCGCTCATCGAGTCGCTGAGCAACAGCGTGATCATCGCCGCGATCACGACGGCGTTCTCGGTCGCCCTCGGCACGGCGGGCGCCTTCCTGCTCTACCGCTACAGGTTCCCCGCGCTCCGGTCGATCACGACGCTGATCTTCATTCCCATGATCATCCCGGAGATCATCATGGGGATCAGCCTGCTCATCTTCTTCAAGACGGTGCAGCTCGATCTCGGCTTCACGACGGTCATCATCTCGCACGTCACCTTCTGTTTCCCGTTCGTGCTGATCGCCGTCCAGGCGCGGCTCGCGGGGCTCGATCCGTCGCTCGAGGAGGCCGCCCTGGACCTCGGGGCGACGCCGCTCAAGGCGTTCTTCCTGATCCTGGTGCCTTACCTTCTGCCCGCGATCATCTCCGGTGCGCTGATGTCGTTCACGCTGTCGATGGACGAGCTCATCGTCACCTACTTCACCCGCGGGCCCAAGTCCGAGACCTTGCCGATCAAGGTGTTCGGCATGGCGAAGGTCGGTCTGAACCCGATGCTGAACACGATCTCGACGGTGTTCATCGTGGCGACTGCGATGCTCGTCGTGATCGCCGAGTCGCTGAAGGGCACCGCGAGGCGGCTCCCCGACGAGGGCTGAAGGGGAGCGGCGCGCGGCGCGAACGCGGGGGCCTGCGACGGCGCAGGCGAGACAAGGAAAAGGCCAATGAAACGCATCTCAGCGCTCTTGATACTGATGTTCGTCCCGCTCCTCTGCCTCCTCGGCTGCGGGAAGAAGGAGAGCCCGGCGCCGCAGCAGGCGGCTGGCTCGGGGAGCGCCCCGGCGCCCGAGCCGAAGCCGGGTAACGAGCTCAACCTCTTCGGGTGGTCCGAGTACGTCCCGCAGGAGGTCCTGGACGGCTTCACGAAGGAGACGGGGATCAAGGTCAATTACGAGACCTTCGCCTCGAACGAGGAGATGCTGTCGAAGCTCCTCGCGGGGGGCACCCGGTACGACCTCATCCAGCCGTCGGAGTACGCGGTCGAGGCGCTCATCCGGCAGAAGAAGCTGCAGCTGCTCGATCCATCGCGCATCCCGAACCTGAAGAACATCGCGCCCGCGTTCAGGAACCAGCCGCACGACCCGGAGCTCAAGTACTCGGTCCCGTGGATGGCCACGGTCGTGGGCATCGTCGTCAACACCCAGAAGGTGAAGGAGCCCGTGAAGGGCTTCAAGGACGTGTTCCAGCCGAAGTACAAGGGGCGCATCGTGGCCCTGAACGACAACCGGGAGATGGTCTCCTGGGTCATGGTGACGATGGGGATGAACCCCAACGACGTCACGCCGGAGAACCTCGCGAAGATCAAGCCGACCCTGGCGGAGTGGATCAAGCTCGTGAAGGTGTTCGACTCCGACAGCCCGAAGACGGCGCTGCTCAACGGCGACGTCGACATCGGCGTCGTCTGGAGCGGGGAGGCGGCCCTGCTCTACCAGGAGGACAAGGACAAGTTCCAGTTCGTCCTGCCGCAGGAGGGGACACACAAGGCGATCGACAGCCTGGTGATCCCCGACAGCGCCCAGAACAAGATCGGCGCGGAGATGTTCATGAACTACATCCTCCGCCCCGAGGTCAGCAAGCTCATCTCGGACAAGTTCCCCTACACGAACCCCAACGCGGAGGCGCGCAAGCTGCTCACGCCCGAGCAGCTCGCGAACCCGGCGAGCTACCCGCCGCTCGCGGGGATGGAGACGTTCCACGACATCGGCAAGGTGGCCGCGGACGTGGACAAGCTGGTGACCGACCTCAAGGCGTCGCAGTGAGCGGCGGGGCGTCATGAACACGGCCACCGGGCAGGTCGTCGAGCTCCAGGGCGCCCGGCGGAGGCCGGGCGTCCGCGGGTGGCTGCTGCTCGCCCCGCTCTTGCTCTGGCTCTTCGCCTTCGTCGTGGCGCCCACCGCGATCATGTTCGTCTACAGCTTCTGCGAGCGGGACGAGCTCGGGCAGGTGGTCTTCGAGCTCTCGCTGTCGAGCTACGCCCGGGTCTTCGACCCGACCTACCTCAAGATCCTGCTGAGCTCGATCAAGTACGCCGCCATCACCACGGCGATCTGCCTCGTCGCGGGCTATCCGGTGGCGTACTTCATCGGGCGGGCGAGGGAGGGCGTCCGGAACCGGCTGCTCATGCTGGTGATGGTGCCGTTCTGGACGAGCTTCCTCATCCGGACCTATGCGTGGATGTCGATCCTCAAGTCGGAGGGGCTCCTCAACGGGCTCCTCCTCTACCTGCGGATCATCTCGACCCCCCTCGACATCATGTACACGCCGACGGCGGTGGTCATCGGCCTCGTCTACTCGTATTTGCCGTTCATGATCCTGCCCATCTACGGGAGCGTCGAGAAGCTCGACAACGCCCTGATCGAGGCGGCGTTCGATCTCGGCGCGGGGCCCGTGTCCGCGTTCTCGCACGTCATCGTCCCGCTCACCCGCCCGGGCATCCTCGCGGGCGTCCTGCTCGTGTTCATCCCGGCGCTCGGGATGTTCGCGATCACCGATCTCATGGGGGGATCGCGCGTGCCGATGATCGGCAACGTCATCCAGAACCAGTTCGGTCAGGCGCGCGACTGGCCCTTCGGCGCCGCGCTCGGCATGGCGCTCCTGCTCCTGTTCTCGCTCTTCTTCCTGCTCGGCCTGCGCAAGGAGCCGGAGGCCTGATGCGGCGCCGTCGCGCGGGGTGGCCCAGCGCCGCTCGTCTTCGCCTCTTCCGCCTCTCCCGCCACCCCCGCGCGCTTTGCCGGCCCTCCGAGGTGAATCGATGGATGTGATGGTCGAGCTCCGCGCGGTCACCAAGCGATTCGGCGCCTTCCACGCCGTGAGCGAGGTCGACCTCCAGATCAGGGCGGGCGAGTTCATCACCCTCCTCGGCCCCTCGGGGTGCGGAAAGACGACGCTGCTCCGGATGATCTCGGGCTTCGAGACGCCGTCGAGCGGCGCCGTCTTGCTGGAGGGGAAGGACGTCACGCACGAGCCGCCGTACCGCCGGGACGTGAACCAGGTGTTCCAGAGCTACGCGCTGTTCCCTCACATGACCGTGCAGGAGAACATCGGCTTCGGGCTGCGGATGAAGAAGGTGCCCCGGGCGGAGATCGACGAGCGGGTCCGGGCCGCGGTCGCGATGGTGTCGCTCGGGGGGATGGAGGAGCGCAAGCCGTCGCAGCTGTCCGGCGGGCAGCGGCAGCGGGTCGCGCTCGCGCGGGCCATCGTGTGCCGCCCGAAGGTCCTGCTGCTCGACGAGCCCCTCTCGGCGCTGGACGCGAAGCTCCGGCACGCCATGCAGGTGGAGCTCAAGGCGCTGCAAAAGAAGCTCGGGATCACCTTCGTGTTCGTGACCCACGACCAGGAAGAGGCGCTCACCATGAGCGACCGCATCGCCGTGATCAACAAGGGCCGGATCGAGCAGCTCGGCGACGCGTCGCAGATCTACCACCGCCCCAAGACGACGTTCGTCGCGAGCTTCATCGGCCAGGCCAACATCCTCCGCGCGACCGTCCTCTCGCGGAGCGGCGAGCGGGCGCGGGTCCAGCTCGACGGGGGGCTCGAGCTCCTCGTCAACGCCGAGCACCTGGCGGGCGGGGCCGGGAGCACCCTTGTCTCCATCCGGCCGGAGAAGATCGCGCTCCGCAGGGAGCCGCAGGGCGCGCCGGAGAACCGCTTCGAGGCGCGCGTCGAGGACGAGCTGTTCAAGGGCGCCACCGACCAGCTGCGCCTCCGGACCGACGCCGGCCTCGCGCTCACGGCGGTGGTCGCCAACGAGAGCTCCGGCCAGGCGGCGCTGCACGTCGGAGACCGGGTGTTCTGCCACCTCCACCCTGACGACATCGTGATCGTCCACGAGGGGTGATCCTCGCCGGTCGGCCGTCGCGCCTGTGTGGCGCCGGGGCGTCGTGAACCGCCGTTCTCAGCCGGACGCGGCCGCGTGGAAGTTGGGCTCGAACAAGGCGTACTCTGCAGGGCATGCTGCTTGCCAATCGGCCTCGCATGCCCCGACGGTCGCTTGCGGTCGCTCTTTCTTCCTCGGTCCTTCTCTCGCTCTCCGGCGACGCCCTCGCCACGGGGGCGTGGTTGCCCGGCGCCGGACAGGCGTCGGTCGAGCAGCGCGTCGCCGTCGCGGCCGGGCCGGAGCGCACGACGCTCTGGACGAGCCTGCGGTTCCAGGGCGCGAGCGGGCCCGTGGCCCTCGTCGTTCCGGTGCCGCCGCTCGCCGCGCTCGACATGAGCTCGGACGCGTGGTTCGAGGCGCTCGAGGCGGCGACGGCGCCCCGGGTGCTCCCGCCCCAGGGCGTCGACCCGTACTGTCCAGGGGACGCGGGCGCGCCGAACCCCTTCGAGACGATCGGGCGGCTCGCCCACGAGGCCACGCTCGAGCCGGTCGAGGTGACGGTGCTCGAGGACGCCGACGCGGTCGAGCGCTGGGCGGCGTCGGCCGGGCTCGCGCTGTCCTCCGACGTGGCCGCGCAGCTCGGGGGTCTGCAAGGGATGCGGTTCGCGGCGGCCCGCTTCGACGCTCCCGGTGGCGCGGCGGTCACGAGGACGCTGCGCATCGCCATGGGCGGCGGCGAGCCGATCCTGCCGCTGTCGCTGGCCGCGGCGGGCGCAGGCGACGTGCAGGTGACGGCGTGGCTGCTCGGCGACGGCCGGGGCGCGCTCTCGGGCGCGGCGCCGGTGACGCTCCCGCCGGCCTCGCTGAGCTGGGACGCGAGCGCGCAGCGCAGCGATTACACGGAGCTCCGCGCCGGGGCCCTCGGCCAGGCGGGGCTCCACGGGGCGCTCGTCGAGGGCGCGGGCCACGAGGCGCTGAGCCGCCGCATCTCCCTCGGCAGCGACAGCGTGGACAGCGTGATCGAGGCCTATTTCGCGCGCGCGAGCGCGTACGGCGACATCGGCGATGCGCCGGGCACGTGCGCCGCGGTCGCCGCGGCCGCGCTGGAGTCGAGCCTCAAGGTCGCCGCGAGCTGCCCGCGCGCCGCGCACGGCGTGGTCGACGGCGCGCTGGACTGCGCGGAGTCGCCCCGGAGGGACGAAGTCGATCCCGACCTCCTGCGCTGCGGTCCGGCCACCGACGATCTCGCGGTGGGGCTCTCCGGGCTCGCGCCGTCGTCCGTGTGGCTGACCCGCGTCTCGCTCCGGCTCGCGGCCGGGCAGCCGGGCGCGGACTGGCCGCTGACCTTCGGGGAGGGCTCCGCGATCTCGCCGGTCGTGAGGGCCGGGCGCGTCCTCGTGGACGAGTGCTCCGGCGAGGGCGGCGCGGGCGGCTCGTCGGGCGTGGGCGGGCCCGACGGCCTGGGCGGCGGGCCGGGCAGCGGCGGATCGCGCCCGACCAGCGGCTCGTCCGGCGCCGGGAACCCGCCGCCGGACGATGACGACTACTACGACGAGCCGGCCGCCGACGTGGGCTGCGGCTGCTCCGGCACCGCCGATACGGTGGTCGTGGATGACACCGATCCGCAGGACGTCGACGACGACGAGTACTACGCGGAGGACGACGGCTGCAGCGGGGACACGAGCGAGCCGGCGCCCGAGGACGAGTACTACGCAGAGGACGACGGCTGCAGCGGAGACACGAGCGAGTCCAAGGACGAGTATTACGCGGAAGACGATGGCTGCAGCGGGGACACGAGCGAGTCCGAGGACGAGTACTACGCGGAGGACGACGGCTGCAGCGGGGACACCGACGACTCCGCCGAGTCGGAGGACTGCTCGATCGCGGGCGAGCGGCAGTCGAGCGCCCGGAAGAAGCGCGGGCCGAAGCTGTCGGTGATGGCGCTCGGGATGTTTGCGCTGATCGCGCCCCTCCGCCGCGCGAGCCGGCCGCGGAAGGGCGGCGGGCGCGGCGGGCGGTAGGCCGCGCGGCGGCGCTCCGGGAGGGGGGCGCACCGGAGGGGCGGTTCCCGTGGCATACTCCCGGGCGAGGTCATGACGTGAACGCGCCCGCCCGCCGGCTCTCCTTCACCTACGCCGAGTACCTCGAGCAGGAGCGGGCGAGCCCGACGAAGCGCGAGTTCCTCGGCGGCGAGATCTTCGACATGGCCGGCGGCACGCCGGAGCACGCGCGGCTCGCGGCGCGGGTGACCGTGGCGCTCGGCGCGCAGCTCGGCCGGCGCCCCTGCGAGGTGTTCTCGTCCGACCTCCGCGTGCGCGTGCGCGCCACGGACCTCGCCACCTACCCCGATGTGAGCGTCGTCTGCGGCCCGATCGCGCGTGATCCCGAGGACAGGGACGCGGTGGTCAACCCGCTGGTGCTCGTCGAGGTGCTGTCGGACTCCTCGGAGGCGTACGATCGGGGAGAGAAGTTCGCGCACTACCGCCGGATCCCCTCGCTGCGGGAGTACGTCCTGGTCTCCCAGGCGCACCGGAGGATCGAGGTCTTCCGGCGCAACGAGGACGGCACGTGGACGCTCTACGAGGCCGGGCCCGGCGAGCGCGCGCGGCTCGCGTCGATCGACGCCCTGCTCGATGTGGACGAGGTGTACCGGGGCGCGCTCGAGGCCTCCGCGGCGGTCTGAGCGGCCGTCGTTCCACGGAGAGCCGATGCGCGACGTCCGGATGCGGGGTTTTCGCGAGCACACGGCGGTCGAGCGCGCGCTCGAGGTCCTGGAGCGGCGGATCCAGCGGCTCGGCGACGAGCTGGTCCCGATCGCCGAGGCGGTCGGGCGGGTGGCGGCGGAGCCCGTGCGCGCGCGGATCAGCGTGCCCCACTTCGTCCGCGCGGCCATGGACGGGTATGCGCTGCTCGGCGAGGCGACCGCCGGCGCGGCTGCTTCCGCGCCGGTGGAGCTCGCGCTCGTGGGCGCGTCGTTCCCCGGGCGCCCGCACGCGGGCGCGATCCGCCGGGGCGAGGCCGTGCGGATCACGACCGGCGCGCCGGTGCCGGAGGGCGCGGACGCGGTGCTGGTGGCGGAGCGCGCCGAGGAGGGCGCGGGCCGCGACGGGGCGGCGGTCGTGCGGGCGCGCGAGCCGGTGCCGTCCGGCAAGCACGTCGCGAAGATCGGCGAGGATGTGCTGGAGGGCGCGGAGGTCGTGCCGGCGGGGCGCCGGCTGCGCCCGCAGGACGTCGGCGTGCTCGCCTCGACCGGGGTCGCCGAGGTGCGCGTGGCGCGCAGGCCGTCGGTGCGGATCCTGATCACGGGCGACGAGCTCCTGCCGCCGGGGAGCGCGCCGAGCGGGGCGTGCATCGTCGACACGAACAGCCTGGTGCTCTCGGCGCTCGCGCGGCGTGACGGCGCGGAGGACATCGCCGTCGCGTACGTCCCCGACCGGCGCGAGGCGGTGCGGGGCGCCCTCGAGGCGGCGGGCGGGGACGTGGTGCTGGTCTCCGGCGGGTCGTCGGTCGGCTCGGAGGACCATGCGCCGCTCGTGCTCGCGGAGCTGGGTGAGGTCGTGGTCCACGGCGTCGCGATGCGCCCCGCGAAGCCCGCCGGGTTCGGCTTCCTGCCCGGAGGGCGGGCGGTGTTCCTGCTGCCGGGCAACCCGGTGTCGTGCCTCTGCGCCTACGAGTTCTTCGCCGGCCCGTCGATCCGCGCCCTCGGCGGCCTGCCGCGCGCGTGGCCCCACCGGCGGCGGCGGTGCGTGGTGGCGAGCGAGATCGTCTCCCAGCCGGGGCGCGTCGATTACGTGAGGGTGCGTGTCGAGGGAGATCGGGTGTTTCCGATCGCGACGAGCGGCGCGTCCATCCTGTCGTCGACGACGCGCGCGGACGGCGTGGTCATCGTGCAGGCCGAGGAGGCGGTGATCGGCGAGGGCGCCGAGGTCGAGGTGCTGCTCTACGACGCGTGAGGCGGGGAGGGGCGCCGCGCTCGGAGCACGCTTCGGGGACCTCCGGTGGCGCCGCGGCACGCGTGTTAAGGTGCGCCGTATGCTGCTCGCTTCTCGGATCGTCGTCACGTTGATCGGAGTCCTTCACATCTACATCCTCATCCTGGAGATGTTCTTGTGGCGCACGGAACGAGCGTACAAAGCGTTCGGTACGACCCCCGAGGTCGCCGCGATCACCGCGCCGCTGGCGGCCAACCAGGGGCTCTACAACGGATTCCTCGCCGCGG
Source organism: Sorangium sp. So ce367 (assembly GCF_051520455.1). Classification (NCBI taxonomy): domain Bacteria; kingdom Pseudomonadati; phylum Myxococcota; order Polyangiales; family Polyangiaceae; genus Sorangium; species Sorangium sp. So ce367. Next base: position 13,058,312 of record NZ_CP150334.1, read on the forward strand.
GCCTGCTCTGGGGCGTCATCCATCCGAACAGGGTCTTTGCATGGCAAATCCAGGCCTTCTTCCTCCTCTGCGTGGCCGTCGCCGGTGTCTACGGCGCCGCGACGGCAAAGCGATCCATCCTGTTCGTGCAGACCGTCCCGTCGGCCATCGGCCTCGCCTTGGTCCTGCTCGCCAATCAGGTGGGTGGCTGAAGCGGCTCGGCCGGCGGTGTCCGCGCAGCGGCGCGCCGCGGCACCCAACCCGGGACGCAGCGCGCCCGTTTCAAATTTCCGCGGTCCCGGACCGTGAAATCGCTTCGCTTCGAGAGGACCGGTCGGCGCTCGAGGCGCACCCAAGGACGAACTCCGCCGATGATGGAAGAATCCATCGATGGTGGCCTTCTCCTCTCGTCGTCCCAAGCCGAATCCTGGATGCCAGGCTCCCGAGTTGCGATAGATTGGGCGCGATAGGTTGGGCCTCGGCGCTGAGCTCTTCGCGGGCGAGGTTCGTCCTGCCGACATCGCACCGGCGGCCCACCGATTCCGCCCTTCCGTTCTGATCGCGCCTCGGCGCGACGAGGTAACGACCATGACCCAGATGAACCGCACACTCCGAGGCACTGCCAGATTCCTACTCCTCCCATTCCTCGCCATCCTCGCCGCGTCCGGATGTGGAGAGTCCTCCCCGCCCGGCTCGACCGGTGATGTCGACAACACAGGGGGGGCCGGTCCGGGGACCGGAGGCGCCGCGGCGGGCAGCACGAGCGCGGGAACCGGAGGAGGCGCCGCGACGAGCAGCTCGAGCGCGGGGACCGGAGGCGCCGCGACGAGCAGCTCGAGCGCGGGGACCGGAGGCGCCGCGGCGGGCGTGACCGGATCGGGCAGCGGCGGGGAAGGCGCCGGAGGCGCGCCGAGCTCGGGCCCGACGTTCCACATCTTCATGCTCATGGGCCAGTCGAACATGGCTGGCGTCGCGGACAAGCAGGCCAGCGACCAGAACTCCGACCAGCGGCTCAAGGTCCTCGGCGGATGCAACCAGCCGGCCGGACAGTGGAACGTGGCGAATCCGCCGCTCAGCGATTGCCCTGGTGAGAAGGGGTGGAACCTGTCGACGTCGGTCGACCCCGGCATCTGGTTCGGCAAGACCCTGCTCGGAAAGCTGCCTGAGGGGGATACGATCGGGCTGGTCGGTACCGCTGAGAGCGGCGAGTCGATCAACACGTTCATCTCTGGTGGCTCGCATCACCAGATGATCTTGAACAAGATCGCCAAGGCGAAGACGGCCCCGAATGCGCGGTTCGCGGGCATCATCTTCCACCAGGGTGAGTCCGACAACGGCCAGAGCTCATGGCCCGGCAAGGTCGTTCAGCTCTATAACGAGGTGAAAGAGGCCTGGGGTGTCGACTACGACGTTCCCTTCATCCTCGGAGAGCTCCCCGCGGGCGGGTGCTGCAGCGGTCACAACAACCTCGTGCGCCAGGCGGCCGACATGCTGCCTGATGGATACTGGGTCTCTCAGGACGGGACCAAGGTCATGGATCAGTACCACTTCGATCATGCGTCCGTCGTCCTCATGGGCACGCGTTATGGTGAGAAGATGATCGAAGCCTTGAAGTGGTGACCTGAGGCATCCCCGCATGTTGACCTCGCCGAGGAGAGCTGCGGTGACTGCGCCTGCCGTGGTCGGTTGACCCTGAAGCATCCTCTTCTCCCGCCGGAGCGGGCGCGGGCCGCCGCCAGCCTGGGGCGCCGCGCCTCCGGGGCGTCAGAACCCGCCCTCCAGGCCGAAGTTCGGGACGGTGACAGGCCCGAACGTCGTCGGCTCGCACGACGAGAACGCATCGCACATCCCCGGCAGGGTCTCCTTCGATAACGTCGTGTTGAGCACGTCGAGGACGACCGCCAGCCAGCCCGACTTCCCGATCGACCAGCGCTTCTCCAGGCGGACGTCGAGGCGGAAGAACGGCGGCAGCCGCTCCCACCGCGGCGCTCCGCCGGCGAGGGATCCGGAGCCTCCGGGGACGCCGCTGATCGGCGGGAGCGTCGCGCCGCCGACCCTCTGGGGGAGCCCCGAGTAGAACACGAAGCGCCCGCCAGCCCTGTACCCGCGACCGAGGTCGTAGGTCAGCGCGACGTTCGCCACGTGGGTCCGGTCGAACGAGCTCACTTGCCGGCTTCGGCCGATGCTCCGCGTGGAGCGCGACAGCGTGTACGACGCGAACCCGCCGACGCGCCGCGTGAGCCGCCGGTGGGCCGACAGCTCCACGCCGGTCGCGGCGCCGAGCGCGCGGAGCGTGAAGGCGTCCTCGACCGACTCGAGGCCCAGCGAGCCGAGCGCGTCGGTCATGTTGAAGAACGCGTTGTGGAACACCGAGACCGTGGCCGTGATGTCCTCCGGCAGCGCGAGCTCGACGCCGGCGCTCGACTGGAAGCTCCGCTGGAGGCCGTCCTTGAGGGCCGGGCGGAAGCCGGGGATCGGGACGACGAAGCTCGGCAGCTGGGAGGCGATGCCGTGCGCCTGCACGAACGTTACCCCGCGCCCGAGCGAGAGCCGCGCCGAGAGCCGCGGATCGACGGCGAGCGCGACCGTGTCGTCCGAGTGGTAGAGATCGAGCCGGAGCCCGGGGGTGATGCGCAGGCGCGGGGTGATCGCGATGTCCGACTCGATGTAGCCGCCCACCGTGAGGTCGACGCGGCTCAAGAGGAGATCGTCGACGGGGACGTCGTCGTCATCGCCCGGAGGGCCGCCGGCGCCGGTCCCGAGATCGAGCTCGTTGTCGTCGACCACGGCGTCGATGCCGGCGCGGATCGTGGTCTCGTCGCGCAGCCGGTGAGCGAGCGAGAGGCGCGCGCCGAGGCTCCGCGTCAGCGCTTTCTGGCCGTCCCCGATCCCCGTCTCGTCGTGGCCGAGCGTCAGCGCGCCGCGCAGCGCGCTGCCCTGGCCATAGGCATGGTCGTACCGGAGATCGAGCCGGTGAAATGTCGTGTCGAAGAGGGTCGTCTCCTCGCCGTCTTCGTCGCTCGCGAGGAAGTCGTGGGCGCCGAACGCGAAGAGGCTCACCCGGCCTTCCGGGACGACCTCGTAGGACAGCCGGGCCTGGTAATCCCAGTAATCGAGCGCGACCTCGGGGGCGGCGAGCGAGAGGAGCAACGCCGTGTACGAGTAGCGGCCGCCCACGAGCGCGACCCCTCGGTTTCCGGCGAAGGGGCCCTCGACGAGCCCGCCCACGTCGACGAGCCGCAGCATGCCCTCACCGTGCCAGTACGGGAGCGGCGGCGTCGTCTCGCCCGAGACGATGCCGCCGGCGTACCGACCGTGACGCGCGGGGTAGCCGCCAGGGTAGAGATCGACGCGATCGACGATGCCGGGATGGACCACCGAGGGCCCGAGCCCGAGGTGATAGAGGTAGGGGACGCGGATGCCGTCGAGGAAATAGCCGACGTTGCCCGGCGGTGAGCCGCGAACGTAGAAGAACGGCAGCCCCGAGACGATGGGGGTCACCCCGGGGAGCACCTCGAGGGCGCGGAAGGGGTCGCCGAACGCGCCAGGGACGATCCTGACCTCGCCGCGGCTCAAGCTGGAGACGCCGGGCGCCGGTTGCTCGCCGCGCACGGTGACCTCGATCGCGCGCGGCGCGCTCGGCGCCGGCCCGGCTGCCGTGGCCGGGCGCTCCGGCGCGGGCGCGGAGGCGCCGGGCGGCGCGGTTGCGGAGGCGCCGGGCGGCGCGGGTGATGCGGCTTCGGTGAAGCGGACCTCGACGCGGATCCTGGCGGCGACCGGCGCGCCGCTCCTGGTGGCCGGCGCGAAGCGGAACGCCGTTGCGGCGGCCACGGCGGCCGATGCGAACGGCTCCACGCCATCCTCGGCGACCGCGGAGCGGACGGTCCCGTCCGCGTTGACCGTGAGGACGAGGCGGACCGTCGCGTCACCATGCGCCCCAGCAGGGTAGTCGGCGCCGAGCGGCGTGAGCGGTGTGGGCGGGACGAGCGCTGCCGGCGGCGCATCGGGGGGCGGCGCCGCCGGCGGCGCATCGGGGGGCGGCGCCGCCGGCGGCGCATCGCCGGACGGCTTCGAAGGCGGCGCATCGCCGGACGGCTCCGCAGGCGGCTTTGCATGGGGCAGCGGCGTGTCGGGCGCGGCGGCGGCGAGGCACGGCGCGAGCGCGCTCGCGAGCAGCGCTGCGGCTGCCGTGGATCGCCGGAGGAAGCGCATCGCCGCGCCGCGGAGGGGCCGCTCAGCGAGGACCAGCGCGGGGCGATGCGCCGCAGAGCGTTGCGGCCAAGTGATCGAAATCATGTGATTTTTATGTAAACGGCGCTCGCGCCGACGTCCTGATGGGCTCCCCGGGGAACCGGTCGATCGGATCGCTCTCGTCGGATCGGGGTGTTCCGGAGGACGACCGCCAGCTTCTGCCATGATCTACGCCGAACGACCGCTCACTTCCCCCTCACCGGCTCGAACAGCACGTTGCGCTGCCAGGTCTTCCTGTGGAGCGTCCACTTCGGACCGCTCTGGTCGGTGGGCGATGACAGCGCAATGCGATTGCTGGAGCGCTGTTTGCCGCGAATCCTTCAACGACCACCGCTTGCCTCGCTTGGTACCGCCGTCGTGCGGCAGTATCCTCGGGCAAACGCATGACCCTCCGACTTATCTTCTCCCTCCTGCCCGTCCTTGCGCCGGTCGCCTGGCTGACGGGCTGCAGCGACGGCGAGCGCCCCTCGACGCCCGAATCGTCGACGTCCTCAGGCTCAGGCGGCGCGAACCCGGGCGGCGGCGGCGCGGTGGCGACGACCTCCGAGGCCACCGGCGCGGGGGGCGGCGCGACGACCGGCGGCACGACGACCGGCGGCGCGACGATCGGCAGCACGACCGTCAGCAGCACGACGACCGGGGGCGGCGGGGCGGAGCCCGTCGCGCCGGGGATCGTCAAGCTCGGCGAGGGAAAGCTCGCGGAGTCGGGGCTCACCGTGGTGTCCTACGGCGGCTACCTGAACGGCGAGTCGTTCCAGCAGGACGCGATCGTGTCGTTCGGCGGCTTCCAGTACACCGCCTTCTGGAACACCAACCGCAACGTCGTCCTTGCGCGACGCCGGCTGCCGGCGAGCGCCGGCGGAGCGGCAGGCGCCTGGGAGAAGTTCGACTTCAAGGATTATCGGCTGAGCGCCGACGACGCCCACAACACGATCTCTCTCGGGATCGCGCCAGGCGACGGCACGCTGCACCTCGCGTTCGATCACCACGGCAGCAACCTGCACTACCGCCGCTCGGTCACGGGTCTCCTGACGGACCCGGAAGGCGCGGCCTGGGCTGCCTCGAGCTTCGGCGCCGTCTCGAGCGCGCTCGTCGGATCGACCCGCGTGTCCCTCGTGACGTACCCGCGGTTCGTCACCGAGCCCGGCGGGGACAGGATGCTCCTGAGCGCCCGGATCGGCGAGAGCGGCAGCGGCGACGAGCACCTGTGGGAGTACGACGCCACGACGCACGCCTGGACCGCGCTCGGCGAGTACATCGAGGGCACCGACGCCAGCATGAACGCCTACCTGCACGGCCTGACGTACACGCGCGGCGGCTCGCGCCTGCACGCGGCGTGGTGCTGGCGGGACACGCCCGACGCGACGACCAACCACGATCTCCTGTACGTCTACAGCGACGATCACGGGCGCACATGGAAGAACAACGCTGGCGCCACGGTCGCGACGACCGGCGCCTCCTTCGTCTCGCTGCGCACCGAGGGCCTGTCCGTGTGGCCTATCGGCCAGAACCGAGGGCTCATCAACCAGGAACACATGACGGTCGACGCGAGCGGCCGCGTCCATGTGCTGCTCTCGCACCTCCCCGACGCCGAGGCCGACAATTCGAACTTCACAAGCGCCCGGACACGCAGCGAGTTCTTCCATTATCTCCGCGACACCGACGGGACCTGGGCGCGCCACGGCATCGGCCTGAGGGTGGTCCAGAACTTCCGGGGCAAGCTCGCGATCTCCTCCACCGAAAACGTCTATGCGATCCTCCCCGATCTCCGCATCGCCGGCGCCTCCCCGAGCGACGGTTACGCGACCTGGACGCTCCTCGACGCCGCCGACTCGGGCCGGTTCTTCTCCGATCCTCTGATCGACGCCGCCCGGCTCGAGACCTCGGACGAGCTCACCGTGTACTACCCAGCGCGGAGCTCCGTGGACATCTGGGGCCTGGAGTACACGCTCCGCTGAGCCGCGCGAAGGGCGCTCCTCGGTCCCCGAGCGCGCGCTTCACGGCCCCGTTCCCCAGGGCGAGCGCGCGGGCTCGCTCGTCGCGCCGTCCCCGTTGCCCGCCAGCTCTCCTCTGATCGACGGATCTTCCGGTTGTTCCACCGGGCGGCACGCGTGATGCTCGCGGGGCGCGCTCCGCGTCCGTATCGGACGAGCCGCGACCGGCGCTGAGCGGTCCAGTCAGAGCGGCAGTCCCTGCTCCATGGGGACGCGCGTCGCGCTCGCTCTCGCGCAGGCACGCTCGGTGCTCGCCCTGAGGCGCGGTCTTGCCGGTGGCGAGGGCGTGCACTGCCGCGAACGCCGCGGCGGCAAGGGACACTCGCGCAGCGAGCCCCGGCGCGCTCCGGCCAGGAGGAGCGTTACTCATGAACCCGGACGCGTTCGTCAAGCGCCGATTCGCATTCATCCTTGGAGGAATGGTCGCGGTCTCCGCGTATTTTCAGGCCTCCGGGGTATCTCAGCTCGTCGCTCACCAGATCACGCGGGACGGCGAGGCCTCCGCCCCCCTCGTCATGGATCCGGTCGACGTGCCGCCCTCCGACGATCCCCCGCCGAGCGCGGCGCCGATCCTGGAGCGCAATCCGTTCGACTCGACGACAGGGCCGCTCGTACCCCCGCCGAGCGCCGCGCCCGCCGGCCCGGCGGACCTCTCGCAGCTCGACCCCTACCTCGCTCCACCCTGCGATACAGGCCGCGTCGTGCTGATCGCCATGTCCGAGGACCCCGAATGGTCGTTCGCCGCCGTCGAGAGCGACGGCGGACACACGGCGCTCGGGCGGCGAGGCGGAGAGATCGCCGGCCGCAAGGTCGAGGACATCGCCTGGGATCGGGTGTGGATGACCTCGACCTCGGGGGGCGCGCGGTGCCAGATGCAGCTCGGCAAGAAGGGCGGAGAGGGCGGCAAGAAGGAGCCCGAGCCGCAGGCGGCAGCGCCGGCTCCGTCCCGCGCGACGTACCGCCCGAGCAGCAAGAGCGATGTCCCGCCCGAGATCGCCTCGCGGATGCAGCGGGTGAGCGACACGGAGATCGACATCGATCGCTCGGCGGCCGAGAAGATCTTCGCGCAGCCCGAGCTCGTGACCCAGACCTCGGCGGCGATACCGGAGATGCGGGACAACAAGGTGGTCGGGCTGAAGATGATGGTCAAGCCCGGCTCGGTGCTCGAGTCGTTCGGGGTGCAGAGCGGCGATATCGTGAAGTCGATCAACGGCATCGACCTGACCGACCCACAGAAGGCCATGCTGGCCTACTCGCGCATGCGCTCCGACAAGAGCCTTTCCGTCGTCGTCGAGCGCGACGGTCGCCCGACGAGGCTCAGGGTCAACGTCCGCTGAGGCGAGGAGGCAGGCCCGGCCGGTCGCCGCGCCCCGCGCAGGAGCGGGGCCGGGCGCCCCCTGGCCTTGTCGCACCCGCCGTCGCTCCGGCGCGGAGCGACAGAACAGATGCGGCGCTCACCCGTCAGACCGAGCACCCGCTCTGTCCGCGGGAGGGGAAGACCATGAACGAACTCGGAATCGTGTGGGTGAAGCGAGCGCTCCTCGGCGGCGCGCTCGCGCTGGGGCTCTCGGGGGCGGGGGTCGCGTGCAATGCCCAGAGAGCCTCCGAAGCGTCGGCGCCTCCGGAGGCGTCCCCGGTGTCGATGCCGCCCGGGAACGCCGCCGAGGCGAAGCGCGAGGCCGTGGCGTCGGCCGCCGAACCCCTGACGGCGCGTGAGCTCGCCGCCCCCACGCTCGACATGGCAGGCGGGAAGGGGCGCGCAGGCGCCGGCGGCCTGGTGGCCCCCGCCCCGGCGGCCACCGCGGCGCCGGGCGAGGGCGCGGCCCGCGCCGCGGCGCCCGAGGCCGCGGGCCTCGACCCGAACGGCCGCTTCGCCACCACGTACCGCCCCGGCGGCGGCCACCTCGCCGCGTTCGAGTCCGCGGTCGCGCGCGGCATCGTCCCGCCCGACGGGCGCGAGCTCGTCAGCGACGTCGGCGCCCGCTACGCCCCGTCGATCGACGTCCCGAAGGGCTCGGCGCTCGCCCTGCGCACGGACCTCGAGCGCACGCGGGTCCCGCCCGGCGGCGGCCCGGTGCACGTGCGCGTCGCGCTCCGCTCGACCGCGCAGGCGCCCGCGGCGCGGCCGCACCTGTCGGTGCACCTCGTGCTCGACGTGAGCGGCTCCATGCAGGGCGAGCCCATGGCGCGGGCGCGCGACGCGGCCCGGGCGCTCGTCGACAAGCTCGACGCGAACGACGACTTCTCCCTCGTCACCTTCTCGAGCGGCGCCGACGTCAGGATCGACGATGGGCCCGTCGGGCCGCGGCGGGCGGCGATCAAGGCGACGATCGACGGCATCCGCGAGGGCGGCGGCACCAACATCGGCCAGGGCCTCGCGCTCGGCTACGCGCAGGCCGCCCGGCCGGGCATCCCGGAGGGCGCGGTGAAGGTCGTGCTGCTGCTCTCCGACGGGCGCGCGAACTCCGGGATCACGAGCTCGGAGCGGCTCTCGCGGCTCGCGCTCGACGCCTTCCAGGGCGGCGTCCAGACGAGCACGTTCGGGCTCGGCGCCGACTACGACGGCGCGCTGATGAGCTCCATCGCGAGCGACGGCGCGGGCGGGTACTACTACCTGCGCGATCCGGATCAGATCGCCCCGGCCCTCGCGACGGAGCTCGACAGGCGGCTCGATCCGGTCGCGACCGCGGTCGAGCTGCGGGTGCGGCTGAAGCCGGACGTGAAGCTGCTCCAGGTCTACGGGTCGCGCCGGCTGAACGACGTGGAGGCGGCGCGCGTGCGGACGATCGAGGTCGCGGCCGACGCGCAGTCCGCGCGGCGCGACGGCATCGAGCGGGACCGGCAGGACGACGCCGAGGGCGGGATGCGGTTCTTCATCCCGGCGTTCTCGCGCGACGACAGCCACGCGATGCTCTTCAAGCTGGGCCTCCCGGCGGGCGCGGACACGCGGGCCATCGCGGCGATCGAGCTCAAGTACAAGGACCGCGTCGCCAAGAAGAACGTCGTGGACGAGGCGCCGCTCCGGGTCGCGTACGCGACCGGCGACGCGGACAGCGCGGCGAGCGCCGACCCGTCGGTCGCCCGCACGATCCAGGGCTTCGCCGCCGGCGAGACGCTGGCCGAGGCCGCCCGCCAGATCGCGCTCGGCGATCGCGCCCGCGCCGCCGCGCTGCTCTCCGAGCGGGAGGGGATCCTGCATGCCGCGGCCGAGGCGCTCGGGGAGCCGCTCTTCCTGAAGGACGCGGCCCGCCTCGCGCGCCTCCGCGGCCACGCCGGGGCCGCGGGCGGCCTGGGGGATCCGCTCGTCCTGGCGATGCTTCTCGAGACGGCCTCGCGGACGCACCTTCACTGAGGGCGGGGCTCGGGGCACGATGGCGCAGGGGCGATGCACCGGCGGAGCCGAGGGGCGGACATGACCCAGACATTCACACTCCGGCGCGATGTGGCGGCGCAGCACGTCGACGTCGCGCCGGGCGGCGAGATCGTCCTCCGCGGCAAGCTGGTCTGCTCGACCGACGCCTCGGTCATCGACGCGGCGACGACGACCTGGCCCGCGGGCGCGCCGGGCGGCGCGTCGGTCGACAGCGGCGGGCTCGTCGACCTCGAGCAGGGCGGCTTTCACATGACGAGCCGCGACCCCGCGACCCACGAGGTCCACGCCATCGCGACCGGGGATCCGGCGCCCGCGTGCGCGCTCGCGGGCGTGGAAGCCCCGTGCCTCCCGCTCCGGCTCCTGCCGCTGGCGCGCTCGCGGCTCCAGACGGCGCAGGAGCTGGGCAGCTGCCTTCACGGGGGCATCACGGTCGAGGTGCCGGACGCCGTGCTCCCGCCCGTCGCGCCCGCGGCCGTTCCTTACGTGCAGGGCGCGGCCGTGCTGCTCGGCGCCTCCGTGCTCGTGGCGATCGGGTGGGTCGTGCAGCGCCGGCGCGCCCGATCGCCGTTCGGCCGCCTGCTCGATCTCGCGAAGCGCACCCGGGCCAAGCTGAGGGCCGCTGACCCGGTCGTGGCCGCGCCGCTCGTGCCGGCCGTGGAGGCCGCGCTGGGCGCGCTGAAGCGGCGGCGTGTGGACGCCGCCTCGACGGAGGGCAAGCGGGTCGCGGAGGTGCTGCGGCGGGTGGAGCTGCGCCTCGACGCGTCGGCCGTGGAGGCGCGCGCCGACAGGGAGCAGCAGGCGGCAGACGAGCTCGTCCGCGAGATCGAGAGCGCGCTCGAGGCGGTCGACGAGGTGGACGGCGCGCGGCGCGGGCGGGCCTGAGGTCGGCCAGCCCCCGCCGGAGGTCTGCGCGACGCCGCTGTCGGGCGGCGTCCATCTCGCCTCCATCCGCGCGATGGTCCGGCTGCTCGCCGCCTCCGGCGAGCGCGGCGAGCGGCGCGCCCGGCGTGCGCCGATGAAGCACGCCAAGCCGGCGCTCACCGCCACGGCCCCCAACCCGATCTGGACGTGGGACATCACCAGGCCGCGCGGGCCGCTGCCTGGGGTCTTCTACTGCCTGTAGGTCGTCCTCGACCTGTTGAGTCGCATGACCGTTGGCTGGAGCCGGAACGCGCCTCTCTGCGCGATCCACGCATAGGATTCTCGTCCGGCCTGTCTCAGTCCTGTTGGTATTTTCCGCCCCCTCTGTGCCAACGTTAGGTGAGAAACACGAGCAATGAAACCGCGCAAAATGGCGTTGTGTCGCGGTCGCTCCATGGCGTATAAATCCAGTCGAAGGACCACATGATCTTCCAGAGAGAGCATGGGTGTCCGGATCAGGTTTCGGGCTCTGCGAATGCGCGACAGAGAGTCCCTGACAGGCGAGTCGCTTCGTGTGCATCTTCGGGAAACATTGGAAACACCTATGAAAAATTCAAAGCAGAATCAGTCCTCTCGTTGGTTCATACTGGCGTTCGCGTCAGTCGCGCTGGCAGCCTGTGGTGGTGATGACGATACCACAGGGCCCTCGAGCAGCTCATCGTCTTCCAGCAGCTCTTCGTCCTCCAGCTCCAGCTCCAGCTCATCTTCGAGCAGCTCCAGCTCGTCTTCGAGCAGCGCCAGCTCGTCTTCGAGCAGCTCCAGCTCGTCTTCGAGCAGCTCCAGCTCGTCTGGTGGCGATCTCGCATTGGTGGTCGCCATTGACTCCGGTAGCAACTCGAGCTCGATGGTCGATGGCGTGGAGTACCAGGCGGACAAATACGCTAGCGGTGGTACGACCAGGAGCACGCAAGACGCTGTCGTTGGTGGGCAGCTCTATCAAACAGAGCGGTATGGCTCATTCAAGTATGAAGTCCCGGTTACCGCCAATGGCAACTACACCGTGAAGTTGCATTTTGCGGAGATCGATAAAACCAGCGCCGGCGCGCGCAAGTTCAGCGTTGCGGTTGAAGGTAATACTGTTGTCAGTGATCTGGATATCTTTGCCGAGGTCGGTCATGACGTGGGCCACACGGAGACCTTCGCGGATATCGCGGTGAATGACGGCAGTGTCACGATCGAGCTGATCGAGGGTGTAGAGAACCCGACCATCGCAGGGTTTGCTATTTTCTCCAACGATGGAGAGCTGGATACGACGGAGACGCCCCTCCCCGATTTCTCCAAGTACTCTGCCTACACTCAGAAATACACGGAGAAGACTGTCATCAATTCGAATCACGCGACGGGCCACGTCGGTGAATTCTTCTTCACCCACTGGAAAGATGGCGGCTCGACATCTATGACTGTGGACCCCAACGGCGAGTTCAGCGTGACCTGGCAGGGCGGTGGCTATAACTATGTCGGTGGTCCAGGGTGGCATTACGGAGATGAGAAGCGGGTGATCGGCTACCGCCTCAATAGCGACAGCGGCGCGAGCTATATCGCTTTGTACGGCTGGGGGTACGACAAGACCATGCCCACGTCAAACGCGGCACACCTGGTGGAGTATTACATCCTGCAGCGATGGAGTTATGACCCCAGCCAGGGTGCCACCGCTGGCAAGACCTTCACGAGCGATGGGGTTCAGTATTCCACTTACCGCTCGACGCGGAATCAGCAGCCCTCTATCAATGGTCGCTCCACGTTCTACCAATACTGGAGCAAGCCTGCTCGGGCGCAGGCCCTCGGAGAGGACCACAAGATCATCTTCGCCGATCACGTGAAGGCATGGGCCGACAACGGCTGGATTGTCCCGAACATGAACAACCTGGATGCGAGCGACGATCCCACCTATCAGGTCCTGGCCGTCGAGGTGTTCAACCCCGGTAGCAATGGAACTGCAGCTGGTCGCGTCTGGAACGCGACACCCTGATCCCAAGAAAATGGGGCGCTCCTGAACGTTTCGTGGGCGTACGGAGCGAACGCCCGTCGAATGCCTCGATGGCGCCGTGCTCGACGCCATCGAGGCTCTCCGCTTCGCTCCGACCCGCTTCGCGGGCGGCCTCCGCCCAACAGCCAACGCCGATCGACGGTGCCGAGCGATTCGCGCGCGTGCCCGCCGCGAGGCCGCGAAGCGTCGCTCAGCGGATCGGGCCGGCGACCCTCGGCGACGATGCGGGGGCCGCCTGCGCGGCGGGCTCGAGCGGCGCGCAGCCGTCGGCGGCGAAGGGGCCGATCGCCGGCTCGCCCTTGACGAACACCGAGACGCGGCGCATCCGCTCGGCGAACGCCGCCTCGGTCTCGGCCCGCCGCGGGTCGGCCGCGAGCGGGACGGTCCCGAGGCCGTCGCTGCGCACCGGGCAGATCTCGGCGAGGGGCGGCGCGCCCCGCCGCAGGCGCAGGCGCGCGAGCATCGCGAGCTCGACCGCGGGGCCGGTCCTCTTCACCTTCATGAGGAAGTTGCCCAGGCTGTAGAAGATGGGCCGGCCGCGGCGGAGCTCGATGCCCTGGAGCACGTGCGGGTGGTGGCCGAGGAAGGCGTCGGCGCCCGCGTCGATCGCGGCGCCGGCGAGCGCGCGCGCCTGGGGGAGCGGGGTGTCCAGGTACTCGGTGCCGCCGTGGTAGCTCACCACGACGGCGTCGACGCCGGGCCGCTTCCGCGCGGCGCGCACCGCGGCGGCGAGCCCGTCCCGCTCCGCGCCCGCGACGAACTCCCGCGCCGGGTGCTGCCAGAGCGAGCCCTGGTTCCAGATGCCGGTCACGGCCAGCAGCGCCACGCGGAAGCCGCGGTGCTCGATGACGGCCGGCGCGTACGCCTCGAGCCGCGTCCGTCCGGCGCCCACGTAGGCGACGCCCGCGCGCTCCAGGTGGCCGAGCGTCTCGAGGAACGCGCCCTTGCCGTAGTCCCACATGTGGTTGTTCGCGAGCGACACCACGCCGATGCCGGCGCGCGCGAGCGCGTCCGCGCCGGCCGGAGGGCCCGTGAACACGAGCGGCTGGCGCGCGTGCTGGGTCTCTCCGCCCTGGTCGCTGAGCTGGTTCTCGAGGTTGACGAAGCGCACGTCGGCGGACGCGAACAGGGCCGCGACGGAGGCGAACGGATCGTGCGCCGGATCGCGGAGCAGCTCCTGGCCGAGCGCCTTGCCGAGGCAGACGTCGCCGCCGGCGAGGAACGTGATCGCGTCCGCCGGCGCGGCGGTGGCGTCTGCCGGCGCGGTGGTGGCTGGCGCGGCGGTGGCGGCAGCCGGCGCGGCGCGGGCCTCCCGGGTCGCTTCCGCGACGTCGCGGGGCGCGGTCGGCGCCACGACGGGCGGAGGCGCGAGCCCGGCGCCCACGTTGGCGGGCCGCTCGCAGCCGAGCTGCGCGGTCGCTGCGCACATCGCGAGGAAGAAAGGGGCAGGGCGCATCGCGAGCGGCGTCTCGGCGCGCATTATCCACGGGCCCGCGGCCGCGCCCAAGTATCCGGTGGTACGCCCGCCGACGTCCGTGCCACCATCGCCGCGCGTTGAGCGGGCCCAGAGGAGCCGCGGCGTCGATCGGCGGCCGCGCTCTCTCGATGGACGTCCGGCCCGCTCCAGCGCGATCTACTGCGGATTGGACGCGCGCTCGTGCGCGGGTTGCTTGGAAGGCCTTATCTCCATGGTGAATCGAAGACGTGAGACTCCCTCGGGCTCGGCGCTGCTCTCTTCGCGCGGCGCGACGCCGTCGAGCACGCGCATCGTGCCGGGCCCCGCGGCGCGCGACGAGGCGCGCGACGAGGAGCGCAAGGACGGCTGGGGCTTTGCCGACACCCGGTTCGTCGTCAAGCCGAGCGGCAGCGTCGTGCTGACCGGCACGCGGTACAGCATCAGCAACGTCGAGCTGCCGTCGCTGCTCCCGTGGATGTCGGCCACGCTCGCCGCGCCGCTCTCCTACGAGAACCGCAACGAGCCGCACTATCCGCCCAAGATCCCCGACGCCAAGGTCGCGAGCGAGCTGCTCGCCGCGCTCCGCGGCTTCCTTTCGGACGATCAGATCTCGCAGGACCCGCTCGTGCGCCTCCGGCGCGGCCACGGCCACACCGGCGCCGAGATCTGGGCGATCCGCTACGAGCGCCTCGAGCGCGTCCCGGATCTCGTCGTGTTCCCCGCGTCGCACGACGACGTCGTGCGCCTCACCGAGGTCGCCAAGCAGCACGGCGCGTGCCTCGTCCCGTTCGGCGGCGGCACCAACGTGACGGACGCTCTGCGCCTGTCGATCCACGAGGAGCGGACCGTGATCGCTGTCGACATGCGGCGCATGAACAGGATCCTCTGGCTCGATCCCGTGAACCGCATGGCCTGCATCGAGGCGGGCGCGACCGGGCGGCACATCGTCGCGGAGCTCGAGAAGCACGGGCTCACCATGGGGCACGAGCCCGACAGCCTCGAGTTCTCGACCCTCGGGGGGTGGATCGCGACGAACGCGAGCGGGATGAAGAAGAACCGTTATGGCAACATCGAGGATCTCGTCCTCGACATGCAGGTCGTGACCGCGCGCGGCGTGGTCGAGCGGCCGCAGGTGGCCCCCCGCGAGAGCGTCGGCGCCAACCCGAAGAACTGCATGTTCGGCAGCGAGGGCAACTATGGAATCGTCACCAGCGCTGTCGTCAAGCTGTTCCCCCTGCCCGAGGTCCAGCGCTACGGCAGCGTCATCTTCCCCGACCTCGCGCGCGGGCTCGCGTTCCTCTACGACCTGCAGGTCGCCGGCGCGCTGCCCGCGAGCGTGCGCGTCATGGACAACACGCAGTTCCATTTCGGTCAGGCGCTCAAGCCGAAGAAGTCCGGGCTGCTCGCCCGGGTGAAGAGCCAGGCGGAGAAGCTCGTGGTGACCCGGATCAAGGGCTTCGATCCGCACCAGCTCTCCGTCGCCACCCTCGTGTTCGAGGGGACGAAGGAGGAGGTCGACTTCCAGGAGAAGACGCTCTACCGCATCGCGGCGCAGCACGGCGGGATGAAGGCGGGCGCGGCGAACGGCGAGCGCGGCTATCAGCTCACCTTCGGCATCGCGTACATCCGCGATCTCACGTTCGAGCACTGGGCGATCGCGGAGAGCTTCGAGACGAGCGTCCCGTGGAGCCGGGCGCTCGAGCTCTACGACCGCGTGCGCCAGCGCATCCTGCGCGAGCACGAGCAGCGGCGCCTGCCTGGCAAGCCGTTCTTCACCGGCCGCATCACCCAGGTCTACCCCACGGGCGTCTGCATCTATTTCTATCTCGGCTTCTACGCGAAGGGCGTCGACGACCCCGTGCGCCATTACGCCGAGATGGAGCACGCCGCGCGAGAGGAGATCCTCGCCGCCGGAGGGTCGCTGTCTCACCACCACGGGATCGGCAAGATCCGGCAGGATTTCGTGAAGGAGATCTACTCGGACGGCGCCCGCGCCTTCATGCAGCAGGTGAAGCAGGCGGTCGATCCGGACAACCTGTTCGGCGCGGCGAACCACGGCGTGCTCGGCGAGGTCGCGCTCTCGAGCGCGGAGGAGCAGGGGCGAGCGCCCTCGCCTTGATCCTGGGCGGCGCGGCCGCCGGCGGGGCGCGGCGCTGCTGGAAGCGCCGCGCCAGCGGCTAGCGCGACAAGCGGGTTGAAGCCGCACGCAAACAGCGAGAAGTCGAGACGCCAGAGGACGCCAAGAGACGCCAAGAGGCGCCAGAAGACGCCAAGATTTATTGTTTTCTTGGCGTCTTCTGGCGCCTCTTGGCGTCTTCTGGCGTCCTGAAGTCTCCTTTCTCGGGTTCCACGCTGATCGGTATTCCAGCTCAGAGATCGGGGCGGCGCCGCCCGGACGAGCTCGCGCGTACCCAGCCGGCCCCACGGCTCACGGGGCGGTCGCCGGCCGTGTGCCGGAGGTAGCCGCGGCGCGGAACACCCGTCCCAAATTGGTTGCGCATCGCAACCATATGTGTTCTCCTCGAAGGGTGACCACGAGAGAGCTCCGCTCGGAGGTCCGCGCTTTCGTGCGCGGCTTCGGTCTCCTGGACGAGGAGCGCACGCCGTGCGGCGTCCAGGTGGCGCCGCGCGAGGCCCACGCCCTGACGGTCCTGGCGGACGCCGAGCGGGCGGGCGAGCAGCTCTCCCAGAGCGACCTGCGGCGGGCGCTCGGCATCGACAAGAGCAATGTCACCCGGCTGATACAGCGCCTTCGCGAGGATGGCCGGGTGGAGCAGGACGTCAGCGAGGAAGACGGGCGGGTCCGCCGCCTGCGGCTCACCTCGGCGGGGCGCCGCATGGCGGGGCGACTCGAGGGGCAAAGCCTGGTGCGGTTCCAGTCGATCGTGGACGCCATCCCCTGCGAGGAGCGCGCCGCCGTTGTGCGCGCGCTGCACGTCCTGAATGGCGCGCTCTCGCGCGTGACCCGCGCGACAGAGGAGCAACCCCATGCGAGCGATGCGAGCGACTCTCCCTAGCGTTCTTCCCGGGCTCCTCGGAGCTCTCCTGATGTCCCCGATCGCCTCCTGCACGCCTTCCAGCGAGGCCGCTGCGGGACCCGCGCCGGGCGCGCCGGCGGCGGTGCAGGTCCGCTCGTTCGGCGCGCTGCGCGCGATCATGCACGAGGGGCAGACGGGGCCCGCCGTGCGCATCGGCGATGTGGTGCCGGGTCCGCGCGCGTTCGGGATCGGGGCGCTCAGCGCGCTGCGCGGGGAGGTGACGGTCGTCGACGATGCGATCTGGACCTCCTATGCGCGCGACGACGGGACCCTCGACGTGCGCCCCGCCGGGGCGGAGGAGGAGGCGACGCTCTTCGTGGTGGCGAACGTCGCGCGCTGGCAGGAGGCGACGCTCGACGCCGACGTGCCCGACGGGCAGATCGACGCGCGCATCGAGGCCTTGCTGCGGGAGCGCGGGCTCGACACGGAGGGCGCTGTCCCGGTCCAGGTGCGCGGCGGCTTCCGCGATCTCCGCTGGCACGTCGTCGACGGGAGAAAGCTCGCCCCCGGCGCCGGTCACGCGGACCATGTCCGGGCGTCTGTGAACGGAGCGCTCCCCGCCGCGGAGGGGGTGCTGGTGGGCTTCTTCTCGAAGCGTCACCACGGCGTCTTCACGCACATGGGGTCGAACACGCACTTTCACGTCGTCCTGCCGGAGCGACCGCTGATGGGCCACGTGGACGGCGTGACGCTCGCCCGCGGCGCGCGGGTCCTCCTGCCGGCGCCTTGAGGCTTGGCACGAATCGCACCGGCGGCGGCGCTCGGCGCGCGGCGAGCCCATGTTCCGGGCGGCGGTGGTATGCAGGACAGCGGTGCAGCTCATGACGGCGACCTCGGAGGACGGCGACGGGGCGGGCCGCGCGGCCGGCCTCGCGGGCGTCGTGCTGTGCGGCGGGCAGAGCCGCCGGATGGGGCGCCCCAAGGCGTGGCTGCCGTTCGGGGGCGAGCCGCTGCTCCAGCGGGTGGTGCGGCGCCTCGGCGAGGCGGCGTGGCCGATCGTGGTGGTCGCGGCGCCGGGGCAGGAGCTGCCGCCGCTGCCGGAGGGGGTGCTGCTCGTGCGCGATCCGGTGGAGGGCCGCGGGCCGCTGCAGGGCATTGCGGCCGGGCTCGATGCGATCGCGCCGCTCGCCGAGCGGGCCTACGTCACCTCGACCGACGCGCCCTTCCTGCACCCCGCCTTCGTGCGGCGCGTCGCGGATCTCCAGGCGGGCGGCCACGCCATCGCGGTGCCGCGGGCGGAGGGGCACCATCACCCGCTCGCCGCGGTGTACGCGTGCTCGGTGCGCGGCGAGGTGGCTGCCTTGCTCGCCGAGGGCAGGCTGCGGCTCTCCACCCTGTTCGAGCGGGCGCGCACCCTGGTCGCGGATCCCGAGCTCCTGCTCGCGGATCCGCGGCTCCGCGCTGCGGATCCGGCGCTGAGATCGCTGCGCAACCTGAACACGCCCGAGGACTACGCGGCGGCGCTCCGCGAGCTCGACTGACCCGGCTAGTCGCCACGCGGCGCCGGCGCGCTCGTCGCCGCCGCGCCCCCGGGCTCGCCCCTCGTGATGAGGATCCGCTGCTCTCCGTGCCTGGGCAGGATCACCCGATCCGGCCCCAGCCCGCGCGCGGCCATGACGCGCCGGAGCTCGCGGGGCGCCTCTCCGAACGTATCGGTGCTGTTGATGAAGGTGTCGAAATGGATAGCCATCATCCGCCGCGCCCCGAGGTCGAGGAAGGCCTGCACTGCCTCCGCCGGATCGACGTGCTTGCTTTCCATGAACTCGCGCGGCCCCACCGGCGCGATCGGCAAGAGAGCGAGATCGATCGAGGGGAATCGCGCGCGCGTCTTCACGAAATCGTCGCGGTCGTAGGCTGTATCGCCGCCGAAGTAGACCGTGATTCCATGGTATTCGACGACATAACCCGTGAAGCTCTCCGTCATCCAGTCCCGGTCCAGCCCGTAGCGATAGCCGGAGTGCCGCACCGGGACGGCCGTGATCTTGAGATCGCCCTGCCGCCATGTCGTCCAGGTCGGGACCTCGAACGACGCGAAGCTATGGTTGGGCACGTAGACGAGCCCGCCCCGAGGCACGAGCAGCGCGCGGACCTTCGGCTCGATCAGGGACAGCGAGCCGAGCGAGAGGTGGTCGAGGTGCATGTGCGAGATCAGCACGGCGTCGATGGGCGGCAGGTCCTCCGGAGCGATCCCCGGCTCGACGAGCCGCTTCACCATGAGGCCCACCGTCGACGTGAAGACGGGGTCGGTCAGGATCCATCGATCGTCGATCTGCACGAGAACGGTCGCGTGCCCGACCCAGAGCGCGGCGAGCCTCGCCTCGGGGCGGTACGGCGCGCGCACCTTGTCCGGCACGGGCAGCGGGCTCGCGAACAGCCTCGCCACGTTGCTCTCCAGGATGCGCGCGGGCACGCCGCACGACAGGCCCGCGAGCGCGAGGAGCGCCGCGGCGGACAGGCGAGCTGGCGACGAGGAGGGGCGCGTGGCCATGCGCGGCGTCAGAAGTAGCGGATGCTGAGCGTGATCGTGGTCGATCGCAAGGCGGCCGTCGGCGTGGTCGCCACCTGCGCGCCCAGGGCGCCGAACAGGGTATAAACCCCCGCCTCGTACGAGGCCGCCACGTGTCCTCGACCATAGAGCGCGGATCCGCCGAGCGAGCAGGACAGGTAGTCGCCGCCGTCGAGGAGCGGGAAATAAGCGCGGACGCCGCCCCGGATCACCCAGCGATCGGCCAACGCGCCCGGACGGGCGACGTACCCCGGCGAGCCGAAGAGCTCGATCGAGCCGGCGTGGCGCGTGAGCGGCTCCGCGATGAAGGCGCGCCACGGCGAGAGCTTGCGGTTGATCCCGAACGAGTAGAGCAGCGGCGTCACCTGCCAGCGGAACCCGAAGCGCGCCTCGCCCGGTTCGAGCCACAGCTCGGGGCTCGGCACGAGCTGGACGAGGAGCCACGCCAGCGTGGGGCGGATGTCGGGCTCCGTGGCGGCGGTCGCCGGCGCCGCCTGCCGCGGCGCCTCGGGCGACGCGCCCACGGCGAGCGGCCAGCCGAGCGCGGCGGCGCAAGCGGCCAGCGCAGGAGCGCGGCGTCGCGCGAGGGAGCGCGCTCCGGGCATGCCGCGGCTACGGCGCGTCGCCGTACACCTTGCCGAGCTGCTTGTAGAGGAACCGCGCCGCGTGCTCTCCGTAGGGCGTCTGCGCCGCGTACACGTCGGGCGAGGCGATCGGCGCGTGCGCCGCCAGCGCGCCTGGCCGCCCGAGCCGGGCGAGATCCTCGCTGAGCGCCTCCATCGAGGCATACCGGTTCTCCGGTCGCTTGCGCAGGCACTTCACGATCACCGCCTCGAGCGCGCGCGACGCCGGGCTCTCACCCAGGTTGAGCGGCGGGGGCGGCGTGACGAGCTGGTTGGCCAGCACCACGGCCTCGTCCATGGCGGGCGCCAGGGCGGGGGAGGAGGCCCGCGTGACGCTGAACGGGAGACGGCCCGTGAACATCCGGTACATGAGCATGCCGAAGCCGTAGACGTCCGTGCGCCCGTCGGGAGGGTCGCTGACGGTCTGCTCCGGCGCCATGTACTCCAGGGTGCCGACGGTCACCCCGGCCTGCGTGAGCCCCGAGTGCTCGTACAGCTTCGCGAACCCGAAATCGACGACCTTGGCCGCCCAGGCGTCGCCCTTCTCCCCCACGAGGAACACGTTGGCGGGCTTCACGTCGCGGTGGACGATCCCCGCGCGGTGGGCCGCGCCGAGCCCGGCCGCGGCCTGCAGGAGGAAGGGCACGCCGGCCTCCGGGGACAGCCGCTTCTCGCGCAGGAGCAGCGAGCTCAGCGACTCGCCGAAGAGGAACTCCAGAACGAGGTAAGGCGACCCTTCATGGAGGCCGATGTCGAGGACCTCGACGATGTTCGGGTGAACGACGGTGGCCGCGGCCTTGGCCTCCAGGAGGAACCGCGCCTTCACCTTGGGCTCGCGGCGGAACCTCGGCTCCAGGAGCTTCAGCGCGACGGGCGCGCCGCTCTTCGTGTCCTCCGCCAGGAACACCTGCGCCATGGCGCCGCTGCCGATCAGGCCCCGCACCCGGTACCGCTCGGCGACGATCGCGCCCACGTGCTCGGTGGGCTGGGACCGTATCCGCCGGATGTCGTGGCTCGCGACCAGCTTCTCTCCGTCGTGCGGGCAGAAGCGGTGGTCATCCGCGTACCGCCGATGGCAACGAGGGCACAGCATGAGGTCCCATTCCGGGCATAGCCCCTCCACGGCCCTCTTTGCAAGGCCCGACATCCCCGCAGGTCGGCGCGGTCACGCCGGGTCGCTGAGTCGCCGGGTCGCCGGGTCACGTAGCGCCGTCACAGGGCGCCGGCGTCGAGCTCGGCGAGCCTGCCGACGAGCGGGTCGTCGGCGCCGAGCTGCTCGAAGGCGACGGGGTCGCTCTTCTCGAGCGCCGAGAGGAGCTGCGCCAGCCCGCGCTGCGATCCGTAGTAGTTCGAGAGCTCGTGGTCCTCCTCGGTGATGCAGGCGCGCACCGCGCTGCGGGAGATCTGCGGGAGCCGCAGCGCCTTGAGCGCCATCGACCACAGGCCGTCGATGCGGTTCTGGTCCGCGGGGAACTCCAGAAGGCCAGCCATGGTGAGCAGCATCGCGCAGCGCTGTCCCCTCGGCGTGGACAGCGCCCCTCCGCCGGAGAGGTGGCCGAGATCGAAGGCGCGGCGCATGGCGTCGGCCGCGCAGAGCAGGCGCTTCAGCTCCTTGGCCGCGTGGCTCAGGTGGCTGTGGAACATGACCTCGACCGAGAGGCCGCCGAGCGCCTCCTTGCTCTGCTGAAAGCGGGTGACGGCCGGGAGCCGCCCGAGATCCTGCTCCGCGGCGCCGCCCGTGGGCACGTCGTGGGGCGGCTCGCGGTGGCTGAAGAAGCCCCCCGACTGGAAGGCATAGTAGAGCTCGCTCTCGCCCGCGAGCCCCGCCCAGATGTCCGAGTACTGCGCGACGCGATTGAGGCTGCCCGCCGCCCAGTTGAGGCCCGCCGCGCCGTCGCCGCCGATCTGCGACGCGCTCACCCCCGGGTCGCGCGGCGTCATCGAGGCCTCGATGTCCTCGGCGATGTCCGCGAGCTGGAAGTCGAGGAAGCCGTCGTAGTAATCCGCGCGCCCGTCCCGGTTCACGTCGGAGTAGCGGGCGACGACGAGCGGGTGCGAGGGCCCGACGAACTGCGAGAACCCGGCGATCTGCGCCTGCGGGTGGGGCCACTGCGCCTTCCGGAGGCGCGCGTCGAGCTCGGCGTGCGACGCGCGCTTGCTCATCCCGCGCAGCGCGGCGACGAAGCAGTCGACCCCCTCGGACGAGGTGACCACCCCGTCCGAGCCGGCCCTGAAATACGTCGAGTCCCACGAAGAGTAGATGTCCGCGTCCGGGAACATCTGGGAGACGGCAAAGCGCGTGGTGAGCCCCGCGCACTGCGAGTTCATCATCAGCTTGTACCCTTCCTGCTTCACCTGCACCGCGGCCGCGCGGAGGTCGAAGGCGCCGAGCTGGGCGTGCCGGTTGATGAGCACCCCGATGAAGAACGCCATCCCCATCTCGAGGTTCTCGTCGCGCGGGGTCGCGGCGCGGGCGAAGACGCGGATGGGCTCGCCGGCGGGCGTCTTGAAGGGGGCCTCGAAGGCGCGGTAAGGGCTCCAGCCGTTCGGCGACGGGGGCGCCTCGGGCGGGAGGGCGATTTCCTTGAAGCCGTGGGTCGACACGAGGATGTTGCACTCGCCCTCGTGGAACTCCGAGGCGCCGCACATCGCGAGGTTCCACGGTCCCGTGAGCTCGTCGTAGGGCGGCGCCTCGCGGAGCAGCCCGCGGACGAGCCCCCGGGCTCGCTCCTGCTGGGCCGCCGTGAGCCCCGGGGCGCGCAGCTGGAGCAGGTGGATCGCGTGCGCGCGCAGCGCCGGCCGGGCCGTCTCGTCGCCCGCCTCCCTCTCGATGAGCGCGAGGATCTCCTCGGCGGCGCGCTCCGCGACCGGCGCGAAGCCGCGGTCGTCCAGCGACGTCGCGATGAGGTGCGAGAGGATGGTCGTCGCCGCCGAGCGCAGGGTCGCAGCGGCGGTCGGATCGCGCCTCGCCTCCTCGCCGCCCACGGCCGCGATCTCGAGCGCCGCGCGCGCCTGATCCAGCAGCGCCGCGCCCCGGCGCGCCGAGAGCCGCTCCTTGCGCACCGGCTCCTCCGGGTGGAACGCGCTCGGCGGGAAGAGCTGCGTGAGGGTGCTCGTCCGGCGCGACGAGATCCACCGGGCCGCGGTGACGAGGGCGTCGCGGGCGGCGGGCCCGTCGGGGCCGAGGGTCGGGCTCGCGCTGAACACCCCGGCGGGCAAGAGCCAGAGCGGCGCGGCGCCCTCGCGCCCCGCGTTCAGGTCGAGCGGCGCCGCCTGCGACGCCACGCCCGGATCCGGCACGACCTCGACGTTGGAGACGGCGACGGCGCGCAGCCGCCGGCGCACGGGCGAGTGGCCGGGAAACACGATGAGCACCGCCCTGCCTTCGCCCTCCCGGAGCGCCGCAAGGCTGTCCCCTGGGACCGGCGCCGAGAGCGAGATGGCATAATCGCTGTCGCTCACCGTGTCCGCGAGCAGGTGAATGCCTGGCGCGGACTTTCGCTCTTCGAAGGCGGAGGACGCGGCTGGCCCGACGGCATCCACGGTGCCAGGCAGGTCGACGAACCCTCGGGGCGAACGGATCCGGACGATGACATCGCTGGGCATGACGCTCTCCTGAGGTGCGGGAGCGTCGCCGCGTTCAAGATCCCGGCGCAACAGGAATCCGCCCCGGCAGAGCGCTGGCGTATCGCGTCACAACCGGATCAAGGCGAGCTCGACACTGGCTCGTTCAGGCAGCTCCCTCGATGGCTCTCCGGCAGATCCGGAGTTGACCAGATCACTCCTTGTTCGATGGAGCGGGCGTCGCTGGCGCGATGACGGGGTGGCGTAGCGACTCTTGCGCTGACGAGGCGGAGCAGCGAAGCAGGGAGAAGCCTGCTCCGGCGGCGATGAGCACGCCGGCGGCGACGAGCTTGATCCCTGCGCGCTTCGCGCGGCGCGCCCCTGCCGACGAGGCGACCGCTCCCTCTTCGGCGAGCGCGTCGGTGGCGCCGGCCGTCTCCGGCGAGGAGAGCGCCGCGGCGTCGGGCGGCGCCTCCAGGGGGGCCGCTCCGGCGCCGCGCGCGCGCGGCCGGTTGCTCGAGGGGGGCGCTGGCAGGAGGCTGCCTGCGCGCAGCGTCGCGGTCGACGCCTCCCCGTCCAGATCGGCGGTGCTGGCCGGGAACGCGTCGCTGATGCGGGCGTCGGGCGCGAGCGAGCCGCTGACGCGGGCGCTGGGCACGAGCGGGTCGCTGGCGCGGGCGCTGGGCACGAGCGAGTCGCTCTCCGGAACCCTGGGCGCCGCCGGGGGGCCGAAGGGGCGGAGGGCGACGGCCGCGTAGCGCTCGAGGAGCGCGCCGACCTCGCGGAGATCGGCCGGGCGCTGCGCGCGGTCCGGGCTGAGCATGCGATCGATCATGGCCGCGACGTCGGCGGGCAGCGTCGGCGCGCTCTCCCCGATCGGCTGGATGGAGCCGGTCAGGATGCGCTTCATCACCTTGCCCATGTTCTCGGCCTCGGTGGGCCGCACCGAGGTGAGGCACTCGTAGAGGATGACGCCGAGCGACCAGATGTCGGCGCGGTGATCCACGTCGTGTTCGCCGAGGATCTGCTCGGGCGACATGTAATACGGGGTCCCGAGCATCTCGCCGCTCCCGGTGCGTCCCCAGGACCAGCTGGTCTCGCCGGGCGCCGCGGTGACCTTGGCGATGCCGAAGTCGAGCACCCTGACGCGGGCGTCGTGCTGCGCGGCCTCCCGCGCGTCCGCGGAATCCATGGAGCCGCGCGCCGGCGCGCCGCTCGGGTGCTCCGCGGCTGCGCCGGGCGAGGCACGTGGCGCGGCCGCGTCGGGCGTGAGCAGGAAGATGTTGTCGGGCTTGAGGTCGCGGTGGACGATGCCGAGCGCGTGCGCGGTGCCGACGGCCGAGATGACCGGCAGCAGGATGCGCGACAGCTCGGGGAGCGGGATCTGCGCCTCGCGCAGCAGCTTGTCGCGGAGCGACTCGCCCTCGAGCAGATCCATGACGAGGAACGGCGTCCCGTTGTCGAGCTCGAGCACGTCGTGGATGGATGGCACGTTCGGGTGATCGACCGCCGCCGCCGCGCGCGCTTCCCGGACGAGGCGCCGCCGAGTCGACGCGTCCTCCGCCGTGCCGGGGCGCAGCAGCTTCAGCGCCACACGTTCGCCGTCCGCGAGGTGGGTGGCGGCCCAGATGACCCCCATGCCTCCCTCGGCCAGCTGGCGATCGACCCGATAGCGACTTGCCACCAGGGCGCCTGGCATCAGCGGAATGCTCACGCGGAGATCAGGATACCACGCGCCGTCCTCCCGACCTTCTCCGCGCGCCTCAGATACCCAAACACCGCTCCGGTTGGACAATTACGTGTTCGACGCAGCACCGCGCACCCCGGCGCGCCATACGACATAGGTGCTCGTGTGTACGTCCCTGTAGCCGCAGAAGCGCAGTGATCTTTTCAACACGGATGTTCGGCTTCCCACCGCGACCCCGGGAGCCACATAACATCACCGGCCCCCTGTACGTCCCTGTTACCGCAGAAGCACCGATATCTTCTCGACATCGAACTTCACCGGTCATGAAACACACCATGCCAAGCCGCGTCACCACAGCTCGTTCATCATCGTGGCGCGCCCCCACCGAGCTCATCAGTGATGACGCGCCCCGCCGAGCTCACCCGCCCCGGACCGCGCCTCGCTGAGCTCATCCGCCCCGGACCGCGCCCTGCCGAGCCCATCCGCCCCGGATCGCGCCCCGCCGAGCGGCGCGCGCCCGCACAGGAGACGGGCCCAGATCGGCGTTTTCGGCGCGCAAGCGCACTCCGGTGCGCTGAGCACCGAAAACGTCGAGATGGGCCCGTATCCGAAGCGGGCGCGTGCCGCTCAGCTCAGACGGCGGGCCAGATGGATCCGGCGCGTCGGCGGTCGGCGTAGGCCTCGGCCGAGAGCGCGTAGCGCAGGAGCTCGTTCGACACCGGGTGCTGAAGGAGCAGGCGGGGCTCCTCGGTCGAGCGGGCCATGTCGCGATCGTACCGGCGGAGGTAGTCGATCGCGGCGAGCGCGTCGCCGCAGAGCAGGTAGCCGATGCGGTGCTCGCTCCGGCGCAGGCCGAGGACGAAGGCGCGCGCGTCGTACGACACGGCGACGGTCGACGCGAGCTCCTCGAGCATCTTGCGCTGGCGGCGCCCGATCGCCCGCTGCACCCCAGGGAGCATCTGCTGCGTGGCGTGCTCGCGCGGGGGCGAGATGGCGCCTGACCCGAAGCCCGGATCGATCGTGCGGATCGACGCCAGCAGCAGGCCGTCGGTCGCCTCGGCCGGGATCTCGTCGAGGAACGTGAAGCCGACCGCGACGCGCGCGAAGAGGCGGGCGAGCGCGAACGTCTGCTCGAGCTCCGGGAGCTCCATGAACGACGTCGGCGCGACGAGGGCAGGGGGATCACCCGGGAAGACGCGGGCGGCTCCTTGCCACGAGGGGACGAGGTAGAGCTCGAACGCCTCGATGCCGAGCGCGCGGCCCACCCGCTCGGCGAGCTGCCGCGTCGGGTGGTTGTCGCGCGGGCCGATCCGCTCGCGCGAGCTGATGCCGAGGTTGCTCAGCTCGAAGCGGATCGCCTTCGCGGCGATCGGCGCGATCGCGAGCGCCACATCGATCCAGGGGCTCCGGGCCTCCGGGAGGAGCAGCCGGCCCATCTCGGGGCCCGCGAAGGCCCCGGCGTACGGCGCCTCCGACGGGACGCGCCGGCCCCTGAGCCGGGACATGCGGTCCAGCGACACCTCGCCGAGGCAGGCGCGGACCTCCTCCACGGTGATCCGCTCCTCCGCGCGCCCGTCCTTGGCGAGCGCGGCCTCGAGCGCGGCGAGCGCCGGGCCGAGGTCCGGGAGCCGCGTGAAGACCTCCGGATCGGGCGTCAGCACGTCCCGCAGCACCTGGACCGCCTCCGCGTTGCGCCCCGCGGCCTCGAGCCCGCGGCCGAGCGCGGTGCGCGACTCGGGCGGCGCGCCCGGGAGCGCGACGGCCTGCTGGAGGCGCGCGAGCCCGTCGCGAGGCCGCACGAGCAGGGTCGACTCGAGCAGGCCGAGCGTGGTCAGCCAGCGCGGATCGGCCGGGATGCGGCGGGACTCGGCGACCTCGAGCAGCTGCGCGAGCGCCTTGGCGTAGGCCGCGGCGCCCTCGCTCGTGTCGACGCGGTACAGGCGGGCGAGCGCCACCCAACCGCGCGTGTCGCCGCCGGGCGCGCTCACGATCGCGTCGCACAGCGTGCGGACCATGCCGGCCGTGTCGCCGGCGTCGCGGTAGGCGTCCGCGAGGCGCAGGGCGGCCTCGACGCGGGAGCCCGGGTCGGGCGACAGCTCGACCAGGCGCCCCAGCGCGCGCAGCGCGAGCGCGTGGTCGCCGCGCGTGACGCCGAGCTTGTGCAGCCGCTCGAGCGCGGGACGGTTCTGCGCGTCGAGCGACAGGACCGCCTGGAGCGCGTCCTGGGCGAGCGCCGGGTTCGCGAGCGCCCCCTCGTACAGATCGGCGATCAGGAACTGCGCCGCGATCTTGGTCTCGGCGTCCGTCGCCGCGGCCACGGCGCGCTTCAGGGCGTCGCGGGCCTCGAGCCAGACGCGCTGCGCGGTGAGCAGCCGCGCGAGCAGGAGCAGCGCGGCCGCGTCGTTCGGGAGCGTCTCGATGACCCGCCGGACGGCCGAGATGCCCACGCCGGCGTCGATCGCGCCTGGGCGCCCGTGGTGCTGCAGCACCGACCGGGCGATCTCCGTGCCGAGCAGCGAGATCGCCTCGCGGCTCGCGGCCTTGCCGAGCGCCTCGCCGAGCCGGTCGGTGAGCCGCTGGGGATCGCCCGCGAGCTCCTTGGCGAGCGCGCGCGCTGCGGCCACGCAGCTCGGATCCGCGCGGAGCGCGCTCTCGTACAGCTCGAGCGCTCGCGCGCGGCCCTCGGGGGACGCGTCCTCGGCGGTGAGCTCCGCCGCGCGCACGAGGTGCATCGCGCGCGCGGGCGCTCCGAGGACGAGGTCGGCGAGCGCCAGCTGGGCCGCGATGACGCTCGCGCGGTCGCCGAGGCGCTGCGCGAGCCGATCGAGGCCGCGCGCCGCGATGACGCTCTCCGGCCACAGCCCGAGGGCGTTGCGGAAGCCGGCGAGCGCCGCGCGGGCGGCGGCGGGGTCCGCGTCGGCCTGCGCCTCCGCGAGGAGCGCCTCCTCGACGCTGTAGAGGGCGCGCGCGATGGGATCGGGCGTCAGCTCCCGGCTGTCGCGGATGGCGCTGGCGAAGAGGGCCTGCGCCCGCGGCGCGATCGGATCCGCGGGGCTCGCCTTGGCGGCGATGCGGAGGATCGCCATGTGGGCGGCCGCGTCGTCGGGCGCCTCCTTCACGATGCGCGCGAGCGCCTCGAGCGCGGCGTTCGGCCCGAGCTGCTCCTCGAGCGACACGATCTCCCAGAGGGCGCCGCCGCGCGCGGTGGCGGAGGTGAACACGTCGGCCTCCGCGCGCAGGACGGTCGCGAGCGACGTCGGCGCCTCGAGGTGCCGGTAGAGCTGCTCCAGCATGCGGAGCGCCGGGACGTGGTTCGGCACCACCCCGACGAGCCCCTCCAGGATCTCGACGGCCTGGCGCGGGCTGCTGTCCGCGAGGACCAGCGCAAGGGAGATCCGGAGCGCGTGATCGACGAGCGCCGGCGGCTTGCGCTCGAGCCAGCGCGCGTACAGCCCCGCGAGCTCGCTCGCGATCATGGAGGCGGACATCCCCGGCAGGCTGGACGCGCGGGCGCCGGTAGCGGGCCGCTGCGCGACGGGCGCGCCGAGGCCGACGCCGACGCCTGCGCCGCCGGCGCGGACGTAGATGCGCTCCATCGCGTCGAGGATCGCCGGATCGTGCTGGCCCGAGGCGAGCGCCGCGTCGGCGCGGGCGAGGAGGCGGAGGGCGTCCTGATCGCGCCCCAGGGCGAGCTCCTGCACCTCGGCCGCCTGGAAGAGCAGCCGCGCGTGGTCGTCGGGCCGCTGCGCCTCGTCGGCGAGCGAGCTGAGGACCTCGACGAGCTTCTCGTAGTTGCCGGTCTCGCGGAGGAGCCGCGCGATCTCGATCCGGGGCAGCGGGTGAGCGGGCCGCTTCCGCGCCGCCTCGCGGTACGACTCCACGGCGCTGTGCGGCCGCTTGAGGCGCCGCTCGTCGAGCCCCGCGACCTCGAGCCAGAGGCTGAACGCCGCGTCTCCCGCGGGGTCGCGCTGGATGAGCTTGAGCAGCGCGCGCCGCGCCTCCTCGTACCGGCCGGCGCGCTCGTCGAGGCGGATACGCGCGCGCAGCGCGTCGGGGTCGGCCGGATCGATCGCGAGCGCGCGATCGACCAGCGACGAGGCCCGGTCGCGATCGCCGAGCCGGAGCTCGGTGACCTCGGCGGCGCGCAGGAGGAGCCTGCGCTGCTCGCGCGGGCTGCTCGTGAGCTCGGCCTCGGCGCAGAGCGCGCGCGCGAGCCGCTGCGCGTCGCCCGCGCGCGCGGCGTTGCGCTGGAGCGCGAGGATCGCGGCGCGCCGCTCCGGGTCGATCGCGAGGATCTTCTCGATCTCCTCCACGGCGCGGGCGGGCTGGGCGAGCTCGTCCTCCCAGATGGAGACGAGCTTCTCGAGGAGCCCGATCTTGCGCGTCGGGTCCTCCGTCGCGCTCGCGGCCTGCGTGTACAGATCGAGCCGCGCCTGCACGCCGCGCGGATCTTCCTCGACGGCCAGGGCGTCCGGCGTGAGCAGGGCGGAGAGCGCGTCGAAGACCGAGCTGTTGCCCGGCTCGATCGCCCACGCGGCGCGCAGGATGGCGAGCGCCTCGTCGCGCCGCTTCAGGTGGCGTTCGGAGATGTCCGCGGCGCGGAGGAGCGCCGCGACCCGGACGGGCGCGGGCCGGTCGGCGTTGGCGACGGCGGTCCACACCTCCACGCGCTCGGCGTGGTGGCCGAGGCGCTGGAGGGCGCGGTCGAGCCGCTCCCGCGTCGAGCTGTCCTCGGGATCGAGCTCGAGCGCGCGTGTCGCGTGGAGCGCCGCCTGCTCTGCGTCCCCGAGGGTGTCGTAGATCTCCGCGAGGCGGACGTGCTCGTGGATGATCGCCTCTTTGTCGGTGAGGAGCGCGAGCTCCTTCTGGCGCACGTTGGCGGCGACCTCGAGCATGCCGTTCGCCTCGAGCAGGCGGATCAGCTCGCCGACCACGCGCCGCGCGGTCGGCGAGCCGGCCGGGGCCCGCGTCGACGCGCGCCGGAGGAGGGGCACCGCGTCCGCCGGGGAGCGGATCTTGTCGATGAGCAGCCGCGCCGCCGTGTAGAGCAGCCGCGCCGCGCGGTCGTCGTCGCTCTCGTGATCGGCCTCCAGGGAGAGCGCGCTGACGAGGCCGACGATGCCGTCGTGGTGCACGAGGTGGCGGCGAAGCGCCTCCCGCACGGGCCCAGGCCCTGGATCGAACGCGATCGCGCCCTCGAGGGACGCGAGGGCGAGCTCCGGCTTGTAGAGCTTCCGATCGAGCACGGCGGCGCGCTCGACGTGGACCCAGGCGGTGAGCTGGCCGTCGCCGTCCTGCTGCCCGCGCCCTGGGGCGTAGGCGGCGGAGAGCCGGTCGAGGTGCGCGGCGAGGTCCTTGGCCGCCTGCTCGGCGCCGCGGGCGCTCTCGCGCCGGAGGGCGATCTCGAGCCCGCGCAGCGACGCGGCGTGGAGCGGGACGAGCCGCAGCGCCTCGGTGAAGGCCTCGCAGCTCTCGGGCGTCCGCCCGAGCGCCTGGAGCAGGCGCGCCCGCTCGGCGAGGAGGTCGGCCCGGAGCGCGTCGGTCTCGGCGACGCGGAGCTTGTCCTCCACGACCTCGAGCGCGAGGGCGAGCTCGGTGCGCGCGTCGAGCACGCGGTGGACCCGCGAGAGCGCCGGCTCGAGCGTGCGGGACAGCTGTCGAGCGCGCTCGTACGAGCGGCGCGCGGCGGCGGGGTTCTTGAGCACCCGCTCTTCGTGGATGCCGAGCTCGACGAGGGCGCGCGCCGCGCCGACCGGATCGCTGCCCTTGAGCCGCTCGGCGCGCTGCTGGAGCTCGGTGGCGAGGTCCGGCGCGGCGAGCTGCGGGCTCTGCGCGGGCGCCTCGGGCGCGTTCGGCTGGGAGCGGGGTGCCGGAGGTGGCTGGGCGGGCGCGTGCGCGGCGTTCGGCGCGTGCAGGACGGTCGCCGCATGCGCGGCGTTCGGCGCGTGCAGCACGGTCGCCGCATGCGCGGCGCTCTGCGCGGGCGTGGCGCCCGGCGCATGCGCGGCGTTCGGCGTGACGCCCGGCAGCGGCGTGCGCGTGGCGCTCGGGGTGGGCGCGCCGCCCGGCAGCGGCGCGCGCGGGGCGCCCGGCGTGGGCGCGCCGCCCGGCAGCGGCGTGCGCGTGGCGCTCGGTGCGTGCGCGCCGCCTGGCAACGGCGTGCGCGTCGCGCTTGGCGTGGGCGCCGGCGCGGCGCTCTGTACGGGCGCCGGCGTGGCGCTCTGCGCGGGCGCCGGCGCGGCGCTCTGTACGGGCGCGGCGCTCTGTGCGAGCGCCGGCTCGATCGACTCGACCGAGATGGGCGCCGGCGACGAGCTCGGCTCGACCGAGATGGGCAGCGGCGTCGCGGTCGGCTCGACCGAGATGGGCAGCGGCGTCGCGGTCGGCTCGACCGAGATGGGCATCGGCGTCGTGCTTGCGTCGAAGGCGGCGATCGCCTGGGCCGCGCCGCCCGGCTGGGAGCCAGTCGCCGGCTTGCCCGCGCTTGCGGCGGAGCCTGGAGCGGGCTGCGTTGCGGCGCGGTTCGGGCTCGGCGGGCGCTGGCCTGGGCCGCGCGCCGGAGGGCGGGCCGGTCCGGGTCCAGGGGGCGCTGCCGTCGTCTTGGACGCGCCTCCCGGCGGCATCGGCGGCGGAGGCCTCGACGGCGGCGCCAGCGACGGCGGCGCCGGCGGTGGCCCGCTCGCGACGCTGCCATCTTTGCGGCGGATCAGCGGAGGTGGCCTGCTCGGTACCGGCGGCGGTACGCTCGGGGCCGGCGTCTTGTTCGGCCCTGGCGGCGGCGCGCTCGGCGGCAGCGGCGGGCTCGAGGCCAGCGGCGGGCTCGGCAGCGGCGGGGGGATCGAGGTGAGCGGCGGGCTCGGCAGCGGCGGCGGGTTCGGCGGCGGCAGCGGGCTCGCGGTCGCCGGCAGCGGTTCGCCGTCCGTCGGTGCGCTCGCGGCTGCCGGCAGCGGCTCGTCGCCTGTCGGCGCGCTCGCGGTCGCCGGCAGCGGTTCGCCGCCTGTCGGCGCGCTCGCGCTCGACGTGCTCGTGCCGACGAGCAGCGTCTTCGCGCCGGGCTGAGGTTGCGCGCTCGCGCGCGTCATTTGAGCGTTGTCGGCGTTGGCTTCCCAGCCACCTTCGTCCGGCGATCCGGACAGGCTCGGCAAACCAGGCCGGCGCGACGCTTCGTGTTGCGGATCGTCCCCGTGGGCCACCGCCGCGGATGCTACACATCCACGCGCCTTCAATCTACAGTCGATGCGCCTGCTCGCTGGCGTTGCGCGCTTACTGATACAGGGGCGACCTACTTGTTGAACGGTGCTGTCGATGCGCAGCGCAGCAAGGCGAGCTTCATCGCTTTTCCGGCCGGGTGCGCCACGAGCAGCGCCTCTGCGGAGGCGGCGATCGGCTCGCCGCGCCCGAGGGCCGGCTCGGCTTGCAGCCCGCCTTCGAGCTCGCCTCTCGCGGTGAGCGCCGCGAGCTGCGTCGGGCCGGACGCGTTCGCGATCGCGAGCCATGCCGCTGCGCCCGCGGCCTTCGCCGGGTCCTGCCCGCCCGGGCCTCGCGCGCCGGGGAGGAGCGCCGGCACCCCGGCGCCCAGGCCCAGCGCGGCCTCGGGCGGGGCGTCCTGCTCGCGATCGCCGCCGACGAGCACGCGCGGCTCGCTGGCGCCGCCGAGCCGCACCAGCACGGCGCTGATGTGCCCTCCGATCGAGCCGCTCGGGGTGTCGTCGTCCCGCAAGGCGAGGATGAGCCCGTCGTCGTCGCCGAGCGTCAGGTCGTACGCGAGCACGTGTCCGTTCTTGGGGGTGACCGCGCGGGGCGTCGCGGTGAGCGCGCCCGCCTCGTCGAGGGGGACCACCTCGATCCACTGGTGGGTGATCGTCTCGCCTGCCGCGGCGGTGTCTTCGTCGCCGTCGTCCTTCTTCGCCGCGGCCTTTCGCGCCGGCTCCTCGGCGCGCGCGATGTACGCGAGCCAGTAGCCGCCCGGCCGGCCGAGCACGCGCGGCATCTCGGCGTCGGTGCTCGGCTGGGAGACCGGGCGGGCCGACGTCACGGAGCGCAGCGTGCCCACGTCGGCGGAGGCGAGCATGATCCGCGATCGCTTGCCGTCGCGGGTCACGTCGTCCCAGACGATGACCGCGCGCTCGCCGGACGCGGCGATGTCGAGCGCGAGCGACTCGTCCCGCCCCTCGGCGAGCTCGGCCCCCCACGTCACGTGGTCCCCTTCGACCCTGGCGACCTTGATCGCGCGCCCGCCCGCGTTCGGCTCGAGCATCGCGGCGAGGATCGCGCCCCCCGCGCCCGCGACGACCGGAGGATCCATATCCCCGCGCGATCGCGCGAGGCGGACGAGCTTCCCCTGGGCGCCGTCGGCCGAGAGCGTGGCCACCATCGCGACGGTCCCGCCCTCGGCTTCTCGCTGGGCGCCCACGGCGAACCCGCCGGAGAACGTCGTCCCGCGGCCGACCTCGACGGCGAACGGCGCGATGTCTTCAACGCTGTCCGCGTCGCCGCCCCCCGCGCCTTGCTCGGCCCCGCGCGCGGGCGGCGCGTCGCCGATCACGAACGGCGGCGCGCTCGCGGGCGTGCAGCGCGGCGGCTGCGGCGCCGCGGCGGCGTCGGCGGCGTCGCTCGGCGCGGACGCCGCGGGGTTCGCGCTGGGCGGCGCGGGCGCGTCGCTCGCGCCGCCTCCCGGTGTGGAGCAGGCGCGCCACACCACGAGGCCACCCACGACGAGGGCGACGGCCAGCGCGCCCTTCCAGGCGACGCCCTCGGGCTCGTCCGCTGGCGGCGGCTGTCGATCTGCGCCCGTGCTCCCCTGGGTGGTGTTCCGCTGGGTGGCGCGCTGGTCGGGATCCATGGGGCGTGGGTGTTAGCGCTGATCGCTCCGCGAGGGCAGGGGGAGCGTATTGCGGCGCCAGATCCGTGTTGCAGTTTGGCCGCCTCTCGGTGGCGCGACGCCGGTTCGCACGCGCCGAGTCGTGCGGAGTTCCATCGATGCTCGATATCAACCATCGAGGGACCATTTCGGCACGCAGGACCCTGCGATATCACCTCCGCCAGGAGGACGAGCGATCACCGAAATAGCCATCTTGCCCCCGATCACGGCGTGCGTTTGAACCAGATCGATCCTGTCCACGACGGGCCTTTCGACACGGGCCCTCCATGGATAATCAACGACGTGAACAACCCTGGGGAGCACACACGCGCAGGCGAGCTCATCTTCATCGCCGGCTGGACCCACGATCGCGGCGCGCGCCGCGCTCCGGGCATCCGGGTGAGCCGAGAACTTCCCCTCCGCCGCCGGCGAGGCTAACGAGCGGCTGTCAGCTTCGTCCGTCCGGTGCCTGGCGCCGTGGCCCTGCTCTCTGTCGTCGTGATGCCCAGCCGTCCTCTCTTCGCCACCTTCCTCCTCGGGCTCGTCGCGCTCTGCTGCGCGGCCTGCGTCGGCTCCTCGCCCACGCCGCTCGCCCCTGCGCTCCGCGGCTCGATCGGCGTCCCGCACCACGGCGTCATCACCGACGCCGTCGAGCTCCCGAGGCAGGGCCCTGGCTACCGGCTGCTCCGCAGCAACGGCATCCGGTGGGGGACGGCGAGGCTGGTCGCCGCGGTCCAGCGCGCCGCGGCGGAGGTGGCGCTGGCGCGGCCGGGCGGCGAGCCGCTCGTCGTCGGCGACCTCTCCGCGCGCTACGGCGGCGCGACGCGGGGCCACCGGTCCCACCGCACCGGGCGCGACGCCGACCTCTTGCTCTACGCGCTGACCCCGGACGGCCGCCCTGTGCGCTCGCCGGGCTTCGTCGCGTTCGGGCCGGACGGGCTCGGGCGGATCAGCGACGGCGCCGAGGAGCCCGCATCGCCGCGCGCGGGCGCGCCTCAGTACGTCCGCTTCGACGTCGAGCGGCAGTGGCTGCTCGTGAAGTCGCTCGTCCGCTCGCCCGAGGCGCACGTCCAGTGGCTCTTCCTGGCCCGCTGGCTCGAGGCGCTGCTCATCGAGTACGCGCGCGCGCTCGGCGAGGACCCGGAGCTCATCTGGTATGCCGAGAGCATGCTGCTCCAGCCGGGCGACAGCACCGCGCACGCCGATCACATCCACCTCCGCGTCGCTTGTACGCCGGACGAAACCCTCTCCGGCTGCCTCGGCGGCGGCCCGCAGTGGCCGTGGCTGCCGGCCGTTCCGCAGCTCATCGTGCCGTCGGACGGCGACCTCGCCGCTGCGTTGCTGGACGACCTCCTGCCTGGAAGCGCCGCCGCGGGCTCTCGCGTGGCGGCTCCCGACAGCGCGCTGTGAGCCACCTCCTGGCGCACGGCGACGCGGCCGACGTCTGCGCGGCGCTCCCCGCGGACGTGCGGTTCGATCTCGTCTACCTCGATCCTCCCTTCGGCGTCGGGACGACGATGACCGCGCGGGCGGCGCGCGGCCAGGCGCGCGGGCGGCGCAGGCCGGAGAGCGGGCCCGACGCGTACGACGATCGCGCGAGCGCCGACGCGCTCGTCGCGACGCTCGCGCCGCGCCTCGAGGCCATCCGCGATCGCATGACCGAGGGCGCGACGCTGTACCTGCACCTCGATCACCGCGCGGTCCACGACGCGAAGGTCGCGTGTGATCGCCTGTTCGGCCGCGGCGCCTTCCTCGGCGAGATCATCTGGGCGCCCGGCAACGGCGGCCGGGGCGCGCGCGGCTTCTCCGTCACGCACCAGACGATCCTCCTTTACGCGCGCGCCGCGAGCGAGCGCGGCCAGGTGGTCTACAACGCCGCGGATCCGACGCTCCGCGAGCCATACGCCGAGACCAGCCTCGCGATGCATTTCAAGCACCGCGACGAGGACGGCCGCCTGTACCGCGAGCGGATCCTCGGCGGCAAGGCGTACCGGTACTACGCCGACGAGGGCCGCCGGCTCGGGAGCGTGTGGAGCGACATTCCCGGGATGGTCGCCAACACCCCGCTGCGCCGCGAGGCCACGGGCTACCCCACGCAGAAGCCGGAGCGGCTGCTGGAGCGCATCGTCCGCGCGTCCTCCGCGCCCGGCGCGACCGTCGCCGACCTCATGTGCGGCAGCGGCACCACGCTCGTCGCGGCCGCGCGCCTCGGCCGCCGCTTCGTCGGCGGCGACCGGAGCCCGCTCGCCTTCGCGACGGCGCGGGAGCGGCTCGACCGCGAGGGGATCGTGTACACGGCGTACGAGTCCGTTCCAGCCGCGGAGAGCGAGCCGGAGCGTCCCTGACTGGGCCCTGGCGAGCTTCCTCTCCTCGGGCTGGGCAGCTCGGAGGCCCCTCGCCTCCTCTCACCCCGGCTCAGACGAGCTCGTCGATCGGCCCCGCGCCCTCGCGGACGATCTGCACCTCGCCCTGGCTCAGGTCGATCACGGTCGTCGGCACCGACCCGCCGGTCCCAGCGTCGAGGACGAGCGCGAGCCCCGGAAACCGGTCGTCGATCTCCCCCGGATCGATGATCGGATCCTCCCCGGGAGGCGCCGCGGTCGTGCTGATGAGCGGCCGCCCGAGCGCGCGGACCAGCGCGAGCGCGACCGGGTGGTTCGGCACGCGGATGCCGACCGTCTTCTGCTTGAGGTGCACGTACTTCGGCACCTCGCGCGTCGCGGGGAGGATGAAGGTGTACGGCCCGGGCAGGTAGCGCTTCAGGATGCGGTACGCCTGGTTCTCGACGATCGCATAGCGCGCGATGTCGCTCAGATCCGGGCAGATGAACGCCAGGTTCTTGTTCTGGCGCATCCCCTTGATCTGATACACCCGCTCGATAGCCGCCTTGTTCATCAGGTCGCACCCGAACCCGTAGACGGTATCGGTCGGGTAGCCGATGACCTCCCCTTTTTGAATGAGATCGATCGCTCGCGCGATCTTGCGGGGTTCCGGGTGATCGGGGTTGATGGGCTGGAGCACGGGAACGCAACCATGGGGCCGCCCGGTCGGCTCCGCCAGTGCTGGCTGCCTGGATGTACGACCAGCGCCGGGCAGCCGGGTGCGGGCGCTACGGGTGAAGAGAGGCGGGGCGAAGCCCAGAGACGCGAGCCGGTCGCACGCGCGACCGGCTCGAGCCGGAGATCGAAGATCCTGGCGCGCAGCGCGGCTCGCTACTCCTTGAGCGCCTCGCTGCCGCCGATGATCTCCATGAGCTCCTTGGTGATCGCGGCCTGACGCGCCTTGTTGTACTCGAGCGTCAGGTTGTCGATCACTTCCTTGGCGTTCTTGTTCGCGGCGTCCATCGCCGTGAGCTTCGCGCCGAGCTCGCTCGCCATCGACTCGTAGAGCGCGCGCAGGATCGAGATGTCCACGTACATCGGCACGAGCCGCTCCAGGAGCGCGCCCTTGTCCGGCTCGTAGAGGAACTCCGACGCCGCGGAGGGCGCGCCGTGGCCGGCCTCGTCCCCCTGCTCCTGCTCCTTCGCCGGACCGCCGGCGGGCGGCAGGAGCCGCTCGACGACGACCGTCTGCGTGATGGCGCTCTTGAACTCGTTGTAGACAAGGTAGATCGCGTCGATCTCGCCCTTGTTGAACGGGGCGAGGAGCTTCGCGCCGACGGCCTGGGCCGTCTCGAGGTTGAGCTTGTCCCAGACCCCGGCCAGGTACTCGAGGATCGGCGCGCCGCGGCGGTTGAAGTAGTCCCGACCCTTGCGGCCGATGATCGCGAGCTGGACCTCCTGGCCCGCCTCGGTCCGGCTCTTCCACTCGCGCTCGGCGCGCTTGTTGATGTTGGTGTTGAAGGCGCCACAGAGCCCGCGGTCGCTCGTGAGCACCACGAGCAGCACGCGCCGCTCCGGGCGGGTCACGAGCAGCGGGTGCAGCGCCTTCTCGCCACCGGCGAGCGCGCCCGCCTCGCCCTCCGCCCCGATCCCCTCCGCCGCGAGCGCCTCGGCCGCGGGAGCCGCGTCGCGCGTGATCGCCGAGAGCACCTCCTGCACCTTCACGGCGTAGGGCCGCAGCTCGGTGATGCGCAGCTGCGCCTTGTTGAGCTTGGCGCCCGCGACCATCTTCATGGCGCGGGTGATCTTCTGCGTCGACTTGACGCTGGAGATCCGCTTGCGAATGGACTTGAGGCTGGGCACGGCTGCCTACTTTTCCTTTGCCTTCGAGGCGCTCTTCCCGCTCTTCGACTTGGCCTTCGGCGCCGGCGCCTCCTCCTCGTCGTCGCCCGCGCCGTCCTCGTCGGCCGCGGCCGAGGCGCCGCCCGCCTCCACCGCGAATCGCTTCTTGAAGGTGTCGATCGCCTTGGTCATCCGGGACTTGAGGTCGTCGTCGAGGACCTTCTTCTCGCGGATGTCCGTGAAGATCTGCGGGTGCTTCGCCTCGATGAACTTGTAGAGCTCTTCCTCGAAGCGCGAGAGCGAGCTCACCGGCAGGCTGTCGAGCAGGCCCTGCGTGCCGGCGTAGATGATGAGGATCTGCTTCTCGACCGCCAGCGGCACGTACTGGCCCTGCTTCAGGATCTCGGTGAGGCGCGCGCCGCGCTCGAGCTGCGCGCGGGTCTTCGCGTCCAGGTCCGAGGCGAACTGGGAGAACGCCGCCATGGCGCGGTACTGCGCGAGATCGAGGCGGAGCGTGCCGGCGATCGACTTCATCGCCTTGATCTGCGCGTTGCCGCCGACCCGGCTGACCGAGATGCCGACGTTGATGGCCGGGCGGACGCCGGAGTAGAAGAGGTCGGCCTCGAGGAAGATCTGCCCGTCCGTGATGCTGATGACGTTCGTCGGGATGTACGCCGACACGTCACCCGCCTGCGTCTCGATGACCGGCAGCGCCGTGAGCGAGCCGCCCGACTTCGGATCGCGGACGATCTCGTAGTCGCTCGCCTTCGCCTTGTCCGAGAGCTGCTGCTCGAGCTTCTTGATCTCGTCCTTCTTCTCTTCCTTGCGCGCCTGCTCGAGCTTCTCGAAGAGGGCCCCGTCGATCGTCTTCCAGAGCGAGTCCTTCGCCGAGTGCATCCCGTGCGCCCCGACGTGCGCCTTGCCGTCGACGCCGCGGTACGAGGCGTCGCCGCCCTCGATCTTCGTCCCCTTCGACACGACGTAGAAGATGTCGGCCATCTTCGCGGCGCGCTCGAGGAGCCGGGAGTGGAGGTAGAAGACGTCGCCCGGGTACGCCTCGCGGCCCGGCGGGCGGCGGAGCAGGAGCGAGAGCTGGCGGTACGCGACCGCCTGCTTCGACAGATCGTCGTAGATGCACAGCGCGTGGCGCCCGCTGTCACGGAAGTACTCCCCGATCGTCACGCCGGTGTACGGCGCGATGAACTGGAGCGGCGCGGTCTCGCTCGCCGTGGCGGCGACGATGATCGTGTACTCCAGCGCGCCGTGCGCATCGAGCTTGTCCACGACCTGGCGCACCGTCGACAGCTTCTGGCCGATCGCGACGTAGACGCAGATGACGCCCTTGCCCTTCTGGTTGATGATCGCATCGACGGCGACGGCGGTCTTGCCCGTCTGCCGGTCGCCGATGATGAGCTCGCGCTGGCCGCGGCCGACCGGGATCATCGCGTCGATCGCCTTGATGCCGGTCTGCATCGGCTCGGTGACCGGCTGGCGCTGGATGATGCCGGGCGCCTTCACCTCGACGCGGCGGCGCTCCTTCGTCTCGAGCGGCCCCTTGCCGTCGATCGGCATGCCGAGCGCGTTCACGACGCGCCCGAGGGTCGCCTCGCCGACGGGCACCTCCATGATGCGCCCGGTCCGCTTGACGGCGTCGCCCTCCTTGATGGAGCTCGTGTCGCCGAAGATGGCGGCGCCCACGTTGTCCTGCTCGAGGTTCAGCACGAGCCCCATCAGGCTGCCGCCCTCCGAGCCGCTGAACTCGACGAGCTCGCCGGCCATCGCGCGGCTCAGGCCGTGCACGCGGGCGATGCCGTCGCCCACCGTGAGCACGGTGCCCGTCTCGGTGACCTGAGCGGCCTTGTCGATATTCTGGATTTGCTTCTTGATGATCTGGGAGATCTCTTCGGCGCGGAGCTGCATGCGGA
The DNA here is from genome assembly GCF_051520455.1 of Sorangium sp. So ce367. Lineage (NCBI taxonomy): Bacteria > Pseudomonadati > Myxococcota > Polyangiales > Polyangiaceae > Sorangium > Sorangium sp. So ce367. The sequence continues at coordinate 13,098,639 of NZ_CP150334.1, forward strand.
GTCCTCTGTCGGGAGACGCTTGGGCTGCGGAGTCAACGTCGTCAAGGTCGAGGGGGCGCTGAGCGCCGGGCCACGACCCATCATGAAACAGGGGGGCTTGCTCGCGTCCCCTCAGGTCCTGAGCAGGTTGTCACGGAAGCTCGACAGCCGGGTCCGGAGGCTGCCGTCGATCACCTGATCGTCGATCTGGGTCACCACGCCCGCGATGAGCGAGGGATCCTGCCTGTGGGTGACCGAGATCTTCCTGCCGGTCGCCTTCTCGAGCTCGGCCCGGAGCCGGTCGAGGTAGCCGTCGCTCAGCGGGCCCGCGCTCGTCACCACGGCCCGGGCGACGTTCTGGTCCTGATCGACGAGGAGCGCGAGCTGCCGCGCGATCTCGGGCAGCGCCACGAGGCGCCGGCGCCGCGCCAGCAGGAGGAGGGTGTTCTTCGTCACGTCCGAGAAGGCGGCGCGGCCGCCGATCTCGCGGAGCAGCTCCTCGCGCGAGGCCTCCGGGATGAGCGGGTTGTCGAGGACGAGGCGGAGCTCCTCGCTCGCCGAGTACATCGCGCTGGCGTCCCCGATCTCCCTGGCGAGGGCCGCGAGGGTCCCGGTCTCCTTGCCGATCTCGAAGATCGCGCGCCCGTAGCGTCGGGCGACGGACTCGTAGCTCATGTCGTTGCTCCGGTGGTCTGGGCTCCGCGGCGCGCGCCGGCGGAGACGGCCGCGGGGATGGCCTTCAGGTACTCTTCGTTGACCCGGTCGAGGTCCTGCTGGCCGATGCGCTGCCGGAGCAGCTCCTCGGCCGCGCCGACGGCGTTCTGCACCGCCTCCTGGAGGAGCATGGCGCGCGCCGCCTTGAGCTCCTGCTCGGCGCGGAACTCGGCGTCGCGCCGCATCCGGACGCGCCGCTGCTCCGCCTCGGCGAGCACGTGGGCCTTCTCGACCTCCGCCTGCGCCGCGTGCTCGGCCTTGAGCTCGGCGAGCGTCTCCTCGAGCCGCGTGAGCTTGTCCTCGTACTCCTCGAGCCGCTGCTCGGCCTCCTGCTTGAGGCGCGACGCGTTGTCGAGCTCCTGCGTGATCGTCTGCTTGCGCTTCTTGAGCGCCTCCGCGATGGGCTTCCTCCCGAAGCGGACGACGATGAGCGCGAGCAACCCGAAGTTCAGGACCGACGCGAGGAACGGCGGCGACTCGTTCTTCGGATCGCAGGGGTTCTGCTCGTTGTGGTAGCGCCAGAGCAGGGCGTTGATCCCGCCCTTCGCGGCCGCCTCGTTGTTCACGCCGATGAGGCCGTGCCACCAGTTGACGTGCGGCGGCGGATCCGTCGGGCCGTGCCCGGGGCAGTGCCCCTCCCCGTGGGAGGCGTGCTCGGGCTGCGCGGGCGGCGGCGTGGGGCGCGCGCGGCCGGGCTGCATGCCCGGCGGCCGGAGCCCGTGGCCCGGCGGGAGCTGGCGGCCGCCCGGCCCGAGCGGACGGCCGGGCTGCGCGTCGCGCGGGCGCTGCGGCATCTGCGGCGAGCCCGGCTGCGCCTGGGCAGGCGACGGGATGGGCGGGTGCCCGGGGGGCAGCGCCGGGTCGGAGCCCGGCGGCTGCGTCTGAGCCAGCGCCGTGCCGGCGGCGAGCGCCGCGGCCAGGCCGAGCGCGAGCGAGGAGCGGCGGAGCGGCTTCTTCACTGGCGCACCTCGCGGCCGAGCATGCTGGCGGCGATCTCCGCGGCGAGCGCGGGCTGGGCGGCGGAGAGCTCGCCGCGCATGCGGGCGACCTCGGCCGCGATCTTCGCCTTGCTGTCCTCGAGGATGCGCGCCGTCTCGGCCCGGGCCTCGGCCATGATCTGCGCCTCGATCTTCGCCGTCTCGGCGCGGAGCCGCTCTCGCTCGATCCCGGCCTCGCGCCGGACCTTCTCGATCTCGGCCTCGTAGCGGGTGAGCAGCTCGCCGGCGCGCTCGTCCATCTCGCGCGCTTCCCGCTTGGCGCCGTCGGTGCGCCGCTCGCGCTCTTCGAAGACGCGGAGCAGCGGATCGAACAGGAGCGGCTTGAGCACGACGACGAACGTCGAGAACAGGACGACCTGCGCCAGGAACGTCAGATCGAAGTCGACGGCGATGGCGCTGGCGCCGGACGCGAGGAGAGGGTGCATTGCGTTCGGGTTCACGGGTGCTTGTTCGGCGACGAGGGCGGCGCAGCGCGAGCCGCTCGCTGCCCCACGCCCCCCGGGGGGGCGATTTCGCGAGCCGGCACTAGCACGTGTCAGTCAAAGCTGGAAGGGTTCTCGCAGAGCGGACGAGCCCCTCTTTACATCACGTCTCCTGACGACGCGCCCGCGCTACAGGCTCGCGAGCGAGCGCGTCATTTCGCTGAGGCCCGCCTCGAGATCGCCCTCGCTGGCGCGCGGCGCCGGCGCGCGCGCGCCGTCCTCGTCGCGGATGGCCTCGGCGGCGCGCGGATTGCGGAACCAGTCCTCGTCGAAGCGCTCGATCAGGCCGCGCCGATCGCGCGCGGCCAGGAGCGCCCCGGCGAGCCGGACCGCCGCGCCGGGATCGAGCGCCGGGACGACCCCGGCGAGCGCTCCCGGGATCGGCGCGCCGAGCGCGCGCGCGGTGGTCTCCTCGAAGCGGTCGCTCCGATCGCGCGAGGCCCGGAGCAGCACGTGCCCGCCTCCGTCCTTTCCGGCGCCGAACACGAGCGCCACGGTCGCGGCGTCGAGGCGCAGCGAGAGGAGGAGGCTGCGCGCGGTGGCGCGCGCCTGATCGAGCGCCCGGCCCCGGCCGAGCCCGAGCGCGCGGGCGCAGAAGACGGGATCGGCGACGAGGCCGCCGAACAGCGCGGCGCGGCGCGCCTGCCGGAGATCGAAGGGCGCGCGGGAGAGCGCGAACGGCCCGCGCGCTCCACCACCACGCGCGAGCGCCGCGCCGAAGCGGGCGAGCGCGCGCGCGAACGACGCCGCGCCGAGCGGCCGCGGCAGCGGTCCGAGATCGATCGCGACGCCCTCGGTCAGCTTCGTCGCGCGGAACAGCTCCTCGATCCACCGCGGGCCGAGCCGCGCTGGCCACCCCGACGCCGCGTCGCGGCCGACGGCGCGCCCGAGCGCGGCGTGCCAGGTCGGCTCGAGCTCGATCACCGACTCGGTCCGGCGCAGCAGCGCCTCCGCGGCGCCGATCGCCGCGCCGGGAGGGTCGCAGGGGATCTCGATCGCGCGGAGGCCCTCCTCGGTGAGCCGCCGCGCCGCCTCGTGCCTCCGCTCGACGAGGACGCGGGCGGCGTCGGCGACCGCGCCGGAGCCTCGGGCCAGGGCCTCGGCGAAGAGCTGCCGTCCGGCGCTCGTCGGGTCGGCGAGGAGCCTGAGCCGCGCCTCGTGGGGCGACATCCGCGCCGGCTCGGGCAGGTCGATCGTGAGCAGCGGCGCGTGCCAGGCCGCGGCGAGCCGGACGCGGTCGGTCCAGACCACGCGCTCCAGCGTGAGCACGTAGACCCAGTCGGCGAGGGGGGCCGCGAGGCCGGTCGGGTCCGGCGCGGCGGGCGACGTCGGGCTCGCGAGCCCGAGCTCCGCGCCGAGGCCCGGGGTCTTGCCGGTGAGCTCGAGGTAGGTCGACCGCGAGCTGACGCGCCGGAAGGGATCGAGCGGGTTCTCGAGCCTTGCCCTCGCCTCGGCGGCGCTCGGGCCGTCCTCGTCTGCGGCGGGAGGGGCCGGACCGCGCCGGGCGAGGTCGCCGTGCGCCGCGCGCCACGCGCGCTCCGCGCGGGCGACGTCCCGATCGAGGCGGATCAGATCGATTTCCATGCCACCTATCCGTGCACCGCGGGTGCCGTCCCGAGCCGCCCGGCGATCTCGCCCTCGGCGCGCGCGAGCTCGGCCAGCCGGCCTCGGGTGGCGCCCTCGTCGCCGGCGACCTCGACGGCGAGGTCGACGAGGGTCCGGTAGTGCCGGGCCTCCGACGCGAAGAGCTCCTCATAGAGCGGCGCGAGCTCGTGCTCGCGCGCCGCGAGCCCGTCGGCGAGCAGCCTGAAGCGCTCGCAGGAGCGGGCCTCGATGATCGCGCCGACGAGCAGCCGATCGATGAGCGCGGCCTTCGCGTTGCGCGCGCAGCTGCTCGAGGCCGCCTTGCGCAGCTCGCTCGCGTAGACGTCGGTCTCCGGCTTGCCGAGCGCGAGGCCGCGCTGCTCGATCACGTCGAGCAGCGCGCGGAAGTGCCGGAGCTCCTCCTCGGCGAGGTCGACGAGCGCCCGCGCGAGGCGCGGGAGCGACGGCCAGCGCGCGGCGAGGGACAGGGCGTTCGACGCCGCCTTCATCTCGCAGTGCGCGTGATCGGTCAGGAGCGCCGGCAGATCGGCGAGCGCCACGTCAGCCCAGCGCGGGTCGGTCGGTAGGGTCAGGCACAGCACGCAGGGCCGACCTAGAGCAGGCGCGCCGCGGCGAGAAGGGGGAGCCGGTCCCCGAGGCCGGCGCGGCCGCGACGATCGCTCTGGACGCGTCGCAGAGCGACGGTCACCCGCACAGGAGACGGGCCCAGATCGGCGTTTTCGGCGCGCAAGCGCACTCCGGTGCGCTGAGCACCGAAAACGTCGAGGTGGGCCCGTATCCGAAGCGGGTGACCGCCGCTCTAGAAGCTGTCGGACGAGCCGCGGGTCAGCCCGCTCGACTCGAGGTGGTACGCGAGCCCGACCACGAACGTGGTGGGTCCTCCGCCGGCGAGCGCCCGCCGCACGGTGCCCTCGACCGCGAACTGGGTCCCCACATAGGCGAGGCCGAGCGACAGCGCGTGCTGGTCGGCGCCCTGGTCGAAGCGGTAGCCGGCGCGGAGCGGAAAGTGATCGGCGACGAGGTACTCGCCGCCGGCCATCAAGCGGAAGGTGGTGTCGCGGTAAGAGTTGAGGTCGGCGAGCCCGTCGACCTCGATCGAGAAGTCGGCCGTGCCGAGCCCGACGCCGCCGCCGACCGTGGTGGGGAGCAGCCCGTGGTCCGGGTAGGTGAGGTTCTGTCCGACGGCCGCGATGTACAGGCTGTCGGTCGCCTTGACGGTGAGCGCGGCGTCGAACGTGAACTCGTCGACGAAGGAGTGCCGGCCGACGAGCTTCCCGTTCTCCCACTCGCGCAGCCCGCCCGAGACGGAGCTGTCGCCGAGGCCGCCCTCGATCAGGGTCCCGTCCTGCGTGATCTTGGCGTAGCGGCCGGTGAGCCCGACGAAGACGCGCTCGGTGAGGGGGTAGGCGAGGCCTGCCCGCGCGTCGAGGTAGGAGCGCTTGATGCCGCCGTCGTCCATGTCGACGAAGCCGCCCACGAAGGAGAGCGCCCCGGCGAGCTTGCCGGTGACCGAGTCGACGACGACGCCGCCGTAAGCGTGCCGGCCGGCCTCGGGGCTCCCCTGGAAGAGCGCCTGGAGGTGGTAGACGCGGGTCTCCACCATGGCGGACGGATTGAGGAAGACGGCCGACGTCCCGTTCCCGAGGGCGCGCAGCGCGCCCCCGAAGGCCGCGGCGCGGGGCGTCTCATTCTCGCCGTAGGCGTACGCGAGCTGGGGCGGCAGCTCGTCGGCCGCCGCCGGCCCTGCGGCCGACGCCATCAGGAGCGCGCCTGCCGCCGAGAGGACCCCGGCCCGCCAGGCGGCCGCCGCCCGGCGCGACGCCCCCTCCGGCCGCTGCGCCAGGAGTGCCCCCCTTGTCAACCGGATCCCTGACGACATCGCCTCGCCATACCGCACACCTGGACCCCGGGGGCAAATTCTCGGCTCCTGAAAACCGGCGAGCCCCGGTCGCTCTGTGCTGGACGAACTCCGTCTTCCTCAAAAAGCTGGAAAATCCGCCACGTCGAGGCTCTTGACGACGAGATGAGCGGGTTTTGCTCTGCAATCGTGAGCGCGTTGTAAAAATCACCGCCCCGCGTCGGGAGTTTTGGCGCCTCGTGTCCGGCAGCCAGAGCTCGGTCGACGCGAACCCGGCTTCGCAGTGTGTCAGGGACTGAATTTATAACAATACTATCGGATACTTGAGCCAAGTTTCGCAGTTGGGGATAGACGCCCGGACTCACCCGGTGCTACCTCCGATTCGTCCTCGGGGCGGTTCCGTGCCGCACCGGGTCCTCCAAAGGGTGGCCTCGAAAGGGGCGCTGCGGGTTACCGAGCTCTGTGAGGCGGTATGGGGGACGGCTGTGCCGATCTGTCTTTCAATGCGATGGACCTCGACGCGACGGCTGTACCCCCACCTCAATCGGCGTGCTCGGCTGCAGCCGGGCCGGGCCCAGGTACAGGAGGGCTGTACTGTTCACCCGCAGTTGGCGGGAGCATGCGGACGATTCCCCGAGGACGAAGCGGCCGTGGGCGGACTGTTGAAAAGTCGACACGCCCTTCGATTACATTCAGAATAACATAGAGATCTCCAGGAGTTAGAGGCGAGTCCTCGCTGTGAGACCTGTGGATAAGTTGGGGGCGACGGTTCTTCGGTCGCCCCCGAAACCTATTTTCGTGGAGCGGACTTCAGAGCAGCG